>CBDFMQ010000002.1:815000-2960749 GCA_965249725.1 Longimicrobiales bacterium
GGGGAGTGAATCCTCCTCGGGGACCGTGGCAGGCGGGTAGTTTGACTGGGGCGGTCGCCTCCCAAAATGTAACGGAGGCGCGCAAAGGTTCCCTCAGCGCGGTCGGTAATCGCGCGAAGAGTGTAAAGGCAGAAGGGAGCTTGACTGCGAGATCGACGGATCGAGCAGGTACGAAAGTAGGCCTTAGTGATCCGGTGGTTCCGAATGGAAGGGCCATCGCTCAACGGATAAAAGGTACGCCGGGGATAACAGGCTTATCGCCCCCGAGAGTTCACATCGACGGGGCGGTTTGGCACCTCGATGTCGGCTTATCACATCCTGGGGCTGGAGAAGGTCCCAAGGGTCGGGCTGTTCGCCCGTTAAAGTGGTACATGAGCTGGGTTTAGAACGTCGTGAGACAGTTCGGTCTGTATCCGTCGTGGGCGTTGGAGTGTTGAGGAGAGCTGTCCCTAGTACGAGAGGACCGGGATGGACTGACCCCTCGTGTACCGGTTGTTCCGCCAGGAGCATTGCCGGGTAGCGACGTCGGGAAGGGATAACCGCTGAAAGCATCTAAGGGGGAAGCCCCCTCCAAGATGAGCACTCCCAGAACGCAAGTTCTCAGAAGGGCCGTGCGAGACTAGCACGTTGATAGGCGGCAGGTGGAAGCGTGGCAACATGTGTAGCCGAGCCGTACTAATTGCCCGAGTGGCTTGACCAGTTCCTTCCTCCCTTCAGGAGGTTTGAACTGAATCCTCACCCCAAACCAACACACCCTTGGACGATTTCCAAAGGTCTTTATGGATTCTCTCTCTACCCTGATGCTTGTTTGTCCGCGCCGTCTTTGCGATCACGCCACACACCTGTTCTGAGGCTGTGTAGCGTGGATGCAGGGGTAGGAAGCCGAGGAGCACGACTGAGGCGTACCTTAATGGTACGCCGCAGGGAGTGCGACGAGAGCTGACACCGCCCTGCGCCGCGATACACGGCCGGATCAGTTATTTGCTGGTGGTTATTGCGCAGGGGATACACCCGTTCCCATCTCGAACACGGCCGTTAAGCCCTGCCGCGCGGATGGTACTGCCGAGGTGACTCGGTGGGAGAGTACGTCGCTGCCAGCTTACATGTGAGCCCGCAGCCCATTTCGGGTTGTGGGCTCTTTTGTGTTTACAGTCCACTATGTAGGCGGCGCCGTCCTTCCCTGGCCTTGTGGGGTGGCTGTGTCTATGGTGAGGTGCAGGCTCGAGTCGGGATTGGGTGTTGTCCTCATTGGGACGGCCCGGGGTGTCACTGGGTCAAGTCCCGAGTTGTGTGTAAAAGTGAGAGGAAGCTCCTGTAATGGGTCATATCGGGGCCCGTTGATCGTACGCTCAGGGTGTATGCTGCGATGAGGTAGTCGGCATATATCTTGCCCTGGTTGCAGAGACGCGCCTGATCATTGGTCGGTTTCTGAGCAGAAGGCGGTGAGTATGCGAGGTCCAACTCTGTTGGCAGCCGGACTACTGCTGACGCTCCTTTTCGTCCCGATGACCGCCGCGTCTCAGACCATCGAGGGGACGGTCGTGGACGATGAGTGGAGTGTTCCGATCGAGACGGCGGGCGTGGCCTTGGTGGCCGAGAACGACAGCGTTGTGAGTGAGTACCTTACGGACCTACGTGGGCGGTTCGTCATCCGCCTGCCTGATGCGGGTTCGTACCGGCTTCGGGCAACCCGGATCGGCTACAAACCGGCCATGTCCGACGTCTTCGAGCTCGGCCCCGGACAGGACGGCTTGGCCGAACTACGACTGCAGCCGAGTCCAATCTTGCTGGACCCGCTCACGGCGATTGTCGAAGGGCAGAACCTATCTCTGGCACAGACGGGATTCTACAGGCGGGAGGCGATGGGGTTCGGACATACGCTGAATCCGCTGGACCTCGTAAGGAAGCCGGGCCTCCCTCCATCAGCTGGATGACCTCTTCCGGGGCTTGACCGTGGGAGGTAGTGGTTCGGGACGACTTGGACGGTTTCGAGGTCTTCTCGACGCGTGGCGTGCCCTGCCTTATGAGCGTCGCGATCAATGGCCAGGTGGTGCAGACTGGCGGTCGCAACCGTAGGGGTACGGGCTGGTCGTCTTCGGTGAGCATCCTCAACGTCGCTGCGATCGAGGTGTATCCCGGCCAGGCCGGTCTACCGGTATGGATGGCGGGGTCACGGAGTCCATGTGGCGCGGTGGTCATTTGGACGAAGGGCTATATCCGTTGACCGACCGGTCGCGCCTGGCTCCGAAGCTGATGGCGCTCTGTAGCACCTGTATCGCTCTTCTAGTCCCGGCTCAACTTGCCTCACAGGCCGTAGCCGGACGGCTCGTCGAGCAGGACACGAGACGCGGGGTCGAGGGGGCGATCGTTTGGTTGATCGACGAGGGTGGGCGTCCCGTTACCCGAGGGTTGACGGACGGCGCCGGTGGATTCCGCTTGCACTCTTCGGAGTCTGGGACGTTCCACCTGAAGTCCGAGCGCATCGGTTTCGCTGATTCAGCGTCGGACGTCTTCGAGTTGGGTCGATGACAGACGATCGAGGTGGTGCTCGAGGCGAGTACGGCGGCTGTCCTCCTAAGTGGCCTGCTCGTGACGAGTGATAGTCGTTGCGACTTGGAGTACGACTCGGGCGAGCCCACGGACCGGCTTTGGCGGGAGGCTCGCAAGGCGCTCACCGCGGCGGTGCTGACGGGCTCCAGCCGACCATACCGGTTTTCCATTCGGCGATACAGCCACGATCTCCGACCCCAACTCATGAGCGTGTCTCGAGTGGACGACATGAGCACGTTTTCGGCAACGCACGGCAACCCCATAAGGAGCCGGCCGGTCACGGACCTGCAGAGCCGTGGGTACGTGCAAACGGATGAACTCGGAGTCTCCCGCTACTACGGACCCGATGCCGAGGTTCTCCTCTCGGATGAGTTCTTGGAGGGCCATTGCTTTCGCGTCGTACGGGAGCCGGCGAGTCGGCCCCACCTGGTCGGATTGTGGTTCGCTCCCACGCCCGGTATCGACCGTCCGGATGTGATCGGTACTCTTTGGCTCGACGAACAAACGGCCGAGGTGCGCTTCCTGGAGTACCGTTACAGCGATCTGCCTGAGGTGGTCGGGGATGCGCCGGTCGGTGGGCGGATCGACTTCGAGCGGTTGCCGGCAGGAAGCTGGATCGTCAGGAAGTGGTTCATCCGCATGCCCCACATGACGAGAATGGAGAACGACCGGGGCCGTTTCGTTGGATTGGCCGTGACCGGCATCAAGGAGATGGGAGGGGAGATCCTCGAGATCCGGGAGTTCGATCCGAACCCGCTCGACCTATCGATGAGAACCACGGTCGCGCCCAACTCCTCCATATCGGCTCCGACAGTCGCTGGCACGGTCGTCGACCATGTCTCCGGGCTTCCGCTCCAGCGGACCGATGTGGCCCTGGTGGCGCCTGACGATCGAGTCGTTGGTCGGGACAGCAGTGAGGTGAATGGGCGGTTCAGCATCCCTCTGCCGGACGCCGGTTCCTACCGACTTCGCGCCACACGCGTGGGTTACGCGTCTTCGCATACAGACTCGTTCACGCTTGCGGACGGCCAGGAGGCGATGGTGGAGCTTCGGCTGAGCGTCAGCCCGGCTCTGTGGGATTCACTGGGAGCGGGGGTGGAGGGACAGAATCGGACCCTGATGCGCGAGGGATTCTATCAGCGAGAGGCCATCGGGTTCGGCGCCGTGCGGACTCCTCTAGAGCTGGAAGACACGCCGCCCGGCGACGCCGCCGAGCTTTTTTCCGAGATGAACGGAGTCGAGGTGACCGGACGGTCGGGAACGGGCCCATTCGACGTCTTCTCGACGCGTGGGCCGGAGTTGAGGACGTGTCGGCCCGTCGTAGCGATCGACAGAGTGGTCGTGCAGACGGGCGGTCACGAGAGTTCGGGTTGGCAGAGCGACTTCGATGCGGGAGCCGTCGGCGCGATCGAAGTATATCCGGCTCAGGGCGGGTTACCCCGGTGGCTGGCGGTTTCGTCGGCCCCATGCGGCGGAGTCGTCATCTGGACGAAGAGTCATATCCGTTGACCGACCGGAGGTTCACGTGAGAGATCTGTTCCGATTGCCGAAGAGCACCCTCCAGATACGCTCGGTTCTTCTGGTGGCGCTTTGCCTGACCAGTCTAGTGATCCCGGATGCGATTTCGGCTCAGATCACCGCCGCCAACTTGGGTTTGAAGGGCGGTCTCAATGTGTCGACCTTCTACGGCGACGCCGTCGGGGAGGCTGAAACACTGAACAGGACCACGGTGGGCGTGTTTCTCCAGCTCGATTTCGGGGGGGCACTCTCGCTTCAGCCGGAGATCAACTTCTCGAGGAGGGGAGCGAAGGAAGAAGATCTACTGGGTGCGGTAAGCGACGGCGTGTGGGCCTACAATTACTTCGATGCTGTTGGACTTCTGAAGTATCATGTGGGCTCTCGGCAGTCTTCGCCGTCATTGAGCCTCTTTGCTGGACCCGTCTTGTCGTTCCTCGGTTCGGCCAAGGCGACGGGCGTGGGACCGGAGGGGCTGCACGCGGCTTGCAATGGTTGTACGGTCGAGCTCATGTCCCTGCCGGTCTCCATTCCGGTACAACACGAGACCAAGGGCAGCGATTTTGGTGGCACAGTCGGTCTCGGCCTCGAGATCGGGACAGGATCCGCTCGGCTCGTTCTCGACGCACGCTATACCAAGATGATGAGCGAATTCGATGAGGCTCCCTACAGCGAGGCCTATTCCCGCAAACACAACCTCTTTTCCTTCCAGGCCGGCATCAGTCTTCGCCCGAACGCCTGGGCCAGGCCGCCGCAGCGCCGCTCCTTGGATGTACCCCCTGAGCAGTCGATCGTCATCGTGGAGCGCATTCGGCGAGAGAACATCGAGGCCCGTGGCGAGAGGCTCTCGTTGTACGACATCATTCGATTCGAGCGGCCGGCCTGGATGGAGGGAGGCGAGGTGTCTGCCACGCTATTCCTGGATGGAAGGCCCTGGGACGGATCCTCCGACCTTCTCAGGGATCGTCGGGGGGCCGAAGTCGAGGAGATACGCCGAATCGGAGCGGGGGCGGATGGCATATACGAAGGGCACGGGGTCGTGATCGAGATCATCTCTCGCTGAGCCCCCTCTCCTGTGTCATCTTTCCTCGATGAGCGAAGAGTCGATCCCGGAGGAGAGCACCCCTCAGACCACCCCTGAGACCAAGCCTGACACCAAGCCTGACACCAAGCCTGAGACCAAGCCTGACACCAAGCCTGACACCAAGCCTGACACCAAGCCTGACACCAAGCCTGACACCAAGCCTGACACCAAGCCTGACACCCGTACGGGTTACATCGCGCTAGTCGGACGTCCCAATGCCGGGAAGTCTACGCTGATGAACCAGCTGATCGGTCAGAAGCTGAGCATCGTCACGGCCAAGGCGCAGACGACCTGGCAGCGTGTAACGGGTATCCGGACGACCGACAACGTTCAGGCCGTGTTCCTAGACACACCGGGCCTGCTCCTGGCCAAGGATCTTCTGCAGAAAGGCATGCTCGAGGAGGCCCTCGAGGCCATTCGCGAGGCCGATGCCATCGTGCTGCTTGTGGATGCGACGGACCCGCTCCATGAGAAGGAGAAGGCCGCGATCGTCGAGGCCTTGGCTCTCTCTTCCGCGCCGAAGTTCGTGGTGATCAACAAGATCGACGCGGCGTCTCCGGATAAAGTCGGGCTAGCTGCGCAGTGGGCGACCACGGAATTGGGGGCAGAGGCAAGAGGAATTTCGGCCCTGCTTGGTAGGGGCGTCGACGAATTGTGGTCGGAGTTGGCCGAGGCGCTGCCCGAGGGTCCTTTTCTCTACCCAGAGGACGACATCGCCTCCGCTCCGGTGCGCTTTTTCGTCGCGGAATTCATCCGGGAGACCGTGTTCGAGCAGTTCAGGGAAGAGATCCCGTACTCGATCTTCGCGGTCGTGGAGGAGTTCCGCGAGAGTCAGGATCCGGTGTACATTCAGGCCACCCTCTTCACAGAGCGGAACTCGCAGAAGCGCATCCTCGTTGGTGACAAGGGGAAGGCCATTCGCGAGTTGGGCCGCGCCTCCCGCGAAAAAATCGAGGAGTTCATCGATCGTCCCGTCTATCTCGACCTTTGGATCAAGGTGTTGCCCAACTGGCGCAAGAAGCGGCAGCACCTCGGCCAATTGGGACTGCGCGTCCCCTCGGAGCAGGGTGACCGTGAATAGCAGAACCGGCGTACTGATCGCTGTCTTCCTGACACTCCTGGCGCCGACGCTGCTTCGTGGCCAAGAGCCCGAAGTCGGTTCCAACGAAGGAGCCCCCTTCCTGCTTCTCCCGGTCGGTGCCCAGGGCGTAGCCCTCGGAAGGGCCATGACTGCCGTCACCAGTCCTGAGTCCGCTTTCTGGAATCCCGCCGGGTTGGCCGGCATGGAACAAAGCCAGCTCGTGATCATGAGGGGCGACCATCTGGTCGGTGAGGGTTTCGCGCTCTCGGCCTTGATGGTCAAGCAACCGGTGGGGGTCCTCGGTGTCTCCTATGAACTCCTCGACGAAGGCGAGCAGGATCTGACCGACATCGAGGGCAACGTGCGGGGGTCCATCACCGTCCGGAGCCATGTGGGGATCGTCTCGCTCGCTACCCGCCTGACCAGCTGGCTCGATGCCGGGTTCAACTTCAAGGTCGTCCAGTTCAATCTGGGCTGTCGCGGCCAGTGCGACGGCGCAGGAGTCCGCTCCACCGGCTGGGCTATGGACGTCGGGGTCCAGTCCGAGCCCGTTGGAGCGGTTCCCTTGCGTTTGGGCGTGATGCTCGCGCACATGGGCCCCAACTTTCAAGTCGTGAACGCAGAGCAGGCCGACCCGTTACCCTCTCGAGTACGCGTGTCCGCGGCCTACAACTTCCTCACCCATTTCGTCGAAACCGACGATATCAATCTCTGGGTACGGGCCGAGGTCGAGGATCGTTGGCGAGATATCGGTGAGGCACCGTCCTACTATGTGGGCACTGAACTCACCGCCGGTCGTGGGGACGTCATCTACGTACGCTCCGGGTACGTCCAAGGCGAAGTGGGTCAAGCGGATGGTGTGGCCATCGGCGTGGGGCTCCGGTACGAGCGCTTCGAGTTGGGTTTGGCGAAGAACCTGGCCGGCTCGATTACCGGAGAGAGCGAACCCGTTCACGTCTCCTTTGGCATCGTCTTCTAGACCTATGGCCGCGGGCCGAACAAGCCGGATCGTTGTCGCGGCGATCGGCATCGCAGCCGGATTGGCACCGGTAAGCGGCAGCGCCCAGGGGTCGTCGGACTGTCCAACAGTGGCGCAGCAGCTGGCCGGGTCACTGCCGGTGCACAGCTGCGCCTCGCTCAGCTCGAGTGGACGGCCCGTTCCTCCCATGACCATCGCCCGTGGCACGGGGTCCTTCATCCAGAGTGACGAGGACGATCTCGGCCCCGCCAGAGCCTTCCTGTACTCCGCTCTTATTCCCGGGGCCAGTCAATGGAAGATGGGACAGAAGAGGTGGATGGCTTATCTGGTTCTCGAAGGGGCCTCGTGGGTGGCGTTCGGCCGGTCTCGCTCGTCGGCCCACCGCCTGAGAGACGACTATCAGACCTTGGCGTGGGATGAAGCGAGGACGTACACCGGCGCCCGCCTGGACCGTGACTTCGTGTACTACGAGGCTATGGAGAAGTTCGAGGCGTCGGGGGCCTTCGACTTCGACGGGTCCCTGCCCGGGATCCAGCCACAGACCGACCCGTCCACATTCAACGGAAGCACGTGGGCGCTGGCGATGCAGATTTTCTTCGCTCCGGGCGCAATTCCGGGTCCGGGGGATCCGGCGTACGACGAGGCCCTGGCCTTCTACCAAGAGGAGGCGTACGACGAGCGCTTCGAGTGGAGTTGGGCCGGTCTGCCGGGGCAATGGGACGGATACCGCGATCTCATCGAATCCAGTGACGAGGACTTCAGGCGCGCCTCCCAGTTCGTCGGGGTGGTCATCGCAAACCACCTGCTGAGCGGGGTCGACGGCTTCGTCACGGCCCGGATTCGAGCGGCGGCGGGCGAGGCTAGTGTCGCGAGGCTGCGCTTGGCGCGTGACGCACGTACGCACGGACTCGGGCTCGTTCTCGAGGTGCGACGCTAGTATGGCTCGACGCCCCAAGTTGCCGAGCGAGTCCGCTATCCTGCGCCATCTCAGCGAATCCCGTAAGGGTCCGCTGAAGGCCAAAGAGCTGGCAAAGGCTCTCTCGGTATCGACGAAACACTTCCGAGACTTCCGGACCCTCCTGTTCGAGATGGTGGATCGGGGTCGGATCTACCGGGTGAAGGGTCAGCGCTTCGCCGTGCCCGAGAAGATCAACCTGGTGGTGGGGCGCTTGTCCGTGACGTCCAAGGGTGACGGATTCGTGAAGCCGGACGCCGGCGGCCAAGAGGTGTTCGTGCCCGGACTATCGCTCGAATCGGCGATGGACGGTGACCAGGTCGTCACCCGGGTGGAGAGCCGTCCGCGCGGGCGGAGTCCGGTCGGCCGAGTCATCAAGGTCTTGGAGAGAGCGCACGAGACCCTGGTCGGCACCTATCAGTCGACACGGCCCTTCGGTGTCGTCCATCCCCAGAATCGAAAGATCCATCGAGAGGTCCTCGTCGTGCAGGGCGAGGAAAACGGAGCCGCCGACGGCGATGTGGTCGTAGTGCGTCTTACGACCTTCGGAAGTGGGAAGATGAATCCCACCGGTACGATCGAGACGGTCCTGGGGAAGGCGGGCGATCCGGGCGTGGACGTCTTGGCCGTGATCCACGGTCACGGGCTGCCCATCGACTTTCCGCACGAGGGTGGCCGCTGCGAGCGGAGGCTGGGATCCCGTGCGATTCGGGCTCTTCGCGATCTACGCGCCCTATCTCCTGGTCCACGGCGCTTTGCTCCTGCGTCGAGTCTATGGCCTCAGTCTCCTCGGGGCAGCCCTCCGGATGCTTGTGCTGGCGCTCTGCTATCTCCTCGGCATCGGCTATTTCCTCGCGGGAATCGCTCGAGCTGCAGCATCGATGAGCGGTCTAACAAGCGATTGCTGCAGTCGCGGTGAGCATTCGACTCGCGCGCTTCGCTTGCGGTCGGCATCTTGGTCGCGCAGCAGAATCGCAATCCGTTAGGCGTCATCGACCTAGGCGGCGGTGGCGGAGCCAGCCATTCGAAACGCGGGAAGAACTTTACGACCGCATGTTCTTTCTTTGGGGCGGAGCATGGGTGTCAAGAACTTCCTAGTCGAAGGCGTTTCTTGTACCGGCAAAACCTCGGTCTGCGACGAGCTGCAACGGCGCGGCTACCACTGCATCCATGGCGACAGGGACTTGGCCTATTGGGGTGATCCCAAGACCGGTGAGCCTTTAGAAAGCTCAGCCTACGAGCATTGGATCTGGGATGTCGATAAGGTCAGAGCTTTGGTGGCAGACCAAAGTCATGCGGCATCGTTCTTTTGCGGCGGTTCGAGGAATCTCGACCGATTCATCGATCTGCTCGATGGAGTTTTTGTTCTCGAGGTCGATCTGGACACGCTGAACCGGCGTCTTGCCCTCCGACCAGAGGACGAGTGGGGCGGCCCAGCAAGCGACGGGGAATCCAATGCGCGATTGCAACACGCGACAAGAGAAGGCACTCCAGAGAACGCGATCACAATCGACGCCACGGCACCCATCGCACGGGTGGTCGACGCGATTCTCGGGAAATGCCAACTAGAGACTGCGAATGACGCCTAACAAGCGATTGCTGCAGTCGCGGTAAGCATCTAGCTCGCGCGCTTCGCTTGCGGTCGGCATGTTGGTCGCGCAGCAGAATCGCAATCCGTTAGGAAGCGCCTTCTACCGTTCTTGTATCCTCTCCCAGAAGCCGCGGGGAGAGAGAATATCGACGGGTAGGCTGTGGGCGGCGTCAAGAAAGTCGCGGTCCCCCGTAACGAGTACGTCCGCCGACCCCTCGAGCGCCTCGGCCAAGACTAGGACGTCGTCGGCGTCCCGGAGTTCGACGTCTGGTTCGGATGCGTGGGAGACGACCGCCGCCTCCCGCCGTAGGAACGATTCCGTCTCCTCGATCGTCGCCGCCGGCACTCGCATCTTCTCCGAAAGCACTCGGGTCAACTCAGCCAATACAGTTTCCCCAAGGACGAGTTGGTGTTCGGCCACGACCACCGTGACTACGTCCGCGCAGATACCCCGAGTCGTAAAGGCACTGACGAGCACATTGGTGTCGAGAAAGACTCTCAAGAAACGTCTCTGAAGACGTCCTCGTCCGTGAGATACCCGGCGGCCTCGGCAAAGGGCATGATCCGTCTCCGCAGATCCTCGAACTGTGCCACGGCGAGCTGACGTCGAAGCGCGTCACGTACGATCTCACTCCGAGAACGTCCGCTGCGCTTGGCCGCGCGCTCGAGCTGTTTCTCCAGATCGGGATCCAACCGAATTGTAAGTGCCGAGGTTTTCATGTATTACAATGTATGACGTCCGGCGCTTCCTAACAAGCGATTGCTACTGTCGCGGTAGGCATCAGGCTCGCGCGCTCCGCTTGCAGTCGGCATCTTGGTCGCGCAGCAGAATCGCAATCCGTTATGCCGCACCGCTATTGGAGGTTGTCTCCAGCAGCGGAGACCCTCGGAGGGTGTGATGAAAGCGAATGCGACAAGATCATCCGCAGTGGCCCTGGCCCTGTGTTTGGCGGCCTGCAGTCCAGAGACCCGGTCCACGCCCGTGGACGCCGCGAGGCTCACCGCCGCCGACGCGGACACGGCGCAGTGGATGACCGTAGGCCGGACCTACTCGGAACAGCGATTCAGCCCGCTCTCCGCGATAAACGCAGAGACCGTCGACCAGCTGGGCCTCGCCTGGAGCTTTGAGTTCGATACCGACCGGGGCCAGGAGGCAACCCCCCTGATCGTCGATGGCGTCCTCTACACGTCGACGGCCTGGTCCAAGGTCTTTGCCTTTGACGCCAGGGCCGGAACGCTCCTCTGGTCCTACGATCCCGAGGTCGACGGCTCGCGCGCCTTCTCGGCCTGCTGCGACGTGGTCAACCGTGGTGTCGCCATCTGGGGCGACAAGCTCTTCCTGGGCGCCCTCGACGGCCGGTTGATCGCGCTGGACGCTGCGAGCGGCAGGGAAGTCTGGTCGGTGGTCACGGTGGATCAGTCCAAACCCTACACCATCACGGGCGCGCCCCGGGTGGTCAAAGGCAAGGTGCTGATCGGAAATGGCGGCGCCGAATTCGGGGTCCGTGGCTACCTGTCGGCCTATGACGCCGAGAGCGGAGAACTCGTCTGGCGGTTCTACACCACGCCCAATCCGGACGGCCAGTCCGACGGCGCCGCCTCGGACGCGATCATGGCCTCAACGGCTGGGGCGACTTGGTTCGACGGCCTCTGGAAGCGTTCCGGCGGCGGTGGCACAGTGTGGGACGCCATGGCGTACGATCCGGCGCTCGATCTGCTCTACTTCGGCGTCGGCAACGGCGCGCCCTGGGACCATGTCATGCGGTCCGGTGGCCAGGGCGACAATTTGTTCCTGGCGTCGATCGTCGCGGTGAGGCCGGACAACGGAGACTACGTCTGGCACTACCAGACCACGCCTGGCGAAACCTGGGACTACACAGCCACCCAGCACATCATGCTGGCCGACCTGACCATCGACGGCAGGCCGCGCCAGGTGCTCATGCAGGCACCCAAGAATGGATTCTTCTACGTCTTGGACCGCGCGGACGGATCGCTGATTTCGGCGAACAATTACGTCACCGTGAACTGGGCCACAGGTATCGGTCCCGACGGGCGGCCCGTTGAGGTCCCGGACGCCCGGTATGACGTGCAGAAGAGTGTCGCGCTCGTGTTCCCGGGGCCCTTCGGTGGCCACGGCTGGCAGCCCATGGCCTTCGATCCTGCGGAAGGGCTGGTGTACATCCCGGCCATGGAGATGGCGTTCCCGTACGGTGAGGACGGCGAGTTCACGTATCGCGACGGCACCGTCAACCTTGGCATCGAATTCGACCTGCTCGCCCTGCCGGACGACGCTGCCCAGATCAGCGCGATGAAGGCGGGCACCAAGGGCCAGCTAATCGCTTGGGATCCGGTGAAGCAGGAAGCTCGCTGGATCGTCGAGCACCCCCACTTCTGGAACGCGGGCGCCCTAGCCACGGGCGGAGGACTGGTCTTCCAGGGTGCGGCCGAGGGTCAGGTCGCAGCGTATTCTGCCAGAGATGGCGCGCTGGTCTGGAGCTACGATGCGGGCAACGGCATTATCGCCGCGCCGGCCACTTATGCGATGGATGGCGAGCAGTATCTGGCGGTGATGGTGGGCTACGGCGGAGCTGCGCCGATGCTCGCCGCCTGGGCTCTGCCGGATCGCCCTCGCCTGCCGGGGCGCCTGCTGGTATTCAAGCTCGGCGGGAATGCCACCGTGCCACCGTATCCCGAGCCCCAGCCGGTGACGATCGACCTGACCGGGGCGGTCTCCACCGCCGACGCCAGAGCCGGGTTTTCTCTCTACAACGACAATTGCATAGTCTGCCATGGCCCCAACGCCAGCGGCCGATACCTGCCCGACCTCAGGACCTCGCCGATGATCCTGTCGGCGGCTGCCTTCAAGTCGGTGGTCGTCGACGGCGCTCGCGCGGCCATGGGCATGGTTGGTTTCTCCCGGTTTCTGACGGCCGATCAAGCCGAGTCGATCCGGGCGTACGTGTTGACCGAGGCACGCAAAGCGCAGACCGGAGTGGCCCCAGGAGCGATACCGTAGACCAGTTCCAGGTCGGACATTAGGAGAGGGTCCCGTCCTGTTCGTGGGTGGAGCTCGTTTCCGCAGGGTCACCTTGGTCGGAGTGCGGCATAACCAGCGATTGCTACTGTCGCGGTAAGCATCAAGCTCGCGCGCTACGCTCGCGGTCCACATCTTGGACGCGCAGCAGAATCGCCGATCCGTTAGCTAGCCTCCAAACGGGCGTAGAGTGGATCCTTCCAACCAATTTGGTAGTCGGGCACGCTGGGGCCGCGTGATCGCAGAGGGTATGGCGATCGTGCTCAGCATTCTCCTGGCGTTTGCCCTTCAGGCGTGGTGGGAAGCCCTTCGGGACACAGCTGAAGAATTAGCCGTCGTCGAGACGCTCGTTGCGGAGATCGGTGAAGTCACGGCCCACTTGGACGAGGCGATTGCCGAGCACGTGTTGGTGATGGACGCCGCTGACGAATGGCGGAACGTTTCACAAACGACTGCGCCGGATTCCGTAGCTGCCTTGGTTCGCCTCCTCATCTACCACAGGACTCCAAACCTCTCCCTCAGCGCAGTAGAAGGCTTGCTCGCCTCTGGGCGTCTCTCACTGATCCGGGACGAGCAACTCCGTGCGTGGATCGCCGCCTGGCCCGGCGTAAAAGAGGACTTGGACGAAGAAACTCAGGGCGTCATCCAGTTCGCGCGCTTCGTTGTTCCAGGCTTTTTCGTGGCCAGCGGGATTCCGCGCGCGGCCGCCGACAGTATCCTTCCACCGCGGCACTCTCGCAGTGACCTCAGTCCTCTTGTGGGCGACCCTCGGTTTGCGAATCTGTATTACCAGGGCTGGGAGGTTAGCGAGGTCTTTGTGCGGGAGGGACTCCTCGTCCGAGACGTGCTTGAGCGTGGGAGGTCGCTCGGGCGTTCGGTACTCGACCGTGCGGGGCGAGGCTAGCTAACAAGCGATTGCTGCAGTCGCGGTAAGCGTTTGGCTCGCGCGCTTCGCTTGCGGTCCACATCTTGATCGCGCAGCAGAATCGCAATCCGTTAGCTAGCGCCTACGAGGTAGGGTCGACGGACCTTTCTGTGTACACACCGCGTATGTACATTCCGTGATGTCCCACATCGAATTCGAGTGGGACCTGCAGAAGAACCGAGCCAATCGAAAAAAACACGGCGTCTCGTTCGATGAGGCGTCGACGGCCTTCTATGACGAAGAGGGCCTGTTGCTGGACGATCCGGATCATTCTGAGAGCGAGGATCACTTCATCATCCTAGGCGTCAGTTCCGCGCTCCGTCTTCTTGTGGTCGTCCATTGTTACCGTGGGGAGGACGCCACGATTCGAATCATCTCGGCCCGAAAAGCAGTGCCGGCCGAGGCCGCCTTCTACGAGAGTCACCAAAGGCCATGAGAGCAGAGTACGATTTTTCGAAAGCCCGCAAGAATCCGTATGCGAAGCGACTCAAGAAGCGCGTGACCATCCGCCTAGACACGCCGACCGTGGACTACTTCAAGCAACTCGCGGAAGAGACTGGGATCCCCTACCAAACCCTCATCAATCTCTACCTCAGGGATTGTGCGGCATCGAAACGGGAGTTGAACCTGGAGTGGCGGGGGGCGACCAGCGGCGCTGGCTAACCAGCGATTGCTACTGTCGCGGTAAGCATCAAGCTCGCGCGCTACGCTCGCGGTCCACATCTTGGACGCGCAGCAGAATCGCCGATCCGTTATGTGGCCTCGCTGTGGTCCTGCAGCAGAGCCATGAAGGCCCGAGGCGTGACCACGTCTACGCCTCGCCACCCTGAGGCCTCAAGTAGGTGCCTGTCGCCAGACACCACGAGGGCCCCCACTTGTTGGGCACAGATCATGAACTTGTCGTCGTCCGGATCGGTCGTGATGGATTCCGGAGCAGTCGCATCGGGCACTAGCGTTCCGTGCCCAACTACGGTCGCGAGAAGTTCGTCGTAGTTGAGAGTCGGGTGGCCTGCGCCCAGCCGATCGCAGGTCCGCAGGTACTCATCGAAAATCGTTGGCGAAAGAAACAGCTCGAAGCGCCCTTCTGCCCACGCTTCGAGCACACTCCGGGGCACGCCTCCGAAGAAGATCCCAGAAACCACCACATTGGTGTCTAGGACAGCCTTCACTCCTTCCTCCGGACCTCCCGAATAGCCCGATCGATATCGTCAGGAGTGAGTTCAGCCTTCTCAGCCGACTCATGAGCCTGGTCCAACAACGCCTTGAAGTCCGCCATTCTCGGTGGCTTGAGAGCTTTGAGCACGACGACGTCGCCCTCGCCCACAACGACGAACTGTGCCCCAGGCTCGAGTCCAAGTCGGTTTCGGATCTCTTCAGGAATGACGACCTGTCCTCTGGAGGAGAGTTTTGTCGTGGCCGCACGTACCATAATGCCTCCGGTTGGATCTTATTGGTAAGATAATGCGGAGACCAAGTACGGTCGACCCTGAGCGGTAAAGGACCTGGGTGACAGTTAAGTAAAGAGACCTAGGTAACAGTTCTGCGTCCTTTGCAAGTACCTCCAGTTCGTCTTTGCCCTCGTCCGAGGGAGTCGAAGATGAGGCGTTTGGGTTCAACAAAGCGTCCTAGCCAGATGGGACCGAAGTAGACCTCAAAGAGGCCGTGGTCAATCTCTTCGAGTCCGACTTCATGTCCGGCGAAGAGTCGACCGACAGGGACGCGGTCACCGTACCATCGGATGCCACCGTTCGAGCTGACGAGCCGGGTCTCGAAGTGGCCTGGATACGTGACCGGCTCGAGTTGATTGGGGAAGGGTCGAGGTGAGGGTCGGTAGTGGTCGGCGGGCACGTTACCGCCTAACGCCTCATGCGGTCTTATCTCGTTGTAGAGCTTCCTGAACTCCCGGAACGCACGCTGCTGGGTTCGCATGTTGGAGCTCGGAGGGCGGGTGGTACGCCTCTTCAGCACCAGATGCATGTTCTCGTGCTTGCCGTTTTGCTGCGGGCAGCCAGGCTCGATGAGCTCAGGCACGATCCCCACCTGAATGAACCACACCGACAGCCGAGATAGACGGCCGAGTGCGTTCGAAGCAAACGGAGTGCCGTTGTCCGTACGGATCCGTTCGGGCAGGCCGAATCGGCGAAATAGCCTTCTAAACACGGGGATCACGCCGTCGATCGTCACATCGGGACGACCCCGACACTCTAGGACGAACCTCGAATGCATGTCCTGTACGGTGAGCGGGTAGCACAGCTCCCCGTTGCCCATCGGGAACTCACCCTTGAAGTCGGCCGTCCACGTTCCGTTCGGCTCCGAGGCGTCCGTATCGGGTCGACCCGGATGCCACCGGCGCACCCGCCGTCGACGCCTCGGCACCAGATCGTGACGTACCAAGATGTTGTGCATCGTCTGTCGTGAGGGTACCGGACCATTGAGGACGCGCTGAAGTCAGCGCGTGTCGAGTTCGGTGAGGCGTTCGACTCGGCGCCCAATGCTCTAGACTTCGCCTTCTACACGACGGCAGAGTCACCGCTGCTACTTCGCAAAGCCTTCCTCTTCGTATACCCCACGTACTTCGCACTCTTCACAGTTGAGGCTGCGTACCTGCTCATGCAACAGGTCTTGCCCTTTCCGACCGCTCCTGAGCACCCGATGCTCTGGGCGCTTGGGTTCATCGCTTTCTCGTGGGGCGCCGTTCGAGTGGGTCGCTATTTGCGTAGGAACTACGGACGGGCCATGGACCTCAAGTAGGCTGGCTTCAACACCATAAACTGATCGGGGGTTGAAGTGCCTCAGGCGTACCGGGGAGTTCCGCACATCACGACTCCAGGTGGCTGGGATGTCCGCGTGACCCGGTTTCCCGTTGGTGCCGATGAGGTGCCAATAGTCGCCGTTCTCGGTCGTGGGGGTATGCCGACTCGGTGGTGCACTATCGGGTCAGCCTTCTCACATGCTGATGGTTTCGACGAGTTCGCTTGCGTAGCCGCGATGGCAGCTTGGGGGGCATTGGTGCTCGGGCCAGAGGTCATCAGATGGCGGGTCGCAGAGGCAGGAACCCTGGTCACGAACAGGAAGAGGGCCAAGAAGCTGGTGCGCGCTATCCATCCAAGGGAATTCAGGGGCACGGCGGTCCCAGCCGTCAGTGGGGACAGGGAAGTCAGCCTCCCCGAGCTTCTCCGGCAGTACACCGTGGCGGGTGAGAGCAACGCGGTTGAGGTCGCCGAGTTAGCAGAGTTAGGGTTTCCTCCGGGCATGTATGGTCAACCATCGGATGAGGCCCGTATCCAGGTTCGTCAACGGATGGTCCACTTTGGCGAGCAACTCAAGGCCCAGTTGCTTTCAGGAGCGGAGACCTTCGGGGCCGATCTTCTCCAGGCCGAGATAGATCGTTGCACAGGCGAAGCTGAGATCGACAGCCTGGCCGCGTGGGTTGAGTTGCTGATCCAGGGCAGGCGGGACTTTCACTTTCTTCACCGTAGCCTCCAGAGAGAAGCGGTCGAAGATACCCGGTGCAACGGTTCAAGGCGGCTCCAAGAGGTTATGGCCAGCCCGCTTCACAGACTCTTCTACGATCCCGTTCCCCAATTCGGCGACGCAACGTTCACATGGTCTGCCGAGAACGGTCGCTCTTTGACTCTCCGCGTGCCTGTGGCCGTTGACATGGGTCTTGTCCATCTCGGCCGTCCGTGGTGGAACTCGCTCCTGAAGGCATACCAGTCCGAGGACAGTGAGGCTAAGGATGTAAGCCTTGGAAAGCTCAGTAGCCTCCTATCCATAGATGTCCATTGGAAAGCCATTGGTTCACCGGACTTCACGACTGATTCGGATTCGAGGGAAATCCTGGCTGAGTATGCCGAGTATGTGGCGGCAGACTCAGATGAAGGGGACTCAAGCGCACCGGACCTCGACGAGATTCTTGCCAAGGCCGCGCTCACATCGCACGAACGGCTGGTGGTTGAGGAGGTTGTCCTCAAGAAAAGGAAGGCCAAGGATGTCGCGGCGAGGTTGAACGTTAGCCCAGGGCGGGCGTCACCATCGGCCAGGGTCAGCTTCTCAAGTCCTATCGAGCAATCGCGAACGACAATGAGTGGAGAGAAAACCGAGCCCTCAAGGGGTGGTCAACCTCACGGGTCAAACGAATGCTCGACTGGCTGAGTAAGAACGAGATGGTGTCCTTACAGGTGACGGAAGTGGGAACACTAATCACCGTCCCGAGTTTCGCGGATTATCAGGACTCTGAGGCGTACCGGATTGAACCTGGAACGGGACTCGGAACGCACTCGGAACAACAGCGGAACAATAGAAAGAAAGAGAAGAAGGGGAATACTACTAAATCGTCGGCTTTCTCCGACGAGGTCGTCGGCGTCTTCGACTACTGGCAAGAGCGAAGGTCCCAGCTTCCCCACACCCGCCCAGCCAAACTCACCGATGAGCGACTGTCCAAGGTCAAAGCTCGGCTAGACGAGGGCCGCACACCGGAAGAACTCCGACGGGCCGTCGATGGCTGTCTCGGTAACGAGTACAACGTCCAAAGGGGCTACTACGACCTGGAGCTTATCTGCCGCGATGATCGGCATGTCTCCCAATACCTGGCGTGGGGCAGTGGGTTGACCGGGGGGGACGCACCGTTCCCGAAGGTGGACCCAAGGAAGGCAGCCTATCTAAGACGGCTGAGGGACCAGTCCGAGGAGCTTCCAGAATGAGCGGACTGGTCACAGTTGATGTCGTCAGTCGCGTATGGGCGGCCGAGCAGCAAGAGTTGGCCGAAATGGGCAAGCGCCACGGCGAGGACTACGTCCTCACCACGTGTGTGCCGTCTCTGGGCGACTGGGTGTATCAAGTGACACCGGGCGCGATCCCGCTGGGCAAGCTCGCGGTTGTCGGGGGAAGGACCGGAAACAACAAGACGCGATTGCTCTGGAACCTCGCAGCCGACTTCATCCAACAGGCGGTCAATGTTGGCTTCTTGAGCCTTGAGATCGACGCGGCGGAGGCAACACCGGCCATCTGGTCGATCCTCACCAACGTGCCAACAAAGCACATCTCTCTGGGTCGCTCCTTCGATTCCCAAGAAGTGAAACGGGTCCGTGAAACGATCGAGCGGGAGACACGGGCGGGATCGTGGGGGCGACTGCTGACCAACCAGAAGTCCGCTCCTCTTACCACCCTCGACGACGCTCTCGGCTGGATGGCGACCATGAACTCGACGGCCGGAGTCAGCGTCTTCCTGATCGACTACTTCCAACTTCTGAGTCCCGAGAGCGATACACGCCACTTCGGTGCCCTCAAGGATGCGGTACATCGGATCGTGAGCTTCATCGAGGCCACGGGCTCCCTAGTAATCGTGGCGAGCCAGTTCAATCGCCAAAGCTCCGCACCCAAGCTCCGCCCGACCATCGAGAGTCTCGACAGTTGTCCATTGCTATCCAAACAAGCCCACTTCGGGTGGCTGCTTGATCACACTAGGCGTCAGGACGACGGGCACATTACTCGGACGTGGTTGCTGGTGGACAAGAATCGACACGGTCGCAGTGGAGACATCCCGATCGAGATCGACTATCGCACGCACCGCATCCGACAGGGTCTACCGGACGAGGAGGAGTCCTGGCCATGACGGTCTTTGGGGATAAGGGCGAACTGGAGCTTGAACTACTGGCCATCGCCCTTCTGGACCGGGACTGCGCTCGGCTCGTGTGCGGGATCTGTGATCTCGCGTCCTGGGATAATTACATCGCCTTCGCAGCCATCGAACAGATCGCGAAGCACGGAAGCATCCTCGATGAGCACCTAGCCGAGTCTCTCTATGTGCGGATGGCGCCAGACCGGAGTCTCGCCTCAATAACCTCCGAGCAAGTGGACCAACTCTGCTGGACTCACAACGCCATCAGGATGGCAGAGCAGTTCTGCACAGTCATGCAGGTCACCAGACGAAAAGGGTACACGGACATCCGAGCGACCCTGGTGACCATCCTCAAGGCGAACCTGGAGACACTCAAACAGGATACCGACAGTGGAGAGGCCGACTGATCGGCCGAATCGATACTCACCGGCATGGAGACTTGAAATGAGACAGGAGCACTTCGTCGTGACAGTCGCGGGCACCGTTGTCGTCGACACGAAGGTAGCCGTCATGGCGAAGTCGAGTGAGGAGGCCGGTAGGATTGCCGTGGAGGGGGTCGAATGTGATTTGGAGAAGTGGCTGCACTCGTCAGACTTCTATGAAGCCCCGACCGTGGTCGATGTCAGTGAGGGGACATGGGATGATCTACAGTGCGCTGACCAGCAGCATCTGCTTGGTCCGCAGCAATGAGGATGACAGTCGCACGGCGTAGGACCCGCTGATAGTGGACAATGAGTCGTAGCAGGGGAGCACGGCAGCAAGGCACTGAAGGGGAGTTGGTATCGTGCACATCCACCGACACCACAAGCTTACCGTGGCCGCATACTCGGGCCAGCGCATCCGATGAGGCTCTCGGATAGGCTCAGGCGCATGATTGACGGCATCCCCACGGGTGCCATGATTGCATTGCCTGTAGACACCGTGCGGGAGTGGCTCAAGGAGAATGGAAGCGGGCTCGATCCTGACCTCACCGTCGAGGAAGTGGCGACTTCCTTCAATCGCTCGCCAGTGACGGTGCGCGGATGGATTCGCGACGGACAGATACGCGCCTATCGGTTGGGCCGGGAATACCGGATCACGGAATCTGCGGTGGAGGAGTTTCAACAGCAGCAGAGGAGCACAGAGAGGGAGTAGCCCGCCCCGGTGCGAATCGCCAGTCCATCTACGTACTCTCCATACCTGTGCTACGTATTGCTCCGTATCAAAGCAGCGCCGGGCCGGGGCCATCTTTCGTGCAGACAATCACACTGCAGAATGGGGTGCATCATGAGACGCATCGTCGCCTTCTCGCTGTTGATCACGCTCCTTCCTTCTCTCACCGCGTGTGGGACCAAATATCTCGCTCCGCTCCCGCATCGGGATGCTGCTCTCGATTTTGGCAGCGAGCCCGTCGGTGGCGTCGTCTTGGTCACGGGCGATACGGTGACGTTCCTCAGAGACCCGCCAGCACGGCTAGTCAACGACACGATTTACGCCCGGCTTTCGGGTTCTGACTATTACCGCGTTAGCCTCACAGATGTGGAGTCGATTCTCGTCATGAGATTCGACCTGGACGAGGAGAGTGAGACCAATGAAGCCCTTGTCGTGGCCGCTGCTTTGGGAGGTGTGCTTGTCGCCCTGCTGGCAAGCGGCTTCCTCGATTATGACCTCCCGGACTTTGGGAAGCTGAATATCAACTGACCAGTAACAACCACAGTAACAGCGCACACGATTGCGGGTGATCGCCCACGAGCGTCTGACCCAGCAAACAAGCGCCCATGAGCGCGAGTGAGCGTCCATCCAGGTTCTTCTAATCCGTAGGTCGCAGGTTCGAGTCCTGCCGGGCGCGTTAAGCAGGACAAGGGTTCTCGGCCTCCCGGGCATTCCCGGGGGGCCGGTCCCGTGCGGGACCCGTTCATCAGAGGCGTTGGCGCATGACTCCTAACTCCGCGCCTCCTTGCCGGCCTGGGACGTGACACGCATAATCGATTACGCGACGGCCCTTGGGCCATGAGGCCCTCCGCCTGCTTCGGCCGCCGCGTCAGGAGGAGGGTTAATCTATGCCCACGGCGACCACGCGATTCACGAATGAGAAGGCCCCTTGCGGTCAGGTCGGAGACGGAGAGCGCTTTCGTGATTGGGACGACGAGTGCGTGCTCAGAGACGACTTGTTCTTCGACTGCGGCTGCCGGATTATCCGCCACGAGTATCACGACGGAAGCGTTTCCCGCAGTGTGGTCCGCCACTACGGTACAGTCCTGGAAGACGAGCTTATTGGCGCGCAATAAGGCTCGATTCCGGGTCGCGTCGTGATCGCCTCTCATGACGTAGTACTGGTGGGGGGCGGCGGAGCGGGATTGCGAGCGGCCATCGCCATCGCGGAAACCAACTCAAACCTCAGCATCGCCGTCGTCTCCAAGGTTTATCCCATGCGCAGCCACACGGTGTCGGCGGAGGGGGGAGCTGCGGGGGTAGTGGCCGCGGACGACTCCCTCGACGAGCACGCCTACGACACCATCTCCGGTGGCGATTGGATGTGCGACCAAGACGCCGTCGACGCGTTCGTGAGAGAGGCGCCCGACGAGCTGCTCCGGTTGGAGCACTGGGGCTGTCCCTGGAGCCGCACGCCCGAGGGCACAGTTGCCGTGCGTCCGTTCGGCGGCATGAAGAACAAACGAACGTGGTACGCGGCCGACAAAACCGGCTTCCACATGCTCCACACGCTGTTCCAAACCTCACTCAAATACACGAACGTCGTACGCTACGACGAGTGGTTCGTGACGAAGCTCCTGGTCGATGATGGCCGGGTACAAGGCGTCGTGGCGCTGGAGCTGATGTCTGGAAGGGTCGAGCCGATTCTGGCCAAGGCCGTCATTCTGTGCACGGGCGGGTGCGGCCGCGTGTTTCCGTTCACCACCAACGCGAGCATCAAGACCGGCGACGGCATGGCGTTGGCCTACACGGCCGGCGCCCCGCTAAAGGACATGGAGTTCGTCCAGTATCACCCGACGGGCCTCCCGTTCACCGGCATCCTGATCACCGAGGCCTCGCGGGCCGAGGGAGGCTGGCTGCTCAACAAAGACGGCTACCGCTACCTGCAGGACTACGACCTGGGCACACCGGAGCCGAAGCCGGTTCTAAAAAGCATGGAGTTGGGACCTCGGGACCGTCTGTCCCAGGCCTTCGTCAAAGAGGTGGAGAAGGGGCGGGCCGTCGACGGCCCCTACGGCGCGGTGGTCCACCTCGACCTGCGGCATCTGGGTAAGAAGGTCATCGACACGAAGATCCCGTTCGTGCGGGAGCTGTGTCGGAAATACCAGAATATCGATCCGGTCACGGAGTTGATTCCGGTGCGGCCGGTCATCCATTACATGATGGGGGGGGTCCACACCGACATCGAGGGTGCCACCCCTCTGGCCGGCCTGTACGCGGCCGGTGAGGTTGCGTGCGTGAACATCAACGGCGCAAACCGCCTGGGGTCCAACTCCCTGACGGAGCTGCTCGTGTTCGGCGCGCGCGCCGGCCGTGCAGCGGCGGAGTATGCGTCCACCCGGACGGATCCGAGCTCCATCCTTCTGGCGCAGGCAGAGGACGAAAAACGGCGTTTGGAGCGCGACTTCCTGCACAAGACGGATGGCACGGAACGCTCCGCGACGATTCGCGAGGAGATGCAGGAGACCATGGAGCAGGGTGCGGGCATCTATCGCTCGGGTGCGGGACTGACCCGGGCGGCCGACCGGCTGCGCGAGCTGCAGGAGCGCTTTCGTAACGTGGCCGTGCAGGATAACAGCCGGACGTTCAACACGGAGCTGACCTCCGTCTTGGAGCTGTCCGCCATGCTCGACGTTGCCGAGTCGATGATCCACTCCGCGTTTTGGCGCGAGGAGTCCCGGGGCGCACACCAAAGGACCGACTTCACCGACCGTGACGACGAGCGCTTCCTGGCGCACTCGCTCACCTATCGTAATTCTGACGGCTCCTCGAGGGTCGAGTCCCTGCCGGTGACGATCACCCGGTGGCCCCCTGCTGAGCGAGTTTACGGGAGGTAGTAGCTGTGGATGAGCGTATCACCATGCGGCTGGCGCGGTACCGGCCTGAAGAGGAAGTCGAGCCGACGTTCGAGGAATACGAGGTACCGTGCCACAAGGACTGGGTGGTGCTCGACGCTCTGAACTACATCAAGGACCAGCTGGACGGCACCGTGTCGTACCGTTGGTCGTGTCGCATGGGCATCTGCGGTAGTTGCGGCATGACCGTCAACGGAGAGCCGAAGCTCACGTGCGAGACGTTCCTCACCGACTACGCGCCGGGCCCGGTGCGTCTCGAGCCGCTGCAGAATTTCCCCGTCGTCCGGGACCTCATCGTCGAGACGACGGACTTCATGGAAAAGCTGACGACGATCAAGCCCTGGATCGTGCGCGACGAGGAACGGCCTCTGGCCGAAGGAGAGTACAGGCAGACGCCGGACGAGCTGAGCGAGTACAAGCAATACAGCATGTGCATCAACTGCATGCTGTGCTACGCCGCCTGCCCCGTGTACGGCCTCGACCCCCATTTCCTCGGGCCGGCCGCGATTGCGCTGGCCCAGCGGTACAATCTCGACTCGCGCGATGAGGGATCCGCTGAGCGCATGGACCTTCTCTCCCAGCACGAGGGAATCTGGGGTTGCACCTTCGTGGGCGAGTGTACGAAGGTCTGTCCGAAGAACGTCGACCCCGCCGGCGCCATTCAGCGCTACAAGCTGGATGCGGCACTGACCTCGCTCAAAGGTTTGCTCATGCCGTGGGGCACCAAATGAGCGAACAACCGACGTACACGAACTACCACCCGCGCTGGTATCGTCCGCGGATTTCCACCTGGTGGTGGTTGAAGCGCTGGTCCTCGCTCGCGTTCATCCTGCGTGAGATGAGCAGCATCTTCGTGGCGTGGTTCGTCGTCTTCTTTCTGATGCTGGTCGCTGCGGTGGGGCGTGGCGACGCGGCCTACCAGGAGTTCACGCGTTGGGCCGCGCACCCGGGCGTTGTGGTCGGCAACCTCGTCAGCCTGTTCTTCGTCGTATTCCACGCCGTCACGTGGTTCAACCTGGCGCCCCGGGCGATGGTCGTGCGCATGCGAGGCAAGCGGGTGCCGGGCAAGTTGATCGCTGCCTCCAACTACGGGGCGTGGGTGGTGACGTCTCTCCTGGTGGCGTGGATCATCCTCGCCGGGTCGAGGTAGCGATGGTCAGGCGAACGCTCGAGCCGATCTTGTGGATTCTCTTCAGCGCCGGTGGTGTGGTGGCCGCTTTGGTGATCCCGGTCCTGCTGTTCCTGTTCGGCCTCGCCTTCCCCCTCGGCTGGCTCTCGCCCCCCAGCCATGCCCACTTGCTTGCAGTGTTGGGTCACCCGATTGGGCGTGCTACGATATTCGTCTCGTGCACGCTGTTATTGTTTCACTGGGCGCACCGCTTTCGCTACACATTGTACGACGGGTTGCAGACGAAGCACCTGAACGAGTTGATCGCCCTGCTGTGTTACGGGGGCGTGCTCGTCGGTACCGTTTCTGCAGGGTATCTCGTCCTTCAGCTTCCGTAGCCATGCCCGATCCCGGGACTGACCATGTGGGCCCGTGGGATCAGGGCTGCCGGGTATCGCCTTAGCAATTTGGACCGCGCCGATCCTCATTTCGTTTGTCGTCGGAGCCGTCATCATCCAATCCCCCCTGCTCCTTCCCGTCATTTTGGCCCTCGGCGTTGGAGTCGCCCACACGATCTGGTCCGGTACGGCAAAGTTCTTTCGCCGTCGAACGGCGCGGCTCCGGGAGGAGATCGCGTTATTTCTGGACGACTGATCGGCCCACGGATGACCTCAGGCTATATGGCCACCTCCTTGTTTCGTGGCGGCGATTGCCAGTTGGCTACCGGCGTGGCCCCCGTCTAGGGCGCTTCGTCAAGACTGACGGTGCACTATCGCTCCAGACGGGCGAAGAAGCCTCCCGACGCGAATTGGCCGTTCCGCACTCTGAAGACGAGGGAGTTGTCTCCTTTGCGCAGTCGGATCGGGCGCTTGCGTCCTTCACGGGCCGGATTCTTCCAGAAGTCGTGCCAGGCATTCCAGTCGGGGTGAAGGTAGCCATTCCTGTAGGTGTAGTCGGCGAACCGGCCGTTCAGCCATAGTGCCAACTCGTCCGTGGTGCTGATGTGGAGCACAGCGGTGGTGTCCCGCTCCGCGTGGACGGTCGTTCGGAAGTAGGTCACTGAGCGTGGTCCCTTGAACTCGGTGATCCGCCCCGTGACGACGGCGCCACGTGCATCCACGGGGAACGGGCGCCACTCGTATTCGACTCCACCTTCTCGGACGGTGGACGGGAGGCCCTGCGCTCGCTCGACGGCTTGGACCGGGGCTCCCAACGGACCCAGCGTCTCCCAACTCGTGAGCAGAGAGTCCGGCTCGTATCGAATGTCCGGGATGTTCAGACCCGCGTAACCCAGTCGATCGATAGAAGTTACGCGAACGTTGTCGATCCAGACGGGCGCCCCGTCGACCCGGGGTTTGAACCCGACCAGACCAGATGAGCCCTCGAAGAGGTCGAACGTGACTTTCGGAGTAGACATGTCTCCCACGAATAAGTGGATCATGCTCCCCATGATCTCGGCCTTGAAGTGCTTCCATTCACCGATCCGGATCGCGTCCTCACCCGTTAGCGGGGTCAGGAACTCCTCGGGGCTTAGCCCCGGGGTCGTTTCTAGTGGTCGGTGTGGATCGAACCTGAAGGTTCGAGCCGAGGCGCCATAGCGGTCTCCCGCGATGCGGCCCAGATGACCTTCGCCGAGACGAGCGAGGATCGCCAACGGCGACCGCAGCTCCATCCTGCCGGGCGCTGGTGGCTTAGCTACGCGCAGAAAGCCGGTGTAGCTAGCAGTCCGCCACCCGGCCCCGTATCCTACCCCTCAGCCACCCCCGCACCTAAGGAGCACAGACCATGCGCCTCGCCCTACTTGCAACCCTCGCCCTCTCGACCCTCACAGCATGTGCCGCACCCGGCGTCGAAAGCACTGCCGTCGACACCGCGGCGGATGAAGCAGCCGTCCGGGACCTCAACGTTACGTGGGACGCTGCCTATAACGCGCGTGATCTCGACACGCTCGTCGGGCTCTATGAGACCGATGCGGTGCTCATGGCGCCCAACGTCCCGAGTTCTGTAGGTCAGGCACAAATCCGCGCCGGTTTCGAGGCCGATTGGGCGGCCAACCCGGCGGGCCCCCTCGAGAATCGGATCGATGCACTTCACCTCTCGGGTGATCTCGCAATGGCGAGGGGCAGCGGTGGAGCCATGATGACTCCGACTGATGGCTCGGAACCCTATCAGGACAGCTGGAAGTGGAGTGCTGTCTATCGTCGGCAGGCAGACGGATCCTGGCTTACGGTATGGGACATCTGGAATAGTGATCTGGCCGCTCAGCCGTAGGCGCTGGGTCAGGCCTTAATGTGTATCGACGGCCGAATCCATCGCTGATCGTCATGCGTGGGCGACCGTCCCGTCGGACTAGTCCGGCAGTGGACTCTCTCCAATGAAGAGAGGGGTCGTCCGAAGACGATCCCTCTCTTTGAACTCTGTCGGCCCCGTTATCACCCTAGGGCAGCGGGCAGCTGGCTCCTCCCGCTAGAACGCTGGTGGCGATCGAGACCGACGTTCCGGCAGAGTTATTTCGACCGGATAGAACGGTTTCGACATCGGATGGCGTGCTCGTCGACGTTCCCAGCCCCACCACGGACACCGAGCTGCTACCCAGTTGTGACAACTGCATATCAAACGCGTCCCCCGCCGAGATCATATTCTGAAGCGGCCCCGGCGGCGGTGGGGCTCCCACGTCGAGACACATCGTGGAGCTTTGGGTCCCCGAGAGAAGCACACCCGTATTGTCGTCGTTCATGTCGAAGTCGTTCATGGTGACGGTCAGGTTCAGGGTCCCGGAAGGAGCCAATCCACTGCCAACGATAGCAGATAGGCCACTGCCCCCAGGTACACTCCCGTTGGCAAAATCATTGTCGTGAACCCTGATCGTCCCCGTGCCGAGACCGCCGTTGTCGATCTTGATGCCATCCCCAGAGTTGATATTGTCGAAAGTGTTGGAGGTCACGGACCCGGAGACGCTTGATCCACCAGTGGCGGTTGTCGAGCCGAATATGCCGATTCCTGTCCCGTTTTCGTCGTTGAAGGAGTTGCCGTCAATCCCGAATACCGTGGAGGCGCCACCGTCTGTACGAGCATCAATCCCGCCCCAGTTTTGGCTGAATGAGTTGCCGCCCGTGACAGACAGGTTGAGCATCGATGAGCCGTCCGCGAATGTCGCGAGGCCGATTCCCATATGGTCTGAAATGCTGTTGCCCGAGAAGCTCGCCGTGAAGTTGCTCGTCCCGTTGGACGAGATCTGGATCCCAGGAATGGACGAGCAGTTCGTGTTCGTGGCGATGGTGCTACCAGACACCACGAGACTCGGCGTTCCGACTGAAGAACTCGCCAAGAGGTTGGATGCAAAGTTGTTCTGTAGGCTGCTGTTCGTGATCGTGGTTGTCCCGATCGGATCATCGATTGAGATGCCGTTCGACCCGTTGTTTGTAATGCCAACGTTGTTGAACGTCAGCCCGTCGACACCATCGGCATTGACCCCGTTCATGTTGGAGGTGGTCACGTCCAGGTTGCTGAACGTGATGTTCTGACCGCTGTCTATTTCAATGCCTGCTGCGCCGGAGTTCTGGATTAAGCCGCCCGACCCGGCCGTACCGGTTCCAGTGACCATAAACGGCCCGCCGGTCACTCCGCTAAGGTTGATTCCGTTCGTGGCTCCATCCGAAGAGACCGACTCGAACGTGACGCCGGTACCACCGATGGTCGTGCCGTCGAGATCGATCGCGGTTCCGGTGCTTGTGTTGATCGTATTGGTGCCCGTCACATCGAGAGTCCCGCCGCTCGAGGAGTAGAATCCGGTGTTCGGACCGGTGTTCAAGGCCATGCCACCGTCGAAACGAATCCCCGTCCCTGCGTTGTTCGAGAGGCTGATTCCAGACCCGTTGTCGGTGATCAGGCCGCCGAACTGAACCGATCCCGGACCACTGTCTTGCACGTTCGCGGAACGGCCGCTGTTGTTGGTGATGGTCCCGTCGAAGCGGAAGTTGCCGTCGAAGTCGACGATGTCGATGCCGGTAGTGCTAGTGCTGTTCACGGTACCGCCGTCGATCAGCAGATCGCCGCTGACCTCGTCGAGCTGGATGCCCACCACGCATGTATCACAGGTCAACGACATGAGATTGATGTCTATGGACGTGTCGTTGATGTCCAGCGCCCTTCTGCTTCCCGATGTCCCAGACGTCATGACAACGGACGTACCGAAGATGTTCACCTGCCCCGTGAGGTCCGCTCGGATACCGGTGCCATTCGTGAACTCGAGGATGGCATTACTAAACGTGAAGGTGCCGGAATTACTATTTAGGTAGATGCCGCCGTCGCTACCCTGGTCGACCTCCACAGACGAGAAGTTCACGTTTGCGGAGGACGATGAGGCCCAGAACGCTTGTCCGTCGTACGTATCGATGGTGCCGTCCGATACCGTCACCTGGCCACTCTGATTATAGAGGACGACTCCGACCTGACCGTCATCGGCCATGACGGCGACGAACTGGAAATCGACTGGCCCGCTGCCATCTTCGATGACGAGCATGCCCGATGGGCGCCCTCCGACCGCGGCTGTTTCCTCGACGTTCACTACCTCGCTGGGAGCGCCGGCTGGTGGCGCGGGGTCGCCCTCTCCAGTGGCGAGCACGACGTCGCTGTTGAAGTTGATGTCTCCATCGTTGTTGAAGAGGCTGATGCCGACCCCATCGGCGCCCTCGATCGTGCTCCCGTTGAAAGTGACGGCACCGCCGGTCGTGTTCTGGATTCTCACGGCTTCGCCGTTCTCCGCGAAGATGCCACCCTCGATCAAGTTGGCGACCACCGTGGCGGATCCGCCTTCGACTCGGAAAGCGTCGCTGCCGTCGCCGTTGATCCCCAGCACTTGGAGATCGTCGAAGGTGAACATCCCTGTTCCACCCCAGACCTCGACGCCGCTGTAGGAATCCGTCGAAGTAAGGCCTTCGACCATGACGTTGCCGCTCACGCTGGAAAGCTCGACGCCACTGCCGTCGGAGTCCGATGTGATGTCTCCTCGGAAGCTCGCGGTGCCGCCCGTTGTCCCCCCAATTTCGATGGCGAATTGCGCCGCACCCGAAATCGAACCGTCGAAGTCCACATTCGGACTCCCGTTGCTGATCTTAAAGCCGGCCCTCTGCGAGTCGACGATATCGACGTTGAAGAAGTCGAAGTTCCCGGTGGTGTTCAGCAGCTTGACGGAATGGTCCCAGGAGTCCGTGATGAGAACGTCGAAGACGCTTCCACCGTTGGTGCCATCTGCCGAAATGCCCCTGCTGGTAGGCTCGAAGATGTGAATACCGCCGACCTCGGAGCCGTCCGCCATGTCGACCGCGTAACCACACCCGTTCGTGATCTTCGGCATGGCTCCAGGAGGGAACACCGGCCCGATGCCGGGGATGTCCAGGCCGACACCTTCACCGATGAGGTGTTGACCAGGCTTCAGTGTGATGCCGGCATCATAGTTGTTCGTGGTTCCATCCCCGGTGAACACGAAGATCGCGTCGCCCGGTCCGGAGGCGGACCAGGTATCCCACAGATCCTCAAACGGATCGTGGGACTCACCAGTTCCACCCTCGTTCGTGTTGTCCACGTACCAGACCATCTCCGACAGATCGATGGTCACCGTTGCGGTGAAGCCGTTGTCAGTCGTGTAGGTGAAGCTGTCCTGGCCATCGGTGAACCCGATCGGCGGCGTGTAGATGAACGTGCCGTCCGCGTTGATCCAGACGTCACCACCCTGCGCCGTGACCTGACTGCCCGTGTTGTTCACCATCAGGCTGGGAGTGTTCTTCAACAGCGAGTGCGTCTTTACCGCGGCGATCGGAGGTGCTGGGGCCGGGCTCGGCGCCTCGGGTGGCGTGAACGTCCCCCCCACGAGCTGAGTGTTGCCAGCGGTCTTGAATGCGTGATCCTCCGGCTCGGTCTGCTCCGGTAGGGCGCGGATGGTGGCGCTACCTTCGTTGTTGGAGGGATCATCCTCGCGATGCTCGAGCACGTCGGCGACGGCTCGGTTGGTCAGAGACTCCCCGGCGTGTCCCCTCGCCACCACGGCCGTGATCCTCAGCCGTGCGAGCGATCCGGGATCGAGATGTCCGATCCTCCACTCCAATCGATCGGGGTTGAAGGAGCCGATGTCGGGTGACGCCCCGGCAAACTCTAGGCCCGGGGGTAGATGGTCTGTGACGACCACGTCGCTCGCGCGATCTGGGCCGTGGTTGTGCACGGAGATCAAGAACTCGACTTCCCCCGTCTCACGCACCTCGGTCTTGCTCGCTTCCTTGCGTACCTCGAGGTCGGCCGTCTGTCGACCGATCGTGACCGACGCCGAGGCCTCGTTGTTCGAGGGATCGTCGCGCTGATCACGAAGAGTCGGTGCCGACGCTACGTTCACGAGCGTCTCTCCACCGGTGCTCGGCTCGACTACCGCAACGAGCGTCAGCGTCGCTGAGGCTCCGCCCTCTCTGCCAACTTAGGTGCTCGGTTGCGAAGGCAGAGAAACCGAGGATGCTGAGACACCGAGAGAGAATGGAAGAGAATGGAATCGCCCCACTAACCTTGAGGGTAAGCGAAGCGCGGCAGCTGCTCCGGACGCGGAGGTGGTAGATAAGCCGACGCGCCGACGGTTTAGTCCGTCGTACAAGCTGCGGGTCGTCGAAGAAGCGGACCGGTGCACGGAGCCGGGAGAGGTAGGGCGACTCCTGCGACGGGAGGGCTTGTACTCGTCGACCTGACGACATGGCGCAAGGCGGTGCGGAGTGGGTCGCTGAGAGCGCTGTCGAAGAGACGAGGTCGAAAGCCGAGCGAACGGAATCCGCTGGAGGGGAAAGTGCGCAAGCTGGAGCGCGAGAACACTCGCCTGGAGAAGGAACTCGAGAAGGCGCGCCTGATCCTCGACGCCAGGGAAAAGTTGCAGGGTCTGGGATTGAGCCTCAAGGACGGGACGAACTCGTGAAGGCGGCCAGGCGCTGGCCACGTACTAGGGGTAAAGCCCGCCGATGCGCTCAGGGTCGCCCGAGCCACGTTCTATCGTCGTCGGAGGCCATCGACCGGGCATCAGCAGCCCCGCCCGACCCCAGCCCGTGCCTTGAGCGAGAAGGAACGAGACAAGGTCTTCGACACGCTGTGTTCGGAGCGATTCGTGGACCGGTCCCCGGCCGAGGTTGTGGCGACCCTGCTCGACGAAGACGTCTACCTGTGCAGCGAACGTACGATGTATCGCGTTCTGGCCTCCCAAGTGCCAGTTCGAAGCGCCGAGCGCAGCGGAGTCATCCCGAATACCAGAAACCCGAGTTGATGGCGACGGGCCCGGGCCAGGTCTGGTCCTGGGATATCACACGGCTGCTGGGGCCGAGGAAGTGGAGCTACTTCTACCTCTACGTTATCATGGACATTGCGCTACATCGTGGGATGGAGGTGGCGGATCGGGAGAGCTCGGCCTTGGCCGGGCGCCTGATCCAGCAGAGTTGCCTGAAGCATGGCGTCCAGCCCCAGGTCCTGACCTTGCACTCGGATCGAGGAGCTCCGGGACGAGCCAATGCACGGCTCAGCTCCTCGCCGATCTCGGGGTGACCCGCTCGCTGAGCCGACCTCAGGGCGGATGACAATCCGTCCTCCGAAGCCCGTTCAAGACCTTGAAGTACCATCCCTCGTTTCCTGGACGGTTCGAGGATCAGGGCCAGGACCTTCTGTCGCTCGTTCTTCCGCTGGTACAACGCCGAGCACCGCCATGGTGGTATCTCGATGCTGACCCCCGAACAGGCTGAGATCAGGTCACGGCGAGGCCGTGCTACGCGAGGCCTGGGCCGTCATCCCGACCGTCGTCTCCGGTGAGCCGAGCCCAAACCGCTCCCGGAGGCCGTCTGGATCAATCCTCCAACCCCCTCCCTCACGACACAGGAGATTGCTCTCTAATTAATTCCCACCGAGTGCTGACAGGCTCCGGCTCGACAGGAGATTGTTCCGCAACGAGCGTCTCACTGGCGTCGACTGAGGCTCCCGTTGTCGAGCGTGCCGATATCCCACCGGCCCGTGCCAGGTGTGTACGTGCCTTGTGACGCATCGGCAGACACCAGCCCCAGTCCGGCGGGCAGCGGGTCCGACACGTTGACGTCGGTCGCCGTCGCCGGGCCGTCATTGCGGACCGTCACGGTGAACGTCACCTCATCGCCCTCGAGGGCCAGAGGCTGGTCGACTTCCTTGCTCACCACGATGTCGGCGCCGAGCAACATCACTTCAAAGTCCTGACTCATCGCGGGGTTGAATCCCAACGAGGTCGCGATCAGACGGAAGAGACCTCCCTCGGGAATCAGCAGATTGTCGAACGTGGCCAGACCACCCACGGCGGCGACCGTCGTGGTGCCGTTGAGCGGAGCGGCCTGCGGCCCTTCGTTCTCACCTTCACCCGGTGTCTGAGCGGCGGAGGGGGCGGCTGGAGCCTGGTCCTGGAGCGCCACGGTGATGGACGCCGTGGACGAGGTCACGCGATCACCTCGCGCGTCGACCACCTCGACACTCGGGGCGGGATCCATGGCTTGATCGACTTCCACAGCACTCGGCTGGCTCACGAAGGCCAAACCGATCGGTCGGGCGACGACCTCTATGTTGATGTCGTCCGACTCGCCTCCGGCCGTAGCCGTGATCTGGGCGGTGCCGGGTAGATGGGCCTGCAAGAAGCCGCCTTCGGTCACACTCGCGATGCCTGGGCTGGCACTCGCCCACTGGAGTGTCGCCGCGCCTGGCTGGCTCATCACTACCTGAGCCTGCAGCTGGAGACCATCGCCTTCCGCCAGCGGGCCCGCCGGCTGGATGGTCACCGATGTCACGAAGTTGTTGGCCACAGGGCCCTGAACCACCTCGACTTCCTGGACGGGTGTCTGACCCAGCAAGTTGAACTGAGCGGTGACACCCGAGAACTCGACGGTCTCCACTCCGTTCAGCACGCTGATCAGCTCGGTCACGAGATAGACCGGCGGGTTGTCCGGCGGAATCTCCACCTCGAGGTCGGTCACCCAGACGTCTAGGTTCGGGTCCACCTCCGTCACGAACGGCAGGCCGATCGGCGAGTCGTCCGCCACACGCTTCACCGTCACACGGATGCGCGTAATGTCCGCGACCTGATCCGCCGTCGTCCCCTGCGGGAACGTCGTGCTCAACGCTACGAACGCGCTCCCCGTCGAGCCTTGACCTACAGGCGAGGAACCGTCTGTGCACGAGTACAGCAGAACCAATGAGGCGAGCCCACATAGGGCCAGGAGACGTCGGTGTACCATGGAGACCATCGCTGCTGAGGAAGCGGAGGCTCGCTCCCAATTTGAAAAGACGTGGTTCCTTCCAATGTTGCCCCGAAACAGGTCTGGAGCAAACGAATTGAATCGGGGGTTATTGGGCCCAGGACACGCCTCCCGAAGAGAAAGCGAAACACTGTTGCCGCCTGCGAGTATCACAGAACATTACAAGGCCCCCCGCGACCGAGACCTTAGACACAGTCCAGATGAGACCCTTCTCACAATGGTTCCGTAACGAATCGGGCACTTCCCGTGTTCGTTCCGACGACCGGGAAAAGCAGTTGGCCGATCTCGAGGCCGAAGCGGCAACGGCTCCGCTGGCGACGGGCCCGGGCCGGGTTTCAGGGCAACGTGCTCAACCGGGCCGGGGACCTATGTCTGAAGTCGGGAGACCGGGCGCGGGCGCTCCAGTACTACGGACGGGCCATCGATGCCATGCTCGAGGATGGTCACCCCGAACCGGCGAGGGGAATGGCGAAGAAGATCATCCGCATCTACCCCGAAGCCGTTCGCACCTTGTGCACGTTGACGTGGCTGGACTTGGCGTCGCGACACACGGCCATGGCTCTGGTTCATCTGCAGGAGTACGTGGACGCGGCGAAAATGGGACAGCGGGCGGACCTGGCTAGCGAGCAAATCTTGGAGATGGCGCGGTCGGTGACGCATCGCGAATTCCTGGACGCGGCGGCCAGTGCGCTGGACGAGTTGGAGGCCGACGACGCCGCGGCTCAGGTGCGTGATTGGGCTTCGAATGGTGGATCGACGGAGGCAGTGGGCGACCCTGACGAACTAGCTACGCACTGTATGCGTGCGGCCGTCGGGTCCAATGCTGCCCGCAAAGCTGAGGGCGCCCCCGCCTAGAGCGTCCGGGCGTGCAGCGCGCCTCTCAGCTTGCGTTGGTCTTGCTGAAAAGCACCAGCACGTGGTCGGGCTCTTCGTCCCAGTCGCGAATGAGGGAAGCGAAGACGCGGCCCGGCCTCGAGGATCCATCCTTGCCTTCGAGTATCCGGTCCTCTTCTAGCGCGTCACTGCCGCCAGCTGCGAGCTCCTCGATGGACGCTCGAGCCGCCGCGGCGTCGTCTGCTTCCCACAGCTCCGCGTAGTCCTTGCCGAGCAACTCGTCCTGCTCGTATCCGGACAGGCGACAGAAGGCTGCGTTCGCCTCTTGCACCACCCCGGCGAGATCTACCGTGACGTGAGCGATTCCCCCGTGCTCACTGATCGCCTGGAACCGCGCGGCGTCCTCATAGAAGCCTCCGGCCTTCCAGGTATTGGAGATGTCCTCGACCGTCCCCTCGACGTAGGTCACCTTACCATCGGGTCCACGCTGAATTCGGGCCGTGTTCCTCAGACGGATTTGGCGCCCGTCCACACACTTCAGTTGTGTCTCGAAGCCCCGGACCATGCCGAACTGGTTCAGCCTCGACTTGAAGTGCTCCTGGTCGGAGGGACTCACGTAGTAGTTGGCCGCGTACGACCTCTCGAGAGTCGATGGGTCGGGATACCCGAGTATCCTCACGAGCGCGGGATTGGCATCGAGGAATCCGCCCTGAGGCGTGCAGCGGTACACTCCGATCGGGAGGTGATCGAACATGCCCCGATGTCGCTCTTCACTCTCCCTGAGAGCGGTGAGCGCCTCAACCCGGTCCAGAGCGTAGCGGATCGAGCGTTCGAGTTCCGCCGGGCCGATCTCGCCCTTGACCAGGTAGTCTGCGGCGCCGGCCTGCATGGCCTCCAGGTCCACTTCATGGCTGCCCCGTCCGGTCAACATGATGACCGGAGCCTGGAGTTGGCGGCGCCCGGCCTCTCGCAAGAGGTCGAGTCCCGTTCGGTCCTCGAGGAAGTAGTCCACGATGTAGACGTCGTACTCGTCCAGGGCCAACGCGTCACGACCTTCCTCGAACGTCGCCACCCAGTCCAACTCGATCTTCGGCCGTGGAATCTGCTGCATCATGGCGCGTGTCACGGCGAAGTCACCCTGGTCGTCATCGACGAGCAAGGCACGGATGGTCTCTCGGCTCAAGAGCCCCTCAATCTGCGGATAGTTAGGGTGACGGAAGTCTCGGGCACGCGAATCTCACGAGGAATGATAGGTCACCCCCCTACGTCTCGTCCAGCGGCTTGCGGCGGAGGGATTTGCGCGCTGAGCGCTGCTTCTTGGAACGGAGCCGACGTTCGTGCGCTCGTCTCGGGACTTTCGTGGGAATTCTGCGTTTCGGGCGTTTCCGGGAAGCCGCGAGTTTCCTGCGAAGCGCCCGGAGAGCGGCCTTCTTGTTTCCGTGCTGACTTCGCAAGCTTCTGCTCGTCGCTACGAGGCCGCTGGGAACATGGGTCAGGCGCACCCCACTCTCTGTAACATTTTGATGCTGTCCGCCCTTGCCGCCGGACCTGAACGTGTCGACCCGACACTGTGCGATGAGTTCATCGTCCGAATCGGGAATCGGAACCGGGGAGTCCGAACGGTGTTCAGCCATCAGCAGTCCTTGGATGGCGCGCGGGGTGTAGCGATCTTTGTCACTATGCCGCTACCGACGACACCGACGGCCACGATCGCCACGTCTCTGACGCGAAATTTTAGATGATCTTCGAGCGAACCGACACCCCTGGAGCCCGCTTCCTCCTCATGGGCGCGAGCTTCGTGGTGGTCGTCGCCGGACTGAGGTTGGGCGCCAGCATGCTGTTGCCGTTCGCACTGGCGCTCTTCATCGCCGTGATGAGCATGCCTCTCATGTTCTGGCTCCAACTGCGACGGGTGCCGGCACCGGTGGCGGTATTGCTGACGATGCTGGTTATCGGAGCGCTGTTCGGCGGGATCATCCTCTTGGGTACGCAGTCGGTTGCGGAGCTTCAAACCCAGCTTCCAGGCTACCAAGAGCGGCTCCGGGTGCTCTATGAATCGTGGGTCGATGGGTTGAGCACACGCTTCGGAATCCCCCTGGATCAATACCTCACCCTGAGCCTGATCGATCCGGGAGCGGCGATCGGTCTCTTCGGTCAAGCCGCGGCCGGGGTGGTCGGATTCTTGGGGAACGCATTCGTGGTCCTTCTGATCATGGCGTTCATCCTCGCGGAGGCCACGGTCTTCCCGTTCAAGTTCAGGGCGATTCTCGGACCCGAGGCGGGTGACGGACGCCGTATGACCAAGGTGATCCGAGAGGTCCAGGAGTACCTCGGAATCAAGACGGCCGTGAGCCTGGCGACGGGTCTCCTCATAGGCCTCCTCGCATGGCAGCTCGGACTCGACTTTCCGATCTTGTTGGGTCTGGTCGGCTTCATGATGAACTACATCCCGACGGTCGGCTCGATCCTCGCGGCAGTGCCGGCCCTCGTGCTGAGCCTCCTGCAGTTCGGGACGGTCGGGCATTTTCTAGCGGTCGCCATCTCGTACGGGGTGATCAACACCGTGTTCGGCAACATCATCGAGCCGAACCTGATGGGTCGCCGTCTGGGTCTCTCTACCTTGGTGGTGATCCTCTCTCTGTTGTTCTGGGCCTGGCTGTGGGGTCCGGTGGGGGCGCTATTGGCGGTGCCGCTCACCATGGTCGTGAAGATCATGCTGGAGAACACGGAGGATCTGCGGTGGGTGGCGATTCTGCTCGACAAGTCGCCGCCGCAGGCGGCCAGTGCATTCGGCCCCCCTCAACCCACTAGTTTTGACGGTCCCGTGCAGCCCGACGGGGGCGAGCCGGGCGAAATGGGAGCAGCCTGATGCCGATGGTTCCGTTCGAGAGGCTCCCAGACGAGTCGCGCCTTTGGATATTCGGCGTGGGCAGAGCGCTGCAGGACCGTGAAGAGGAGACCTTACTCGACGCCGTGGACCGCTTCCTGGAGACGTGGGCGGCGCACGGCGTACAGCTTCGGTGCGGTCGGGACTGGCGGCACGGTCGGTTCCTTCTCGTGGCGGTAGACGAGTCGTCCGAGCCGCCGTCGGGATGCTCCATCGACGCCATGGTCCAGGTGCTCAAGGACCAGGAGCGTGCCCTGGACGTACCCATCGTCGACAACTCGGCGGTCTGGTACCTCGAGGGAGACCAGGTCCAGCGGTCGACCCGATCCGATTTCAAGCGATTGGTGGAGGACGGTGCGGTCGGTCCCGAGGTCGTGGTCTTCGACAACACCGTCACCCGGTTGACCGAGGAGAGGGCGGGTCAGTGGCAGCGACCGGCCAACGAGAGCTGGCACCAGAGGGCCTTCTTCCAGAGCCGTGACTAAGAGGTCGGTGAATGAATGAGGTGAATGAGCGCGGTGCCGAGCGGTCCCGGGTGAATCGCGTTAAGCGAGTCTCGTCACATTCTCGGCGGCGGGACCCTTCGGACCCTCACCCATCTCGAACTCTACCCGATCGCCCTCGGACAGGCTCTTGAAGCCCTCGCCCTGGATCGCGGAGTAGTGTACGCAATCACGGTCGCCCTCGTCGGGGGTGATGAATCCGAACCCCTTACTGTCGTTGAACCACTTAACGATTCCCTCGGCCATGCACCAACTCCCTCATCTGTCGTTCGATGGGCCTCGCACCTTGCGGGGGCCCAGTCCTCCTTCTAGGACGGCGCCACTCTACCCGCTTTCGCGGTCTCGGTCAAGTTGCCGGACGGGAGGGTAGTGGGTCAGTTTGACCCACTACCGCCGGGAGGAATAAGCGTTTCGATGGGAGCGTCGGAGCGCGGTTCGTGTCGGTGACTGAGAAAGCCGGCAGCTTCTCGTTCGGCCCAGAAGGATGGCCTCCACGGTAAGACGCCTTCCACGAACCCGACGTGTCCACCACTGTCGGTGACGATGAGCGTCAAATAGGGGTTGTCCGCGATGCTGTTCCATGGAATCGCCGCGGAGGGAAGGAAGGGATCGTTGAGCGAGTGGAGTAGCAGCGTCGGCGTGCGAATCTTCGATACGAATTCCTTAGAGCTGCATTGCCGGTAGTAGTCCTCCGCACCGACGAAGCCATGCAGAGGAGCCGTCACCGCGTCGTCGAAGGCACGAATTGTGGCCCTCTCGTTCACCCGACTTACATCGATCACGTTTTCTAGTAGGTCCCTTTTCGCGCGCACCTTGCTCATCAGCGAATTGACGAAGTACCGAGTGTAGAAACGGGCCATCAGGCCCTGTTCGAGGGCCATGGCCCCCGCGGAGAGGTCGTAGGGAACGGAAATGGCGACCGCAGCCGAGATGGGGTCATGGCCGGCGTCCGCCTGTTCGCCGAGCAGCTTGAGCAAGATGTTGCCGCCCAAGGAAAAACCGACAGCCATGATCGGGCGGCCGGGGAACCGATCCCGCAGGAACTCCACCACCAGAGCCACATCCTCGGTTTCACCCGAGTGGTAGAACCGGGGTGTGCGGTTGATCTCCCCCGAGCAGCCGCGGAAGTTGAGTGCGACCGGTCGCAGGCCTTGGCCGGCAAGGGCGCGGCACATCTGGAGTACATACCCTCTACGCGTGTGTCCCTCGAGGCCATGGAGCACGAGTACCACAGGAGCTGCGGGGTCGGTCTCGGGCATCCAGGCCAGGTCGAGGAAGTCGCCGTCCGGGGTGTCGATCCGTTCCGCCGTCATGCCGAGGTCCGGCTTGGTGCGAAGGAGCTTCCCGGCCAGGGTCTGAGGGTGGGCGCCCGGCAGCCACCACGGTTGCCGGAAGGGAGAAGGGGTCCACGTGTCCTGCCCGTGACGGACCGGAGTCAAGGGGTCGGGATCCCAGATCGAGCCCAGGGTGGATCGAGCGCGAGGATCTTGATGTGAACGGGGCAGTTCGGATCGTGGGCGCCGGGCAAGTAGCCGGTGCTCATCAGAAACTCGCCGGTGATCTCGCCGCCCGTGAAGCGGAAGGTCTTCTTGAACAACCGGACCCAGTCCTCCTTGGGCTTCGGATGATGGCTGTCCAGCCACGCGGCGAAGGACCCGTGCAAGTTCTGGATTTCGAGAATCTGCCGGGCGTTGTGGATCGCCGCGTCGACCTTGAGGCGGTTCCGAATGATCCCGGGATCGGCGAGGAGTCGGGCCCGATCGCCTTCGCCGTAGTGAGCGACCGTAGCCACGGCAAAGTCGTCGTAGGCCTGCCGGAAGGTCTCCTTCTTCTTGAGGATCGTCAGCCAGGAGAGGCCCGCCTGGTTCATCTCCAGGACGAGCCGCCCGAAGAGCTTGTCGTCGTCGCGGATGGGAAAACCGTACTCCTCGTCGTGGTACGGTCCATGGAAGGGATGGCCTGCGGCGCCCTCGCAGTAGCCCGTCAGGGCGGGAGTGGTGTCGGTCATTCGGAGAATCTAACGAGGCCGATCTCGAAGCGGCACGCGCAAGGGTTCGGGCCGTGGCCCTTTCAGGTACGCACCATCCCGACGAAGTTGACCGTTCGCGCCAGACCACCAAGAACCGTCTCGTCATGAAACCCACCCCGTACCTCAGCCTGCTCCTTACCGGATTGGTGACCCCTGTTCTATCCGGTTGTGACGACGCCGGCTCCGCCGTTCTCACGGAGCTGGGGATCTCCTGGGAGTTGGCGGAGCTCCGCTCAGCCACGCTCTCCGACGTCCGATACGATTATGAACTGCGGGTCCCAAAGGACGCCGCGTCGGCCTTGGAGGGGTCGGTGGTGGTCGACTTCGCGTGGAGTGACCCCGGGCGGACAGACGTCATCCTGGACTTCAAGGACCCCGGCGCCCGAGTGATCGCCGTTCGCGCCAACGGAAGTCCCGTGGACTGGAGGGCGGTGAACGATCACGTGGTCGTCGGTACGGAGGCCCTCGATGCGGATTCACGAAATCGCATCGACATCGACTTCGTTGCCGGAGACGAGGCGCTCAACCGGAATCAGGGCTTCCTATATACGCTGTTCGTGCCCGACCGGGCGCACTTCTCACTCCCGCTCTTCGATCAGCCGAACCTGAAGGGTCGGTTCACCCTCGCCCTCCACGTTCCCGAGGGTTGGGTCGCCGTGGCCAATGGGGAAGAGGTGTCCCGAACCGAGACGGCTGCGGGGGAGGGGGGCGCCCTCTACCACTTCGCCGAGACGGAGCCCATTCCGACCTATCTGTTCGCCTTTGCAGTCGGTGACTTTCAGATCGAGACGGCAGAACGGGCCGGCCGTACCATGAGGATGTTCCACAGGGAGACGGACGACGAGAAGGTGACACGGAATCGCGAGGCCATCTTCGACCTGCATGGGGTCGCGTTGGATTGGCTCGAGGAGTACACGGGGATTCCGTATCCCTTCGGCAAGTTCGACTTCGTGCTTATTCCCCCGTTTCAGTACGGCGGCATGGAGCACCCCGGGTCGATCTTCTACCGCCAGGCGAGCCACATGCTGGACGAGTCGGCGACGCAGTCACAGTTCCTGGGCCGTGCCAGTGTGATCGCCCACGAGACCGCCCATATGTGGTTCGGTGATTTGGTCACTATGAACTGGTTCGACGACGTCTGGACCAAAGAGGTGTTCGCCAACTTCATGGCGGCGAAGATCGTGCACCCGTCCTTCCCGGAAATCGATCACGACCTCCGCTTTTTTCTGGCCCACCACAACACGGCGTACGGCGTCGATCGGACGGACGGTGCCAATCCCATTCGTCAGCCTCTGGAGAACCTGAGGGAGGCCGGGAGCCTGTATGGCGCGATCATCTACCAGAAGGCGCCGATCGTCATGCGACAGCTAGAGCTCCTGCTGGGTGAGGAGTTGTTCCGGGACGGCATGCGTGACTACCTCGACGCGTTTCGATACGGCAACGCGACCTGGCCCGATCTCATCGCGATTCTCGATCGACGCTCGCATGCGGACCTGGCGGCCTGGACCCAGGTGTGGGTGGAGCAGCCTGGGCGACCCATCGTGGTCGCCGACATTCAGGAGGACGGCCAAGGCCGGGTCACAGGGCTCACGCTGGAGCAGCACGACCCCCAGGAACGCGATCGGGTCTGGCCGCAGAGACTCGAGGTGCTTCTGGCCTACGACGAGGAGACCCTGCGGGTACCGGTCGACCTAACCGGCCCCGCGGCTCCAGCGGGCGATTGGATCGGCCGCCCTCGCCCGCACTTCGTTCTCCCGAACGGTGCCGGCGTCGAGTATGGGCATTTCCATCTGGATTCCCTCAGCCTGGGATATCTCGTCGCCAACCTCCCGGGACTCGAGGATCCCATGATCAGAGGAATCGGGTGGGTGACGCTGTGGGACGCCGTCCTCGAAGGAGAGCTCGCCCCTACCGTCTGGATGGACCTGCTGCTGAGGGGGCTCGAGTCCGAGTCCGTCGAGCAGAATGTTCAGCGCATCCTGGGCTATGTGGGCACGGCCTTCTGGAGGCTGACGGGCACCGAGGAGCGACGGGAGTTGTCGTCGAGCCTGGAGGCCGCCTTGTGGGCGGGCATCGAAGGCACGGCTTCTCCGACGGTGGCCTCAGCTTACTTCAGAGCCTGGCGTGGCATCGTGATGTCCCCGGCGGGGGTCGACCGCCTGGAGCGAATCTGGGACGAATCAGAGACGGTTCCAGGCGTGCCGTTATCCGAACCGGACTTCACGGCGCTTGCAGAGGCGCTTGCCGTGAGGGACGTACCCGATGTCGCGGGAATCCTGGCGCGTCAGGCTGATCGCATCGAGAATCCCGACCGGAAGGCTCGCTTCGAGTTCATCCGTCCGGCGCTGTCCAGCGATCAAGGCGTCCGAGCGGCCTTCTTCGCAGACCTCAGTGATCCGACCAATCGCGAGCGTGAGCCGTGGGTGCGATCGGGGCTGGGGGCGCTGCACCACCCGCTTCGATCAGAACACTCGCGCCAGTTCATCCTCCCGAGCCTAGCCCTACTCGAGGAGATCCAGCGGACGGGTGACATCTTCTTTCCGAAGGGCTGGCTCGACTCCACCCTAGGCGGCCACAACTCGCCGGAGGCCGCCGGCGTGGTCCGCGACTTCCTTGAAGGACTGGGACCCGAATATCCGGCGCGGCTACGTGGGAAGATCCTCCAGTCCGCGGATATGCTCTTCCGCGCGGCCGAGATCGCCCACTAGGGACTCGTACTCCGGCCTAAAGTTTTGGCAGCGTGACCCCGACCTGATCCTGGTACTTCCCGTTCCGGTCTGCGTAGGCCACGGCAGGCTCCTCGTCACCCTCGAAGAAGAGGAGTTGGGCGATGCCCTCGCCGCCGTAGATCTTGGCCGGGAGTGGTGTGGTGTTCGAGATCTCCAGGGTCAGATATCCACACCAGGTGGGCTCCAGCGGAGTCACGTTCACGATGATGCCGCACCGAGCGTAGGTGCTCTTGCCGACACACACCACGAGGACGTCCCGCGGAATCCGGAAGTACTCCTCGGTGCGGGCGAGCGCGAACGAGTTCGGTGGAATGATGCACTCTGCTTCGTTCACGTCGACGAAGGAGCGGTCATCGAAGTTCTTCGGATCGACGATGACGTTGTGCACGTTGGTGAAGACCTTGAATTCGGGGGCGACCCGGATGTCGTAACCGTAGGAGGAGAGGCCATACGAGATGTTGCCGTCCTTTACCTGAGCGGCTTCGAAGGGCTCGATCATGCCGTGTCCCTCGGCCATCCTACGGATCCAGTTGTCGCTCTTGATTGGCATGTCGGTGTGACTCGGGGTGGTGTGAGTGAGGCAGCTGTCGCGAGAACGATGGCTCAGAGGGGGAGAAGATACCCCTCTTGGCAAGGGGGTGGACGCTCAAAATACGACGGCATGGGACGGTACTGCAAACCGGGCTCTTTTGGGTACGGAACGCGGGTTGACACCCCTTCGAGCCTTGGAATACCTTTCGGCGTCCTACAAGTGAACGATTTCACAAGCGACCCCACAAGGCTGCCATGTCGGGATCATACATCCCGCTTTTGATCCTTTTCGGCGTGTCGGTCATCAACGCGCTTGGAATGGGCATCGCCTCCCACATTCTCAACCCCAGGCGACCCACTCCTCACAAGGATATGCCCTACGAGTCGGGCATGATTCCCCTGGGTGATGCGCGCGCCCGCTTCTCGGTGAAGTTCTACCTGGTGGCCATCAGCTTCATCGTTTTCGATCTGGAGACGATCTTTCTCATCCCTTGGGCCGTTGAAATGCGGGAGCTCGGCTGGGGCGCATTCGTTGCAGTCAGCATGTTCGTGGCAGTGCTTGCCATGGGACTCATCTACGAGTGGAAAAAGGGAGGACTGGAATGGGACTGAGCGACGGCGATTCGCGCGATCCGAACGTGGCGGACGCACAGGCGTTGGGGCAATCGGGTGGCGACAAGGCGGGCCTGATGGGTGCCGGCGGCCCGACCTTTCTGACCACCAAGGTCGACTTCGTGGTGAACTGGGCGCGGCGGAATTCGCTGTGGCCCATGCCGTTCGGCACGGCTTGTTGCGCCATCGAGATGATGGCGTCGGCTGCTTCCGACTTCGACCTCGCGCGCTTCGGTATGGAGCGCATGTCGTTCAGCCCTCGTCAGGCCGACGTGCTGATCTGTGCCGGCCGAGTGCCCTACAAGCTGGCCCCGGTCCTTCGACGGATCTATGACCAGATGATGCAGCCCAAGTGGGTCGTCTCGATGGGTGCATGCGCGAGTTCGGGTGGGGTGTTCGACACCTACTCCATGGTGCAGGGAATCGACACCATCATTCCCGTCGACGTCTACGTGCCTGGATGTCCGCCTCGGCCCGAGGGACTCATCTACGGACTCATGATGATCCAGGAGAAGATCCGGGGTGAGAGCATCACTCGGCATCATGAGCTCCGGGCGGAGGATCCCGCGCTGGTCGGTCTCCCGAAGGCGAGCGGTGAAGAGGTCGCTGCTCTCTCGGGCCCGTTCGGCAATTCCACCCAACAGGACCGCCTCGCAGGCCTCGCTCAGACCAAGCGTCCGAGCCGGTCCGAGGATCTGATTCCTTAGGCGGCCCGGCATGGCAGAAGACAACGGTTCTGCGTTCGATGCGGTGGAGCAGGGGCCTGAGGCCTCGGACGCTCCTACCGAGGCTCCCAAGGGGACCGCGGAACACGGCCTCGACCACCCGTCCGTCGTCGCTCTGAAAGACGAGTTCGGTGGGGCGGTCCTCCATCACGAGGTGCAGGCCGGCGACCAGCATGTGGTGTTCATCGAACCCACTCGCAACGCCGAGGTTCTCGGCTGGCTGCAAGAGACGGAGGACCAGGCATACGATCTGTTGGTGGACGTCACCGCCGTCGACTACGGTGAAGGGCGTCCCATCCAGGTGGTCTACCAGCTCTGGTCGGTGACGCACCGGCGCGCGCTGCGGATCAAGTGCGAACTCGAGCTCGAGGCATTGACCATCGAGAGTGCGGTGTCGATCTGGAACTCGGCCAACTGGCTCGAGCGTGAGGTCTTTGATCTGTTCGGAGTCGAGTTCACCGGACATCCCGATCTTCGTCGGATCTTGATGCCACAGAACTACGCCGAGGGATACCCTCTGAGGAAGGATTTCCCACTCAGGGGACGCTTCTCACGGGCTGAACAGACGAAGCGCGCCCTGTCTCAGGACTATCACGACTACTACACGCCTGAAGTGCTCGAGATGGGCGGCGATCCGGGACTCCTTCCTCCGGAGCCCGACGAGCCGGACAAGGACATCGAGGAGGCCTCGTGACCGACATTGCGGCCGTGGAGCCCGTTCTCGGCTCCGAGCACATGCTCATCAACCTCGGGCCGCAGCACCCCGCCACGCACGGAGTACTCCGCCTGATTTGCGAGCTCGACGGTGAGACCGTGATCAAGGTCATGCCCGACATCGGCTTTCTGCACTCGTCCTTCGAGAAGCTCGGGGAGTACCGGACGTGGAACCAGATCGTCCCCCTGACCGATCGCATGGACTACCTGGCGCCGCTCATCTACAACTGCGTCTACGTGATGGCCGTCGAGAAGCTCATGGGGCTCGAGGTTACCGAGCGGTGCAAGGTCGTCCGAGTGATCTGCATGGAGTTGGATCGGATCTTCAGTCACCTGCTGTGGCTCGGGACCACCGCCATCGATGTCGGAGCGTTCACTCCGTTCCTTTACGCTTTCCAGGAACGTGAACGCATCTACAAGATGCACGAGTCGTTTACGGGAGCGCGCATCACGACGTCGGCGACGCGAATCGGTGGCATGATGGCCGATCTTCCCGACGGGTGGACCGAGACGCTAAAGGATTTCCTGAACACGTTCCCGGACACCCTGGACGAAATCGACTCGCTTCTCACGACCAACGGGATTCACCTCGGCCGCACACTCGACGTGGGCGTCATCTCTGCCGAGGACGCGATCAACTACGGCTTCACGGGTCCCAATCTGCGGGCCTCGGGTCCGACCTACGATATCCGGAAGGATCAGCCGTACTACGACTACGAGACCTACGACTTCGAGGTGCCCGTAGGAGAGAACGGTGACTGCTACGACCGCTATCTGGTTCGCATGGAAGAGATGCGCCAGAGCATGAAGATCCTCCACCAGGCCCTGGATCGACTTCCCGACGGCCCGATCAACGTGGACGACCCTCGGGTGTCTCTACCCAGCAAGACCGACTGCATGAGCGACATGGAGTCGATGATCCACCACTTCAAGCTGATCACGGAAGGCATCGCTGTGCCTGCGGGCGACTGCTACTTCGCGGTGGAAGGCTCCAAGGGCGAGCTGGGCATGTACGTGGTAAGCGACGGTGGCGAGAAGCCGGTGCGGTGGAGGATTCGACCGCCGTCCTTCGTCAATCTCTCGGTGATCTCCAAGTTGGCCGAGGGCCACTTGATCGCCGACCTGATCATGATCAACGCCAGCCTGGACATCGTTCTGGGCGAGATCGACCGATGAGCGATATCCCGTTCAAGAATGCCGGCTGGGCCGGCAACACCGGTGAGTACGATCTCACCGAGGAGCAGGTTCGGGGGCTCGACTTCGTCGGCGTGCGTCCGCTGGAGGGCGGTCATGCAGCCGGCGCGTCGAGCTATCCCTACATGCTCGAAGAGAAGCACCCCGACGCGCCCCTCTTCGAGGGTCCGTATCAGGAGCGTTTCGAGAAAATCCTGACGCGCTATCCGGATCGGCAGGCGGCCCTGCTGCCCGCCCTCAATCTCGCCCAAGAGGTTCGAGGGCACGTGTCTCCGGAGACGATGGATCGGGTGGCGGAGCTGCTCGATTTGTCGGCGGCCTACGTCCGGGGCGTCGCCACGTTCTACACCATGTACAACAAGCGGCCCGTGGGGCGGTACCTCATCCAGGTCTGCACGAACATCAGCTGCAATCTGTGTGGTGGTGAGGACGTGTTGGGGGCGTTTCTGAAGTACACCGACACCGAGTTGGGGGAGACGTCTCCGGACGGGGACTTTACGACTATCGAGGCGGAATGTCTGGCGGGGTGCGGTTTCCCGACCTGTGTCCAGATCAATTCCAGGTACTTCGAGAACGTGACCCCCGCCGACGTACCCAAGATTCTCGAGGCGTTGAGGAGTGAGAACGGCGGTGGCCCGTCCTCCGGATCCGAGGGAGGGGGAGACTAGGTATGGGCTATCCCTATAGTCACGAGAAGGAAGTCCAGATTCTCTCCAAGTACTTCGGTGATCCGGAGGCTCGCACCCTTGAGGGCTGGAAGGCACGGGGTGGATACGAGTCGTTGAAGAAGGCTCTGGACATGACGCCCGAGGAGGTCATTGAGACCGTAAAGGCCTCGGGCCTGCGAGGCCGGGGTGGGGCGGGATTTCCGACGGGGCTGAAGTGGAGTTTCATGCCCAAGGACAAATCCAAGTCCCACTACCTGCTGTGCAACGCCGACGAGTCGGAGCCCGGCACGTTCAAGGATCGCGAGTTGCTTCGCTGGGTCCCTCACCAACTCATTGAGGGATGTGCCATCGCGGCTTACGGGATGGGCGCGGAGCACACCTATATCTACTGCCGTGGCGAGTTCTTCGAGGCCACTCAGGTTCTCGCCCGTGCCGTGGAAGACGCTTATGAGGCCGGGATCCTGGGCGAGGACGCGATGGGCTCCGGTCAGATTATCGATCTGACGGTGCATGTCGGGGCCGGAGCCTACATCTGTGGGGAAGAGACCGGCCTCATGAGCTCCTTGGAGGGTCGTCGGGGCCTGCCGCGAGTGAAGCCGCCCTTCCCGGCGGCCGTCGGTGCGTTCGGCATGCCCACGACCATCAACAACGTCGAGACCCTGTGTGCCATTCCGCCCATCGTGGAACACGGTGGGGAGTGGTACAAGCAGTGGGGCACCGAGCAGAGTCCCGGCACCAAGTTGTTCTGCGTGAGCGGCCACGTGAATCGGCCGGGCAACTATGAGCTTCCGCTGGGCTTTCCGCTGAAGGAGTTGATCTACGACGTCTGCGGTGGGATCCCCGAGGGCCGCGCCCTCAAGGCCGTGATCCCCGGAGGCAGTTCGGTGCCTCTCCTGTCGGCTGAGGAATGCGAGACATGTGAACTCTCTTACGAGGGTGTGGAAGAGGCCGGTTCCATGCTGGGTTGCGCCTCGGTCATCGTGATGGACGAGACGACCGACGTGGTGCACCAGGTCATGCGGATGGCGTCGTTCTACGCACACGAGTCCTGCGGACAGTGTACGCCCTGCCGAGAGGGGACCACCTGGGTCACCAAGATCCTTCTCCGCATCGAAGACGGACGCGGCACCGAAGAGGATCTGGATACGCTCATCGAGCTGACGGACCAGATGACCGGTACGACCATCTGTGTGCTTTCGGATTCGGTGGCGGCCCCCGTTCAGTCTTCCATCGCGAAGTTCAAGGACGAGTACCTGGCGTTGATCCGCCGAGGTGAGCGGGTGGGGGCCGCGTAGCGCCATGGCCGAGAACGGATCGAACATCGAGCACGTCACGCTGACGATAGACGGCCAGGAAGTGAGCGTCCCCAAGGGGACGACGATCCTCCAAGCTGCGCAGGGCATGGGGACCGAAGTCCCTCACTACTGCTACCACCCCGGGCTCTCCTCTCCGGCCATGTGCCGGCTTTGCCTGGTGGAGGTCGAGGGCGCACCCAAGCTTTTGCCGTCCTGCACAACCCAGGTGGCTCCCAACCAGGTCGTGCACACCGACAGTGAACAAGCGCATCGGATGCGGACTGGGGTGCTCGAGTTCTATCTGGTGAACCACCCGTTGGACTGTCCGATCTGCGATCAGTCGGGCGAATGCGAGCTCCAGGACTACGTCTTCGAAGAGGGCCGGGAGCACGGTCGGGGACGCGAGCCGAAGCGCGTGTTCGGTCGCGACGACTTCGGCGGTGACGTGCTCTTCTACGGCGACCGCTGCGTCATGTGCACGCGGTGCGTTCGTTTCATGAACGAGATTGAGAAGAACCCGCTTCTGTCCGTGGTCGAGCGCGGCAGTCGTTCCGTCATCGACACCTTCTTCGAGACGGGTCTCGACGAGGCGGACTGGGCGGGCAATGTGGTGGATATCTGTCCCGTCGGGGCTCTGGTCTCGAAGGACTTCCTTCACAAGGCTCGGGCCTGGGACCTGGAACACACCCCGTCGATCTGCCCCAATTGCAGTCAGGGGTGCAACATCGATCTCCACACCATGGACAACCTGGTGCATCGCATGAAGCCGCGGCACAACGCTAATGTGAATGGCCATTGGATCTGCGATTACGGCCGCGGACGCTACGAATGGATGAATCGGGGCGATCGGCTCGAGGCGCCGGTGGTGCGCACCTCCGGGAAGAGCACAGCCATGGGGTGGAAGGAAGCTCTGGCGGCCCTGGCGCTCGGTCTCGAAGACGCTGAAGGTGGCGTAAAGGCTGTGGTGTCCCCGTTCTGGTCCAACGAGGATCTGGGAGCCGTGTCCAGCCTGGTGGACTCTTTGGGCGGTGGCGATGTGGTCTATCGGTCGCCACGAACGGATGAAGAGGTAGCGCTTCCTGGCTACGGCGGCCTCGCCCGTCGCAAGGATCTGGCGCCCAACGTCCGCGGAGCCGAGCTCCTCGGCTTCAAGCGCGTCGGAGACGATGCGGGGCAGGGCGGTCTGGAGGACATCGCCGGACACACCGGCGTGATCGTCGTGCTGGGAGATCCGCTCGAGGATGCGCCGGAGGGCTTTGGAGCCGAGGCGAAGATGGTCGTCTACGTTGGAGCCTACACGGCGGACACGTTGGCCTCGGCGGGATTCGCGCTTCCCGCGACCATCTTCGCGGAGCAGGAAGGCACGTTCACCAATCACGACGGCCGGGTGCAACGCTTCTGGCCGGCGTTGGACGCTCCGGGCGCCGCAAGGCCCGCTTGGTTGGTGCTGGGTGCTCTGGTCGGAGCGATCGGAGACCAAGAAGGTCCCCGAAGTGCGGGACAGGCCTTCGAGCTCCTCGGACAGAGCGTGCCCGCGTACGGCGGCATCACGTACGAGGACATGAATCACACGGGGGCCGTGATCAACGGGTCCGTGCCGGTGGCTGGCGACTGATATGGACGTGTTCCAGCCCATCTCCGGCTTTCCGCTCCTGGTCTCGACCTCGGCCAAGGTCGCCGTAATCTTCGGCGTCGTCTTGCTGACCGTCGCCTATACCACTCTGGCCGAGCGGCGCGTGTCGGCCTTCATCCAGGATCGGATCGGGCCGAACCGTGTGGGGCCCTTCGGACTGCTCCAACCCATCGCGGACGGGCTCAAGAACTTGGTCAAGGAAGAGGCTATGCCCGGCACAGCCTCGCGGCGCTATTTCTTGCTCGGACCGATGATGGCCATGGTCCCGGCGATGGTCACGTTCGCCGTCATTCCTTTTGCCGCTCCGTTGCCCACTCCTTGGGGAGTGGTCGACATGATCGTTGCGGACGTCCCGATCGGCATCCTCTATATTCTCGCGTTGAGCTCACTCGGTGTGTACGGCATCGTCATCGCAGGGTGGGCCTCGAACAACAAGTATGCGTTCCTGGGCGCCCTTCGGGCTTCCGCTCAGATGGTCAGCTACGAGGTGGCCCTCGGCCTGAGCCTCATCGTGGTCATCATGCTCGCGGGCAACGTGACGCTCACGGAAATCGTGTGGAAGCAGCAGCAGTTGGATCTCTGGTTCGCACTGCCGTTGTCCCTGGGATTCCTTCTGTTCCTGACCGCGGCCTTCGCGGAGACGAACCGGCTCCCGTTCGATATGCCCGAAGCGGAGTCTGAGCTCGTAACCGGCTTCCACACCGAGTACTCCGCAATGAAGTTCTCCATGTTCTTCATCGCAGAGTATTCCCATATGGTGACGGCGTCGGCCTTGATGGCCACGCTGTTCTTCGGTGGATGGGATCTGCCGGGCACCTGGGACGACGCGTTCTGGGTCAACGGATCGCTCATCAGTGGATTCGATGCGAGTGGCGCGCCTATTGCCGCGGCACCGGCGGTCTGGAAGACGCTCCTGACGTTCGCTGCTTTCGCTGCGAAGACGGCCTTCTTCCTGCTGCTCTATATCTGGGTACGCTGGACCCTACCGCGCTTCAGGTACGATCAGGTGATGCAGTTGGGCTGGAAGGTGCTCCTGCCGACCGCTCTCGCCTACGTGATGCTCATCGCCGCGACGATGCTGATCCTCGACCAGGTCGGCGTGGCCTACGGGTTCACCTACGGCCTCGCTCTGACGGCTGTGAGCACCGTGTGCACGGTGGCGTTCGTCTTCCATCTGGACCGCGGGCGGATCATCCAGGGTGCTTCGGTCCGCAAGGTGGCCGTCATCGAAGAATCTTCGGTTGCAGGGGACTAGAATGCACTCTAATAGACACTCCATAACTGCAAGCAGGACAACGAAATGGCTGTAACCGTAAAGGTCATCCGTAGACCCGATCCGGGGAGCACGTCGTACTTGAGGGCCGCCCTCAAAGGGATGTCCGTGACCCTTCGTCACATGGTGAATCCGGACAAGGTGACACAGCAGTATCCGGAAGAGCAGACGGAGCTGAGTCCCCGGTGGAGGGGCACGCATCGCATGGAGGTCCACGACGACGGCCGACCCAAGTGCGTGGCCTGTGGTCTTTGTCCTACCGTTTGTCCCGCGAACTGCATCCGGCTCGTGGGTGGAGAAGACGACCAGGGAAACCGGTATCCGATCGTCTACGAGATCGACGAATTCCGCTGCATCTTCTGCGGCATGTGTCAGGAAGTCTGCCCGGTGGAGGCGATCCATGTGGGCCGGGACTTCGAGAATGCAGAGTATTCGCGGGACCGCTTCGTCTACGACCTGGACCGCCTCATGGAGGTCGACCACCCCGTAGCGCTGTTGTGGGACCCCGAGGATCCGAAAAGTGAGTAAAGCGAGTATTCGTCTGATAATTCCGACGCCATGCGAGAACGGTAGTCATGGCTGATTTGCTCTTCTACGTCTTCGCCGCCGTGGCGGTGGGCGGCGCCTTTGGGGTCGTGATGGGCCGAAGCCCCATCGCCAGCCTGCTATTCATGGTGGCGTGCTTGGCGAGCATCTCCGGGATCTTTGTACTCCTTGAGGCTCATTTCCTGGCCGCGATTCAGATCATGGTCTACGCGGGGGCCATCATGGTCCTCTTCCTGTTCGTGATCATGCTCTTGAACCTGGGTCACGACTATCAGAAGGACATTCGAGGGGGGCTCGGCATCATTCTGGGCTTCGCCCTTGCCGGAGGCCTGGGCGGACTGCTGGCCCGACAGCTCGGAGCAGGCGCCCGTGGGCTGCAGACCAACCTCGGAGCGGGTGACGCCATCGATGCCGCCCTGTTGGAGCACGGAGCCGTGGGGGCCATCGCCAGGCCCCTTTTCACGGACTACGTGGTCCCCTTCGAACTCACGGGAATTCTGCTTCTCGTAGCGATCGTCGGTGCCATCGTATTGGCGAAGAGGGCGGTCTGATGCTCACCGAATCCCTCATCCTCTCGGCGCTGATCTTCGTAATCGGGACGATGGGCGTCATCGTCCGCCGGAACGTCATCATCATGTTCCTGTGCATCGAGCTACAGCTGAATGCGGTGAATCTGACCTTCGTGGCGCTGTCCCGTTTCATCGGAATCGAAGGCCAGCTGTTCGTCTTCTTCGTAATGACGGTGGCAGCGGCCGAAGCAGCCGTGGGATTGGCGATCATCATCTCGATCTTCCGGCACTACGAGACCGTGAGCGTCGACAACTTCAACCTGCTCAAGTGGTAGGGCCGTGACGAACCTCGGACTCTATCTGATCCAGGCGGCGGAGGGCACCGAAGCCCACGTCGCCTGGGAGCCGTTCCTGCCCGGCCTCATCATTCTGCTGCCCCTCTTGGGCTTCCTGCTCAACGGGGCCCTGGCGCTCTCCGCCGCACGCCTGTCGGCCGATGCCGTACGGGCTGGTGGCGAGTACGACTTCTTCGGAAGGGACCGTCGGGGGGACCGTCGGGGGGATCGTCGGGGGGACCGTCGGGAAGACCGTCCAAGAACCCATACGTGGCCCACCTGGATCGGGCCGGGAGTGATGGGGATCGCGTTCCTGCTGACGGTAGTCAACTTCGTGGGCATGGTGGGCGCCGAGATCCATGAGCCCGTGATCCGAAGCTACTGGACCTGGATGGAGACGGGCAGCTTCGAGGTCGCCGCGGCGATTCAGCTGGATCAGCTCGCCATGGTGATGATGTTGGTCATCACCGGCGTCGGCTTCCTGATCCACGTGTTCAGTGTCGGCTACATGCAGGACGATCCGGGCTATCCCCGGTACTTCGCCTACCTGAACCTCTTCGTCTTCTTCATGCTGATCCTGGTCATGGGATCCAGCTACGCGCTCATGTTCGTGGGGTGGGAAGGCGTTGGACTCTGCTCCTACTTGCTGATCGGCTACTGGTTCAGCGACGAGGAGAAGGCGTCTGCCGGCAAGAAGGCGTTCATCGTCAACCGGATCGGTGACCTGGGCTTCCTCCTGGCCATCTTCCTGCTGTTCGTGGCGTTCGGATCGGTGGACTATGTCGATGTCTTCGGGGGCGCCGAAGACATCTTCGAATACGGCGGGCCGCTCGTCACCGCGGTCACCCTCTTCTTCCTCGTGGCGGCCACGGGAAAAAGCGCGCAGATCCCGCTCTACATATGGCTGCCGGACGCCATGGCCGGGCCTACGCCCGTCTCCGCTCTGATCCACGCCGCCACCATGGTGACGGCCGGCGTCTATCTGGTGGCGCGCTCCTCACTCCTGTTCGCGCTCTCGCCCCTGAGCAGTGCGGCGGTGGCAGGAATCGGCGTGCTGACCGCGTTGTTCGCGGCGACCATCGCCCTGAAGCAGAACGACATCAAGAAGGTGCTGGCGTACTCCACCGTCTCCCAACTCGGCTACATGTTCCTGGGGGTCGGGGTCGGGGCCTATACGGCGGGTGTCTTCCACCTCATGACCCACGCGTTCTTCAAGGCGCTGCTCTTCTTGGGCGCCGGCGCGGTGATCCACTCGATGCACCACGCCCTGCACCACACGCATAAGGACTGGGACGCGCAGGACATGCGCAACATGGGTGGGCTCAAGAAGTATATGCCCATCACCTGGGCTACGATGGGCCTCGCAACGCTTGCGATCGCAGGCATCTGGCCCTTCGCCGGCTTCTTCAGCAAAGACGAGATCATCTGGATGACCGGGGCCATGGCGGGGGCAGAGAACGCCCCCTATGCCGGCCTCTATACGGTTTACTGGGTGATGGCGCTGGCGGCAGCCATGCTGACGGCGTTCTACATGACGCGCCTGATGGTCATGACCTTCCACGGGGCGAACAGAACCGGAGCGGAAGAGGCCCAGCATCTCCACGAAGCTCCCCGGACCATGTGGATCCCGCTAGCCATACTGGCCGTGCTGTCGACACTGGGTGGCTGGTTCAACGTGACCGAGGACCTGCAGGAGTCGGTCCTCGGCGGCTTCGGCATCCTTCCCATGTCCGAGTGGCTCCATCACTGGCTCGAACCGGTGACGGAGGCCGCCCACCACGTACAAGAGGTGCATCTCGGCGAGATCGCCCACTCCGCACCGTTCGGTGGTGGGGAGGTCGCCTGGGGGCTCATCTCGACGGTGGCGGCCCTTATCGTGGTCGTCGTGACCAGCCGGATCCTGTCCTCGAAGGATGTCACCGTAGCCACCGAAGACGCCGCGCCGACCGGCTTCGCGGGCATCCTCTACAACAAGTGGTACGTGGACGAACTGTACGACCGAATCGTGGTTCGTCCGCTAGAGAGGTTGTCTCGCTTCTCGTGGCGCGTGATCGACGCCGGCATCATCGACGGATTCGTGAACCTGGTGGGGAACGGGGCCCGGGCCCTGGGCTGGGTGGGCAGCCTGTTCCAAACCGGGCAGGTGAATACGTACGCTTTCTTCCTGACCCTGGGGGTGCTGTTCATCCTGGGAATGGTAGCCTTTTAATGGGTGGAACGCTGAAATCGGCACAGGGCGGTGTCGCCTCTCGTCGTCGCGCCTGCGAAGTACCTTTCGGTACTCCTCGTTGCACCTCCTCGGGCTCCTACCCCTGCACTCGATTTGAGCGTCCCCGGGACTTGGGGGGGGCATGCTGACCGCTCTCGCATACGACGCGTGGATCCTCCACGCGCTCATCTGGTTGCCGTTCGTCGGGATGATCCACGTCCTTTGGGCTCCGGAGGAGCGGGCCAAGCATCTGGCTCTCTATTGGAGCTTGGCGGTCTTCGTCTTGAGCATCGGGCTTTGGTGGGCTTACGACCCGGCTCTCGGGGGCGGCTATCAGATGGCGAGCAGTCGGCCGTGGATCGTGCAGTGGGGTGTGAACTACGCCCTGGGGCTCGACGGAATCAGCCTGTTCCTGGTGATGCTGACCACGTTCACGACGCCGCTCGCCGTCCTGGGGTCCTTCAACTACATCAAGAAGAGGGAGAAGTCGTTCTATGCTCTGATGCTTCTCCTGGAGGTCGGGGTCATCGGGGTCTTCTCCGCGGTGGATCTCTTCCTGTTCTATGTGTTCTTCGAACTCACGCTGGTGCCGATGTACTTCATCGTCGGTATCTGGGGCGGAGAACGGAGAGTCTACGCAGCCGTGAAGTTCTTCCTCTACACGGCGTTCGGGTCGCTCCTGATGTTGGTGGCGATTCTGTACCTCCACTTCCGTGCCCAGACGCTGACGGGCGTGACCTCGTTCGCGTTCCTGGACCTCATGCAGGTGCCGCTTTCGCCCACGGAGCAGCTCTGGCTCTTCGGGGCCTTCGCGCTCGCTTTCGCCATCAAGGTGCCGCTGTTCCCGTTCCACACCTGGCTCCCCGACGCACACGTCGAGGCGCCCACCCCAGGTTCGGTCGTGCTGGCCGCGGTCCTCCTGAAAATGGGGACCTACGGGTTCGTGCGGTTCCTGCTGCCGTTCTTCCCGGTGGCCTCGCAGCACCCGACCGTGATCATGACCATGATGACGCTCGGTGTGGTGGGGATCATCTACGCAGCGTGGGTGGCGGCGGTGCAGCCGGACGCCAAGAAGCTGGTGGCCTATACCTCCGTGGCGCACATGGGATTCGTGGTCATCGGGGTGTTCGCTCTCAGCGTCAACGGATTACAGGGCGGAATGCTCGTCATGATCTCTCACGGAATCTCGACGGGCGCTCTGTTCCTCCTGCTCGGCATGCTCTATGAGCGTCGTCACACTCGGAACATCGAGGACTTCGGTGGGCTGGGTCGGGTAGCGCCCTGGTTGGCGACCGCATTCGTGATTACGGCCTTGGCCTCGATCGGTTTGCCCGGCACGAGCGGCTTCGTCGGAGAGTTCCTGGCGCTCCTCGGCACCTTCGAAAGCCACCCAGGTATGGGCTTGCTTGCAGCCACGGGGGTGATCTTCGCGGCCTACTACATGCTGCCCATGGTTCAACGTGTCTTCTTCAACGAGTTGGACAAGGAAGAGAATCGGCAGGTCGAGGATCTATCCCGACGCGAGATCACCATTCTGGCTCCGATGATCGCACTCATGATCTGGATCGGGGTCTACCCCACACCCTTCCTTCAGCGCATGGAACCGAGCATCCAGGCCATTCTCGAGCGGGTCGAGGCGGCTGCGCCGGCCGGGGCTTCCTTGACGGTGGAGGATGATGGCACGGTTGCGGTGCCGAGCACCGTGGCGGTGGACTGACCATGGCCCTCGACTTCAGCTCTCAAGCGCACTTCCTGATCGCTCTGGGCCCGGAGCTGGTGCTCTCCGTCTGGGGCATGGTGATTCTCATCCTGGGGGTGAGCAAACGGCAACAGAACAACCCCGATGCGTCTACTGATCTGGGTTGGATGTCGCTGATCGGCGTACTCGTAGCGGCCTCTGTGAACGGTTGGCTGTACGGCATCTCGGAGGTGGGCACCGAGTCCATGATCGCCGTGGACCCGTTCGCATTGTTCGCGAACTGGATCTTCCTGGCGGCTTTGGGCCTCGGCATCCTCATTTCGCTGGTCTACGTGAAGGAGCAACGGCTCCAGGCGGGTGAGTTCTACGGGTTGCTGATCTATTCGACCGTGGGTCTGATGGTCATGGCGGCGGCGCGCGACCTCATCGTGATCTTCCTCGGATTGGAGATCATGTCGATCGCCGTCTACGCGCTTACGGCGATGAACCGGCGCGATCGCAAATCGGCGGAAGCCGGCCTGAAGTATTTCCTGCTGGGCGCGTTCTCGACCGGGTTCTTCCTCTACGGCATCGCCCTCGTGTACGGGGCGGCTGGCAGCACGCACATCGAAAGAATCGCCGATGCGGTTGCAGCGGGCAGCGCACACGGAGCCCTCTTGAGTTTTGGGATCGCTCTTCTCGCGGTCGGCTTCGGATTCAAGGTCTCGGCGGTCCCGTTCCATATGTGGACTCCGGATGTCTACGAGGGAGCACCGACGCCCGTGACGGCGTTCATGGCCGTGGCCGTGAAGGCGGGTGCGTTCGTGGCGTTCTTGCGGGTGTTCACCGTCGCGTTCCAGGGGGCCTACGAAACATGGTGGGCCATTCTGTGGTGGTTCGCGGTCATCACCATGATCGTCGCCAACCTCGTCGCCCTGGTGCAGGTGAGCGTAAAGCGCATGCTGGCCTACTCGGGCATCGCCCACGCGGGCTATCTCATGGTGGCGATCGTGGCGGCGAACGAGACGGCCGCGGCGGGGCTCCTCTTCTACCTGCTCGTATACACGCTCATGAACATCGGGGCGTTCGGGGTGGTGTTGTTGGTTTCACGCCAGAGCGAGGAGCGCCAGCGCATCGAGGACTATGCCGGGTTCGGGTGGCAGCAGCCGGTGCTCGGGGTGTTCCTGTCCATCTTCCTCCTGTCGCTCGCCGGGTTCCCCGGAACGGGTGGCTTCATGGGGAAGATCTACCTGCTGCAAGGCGCCATGGAGGCGGATTTGGTCTACCTCTCCGTCATCCTGGTGCTGACGACGGTCGTGTCCTACTGGTACTACCTGCGCGTAGCGTGGTTCATGTGGATGCGGGAGGCGCCGGCCGAGGACGCCCACGCTGGCATTTCCGTTCCGCTGGCGATGCGGCTCGCGTTGGTCATCGGTGTGCTCTTCGTGCTGTACCTGGGTGTTTTCCCGGGCGGCGCTCTGGACTTCGCCCAATGGAGCGTTGAAGGACTCTCGACGGGCCTCTAGCTCTACACTCGGCGTACTCGTTGGAGGGGCAGGAAGCCAGTGACCATTCCAGAGCACATCTTCAGGCAATACGACGTCCGGGGCCTCGTCGCGACTGAACTCACGCCTGAGGTCGCCCAGGCCGTGGGCCGAGCCTATGGCACCATGGCCCGCGAGCGGCTGGGCAGGTCGCCCCAAATCGCGGTCGGCGAAGACAATCGGCCTTCCTCTCCGGAATTGGCCTCTGCATTGATCCGTGGCCTCACCGGTGCGGGCGCCGACGTGGTTCACGTCGGGATCGTGCCCACGCCGACGCTTTACTGGTCCGAAAAGACACTCTCCACCGACGGCGGCATCCAGATCACGGGTTCTCACAACCCGCCGGAGTGGAATGGCATCAAGATGACGCTCCAGGGTGCCTCCGTGTACGGTGAGGCCATTCAGGATCTCAAGCGCCGGATCGTTGCCGGCGGCGGTGGGGGCGACGGTGGGGGCGACGGTGGGGGTACAGGTGGGGGTACAGGAAACGAAGAAGGAGGGATCGAGCGGGTCGAAGTGCTCGATCGCTACATCGATGATCTTGCGGGACGATTCGACCTTCCGGGTCCCGTCAAGGTCGTGTTGGACTGCGGCAATGGCGCGGGATCACTGGTGGGTGCCGCCCTGCTGCAGCAGATCGGGGCCGAGGTCGTTCCGCTCTACTGCGAGTCCGACGGGACGTTCCCGAATCACCACCCGGATCCGACGGTCGATGAGTATCTCGTGGATCTCATCGACACCGTGCGGCGGGAGGGAGCCGACGTGGGGATCGGGTTCGATGGAGACGCCGACCGCATCGGCGCCGTCGATGAAAACGGAACCATCGTACGGGGGGACATCTTGTTGCTGCTGCTGGGACTCGACGTCCTTCGCAAGCGTGGTCCCGGGGCGAAGCTCATCTTCGATGTGAAGTGTTCTCAGGTGTTGCCCGACGAGTTCGCCAAGGCGGGCGGCGAGCCGATCATGTGGATGACCGGCCATTCGCTCATCAAGGAGAAAATGCGGGAGACCGGGGCCTTGGTCGCGGGCGAGCTATCGGGTCATATCTGTCTGGCGGACGACTACTTTGGATTCGACGACGCGCCGTACGATGCTTGCCGTTTGGTGGACCTTATCGCACGCTCCTCACGTAGCTTCTCGGAGATGGTGTCTGATTTTCCGGTTTACGTCTCGACGCCAGAGCTTCGCATCGAGGTGACCGAAGAGTCGAAGTTCGGCCTTATGCAGGCGGCACAGGAGCACTTCAAGAAGAGTCGCGAGGTGATCGACGTAGACGGGGCACGCATTCTCTTCGAAGACGGCTGGGGACTCCTCAGAGCTTCGAACACGCAGCCGGTCATCGTCGCTCGTTACGAAGCTCGAACGGAGGAAGGTTTGCACGCTATCAGAGACGAGATCGAGTCGTGGCTCCGAAGCCAAGGCGTGGAGCTCTGACATGAAGCTCGGGGAACTGCGGGGTGGACGCTTCTTGCTGGTGGGCGTTGGCGCTCTGCTCGCATTGCTGCTGTTCGGAAGGGCGGCATCCAGCGCCTACGTCGAGATCCTCTGGTTCGATGCCGTCGGCTATTCGTCCGTGTTCTGGACCCGGATCCTGTGGGAGTGGGGCATCCGCTTGGCCGGGGCCATCGTCGTGGCGGTCGCCATCTTCGCGAACTTCAGGATCGTGGCTCGGACCCTCGGCGGACTGAGGATCAAGCGACGCGTGGGCGACCTCGTGATCTCTGAGCAGCTCCCAGAGGCCTACGTGTTCTGGGGGATCCTCCTGATTTCGGCGCTGATGGGAGCCTGGTTCGGGGCCTCGATCCCGAGAGCCATGGGGCTTCAGGTGCTGTTCCTCCTCAAGGCCCCGGTCTGGGGTCTCGTAGATCCGATCCTGGCCAAGGACATGACCTTCTACGTTATCCTGCTGCCCGTGCTCGGGGCGTTGGTGACCTTCGGCATGGTCGTGGTTTTCCTGGTATTCACGCTGGCCTGCGCGGGCTACGCGGCGACGGGTGCCCTCCAATGGGGACGCGGCCGAGTCGACATCGAGGATCAGCCTCGCACTCACCTGACCGTCATCGTCGCTTCGTTCTTCGCTTTCATGGCCATCCGTTTTTGGCTCGGGAGATACCTGCTACTTCTCGACGGGACTTCAGGCGTGCAGAGCATCTTCGGATATGCGGATGCCGAAGCCCGACTCGCGGCGTTGCGTATCCTGGCCGTGCTGTCCGCGTTCGCCGGCATCGGGACGCTCTGGGGTGGGCTGAAGGCACGGCTTCTTCCGGCCGGCGCGATGGTCGGAGCCCTCGTGATCGGGGGCGTGGTGGTGGGCCAGGCCTACCCGGCCTTCGTTCAGCGATTCCGGGTGGAGCCCAACGAGCTGGACCGTGAGACGCCCTTCATCGAGCACAACATCCACTTTACCCTCGCCGGATTCGATCTGCTGGAGTTGGAGAGGCGGGAATTCCAATACGAGCAGGACATTGAGGTCGACTGGCAGGCAGCGGCTGTGCAGTTCAGCGGTCTGCCGGTATGGAGTTCACAGGCTCTCCTCACCACGTTCCGGGAGCTCGAGGCACGGTTCCCCTACTATGATTTCTCGAGCGTGACGGTGGATCGATACGAGACGCCCCAGGGAACGGTCCCGGTCGCGCTCTCGGTACGAGAGATTCTGCCGAGGGGCATCCAAGATCCCAACTGGCAGAACCTGCACCTGCGTGACCTCTACATCCGAGGCATGGGTGCGGTGGTGAGTGCTGCGGGGTCCCGGACCCCACAGGGGCGGCCTCCCATGTTCGTATCCGGCATTCCGCCGGAGTTCACCGAGGATGGCTTCAGTCCCGAGGGCCTTCGTCTCACGCGACCGGAGGTCTACGTCGGCACCCGGCGACAGAGCTTTGCCATCGTGGACCCGCTTCAGCAGACGGCACCCGACGGTGGCCCGGCCCGCCCCGGAGTCGACTTCCCGAGGGGCATAGAACTCAGTTCGCCTCTGCGCACGCTGGCCCTGGCCTGGCAGGCGAGGGATGCCAACCTCCTGTTTGCATCCGAGGTGACCAGCACGAGCCGGTTCCTCTTTCGGAGAGATGTCCTCGACCGGGTCGTCCGAATATCCGGACCTCTTCTGCGCTATCCCGACGAGCCCTATCCGGTGATCCACGATGGTCACGTGGTCTGGATTCTGGAGGGGTTCACGGGGACTCGCTGGTTCCCTCTGTCCACCACGCACAACCTGGAGGCCGGACGGCCGGTCCGGTACGCCCGGAACAGCGTCAAGGTCGTCGTGGACGGGGTCACCGGGGACGTGACGTTCTACGTGGCCGACGAGGAGGATCAGCTGCTCAATGTGTATCGGCAGGGCTTCCCGACGCTCTTCAGGCCCATCGACGAAATGCCTGAAAATCTCCGAAACCATGTCCGCTATTCGCGGACCATGCTGGACCTCCAGTCGCGGGTGCTCAATCGATACCATCAGGAGAGCGCCCCGGTCTTTCATGGACAGCAGGACGTCTGGGAGTTGCCGCAGGAGCTCGCTCAAGGCTCGACACCGGTGCCGTACCGGGCCGACTACGGGATCTACCGTCTGCCCGGCGAGACCGAAGCGAGCTTTCTGCTGACCTCCGTGTTCGTGCCACGGGGCCGCCAGAATCTGACGGCCATCCTGACGGCCCGCAGCGATGGGGATCGCTATGGAGAGTTGGTCCTGTTCGATGTCCTCGTCGAGGATCAGGCTCCGGGCCCCCGTCAGATAGAGGCTCTCATCGAGCAGGATCCGCTGATCTCACAACAGTTCTCGCTGTGGCGCACGGGAGGTAGCCAGGTGTGGACCGGGCACCTCCACCTCGTGCCCGTCGGCGGGACCCTGTTGTACATGGAGCCGGTGTTCTTGGCGGCGGAGGCGGATGCCATTCCGGAGCTGAGGAGGTTCGTGGTCAGCGACGGCCGACGCGTGGCGATGGAGGCGACGCTGCCGGAGGCCATCCAAGCCCTGGCCTCGATGGCGGGCGACGCGCCGCCGGTGCTTCAGCCTGCTCTGGAGCCGGGTCCGACGGGTGCTGACCCGTCGTCTCCTCTAGACAGGAGCCAGTGGCCGGCCGAGGCGTTGACCCTTCTGGAAGATGCCGAGGGCGCGTTGCGGGCCGGGGACTTCGAGGGATTCGGGAACGCCCTGGACGAACTCAAAGCGCTACTGCAGCGTCTCTCAGAGGACAGTGGCAACTAGTCTCGATTCGGCTTGATCGCCCTCTCGAGGCTGGGTAGTTTCAGGTCCCTCGCAGGCTCCGCCTCACGGCGCGTGATGACGTCATCGCCGGAGCTATTTCGATTGGTCGTTTCGACTTCGAGCCCGACTAGCATACATGAATATTCACGAGTATCAGGCGAAGGACATTCTTCGCGCCCACGGCATTCCCGTACCGCCCGGTGAGGTGGCTACGACGGCAGACGAGGCCGTCCGGATCGCCGAAAGCTACGGCGGTATGGTCGTCGTGAAGGCACAGGTCCACTCCGGAGGACGGGGTAAGGCCGGGGGAGTGAAGTTGGCCAAGACCTCGGAGGAGGTCAGAGAGCACGCCGAGAACATCCTCGGAATGACCATCTCGGGACTCACGGTAGAGAAGGTGTTGATCACACCTGCAGAGGACATCGACACCGAGGCCTATGTCGGGGTCCTGGTCGATCGCGCATCTCAGGCCGCCACGTTCATGGTCTCGTCCGAGGGAGGGATCGACATCGAGGAGGTGGCGCACACCAATCCGGATGCCATCCGCAAGCTCACCGTCGATCCCCGCTATGGGTTGATGGGCCACCAGGCCTATTGGCTGGCGAACGCGCTCTACGACGATCCGGCGTTGATCAAGCAAGCGTCCAAGATCATACGGCTGCTCTACGAGGCGTTCACTGCGAGTGGCGGCTCAATGGTGGAGATCAATCCGTTGATCACCACTACCGGCGGGGAAGTGAAGGCCATCGATGCCAAGATGAGCATCGACGACAGTGAGCTGTTCAGGCAGCCCGAGATCGCCGCGTACCGCGATCTGTCGGCGGAGCCATGGGCCGAGACGAAGGCCCGTGAGTCCAGCCTCAGCTACGTGAAGCTCGACGGCAACGTGGGTTGCTGCGTGAACGGCGCCGGGCTGGCGATGGCCACCATGGACCTGGTGAAGTACTACGGAGGAGAGCCGGCGAACTTCCTGGACATCGGGGGATCCTCGAATCCGGAGAAGGTCGTGGCCGCCCTCGAGATCATCACTTCCGATCCGAATGTGGATGTGATTCTCTTCAACATCTTCGGAGGGATCACGCGCGGCGACGATGTCGCGAGAGGCATCGTTGAGGCGACGCGTCGCATCGACATCAAGCCGCCCATCGTGATACGGCTGACGGGGACCAACGAGAAGGAAGGACTCGAGATCCTGTCGGAGGCGGGATTCTCGGCGTTCACCTCCATGGACGACGTCGTCGAGCGCGCGGTTCAGATGGCCGCAGAGGCATGATACCTGCAACCACTATGACGAACTAACGAGACGATAGATGGCAATTCTTGTCGACGAAAACACGAAGCTGGTCGTCCAGGGCATTACCGGCCGGGACGGATCGTTCCACACGGCTCAGATGATCGAGTACGGGACGAACGTCGTGGCGGGAGTTACGCCCGGGAAGGGGGGCCAGTCCTTCGAGGGGCCGAACCGCACGTCCGTTCCCATTTTCAATTCGATGGACCGAGCGGTCGCCGAGACCGGTGCGAACACTTCGATCGTCTACGTACCCCCTGCATTCGCTGCTGGCGCTGTCGAAGAGGCCGCCGACGCGGGCGTTGAGCTGGTCGTGGCGATCACAGAAGGAGTACCGGTCCTCGATATGGCGCGCGCGCACGTATTCGCGCGAGATCGGGGTGCCCGGGTCCTGGGTCCGAACTGCCCCGGGGTGATTTCTCCCGGCAAGGCGAAGGTGGGGATCATTCCGGATCAGATCGTGACGCCCGGACCCGTCGGGGTGATTTCCCGCTCGGGGACGCTCACGTATGAGGCCGTCATTCACCTCACCAACGCCGGTATTGGGCAGACGACCTGTGTCGGCATCGGAGGGGACCCACTGATCGGCACCAACTTCGTGGACGCTCTCGAGGCCTTTTCCACCGATGGCGACACGCAGGCCATCGTGATGATCGGCGAGATCGGTGGCACCGACGAGCAGGAAGCGGCGACCTGGGTGAAGGAGAATCTGGATATTCCGGTGGTTGGCTTCATCGCCGGTCAGACGGCACCTCCGGGTCGACGGATGGGGCACGCGGGTGCGATCATAAGCGGTTCCGCCGGAACGGCCGAGGAGAAGACCAAGGCGTTCGAAGACAACGGAATTCAGGTGGCGCAGCGCCCCGTGGACATCGTGGGTTTGATTGAAGAGGCCCTCGGAGCAAAGACTGGTTGAGTCCGAAACGGACGTACCCATGAAGCTCATCGACCTACTCGGCGACGACGGAATTCTCATCCCGTTGGACGCATCCGATCTGGAAGCGGCCCTCACGGCGGCTTTCGAGGTCGTTGAGGGTTTCACGAGCGACAAGGCTGCCCGCGTAGCGATCGACCTCGCCACGGGGTCCACAGGTGACGTGGTCCGGGCTCATGATGAAATCGTCGTCGTGCTCGCTCAGGAAGAGACCCTCGAGTCGGTATCGGCGGTCCTTGGCGTATCACCTGTGCCCTTCGACGTCGGTGGGACAGAAGAGCCGGCGACGGCACGGGTCCTGATGCTGCTGGTGACCCCGCGTCGGTTCGCGACCTTGAAGCATCAGATGCTGCCGGCGTTGCTCCGCTTCTTCCGTGAGGAGGAGAGGGCGGGGCCACTCGTTGCGGCAGAGTCGGTAGACTCGGTGAAGGGGCTCAAGGGCCTCATGGAATTGGAGCTTCACGAGAGGCTGTTGGTGGAGGATGTGCTCTCACCCCTCCAGTACCGGGTCTATCCGGACACCCCCTATACCGAGGTGGTGGACCTGATGGTGAGGCGCGGGCTCAAGTCGGTACCGGTGGTCGGCGAGGACTACGAGTTCCTCGGGATCATCACGACCGGTGATGCGATGAAGTATGTAGTCGCCAAGAGTCAAACGGAGGACTCGGGGGACTCGACCGCCGCGGGGCCTCCAGTGGAGGCGACGGCAAGGGAGATCATGACGAGAAGCGTCATGTGTGTCTCCGAGGACCAAAGCCTGATGGAGGCGGCATTCATCATGGTGAACAGGGATGTAGAGGAGCTCCCGGTGATTCGCGAAGGCGAGATGGTCGGCTTTCTCACTCGGGGAGAGGTTCTGCGGATGCTATTCGGGCCCGCAGAGAGTTGAGAGACGTTTACTGGAGGAATGAAGCTATATGAGTTTGACGCTCGCGATCATCAAGCCGGACGCAGTCGGGTCCGACCTGGCGGGGAAAGTACTCGCGCACCTGCAGGGCGCGGGGTTCACGGTGCGCGCCTTGAAGATGACGCGCCTGGGCCCGGAACAGGCGGGTGCGTTCTACGAAGTGCACCGGGAACGGCCATTCTATGACTCGCTTGTGAGCTTCATGACCTCGGGTCCGGTCATTCCCATGATTCTCGAGGCCGACGATGCCGTAGCCAAGCTCAGGCAGGTCATCGGTGCGACCGATCCGGCGGAAGCAGACGAAGGCACGGCCCGGAAGCTCTTCGCCGAGTCCAAGGAAAGAAACGCCATTCACGCGTCTGATTCCGATGAGAATGCCGCCGCCGAGATCGCTTTCTTCTTCTCGCGACACGAGCGTCTCGGACTCTAGCTGTAGTGAGGCCTGACGGGCCTTTCCCGCGTTGACTCCCCTAAAGCGTTGGGGTAGCTTTTTCGTCTATGCTCAGAGTTGACCTGGGTCTCCTGGAGCGGAAGCAATCGCTCCAGGTAGAGGGATTCCTCGAGCCGGATCAGCATTCCTTCGAGGGGTGTGGATTCGTTCTCGAGAACCCGCTCCACGTGGCGCTTACGGCCGCGTGGGCCGGTTCGGGTGAGATGGTGGTACGGGGCACGATGAAGGGCTCCGTTCGGCAAGGCTGTCGCCGCTGTCTCGAACCGTTCGGTCGGGTTGTGAACAGCGAAGTCACGATGGTGTTCGCTTCCCCGGAGATCCTGGACGACGACGATGAGGAAACACGCCGCATCGAGCGTGGCGAGCGTGAGATTGACCTGGGACCGCATCTTCGCGATGAGTTGATCCTGTTGGTACCGATGTATGTGGAGTGCCGAGAGGACTGCAAAGGACTGTGCGCGGGGTGTGGAGCGAATCTGAACGAGACTGATTGTCAGTGCTCGACGGAGGACATGGACCCGAGATGGGATGCCCTTCGAGCACATAAGAACGAGTGAGTTGAGAGATGGCCGTTCCGAAGAAGAAGATCTCGAAGCAGCGTAAGCGTAAGCGCCGGACGCACTACAAGGCCGAGCCTGTGGTGACCAACACCTGCTCACGTTGCGGGGATCCGAAGATCCCACATCGGGTGTGCCCCAGTTGTGGGTACTATGGGGGTGAGCAGGTGATCGAGCCGGATCTGGACTGACCCTTCGTCGACGGGATCAACCGAGGTGCGGATTGCGCTAGATGCTATGGGCACCGACCAGGCACCGGCCACAGAGGTCGCCGGGGCCGTCAGCGCTCTTCAAGATCCCGGCTCCGACTTCGAGATTCTCCTGGTCGGTGACCGCGACACTCTGGAATCCGAAGTCGCGCTCCATGGGGATTATCCCGAAGACCGCCTCACGATAGTGCACGCTCCGGACCGCGTCCTGCCGGGCGAGCCTCCATCCACGGTCCTCCGTCGCAAGCCTGAATCCTCCATCGCCGTTGGCGTTGGACTCCACAAGAAGGGGGAGGCAGACGCCTTTATCAGTGCCGGATCGACCGGTGCGGTCATGGCGGCGTCCCTGTTCATCCTACGTCCCCTGCAAGGCGTGGATCGCCCGCCTATCGGGACCATCGTTCCGACGGCCAAGGGTCCGCTGCTGCTCCTGGACGCCGGTGCAAACGTGGACTGCAAGCCGCACCAGCTCATCCAGTTTGCTCGCCTGGGGAAGGTGTACGCCCAGGACCTCATGGACATCGCCAGCCCACGCGTCGGACTCCTCAACATCGGGGAGGAACCAAAGAAGGGTGGCGAGTTGGCCGTCGCGACGTACAAAGGCCTCGCCGAGAGCGGTCTCAACTTCGTCGGCAACATCGAGGGCCGTGGAATCGTCGAGGGCGCGTGCGACGTGTTGGTCTGCGACGGCTTCGTCGGCAATGTGCTTCTCAAATTCTACGAATCCGTGGCGAGCTTCACGGTGGGCCTTCTCACGAACGCCCTGGGCGAGATCCAGGCGAACAACGACCTGGACGAAGTGTTCCGGTTGCTCGACTATACCGAGACCGGTGGAGCTCCCCTCCTGGGCGTGAACGGCATTCCGATCATCTGCCACGGAGGGTCTCCACCCAAGGCGATCCGAAATGCCATCGGTGTGGCCGACCGGGCCGCTAAAGCTTCGATGGTGTCTCACTTCGAGAAGGAGCTCACGATGCCGGTGGTGGAAGGCGGCATGGTTTGAAGACGCCCAAGTCCTTGGTCCAGATCGTATCGACCGGACGTTACCTGCCGAATCGTGTGCTCACGAACAAGGAGCTCGAGGGCATGGTGGACACCACGGACCAGTGGATCACCGAGCGCACGGGCATCAAGGAACGACGGATCGCCGGCGACGACCTGAGCGCAGCCGAGATGGGGGCCCCGGCGGCTCGAATCGCCATGGAACGCGCCGGCGTCGAGCCTGGAGAGGTCGACATCCTGATCGTGTCGACCGCCACGCCGGACCGCCTGCTCCCCTCCACTGCCTGCGATATTCAGGCTTTGTTGGGAGCCGACAACGCGGTGGCCTTCGACATCTCGGCCGCGTGTTCGGGATGGCTGTACGGCCTTACCCTCGCAGAGGGATACCTGACCGCCGGTCGCGGCGAGATCGCTCTGGTGGTGGCTGCAGAGAAGATGAGCTCGATCGTCGACTGGGACGATCGCTCGACCTGCGTGCTTTTCGGAGACGGAGCCGGGGCCGCTGTGGTCCGCCGGTCCGATGGTGTGAGGGGTATTCTGGGCACCCACCACGGTTCCGACGGCAAGCTCGCCGAGCTCCTGTATCGTCCTGGAGGCGGCACGCTGATGCCGATGGACGCCCAGGTGCTCGAGAATCGAGATCACCTGGTGAAGATGGCCGGCCGTGAAGTGTTCAAGAACGCAGTGCGATCGATGGCGGAAGGGGCGAACCGGGCCCTCGAGCAGTCGGGGCTCACAGCCGACGACATCGACTTGATGATTCCCCACCAGGCGAACAACCGGATCATCGAGGCCACGGCCCGCTACTCGGGCATTCCCATGGAGAAGGTCTACGTCAACGTGGACCGTTATGGGAACATGAGCTCAGCGACGATTCCTGTGGCGATGGACGAAGCCGTCGAAGAAGGTAGGTTGCGTCCGGGTATGACCGTCCTGACAGTCGCCTTCGGCGCCGGTCTCACATGGGGGGCCATGGCCCTCCGCTGGTAGATGCCGCAGCGAACCTGAGAGCGCTTCCAACATGTCTCTAGCACTACTGTTCCCCGGACAAGGGTCCCAGCACGTCGGAATGGGTCAGGCTCTGGCCCTGGCCTATCCTGTCGCGGCCCGAACGTTCGAGGAAGCCGACGACGTGCTGGGCTTCAGCATCTCGCGGCTCGCCTGGGAGGGACCGGAAGAGGAGCTCGTTCTCACGAAGAACGCGCAGCCCGCGATGCTCACTCACTCGACGGCCGTGTACAGGGCGGTCGTGGATCGGCTGGGTGACGTGGCTATGGCGGCCGGGCACTCCCTCGGAGAGTTCTCCGCACACGTCGCGGCCGGCACACTCGAATTTGCCGACGCGGTACGCACCGTGCGCCTCAGGGGTGAGCTCATGTATTCGGCCGGACAAGATCGTCCGGGCACCATGGCGGCCGTGCTGGGGCTGGGCGATGACGATCTGGTGTCCGTATGCGAGCAGGCCAGCTCGGAAGCCGGCACGTGTGTCCCCGCCAATTTCAATTCGCCGGGCCAGGTCGTGATCAGCGGAGATCTGGACGGAGTAGAGCGGGCCATGGAGTTGGCGTCCGAGAAGGGCGCGAAGAGAGTCGTGCAGTTGAGCGTGTCGGGGGCGTTCCATTCACCGCTGATGACGCCGGCGGAGGACGGTCTCTCACAGCACCTCGAAAGCACCCATTTCAACGATCCCAACTACCCTGTCGTGGCGAATGTGACTGCGGAACCCGTCGTGTCCGCTGGCGGAGCCAGAGATCTCCTCGTGCGCCAGTTGACCTCACCGGTACGATGGTCCGAATCGGTGGGGCACATGGTTGCCTCCGGGGTAGAGGAGTTCATCGAGCTGGGGCCGGGTTCCGTGCTGCGGGGACTGAACCGACGAAACGCCAAGGGGATCTCCTGCAGCTCTCTGGGGGAGCCCGAGGATCTGGACAACTGGGAAGGTCGAGAAGGTCTGACATGAGCGAGTTGAGTGGGCAGGTAGCGCTGGTGACCGGCGGGTCTCGCGGCATCGGATTGGCCGTATCTGCGGAGCTGGCGAGGGCCGGCTGCACCGTCGCGGTGATCGGACGAAATGAAGAGACGGCCGAAGCGGCGGCCGGCGGGCTCGAGGGTGATGGCCATCGGGCCTACGGATGTGACGTGAGCGACAGCGAGAACGTGGCCACTGTGGTGGATCAGGTCACGGAAGACCTGGGGCCGGTCGATGTGCTCGTGAATAACGCCGGGATCACCAGAGACAACCTCTTCATCCGCATGAAGGAGGACGAGTGGGACGACGTCCTCGCGGTGAACCTCAAGGGCGCCTTCAACATGACCAAGGCTCTCGCCAGAGGCATGATGAAGCGGCGGAGCGGAGTGATCCTCAACGTCACGTCGGTTGTGGGCATCACCGGCAACGCCGGCCAGGCCAACTACGCAGCGTCCAAGGCGGGGCTCATCGGCTTCACCAAGAGCATCGCCAAGGAGTTGGCCTCGAGAGGGGTGCGGTGCAATGCTATCGCGCCCGGATTCATCATCACCGACATGACCGCGGAACTCCCTGAGGCCACCGTCGAAGAGCTTCACGCCATGATCCCTTTGGGTCATTGGGGTGAGCCGTCCGACGTGGCCGGACTCGCACGCTTTCTCGCCGGACCCGGTGCCCGCTACATTACCGGCCAGGTCATTTCGGTGGACGGCGGGATGGCGATGTGAAGCAGGCCGACTCCCGATATTTCATCGTTACTGATAGCAGCAAGAAATCACCCGTACGGAGGTACCATGGCTGACAACACGGCATCGAAGGTCAAAGAGATCATCCTCAACGAGTTGGGCGTCGATCCCGAGAAGGTCACAGCGGAAGCGTCGTTCGTTGACGATCTCGGAGCCGATTCGCTGGACACGGTGGAACTCGTGATGGCCTTCGAAGAGGAGTTCACCATCGACATCCCCGACGAGGATGCAGAGCAGATGAGAACCGTCGGAGACGCGATCACGTACATCGAGAAGCACTCTGAGTAGACTCCCCCGCACGTGGTACTCATGACTGGACCAAACCAGAGCCGGAGAGTCGTTGTGACCGGCATGGGAGCGGTCACACCGGTAGGCAACGACGTGGAGACCACGTGGGATGCGTTGTTGGCCGGGAAGAGTGGGTGCGCCCCGATCACCCGGTTCGAGACCACCGACGAGTTCCCGACCCGGTTCGCCTGCGAGGTAAAGGACTTCGACGCGTCCCACATCCTGGAGCCCAAGGAGGTGAGGCGCTTCGATCGTTTCGCTCAGTTCGCGATGGTCGTAGCGGACGAGGCGATGAAATCGTCGGGACTCGATATCGAGAGGGACGGGGTCCAGCCCGAGCGTTTCGGCGTGATTTTCGGAAGTGGCATCGGTGGCATCTCCACCCTGGAAGCGCAGCACGACATCATCAAGGAGAAGGGTCCCAAGCGGGTGAGCCCCTTCTTTATTCCGATGTTCATCCCGGACATCGCCGCGGGTCTCATTTCCATTCGACACGGGGCCAAGGGGGCGAACTACGCGACGGTCTCTGCCTGTGCCTCCAGCGCCCACGCCATCGGTGACGCTCTTCGCTTCATCCAGCGGGGTGACGCCGACGTCATGATCGCGGGCGGAGCGGAAGCCACCCTCACGGCGTTGGCCGTGTCCGGCTTCGCCAACATGAAGGCGCTGTCCACCCGAAACGAGGACCCTCAAGGAGCGTCGCGTCCGTTCGATGCCGGCCGGGACGGGTTCGTAATCGGCGAGGGCGCGGGCTGCGTAATCCTCGAGTCCCTCGAAACGGCGTTGGCGAGAGGGGCCTCCATTGTGGCGGAGGTCACGGGCTACGGTGTTTCCGCAGATGCCTTCCACATCACCATGCCCGCCCCCGAGGGAGCGGGCGCCCAGTATGCCATGCGCATGGCCCTCGACGACGCGGGTCTCGAACCTACCGACGTCGACTACATCAACGCACACGGCACGTCCACGATGGCCAACGACAAGAACGAAACGGCCGCCATCAAGGAAGTGCTCGGAGACGCGGCGTACTCCGTCGTGGTCGGTTCGACCAAGTCCATGACCGGGCATCTGCTCGGAGCTGCCGGTGGCGTGGAGGCCGTGATCTGCGCCCTCGCCTGCAAACATGGACTGATTCCGCCCACCATCAACTACTCCGATCCGGATCCAGACTGCGACCTCGACTACGCCCAGAATGGAGTCGTGGAACGAGACGTGTCGGTGGCCCTTTCCAATTCCTTCGGATTCGGCGGACACAACGTCTGCTTGACGATTCGCGTTTGGGACGGGGAGTAGGCCGACTCGAGTTGGAAGATCGGACGGAGACTCCATGAGGATCGGCTTCGGTTACGACTCGCACCGCTTCGACCCGACTCGGACGCTGATGCTGGGGGGAGTCGAGATCCCCGATCATCCCGGCCTCGCCGGTCATTCCGATGGGGATGCAGTGGCCCACGCCATCGTAGATGCGCTCTTGGGGGCGGCGGCGGCAGGCGATATCGGGCGACATTTTCCCCCGAGTGATCCAGAGTGGAAGGGGGCCGATTCAATGGACCTGTTGGCTCGCGCCGTGGCGATGGTGTCCGAGCTCGGCTATCGCGTCTCGAATGTGGACGTCACCGTGATCTGCGAGCGCCCGAAGATGTCGCCTCATGTCGACCCCATTCGACGACGGCTGAGCGAGATACTTCGACTCCCGATGGATGCGGTGTCCATCAAAGGCAAAACCAACGAGGGCATGGGGTGGATCGGAGCGGGAGAGGGGTTGGCGGTTCACGCGGTGGCTCTGCTTACGGACACCGGCTTCACGGACACCGGCTTCACGGACACCGGCTCCACGCACGCCGGCGAGGACCCGGAGCGTGTCGGCAGTCCCACGCCGTAGGGTGGACCGCGTGCTAGAGGTCCGCTGAGACTGTGGACCCGATCCTAGGCTTCCTGAACGACAGCTCTCCCTTCCTCATCTATGTGGTTCTCGGGGTCGGAGCCGCTATCGAGAACATCGTTCCTCCGATTCCAGCGGATACGTTCGTGCTTCTTGGAGGATTCCTCGCTGCCCGAGGCCAGGCTAGTGAAGGCGCGGTCTTCCTGGTGACGTGGACCTCGAACACGCTTTCGGCCTTGGCGGTGTACGCCGCCGGATACCGGTACGGTGCTTCGTTCTTTCGGACACGCCTGGGCCGGTACGTCCTCGATCCCGATCAGCTGCAGACCGTGCGCCGCTTCTATCGACGCTGGGGGACCATGGCGATCTTCTTCACGCGCTTTCTTCCGGGCTTGAGGGCGGTTGTGCCCGTCTTTGCGGGTGTGTCGCATCAGAAGCCGCTGCTCGTAGCAGTTCCGATCCTCACCGCCTCGGCGATCTGGTATGGAGCCATCGTCTGGGTGGGGGCCCTGGCGGGACACAACTTGGAGTGGATCATCGCCTTGCAGTCCCGCGTAAACCTCACGCTGGCCGCGCTGGCGATCGTGCTCATCGGGCCGATCGTGCTGTGGTGGATCCAATCTCGCCGGAGACGACGTCGCGCGGCCAACCCCCACGGCGAATCCCGCGGCGATCTGGACGGGGATACCGGCGACGAGGAGGGGGACCCGTCTTGAGTGCGGGTGACGCCTTCAGGGTCGAGCAATACCTCGACTACCTCAACTTCGAACGCGGCCTGTCTCCACGCACGGTCGATGCGTACCGACGCGATCTCGCGCGGTTCGTGGAGTTCGTTGAGAAAGAGGGAAGGGGCGGTCCAGAGGGCGTCACGCCACAGGACGTTCGCGCCTACATGGTCCACTTGAGTGGATCGGGTCTGGCAGCCACTTCCGTGCGTCGCGTCCAATCGGCCCTTCGCACCTACTTCGGCTTCCTGCTGGAGGAGGGCATCTCGGATCACGACCCAACGGAGGGACTCGAGAGTCCGAGGGTAGGCCGTCCCTTGCCCGACGTGTTGAGCGTGGCAGAGGTGCTCGACCTCTTGGAGGCTCCTCGGCTCGATTCTGCGGTCTACTGGCGGGACAAGGCCATCCTCGAGGTGCTCTACGCTACTGGGGTGCGGGTCTCGGAACTCATCGGCCTGAAGGTCGCGAATCTGGATTTCGATCTCGGTCTCTGTACCGTCTGGGGCAAGGGATCCAAGGAACGCATGGTGCCGCTGGGTGGTCCCGCCTTGGTGGCCCTGGGGCGCTACCTACGAGAGGTACGACCGGGGCTGGACCGGGGATCGAGCGGTGGTCCCGTCTTTCTCAACCGGAAGGGGAAGGCGCTCTCCCGAACAGCGATCTGGCATCTGGTTCGGGAGGCCGGCCGCGCTGCGGGCCTCAGCAAGAAGGTGTCGCCTCACACGCTTCGCCACACGTTTGCGACACATCTTCTGGAGGGTGGCGCCGACCTCGTGGCCGTCCAGGAACTCCTGGGTCACGCCGACATCTCAACGACCCAGATCTATACGCACGTGGATCGAGAGTACCTACGGGGCATGCACAAGAAGTATCACCCCAGGTCTTGAATCCCGGGTGCCGGACGCACTCGGCAGCTCCGGCTATCGGCCCTGCGGGGTTTCCTCGGCCTCGTCCTTGTCACCCTTCAGGCCTTCCGCGGCCGTGAAGAGATCGGACTGGGTTTCAGAGTCCCGCAAGAGTCGAATCGCCTCAGCCAGCACGGGATCTCGCAGCGCCCGAATCTCCATGTAGCGTCCCATCTCATCCATGCGTTCGGCGACCCGGGCGGATACACGCCACTCGAGGTAGCCCTCGATGACCGGATCCGAGGCGTACTGCCCGGCGACGCCCTCTTCGGCCAGAGCATCCAAAAATGCCCGCAAATCCTCTAGATCGACGCCGGGCGGCTCACCGTTGCTACGACGCGAATCGGCTTGGGCGAAGGCGAACTCCTCGATCCGCAGAACGAGGGGTATCTCATCTCGAGCGGCCTGAGACAAGAACTCACGCTCGATGAGCGTCAGCGTGTCGTTCGCGATTTCGAGATCCGGGAAGATCCCTCCGCCGGCGACCAGGTCGCGACCGGCTTTGGTTTTAACGACCGGAAACGTGTCGGGATCCTCTGGAACGGGGCGACCCTGTGCGGTCCGGGGTCGGTGCAGGGAGCGTCCCAACGGTGTGAACCACTCTCCGGTCGTAAGCCGAAGGTGCCGGGTCTCGGTGAGGCGGAACACGTTCTGGAACACGCCCTTGCCGAACGTCCGCTCGCCGATCACGAGCGCCCGGTCGTGGTCCTGCAGGGCCCCCGCAACGATCTCGGCCGCCGATGCAGAGAAGCGAGCGACAAGCACGATGACCGGCTTGTTCGGGAATCTGTCGGGCATCCGGGCATCCCAGGTCTCGTCCTGGTTGCGACCGTCCTCCCCGGGAACACGGCTCTCGGCGCTGGCGAGCCGGAGGCCTCGGTCGAGGAAGAGATCCCCGATCATCAACGATTCGTCCAGGTACCCACCCGGGTTCCCTCTCAGGTCTAGAATCACCCCTCTCGCCGAACGGAACGTCACCAAGGCGGAGTCCACTTCCTGGGAAGACGCGCGGGCCACTCGGCCCAGGCCGATGTAGCCCACGTCGGTCGAGACCAGTCCAGATATCACCGCCGAGACATGCACGCTGTCCCGACGAATGGTGGGAGTCAGCGGCGACATGAAACCCGCGCGAGCGATGGCGAGGCGTACCGGCGTGCCCACCGCACCCCGGATGGAGTCGGATGCCTGTCAGGTAGTCCACCCCTCAGTGGTTTGGTCGTTCACCCCGATGATCAGGTCTCCGACCTTGATCCCGGATCGCTCCGCCGGCGTTCCCCTGAAGACGGCCGTGATCGTAATGGCCTCGTTCAAGTTGGTGATTTGGACGCCGATGCCGGCATAGTTGCCGGTGTTGTCCTCTTGGAACTGGTCGAACTGAGCCGGAGTGAAGACCTGTGCGTACGGATCGGAGAGTTCGCGAATGAGGCCGTCTACGGCGCGATCCCACAAAGCCGAGTCCCCGACCGCTTGAAGCCCGTAGTCGCGTATCGCCTGGAATGCACCCAAGAACGTCTGGGCTCCACTCGAGACGGAAGGTGCCGCAATGTCCAGGCCGGACCCGGTGCTGCCGGAGGACTGTCCGGCTGCAGGTGCGGCGAGGAGAACGGCCACTGACAGGCCGAGGAGCGTCTTCCGAATCATCAAATCTCTCTTAAGCGGATGCGATGTAATTCAAGCCGGGTCTTTAACCCCGGGCCATGTGGCCTCGTTCCCTCTTTACGATAGGCCTACGACTTCGACGCCCGACTCCTTACTTTTGCGAGAACACCTTTTCCACGTCGACGTCCCAGGAGACGCCGCGGATGACACGACTCGACGGGCGAACCCATTTTAGCGTGGGGCTGGCGCAATTCAAGCCCAAGAAGGCTGCTGTTGAGGCCAATTTGGCCCGCATCCGTGAGGTTGTGGACGGTCACGCGGGAATCGCCGACGTAATGGTCTTTCCCGAGGCCGCGTTGAGCGGGTACTTCCTCAAGGGTGGGGTGGCGGAAGCGGCACGCACGGCCGACGAGGTTGGATCGGGGTTGGGTCAGGCGGGCTCGGACGCGCCGGATGTGGTCCTCGGATTCTACGAGAAGCACAAGCGCAAGCTATACAACAGCGTGGGGTACTTCACACCGGGCGAGGCCGGCTACGACCCCGTCCATGTCCACCGCAAGATGTTCATCCCCACCTACGGGGTCTTCGACGAAGCTCGCTTCGTGGAGGCCGGTCGGGATGTCCGAGCCTTCGATACCAGGTTCGGACGGATAGGCATGCTGGTGTGCGAGGAGATGTGGCACTCTCTGCCGACTGCGATTCTCGCGCTGGGAGGCGCGGAGCTGATCATCGGTGTGAGCGCCTCACCCGCCCGGGATCTCACGCCCAGCAGTGAGGGACGACCCCACAATCTGCGACGATGGGATGCTCTGGTGCCGGCCACCGCCTTGGAGCACGGCGTGTTCGTGGTGGTGAGCCAACTCGTGGGCTCCGAGGGCGGCAAGGTCTTTCCTGGTGGATCGCTGGCGGTAGGGCCTGATGGTGAGGTGTTGGCTCGAGGACCCCTTCTGGAGGAGGGGGTTACCGTTGCGTCGTTGGAGTCGGCGGCCATCGACCGGGCCCGGGTCAAGACGCCTCTCTTGGCAGACCTCGAGCAGGCCCTTCCTCATCTCAAGAAGGCTCTGGCGGCATCGCAGGATCCTGATGTGACGGGTGGCGTCACCACCGACGAAGCTCGCGACCCGGCAGCGTTGGAGTTACCCGAAATCCCGGCACATATGCCGGTGAGTCCGGACGACGAATCGGCTCTGGACCTCGACGTAGAGTTGGTGGAACGGGTGCTGATCGAGTTCATCAAGGAGGAGGTCGTTCGGCACCGGGGATTCGAGAAGGTCGTCATCGGGCTCTCCGGTGGAGTCGACTCCGCCGTTTCGCTCAGCCTGGCCGTGCGGGCGCTGGGCGCAGAGAACGTGACGGGCTTTCGGCTTCCTTACGCCACGTCCAGCCAAGAGAGCCTCGATCACGCGGCTCTGATGCTGGAGGCTACGGGGGCTGAAGGCCGTACCATCGAGATCACGGGGGCGGTGGACGCTTATGTCTCGCAGTATGAACCCGACCTTTCGCCTCTGCGAAGAGGAAATCTTGCGGCCCGACTCAGGTCCGTGATCCTCTTCGACCAGTCGGCCAAGCTGCGAGCCCTGCCCCTGGGGACGGGGAACAAGTCGGAGCGACTGCTCGGGTACTACACTTGGCACGCCGACGACTCACCGCCGATCAATCCGCTCGGCGACCTCTTCAAGACCCAGGTTTGGGCCCTCGCTCGCCATCTCGGCGTACCCGACGTCATCGTGGACAAGCCGGCCTCCGCCGACCTCGTACGAGGCGTTCATGACGAGGACGAACTCGGCATCTCCTATCACCGGGCGGACCCCATCCTACACTGGCTGCTCAAGGGATATCGTCCGGATGAACTCAAGGGATTCGGGTTCCTGGAAGAGGAGGTCGACCGGGTATGGCGACTCCTGTCCTCGACTCACTGGAAGCGGGGATTGCCCACGGTAGCGATGCTCTCTTCGAGCGCCATCGGGGAATTTTACCTGCGGCCGGTCGACTACTAGAGGGGCCTCGGGCCCCGCTAATACGGGGCCAGGGGCCCCATTACTACGGCGTACCTAGGGAGCTAAGGGCCCCGTACCTAGGGAGCCAGAGGCCCCATTACTACGGCGTACCCGTCCCGGCGCCGATGACCTTCCGCCGGATGTTCTCCAAGACCGGCAGGGGAGTGAGTTCGCCGTCGATGATCGAGGCCAGCTCCTCCTCTTCCAGCCAATGAGCCTCGAGGTCGGCCAACTCGAGTTCGAGCAGCCGCTGTTCGACTGCTTCGTTCGCTGCGATCTCGAGGGCGATGGCCCCGGTACGCTGAAGGTCACCCAGTCGACGGCCCTCCTTGATCACGACGCGTGTCAGATCATGTGGGGTGCCGGCCTCCTGAATCAGCCGAGTCGCGGATCGCACGCGGCTTTCGGTGGCCCCGGCGTGGTGGTGGTAGGCGAGAACACGACGGGTGACGTGCTGGCCCTCTTTGCCCCCCAAACGGAGCCCTCCCTCTCGGAGGTCCCCGCACACGGGACACCGTTGGGTCACCGCCAGGGCATCACCAGGGTCCGCACCCGACGTGAGGATCAGGTGCCGTCGGTCGCGATAGGCCAGCGAACGGAATCGATGGCCGCATTTGGCGCACGAGTGCCGGCCACGCCAAGCACTTGATCCGAATCGCATCCACCGGGCGGCTTCGGCGACCTTGTCGGGCGCATTTTCCCAGAGGAACCAGGCGCCCAACCAGCCTATCCCCCCTGTGGCCCATCCACCGGCGATGGCGGCCCCGGCCGCCGCCGTCCCCATGAACATGAGTTTCTTATGACTGGTGGCCCGTTCCGTGAGTTCCCGCCCGTACCTCCACCACGCCTCTTCCGTGAGGTCGGCCCTGCCCACCCGGACGACGTCGAGATGCCCGGCGCGGAGGAGCGCCACGTTGTCGGTCTGTGAGAGAAGGCGGGAACGGTCGGTAACGACCTTCTCCAGTTCATCGAGCGCCTCCCAACGGTCTTCGATAGGAGCGAGAGACCAACGTTTGCAGGATTTGCACACGGCCCACAGTCGGCCACGCTCGGGGTCGTAGGCCACGCGTGTCGAGGTCGGAAAATGCTCGAGCTCTTCGTTGGTGGGGAAGGGCGTGTGGCAGACCAGACAGTGCGTGAACAACTCAAAGCTCCGTTGACCGAGTGGACCTGGAAGGCTAGCCGCGGCACACTGCGCTCCCTTTCAGCAGCCTTCTAGTCGTAATGGCGATACACCTACCGCCGTGCTCTTGTTACGGGCGGACGGGCCACTTTATTCCACGAGCCGGCGGAGGGGCACAGTGGGGGCACAGTGGGGGCGCAGTGGGCGCCCGGCGGGGGCGCGGTGGCCGGAGTCGTCGACCCTGGCCTCATCCGGCGAGCCACTACAAGTTGCGGCCGAATCGTGGCCTTCTCGATTCGGATCTCCCATCGGTCCCCTGCCTGGACGGGCGAACGTCATGCTGCTGGTTCTGGACAACTACGATTCCTTCACCTTCAACCTCGTCCAGTACTTGGGTGAGCTGGGGGCCGATGTCGTGGTGTTGCGGAACGACGAGCGGACGGTCCAGGAGATCGTCGACCTCGCCCCGGATCGGGTCGTCGTATCACCAGGGCCGTGCACACCTCGAGAGGCCGGGATCAGCATCGAGCTGTTCCGGAGTCTCGGGTCGTCCACGCCGATGCTCGGCGTCTGTCTGGGTCACCAGGCTCTCGGAGAGGCCTTTGGTGGGACGACGGTGCGGGCGGATCGAGTGATGCACGGCAAGACGGCGCTGGTCCGGCACACAGGGGACGGGATCTTCGACGGTATCCCGTCGCCCTTCGTCGTGGCCCGGTACCACTCGCTCGTGACCGACGCCGGCGCTCTGCCCGAGGAACTCGTGCAGGTGGCATGGAGCGGCGTCGCCGAGGGAGAGTCTTCGGAGGTGCAGGCCATACGACACCGGGATCACCCCCTCTGGGGCGTTCAATTCCACCCCGAGAGCTTGTTCTCCGAACACGGCAAGACGCTGTTGGCGAACTTCTTGGCACTCTAGGGGCCTCTACGGGCGGCCTGGAGGGGCCCGGGGGTCCGATTCGACGCTTTTTTGCCCTCAAGGCCGTTGCCACCTCAGCCGGGCCCGGATAACTTAACTGGCGTGATATTTGCATCATCGGCCTCCGCCTCGAGTCCTGGAAGGGACCGTTGAGCGGCCGCGTCCTCGGCATCGTTCCGGCGCGGCTGGCCTCTACCCGCCTCCCCAACAAACCCCTGTATCCCCTCCTTGGTCGACCGCTGATCGAGTGGGTGTGGCGGCGTGTGGAAGCGATGAGCGTACTGGATCATGCCGTCGTGGCGACGGACAGCGAAGAGGTCGCGGACGTATGCACGGCGCTGGGGGCTCCGGTAGAGATGACGTCGTCCGAGCATCCGTCGGGCACCGACCGTGTTGCCGAAGTGGCCGAGCGAACGGCGTTCGAGGATTACGACGTGGTGGCGAACATCCAAGGGGACGAGCCGCTCCTGAACGAGCTGCACTTGGATGCCGCTCTTTCTTTGGTGCGGGACGACGCGTGGGAAATCGGCACCTGCGCCACGCCTCTCATGGACGAGGATACCCGGACGGACCCGGCGGCCGTGAAGGTGGCGCGGGCGGCCGGGGGGCGAGCGCTCTACTTCTCGCGGGCGCCCATCCCTTACGTACGTGACGGAAAGCCGGACCCCAAGGATCTGGAGAGGGAGCCGTTCCTGCGGCACATAGGAATCTACGCGTACACTCGTAATGCTCTGGCGCGTTGGGTCGCATTGGCCCCGTCGCCCCTGGAGCAGCTGGAACAGTTGGAGCAGCTGAGACCTCTCGAGGCGGGCCTTCGCATCGGAGTGGCCATCGTGGGTCAGGCAGACCCTGGGGTGGACACGCCGGCGGATGCGGTCCGCATGGAAGAGAAATTGGCTAGACTCGAAACCCTCAATTCACGAAGCGAATGATGACGGATACTGACGTGCGACAGACCAAGTACATCTTCGTGACCGGCGGCGTCGTCTCCTCACTGGGGAAGGGCATAGCCGCGGCATCGTTGGGACGAATCCTCAAGGAGCGCGGCCTGAGAGTCACTCTCCAGAAGTTCGATCCCTACATCAATGTCGATCCGGGCACGATGTCCCCGTTCCAGCATGGCGAAGTCTACGTGACCGACGACGGGGCGGAGACCGATCTCGACCTGGGCCACTACGAGCGATTCATCGACGAGTCGCTCTCTCAGGCGAATAACGTCACCACGGGCCGCATCTACTCCGAAGTCATCGCCAAGGAACGTAAGGGTGAGTATCTGGGATCCACCGTGCAGGTCATTCCGCACATCACCGACGAGATCAAGAGACGTCTGCGGCTGCTCGCGGACGACAACGACGTGGTGATCACCGAGATCGGCGGGACGGTCGGCGACATCGAGGGTCTCCCGTTCCTGGAGGCCATCCGGCAGTTCCGTCAGGACGAAGGGCGCGAGAACGCGATCTTCATTCACCTGACGCTCATCCCGTACATCGCGGCCGTGGGGGAACTCAAGACCAAGCCCACACAGCACTCCGTTCGGGAGCTCATGCAGATCGGAATCCAGCCGGACATTCTCATCTGTCGCTCTGAGCACCCGTTGGACGACAGCATCAAGAAGAAGATCGCCCGGTTCACCAACGTCCCCCTCAGGGGCGTCATCGAAGCCCGAGACGTGAGTACCATCTACGAAGTCCCTCTCGAGCTGCGACGTCAGAAGCTGGATGACGTGGTCCTCGACTTGCTCGGTATCGAGGCTCCGCCCACCGATCTCGAGGAATGGACCACGATCGTGGAGCGGGTGACCAATCCCACTGCGGGAACGGTCCGGATCGCGGTGGTCGGCAAATACACCGAACTGGTTGATGCGTACAAGTCCGTGCAGCAGGGACTCATCCACGGGGGGATCGCCAACGATGTAAAGGTCGAGATCGAGTGGCTCTCGGCCGAACGGTTCGCCGCCGGGGAGATGCCCCATCTCGAGGGCTTCGACGGCCTCCTTATTCCGGGGGGATTCGGGGAGAGAGGTATCGAAGGAATGCTCGTCGCCATCGAGTGGGCCCGAGAGAACGGTCTTCCGTTCTTCGGGATCTGCCTCGGACTCCAGTGTGCCATAATCGAGTTCGCCCGGAACGTGTGCGAGCTCGCCAATGCCCAGTCGGTCGAATTCGCGGATGATTCGGTCGACCCGGTCATCTGTCTCATGGACTCCCAGCTGAACCTCACCACCAAGGGTGGCACCATGCGTTTGGGGCAGTACCCTGCGCGCCTCCGTCCGGACTCCCGGGTTGAGCAGATCTACGGTCGGGCCGAGATCAACGAACGCCATCGCCACAGATATGAGGTCAACAACAAGTACCGTGACCTCCTCGAGGAAAAGGGGCTCATCATGTCGGGCACCTCGCCTGACGAGAATCTGGTCGAGATGATCGAGCTGCCGGGACACCCGTGGTTCGTTGGATGCCAGTTCCATCCTGAGCTGAAGAGCCGGCCTACGAGGCCGCATCCCCTGTTCGCTTCGTTCATCGAGGCCGCGGTGACCCACCTGAATCGGCCCGAAACGGCCGCTCAGACGGACGCCACGGTGGCTGCCGGAGAATGATGCTCGACGATTTCACTCTGATCTCGGGCCCCTGCGCGCTCGAGGATGACGAGCTCAACCTGGAGATCGGGCGTGAGTTGACTCTTCTCTCGTCGGACCTCGGGATGCCGGTCTTGTTCAAGGCTTCGTTCGACAAGGCGAACCGATCACGCCTGGACGCCCCGCGCGGCCCCGGTCTAGAGGTGGGATTGAAACTCCTTCGGCGAGTGAAGGACGAGACGGGACTGCCGATCGTCACGGACATCCACGAAGCGGATCAGGCCGCAGCGGCGGCTCAGGTCGCCGATGTGCTCCAGATCCCGGCCTTCTTGTGCCGCCAGACGGACCTGCTGACGGCCGCGGGTGCCACGGGCAAGATCGTCAACGTAAAGAAGGGTCAGTGGATGTCCCCGGACGAGATGCGGGGCGCAGTGGACAAGGTGCGAGCTGCGGGGGCTGCACGCGTGGCGGTCACGGAGAGGGGTACCTTTTTCGGGTACGGCAACCTCGTGGTCGATATGCGTTCCTTTCAGCGCATGCGGAAAGTCTGTGGAGTGCCGATCATCTTCGACGGAACGCACTCCGTACAGCGCCCGGGGCAGGTCGATGGATCCAGTGGAGGGGACCCGGAGTTCATCACTCCTCTCGTGCTCGCTGCAGTCGCAGCGGGGTGTGATGGCCTGTTCCTCGAGGCCCACCCGAATCCGGGCCAGGCTCCTTCGGACGGGAGCAACATGCTCCCGCTCCACGGCCTGAGGCCGCTCATGGAGCAGGCCCTCGCCGTGCGCGCGGCTCTCGGGCACATCCAATCCTCCGACGCACCCACCGCCTGACCGGCTGACGCGCCATGACGGAACCCCGCGAAGAGGCCGGTAAAGTGACCGGCGGAGAGATCGCCGAGGAGGTGGCCCATGCCATTCGGATGGTGGTGCTGGACGTAGACGGTGTCCTCACCGATGGCGGGGTCTACATCGGGGCCGAACCTGGGGGCGAGACGCTCGAACTCAAGCGGTTCGACATTCAAGACGGCCTGGGCGTAAAGATGATGGTGTGGGCCGGGATCGAGGTGGTCATCGTATCAGGACGTGTGTCGGAGGCTACCTCCCGACGGGCCAGGGAGCTCGGAATCGTCGAATGCCATCAGGACCCGGGGGCTGCGAAGCTCCCTGTCGTACGTGACCTGCTCGAGACGCGTGATTGGGGCTGGGAGCAGACGGCGATGATGGGGGACGACCTCGCGGATCTGCCGGTCCTCGAGCGTGTCGGGTTGGCGGTTGCTGTGGCGAACGCCGTCCAGGAGGTGCACGCCATCGCAGGATGGACAACGACGGCGGGGGGCGGAGCAGGAGCCGTGCGCGAGTTCGCACGGGCCCTACTGACGGCAAGGGGCGAGTGGGATGCACTGGTGCGGAAGTACTGCGATGACCGCGGGAGCTCCTGAACCATGACCGATTCCGAAAACCCCACCGACGCCGAGCGCATTCTCCGCGAGGCCCGACGCGTGCTCGAAGTAGAGGCCCGGTCCGTAGAACGTGCGGCCGAGCGGTTGGGTCAGGATTTCGTCGAGGCCGTCGCCCTTCTAAAGAGCTGTAAGGGCCGCGTCATCGTGTCCGGCATCGGCAAGAGCGGGATTATCGGGCGTAAGGTCGCGGCCACGTTCACCTCGACCGGCACGGCCGCGAACTTCCTCCATCCCGTCGAGGGGCTTCACGGCGACCTCGGAATCGTGGGGGTCGGTGACGTCGCGCTGTTGATATCGAAGAGTGGGGAGACGTCGGAGTTGTCCGGATTGGTCGACTACTTCCTCCGAACGGGGGTCCCGATCATTGCCCTCACGGGTGAGAAGGACTCCCCGCTCTCGGCTCTTGCCGCGGTGGCGTTGGATTGTTCTGTGGAGGAGGAGGCCTGCCCGATGGATCTGGCTCCCACATCCTCGACCACCGTCACGCTGGCTGTCGGAGACGCGCTTGCCGTTGTGCTCCTTCAGGAGAAGGGCTTCAAGGAGGACGATTTCGCCTTGCTGCATCCGGGCGGATCCCTGGGACGAAAGCTCACTACGCGTGTAGAAGACGTCATGATTGCCCAGGGATATCCACGACTTCGGGTCGAAGCCGCGGTGCGGGACTGCATCGTCCCTCTCGCTGAACAGCGGGGCACCGTGCCGATCGTCGATGACGGGGAGCGGGTGGTCGGAGTCGTGACCGCGGGGGATCTGACGCGCTTGATGGAGCAACGGGACGACTTTCTGGACGTTTCGGTCACGGATGCCATGACCGCGGAGCCCAGGGTGGCTCGCCCGGACGAGTTGGGGTCCGCGGCGATCCACCGGATGGAATCCCACGGGATCATGGCCCTGCCTGTGGTCGATGCGGACCATCGTTTGATCGGGATTGTACACCTTCATGATCTTATGAAGGCAGGGGCTCTATAGTCATGTCATATTGTCGGTTAGGCGGGTATGGCTTGGTCTTGATCGCAGGGTTGGCGGCGTGTGAGAGCCCGCGCCAAGACGCCGTGGTCGATCCGGCCTTGGAGAGCATCGAGGCTGACTACATCATCTTCGGAAATACCCACTACCTGACGCGCCAGGGCATCCGTGAAGCGCTCGTAGTGGCCGACACCGCCTATTTCTTCAACGATTCCACGGTGGTGTTGCTGAGGGGCAACGTCACGTTGACCGCCTACCATGAGGATCTCGGAACGGAGAAGGCGGTGGTCACGTCCGACCGGGGCCGACTGAATACCAACGACAACTCCATGCTCGCTCAGGGCAATGCCGTATTGGTGATTGCGGACGGCGAGCGCAGGATCGAGAGCTCACAGCTCAACTACCATCCGGATCAGGACCGGATTTGGAGCGACTCGGCCACGGTGATGTACGAGGATGAGAGCATTGTGGAGGGAAGCGGCTTCGACGCCGACCTCAACTTCACCCAGGTGCTGGTGCGAAATGCCCGGACGCGGGGCGGCACCGTCCGGTTCTGATGGGGCGCCTGCTCTCAGCGCTCGGCGTTCTAGCTGTCCTGTTCTTTTCCGTGGGGACCGATGTCACCGCACAGGATCGGACCTGCGACCTGATCGACTCCCGCCAGGTCAACTCGGTGACACAGACAGGCGGTCGGGTCAGCCATGTCGCCCTTCCGCGCTTTCTCTGTACCGACGGCACCCGAATCGAAGCCGATTCGTCGGTCACGTTCGAAGCCAACTCCTTCACGCAGCTCTTCGGAAACGTGCTCTTCCGGGACGGCCCTCAGGAGCTGCTGGCCGAACGGGCCCAGTACTTCAGCCGTGCCGGCCGCCTGCAGGCCCAAGGCGCCGTCAAGCTCACGGACCTGGACGACGGCTCGACCATCACGGGCGAGAACCTGATCATGCTCCAGGCCGGGGACGAGCTTCCCGAGGACGACCTGACCATGCGCGGCGGTCGCCCACATGCTCGTTTTCTCTCGAAGGCGGTGCCCGAGCCTGTGGACACATCGGCCGTCGAGGTCCCCGAGGTGGAGCCGACGGACTCACTTGAAGTCGAAGTAGCCGAGGCGGCACCGACGGACTCCCTCGAAGTCGAAGCGCCCGAGGCCGAACCCACGGACTCCCTCGAAGTCGAGGTCCAGGAGCCTGTTCCCCCGGCACCTCCCACCCCGTTCGATGTCGATGCCGACCTCATTCGTCTCGTGGGAGACAGGCTGTTTCAGGCTCGGGGCCGTGTGGAGATCCGTCAGGACTCCCTGCTCGCCTATGGGGACTCTATGGAGTACAGGGAAGACGTCGGCATCCTGACGCTTTTTCACGATGCACGGATTCTGTCTCCGAACGAGGAGTCCGGTGATACGCTCGACATCCGGGGTGACACCATCGATATGCGGCTGCCCAGCAATCGGATCGATGAGCTCGAGGCTCGCGGGCACGCTCAGCTGGTGACGGAGTCGGTCGAAATGAAGGGACCCACCGTCCGGATTTTCTTCTTCTTGGAAGAGTTGGATCGCATCGTCTCGGTCCTCGGTGACCAGCCGGAAGAGGTCGAGGAGGTGCCGGAGTCGCTCGATCAGGTCGAGGACTCACTTGCCGTTGCTTTCGAGGACCCTTTCGCTCGCCCTCGGGCCACGGCGGAGGACTTTCTCCTGACGGGGGACTCCATCGAAGTGACGGCGCCCGGTGGCGAGCTGGAGACGGTCTTTGCCTTCGGGGGTGCACACGGTGTCTCGAGTGGTCGGGATTCTCTGAATGCCGGGGATGCGCCTGAGCTGATTCGGAGCGATTGGATCGAAGGCCAGACCATCACGGCCACGTTCGTCGACAACCTCGGCGATTCAACCTCCTTACCTGCTCCGGCTCTGGAAGAGGGACAGAACCGCTATCGGTTGGACATGCTCGTGGCCCAGGGGGCGGCTCGGAGCTTCTACCGTTCTGCCCCGGACTCGACCGTTGAAGACGGCTCCGGAACGAGTTCCCTCGAACTCAACTATGTACTCGGTGACGAGATCAGGCTGTTCATGGAGGACGGAGAAGTGGATCGTATGGAGGTGGACAACGCCACCGGGGCCTATTTCCAGCCCGAGCGAGGCGTTGGGCCCCCTATGACCGATTCCTTGCCGCCTTCGCCTCCCGACACGGCTACGGTACCACGCGAATCCAGCAACCCTGGACAGGAAAGCGGCACGAATGAGCGACTACAAGCCCGATCCCGAAATCGCTGAAGCGCCCGCGGTGGGTGCTCCGGTGGGTGCTCCGGTGGGTGCCGCTATCTCCCCGACGCTGACCGCGACGAGCCGTCTTCAAGGCGAGGGCCTGACCAAGATCTACCGCAAGCGGCGCGTCGTCGACGGAATCGCCATTTCGGTGGAGCAGGGCGAGATCGTCGGCTTGCTGGGGCCGAACGGTGCAGGGAAGACCACGACCTTCTATATGATCGTAGGGCTCATCCCTCCCGACGACGGAAGGGTCTTCCTGGACGAAGAAGAGCTTACCGACGTTCCCATGTACCGCCGAGCGCGGATGGGAGTGGGTTACCTCGCGCAGGAACCGTCGGTTTTCCGAAAACTGACCGTAGAACAGAACGTGAAGGCCATTCTCGAGACGCTCAAGCTCCCGAAGGCCGAGGAGAAAGCCCGCCTGGAGGAGTTGCTTGCGGAGTTGTCCCTGGGTCATCTGCGAGACAGCAAGGCCTACTCGCTATCGGGCGGAGAGCGCCGACGCCTCGAAATCACTCGGGCGTTGGTCCAACGACCCAAGTTCATGCTCCTCGACGAGCCCTTTGCAGGCATCGATCCGATCGCCGTCCACGACATTCAAGACATCGTGGCCAGCCTGAAGCAGAGAGGGATCGGGGTCATCATCTCGGATCACAACGTGGAACAGACCCTGGAGATCGTGGACCGGGCGTACATTATGTATGAGGGGCGGATTCAGGTCAGCGGCAGCGTTTCGGAGCTGGTTTGGAACGAAGAGGTCGCCGAGATCTACCTGGGACCGACCCTGACAGAACGCATGCGTAGCCGTTACGAGCCGCCTGCGAGCGAGAGCGGCATGGTCGGGTCGCATGAGGCGACTGACGAGACCGATTCGTAGTTCGATGCAACGGACTCGATGAGCGGATTCAACACGAGGCTCTTCCAGAGCCAACAGCTCCGACAGGAGATGAAGATCAACCCTCGCCTGTACCAGGCGATGGAGTTGCTCTACATGCCCCTCCTGGACCTCCAGCAACACCTGAAGACCGAGATGGAAGAAAACCCGTTCTTGGAGATGACGGAGGCTGACGTTCAGGACGAGGTGGAACTCCAGGAGGACGACAAAGACGAATCGCCCGAAGACGATATCGATTGGGAGGAGATCCTCCTGGACGGCTTCGACGTTGGCGGGCGACGGGAGCAATACGAGGCCAAGGAGCTCTTTCAGCGAGCCCCGGTGGAGACAACGGATCTGAGAGATCATCTCCACGATCAGCTCCGCATGCTCGACATTGCCGAACGCGAGATGCGACTCGGGGAAGAGATCATCGGAAACGTCAATGACGTGGGTACGCTCACGTGCGATCTCGACGCCGTGGTGCTCGGAGTGAACGACTGGCTGGCCGACCTACGCCCGACGGCCCAAGCGGAAGTCGACGCGATCGAAGACCATGAGGAACAGAAGGCCGGACGAGCGGAGTTGGAGGAGCTCTTCAGGCCGTATGGGACGGACGAAGCCGAGGCGATGCTCACCACCGTGCAGGCGTTCGACCCCGCCGGTGTAGCTGCGAGGGACCTGCGTGAGTCGATCCTCATTCAGCTCCGCATGTTGGGGAGGGGTGATTCCCAGACGTACGACGTGGTAGCGAGCCACTTCGAGGACCTCATCAACCACCGTTGGGCCGATGTCGCCCGTGCGTTGGGTCTCAAGCCTATCGAGGTCCAGGACGTGGCCGACGAGATAGCCAAGCTCGATCCCAAGCCCGGACTCAAGTACTCGCCCGACCCCGAGCGCTACATCATTCCCGACCTCATCGTCGAGAAGATCGACGGCGAGTACATGGTGTTCGTGAATGACACGAGCCTCCCGCGTCTCCGGCTCTCTCAGTCGTATCGGGACGTGGCCCGTGACAAGGGACAGTTCAAGGGCGAGAACAAGGAGTTCATCTCGCGCAAGCTGAACTCGGCCAACTGGATGATCCAGGCGATCGAGCAGCGCCGGCAGACGATGCTGAAGGTCATGGGGTTCATCGTGGACCGGCAGCGGGACTTCTTCGAGTATGGTGTCCAACACCTGAAGCCTCTCACGCTGCGTGAGGTGGCCGACCACATCGAGATGCACGAATCCACGGTCTCGAGAGTCACCAACGAGAAGTACGTGCAGACTCCGCGTGGCGTGATCTCGCTCAAATTTTTCTTCTCCAGCGGACTCGCCACCACAAGCGGAGAGGACATCTCGGCGAGGGGTGTGAAGGACAAAATGCAGAAACTGGTCGACGAGGAGGATGCCCGGAAACCCCTCACGGACCAGAAGATCGTGGAGCTTCTCAAGGTCGACGGCGTGAAAATCGCCCGGCGCACCGTAGCGAAGTACCGTGACCAGTTGGCCATCCTGCCAGCCCGTATGCGGAAGCGAGTCTGATGGGTCAGACTGTGGAAACGCGGGGTACTTCCGGCTCATTGTCGGATGAAGCCCGCCGTGACTTCGCCGTAGTCATTCCGGCGTTCAACGAGGCTCCGGTTGTATCCGACCTCATCGCCGAGCTCAAGGCCACGTTCCAACGCTTCGAGTTGGACGGAGAGATTCTCGTGGTGGACGATGGTTCCACCGACGGCACGGGAGATCTGGCAGAACGGGAGGCCGACGGCTGGAGTCCCTTAAGCGTGCTACGGCATCGGACCAATCTGGGAAAGACCGAGGCGATGCTCACGGCCGCGCGGTCCACCGATCGGACGTACCTGATACTCTTCGACGCCGATCTGCAGCACTTGCCGGACGAAATTCCTCGGTTTCTCGAGGCGCTCCACGCCGGCTCGGACATCGTTACGGGGCGCAAGGTGGGTGCGTACAACAAGCGAGCCGTCTCGTCGCTCTACAACGGTTTGAGCCGACGAATCTTCCGGGTGCCGGTAAGTGACCTCAACTCCATGAAGGCCTTCCGGCGCGAGATCCTGGAAGAACTCCATCTTCGCCATGATTGGCATCGTTTCTTCGTAGTCTTGGCTCACGCACGCGGGTACTCGGTGAGTGAGATCGACATCGATCTGCATCCCAGGCGAGCCGGGACGTCGAAGTACACGGGGTTCTTTCGGATCGTGGTAGGAATGATGGACCTCCTCTCGGTATGGTTCCTCCTCCTTTTTTCCCGAAAGCCCCTCATCCTCTTTGGATTCAGTGGAGTGGTGCTCGTCGGTCTGGGCGCCGTGGTGGGCGCGGTCGCCTTCTACCTCCGCTTCGTGGAGGGCTTCGGCTTCCGTCCACTGTTGTATCTGGTCATCCTGCTCGAAACCGTGGGCTTCCTCCTCGTCGGCTTCGGACTGATCGCCGAGATGGTTGCACAGCTCAGGGAAGAGGTCGACTCCCTCAGGCACGGCAAGCGTTGACCGGGTCCTCCGACCGACCTCCGCGCGTTCTCGCCGTGGTCGGGACGCGGCCGGAAGCCATCAAGATGGCCCCGGTCGTGGCCGCGCTCGGTAAGAGCGATCTCGTCGAGACCCGCCTCGCTCTGACGGGGCAGCACAGCGACCTGCTCGACCAGGCGCTGGAGGCCTTTGGACTCGCCCCGGACTACGACCTGGGGATCATGCGTCCGGGCCAGACCCTCTACGACGTGGCGCAGGGGTGTATCGAGGGCCTCAAGGACGTGGTCCAGGGCTGGGAGCCCGACATGGTGCTGGTCCAGGGGGATACGGCCACCGTGTTTTTCGCGTCTTTGGTCGGCTTCTTCGAGAAGGTCAGGGTCGGGCACATCGAAGCCGGCCTGCGCTCCGGAGACAAATGGGCACCGTTCCCGGAAGAGGTATTTCGCCGGCTCACCGACGTGATCACGGACCTCCACTTTGCTCCCACGTCGAGAGCTGCCGAGACGCTGTTGGCTGAAGGGGTGAAGCCGGAACACGTCTACGTAACCGGCAATACCGTGGTGGACGCCCTGCTCGACGCGACCGCTACCGAGCGAGCACCGGAGGATGCGTCCTTGACCCGTATCCTCGCCGATGAAGATCGACGCCTGGTTCTCCTGACCGCTCATCGCCGCGAGTCGTTCGGCCAACCTCTGAGAGACGTTTTTTCGGCGGTACGCCAGATCGCAGATGACCATCCGGACGTTGAGGTCCTCTATCCGGTACACCCCAACCCCAACGTCACCGCGCCCGCTTCGGAACTGCTTGGCGATCATCCTCGGATCAACCTCGTGGAGCCCCTCGCCTACCTCGATCTGGTGACGGCCCTGCGCCACGCCCACCTGGTCCTCACGGACTCCGGGGGCATTCAGGAAGAGGCGCCCACCTTCGGTGTGCCCGTGTTGGTGCTCCGGGACGTCACCGAGAGGCCAGAAGGCGTCGAGGCCGGCGTGGCACGGCTCGTCGGCACAAACGGGGCACGCATCGTGGGGGAGGCTCACGAGCTGCTTGCCCGGAGTGGCCATTCCTCCGGCGACGGAGCCAGTGCCGCGTCCAGTGCACCCAACCCTTATGGAGACGGGAGGGCAGGGGAGCGTATCGCCGATATCGTGATTTCGACCCTGACCGGTGCCGGTCGCTCGACCCAGGATTGGGAGGGGCCGTGAACGTGGCCATGCACTGCGTCTACTTTCCTCCCGAAGTTGGCGGACTGGAGAGCCATGTCCACTATCTCTGCCGAGGCCTCGTGGACAGAGGATGTGGCGTCTCGATCGTCACGTCCCGTTCCCGGCGGGGCCTCCCGTCCTACGAGGTCATGGACGGCATCCAGATCTGGCGGACCTGGATGCCCGCGAGGAATACGCTGGGTTGGTCCCTTCACGGAGCGAGTTCCACGCCGAGGCTCGGTCAGGTGGCACTCAAGGCCGACATCATTCATGCGCAGGCGTTTCAGTCGGTCCTTCCTGCATTCGTGGCCAAGCAGGCCGCGAAGATCCCGCTGGTCTCGACCTGGCATACGTCCCACTTCCTGAAGAGGGCCGACAGTCCGTTTTGGCGCCCCATCTTCCAACGACTGCTTCGATGGTCCGACCACAACCTGGCGGCCAGCGTCGAGATCGCTGAGGTGGGCGAAGGCATCGCCCCGGGAGTGCGTGTGGAGCCTCTCACCAACGGAGTGGAGACCAGTGTCTTTCGCCGCGTGCCTCCGACCCTTCCCGCGTCGGAGAGAAGGCGCGTCATCGTGCCGCGGCGCCTGTTCCACAAGAACGGCGTGGAGTTCCTGGTAAAGGCTCTGCCCCTCATTGCCGAGGAGGTGGACGTAGAGGCCGTGGTGGTGGGTGACGGGCCCGAGAGGGAGACCCTGGAGGCCTTGGCCGGGGAGCTGGGGATGACGGACCGCATCCGCTTTCTGGGCGCGCACACCCACGCTGAGATGCCGGGGCTTCTCAGCTCCGCCGAGCTCGCGATCTTCCCTTCGCTGATGGAGGCCACCTCGGTGGCCGCTCTCGAGTGCATGGCCTGTGAGGTGCCCGTGGCGGCTTCCGACGTAGGCGGCCTTCCACAGTTGATCGACGGAGAGGTGGGCGGGTTGTTCGAGGCCGGGAATCCCACCGCCTTGGCCCGGACCGTCGTCGCGCTTCTGCGTCGAGACGACCTTCCCGCTTTGGGAGCCCGAGCGCGTGCGCGGGTGGTGGAGAGATGGAGCAACGCTCGCCTGGTCGACCGGCATCTCGAGGTGTATGGGGACCTCATCGAGAAGCGACGGTCCTCCGCGCATCAAGCGTCCGCGTGAGAGGAGACTAGTGGCCAAGGACAAGCGACCGGGCGATTCCGTCACAGCTTCTGATCGTCATTCAGATCCGGGAGTCGAGATCCCCGCATGGCTCCCGCCGGTCCTCTACGGCGTGGCCACGCTTTTTCTGTTTCGGTCGTTCGTGTTCTCCGACGCAATGCTGTTCGGATCGGACACCGCCAGCTTGGGCTATATGGCGCGCGAGTTCTACGCGAACGCGGTGAAAGGGGGAGGGGGGTTCCCGTTGTGGAACCCGATCATCCTCGGGGGCACGCCGTTCATCGAATCGCTCGCGGGTGGGGATTCGCTCTACCCCCCGAGCGCGATTCTCCTCTTCCTGATGAGTCCACATCGGGCCTTGGGGTGGAAGTTGATCTGGCACGTGTTCTTCGCCGGTCTCTTCATGTACGGGTGGATCCGTTGCCTGGGCCTCTCCCGGGCCTCGGCGATGCTGGCCGGGTTGGCCTATAGTCTGGCGCCGTTCATGGTGTCGCTGGTTCATGGGGGGCAGGACGGGAAGATCTTCGTCATGTCGCTCACGCCCTTGATGTTCTGGGCCACCGAGTCGTTCTTCCGCCGACCGAATTCAGCTCGCTTCGCGGCTCTCAGTCTCGTGATCGGTGGCATCATCCTCACGACCCATTTCCAGACGGCGTACTTCCTGTTCGGTGGGGTGGGCGCGTACGCGCTGTTCCGCACCCTACAGATCTGGCGGCAGGGTGACGGAGGAAAGGGCGCGGAAGGGAGCGGGGACGAATCCACTCCTCCTGTAGAGAGTGGAGGCGGTAGCCGTAGAGCCCTGGTCCGGTTCGGCGCGTTCATGATCGCCGCTGTGCTCGGAGCCGGGATCGCAGCCGTTCAACTCGTGCCCGCCAGTTCCTACGTAGTCGACCACTCCCGGAGAACGTCCACGACGACCCAGGCGGAGGGTGAAGAGGCCATCGCCTACTCCAGTTCCTGGTCGCTCCATCCCGAAGAGATCGTCGGACTGGTCGTCCCCGAGTTCGTGGGCGTATCGGAAGCCGAGGCGGATTGGGCCCGGGGGACCTACTGGGGCCGCAACGTCTTCAAGGGCAACCACGAGTACGGCGGTCTGGTGGTCCTCCTACTGGCAGCGGTCTCCTTTTTCGGCGCCCCCCGAAGGCACCTGAGGTACTTCCTGGCCGGTCTGGGAGGCTTCGCCCTCCTCTTCTGCCTCGGCGGCCACACGCCCGTCTGGAGGCTCACGTACGAGTTGATCCCCGGGATTTCGCTCTTTCGAGCGCCCTCCCTCGCGATCTTCATCTTCGGCTTCAGCACCGCGACACTCGCGGCGTTCGGGGTCGAACGTCTGCTTCACCTTTCCAGAGAGGGCAGTGAAGCCGAATGGACTCGCCCCGGACGGTTCCTGTGGCTCGCCACCGGGGTGCTCGTTCTGGGCCTGCTTCTGGCGGCCGCGGGCACTCTCACCGACCTGTGGACCGGCGTGATGTACCGGGACATCCCGGAGAGATCGGTCGAGGTTCTCGGTGCCGCCCAACCCTTCATCCTCAGAGGGTTCATGGTGGCGGTCCTCCTGGCCACTGCCACCGCCGGTGTCGCCTGGGGTCTCAGAACCGCCCGGCTGGCCCCCTTGGGCGCGGTCACGGTGTTGGTGTTCTTGATTGGAGGGGATCTAATCCGCGTCGACACGGCCTTCATTCGGAGCACCGACTTCGAGCTCTTTCGAGGGGCGGACCCGAACATCGACATGCTGCTCGAGCGGCAACGCACCGAAGAGCCCTTTCGGGTCTTCTCCATTGGTCAGAGCCTCAACGGACAGGACGTGCGCCCCGGCATGTTCGGCCTCGAGCTGGCGGCCGGGCATCATCCCAACGACCTGGCACGGTATCGCGACCTGATCGGGATGGTGGGGAGCAGCCTTCCGATCAACTTGGTGAGTTCCGCCAACGTCCTGCGGATCCTCAACGTACGGTACATCCTGTGGCCTGATCGGCTGGGCACGCCCGAGGACCAGGAACTGCCGGCACCCATTACCGACAACTTGGAGTTGATCAGCCAAACGACGATCGGAGGCCGCCCCTACGAGTCGGTGTACCGCTTTACCGATCTTCCCAGGGCGCGACTCGTGGGTGAGGCCGTGGTGCTCCCGGATGACCAGGCCGTGCCCTTCATGCTCAGCGGGAGTTTCGATCCGGCTATGCAGGTGGTCTTGGACGCGCCGCCCCCTATCGAGTTATCGGGCGGCGCCATTGAGGGGGGGGTGGAGTGGGTCGAGCGTGGCAACAACAGCATGCGGCTTCAGGTGACCGCCGACCGAGCAGGGCTTCTGGTGCTGGCCGACAATTGGTTCCCGGCGTGGCGCGCGCGCGTCGATGGCGGTGACGTCCCCGTCCTCCGTGCGAACCACACACTCCGCGCGGTACCCGTCACGGCCGGCGTCCACGAAGTGGAGCTGTTCTACGCCTCACCACAACTCAGGTGGAGCCTCCAGCTCACCGTACTGAGTCTGCTATTGGTGTCGGCGCCGCCCTGCGTGCGATGGCTTCGAACCCGGAGCGGACGAGGAGCCCTCTCCCCGTGAAGACGATCGGCGTGCGAGTCGGTCAGATCGTCCTCACGGTCATCGTCACCTGGTTCATTCTGGACCGTGTAGGCGTCGATCTGGCGGCCCTCGGCGCCGTGGACCCGGCGGAGTGGAGCCCCAACCCTCTCGTTTTGGCTCTTTCGTGTGTCGTGCTGCTCTCGGGCTACCTCCTTTCGGCTGGGCTTTGGGGACGGATCGTGCGCGACTTGGGCGGTCCCGCGCTGCCCATGTGGACCGCGATGCGGCTCTTCATGGTCGCGAACCTGGGCCGATACGTACCCGGCAAAGTGTGGCAGATCGCCGGGTTGGCGTACATGGCAAAGGGACAAGGGGTCTCCGGAGGAGTCGCGACTGGGGCGGCGGTCCTGGGGCAGGGGGTGGCCCTGCTGGCGGCCTCACTGATCGGTGTCGGGACCCTGTTCGGGCCCAACGAGGCCTGGCGGCGATTCGGATGGGCGGGACTCGTCTTCGGGATCACGTTCGCGGTTGTCATCGTGGCCGTGGTCACCGTCCCGTCGCTCTTCCGGCGCCTCATCGGAATCTGGTGTCGTCTGACCCGCACCGTCCCGCCGGAGGACCCTCACGATGCAGGCAACGTCGGCCTCCGCTGGCTCGCCCTGTACGTGCTGAATTGGGGGATCTACGCGACGGCATTTTGGTTACTTTACCTCAGCTTCGGGGAATGGAAGACGTTCCTGCAGATCGGGCCCGCGTTCGCCGCCGCATATGTCGCGGGTTATCTGGCCGTCTTCGCACCCGCGGGAGCGGGCATACGAGAGGGGTTCCTCGTCGTTCTGCTGCAGCCGACCATGAGCGGGGAGGCCGCGCTGGTAGTCGCGTTGGTGGCACGGGTCTGGACCACTGCGGTGGAGCTCGCGCCTGCGGCGATCTTCGCCGCGATGCACACTCGATCCTCCAACTCTGAACAGAGCCCAAGGTGATGGACCCGACCGCACGCATCCTCGTGGTGATCCCCACGTACAACGAGGCAGACAACCTGCTTCGGATCGTGCCGCTCGTGTTGAATCAGGACTCTCGGATCGACGTCTTGGTCGTCGACGACGACTCCCCGGACGGTACCGGTGACTTGGCGGATGATCTCGCCGAGGAGTTGGACCGGGTCCATGTCCTTCACCGATCGGGGAAGCAGGGGTTGGGGAAGGCCTACCTGGAGGGCTTCGAGTGGGGCCTCAGTCGAGAGTATGCTCTCCTGATCGAGATGGACGCGGACTTCTCGCACGACCCCGACGCATTGCCCGAGTTCATCGAGAAAGCGCGTGACTTCGATGTGGTCCTGGGGTCGCGCTATGTGGGAGGACACGTGACGGTGATCAACTGGCCGATGAGTCGCCTGCTCATCAGCTACTTCGGCAGTCGCTACGCCCGCATCGTCACCGGCCTGCCCGTACGCGATGCCACCGGTGGGTTCAACTGTTGGCGGCGGGAGGTGCTGGAAGCTCTGGACTTCGATCGGATCGAGTCGAACGGATACACGTTCCAGATCGAGCTGAAGCTCAGGGCATGGCGTCGCGGTTTCTCCCTGACCGAGATCCCCATCATCTTCGCGGAACGCGATTCGGGCGAGTCGAAGATGTCGAAGAAGATCGTGGTCGAGGCGGTCTGGAAGGTCTGGAAATTCCGCCTGCTCCAGCTCTTCGGTCGTCTGTAGCCGACCACTCCATGCCGATCCAGCACCTCCTCTACCGATGTCCCCGGTGCGGCCACGACCCGATGACCGCGATTTCGCGGAGGGCTAGGTGCGATTCCTGTGGTACGATCTTCGAGCAGGGCAGGGCCGGAGCCATCATCGTTCGTTCCGCTGACGGAAACGTGGAAGAGGCCTCCGTCGATGCGCTCATAGACGCGATCGACCGGTTCGGATCAGAAGATTCGGTAGGTGACCCGGTGGGTGGAGATCCGGTGGGTGAAGATCCGGTGGGTGAAGCTCCGGTGGGTGAAGCTCCGGTGGGTGAAGCGTTCCACGAAGCCCACGTAACGGTAGGCTGCGGGAACCGGCACGAGGCGGTGTGGTGGAAGAACCGGGTCCTCGGCTTCTTCGAACGGATCACCGACCGGCGTGACGGAGTCCTCCGGCTCGATGGGAGTGGCGTGACACTCACCTCGCCCGGACGTCAGCCTCTGGTCTGGAATCTGGAGAGCATCAGTGCGATTCAGATCAGCTCGAAGGCGATCCAACTGAACATCCGGGACACCGGGCTCCAACAGATGGAATTTCGGAGCGACTCGCCGAAGCGCTGGGACGATCTGTTGAAGGCGGCCTTGAGCCGATTCTACGGGGCACGCGGTCTCGAGGTGGTCGAGTTTCAACCGCGCGTCGTAACGAGACGGAAGCCGTGATTCTCTACCGTACTGCCCGTCTGATTGCCGGGGCCTACTTCAGGACCGTCATCAACCTCCGGTTCGAGGGGACCGAGAACATCCCCGCGGACGGAGCGTTCCTCATCGTGGTGAACCACCAGAGCAACCTCGATCCGCTCCTCGTACACACCTACTGTTCGCGCCTGGTTTTCACCCTGGCCAAGAGCTCCGCGTTTCGGCATCGCATCATGCGCTGGATCGCGCCCCGGGTGGGCGCGTTCCCGACCCGTCGCTATCAGGTCGATCCACAGGCCGTGCGCGTGGCGCTCCGCTTCCTGGAAGAGGGAAGGGCCGTCGGGGTCTTCCCTGAGGGAGAGCGGTCCTGGGATGCCAAGCTGCAGAAGCTGCGCCCAGGTACCGTGCGCTTGATGCTCAAGGCCGGTGTCCCGGTGATTCCTTGCGGCATCGCCGGCACCTACGAGGTATGGCCCCGTTGGGGCAGGATGAACTGGTTCGGTTTCGGCCCGGGGCGCCCTCCCGTGACGATTCGGTACGGATCGCCCATCCACTTCGGTAAGCACGACGATCGGGCCAGCCGCGAGGCAGTGGTGTCGGAGGCCACCAGGCAGGTGGAGGAGGCCCTTCTGGGCCTGATGAAACCGTGAGTGAAGATCGTATCGGGCGGGAATTCTATGACCGATCCGACTATTTCGAAGAAGGCACCGAGCACCTGCGTGATCTCGCGAGCCCGTTTCAGCAGTATCGGGTGAACAACGTTCTCCGGCTCTACGAACCGGGAAGAGACGAACGGGTGCTGGACCTCGGTTGCGGGTGGGGCACGTTCTGCTGGGCCTTGGCCCACCGGGTCCGCGAAATGGTCGGCCTGGACTTCAGTCAGAAGAGCGTCGACCTCTGTGAGGCCCGGCTCGGCGAATCCGGCCTCGACAACGTCTCGTTCCTCTGTGCCGATGCCCGCGACACATCACTCGAGGCAGAGAGCTTCGATCTCGTCATCGCCGCCGACTTGATGGAGCACCTCTATCCGGACGACAGTCAGGCTGTAATCGCGGAAGCCTACAGACTCTTGAAGCGGGGAGGACGACTGAGCATCTGGACGCCTCACCGCGGGCACATCCTCGAGGTGTTGAAGGCGCGCGATCTGATCATCAAGCGAGATGTGAGCCATGTGGACTACAAATCCATGGAGGTTCTGAAGCACCTCCTCACCGAGGAGGGCTTTTTGGTCGAGAAGGCCTACTACACGGAGTCGCACCTACCGGGACTGCGGTCCGTCGAGCGGGCCCTCTTGTCCTGGATTCCGCTCCTGAGACGACGCATCGGCGTGCTGGCTCGAAAGCCCTGATCGTAGCACTTTCAGCCAACCCACGAGCCAGGAGCAGGAGATGATCTCGCGCCGTACAGTCGTACGACGGATAGTAACATGGCGCCGAGGATCGCCGATGTCTTCAGTCGATAGCTGCCGACTGGCAGCCGGAGTGCTGCTCATCACGGCTCTACAGGCGTGTACGCTGGTAGGGACCGGTCCTATGGCGCCAAGGCCCGGAGGGCCCGCGGATACGCCAACGGGGGGCGTCCCGGACGCCATACCGAGGCCTGAAGTGAAGACACGGAGCGGAAACCCTGTTTCGTACGAGCAGGATGGCAAGGAATACCGGGTGTTAGAGACCAGCCGTGGGTATCGGGAGGTCGCGATGGCGTCCTGGTACGGCCAAGCCTTCCAGGGACGCAGGACGTCGTCGGGTGAACCGTACGACATGTACAAGATGACCGCGGCCCATAAGACGTTGCCGCTGCCGACCTACGTGCGAGTGACGAACCTGGACAACGGGCGTAGTGTGGTCGTGAAGGTCAACGACCGAGGGCCGTTCATAGAGGGCCGGATCATCGATCTGTCGTATGTGGCTGCCCAGAGGCTCGATATGGTGGCGAGGGGAACGGCACGTGTCGAAGTGGTCGCCCTCGATCCGCCGGCCAGGGATCCGGGTCTCTAATGCGAGAGAGAAGGTGGGTCCACTGAATCTCTTACTTAACATAATATATATTATACGAACTTGGCCCAAACGACCCGGAAAAGGCCGCAACCCCGTCATTTAAGGAAGATTCGGCCTCTTAGAGACTGTCTTTGGGGTCTGCTCAGCCCACGCCCTCTTCGACTCCACGCATCTCAGCGAGGCGGAGCTCATACAGTCCACGGGCCGGGTCATCGGCCTCGTACGTACCTAGAAGCCGCTCATACAGCTCTGCGGCCCCTGATACGTTCTGCTGGCGATGACGCACACGGGCGCCACCGGCTAGAGCATCCCTGATCTGGAAGTCGAGGTCGGCCGCGTCAGCAATCTCCAGATAGCGGCCCTCGGCATCCGCCCAGCGGCCTTGGTCCTCGTAAGCCCGCGCCAGAAGTGCGCTACCCTGGAGCCCCAACGCGTCGCGAACGGAGAGATCTCCGCGCTCGAGCACGCTGATGGCCACGGCGGCGTCACCGGCCTCCAAATGCAGGCGTCCGAGCACGACGACGGCCTCACGGGCCTCATTCGTGCCCTCGAACCGGTCCAAGAAGGTGCTGAGCTGTGCCTTGGCATCCTCGTAGGCGGAAATCGCGATGGACTGGTGGATCGACTCCCACTGGTTCATGGCCTGTATGGCCACCGAACGCTGGAAGTTCACGTAGTACAGTCCGCCGGAGACGATCAGTGCCAAAACGACCCCACCGAGCACGAACACCTGCCGATTCGTGGCGGCCCACCTCGATAGGTCCATGACACCGGCGACGAACGCATCGTCCCGAGTCTCTGATGTGTGCGGTTGGCGACGCGACGCTGGGTGTTGACGCTTGGACATCGTGACTAATCCGACCTCGTTGGGAATTTCGCTAAAGGACTGGAAAACGTACCCTTAGCCCAAATTGAGGTCAACGGGTCGACCGCTTTCGTGGACGGCGGCGCGACGACTCGGAACCGGCTTTCCGCAAGGCGCCGGGCTTGGTGACGATCAAGGCTCGAGGACGCTGTCGCAGCACTCCCTCGTAGATCCAGTCGTTGATCGCGGTGGTGACGGTGGATCGGTGCGCCCCGGCCAGGTCCGCGAGCTCCTGATGCGTGAACCAGTGCTCCAGGCGGATACACCGCCCGTCGTCGTCCCCGAGGCGGTACGCGAGATCCAGGAGGACATCGGCGATACGAGCCTTGGACGAAGAGCCCGACGAACCCGCGATGCGCCGGGCCTCACGCAGGTCCCGGTCGTACGTGGACAAGAACGTCCCCAGGGTCTTGGGCGACCCTCTCAGGGCCTTGAACACCGCCACCCCGCTCAAGGACAGAATCGTGCTTGCGGAGCCGGCCACGGCCGCATACCGGCGGGGCACATCCGTGGTCACCGCCTCCTCACCGAACAACTCCCCCGGGCCGGCGACCGCCACCGTGCGCTCGGTTTCCTCTCCCGTGCGCGGCAGCGTCAGCCGGACGTGACCCTCCTGAACGAGGAAGACGGCGTCCGCCTGCTCGCCACGACCGAAGATGGAGTGACCCTTTCGGTAGACCGACGGCGTGGCCGCCTTGATCAACCGGTTCAGCTTTCGATCCCGCCGTGGGATCACCTTGAGTGGCATGTTTCCCTTTCTAAGCCCGATGCGCCCACCGGTGAGACCGGAGGGTCGGATGGAACGCCAAGACAGTACCGATCAACAACACTGGAATCGAGATCAAAGCCGCAGAACGCGCATCCATGAGATCTCCGAGGACCCCGGTCCCCAGAACAGCGACGGATCCGGCCGCCCAAGCCAAGCCCATGACGATCCCCGATCCCACCGCGGTGCTCTCCGGCACGATCTCCTGGGCCATCACCACGATGGGCGGCAGCAGGGCCATATTGAGGAATCCCGAGGCCGCCGCAAAGACCAGCGCTGAAGGTGAGGCCGCGGGGAGCCAGATCGCCAGCATATGAGCGGGCACGGCCAGAGCGGTAATCCAAGCAAGCAGCCGTACTCGATCTACCCGATCGGACAACATGCCACCCGTGATCGTCCCCGCTCCCTGACAGCCCAGGTAGATACTCAAGGTCACCGCGCCCATGGCTTCGGAAACCCCCGCATCGGAGGCGATGATGGGCATCATGGTCATGAACACGCGCTGAACGAAGGCCGCCAGTGTGCTTATGGCGAAGATCACACCCAGCGGTCCCCTGAGGCTGGCCAGGACCTCACCGGGGGTGGGTGGGGCCGCCGTAGAGGGATGGGGACGATCGGCCGGTAGCACTCGAATAAGAACCACCGTAGCGATGAGCGCCGGGAAGATCGCCATCCAGAGCCCCCTCATGCCGGCGAACGATACCAGGGCGACCGCCGTCAACGGACCGAAGGCATAGCCCATCGTACCGCCAAAGGAGAACAGCGAGAGCCGGAGACCACTCCCCTTCCCCTCCGAGACTCTCGCGGACATGGCCGCCGCCGGTGGATGGAAGACGGCGCTCCCCATACCTCCCAAGACCAGGAGCACGATCAATATCTCGAAGCTGGGCGCGAATCCGATCAGCGAGAGGAAGACACCCGAAAGGAGGGGGCCTGCGATGACGAAGGGCTTGCGTCCATAGCGATCGGCCCAGTATCCCACGAGAGGCTGCAGCAGCGACGCGGCCAACGAGAGGGCCATCACCAGGGACGCCGCCATCGTGATGGAAAGCCCCAGGTTGTCCATGATTCTGGGGAGAAGCGGATGCAGGAACGAGGCGTACGCGTCGTTCAGCGCGTGGGAGACACCAACGGCCAAAGCGACACCTCCGGCCCCACTTCCGAATCTACGAATCTTGCGAGATTCCTCGGCGCTGGTGACGTGCATCCGGGGAGCTTACAGGTCGAGGTTGATGCGCGCTACCGGGTCCTCGGGGCGTCTTCGGCCCACCGATCAGATCCTGGCTGAGCGCGCCCCGCAGCCCTATCCTCCTCGTCATCGGGCGGAGCTCGGGTGTCCACGTGCTCCGACCCGTCGACGCATCAACTGTGAAGCGTCACTGAAGATCATTTCTGCAGGCCGGGGAAACGCATGGAACGGACATTCGCCCTGATTGGATCACTGTTTGCGATGATGGCCGTGATCTTCGGCGCCTTCGGCGCACACGCTCTTCGAAGCCGCCTGAGCCCGGAGGACCTGGTCACCTTCGAGACCGGGGTTCGCTATCAGACGTACCATGCTCTGGCGCTGCTCGCCGTCGCATGGGCGGTGTCGCGATGGCCGTCGGGCGCTGCCACAGCAGCCGGATGGTTCTTCATCGCGGGCATCGTGGTCTTTTCGGGAAGCTTGTACGTGTTGGTGCTGACCGGACAACGCTGGCTGGGCGCCGTCACCCCCTTAGGGGGACTGGCCATGATCTGCGGGTGGGGGTGTCTGGCTTGGGCCGTGTCCCGCGGCTGAACGAGGAGCTCCTGGGGCCCTAGCACGGCCCTCGCCGCCCAGATCGGTTCCGGAGGCCACTGACACGATCGACACCCTGAGACGTACATATCCAGCGAAGAGTCCGGGAACCCCCTCACTCGATCTGGGTCTTTCACTTGGGGTACCGGATTTGTCTGTTCCCGCAGGTGCGGGATACACTTGATCATCCGCCGTGGGCTGAGCCTGTGGCTCCAAGGATGGCACTCGAAAACCGCCGGAGGCTCGTAGGCATGCGCAGACCCCATCTCGCTCTCTTAGTCCTGTCCCTCACGCTTCTCTCTGCGTGTGGAGTTGGGGAGACAGCGGTAAAGCCGACTCTGACTTCACCAACGGTGCAGCCCCCACCGCCGCCGCCGCCGCCTCCGCCACCTCCCACAGCGGAGGTGCTGTGTCCTCCGGGGGGTGATATCGTCATGGCGTTGGGTGAGCAGGTCATCGTCCAGAATCAGTCGACGTACTGCTTCAACTTCGGCGCCACCGGTTCAGTGAGAGAGTACCTCTTGGGAGTCCAGTCGGTGGGCGAGGGTGGAGTGGCCGTACGCAACATCACGGTGAGCGGTGGGCTGGTGACGGCCGCCGCCGAGCAGGCCCCCGCGATCGAGGCTCCGGCCGTGCAGTTGGGAGTAGGCGCGGCGCCGACGATCGCGTCCGCGCTTCGTGCGAATCCCGGTTTCGAGCTCCTGCAGAATCACCGGATGGCCCACAGGGCCATGCTGTCCCGCATGATCGAACCGGTCCGCGACGCCAAGCCTCGAGCGTTCTTGTCAGGGGCCCAGCCGGGTCCTGCCGCCGCTCCACCCGGAATCGTCACAGGCGATGAGGCGGTCGGCGACCAGGTGGAGTTCAGAGTCCGAAAGAGCAACTCCCGTGACTGCGAGGCCCCGGCGAGCGCCACGATCACGGCAGAGCTCCGGGTCAAGAATAACCTCTCCATGTGGTTCGTAGACGTCACGAATCCCGCCGAGGGTTTCAGCGATGTGCAACTTCAAGAGATGGCCGACCTCTTCGACGATTTCATCTACTCCACCGAAACCGAGTATTTAGGAGTCCCGAACGACAAGGACGGAAACAAGCGGATTGGCATCGTCCTTACGAAGCAGATCAACGTCGACAACACTCCAGAGCGTACGGTCATCGGTTTCGTGAACCCCTGTGACTTTTTCACCCGGGGTGAAGAGAACGTCCACACCAGCAACGAAGGAGAGTTCTTCTACGCAGTGGCCCCAGATCCGACGGGGGAACACGGACAAGAGATGGACGTGGACGGCTTGTTCGACTTCCTCCCGGTGGTGATAACGCATGAAGTGGCTCACGTGATTCAATTCAGCCACCGCTTCGGGCAGACCGGCGACCTCATGGCGTCATTCATGGCGGAAGGTCAGGCCACGCTCGCCGAGGAGCTGGTGGGTCACGCGATTCTCGCGAAAGCTCCCGGCCAGAACCTCGACGCAGACGTCGCGTTCGGTTTCGAGGAGACTCAGCCCTATCCCTGGTACTGGAATCCGTGGATCGACCTCGTGTACTACTTCGGTTGGCCCGGCGGAGAAGAGGTCGACGAGTTCACGCCCCGCGTCGAGGAGGCGCCGCACGAGTGCACTTGGACCGTCGAGGGAGAGGACGACCCGTGTGGCAGTCGCCCGCTCTGGTACGGGGTGACGTGGTCCTTCCTCCGATGGGCGGCCGATCAATTCGGCGAGGACTTCGGAGGCGAGCAGGGTCTGCATCAGGCCTTGATCAGCAACAACGTCGCCGGATTCGACAATCTCAGGGATGTCCTGCTCCAATATGGTCCACTGGAGGATCTCCTGGCTCAGTGGGCGGCAGCGTTCTACATGGATGATCGCCCGGGTCAATCCGATCCAAGGCACAACGTCTCCAGCTGGAACTACTTCAGTGCGGATGTCCGCCTGCCGCCCCAGGCATGGCTCGAGCCCGTTCGCAAATCGTTCGGCAGCTTCTCGGAAGACGTGAAGGTCCGCGACCCGTCCACCGCCTACTTCCTGATTGGTGGATCGACCGCGCCTCAGTTCTCCCTCAAGGTCGAGGGAGCCGGTGGTGGTACGCTGGGCTCGGACATTCAGGTGTGGTTGGTACGGACGAAGTAGTTGCGCCGGCGGGAGTGATCGGCGCGAATGAGGTAGTCTAGACGGAGGCCGTGGGGATCAGCCCGCGGCCTCCGTTACTTCTCGTACCCGCTCGGCCGAGACGTTCCCGCCGCTGACCACGACGGCTACGGGGGATCCGGGTTGGCGGGGAGTCCAGGCTCCCGTGAGCACCGCCGCCAGGGCCACGGCTCCGCCACCCTCCACCACCAGGTGCAACTCCCGAGCGGCGTAGCCCATGGCCTGGGCGATGGCCTCTTCCGGGACCGTGACGTGCTGATCGATGTAGTCTCGGATGATCGGGAAGCTGTACCGATTGTCGAGCCCGATGCCACCGGAAAGGGCGTTCGCCAAGGTCGCTTCCTCTTCCATTTCGATCGGGTGGCCGGCCTGCAGGCTCGACAGCATTACGGTGGCTCGATCCGCGGAAACGGCGGTAACGCTCACGTCCGGTCGGATCTCCTTGACGGCGTAGGCGATCCCGCCCGCCAGGCCACCGCCGGAAAGAGCGACCAGCACCTCCGACACATCAGGCAGCTCCTCGAGGATCTCCAATCCCACTGTCCCCTGCCCCGCGATCACCCATGGATCGTCGAAAGGATGCACGAACGTGAGTCCACGCTCACTCGCGAGCTCCGAGGCCCGTGCGTCGGCCTCGTCGTAGGTGTCGCCCGCGAGCACCACTTCGGCGCCGGCCGCCTCCATGGCTCGGTGCTTTACCGGATCCACCCAGTTCGGAACACAGATCGTGGCAGGAACGCCCATGACCCCGGCGACGTGAGCCACTGCTCGCCCGTGGTTGCCGCTGGAGCACGTGACCACGCCGCGAGCCCGCTCCTCACCGGTCAGAGCCGTCATTCGATTAGCGGCTCCACGGATCTTGAAGGAACCGGTCACCTGAAGGCTCTCGAGCTTCAAGTAGAGGTCTGCTCCGGCCAGCTCACTGAGGTGCGAGGCCCACAGGAGAGGAGTTCGCGTAACGAACTCGCTGACGGCCTTCTGGGCCGCGTCCACGTCGAATTCAAGGCTCATGTTCAAGGCTCATCGGGCTAGTCTAACGAGCTTCAGATCGCTCAGCCACCGGCTCCGCCACCGGCCGTGGGGATCCCCCCAACGGTCCCCCGCCTCCTGGGGCTCGAGAGCCTGGTAGGCAACACTCCCCTGTTGGCGATCGATTTCGTCTTCCAGGGACAGAACCGCAGACTCTTCGCGAAGCCGGGTCCGATCCTCTAGGCTGACTCTGCTCCCAACCCGGAGGAACCCGGAGGCCCTACTGCCTCAAGTCGGGTCCGCCGCCGCCTTGGTACACATAGCGGATGGTCACGCACCCAGCGGTGGCGCCCGGACAGTAGTAGCTCAGAATCTCGAAGATGGCGTAGCGCCCGTCAGCGGTGCGCACCGCGTACACGTGCGGCTTCGCCTTGAGGATGTGGCTCGTCCAACTGTACGTGTACCACCGGGCGATCGCCGGGTTGGCCATCTCGGCGTTGGCCTGATTGGTCTCGTAGTCCCCCGTCGGCACGTGGGTGACGGAATCCAGCGCGACCTCGCCCAGGTCCAGGATGCCGCCCTCCCCGCTCAGGCCGGGACCTCCATTGGCGAGGATCGTGAATCTCCGGAACGCCAGGTCCCACCCGAGAGGATCGGGCTCGCCCTCGATCGCCGAGCCGGTAGAGAAATCGAAGTAGGTGAGCTGATTGCGGCGGCCATCTACCGTATAGACCAAGGGGCCGACCGTGGTCTCCCCGACCTCTTCGGGGTCCACGGCCGAGACCGTATACCATTGGAGCTCCGGGCTCTGCAGGCTCTCCATCACGAACCAGACGGCTGCGACGAGCAAGCCACACACCACGACGAGCGCTACCCACGGAACACGAGGTAGCTCGCGGGGCGTCTCTTCCTCCGTCGATGTCGGTGTCTCAGCAGGCATGCGTCGTGTCAGTGGCGTCGTGGGAGTGGGGTGGGCCTCAAGTCTATCGGAAGCTAGCCTGTCCCTTCAAGGCGTTTCGGCTCGTCAGACAATGATTGCTCGTTCTGCCGACCGTGGGCATCTTTGATATAGGACCGACAACGAAGCCCCCCCGACGCGGAGTACCTGGCACGTAGCATGACGCATCCTCGCATAAAGAAATGGGAAGACGCTGCCACCTTTCCGGTGGTCGATGTCCCATTCGTATGGCGTGGTCGCAGATCGCCTCACTCCGACCAAACCTCCGAGCCCCAAAGAGAAAACCTCAAACGTTCACAGCGCGACCGCCTAAGAGGGCGGACCGCCGCCGTGCACGGTCTACGCCTGTCGTTGCTCCTCGGCCTATTGGTGGGCTGGGTCTACGCAGAGGTCAATCCACTTAGCGTGGCTTCGGCGGAGCAATGCACGGAATTCGGCACTGCCCTCGGGCCCACTCTGAAGCACAAGATCCGGAAGTCTCTCGGCACCCGCGGAGCCCCGCGTGGGCAAGACAACGCGCTCAGCATGAAGGTGTGCGATCCCCAGCTGGTGGCCATGCTTCCGACCCTCGGTGCTCAGATCGCTCAATCGCCCGAGTTCCGCGAGGTCGCCAAGATGTTCAAGGCAGGCGAGGACGATCTCAGCACCATGTCGTTGCTCAAGACCATCATTTCGAGCGGGAGCAACGGGGGGCCCTAACCCTCATCCTCGGCCGGTCAGCATCTCCAGGATGTCGGCAACCGATCGGATTTCCGGTCGGTCCTGCAGGAGACACGCAAGCACTCCCGTAGTGTTCGCCGCCGCGAAGCTCACGCCCTTCAAGTTTCGCTCGGGAGAGACCCCGGGGATCGGCCTCGGAAAGCCCGACGCAACGAACACCGGCTCCCCGCCTTCGTCGTACACCACGCGGAGTTGATCTCTCGGGCATCCCCAGTCCAGAGCCACGCCAGCAGCCCCCTCCAGGCTTCCGGGCAGCCATGCGTGGCCCTCGTGTGCCTTGGGTGAGACGACGATCGCCCCACTCTCTTTCGCCCGATTGACCGCGGCCCACAGAGGCAGTTCGTGCTCGGGCTTCGCCGTGCCTAGACTGAGATTGACGATGCGGGCCCCTCGAGCGATCGCCTCGTCGATGGCCTTCACCAAGACGCCCGTAGACGTGGAGAGGGTGCGGCCGAAGACCTTGATCGTGAAAATGGCCGCGTCGGGCGCCTTCTCCCTGATCGCCGCCGTGACTGCCGTGCCGTGTCCGAGCCGGTCCACGTAGTCGTCGTGGAGTGCCCCGTCGTCGTCGATGGCGATCCCTCCGACGACGCCCCCCACGTGGGGATGGTCTGCATGCACCCCGCTGTCGATGACGGCAACGAACACACCCTTCCCGTTGCGTCCCTCGAGGACCGGGTGTTCCGGCGAGAGGCGCGTCTCGGCGGCAGGGCCTGGCGGTGAGTCGCTCACGGGGACGTCCTGTTGGTGATCGTCCCTCCGCTGTGGCCATCAGCGCCGAACAGGTCACGGAACGGTCCGGGCCGGTCCAGGAGCTCCCCTGGAGGTCCCTCCGCGACGATCCGCGCTCCGTCGATCACGACGACCCGGTCGGCCCGTCCGGCCAGCTCGAGGCGATGGGTGATCAGCACCGTCGTCCGATTCCGCATGACGGCCTCGTAACCCTCGATGACCTGCCCCTGCGCCACGGGATCCAGGGACGCGGTCGCTTCGTCCAACACCAGGACCGCAGGGTCGGCGAGGAGCGCTCGCGCCACGGCGATGCGCTGGCGTTCTCCAGCGGAAATGGCCAGTCCGCGGTCCCCGACGTTGGTTTGGAGCCCATCCGGCAGCCGAGCGAGGAACTCCGACAGGCCCGCCGCTTCGGCGGCCAAGGCGATCTCGCCGTCGGCGGCGTCGGGGCGCGCGTACCCGATGTTCTCGGCGATCGTGGTGTTGAACACGAAGGGCTGTTGATCGACCGTGACTACGCATCTTCGGATCTCGGCCAGCGACAGGTCCCGTAGGTCATGACCGTCGAGCAGGACGCGCCCGGAGTCCGGGTCCAGGTGTCGAGCCAGAAGGTCGGAGACGGTGGACTTGCCGCCCCCACTCGGACCCACGATGGCGAGAATCTCTCCCTGGCCGACTTCGAAGGAGATGTCCTCCAACACAGGGCCGCCCCGATCGAACGAGAACGTGACCCCCTCGAACGACACGTCGCCCCTGGCATGGGCAAGCGCTGTCGGTGAGTCGGTCTCCACGACCTCGGGAGCCACGTCCAGGATCTCGTGCACTCGGCGCAGGGACACCTTGGCCGTCGCAAAGTTGGTCCACAGGCCCATGAGCCCCTGGACCGGCGTGAGCAGTCTCATCTGGTACGCCATGAACGCCACGAACGTACCCAGCGAGATCGCCCCGCTGATCACCCGCGATCCTCCGTAGAGGAAGACCACCGCCGTGCCCGCCGAGAGAATTAGACCGGGCAGCCCACCTGCCATATACGTGAGCCACCGCATGGACATGAGCGAATCGACAAACGAGTCGTTCTTGCCGCTGAAGCGGTTCACTTCCCGTCCCTGGGCATTCGAAGACACCACCAGTTTCATGCCCTGGAGCGTCTCGATGAGGAACGTTCCAATGTCGGCGCTGCGTTGGCGAAGCTCCGCCACGCTCACCTCGAGCTGACGGCGAAACCGCACGAGTGCCCACAAGCTGGGCGGCATCATGATCAGGCTCACCACGAAGAGGCGGGCGTCGAGCCAGACCAGCATCACGACCGTTCCGAGCAGGAAGATCACGTTGCCCAACCATGCGAGAGCCGTCTCCGAAGCCACGCGCTGGATCTCACTGATATCGCTGTTGATGCGCGATACGATCTCGCCGAGCGTGGTGCTGGCATAGAAGCGCGGGGACAACCTCTGGAGGTGGCGGTAGAGCTCCAGCCTCATGTCGAAGAGGATGTCGGCCGAGACCCGCGTGTAGCGTAGGCCGCTGGCCACGTTCATGACGAACGAAACCGCTGTGATGCCGACGAAGAGGCCCGTGATGCGCCCAAGGGCACCCATATCGCGCCCGAGCAACGCAGAATCGACCAGGAGCTTGGACAGATAGGGAATGAACAGCGAGAGGACCGTACCCGTGAGGCTCAACGCCAGGACGAGCACGAGGCGACTCCAATAAGGAGCGACGTACGCCAGGACGCGTCTCAGGTCAGAACGATCCTGTTCCATCTGCGGGTCCCGGATCAGACCCTCATCGACTCGAGGGTGCCGGAAGTGACCCTCCTACGGACCGTCGGTCCCGGGCAGGAAGACCCAGCCCCTCATGTCTCCGCCCACATCGACCGTCTTCAGGAGCTCGTAGGTCTCCGAGTCGTAGACGTCGATGGTGTTGCCGGCGACATGGACGTAGAGGTACTTGCCGTTGGAACTCACCGCGAGGCCCATCCGGGAACGCCCGGCGAATGGCTGACGGTGGGTGACCCTTCCCTCTTCCAGGTCGATGGCCCAGAACTCGTAGTGGCCCACCTCGGCATAGAGGGCCCACGCCTTCTTGCCGCCCGGAGCCATCGCGAAGCGTCCGACCGGTTGGTTGGGGCCGAGGGTGTAGAAGTCCATCTCGCGATCGGCCAGGTTCACCCGCGCGATGCCCATCATCCGTCGGTGGTTGATGGGGTCGGTCATCCGAACCAGCCCTGTGAAGAACCCGGGCTCCTCGTAGTAGCTCGATCCGAAGCTCGGCCTCACGTTACCCAGCCCGGGCTCGAAATCCTCGCTGATCGCCCAGCGATCCACCTCCGTGAAGTTCTCGGTCTCGAGGACGATCATGTCCTCGGCCTGGAAATAGGCGAGGCTTCCGTCCGGAGAGAAGCGGAACGTCGCCCGAGAGCGCTCGTGTCCGCCGGGCCACGGGATCGTGTCCATCACCTCGTGGTTCTCGAGGTCGTAGCGGATGATCACGTTGGAGTGGATCTCGTACCGGTCCAACTGCTTGACCCGGCTGGACCCGGTGATCAGGGCGTAGGTCTCCTGAGGATTGACGGCGAATCCTCCGCGGATCCGGAACCGTCGGTCCCCGTCGTTCAACGTGAACTTGTCGATGGACTCGCGAGTGGCCAGATCGATGATCTCGACGTGTTCGTACGTGGCATCGGTGACGTAGATGCGCTCACGATCATCGGAGACGACGAGGCGGCCGACGATGCCGTTCTGGGTCGGAATCGTGTCCACGAGCTCGAGCGTCCGCTCGTCGACCACGTGAATACGGGGTGCGTAGGTACCGGTGTAGAAGACCCCGGTGCCTCCCGAGATCGCATCGCCCGACTGCTGCCCCGCAAGTGCAGCCGGCACCGTGGCGCTGAGTAGAAGGGCGAGGCAGCCGCCGACCAACGTGATCTCGATCCGTCTGATCATTCTCGATTCCTCTTTATCCGTTACTGCCAACGACATGCGCTTCCGCCCAACACATCCGTTACCGCCCACGACCTAGGGGAAAATCAGGTCGAGCTTCCGCCAGTCTTGCTGCGCCGTGGCACATTTCGACGTCCAGTCCGGCGCATGATTGAGATGGTCCGGAACCTGGACCGGCCAGAAGCAGCCGTTGTAGCAGTCGAAGAGGTCACGTTCCACCGGCTGACAAAGACCGGCCGTGCCACCACTGGAGTCCACTTCCCAGCCCGGCGCGAAGACGAGCGAGCACCCGAGCGGAATGTGAGGCCCCGTCGGCGACCGGCTCTCGAGAGCGACAACGTCGTGATCGCCATTGGCGGCCACGGCTTCACGCTCCCGACGGGTGTGGTCCTCGATGCGTGATGCCTTCTGATTGATCGCCCTGATGTGTTTCATATGTCTCCCCTCAAGCGAGCACTGGAGCCGCTGTGTCGTACTGCCTCAAGAAGTCCGGATTGTGGGTCGCGATCTCGCCGTAGACCCGCAAACATGTGTCGGTCCAACTGCGAACCCAATCGCAGTAGTGGAGATTCGGTGTCGCCGTGGTACCGTACCGGGTGTTGGCCTCATGGTAGCATCCGCCGGCGCACAGGGGCCTAGCCCAACATGTGTGACAATCCGTCTTGTGCGCAATGTGATGGGTCTCCAGGAATCGACCCTGGATCGCCCGGTCTATTCCCTCCTGTACCGAGCCGATTTTGTGGTCGTCGGAGCCGGCGAAACGATGGCACAGCGCCACGTCTCCGTCCGTCGCTACTCCCACCAAGCCCAGGCCCGCCCCACACGGGAACGCCTTGCTCATCCCCTTGTGGATCTCGGCCAGCGTTTCGTTCAGGTTGGAGAACCCGTGGTGGCGGTTCTCGAGGGCGGCCTCCTTGAACTCCTCGGCCAACTCCTCGAACTGTCCCAGCATGTCGTAGTACTCATCACCCTCGATGGCGTAGTCCCGCCCGTCCGCCGTCGTCACAGGCGCGAATCCCACGGACCAGAACCCCATCTCGTCCGTCAGATGCCGGAAGATCTCCATGACCTTCAGGTTCTGCTTGGTCAGCGTCACCCGTGCACCGATAGGACGTGTCTTATGCTGCTTGAGCAGCTCCTTGATCTTGGGCAGCACCAAATCGTAGCTGCCCATGCCGTTGTTGAAGACGCGGAACTGGTCCTGTGATTCCTTGGGTCCGTCGATGGAAATCGTGACGCCCACTTCGTTGTCGGCGAGCCACTCGATGACCTCGGGCCGAAGCAGCGTGGCGTTGGTGGTCAGGCTGAACTGGACGCCCTTCCCCAGGACCAACGCCCTCTCGTTGGCATAGGCGAGTGTCTTCTTCAGTACCTTGAAGTTCAGGAGCGTCTCGCCGCCGAAGAACGTCAGGTTGGCCACGTCGTTGTCGCCCGACTCCTTGAACATGAAGTCCACCGATTCACGAGCGGTCTCCTCCGTCATGAACTTCGGCTTCTTCCCGTTCTCCGTGTCGACGATCTTGTCCTCGCCGTACTCGTAGCAGTATGTGCACGCCAGGTTGCACTTGTTGGTGACGTTGAGGACCATTGTCGTGAGCGGGAAGTTCTCCGGAGGAATGACCGGCAGCGATCTCGTCGGCGGGAGCCGCACGTCACCGATCGCCCGAATCTCCTGGAGCTCCTCGACCGCATTGGCCACAACACCGGGCTCGAAACGACCCGTGAGCGACGCAGTGAGGTCGTCCAAGGACATCGGACCCTCGTCCAACGCCTTCAGCACCTCCCACGAGGGCGTGTCCACGTGGAAGACCCCTGCGCTGGGCACCATGTAGAGAAAGTGCTCGCCGGCGGCCTCGAACGGATGGAACTCCCGCAGGCCTAAGGCACTCAAAGGTGAATCGTTCAAAGGTGAATCGTTCAATGGTAAAGCGTTCATCGGATGTCTCCCCAGGGATCCCAGCGCATATAGAGCGGCACCGTGACGATCAGATGGCTGCGGGCCCGCAGCGGCCGTGCGGCACCCTCGGGCTGTAGGGTAGCCACCACCCACACGTCGCCGATGTTGTTGCGGTTGCCCACACGTTCGGGGTTGGGCCCGTCGATAGCCGGAGTGAACAGCCCGCTCTCGTCGACCCCGCCCACGTACTCGATGTCGTCGTCGATGAACGTGGCGTCGTACTCCTCGATGGACCACGTGGGATCGACCACTCCCAGGTCTACGTCGTCATCCGTCTCGGTCCGACCGTCCAGCCCATCATGGTAGGCCCGTGCCTCGAACTGCACGAAGCCCTTCGGCATCGCCACGCCACCGACTCGAGCCATGCCCCAGGGCGGGTTCACGCGAATCGAGTGCACTTCGTCGTAGACGAACCCGGCCTCGGGGAGCCGCGCACCCGCGACGTATATGTCTCGCGAGCCCACTGCCGCACCCTCGTCGACATCGACCTGGACCGTAGCCGAACCATCGGTCACAGATACGACGCGGTCCACCGAAATGCCGGGTCCGAGATCGAGATCACCAGAGGCGAGGCTCGATGGCAGGTTGGCGCCGAAGATCGTCACGGTCTGATCATTCGCACCGATGCGGAGGGCACGAGGCTCCATGCCGACCACGACCGGATCGCTTCCTACTCGGTGGAAACGTACGTCGAGACCGAACTCGTCATAGTCCCCTGCGAACCACCGCCCCGAGATCTCCTCCCAGTCGCGCTCGACGATCAGGACCTCCCGGAGGGGATCGAGCCCCGTGTCGAGCGTCGAGCGACCCCGCCACTGGAAGCCCGTGTACACGGTGGCGCTCCCCTGCCGGGTTACGGTCCGGCCCGTGCGGGCGTAGGACAGCGTGGTGCTCGTCGTGAACTCCTCATCCGAACCCGGCACGGCCTCGATCGTCGCGGCCCCGAAGAGCCGGCCGTACCCGGTCTGGGTCGCCGTGACCGCCCACGTTCCGGCCAGGCGCGCCGGCCTCATCGTCGCGGACCAGTCGGACCACTCCGGAGTCTCGAGCGGGTATTCCTCCGCCAGGTGGTTGACGGCTTTATCCATGGGGTGACGCGTATCGTCGCGGGCCCCAGGAGTGCCCTCTGGCGGACCGTTGTACCTGAACGCCTGGCTGTCCACGATGGGATAGAGCCCCCGGTGCGTCGCCATGAGTAGCGCCCATTCTTCTTTGGTCCGGCGCTGGGTGATGACGCGGCCCATCGAATGGCACTGGGTGCACGTGATCTCGGTGTCGTCGTCGGCCTCGTAATCGTAGTCGATCATGCGACGTTCGACTTCGAAGTTGCCGGGCCGGAGCTCTTCCGGAGCAAGACCGTGGTTGTCGGACAGGTAGCGTACGACCTGGCGAGCCACGGCGGGCTCCACGTCCAAGTCGTTCAGCGCGATCATCCTTCGAATCGACGTCTGCCACCCCTCCGGCGTCTTCCGGAGATAGGACAGTCGGCTCATCCGTCCGGAGTCGTCCCTCGTGTGACACGCGGAGCAGTTGTCGATGACCGCCTGGTCTTCGATGGGGAAGCCGGTGGCCTCTCCGTCCGATTCGGAGGCGGCCTGGCCTTGACCGGAAACCGGACCCGCCACGAGGAGAAGGCCCCCGACAAGCCCGAGAAGAGCGGATAAGCGTCTGCCTCCGAGTCCGTACATGCTGATCCCTATCTTCTGGCGTCCCGCACCGTATGGGGAGAGCCCCCCAAAAGCCTCGTCCACAGAATACGAGGCAGACGCAGGTCAGGCGAGGGCTCCTGCACGGGGGAGTCAGTCCCGATCGACGCGATTCACCAGGATTTCGCGCGACAGCAACACCGAAAGAGCCCCCATGAAGTCCGGGAGAATGACCGGCTTGTCGAGCCGACAGTAGGCCTCGAACAGATCCGGCACCTGGGAATGCTCCCCGGAGATCTGGACCAGTCGCTGGACGTCGACCCCCCTCAGATAACGCAGTCCAGACGGTGCCGCGGGGGTCGCGAGCCGCTCTTCGAGCGTGACCTCATTGTCCACGATGACGGGCCGCTCCACAACGGTGAGCCCAGCCCCTTCATGCAGATCGATCGATGAGCTCCGGCGTAGGGCATCGAACGCGGTGAGGACGGACGGATCGTTCCGCAACTGCTCGATGTCGGGCTCCCCGTCCTCATCGAAGTCGGCATCGCCTCCAGATTGCTGCCCCCGCCGCTCCCAGAAGGCATGGCGATGATCCTGCCCGGCGGCTCTAAATACCTCGGCAGCTTGATCGCTATAGCTCGCATAGACCCGACGTTCGCGGCCCTCGTGAAGATCCACGGCGGCCGACTCCATTTCCGGACGCACGAGCGCAGTGTGCACTACTACGGCAGCGCGCCAAGCGGATGCCAAGGCCTTCTTGACGCCGAACGAAGAAACCGGATCCAAGAAGGTGGCAGCGTCTCCCACCAGGAGGATCCGTCCCTCGGCGTATCGAGAGGCAGAGTACATGGATGCGTTGCACGCCCATGCCTCGCCTTCCATCTCCGCCCCCTCGAGGAGCGTCTCCATACGCTTGGCCTTGGCCATCTCGGCACGGTAGATGGGCCCCAGCTCCTTGCCGCGCTCCATCTCGGTGACCCTCGGGTCGACCATGATCGTGAAATAGCGAACGTCTCCCGCGACAGGAACGGACCACGCCCATCCGTCGGCGAAGCTCTCCACAAGCGTGTGGGTCTCGTCCGGCACCGGCCAACCCCCGGAGCGACGCCAGACCCCCAAGAGGGCCAGTGTGGCTTGCTCCGCCTCCGGACGGCGGTAATCGCGCGCGACGACCCCGGAACGACCCGAGCAATCGAGCACCCATCGCGCCCGTACGCTCTCAACCCCCGTCCCCGCCGTCGCATTGTGGATCGAGTACTCGATCCGGTAGCCGTCACCGTCGTCCTTCACCTCCCGGACGGTCGCGTTCGGCTCGACGCGGGCTCCGGCCTCGGTCACCAGGGCCAGAAGCACTTGGTCGAGGTCAGACCGCAACACCTGAAACCCGCTCTCCCCTTCTGCGAACGTCTCCACCCTGCCCTCCGCCTCGCCCCACCAGACCGTATGGCCCGTACTCCGGACGAACCCCGCCGCTTCTACGGCCTCCAGCGCGCCCACACGGTCCAGGATCTTGCGTGTGCTGGGGGGCAGGGACTCCCCGAGGAGGGAGGACTGTGACCCCGGTCGCGTCAGGACGATGACCGAGTGCCCCCACTGTGCGAGCAGTCGTGCCGCTGCCGCACCCGCTGGGCCACCGCCCACGACCGCAGCGTCGAAGACAGGGCTCGATGATCGTTCGTTCACAGGATGCTCCGATCAGCCCCGAAGTCGGCTTCGTCCAAGCGGTTGGGCTGGGATGAGAGTAGTGAGGCGGTCAGGAGCGAGGCAACGCCGTGCTATTTGGCTCGCACGTTTGGGTCACGGTCACCATCTTAGCCACGCACGGGCCTCAGTCCTTACCCGTTGGAGGCGAAGGTGACCACGTTCGAGTACCTGTCCGTACTGTTTTCCTTGGTGGTGGGTCTTGCCGTGGCTCAGACTCTTCAGGGACTACTTCGAGTTGTGCGGCATCGCCGGACGGCCACCGTCCATCTCCCGGTGCTGATCTGGACGGCGGCCGTACTCCAATGGACGGTCTTCTTCTGGTGGTTTACCGGGTACGGGCTGGTTGGACTCGATGAGTGGCATTTGACCACCCTCCTATTCGTGCTGCTGTATGGATGTACACTCTTCTTTCTACTCGGCCTCCTCTACCCCGATGATATCGGGGCCAACTTCGATATGGGGGCACATTTCGAAGACATCCGGCCATGGTTCTTCGGTCTCTTCACGGCATTGGGCCTGCTCGACCTCGCTGACACGACATTGAAGCAACTGCTTGGTACCTCGGCGTGGGAGGGACGGAGTTTGGTCGAGTACTCAGTATTCATGGGAATTTGGATCGTCGGCAGTGGTGTCTCCAGCCGCATTCGCAGCGGCAGATTGGTCGGGGCCATCGGATTGCTGGTTTTCCTGGCGGGCCTTTACATGACGAATCGATACGCTGGGGCAATGGGACCGTTCCTCGACCTCCTATGAGTGGGATCAACAGGCCGGTCTGCACCGGCCACCCTCGCTCGCGCAACTCACCCGCGGTCACCATCTTGGCGACGCGTACATGGCGATCCTGGACTCGCCAGATACCGCCGAGGCCATGGAGGCCGACGGCGTTAAGCGGGAGACAGTGAAGGTCTTCGTCTTGGACCGCCGCTTCGACCCTTAACCGAGGGTTCCAGCGACAATTGATGCGGGAGAGCGGCTGTGTCCCCACTTTGATCGGAGGTAGTCCCGCACCCGATCAGGAAGAATCGAATGACCACCACGAGACGGAACTTCATCGGTCGCTCCGCGGCCGCGTACGGAGCGCTGACACTGGGTCTCCCCGACATGCTGCCCGGAGTAGCTCCGATTCGGACGAACGTTCCGGATCAAGCCCCGCTGCGCATCCTCTTCATCGGCGGTACCGGCTTCATCGGCCCCCACATGGTGGAAGCGGCGATCGCGGCCGGACACACACCCACCCTGTTCAACCGAGGACGTACCAACCCGCACCTCTTCCCGGATGTGGAGAAGCTCAAGGGAGACCGCGACGGTGGACTCGGCGTCCTGGAGGGTCGCACGTGGGACGCTGTGATCGATACTTCCGGCTACGTGCCTCGTCTGGTCCGTGACTCGGCCGAGCTCCTGAGGGACGCCGTGGACCAGTACCTCTACATATCGACCACGGACGCATACGCGACCTACAACATTGTCGATATGGACGAGGACGCCCCGACGGCCGTGCTCGAGGATCCGACGACGGAAAATGTCGGTGGGTTCTATGGGCCGCTGAAGGCCCAATGCGAGCGCGAGGTCCGGGCGGTCTTTCCCGACCGAACGACGGTAGTGCGCCCCACTTGGATCGTGGGCCCAGGGGACCGCTCCACCCATTTCTCTTACTGGCTGCAGCGTATCAATGGAGGTGGTGAAGTCCTAGCACCCGGTGATCCGACGGATCCGGTCCAGATCATCGACGCGAGGGACCTGGCGGACTTCGTAGTGCACCTCCTCAATCAAAAGACGTTCGGTACCTACAACGCCGTCGGGCCCGAGGCCGAGCTGTCGATCGCCGAGTTCCTGTATGGCATTCGCGCCGTGACCAGCGCGCCGACCCGGTTCACTTGGGTCGACGCTGACTTCCTGGAGGAGCACGAGGTCTATCCGTGGAGGGACCTGCCGCTTTGGTGGCCGCCGCGGGACGACTATACGGGGCCTCCGGGAATGAGCATCGGGGGCGGCACGGGCTTCGGCCTGATCAGCCGGGAGCGATCCGTCGCCGCAGGACTCCGGTTCCGGCCCCTGGCCGTCAGCGCCAAAGAGACCCTGGACTGGTTCCTGACGTGGGCCGACGAATGGGAATCCCGTCAGCGCTCGGGTCTCACGTTGGAGCGCGAGGCGGAGATCCTGGCTGCCTGGCACGCCCGGCGGTAGGGGGGGGTAGGCGCTCGGCTAGCGGATCCTCCAGCCGTTTACCGGACCACCGTGGAAGAAGTCCTCGGGCGTCATCACCCCGTCCTGCTTGAACACCACGCCGTCCTTCATGACGAACTGAACGTCACGTAGTGCGTCGATGTCCTCCAGAGGATTGCCCGACACGGCGATCAGATCCGCCGCCAGGCCGACCCGGATCGGTCCGCGCTCGTCTTCGGTCTCGCTGACCTCGTACCCGGTCACCGTCATGGCCCGGAGAATGTCGACGTCCGGGATGCCGGCATCCTTCCACGTCCGGATGAACTCGATGGCGACTTCGCCCCGCGTCATACCCGGCACGTAGTAGTCCGCATCGGTCGAGTACGTGACGTTGACTCCGTTGTCATACGCGTTCTTGAGTCCCTGGAGCGTCCGCTCGTACCGCGCTTCAGACGTGTGTCCCACAAGCGTGATGGGAGTTTCGGTGCCGGCGCGGAAGATCCCCTTCTCTGCCATGCGCTTGTGCATGGCATCCGTCAGACCGCGGTCGTGTGCGATGGACCAGATGCCCGCCTCGATCGCCCGGTCCGCCCCCCGCTCGGTCTGCACGTGGCCCTCGACCTTGAGGCCGATCTGCGCCGCCTCCTCGATGAACAGCCGAATGTCGTCAACGGAGTAAGCCCACGGCTTGCAGTCTACGCAGATCTTGATGACGGTCGCCCCGTACAGGGTGTTCTGGCGCACCGCCTTGATCATCTCGTCCGGCGTGTCCGCGTCGAGGTATTCGGGATAGACGATGTTCCGGTCGATGCCCATTTCGGGCGGAGGGCTGAACTGTCCGCCCATGCCGCCGATGATGATCCCCGAGTTGATGATCATGGGTCCCGGAATCCAGCCCTGTTCGATGGCCTGCCGAAGCGCGGTGTCGGCGTAGTTCCCGTTGTTGCCCATGTCGCGGACGATCGTGAACCCCGACGACAGCATTTGCATACCGTTTGAGGCCGCCTGGATCGCCCGGAGAGCCGTGCTCTCCATGACGTAGGTCAGGTAGTAGACGTTGCTCTCGGGCTCTTCCTTGTAGGTGAGAGCGAGATGGTTGTGCGCGTCTACGAGCCCGGGAACGATCGTGAGCTCGGACAGATCGATGATCTCGGCGCCGGAGGGGACCGATACGTTGGCTCCGATGGCCTGGAACGCTCCGTCCTCGACCAGAATGATCTGGTTGGTCGCTATCGTCCCCGCCTCGGGGTCTACCAGACGGCCCGCACGAATGGCAGTTACCTGTGCGGTGGCTGAGGATCCCGTCGCGAACAACAGGCCCGCGATCAACAGACCCCGTGCGGTAATGGATGCGGTCGTCATGCCTCGACTCCAGCTATGGGTGAAGCGGGGGGCCCGACAAAATTGCCCTCACAATGCCACTACCGGTCAGGAAATAGGCCTCTGAACTCCATCGGGACCGTTGTCGTAGTCTTGTACGCTCGAGCTGTTGGGCATGCCCCAGTCGTTTCCGTTCCAACCATCGAATCCATCCATCTGGACGGCCCAGAAACCCGTCGTCATATCGCTGATGACGACCAGCCCATCGTGGTTGCGGACGTCCACGCCCCACGCGCCGTCGTATACGCCCCACGTGAAGTTCCCACCACCGCTCGGGTTCCCCATGCTTCCAGCGTTGTGAGGACCGTCGAACGTATCGTAGTAGCCCACGGTGTAAGGGTTCTCGGGATCCATCATGTTGAAGACCGAGAGGCCGGTCTCATAACCGGAGACGAACACGTAAGGCCACCGCACTTCATGGTTGTGGGCGATCGTTTCCCAGTCCGGCGTCCACGCTCCGATGGCGCGATTGATGTTCAGCATCTCGCCCCGGGCTGCCGCCTGGTTGCCCGGACTCAGATCGAAGACCCGCAGCGGCTGGTACTGCCACTCGGCCTCGCCAATGGCGTACCGACCGTCGGGGGTCGGGGTGAACGTGTGTCCCCAATTGAAACCGGCCACACCGGTGATCGTGAACTGGATCCTTGGCTCGGCAGGTGAGCTAATGTCCCACACGTAGTACCCTCCACCGCCCGCACCGTAGAAGCGATCCTGCTGGGTGGAGGGATCGAACATCGCGTAGAGGTCGTGGTATCCGGTCGACAGGTCTCCCGGGTTCGCGGGAACGCCAATCGTCCCGATCAGTCCCTGATCGTCGGCGCCCGACACGAACTCGCCCAGATCGTACAGTTTGGTACCACTCGACGTGGCGAACAGGATCACCCTGCCGTCCGAGTGCTTGTAGATGAAGATGTTGTGGAAGCCTCCCGGCGAATCCGGCACCCTGAAGCGACGGACCTCCCGCACCTGCGAGACGTCGGGAAGGCCCGTCACGTCGAATACGATGCCGGCGACCTCCGAATCGGGACCACCGCTCCCGAACTGAGTGGACTGAAGGTAGTAGTAGTTGTCGTCGATCTTGAAATACTTCCCGTCGACGGCTCCCCTGCCCTGATGCAGCGGCGAGTTCTCGATGCGCCACTCGTAGATGATCTCGGCGTTGTCCGGGTCCTCGAGATTGATGATGTCGAAGCCCGTCTCACGGAGACGAGAGACATAAGCATAAGGTCTCTCGGGATCCTGCTCGTGCTCGATGTCGCCCGTCGTGTACTTACCGCCGAGCGTTATGTGCGAGAGGATGTGTACGTTCGTGCTGCCCTGGAGCCCGAGAGGTCTCGGAGAGGTGGCCGACGTCCCACCGCCCGACGTTTGAGCCAACGTGCTGACGGCGGAGACGCCAAGCGCCACCAGGACCCACATTCCGATCGACCAAGACCGTCTACCAAACACTGGACCACCTCCTGATGTGTTGAACAGCGGCCTGTGACTCGCCGCGAAGCTGCAACATAGGGGAATTGGAGTCGTGCGCGACAGAAAGGAAGGGCTGCTACCGCCCTGGCTCCTAGGCCAAGAACCGATTCGCGCGAAGCCCGTCAGGCCGCTTCAGGGACCGGAACCAGGCGCTCGACCCAGGCGGATCGGAGCATGGCCAGGGCAGCGTAGGTCACCACGACAACAACCAGCCACCGCATGGTCGTCAGCGGCAGCGAACCCACGATGAACGCGGCGATAAGAACGGCGGGTACCCCCCCCAGCGCGAGCCCGAGAGCCGGACGATGCTCGTACGCATCTTCCTTCAAGAACCGCACTGAGGCCACCGGCATCAGGAACGCCGAAGCTCCCATCATGATCGGGAACGCCACGGCCGGGTTGAGCCCGAGCAAGCTGATCACGATCATGGCGGGCGCGTACATGCCGATGCCCAGCGTCATGAGCGCGCCGAGGATGAAGAAGGAGATCATCCCCACGGCGAGGGAGACTCCACCGAGGCCAATCGCGTCACCCCCGACGGGAGCGAACCCCAGGTTGGCCATGATGAACGTGACGCCGGCCAGCAGGAGCGCGACCCCCATACCGATCTGAATCCGACGGCGCGGCCAACGAGCCACCACGCCCGCTCCCAGCCAGGCCCCGAGGACCGAGGCCCCCATAAGAGTCGTCAGCGTGACCATGTCGACTTCGATGATCGCGATGAAGATGAACGCCTGCACGATGACGGGAATCGTGTGTCCAACGTGCATGGTTCCGGGGATGCGCTCGTCGGGAACCAGCTTCTGCAGCTTGTACCACGAGGTCGTGGGCGCAAAGGACCCGATCCCGAGGGTGTCGAAGAAATTGGTGACGAAGCCGACGGCCGACAGAAGCGGCGAGGGGAATCGGCCCTCCCCCTTGTCGGCGCGGCTGTTACGGACGCTCTGGACCCAGCGCGTCACACAGATCACGCCGAATACAGCCAGAACGACGAAGAGAATGGTTCGCATGGGGGCGAAAGTAGGAGGTCAGAAAGCTACGTGCGAGGCGGCGGCGGCGGAGTCACCCTAGAAGAAGCTCAGTCTCCCCAGATCTCCGTGCTCGGCACGAAGGTGGCCCAGGCGAACCAGAAGGAGACGTATGCTTCGGCAATCATCTCCAACCTCGCGCCCTCCAACGAACCGGAGACGGCCACGCCCTCGAATGTCCACTCGCTCTCGGTCTCGACGTCGACGATGACATCTCCGCGTGCCTCGAAGGTGATGTTGGAGCCACCGTAGGTGGGTCTGAACCCGACCGCAGCCTGTGCATCGCCGTCCCAGAACACCACGGCGGGTCGTCCGCGAGCAGGGTGGTGGACGACCCTAATCCGCTCTCCATTGTCCAGAGTGCCGAACGGGAAGGCGACCGCGCCTCCGACCACCTCACCATCGTGAACGACGGGCGGGAATCCCAGCACGCGCTCCTTGGGCTGGCGCCGCGAGTCGATCGTGCCGTGTGGGTAGAGGAGCGTCGCGTTGGACGGGGCTTCGTACCCACCGTACGGGTAGCGCCGATAATCACGCGTATGTCCTGTGTCGTCGTTGATCACCAACGTCGCCGGGTGGAGGCTCCGCCATGCCTTCCAGCTCATCTCCATGGCCGGGTACATCGCGAGCATCTGACCGTTCTGAGGGCCGCAACGTGCACCGCTCATCATCTGAGGCCAAAGAGAGGAATCGTCCCTGCGCTCGAACATCACCAAATTGTTGTTGAACAGCAGGCCCGATACCCCGAATTCGGCTCCGCTCACGGATCTACGGTCGAAGGCCATGCTCGACCCCGTCAACGGGCAGTAGGTGACCGCGAGGGGAATCCCCAGGGAGTTGAAGTTCACGATCTCGTGCCACCACAGAATGTTGTGGGGTACGGCGACGTACGTGCCCCCGATCTCGATGCCGATGATGCGGTCCTCGTCGCGGAGGTAGCCCAAACCCGGCCCATCCACGGGCACCAGATTGGGATCACTGAGAGCCGGAATCCCGTCCCGTTGCACGCCGGTGGCGAAGAGGAGCTCTTGGGGAATGCTGCAGATCAGAGCCGTCCCGGTGTCGGGATCGTTTGGACTCACGACACCCGATGGGCCCTGGTCCGATGAACAGCTCCAAGTAGCGAGGGGCGCCAGGAGGGCGACGATTGCGGTGAGCCGATGATCTTGTATGGTCACGAGTCTTCGCTCTTCGAACGCGGGTAAAGCTCTGCGTGGAGCTGGTGGTGCCCCGTGTGGGAACCCGTGAGGACGGACTCCGAGTTCCCTTAAACCTACCCGATCCCGAATCTCCATGCCGGAGCCTCTATGCCTCGCGGAGCTGCCCGACGATGGCTCGGCCTCGACCCCGAAGCCACGCCTAGAGGCCCAACTCCTTCCGGAGACTCGCCTCTCGCCGATTCAGCGCCATAGCGATGAAGACGGCCCATATCACGTAGCCGCCACCGGCCCAATAGAGGGCTTCCACGCCCATCCATGTGAACCACATGAAGGGCCATAGGGACGCCATCACCGTATTCACGATCGACTCGATCGCGAACGTGAGCAGCTCGCTGACGAGAAAGTCCTCGACGTCCGCGGCTTGGGCGATGGACTCGGCGAGGCTGGCGATCTCCAGATAGACGAACGTCCCGACGGCCAGGAGGGCGTAGTACCCTCCTCCGTGCTTTCGCCAGAGCTTTCCGACGGCTCCACCGCCGCCTTCGTCGGTCTTCGCCATGCTCACTCCGGATGACCTCTGGGGTCGTCCCGACCTCAACGCCGGAACACGGAGAGTATCTTGCCACCCTGCCAAGGCGAGATCCAGGGGCAACTGCGAACACGCGCCCTCCCCTCCCTCCACGACGACGATGGGCCGCTCGCCTTGCGATCCTCTCCCGCGGCGCCAAGACTGCAAAGTCGGGTAGGCGCACGACACTCATCGGGGCGTTGAGTTCGTCGATTTCGGAGGTCGTCATGATCAGGAAGAGCCATGTGTCACGCCGAGGGTTCGTGGGCGGAGCTGCCGCCGCGTTGGGCTATCTCGGCGTCAAGCCCGGAGCCGATCTGTGGGCCGAGGGCCTCGGTGACCTGACCACACCCCCGCTCCCCCAGCAGGAGTTCGATTTCGACTCCTATGCCCGTCTCGGGGCCAACGAGAACCCGTACGGCCCTTCGGAGTCGGTGCTGGAGGCCATGACTCGGGCCTTCAAATACTCGAACACCTACGGAGATCCGGGAGAGGACCTGCAGTCGGCCATCGCGGAGCGTGACGGCGTGGAGCGGGAAAACATCATGACCACCGCCGGATCGGGTGAAGTCCTCGAGGTCGTGGGCCTAACGTTCCTCGGACCCGGCAAGAAAGTCGTGGGCGTCGAGCCTTCCTACAGTCAGGTCTACCGGCACGCCACCAGTATCAAAGCCGAAGCGATCACGCTGCCGCTTCTCGACGACTATCGGCAGCACATCCCTTCGATGATCGAGACCACTCGTGCGAACTACCGTGACGTGGGCTTCGTGTACCTTTGCAACCCCAACAATCCGACGGGTCGCACGGTCAGCGCCGCAGAGGTGGAGGAACTCCTCGACGGTATCCCAGAGGACGTCCCCGTTCTGATCGACGAGGCGTACCATCACTTCGTGCAGGATCCCTCCTACGCCACGGCTATTCCGCATGTACTCGAGGGACGCCCCGTAATCGTGGCCAGGACGTTCTCCAAGATCTATGGGATGGCGGGCATACGACTCGGCTACGCCGTCGCCACCCCCGAGATGATCCGTCGCTTGCGCATCTACAGCACCGGAAGCGTCAGCGTCATCTCAGACTGGGCCGGAGTGGCGTCCCTCAAGGACCGAGAGAGCGAGGAGAGGGTCAAGCGGATCACGATCGAGTTGCGGGACAAGACTACGGCCGAGCTGGAGGCCATGGGCCACAGCGTGATTCCCTCCGAGACCAATTTCTTCATGGTACACATCGGCCGCTCGGTCCAAGAGGTGCGGGACGAGTTCCGGAAGAAGGGCATTCAAGTCGGTCGTCCCTTCCCGCCCATGTTGGAGCACCTCAGGGTATCGGTCGGTAACGAGGACGACATGAACCGATTCATGAAGGCGTTCAAGGAGATCTTTCCCGCGTCGACAACGGATGCGGGTTCGGACTCGTAGGGATTCCCGTAGGTGGAGGTGTGCCATGAACCGCCCGTTTGCTGTAGCCATATTCGGTGGCGGCCTCGCCGCCCTGGCGCTCGCCTGTCAGCCCGGAGGCGACGGTTCTGGAGGGAGTGATCAGGCCGGGGGCTCGACGAGTAGGGCCGCCGAGGTGGACCTCGCTCCGTGGGCCGACCGGATCGCGGCCATCCACGAGTCCACCGTCTTCGCCGACGTCCAGGCGCATCCCAGCCGCTTTCACCGAGGCAATGTGGAGCGGGTGGCTCCCGAGGAACTCGAGCTGTTTCGCCGAGGAACCATGGACCTCGTGGTGGCGAAGGTCAGCACCGACGCACCCTACACCGGCAACTACGTTCTTCGAGACGGCACAGAGGTGCCGGCCGGTCAGTACCACCCTGCTCCCGGAGAGCCCTGGGCGTTCCTTCTGGACCGCTTCGGACGACTCCTCAAGACCATCGAGGACGGAGATGCACTCCTGGCCCGGAGCCCTGCCGACGTCTACGAGGCGCGCGAACGAGGCATGGTCGCGTTCCTACCCGGAATGGAGGGCTCCGACGGTCTGGAAGGGCGCTTGGACCACTTCCAGGAGATCCACGAGCGGGGGTTGGGCGTTCTGCAGCTGGTCCACACACGGCCCAACGAGCTCGCACACACCCGCCACTTCCCCTACTCGCCGGGTGGCCTGACCGAGTTTGGGCGGGACGTGATCCGTGAAGCCAATCGCCTCGGGGTGATCATCGACGTCTGTCATTCGAATACCCGGACCATGCGTGAAGTCGCCGAGTTGTCCCAAGACCCGATGATCTTCAGCCATACCGGCGTACAAGCCCTCTATGATCAAGAGGGCTACCTCACGGACGAAGAGATCGAGCTCATCGCCTCGACCGGAGGGGTCATCGCGCTCTCACCCATGGGCATGACGTTGCCGACCATGGAGGAATACATGAGCCACATCGACTACGTGGCGGACCTGGTCGGCGTGGATCACGTCGCGATTGGAAGCGACCTCCGGGGCGTGCCGTCCTACACAGAGGGCTTCGGCGACGACGCGAACTACCATGCGATTGCCGCGGCGTTGATGGAGCGGGGTTACTCGGATGAGGACGTCGGCAAGATCATGGGAGCGAACTTCTTCCGGGTGTGGCAGGAGGTGCTGGGCGACGAAGGCTCTTCAGGGAGCGACTAGGAGCCTCACATCGGCCGCTCTCTAGGGGCCGCTACGTAGGATTACGTATGCCCCCCTAACCGTCATACCCACAGCTTGCGTGCATCGAGTACCCGCCACATAGGAGGTGCACCTTGAAACGCTTGCATGGCTTCATCCTCGTCGTCGCGACCCTTCTGACAACCGCAGGGTGCGGAGACGACCCGACCGAACCCGTCGCTGCCGTGTGCCCTGCGGAAACCACCTCGGTCACAGCGACGGCTACGAGCGGGCAATCGGTGGTCTTTGATTGGACCCCTAGGTGCCCTGTGGCGATGGTGCTCGTCGAGGGCGACAACGGTGACGTGTGGTTGATCGCTGCCGATGAGGGCGAGAACAACGTTTGGGATGGTCCCGAGGAGGCCAATCTCATCCTGCCACCGGTGACCTATGGGGTGGTACCCGCAGTTGGGGGTCTTCTTCAGACCTGGGGACCCGAGCCCTTGGTGGCGGGCGAAACGTATGACCTCGTCCTCTGGCGGGTCTTGCCCGCTGGTAGCACAGCTCGATGTCAGTGGAACTTGGAGAATAGCTGCCTGGTCGCTGTCCGGCCGTTCACAAGGTGAGGGTCATGAGCGGAGGGTCGGGTCTGAAGCCTCGCGATGTTGGGCTAGGGTGGATATGTGTACTGGTTGGACTCTCGCTCTACGGCTGTGCGGGGGTCTCACGCGTCGCGACCCTGCCGCCTGACGCCGGGGTCCTCGCCAGCTACGACGCCTCGATCGAAGAGGTCGTTGAGATCGTGCCACAGGCACTGGCTGCTGTCGGGCAGACGGAGGTCGAGCGCAGCCGCCCTGATTCCTCGTCCTTCGTCTTGTTCGGCAGTCGAGGGCTCAAACGCTGGGGCTGGGGCGAGGTTTCGCGCACCCGTGCCGCGATCCGAGACGAAGGTGGTGCGGACGTGCTGATCGCGACTCGCCCACGCGACCTGTTCGGGGTGTGGCCAGCAACGAGTCAATCACTGCGCGTCATCGGTGAGATGGACAGACTGCTGGGGCCGGAGGCGGTTGTCCTTGCCGGCGGAGATCGCGTCAGAGGGGTGGACGCCCGGGGTAACCAGAGTGAAGGGACCCTCATCGCGGGTACGCTCGGCGGCTTGGTCCTTGCACGAGGCGGTGGTGAGTCGGAGCAGTTACCGCTGGATTCGTACACACAACTAGAGGTCCTCCGAGGCACGTACAGCCATGCCCAAGAAGGCGCAGCCATCGGCTTTGCGCTTGGCGCCCTCCCTTGGCTGGCCGCGATCGGGTTGTGTCTTGATTGGGAGGAAGGTGACTCGTCGAGCTTGTGTGGCAGATCCTGGACCTACTGGACTCCGGTGGTCGGCGGAGTTGTGGGCGGATTGATCGGAAGTGTGTTCCGAACGGCGGTGTGGAGCAGAGCGGGAAGCTGACCCTGATTCGGGGCGACTCTGGCGCCTCGGCTCGCACCTCAGGATCGTCTCTACGTCAGGCATGATGCAGAAGACCCCGGAGCTTCACCCCGGGGCCAACTGTAGCGTCCCCGGCAGGATTGAGCTGCGGTCGCCTGCGGCGATCCTCGCTCGTCTCGGCGGTCTGCAGCCCGGTCGCACCGCGAAATACCGACTCTGGCGCCTCGGCTCGAACCTGCGACCTACTGCTTAGGAGGACGTGTCGAGAGGGGGCCTATCCGGCGAACCTCGCCTACTTACTGCGTTTCTCGATTCAGCCTCGCCGCCTTTTCTGTATCTTTCTTTCGCCGCCTTTCGCCGCCTTTCGCCGCCCTTCGGGACACAATCGAGACACAGTCCTACTGCGGGATCACGACTCAACCCGATACATCACTCGCGGCTCCGACTTCCCGAAGGCCAATGCAAGTCCATTGTGCATCCGGTAGTTCTGAAGGCGCTTCACGAGTTCGTCCCTCCGTGTGTGCATCGCGGTTACTTCCTTGGGACCACGCCGCGACCCCGATCTGCGGGCTGCGCTTGAAGCGGCAGATATCTGCACGCCCGACGGAATGCCGCTCGTCTGGGCGATGCGCTCCATGGGCACCCCCCATCAGGAGCGCCTCTACGGCCCCGACGTGATGACCACGATGCTGCAGGAGGGCATAACCCGAGGTTGGCGCCACTACTTCTACGGGTCGACTCAGGAGACGCTCGACAAGCTCCAGGCCGCCATACGCTACAGATACCCCAAGGTCGAGATCGTGGGAGTGATGTCTCCGCCATTCCGGCCATTGACCGCCACCGAAGATGAGAGCATCTCTGCGGAGAGCATCTCTGCGCGGCCCGACTTGATCTGGGTGGGGCTAGGTTGAATTTCGTCGCCCGTGACCGCGGTCCTTCCTCCGAAGCAGGACGTCGTGGGCACCGGGATATCCCTAAGGCGGGGAGGGGAGGTCGCCCCAAGCTGAGCCCCCTGGGGAATCCGCGCTGCAGCGAGCGTTGAGAGAAGGAAGGGGGTCCCCCGTTTCTGCCACTTTCCACCCCGCCGCCTGCGTTCTACCTTTGCGATCGCAAAGCCTTGTCGTGTTCGGTCCTCGTCTCCACGGGCAAGAGGGCTCAGCACGTTTTTCGGGCTTGGGCCACTCGTTCTCTCGTCGCCCGTGACCGCGGTCCTTCCTCCGAAGCAGGACGTCGTGGGCACCGGGATATCCCTAAGGCGGGGAGGGGAGGTCGCCCCAAGCTGAGCCCCCTGGGGAATCCGCGCTGCAGCGAGCGTTGAGAGAAGGAAGGGGGTCCCCCGTTTCTGCCACTTTCCACCCCGCCGCCTGCGTTCTACCTTTGCGATCGCAAAGCCTTGTCGTGTTCGGTCCTCGTCTCCACGGGCAAGAGGGCTCAGCACGTTTTTCGGGCTTGGGCCATTCGGTGCCGGTGGCCTTCGCATCGACTAGCTAGACCCCCTTTTTCTGGAACTGCCCTCAAACTCCATGTCGATTCCCCCTTCGACCCTCATGGCTGGACGTGTCGCCCTTGTGACTGGCGCGGGCCGCGGTCTTGGCCGGGCGATTGTCGGGAAAATGGCAGCGGCGGGTGCGAGGGGGTTGGGGCTCGAGCTCGATTCTGATCTGCTCGAAGCAGGGCTTCCCGAGGGATGGCTCGGTTTCGAGGGTGACGTGCGCGACGAGGCATCGGTGGCGCTGGCCGTCAAAACGGTCGTGGATCGGTTCGGCCGGCTAGATGTAGCGGTGCCGAACGCCGGCCTCGTGCCGCTGTGGCGGAGCGTGGAGGACGTCGATCTCACCGAATGGGACAATGTATTCGCGGTGAACGTCCGCGGTGTGGCCGCCACGATCAAACACGCGGCCAGAGTCATGAAGGACACCGGCGGGTCCATCGTCGCCACCGCCTCAACAAGCGCATTTCGGTCTCGGCGAGGCCAAGCCATTTATACCGCGAGTAAGCACGCAGTACTTGGCATCGTTCGCGCTGCCGCACAGGATCTTGGACGATACGGGATTCGGGTCAATGCCCTGGCCCCGGGGCCGGTCGCGACCGAGGCCGCGCGGGAACGGATGCAACGCCGCGCGCCGATTACGGGCTTGAGTGAAGAGCAGGCACTCGAGGCCTACGCGTCGGAGACCGCACTCGGACGAATCGCCACCGTGGACGACGTGGCCAGTACGGCGCTCTATCTCGCATCCGATCTTTCATCGGGAGTCACGGGCACGCTGGCGCCGGTGGAATGCGGCTGGGCGTAGCCGCCGAATTACTGGAGCGAGGGTCTGGCAGAGTGCCCCGCTACTTCTGCGATTACGTCTGACTACTCAAGGCTCAGAAGCCTCGCCGGATTAGTGCACATCATGGTTCGGATGTCCTCCGACGAGAAGTCCATATCGAGAAAGCATGCTGCCCCAATCCGCATGCCCTCGACGGGCGTTGAAAGAGCCCGTATCCCGTAGTCAGAGCTGATAATGATATGCTCGGGGCCGATTTCCCGAATCTGGTCGCCCAAACCTCGAAGATTGGGCCGGTATTTCGCGACATCAAGGACGACGTCGTACATATAGTCGGACTCAACATAATAGTGGGTCCTTGGGATAGCCCCAGCTCCAATATACTGGGCAATCGAGTGTTCCAGATAGGCTCCTTTCTTCGCGGCCAGTTTCTGTTCCTCGATTGACAGTTCCGACACGGCGTGTCCAGCGATGACGACCTGTTTGATGCCGTAGGTACCAGCGAGGTCAACAAGCCGCATGGCCTCTTCGCCCGAGACATGTCCCGTATTAAGATAAACGCCCGGCTGTTGAGCAATAAGTGTCAGGATCTCCTCAATCTCGGGTGGCACGGTGTCTGAAGGAATCTGGATGGCCCGGGACAATTCTTCTTCCCTGAACGCCGGATAGAGGTCCTTGAGAAGGACCGGTTTTCCATCCTTCATGCGTGCCTCGCGGGTAGCCATGAAGTGAGTCGTATGAGTGCCAAACTGCACGAATTTCGCGCCCGAGCCGTAGTGAAGCGCCGTCTTGACGGCACGCGGATTAATTCCTCCGTAGCACGAGTTGAGTATGATTCCGCCATATACCTCGATGTCGGGCACCTGTCGCTGTACCATCCAAGCCGTCCCGCAGCTTTGAGAGAACACATCCATATAGACGATTGCGCGCATTCCAGCGGCACGAGCTTCTTCGGCGGCTTCGAATGGATCGACACGACGGGGGCTCGAACTCAAATGGGGACCAGCGTGCACGTGTATGTCGATAGCCCCTTGAAGCAATTCACTGGTAAGATCCATTGATCGTGTATGGAACGTTTCACTTTGTATTGACATGACTGCATTAACCTCCTCCACAGTCTTGGGTTATTGGATTTTGCAATGGACTGACGCCTGCCGATAAGAAGTACCTCATAAGCATCTCTGACAGACGACGAGTTTTGCGGGTCGATCTGTCCAGGCTCCTATGGCAATGTGCCACTACTTTGCATCAGCACGGCATGTTCAGGGGCAACCGAGCAGACCATTGCTTCCCCTTCTTCGACGAGCTCGTCCGGCAGACCGCGACACAGCAGCGGCTGGCCTTTCCAATCGAGTCGGTATTCCACGAAGTCCCCAGCAAAAAATCTGCGAGTTACACGAACCTCCCAGGCGTTAACCGCCTCGGGCGGCGCACAATGTGTCAGCTTGAGATGCACGGATTTGATGGCCACGGCCAATCGATTCGATTCCACGTCCTTAGCATCGCATACAATTATACCACCATTATCCAGACGGACGGCCACTACACCTGGGCCAATGGGTTTATCGACGCGCTCCCCGAGAACAATGTTCGAAGATCCGATAAAATCCGCCACAAACGGAGTGGCAGGTTCGTAATAGATACTGAGCGGGTCTCCTTCTTGTTCTACCTGGCCGTTATTCATAACAATGAGCCGATCAGCCATAGAGAGTGCCTCCTCCTGATCATGGGTCACGTAGATTGAGGTGATCCCCAAGCGCTCCTGTAGCTGCTTCAACTCGTTTCGCATCTGGTTTCTGAGTTTCGCATCGAGGTTCGAGAGAGGCTCGTCGAACAAGAGCAGTTTTGGCTCGAACACGAAGCTGCGAGCCAAGGCAACCCTCTGCTGCTGGCCGCCGCTCAATAGGGGAGCCGGCCGATCCACGAATTCGCTCAATCCAACCAGGTCAAGAGCCTCTTCAACTCGCCTCCTGGCCTCATCCTTCGAGTATTTTCGTAACTGCAACCCATAGACCACATTCTCAAACACGGTCATGTGTGGCCAGATCGCGTAGCTCTGAAATACCATTGAGAGATCGCGCCGCTCGGTCGGGACGTTAATATCGTTGACGTCGTCGAAAACAGTGCCGCCGAGCACTGAAATGCGTCCACTCGAGGGGGTCTCCAGCCCGGCGATAGCCCTAAGTGTCGTTGTCTTACCGCATCCACTTGGCCCTAGCAAGGCGACGAACTCCCCAGATTCCGCACAGAAACTGACGCCATCAACCGCTGCGATCGTTTCGTAGGTTACGACAAGGTCCGTGACCTCTAGAGCGAGCATGGATCTGCCTCCGAGGGTTTCCACGAGGTGCGCACGACTTTTAGAGCTCCATGGCTCTTATACCGCCGATCCGGCGAACCAACAGTAAGCAGACAAAGATTAATGCCGTTTGAATCAGCGAGAGGGCCGCCACACGCGTGAACGAACTACCGACCCATAAATCAAACACCTGAACCGATAGAACCATCGTCCTGCTGTTCACTAGCAGCGCGGATGCGGACAGCTCCTTGATCATGGAGATGAATAACAGAGTCCAACCGGCCCACAAGCCGGGCTTCAAGAGAGGCAGCGTAATGGTGCGCAGGACACGGGACCACTTCGCTCCGCACACGCTCGCACACTCCTCCAGGTTGGGATCGATCTGAACCAGATTGGCCCCCACGGCCCTGATTCCATATGGAAGGAAGACGGTGATATATGCGATCAGGACGATCCAGATCGTTCCGTACATGGGTATATAAGAGACGCGGATCCATGCCCACAGAAGCCCCAGGGAAAACACTATTCCCGGTATGGCGATTGGCACCATCGCTATATATTCGAGGAGCTTGCGACCCCTCAGTTTGGTGCGATGAACAATCCACGCGACGGCACAGCAGAGGACCAAGGCGAGGGTCGCTCCGCCGAATGCAAGACCGATCGTGTTCCGAATGGAAACCTTGGTGGTAGATAGTTCAAAGAGAACATATCGATAGTTTTCCAACGTATAGACGGCCCCGCTTAGAGTGCTGGTGACAAACTTGAGAAGCGATGTAAACACGATGGCACCCATTGGAAGAACGACCACAACCGCGACAAAGCCGAAACCGAAGATGAAAAGTGGCCATTTCCATGCCCCCACGTCCAAGAGCTTCGGGCGGAAGCCACGTCCCGTCACGGTAACGTAGCTACGCGTTCCCAAGACCTTGAACTGGAGGTAGACGCCGACGACAGTAACCAGAAACAGCGAGAGACCCATTGCTGCGGCGGCTCCATAGTTCGGCAGGAAGCCCGCAACATGCTGGTACATACGAGTCGTGAGCACTAGATAGCCGTGCGGCATGCCTAAGACGGCAGGAACGCCGAATTGGCCAATTGACAGAACGAACACCAATAGGGAGCTTCCGACGATGGCCGGCTTGATCAGAGGGAGTGTGATCTTGAGCGCCGTCTTTAGATTTCCCCCGCCCAGTATCTTGGAACCTTCCTCGAGGGCTGGGTCCATTGACCGCAAGGCCCCTGCAACAAACAGGTATGAGAAAGGGACATAATAAATTCCTGTCACAAATATGATGCCCCAAGGGGTATAGACGTTCAGCGGCCCTTCATCGAGGCCAAAAGTCGACGCGATTATGTTATTTAACAGCCCACCTCTGCCAGGCGAGGCCAGAATCGCCCAACCGACCGCCCCAAGCAGTGGCGTAATAAAGAACGGGACAAGAACGAGCTTGTCGAGGGCACCGCGCCAAAGGATATTGGTCCGCGTTGTGATCCAAGCGAGACAGACTCCAAGCACCACTACCACCACGGTTGACCCAACACCGACAACCGCGCTGTTGCGCACCAACTCCATCTCGCTGAAAAGTGCGGCGTAGCCCTGAAAGGCGTCCGCGCCGCTCCCGGTGACTGCCCTCTCGCCCAGAAAGCTCCCAATCACGAGCCACGCGAGCGGATAGAGGACTAAGAACGTCACCACACCCGCCACGACACTGAGGATTACCCCTTTGGTGGAGACTCGGCCTCTCAAGGATGCGAGCCACCGCCCTGGCGCAGGTGTTGTCGTCATCCTCAGTGTCGGGCTATTTACGTGTGCTTAAGAACCCGTGATTTTTCTCCACGCCTCGATGAACTCCTTTTTCGTGTTTACGAAGCTCCGAAACGAGTCAGGCGGAATCGAGTTGATCTCCGAGAAGGGGGGATTCCCAGCCGGTGTCGGAGCGTCGGGCCGCCCCGAATAGTCACCAATGCCCTCGACCACAACTTTTTGCCCCTCGAGCGACAACGCCCAATCGACAAATAGGCGAGCGGCGTTCGGATGGGGAGCGGTTCTCATGACGGCAATGGGCTGAACGGCGATCGGAATTCCTTCCGCCGGATATACTCCCTTGAAGGGGGCTCCCTGGGCCACTTGATAGGAGGCGATGTGATAGCTGTAGGCCATACCAGCGATCAACATCTCGTTCCGGAGCACCGCTTCGATCGTCTGTGGAGGACCAGCGTACGCAGAGGGGTTATTCTTAGCGACATCATCCCAGAAATCATTGCCCATGATCTTGCGCAATACGTACCACTCGACGTGCTGGGTGCCGGTTGTACCGTCCTGGAATGCAACCTTGCCCTTGAATGCAGGATCCCTCAAGGCATTCCAGCTCGTTGGTGCTTTATCAGCGCTGAGAGTCTCTGGGTTGTAACCCAGTAACAGAGCAGTCAGCCGCCACGCAGTCCACATCCCCGGATTCTTGAGTCCATCGGAGTAAATATCCTGCTCGGGCGTATAGAACTTGGCAAACCATTTTTCGTCGTTCATGGCGAGGAACTGACCGACATCCCCACTCTGAAATACGTCCGCCCTATATATCCCCGCCGCCACTTCTGACTCTAGTTGAGCTTGAAGGCGACCAGCTGAGTTGCGTGTCCACTCACTCACATCGATAAACGGGTACTTCTCACTGAATGCCTTCAAGGCCTTGACAACGAGACCCTCCGGCGCAGCCGTGTACCACACGAGCTTTCCCTCCGCCCGAGCGGCTTCAATAAGGGCGTCGCGATCGAAAGCCATGGCAAGGGCGTCGCGATCGAAAGCCATGGCAGTTCCGATAGGTAGCCATACCAGCAGCGCTACCAGCATCAGTATGCTTTTTCGGACAGGAAATAACATGTTCCTCATTTGTAAATCCTCCCTGTCATCTAGATTTTCAGTTCAACACCTTTTTTACCGAAACCTCAGTTTAGCGTCGCCGGACGCCTATAGCGCGTGCCATCGCCGTTCCGATTCTGTAGCAGATCGGCCGGATCGAAAATGCTGAAGATGCTGACTGAGCACCGATCTTCGATGTCGTGACCGATCGGCCGCTAGTCCTGGTAGACGCTCTTCCGCCGCCCGTGCCTGGTAGTAAGTCACTGACTCTAAGACCTAATCTGAGCGATTTTGGTGGTGGCGAGAAGACACCCTTTGGGCTAAGTTACTGGTGTCAAAGAAGTTAGGGCCAGTGACGGCTGGCGCCGCCCTCAACCCAAAGGCTGTAAACTCATCATGGCCAATTCGCTCTCCTCACGCAATACCGCCCGACCTCGTTTCGATGGTGTTGAGGTTCAGCCTCGGTGATCCTACCGTTTCGAGGGGACTCCGGCGCGGCGGGAGGTAGTACACTGCAACCGAGCAGGGGAAACGAGACAACAGCGACTAGGACAATCGAGCGCATGGGCTCACCTCTCGTCTGACTGGAGCGCATCGACGAAGCAATCACGCGCAGCCAAGGGACCTGACGGCTCAATTCGGCCCAGAATCCATCGAGCGTGGGGACCGTGTTGGGATGTAAACCTGATCCCCACCTGTATTCGGACACCCGCGATAGGAGTAGCTGTAGACCACTCCCCTCTGATCCACGGAAAATGTCCTTTGGCAGCTCACGGTCTGCCCGTTTGGCTGATACCAAGGGTCTACCCACGTGTACACCCTCCCACCGTTCGGAAGGGATGCCCGAGCGTCCGGCGCCCCCCACGATGCGATCAGCCGGCTTTCCTGAAAACCTATCCAGCTTTCCATGTCCTTCTTCAGCGCTGAAGCACACGAAATCTGTAGCAGACAGACGGCACACGCCAAAAGGATTCCGAGTCGGTGTCGCATCGTGTGTTCCTCTCTATGAATCACGTTCTCAAGCTATGGGTAATGCTGAGGTTGGGCGATGGCTGGTTGGGACGGCGCGATCACAAGGCTCCCCGCCCATCCAATAAGAGCGAAGACTACAGGGCATCATCCTGGGCTGTGGCTAGAATCTTATTGAAAGCACGAGTGCAAACCCACCGTCCAACTGCGGGCCAATGGTCACGCGCAGTCGTTTGAGGGGGACTTCCTCCCAGCGATCGGTCTCCATATGGTGGCCGGCGATCCCACCCACCAGGGCGCCCCCTGCGCCAAAGATGAGGGCCATGATTGGGGTAAGATCATCATCAAAGAGTTGGCACCCATACTCATCCACAGCCTTGCAATATATGATGGTCCCAACCCCCCCCGCAGCGAGGCCGATGCCAGCGCCCAACGCAGTATGCGACGTCCGCCCCCGGCTCACATCGAGACGCGTTACGGAGGCCAGGGGACATTCAGTGGTATCGAGGACGAGCGTGCCAGCGCGGAGCGCCCGATACCTTGTCACCTGCTCGCGAAGCCCACAGCCCGGAGCCGTCACCCGTACACGCGAACCGGGTTCAAGTACCAACCGCCCTTGGCCGGCGATCTCGGTCGGAGCGCCTCCGAAGATACAGATGAAAACGACGAGGATGGAGCATCCAGAACCCAAGACGGCCCGTTTCTTCACTCGCCATTTTGGCAGTGCGCACTTCTGCATCTGATCTCCTTCCGTGACGCATGAGTGTCAAAAGGGAAGATGCGTCCAACAGGCTGCCTACTTGATACGTCGTATTACTTAGTGGATGGGCGCTGGGTACGTAGATCCCATGATGCTGGCCTACTCCACGATCACCCGTCTCACAGTCTCACTACAAAACGGCATCGGCAACTGCCCAGGCTCATCCGTCTCCACCTCGACTCCTCATGCTCCTGCATCCTGCTCAGGAACCAATCGTGGGCTTCGTGAGCAGAGTGGATGCCGTAGGTCGGGGAGAGTCTGAACGTTACCTCCGTGGGGTCCATGCTGCTGCCTGGATACTCGCAGCGGATCGTGAGCCGAGGAGTGCGAATCTGCCGCTCGGTTGAGCCCTCAATGTCCCACGAGTACATGCCCATGCGCTCAAGCTATGGGTGATGCTGAGGTTGGGCGATGTGACGTTAGGGTTCCAACTCTCCTCGGGTGTCATCGGGATCAGTGACAATCTGTTGGACCTGTTGGACTACTCGCCTCGCGCTCAAGACACGACCGAGGACACGGTTACCGAGGGCCATCAACCCCATGATGCCGACGACCAAACCCACGAGATTGTTGAACGCAAATAACAACACGACAGCGACGATCAACCACCGCCACCGAGCCGCCACCCAATTCACCAGGATTTCGTTCCAGTCTCGTGATTCCTCACCTGAGATTGTCATGATCTCGGGTTCACTCCCCTTTCAGAGCCGACGATCAATTCTCAAGCTATGGGTGATGCTGAGGTTGGGCGATGGCTGGATGGGACGGATGCGGCTTATTTCGCCAACTCAGGGAAGAGCGGCGGCAAATCACTGATCTGGGACCAGCCCTCGTTCCTTTGGACAGACGTGATGCGGAGGTCGTCAAAGTACTCGTCAAGTACTGCCGCACGTTCCTGTGCGAGTGGTGGAGAACAATAGTCCTCTTCCTCCCAGACCACTGCGCCGTCAGGGCGCCTGCGGGCACCACGCAGCGAGAAGGTGACGGAGGCACCGAAGGGGCGCATCGGAAGGAACTCGTCCTTCCCCAAACGCTCCGCAAGCTCTGCGAGTCGCTCTTCCCTAGCGACCGCTTCAACCAAGTAGTACGGCACCCGTAGCCCCTTCCACGAAGACGCGCAGCCAAGGGACCTGACGGTTCAATTAGGCACCCGCTCCTTCAAGTCTTCGAGAGATTTCTGGACGAGAACATATCGGGGCAGTACGTCACCCTGTCCTTCGTCCCCGGGGTGTCATCCTCCAAGACGCACCTCTCCGTTCTCTATCCCGCCCACTGTTCCGCTCCGTAGCCACTCAAGCGACGCGTTGAATAGGAGTATCCGGTTCGTCTCCCACATCGCGTCGTGGGAGGAGCAGGCCAGGTACAGGGGCACCTTATTCGAAGAACCAAGGTCCTCGTAGAGCTCCTTGACCCGTGTAGGCGGCACTGACACGTCGGTCTCCGGCGCGACCAAGAGCATTGGTGTGCGCTGACGAGCAACCTCGTTGGACGACCAGCCCCAGATGGTCACAGATGGAGCTCTTCGTACGCCGCTACCCCACGTCGCCCCCACCGGGTCGGACGCGAGCATCTCGGTCCACACCGACTCTCTCACTGCTGGCTCGAACTGGTTCGGGCATCCGAGTTGTCTGTCCCATCCCGCGACGAAGTCCGCCTTGGACTGTTTCCGCATGGCCGGTCCCGCGACCGGCAGGTTCTCAGGGGCCTCCGCCTTCCGGTTGCGATCGTAAGCCGGTGAAAGGAGGATAACCGAGGCAACCTTGGCGGGGTGTCGGGCCGCATAGCCTCCGGCACGTGGGCCTCCCAGCGACCATGCCGTGAGGTGCACGCGGTCCACACCTCGGAGCTCACGCACGTAGTCGACAACCGCGTCGAGATCGTGCCAGTCCGACTCGATCGTGGTTGTGGCGAAACCGTAGCTTGGCTCACAAGCCTCAGGAATCAGCGTCGGTATGAACTCCGCCTGATCGCTCTCCGACATGTTGCACGGATCGTTCATCGCAGGAGGGCGAGTCGATCGACCATAGCCTGTCATGTCCATCGAGAAGGCGTCGTAGCCGGCGTTGGCGAGAAAGGCCATCCAGCTCGCTCCGGGTGGGTCGAAAGCGACCTCGGCCGGGGTACCGGCCCCGTGCACAAAGATGACGACCCGACCCTTGAGACTCCTCGATCTGAGTGCGATCCCGGACAGGACCCGTTCACGAACGTAGAGCTGCGCGACCTCGCCGTTCATCGAAGGGGCCTTGGAGATGACCGGGACGTAGTGGTCCACAGTGAGAGGATCAGTTTCTGCCGGAGGTGTGATCTGCCCCCCTGCGTTGGACGGCATCGCAAGCCCCGACACGACGCCAATAAGCAAAGCCACTAACACCAATGTGAGGCTCCCTCGTGAATCACCGCCTGACCACGAAGCGGGGATGTAAAAAGGAAGTGAACTCCGCACGATCAGACCTCTCTTTGGACAGGGGCCCCAGGACCCGACTCAACACATACTGCGTTCCAGGCGGGATACTGACTGGACATCAGTTGGGCACCCGCTCCTTCAACTCCTCGAAGAAGTTCTGGACCCATATGAACTCACCGCTCGGGTCGCTATTCCTGATCATCAGAAACCTCTCACCATCCGCCGTAACGTCGTATGCGCGATGGTTGGACTCTCGGCGATACAAGTCTGTCGCGAAGAGCGTGCGGCGACGCAGGGCCGCAAACGTGGGGCTCGTCTGAACTTCCACCGCCACCATCTGCTCGTCTGCGTTTCTGTAGAAGATCTCGTTTCCAGCAGGTGACCAAAGCGGCTCGACTCCACCGTCCCTCGAGACGACCCAATCTTCATCACCGTCGGGAAATGGCCGGACGTGAATCTGATCTTGTCCAGTGGCATCGGACATGAAGACGAGCCACCGGCCGTCCGGCGACAGACTCGGGACCCTCTCATGCGCATCCGTAGCCAACATGGGATCGGGCACGCTGTCGATGCCGACTCGCATTCTAAGAATGTCCCGTGTGCCGCCTGAGAGACCGCCCCCTTTTCGGAAGACCAGCCAAGCACCATCCCGAGACCAGAGTACCTCCTCGATTCCCTGGCTTCCGGCCGCCAACTCCACTGCGGCTCCACCTCCCACCGTCGATCTTACATAGGCATTTAGGTCGCCACTCTGATCTGAGATGAACCCCACCGCTCGCCCATCTGGCCGCCAGGATGGTCTCCAGTTCAGACTCCCAACAGTCGTGAGACGCAAGAGCGGGCCACCCCCTAAGTCTCTGACCGAGACGTGTTCTTCACCCCTGTCCGAGATACTCACGGCGAGGCGCGTGCCGTCTGGAGACAAGGCCACTGTGCGAAAGGTCTCCACCCAACCCGACTCCACCGGCTCGGCTGTACCGTCCCGTTTGATCCAGAACAGTTCGGCTAACTCGTTGGTGGAGTGGCTTCGATAAAGGAGGTGACCATCCGCCGACATGGCGAGCTGCATCGACCCAAACTGACCGAATTCAACACCACCGAATAGCACGGTCGGCGGCCCGTCCATCCTTAATTTATCCTGGTCAAAGCGGGCCGCCTCTAGCGTACCTTCAGAGGTGGCGTATATCAGATGGCCGGTCACCGCATACAAAGCCCGTACACCCGATACGAGGATCTGGTGTTGCCCTGTATCGAGATCGACCACCGCTATCTCGTTTCGCGAGACGTCTCCTCCATGCCTGACCGTGAACAACACACCCTTGCCGTTTGGAAGCGCATGCGGGAAGACGTGTCTATTCTCACCGGATTGCAGCATGGTGACTTGCTCGGGCGGCACTCCGCCGGAGGATCTCACCCTGGCCAAACCCGTTAGCGATTCAACGTAAATATTCTCGTCCGGTCCCCAGTCCACACGTCCGCCCGTCACATCCGTCACATCGAGATCGGCAATCTTGACCGGAGGAGCGCCGCCAAACGACACCACCAACAACTCGTTGAGGGAATTAACGAAGGCGAGCTGCCGACCGTCAGGCGAGAAAGACAAAGTCTTCGCGCTCTCGGATCCCGGGATAGGCGATGCATTGAGCAAGTTCATCTCACGTTGCCACAGACGCTCAACACCGGCTTCGTCTCGGCCCACATAGGCAAGGCGGTCACCACTCGGCGAAATATCGAGAACCCTGACATCGATTGGGAACGACAACCGATGACGCACGACCTGTGACTGATCCGGCGCTAGCCACCCCCATAGGGCGACACCAACAGCGACGATCAACGCTACTTCCAAGACTCTTCGGCGGGGCTTGACCCCGTCGCGACCCGCCTGCGCCTCTCCATGCCTGAACGCAAGATCGCCCAGAGCCCTCGCGAACTCCTGGGACGACTTGAACCGATCCGCTGGTAGCTTCTCCAACGCCTTTCGGATCGCTGAATCCACGTTGGCGGGGATCGACGCCCGCTTCTCCGTCGCCGAGATGTGTTTGGACGAAATGATCTGGCCGAGAACAGCCTGAGCCGTGCTCCCCATGTAAGGCGGGTCGCCAGTCAGCATCTCGTACAGGACCGAGCCCAGCGCATAGGTGTCGGTGGACGCGCCCACGAACTGATCGCCCGTGGCCTGTTCTGGGCTCATGTAGAACGGGGTGCCTAAGCTAAGGCCGGTCTCCGTCAAACGCCCTCCACCCGCAGCACCCACAGCCAACGCGATGCCGAAGTCCGCGATCAAGGGTCGCCCCTCGTGCAGCATGATGTTGGCGGGCTTGATGTCGCGGTGGATGACCTTGTTGCGGTGCGCGTAGTCGAGCGCTTCGGCTAGGTCCGTGGTGATCTTCACCGCTTCGTCCACGGGGAGCTGATGCTCGCGGTCCAGTCTGTCCCTTAACGACTCGCCCTCAATGAAGGGCATCACGTAATAGAGGAACGTGTCGGCTTCGCCCGAGTCGTGGAGAGGCAGGATGTTCGGGTGAGTCAGGTTGGCAGTCGTCTTGATCTCGGCGAGGAAGCGTTCGGCTCCAACCACTGCAGCCAGTTCGGGCTTCAGGACCTTCAGCGCCACCTTGCGCTCGTGCTTCAGGTCATCGGCAAAGTAGACCGTAGCCATCCCACCTTCACCAAGCTCTCGCTCTATGGCGTAGCGGCCCTCTAGGGCTGCGTTCAGACGAGCGACTGGATCGGACATCGCTAGTAACTCATGTCCTCCACATCTTCCGAGAACCAGAACTCGGGCGGACTCTCCACACCTGCTTGGCCCATGGCGGCCTTCAGCGCCTCCGAGTTCGCATGGGCTCTTGCCGTGGCGATGTCGGGGAAGGCTTCCGTCACGACAACTAGATTCGGGTCGTCGGGATCGCGGTGCACTGTGGCGCGAGTACAGCCATCACCCTTCCGATCATACTCGTCGTAGACCCGCTTCCAAGCCGTGTAGTCCTTTACCTTGTGCCGAATGAACAGGGTGACCATTGGCTGCCTCCTCTTTCTTCCTAAATGGCTACATCGTACTGGCTGCGTTCAGGCGGGTAACTAGGATCGGACACAGGCACCCTCCACGATCAGGCGGTGCGCAGGGCCGTAAAGCCTTGCGGCGCTTAGTGTTCCTAAGCGTCCCCGACAGGATTCGAACCTGTGACCTACTGCTTAGGAGGCAGTCGCTCTATCCAACTGAGCTACGGGGACAAGGTGGCCACCCGCGTCGTGCACGCGCCCGCGCATGGACATGCGGGAAGATAACTATGTCGCGCTTCCCCTTGGACCCCACCGACCAGAGCTTCCCTGCTAGAGTCGTATGCCGCAGTTCCCCCTACTCGACTCGTCGCAAGGTCAAGATTTCGGTCACACTCGGAGCGGAAGTCCCATCCGCTCCCACGACATCTTGCCCTGTCAGCGTCAGCACGTCCCCGTCGACTCGAAACTCTGACGTCGCCTGGCCGCCAACGAAACCCGGGCTCTTCGCGATGATCGGATGGAACGTCACCGTGGACCCGTTGATCTCGTAGGTCCCCGTGTTGACGATGATGCTCTCGTGCTGAGCCACCATCTCTTCTGCCGTGGGCTGGAATGTCGTCGCGGAGGGCACGCGGGGTTCGGCACCTGGCGCGTAGACCGCACTGTAGTAGCCGTCGGCGAAGATGTAGAGCCCCGGCTGTGACGGATCGTTGGCCGGCGAGCCGTCGCCCGAATCGGCGATCGTTAACGACCAAACACCCTGGAGCGGGTTCACCGAAGCGGCGGAATCCACTGGCGCGTCTTGGGTGCACGAGATACTGACGATCGACCCTAGGAGCACGGCCCCGGACAAGAACGGGCGAATACGAATCGGGATCATTATCACTCCTTTGTAATGGTCAGACGGTCCGCCTGCATCTCACTGTGCGCCCAAGATGTGGCCTGGGGGTGAAGCGCGCGACCTTTCGCTGGTTTTTCTTGCTTCAGAACCCTCTCCGCCCTTACGCTGTGGCACCCCGCCGAGCACTCCCGCTAACCCTTTACGCAGCGGTGGTCCATGGATCGTAAGAGCCAGCAGTTCGGTGGCTATGCGTCGTGAACGGGCAGGGCGATGGTTGGATTGATGCGAGGCTGTTAGTCCCCTACCGGCTCCCTCAACCCCTCGACGAAGTTCTCGACAAGGATCGGGCAAGTCGCTACTGCCAGCATCCGGGCGCGCCATCCTAGGTGCCGTGAAAGGCAACTGGCTTGCCACGTGGCTCCGGTTCCAGATCCGGTTGGCTCGAGTCCGTGAAAACCTCGTGCAACTCGAGCTGGCTCGGCTGCATGAACGCTTCTTGCGGAAGCGTGCCGGAGCGTGCATGCCTTTTCACAAACTCGTCCGACTTTACCCACGCATCGAACGCGGCCCGGGATTCCCACAGTGTCAGGACAATGTATGGGTCTCCCGGATTGACTGGGCGCAGTACCTTGTTCCAGATAAAGCCGGGCATCCCGTCCACCAGTCGCGCTCGTGTCTGGAAGCGCTGCTCGAGCTGCTCGGCGTACTCCGGCACCACATAGATCCGGTTCATGGCGGTGATCATTCTCGGTTACTCTCCATGGGGTTTGCGGCTGTGCTTCAGATCGTCGGCCAAGTAGACCGTAGCCATCCCGCCTTCGCCCAACTCACGCCCGATAGCGTAGCGGCCTTCTAGGGCTGCATTCAGACGGGATACAGCGTCAGACATGGCCGCAAGATCGCCTAGGTCGTGTTAGGCCACAAGCGTTACATCCTCAGATCTCCGCGGCAAAAGCCACGTAGATCGCGACGTTGGATCTCCAGTGAACTGGACAGCTACCGACTGGCGCTTCCCATCCCTTGCCTCCGGCAGAGGCCGCGAATAACCTGTCTATTCCTAGGCCGACACCCCCCGCCAGGAGGCCGTATTATGAAGCGCCGCACTTTCCTCCGCTCGAGCTTCGGCGCTGCCGCCGCGGCCACTCTTCCGTTCCCGAATCGCCTCGAGGCGGCTCTTGCCGACTCGGCTTTTCGCCCGGTTTCCAAAGTGCCAGCCGATGTGAAGGCGATCACGGGCGACGGTAGAGAAGTTACGCTGACGTCCGAGGCCATTGCCGACCTGGCCGCGAGGCTACGAGGGAACGTGTTGATGGCCGGTGACGACGGTTACGACGACGCCCGCCGGGTCCTCAATCCGTCGTTCGACAGGCGACCCGCGTTGATCGCTCAGCCGACGGGGACAGCGGATGTTCGGGTGGCCGTCGACTTCGCGCGAGAGAACGACGGGTTGTTGGTCGCGGTCAAGTGCGGGGGCCACAGCTACTCGGGGAAGTCGACCTGTGACATGGGCATGCAGATCGATCTGTCGGCCTTCCGGGACGTGCGGGTAGATCCGGTCGCCCAACGAGCCAGAGTCACGGGCGGAAGCCTCCTGGGGCAGTTGGATCACGAAGCCATGGCCTACGATCTGGTCACGCCTATGGGCACCGTGTCGCACACCGGTGTCGGCGGACTGGTAACGGGTGGTGGGTTCGGGCGCTTGGCCCGTCGCTTCGGGCTGTCGGTCGACAACCTCCTCTCCGTGGACGTGGTCACGGCGGACGGCGAGTTCCGGCGCGCCAGCGCTGAGGAGAATCCGGACCTGTTCTGGGGGGTGCGAGGGGGCGGTGGGAATTTTGGCATCGTCACTTCGTTCGAGTTCCAGCTCCATCCGATGCAGCGCCAGGTTTTGGGCGGCCGAATCATGTTTCCCATCTCGATGGCGCGGGAGGTCCTCACGCTGTACGGCGAGTATGGACCTACGACGCCCGACGAGCTGCAGTTGGACTGTGTGGTCGTTCTGCCGCCTGGGGGAGCACCCGGAGTCGCGGGATTCGGCATCTGTTACTCCGGGCCCCCGAACCAAGCCGACCGAATGCTTGCGCCGATCCGAAAGCTCGGAACGCCGCTTCAGGACACCGTTCAAGTTGTGGACTACGTCGCGCTGCAACGTTCGGGGGACGTAGACGATTTCAGGGCGCGAGCAGCGTATCTGAAGAGTGGCTTCATGCGGGAGATCCCCTCCGGCTTCATATCCGCGGTCGTGGACGAAATGGAGGGACATCCGGATCGCTTGACTCAGGTGGTCCTCGTGCAGGGCGGTGGTGCCATCGGTCGCGTTCCCAACGGGGCGACGGCGTTCTCGCAGCGTGAGGAGTTCGCCAACCTGCTATGTGTCGTCAATTGGCCGTTCTCGATGGACGGCAGCGAGCACATCGAGTGGATCCGTGCGTTTTGGCCCCATCTCGAGCCGTTCACACGTGGGTTCTACACCAACGACCTCGACCCCAACGCCACGGCCGACGTGATCAACGCCAACTTCCGCGACAACTACAATCGGCTGGTGGCGGTGAAGAACAGGTACGATCCGAAGAACCTGTTCCGCTTGAACGCGAACGTCGAGCCGTCGGTGTGAGGGTGTGCCCGTAGTCTTCGTACGTTGAGACGGACAACGGGATCGAACACGGCCACTCCGGGATCAGACCGTGGTCAACATCCGAGAGCGGTCCGGTAGGCGCAAGCAGGGCCGTGTCAGGTGCCCGAAACTGAGCAACTCGGCGGGGGCCAGACGATTCGCCGTCGTCGGGACGCACCGCATCCACGCTACAACTCCGTGGCCGGTTGATCTTCCGCCAACTCGATGGAGTCGAAGCCCAGCAAGTCATCGTGGACAAAGATTTCGGCCTCCATACGTAAAGCGACTGCTATGGAGTCGGACGGGCGCGCATCGATGGAGATCACCTCTCCGTGCCGGCGCATGATCATCTCAGCCAGGAAAAGATTCCCATCCAGCGGACCGATGATCACCTTTTCGAGTTCTCCGTCCAGGCTCTCCAACACGGAGACCAAGAGGTCATGGGTCAGCGACCTGCGGAACTTCTTGGCCGCAAGTTCCACCGCGATGGCACTCGCCTCTCTGGGGCCGATCCAAATGGGGAGCACTCGCTCCCCGCCCTCTTCTCTGAGAACAACAACGGGCATGTGGGTCCTCCGGTGCAACCCGACGCTATCCACACCGACTTGAACTAAAGCAGCGGAATTGGACCCAAGGCCCGCCTGGCCGGTCATTCGCGCAGCCAGACGGCCACCACCCTGTGGACCGGAAGCGAATCAGGAGGACGTTTGCCCATGCGCTCAAGATATGGGTGATGCTGAGGTTGGGCGATGGCTGGATGGAAAGACGCGAAGGTGAAAATGCACCAGCTGCGATGCGGCATACGAGAGGCAATCAGAGGACTTGCTGACGGGGGATTCGTGCGTCGTTAACCGGCATCGAGAGCCGTTTCGAGTGCCCGTAGCAAGGCCTCGACATCCTCGGTGTCGTTGTACACGTGCGGTGATACCCGGACGATCCGTCCACGCACGGACACGTGGACGCCGAGCTTCCTGAGTTGAGCTTCCATACGCTTCGGGTCGGTCTCAGTAGGGAGCCGCAATCCGAAGAGATGGGTAGTGTCCGGCGGTTCGAGGCTTATACCGAGCGCCTCCAGCCGAATATCCCCAAACATGGTCTCCGTGAGGTCGGCAATGTACGTCGCGATGTGCGGTACGCCCCACTCAAGGAGTTGCTCCAGCGCAGCAATCAGCATTGGCACGAGGACGAAGTTGGCGGTTTCGCCCACGTCGTAGCGGGCCGCACCGGCTCGGTACCCATCTTCCTGGCTCACTAGGCCCGAGAAATCGTCGCTTCCGGCCCTGCCGATCCAAGTCTCTTCGAGAGGTATGCCATCGTCGTACCGCGGCCCGTAGTACGCGGTCCCAATGGAGTATGGCCCAGTCAGCCACTTGTAGGCGGCGCACACAAGCGCATCCGGCTGAATCCGCTCAATATCGAAGGGCTCCGCACCAACCGACTGGGTGCCATCGACCACGAGGGCCGCCCCGACCTCGCGAGCCCGCTCACCGATGCGCTCCAGATCGAATCGTGTTCCGTCGGTCCAGTGAATCGGCCCCAGCGCCACGACGGCCGTATCTCGGTCAATCGCGTTGAGAATCGCCTCGTTCCACGCCTCAGTACGCATCGCCCCAGTGATGGGCGGCTGTACGTTTCGGATACTTGCCCCGGTGTTCGTACAAACACGTCTCCACACGTGGACGTTCGATGGAAACTGCTCGTGGACGGTTACCAGGTTCTGGCCTCGCTCGACCACGGTATTCCGGGCGACCGTGGCAAGGCCGTAGGAAGCCGCTGGGATGATGGCTACGCGCGCCGGATCCGGTAGGTTTACGAGATTAGCGAAGAGCTGTCGGACTTCATCGCAGCCCGTAAAGAAGTCTGCCGGCTCAATCGTGGTCGGTACCGCCTTCCTCAGTACCGCTGCCGCTCCGGCGTCCTGCACGCGTTTCGAAAGCGGAGACATGTAGGCACAGTTGAGGTAGTGCAACCCCGCAGGAAGAGAGAAGCGATCCTTCTGACATGTCAGCGCCGGCCGGCCCATGTTCACGGCGAAGACCATCTCCTTGTCGGCCGCGGCCGCCAATCGCGGTACTTCAAGTAGGCTGGGTCAACACCCTGCTGATGCCGCGTCAACTGATCGCACAGCCACTGGATCCACTCGTCGAATTTCTCGCCCCCTTGCTCCATGCGTTGTTGGCTCGCCCAGACGCTCATCTTTTTCCACGCGGCCAGGACGACGACTCCCATCAGTTCCCAAACCATGTCGAGAGACGTGATTCGGCGATGCACCATGATACCCACCGACTCGAAAGTGAGGCTGACGAGCATGGCCGCGTCCTCGTACTGTGGATCCTCGCGCATCCTCTCAGCAGTGACTCCGTCAGGCAGTGAGAGCACAAGCCGAAGCGCATGAGCAAACTCGGGGGTCTGGAAGGACCGGGCCAGCTCAAGTGCCGCCATGTCGTACCGTTGGCGACGGAAGTTCGCGAGCTGGAGAACTGCGAACACGACACTACCAAGGACGATTGCGGCACCGATGACCTCCGCGACGTTTGCCAATGTGTTGAGATCCATGAGTTCCTCGTCTGTTTGATTGGCTTCCTTCGGCGAGTTCGGAATTACCTATGCCGGGAATGATCTACCGCCCCGCATACTGCGGCCTCGTGACGGCTTGAGAAGGGGCCGGCGGTCCATGCTGGGAAAACCACCTCGGACGATCACCACGCCTTCCACGAAGACGCGCAGCCAAGGGACCTGACGGTTCAATTCGGCACCCGCTCCTTCAACTCCTCGAAGAAGTTCACGACGACCGTGAATCGCTCCTGCCCGCCTACGGCGACCGCGGACTGCGCGGCCGGCTGAGCGACCACGATCCGGTCTCCGTCGGGATGTATGTCCCAGTACTCCGGCACGTAGTCCCCGGTGAGCACGAGGTCCTCGGACAACACGGCGAAGGTAGGCTCGGTGCGAACTCTGGCTGCAAACAACGAATCGACGGAAGCGTTTACCCTTCGCCAGTAGTAGATCGTGCCGCCGTCGGGCGACCAACGAGGAAACTGACCACCGCCACTGGAGACGATGAACTCTCGTCCCGCATCGGGGAAGCTCCGCACGTAGACGTCGTCGGTCAGCCCTTGATTGGATTGGTAGGCCGCCCAGGCAGCGTCGGGCGAGACCGCGACGTCGTCGAGGTCGGACTCCGACCGGACGTATACTGTCGCGCTGGCGTCTGCCGCGGCCGTGGCTATCCAGAGGTCGGAACGACCACCTACCGGCTGGGGACCCTCGAACAACAACAGATCGTTGACGCTCCAGGCGCGGACGTCCTGGGAACGGACTTCCGTCAGAATCCGCTCCTCTGGATCAGAGCCGTTCACGGTCCTAACGAACAGATCCCTCTCCTCTGTACCGTCCCGATTCGAGCTGAATACGATTTGTGTACCGTCGGGCGACCAGACCGGGTAGCGGTTTTCACCTTCTGAGGTGAACCGGGCCGGCGTGGTGCCCATCTCGACGCTGTAGATGTAGATGTGCGCATTGCCCGGTACGCCGCTGTAGTAGGCGATGGAACGTCCGTCGGGTGACCACCGAGGGGTGCCGAACATCCGTGGGGTGAGGGACAGCGTATCGGCAGCGCCGGACAACTCCGCGACGACAAGGACTTGTTCATTTGGAGCAGCGGAGGTCACGCCCCCCGAGCCGTACACCAACGTGCCGGTGGTCGAGAGCGAGTAGTGAGCGCGATCGCCTCGTCGAAGGTCGACCTCGTCCAGCACCGGCACTGCCGCGCCAGAGACCTGGAGCGCTTCGAGGTCGAAGGGAACGGCCCACAGCCCACCGCCGGAGTGTGCGAAAAGAATGTGCCCGGTTTCTAGATAGATCGGGTCGACGCCCTCGGGAATCAGGGTATGCACCGAGTCTGTCTCCAGATCCAAGACACCGATCCATTGATCCCCGGACAGCCGTGCAAATGGGTCCGACGTTGCGGTGGCACCCCCACTGTTCGTCACGAGTATCCCTTGGCCTCCCGGCAGCAGCCGGGGGTGCAGCACCCATCCGGCGCCTTCGAGGAGGGGCTCGGGCTCACCACCGTTCTCGGACACACGAAAGAGACCTTCATCAGCACGGAACACTATCGTGCCGTCGTCACCCCAGTGCGGGAAGACCGGGTTGGTGAGAACCCCGCCCCGCAGGACAGTTGATGGCGAACCTCCGTCGAGGGAGACCTTCAGGAGCGGGTCCTGGGCGGCCTGGGCCGCCCCAGACAACTCTCGGTACACGATCCACTCGCCGTCGGGCGAGAAAGCGGGATACCGCGCGTTGTCGGTGCCCGGTACGGGCCGGAATTGCGCCTCGCCCTCGCGTCGAAGGTAGAGGCTGCCTCCGGCGGCAGTTGGGTCGCTCGCAAACGCGAACGCGGAGCCGTCCGGCGATATGATAAGGTCTCCATTCTGGTCGACGGCGATTTCGCCGAGGTCCAGACTCAGGCTAAGGGATACGGGCGTGCTTTGCGGGGCACGCACAACCCAAAGCGACACCGCGGCTACGGCGGCGACCGTGCCCATGAGCAGGGTGGCGATGGAGCGGCGGTCTCGCAGCCATGGTCGAGCCGCTCCGGTGAAAGGGGAGACGGGGGCCGCCAGGGCCTCAGTCGGCTGACCCGTGCCCGTCGGACTCGACCGGGCTTGATACGAGAAACTCTCGTCCCCGAGTGCCGTCGCGAACTCCGCCGCGCTCTTGAAGCGGTCGGCGGGCAGCTTCTCAAGTGACTTCGCCAGGGCGGCACCGACGTTGGCAGGCACGGTCCTTCGCTCGTTCGTTATCGACGGTGCGTCCGTCGTGAGAATCTTTACCAGCACGGATTGGGCGGTAGTGGCCGAGAAGGGCGGCTGCCCGGCGAGCATCTCGTAGAGCACACAGCCGAGGGCGTAGACGTCCGACCGCGGGTCAACGTCCCGGTCGCCCGTGGCTTGTTCGGGGCTCATGTAATGTGGAGTGCCCAGGCTGAGTCCCGTCTCGGTGATCCGTCCAGCCCCGGCTTGGGCAACGGCCAAGGCGATCCCGAAGTCGGCGATTAGCGGCTCGGCCTGCTCGCTCAACAGAATGTTGGCAGGCTTTATGTCGCGATGAACGACGCCGTGCCCGTGCGCGTAGTCGAGTGCGCCCGCGACCTTCTGCGTGATGGCGACCGAGTCCTGCACAGCGAGTTGCTTCTCGCGGTCGATGCGCTCCCTGAGTGATTCCCCTTGAACGTGGGGCATCACATAGAACAGGAAGGAGTCGGCTTCGCCCGAGTCGTGTAGCGGCAGGATATGGGGGTGCGTGAGGTTCGCCGTGGTCTTGATCTCAGCCAAGAACCGTTCCGCCCCGACTACCGCAGCCAATTCGGGCTTCAAGACCTTCAGCGCGACCTTGCGCTCGTGCTTCAGGTCATCGGCCAGATAGACCGTGGCCATCCCACCTTCGCCTAACTCACGCTCGATGGCGTAGCGGCCTTCGAGGGCGGCGTTCAGGCGGGCGACGGGATCGGACACGGGTAGCTCGACGGGCTAGACCACAAATTCCTTGTCTAACACGAAGACCTTCACGGTCTCGCGTTTGACCCCATCGTGGGCCATGGCCTCGGCCGTCGCGGGAGAGTCCAAGATGCTCATGTACGTATCTAGGTCGCTGGCATCGAGGCAGATAGCCACTTCGTTCCCCTCATTCGTCGCGATGCCAATGGGTCCTGATACTGTCTGGCTCCTGAACAGGTCACCGTGGGTTCGGAAGCCTTCCTCCCACTTCACGAGGTCTTCAACTTGGGCTGTGATGACGATCCTTGGCATCTCATGCCTCCTTCGTGGCCTGAGTGATTCGGGCAACGGCCTTCCAATGCTGCGGTCATGTGGGATACCTGATCAGACATGGCCGCAAGATGCGTCTAGGGTGTGGGCGGCGGCAAGCAGAACCCCGCGAGCCCTTAGCTCAAGGCCCCATCCCAGGAGTCGCCGTTCGCTTTACGACCTTCTGATACCATGCCCAGAATCTCGTGAACCATTTCTTGAAGACCATAGCACCTCATCACTCGACAACGACGGGGGAGGATCAGACCGAGACCAACATCCTATCCGCAGGTCGGGAAGCGCAAGCAGAAGCGATCCTCATTAAGCGCCGTACTACACGAATAGGACGTGACCGTCCTCCGATCTTGCCAAAGCCGTCCGGCAGAGTCTGGTCAACTACTCCTAGGGACGTCACGCCGCGAAGCGGGAACTCCATCTCCCTCGAGTGGCAGAGCGAACGATGGCGAGGGTAGTGGGAGCCCCTGAGGAGAACCGCCTACCCGCCTGGCCCCGCTTCTGAACTGACACTATGATGCGTGGATAGTCTTGACATCGGTCTCGAACACCCCGCTGTGAGCCAGGGAGTAACCCATGCTGATTGCTAGGCTCGTGGCGCTCATCGAGGAGCACGCAGACGAGTTGACAGCTCAGTTGGTTCGGAAGATCCGCGAAGATCCGCGTACGAGCGAGTACCGCCGGTTCGACGAAGCCGAGCTTGGTAGACGAGCACACGATGTCTACGCCCACTTGGGCCGTTGGGTGGAGCGGACCTCAGAGGGCCGTGTGGAGGAGGAGTACTTTCGGCTGGGAGCTACCCGCCGGGCAGAGGGAATTGCACTGTCTCAGGTGGTCATCGCTCTCCTCCTGACACGTCGCAATCTCTGGCAATTCGTCGATTCGTTAGGCGGGGATACGATCTTGGAGCTTCGCCAGCAGTTGGATCTTGAGTTGCTCGTCGTTCGGTTTTTCGACCGAGCGATTTACCACACGGTGAGGGGCTACGAGTCCACATCCCAGTAGGTACTGCGAGTAGCCATACGCGTGCGCTCAAGCTATGGGTGATGCTGAGGTTGGGCGATGGCTGGAGGGGACTGATGCGGGGGCGGCGATAGGCGGGACGAACTGCATCGGCCCGTCACCTCAAGGGCTCGAAGGTGCGCTTCGCTTATGATGCCCATCCGTCGTCCGACTCCATGGCCTCTGTCGCGTCCCAGAAAGGCTTCCCTAGGAACTCGGCCAATTCACGGGCGTCTTCCCTGACCCTCTTCAGATTCCAGTGATCGATCACGGCGATGCGCGTGGCGTCGGCGAGGACCAGGTTAAGCTCGTAGCTGTAGGAATTGCTGTCCCATCTTCCTCGCACCCACTCGGGTATGACCTGTACCGCGTAGATCGAGTCGAGCGACACCGGGGTATCCTCATCCTCCCGTAATGAGTACGACGGCTCCCCAGGGCCATCCCTGTACTCAGATCGACGCAGGTCGAAGACGTGCAACGTCAATAACTGACTCAGCCCTCGAACTGAGCCGATCACCAAGACCACGCCGGTGAGAAGGAGAACGAGGCGCAGGTCCCGGGCGGGAGAAGGCCCCACGAGCATGAAAACCGCGATCACCACCCCTAGCACGCCGGCACTACCCCAGAAGCGTTTGGAGCCGGTCGTGGCCACGAACTCCAAGCGCTTCGGCGACCGGTGCACAAGGCGGTGGGTCCGGTAGCCCGAGCCCCCTGCATTCGCGGGACCCCACGAGGTCTCGATCGCGACGGGATCGCCCAGTGTGGTCGGGTCGAACGGAGGGGGCCCCTTCGGTTCCATCCCGTAGAACCAGGAGCGGAACCGCAAAAGAAGAGGCTCCGGCGCTTGCGTCTTGTCCCACTCACCGTTCCGACGCCCGTACTTGCCAGTTGCGAGGGCCAATGCAACCGTGCCGACAAGTATCGCCCACCACCACGCTCGGATGAACTCAGTTACGGCTTCCAAATGACTCTCTCTCTCGTGGTCCGCCTAACGAGCTTCCGATTCCCCTACGCAATCTACCATGCAACTGGCACTCCGCGGGCCAGCATTAAGGCTGACAACTGAATCGGGCATGGGCGCACTCGGGGATCAGAATCCCAAACGCCAGCAGAATCGACCCCACGATCCGGCGACAACCTGCACCGGGTGCCCCTAATGGGTAACCTCCTGCAGGAGCCGATGCACTCGACGGAGTTCGGTCTCGAGTTGAGCCGCGTTACGGCGGGCGATCCTGTTCAGTGTTGTCCGCTCAACGGATTGCGATTCTGTTGCGCGACCAAGATGCCGACCGCAAGCGGAGCGCGCGAGCTAGGTGTCTACCGCGACTGCAGCAATCGCTTGTTAGGCAGCCGGCGATCGACTATGCTTTTTGTGTAATTACGATGTGCTTACCGGAGGTATTGGGATGAAGGCCAAGATTGTGCAAATCGGAAACTCCAGAGGGGTCCGAATTCCTAAGCCCTTGCTCGAGGAGGCGGGGCTAGAGGATCAAGTGCAGCTAAGAGTGGTCGAAGGGGGAATAATGATCGAGTCAGAGAGGGCTCCCAGAGCCGGATGGGCCGACGCGGCGGCGATGGCGCACCAACGCGGCGATGATGCGCTACTTGATGATGCTGTCGCAACGCGATTCGACGAGACTGAGTGGGAATGGTAGCGCAGCAAGCAACGGTGCGACGTGGAGATGTCTTCCTTATCACTCTAGATCCCACGACTGGGCGGGAAATCAAGAAGACCCGCCCCTGCCTCGTCCTGTCTCCGGAGGAGTTGAATAGGCATCTCAGCACCATCCTCGTGGCGCCGATGACGACCGGAGGGCACCCCTACCCCTTCCGGGTCGCCTGCCGCTTCCAAAAACGAGACGGATTCGTGGTTCTGGATCAAGTGCGTGCCGTCGATGCTCATCGACTCGTCCGTAAACTCGGCCGTCTAAGCCCACAGGCAACGACAAGCTCACTCAGCATCTTGAGGGAGATGTTCTCCGAGTGAGTCTGGAGGCTGTCTAACGAACTGTGATTCACCTCACTGCGTTCGGTGGTCTCGGCGTAGAGCAAACCGATCTTCGTAATCAGTACGGCGCCTCGGCTCTGTTGCGCGGCTAAGATGCGCGTCTTGGCTTCTGCGAGATCAGAGCGAGAGCATGCTACTCGCGGCTACGCCCGCCAATCGACGAAGACTTGATTGGGAGGAGGAGGTCCCTGCGAAGCATCCATCCCGTGAGTACCGATGAGGATCGTCTCGGCGAACCAACGATCAAATGGCTCATCCGAGTTTAGATACCTCGAAACGACACTACTTGGGTCATCACCTTCCAGGTAAACGACCACGTAGTCTCCTTCGGGTGTTTGCTGGAGGCTTACCACCTCACGGGTCAGACCCATACGCTTACGCGACTCCTCGAATTCAACCCTGCGAGGGCCAGTCATTTCTGCTGCGGCCTGCTTCCAGGCTTCGGTTGTTCCAGGCAAGAGAGGTGCGGCGAAGGTTGTGACGGCCATGTGAAGCTCCTGCTTGATGAGCTTACCACCTCACGGGTCAGACCCATACGCTTACGCGACTCCTCGAATTCAACCCTGCGAGGGCCAGTCATTTCTGCTGCGGCCTGCTTCCAGGCTTCGGTTGTTCCAGGCAAGAGAGGTGCGGCGAAGGTTGTGACGGCCATGTGAAGCTCCTGCTTGATGAGAGGATGTCCTCGGCATCGGAGGATCAGACTGCGGTCAACATCCTATCCGCAAGTCGGGAAGCGCAAGCAGAACCTGCCCAAGCCAGAGGCTCACCGCGACTGCAGCAATCGCCGGTTATGCGGCGCGCCCGGTGAGTCGGGGGCTAGGAGGTCTTCTCAGACCCTCGAGCAGACTCCGCGAGCAGACGCAAGGCACTGTTCACGGCCGCCGCATCGCTGAAGACTTCCGCCACGTCGGGCTCAAGTACGATGACGTTGCTGCCCTCAGCAAACCGCTCCGCGTACTTTCCGCGGACCGCATTGCTGAAGTCATACTCCTCGCGCATGTCGGGCGCCGGGCCCAAGTCAGCTTTCTTGCTCATAGTATCTTCGTTCGGTCGTCGTGGCCGACCGGGCACTGATGATGCGAATCGACTGATCCAACTCGAGGTGCGCCACGACGACGAGTCGACCCAAGTAAGTTAACCCGATCAAGACGAAGCGTGCCTCCCCGACAGAGTGCTCAGGGTCCGGAACGGTGAGGGACAGAGGGTCACCGAAGGCAGTCGCCGCCTCAGTGAAAGCCACTCCGTGCTTCGCCTCATTCGACGCCGCTTTCGCTGGATCCCAGTCAAACTGGAGCAATCAGTAGTACTCGCGGCAAAAGGGCACAGTCGGGTGTTCCAGTCTATAGAATCCGGAAGTCAGAGTCGATTCTTGCCAGCGCCGCATAACGGATGGCGATTCTACTGCGCGGCTAAGATGTGGATCTGACGCGAACGACGCGAGCCAGATGTCTACTGCGACTGCAGCAATCGCTTTTAGAACGCCGATCGTTAACGCCCATCTCCGACGGCGGGAGCAATCGTCTGCACGAACTAACCCGAACTCTCCCGCACGGCCTTGCCCGACATAGATGCCCACCTGAGTGGATGCTACTCAAACCTCGCTGGGACTTCGAGCGACTTCTCAACCCCCACGCCCTCGGCTCGGAGGACGCTTTCCTCGAGGCGAAGGAGGTGGCGGAGGCGGAGGCTTAGCCTTTCCCCCCACCGTGTCACGGCGGCGTGTGGGGGCGGTTGCTTTTGTGGCTCCATCGTCCACGAGGACGGCTGCGTCTCCTTCTGCTATCCGATCGGCGACCGAGTCTAAGCGCTCCTCAAGAGCGGAGACTTCCTCGAGGAGCCGCTCCCCCCGTCTCCGAACGCCGCGAGGGACTGTGCCCTTAGCCTCGCAGGCGCTCCGCTCAGCGATGTACGCCGTGAGTCGCGCCCTGAGGGCGCTCCGCTCGGCCATGTGCGACGAGCTCTCGTCCAGGGCTTTCTGGGCACGATCCCAAACGCCGCCGTCGTCCGTACTCACCGATTTTCCTCACGTTTGAGGACCTTTAGCACGACTTTCCCTTCATCGCGTAGGTCATCAGCCAGGTACACCGTAGCCATCACACCTTCACCAAGCTCACGCTCAATAGCATAGCGTCCTTCTAGTGCGGCATTCAGGCGGGAGACTGAATCGGACATCGCTTCTTCCTCAGCATCGGAGGATCAGACGGAGACCAACATCCTATCCACAGGTCGGGAAGCGCAAGCGGAATGTGGATCTGAAGCGAAGTGCGCGAGCCAGATGACTACCGCGACCGCAGTAATCGCTTGCTAGGAGCCCGCGTTCTCGTCGTCGCTTCGTTCCCCATACCACAGCGCCAGTTTATCTCGATCCCTCAGCACCTTGCGTCCGCCCATGACAATCTGGGTCATTGTGCGGAACATGCTCAGCGTAGAATGGGCACGGAGCTTCCGTCCAGACGTGATCACGTGTTCCCGAAGGATGACGAAGTCGCCGATTCGGCCGAGGGCTCGACTGAACCCGATTTCTTCTGAAGCGAATAGGCTTTCGTCAAAGCCGCCGGTGGCTCGGAACGCGTCGCGGGTGCAAAAGACGAAGCAGCCAGCGGCAAAGCGCCTAATCCTGAATATCCAGAGGATGACGGGAAGTAGGACCCTGGCATAGAATGGGACGCTACCCTCGAACACGACCCGAGCCCCACCTCCGATAGCCCCGGATTGCACGGCTGCCGCGGCCGCCTGGACGGTCCGGGCGGGCACGAAGGTATCGGCATCGACAAACACCAGGAGTTGGCCCTTGGCTTCGCGTGCTCCGGCGTTGCGCGTGGCGGCGATCTGTCGGTGTCTCACGTGCACGACCCTCGCCCCAGCCGCAGCAGCAAGATCGGCGGTACCGTCCGACGACTCGTCGTCCACCACGATGACCTCGTAGTCTGTACCCGTCGCTTGCCCGGCAACGTGGATCGCCTCGAGCGTCGCAGGGAGGAGCCGCTCTTCGTTGAAGGCGGGAACGACGAACGAGATCACACAAAAAGATTCCCCAACGGATTGCGACAGGTCCATAGTCGTACCGGTTCAGGGCTCACTACTGATTAGGAGGTCCCGCTCCGACCCACTTGATCCCGCAGGCAGCTCCGAAGGGCTCCGCTTCGCCAGCGAAACGGTCGCGGCTGCTAACCCCGCGGTAACGGCCCCGTAGGAGACAGCACCTGCACCAATGGCAATCAGCTGAACGGCGATGGGGATACCCAACCCGCCTGCGACAACCCCGACCCCCTTCAGGCTCGCCACCACGATGGCGCCCACTAGGGCCACAGCAGCCCCGGCGACCAAGCCCCACAATGCGGCTCGGTTGGGGGTCAACTCATCGAGGGTTCGCCGGCCTTCCATCACCGACAAAAGACCGCCGAAACCCACTCCGAGGACAAGCCCGGTGACCCCCATCGCGACACCGAAAAACAGAGCCGAACTCCAGAACGAGCCCGGGCTCAACACCCCGAGCGTCGTACCGACGGCACCAGTGGCGATACCCCAGATGGCCCCGATCCTGAGGGCGGCTTTCAACTTCCTTATCAGGCTTCCCATCGCTTTTCCTACCGACTAGCCTCTCAGTGTGGCGCCTCGGCTCTGCTGCGCGGATAACATGCGCCTCTGAGGCCATCCACGCGAGCCTGTGAGTCGTATCCGCAGCCCACTACGCAACCCAGCGAGCCGGCCCCATTCCGTGCCAAGCGTGCCCTTCCACCTACGTAGTCCCCGTCCGCCCGCTACGTAGTTCGCCGTAGGGAAGCGCGTCCTCTGAATCGGCATCTTTGGCTCGTACCAACGCAATGAGAGCCACACTGTGAACCACAGCTTACGCACAGCGTGAGCGCACAGAGGAGGAACCATGTCAGCAACGAGCCACGGATTCCCGAGCCACTACACCCGCCGACTGGTCAGGCTGCTATCTCTCTTCTTCGCGCTGGGGCTTGGGGCTTGTACCTCCTGGCAGCCCATGTCTGTCAGAGACATCGGGCCTTCGCCCCATCCTGATCGTATTAGGGTGACTACGAACGATCGGAGTGAGATGGTCGCCAATGCGCGTATCGTCGATGACACGCTCCGGGGCGACATCCGTTCCAACACCGGGAGCGTCGGAGGGACAATGAGTGTTCCTCTCAACCAAGTCAGAAGAGTCGAGAGGTCCGGGTACGACGGAGGCAAGACGAAGATCGCCGCGGGGATTATCCTGGCTCCGGTGGCCCTATTCCTCTGGGTAGCCATGGAGGCGTTGGAAGACTTCTGTCTTACGGATGCCTGCTGATGGTGGATCCGAACTACATGGCGACCTGGGAGGAAAACGGTGCCACGGCCAACTGGGAAGTCGAGGGGACGACCCTGACGCTCAGCTTCACGAACGGGTTCCTCGATGGCAACGCGGCAACGTTCCGGCGGCCTAATTAGGGGCTAACGACGGAGCGCTAGTCGCTCAATCGCGGCCGAACGACAGCACACCGCTTCGGATCAGCAGCGATACCACGAAGTCCCCGAGCTGCTCACGAGCCTCGCTCTCACCCATGGTGCCCGCCCGCACCTGGGTCAGCACCCCCTGGATCGCCGCGCGGTGGGCGTCCATGGTCGAGACATCGACCGTGGCGTCGCCCCCGCCCAAGCCGCTCGCGGCCACAGTGGACGTCACCATCTCCCGTGGCGGAGGGATCATCACATCCCCTGCGACCTCCTGCCCCGCGGCTCGACCGGGAAGCACCAGCGCCCCAGCGATCAGCCCCACCGCGGCATAGGGTCTCGGTCTCACCCTCAGCGTCAGCGCCCGCACTTAGAACTCCACCGCCACAGCCGCACCACCGAGGAGACGGGCACCGTCGCCGGAGTATCTGGTGAGATCCGCGGCAGCCACAGAGAACGAAACGGCTACATCGCCCACCTGAAACGACCTACTCACGCCCGCATGGAGGTTGATCCCGCTCCACTCCACGATGAGGTTGAGGTCCTTCGCGACCTCCAGGGCCGCGTTGCCGAAGATCCGCGTGCCCGTTTCCCGCTTCCCTTCCGATACGTCCCGTTCACTCGTGTTGGCGAAGCGTCCAGACCCGACTCCAGCGCTCAGGTGGAGACGGCCCACCCCGGGACGGGGCGATGCTACGCCCTGGACGACGTGGCTGACCACGAGATAGACGGTCTCGCCCAGGTCGTCCACGAAGGGACCGTCCGTCAGCAGGCTCCCGCCACCGACCGCGATTGCGGTCCCGTGCCCGAGATAGCGGTGCAGTTTGAACGAGTAGGCGTAGTTGTCGAACTCACTGAGGTCGGAGACCGTAACTCCAAGCTGCACACCGACATTGAGCACGGGGTCCCCTAACCCGAACCCGAGTCCCACCACACCGTCGGAGGACGGCAGCCAGGGATTCCGCTCCGATACGCCGACACCGGCGAAGGCGGCCCCGTAGGCTGCACCCCATCCGGTGGGAGTCATCACCGACTTGGCGCCGGCATTGGGCAAACGGAGGCTCATGAGCCAGTCGGGCACCTCTTGGGCCTGGCCGGCAACGGGAAGGTACACAAGGCCTGCCAGCATCACGGCGTACCGAGCCGCTGCGCCTATCCCGCGCTTCATGGACGTCGTACGACCACCCGCCTAGTGGTCCGTCGAGTAATACCCGGCGATGTAGGCCTTGAGAACAGTCTCGAAGTGGGGCGTACCGGGCGTAGACCGCAACCCGCCGGTCCCGTGCTCTCTGAGTCCCGCCGCCACGTCCTCGAGAACCACGGCCATCTGCTCCGGCTCGAGATGCACGCCGAAGCCCATTGCCTCGTGTTGGGCGGATCCATCCATGCCCACCACGACGCCCCCCTCGTCCTCCATGGGTTCGTCGGGCGAAATGAGCGCATCGCGGAAGCTGTCACGAACGAGGGGTTCGTCCGGAGAGATGAAGGCCTCCTCGGGAATCTCGGTGTCGTCGGCCACCTGCCCGTCCTGATTCGTCGACTGGGCCTCTACCATCTCGGACTCGGTTCCTGCTTCGTCGCTCATGCGTGATCTCCGACCGACTGCGGGATACTGCGGCTATCCCAGCCAATATAGGCCCGTTGCGGGCTCGTAAACAAACGTATTCCTCAGAGCACGAACTCGATCAAGACGAAGCCCAGAATCACCAGGAGGCCGAACACCCACGTGAGGAGGTTGAAATACCGGTCGATAAAGGCGCTGATAGAGGGCCCGAACCGATAGATGAGCCCGGCTATCACAAAGAACCGCAGCCCGCGGCTCAGAACGCTCGCAAGAACGAACACGGGGAAGTTGATAGAGAACACGCCCGCCGAAATCGTGAAGACCTTGTAGGGAATCGGCGTCAGCCCGGCAACGAAAACTGCCCAGAAATCCCAGCGCAGATAAAGGTCCTGCATGCCCGCGAACGCCTCTGGTGTCACGCCGGGCACATAGCTGAAGAAGAAGTCGGACACCCCCAGCCAGAGGAGCGCGCCGATTCCGTACCCGATCATGCCCCCCACGACGGATGCTCCGGTGGCCACCGCCGCGAACCTCAGTGACTTCGAAGCCGCTCCGAGGCACAGCGCCATGAGCAGCGGATCCGGCGGAATGGGAAACACCGACGATTCGGCCAGCGCCAAGAGCGCCAATGCGGGCATGCCGTAGGGAGTATCCGCCCAGTGCAGCACCCAGTCGTAGAGCCTCCGGATGGGTCCCGTGCGCCTCTCGGCAACAAGAGAGGTCAAGCGCCCGCCTCCGGCTGCTCCGACGACCACGCGAAGCGGCCGAGGAGCGGCACGAACGTGCACTCCCCCTCGATGACCTCCTCCTGGATTTCGCCGTCCACTCGGCGCACGAGGATCAGCTCCTGACTCTCCTTGGATCCCACCGGAATCAACATCCGGCCTCCTTCTCCGAGTTGATCCAGGAAGGCCTGAGGAATGGACGGGGCCGCCGCCGAGACCACGATGACGTCGAACGGGGCGTACTTCCGCCATCCGATCGTCCCGTCTCCGACCATGAGGGCCACGTTCTTCTGCCGGAGGTCGTCCAGGGCCACGCGAGCACGCGCGGAGAGTTCACGTACCCGCTCCACGGAGTAGACGCGGTCGGCCGTGAGCGCCAACAGGGCCGTGAGATATCCACTTCCGGTACCGATCTCGAGGACCGTGTCGTCCCCCGTCGGCTTCAGAACGGACAGATAGAGTGCTTGGAGCGACGGCTGAGACGCCGTCTGGGAGTAGCCGATGGGAATTGGAGCATCTTCGTACGCTCGCGGCCAAACCCCCTGCGGCAGAAAGAGGTGACGCGGCACCTGATCGAAGAGTTGGAGCACCTCGAGGTCGTCGATCCCCCGCTCCCGGATCTCTTCGATGAGCTTGCGTCGATACCCGACGAAACTCCGGTCGTCTAGAGGCTCAGCTGCCACCCGCGAATCTCCTCCAGAAGCCTGTAGTTGGTCAGATCCAGGTGCAGTGGCGTAACCGACACGTACCCCTCGTGCACGGCTCCGAAATCCGAGTCCACATCACCACTCCACGTGACCTCGCCTCCACCGATCCAGTAGTACTCGTGCCCCGATGGGTCGAGCGCCCGTGTGAGGCTGTCACTGTAGCGACGCTTGCCCAGGGATGTGACGCGAATGCCCTTCACATCGGCAGGCTCTACCGGCGGGAGGTTCACGTTGAACAGGGTGTCCTCGGGAAAGTCGTCCTGTCGTACGATGCCTCGAAGAAGGTCCGTGAGCAGGGGCTCCCAGGCCTCCAGGCCCTCGTAGGCCTCACCCGCATACGAGATCGCGATGGCCGGTATTCCAATCACCGTGGCTTCCATCGCCGCGGCGACGGTGCCGGAGTACAGTACGTCCTCGCCCATGTTCGGTCCGTGGTTCACACCGGACAGACAGATATCGGGCTTGCGGTCCAGAAGCTCGTTGACCGCCAAGATCACGCAGTCCGTCGGCGTGCCATCCACGACCAACGTACCGTCGGTCGATCGCCGAGCCCGAAGTGGGTGATGCAACGTCAGGGAGTGGCTCGTCGCGCTCTGCTCGCGATCGGGGGCCACGATCGTCACATCGCCGAGGCTCCGTGCCGCGGAAGCCATGACGCGGACTCCTAGAGCGAGGTAGCCGTCATCATTGGTGCAGAGGATCTGCATCAGGACGAGAGTCGACTCGGCGGAGCGGTCAGCACCTCTTTCAGGTGACTCAGATCCTTCTTCATCCCGCCCAGGAACTCGTGGTCTACCACATCCTTCTTGCCTTCGGCCATCTCTCCACGCTGTCGCATCTCGATCAGTTTCTGCCGGGCCCCGTCGATCGTGAACTTCTTCTCGTAGAGCAGATGTTTCACCAGGAGCACGAGCTCGACTTCCTTGGGACGGAATACTCGGTTCCCCGCACGGTTCTTGGTGGGGTGCAGCAGCTCGAACTGCGTCTCCCAGTAGCGGAGTACATGAGGTTTGAGGCCGGTGAGCTCGCAGACGTCACCGATGGAGTAGTACTCCTTCTTCGCGATGGGTTCATCCATCTTCGTTCCCCTGTCGTTTAGGGCCTAGTACCACTCTTCCGGCTTGGGATCGCGCTCCATGAGGTTCTGGAGCGCCTGCCTGGGTTGGGTCCCCAACACCAGGATCCCGTAGACCTCGGCCGCGATGGGCATCTCTACCCCGTAGCGTTCCGCGAGATCGTGCACCGCTTGAGCCGTCTTGACGCCTTCGGCGACGGCCGTCATGTCGCCGAGGATGGAGTCGAGCGATTCTCCTTGTCCGAGGCGATACCCCACGGTGCGGTTTCGACTCAGCGATCCGGTGCAGGTGAGCACCAGGTCGCCCATCCCGGCGAGCCCCGAGAAGGTGGTGGCTTGGGCTCCCATGGCCACGCCCAGCCTACGAATCTCCGCCAACCCGCGTGTGACGAGCGCGGAGAGGGTGTTGTGTCCAAAGGCCAAACCGGCGGTCACGCCGGCTCCCAGCGCGATGACGTTCTTCAGGGCACCACCCAGCTCCACGCCGATCACGTCGGTGCTGGTATACACCCGGAAGTAGCCCGTTTGGAAGAGCTCCTGTACCTGGAGGGCCGCGTCCTCTGAGCGGCTCGCGACCGCCACGGCCGTCGGTGCTTCTTGAGCCACCTCGAGGGCGAAGCTGGGGCCGGAAAGCGCGCAGAAGTTCTCCATCTGAGTGGGTCTCAAGACACTCGAAAGGACCTCGTCCATACGCCTGAGCGTGGACGTCTCGATGCCCTTCGAGGCGCTCACGACGAGCACATCGTCCCTCATATGGGGCTCCGCCTCGCTCATCACGGAGCCGACGAACTGGGACGGGCTCACCGACAATACGACCTCCGCCTCGGCCAGCGCGGTCTCCAAATCCGCGGTGCACTCCAGATTCAGCGGGAGCTTGATGTCGGGAAGATAGGTCCGGTTCTCCCCCAGCCCCTGGATCTCCTCGGCGACCTCGGGTTCGTAGGCCCAGAGGCGTACGTCGCAACCCTTCTTGGCCAGGAGGGCGGCCAGGGCCGTCCCCCAGCTTCCCGCTCCGATCACCGCGACCCGCTTCATGCCGAATCCCCTTCCCCGGCGGACGGAGCCGGAGGCGATGCCTCGGCCTTCCTGAAGCTGCTCTCCTCACCCCTCATCAATCGACCGATGTTCGAGCGGTGTGACCACATCACGAAGACGGCGAGGCCTGCGGAAAACCACACGGTGGTGGTTCCGCCCTGGTGAGGCGTGAAGTAGACGACGGCAGGCAAGACCACGGCCGCGGTCAGCGAAGCGAGCGATACGATCCGCGTCGCCAGCACCGTAACCATCCAGACCGCCAAGCCGCCGAGGAGGGCAACCGGCGCCACCGCGAGGAAGACGCCTCCTCCGGTGGCGATCCCCTTCCCGCCCTTGAAGCCGACCCAGAACGAGAAGACGTGTCCGATGATGGCCGCGCCACCGTACGCCAAGGCCCACGCCCACGCGACGTCTCCACCGATCTGTGGGAAGTACCAAGCCGGGAACCAACCCTTCAGGACGTCGACGATGATGACCGGCAACGCCGCCTTCCAGCCCAGCACCCGGTAGGTGTTCGTGCCTCCCAGGTTGCCGCTTCCCTTGGTCCGCAGATCGATCCCATACACGCCCTTCGCGACCACGTGACTCGTGGGCGTCGCGCCGGCCACGTAGGCCAGTGCCAGAAGCACGTATGGGTTCACCAAGATCAGTTCTCCCTGAAGCGGATCCGGATGGGACTTCCCATGAACACCCAGCGATCTCTGAGACTGTTATGGACGTAGCGAATGTAGTGTTCGGGCAGGGCCTTCGGGAGATTGACGAAGAAGATGAAGGTCGGAGGAGCAACCGACACCTGAGTGCCGTAGCGGATCTTGATCCGGCGACCGCGACTGTGCGGGGGCGTCTGATGACGCAGCAGGCCCGCCAGAGCCTCGTTGACGTCGGGAGTCGCGATTCTCCGGTGCCTCTCCTCCTGCACGTCGAGGATCATGTCGAGCGTCTTTCTCACCCGCTGCCCAGACAGGGCCGACGTGAAGATCACCGGAATCCATTTGAGGAACGGCGTGCGCTCGTGGAGATCCTTCTCGAACTGCGCAGCCGTCATGGTGTCCTTCTCGACCAGGTCCCACTTGTTCGCCACGATGATGACACCGGCTCCGGACTCCCAGGCCTGCTCGGCGACCCTGAGGTCCTGTACATGCAACGGTTCCGTGGCGTCGATCAGCACCAGACACACGTCGGCCTCGCGCACCACCTTGCTGGTCCGCAGAGCCGAATAGTATTCGACCGAGTCCTTGACCTTCGATTGCCGGCGGAGCCCCGCGGTGTCCACGAACACGAAGGTCTTGCCGTGATACTGGAGCGGAGAGTCCACCGGATCTCGGGTCGTACCCGCCACCTCGCTCACCACAACCCGGTCTTCATTGAACAGGCGGTTCACCAAGCTCGACTTACCCACGTTCGGCTTTCCGACCACGGCCACGCGGATCACATCCTCGTCCTCTTCCACCTCCTCGGGTTCAGGCAGGTGCTCGACCATAGCATCCAGCAGGTCACCGGAGCCCTTCCCCGAAATCGCGCTTACCGGAAGCGGATCGCCCATACCCAGGCTCCAGAAGTCGAGGTGGCCCTGGTCTCGAGGCAGGTTGTCCATCTTGTTCACGACGAGCAGAACCGGAGTGCCGCTCTTCCTCAGAATCTCGGCTAGACGCTGATCGAGGGGGTGGACCCCCGCCTTGCCGTCGACGAGAAAGAGAATGGCGTCGGCCTCGGCGACCGCGGCATACGCTTGCTCTCGGATGGCCCGCTCCAGCGGCTCGTCGCTGCCCTCGATCACCCCCCCGGTATCCACCAGGAAGAAGTGGTGACCGGCCCAGTCGGCCCGGCTGAAGTTCCGATCTCGGGTCACCCCGGGTTCGTCGTCGACAATCGCGACCCGCCCGCCGATCACCCGATTGAAGAACGTGGACTTGCCCACGTTGGGCCGACCAACGACAGCCACAACGGGCATCCCCCTACTCATGTGCCGTCGCTTTAAGCGTGCCAAGGCACTCCAGCAGCTCGTATCCGGTCACCACCTCTGCCGGTGCCAGCGCCGCGCGGAGCTCCTCAATCGGAAGGCTGTCGATGAACAGGTCGTCGGCATTGAGCGCTTCTGCCGGCAGCAGAATGATCTCGTCTTCGTGCGTGTCACCCACAGCCCGTTGGATGTCCCGACCTCCGAGAAGACCCGCGACCGTCACGCTCTCTCCGTAAAACTCGTTCACCACGCCGACCACCTGCACCGTGGAGCCGGTGGCGTCGGAAAGCCTGGGCGCCCTGTCACGGAACAGGCCCTCCATACTCAGACCCGTCACGATGCGAATCGTGCGTCCCGGAATCGCGGGTGCGTAAGGAAGTCCCCTCTCGAACTCGCGCACGAACCGGTTCAGGGCTCCCACCCCGTTCTCGGTCAGGGAGCCTTCGTCGTAGTACTCGTCGTCGGGAAAGTCACCGCCCGCGATCAGGTACATCTCGTCCGCGGAGTAACACCATCCCCGGCCCCTCTCGCGTAGGGCCTTCTCCCTTACGCGATCCACCTGGCCGATCGCCGTGACGGCCTGTTCGCGAGTCAGCAGGGAGACCGGGCGCCCCAAGTTGTACTTGGTGAGCCCCACAGGTACCACGGACAGCGATCGCACGCCCTCCCCGAGGTCGTAGAGATCCGCCATGGTCCGGTCCAAGTGCTCTCCGTCGTTCCAGTCGGGGCACAGCACGACCTGGGTGTGCACCTCGAGGCCGTTGTCGAGCAGGTAACGAAGCTGCTCCATGATGAGCCCGGCCCGGTTGTTCACGAGCAGGCGTTCGCGCACCTCGGGTTCGGTGGCATGCACGCTCACGTAGAGCGGGCTGATCCTCTGCTCCACCAAGCGCTCCATGCCCTTGGGGCCCACGTTGGTGAGCGTGACGTAACTCCCGTAGGTGAATGAGAGCCGGAAGTCGTCATCCCTGAGCCACAGCGTATCACGCACGTCCTTGGGATTCCCATCGATGAAGCAGAACACGCACTTGTTTCCGCATTCACGAATCGTGTCGGGGGCCGGCACGATACCGACCGGCTCGCCGGGCTCACGCTCGATATCGTAGAATACCGAGTCCCCCTCGGGATTCACGGTCTCGAGTTCAAGCGCGCTGTCGGCCAACAGGAAGGTCAAATCGATGCCGTCGCGGACTCGCTGCCCGTTGATCCGGACGATACGTGTCCCGATCTCCAGGTGGAGCTCGTCTGCAATGCTGCCGGCTTCGATTTCTGCGATGCGTACCAAAGGAGGGGGCCTCTGTCGGGAGGGAGGTCGGAACCATAGGAATCTCAACAAATTCGTCCAATTATGGTACAGGCCGGATGAAATCGTTCGGTAACGGCAGGAACCACCTGGGGAGCAATTGCGTAGATTGGGCACATGAGCACTGAACGAGACCGAACAGACCAGGACCGGGCGAGAGTGTGGCGTAACGCCGCGCCCCTCGCTGCGCTCCTCGGTGTCCTCCTGTCTGCGGGGTGCGGCGAACAGGTCGATCAGATTCGCAACGAGTTCCGCGATCTGACGCCACATGAGGCCTACTTCGAGTCTCTTCGGGCCGTCGGTCTCTCCGAGACCGCGCTGGGTACGGCCTGGTCCGAGGCGGCCGCTCGCTCCCTCGACGAAGCGCCGACCGTTGGTCTTCCCTACGAGGAAGAGGGATTCCTCTTCCCGGAGTCTCCGGGGGCCCGAAGCTACCTGGTGGAGCTTCGGCGCGGTCAGCGGCTCTCTCTGGACGTCGAGTTGGACGGCGATGGCCCCACTCGGCTTTTCCTGGACATCTACCGCATGCAGAGTGATTCGGGGCGGGCTCCCCTTCCTGTCCTGTCCTCCGACTCGGTACGGGGCGCGGTGGACTATGTAGCCAGTCGCCGTGCGAGCTACGTGGTACGCCTGCAGCCGGAGCTCCTGCGTGGCGGCCACTACCGTGTCGTCTTGAGGGCGGACGGTTCGATGGCCTTCCCGGTGGAAGGGCGCAACACGCGCGCCATCCTCAGCGTCTTCGGTGCGGACCGCGATGCCGGACGACGACAGCACCACGGCGTGGACATCTTCGCACCTCGAGGCACCCCGGTCTTATCGGCCACTCCCGGTCGCGTCTCTCGCGTTCAGAACACCGAGATCGGTGGCAAGGTGGTTTGGGTACGTGATTCCGAGGAGCCCAACTCGGTCTACTACGCCCACCTCGACAGCCAGGTGGTGCAGGCCGGCGCCAAGGTGACTCCGGGCACCCTGCTCGGGTTCGTGGGCAATACGGGCAATGCCCGCACCACGCCTCCGCACCTCCATTTCGGAGTGTACCGGCGACGTGAGGGACCGGTAAACCCCTATTACTACCTCTTCAAGCCGTCACAGGACCTGGTGGCGACCACGGCCCCCGTGGATCACCTCGGCTCGTGGACCCGCACGGTAAATCAGGGAATTCGCCTGAGAGGCGGTCCGAGCCGCCGAGCGGCCGTCGTGGCCGAACTCGAGGAGCACACGCCGGTGCGTGTACTGGGTGCTGCCGGTTCATGGTACCGGGTCCGGCTGCCCAACGGCCAGGTCGGGTTCGTGGCCGCCAGGCTGACCGAGGCCGTGAACGAGCCGCTCCGCAGCCAAGTGGTGGCGCAAACCGCTGCCTTGGTGAGCGGCCCGAGTGAGAGCGCCCCGCTCATGGAGGCCGTCGAGGCCGGCACCGGTGTTTCGGTGCTCGGCACCTTCGATGGCTTCCTGTATGTGCAGTCCCCGGGCGGAAACACTGGCTGGATGGCCAGCGAGCCCACCACGTTCCCCTAGGGGAGCGTCCTCCTTGGAAGGGAGGGTCTCCTTGGACCTCCGCGATCGGCTGGAGGCGGCCCAGGAGCGGGGTGAACTCCCCGCGATCATCGCCCGGCACAGAATCGACGGCCCCGGCTCTACGTTGGACATGCGGGAATTCCAGCAGGGACTCTGGCGCCCTCCGACCTGGCCCGACGACCTCGACTCCGATCCTACCGCGGCGTGGAGCGCCGATCTTCCGCGCACGATTTGCCTGACGATCGACACCGGCACGCGGATCGAGGCGCATCCGTTCGAAGCAGGCCTGATCGCCGTCCGCTCCTCTGAGTACGACACCCAAGTAGTGGGTCGCGCCGGGCAGGTCGCCGCCACTCAGGAAAACTGGTTGGTCAAGGCGATCGATGCGTTCGGCCTGAGCGGGGTGGCGTTTCATCTACACAGTCTGCGTGCAGGGCTGTTGTCGGCGGGCCTCGGCGGCTCGGCCACGGCAATGACGGCCGTGTGCCTCTTGGCCAATCGGTTGGCTGGGGACCCCATGGACGGCCCCCAGATCGTCGGCCTCGCGTCCCGCCTCGAGCAGGACCTCGGTACAAGCCTCACCGGCACTCAAGAACAGTCCAACGTGGTTTGGGGTGGAGTCATGGACTACGTGTGGCTCCCGTGGGGAATTCCCGGTCAGCCTCGGCAAGGGCTCGGCACGTCGGTGCGCTACGAACTCGCTGCGCCGGACCGGTACGAACAGCTCTCGGAGAGGATGGCCCTCTTTCACACCGGCAAGACCCGGTTCAGCTCCACGGTGAACGAGACCTGGTGCGGCATGCTTCGCAACGAAGAGTCGTTCCCCAAACTGACGGAGCTTCCGCGATATGCGTACGAGTATCGGGAGGGTCTGCGCTTGGGTGACTGGCCGCGCGTGATAGAGAGCATCCGGGGGTACAGGCAGATCCGGATCGATCTGGTGCCCCCCTACATGGCCGGAGCCGAAGAGCTGGCGGAGCACGTCGCAACGCAGGGTGCGGAAGCATTCCCTCTGGGAGCTGGAGGTGGGGGCAGCGTGTTGGTCTTCTCCCCCGATCCCGGCGCGCTCGACATCCTGCGCCCACAGCTGACCGGTAGTTACGACGAAATCCCCTTCAAGCTGATGCCTGAAGGGCATGAATTCGTGCACTGCTGAGATTGGCCGACGGGCGGTCGCCCGTCGCAGGATCCCCGGAAGGCTTTAGATCAGGAAGGGTGCGACCAACCCCGCCGTCGCCACGACCGCAAACCACATGGCGGGACGAGCGAACCAAGGTCGGAGTTCCCTGCGTACGTCAGTGAGCCGATGGGGATTGAGGGCGATGGCCATACGACCTTCCTCATCCTTCTTGCCGTCGATGAGGCGGTCCTTGAGCAGAACGTTCACGGCCTCCTGATACTTCGTGGCCTTACCGCCGTACCCAGGCAGAGTACTCGGCCGCGTATACCGTCCAGCGCCGTCGTCCTCGTGAATCTGATCCAGCGTTTTCAGAATGGTCTTCCGCGGTGACATGTGCCCCTCATGGTCCAGTTTATCGTCAACCCGTCCACACTACGAGATCTTAGTCCCAGAAGTTTTGCAGGTTCCAAGATCTTAGACGGCAGGGCCTCGGGATCGGTTGCAGAGCCATACGCCGGCAGCCCTGGGACACCCGTTTAGAGGCCCCAGACCTCGCTATCCGGGGCGAACGTCATCCAGGCGAACCAGAATGACACATAGGCGTCTCGGACCTGCTGGAGCGCCTTCCCCTCCATCGCTCCCGAGAGTCCTGCACCGGCCAGGCTCCATTCGCTGCCCGTCTCTACATCGTAGTAGCCGCCGTCTCGGACCTCGAACGTCAGGCTCTGGCCGTCGACGGAATTCCAGAACGCGAGGGCCGACTGGGCGTCACCACTCCAGAACACCACGACGGGGTCTCCCTCGACCGTCTCGTGAACGACTTCCGGCTGATCCAGATGGAGGAGGCCGAAGGGAAAGACGATGCCTCCGCCTGATGCGAAGGGAATGCCCAGTACGCGTTCCTTCGGAGGACGACGGTCGTCGAACGCGGGGTTGGGATAGATGGTCCCCTCGTGTAGACGCTCGTAGGCGCCATACGGGTACGCCTGATAATCACGATCGAACCCCGTGGTGCCGGAGATCACTTTCGTCTGCGGGTGAAGCCTCACCCAGGTGCCCCACTCCACCTCGACCGACGGGTACATCTCCAAAGCATGCCCGTCCCGGGGTCCGCACCGTGCCTGCCGCATCATCTGCGGCCACAGCGAGGTCTCTCCACCGCCGGTTCGGTCGTACATGATCAGGTTGTTGTTGAACAGCAGGCCCGACACCCCGAACTCGACCCCTTCCGCCGAGGTCCGATCGAAGGCGATGCTCGATCCCGTGAGGGGACAGTACGTCACAGAGAGTTGAGGCTCGAGGTTGTTGAAGTTCACGATCTCGTGCCACCAGAGAATGTTGTGGGGAATCGCGATGTACTCCCCGTTCACCTCGATTCCGATGATCCGGTCGTCGGGTCTCAGGTACGTAGCGTCGGAGTCCGTCGACTGGACAAGCACGGGATCCGAGAGCGCGGGAATGCCGTCCCTACCGACGCCGCCGGAGTAGATCTGCCCGTCGGGAATGCTGCACAGCCCCACCTCCTCGTACCGGACCCCCAAGGTCCCCGGGAAGAACGGTTCGTCTCCGCCGGAACACGCGAGGGCCACCATCGTGCTCGCGAGAACCACGACGCGGCGCAAACGGCGGAGTGGTGAAGACTTCGTTGTGGGACGAACCGCCATCGACTCGACCTGGATCAGAAGGTTGGCGTCAGGACTCTCTGAAACGAACCCGTCCACCCCTTGATCCAGTTCCCATCCACTGACCAACTCCCGAGCGCCAACCCCAGGGTCCGTCGGCTATGCGCCGTATGCCGACCCGCTGTCGGGCTCGATCCAACGACCCAGCTCGTCCTTGACGGCCTCCACCAGTTGCCCGAAGTCGGGAGGTTTCTCCAGATAGCGCCGCGCACCGAGGGAGTACGCGCGTCGGGCGAGTTTGGGATCGGAGGACGCCGTGAAAATGATCACCGGAATCTGGGAGAGCGCTCATCGTGCACGAGCCATTCCAGGATTTCCATACCGTCGGCATCAGGCAACGACAGGTCTAGTGTAATCAGGGCCGGAGCCGGCTCTTCCACCAGATAGGCACGTGCTTCTTCGGCACTGAACGCCACTTCGACCTGAGCGTAGGAGAGTCCTGTCGAGAAGACCGCCTCGATCAGGAGTACGTGATCAGGGTTGTCCTCAATCACGAGAATGGTCGCGTGGGTCATGGGGACCGGGTGTCCTCGGTTGGAGCCCATCCCCGGGGGGGCCTACTTTAAAGCTAGTAACCACCGGCTGTGGGCGCCAAAGGTCTCTTCGGCCACTGCGTCCACCGTCCGAACGCTCCACATACCGTACTGGAAGACGATGAGCCCATACATATCGCAGGATCGTCGTCGTGAGATCGACGACGAAGGCGCGGCACCGAGCAACACCGGAGAACTCACCTACGCGTTGTATCGGGCTTGTATCGACTACCTGCCCTCTGAGGCCCGCTACGCCGACTACGCGGAGGTCATGGCCGCCCTCGAATGCGCGAAGCTGGAGTTCTATCGCCGGCGAGTGGCTCCATACGAGGACACGAAGATCGCCGAGAGCGGCGACGTGGTCTGACCCCATGCTGTAACCCCCGCCGGACATGGCAATAGCGGTTTGAGGCTTGGCGGAGAACCCAGTACTTTCCGGCCGGACTCTGTGGTAGAAGAGATGACCTTCCTTAAGGAGTCGAGTTGAGATCCCTCCTGTCCTTCTCGTCCGTCGCAGTTGTGACGGCACTCACGTTCGGTTGTGGAGGTGGGTCCGACCCGACCACGGTGATCACCCCGCCCCCTCAGGCGGACGATGCGCCGCCACCACCCCCCCCGACAAATATCATTGCTGCGGATTCGTTTGACGTAATCCCGTCGGGCGCGGTGGACTTCGACGATCCCGCTTTTCTGATATCGCGTGAGAAGCTAGGGACCGTGCCTGCCGGGGTGGTGCCGGGTGCAGGAAAGTTGCTGGTCCTCTCGTTGAGAGACCTGAATGATCCGAACCTAGTCTGTGGTGGGGGGAGCTGGAGTGATGCATGCTCCAGCATGGTTGTACTGGAGCAGGAAGGGATCGAACCCGGGCGGCGTCCCGGAAGGGTCGAGTTAAGCCTTATGAGTGGGCGGAAGACCTGGTACCCACAGGCAGACACGGTCAGCTTGGCTGAGGAGCCTCCGCCCGGCTGACCCGTTTTCCAAGTGGGCGGGTCCGCCCATCGGTGGAGCGTGTTGCTCGATGACGACATCAGGCCGGGCACGGACTTCGTCGTACGTGTGACGGTCGGAAAGGCTACTGGCGCCCAGACCAAGGTCGGGTGGCAGCTCTCGATCGAAGAGCCGACGGTGGCGGCCGCGCCGGGCGAGGGTCACGACGACTGTTAGAGCTTTCTCTTGTCAAAGCGGGCGACCGGACTCGAACCGGCGACCCTCAGCTTGGGAAGCTGATGCTCTACCAACTGAGCTACGCCCGCGAAGGGCGTAATCTATACGGGCCCTAGGGGCCAAAAAAGGCCGGGCGCCCCATGGGGACGCCCGGCCTCGATTCTGTTCGGCAGGCCGAGGTTCTAGCCGACGACCTCGTAGCTGTAGCCCATCACCGCACGCTCCGTGTCGATCACGACCTGGAACTGCTGAGCCACATCCACCGGCGGCACCGGAACGGCAACTTCCTTAGATCCTAACTCGGTCCCACCGTCATCATAGAAGTGGAAGAGTAGCGTAACAGACCCTCCCTCTTCGAGCAGCTTGTTGGTCACGGTGCCCAAGACCCGGCCTCCGTCACCTCTCGGCTGAAGCTGGAGATCGTCCACCAGGAAGTCCATCGACTGCATTGCCGCGAGGATCGGCCCCACTTCATCGCTACGTCCCAACTGGGAGAGAGCTCTGAGGTGCATCTGATAGGCCAAGTAGTTGCGCCCGTCCATGTCCATCAGCTTCTGCGAGTAAGGGAGCTGGCCCTCATAGTTCTCCGTGAGAGCCATGGTCTGCACGAGGTTCTGAAGAGCGTCCCTGTACATCGGCGCCCGCTCGAGCACCTTCTCGAACGCTAGGGTGGCCCGATCGTAGGCCTCGGCTCCGTAGAGCGTCACGCCGGCGTTGAAATAGTCGAGGGCGGACGCATCGTTGCTCTCGAGGATCTCGTCGTAGATGCCCAGAGCATCCTCGGCCTGACCCGACTGCCCAAGGGCGATCGCCAGGCCGCTTCGCGCCCGGTCGTTGTCGGGATCCTGCTCGAGGATCTGCCGGTAGATCTCCACAGCCTCGTCTGCGCGATCGGACGAGCCTAGGATCTGAGCCAGGTTGGCCAGGGCCATGGGCCGGAAGTCGTCCATCCAGTTCTGACGAGTAACTTCGTCTCTCGGCCTCGAGTCGGGAGAGTCGATCACGGCGATCGCAGCCTGCCAGGCATCGATGCTCGCATCGGGCTGGCCCGAGTTCGCATAGGTGGCCCCGAGATTGAGATAGGCCTCCGGGCGCCTGTCGAACATCACGTTGGCGAGCCCGAACTGCTCTAGAGCGCCGTCGGTGTCTCCCGCGTCGAGTGCCGCGATGCCTTCGTTGTAGAGGTCGATCCAACCGTTCTCTCGGAAGACCCCGGTCCCGCCTTCACCGTCGAAATAGTCGGGATAGAGGGCCTCGGCCTGGTCGAACGCACTGTCGGCCGCCATGTACTCTCTCAGCCCTAGTCTTGTGACACCGAGATGCAGATATCCGGTGGGATTCTCGGGGTCCCTCTGGATAGCCTCGTATACGTCCTCGAGGGCGTCTCTGTAGCTTTCGTCCGCCAGTAGCTGGTCCTCGAGCCCCTGAGCCTGCTGCAGCTTGATGGCGACCAATGCGTTCCGGCTTTCCATGCGAGGCTCGTTCGCCGCGGGTTCTTGAGCCGAGGCCGAGGTCGGCGCCAGGAGGGCCGTGATCGCAACTAGGGATAATGCCGCACGGAGGTACATCCGATGTCTCCTGATAGAACGAATCGTGTATAGACCGCGTAATTTAGAACTGCCGCGAAAAAGCGGCAATCCGCCCCGCCAATTTCCATGAGTTATACTGCAGGATTCCCTGTGTGTTTCACGCGAGAACTCTCTCATTGCCCCAGGTACGTGAGCACGCGCGTCGCAAGAGTGTCGCTGAACCCCGGGAGTCGGGCGATTTCGTCGGCGCTTGCCGACTTGACTCCTTTGACGGAGCCGAACCGGGTCAGGAGCAGCTTTTTCCTCTCCGGGCCGATGCCGGGAATCCGTGAGAGATCGCTCCGGACGGTTCTCTTCCGGCGAAGCTTGCGATTGTACGTCACCGCGAACCGGTGGGCTTCATCTCGGATCCGCTGAAGCACATGCAACGCCTTGTCCCGCCGCCCGAGTCGGAAAGGCTCGCTTCGCCCCGGCCGATAGACGAGTTCTTCCTTCTTGGCGAGCGAGGCCAGAGCGACATCGGTCACCCCCAGCTCGGCCAGTGCGTGCTGCGCGGCCCCCAACTGCCCCTTCCCTCCGTCGATCAGGGCCAGGTCCGGAAGCGGTCGGCCCTCCTCCACCCGACGGCGGAAGTAGCGACTGACCACCTCCGCCATCGACCGATAATCGTCGTTTCCCCAGTCCCCCTTGATCCTCATGTGCCGGTATTCGGCCTTCTTGGGCTCGGCATTCTCGAACACTGCGGCGCCCCCCACCGTCTCCGTGCCCTGCGTGTGGCTGATGTCGAAGCACACCATGAGGCGAGGCACGACCTTGAGATCGAGACGGTCGCGAAGGTCGTAGAGGACCTCGTCGGCCCGATCCTGCACCCGCTCCGTTGATGTGAGCCGATCTTCCAGGGCGTGGCGAGCGTTGTCACTCGCGAGCTCGGACAGGCGCTTCTTGGCTCCGCGCTGCGGGACGAGAAGCGTCACCTTCCGATCGGCCTCGTCCAGGAGGATCTCCTCCAGGAGCGCCATGTCGTCGAACTCGGACGGAATCAGGATCTCCTTGGGGAGCTGCTGGGCCCCCGTCGTGCCCCGACCGAGGTAGTAGCGAGACGCAAACGTGGTGAGGAGGGATGCATCGCTCTCCTCCGTGATCTCGGAGAAGCGAAGCGTGTCACGGCCCAGGAGCACGCCCCGCCGGATCCGCATCACGACCGCGGCAGCGAGTTCTCCGTCTCTGGCCAGACCGACCACGTCGTAGTCACCACCCCGGAGCTTCTCGACTCGCTGCTGGCGGGCCAAGGAATCCAATGCGGAGACGGCATCACGCAGGCGCCCCGCACGCTCGAACTCCAACTCGACCGAAGCCTCCCGCATCCGTTCTTCCACCCGCTGCCGCACATCCTCGGTCTCGCCGTCCAACACCTTGAGGATCTCGTCGATCATCGCCCCGTAGGAGGCCTGATCCTGATAACCCACGCATGGGGCCAGACACCGTCCGATGTGATAGTCCAGACATGGCCTCTCTGGCGCCTCGCGGGGCAGGTCGTACCGACAGGAGCGCACCGTGTAGAGTCGTTTGATGATCTCCAGCGCATCGCGCATGGACCCGACGGAGGTGTACGGCCCGAAGTATCGGGAGCCGTCGTCGTTCAGCTTGCGCGTTACGAAGACGCGCGGAAACGGCTCCCGGGTGGTCACCTTGATATACGGATACCGCTTGTCGTCACGGAGCTGGATGTTGAAGCGTGGCCGATGCTCCTTGATGAGATTGGCCTCGAGGATGAGTGCCTCGGCTTCCGAGCCGACGACGATCGTCTCGACGTCCTCCACATGCCGCACCAACTCCTGCGTCTTCAAGGACTTGCCGGAGCCCCGGAAATAGCTTCTGACGCGCGATCTGAGGGACTTCGCCTTGCCGACGTAGATGATCTCGCCTGATGCGTCCCTGAAGAGGTAGACGCCGGGACGGGTCGGAAGCCCTCTGAGCTGATCTTTGATCACGGACCGTTCCCATGGAGCAGGTTCACTGGGACCCGCGGTCGCCTCGCAGCAGTTCCCGCAAAGGAGCCCCTACTCCGAGACGCTCACTAGCCACCAGATAGGTTACACCGAACACCAGCGCGGTGGCCAAAGCGAGGGCGGGCTGTAGAAGCCAGGGGGCGGAGTCACCAAGCAGTCCCGTCAACAGCCCGTCCCGCCGAGGCACCGTGGACCCCAGCACCCACTTGGCCAGCACACCGGCCAGAGCCGCAACCGTGCCTGCGACCAGCAGACGCGACCGCACACCGGAGGCCGGTCCGTGAGCGCCCAGAGCGCGACCCAGCCGTCTGCGCAGCATCGCGTACTCCAGCCATGCGGCCACGGAGGCTCCCAGAGCCAACCCCACCGCCCCGTAGCGGAGCGCTCCCGATCCGAAGCGGTCGAGCGGAAACATCAGGGACACACCGATCACGAGAGACACCACCACCCTCAGGTAGGCCATGCGGGCCGGCGTGCGGGTATCGCGCAGCGCATAGAAGGCCGTGGAGAGAACTCTAGACCCCGAGGACGCGAGCAGACCCAACGCATAGGCGGCCAGGACGGCGTGCACGACCGGTGTATCCGTGGCGAGGAAGCTCCCCCGCTGATAGATGCCCCCGATGAATAGATCGCCCAACAGCACGAAGGCCAATGTGGACGGGATCAGGAGGAAGTGGATGCGCTCGAGTGCCTTCGAGACCTGGGCCGCCAGTTCCTCGGGCGGTCGGGCCCGCTGCCGGGAGAGTTCGGGCAGCTCGGATGCGGCGATGGACATAGCGAACAGTGAGATCGGCAGGACGTAGAGCGTCTGTGCGTAGCCCAGGGCAGCGACGGCTCCCTCGACCAGCAGCGCAGCGAGGAACACGTCGAGAAGACTCCCGATGTTCACCACTCCCCGCGCAGCCACCACCGGTACGAAATTGCGAACGGCCTCCGCGACACCCGATGCCGTGCGGTTCAACGACAGCCGGAAGTGTGACAATAGAGGGATCACGAAAGGAAGCTGTACGGCCAACTGCAGGATTCCCCCGGCGAAAGCTCCCCAGGCCACGGCCACCAGGAGCGCCCGATCCGTCCAGCCCATCCCGAAGCCCAACCCGACGATGGTGATGAGAATGGCCCCATTCCACGCGACCGGCGCCACGTAAGACACGAAGAACCGTCGGTGGCTGTTGAGGATGGCGAGCGCCCATGCCGAAATCACGAGCACCGCAGTCATCGGAAAGAGGATCTGCACCATGGTGATGGTCAGGGCCAGCTTCTCGGGGTCCCAGCGGAAGAAGAAGACCGGAACCAGGACCGGTGCCAGAACGACCCCCAACAGCGCTGCACCGCCGGCCACCACCATTAGAATGCCGAGGACCGCTCCCGCGAAACGGCCCGAATCCTCTTCTCTGCCCTCTTCCAGGAACTCCGCGTAGACGGGGATGACCGAGGCGCTCAAGGTCCCTTCCCCCAACAGATTCTGGATGACGTTGGGCGCCTTCAGAGAGACCCGCCAGACGTCGGCCAGCCCCGTGTTGCCGAAGAAGTACGCGAAGATCACATCGCGCACGAACCCACTGATCCGACTGAAAAAAATGCCCGCACCGACCATGAAGGCGGCACGGGGACGTCGGCCCGAAGTGGGGTCGGGGCTACGCGTCTTGGTCACCGGGCGGAAGCGCTTCGGAGGTTGGTCGCTCCGTGAGCAGCTTGTTCAGGAACTGGCTCTCTTCTTCGAGGCGACGCACCTCGGAGGTCAGCCGCTCGAACTCCCCCTCCAGATAGGAGAGCCGCTCCGCTGTCACCTCATCCGTACCAGAGCCCAGGCTGCGCCGCTCGAGGCGTCCCGCGATAGCCCGTCCTACCGGCGAATCCAAAACGATCGCCAGAATGGGAATCAACAGAACCAGGACAAAAATGAGTTGAAACATGATCTCTGAAACTATCCCGTCCCATCGGTCAAATCTACCTCGAAGCCATCTACCAAGGCGTCGATGAATCCGTTCCCGTAGCGGGTCAGATAGTACAGCGGATTCAGGACCCTCTCCTGCGGTTTGCCATCCGGAAAGAGGTGCAGGTGGGCCTTTTTGAGCTGTGCCAGGCCGATTTCGTTCTCGCGCTTCACACTCTGCACGATCTTGCGTTCAACGTCCTGGAAGGCGGAAAGTGCGGTGTTCCTGGCGTGGGTGACCGGACCCTTGAGCGTGGGATCGATGTTCCGGGCCGCCTTCATGAGCTCTCCGGAACCTTCCGAAACGGACCCCCTCAGCTCTCCAAGGGCGCGGCGTACATCCCCGGGCACCTCCTCGCGGGCGATATCGGAGGCGATTTCATGATACGGACGCCTGAGGTCGTCCGGCTCCAGGTCGAATTTGTCGAGGACCTTCCGGATCTTCGCTTCGACGACCGTCACGGCATGCCTCGGAAAGAGTACCGGCATTCTCATGTCGTGAGCCTCGTAGAGGCGCTTCAGTTGCCCGTAGTACGCCAATTCTCCAGGCCCGGCCACATAGCTGACGACAGGAAACACCGTGCTCTCGACTAACGGGCGGAACAACACGTTGGGGCTCAAGGCGAGAGGATCTGCTTCGACGCGGGCCCTGATCTCATCCGACGTCACGGTCTCGCCGGAGCGATGCAGCTCGAAGCCTTCTGGATGCCGGTACAGCCGCTCCCGACCCTCGGGGCCCTCGAGAAAGAGGTTCACGCCACCCTCGAGAATCGGCGCCTGGACCCCATGGCCAGCATTCTGGAGCTTCTCGGCGTCCTCTCGGAGGATCTCTTCGTGGGCCTCGGCGTTCTCGAGTTCCGCGAAGAGTACGTCGTGCGAAGCGGCCTTCAGAGAAGGGTTCGCCGCGTCCGCGAAGAGAACACCGAGCGGTTCAAAGAAGTTTGCAAGGACCGCTCGAAAGCCGTCCGCCAGCGTCGCACCGGGCTTATATGCATCTCGAACCAACTCGATGTAGGACCCGCTAAACTCTGAATTGGGAAGGAGTTCCGACACCTCAGCAACCAAGCTTTTCACCTCGGCCCCAAGGGGCACGCGGTGGATGGCACGATTGGCCGATCCGGGGTCGGGCGCTCGCACACGCTTCAGTTGGTTGGATCCGTCGATCAGGAAAGTGTGATCCGATTCCTCCCAATCGTGGTCCTCCGAAGCGATCCAGAACACCGGCAGAATCGGTCGATCGAGGAGCGCCTCGAGGCGTTTCGCCAATCGAACGGTGGTGAGCCCTTTGTACAGAGAGTACAGAGGTCCTCCCATGAGCCCCGGCTGCTGACCCGTGGTGACCATGAGGCCTGAACCCTCTACCCAACGGTCCAGCCGTTCCTGACCCACGCCACATCGGGTCTCCATCGCCTCGAGGGCCCGACACCTCGCGTCCTCGTCGAAGCGCCGATCGATGCTCTCGAGCATCGCCTTGTACGAGGCGGGGTCCTGCCAGGGGCCGTTGAAGTACTCCGAGGCTGCCGGATCACCCTCGATGTATGCGTTCACGAAGGGAGAGCCAGCAGGCCTCCTTATCAGTAGCTCGAGATTCAGGCTGCCCTCCGGGTCGGAATAGTCCGACAGAAGACCATCATCGGGGTCCATCACGATCGTGCGCCCCCCTTATGGTATGGCTCGTTTCTCAGAATTGTCCCGGCGCGGTACAGCTGCTCTGCCAACACCAGGCGTGCAAGCTCATGCGGAAGAGTGCCCGCCGAAAGGGCCAAGGTCCGATTCGCACGCTTCAGCACGCTCGCACCGAGCCCGAAGGCACCGCCCACGACGAAGGTCACCTCAGGAACCGAGCGTAGGGCCAAGTTTTCGAGATACCGGGCGAACTCCACCGAGTCCATCGCGTTTCCAGTGCGGCTCAGGGCTATGACCTCGGCCCGATCGCCCACCTGCTTCAAGATCGACTCTTCCTCTGTCTTCACGGCCCGCTGTGCGTCCCCCTTCCCCTTCCCGCCCGTACCGGAAGGCAGTTCGATCACGCGCAGCTTCCAATACCGCTCGGCCCGGCCCTCATACTCCTCGATCGCAGCCTTCAGGCTGGACCCGGCTCGCCCAATCACGACGACGGTGATCGTCATCTACCCTCCAACGCTTGCCCAACGAGGGCCATCACCTCATCAAGGCCGGACTCCCAGCTCACGCGCAAACCTAACACGTAAGTCGTCGGGAGCAGGCTCGAGAACTCCCTCAGCTTGACCGCGTCCTTTTGCGTGACCACGAGAGGGCGTCCATTCGCTTCCTTCACGATCCTCTGCACGTCGCCCCGGCGGAAATCATGGTGGTCCGGAAACGCGAGTATGCTTACGGACGCACGGGTCTCCTCCTCTACCATTCTTCCAAACAGCTCGGGCTCAGCCACACCCGTCACGGCGAGGAACGCGTCGCCCTGCGGCGCTGATCTATGTGCCCCGGCGAGATCGGTCCATTCCGCCGCCTCGAACGCCACGTGGCCCCGGACTGCTACGACTCCCATCTCCTCGGCCACCCGATCGGCCTGTGCGCGGCTGGCTACCTTCCGCGTCACCACTACAACGTCGGCGCGGTTGAGTGAACCAACCCCCTCCCTGAGGCGTCCCCTCGGCAGGAGCGCTCGGCGTGTGCCGTGTTCCGCAGCGACCAGCACGATGTCGACGTCCCGTCCGATGGCACGATGCTGGAACCCATCGTCGAGCACGGCCACATCGGCACCCCGCTCCGCCGCGAGGGCGACCCCCCTGAACCGGTGGGCGTCGACGACCACGATCGCGTCGGGGTTCCAGGCCTGATGCAACTGCACCTCATCCGATCCATAGCCCCGGGTGACGAGGGCGGGACGCCTCCCCATCTCGGCAAGACGGGCGACCAGCCAACCTGAGAAAGGGGTCTTTCCCGTGCCTCCAACGGCCAGGTTCCCTACGGAGAGCACCGGGATCGACGGTTGGTTCGTCGGTAGGATTCCGAGGCGGTACCCCTGGTTCCTCAGGCCGATCACCACGCGATAGAGCAGCTCCAGGGGAAACAGCACCGCGCCGCCGATCAGACCCGGCAACCCGGCTTCTCCGCTCCACAGCCGCCGCAGCCAGGTGCGCAGGCTCCTCATACCCGGTCACCGACCCGCACCGAGAGATCCGCGAGGGTCTGCGTCAGACTCCGGATGACGTCCTCGACCTCTTGATCACCGGCGTCGCGGCCGATGATACAAGGGGCACCGTACGCTACCCGGACCGTGGAAAACGGTCGCGGAATCAGAAACCGGTCCCAACTGTCGGCCCGCCAACCCGCGCTGGCACCCACACCGATCGGAATGAGCGGGAGGCCCGTCATGCGAGCGACCGTGATGGCGCCGGGCTTGAACTCACGATTCGGGCCCCGGGGTCCGTCGGGGGTCACCGCCAGGTCATGACCACTCCGGGCCGCTCGGATGAGCCCCTTCAGGCCGCGCACTCCGCCTCGAGTGCTCGATCCGCGCACGGTTCCGAAGCCGAAACGCTCGAGGATCCGTGTGATGTATTCGCCATCACCGTGCTCGCTGACGAGGACCACGGCCCGCTGTCGCCGGTGGACGTGGACCAACGGAAGAAGACGCCCGTGCCAGAAAACGAAGATCACCGGCGTCCCGGCATCCCGGAACGGCTTCAGATGCTCTTCTCCCATGGTCTGGAGCCGAACGGTCAGGAACAGTGACCCCACCAATCCCTGGCCCAATACGCCGGCCGCGGAGTACCGAAGTCCCGAATTGTCATAGCTCACGTGCCCATCACGATCTGCCCGGCCAGATCCGCCACACGTCGGGCCGCGCCGGGTTCGCCCAGCGCTCCACGAATGCGGCCGAGGCCCTGCACCATCCGCTCTCGCTCGCCGGAGTTCAGATCGAGCAGGGGACGAAGCAAGGAGGCGAGGTGATCCGGCGTGGCTTCCCCTTGCAGTACCTCCGGAACGACGTCCTCTCCCGCTACGAGGTTGGCCAATGCAACCCGGTCGACCCGGACCAAGCGACGGGCGAGCCAATACGTGAGCGGGTGCGTCCGGTACACCGTAACGAAAGGAGTGCCCCGGAGTGCCGCCTCGAGCGTGGTCGTCCCCGACTTCACCAAGGCGGCCCGGGAGTGGGTCAAGAGACTGCGGGCGTCGTCCACCACGGTAAGGTCGGAGTCACCGAACCCAGAGACGGGAATGGACGACGCCTTCGCCCAGACCAACTGCAACTCCGGCGTCGTCTCCTGCGATCGTCTGCCTGTAGCGAGGAAGAGGTCACGATGCCGCCGGAGCTCCTGTGTACGGGACCCCGGGAAGAGGGCCACGATGGGCTGGTCGGGGTCCAGTTTCCACCGCTCACAGAATTCCCGCCGGTCCGGCTGCGGTACGCCTTCCTCCAGCAGAGGATGACCCACGAACGTGACGCGGGCTCCCGCTGCTTCGAAGACCTCGACCTCGAACGGGAGGATCACGGCCAACCGGTCACAGTCCTCCGCGAGGCGCCGGGCTCGGCCGGGCTTCCATGCCCATACCTGCGGTGCGATGTAGTAGAGAACCGGGATGTTGCGGCGCCGTGCTTCCTTGGCGATCCGGAGGTTGAACCCCGGGTAGTCGATGGGTAGAACGAGATCGACGTCACCACGATCCAGAAGGGCCAGAACCCGACGTTCCAATCGGTAGAAAAAGGGTAGGTGCGTAAGGACTTCTGCGAACCCCATCACTGCGAGGCGATCAAGACCCTCCAGCACCTCGACGCCCTCGGCCCGCATGGCGTCGCCTCCCAGACCCAGCAGGCGGCACCCAGGCCACCGGGCCTTCAGCTCCCGAGCGACTCCCGCTCCGTGCTGGTCACCCGAGGCCTCCCCGGCGAGCATGAGAATCGTGGGCGTTGCGTTACCCACGGAGCCCTCAGAATCCGACACCCAAGTACCAGATTACAATGAGGAGGACGACCAACAGGAAGACGAGCTGTTTCGGCGGCAGCCCCTTCTTCTTGTCGATCCAGTTTTTCTTCCGGTCACGCCTTACGCGTATCAGCGACATAGGTCTCGATGCGCTCCTCGATCAGTAGGGATATCGCAAGGGCAGAGCGCCCATCCTCACCGTCCACCGCCGGTGTCCCCCGCCCTACGACCGCGTCAGAGAAGTTCTCCAGTTCCTTGGCCAGCGGCTCGGCGCCATCGCCCTGTAAGGGAATGCGCTCCACGAGATCGGCCAGTCCACCCTCGGGCAGGACCTCGAGGTCCGGTCCTCCCGAAAAGAGAGGCAGATTCTGCTTGAGCCTGAGAAACTCACCGGTTCCGTCGGCGAGGTTGAGGCTGAGATACCCTGACTCCTGGAAGATCCGGAGCTTTCTCATCCGCTCCGTCGAGACCCGGCTCGCCGTGAGGTTCGCCACCGCTCCCCCCTCGAACCCGAGCCTCGCGTTCGCAATGTCGATGCTCGGTGTCAGAACCGGAATCCCGGTGGCTGCGATGTCGATTACAGGCTTCCCCACCAGGCTCTGGACCAGATCGACATCATGGATCATCAGGTCGAGCACCACCGCCACGTCGATGCTCCTCGGAACGAACGGCGCGAGCCTGTGAGACTCGATGAAGAGAGGAGCCTGAAGGAAGGGCTCCGCGGCTCGAATGGCCGCGTTGAACCGCTCAACGTGCCCCACCTGGACGATCGCACCGCTCGCGGCGGAGGCCTCGAGCATGCGGTCGGCCGCATCGAGCGAAGGGGCCATCGGTTTTTCCACCAGAACGCCCACGCCCTGTGTCAGAGCCGCAACGGCCGCCGCCTCATGCTCTACGGTGGGCACCGCCACTACGATCCCGTCTGCCTGATCGAGTAGGGCCTCCAGGCTGGAATGGACCTCGACTTCCAGCTCACCACCCACCTCGCGGGCTCGGTCGGAGTCGACATCGTAGATGCCCGCCATCCGCACACCGCCGAGGGAGCGGAGAATGCGAGCGTGGTGATAGCCCAGGCTCCCAACCCCTGCGACACCGATCGCGGGAGACTCCAGGGACGACCCGCTAGGTCGTGATGCCACGCTCACTGTCCCGGATGAAGGTCAGGAGGTGTCTTACCTCGGGAATCTGAGCGACCTCGGCCTCTGCTTTGGTCAGCGCCTCGGAGAGGTTGAGCTTGGACTGGAAGAGCGTCCGATAGGCCTGCTTCAGCGCCTTCTTCACATCCTCGGACACTCCACGCCGCTCCAGGCCGACCGTGTTCAGGCCATAGAGTTTGGCGGGGTTGCCCGCCACCCTGAGATACGGCGGAATGTCCTGTGGGATGCGAGACCCGCCCCCACAGAACGAGTGGGCGCCGATGCGCACGAACTGATGGATGGCCGTCACACCGCCGACGATCACCCAGTCTTCGATGATCACGTGACCTGCCATGTTCACGGCGTTCGAGAGAATGACGTGATTCCCGATCTCACAGTCGTGGGCCACATGGACGTAGGCCATGATGAGGCAATCGCTGCCGACCACCGTCTTGCGGGAGGCCCTCGTGCCCCGGTTGAGGGTGGCATACTCGCGAATCACCGTGCGGTCGCCGACGTAGAGGTGCGATGCCTCGCCCTCGTACTTCAAGTCCTGTGGATCCGTGCCCAACACCGCACCCTGTTCGATCTGGCACTGCTCGCCGATCGTGGTATCCCGCTGCACCAGCACATGGCTGGCTATGACCGTCCCGTTTCCTACGGCCACGCCCGGGCCGATGATCGAGTACGGCCCGATCACCACATCCTTTCCCAGGCGAGCCCCCGGGTCCACAATCGCCGTCGGGTGGACGTCGACGTCGGTGCCGTCGCCCCCCCGATCACCCCAGTGTGTATCGCTCATCGATCCATTATCCTCGCCATCAAGTCCGCCTGGGCCACCACCTTGCCATCCACACGTCCCACCCCTCGGATCTTGCACACGTTCCTGCGGAACTGGACCATCTCGACCTCGAATACCAACTGGTCACCCGGAATGACCGGCTTTCTCCACTTCACCTTATCCAGTGACATGAAGTAGACGACCTTGTCCTCCGGGTCGGCCACGGTATCCATCAACAAAAGCCCGCCGACCTGCGCCATCGCCTCGATGATCAACACGCCCGGCATGATGGGGTGTCCCGGAAAGTGCCCCTGAAAGAAGGGCTCGTTGATCGTCACATTCTTGATGCCGACGATCCTCTTGCCCGACTCGAACTCCAGAACCCGATCCACCAGCAGGAACGGATACCGGTGGGGCAAATACTCCATGATTCGTTCGACTTCCACGGGGTACGTTGACCCTCCCTTCTGCGTATGATCTTTCAACGCCTTGGCTAGAGCGATGTTCCCTTGGTGGCTAGGCCTCTCCGACACGATGTGTCCCTGAACCCTCCCCCCGATCAGGGCCAGATCACCGATCAGATCACCGACCTTGTGGCGGAGGAACTCGTCGTCGAACCGAAGGTCGTCGTTCATCACGCCGTCGTCGTTCAGGACGATGGTGTTGTCGAGCGAAGCCCCCATGGCGAGTCCCCGGGCTTGCAGCGCCTCCGCATCTCGGTGGAAGCCAAACGTGCGTGCGGGTGCAATCTCGCTCAGAAAGGCCTCTTGGGTGACGTCGAAGGTGCCGAACTGGCGGCCGATGACCTCGTGCTCGAAGTCGATGGTGGCCGAAATGCGTAGGTCTTCTGCCGGGGACGCCACGTAAGAGGCCCCCGTCTCCACACTCACGGTGACCGGTTTCGTGATGACTCTGACCTCGGCGGGCTCGTCTAGGTCGACGGGGCCCGTGTCCAGGATGGCGTCCAAGTACCGCTGAAAGCTGCCGTCGAGAATCGGCGGTTCGGGACCACTGAGTTCGAGAATGGCATTGTCGACACACGCCGCCGCCAAAGCCGCCATGACGTGCTCGACCGTGAGGACCGTCACGTCTCCTGTCCCCAGGCTCGTCCCCAGATCCGTCCCGACTACGTGGTCCAGGTCTGCGGGCACCTCGGGTGAACCGTCCAAGTCGACGCGCCGAAAGCGGATCCCGCCGCCTTCGGCCGGCTTCATCGTCAGCGTCGCGGGCAGTCCGGAGTGCACACCGATGCCCTGCAGGGCTCTCTCGCCGCCCAATGTGCGCTGTTTGGGACAGTCCATGCAGCGGGCCTCGCCTTAACAGGCCGCATCGCTCGCAGCCCCGTCGTATTGGATCCCCTCGGGCTAGCTGAAGCCGTTCAGGGGTGTCGCAGGTACAGCGGAAAACATAACGAGATTGAAGAGACCATTCTATTCGGAGGCTTCTTCGGCTCGGCCCAACTCCAGGGCCCTCTCCATTCGCCGCACGCGTTGACGGAGTTCAGCGAGCCGGTACATCGCCGCCGTGGCCTTGTGGAAGTCACTGATGGGCCTGGCGGGGTAGCCGGCCACCGTGTTCCCAGCGGCCAGGTCCTCTGTGACGCCGGCCTGGGCCGCCACCCTGGCTCCGTCCCCGACTACGATGTGATCCGCGGCGCCCGACTGCCCTCCCCACATGGTTCCGGCCCCGATCGAGGTCGAACCCGCGACCCCGACCTGGCCCGCAAGAAAGCTGTCCGGGCCCACGCTCACGTTGTGGCCGATGTGGACAAGGTTGTCGAGCTTGGTTCGGCTGCCGAGCTCGGTGCGGCCGATGGACCCCCGATCGATGCAGCTGTTCGCGCCGATCTCGACGTCGTCGCCGATCACGCACAGACCCACGTGCGGGATCTTCGTGGGTCCGTCCTCACCCGGCGTGTATCCGAATCCATCGACGCCGACACGTACACCGGAGTGAAGCACGACTCGCTCACCGACCAGCACCTGAGGATAGAGCACGACGTGGGGGTGCAGGACGGAGTCGGCTCCGACCCTCGCGCCCTCCCGTACCACGACGTGCGAATGGAGGGTGACCCGGTCACCGAGGACTACTCCGTCCTCGACCACGACGTAGGGGCCCACACTTACGTCGGCCCCGAGTCGCACCCCTTCGCCGATCACGGCCGTGGTGTGGATGCCGGGCCGGTGGGGCGGGTCGGGATGGAAGTGGCCCAAGAGTACCGCCATGGCCTGGCGCGGATCCTCGACGACCAGACGATTCGGCACCTCTGTCGCCTGCGCGTCCAATTCCTCGGAAACCAGGAGGGCGCCCGCTTCGGTCCGTGACAGCGCATCCACGTATCGGTGATCCGCCAGCAGCCCCAACTCGGTGGGTCCGGCGTGACCGAGCGTAGCGATCCCGTCTATGGGTAGGTCGACATCACCCACGGCACGTCCGCCCACGAGCGACGCCAGATCGCCCAGGGTGTGCTGCGGAGGGCCGGACGCCACGGATCAGCCTCCTTGGGCCAACCTCTGAATCACGGTGTCCGTCAGGTCCAGCGCTTCGTCGGCCGCGATCAGGCCTCCCGCCGAGACGTCGAAGATGAAGTTATAGGACCCTTCTTCGCGTATGGTCTGGATGATGCTGTTGATGCGCTCCATGATCGGCGCCACCAGCTCTTGCTGGCGTCGAGAGGCCTCAGTCTCGATCTCCCCCATCCGAACCTGGTACTGCTGCTGCTTGATCCCGATCTCTTCCTGCCGGCTCCGTCGGACATCAGGGCTCAACGTGACCTGTTGTGCCTGATACCGATTCATCAATTCGCCGATCTCGGTCTCCAGAGCCTGAAGCTCGCTCTCGAGAGGAACCATCTCCCTCTGGAACTGCTCCTGGGCGGCCAGGGCAGCGGAGCTCTCGGCGACGATGGCCGACGAGTTGATGTAGCCGATCTTGAGGCCACCCTGTGCGGTCTGTGCGCTGACGGGGACACCCGCGAGAAGGAGGGCGCACATGGAAAGAAATACTCGTCGCATAGTTTGGTACTCCCTGATCAGAACCCGCCGCCACCGAGATTGAAGTGAAGCTGCCAACCGGGCTCCGGCTTGTCGAATCCATACGCGTAGTCCAGCCCGACCGGACCGAACGGTGTGACCAACAGAATCCCGATGCCCGCACCCCGATTCAACCGGCTCGGGTCCATCTCACGGGGATGACGCCAGACGTTACCGGCATCGAAGAAGAGCGACGCAGAAAGCTGGGCTCCCATTCGCAAGGCGAGCTCGGTGGTCATCGAGTAGAAGGCGGTACCGAGACGGTCGATGTCTAGAATCTCTCTGGACCGCTCCGCGAAGTACCCCTCCGGCGTTACGGTCGTCTCGTCATACCCGCGAAGCTGCTCACCGAATTGGACTCCACCCATCCAGAACCGCTCGAAAGGAAAGGCCTCGCTGTTTCCCTGAATGGCACCCGTTCGAAGCGTCATTCCGAGCGCGAACGTGAGGCCCGAACCCGGCTGGTTCGGATCACCACCCGCGACCCCGACCGGAATCCACCAGGCGCCCTCGGCGGTCGTCTTGACGAATCGCCCGTCACCGCCCAGAGGCCCACCTGTAAGATCCAGGTTGAACGCCTGTCGCCCACCCACCGTCGGGAATAGCGGGTGGTTCAGGGTCGAGCGCGTGATTCCGAAGGAAATCGTGCTCTGGGTCGCGGACGGCCGGCCGAAGAGCGACTGGTCGGACTGGGCGCTCTGGAGGGTGTATTTCGTCCGAGACAGGCCGTACCCGGCGAACAAACGTGTGAAGCGCGCGCCGGGAATCGGGAATCCGAAGCGGAGACCGACCCCTGCCCGCTTCCGACGACCCGACTGGAAGCTGATGAAGCGATCACGAGCGTTGAACACGTTGAGCGAGCCGCTGACGAGGCTCTCGCGGATCCCGGGATCGGAGTAGCTGAGAGTCTGGTTGTTCGCGAACCGTCCAAAATCCCACCGCACGCTGCCGGACTTGCCCTTCCCGAACAGGTTGGGCTGATCATAACCCACGAAACCGGCCACCCCCGTACGGCCACCCACCGACGTGCCGAAGTTGATCGCTCCGGTGGGTTTTTCGACCACGTGGAAGGTCACATCGACGTCGCCATTTTGGTTGGGCACGATGGCCGGGAACTCCATGGGCGCGTCGAAATAGCCGAGTGAAGAGATGCTCTGGTAGCTCTGAATGACACGTTCCTGCGAGTACACGTCTCCCGGGAGAACGAAGATCTTGTCCCGGATGACCCGCTCATACGTGTACTCATTGCCATCGATGTCCACCCTCGCGATATACGCCTGTTGGGCTTCCCGAATCGTCCAACCCACGTTGACCGTCGCGGGCTCGCCGGGCTGTGCCGGATTGCGATTCACGTAGGGAACGATCTGAGAGTAGAGGTACCCCTCGTTCTGGTAGAGCGCCGCCACTTCCGCCGTAGCCGCCTGGAACGCGACGGAGTCGAAGACCGGGAGCTCGTCCTCGCCGAGAACGGTCGTAAACAAACCCGCGTCGTCCGGCTCGAAGTACCCCTCCAGCCGATCCGTGGCGAACTCCCGGTTTCCGGTGATGGAGAAGTCGGCGAGGTGATACTCCGTCCCCTCATCGACCGTCAACTCGATACGCGTCTTGCCGGTGGTCGGATCGATGACGAGCGAATCACCCAGAACCTGGAAGTCCAGATAGCCTCTCGCGGCATAGTAGGCCGGGAGGTGAACCGCGAGATCCTCATCGAGCTTCGCACGGTCGTATGAGCCCGGACTCCACCACCAGAACCCCTCTGATTTCACGGACATGGCGCCTCTCAGGGCGCCATCGCCGAATAGCTCATTCCCCTCGAAGACGACGTCGGCGACGGTGATTCGGGTGCCCTCGGTCACGTCCAGGTAGAGCAGGATCTCCTTCTCGCGGTTCGTGATCGGCTCCTTACGCTCGACAATGTCGGCGAACGGAATCCCTTTCGAAGCCAACTTGGTGCGGATGTAGTCCTTCGCCGCCGCGATCCTCCCGGGCGAATAAGGCAAACCCGCCCGGACCCCGGTACTGTCACCGACCTCGTCGGCGTCGGCATTCTCCAAGCCCCGAAAGATCACGTTGCGCACGAGGTCCTGCTCTTCGAGCTCCCACACGAGTGTGACGTGGTCCCCGACGTTGCCTTCGATGTGGGCGGTGATGTCCGCGAACTGCCCAGATGCCCACAGATCCTTGGCGGCCTTCTGGATGTCGAAGATGGTGTAGGAACTGCCTCGATTGATGCCCGACATCGAGATGATGGTGATCTCCGCCAGGCGCACATTGCCCTGTACCGACACCGAATCGATGAGAATGGGCCCAACGGAGGTGTCCTGCTGTGCCTGGGCGCCGACCGGGAGTGCGAGCACGATCAACAGGGCCGCACGCACCCAGAGCGGTCTCACGGCCCTGAAAATCGGTTTGAACAGGGGTCTGGCTCCGCCCGTCACGTCTTGCTCTGTGAGGCCACGGCCAAACTCAGCGCCTCTCCGTCGTCGGCCACATCGACGACGATCTCGTCACCGGCCGAGAAATCCGCCGTCAGGATACGCTCTGAGAGGGGATCCTCGAGATACCGCTGGATGGCCCGCTTGAGGGGACGCGCCCCGAACTTTTCGTCGTAGCCCTTGCCCACGAGGAAGTCGATGGCCTCATCCGAGAGGGTCACGCTCAGTTCTTCTTCGGCCAGACGCCCGCTGATGTCCCTCAGCAGGATGTGGACGATCTGTCCGATCTCTTCGCGGCTCAGGGTGTGGAACACGATCGTGTCATCCACCCTGTTCAGGAACTCCGGATTGAACGCCCTCTCGATCTCGGCGCGTACCTTCTCCTGCATCACGTCGTAGGACGACTTGGCATCGTTGTCATGGAACCCGAGGCTTCCACCTTTCGAGATATCGCGACCACCCAGGTTGGAGGTCATGATGAGCACGGTGTTCTTGAAGTCGATCACGCGCCCGTAGTTGTCCGTGAGATGCCCTTCGTCGAGCACCTGTAACAGGATGTTGAAGACGTCGGGGTGGGCCTTTTCGATCTCGTCGAGCAGCACGACGGAATAGGGCCGGCGACGCACCGCCTTGGTGAGTGCTCCGGAATCCTCGTAGCCGACGTAGCCCGGAGGCGCGCCGATCAGTCGCGAGACGGAGAACTTCTCCATGTACTCGCTCATGTCCACCCGGATCAACGCGTCACGATCCGCAAACAAGAACTCGGCAAGCGCTCGGGCCAATTCGGTCTTACCGACCCCGGTGGGACCGGAGAAGATGAACGAACCGATGGGGCGGTCTGGGTCCTTCAACCCGGCCCGGCTCCTCCTGATGGCCCTGGCGATGGCGGTAATGGCGTTGTCCTGGCCCACCACCCTCTTGTGAAGCTCCTCCTCCATGTGGACCAGGCGATCGGTCTCGGCCTGCTGAAGCCGGGTGACCGGAATACCGGTCCAGCGGCTCACGATGAAGGCCACGTCCTCGATCGCGATTTCTGGGCGATGGCGCTTGCGCTCCTCTTCCCAGTCGTCCTGCTCGGCCCGGATCTTCTCCTGCAGCGCTCTCTCCTCGTCGCGGAGCTCGGCAGCGCGCTCGAAGTCCTGGTCGCGAATCGCACCTTCCTTGCGGTCGGCGATCTCGGCCAACTCGTCCTTGAGTTCCTCGACCTGAGGAGGAGGCACCTGCGCGGCGATCCGAGCCCGGGCCCCGGCCTCGTCGATCACGTCGATCGCCTTGTCGGGAAGGAACCGATCCGTGATGTAGCGATCCGAGAGCTTGGCGGCCTGCTTGACCGCATCATCGGGAATGATGACCCGGTGGTGCTCCTCGTAGTGCGTACGCAGGCCCTGCAGAATGTCGACCGTCTCGTCCACCGAAGGCGGATCGACGATGACCGGCTGGAAGCGACGCTCGAGAGCACCGTCCTTCTCGATGTACTTCCTGTACTCGTTGAGAGTCGAGGCCCCGATGCACTGCAGTTCGCCCCTCGAGAGCGACGGCTTCAACATGTTGGAGGCGTCGATGGCTCCCTCGGCGGCCCCTGCCCCCACAAGCGTGTGCAACTCGTCGATGAACAACACCACGCTCTTGTTCTGCGAGATCTCGTTCATCACCGCCTTGAGACGTTCTTCGAACTGACCCCGGTACTTGGTACCGGCGATCACCGCAGCCATGTCCAAGGCCAATACCCGGTGGTCCTTCAGGGAGTCGGTGACCTCGTTACGGGAGATCAGCTGCGCGAGCCCTTCCACGATGGCGGTCTTGCCGACGCCGGGTTCGCCGATGAGTACCGGGTTGTTCTTCTTCCGGCGGCAGAGGATCTCTACCACCCGCTCGATTTCGGTAGCACGTCCAATGGTGGGATCCAGCTTCCCCTGACGGGCCAGGTCGGTCAGATCTCTGCAGAAGTGATCGAGGGCCGGGGTCTTGGACTTCTTCTCGCCCTTGCCCGTCGGCGGTGTAGCCGGCGCTCCCCCGCCGATACCGGCCGGCTCGGAGGGCCCGACGTCCGACCCCAGGACCTTGAGAGTCTCGGCGCGGGCCTCTTCCATGCTGACGCCGAGAGAGTTGAGGACCTGGGCGGCGATGCCCTTTTCCTCCCGCAGGAGCCCGAGGAGCAGATGCTCCGTGCCCACGTAGGAGTGATTGAGCTCGCGGGCTTCGGCCATCGCGAATTCGAGGACTTTCTTCGCCCGGGACGTATAAGGCAGCTCCCCGAGCGCGATCGTCGCCTTACCCTTCTTGACCGACTCCTCGACCTGATCGTGAATCTGATCGAGATCCACGTTGAGGTTGGTGAGGACCGCAGCGGCCACACCTTCACCCTCCCGGATGAGTCCCAGGAGTATGTGCTCGGTGCCCACATAGTCGTGCTGCAGCCTTATGGCCTCTTCCCGGGCCATGGCGAGCACTTTTCTGACGCGATCGGTAAAGTTGTAGTTCATTCTGTCCGTTGGTTAGCCCTGAGTCGAGCCGTTCTCTCCAGTGTCCTCTTCGGGGGCCGCAGCCCCCTCCGTGGCGAGGATACGTCGCACATAAGCCGCCCTGTGAGCATCACACTCCGAGGGCGGCAGGTCCCGTCCAGCCGCCTGCTCCAAATGGGCAGTCTGGGTAAAAATCATCAATTTGTTCAGCGTATATACCCGAAGTTCCTGGAGGAGTTTCAGACCCACCCCAAGCCGAATCCCTGACAACAAATTCATCAATTCCTCAAATGAAAGCGACCTCGCGTATCTCAAGAGGCCATACGCACGCCAGATCTTGTCCTCCGTAACCTGAGGAGCGTCCCTCAGCAGCACCTGGCGTGCGTGGCTTTCATACTGGATCACCTGGCGTGCGATCTTGTCGAGATGTTCGACCAAATCTTCTTCACTCTTACCCAACGTGGTCTGGTTCGAGATCTGGAAGAAATTGCCCACCACTTCGGATCCCTCACCGTACAGACCCCGGAAGGTGAGGCCGACCTGCCCCAGCCCCTGCAGGACCTTCCCGATCTCCTTGGTCAGGACCAGCCCCGGAAGGTGCACCAAGACGGACGCACGCATGCCGCTCCCGACGTTGGTCGGGCAGCTCGTCAGAAAGCCGAACTCGTGGTGGTACGCAAAAGGCAGTTCCTGGCCCAATTCCTCGTCTAGGCGATCGGCAAGATTCCACGCCTTCTTGAGTCGCAGGCCCGACACCAACCCTTGAATCCGAAGATGATCCTCCTCGTTGATCATGACGCTGAGTGGATCTTCCGAGGCCAGCAGTACCCCCGTGGCACGAGCCGGGCCCGTCTTCACGTCGCCGAGGAGCTCGCGAGAGGCAAGGCGTCGTTCGAGCAGGATCCTCCGGCTCCGATGATCGAGCTCGAGCAGCTCCAGCAGCGTGGACCCGCTCAGCAGGCCGACCTTCGCGGCGGCGCGCTTGGTCTGTTCGAGTACCGCCTCCCGATCGTTGACCCGTGCCCTCGGCCCGAACGCATGTCCCTGGAGATTTCGGGCAAGCCGGACCCGCGTCGAAAGCACGACATCGGAATGGTCTCCGCTGGCATCCAGCCAACCGAGCCCGTAGTCGGGAAGCGCCGGTAGGTGTGTCATGTCGGACTCAACCCCCTGCCGGTTCCATGGTACGGATCTTATCCCTGAGTTCCGCCGCCCGTTCGAAGTCTTCCGAGTCCACGGCCCGCTGCAGCTTGTGCCGCAGCACCTCGAGCTGCTTCTCCATGTCGGACGCCGCCGGATCGGGCGGAAGGTAGACCTTGCCCACGTGTTGGGTGCTGCCATGCACCCGACGGAGCAGTCCCCTCAAGTAGCTCTCGAAGGTGGTGTAGCAGTGTGGGCAGCCCAGGCGGCCGGCCTCGCGGAAGTCGTTGAACGTGAGTCCGCAGAACGAACACGATCCGAAGGACTCGGCGGGCTCCTGAGCGGAGGGCTCGTCACCGAGCTGGGCCAAGAATCCGGTCAGTGGAAGGTTGATCGAATCATCCGACCCCTCGACGCCCTTGGCGGCCGCACACTTCTCACACAGATGAGAGGTCGACATCTCATCGTTCTCGATCTGCGTCAGGTGGACTACGGCGTCGCCTGATCCGCAGATCTCGCAGACCTCGCCGGATTCTTTGCTTTCCACCGTCTCTACACCTCGACCACTTCGTGAAGTCTGCCGTCACGAAGTTCGAGAATCCGGTCGGTTCTCGCGGCGAGCTCTCGATTGTGAGTTACCAGCACCATCGCTAATCCCCTGTCTCCTCTCAGGCGGAAGAGGAGATCGTGTAGTTCTTCACTCGTATGCGCGTCCAAGTTGCCCGACGGCTCATCCGCCAGGAGCACGAGCGGCTCGTTGGAGAGCGCCCGTGCCACGGCGACCCGCTGTTGTTCTCCTCCCGAGAGCTGCGCGGGTCGATGCTCCAGGCGCTCCTCGAGTCCGACCGCGGCCAGAAGGTCGCGCGCTCGATCCATGGCGACCCGCCGATCGAGCCCAGAGATCAAGCACGGCATCATCACGTTCTCGAGCGCCGTGAACTCCCGGAGTAGATGGTGAAACTGAAACACGAACCCGACAGTTGCATTTCTGATCCCCGCGAGGCCCTCGCCATCGATGCCCGAGACGTCACGACCCCCGATCAATACCTCACCGGCGGTCGGCTGATCCAAGGCTCCCAGCAGGTGCAGAAGGGTCGATTTTCCGGCTCCGCTGCTCCCGACCACGGCCACCGCCTCCCGGGTGTCGACCCGTAGCTCTACCCCCTCCAATACGGTGAGTTCATGACCGTCACCGCCCATGAAGCTCTTGTGTAGGTCCCGGGTTTCGAGCGCCGGTGTCGCGTCGCTATTCATACGCTCGAGTCCCCTCTACTCATGCCGGATCGCATCCACGGGCTGAAGCCTGGACGCCTGGAAGGCCGGATAGATCGTCGCCGTAAGCGCGATGAGGATGCTGATGCCCACGATCATGGCGATGTCGGTCGCGTGGATCGAGATGGGGAGTCGATCCACGAAGTAGACGTCAGGCGGAATGCGAATGATCTCGTATGTGTCGACCAGCCAGGCAAGCGAGAGGCCGAGCGTGGTCCCCATCGCGGTCCCGATCACCCCGATCCAGAGGCCTTGGAGAATGAAGACCCGCAAGATCCGACGATCAGTCATACCCATGGACTTCAGGATCCCGATTTCACGCGTCCGATCAACGACCACCATGACGAGCGTGCTGACGATGTTGAATGCCGCCACGACGACGATGAGCGTTAGGATCAGCCCCATGGCGAGCTTCTCGAGCTTGAGCGCCGAGAAGAGGGCGCGGTTCGTCGTACTCCAACTCACCGCGTAGAAGTCGAACCCCAACATGTCCTGGGTGGCCAGAGCCACCGCCGAAGCCTCATCCGGATCGTCCGTCCGGATGCCGAGCCCGGAGACCCGGTCCTCGTCCAAGATGCCGAGCTGATCCTGGGCAGCCTCGAGCGGCACGTAGATGTTCTTCATGTCGTAGTCGTACATGCCGGTGGTGAACGTGCCGGTCATCTCGTACTGCCGCATGCTCGGTGTGGGCATACCCATGACGTCCACCGTCAGATTCTCGAACGAGATGACCGTGAGTGTATCTCCCGAGAAGAGTTGCATGCGGGCCGCGAGGCGGCTCCCCACGATCACCGCCGGAAGTCCAGATTCGGTGGACCCCAGATCGTGGATCCCCTCCTGAATGCGGGCCTCCATGTCCGTGACGGGTGGCCCGTCCGGGTCGAGAGAGACCCCATACAGGTCGGCCGGCTGAGTGTATCCGGACCTGGAGACCGTCACGCTCGTGACCACGAAGGGCGCCACGCCCGAGACCCCTTCCACCTTACGGACTGAAGCGATCACTTCACGCCAATCGTCCATCCGAAGACTACTGCCCATCTGCTGCACCATCACATGAGGGGACGACTCGAGGATCTTCCCCATCAGGTCCTCCTGCATGCCGGTCATCACACCGATGACGATGACGAGGGCGCTGACCCCCACCGTCACCCCACCCAAGGCGATCCAGGTAATGAAGGAGAGCAGTCGCCCCCCGTGAGCGGACGACAGATAGTGGCGGGCGATGTACCACTCGAGACCGCCCGAGGACCGGCCCGGCATCACTCGTCTCGCAGCGTGGGAAAGAGGATCACGTCCCGGATGGATGACTGATTGGTGAGCAGCATGGTCAGACGGTCGACACCCATTCCGAGTCCCCCTGTCGGGGGCATGCCGTACTCCATCGCACGGATGTAGTCCTCATCGATGGGATGCGTCTCATCGTCTCCGGCGTCCTTGAGCTTCACCTGGCCCTCGAAGCGCGCGCGCTGGTCGAGCGGATCGTTCAACTCGGAGAAGGCGTTGCAGATTTCCTCTCCGGCGATGAACAGCTCGAACCGCTCCGTCAGATCCGCATGCTCCCGGTGTGCCTTGGCCAGAGGACTGATCTCCTTGGGATGGTCCATCACGAACGTCGGCTGAATCAGGTCCGGCTGGACCAGTGCACCGAACAACTTGTCGATCAGCTTACCCCAGCCTGCGCCATCCAGTTCGGCAATGTCCAGCTTCTCGGCACGCTCCCGAAGATCCTCGACCGAAAGCTCCCGCACATCGGCACCCAGAGCCTCGGAGAGAGCGTCCACCATCGAAACGCGTCGGTACGGACCAGCGAAGTTGATCTCGTGTTCCCCATACACGACGTCGGTCGATCCAGTCGCCACCAGGGCGACCCGGGTCAGCATCTCTTCGGTGAAGTCCATCAGGCCGTGGTAATCGGTGAAGGCCTGATAGAACTCGAGCATGGTGAACTCAGGATTGTGGAACCGATCGATTCCCTCGTTCCGGAAGTCCTTGGATATCTCGTACACGCGTCCCAGCCCGCCGACGATCAAACGCTTGAGATAGAGCTCGTCGGCAATCCTCAGATAGAGAGTCCGGTCGAGTGCATTGTGCTTCGTGACGAACGGGCGGGCGGCGGCTCCACCGTACAAGGGCTGCAGGGCCGGAGTCTCGACCTCCAGGAAGTCGGCCTCGTCTAGGAAGGCGCGGAGCTCGGAGATGATCTTGGCACGTGCGCGAAAGACCTCTCTCACCTCCGGATTGACCGCAAGGTCCGCATACCTTTGCCGGTAACGCATCTCCGTGTCCGTGAAGCCGCTGAACGTCGTCCGCTCACCCGTCTCCTCGTCCTCTTCGGTCTTGCCGAGAGGCAAAGGCCTCAGGGACTTCGCCAGCAGCGTCCACTCCTGCACCTGGATGGTCGTCTCGCCCGTGCGGGTCCGAAAGAGAACTCCCTCGACGCCGATCCAGTCACCCAGGTCCAACAGGTCCAGCTGCTCGAAGTTGTCGTCTCCGAGGACGTTGTTGCGGAAATAGACCTGAATCTGTCCAGAGCGATCTTCGACGTGGCCGAACGCGCTCTTGCCGTGGCTTCGGTAGCTGAGCATGCGACCGGCCACGGAGACCCGGGTCCCGTGCCCTTGCTCGTTCAACGAGCCGGCGGCCTCCTCCTGCTCGAACTGGGCCGACGCGTCTCGGGCGAGGTGAGACCGATCGTACCCGTAGGCATAAGGATGCAATCCCTTCTCGAGGATGGCGTCCAGCTTGTCCCGACGATGCCGGCGGACCTGACTGAGGTCGTCGCTCACTGTGACTCTAGCTCTACTTTCCAGCGCCCTGTGAGGCGAATTGTTTGAGGAAGGTCTCGATGAACGGGTCGAGGTCGCCGTCCATCACTTTACCGACATCCGCGATCTTCAGATCGGTGCGGTGGTCGTTCACCATCGTGTAGGGTTGGAAAACGTAGGATCGGATCTGGTTACCCCACCCGATCTCGGTCTTCGTGGCCTCCAGAATCGCTTTCTCCGCCTCTTGTTCCTCGAGGGCTCGCTCATACAGCGCAGCCTTCAACATCTTCATGGCCGTCGCACGGTTCTTGTGCTGGGAACGCTCTTGCTGACAAGAGACGGCGATTCCGGTGGGAAGGTGCGTCAGCCGTATGGCCGAGTCCGTCTTGTTGACGTGCTGGCCACCGGCCCCCGAAGCCCTGAACGTGTCGACGCGCAACTCCGACTCGTCGATCTCGATCTCGATCTCGTCATCCACGAGGGGATACACGAACACGCTCGCGAACGACGTGTGACGCCTCGACTGGGCGTCGAAGGGTGAGATCCTGACGAGCCGGTGCACGCCCTTTTCGGCCTTCATGTACCCGTATGCGTGGTCTCCGACGATCTCGAGCGTCGCGCTCTTGATTCCGGCCTCTTCGCCGGGCTGTAGATCGAGGACGTTCACCTCGTACCCACGCCTCTCGGCCCACCGGGAGTACATGCGGGTGAGCATCTCTGCCCAATCCTGTGATTCCAGTCCGCCTGCGCCCGGATGAACGGTGAGGAGGGCTCCGCGGTGATCGTCCGGACCCTGCAGCATGGTTCTCAGCTCCAAGGTCTCGATCGGGGCTTCGAGGCTCTCGACCTCGGTGACCAGTTCGGCTTCGAGCTCCTCGTCCTCTTCCGCCTCGAGCAGCTCGCTGAGTTCGGCCAACTCAGCTCCCTTGCCGTCGAGGTCATGCCAGGGGCTGACCCAGCTCTTCAGTCGGTTGGCCTCGGCGATTACCTCGCGAGCTTTGTCCTGGTTGTCCCAGAACCCGGTCGCCGCCATCTGTTTGTCGAGCTCGGCAATTCGAGCATCCTTGGAGGTGACGTCAAAGATACCCCCGGAGGTCGGCGATCCGGCCACGGAGCTCTTCCAGACGCTGCAGTGCTTCCTTGCTCATGATGGGCGGTCACGCCTGACATTTCGTGGGATGTGCGAGAGGGGCCACCCGAAAGGGCAACCCCTCGACCGCGCAAATATATTCGAGCCCAACAAGGCCATCAACAGATGGGTGAGCTATCCTTCGACGTCGAAGACGCTCTCCCCGTTGGCAAGCAGCTCGTTGAGGGCGTCGTTGAAGAACGTGCCCTGGGTGATCACGTCGGGATCGACCTGGTCCTTGTATTCCTTCCAGGACTTTTGGATCTCTTCGCTGAATACTTGCACGAGCGTGCCGGAGGCCAGCGCCTCTGTATGCTTGTCCGGGTTGTAGGCGATGAGATCGGAAACAAGGCTGCGAGCGAGGCTCCTCGCCTTGTCCTCCGGGGTTCGCTTCCCGAACTGGATCGGCGCTGCACTCGGTGCCGCCTCGGCCGGTGCCTCGGCCACCTCTCCGACCGGAGCGTCCAGCTCGATCGCTCCGAAGTCGTCGGTCGGCGCCGGCCCCGCCTCGACGGGATCCGCTTCATCCGCCTCGGTGGTGATCGACCCGAACGAAATCTCACGTTCACCGAATTCATCGGCTGTCTCGGTGGCGATGTCGGCAACCACCTCCGCGTCGGCACCGAACGAGCTCTTTACCTCATCCGGCACCTCGACCTCATCCAATTCGACCACCGGGGCTTCAACCGACGCCGACGGGTCGGCCACTGGGGCTTCAACCACTGGGGCTTCAACCACCGGGGCTTCAACCACCGGGGCTTCAACCACCGGGGCTTCAGCCACGGATGCTTCGGTATCAGCGAACGTCGACTCGGCAGCAATCTCCTCCGGTTTCTCAACGGCGAAGATCTCGGGACAGGCACTGCACTGCGCTCGCACGCCCCCCTCGGGGATCTTGTCGGCGTCCACCGGGAAGGTGGTGCTACAGGACGGACACGAAACGGTGATGGTCATGACTCTTCAACTTCTTCCTTGAGCGGCTGCCGACGGTCCACAGCATAGACGGACCCGGGCAGCGACTTCGTGCAGGTCTTCATTTCCGCGGCCAATTCACTCACCTGCGCCGTGTGGGTGAAGGGCTGGATTTGGTTGGTTACGACCCCGACAGACAGTGTCATGAGGGGCACTCTACGGATACTACCGCGGCGGTCCTTTCCAAGGAAGTAGCCTGCCCTTCGGTCTTCAACTGTGTACTGGTATGGGATCAACTCATCGAAGAGCTGCAGGATCTCGTCACAGCAATTCTCGAGGTACTGCACGTTGACGATAAAAATGAAATCGTCCCCACCGATGTGCCCTACAAAGCCGCCGGGCGCCAGACCTCGGACCACGTCACGCAAGATGCGAGACAGAAGCAGAATGACGTGGTCGCCGTGGTTGTACCCGTAGCGATCGTTGAATTCCTTGAAATTGTCCAAATCGGCGTAGCAGACGGCAAAATTCTCATTGCTTACGAGGCGCTCGCCGATGTCACGCTCGATCTGCACCGTTCCCGGCAGACGAGTGGTCGGGTGGACCGCCACGTCTCGCTGAGCACGGCGCACCACCGACTCGAACCGCAGGCTCTGCTCCCTGTCCGAGCCACTCTGCGAAACGACCTCGTCGGCGCCGGCGGCCAGGCAGTCCGCCGCGAGTTCGCTCTCGTTCGACGGGATGAGGAGAATCACAGGCACGATGGCCGTGAAGGTATCCCCCTTCACCTGTGAACAGAGCTCGAGCATGGGTCCCGGCTCATCCCCACTGTCGAGAACCAGGCACGACGGGAAGGACCGGTTCAGCAGGGCGTTTACCCCATCTGCACCCTCCACCACCAGGAGCGTGTACCCGTGCTCAATGCAGAACCGGGTAAGTAGATCCGGTTCTGCAGTCGGGCTCGATGCCGTGTAGACGATCGTACGTGCGGCCATGCCACCTTGGAATTCACGAGTTGGAGGGACTTTTCGAGCTTAGTCCCGGCGCTTGACGCTTGTCAACGACGCGCTGGACGGGAATCTACCAGAACGAAGTCAATAAATCGCTCCAGCTTGTCGACGCGGGATACCCGCACGGCCAATCGGTCTCCGAGCCTGAAGGTCCTGCGTGACCTCTCTCCGACCAATCGGTAGCTCTCTTCCTGAAACGCGTAGTAGTCGTCCATCATGCTGTTCACGTGAACGAGGCCCTCCACAAAGACTTCGTCCAGGAGCACGAAGAGGCCGAATGAAGTCACGCCAGCGATCGTCCCCGTGAACTCGTCACCGAGGTGCCTCTCCATGTACTCGGCCTTCTTGAGATCGACACTCTCTCGCTCCGCGGCCTCAGCGACCCTCTCGCGGATGCTGCAGCGCTCCGCCTTCGCCTCCAGCTCTTCCCCACCCCATTGCTCCGGGGCCACCCGCTCCTCGATCAGGACTCGCGTGACCACTCGATGCAACCACAGGTCGGGGTATCGCCGAATCGGTGAGGTGAAGTGCGTGTAGTGGGTCGCAGCTAGACCGAAATGACCCAGATTCGCGGGATCGTAGCGAGCCCGACTCATGGCTCGGAGTACCACCGTGGATACGAGTCGGCCCTCGGGAGTCCCATGCACCTTCTCGAGCAGCGTCTGCAGCGCCTTCGGGCCGATCGAACCCTTCGGAGTCGAGAGCCCCAACCGCGCCAGAAACGCCTTGAGCTCCAGCATCTTGTCCTTGGAAGGCGATTCGTGGACCCGGTACAAGACCGGGAGCCCGGCATCCTCGGCGCGGCGAGCCATGATCTCGTTGGCGAGCAGCATGAAATCCTCGATGAGGCGGTTGCTCTCGAGGCGCTCCACTCGCTGGATCTCGACCGGCTCCCCCCCCTCGCCCAGCACCACGCGAGCTTCGGGCAGATCGAAGTCGAGCGCCCCTCGCTCCTCCCGGCGGGCCCGGAGCGCTCGAGCCAGGCCGGCCAGGTCGGCCAGCGCTTGATCCGTTTGAGGATCGACGGAAAGCGCTCCATCCAGAACGGACTGCGCCTCCTCATAGCTGAGCTTGTGCCTGCTTCGCACGAGCGTCTGTTCGACGCGGGCTTACTTCACGGCTCCGGAGCCATCCAGCGTTGCAAAGACGGATATCGCAAACCGGTCGACTTCCGGTAGGAGCGAGCACGCGTCGGTGGACAACGAGTGGGGCAACATGGGAATGACCCGATCGACCAGATACACACTCGTCGCTCGCTTGAGCGCCTCGAGATCCACCGGATCACCCGCCCGCACGAAGTGGGTTACATCGGCAATGTGAATCCCGACCTCCATCAGCCCCTTCTTCAGTCGCCGAACCGAGAGGGCGTCGTCATGGTCCTTGGCATCTGCCGGGTCGATCGTGAAGGCGTGTACGTCCGTCCGGTCGACGCGCCCTTCACCGGGATCGGATCGCAGCCGCGCAACCACGTCGTCCGCGTACTGTTGCACCCCTCTCTGCCAACTTAGGTGAGACACGGAACGAGTAAAGAATTAGAGTAGGGCGAAGGCAGAGAAACCGAGGATGCTGAGACACCGAGAGAGAATGGAAGAGAATGGAATCGCCCCACTAACCTGGGAGGGTAAGCGAAGCGCGGCAGCTGCTCCGGACGCGGAGGTGGTAGATAAGCCGACGCGCCGACGGTTTAGTCCGTCGTACAAGCTGCGGGTCGTCGAAGAAGCGGACCGGTGCACGGAGCCGGGAGAGGTAGGGCGACTCCTGCGACGGGAGGGCTTGTACTCGTCGCACCTGACGACATGGCGCAAGGCGGTGCGGAGTGGGTCGCTGAGAGCGCTGTCGAAGAGACGAGGTCGAAAGCCGAGCGAACGGAATCCGCTGGAGGGGAAAGTGCGCAAGCTGGAGCGCGAGAACACTCGCCTGGAGAAGGAACTCGAGAAGGCGCGCCTGATCCTCGACGTCCAGGGAAAAGTTGCAGGGCTGCTGGGATTGAGCCTCGAGGACGGGACGAACTCGTGAAGGCGGCCGAGGCGCTGGCCACGTACGTAGGGGTAAAGCCCGCGTGCGATGCGCTCAGGGTCGCCCGAGCCACGTTCTATCGTCGTCGGAGGCCATCGACCGGGCATCAGCAGCCCCGCCCGACCCCAGCCCGTGCCTTGAGCGAGAAGGAACGAGACAAGGTCTTCGACACGCTGTGTTCGGAGCGATTCGTGGACCGGTCCCCGGCCGAGGTTGTGGCGACCCTGCTCGACGAAGACGTCTACCTGTGCAGCGAACGTACGATGTATCGCGTTCTGGCCTCCCAAGTGCCAGTTCGAGAGCGCCGAGCGCAGCGGAGTCATCCCGAATACCAGAAACCCGAGTTGATGGCGACGGGCCCGGGCCAGGTCTGGTCCTGGGATATCCTTGGTCACCCCGAGTTGTGTGTAAAAGTGAGAGGAAGCTCCTCGATGCTTCTGTTAGGCTGCCTTGGCGACCTCCTTCGGTTCGAGAAGCGTGAGATCCAGGTAGCGACGTTCGCTCCAGACCGCAGTAGTCCTTAGAGCAACCGCAGTGATGAGGCGGAGCGCGCTGGCTCGGTCGGGGAAGGCGCCGGCGCTCCGGATCCGACGCTTGATCTCGGTGTGCAGGCGCTCGAGGCTGTTCGTGGTGCGCAGTCGGGCCCAGTGGGGCTCGGGGAACGCGTAGAACTGGGTGGCGGCCGTGAAGCCCCGCTCGAGCACCCTCATTGCCTCGGGGAGTTCCTTGTGCCAGCGCGCCGTGATCTCGGCCAGGCGCTTCTTCGACTCAGCGAGCCCGGGGGCCCGGAAGACGGCGGCAACCTCGCGCGCCACACGCTTGCGCAGGCGATGCGGGACCTTGGCCAGCACGTTGCGTTGCAGGTGGACAGTACAGCGCTGGCGGCGCACCTCGGGCAGGAAGCGGCGCACCGCGGCTGCCAGGCCCGCGTGCTCATCCGCGATCACGAGCTGGACGCCGCTGAGACCACGCTCCAGGAGTTGCTCGAGGAGCTCCGACCAGCTGTTCTCCGATTCCTCAGGGCCCAGCGTGATGCCCAGGAGCCGGCGGTGGCCGTCCGGGCCCACGGCGTAGGCCACGAGCGCGCTCACGTTCTCGACCTTTCGGGCCCAGCGGGCATCGAGGAACGTCGCGTCCAGGTACAGGTAGGGGTGGGCCCCCTCGATGGGTGCACTCCGCAGCGTTTGCACGCCCTCGTCGAGCCGCTTCGCGACCCGGCTCACCGTCGAGCGTCCCACGCGCTCACCCATGAGTGCCTCGGTCACGTCGCCCATCTTGCGCTGCGACACGCCGCTCACGTAGGCCTCCACCATCATCGCATCGACTTCTTCACTCCTGCGCTGGTAGCGACCCATCACGTCGGCGGGCGAGCCGCCTTCCCGGCTGCGCGGGACCGTCACGTCGATCTGACCCAGGCTCGTAAGCAGGCGCCTCAGATACGTCCCGTTCCTGTGGCCCTTCCGGCTGCCGACCCGCTCGAATCGTCGCGCTCCGACCATCGCCTTCAACTCCTCCTCCAACACCATCTCGAGCGTTAGCCGGATCGCGCCCTGAAACAGCGACTTCAAATCCTGACGCAGCTCGTCTTGCGTGGCTGGCTCAACTTCGACCATCTTTTCCATGAGGAAGCTCCTTGTTCCGGTTCCGACCTGCTCACGCAGGCCGGACTCCCGGGTTCATGTGATGATGAACAATTCACAAGGAGCTTCCTCTTTCTTTTCCGGGCTGTCCACCCTCCTCGGACGCCCTCACCCCCTTTTACACAATCTTAGTGACACTACCGTCCTTGGTCACCCCTACTACGCCAGCGGCTCGGTGATCTCCGCGTGTGGAGGCAGCCGATGACGTCAACAACGTCGACTTCTAGTCGGTAGTAAAGAGCGTAGGGGAAGCGGCCGAGGAGAGCCCGTCGCAGCCCGACCGCGATCTCAGGGAAGGCCTCAGGAAGCTCGGAGACAAGACCGATGATCTGCTCGAGCGATCGGACGAAGTCATCGCCGAGGCCCGGATGTTGCCCATCGTACCACTCTCGGGCCAACACCACGTCCGAGGCCGCCTCCGTGCGGAAGCGGACGAGCACAGCTACCCAGAGTCTCTCAGGCGGACCCGGACCTCTTCCCACGGAACGTATTCCGCATCGGTGTCAGCCAGTCGACGCTCGAGTTCCTGGACATGCCATTCGGGGATCGCGACATCTTCGGGGCTTGCCGCGACCGCATCCCAGGCCTCCCCGAGGAGTTCAATGCGCTCGTCGGGAGGCAGTCGGAGGATCTCAGCTAGGAGAGCTTGCTTCGTCATGCTCTCAATCTCGACTGTCGACCCCGCCCACGGCAATGTTCGCATGGGTCGAGGTGAGGTCTAACGGATCGCGATTCTACTGCGCGATCAAGATGCCGACCGCAAGCGAAGCGCGCGAGCCGGATGCCTACCGCGTCAGTAGCAATCGCTTGTTAGAGCGCACCCCGCTTGGGTCGGTACTCCACATGATCCAGCCCATCGAAATCTGCATCTTGAGTCCAGAGAGTGGCTGCGTAGCTGAGCGCTGACGCGTAGATGATGCTGTCCGCTAGAGGGAGCCCATGACTCGCACCGGAGCCTGTCAACGCCAGTGAGACACTCTTGGGAATTAATTAGAGAGCAATCTCCTGTGTCGTGAGGGAGGGGGTTGGAGGATTGATCCAGACGGCCTCCGGGAGCGGTTTGGGCTTCGGCTCACCGGAGACGAAGCGGTCGGGATGAGCGGCCCAGGCCTCGCGTAGCACGGCCTGCCTGCCGGCGATGACCTGATCTGCATTCCCGAAGTGGACCTGTTCGGGGGTCAGCATCGAGATACCACCATGGCGGTGCTCGGCGTTGTACCAGCGGAAGAACGAGCGACAGAAGGTTTTGGCCTGGCCCTGATCCTCGAACCGTCCAGGAAACGAGGGATGGTACTTCAAGGTCTTGAACTGGGCTTCGGAGAACGGATTGTCATCCGACACCTGAGGTCGGCTCAGCGAGCGGGTCACCCCGAGATCGGCGAGGAGCTGAGCCGTGCATTGGCTCGTCATCGGAGCTCCTCGATCCGAGTGCAAGGTCAGGACCTGGGGCTGGACGCCATGCTTCAGGCAACTCTGCTGGATCAGGCGCCCGGCCAAGGCCGAGCTCTCCCGATCCGCCACCATCCATCCCACGATGTAGCGGCTGAAGATGTCCATGATAACGTAGAGGTAGAAGTAGCTCCACTTCCTCGGCCCCAGCAGCCGTGTGATATCCCAGGACCAGACCTGGCCCGGGCCCGTCGCCATCAACTCGGGTTTCTGGTATTCGGGATGACTCCGCTGCGCTCGGCGCTCTCGAACTGGCACTTGGGAGGCCAGAACGCGATACATCGTACGTTCGCTGCACAGGTAGACGTCTTCGTCGAGCAGGGTCGCCACAACCTCGGCCGGGGACCGGTCCACGAATCGCTCCGAACACAGCGTGTCGAAGACCTTGTCTCGTTCCTTCTCGCTCAAGGCACGGGCTGGGGTCGGGCGGGGCTGCTGATGCCCGGTCGATGGCCTCCGACGACGATAGAACGTGGCTCGGGCGACCCTGAGCGCATCGCACGCGGGCTTTACCCCTACGTACGTGGCCAGCGCCTCGGCCGCCTTCACGAGTTCGTCCCGTCCTTGAGGCTCAATCCCAGCAGCCCTGCAACTTTTCCCTGGACGTCGAGGATCAGGCGCGCCTTCTCGAGTTCCTTCTCCAGGCGAGTGTTCTCGCGCTCCAGCTTGCGCACTTTCCCCTCCAGCGGATTCCGTTCGCTCGGCTTTCGACCTCGTCTCTTCGACAGCGCTCTCAGCGACCCACTCCGCACCGCCTTGCGCCATGTCGTCAGGTGCGACGAGTACAAGCCCTCCCGTCGCAGGAGTCGCCCTACCTCTCCCGGCTCCGTGCACCGGTCCGCTTCTTCGACGACCCGCAGCTTGTACGACGGACTAAACCGTCGGCGCGTCGGCTTATCTACCACCTCCGCGTCCGGAGCAGCTGCCGCGCTTCGCTTACCCTCCCAGGTTAGTGGGGCGATTCCATTCTCTTCCATTCTCTCTCGGTGTCTCAGCATCCTCGGTTTCTCTGCCTTCGCCCTACTCTAATTCTTTACTCGTTCCGTGTCTCACCTAAGTTGGCAGAGAGGGCACCAAGCTCGGCGGCCTCGATCGCCAGGCCCGTGTCCAGGTCGATGACACGTCCATGGCGCATTGTCGCAGCAACGGACAACGCCTTTTCGCGCCCTTCGCTGCGTAGGACATAGCGGTAGACCTCCAAGACAATGACGGAGGGCACGAGAAGTTCGTCCTCGGCGCTGAGGGGCTTCTCGAAGAAACCCGCGTTGGGCCCGCCGACAAAGAACTCAATCCAGCCCGAAGAATCCACCACGTTCATAATTCGCGGTCCGGCTCACGCTCGAAGTTGGGATCCATTCCCTTCAGGAATCCCCGCATCTCGGACATGGGACGGACGGGTACGAGTTCTACCCTTCCGCCCACGGCAAAGGCTTCAACCTTTTGGCCCGGGCGGATCCTCAATCGATCCCGCACGTCCTTGGGGATTACCACCTGGTACTTGCTGGAAATCGTGACGGTAGACACAACGCTATCTCCATCGATAGGCTTATCGTAAGACGATATGAACGTTACGCTCCCTCCGCTGCAAGTTCAAGGGGTTCGCGACAATGGCTTGGTGCGCTCTAACGGATTGCGATTCTGCTGCGCGACCAAGATGTGGACCGCAAGCGAAGCGCGCGAGCGAAATGCCTACCGCGTCAGTAGCAATCGCTTGTTAGGCGGCGGGCCAGTCACCTGATTCCGTTCACTTCGTCGAAGGCGCGCACAAACGCCGTGTCGAAGCGCCCACGCTGGCTTTCCCAGAACTCAGCAAATGCGGTGGTCCGGTAACGTGCGTCAGCGAAAGCATAGGTCTGCAACACGCTCTCATCTACAACACCTTCACGGAACTGCAGAAAGACGTTCTCTGCATTGCGAACCTGGGTGAACATTAGCAATCGTGCTGCTGTTGAATCGGCGGGCGTCAGATTCGTCGCTCCGCGCGCGCCGTCGGTAGACGGAAACACGGTGCTGTAAACCAGAGCCAAGTTCGGGGTAGAGCCCAACGTGAGGGTGAACTCCCGAGACGCCTCGGCCAGGGCTTGTCTCGTCTGCGCTCGCTGCGCGGCGGTATTCTGGCGTATCTCCAGGCCGACGAAGATGAGGGAAAGGACCACTGCGGCTGCCGAGAGTAGTTGACGTATCGCACCCGAGTCTCTTGCCATTTGCTCCCCGATGCAGTTCGAACGCCGCCTAACGGATTGCGATTCTGCTGCGCGACCAAGATGTGGACCGCAAGCGAAGCGCGCGAGCGAAATGCCTACCGCGTCAGTAGCAATCGCTTGTTAGGCGGCGGGCCAGGTCCGGTAAAGAGACATGGTACACACTTAAGTAAAGGGACATGGGTTACAGTCGGCACCTCTGAAAGGAGGAGGCCGATGCCGTTCGAGGAGACTCATGTCATGGAAGAGAGAACGCGGTTTATCGAAGAAGCCCATCGCAGTCTTCGGAGCTTTGCTGCGGTGTGCGATCGATACGGGATTAGTCGCAAGACGGGCTACAAGTGGATGGATCGATGGCGGCGAGCCGGGCCAGCAGGTCTGGAGAATCGAGCGAGTCGACCCGGGCATTGCCCATGGGCTACGCCTAGTGAGGTGGTCGAGACGATCCTCGAGGTTAGACGCAAGTATGACGACTTCGGGCCGAAGAAGATCCGGTGGTACCTGCAGACGCATCGGCCGGAGCTAGCACTGCCCTCACGACAGACGATGCACAACATCCTGGTGCGTCACGACCTGGTGCCGAGGCGTCGGCGAAGGGTGCGCCGCTGGCACCCGGGTCGACCCGATACCAACGCATCTGAACCGAACGGGACGTGGACGGCCGACTTCAAGGGCGAGTTCCCGATGGGTGACGGTGAGCTGTGCTACCCGCTTACTGTGCAGGACATGCATTCGAGGTTCGTACTGGAGTGTTGGGGTCGTCCGGACGTGACAATCGACGGCGTGATCCCAGTGTTCACGCGGCTATTTCGCCAACACGGTCTACCCGAACGGATCCGTACGGACAACGGCACTCCCTTCGCTTCGAACGCACTAGGCCGTCTCTCTCGGCTGTCCGTGTGGTTCCATTCAGGTGGGCATTCTGCCTGAGCTCATCGAGCCTGGCTGCCCTCAGCAGAACGGCAAGCACGAGAACATGCACCTGGTGCTAAAGAGGCGTACCACCCGACCTCCGAGCTCCAACATGCGGACCCAGCAGCAAGCGTTTCGAAGATTCAGGAAGCTCTACAACGAAGTCCGGCCTCACGAGGCGTTGGACGGTGCCGTGCCCTCCAATCTCTACCGACCCTCACCTCGACCCTTCCCGAAGCAACTCGACCCGGTCACGTATCCGGGCCACTTCGAGACCCGGCTCGTCAGCACGAACGGTGGCATCCGCTGGTACGGGGACCGTGTGCCCGTCGGCCGACTCTTCGCTGGGCATGAAGTCGGACTGGAAGAGATTGACCACGGTCTCTTTGAGGTCTACTTCGGACCCATCTGGCTAGGACGCTTTGTTGAACCCAAACGCCTCATCTTCGACTCCCTCGGACGAGGGAAGAGACGAACTGGAGGCACTTGCAAAGGACGGAGAACTGTTACCCAGGTCTCTTGACTTAACTGTTACCCAGGTCCTTTACCGCTCAACGACACGCTCAGAGTCCCTTTAGGTTCGGCGGGAAGAGCCGAGACGACCGGAACACAGTGATCAGAGTCGCCACCTCTGCTTCGAGCCGGTAGACGATGCGATACTCCCCGACGATGATCTCGCGGACATCATTCCGCCGCAACTCTGGCACGATTCGGCCAGACTCGGGGAAGATCGAGATCCGGGAAGTGGCCTCAAACAGTCGTTCCATCACGAGTCGGCCGTACCTCGGCGAGTCACGATCAATGAAGTCGCGGATCGATGTCAGATCATCGACCGCTTGGTCAGTCCATCTGACCTGCGTCACCCGAGGATGCGTTGCTTGGCTTCCTCGTGACTTACGGTCTGGTCAGCGTCGGCTTGCCGGAGACCCTCTTCGATCTTGGCCAGAAAGTAGAGGCGCTCCATGGCCTCTTCCACGGTCGTGTCTTCCGGAAGATCGCGGACTGCGTCTAGCACTCTCTCTTTGATCTTAGACTCGGACATCCGACCTACTCTCTGTCTGGGGACTCCCAGAATCTACACCATTGGGGGCCCACAGAGCCATGTACGAATGGGTCTCCCTGACAGACTGCCCTCACGGTTGGCTCAGCAGCCCAAGATCAGAGTATGCAATGCGGTCAACGAATCCGCGCTCTATAACGGATTGCGATTCTGCTGCGCCGCCCGCCTGCTGACAAGCGCACAGCGCTTCGCTAGGTCTTCGGCGACAGCAGCAATCGCTTGTTAGAGTGCATCAGCCGCCGAGGGATGCCTCAGACCTCAGCAGCTCCAACGTAGTCCGCAGTTCCGCGATCTGCTCGACGTAGAAGTCGGCGATGTTCGTTTCCCAGAGAACTCTTGAGAAGAGGGCCTCCGCGAATTCGGGATCGCCCACCAGGCCTTGGAGGTCCGGACTCGAGCTAGGAGGTGGCACGGAGAGGCGGCTCAAGCCCTCCTCTCGCATAACGGAGTACCACCCTCCGTACTCTCGAATGACGTCGAGCACGTCCTCGAACGCGCGCTCAGCGTAGGGCTCGTCGCTCTGCCCATTCTCGATCTCGGCCCGGGACTTCGCTAGCCGCAGAGCGAGTTCGCGGGTGGACAGGAGCTCGGCGGCTCCGGTTGCCACCATCGCGTCGTAAACACCAAAGGCAACACCAAAGTGACCGGATCGCCAATACGAAGTCGCGCCCAGCAGAAGCCCCTTCAAGGAGTCTGGGCTCGGTAGCGCCTGGCCACCGCCGTGTACATCGAGCAGCGTTCGCATACGCCCTAGCGATTCAGTCACTCCGGACGTCTTGCTTGGTAGATGAGTGCAGCGGCTCGCATCGGCCCACCGCTAATGCCGTCCAGCTTGAGGGGGAAGCCCACGAATACCACATCGTCTTCCCCGAGGATGCTCTCCAGATTGACGAGCCCTTCAATGTTGGGGATTCCGCGGGAGAGGAAGGCGTAGTGCTCTGCGACGACCTGCTCCGACCCAGAGGCGCCTTCGGCGGCGAGACGTCCGTACTCCGAGAAACTCCCGGTGCTGGGCATGTCCGAAGCGAACGCCTTGATCGGGATCCCCGCCAGGTACTCCGCAGCGTCACCTGAGAGGTAGGGATACATCGGGAACTCGTCGGGGCCGGGAGCCTCATATGCAACGTGCAGGATGACGATGTCCCCTGATGCGATGCCCCTATCCATTAGTTCCGAGCGGGCAATCGGTTCGCCCGGCTCCTTGTGGCTGAAGTCGAACACCTTGGCCGGGCCAATGAACGCGTCCAGCGGCATCTCGTCGACCGCCGGCGCGCCTTCAATGACGTGGCTCGGCGCATCAACGTGGGCGCCCGCGTGATCGTAGAGCTCCACGAACGCATTGGCCACGTAGAGAGGATCTCTACGTATGATGTGCTCGAGAGTGGTGACGCCGCGCCGCCCTCGGTCACGGAGTTGACGTTCGCCACGCACCCGAGTCAGCAGGTCCTCTGTGATGGTTGGGCTGAGATCGACGATTTGGGCCGGTGCATTGAACAACGACTCCGGCGACGGCTCACATGCGGTGGTCAATGCCAGGACAACCATCAGGGCGGTACCGCGACCCACCGTACGCTGTGCGGTCACGCGGCGGGTCACTTCCACTGCGTCGTGGTTCACTGTCACCCCTTCGGAGAGTCCTATCCGCCGAACACCTTCAATCGCTTCCTAACTAATAACTTGACCGCGCATCCTCTTGATGTCCTGAATCGGATACGCCGCGTGAATGGCAACGTAGGCAGCACCGAGAGAGACCGACAGACCCAACACAGTCCCCGCTTGTAGCTGATTTCGCCTGTGTGTTTGCACTGCGCCAGGGGCGTGTTTTTTGCTTGAAAGGAGCGGCTGGCGGCTGGCAGCCTAGTCCTCGTCGTCGGGTCGATCAAGTGGACTCCGCATGCCTAGGCCGGCGTCGGTGACAGCTTGCACGTAGATCATCGTTGTGCGGATGTCCTTGTGACCCATGAGCTTCTGCACGGAACGAGCGTCGTATCCCGCCCGAAACATCTCGGTGGCAAAGGATTTGCGGAGGGTATGGCAGTTGACGCGTTTGGAAATGGCGGATGCCCGGACAGCCTTCTTCATATGTCTTTGCATGGCCGACGGATGGAGATGGTAACGACCCTTCCGCCCGGTCGTGGGATCACTCGACAATCGGCTCGAGGGAAACAGGAACTGCCAGCCGATGTCGTATCCCGCCTGCGGATCTTTGCGATGTAGTGCGCCTGGTAGTTGTGCCCAACCTCCTCCATCGCGCCTGTCCTGCTCGTGAAGTCCTGTAGCCGTCGATATCTGTCGTCTCAACGCAGCGGTGATGTGGGCCGGAAGCATGACCCGACGGTCCTTTGCGCCCTTGCCGTCTCGGATTTCAATCTCCACCAAGTCGAAGTCGATGTCTTTCACCCGCAGCTGATGAGCCTCCGTCAGGCGGGCGCCTGTGCCATACATCAGAGAACCGAGGAGGCGATACTTACCGGACATGTGGTGGATCACGAGTTTGGCCTGTCCGTGGGATAACACCGTGGGTATTCGTTGGGGTTCTCGAGCCCGTGGCATGCCTTCCAGATCGTTACGGCCCAGAACCTCTCGAAAGAAGAACGTCAGCGCCGAGGTGGCCTGATTGCGACTCTTCGGCGCCAAACTCCGCTGATCGGTGAGAACGCTCAAGAACTCCTCCACGTGCGCCCTGGTCAAGTTCTGTACCGGGGTATTGGGATAGGTCTCGGCGAATCTCTGGAGCCATCGGGCGTACACGTCTATCGTCCGAGGCTGGTAGCCCCTCTGCCTAAGAAGGCGGCGAGTGTCGGCGAGGGACCGCTCGAGATCGAATTTCTTTTCCATCAAAGAACGATCCCACTCGATCCGGGGCGGAGCCATGGGCTGGTGGGAGAAAAAGCGATCCGGGCCCACCTCCAGAGCTTGAGTTGGGCCTCCGAAGGAGTCAGGAGCAGACCCGAGCCCCTCACCCCCTAAGAGAAAGAGGGCAAGATCAAAGGAGAGAGCGACGACCTAGAGGCCCGTCACCTCCCCCCGAAGTGTGACATTTTCAACCGGCGTTGACACTCTGCTTAACAGAGAACAAATCTACCGAGCCCCCACCCCGAATCACTCTCGACCGCGCACGCACCGTGCACGCACCCTTCCCTGGCCCGAAAAGCAAAGACCGGCACAAGCGCGTAAGCTCATGCCGGCCTTTTCTTTACATCAGTCGGGGCGCCCGGATTGACGGAGCTTCGCTCCGTCGTCTCGGCGGAAGACCCAAGGGCCGCACTGCGGAAGAACTGACCGACGCCTCGGCTCGAACCTACGGTTCTGGCGCCCGCCTCGCGGCGGTCACCGCGTCCTCGCCTTTCCGAGGCCGCTGAATCCGGGCGCTCCGAAAGAGGCTCCGGACACAAAAAGGCTCCGCAACCACTCATGGTTGCGGAGTCTCAGTCGGGGCGCCCGGATTTGAACCGGGGACCCCCTGCTCCCAAAGCAGGTGCGCTACCGGACTGCGCCACGCCCCGTATGTCATCCTACATAACTGCGAATAAAGGTGTTATGGACTTCACATTCCTGCGACACAAAAGATCAGAGTTTCTCGATAGGGCACGTATAGGGCACACACAGCACGCTGCTAGGACTACCCATCGCGACTACCGGCAACGTCGTCTTGCGGGGGAAGATAACAATGCAAGGCGAGCACCTCTACCGCGTGAAGTATTCCGTCGTAGCGGCTGCGACCGAGTTGAGAGCTTTCAACAGGTGCAATGCCTCGTCGTCGCGTCGCGCACTAAGGACCCGTTGAAACCTCGGAAAGAAGTATCCGCACGGGACGGGCAAAAGCACCGCGACCGTGTAGGCGATGAGCGCCAACACAGTCGAGGCAAAGCCCAGGCTGCATCAGAAAGAGGTATAGGCTCCACAGGGATAAGATGCAGAAGACGGTAAGAAACAAAGCCGGATTGCTCATGAAGGACTTACCCCCTCACCCCTGGCTTCCCAGCCCCCTTTACGCATCGTGGGCATCGAGTCACTCTTGCGGCCATGCAGCCTCTCACCTTCAACGCAGTTTGAACCACGCCAATCGCTGGTAGGTGCCCAACACTCCGTCATCAGATGGCAACACGAAGAAGGGCACCCACCCCTCCCATGACGCACCCCTGAAGCCCTCCCCATCAAGCACATCCTCAAGACAGCAGGCCTCAAATAGTGGCTGTTCATGGATCACCCCTGCCCCCGACACAGCTTCCCAGTGTCCGTCCCACATACGGAACGCGGTACCCGGGTCGGCCAACTGGACGATTTCCACCCAAAAGCGGCCCAGTAGATACTCGAAGCCCGCCGGTGGCCCATCGTTGAATTGGTTGGCCGCCATCACCGTGTCCAGCGCCGCGGCGCCCGCGACATGACCAAGGTACGTGAGACGGATCGTAGCCGGGTTACCGCCGCGCAGTCCGATGATATTCGAGAGGGTTAGCGTGTCGCCGACTATGGCAGGATTCTCTCGGCCATGGACGGGAGTTTCGTTTCCGCCGCTGTCGCTGGGGGGGTCCGGCGGGCTCGTCGGGTCTTCGCCACCACCACCGCAGGCGGCCAGCATAAGGGTTACCGCAACAATGCGGATCATCATCATCTGCCACATCGCATCCGTTCCCGCTTCCCCGCTAGGGGAGGCCGGCTGGAGGCATCCACGAATCACTATGTCCAGCAATGTGATTCGGCGCCAGTGGCGGCCTCGGCGTGACCCTCGGCGTGACCCTCGGCGTGACCCTCGGTTGCTCTCGCGCCAACCTGCCTGGAGGCGCATCTTGAACTGTCATGGGAAAGAAGAAACAAGCAACATCAGACCAATTGCGGGCGAGGGCGCTCGGTGCCAGGCAAGCGGCTAACCCCGACCAGTTGCCAACCGAGATCGGTAGTCTGATTCGGGGTGACGAGCCTCGGAAGCTACCAAGGGAGCAGACGCTCCACCCGTTGGACGAGATTGCCCGTCAGAAAGTGGCCGTGGAGGAGATTCGTGCAGACGAGGACCACGAAGTGTACACGGACGGCCAACACCTTCATGTTTCCAACTTGGCCCGACGAAATTCACCATACCAGCCCATCCACATCAGGAGACCGCCGTGGGCAAGATCAGGGAATACGAGGGCGACGGCATCGTGGTCCGCTACGATGTCCAGCGCTGCATTCACGCCGCGGAATGCGTGCATGGACTCGACGCCGTATTCAACCCTGATCGACGCCCCTGGATCGACGCGACGGCAGGCAGCCCCGACGATATCGCAGCCGTGATCGCCAAGTGCCCGACCGGTGCCCTGACCTTCGAGCGCACCGACGGTGGGCCCCAAGAAGTCCCCGCTGCCCCGGCCATTTCCCTCGCGGTGGACGGCCCACTCTACGTCCAGGGCGGAGTCGAGATCGTCGATCACGAAGGACGCACGGTCACCACCGACGCGCGTGTCGCGCTATGTCGATGCGGGGCCTCGAAGAACAAGCCCTACTGTGATGACAGTCACCTCGAGATCGGATTCAAGTCCGACTCGGGCTGAGTGCTCCAGGCAGTGGCGGTCTACCTGCCGTCACTCGTTCCGTAGAGCCTCCATCGGATCGGCCCGAGAAGCGCGACGCGCCGGCACGTAGCCCGAGAGCACCGAAACGGCGAGCAGCGTACCCACCACACTGAGAATCACGACGGGGTCGTACGGCGCCACGCCGTAGAGAAGCCCGGCCAATACCCGGGTCGTCACCAACGCTGCGACCAGGCCACCCGCGAGTCCGAAAAGGGACATTCGGACACTCTCGGACAGGACGAGCCTCATAACGGATCCAGGCTCGGCACCGAGAGCCATACGGACTCCCATCTCAGACGTTCTGCGCGACACGGCGTAGCTGATCACGCCGTAGATGCCGACGGCCGACAGCAACAGGGCGGCGATGGCAAAGGCGGCCAGGAGGAGAGCGTTGAACCGATCCCGCGCGACGCTGACGGCCGCAATATCGTCCATGGACTGGACGGTAGGGACCGGCAGCTGGGCATCCACCTGCCACACAGCCTCACGGACAGGTGCGATCATCTGTGGCAGATCCCCGCCCGCCCGCACGGCCAGGGTGATGCCCCAGAACGGGAACTGCCGCCACGGCATGTACACGGCCGGCGGCACCTCTGCCCGGAGCCCCATGAAGCGAACGTCGTCCACGACCCCCACGATCTCGTAGCTCGTGGGCATCCCCTCTCCCCAGTTCCCTACACTCGTGGTGTGGTTGATCCGTTTGCCCAGAACGTCCTCGCCGGGCAGGAACTCGCGGGCGAACGCTTCATTCACAAGGACGGTGCCCGGGGCATCCGCGCGGTCCACATCGGTGAACTCACGACCCTGCAGCACGTCGATACCCATGAGCTCGAGGTATCCCTCTCCGATGATGCGGAGTCGCATGGCGGGCACTTCACCCGGCGCCGGCGTCGGAAGGTGCTCGAACGTGAAGCTCGACCCCCAGTTGCTCTGCAGCGGGTGGTCGTAGGTGAGGGCGACGGCCTCAACGCCGGGCAGGGACCGGACGCCTTCCATGACGTCATCCGTAAAAGCCCAGAGCTTCTCGGCCTCATCATACTCACTATTCGGCAACAGAATCGAAGCCAGAAGTACGCCATCGGCCTCGAAGCCCGCGTCCGCCGCCTTCAACGCCTGGAAGCTGCGTAGCAGCAGGCCTGCCCCAACCAAGAGGATCACGGCGAGGCCAAGCTGAGACACGACCAACATCCGGCTCGCACGGCTTCTTCCCTTCCCTGCGGATCCGGTACGGCTACGGGAACCCAATGCCCCACCCACGCCTTGCCCACCGATTCGTAGTGCGGGAATGAGAGCCCCGATAGAGCTGGCACCCAAGACCACGCACAGCGTGAACAGGAGGACGACCGGATCGATACCGATTTCGCCTAAGCGAGGCAGATCCTGAGGGACCATGCTCAAGAGCGCCTCGGTGGCCCAGAGCGCCAGCACGAGACCTGCCGCCCCTCCCATCACCCCGAGTATCAAGACCTCGGTGAAACTCTGCCGAATCAGTCGCCGGCTCCCCGCCCCCAGGGCCGTGCGCACCGCCAGCTCCGACTCGCGATCGAGTGTTCGGGCCAGAACGAGGTTGGTGAGGTTGCCACACGCGACCAAGAGGACGAGCCCCACGGCCGCGAGAAGGATCAGGAGTTCGGCTCGAACGTCGCCTACCACTTCGTCTCTGAGTGTCTGGACGAGCACGCCTCTACCGAGGTTGGTATCCGGGTATTCGGTAGCCAAGCCGGCTGCGATGCTGCTCAGGTCCGCCTGCGCCTGGTCGACCGTCACCCCCTCTGCCATGCGTCCCACGGCTCCAAGCACCCGGCAGAAGCGGCCTCCGAAGCATCCCCCCTGGAAGGAGAGGGGCGTCCACATGAACCTCGCGTCCTGACCCTGCGGGAGCAGGATTCTCATGTTCATACGTGGGAAGTCGGTCGGAGGCATGACCCCCACGATCTCGTAGCGCTCGCGGCTTGCAGTCACGACGCGGCCCACGATGCTCGGGTCCCCGCCGTAACGGCTCTGCCAAAGGGCGTGGCTCAGTATGGCGACTCGGATGCCGGCCTCACCGTCCTCGGGGCGGAACGTCCTCCCTAGGATGGGCTCGATCCCGAGGGTCGAGAAGTACCCGGGCGTCACGACGCTTCCCGCCACGCGCTCGGGCGCGGCATCATCGCCGATCAGGTCGTAGCTCCCGCTGCCGATGGCCGCCATGGAGGAGAACGTCCGGTTCATCTCCCTCCAGTCGCGGAAGTTGCCACCCGCGATGCGGGTCAACTCGACCCCCCGCTCCGGGTTGTTCGCCCACAGCACGACCAGTTGATCAGGCTCGGGGAACGGCAACGGACTCAGGAGCACACCGTTGACGACCGAGAAGATCGCCGTGTTCGCACCCACACCGAGGGCAAGCGTGAGGATCGCCACCGCCGTGAAGCTGGGCCGCATCCGAAACGACCGGAGTGCGAACCGCATATCCTGGATCAGGTCACCCATACCGCGCCCCCTCGTTCACCCATCGACGCTGGTCCACCGACGCTGGTCCATCGACGCTGGTCCATCGACGGTGGTCCGTCGCCCAGTGTCCGTCGCCCGAGAGACTGTCTATGCGACACACCGTTGTGCGGATTGGTTGCGAGGGAGGTGATCCCCGAATCAGCCTCCGCTGAAGAGCGTCCAGACCACCAGCTCACTGAAGCTGGATGCGAGGAGGAACCGGCCGTCCGGCGAAAACGCGACCATCGTCGCATCGGCCGACGTCGGGAAGTGCTGAATCTCGGCCCCGGTCTCCGCGTCCCATACGACGACCTCCGCCGGGTCCTGGCTCCTTCGCGGAGCGGTCGTGGCGGTCAGCACCAGTTGACCGTCGGGGGAGAAGGCCGCGTCCTCGACATCGATGTTGGTGGTGAAACGGAGCACCTCGGCGCCCGTCGAGATGTCCCAGATGATGATCTCCGAGTTATCCCCGATCACGGCCAGGGCGCGCGTGCCATCGGGCGACAGCGCCACGGACGTCTGCTGATGCAGCTGTACACCCGCCTGGCTCTCCCGTCCAAGGGTGGGGAGGCGCAGCCTCTCGGCGCCCGTGGAGGCGTCGAACAAGGCCACGTAGCCGAACGGCGAGCCCATCAACACCGACTCACCGCCAAAACCCACTGCCACCGGACCGACCTGATCGGGTAGCTGGAAGCTGTACTCGACGGCACCGGTGTGTGAGTCCAAGAGCGCCGGCTCGTCCGCGTCGTAGTAGAACCGGGCCAGCACCTGCTCACCATCCGGAGAGAATGCAGCACTCCACACGTCATCTCGTGTCCGAAAACGCCGAACCTCTTCGCCAGTCTGGTTGTCCCAGATAATCAGCTGCCCGCCGCGGAGGGTGGCCAACACCAGTCGGCCATCACGCGAGAACGAGCCTGACAGAAGGGGCCACAACTCCTCGGCGGGTTCACCGCCTCTCTGCCGGCTCCACAACCGTCGCCTTTGGAAATCACCCTCCGAGAGCAGCAGGTGCGGGGCCTCGTAGGTCTCGACCTCCTGATCTGCGACACAACTCCGGGCTCCACGTACGTCATCGACCCAAGTGCTTCGCACGCGGACATAGGCATCTGCGTCCGGCCCAAACTCGAAGCAGAAGCTGTTCTCTCCCAGGCCGATGACCGTCTGACCCGCAGGAACCGTGACCGTGGCCGGAGTGACGGCGACCACCTGACCAGAGACTCGAACATCGACCCGGGCCGGATTCAGGTGGACCAGATGGACCTGAGCGGTCTCACGCGCCAATACCACCGGCACGTACGTCACGTCTCCCGAGTGCACGGTGATGCTTCGATCGAAAGGGGGCAGCCCATCGGCGATAACGCTGAGTCTGTATACCCCCGGCGCGATCTCGAGCGTGAACTCCGAAGCGGACAATCGACCGCGTTCGCTCCCGTCGATCAGGACGCCCGCGGGGCCATTCGGAATCCCCGGTAGGACCAGAAATCCATTTTCCTGGGCCCACAAGGCAGACGGGGCCGACGCGGACAGCGCGACGAACATGAGGAAGCGTGCGGCGAGGTGTTTCTTGAATGGTCTCATCAGCGATACGGCTCGTCCGTGGCCAGATAGCCCTTTACGTAGTCTGCGATCCCGTCCTCCAGGGACAGGAAGGGTTGGTCGTACCCGGCCACCCTCAGGCGGTCCATCTCCGCTTGCGTGTAATACTGATACCGATCGCGGATTTCTAGAGGCGTGTCGACCCACTGAACGGCCGCCTCACGCTCGAGGGCGGAGAACAGGCTGCCGATGACGTCGAGAAAGGAACGGGCTTGCCCGGTACCGAGGTTGAGGAGGCCCGACACCTCCGGGTGGTCCATGAGCCAAAGCATGACCGAGACACAGTCCCGCACCGAAACGAAATCCCTCGACTGGCCGCCGTCTGCGTAATCCGGGTGGTGCGATCGGAACAGGGTCACGGCCTCGCCGGCCGCCGCTACCGGAAACGCCTTGGCCACGATGCTACGCATCTCCCCTTTGTGGTACTCGTTGGGCCCATAGACGTTGAAGAACTTCAGGCCCACCCACTGCGGGGGCGCGGGATCACCTGATGCCACCCAGCGGGCCACCATTCGATCGAAGAGATGCTTGCTCCAGCCGTACGCATTCATCGGGCGCAACCGGGCGAGCCCCTCGACCGAGCCGTCGTCGTCGAAGCCCCGTTCGCCTCCTCCGTATGTGGCGGCGGAAGACGCATAGATGAACGGGACCCGCTGTTCGGCACACCACCGCCAGAGATCCCTCGACAGGTGGACGTTGGTACGGAGGATCAGGTCGGCGTCGGCCTCCGTGGTCGATGAGATGGCACCCATGTGGAACACCGCCCGAACGCGGGAGCCCGCACCCTCCAGAAAGGCCGGCAGGTCTTCCGGGAGCACGATGTCCGCCAATTCGCGCTTCGCGATGTTGCGCCACTTGTCGCCATCTCGGAGCCGGTCACAGATGACCAGCTCCCCCTCGCCCTTCTCCTCGAGGCCGGCCACCAGGTTCGACCCGATGAAGCCCGCACCACCGGTAACGACGATCATCCGTCACTCCCTGAGTCCGAGACGTCGTCGGCTGCACACACCTCGCATCCGCACAGACTCCGCATGAGCTCGTACGTGTAGATGCCAGTGTCGTGGCCGTCGCTCCAAACGAACTGGAGCGCGTAACGTCCCACGTAGTGGATGGCCGTAGGATACACACCCGGCTGAACCATGGCACTAGTCAGCATTCGCTGACCCGTAAGCTCATCGACACACCCCGCGCACGGACAGCGGAGCCGCAGCTCGCGAGGCTGATACGTGGACTCGTGGCCGTCTTGCCACTCGATCCGAAGGGCCGAACCGTCCTCGGTGGGACCGATGTGGACCGGTGTCGCATCAGGCGTCGGCATCCGGGTCACGCAGCCAGATGTTCGGCCAAGGCCCTGAAAGCCCGACCGCGGTGACTGCGCTCGTGTTTCTCCTCGGGAGACATCTCGCCGAACGTGCGACCGAGTTCGACATCCAAGAAGAGGGGGTCGTACCCGAAGCCTCCGTGCCCTCTCGGGCCCTCGGCGATGACTCCGGGAGCCTCGCCACGGAACGTCGTCACCTCTCCGTTTTGGAGAACGAGGGCGGCCACGCACACGTAACGGGCGCTTCGCTCCTCCGCCGGCTCGTCCTCAAGCAACTCCAGGAGATACGCGTTGTTGACTCGATCCCGCTCTTCTCCGTCCAACCCGCGCTCCGGCGAGAACCGCTTGGAGCGGACACCCGGCGCACCATCCAGCGCATCCACGGCGAGCCCGGAATCGTCCGCCACGGTCGGTCTACCGCTGACTTCGTGGTAGTAGGTCGCCTTGGAGATGGCGTTCTTTTCGAACGTATCGTAGGGCTCCAGGGCCTCCTCGGCCGGGCTGCGAGCCACCCCCGCCTGATCCAGATCGAGCACGCGGAGACGCGGCACCTCGCCGAGAATCGCTCTGATCTCGGCAATCTTGTCGACGCTGCGCGTCGCCACCAACAGATCCGTCACGAGGTCTCCGGACATGCCGAGGCGAGAGAGGTTCGGTTCTGTCACAGGCCACTAACCGACGGCGCCTTCTTGGGCCGACACGAGACGCTGGATGCCGCCGAGGGCGAGATCCATGAGGTCGTCGAGTTCGGCTCTGGTGAAGGGATGCCCCTCCGCGGTGCCCTGCACCTCGACCAGACGGCCCTCCCGCGTGGCGACCACGTTGAGGTCGACCTGAGCCGAGGAATCCTCCGGGTAGTCGAGGTCCAGCAGCGCCTCGCCGTCGACGATCCCCACGCTTACCGCCGCCACCATTTCCCGCATGGGATTCCGCTCCAGGAGTCCTTGTCTCATGAGCCCGTCCAGGGCACTCCACAGCGCCACCGATGCCCCCGTGATCGCGGCCGTGCGGGTGCCTCCGTCGGCCTGGAGCACGTCACAGTCCACGATGACCGTCCGGGAGCCCAATGCCTTCAGGTCCACCACCGAGCGGAGCGAGCGCCCGATGAGACGCTGGATCTCCTGGGTGCGGCCTCCCACCTTGGCCCGCTCCCGGCCGGAGCGTGTGTGCGTGGCTCGCGGAAGCATGCCGTACTCGGCCGTGACCCATCCGGCCTGACTCCGCTCCCGCCACGGTGGCAGGCCCTCCTCGACGCTGGCGGCACAAAGCACCCGGGTCTGCCCCGTCGCGACGAGGCACGATCCCTCGGCGTAGGGTACGGATCCGAGCGCCATCTCGAGCCTTCTCAACTCATTGGCCCCGCGACCATCGACCCTCTGCGTCACGTGTCCTCCTCGAGGCGCCTCAGAAGCCCGGTGGTCGAGTAATCCCCAACCAAAGGCACTACGGTTACCGTGCCTCCAGCACCTTCTACGGCCTCGCGCCCCACGATGTCTTCATGGGAGTAGTCACCGCCTTTGACCAGCACGTCGGGGAGCAACCGATCGATGAGCTCCTCCGGCGTGTCTTCGTCGAAGAGCGTCACGACGTCGACGCTGGCGAGTGCGGCGAGAACGCGGGACCGACCCCCCTCGTCCACCAAAGGCCGTCCGGCCCCCTTGAGTCTCCGGACCGAGTCGTCCGTGTTCAAGCCCACCACCAGCACGTCTCCTAGGCTCTTGGCCTGCTCGAGGTACTCTACATGACCGCGGTGGAGCAGGTCGAAGCACCCATTGGTGAACACGACTCGCCCCTCTCGGGGTCGGCCGTGGCGAGCGAGGAGTTCCTGCGCGGAGAGGATCTTCGCTTCAAGCGGGCCGGTCATGCGCCGCCCTCGGTCTGCGCCTCCGCCAGGGAGCCGAAGACCTCCTTCAGAATGTCCCCCGCCCCGTGCTCCCTCAGGAGATCGGCCAGGCGGTTGCCGAGCTCGTCCGGCTCGTCGGCGACTCCCGTCACGTCCCCCCGGACCACCCGGGTTCCATCGACGCTCGCCACCAGGCCCCAGAGGCGTAGCCCACCCTCATAGGACATCCCCAGCGCTCCGAGCGGCACCTGACATCCGCCCCCGAGACTCTCCAACAACGCACGCTCGGCGCTGACCGCCGACCGGGTCCCGGGGTCATTCAACTTCCCCACCACCGATCGTGTTCCCGCATCGTCGGTCCTGGTTACGATGCCCAGGGATCCCTGTCCCGGAGTCGGCAACCAGGCGGTCCTCTCCAACCAAGACAACGTCCGGTCTTTCAGACCGAGGCGCAGAAGACCTGCCCCGGCCAGGATCACGGCGTCGTATTGGCCGTCGTCCACTTTGCTGAGCCGCGTGTCCACGTTGCCCCTGATACTCCTCGGCTCGACGTCCTGGCGAAAAGCCTTCAACAGCGCCGCACGCCGCAGAGAGCTCGTGCCCACCACGGCCCCGGGCTTCAGCGAAGCCAGGGTGGTGCGTTCGTCCTTGCGTCCCACGAGCACGTCGCGGGGATCGACGCGGGTCGGAGTAGCCGCAAGGCACAGGCCGTCGGGCAACCGGGTTGGGAGATCCTTCAAGGAGTGGACCGCCAAGTCGACTGTCCCGCGCAAAAGCGCCTCGTCCAGCTCTGCGGTGAAGACGCCCTTCCCCCCGATCTCGGGGAGAGACCTGTCGAGAACGTCGTCACCCATGGTACGGATGATCTCGAGCTCGACTCGAGTGGTCCCGTCGGCCTCGAGCGCGGCCTTGACCGTGCGACTCTGCGTAAGGGCCAAAAGAGAGCCCCTTGTTCCCAGCGCTAGTGAGGTAATTGGATCGCTCCCGCCCTCGAGGGGATCGTCACGGCACCCCTATCACAGGGGAGCTTCGAACCATCCCCAGAATACCACCATGATAACGGTCGCGACGCAAAGGGTCACGAGCATCACCGGCGTGCCTTTCCTGAACCACAAGCCCGGCGTGATCGCCAAACTCGGATCGTTCTCTTCGCGCGCCAACCGCTCGGAGATCGTGACGATGAATACGTTGGCCGTTGAACCGATGTGAGTGCCGTTTCCGCCAAGACCCACGCCCATGGCAAGCCCCCACCAAATCGGCGTCACGTTGATTCCCTGCGTCTCCATTCCGAGGATGATCGGGATCATCGCAGCGGTGAATGGAATGTTGTCGATCGCCGCCGATAGGAACGCGGCGACCCACATCAGGGCGATCGTCGCCACCATTAAATCCTGTTGGGCGAAGGGCAGGATGAACTGACCTACGTAAATGAGGAACTCACTGTGCTCCACGCCGCCGACCACCATGAACAGGCCGATGAAGAAGATCAACAGTGGGACCTCGACATGTTCCATCGCGTGATCCATCAAAAGGTCCCGAGACGCAAAGGTCAACGCGGTCATGCCGAGGGCTGCGACGAACCAAGGCTCCCAGTGCAGGGCACCGTGAAGCATGAAGAGAACGACCATCAGGCCGAGAACGACCAGAGACGCTTTCCAGAGCTTGGGGTCCTTGATCTCTCCCTTTTCATGGAAGGACGCAGCCGGTTCCACGGCGAGCTCTTTCCGGAAAGTCCACTTCAAGAACAAGAGGACCACGAGCCAAACCAGGGCAACGGGTGGCCCCATACGGATGGCGAAGTCGTTGAATGAAATACCCGCGGCAGAGCCGATCATGAGGTTCGGGGGATCGCCCACGAGCGTTCCGATTCCACCGGTGTCCGAAAGCAGGGCCGCCGCCAAGAGGTAAGGAATCGGGTTTATCTTTTGGGCCTTGGCGATCAGGATGATCAGCGGGCCGAAGATCACGACAGTGGTCACGTTGTCGAGCAACAGCGAGAGTACCGTCACACAAGTGCCGAGCAGCACCAGCATCAGATAGAGCCGGCCTTTGCTGAACGCAGCCAGCTTATAGGCCAGCCAACCGAACCCTCCGGTCGGGATCATGATCGAGACGATGGTCATCATCGCCGCGAGCAGGAAGATGACGTTCCAGTCCACCGCCTCGACCGCTTGCATCGGTGAGTAGAAGCCGAATCTCTGACCGACAATCACCATCGCAAGGGAACCTGCTGCAGCGACTTTCGATCGCTCCATCCCATGCAGTTGCTCGGTGAAAATGGCGATGAACGTCACCGCGAGAACGACGCCCGAGGCAATCATCGCCGGCGTTAGTACTAGCTGCTCCATCTCTGTGACCTCTTGGGGTTGAATCGATAGGCGTAAAAAAAATCCTCAGGCGACAGAGCGGTTCCGGATCTGCCCGATCGCCGCCCGAGGGATTGGGACTCGCTACACTTGAAGCGGGGTCTCGAAGCCGTCCGGCGTCAGAGTCAAGACAGAGCAGTCCACGGCGTTCAGAGTCCTCTCGGCCTCGTTTCCGACGAGGAATCCGAGAATGCCACCGCGCCCCAGGGTGCCGATGACCACCAGGTCCACCTCGAGCGTCTCGGCGAGGTCGGGAATGACCTTTCCGGCCTGACCCTCGATGAGGTGAACGGTCCTCTTGTCGTACGGGTGGGGCTCGAGAAGGCGATCCAGCTCGGACTGGTGAGCGGCCTCGATGCCTCGAACCATTTCGTCGACCTCCGTCGTGTCGATCGACCGCCCCCTCAGCGCCGTCTCAGAGGCCATCCGCCAAACATGCACGACATGTAACTCACTCCCTTCCTCAGCGGCCAGCGACGTGGAGACCTCCATGATCTGCTTGGCGAGGGCTTCCGTCTCCGGCTGAGTCGGGTTCAAGTCGACGGCCGCGAGAATCCGGCGGAGACGCGGCTCCTCCGAGTGCTTCACGATCCACACCGGGCATGGAGACTTCCGCATCAGCTTCTGGTCCTCAGTGCCGAACAGCCTCTTCCACGTCCCGGCATCTGCTGCGGCAGCTTTCATGACGAGACCATGGTGATGGTCGAGCACCGCCTGAATCACCGATTCAGCCGTGGCCCCCGTGCCCGTCTCCACATCGATGGTCAAACCAGGCTCCTGTGCGATAGCCTCCTCGCGCAGGCGCTCGAGCTCGTTGCGGCGCTCCTCGGCCCCTTCGTGTCCTGCATCGCGTCCAGCGAAGAGAGTGAGTTTCGCGCTGTTGGCGCTAGCGAGCCGGACTGCACGCGCCAACACCGACTTCTCGCCCTCACTGCCGTCCGCTACAAAAAGGATGCTCTTGAACCGTTGCACTTTGGCTAACCACCTTCATATGGAGAATGTCGACCGAAAAATGTTACACCCTACCGGCGAGGACAGGTATATATCGGAGCGAACTCGTATGCGTCAAGCTGGCCTTCTCGCCCCGCCTGGCCTGATCCGGACGGCAAACTACCAGTTTGACTGGGCGCCGTCCACGATGCGTTGAACCAGTAGCTCGATGGCCTCCGCCCGGCCCACCTCTTCGGTCTCGCTCTCCTCCAGATACTGACCCTGTGTGGAGAGCGCGAGGTCGTCCCACAGGATCACATTTTGGACGCGATCGATGAGCTCCACCTCCACGCGGATGCTCACCTGGCGCTGGAGCACGTCCACCTGATCCGCCTGTTGCCCGGGCCGGAACAGGGGGGTCGTCAGGTCGTACCGAACGATGCGGCCCCGGACGATGGCGTCGGCGACCTCTTCACCGGCATTCGTGATCCCCAGCGCTCTAGGCAGCTCTCGGAGCAGCTGGTCGTGGATTTCCTGAGTGAGCTCGAACCGGTTGGTGTCGTTCTCGAACGGCAGGATCGCCAAGGTCCGGATGTGCTCGGGAAAGCTCCCCGATCGGAAGCTGTAGTTACAGCCGGCGATGCTCCACGCCAGACAGAACACTGCCACGTAGCGGATGCGATCCGCCATCGGACTCGTCTTCGTCCACCGGCTCATGCCGGCCCCCGCCCCTCTAGCGATGGGGATACCAGATGTCGACTGGATGGGACTCCACATTCTCCACGGACTCGACGGTCACCTTGAGTTCTCGGAACGAGGCCAGATTGCGGTAGGTGGCCTCGCGGGGCAACTCCCACTCGACTTCACGGTCGAGCGAAACCTCGTGTAGGGCGCTTCCGTCACGTAGGAGCTCCACGCCCGCCAGCTTGCCGTCACGCATCTGGTACCAGAGCTCGTCACCGTCGCTGAGTCGGTACCGAAGCCTCAACGTCCCGTCCCGCTCCTCGGCGCCCAGCAACGTCACACCGTCGCCGGGCCTGAACACCCCGAGGGACGCCCAAAGCAGAGGGGGAGAGGGGACCACCTGCAGGGACGCGCCCATCGGCGCCCGCAGATCGTCGTCCACCAGGGCGACGGCAAGGACCGACTGTCCGTTTCCCAAGAAAAGATCCAGACGTGCTCGGTCAGGCGGTTCGAGGCGGGCTACACCACTGCCACCGATTCGGAGGTTGGGCTCCCGTATGCTCCAGCTGAAGATGACACTCGAGGCGTGTGGAAAAGGATTGCTTTCGGTCGCCGACGCGACGGCCTGCCGGACGTCGACCGCTGGAGCGGGCGCCTCCGGAGGAGAGCCTCCACAACTAGACACGACCATGACCGTGATCACGGTAGAGGTAGCAAGCGCGGAGCGCGGAATTGCTGCCGTCATGAGTGCGCCGCCCCGATCTGCCTGGTTTCGTCCATGGATGAATGTACTTCCCCAGGCTTACACACTCGGATTACCTTCCGATCCCCATGGCAGAAAAACCGATCCACCTCGCGAGCGACATCCACCTTGGAGTCGTCCCACGCGATACCGAAGACGCGTTCGTGAGTTGGCTCGAATACACGGGCGAATCGGCGTCCCAGCTCATCCTGAATGGAGATCTCTTCGACTTCTGGTTCGAATACCGCTCGGCCGTGCCCCGCGGTCATACTCGAGTGCTGGGCGCGCTCGCGAGGCTCGTGGATGGCGGCCTCCCGGTCACACTCATGGGGGGCAATCACGACTGGTGGGGAGGGTCCTTTCTGACCGATGAGATCGGCCTCACTTTTCTGCAGGATCCCGTCGTCCTCGACCTGGCTGGTTACCGCACGTTCCTGGCTCACGGGGACGGTCTCGGACGGGGCGACCTGGGATACAAGATTCTCCGTACAGTCCTGCGCGGCCGGTTCACAAGGTGGTCCTTTGGGTGGCTCCATCCCGACCTCGGAGCCGCGCTGGCCGACAGAGTCTCGAGAACCGAGCACCGACTGGATGCCCCTTCGGACGCCGATCGGCACCGAGCCAAGGCCCTACGGGAATGGAGCCGGGGCAAACTCCGGGACGAGCCCGACCTCGACCTCGTGATCGTGGGCCACACCCACATTCCCGTCATCGAGGAAGTCGAGCCGGGACGATACTACGTGAACGCCGGAGACTGGGTGTTCCATCGGAGCTACGTGGTGCTTCGCGACGGAGAGCCGCCCGGACTCGAAGCGTGGAAGCGGTAGAAGGCCGCTGAAACCCGTGCTCCCTCGAGGGCGTTCCTAGGGCTTCTGCAGGGCGCGTCCGCTAGGGCGGAACGGATCGAAGGGCACCGAGAACGCCACCTCGACCCCCATGTCCGGGAGAGGCCGGATCGCCGCTTCCAACGGCTGCGGAAAATCGGCGAGGTGGGCCGCCACAAAGGCGTCGGCCCCACCGAAGAAGAGGAAGAAGAGGCCGAAGGCCAGCCAGTCTTCCTTCTGCTGAGAACGGAGCTCGACCAGCTCAGCGGCGTTCTGCACCACCTCGTCCTCGTCGACGAGTCCCTCGATCTCCAGGGGGTCGGTCTCACCCGCCGCGACGACTCGTGCTTCGGCCTCCGCGCGGCGAAACGCCTCGATGTCCCTGGCACTCCCCAGCGTCTTGGAGGTCTTCAGGATCATCCAAAGGCTGATCGATTCCACCCCGAAGTAGAAGCCTCCCCGGTTGGGTGAACCCACGGTGGCCTGACCCCAGCCCGGAATGAGGACGGACCGTAAGAAAGCTCCCCCTGCGCTGTGCCGCCGAGGCCCTCTGACGGAATCAGGTGCCGCGGCTTCTCGGGCGGGTGGGTCGGCCGCGGGCTCCTGCCCGCTGGCCGGTCGCGGTGTCACCGAGAGTCCCGTTGCCAGGAGACCGGCGACCAGGAGCGACGGTGCCGTCACCCGGATCGCAAAAATCGCCACGCTGCTCACCAAGGCGGCCACACTCTGAAGGACCCTCAATCGCACGCTCTCTCGTGTCTGGCTTTCACTGAAGACGCTCAAGGGAATCTACCCTCCCGGATACCGGGACCAAAGAGTGGGATGCCGGCACGGCCCTCAGCCCGGATTGGCTCTCCGGAAAGCATCGGTGAACACCCTGGCCAGGGCGGTCGCTTCGCGTTCCAGTTCCTCGCGATGGCTGTCCACCGGGTAGAGCGCGACACCGAGAGGTCCCGACCAGATGGGTACCGTCCACGAACCACCGTCCCGCGCCAAATCCCAGTAGGCCCTTCGCCACGCCAATGCGCTCGCCGCCACTCCGGGGTTCGCGTCGATCGACCGGACCAGGGTGGCACGCGGGAGCGCGAGGTCCTTGAGTTGTAGGATCGAACTGACCGCGACGCCCATGACGCCCTCCTCCGTCAATATCGGCGCGGCTGCTATCGCCAAAACGAGCTGGGGTGTGGCATCGGCGGTCACGGTAAGTCCCGCGCTTCGGAGTTGCCCCTCCAGAGCCGCCTGGAGCCGATCTCGAAGCTGGACCTCGCCGATCAAAGCGGGATCGTCGTATCCGATGACGACGTCGACCTCGACGCTCACCTGGCGGAGACCGACGAGCACTGAATCCTGGCCGGTGACCTGCGCGACAACGGCGCGCGGGAGGGCGGCGGCCACCAGGAGGACGAGCATGGAACGAGGCACGGTCGCACCGTCCTTTCTCCTCGGGAAAGCTCCGTTACGCTACAGCGGAGCCGGCCGGATCACCAGAAGCGGATGCGGCGCCGCCAACCACCCCCAAACAAGAAGGGGACCCCGGCCAGGTTCACCCAAGAACCGCCGGAGCCCCCAAGTCGCTGCTAGCCAAGCAACTTCGCATATGGCGGGAACGTGTGGGAATCGAACCCACCAACCGGGGTTTTAGCCCGGCGAGCTGGTTTTGAAGACCAGTGGGGCCACCAGACCCCCTCCGCCCCCTCAGTCCACGTAAGCGGCACTCGAATGACACTCGCGTGGGCATAAACTCGGACGCCCATCATAGGCCGACCCCGCCGGTCAGCAAGGGGCATGCACGTCAGGCGCCGCGGCTTCCGGTGGACACGCGCCTCAGGTAGTGCGCGCCTCAGGTAGTGCGCGCCTCAGGTAATCCGAAGCTCGACGTTGTCTCCTGGGAACACGAGCTGCCGAGGGGTGGTGAAACCCCGCTCTCCAATCACGCGGACCCGCAGTCGCAGATCGTCGGACCGAGGCCACCGAACCGGAAACGACTTTTTAATCCTGCCGTTCACCGTGCCGAGCCGCCGTTCACCGGAGCTGCTAAGCATCCAGACCGTGGCTTGGTTGAAGTTCCGGTTGTCGACCTCGATGATGATCTGGGCCTTGGTGGCACCCGTAAACGGGTCACCTCGTGTGAACGGACCGCATCCGGACGTCGCCAACCCTGCGCTCGCACACGCGAGCAGCACGGCGGCAACCCCGAGGTTCGGGAGTCGCCTGCCTACATCCATGGCTCCCCCCTACTACGTGATGATCCTCTCTGCTCGATCGGCTCCATGTTCAAAGATCGCAGGAGTTCGTTCAGCGTCGCCAGATCCTGCTGGATCGATGGTCGCTGGCGTCGCGATCGTCGCTAATTGAATACCCGGCGCGGTTACAAGGGTCAGTCTCGGCGCGCGATTACGTCGATCTCGACGTCCACGGCCTTCGGAAGGCCTGCGGCCTGAACGGTGGCTCTCGCAGGTCGATGGTCGCCGAAGTGCTCGGCGTAGACGGCATTCATTTCGGCGAACCTGCCCATGTCGGAAAGATAGACCGTGGTCTTCACGACGTCACCGAGTGAGCTGCCCGCCTCGCGGAGTACGGCCGCGAGGTTCTTCATGACCAAGTGGGTTTGGGCGGCCACATCGCCATCGATCAACTCACCGGTGGCCGGATCGATCGGAATCTGTCCCGATACGAACACCCAATCATCGACCACCACGGCTTGGGAGTACGGTCCGATCGCTTCGGGCGCGTCGGGCGTGTGAACCAGCTTCAAGTCGCTCATCAAGTCACGCTCCGTAATATGTTGTCGTATATATGCTTATCTAGCACACGACACGTGTCGATCAGTTCGTCTACTCGGTCAGCACCTCTTCCGCGTGCACCAGGAGCTCTTCGGGCGTCACGGTGGCCACACCCGCCTTCGCCACTTCCAGAGCTGCGGCGTGATTGGCCAGAATGGCGGACTCCACCACGGAGCCGCCTGCGGCGAGACAGACGGCCAGCACGGCGGTCACGGTATCCCCCGCACCCGAAACATCATAGACGGAGCGGGCGGTCGTCGGCAGAAGCACGGTCTCCTCTCCCTCGGATTGAAGCGCCATGCCCTGCTCGCCCAAGGTCAACAGGAGATGTCCACACGCCAGCCGCGCCCGCACCGACTCCATCCACATACCGTCTTCGGGCCTAAGGGGCTCACCAAGGGCATCCTCCAACTCCTTGGCGTTGGGCTTGAACACGGTCACGTCCGAGTAGTCGAAGAAGCGCTGGCGTTTCGGATCGACGATGGAGGGAGTGCCGGACGCGCGCGTCGCGTCGAGGGCCGCGTCTACCACCGACGGTACCATGACACCCTTGTTGTAGTCCTCCACGGCGACGGCGGAGCATGAGCCCGAGAGCCTGCGTACCGCCTCGGCCACCCGACCCGCCGTCTGCTCGTCGATGTCGCCGACCTGTTCCCTGTCGACGCGCACGACCTGCTGATGCTGTGCCATGACCCGGGTCTTCACCGTGGTGGGCCGAGAACGGCTCACGACGAGCCCGTCGAGTTCGACGCCCAGCTCACTGAGCGCCCGCTCGAGCTCCTTGCCGGCCTCATCGTCACCGACGCAACCCACGACCGCACACCCGGCGCCCAGGGCCACGACGTTCGCGGCGACGTTAGCCGCGCCACCTACGGCCGACGATTCCTCCTCGACGTGCACGACGGGTACCGGTGCTTCGGGCGAGATACGGCCCACGCGACCGGAGATGTACCGATCCAGCATCAGGTCGCCGACCACCAGGACCCGCACGTCTCGGGCCTTTGCCAGAAGCTCGGCGATACGGCCCGGCCCGAGTCGCTTCAAAGCGCCCCCACGGCCCGTTGGCGGTCGTCGTCGCTAAATCGCTTGCGTCCCCGGGCCTCCAGTGGCCAGCGCTCCAAGGAATCGTCCACGAGGACCAACAGATCGTCCTGGAGATTCACGGAAACACACACGTGATTGGGCAGGACCCTCACCAGGTCTCCTACCCGCGGCTGCCAATCGCTCTTGCTGAGATCGAGCACGCCGTGCTCCTCCGAGACGCCCTTGACCACGACCTCCGGATGATCGAGCAAGACCGCGAATCCCTCGTCACCGCCCCTACCCTCCTTCGACAGCGCCTTCGAACCCGCATCGATGGCTGCCTGTCCATCGATCGACGTACTCACGACCGTGGCCAGAACCGTGTAGGCCATGTCCTCGGGTCCGGCCACTGCGATGTTGAGACCCTCTCGATCGAAGAAGATGGCGGTGCCGCTACGGATCTCGGTCAGGCCGGGCAGTTCGTGGCTGCGCCAGAGTGTGGGCGTCGACCCGCCGCTCACGACCTCCGGGGTCAGACCCTCCTCGTCGAGCGCTGCGTAAAGGGCACGGAGGTCGGAGGCCAGGATCTCCAGTTCGGCGTCCTGACCTTCCTGAGGGCCTCTGATATGTCCGGGATAGAACATCAGGCCTGAGTACTCGACCCCGTCGAGGTCCCCTACCTTACCTGCGAGACGCACCGCCTCCTCCTTGGTCTCGAGGCCGACGCGGCTCATGCCGAGATCGACCTCGACCAAGATCCTGGTCGACCGTCCCGCCCTCTGTGCCGCGGCGGCCACCGCTCTCAGGGCCTCCTCCGAATCGAGTCCCACCGTGAGCCGCACGTGGTCCGGAATCGCCATGACACGGTCGAGCTTCGAGTCCCCCATGACCGGGTACGCCAGTAGCAGATCGTCACACACGGTGGACATGACCTCGGCCTCCCGAGGGGTGGCCACGGTGAGGCCCTGGACGCCGGCTTCGAGTTGAAGACGGGCCATCCGGGTGCACTTGTGCGTTTTGATGTGGGGACGCCAGGCGATGCCGTGCTCTCGGCAATACGAGACCACCCGTGCCACATTGGCCCTGACCTTGGCCAAATCGGCGACCCCGGCGGGGGTCTCGACGTCTTCTAGCGAGGTGTGAAGCGACATAGGCATTGCCCCAGACCCGTTAGTTGAGGGCGTCTTCCAGGGCGGCCAGGAAGTCGGGGTCGTCCTCGAGGATCGGGCCCAGCCGATTGAACAGGATCACCCCGTCAGCCCCGACGAGGAACGAAGCCGGCAGGCCGATCGCGGCGAAGGCATCCGTGGAGACCATGTCCGGGTCGAGCAGGATGTCGTACGTGACGCCGTTGTCCGCAAGAAATGCCTCCACGGCCTCGAGCGAGGCCCTGGAATCCACGGACACGCCGGCAATGCGCAGCCCCCGGTCCTGATACTCCTTGTAGACGGACTCCAAGTACGGCGTTTCGAAGCGGCACGGTCCGCACCAGGTCGCCCACAGGTTCACCAAGACGGGCGCACCACGGAAGTCGGCCAGTGATACCATTTGTCCGCCCTCCAGCGCGATCGCCTGAAAGTCCGGAGCCGCATCGCCGGCTCTCGGCGGACGGAGGTCAGCACCCACACCTATGCAGCCAACAGCGAAAAGCAGGAGGCCCAGCCATGTGGTTCGATGCAACGTGCTCATTTCAGCGCCTTGGTTGTCCTGGCCATCCGTATAGTGCCGGGTTCGCCCGACTCGGTCCAGGCGAACACGACACGCCCCTGAAGGTCGCGTACCATGCGGGGAAAACCGCTGTCGCGCCCTGAGGACACCCGGGTCACCACATCGGCCTCTCCAGACCGGCCGGACGGGTCTACCCGGCGAACTCTCACCTCGCCCGCATCGGGAGTGCGCTCGAGCCAAGCGACCAGAGCCGACCCGTCCTCGAGAAGCAAAACGTCCACGCGACCGAGCGGGTTCCCGTCATCGATCCTGACCGGAGTTCCGAAGGAAGCTCCGGCGTCCGCCGAAAACGCCATCTGCACTTTCGGCTCGTCGCCGGCCCCGGTGAACCAAGCCACCGCGACGTCGTCCTCTCGGGCCACGACGGCCGGACCGTTCACCGGACAAGCCGGAATGATCCACCCGTCCGCGTGCACGGGCACGCCCGTCGTCCATCGACCGTCCACCAGGCGCGTCACGTAGATGTCCCGTACCTCGGACTTCGAACGATCTCGGTAGACCATGACAGGACCCGCCGAGGTCACGGCCGCGTCGGTCTGGCAGCAGTCGCAGATCCGTTCGTCCACCAACACCTCGGGCCCGGGCGTGCCGTCCGGCGCCACTGCTCTGTACCGAAGGGTCATCGCGCCCCGGGGGCCCTCTCCCAGTTCCGTTTCCCGACCGTCGAGCCAGGCCATCCCCATACCGCCCGACGCGAGCGGAAAGATGGACACGAAGCCGTGCTCGGTGGGAGTCCCGTCCTCGTGTGGGGTCCACGGCTCGGACCAAGTCTCGCCACCGTCCGAGGATCGAGCGACGCGAATGCCGTAGTCGTACCGACCCTTCGGTCCGCGAACCAGCCAATGGGCCACGAGTTCTTCGCCGATGGGCCAAACCGAAGCGAAGTCCGCCCAATTCACGAAGAACTTCGTGTCGTCGCTCGACCCTGCGACGGTGTGGACCGCGGACCAGCCGTCATCACTCAACGTCGCCGTCTTAACGAACCAATGCTCGTTGGCGTCGGATTCCTGCCAACTCAGGACGAGCCTGTCTCCTTGAGTAGACAGGCCTGGCCAGACACTGCCCTCTCCGGAAGGCGAATCCAACGCCTCGAGCTCACCGATCCCCGCCAGCGTGGGATCACCCGGCGTACAAGAGATGAACGCAAGCGACAACGCGAAGAGGCTGGAACGAAAGGAAGACATGAGTGTCCCGTATGAGTTTCAGAGCCGGGAGTACCGCGCTCCAGGCAGGAATCTTGCACACGGGGTGGAACGCAGTAAAGGGCTGAGGCTGGAACGGTCCGCCCTTCTGCGGCGTTCATTCAAGGTCGAAGGTCCGCATCGGCCCCCCGCGGAAGAGGCATGAGCATCGCGGTCGAGGGGGGCCGAAGTTGAGCTTTGCTGCGGTCAGGCAGTACGTTGTCGCTGGATTTTGTTAGTTCGTCACGAATTGAGGTGCACATGCAGTTGTCCAACCGAGTTCGGGCCAAGGGGTCTCCCGCCCACCTGATCACCGCCTTGGCGGCCTGGTCGGCGATTCTGATCCTCCCGCTTCCCGCTTCGGCCCAGTACTTCGGGCGGAACAAGGTCCAATACGAGACCTTCGACTTCAAGATCCTCAAGACGCCACACTTCGACATCCACTTCTACCCTGAAGAGGGAGAAGCCGTCGAGGATGCCGCACGGATGGGCGAACGCTGGTATGAGCGCTTTGCCCGCATGTTCCAGCACGAGTTCGAACAGCCGAAGCCGATCATCCTCTACGCGGACCACCCGGACTTCCAGCAGACCAATACGCTCCGTGGGACACTCAGCGAAGGCACGGGCGGAGTCACGGAATCGCTGAAGAATCGTGTGATCATGCCGCTGACCGGATCGTACGCGGACACGGATCACGTTCTCGGCCACGAGTTGGTCCACGCCTTCCAGTACAATGTGGCTCAAGGCCGCTCCGGCGCCGGCATTCAAGGTCTGTCCCTATTGCCTCTCTGGCTCACCGAGGGGATGGCGGAATACCTCTCGGTTGGACGCGAGGACCCCCTCACCGCGATGTGGCTCAGAGACGCCATTCAGCGCGAGGACCTCCCGACCATCCAGCAGATGACCACGGAGCGACGCTTCTTCCCGTACCGGTTCGGTCAGGCTCTTTGGGCCTACGTCGGCGGTACGTACGGAGACGACCGGGTAATCGATCTGTACCGGCGCTCGTTGCGCGTCGGCTGGGAGCCGGCCCTCGAACAGGTGCTCGGCATCTCGTCGGACAGCCTGTCCACCCAATGGCGCGAGGCGGTGGAGAATGAATATCTGCCGCTCATGGCCGGACGGTCGGCGCCCGGTGAATCCGGAGCGCTCCTCCTCGCCCCCGCCACCGGCGCCGGCAAGCAGAACGTTTCACCGGCAGTGAGCCCGGACGGACGGCGCGTCGCGTTCCTATCCGAGAAGGACCTCTTCGGCATCGATCTCTTCGTCGCCGACGCGCGTACCGGTGAAATCGAGCGCAAGCTCGTGAGCGCCAACGCGGATCCCCACTTCGACGCCCTCCGCTTCATCGACTCGGCCGGGGACTGGTCCCCCGACGGTGAGAAGTTCGTGTTCACCGTATTCGCCGAGGGCGACAACGAATTGGCGATCGTGGACGTGAGCAGCGGGGCCATCGAGCGGAACATCGACCTCGACGAGGTCGGAGCCATCTCGAGCCCCTCCTGGTCCCCAGACGGGCAGTACATCGCCTTCTCGGGCTTGCAGGGCGGCGTCAGCGATATCTACCGCTTGGACATCGAGACCGGCGCCGTTCTCCAGCTCACGAACGATATGTTCGCCGACTTCCAGCCTACTTGGTCGCCGGACGGCAGCACGATCGCGTTCGTGACGGACCGAGGGAGCGTCACGGACTTCGAAGCACTGCAGTACAGCCGGCCACAGATCGCGTTCGTGGACGTTCTCACAAGCGAGGTCGAGGTGCTCGACATGTTCGGCAACGTCAAGCACATGAACCCGCAGTACGCGCCGGACGGCCGAAGCATCTACTTCGTTTCGGACCAGGACGGCTTCAGCGACATCTATCAGTACGAGTTCGAAACGACCGATATTCGCCGCATCACTCGTGTGTCGACGGCGGTGAGTGGCATCACCGGCATGTCACCGACCTTGTCGGTCGCTCGGGACGCGGGGACCATTCTCTTCTCCGTGTTCGACGCGTTCGAGTTTCACGTCTACAGCCTGCAGGCGGCTGAAGCCGATGCAGGTGGAGAAATCGTCACAGCCTCCGCCGATCGCCAGCCGGGCCGCCTCTTGCCTCCGAGCCTTCCGACCCGGTCGAGCCGCGTGGCGAGCTATCTCTCCGACAAACAGACCGGCCTCGAGCCGCCCGGCGTCTATCTGGTCGAAAATGCCGTCGACTACGATTCGTCGCTGCACCTGGACTTCGTTGGGCAGCCGGCTCTAGGGGTCGGGACCGACCGCTTCGGCAACTACGTGGGTGGAGGCGCTTCGGCGTTCTTCAGTGACATGCTGGGGAACCGGTCTCTCGGACTCTCCATTCAGGCGAACGGTACCTACAAGGACATCGGCGGGCAGGCCTTCTACATCAATCAGGAGAAGCGCCTCAATTGGGGAGCTTCCGCGGGCCGCATCCCCTACATCCAAGGCTTCCAGACGTTTGGCACCGACGGGGACGGCAATGCGTACATCGGACTCATTCGGAATCGGATCTTCCTGACGCAGACCAGCCTTCTCCTCGCGTATCCCTTCTCGACCACGAGAAGGGTCGAGGGGAATATCGGCGTACAGCGCTGGTCTTACGATCTCGAGGAGGATCGCTACTTCCTGGGTCCGTTCGGGGGCACAGGGGCTTCCCAGAGGATCTCACTACCCTCGCGCCCTGCCATCAATCTGGCCTCGGCCTCGCTCGCGATTGTGGGGGATAATTCGCTCACCGGCTTCACGTCTCCGGTGGACGGGGGCCGTTTCCGACTCGAGGTGAACCAGACGCTCGGTTCGCTCAACTTCACGTCTCTGGTAGCGGATTTCCGGCGCTACCTCAGCCCGACGAGGAATCTGACGTTCGCAGCGAGGGCGCTTCACTTCGGACGCTACGGCAGTGAACTGGATCCGAACCGGAGCACGGCGACGATTCAGCCCTACTTCCTGGGATGGGAGACGTTCGTCCGGGGATACTCGTATGAGAGCTTCGATCCCGACGAGTGTGCGATCACGTCCTTCGAGCCCGGCGCGGTCGCGGGCACCTGCGCCGGTTTCGATCGCCTCTTCGGTCACAGGCTCGTCGTAGCCAACATGGAGCTGCGTGTGCCGGTGCTCGGGACGCCTCAATTCGGCCTGATCAACTTCCCGTACTTGCCCACCGAGTTCGCACTGTTCGCGGACGCCGGGCTGGCGTGGAACGAGTTGTCCGAGGTGGACTTCGACTTCGTCCGGTCGGGTGGCAAGCGCGTACCGGTGTTCTCCGTGGGAGCCAGCGCCCGGGTCAACATATTCGGATTCCTGATCCTGGAGTCCTATTACGCCTTTCCGTTCCAGAGGCCCGACAAGGGAGCCCACTGGGGCTTCGTGCTCGCCCCCGGCTGGTAGCGGCGGCCGAGACGACCGTAGGTCCGAACGACAAAGGCCCGGGCTCCGCTGAGGAGTCCGGGCCTTTGGTCGTCTATGCGTCTGGCTGATCGGAGGGACCGCCGTTCCCGGAAGGTGAAAACCCCCCTGATGGGAAGCCCTCTAGAAGATCGACAGGTTGATATAGCGCCCCGGATTGTCACGCAGATCGTCTATGAGAAGCCGGGCGCTCGTCGCCGCCGCCTTCAGACTGACGTAGAGCGAATCGTTGACCGAGAGCTGACCCAACGTCCCCTCTCCCCGTTCCATACGACCCAACACCGTCTCCAATGCCTCGGCCGCCCGGTCGAAGCGCACAGAGGTGGATCGGAGACTCCCCATGAGGGAGTCGGCGCGAGATACCGTGCTCGAGATATCCTCGCGCAACTCGGGCCCGGTGACGTCGGCCAGTCCGTCGGCCGCACGGTTCAAGGAGCCGATGAGATCCTCGAGCTCCTCACTCTGCGATCCGATAATATCCGAAAGCTCGCCTAGTAGGACCTGGAGGTCCTGAGCGCCTCCCCCCACCGCCGCGATGGTCGAGTCCGACAGCAGCGCCGTGATCTGGTCCAGGAACTGTTCACCCTTTGCGCCCAACGCGTCCGTGTCGTCCAGGAGACCCTTCACCGCCGTCCCTGGCAGAGTGGCACCAGGCGGGACGTAGCCCGGCCCGTCTCCCGGCACCACCATCACCGTCCGAGGAGACATGAGACCCGGGCTCACGAGCCGTGTCACCGACCCCACCGGGATGCGCCACTGACCCTCGACCTCGAGGATGATGACGACGTCTTCCGACTCGACCTCCAGACCGAAGTCGTGGACCCGCCCGATGTTCACACCACGCATCTGGACCGGATCTCCCTTACGAAGCCCCATCACGTTCTCGACGGTGGTCGTGATCTTGTACCGACCGCGAAAGGTCGCCGGATCCGTCAGGAGAAAGAGCAAGTAGATGGTCGCAGCGAGGCCGACGAGCACGAACAACCCGAGCCGGACGTCCCGCCTACCAGCTTGAGCCGGGATCGCTAGCTCGATTTCCTTGTCCGTGGGGCCCTGGTCGTTCTGTCTCTCCAATGGATGCTCCCGTATGTCCGTTCTAACTGACTACCAATGTGTCCAGAGCCGCCGTCGCGGCAGCCCGATCACTAAACGCTTTCACTACCGGATCGTGACTCACTCTAAACGCTTGGGGCGTACCGCAGAAGCGCAGCTTTCCGCCCTCGAGCATCGCGACGCGATCGCACATCTCGAGACCACCCTCGACGTCGTGCGTGACCAGAAGCGACGTGGTGTGCAACTCATCCGAGAGGCGCGTAATCAGCCTTTCGATGGCCGCGGTGTTCACGGGATCGAGCCCGGTCGTCGGCTCGTCCCAAAGCAGGATCTCCGGCCGACCGGCGATAGCCCTCGCGATCCCCACCCGCTTCTTCATACCGCCGGACAGCTCCGCCGGGAGCTTACTCAATACCTGCCCGGGGTCCAGCTTGACGAGTTCGAGCGCTTCCCAAGCTCGACGCCGAATGTCGGCCCGGCTCATGCCCCTGAGCGTTTCTTCGGAGATGCCCATCTCGATGTTCTCGAAAACGGTGAGCGAATCGAAGAGCGCTGCATACTGAAATACGTAACCGACTTTTTCCCGGATCCGTTCCAGCGACCGCCGATCACCGAAATACACAGAGTCGCCTGCCACGCGCACGTCACCCTGATCAGGCGTAATCAGTGCCATCGTGGTCTTGAGCAGCACGCTCTTACCGGTACCCGATGGACCGAAGAGCGCGAACATCTCACCCTTCTCAACGGACAGGCTGACACCGGAGAGCACCGGGGCGTCGAACGCCTTGAAGACGTCGATGTACTCGATGACCGGTTCCGATCCGTTCCCTTGAGGCGGCACCGTAGTCCCCTACTGAAGAAAGAGTGGCGGGAACATGGCGTCGATGATCAATATCGTCAGGGTCATGAAGACGACCGACTGAGTCGTGGTACGTCCCACACCCTCCGCGCCGCCCGACGTCCGTAGCCCCATGTGGATGGCTATAACCGGGATCGCGGCACCGAAGATGAACGCCTTCAGGAGCGAGTAGAACAGGTCATAAGAGTGCCAGAAGAGCCGCGCTCCGTAGAAGAACGTCTCTCTACCCAGCCCCAGCGTAAACTCGGCAGATACCATCCCCGTCAGAATCCCGACCACGTTGGCCATGGCAACCAGGAGCGGCATGGAGACAATCATTGCCAGGACCCGAGGGGCCGCCAGGATCTCGACCGGGTCCCGACCCACGGAGTACAGAGCATCGATCTGCTCCGAGACCTTCATCGTACCCAATTCGGCAGTGATTCGCGCGCCGACCCGGCCTATCATGACGATGGCGGTGAGGACCGGTCCCATTTCGAGGATGACACTCTCAACCACCACCGAACCCATCACGTAGAGCGGCAGATTGCTCTGCATCTGATAGCCGCCCTGTTGGCTAGTCACCACCCCGATCAGCCCGGCGGCCACCAGTACGATCGGGATGCTCTGGATCCCCACAATGTAGATCTGACGAAATACGTCCCGTCTGGACACTCGGAAACGGGCAAAAGCGACACCCATGTTCCAGACGAGGAGACCCAGCTGCCCGGCGTGCTCGGCCACCGATCTGGAGACTCGACCGAAGCCCGCCACCATCCCCGTCAGGGTGTCCATCGTGCGGGGAACCAGAGAGAATTCGCGGCTCACGGAGCTCCGAAATATCAAGATGAGAGGCAATTTCCGCCCAAGAGGGAGGCGCAAAAGGTTCGGTGATTCTGCGATGAAAATCAAGGAGTTGTGACCAGGAGTGCTCGCCAAGTACAAGGGCGGGGGTTAGAGTGGCGAACACTCCGGATTTCAAGCCAGGGAGACCATGATTCGTCTCGATTTGCCCACAAGACTCCTCTCCGCCTTCATACTCCTCGCTTCATTCGGAGCGCAGTCCGTTTCGGCGCAGTCCCCTGACCCGGCCCAGGAGCTCCGGGCTATCTTCGCCGACCCCTCCGTACAGGCCGCGCTGGAACGCATCGAGGCGGACGACGCCGAGACCATGCGCACCCTCGTTACGTTGACCCAGATCCCGGCGCCCCCCTTCGCCGAGCAGGTGCGGGGCCTAGCCTTCCGCGACATGCTGGTAGAGGCCGGGGTGGACTCGGCCTATGTGGACGACGTGGGCAACGTCATCGGCCTGAGGCGAGGCACCGGCAGCTCCGCAGGCACCGTTGCCATTGCCGGACACCTCGATACGGTCTTCCCGGAAGGCACCGACGTGACCATCCGCGTGCGCGGGGACACCCTGTATGCGCCGGGGGTGGGTGACGATACACGCGGAGTCACCGCGGTCCTGACCATCCTCCGAGCTATGAACGCAGCGGATGTCAAAACGGAGAACGACATCTTGTTCGTAGGCACGGTCGGCGAGGAGGGGCTGGGCGACCTACGTGGTATGAAGCACCTGTTCCGGCCCGGAGGCCCCTCCATCGACAGCTTCATCTCGATCGACGGGCTGAGCGACACCCGCGTCACGCATCAGGGGCTGGGGTCGCATCGCTACCGGGTCACGTTCAAGGGTCCCGGCGGCCACTCATGGGGTGCCTTCGGCCTGCTGAACCCCGCTCACGTCATGGGCCGCGCGACCCATTACTTCGATCTCGCAGCCGATGCCTACACGAGAAGCGGCCCGAAAACCAGCTACAACGTGGGCATGGTCACGGGCGGCACTTCGGTGAACTCGATTCCCTTCGAGGTCTCGATGCAGGTCGATATGCGGTCGGAGAGCCAGGAACGGCTCATTGTGATCGATACCCTGTTCCAGCGAGCCGTCAGGCGTGCCGTCACCGAGATGAATGCGAGTCGTCGTACGGGCCCGGCAGTGACCGTCGAGATCGCCTTGATCGGAGACCGACCCTCTGGAGAGGTCTCAGAAGACGCCCCCCTCGTGCAACGAGCCGTGGCCGCGACCGAACTGCTCGGTCTCGAGCCGTCTCTGGGGCGATCCTCCACCGATTCGAACATTCCGATCTCGATGGGGATTCAAGCCATCACCATCGGCGGAGGGGGCAGTGGAGGCGGTGGGCACTCGCCGGGTGAGTGGTTCATCAACGAGAATGGCCCTCGCGGCATCCAAAGAGCCCTGCTCATTGTCGTCGCCCAAGCGGGACTCGCCCCGATCAGCTAATAGGAGGCCGAAATGATCAAGACAACGAACCGGCACCGGAAACCCGCTTCGTCGATGTCCCTTTCGCTGGTGACACTACTGGCCCTTGGAGGCGGGCTCCTGGGATGTGGGGCGCCGGCCGACGAGACTGGGGAGCCCGGAGGGGACGCGGCCCCGGCCTCCTCCCTGGTCGACACACTACCTTCGGCGGTCTGGGGGCGGGCGGCGGCCCCGTCCGGTGAGTCCGTCTCCTACTTCGAAGGAGATGAAGCCGCGGTCGGATACCTCGCCGTACCGGAGGGTGAGGGACCCTTCCCCGCCGTGATTCTGATACACGAGTGGAACGGCCTGGTGGATCGCGTAAGGCAAATGGCCGACGCGATGGCGGCCGAGGGCTACGTCGCTCTGGCCGCCGACCTCTACTCGGGGCGGACCGGGAGCAATCGGGACGAAAACGTCGCGCTCATGCAGGAGGCGCAGGGCAACATGGATGTGACGATCGCCAATCTCGATGCTGCCGCACGCTTCCTGCGGGCACGAGATGACGTAACGGGTCGGGTGGCCTCCATGGGTTGGTGCTTCGGGGGAGGAATCGCCTTGAGCTACGCCTTGGGCGGCGAAGAACACGAAGGCACGGCGATCTTCTATGGCAGTCTCGTGACGGACCCGGATGTCCTGGCATCGGTCCAGCACGAGATCTATGGGACCTTTGCCGAGATGGACGGTGGCATTCCCCCGGAAAACGTGAATCAGTTCGTGGAAGCCCTCCGATCGGCTGGGATTGAGAACGACGTGCACGTCTACGACGCCGTTAACCATGGATTCTGGCTGCGCGTAGAGGAGAATGCCGAGCTGCGCGAAGCACCGGCATTGGATGCATGGCGTCGTCTGACGGCTTATCTGCAGCGCACTCTGGGCGACTGATCAGGTCCGCCCCGTCATGACCATCAGCCGGTTCGCACGAAGGCGGGCACGCCCGTCGGGCCTTGCCCTGGCCGCCGTGCTCGCAACGGCCTGCGGAGAACAAACCGACATCTCCTTCTTCGTTCTCGTGAAGTCGTCGAACTACGCTCAGAACAGCGAAGGCGACCTGACACTCCTCAACTTCCACTTCTTCTCCGAGGTCTTTCTCCGTCCGGAGGGCTCGCTCGAATCAGGGACGCTGGCGCGCGAAGGTGCTAGCGACCCCCCTCTCCCGTACGAGGACCGGGGTGACAATTTCTACATCGAGATGGGCCACTTCGACACGCAAGCAGAGGTCGACCAGGCCCATCCCAACGGCACCTATCTGTTCAGCCTGACAGCACCAAGCGTCCGTCTCCGTAGCGTGGCCCTGGAACTCGCCGGCCCCTCTGGCCAGACCGATATCCCGGCGCCCATCAAGATCTCACTCGAACAGGCGGGTTCGCAGGTATCGCCGCTCGCCGTAGATCCGAATCAGGATCTCGTGGTTCGTTGGAGCGAGTACTCCAACGGACGAGCCGATCCGAAAGGCATCGTCGACGACATGATCTTCGTGGTTGTCGCAGATTGTCGGGGTGAACGGCTGTTCCACACCGGACTGCCGTTTCAAGGGCCCTACACGACGTTCCGAACGGACGAAATTACCGTCGAAGCGGAGCAGCTTACGGCGGGTCAGCCCTACTCCGCCTTTGTGGAGTTCCCGCATGTCGTGGACAGCGACGTGGTGAGGGGCGTCCCGGGATTCACGTCCTACGCTACCGCCACCTACCTCGACCTGCACACCACGGGACCGCTCTCGGACACAGGTTGCCCCGACGCTCCTCCGCCGATGGATACGGGTCAAACGGATCGAATGGCGCCTGTGCGTATCCCCTGACGATCCGAAAGCAGGAAGCACCCCACGGAGCCTGGTGGGTCAGTCCCTCCGGGGTGTATTAGGCAATCCACTTCGACGTAGCGGCAGAGCGGGTACCGAGTCACCCGGAGCCACCAGCCAACCCTCGAAACGCTGGTATCGCTGTAGGTAGTCGCCACCGGGTACTTCCCGCCACACGATGGCTTCGCTCGGGAGTAGATAGGCTTGGGTCAGGCCGGAAAGCGGCGGTGCGAAGACAGCGCGTCCCCCCGCATGCTCTACCGGATCGGGCGTATCGAAAAGCCACTCCACCGACTTGAAGGTGGTGTCCCTGGCAAGCGCGATCGTCCCCTTGATGCTCGGCTTGTTGTCCTTCTTCGGGCAGTACCTCAGCGTCCACCCCTCGGGCCCCTCGTGCTCAACCACCAACCGATGCCGCTCACCGAAGAGGTCGTCGACGAAGTGTGGAGCGAAGTCCGCATCGAGCGGTGCGTAGACCCACGAGTCGTACGGGCGGGCCCCATCGGTGCGACGAACCTTGAACGCGTATCCGTCCCTCTGGATGCGTCGGCTCCAGCTGAAGCGAAGAAGCGACGATGACGAGCGTTGGCTCAGTGCCAGAGAGGGGAGGTCGAGCGGGCCGAGTTTGGAAAGCGGCACCACGGTGTCGGCCTCGGCGAGGTAGGTCGCCACGCCCAGAGTGTCCATGAGCCCGTGGTAGCGGAGGCGCGCGAGCTGCCACAACTGCCTGGCCAGAGCGTCGTCGCGCCCCTGCTCGCAGGTCGCTTCTTCCGTCGTCACCAAGAGCCCCTCGAGCATCAAGGGGGCTTCGTCGAGCTGGATCGCGTAGTCGTCCACGTCCTCCTCGACGGTGATGCCCACCGTCTTGAATCCCAATCCGCCGATCTGAAGGGTCACCGCCTGGAAGGCGATGCTTTCGGGGAAGAAGAAACGGCCATCGGCGTCGGTGAGACGCGCCGCGATGCGTCGATTGGCGGTCCACACCTCGATGGCGACCCCCTCGAGCGGCTCACCTCCTCTGGCCGTGACGACACCTCTGATCTGTGCCGAAGCCTCCGTCGCCCAAACCCCCGAAACAACGAGGGCGAGCATCAGGATCCTTACGATGTTCCTACTCACATGACTCTCCGGTCCTACGAAGGCCAGTCCGCTCCGAGTGGCGACTCGGCCCTTTCATGTTCTATCGGCCTGTCGGCGGCAGGTTCCCCCGCGCCTCGGGCGGTCACAATACATATACGACAGAGGGGTCGTCTCATTAACTCGGACGACCCCCCCACCGGTTTCCGTTAAACCCTGCCGGACCCAGAATGTCCAGGGCTCAGAGGATGGGCCCCTCCTGCGCCGAACCGTAGAAGATCCCGTTGAAGAGCAGCGGGAACGCCGCATGGGACTGCGAACGGAAGGTGATCCTCGGCGAGAACAAGAACAGCTTGCCCTCCCCGAGCGGTGCCTCGATCAACGCGGTTCCGTTCTGCATGCGCTCCTGGCCCCACGCCCACCCGCTTCGCAGGGGCTGATCGGTATCGAACCATCCGACTCGCTTGATTCCCTGCGCCTCCCAGCCCGACTCGAGCTGGAAGAGGGGGCTGTGGCTGATGAGCACGTCCAATCGCTCACCGAGCCCATGCGTGACCGGGCTGACGTCCTCGAGCTTGAGGGAGTGCACGGATCCGGGGGCATAGTATTGCTCCCCGGTCAGCGGCTGACCGTTTTCAACCAGATGGTTGCTCATCGGAAGACCGGCATAGTACCCCAACACCGACGAACTGCCGACGGCGATCACCGTCCCGCCCGCTCGGGCGAACTCCAGGATCTCCGGCACCGTCCCGTCGGCCGTAACTGACCCCAGTCGGCCACGAAGGTCTTCGGGAATGGTGGCCGGGTCCAAAGGGCTACGGAACCGTTCGCGACCGCTCCGACCGCCGTCGCTGGGGGCAGGGATCGCGCCATCCTCGAAGACCAAGACGTCGAACCGGTCGCGCAGGTTGCCCTCGGTCAGCTCGGGCGGATAGACGACCTCGAAGTCGAATCCGAAGTCCTCCATGATCATGCGGGTCCAGCCGGACGCCATCGAGCCTCCGTACTGATCCCACAGGCCGACTCTGGGGCGACGCATCTTGAGCGTGCCGCCCATCGGCGCGCTGATCCCCTGGAAGCTCACTCCCGTCTCGTTGGCCAACGTCTCCAACGCGGCGGCGGCGACCTGGCTCGCCGGAACGTAGAAGGCGCCGTCCGTCAGGTTAGTGCCACCCGGAGCCTCGAGCAGCCAATACACGTCACTCCCCTGAGCGAGCAGCCGGTTCAGAACCAGGAACGAGTTGTTGTTGCGGTGGTCGAACGCGTACCCGGACGCCGCGGCTGCAGCCATCACCTGACCGGCTGGAATCTCGGCGAGTCCGTCGATCGACTCGAAGGGTCCATCGAAGCCGTCCAAGATGCGGTCGAATTCGATGCCCATCTGGAACGCCAGCGTCCACCCCGCGTTGTCATACGGAGGCGTGGGTGGGCCACCCGGATAGGCGAAGTCGTTCGGGTGCTGCTGGGGCTCGAACATGTCCATCACGTGGGGGCGGAAGGCCTGGTTCGTCTTCACCACGTATGAGCCCGCACCGTATCGGGTACCGGCCACATTGAAGCCCGCCGTCGCACGATGGACGTTTACGCCGTTCTTCAGGAGCGTGTTGACGAACTTGGTGGCGGTAGCGAAATCGGGCTGATCCACCGGCAGAATGAATCCCCGCGGATCGCGTCCCTCACGGGGCCGCAGCAGCCGCTGATAGTCGGCGGCGGATCCGGTCGCCCCGGGCCCCAAACTCCGGGCCGCATCCTCGACCTCGAAGGGCAGAACCGTCCAGGTGTCACGCTCACCACGCTCAATCGAGTTCATGCCCATGCGCCAGATGCTGTAGAGCAGATGATCACGGTTCCTCGACGCGTAGTCGAGGACCGCCCAGTTGGCCGTCTGGGAGTACTCGATCGATTGCCGGAAATGCCACACACCGGGCTCGACCGGCAGCGGCAGATCCCCATGGGGCAACTGTCGATCGGGCCGGAAGGGAATCTCGATCGGAGTCGGGTTGCCGATCGTCTCGGTGAGTAGGCCCACCATATTCTTGAAATACGGAGTCGTCCTGAGCCCTCCGTTCCACCAGGTGGAGTAGCTGGCCCCAGAACGCATGGTGGTGCCCCCCTTCCCCTCCCGGACGAACCGGCCGTGCATGGCGGCACCGACCCCGTCGAGGCCCGTGATGATGAGGGGATCGAGGTTGTGATTCGGGGGGTCACGGAAGGGCGGAGCGAACATCACCGTTCCAGACGGGCCCGTCTGGTGATGGTTGTACACGATTTGCGGATACCACTCACGATAGATCACCTCGTTCATGTTGGTGCTCTCCGCGAGCGCCGACATGTAGAAGTCTCGGTTGTTGTCGTGCCCCGCATATTCGTTGTACAGCTCGGGCACGCCGCTCGTACTCCGCTCGAGTGGATCGTCTTCTCGCATATACCAGTCGGACACGAGCTCCATGCCGTCGGGGTTGGCATGCACCGCCAGCAGAATCACGTCATCCAGGATCCGGAGAGTCTCGGGGTCCGAGCGACTCACCATCCGGTACACCAACTCCATGAGCTGCTGGGCTCCCAGGACCTCGGTAGCGTGGAGTCCACCGTCGATCCAGATGACGGCCTTCCCTTCCTCGGACAAGGCGCGAGCCTCCTGCTCGGAGACCCCTTCGGCCTTCGCGAGACGCCGTGAGATCTCTCGATACCGATCGAGATTCGAACGGTTCTCGGGCGACGTGATGATCGCCATGATCTGGGGCCTGCCCTGAGAGGTGAGACCGATGTCGAGCACTGACATTCGATCCGACTCGCCGGCCAGCTTCTGCCAGTACTCGTACAGTTGAGTGTAGTTGGGCAGCTCGTAGTCCGCTCCGATCTCGTGCCCGAACTGTTGCTCGGGAGAGGTCACCGCCTCCTGGCCGATAGCCGGAAGCGCGAACACCGCGACGACGAGTAGAACGAAGGGGAAAGACGACTTCAAAGAACGCATCGGGATCACCCGGATTGTAGGCCATGAGAAAGGTCACAACTGATCTTCTGGCACCCGGGGCGTCGCGTCAACCGGTGGCGGCGGAGTCGAGCGGCGCAGCCGCCGAGGCACCCGCTGGGCGCCCGCTGGGCCCCCGCTGGGCCCCAAGAGCGCGCGCTCGACCGGGCCTAACCCCAAGTGGACAGGAGCGGGCCTGCGAGCGGCGCTCACCAAGCATCCTGACGCTGCTGCGTGGTGTAGAAGACTATCCGCTCCTTCACGGGTTCATCCGTCAATCGGGTCCAGCAGGCGGCGTACATTTCGACCTGTTTACGGTACGTATTCTGCCGGTCCACAAAGTCGGGATCGGTGCCGATGTCCGTCTTATAGTCGGCGATGATCCAACCGTCCGATTCCCGAAAGGCGAGATCGATGACCCCCTCCACATAGCTCATCGTCCCTGCTTTCCCCGACCTCTCGGCGCTCTCCAGCTCCGGCATTCTGGTAGAGAACGGGATCTCCACGAGCGTCTGGTCCGCAGCCTGGGCCCGTTCCCAAAGTGACGACGCACGCACGACATCGACCAGCGCAACGAGTTCATCCAGCTCCGTGGGCTCCCCGCCCGAATCCAGAGGTCGCTCGTTTTCCAGGAGAAGGGCGCGGCCCACGGCTCTCAACTCCGCGGCCGTCAGCTCTGCCGCGGCCGCTGCGAGAACGCCGTGCACGACCGTTCCCCAACTGAATCCGCGAGAGCGGTGTGCCACCTCGTGATCACTAGAGCCACCCTCCGCCTCATCCGATGAGTCGGGCTCCGCGCTCACAATCCCGAAGTCCAGTGCGAACTGTGGCTCGGAGGCTGACGGCTGCTCCGCTGCCAACGGCTGCTCCACCACGAGAGGCGGCTCCGGGCCTCCTGTCTCCTTCGCTACGGAGGTCACCGAACGAAAGCGGTATCCCGGTCGACCCTTCTTGTCTCGCCTCACGTCCACGCCGACCCCCCGGTCCCGGACCGCTCTGCCCGCCTCTGCCAGAGTGGCCCTAGGAGGAGGCTCCTCTGCGACCATCGAGTCGAGCCGTACTCCACGTTCCTGCAACCAAGGATCGAGAAGCGCCCAGGGAGACGTGTCCTTCCCGTCGGCTCTTCTGGCCACGACCAGCTCGTCCTCCGCCCTGGTCGCGGCCACATACATGAGGCGGACACCCTCGGCCTCGGCGAACCGCTTCTCCGCGGCCTCCCGCTCGAACCAGTCCGGAGGCATCGCGTGTATGGTCCGGCTCCACTTCTTGCGGGTCTGGACGACCAGGTATCCGGCCGCCGTACCGTCCTCCAGACGAGCCACGTGATGCTCTGGGTCCCTCGGGGTATCCGCTATCGGCGCGGCCAACACGACGACCGGGGCTTGGAGGCCCTTGGCCTTGTGAATGTTCATGATCCGTACGGCATCGGAGCGCCCGGGCTGAAGCGGCGCCTCGGGCTCCTTCGCTTCCAGGGCGAGACGCACCGCCTGAAGCGCTCCCGCAATGGACGTACTGCCCTCCAGGGTCGAGGACGCCACGGCGTCGAGGATGTACAGGAGCGCGCCGGAACGGATCTGGCCGAGCGGGCCCGACGCCGCATGAGGGAGGAGGCCTAGCTCGTCTACGATCCGGGCCAGCACGCCGTCCGCGGGAGCCCGACGCATCGCTTCCCACCATCCGTTGATCCGCTCCAGAGCCTTGGTCACCTCCGTATCCGGTTGGTTGTGCGGAGACGTGATCGTGAAGCGACCGCCCTTCACCCGGTGATCCAACAGTTGATCGAAATCGAGGCCGAAGAAGAGCCCGACCAGCACGGCCGCCAACTTCACGGGGTCCGTGGGATCGGCCAGGCACTCCAGAAGGCCCACCAACTCGGAGATCTCCTCTTCCTGCCCAACGGCCACGCCGGAGAGGGCGACGGGCAGCCCCCGCGCCTCGAGTTCTCGGGCATAGGGCTCGAGGTCCCTCCGGTACTTCGTGAGGATCAAGAAGTCGCCCGGCCTACGATCACCCTCCGGCCCGCACCGGCGGCTCACCCAGGTGGCCAGACGCGCAGCATCCTCGGCGACCAGGCCCTCCCTGTTGGTCTCTTCGACCAAGTAGTGGAACACGCCTCGGGGCTCATCGCCGGACTTTTGGTCGGGCTTCAAGCGCTGCGGAAGCAACGGGGCGAAAGACGCCTGATACGCCGTCGCCACCGACGGGAAGCCTTCCTGGCCCTCGAAGACGTCATTCACCAGCTCGGCAATGCCCGGCACCGAGCGGAAGTTCGCCTCCAACCCCAATACCCTGCCGAACGCACTGAATCGGTCCTTGACCGCGTTGTAGACCGTGATATCGGCTCGGCGGAACCGATAGATGCTTTGTTTGGGATCGCCCACGACGAAGAGGGCGCCTGGACGGGGCTCCAGTACCAGCCAGTGCTCGTCGGGCCCCCGGTCACTCGGCGCGGGCGGCGGCGCGGGTGGCGCGACGGCGGTCGCATCGCTCGCGTCGCTCAACGGCTCGGCGGCCAGGAGCATGAGAATCTCGGCCTGTACGGGATCGGTATCCTGAAACTCGTCGACCAGCACGCGACGGTACCGGATGCCGAGCTGCCGCCGGGCGTCAGGGCTGGACCGAAGCAGCGCCACGGTTAGCATGAGAAGATCCTGGAAGTTGAGCCTCCCGGTCCGGCGCCTCTCCGCCTCCCAGGCCTTGGCTGCCCCTACGACCATACGGATCGCCACGGCGTATCGGTGCATCTGCCACTGCAGCAGCAGACGGTGCGCGGGAGAGTCCACCGCAACGAAATCACAAAACGCGTCCCTCAACTCCTTTGCCTTGGATTTGATGGCAGGGTCATCCGACCATCGGTTCAGGACGACCTTGTACGTCTTGCGGCCGGCCACTTCGGAGAGGGCACTCAAGAACTCCAGGTTTGTGTCCCAGCCGATGATGCCAATCGAGTACCGGAGCGCGTTCACCTTGGTTTGGACGTCATCCCATCCCTTCTGAGGCTCCGCGTCGGGCATGATCTCCTCGGCCCGGGCCATGAGGGCGATGAGCTCCTCTCGAACAGCCGCAATGGCCTGCGAGTCGGGCTTGGATATGGCTTCGGCCGGGAAGTCCACGTCCGGCTGCTCGCATACCTCCTGGAACAGGCGCTCGAGCTGACGCGGATGGAGTCCCACCTCCGAGAGGTGCCCCAGGACAGGATCTCCGTCGGCAGCCAACCTCTCCAGGTGGGCGGCCCAGAACTCCGCGGTGAACTTGACCGAAGCCTCTTCTGTCAACTCCTGGAAGCCCGGGTCGAGACCCGCCTCCAGGGGCCGCTCACGGAGGAGTCGCACGCAAAAGGCATGGATCGTCCCGATGAACAACTGATCCAGAGACGAAAGGGCCTGACGCAGCCTGACGACCTCGCTCGACCCCGGCGAGGCCTCCGCAAGCTCACTCTCGAGTTGTGCCTGAAAGCGCTCACGAAGCTCGCCCGCTGCCTTGCGAGTGAATGTCACAGCGGCAATCTCCGCCGCGGTCGCCGTACCCAGACGAATCAGCGCCACCATGCGTCTCAGTAGGGACGTCGTCTTCCCCGAACCCGCACCCGCCTCCACCAGGATGTTCGTGTCCAGATCCGTATCGATGTCGGTCCTGGCGGCCTGGTCCGGAAGGGTCGGCTTGTTCACCTGTCCTCCCATTCCCTTATGCGACGAAGCCCGGCGTATTCCTCGAGCATGAGCATATTGCGCTCCCCCCAGTCGGCCATCGGCGAGGTATAGCTCCAGTCACCGGAAGAGACCTTGCAGACGGACCTGAAGTCGCAGATACCGCAGTCTGCCGGGTCATTGGTCGGCAGGAGCCGTCCCGAGGCCACCTGATCCAGCATCACCTCCAACAACTCCACTCCAGTGCGAAGTGCGTCGCGGCTGAATCGCCGTTCCTCGTTCTGCCCTCGGGCCGTCGGAAAAACATACGAGACGTCGGCTACCGGCTCGCCCAACAGCCGTTCTGCGACCTCGGCGTAGATCACGTGCTGCATACGCCGGCCTCCATTGAACACGGCCGATGCGGGTGTGAAACCGAAGAGCGACCCCGTCTTGTAGTCGAGGATGTGAAGACCCTCTTCGTCCCGATCGACTCGGTCTACAGCGCCCTGAATCGAGATCGAACCCCGACCTATCGGCACCTCCACCGAAGGGGCATCGTCGCGCCCGAACTTCATTTCGAGCCGAACCCACGGTGCGCCGCGCTCCCGCACGAAACAGACGAAGGACCGCACGTCCTCCTTCAGGCCCGCTAGACCGTGCGCATAAACGGCCTCGTTGGGGACCGGCACGACGGCTCTCAAGCTGGTCGCCTCCTGCTCAATCATCTCGATCGCCACGCTGATGAAACCAGGGTCCTCCGGTTTGAGAGTCCGCTCCCGAGCGGTCGCCAGCGTCCTTTCGAAGACACGGTGGAGCAACGCGCCCCGCTGCAAGTGGTCCAGCCAGCGTTCCGGGTCGAACGTCGGATCCTCCTGAGGACGTAAACCGATGCCGTAGCGAAGGAGGTATCGGAGCGGGCAGGTGCCCAGCGCTTCCAGGCGGGTAGCCGAGGCCAAGAGAAGCGGATTCGCGCGCGGGTCCATCAACTCCGGGCGAGGTGTCACCAACCCGTGGTGTGCCGAAGCACGATCGAGGGTTCGGCGGTGCCTGGCCTCCAGTCCGCTCCTCAGCCCGGGAAAGGCCTCGGCCAACGCATCCCCGGCTTGCAGCAGTACGCCGTCCCTACCCAACGCATCGAACCACACGTCGATGCTGTCCAAAGGCCCGAACCGTGGAATCGCACAGACCGGCTCTCCCACCGACTCGTGAAAGTCCTTGAAGGTGGCATCGGGTCTAGCCTTCCAGAGCCTGAACATGTCGAGGAGCACCGACGACGGTTGAACGACCCTGGCCTCCGCCGAGTCCCAGGCCGTGTAGCTGGCGGTGACACGGCCCCGCGTCTTGGCAAGGAGCCCTGCCAACTGAAAGCGCCTCTCCGAGAGCCTGTCCGCGGAAGTGGGCAGTCCCGAAGCCAATTCCTTGCGATCGACATCGAGCAAGATCGGGTCCTGGACTCCAGCCCCCGGAAAGCGACCTGCATCCAACCCGACGACGAAGGTGGCTTTTCTGCCGGTGTATCCCCCGTGGGCCAGGTCGGTGAGATGAACGTGGCCGCCCGAGGACTTCCACGGCGGGGATCCTTCGTCCCACGCAGCTCGAACCCGGATGTCCAAGTGGCTGCGAAGCGCGGCCATCGCCGAATCGAACGCCGTTTTGCGGGTGAGAGTCTCCGCGATCCGCGCGAGACGCCCGAGCAGATCCTCCCGGGCCACTACGTCGGCGCCTTCTCCCTCGGGCACCAGACGCAAGAAAGCCTGAACGCCCCGGGCCAGCTCCGCTGCCGATACACTACCGCTCTCCAGAACGAGCGGTTGGGGTGTCCACGGGGTGGACGTCTCCAAGACGTCGACGAGGGCCCCCAGGGCCTTCAACTCACGTACGCGGTGCTCCCCGCGCGCCTGGGCCTCCTCCGGAGTTTCGTCCCTGAAAGGCCTCACCTTGCCCCCATCAACCTCCTCCTGGGCGAGCATTTGGGCGCTCTGTACCGCAGGCAGATACCTGGTCCGTCCCCACCCGATGCGGAGACGGCGAAGGCGTCGGGACAGTGCCGCGGAGGATACATCCTCGTAGCCCGACGGCGCCGCGAGGTCACCGGCCTCGAATAGCCCGCGAAGGACCTCTGCGGGAAAACCGCCCTCGATCCAGCGTAGGTAGGCATCCATGGCCCGCCCCGGTCGGGTGCGGCCGATGGCGAGTCCCACGCCAAAGCTGCAGGGCACCTGTAGTTGGCGGGACAAGGCGTCCAGAGCCGGCCCGTAGGTGGCCGGATCGGGAGTGACGATCTCGACGTCGTCCCATCGAAGACCACTCAGCATGGTGCGACGCAGCACCTCCCGGAGCTCGTCGCGGACGCTCGCGGCGGAGAACATCTCCACATCAGGCCGATCATCCTCATCTGGTGCCTGGTCGGGTGCGTGCAGGAAGGAGAACCGGCCCCTCGCTGGGACCGCCTTCCAGACCATCCCCTCCGGCGGACGCATTCCAACGACGGGATCGGTAGCCAGCATTCTCGCGCCCTGCTGCTGGAGGGCATCGATGAACCGGCCGCCGACACCCCTCGAGCTCAGCCCCGGCAAGAGAAAGACGTGGGCTCCGTCCACCTCACTCGATCCGCCTCGACCGACGACCTCGGTCGCCCGGCGCAGCACCTCGCTCGGGTCCGCTACCTCTCGCTCGGCCAACGTCGTCTCGTATACCCCGAGCACTTCGGCGAGAAAGGCCCGTCGTGAAGAGCGGGCCTCGATCGCATCAGGGATGACGCCCACCGGGGCTACACCCACCGGGGCTACACCCGCCGGGGCTACACCCGCCGGGGCTACACCCACCGGGGCTACCCCCACCGGAGCTACACCCGCCATCCTCAAAGCCGACACGACGTCCAGTACGGCCTCACGAAAACCCACACCGTGTTCGAGAAGGGCGAGGTCCGGCCACTGATCGGTCGCGAACACGCTATCCATGGCCCGATCCACGAGAGCCCGCTGTCCGAATTCGTCGAGGGTCGTCAGACCCGCGGCCGCCAAGTGCGGGCCAGCCAGTTGAGCCGCCAACCGACCCGGCGTCGTGACCGCAAAGCCCATCCAGCCTCCCTCGTGGAGAGAGCGCGCGCGAAGTAGCTCACTACCCTCTCCGAACGTCGTAGAGACCAGGACCTTCCGGGAGAACGGGTGGGCCTTGGCCACGCGGCCAAGGGAATCGAGGAGCGCAAACCGGGGGCCGTGTCGCTCCCGCACCGGTTAGACGGCTTCCCTCACGACCAGGGACTCGGGGATCGTAATCCTGAAGGTCGATCCCTCTCCAAGGGTGCTCTGGGCCGTGAGGTCCATGCCCATGAGCTCGCATAGCGACCGGGAGATAGCCAAACCCAGACCGGCGCCGTAGTGCACCCGCGAAGTCCCACCGTCGCCTTGCTCGAATGCGTCGAAAATGGTCGCCAGTCGATCCGACGGAATCCCGATTCCCGTGTCCACCACACGGATTCCTTGGGGCACACCCTCCTTGGCGTCCATGATCACCTTGATGGATCCTTCGTCGGTGAACTTGATGGCGTTACCGACGAGTTTGATCAGAATCTGACGCAGCCGAGATTCGTCGGCTCGAACCCGAAACGGTGCATCCGGCGTCTCGACCTGAACGGCCACGTCTTCCATCAGGCCCCAATCGTCGAGCTGATCCACGGTCTCCCGAATGAGGGATCCCACCTCCACCTCTTGGAACTCCAACGCGAGGTCGCCGTCTTCGATACGAGCCAGGTCCAGAAGGTCGTTGATGAGGTTCAGGAGGTGCATCGCATTGACGCGTATGCGCTGCAGGTAGTCCAGGTCCCGGGACTCGAGGCTCAGGTGTTTGTTCTTGAGCAGCACGTTGGAGAACCCCAACACCGAGTGGAGAGGGGTCCGAAGCTCATGGCTCATTCGGCCGAGGAACTCGCTCTTGGCCTCATTCGCTTCTTCGGCCTTACGGCGAGCCGCGTCGAGCTCAATGGACTGCTCCTCCAGCCTCAGGATGAGGTCCTTGGCCGCGTGCGTCTTCTCTTGTTGGTGCCACGGGCCTTCGGCGATGAGCACCATGAAGATGTTCATGGTAGCCAGAACGATCAGCTTGGCTACCTCGGCACCCCACACCACGTCCTGACCCGCAACCGAGGTCCAATAGGCGAGCAGCCCGGCATAGGCGAAGGGACCCAGGGCAGCCATCACCCGCGCCCGCGCCCGATTCAGCCAGAGCTGATCCGCGGTGTGCAGCAGAAAGACCGGCCAAAGCAGGCTCTGCGGCCCACCACTGGCGGTAATGGCCCAGCACCACGTCAGGAGATCGAAGATGAGGAAGACATCACCGAGATGAACTGCCGTAATGCGTGTGAAATACGCCCGCAACAGCCCCCAGGAAACGAGGCAGTACAGCTCCAGGCCGATGACCAGAGGCAGGTACGTGGCGAAGTCCAACTCCCCGAAGACGAGGAGGTTGTGGACCGCCACAACGAAGAGGAGGACGTTGGACCCGATGAGGCGGAGAGAGGGGACCCGGATGACGTTGAAGCGATAGAGGCCCGGAAGGTCCTCCCGGTCCGCCTCTTCTAGGTCAAGCGATCGCTCTACCTCTTCGACGGGATGGACCTCGAAAGAGGAGTCGTTGCTGGTATCCACACTCATCGATCGGTGGACATCCTCTGGGCGGGAGGTGCATGCGGTTTCAGTGAGCGAATCCGGTCAATCTGCCGAATCTCAGCAAAGAGTAGGTCGGCCCACCGGGAGACGCCAGATCCCCCGCCTCCCCACAGGCCCTTGTCTTTGCGCCTACCCCTCTCCAATACTGTTCGTGTATGACAACACTGCTCTGGGTCCTCGGGGTATCCCTCTCCATCTCCTTCCTGTGTTCCGTTTTGGAGGCCGTACTCCTCTCGGTAACACACTCCTATGTCGAGCTTCTCCGCGAGCAGGGGTCCAGGGCCGGAGACTACCTGAGCGCGATGCAAGAGCGCATCGACGAGCCCATCGCCGCGATCCTGACCCTCAACACCATCGCGCACACCGCGGGTGCCGCGCTCGGAGGCTCCATCGCGGCGCGCGTCTTCGGCGAGACCTGGATTGGTGTATTCACGGGCGTGTTGACCCTCATCATCCTGCTCTTTTCGGAGATCGTGCCGAAGACGATCGGTGCCACGTTCTGGCAACAGTTGGGGAGGCCGTCGGCGCACGTTCTTCGATGGATGGTCTTCCTCATGAAGCCGATCCTGGTGCCCTTGAATCTGTTCAGCCAGATGCTCAGAGGCTCCAGGGGCTCCACGACGAGCCGCGCCGAGCTCGAGGTTCTCGCCCAGATCGGATACAGCGAGGGCACGATCGACGAGGATGAGTGGAAGGTCGTGACCAACGTGATCCGGCTCGATGAGGTCACGGTCGGGGAAGTGATGACCCCGCGGACCGATATGATCGCGGTACCGGGCGACGCCACGGTGCAAGAGGCCATGACGATCATGCTAGACGAGGGGCACCTCCGTCTGCCCGTCTACGACGACACGATGGACAAGATCGAGGGGCTGCTCGTGGCGAGGGACCTTTGGCGGGGTGATCGCGAGGGGCGGGAGGACATCTCGGACATCGTGCGTCCGATCCAGTTCATTCCGACCACCAAGCTCGTGGAAGACCTCATCCCGGAGATGCGGACCAACCGGACGAAGATGGCCATCGTCGTCGACGAGTTCGGCGGAACAGCCGGGTTGGTCACGCTCGAAGACCTCATCGAAGAGATCATCGGAGAAATCCAAGATGAGCATGAGGAGGACGAACCTCTGCACTTCCAGGAACTATCCGACGGTTATGTCCGAATCTGGGGTGGCGTACCGGTCCGGGAAGTCAACGACCGGCTGGACCTGAATCTGCCCGAGGATCCGCACGACACCTTGGGCGGCTTTGTGTTCGGCGCCCTGAACCGAGTCGGACGCTCTGGTGACGTCGTGGAAGTCGACGGGGGGCGCCTTCGCATCACCAAGATGCGGGGTCGCCGCGTCGAGTACGTCGTGTGGGTCCCCGGTCTCGCCGAGGAGCTCTAGTCCCCGACCCCGGCGCCATATCGAGTCTAGTCGCCGGCCCCTGGCTGAACTCCCTCCACATGAATCGTCTGGGTCGGATACGCGAATTCGATCCCTTCCTCAGCGAAGCGCTTGAATATCTCGATGTTGATGCCGTGGTGAGTGGCTCCGTAGGTCGCGTAGTCCGGGACCTGCATGTAGTACACGGTGTCGATGTTGAGCGCAGAGTCACCGAACACCATGAAGAAACACCGATCGAAGCGGGTGTGATCACGCTTCTCGATGATCTCCTGAATCAAAACAGGAATCCGCTCGAGCTGATCCGGAGTCGTATCGTAGGTCACACCGAGCGTGAAGGCGCACCGCCGTTCGTCGCGGCGCTGGAAGTTCTGAATGCGACTACTGAGAAGGTCGGAGTTGGAGAACACGAGCTGCCCTCCGGTGATTGACGTGACCCGGGTAGTCTTGAGCCCAACGTTCTCGACTGTGCCCGCCATGGAACCGACCTGTATGTAGTCGCCGACCGCGAAGGGTCGATCGAAGACGATCGAGAACGAGGCGAAGAGATCCGACAGCGTGCCCTGGAGCGCGAGACCCAGCGCCAGGCCGCCGATTCCCAAACCGGCGATCATGGGCCCGATGTCGATACCCAGGTTGTCCAAGGCCAACATCCCGAACGTCGCCCATACCGCGAGTCGGATGAGGAAGCCCACCGACCCCAGTGCTGTGGTGATCGTCGGATCCGCCTCGAACTTCCTTCGCGCCCAGCTCCCGAGGATGTAGTTGACGATGCCGTTCGCCCAGAACGCCCCCTGAATGATGAAACCCAGAATCACGAGCCGCGACATCACGGAGTCGACTTCGGCGGGGAGTTCGAGACTGCGTGCCCCCGCGTAGAAGGCCACCAAGGCGACGAAGAGTCCCTTGGTCTTCTCGAGGAGCTCGGTTACCAGATCGTCGACATCCGTCTCCGTCTTGGCTGCCAGAGCCTTCATTCGGCTCAACACGACCCGGAACACGACCCGGACCGCTGCCCAAACGACGCCCGCGACGACCAGCGCCACGATCCACTCTTGTGCGGTGTTGCCGAGAAACGACCCGCTCAGGAAGTCATTCATGAAATCTCCGACTCAGGCTTGAAACAGAACACATACGGGACGAACGCCCACCAAAACTGTCAGTAGCATTACACCGGAGCAACCACCCTGGGCGGGTGCGTCCCTGCAACACATTCGTGCGCACGCTCCACACAAAGGTTGACACACATCAGAGGCTGTTCTATCATCGCACGTGCCGCACATAATTTTGCCGTCGAGAGGGGCCCTGTGAGGGCCCGCGACCCTCGGTTGGATTTTCCCGACCAGGCCCTGGAGGAAGTGTCTCCTCCGGCCTGGTTTTCGCTTTTAGGGGCATTGAGTCCCCATCGCTTTATCCCCTTCCCCACCCAGCACTTGGAGGAGTTGTACCCATGAGCCTCGATGCCCTTCTGTACGACGTCGAAGCGTTTCGTGAAGAGATGGAGGACTACGTCGACGAGTTGGATTCTCGAAACGGGCTATCCCTGAACACGCCCGAAGAGGTCCTCAAATACGTCGAAGAGTACGGAATCTCCTCGATCCGCATTTGGTTCACCGACTTGATCGGGTTCCTTAAGTCCTTTTCGATCACCCCCAAAGAACTCAAGGGAGCCTTCGAAGAGGGGATGGGCTTCGATGGATCTTCCATCGAGGGGTACAGGCGCATCCAAGAGAGCGACATGATCGCCGTGCCTATCGCATCTACGGCGCAGGCGCTGCCGTTCCGGCCCGGAGGCTCTCGTTCGATACGGATGTTCGCCGAAATCCGTAACCCGGACGGCTCCGCATACATGTCGGATCCGAGGGTGATCCTCTCGCAGAACCTCGAGCGGCTGAGCGAGCACGGGTATTCGCACATGAACATCGGGCCCGAGGCCGAGTTCTTCTATTTCAAGGACGAGACGGGACCGACGCTGCTGGACAACGCCGGCTATTTCGACATCAACCCCGTGGACGTCGGGGACGATATTCGTGAGGTGACCTGCTTCGCTCTCGAAGCCATGGGTGTGCCTGTCGAATATCACCACTCCGAAGTCGGACCCTCCCAGCACGAGATCGACATCCGCTACCAAGAGGCGCTGCGGATGGCCGACAACCTCCAGACGTACAAGTACATCGTTAAGGAAGTCGCGAGGCGCTGTGGGGTTTTCGCCACGTTCATGCCCAAGCCGATCGCCAATCAGAACGGCAGCGGCATGCACGTGCACCTGTCGATTTTCAAGGACGAAAAGACCAACGCGTTCTACGACAAGAGCGATGAGCATCATCTGAGCGCCACGGCCAAGCACTTCATCGCGGGCGTCTTGGATCACTCCAGAGAAATCGCTCTGATCACGAACCAGATGCACAACTCCTACAAGCGTCTGGTGCCCGGATATGAGGCCCCTGTCTACATCGCATGGGCCGAGCGTAATCGATCTGCCGCCGTGCGGATTCCGCTTTACAAGCCGGGTAAAGAGGTCGCGACCCGGATGGAGTTGCGCTTCCCCGATCCGACCTGCAACCCGTACTTGGCGTTCAGCGTCATGCTGTCCGCGGGCCTCGACGGAATGGACAAGAAGACGGCGATTCCGGAGCCCATGGCCATGGACCTCTACAAGCTCACCACGGTCGAGCGAGAGGAACTGGATATTGCGGCGCTACCGCACGATCTGTTCGAGGCGGTCCGCGTAGCGGAGCACAGTGAGTTCCTCAAGGAGGCTCTCGGAACCGACGTGCATCAGAAGTTGGTAGAGACCAAGCTAGTCGAGGCTGACAAGTTCAGACTCCACGTCTCGGAGATGGACCTGAGAGAGCACTTGAAGCTCTAGTGCAGCCGGCCGCCCTTAACCGGACTCGCTCGGAGGTGCTACGGACGGCGGAGTGTCGGAGGGTAACGCGGCCGCCGCGTGTTCCTCCCTCTCTTCGCGCCAGAACGAAATAGCCAACAGCACCGCTCCGCATGAAATCGCCATGTCGGCCACATTGAAGATCGGCCACAGCATCACACCCAGGTCGATCGGCCCGATGAAGTCCACAACGCCACGATCCCAACGGACTCGGTCGTAGAGATTCCCAAAGGCTCCCGAGACGACGAGTGATACCGAGATCACTCGGAGCCAGTCACCCGGCTCGGCCTGTTTGAGCAGCACCAGTAGCAGGACCATCGCCAGAATGGTGATCGGGATGAAGAACCACCGCGGGTCGTTACCCAGCGACAGGCCGAACGCCGCCCCTCGATTGAAGGCGAGGGTCAGAGGCACCCACCCGAAAAAGAGCTCCATCCGCTGACCACCCTCCAGGCCGGTCAGAGCCCAATTCTTCGTTATCAGATCCAGCACGATCACGATCGGGAAAATGGCGGCGAGAGCAACTAGTTTTTGTTTCACGGGCCTCTGATACCAGTGGGAATCCAGCTTTGAAGCCCCCGAATCTCGCGGTGACCCTCATCACACGCCAGAGGGCCGGACCGGCGGCGGTGGCGGTCCACCTGCTTCGGGCTCAGGTTGATCCGATCGACTGGCTTCCCCTCAGGCCCAGTAGGAGAGACCACCATGTCGTCATGCCTCTCGGGGATTACCCGGCTCACTGTAGCCGTGCTGTGCGTCCTCGTCCTCCGTCCCGCCCACGCGCAAGGTCAGAACGGTGAGCCGGAGACTACGGCCGAGCCCTGGCCTCCCGTCGCCACCTTTTCGATCCTCGGCTACGACGAGGCCACCGGAGAGGTAGGGGTCGCTGTCCAGTCCAGAGTCTTCTCGGTGGGCAATGGCGTTATCTGGGGTGAAGCCGGAGTCGGAGTCGTAGCGACGCAGGCCATCGTAGATGTGAGCTACGGTCCTCAAGCTCTGGAGCTGCTGAGACAGGGCCTGTCCCCTGCCCAAGTCGTCGAGCGGGTGCTCGCGAACGACCCCAACCCGCGGCCCGACCGGTGGACCATTGAGGGGCGCCAGTTCTCTGTGATGAACGCTCAAGGCGAAGTGGCCACCCACACCGGGCCCGGAGCGAGTGACTGGGCCGGCCATAGGCTCAGCCGCCACGCGTCCGCCCAGGGCAACATCTTGGCGGGCCCCGCGGTGGTGGATGAGATGATCCGAGGGTTCGAACAGACGGAGGGTCACCTCTCGCTCAGGCTCCTCGCTGCACTAGAGCACGGTCAGGCCGCCGGCGGGGACAGGCGTGGGATGCAGTCCGCCGCCATGCTCATCGTGAAGGAGGACGGAGGGGTGTGGTTGAACAACGACGTCGTGCTTCGACTCCAGGTCGATGATCACGTCGAGCCGATCCAGGAACTGCGAAGGCTCGTGGAGATCGCGGCCGCCCGAAGAGAACGGCGCCGGTAGCACCTCACGCTTAGGGCCGGTCCCCTTCGGGCCGCGGATTGGAGGTGTTGCCCACGACCCGCCAACCCTCGGGGCCCCTCTCGTAGAGCTCCACCCAAGCCCAGATGGCGTCGATGGGGGTCTCCCGTCCGTCCTCGCCTCGCTGCGCACCTTGCACCTGCACCTCGGCGATCAACCAACCGAGCGATCCGTCCTCCGAGACGCGAACCACGGGTCTACGCAGGTCCTGATACGCGGTGAAGGTGGCGGAAGCCAAGTACGGCTCTCTCGCTTGGCGTCGGTCGTCGCTGCTGGGGAACGTCACGCGGCCCCCGTTTACCGACACGTATTCGTCGGCCTCGAGGGCCATCCACGGAGCTACGTCACCTTGTCGGTGTGACTCCAAGATCTGTTCGTGGATTCCGGGAGGTCCTCCGTCATGCTCACCAGACGATCCACGTCCCAAGCCCGTAGTCCCTGCTCAGACGGACGAAAGTGATACTGCTTCCTCACTGTGTGCCCTCGGACAGGAGCCGCCGCTCTTCGGCCTCCCTCAACTCCGCCCTTCGGGCGATAGCCACGGAACCGGGAGCGAAGGTCCCGCCCAGGACGCCGGTCAGCAGAACGGCCTCAATGATGTCTACGACGGTCGTGCCGGCGGCGAACGCGCCCATCATCCCGAACGCTACAGGCACCAAGACCGCCCCGAGGACTCCGAACACCGCCACCTTGCCAAGAGAGAGGTCGAGGATGGTCCTCCGCCCCTCGCCAACCGATAGCAGCGTCCCGAAGCCCACTCCTGAGAAGAAGCCGTATAGTCCTATGCCGATGGCATAGTCCAAGATCGGGTTGGTCCACATCCAGACTTCCGGCGACATCACTCCCACCAGGAGCCCGATTCCGGCCCCGATGCCCCCCCACAGAGTGCCCCACGTCAGGCCGACACCCATCAGGCCCCGCAAGCGTCGAAGTAACTTCCTCATCACATCTCCTTCACAAAGCCGGCCGCGCTTTCTGGTCGCGGAAACCTGATCTCTCCGGCCAACAGCCGTCCGCACGGCTGGAGACCACCCCTCCGCAACGCCCCGATTGAGCCGTGATTGCCGGGCTCGCATCGGGCCGCTGGCAACTTCCCTTCCTCGCTGCACACCCGCCGCAGCTCCTGGACCAAGAAACTCCCTACTCCCTGGCGCCGGGCCTCTTCGACGACCTCCATGTGGATATCACCATACGGTGGGTTGTAGTGGTACAGTACACCCCCGGCTGCGATCACCGAGCCGTTTCGCTCTACCACCCACTCACCGTCCGGGCCCACGTCTCCGGGCTCTCTCGGGCGGAGGACAGTGTCTGCGCAGATCAGTTCCGTGGGGGGTCCGTCCTCGAACAGGATATGCTCCTCCGCGACGTCAGTCGCGCAATCCCGCAGCATCGCCGCCATAGCCGGTAGGTTCGTCTGGGCCTCGATGTGTGTTGCGCCACTGATACGCACCACTTCCGTGAAGAGGATCAGCGCTTCCTCTGGATCTTCACTCAACGTGAAGAACTCCATGAGGCGGTTCTCGTAGTGCCTGTTCCAGACCCCTGCGTATCCGACTACGTCGCCCTCCACGGAGATCACATAGGCGTCGGCGAGCCCCCGGCGCAGAATCGAATCGCGGACGATCTGACACTTGGCTTCGCGCCGAAAGAGCTCCCTGAGAGGCCGTATGTCTTCGTAATCGGCGGCTCGAACGGTGACGGAGTGCTTGAGCATTGAGGATTTCAAGGCAGGGTCGGTGCCAGCCCTTGTCTACTAACGTGATTCAGTACATCGACCGGACTCTGGGTGAAGCACAATAGGGTGCGAAGGTCCAATCCATCCAGGGCTCAGCCCGAGGTTTCTTGGTGCGATGGCCGGATTGTCTCGGCCCCTATGCCCCGAGGATTGTCGGTTGTCGCACCTAAGCGTAGGCGCCATCTTCGGTTGTAGGCCACAACGCACGAGCACGCCCGCCGGTAGCGCATCGCGGGGTGATACACGGACCTGCGGAGCGGGGATGCCAGGAAACGACAGCTGCCAATCTTGCGGCGGGGCACTCTCATCAAGCGACCGCTTTTGCCCGACGTGCGGGTCTGGACGAAGCGCCGGGACGGAAGGCGGGGCGGAGACGGTGATGTTCCGGCCCAACCAACAGACGCACTGTACCGAGTGCGGTAGTCCGGTCGCGGCAGAAAGCAGCTTCTGCGGCTCTTGTGGTGCCTCCCGACGAGAGGCGGTGACCGTACCGTCGCAGGGGTCTCTGGAGCGCATCACCACCGATCGCCTCACCGAAGCCACGACCGGCGAGTTCGAGATTCTAGAGCGGGTCGGGCACGGCGCAATGGGCTCGGTCTACCTCGCTCGCGACGTCGCTCTGAGCAGGCGGGTCGCGATCAAGGTCATCTCCCCACAGCTCCTTCAGGACGAGTCGATGGTCGCTCGGTTCCGGCTGGAAGCACAGACCGTGGCGGCCCTCCAGCATCCAAACATCGTGAACATCTACGCGGTGCGTGAGATCGGCGATCTTCACTTCTTCATCATGGACTTCGTCGACGGCCCGTCGTTGAGTTCGTTGATCAAGGCTCACGGCCCACTGGACATCGGCGTAACGCAGGTGTTGCTCTTTCAGATCGGCAGCGCGCTGAGCTACGCCCACCGTCGTGGCCGAGGGGTCATCCATCGAGATGTGAAGCCGGCCAACATCATGGTCGACCGTGAGGGCAAGCCGGTCGTCATGGATTTCGGGATCTCGAAGGTCGGCGCGTCGCAGAGCGGGCTGACTCAGACGGGCACGACGATCGGCACGCCCGAGTACATGAGTCCGGAACAGTGCATGGACAAGGAGCTTTCCGGGGCTTCGGACCAATACGCACTGGGCATCGTAGCCTACGAAATGCTCACCGGTGCGGTACCGTACAAGGGATCCACCTACGCGATTATGATGGCCCACGCCGAGGGCACGCCGTCCCCGATTGGTGGACAACGACCGGACTGCCCGAAGGACGTGGAGGCGGCGGTCTCGCGCATGCTCGCCAAATCCCCCGCCGAGAGATTCTCCGACGTCGAAGAGGCCATGGCCGCCCTGGGCGGAAGGCCCCTCGGGTACGGAGATCCGGTCCGCGACGCGATCGTCGCGCTCGTCGACTCGGTCTCCAGCGAAGCGGCAGGGTTGGACGAGAGCTCTCCTCTGAGCCCGGTCCCGAAATCGCGCGGACCTGAGGACGTCCCGGCCGCGGCGTCGGTCGGAGACGCACCCGTCATCGACGAAGTCGAGGGCGTGTCCCGAAGCGCCCAGATCAAGGTGGAAGAGTCGCGTGCCGCGGTGGCCGTATCTCCCCCTGACCCGGTGGGCTCCCCTGAGCGGCGGAAAGTTGGCGGCCGCGTTTGGCTCGGTGTCGCGGCGTTGATCGCCGTGGCGTTTGGGCTCTCTCAGGTCGTTCGGGCCGGTGGGACGCCCGAGGTCGCGAACGACGTCACGGTCAGCCAACCGACGGTCGTCGACTCCCTCTCCGCAGGAGATACAGTGGGATCGACGGGTGAGAGCGCCGCCGAGAATCCGGGAGCTGGCCAGGACGTCGCGTCACGCCCGCCAACCCAGGATGCTCGGCCTCCGGAGGTGGTCGCTCCACCGAGCACACCCGCCGTGACCGCCGTGCGAATCGAGGGTGGCGACCGCGTGCTCGGCGTGGGAGGGAGGACGCCGATCTCGGCGACCGCTCTGACGGGTGACGGCGCCACCCTGGACGACGTGACTGTCGAGTGGAACTCGTCCGACGACGATGTGGCAGCGGTCCGCGGCGATCAGCTCGTAGGCGGCGACGCCGGCAACGCGATGATCACCGCGACGGTAGACGGAGTGGTGGGAGAGGTGGGCATCAGGATCATTGCGCTCCCGTCGCGCGAAGAGGTCGCGGTCCTTCTTCAGGAGCGCTTCCTCGACCAGCTCGGGCGTAGAGACACGGGGGCCATTCAGCGTCTATTGGGAAGGGACCAAGGCACGCAGCTCCAGCGTGAGATCGTTCAGCGCATGCAGGAGCCGAGCTTCTCGGCCCAAATGACCCGCCTTGGTGACGTTACGCCCTCAGGGCCGGGCGTGACGATGGACTTCGATGTGGGAATGAGATGGCGGGAAGCATCCGGGGCTCGGGTCCCGCCGAGGTCCGTGTCCTTTCGCGCTATGCTGGGGCCCACCCCGAACGGATGGCGCCTGGCGGGGGTGCGCCGACTACCTCCGAGCTAGCCCACCGCCGCATCTCCCGACGTCTCGAACGCGATGTCGAGCGCACCCTCTTCGGAAAGAGGGTCACCGAGTCGGATGAACCCGGAACCGGTGAGCAGCACTTCGTCTCGGTGGACCGCGATTTCGTCTTCTCCCGCCCGCCGCACATAGGTACCGTTCGTGCTGTGGTCGACGAGGTAGAAACGGCCGCTGCGTGCCGTGATCTTCGCATGCTCGCGTGACGCCGACGTACCAGGCACCACCATCGAATTCTCAGCGCCGCGGCCCAGCGTGACCGCCCCGGGTTCCTCGGTCGTCGTCGTCACGCACCGGTCTGCAAGGCGGAGCTCGAGCGAGGTGCGAGGAATCTCGGCGATCTTTGGAGCGAGCGTGGTGAGCATAGCCGTCTCACCGCGCCACAGGATCTCGCAAAGATGGACCTGCTTGTCGCGCCCCTTCACAAGGTGTTCGCCGAGGCTACGAAAGAAGATCCCCATTTCCTTCAAGCCCTCGAGGGTGGCGCCGGTCGTCAGGATCTGGCCCGCCATCGCCTTGTCCACGAGCCGCGACGCGACATTGACTACGTCGCCGAATAGGTCTCCCCTCTCGATCAGAACCGGGCCCGCGTTCAGACCGATGCCCACCTGGAGCCTCGTGCCCTCGACCGATGGGCGCGCCAGCAAGTCGCGCTGCATTTCGACTGCCGCCGACACGGCGTCGAGTGGCGTCGGGAAGGCCGACATGATCTCGTCACCGATCGTCTTGATCACAGAACCGTGGTGGGCGGTCGTGATCACTCCCAGGTCTGCTAAGAGCGCACCGATGAGCTGCCGACTGTCGGCGTTGCCCAGGCGCTCGGTGATCCCCGTGCTGTCTCGGACATCCGCAAAGAGGATCGTGCGATTCGTATCCCCGGAGGAGGTCGAGGCCGGCACGCTAGGGTGGCGTTAGTGCTCGATGATGCGAACTCGAACGGCCTCGCTCGCGTCAACGCGGATGGGACTTCCGTCCCCGGCATCCTTCGAGATCGTCACTTCGATGATCGCAGGACCGTCCACATCGTCATCGAGGCGTACAAGCGTGATCGCCGCATCCGCCGGCTTTAGGTCCCACCACCCGCCCGTCGCTGCATCCACTATCACTCCGACGAGCCCAAGCAGGATGTCGGCAATCAACGGGCCGACGCGCATGGACTTGATGATGGGAAACTGAGCCTCCTGATAGCCTTCCTTCCAGACCACGAGCGTGTAGGCGGTTTTGCGGTTCAGGACCAGCGTCGCGGGCGTCGTGAACGAGCCGGTAAGGGGCTCGGTCGTGAGCCTCGCTTCGGACGGACTCGAGGTAACCGAGATCGTCTTGGTCGTGCCGCCCAAGATCACGCCGCACCCGGAAGAGGACATCGCGAGCGCTAGCGCGAAACAGTAACGAAGGGCGGTTCCCGCACTGCGGTGGTTTGTCATGGGATCTCCGATAGCAAGGGGAATCCGGCGCTTCCATGCCCAACCGAACGGAAGGTAGTCCGGCGGCCACGTTGACGGTAGATCGACCGGAGCCGGGCTGAGCCGGAGCCGGGATGAAATGGAGACTGCTACCGTTGAACGCTCAGTTGCGCCCTGCTTTCCCCGAATGCGCGCGGGTTCGCCGCCCGCCGCCTCCATGCCCACAACAAGAAGCCCTCACAACCTGGATGGTTGTGAGGGCATGGAGGCGGCGGGAGTCGAACCCGCGTCCGCGAATCGATCCTATAGAGCCTCTACGTGCGTAGCGTCACTCAGAATTTCGCCCGGGGCGGCGAGCGAGCAACCGGCCCCCAGACTAGCTATCTGAAAATCTCATCTCTCACCAGGACAGCGCTGGTGCGAGACCAGCCCGACTCATCGACGTCTCGTTGACCCGCCTCGGGCGGGCAGATCAGGAGACGAGCTACGAACCGTAGTTACGCAGCCAATGCCAGATCATTGTTGGCAATTATAAAGTTTCCAGGGGTTTAACGAGGGCCCAGAAACCTCGGCACGCTACTCTATGTTCACCAAACGCGTCGAAGCCGTGACGCCCCCGGTTCCCACGGCCCTTCGGCCGATCCTACGATATCGGTCTCCCGATGACTGCCCTACCCCGGCTTGGAAGGCCAAGATCCCGCGTCTCGCGACCCGCATGCACTGTTGGCAGCTGCCCCGACGTCTGCTCAGGCGGCCTCAGCCCCCTCCATATGACGCTCCATGTACCCCTGCAGCAGGGTCTCCACATGCGCCAGCGTCGTCACCTGGAACAGTTCGGCGCGTAGCGTCTTACCACCTGGAAGACCCTTGGTGTACCAACCGAGGTGCTTCCTGAAATCGATCAGGGTGCGCGATGCGTCCCGACCGAACTCGATACCGTTGCGGATGTGTTCCAGGCAGACCTCAAAGCGCTCCTGCACATCCGGCTCAGGCGGTATGGGTAGGCCATCCAATGCGGCTCGGGCCTGCTCGAAGATCCACGGGTAACCATGGGACCCCCGTGCGACCATCACCCCCGCGCAGTTCGTCTGCTCCTTCATACGCCTCGCGTCGGCGCCTACGCTCACATCGCCGTTGCCTACAACCGGCACGTCCAACGCCTCCACGAGTGCTGCGATTTCGTCCCAGCGGGCACTTCCCGAGTACATGTCCGTGCGTGTTCGGGGATGCAGGGTGACCATCCGAGAGCCGGCATCCTGACACCGAAGCCCGATCGCTACGGGATCCCTGGACGGCTCGTCATAGCCACTCCGAATCTTCGTCGTCACCGGCAATTCCGTGCTCGCCGCAACGGACTTGATGATGCGCTCCACCAGATCCATGTCCCGGAGACAACCCGAGCCCCCGTTTCGCTTTACGATCTTCTTCACCGGACACCCGAAGTTGATGTCGATGAAGTCCGGTCCGAAGAGATCGGTCACAAGAGCCGCGGCCTCCCCCATCGTCCTCGGATCCGATCCGAAGATCTGAATCCCGATGGACCGTTCGTCTGCGTCGAATCGCAGATGATCGCGGGTCTGGCGGTTTCCCTGCATGATCCCGTCGGCGCTCACGAACTCTGTAGACACCACGTCGGCGCCGAAGCGGCGGCACAGTCGCCTGAACGGCGACTCACTCACGCCCGCCTGGGGCGCGAGGAGAAGTGGGGTCCGGTTGCTCGCAAGGAGCTCGAAGAGATCGTCAGCCATAAGAAGAAAGGTACGATTCGTGCCGAAGGGGGTGAAGGGTCATGCTTTGACAGCCCCGACCTTCGTGGAAATATTCAGACTGGTAAAAACAAAGCCAACATACTCGCGAAGGATCGGTCCTTCGGAGGATTCAGATATGAAACTCAGGGAGTTGTTCACCCCCGACGTCGTGAATCTCGACCTCACATCGGGCACGAAGGACGAGACGCTCAAGCAATTGGTCGCTCTCTTGAGTCTGGACGAGAAGTCGGAGAGCATCCTCTACAAGACCCTCAAACGCCGAGAGAACCTCGGCTCCACCGGCATAGGGCGAGGTATCGCGATTCCCCACTGTCGCTCCCTCGTCGTGAGTCGGCTGCGGCTCGCGTATGGCCGCAAGCACGATGGCGTGGAGTTCAAGGCCATCGACGACCAGCCGGTGCACAACTTCTTCCTGATCGTCGCGCCGCCGCTCGAGGTCTCCAACCAATACCTGCCAGTTCTCGGTAAGATCGCCCAGTTCGCCAAGGACGATGACATCCCGGGGCTCCTGAAGGACCTGAAGGAGCCCGAGGAGTTCCTCCGGTTGCTCGAGGAGCGGGCTCCCTAAAAAAAAGCGCCCCGAGGGGCGTTCCATGGGAGAACCTCTGTCCCACATTGGCGGCCCATCTACTTGGTGACGTACATCCTGATGACCGCTCGCTCACCGTTCACGGTCAACTGAACGAAGTAGATGCCCGACGCCACTTTCCTACCTGCCTGATCCAGGCCGTCCCAGTAGGCCTCGTAACGACCCGGAGTGATGTACTCCAAGTCCACCAGGGGCGTTTGACCGTTGGGGTGACTCAAGGCGGTGGGAGTAGCCACGAACTGCTGCAGCACGTTGTAGATGCGCACGGATACCACAGCCGTCCGTCCATCTACGAATAACCCCTCGGAAAGCTGGAAGGGGATTCTCGTTTCAGGATTGAACGGATTGGGGTAGTTCTGACCTAATGTGAATCCGCTCTCCGGTCTTTCGGCGGGCCGTTGCCCTGACACCTGCGCCGATAGATCAGCCGCAGTGCCGAAAACCGCGAGAAACAGGAAGACGCAATATCCGCGTCTCATGTGCACCACCCATGCCGTAGCCGTTGAACTAATAGCCCTCCAGAGCGCCAGTGCCTGCAACCTCCACAATTGTCTTCAACTATACAGATCGGCGAAAACAGTCGCAAGCATATGTTTCCACCCGTTCGTATAGTGCTGAAGCCGCTCTTTGGTTCCCCCCGGGGGTGTCCGCGTACTTCGATTTGAACGACTCCCCAAACCTGGGGAGTCCGGCTACCCCGCAGTAGACCCCGTCTCACCCACCGGCTTACCCACCGTCTCACCCACCGTCTTACCCACCGTCTCACCCACCGGCTCACCCACCGTCTCACCCACCGACACGACGTCACGACCTGATCCGTGCCGGATCGTCAGTCCTACTCGGTCGAAGTAGCTGAGAATGGGGATCAGGTGCTTTCTAGTCACGGGCAACACTTCCCGGAAATCGGCTGGTCCCAGCCCTTTAGCACCGCTTAGTTCCTTTTTTACTTTAGCTATGATCTCCACTATGGCGGAGGCGTCCGTAAAGAACTCCTCATCGAGATTCACGAGACGCTCCTCCCTCTCAAGCAGCTTCAGGACCGGCCATAGGTCAGGACTCTGCCTTTGTGCTTCCGGGAGCTCTCCCACGGAGGGCGGTGCCAGTCCAGCCTCCCGATAGATCTCCAATAGCTGCTCCCGTAGGGCGGCCTGTTGGGGAGTGAACGAGGGTTCGTAGCCCGGCCGAGACACCAAGCCATCCCGGACGGTGATCTGGTTCGACCCGGCTGCCTCGTCGAGGAGTAAGTCGGCCAAACGGGCCTCCGCTCGAGTAGGGAGCTTTTGTCGAAGAAGCTCTACGGCGATACCTGCTCTGAGCGGCTCATCTCTGTGAAAGTCGTCTACCGACTCCTCCAAGACGTTCCGCGCCGCCTCCACGACGGCCGCCCCATACAATTCTCCGGCGGCTTCGCGGGCTCCGGATTCCAGCACCAGGTCCCGTGCGGACTGTGTCTCGTTCGGTGCAAGCCCGGTGTGAATCGTGACTTCCCCCACGGGGACACCTCTCCAGGCGGCGAGAGAGAGGATCGAGTTCAAGGAATCAGCGGCATCACCGTGAATGATCGCATGAAGCGCATCCCCCTCCCCCGGGCGAAGCTTCTTCCTCTTGGGCGCCAAGGCTTCGGCGACGATCCCACCGCCGATGGTGGTGACCGGCGAGTACGACCGAATGACAAGGCGATCACGCGTCCGGGCCAGGAGCGGTCGCTCGAGCCTGAGTTGGACCCACCCGGACCCGCCGGGAGCGACCTCGCCGCCCTCCAGCGTGACCACCCTGGCCATGACCTCGCTGGTACCAAGGTGGACGCGCACCCGTTGGCCGTGTTTGACCGTCCAGCCGGTCTCCGGCAGCACCGTAAGGCCCACCGTGAGCATCGATGTCGGCGACCAGCTCTCCTCCAGAACGAGCACCTGCCCCCTCTCCACGGTCTCGAGGTCGATGTCCGCACCGGTGATCGCCACCGCCGTGCGTTCGCCCGCCTCGGCCCGCTCCACTTGAACACCGTGCACCTGCAAGCCCCGGATGCGCCCGCTGATTCCTGAAGGCTGGAGCACCACCTTGTCCCCCATAGACAGGCTTCCGCTCCACAGCGTTCCCGTCACGACGGTCCCGGTGCCCTTTACGGTGAAGGCCCGGTCGATGGGCAGCCGGGCAACGTCCTTGCTCGACCGCTCTCCCACACTTTGCGCCACTCCGCCTAGGGCTTCCACCAGCTCGTCCCTGCCCTGCAAGGTCACCGTCGAGGTCGGCACGACCGGGGCATTGGCAAAAGGACCTCCGGCCAAGGCTTCAGACACCTCCTCCTGGACCAGGGCGAGCCACTCGTCCTCGACCAGGTCCGACTTCGTGAGCGCTACCACCATCTGGTCGACACCGAGCAGCCGGACGATGTCCAGGTGTTCCCGTGTCTGCGGCATCATGCCCTCATCGGCGGCCACCACCAGAAGGACCAGATCCATTCCGGTGGCACCTGCCAGCATGTTCCGGATGAAGCCCTCGTGTCCCGGGACATCGACGATACCGAGGTGAAGGCCCTCCTGAGGAACGAGTTCCGCGAACCCGAGATCGATCGTGATCCCGCGCGCCTTCTCCTCTTGCAGGCGATCCGTATCGACGCCGGTGAGGGCCTTCACGAGCGCGGTCTTACCGTGATCGATGTGGCCGGCGGTCCCCAGGATCAGCCGCTTCTCGTTCATGACTCGTCCCTGCGATCCGAGTCCGTGGACCGTACCGCTTCTTCATCGTTCTGCCCCACGTTGACACCCAGGGACGTATCCACGTCGAGCTGTGCCACCGAAGCCAGGAAACGGAAGGACTGTAGGGGCTTCGATCCCGAGACGTGATACACCGTGAAGTCATGCAGCAACTGGAGATGGGCCTTCGGCTTCGTAATCGGGAGGTCGGTCGGTCCCTCCAGGAGCGCCTGAAGCTGCTCCCGGGCGCCCGGACCGATCAATGGCCCGGCGATCTCCACGGCGCAGGTCGGACAACGTACTCCCCCCGCCCCGAAGTCGAAGCGACCAAGGTCTGAGTCGGTCAGGGGATTTCCACAGTGAACACATGGATCGAGCTGTGGTTGATATCCGAGTGCCGCAACCAGCATCCATCCTTCGTTCAAGAGGGCCGTCACGACCTGATCGAGCACCACCTCTTCGAGCCGCTCCAAACCGGCCGTGAGGCGGTCGAACACCTCCGGGAGGGGCTCCGATTCTGCATGAGCCAGCACGAGCTCCGCCAAGACCGAGGCTGCGCCGAAGCGCAGAACGTCCCGACCGAGGCTCTTGCCTCTCTGCCGGGGAGCGAACTCCTTGAAGGTCTGGAGGTCGCGCGTCGGGCGCACGTAAACGGTCAGGTCACCTCGGGAGAACGTGTCCAGCCCGCTCCGCCCCTGCCCTCCTCCCTTCCGGATTCCTTTCGCCATGACCCCCACGAGCCCGAGGTCGAGGGTATAGAGCTGAAGGATGCGGCTCGTCTCACTGTAGTTGAACGAGCGGAGCAGTACCGCGGGGGTGGTCACGAGGGACACGCTACCGGTCCATTGCGCTCGTGCCGTGCTCCGGGCCAGCCGACACACCTCGGCAACGGGACACTAGAAGACCGTCAGCCCTGGACCCGAAGCCGGGCAATAAGCGCCGCCCGCTCTTCGACCATGGTACGGCGCACCTGGGGGTCCGAGATCGCGTCCAACGACTCGTCGAGGCGCGCTACCTCGAGGATCAGTCGATCCCGTCCCTCGTTGGGTGGGCCGGCCGCCTGGGTAGCCGAGCCCTTGGGTCTCCAATAGGCCACCAGCCCCGCGGCGCCCAGCAACGTGGCGATCAACGCCGCGAAAAGGCCCATGGACGGTCGCCCCTTCTCCGGCTGTTCCTCCAGCGAGATGACGACGTCGCGTAGTCCCGCGCCCGAATAACGGCGGTACGTGCTCTCGGTATCCAGAGCCACGACATCGATGGGCTGCAGGCCCGCAACGTCGAGGGTGGGAGCCGGCTCCTTGACCAGGAGTTCCAACGACTCGGTGGCCCCGGGCGCCGGGAACTCGGCCGCGATCGCAGGAAGCGCATACCGAATGAGAAGCATGCGCTCTCCCGGCGGGAGCGGTGCTCTCACGGAGACCCGGCCACCGCCGAAGGTCACCGCGTCCGGAGGGAGATCACCCTGGCCCAGCTCCGGGGATGTCGCGCCAGGAGGAAGGGGATAACTCCAGACCACGCCGTCGTCCGCCGCCACCAGCGTCCGTTCACCGCTGTTCTGGATCTGGAATAGATCCGTTGCCCGCCATCCGTCGCCCCAACGCTCGAGGAAGATGTTACGGACGTTGACGGGAAGAGCGATTCCCTCGGGCGGTGCCTCCTCGGCACCGAAGACCTCGATGACATAGAGGCTGTCGAGTTGCACGGGATCCGTGACCGCCGACCCGAAATAGAGGACACCCTCATGCCGGACCGACGCGAACAGTATTTCAGCCTGGGTGCTTACGCTGGGACTCCAAGGCACCACGAACTCGAATCCACCGTCCGGAGAGACGCTCACGGAATCGACTTCGCCCGCCTCCTCCATGGAGACGCGATGCAGCACCGCGGTACCCGACTCGACGGGGGAGTCACCCTGCATGACCCTACCTCGGAGCCGCAACCCGTCCTCTTGGCCCATAGCCGACGATGCATCCAGGGCCAGCCCGAGACAGACGGTCAGTACGGCAAGGAGAGAGCGAATGGTATGCGACTCCGGTGATGCGTCAGGAACTGCGGAGGGTCAGGGCGTGAAGCGTCCGAAATCCTCAGGAGCCAGCTTGCGCAGATACTCCTTGAGTTCCTCCGCCGCCAGCTTCGGGTCGGTCTCCTGCCAGGGCTCCCCTTCCACTTCCACGACGGGCGAGTCGTCGGAGGTCTCGATCGACATCACCTCCAAGAGCTCCTCGTGCGCGAAGATCTCCGCCTGCAAGCGGAGGGCAAGCGCGATCGAGTCGGACGGACGCGCGTCGATCGAGATGACCTCGCCGTTGCGGCGAATGATCATCTCCGCGAAGTACGTGTTCTCCTCGACCCTGCTGATGATCACCTTCTGGAGGGCGCCGCCCAGGCCACCTACAACGGACGCCAGGAGGTCGTGCGTCAACGGGCGGGGGAACTTCATCTCGGCGAGCTCCATGGCGATGGCACTGGCCTCACCGGGGCCGATCCAGATGGGGAGCACTCGCTCGCCGTCGTTTTCCTGTAGGATCACAACCGGGTGGTTGTTCGCCTGATCCAACCGGAGACTCTGTACGCAGACCTGAACCAGCACCGGCAATCGCCTTGGTCGAGAATTCGGGAACCCCTCAACGCGAATGTAGGAATACTCCGAAGGTCCTCGGGGGTTCTCCGTCGGGGCTTCTCCGTCGGGGGTTCTCCGTCAGAGACCGACGGCGTCACGCAGGTCGTCGACGCGGTCTGATCGCTCCCAGGTGAAGAGATCGACCGAGCGACCGTCCTGGAGCGTCTTGCTCTCCGGAGTACGACCAAAGTGCCCGTATGCGGCCGTCGGCAAGAAGATGGGGTTCCGGAGTCCCAGCTGTTCGATGATGGCTCGTGGCCTGAAGTCGAAGACCTTCTCGAGGGCGGCGGCCACCTGGTCGTCCGGGCACTTCCCGGTCCCGAACGTATCGACGCGGATAGACACCGGCTCGGCCACGCCGATGGCGTACGCCAACTGGATCTCACACCTCGAGGCGATCCCTGCGTCGACCAGATTCCGGGCGGCCCACCGGGCCGCATAGGCCGCGGACCGGTCGACCTTGGTCGAGTCCTTCCCGCTGAAGGCACCACCTCCGTGGGCTCCCATACCGCCGTACGTGTCGACGATGATCTTTCGTCCCGTCAGGCCCGCATCCCCGTGCGGCCCTCCGATGACGAACCGGCCGGTCGGATTGATGTGGAACGTGCACGCATCCGGATCCAGGAGATCGGACGGCATCGTCGGCAGGATCACCTCGCGGACAATCGCCTCACGGATCGTCTCGTTGTCCACGTCCTCGGCGTGCTGCGTGCTGACCACGATGGTGTCGATCGCGACCGGACGTCCCCCCTCGTAGGCCACACTCACCTGGGACTTCCCGTCCGGTCGCACCCACGGCATCGTGCCGTCATGGCGGACCTGCGCCAAACGCTGGGTCAGGGCATGGGCATAGTGGATCGGCGCCGGCATCAACTCGGCCGTCTCGTCCGTGGCATACCCGAACATCATCCCCTGATCGCCGGCCCCACCCGAGTCGACGCCCATGGCAATATGCGCAGACTGTTTGTCGATGGTGGTGAGCACCGCGCAGTGCTGCCCATCGATACCGTAACTGGCGTCGTCGTACCCGATATCCAGGATCGTCTTCCGAATCACTTCAGGGAGGTTGGCCTTGGAGTCGGTAGTGATCTCTCCGGCGACGATCGCCATACCCGTAGTGACGAGCGTCTCACAGGCCACCCGCGACGCAGGATCGTCGCTGAGCATGGCGTCGAGAACGGCGTCCGATATCTGGTCCGCGAGTTTGTCCGGATGGCCTTCGGTCACGGACTCGGACGTGAATAGATGACGACTCAATGGTCCCTCTGAGTTTGGATTCCAACTGAGTAAGGGCCCCAACTCGGGCCCGCCGAAGCTATTCCGTCACTCCGGAAGCGACAAGTTCCAACGGCCCGAGAAAGCGGCGAGATCGACCGATCCGCCGATTCCGTCGACGAGCGCCTGCACTACCTCCCGGCCCGTGGTGGCCTCCACGGCCTGCTTCGCGGCCTTCCGCGCATCCTCGATGCGGACGCTGCGGAGCATCTTCTTGACCTCGGGCAGTGAGGGCCAGGCGACCGACAGCGCGGTGATGTCCAGCCCCAAGAGGAGGAACGCCCCAAGGGGGTTCGCGGCCATTTCACCGCACACGCTGACCTCGATGCCGGCGCCTTTCCCCACGCGGGATACCTGATCCAGCTGCCTGACGACGGCCGGGTGGAAAGGATTGAAGAGCTTGGCCAGCCGCGCACTGGTGCGGTCGACGGCGAGCGTGTACTGGGTGAGGTCGTTGGTCCCGATCGAGAAAAAGTCGCTGTGCCGCGCCAACTCGACGGCCTCGAGGGCCGCGGCCGGCGTCTCGACCAGGATTCCCAACTTGTAGCCCGAGTTGAACGGAATGCCCTGGGAGCGCAGCAGATTTTCCTCCTCTTCGACCATACGACGCACCTGGATGATCTCCTCTACATCGTTGATGAGAGGCACCATGATCCGGATGTCGCCGTGGGCCGAAGCACGCAGGATGGCTTTGAGCTGCGTTCGGAAGAGTTCGGGCTCGTCTAGACACACACGAATGGCCCGCCACCCGAGGAACGGGTTCTCCTCGGCGGGCATATGCAGGAACATCGGGAACTTGTCCCCGCCCAGATCGAAGGTCCGGACCGTCACGACCTGCTTGGGAAAGGTCTCCGCGACCTTGCGATAGGCTTGGTACTGGTCTTCTTCATCCGGCATCTGGTTGCGCCCCACGACCAAGAACTCGGTGCGTAACAGGCCGACGCCCATGGCACCATGGCTCAGTGCCTTCTCCGCCTCCGCAGGCAGATCGAGATTGGCGCGCAACGCGATCGGACGGCCGTCTTCGGTCACCGATTCGAGCTGGGCGATCACTTCGATCTCTGTCTCCCAGGCCTGAATCTGTGTTTCACGAACCTTGAAGACCTCTCGATCGTGTGCGTCGGGATCCAGAACGACGCGTCCGATCCGCCCGTCTACTATGGCCCGCTGCCCGGATATCGCCTGCCGAGAGATACTGCCCAGCCGGCATACCGTCGGGATCCCCAACGATCGCGCGAGCATTACCCAGTGGGCGGTCCGAGTACCCTGATCGGCGGCGATGCCGAGCACGAGCGCAGGGTCCATCTGGACGGTAAGACTCGGAGAGAGATTGGGGGTGACGATGATGGCACCCTCGGGCAGACTCGAGAGGTCCGTGGGATCCGAGAGCCCCAGCAACTGATGCAACAGCCGCACCTGCAGGTCCTGGAGGTCGTTGATGCGGTCCAGCACCATGGGATGTGCCGTGCGGCTCCAAAGCGCCTGAAGTTCGAGCATGCGCCAGTCCAGCGCGCGTGCAGCCGAGAGCCTGTTTTCACGGATGTAGAGGGTGGCCCCGTCGACGAGCGTGGCGTCCTCGAGCATGAGCAGCTGAGGCTCGAAGATCCTCGCCTCAACACTCCCCAGTCGGAACTCGGTCGACTCTTCCAACTCGCGGAGTCTGCCCTTGGCCCACTCGAACACCTCGTGGAGTCTCTCGACCTCCGCCTCGACGGCCTCGGGTTCCACCATTCGGTGCGGCACGTCGGGAACACCCCATGTAAGGAGGTGGACCGGACCGGCTCCGATTCCCTCCGAGGCGCCTACGCCGTCAAAGACCTTCGACACCGTGCATCTCCTCGAAGCCTCGGGCGACAAGATCGACCAGGACGCGCAGTGCTTCTTCTGCGTCGTCACCTTGGGCTCGAATCACGAGCTGTGATCCCCTCTCGGCGGCCAACATGAGAACTCCCATGATGCTCTTGGCGTTCACCTCGAGGCCGTCCTTCTCCAACCAGATGTCGCAACCGAACGAGCCGGCCAACCGCACGAATTCGGCGGCTGGACGGGCGTGGAACCCCAAGAGGTTCACGACCTCGACCATGCGTTCCATGCGTTCGTCGGTCATGTGGCTCCCATAGCTGTGACGATCGCGATCACCAGTACCAGTCCGAAGGTGGCGATCCTGAGCACTCGGCGACCGAACCGCAGCCCGACCATGAACCCGACCATAGCCCCGAGCGGCCAGAGCCATGCCGTTTCCGCCACCGCAAGTCGGCCCACAACGAGAACACCGACCAGGACGCCCAGAAATAATGTAGCGGCTGTGAAAATCCGCTCTGCCACGCGAGACAGGCCCGCTACCTGCAGGCGGCCGGCCACCTCTCGACCACCCTCGATCCCTATCTTGAATGCCCACCATCGGATCACCAGGTGTCCCGCATTGTAGAGCCCCAGGAAGAGCACCACGGGAACCCAGGGCGGCGCCCCCATCCAGGCAACCGCGAGAGCAACGACCAGCGTGCCCGGCCGCAACGCGCCCCATATCAACGTATCACCCAATCCGCCGAGGGACCCCTGGATGGCCTCTTTGAACCGGTGGATGGTCTCTGAATCCACCCCCTCGTGCTCCATTCGTGCCACTGCGCCCAGAGCGATGCCGGACAAATAGGGGTGTGCGTTGAACGACTCCATGTGTCGGCGGGTGGCATCAGACAGCTCCTCTCCCGTGCGTCCACTCCGGCGGAGGAACGGGACGAGGGCAAACGCGAAGCCGGATCCGATCATGGACCGGTAATTCCACGATCCCTGGATGGCGAACGACCTCAGGAGGCTCCCGAGCCAGCCGGCCGGCCACTTCACCGGCGCGCTCAAACTAGAAAAGCCCCGATCATCCCCGCCACGGCTCCGACCATGAACACCGTCCGACGAGAGCGCCAACCACCGAACCCTCTCAGGAGAGCTCCGAGATGGAAGGACGCGCCAATCAAGAGAATTCCGGCGGTCGGGCCGTACCCGAGGGCCCACCACGAGCCGGCTGCTCCTGCGAGCCAACTCCCACTCCATATGGCGATCGCGGCAACCGCGCACCCGCGGAGGAAGTCCAGTCCCATCAGGCCCAGGTGCGCGGCATCCAGGCCGGCCGGCGTCACCGGACCCGCCTCCACTCGACCGATCCATGCGGCGTTCAGGTGTCTCTGGACACCCACCGTCATCCCGCCCAGATCCGATGCGACCAGACCGACGACGGCCCCGAACACCAAGCCGGGGGCGCCCCCTGTCGATACGGCCACCGCCACGCCGGCTACAGTGCCGGGGCCAGGCTCCGGTAGCCGGGACCCCCCGGAGGGCACTCCCGCCAGGTGGAAGAGCTCGAGAAACGCCCCCACCTCCAGGCCGGCCACCGGATCGCCGAGCACCCAACCGGTGAGAACACCCGCCACGAGCGGACGCGATATCATGAATTGACCCAGCGACGTAGCATCGAGGGCGAGCATGCCACCGAGGGCCGCAAGAAGGGGCGTCAAGTTATCAACTCAGCAGGGACGCCAAACCCACGGCCCGGCTGCTCGGCAGGTCGCGCGCCGAGACGACAGCCCCCCGGTCCTCCAACGCCCGTAGGCCAGTCTCGTCTTCAGCGCTGAGAAAGACGTACGGAAGACGCTCAGTACGCCCCGCAGCATGGTGGACACCACCCAAGTTGACTTCTCTTCCTCGCAACGATCCGTCGGCCGCCAGATCCGCCATGGCCGCGATCGACCGAGTGAGAATGATCGTCACCTTCGAGTCGGCCTCGAGCTCCGCGAGGCGACCTTGAGCCTCGTTCACAGTGAGGAACTCTGCGGTGGCGTCGTCGGGGAGACCCAGACGATACAGGTCCTGCTCCCACTCGCTATCGGCAAGCTCGTCATCGGCAACCAGGTAGTGATCCGGCCTCAATTCCGGGCCCCAACCCATCACGACCTGGCCGTGGATGAGACGCTCGTCGACGCGAAAGAGAACGACGGGCATGCTACGGTACGGCCGGAACGCTCTTGACGCTGTCCTTGCCCTTCTCGAGGAGTCGGGGGACGAGCTGGTCCAGGGGGAGGTCTCGGTGGAAGACGAAATCCAGGAGCATCGGAAGGTTCATTCCAAAGACCACGGCCCGGCGTCCGTTGTCGCGGCAGGTCAGCTGAGCAGTCAAAGCACAACTCCCTGTGCAGAGGTCGGTGAAAACGACCGTCGGCGCATCACCCACCAGCGCTTCTACCTGCTCGGCAAGGCCCTGTGGATTGCATCCCTCGTTGCTGAGCGCCAACAGGGCCCCCTCGTCGAAACCGGCGATCTTACTGACCGCGTCGACCATACCCTCGGCCATTCTGCCGTGACTGAGCAGCACGCCCCGGACCAGAGGGCCGTCACTCATAATCTTGCTCGAGGTACTCCCGGACCGGGCGCATGGCGTCCTGAAGCCGGTCGTTGAAGGCGGCAGCCGAGTCCACGCCCAGGTACTTGAGGAGGTGGTTCATGGCCACGACTTCCGAGATGACCGTGATGTTCTTACCGGGATTCAATGGAATGGTGACCTTGGGCAAAGTGACCCCGAGGATCTCAATATCCTCCTCCTCGAGCCCGGTCCGCGTATACACGGTGTGTTCGTCCCACGTCTCGAGTTGGACCACGACCTCGATACGTTTTTGCCGACGCGTCGCCCGAATGCCGAACAGGGCTCGGATGTCGACGATGCCGAGCCCACGGATCTCCATGTGGTGGCCCTGCAGTTCGTGACCCTGACCGAGGAGCATGTCGGGTCCACGCCTCTGCACGATGATGAGATCATCCGCCACGAGCCGGTGACCGCGCTCTACCAGGTCCAGAACACACTCACTCTTGCCCACTCCGCTACTGCCGACGAAGAGGAGTCCCACACCGTAGACATCGGCCAGCGAACCATGGAGGTGGGTGCGGGGAGCGAGCACGGAGTCGAGGTACGGCTTGATTCGCCAGTAGAACTCTTTTGTGCTCAGCTTCGAACGGAAGACCGGAATCCCGTGTTCCGTCGCCGCGGCGAGAAAGATCTCGGAAACGGGGAGGCCCTTGGTCACGAAAGCGGCCGGAATGTCGAAGCTGAAAACGCTCCCGACACGATCCCGCAGTTCTTCGTCCGTAAGGGACTCGAGGTAGGAGATTTCGGTCTCGCCGAAGACCTGCATACGGCCCTCGGCGAAGCGCTGAGTAAAACCAGAAAGGGCGATGCCCGGACTCGAGACATCCGAGTCCCTCATTTCACGTTCGAGTGAAATGCCAGGATTCAGCAACTCTAGGTGCAGGGATTCTTGTCGATCCTCGAGGAGCCTCTGAACCGTGAGGCTGACGGTGGTCTCTGGCAGGTCGGCGGAATCCTTGGTCAAACCCGGCCTACTCCTCGACTTGAGCCTCTGAGAGCTTGGGCGCCTGGTGATCCCTGCTCTGCTCATGGCGACGGCGAAGCTGACGCGTCAAACGCTCGACCATCTGGTGGAGGGCCGGACGAAACTCGTCGGCCTCCGCCGACGCGACCACGGGGTCACCACGATCGACGTGGACGATTCCTTCGACGGTCTTGGAGCGCTTCCCCTCGTCGAAGATGACCTCTACCGCAGAAACGCGAGGTTCGTACTTGGGGAGTTTCTTTATGACTTCTTCCGTACGCTCGCGTATCGCATCGGACAGGTTCGTGTGACGTGACGTGATTCGAATTTCCATGCCACCTCCGTAAGGTGTCATCACTCTGCGGACCGAAGAGACCACAGGGCATTCAGACCCGGATAAGGTACCCAGGGCCTCACCTCTCAGCTACCCGTGCATCGAGGAATTGCTCCATCGTACGAGCCGACGCATCCCAACTGAACTGCTCCGAAAACTCCCGCCCTTGCGCGCCCATCCGAGCGCACAGCTCCTGATCCTCCAGAAGCTGGGCGATACGGTCGGCCAACCCACCCAGGTCACCGTGAGGAACCAGGTACCCGGTCCGACCGTCGACAACCGAATCGCGTAGCCCCGGTGAGTCGCTGGCCACCGTCGGGGTGCCGCATGCAGCCGCCTCCAGATTGGCGATGCCCCAGCCTTCCTTGGGGGAGGTGAGGACGTGGATCCAACTCCTGCGGAGCAACTCGATCTTTCGTTCATGCGGAACGAAACCCAGAAACTCGACACGATCCTCAAGGCCCAGAGTCGTGCGGAGTGCCTCGAGACGCTCGCGATGATCGCCCTGACCCGCCACCAGAAGCCTACACGGGACGCCTCGCTCGACCAGCATCGCCGCCGCTCGCATGACGAGGTCGACCCTCTTGTACCGCTTCAGGCGCCCCAGGTACAGCAGCGTAGGCTCTTCGAAGCGATCCTCCGGTCGGCCCGGTGTCAGATCCTCGAGATCCACCCCGTTCGGGATGATCTCGATGAGATGCTCCGGCACTCCACGATGCACCAAGTCGCGCGCCGTGCTCGCGGACACCGCCGCCGTGGGGATGTCACGGAAGACCCGGGGAATAGGCATCTCCAACAGACAAGTCGCCGCAGCGACGGGCAGCGACGCTTCGCGGAACGCCGTGGTCCCGAAGAGGTGGTGCACCAAGAGGGCGATCGGGGCGTCGACCCACCCCGGGGAGAAGAACGGCACCTTGTTGAGATCCTCCACCACCACGTCGAAGTCGCGATGACGAAGATGGTGCCGATAGTACCGAGGAGCGGCGACCGACAGGGTGTGCCGACCTCCGGTCCTGTGGACCTCGATGCCCGCGATGTCCGCCGTGGCCGAGGCGCCGGGCCAACCCGAACAAAGCAGCGTGACCGAGTGTCCCCATTGTACTAATCGTCGGAAGATCTCGAACAGGTGAACCTCGGCACCGCCGGCCTGAGGGTTGTCGGGATCGAGCCAGTTGAGAACGAGGATGTTCACGAGCCGCACTCCGGGTCAGTCGGAGGGTCGCCTGTATAGCGCGTCGAGCACTCCGTTGACGAAGCCCGGCGAGTCGTTGCCGCTGTACCGCTCGGCCAAACGAACCGCCTCCTGGATCGAGACCTTGGGTGGCACATCGTCGAAGTGGGTGATCTCGACGGCGGCGATCCGAAGGATGGCACGATCGAGGATCGAGAGCCGATCCATACGCCAGTTCTCCAGCGCGTCGCCCAGCACGGTATCGACCTCTGGTCCGTGTGCGTCGAGTGACGTCAGCAATCGGCGAATGTACGGTATGCGCGCAGGTGCAATCCGGCGTGTCGCGAGGGTCTCGTCCAGGGCCTCGGCCAGGGAGCCCGTCTTGTCAGCGACCTCCCACCGATAGTGGATCTGTAGTGCCCATGCGCGGGCTCGCGTCCGGTCGATCCGCCGCGGAGTCTCGCGGGTAACGGCCCGAGCCACTACTCCTCCAACTCCGCGTACAGCGCAACCATGTGGAGGGCGCTCATCGCGAGCTCACGACCCTTGTCGTCCTGGTCCCTCGAGGCCCTGGTCCAAGCCTGCTCGTGCGTATCGGTCGTGAGCACCCCGAAGAGGAGCGGCACATCGAGAGTCCGCGCCAGGGCACCGAGACCGTAGCTGGCCTCTCCGGCTACATAGTCGAAGTGGGCCGTCTCACCGCGTATGACACACCCGAGAGCGATGATGGCGTCGTGTCTCCCCCCGGCGGCCACTCTTCGGGTGGTCTGGGGCAGCTCCCATGCACCCGGCACCCAATAGACGTCCACGTCGTCGGCCATCACGCCGAACTCGCCCAGGCCGGAGCGGCACCCCTCGAGCATTTCCGTGGTCACGTCGCCGTTGAAACGGGCCGCAATGACGGCGATGCGTGTGCCCTCTATCCGAACCGGATCGGGCATGTGACTCCCGGATTCAGCGCTCCGCACGTCGGAGACCTCCACCCCTTGATCGACTGGTGTGCACGCGGCCTCTAGAGCAGATGCCCGAGCTTGGCGCGTTTGGTGTCGAGATACCTCTCGTTGTGCTCGCTCGGATCGACATTGAGTGGCTCTCGGCCCGTGACTTCCAGGTTGTACCCTTCGAGCCCGACGATCTTACGTGGGTTGTTCGTCAGTAGCCGGATCTTGTTGAGACCCAGGTCCAGAAGAATCTGGGCGCCGATCCCATAGTCCCGCAGGTCTGGCTTGAATCCCAGTGCACGGTTGGCCTCGACCGTGTCGTGGCCCTGATCCTGGAGCTCGTAGGCCCGGATTTTGTTGTGGAGCCCGATCCCCCGCCCCTCCTGCTTCAGATAGACGATAGCGCCGAGACCCGCCTCCGAGATTTGACGCATGGCCGCAGTCAGTTGTTGACCGCAGTCACAGCGAGCGGACGCGAAGACGTCGCCTGTGAGGCACTCCGAGTGCATACGCACCAGGACATCCTCTTCGCCGGCGATCTCGCCCATCACCAAAGCGACGTGCTCTCGATCGTCCAACTGGTTCTCGTAGGCGATGATGCGAAAGTCGCCGAACTCGGTAGGCAACTCCGCTTCCGCCAGCCTGGTGACCAGGCGCTCCTTTGCCAGTCGATGGGCTACGAGTTGGGCCACCGTGATGAACTTGAGCCCATGTTCCTGCGCATACAGCTCGAGTTGCGGCCGGCGGGCCATGGTCCCGTCGGGATTGAGGATCTCGCAGATGACACCGACCGGCGGAAGGCCGGCCATCCTGGCCAGGTCGACGGAAGCCTCGGTCTGCCCCACGCGCCGCAGCACGCCCCCGGGACGAGCCCTCAGGGGGAAGATGTGGCCGGGACGTCTCAGATCGCCTGGGCGGGTATTGGGGTCGACCAGAATCTGAATGGTCTTGGCCCGATCGTGTGCGCTGATCCCCGTCGTGACGCCGAATCGCTGGTGGGCGTCTACCGAAATGGTGAACGCCGTCCCTTGGGGGTCGGTGTTGTCGTCCGTCATCAGGGATAGGCCCAACTCCTCCGCTCTGGGCGGAGTGAGAGCCACGCAAATCAGGCCACGCCCGAACTGCGTCATGAAGTTCACCGATTGGGGCGAGATCAGAGACGCCGCACAGACCAAGTCCCCCTCGTTCTCACGGTCCTCGTCGTCGGCGACGATGATGATCTTGCCCTGTCGGATGTCCTCCAGGGCGGCTTCGACGGAGTCGAACGGCATTCCAGGCAGTCCTCGTTGACGTTGAGCCCCGTGACCCATCGCTCTCAGTAGAGCGAAGGGCCGTGCCGGCGCACAGAAAGTATAGCGCTACTCCGCTGCGGGGAGCATCCTCCGCACGTATTTGCCGATCATGTCGCCCTCGACGTTGACGGGGTCGCCCACGCGGAGTGCGCCGAGGTTCGTGTTGTCCCAGGTGTACGGAATGATGCCGACCTGGCAGACATCGTCCGCGAGAAGCGCGTTGACGGTCAGGCTCACCCCGTTGATGGCGATGGAGCCGTGGAGGATCGTCTGCGCGGCGATGTCCTGTGGCACCCGGAAGTCGAGCAACCGGTACTCGCCCTCCTCGGAGATTCCGACCATCTCCCCCACGCCATCCACGTGGCCCTGCACGAGGTGACCGTCCAGACGTCCGCCAAGCGCCAAAGAGCGCTCGAGGTTGACCGGGCTACCCTCCACGTAACCGGCCGAGACGGTGCGAGACAGCGTCGTACCGATGCTATGGACCGAGAACCCTGACTCGAACACGGATACGGCCGTATGGCACGCACCATCCAGAGAAACGGAGGCGCCCGGCGCCAGATCATCGAGTACGGCACCGGCTGATATGCGAATCTCCCTGGCGCCATCCAGCTCGGTGATCGACTGGACCATCCCGACTTCTTCAACGATCCCGCTGAACATCATACCTCTCGATCGTACGTAAGAAGGACGTCCGCTCCGATGCGGATCGGTTCCCCCACGACCCGCCATCCCGGCCCGTCCGGCGGATCAGGTGCATCTGGGAAAGCCGGGACACCAAGTTCGCCCAGCGATACGGGCACTTCGAAAAGGTACAGCCGTTGTACGAGTCCTTCACGTATCAGTCCACTTGCGAGCCTGCCACCACCTTCGCAGAACACCGCCGTGAGACCCCGATCCCAACAGGTCGCGAGTGCCGGTCCGAGCCCGACCCGTCCGTCGTCTTCCGGGATCACCACTACGGTGGCGCCCGCCTCCTCCAGGGCCCTGATCCGGTTCGGTACTGCCTCCGGCGTGACCAGAATCAGGAGTGGCGCCTGATCCACCGTCTGTAGCAGCCGAGACTCGGGCGAAAGGCGACACGCCGAGTCCACCACGACGCGGGTCGGCGGGATTCGTGGCTCGATTCCGTGACGGACCGTCAGGAGCGGATCGTCGACGCGCGCGGTCTCCGCACCGACCATGATGGCGTCGAAGCCACTACGCAGGTGGTGCACCTCCCGGTTCGCCGCCTCACCGGTCAGGGCCGTCCTCTCTCCCACTCCCGCGGAAATCCGACGGTCTCGGCTCACGGCCAGCTTCACCGCGAGATAGGGCTTTGAGTGTTCCGTCGTGTGGAAGAAGGCCGGATCCACCATCCGTCCCAGGGCAGGATCGGACGACGGCCCGGAGATCTCGACTCCTGATGCGGAGAGGCGATGATGTCCGCCGGCGGCTTCGGCACTCGGGTCGGCGGCACCGTATACCACCCGACTCACTCCGGCGTCCACGAGGGCCTCGGTGCAGGGCGGGGTCTTTCCAAAGTGGTTGCACGGCTCGAGGGTGACGTATGCGGTGGCTCCGCGGGCACCTTCCCCGGCCGCGGCCAGAGCGTTGACCTCGGCGTGTGGACCTCCGAACTCCTCATGCGAGCCCTCACCCACGATCGCCCCGTCCTTGACCAGGACGCATCCCACCATGGGATTGGGCCGCACCCGGCCCCAACCCTTCCGTGCCAGCTCCGCGGCGCGGAGCAGCCACGCTCGGTCAGGATCGAGAGGGTGCACGCTCGGGTCGGCGGCGTCCATCAGGGAGTAGGCTCCATGCGGGTCGCTTCCATCACCTAGGGTCCGTCGGTCAGATGGTGAGCCTGAGCGCCAGATTCGCGAACCGCGTGACGCCCGTCGGGTCGTATTGCCCACCGTAGCCGGCAAGATCATCGAATCCGCCTGCCCACCCCACTTCCAGAGAGAGCTGGAAGACCAGCCGGATCAGGGACGCACCGACGTAGTACACCGGAACACGCGTGGTCATGTCCTGGGCCGCGGCGATCCCCAGGCCGCCGGGTACTCCCGGATCGGCGACCCGGACTGCGAAGTCGTCCTTCTGCCAGTCCAACCCCGCTCCTGCCATGAGCGCCAGGGCGAACAGGTCCTTCCCGACCGTGGCCCTCACGGACGTCGTGGAGACGTCCGTATCGAACTGAGCCCCGGCGCCCTCGAAGCCGCCCCAACTCACTTCCTCGCCATAATGCTGCACGAGCGAAACGGTGACGCCCGGCATGGTGAACGACTCACGAAGCAGACCCAAGCGGGCACCCACCGACACCAGTCCCTCATTCTCCGTGAAGCCGTCGTCCTCCTGGAGGAGCACGAGGTTCAACGACGCCAGCAGATCCAGGGACATCACGCCACCCACCGCGGGTAAGATCGAGAAGCCGTCCAGTATGCCCGCCGCGACGGTCGCTTTCAAGCCGTACGCCACTACGGTCGTCTTGCCTGGAAGGGCCGCCCCATCTGTCAGGATGTCGGGCATGTCGAAGGTCGCCACCCTGAACCGGGCACCCAGGCTGACTCTGGGAGTCCGTCCCAAACGCCGTCCCAGGGTGCTCGCGGAGCCCGCAATCTCGCTGCCCATGGCGTTTGCGATCGAGACGCCTCCTCGGATGGCTTGTGCGGCCAGAACGGTGCTTTGGCACGGTGCGACCAGCGCCGCCGAACCTCCGGATGCACACGATGTCACCACACTGCTCAGATCCTGCGCGCCGGCGTCGGACGTGTACCAGCCCGCGACTCCCGCAATCAGGACGCACAGGCTCGCTAGCCGGTTCACTACCACCGTACGCCTTCGCCGGCCTCCACCTCGCCCATCACCCACGGCTCAGAGCCCCGCTCTCTCAGGGCGGACATGACCCCGTCCGCATCGTCGGGCGAGGTCAGGACGATCATCCCGACGCCCATGTTGAACACACGGAGCATTTCGTCCCGCTCGACCCTACCGGCGTCCCCCATCACCCGGAAGGAGTTGGGTACCTCCCAGGACGACCGATCCACGCGGGCTCCAAGCTCGCTTCCCAGGATGCGGGGAAGGTTGCCGGGAATTCCGCCACCAGTGATGTGGGCCAAGCCCCGAATCGCTTCCGTCTCGGCGAGGATCGGTTTCAAGACACCCAGATAGCTCCTATGGACGTCGAGGAGCACATCGCCCACGGTCCGATCCGATCCCGGAAAGTCGTCCCCGACCGTGAGGCCCATCGTGTCGAACACGATCTTGCGGGCCAACGTGTAGCCGTTCGTATGCAGCCCGGACGACGGGAGGCCGATCAGGACGTCGCCCGCCTGCACTCGCGATCCGTCGAGGACCTTGTCGCGCTCCACGATGCCGACGATGAACCCCGCGAGGTCGTATTCGTCGGCCGCATAGAAGTCCGGCATCTGGGCCGTCTCACCCCCCAATAGCGCACATGCGTTCTCCTTACATGCCTGAGCAACACCGGTCACGACGTCGGTGACCACACCCTCATCCATGCCACCCGAGGCGAGGTAGTCCAGGAAGAAGATCGGCCGGGCGCCCTGAACCAGAATGTCGTTCACACAGTGATTGACGAGGCACTGCCCGACCGTGTCGTGGCGTCCCGCCAGGAACGCCACCTCCAGCTTGGTTCCCACCCCGTCTGCGCTCGAGACCAGGACGGGTCGCTCGACGTCGGAGGGCACGGAGTAGAGTCCGCCGAAGAGTCCCAGCTCGGAGAGGGTGTTCTCGTCACGTGTCGCCGCTACCAGGGACTTCAGTCGATCCTTGGCCCGTTCGGCGGCGTCGAGGTCGACGCCCGCCGCACGATAATCCAACCCCGTACTCTCAGACATGAAATCCCTGTAGCTGATGCTCGAAGGTCGTCATTTCCTTAAACGCCATAATGCGCCTGAGGATTTCGCCGTTCTTCAGGGTCTGGAAGCGCTCGACACTGAAGCTTTCGACCGCGAAAGACCCCATCGCCGAACCGTAGACCATCGCACGTCGGTAGTCGTCGGCATCGAGGGACCGAATGGACGCGAGGTATCCCATGAAGCCCCCCGCAAAGGAGTCACCGGCTCCGGTGGGATCGAAGATCACTTCGAGAGGAAATCCCGGTACGAAGAATACCCAATCGGGGCCGAACAAGATCGCGCCGTGTTCTCCCTTCTTGACCACCACCAGGTCCGGCCCCCTCTCCTGGATCCACCGGGCTGCCCGCAGCAGGTTGTGATCGTCGGCCAACTCCCGGGCCTCGGCGTCGTTCACCATGAGGATGTCGACGCGTCCCAGGAGTTCGAGCAGGGCCTCTCGGCTCCCCTCGATCCAGTAGTTCATCGTGTCGCAGACGACCACCTCGGGCGAGTGCACCTGATCGAGGACGTCGATTTGGAGCACCGGATCGATGTTCCCGAGGAAGACGAAACGGGAGTCCTTGAATGCGTCTGGGATGGTCGGCTTGAAGTCGGCGAACACACCCAAGCGCGTCTCGAGCGTATCCCTCGAGTTGAGGTCGTAGGAGTAACGCCCCGCCCAGAAGAAGCTCTCGCCGGACGCCCGCTCGATACCGGCCAGATCTACCTCCCGATCGACGAGAAAGTCCAGCTTGTCCAGCGGATAGTCGTCACCCACGACGCCCACGACCCGGACCGGTGAAAACAGGCTGGCGGCCGCGCTGAAGAACACAGCGGACCCTCCGAGCACACGCTCGGCAGTACCGAACGGCGTTTCGACCGAATCGAGGGCCACACTTCCTACAACGAGAATCGACATCAGTCCTCAGAGCTCGATGCGGAGTCTGCGGCGTCCCGAACCATGCGTTCGGGCGCGAGGATTCCCAGAATGGCCAGCCCGTTACGCAGCACGATCTGAATCGCTCTGGCCAGGCCCAACCGAGCATTCCGTAGATCCGGGTCGGCGACCAGAACCGCCAACTCCGGGTTGCGGTTCGGATTACCAGCATGATACCAGGAATTCACCGCCCCCGCCGTCTGCTCCAGATAGTCGCAGATCAGGTGGGGAGCTCGCAGCTGGGCGGCGCGAACCACCAACGCCGGGAACTGGCCCAACTGCTTGATCAGCTCACGCTCGGCCTCCGTGTTGAGGGTCGACAGGTCGACTCCTTCGGCGGTCACAACCTCTCGATCCACACCAGCCTTGGTGAAGATGCTGCACATGCGGGCGTGGGCGTACTGCACCTTGTAGACCGGGTTCTTGTCCGACTGGTCCAGGGCCAAATCCAGATCGAAGACCAAGTGCCCCTCAGGCTTTCGCATCTGGAAGAAGTACCGGGTTACATCGACGCCCACCTCGCTCATGAGCTCCCGTAGCGTCGTGTAGGACCCTGAACGCTTGGAGAACTTCACCTCCTGGCCTTCTTTCTCGACTCGCACCATCTGGTGCAGCACGTACTCGGGGTACGCCTCGGGCAGTCCGAGAGCCTGCACGCCCGCGTGCACGCGTGCCACCGTGCCGTGGTGGTCCGCCCCCTGCACGTTGATCACATGGTGGAACCCGCGCTCCCACTTGTCGACGTGGTACGCTACGTCAGGCAGGAAGTACGTGGGCGACCCATCGCCCTTGATCATCACGCGGTCCTTCTGGTCGCCGAACTCGGTGGTCCGGAGCCAGACGGCATCGTCCTTGTCGTAGACATGACCGGTTTCACGGAGGGATTCCACGGTGGACTCCACCCGACCATCCGTGTACAGAGACGACTCGAGGAAATACACGTCGAAGTGAATACCGAAGTCTGCCAGGTCCCGGTCCTGCTCCTCGCGAAGAATCCGGACGGCCGTGCCTCGCATGAGCGCCAACGTTTCGTCGCTGTCGTCCCCGCGGAAACGATCGCCGTGCTCTCGAGCCAGCTCCTCCGCGATCTCTGAGACATAGTCACCCTGGTAGCCGCCTTCAGGGACTTCGGCGGGCTCACCGAGGTGCTGTTGATAGCGAGCCCACACGCTTTCGCCGAGGCGGTCGATCTGCGCGCCGGCGTCGTTGTAGTAGTACTCGCGCGCTACGGCCCATCCGGTCCAATCCAGCAGCCCGGCGATGGCGTCCCCTAATGCACCCTGCCGTCCGTGCCCCAGATGTAGTGGGCCTGTGGGGTTGGCCGAAACGAACTCCACCATGAAGGGACGTCCTTCACCCTCCTCGGAGCGGCCGTAGGCTTCGTCCTGCTCTAGAAGCTCCACCAGTCCCTCCGCGACCTGCCCGGCGCTTAGTCTGAAGTTCAGAAACCCCGGTCCCGCGACCTCGACAGCTTGGATGCCGGAGACACCTACCTCGATCCGGGAAGCGATTTCCTCGGCGATCGCCCGGGGCGGCTTCTTCAGAGCCGAAGCGAGTGTCAGCGCCACGTTGGTGGCGAGATCCCCGTGGCTCGGGTCATTCGGCTGCTCGAGGCGCACCGTCGCGTCGCTGACGCCCATCTGCTCCAAGACGTCGGCGAGAGCTTCTAGTATGGCTTCCTGGGACATTGCGTTTGGGCTAGCGTCTGGGTTCTTCAGTCGGAGTCGAAGTCTTCGACGACTCCGAAGATTTCGACGACTCTTTGGAGGATGCACTGGAGCCGGAAGAGGAGTCCGAAGTGGAAGAGGAGTCCGAAGTGGAAGAGGAGTCCGAAGTGGAAGAGGAGTCCGAAGTGGAAGAAGTAGAGGTCCCCTTCTCGTCCGAGTTCGACCCCTTCTTGCTCGATGCACCGCCCTCTTTATCGGAAGATGCCGCCTTCTTGTAGTCGTCACTCCGATAGTCTGTGATGTAGAAACCTTCGCCCTTGAAGATGAACCCCGCACCACCGGAGAGGAGACGTTCGGACATCCCTCCACACACCGGACACTCGGAGACGGGCTCGTCCGACATCCGTTGGAACCGCTCGAACTCGTGCCCCTTGGAGCACCGGTATTCGTAAGTCGGCATCGGCAGGTCGTACCTGGTTTCGCCATCGATGAACGTGATCGCATGGTCACACAACAGCCGCGAAAAATAACGGGTTGGAAGGGTGTGACCAGTGCCCGGGCGGCCGCACCGTCCGATTCTTCAGAGTGGCCCTATCCGTCGTAGGTGCCCCACTCCTCTCTGAGGACGTCACTAATCTCTCCCAACGTCACCGAGGCCTTCGCCGCTTGGATGATCGGAGGCAGCAGATTGTCGCTCCCGGCGGCCGCAGCACGAACGGCCTCGCGGGCATGGGAAGCACTCTGTGCGTCCCGGGTCTTCTTCAGATCGGCGAGTCTCGCCTTCTGATCGGCCTCGAGCGCCGAGAAGTCGGGGTTGTCGACCTCGGGCGGCACGCCTTGTTCCGCGAAGGCGTTCACGCCCACCACAACCCGCTCCCCTGCCTCGACGGCCATTTGGTGGCCGTAGGCCGAGCGGTGGATCTCGTCCTGCATGAAGCCGACCGCCTTCGCCGCCCCACCGAGCTCGGCGATCTGATCGATGTACTCCGCCGCCTTCGCCTCGACCTCATCCGTGAGCGCCTCCACGTAGTGGCTCCCCCCTAGCGGGTCGACCGAACCTGTGACCCCCGACTCGTGCGCCACGATCTGCTGGGTGCGAAGAGCGATCTTCGCCGCCTCCTCCGTGGGAAGCGTCAGCGCCTCGTCGAATCCGTTCGTGTGAAGGGACTGCGTTCCACCCAGGACGGCCGCGAGGGCCTGAATGGTCACTCGGATCACGTTGTTCATCGGCTGCTGGGCCGTGAGGGTCGAGCCACCGGTCTGAGTGTGGAACCGAAGCCTGCACGACTTGTCGGAAGCGTCGTAACGCTCCTTCATGAGCCGTGCCCAGAGGCGCCGCGCGGCCCTGAACTTCGCTACCTCTTCGAACAGGTCGTTGTGGGCTGCGAAGAAGAACGACAGGCGAGGAGCGAAAGCCTCGAGCGCGATGCCGGCGGCCAATGCCCGCTCTACGTACTCCAGTCCATTGGCCAGGGTGAAAGCGACCTCCTGCACCGCCGTCGAGCCGGCCTCGCGGATGTGATAACCCGAGATCGACGTCGAATTCCAGCGGGGCACCTCCTCGGTACAGAATGCGATCACGTCCGAAACGAGTCGAAGGCTGGGGTCGACCGGATAGATGTAGGTCCCGCGCGCGACGTACTCCTTGAGCACGTCGTTCTGAACCGTCCCGCTCAGGTCTCCCCGTCCCACACCTCGTTCGTCCCCGACGGCCACATAGAGGGCCAGGAGGATCGCGGCGGTGGAGTTGATGGTCATCGAAGTCGACACTTGATCGAGGGAGATGCCTTCGAAAAGCACCCTCATGTCCGCGATGGAGTCGACGGCTACGCCCACCCGGCCGACTTCGCCCTCTGCCATGGGGTGGTCCGAGTCGTAGCCCATCTGCGTGGGTAGATCGAAGGCGACGGACAGCCCTGTGGTGCCCTGCTCCAGCAGGTAGTGGTAGCGACGGTTCGTTTCCCGGGCCGTGCCGAACCCGGCGTACTGGCGCATGGTCCAGAGGCGGCCCTGATACATGTCCGGATAGACGCCTCTGGTGAACGGAAACTCCCCGGGGCGCCCAAGGTCGCGAGGGTCGTCCGAACCCCTGTTCACTGCGTATCCTCGGGGTCGGCTGACTCGGGTGGGAGCATTTCCATGAGGATCTGGTCCTTCTCCACGGCCTGTCCGGCGGCCACGTGGATCACCCCGACCCGGGCCGGGCTATCCGCCGCAAGTTCATTCTCCATCTTCATGGCCTCTACGATCAGCAGACCCGTCCCCACGTCCACCAACTCACCTTCCTCGACCTCTACCTTCACCACAAGACCCGGCATGGGAGCCTTGATCGCCTTCGGGCCGAGCGGCCCGGCTCGGGCTGCCGACATGTCACGGATGGTCTTCGTGTGTTCGTCCAGGACCTCGGCGCTTTCGTGGCCGCCCCGGAGGTGCAGACTCCATTGCCCCTTGCCGGATGGACGAGCAACGAGACGATACGACTTTCCGTCGACGAGGAGAGAGTGCACCTCGGTACCTGCAACCTGCAATGCGGAAACCTCCACCCGTTCTCCGCATATCCGGACGCCGGCCTCGTCGACCTCGACCTCGAATTCGGCGTCGCGGATCGTGACGTAGTATCGCATGCGCTCTACTCCGGATCCTCGGAGCCGGCGTGGCGCTCCAACACCACGACCGTCTCGACATGCGAGGTCTGCGGAAAGAGGTCGAAGGCGCGGATCTCGGTGATGTCGTAGGCCGAACACATCCGAGCCAAGTCCCGCGCAAGCGTCGCCGGATCACAACTCACGTAGATCACCCGCGGAGGACCGTCGCTCATCAATGTATCGACCACTCGGGCCTCCACGCCGGCCCGAGGCGGGTTGAGAATCACCAGGTCGGCCGGCAGGGCCTCGGCCAGCCGTTCCTCTACCGTGCCCGGAAGCACGGTGAAGCCCTCGGGGGCGTCCCGGCCGGCCGCCTTCGCAGCGCGCGGATCCTGCTCGATTCCGACGGCCTTGCCACCCGCCCGCGCGAACCCGCGTCCATAGAGACCCACTCCGCAGTACGCGTCGACGATCCTCGTCCCCGGACCCACGCGGGCGACGCCCTCGACCCATCGGTGCAGCTCCTCGGCCGCCTGGACGTTCACCTGGAGAAAAGCCGTGGGGCTCGTGCGGACTACTTCATCCATCCGCGTCTGATGCATCACGGCTTGTCCGTCCAGCAAGCGTGGAGTCCCCTTGGCATCGACGCTCCACACCGCCACCAATCCTTCGACCTCCTTGAGCAGCACGTCCGGGCGACCCGGGCCTTTGCCGCCTTCGACCACGAGAATGACGCCCTCGTCTACCACGCGTAGCGTCAGCCGCAACCGTCGCCCACCGGGAAGTCGCCGCGCGGCGTCGCCCCAAGCGGCACGTAGTTGCCGCCAGGTCGAGGCAATGGCCGGATCCGGCAGAACGCACCCGTCCTCTACGTCGACGATGCGTCGAGGGTTGGTCAGGTGATGAAAGCCCGCCACCACGCGCTGCCCAGGAAGCCTGAGGAGTGTGAAGGTGACCCGCGAGCGGTAGCCATGAGCGACAGGACTCGGCTCCGCCGGCGGAACCGCGACCTCGAGGCCTCCGATTCGCTTCAATGCGTCTTGGACGAAGCGCGTCTTCCAACCAAGCTGGTCCTCGTACGCGATGTGCTGAAGAGTGCAGCCGCCGCACTCGTCGTAGTACGGGCACACCGGCGTGGCCCTCTTCGGGCTCGCGCGTAGAACCTCGACCAGCCGGCCTCGAGCCCACCGCGCCTTCTGCTGCGTGAGGCGCAAGCTGACCTCGTCGCCGGGGCTGGTTCGCGGCACGAAGACCACCCTGCCGTCCGGAAGATCCCCCACCCCGGCGCCGTCCGAGCCGAGGGCCCTGATGTGTACCGACTCCACGTGGGGATCGCTCGACTCGGAGGTGGGCTCAGGCACCGTGCGCTCCGTCAGCTCGTCCATGGCCATCCCGAGGCTCGCCACGGAGAGAGTCCCACTCCCGCGTCGTGTGAATCGATCCGGGCAGTCCCCGGACTCTGCCGCGCCTGGTGCTCGAGTACGGCAGCCGCCACCGCCAGCACGCGTAGCGCCCCATCGCCAGGCTCCAGCACCTCTGGATGCTCATCCAGATAAGAGGTACTGAGGCGGCCATTCCTGAAGTCCTTCTCGTCCATCACGCTCCGGTGAAACCGGGCGCTCGTCTCGATGCCGGCGATCACCAGCTCATCGAGCGCGCGCCCCATGCGATCGATGGCTTGCTCTCGTGTGCTCGCGTGCACGATGAGCTTGGCCAGCAGCGGATCGTAGTAGAGACCGACCTCGAAGCCCTCGACAATGCCGCCGTCCCATCGAACACCTGGGCCATCGGGCAAATCCAAACGATCTACCCTTCCGGTCGACGGGAGGAACCCGTTTCGTGGATCCTCGCTCGTGATTCGACACTCGATGGCATGGCCGGTGAGCGATACGTCCTCTTGATCGAAGTCGAGCTCCTCTCCCTGAGCGATCCGGATCTGCCAATGCACGAGATCGATGCCCGTCACGAACTCGGTGACTGGATGCTCCACCTGGAGCCGGGTGTTCATCTCCAAGAAGTAGAATTGGCCGTCGCTGTAGAGGAACTCCACAGTACCCGCGCCACGGTAGTTCACGGCCCTCGCGGCCTGCACCGCCGCCTCACCCATGGACGCGCGCTCGTCTGGAGTGAGTAGAGCCGACGGCGCCTCCTCGATGAGCTTCTGATGACGGCGTTGGATGGAGCACTCGCGTTCACCGAGATGGACGACCCGACCGGCGGTGTCCCCCAGGACCTGAATCTCGATATGGCGCGGATGGGCGAGATACTTCTCGAGGTAGATCGAGCCGTCCCCGAAGGCCGCCTCGGCCTCCCTCGCCGCCGCCTCGTAGGCTCCCCCAACGGAAGCGGCATCTTCGACGATCCTCATTCCCTTTCCGCCACCCCCGGCGGCGGCCTTGAGGAGCAACGGAAACCCGAGCTCCTCCGCTACACTCGTAGCCTCGTCGGCATCGGATACGGGATCGACTCCACCCGGAACGATGGGCACGCCGGCCGCCTCCATGCGTCGACGGGCCTCGGTCTTGTCTCCCATCGCCGCGATGGTCCCCGGCTCCGGTCCAATGAAGACGAGGCCGGCCTCCTCCACCTGAGCTGCGAAGGACGCTCGCTCAGCCAGGAAGCCGTAACCGGGATGCACCGCCCCGGCCCCAGCCCTTTGGGCCACCTCTACCAGGTGCTCCGCACGCAGATAACTCTCTGCCGATGGGGCCGGCCCCACCAAATAGGCCTCATCAGCGGCCAATACGTGGGGAGAGAGCCGATCCGCCTCCGAATAGACCGCAACGGAGCGGAGCCTCATCTCGCGACACGCCCTGACGATTCGGACGGCGATTTCGCCGCGATTGGCCACGAGGACGGTGTCGAACATGGAGTGGGGGTTCTGTTTGTCGAGGAGGTCGCCGGGCCGGAAAGGCCCCAGGGACAAGGGACAACAAGAGAAGTCTGGCGGCGGGTATAGGGAGTGTAAACCCTGGAACGCCCACGAAGAAGCACGAAGACGGGGCAGGCGTCGAAACGCCTGCCCCGTCATGACACTACGATCGGCCCACTTCGGCCTCTAGTAGGGCATCAACGACCCCTCGATGACCTGTTCGGCGCCTTTGCGAATGATGGTCATTCGGATGGGCTCGTCTTCCTCGTAGGAGTCGATCAGGCGACGGACGCGACTGACCGTGTCGACCTCGCGATCACCGACAGCGATGATCACGTCACCCGGCATGAGGCCGAGAGCCGAATCATCGTCGACATCGATGACGAGGACGCCGCTGTCCGCATCGAAGTACTCCGCGAGCCTCGGATTGAGTTCGCGGAACTCGACGCCTGCGGCGCATCCGCGGGTGTCTTCTCCCCACGAAGTCTGCGATCCCGGGCAGTCGCCACCGAAGAACGCGTAGGACCCTGAGAAACCGCGGCCCTCGCCCAGACGACCACCCAGCTCCTCTTTCAACTCCCCCATCCGCTCGGCCAGCTCTTCGGTCCGCACTTCGATGTGGCCCCCGTCGATATCGACCGTCCAGTTGCCCGCATCGTCCCCGAAGCTCATGACCCGCGGAAAGTCGAATTCCTCGGCCACGATCTCTACGGTCTCCGACTGGCCGTCCCGGAGGTACGTGATTGCGACGGCCTGTCCCGGCTCTACCTCGCGCGCCAAAGCCAGAACCCGCTGAGCGGGAAGTGACTCGTCTTGATCCAACTCGTCCTCGATATCGACATCCGCCAACGGCCCAATCAGCGACTGACCGTCGAAAGCCGTGATGATGTCCCCGTCTCTCAGGCCGGCGTCCTCTGCCGGCGATCCGTGCATGACGTCCCGTACCAGAGCCCCCTGGTCGTCATAGCGCCGGGATTGGTTGGCGTCGAGATAGAGGCCCAAGCGAGCCCTGGAAGCGCTCTGGACGAACATATTGGGCATCGAGAAGCTCGACCTGCGCCTCTGCTCTCGATCTCGGTCCTGTGCCTCGGCACCCGTGGGCAGTGCCGCAAGAGCCAGTGCTAGCGCGGTCAGCCACCGCAGTGAGTTATCCAGCTTCACCGTCTCACCTCCCTTTTGATCCCCTGGTCCGGGCCGGTTGCCCGAAGTCACCCTTGAGATGCTGCCTCGGGAAGGAAGCGTTGCCTCGGCCTAGAGTGGGATATTGCCGTGCTTCTTGCGCGGATTCTCGTCGCGCTTGTTCCGAAGCATGTCCAGGGAGCTGATGAGCCTGGGGCGGGTGTCGCGTGGATCGATGACATCGTCGATGTAGCCGCGAGCCGCGGCGATGTACGGATGAGCGAACTGCTCGCGGTACGCCTCGATATGCGCCTCCGTCACCCCCTCGGGGTCGTCGGATTCGGCGATTTCCTTTCGGAACATGACTTCAACGGCCCCCTTAGGGCCCATGACCGCGATTTCCGCCGTGGGCCAAGCGAGATTGACGTCCCCCCTTACGTGTTTGGAGTTCATGACGTCGTAGGCACCACCATACGCCTTGCGGGTGATAACCGTGAGCTTCGGCACCGTGGCCTCGGAGAAGGCGTAGAGCAGCTTGGCTCCGTGGCGGATGATTCCTCCGTGTTCCTGTCCAACTCCGGGCAGAAAGCCCGGCACGTCCTCGAACACCACGAGCGGAATGTTGAAGGCGTCACAGAACCGGACGAAGCGGGCCCCCTTTACGGATGAGTCGATATCCAGGACCCCTGCCAGCACTGCCGGCTGATTCGCGATCACACCGACCGCGTGCCCCCCCAGATGGGCGAATCCGACCGTGAGGTTCCGGGCGAACAACTCGTGGACCTCGTAGAACTCGCCGTCGTCCACGACGCGCCCTATGACATCATGTATATCGTAGGGCTTATTGGGGTTATCTGGTACGCTCTCAAGTAATTTCTCGTCCCTGCGATCATGTGGATCAGACGTCTCACGAGACGGTGAGACCTCGGTGTTGTTCTGTGGAATGAACCCCATGAGGTCCCGAACGGCCCCAAGGCACTCAGGCTCTGAATCATGGACGAATTGGGCGACGCCCGACGTCGAACCGTGTACGTCGGCTCCGCCGAGGCTCTCCATATCTACATCTTCGTGAGTCACCGTCTTCACCACGTTGGGACCGGTAACGAACATGTAGCTGACTCCGCGAACCATATACACGAAGTCGGTGATCGCAGGGGAGTAGACGGCCCCGCCGGCACAGGGGCCCAATACCACACTGATCTGCGGGATCACACCGGAGGCGAGCGTGTTTCTCAGGAAGATGTCGGCGTAGCCCCCCAACGACACGACGCCCTCTTGGATGCGGGCCCCTCCGGAGTCGTTCAGTCCGATGAGCGGCGCCCCGTTTTTCAGGGCCATCTCCTGGAGCTTCACGATCTTCTCGGCGTGAGCCTCGGACAGTGATCCCCCGAAAACGGTGAAATCCTGGGAGAAGACGTACACGAGCCGCCCATGAATCGTCCCATAGCCCGTCACGACACCGTCACCGAGGATCTTCTTGTCGGCGAGGCCGAAATCGGTGGAGCGATGCGTTACGAAACGGTCCAGCTCCACGAAGGAGTCGTCGTCCAGGAGTAAGGCGAGCCTCTGACGAGCGGTCAGTTTTCCCCGCTCCTCCTGGGCGGCAAGCCGTGCCTCTCCCCCACCGAGTTTCGCCTCGCGTCCGAGCTCCTGCAGGCGCTCTAGCTTCTCCTCCATCGACATGGGTCGTTCTCCTCTGGAAGGGCCTACTGGTATCCCATGCTAGCGCCTCGGTGTCAGCGCCCCAACGGGGCTGGAGGCGAGAAGCTGGGGCATCGGAAGCCCACGATTCGGTCTGGAGCGCCCTCGGGAATCGAATCCGTCTCGGGATCGGGCAGCGGTGGGAGCAGAATCGGCTCCGCTCGCGCCCGGTCCGGCATGACCTGGACTCGACGGTCCTGAAGGCAGATGACGAAGTGCTCTCGAACCACGCGGCCATCTTGGATGGAGAAGACGCCGGTGGCTCCGGCCAGCCCCGAGACGTTCTCGAGATTGTCCAGAAGCTGCGCGGGCGTGTTCGCCCCCATTCGGATCCCCTCCAGAAGCAGAGCCGCCGCATCGTACCCCAGCGCAGGAACCGCGCTGGGCAGGGTGCGTTGGTGGTACGCCTCGTAGGCGTCCACGAAGCGGCGGTAGCCTGCGGATTCACCATCGGGCGGCTGAGGAGACGCTGCCACGACGCCGTTGGTGTGCCTTGTGGCAACTCTGGCCAGCATTTCCTCGTCGGTCCACCCTGCAGTGCCGAGCACCCTGATCTCGAGCGAGTCCAGGCCGTAAAACGTCACCTGAGGCGCCATGAGCTCGACGTCTCGCGATGGCAGAGGCAAGACCAAGGCGGCCGGACCCAGCGAATCCACCTCCTGAAGCTGCTCTCCGAAAAACGTGGCGCCGGCCGGATAGGCGAACTCACGCAGGACCGAACCGCCCAGAGCCTCGAACGCTTCCACGAACGACCGCGCCTCGAACGTCGCGTCGCGGCTCTCCGGGTACATGACCACTGCGGTCTGCAGATCACTATCCATCGCGTACCGAGCCAAGGCCAGTGAGGCCCCCGGGTCATTTCCCGCGAGAGAATAGACCCCCTGAGTGCCCTCCGGAACGATCGGAGCCGTAGGCGAGATCAAGGCCAGAGGTCCCTGCCGCTGGCGCGCGGTCTCGGCCAACGCCCCGTCTTGGAGCGGCCCGATGACGCCGAGGGCCGTCGCCGAGTCGAGGCCTGCGAGTAGCCGGGGCGCATTCCCCACCACGCCCGAGTTGTCCTGAATAACCAACTCGACGGCCAATCGATTGCCCTCGGCCTGGCCGAACTGCTCCAGGGCAATGCGAATGCCCTCCTGAATCAGTTCGGCGAACTCCCTGAGCCTCGGAGATCCGCTGGTCGGGAGTATCGCACCGAGGACCGGAGCGGTGAGGAATTCGCCCATGTCACCGCTGATGACTCCCTCTGCGATGCGCCGCGAACGACCCGTGGCACCCGCCTCCAGGGCCTGGCGTGCCGCAGTCTGGGCCTCCGCCGCCGAGCCGGCGGCATACCGCTTCAGCGCGAGTTCGGCCAAGACGGGCGACACGTGGGGTCCGCCGGACTGAGCGAGGATCGCGAGTTCCTGTTCCGAAGACTCCTCCATCCGCTCGGTAATACGTCTGCGGATGAGGTCGTCGTCTCCCACGCTCGGCGCGGCGAGCCAAGCCGCGAGAGCCTCGGTGGTTCGACCCTGCGCCTCGAGGGCGTCTCCCTCCAGGACGGCTACCGAGGTGCGGCGCGGATCGTCCGCAGCCAAGTACGTGCGGAAACGCCGCGCGGACGACAGAGCGTCCTCGGTCTGACCCCCGGCCTCCAGCGCCCGGGCGCGAATCCAGAGAGACGCCGAGCTGCCGCGGGCGGTCGCATAGGACGTTGAGATCTGAAGCGACAGCTCCGCCGCCCGGGCATGGTCACCTGCATCCAGGGCGGCCTGCGCCGCCACGAGAAGACGATTCGCCTCCGCCTGATCCCTCGAGTCGATCGATCCCGTCTCGAGTGGTGGATCGGTGGGGACCGACTCCGTATCGACCGCCGCTCCCACGGTTGAACACGCGAGGGCGAATATGCTGAGGCAAACAGAAAGCCCGGACACCAAAGGTGTCCGGCCCAATATGGTGCTGAGGCAAACAGAAAGCCCGGACACCAAAGGCATCCGGGCTTTCACTTCGAGGCTATCCATGGATGGCTCTGCCTCAATCCTCTTCTTTGGTCTCTTCCTCAGCCTCTTCAGCAGACGCTTCCTCCGCCTCTTCCGCGGAGGCTTCCTCCACCTCTTCCGCAGAGGCTGCCTCGGCCTCAACCACAGACGCTTCTACCTCGTCGGCGGAGTCACCCGAGTCGTCAGCTTCCGCGGTCGGCTCATCCTCGGCCTCAGCGGCCGGCTCTTCGGCAGACGCTTCCTCAGAGGCTTCTACCTCGTCGGCGCCCTCGGCAGCGGCTTCCTCTGGCTCTCCTTCAGCTTCGGTAGCGGCTTCCTCTGGCTCTCCTTCAGCCTCGGCGGCGGCCTCTTCAGGCTCGTCCGCGGCAGCTTCCGCACCAGCGCCTGCCTCCTCCTCGGTCTCTTCCGGCTCGGGCTCGGGCAGATCGATCCGCTCCGGCACCTCGCCGATTTCGAGCACGATGCGCCGATTGGCGGCATCGGACTCGATGACCTTAAGCTTGAGCGGCTCACCGGACCTGAAGTACTCACCAAGCACCGCATTCTCATCCAATCCGGTGTGCGATGTCGGAGAGAAGCCTTCGATGTCGTCGCCCAGATCGACTACGACACCCTTCTCTTGCACCCGGGCCACAGTCCCCTCCGGCTCTACGCCGGCCGAGAAGCGCTCAGAGATCGCCGGCCACGGATCATCCTGGAGCTGCTTGATCCCAAGGGAAATCCGCTTCGCCTCGGCATCGACGTCGAGCACCAGCACCTTTACGTCGTCACCCTTCTGCACGATCTCGGAAGGGTGCTCGACCCGCTTGGTCCAACTCATGTCGGAAACGTGCACCAGGCCGTCGATCCCCGGCTCGATCTCAACGAACGCACCGAAGCTGGTCAGGTTGCGTACCGTGCCGTCCAAATGCGTACCGGTCGGATACTTCACCGGGAGCGCCAACCACGGATCCTCCTCGATCTGCTTCATGCCGAGAGAGATCTTCTCGTCGTTGGGATCGACCTTCAGCACCACTGCTTCGATCTCGTCCCCGATGTTCACGAGCTTGGAGGGGTGCCGGATGTTGCGAGTCCACGACATCTCGGAGATGTGCACCAGACCCTCGACGCCCTTCTGAAGCTCGATGAAGGCACCGTAATTGGTGATCGACACGACCTTGCCCCGGACACGCGAACCGACCGGGTACTTCTTGTCGATATCGGTCCAGGGATACGGCAGAAGCTGCTTGAGGCCCAGCGAAATCCGCTCACGGTCCCAATCGATGTCCAAGACCTTCACGTCGATCTTGGCGGCGATGTCCACGACCTCGGTGGGGTGACCCACTCGGCCCCAGGACATGTCGGTGATGTGCAGCAGTCCGTCGAGTCCGCCGAGGTCGATGAACGCACCGAAGTCGGTGATGTTCTTGACCACACCCTCACGGACCTGGCCGACCAACAGCTCCTTGACCAGGGTCTCGCGCTTCTTCTCACGCTCACCCTCGAGGATGACCCTGCGCGAGACGACGATGTTACGCCGGCGCTTGTTGAGCTTGATGATCTTGAACTCGAAGATCTGGCCCAGCAGGTCCTCGATGTTCGGCACCCTGCGAAGCGCAATCTGCGAACCCGGCAGGAACGCGTCGACGCCCATGATATCGACCGTGACTCCGCCCTTGATCTTCCGGGTGAGCATGCCTTCCACCGGCTCGTCCGCCTCGTGCGCCTCGCGAATCTTCTCCCAGACCCTGAGGAAATCGGCCTTCTTCTTGGAGAGAACGACGATCCCGTCATCGTCCTCGAGGCTCTCGAGAAGGACTTCGACTTCCTGTCCGGCCTCGATCGTGTCGCGGTCCTTGAACTCGTCGAGGGCGACAGACCCCTCACTCTTGAAGCCGAATTCCAGGATGACCATGGTGTCGGTCACGCGGAGGACCTTCGCCTTGACGATTTCCCCTTCGCGGAAGTCGCCCATCGTGATGGCGTGCTCGGAGAGCAGTGCCTCGAAGTCGGCGGAAGAGATGTCCAGTTCCTCTTCGCCGTACGGGTCCGCATGGAGTTCCGGAGAGATGCCATCGGCGCCGAGAAGCATCGCCCCTGCGGCAGGGCCGTTCACCTCGGACGTCGGTGCGTCGGCTACGGCCTCGGCGGCTTCCGCTTTGTCGGCTTCGTCGCTCGATGCGTCGGGGGCCGCTTCTTCAGCGTTGGCCTCCGCCGCCCCATCGGACGCTACCCCATCGGACGCTACTCCATCAGAGGCTTCTGCGTCCGAGGCTTCGGTGGTTGAAGCCTCTGTGGCTGCTTCGAGGAGTTCTTCGGAGGAGGGATCTTCGGGGTGCTGGGTTTCTTGGTCAGTCATGGTTGCCTCACCGACTCGGGGAGCCGATGCCAAATCTCACCGGGCTCAACTGCAGCGCCACGGCCCGGGTTGAGGTGGTTGAAAAAGGGACGGAAGGCCCCGGCGCTTGGGGCCTAGCAAGGTGAAGCTACCGGGGCCTCATAGGGCAGTCAAGTCCTTAACCCGCTTCAAGATGAGTCCCACTTGCTCCTCGAAAGACAGGGTCGTTGTGTCGACGTCGAAAGCGTCTTGCGGACGGCGTAGAGGAGAGAGCTCGCGGTCGCTATCCGTCCGATCTCGCTGCTCGATTCTACCGGCCTCGGCAGTGATTTCTTCGGCGCTCGGGGCTCCCCCGACATCCTGCAGCAGTCTACGACGGGCCCTTGCCTCGAGTCCGGCTACAAGAAAGACCTTCAGATCCGCCTCCGGGAAGACGACGGTGCCCATGTCACGGCCGTCAGCGACGAGGTTGCCATATTCGCCGAGGCTACGCTGAGTGCCCAGCAACCACTGACGCACGGTCGGAAGACGGGCCACGTAGGATACGTGTGCGGTAACCTCCGGCGTGCGCAGTTCTGAAGTGAGTACGTGTTCTCCCCGATAGATGTCGACGCTGGCGTCACAGGGCTCAGCTCGCACACCGAGGGCGTCTAGCTCTCCGGAGGTCAGCTCAGTCCATTCCTCCTGCGGAATCCCGGCCGCGAGGAGCGCGAACGTCAGCGCCCTGTAGAGCCCGCCGGAGTCCAGGTGCCGGAAACCGAGTCGCCGGGCCAGCTCCTTCGCGGTGCTCGTCTTGCCCGATCCAGCCGGGCCGTCGAGCGTGATCACGGGACCCGGGCCACCTGTCGAGGGCTGACTCATCGGCTTCTCTCGGGAGAGGAGAGGTCGTTCAACATCTCCCAGAAGCCAGGAAAGCTGACGTCGACCACCGATTTTCCTTCCACTTCAATGCGATTCCCGGGAAGGGCTCCCAAGACACCAAAAGCCATGGCTATGCGGTGATCGTGATGGCTCGAAACCGACCCCACCAAGGGTCGGTCAGTACCAGAGACTTCCAGACCGTCCTCGAGTTCGGAGACCTCTACCCCCACGGCTCTGAGATTGTCTACCAGCGCTCGGATGCGATCGGACTCCTTCACCCTTAGTTCCGAAGCTCCCGTGATCCGGGTGACCCCGGACGCACGGGCGGCGGCGACCGCGAGAATCGGGAACTCATCGATCATAGAAGGCACTTCCGCCTCCGTCACCTCAACGCCCCGCAGGTCCGAGGCCGTCACCCTAAGTTCTCCCGCCGGCTCTCCAGAGCCATTCGACGCGGCAGCTGTGCCGGCTTCGGACGGCGTAATCTCTACCTCGCCACCCATCCGGGAAAGCACGGAAAGAAGGCCCGTTCGGGTCGGATTCAGTCCCACATGCTCGAGCTGCAGTCCACCCTCCACCCCACCGAGAAGGGCCAGGGCCACGAAGAACGCCGCCGACGAGAAGTCACCCGGCACCACGAGGTCCAGCGGCGCGATTGTGGCGGGGGGATCGCGGAAGTCCACGTGCCAACGACCCCCATTGTCATGGGAGATGACCGGAGCCCCGACCATGCCCAACATCCGCTCGGTGTGATCCCGCGAGCGGCGCGGCTCGGAGACGAGGACGAACGTCTCTCCCACGAGGCCGGCGAGGAGCAACGCGCTCTTCACCTGTGCGCTGGCCACTGGCGAGTCGTAGTCCAGGGCCTTGAGTCCGGAACCGACCACCTTGAGCGGGAGCCGATCCGGCTCTCCCAGCTCCCGAAATGTCGCTCCCATTAGAGAAAGCGGGCGGGTCACGCGGCCCATCGGACGGCTCCGGAGCGACGCATCGCCGGTCGCCTGACTGGTGAAACCCTGCCCGGCGAGCACGCCCAACATGAGGCGCACTCCGGTGCCGCTGTTTTCGAAGTTCAGCACCCCTGACGGCTCCCGGAAGCCGTGAAGCCCCAGTCCAGTGATCAGGATCTCGCCTCCGTCCTCCGGAAGCTCGGGAAGATCCGAGCCGAGCGCCCTCAGGACCGACGCGGTGGCCTGTGGATCGGCTCCCGGCAGGACTCCGCCCAACCGGCTCTCTCCGGTAGCCAACGATGCCAGAATCAAGGCCCGCTGGGAGATCGACTTATCACCGGGAACCCGGAGGGTCCTCACTCGCCCTGCCTCCAGGTGCGCGCTTGGTCCATCATCCCGCCGACCGCATCGACGTCTCTCTCCCGAAGCGCGTCACGCAGGACCGACAGCGCCTGCTCCACGGTCTCCAGGGCCATCCCATCCCGGTCGCTCGAAACCTCCAAAAGATCACGCCACATAGCCGACGAGCTCAGGGCCAGACGGGTCATATCCAACCCGCCCGGGCCCAGATGGGCCACCTCGATCCCCTGCTCCGCCAGCACCTTGGCCAGCGCCGTCGCCACTAGTTGAGGCACGTGGCTCGCCCAAGCGATGAGCTTGTCGTGCGCATCCGCCTCGATCCTTTGGGTCCGAGCACCAAGGGATTGCCAGAGGCCCTCGACCCTATCGACTCGTCGCTCCTCGGCATTACCGGTTACGACCCATACCGTCCCGTCGACGAACAGGTCTCCTACAGAGGCGCCGAAACCGGAGCCGGTGCCCCCCACCATGGGGTGAGTGCCCACGTATGCATGTGAGAACCCTCCCTCCCTCGCCTGATCCAGGAGCGGCTCCTTGAGCCCCGCGACGTCGGTAACGGAGGCGTCACCCCACGATCCCGCGTGCTCCGCCATGAGTTCAAGCGTGGCACGTAGGGGCGCAGCGTAGATCACGACATCCTGGTCACGAACGGCGTCGATCGAGTCCCTCGCCACCACGTCGACCACACCGGCCTCGACGGCAGCACGGGAGTCCTTCGAGTCCTCGGTGAACCCTGTGATCAGCGTCGCGGGATCGACCCTCTTGAGTGACCGTGCAATCGACCCTCCCATGAGGCCCAGGCCCACGATGCCAACGCGCTGTCGCGAGTCAGCAGAATTCATGGCAGATTCTCGCCCTCGGCTATGGTCTCGCCGGCTCCCCGGGCTTCGCCATCCACGCCCTCCACATCGTCGTCGCTATCGTCGTCGTTGTGCGGAAGCTCCACCACTGTACCGTCCCGGGCGACCACGGCCCCCGGGTACACCTCTCGCGCCTCCTGCTCCAACGGAGTCGAATCGTCCGCGTAGCGCGCCGAAACGTGTGTGAGGCAAAGCCTGGCGACGCCAGCCTCCCGCGCCACAGTCGCGGCGCCTCGCGCCGTGCTGTGGTGGGTCTGGTGGGCCCGGTCTGCTTCCTCCTCTCCGAACGTCGCCTCGTGGATGAGAAGGGTCGCACCGGTGGCCACCTCGATGACGCTATCCGCGGGACGCGTGTCTCCTGTGTACACGACGACTCGACCGGGACGAGAGGTGCCGACCAGGTCGGCGGGCTCGATCGTCCGGCCGTCCACCTCCACGGCCTCACCTTGATGCAGCTTGCCGAACAGCGGGCCCTCCGGTATGCCCAAGGCGCGGGCCCGGTCCACGTCGAAGCGGCCCAACCGCTCATGTTCGACGAGGGCGTACCCCAGCGCCGGCTTACCGTGGTCCACACGGAACGCCACCACGTCGTACTCGTCGTGACTGACTCGCCCGCCTACCTCGAGCTCCTCGATGGCGAGCGGAAACACGACCCGATCCACGCCCAGCCCAACGGCCTTCTGTAGTGTGGTACGTGAGCCGGGAGGCCCGTAGACGTGAAGAGGCTCAGTCCGTCCTTGGAGCGCCATGGTGCGTAGGAGACCCGTGAGTCCCAAGAAATGATCGGCGTGAAGATGAGTGATAAAGATCTCGCCCAGGGAAAACCCCGTGGCGTATCGCATCATCTGACGCTGGGTTCCCTCGCCGCAGTCGAACAGGAAGACATCTCCCTCTCGCTGGACGGCGATGGAACTCACATTGCGGCGAACCGTCGGACGGGATGCCGCGGTGCCCAGAAATGTGACTCGGATCATCTCTACCCAACCACGGACGGAAGGACGGTGGAGGTCGCAGAGAAGGTAGCGCCCGGTAGGGCGCCTCAGAAGAGTCGGACCTGGAAGCGGAGGGTGCGTCCCGGTAGTGGCAGTCCGCACTGATCGAAGATGGCCCGGTCGGTGGCGTTGGCCAGGGAGACCGACGCGTCCACGTTGGAGAAGGTGCGACGGTCTTCCAGCCGAAAGAGACGCCTGGCCTGGAAGTCCAGGCTATGTGCCGTGTCGAGGCGGTCCAAATCGCCACTATCGGTATTGAGACAGAACTGCGACCCCAGGAATCGGTACTCGCCCGAGACGGTCGCCCCGGCGACGACGGGAACGGCGAGACTCAACCGTGCAGCGAGGTTGGGCTCATACTCGGGTCGCGTCCGTTCGTCGCTGCCCTCCTCGAACTGCCAGGCCTGCTGGAACGTTACGTCCCCGGCGTATTCGAGGCGGTGCAGCGCGCCGGTCGCCACGATCTCCAAACCGGTACTCCGAATGCGGTCGCGGTTCACCCGCTGGCGCCGCGGTCCGTTGGGCGTATCGATGGCGATTCGAACGATGCCGTCTGAGAGGATTTGATGGAACCCTACGATTTGTAGATCGAAAACGGGAAGATCCCAAGTGAGTCCCATCTCCCCACCGGTGAGGATCTCTGGCCTCAGCTCCGGGTTCGCCAGGAATCGGCCGAGGGCGTCGGAGTACAACTCCCGGAGCGAAGGAAAGCGCGCCCTGCGGCTGACGCCCCCGTGCAGGAGCACCGTGCTGTTGGCGGTGAGCGACGAGAATCCCACTCGGGCACCCCAATCCCACAACCGATCCAGCGGAGGCTTGTCTGCCGACTCGGGAGTGTCAGCCCCGTCGATCGCAAAGCCCACATTGAGTCGCGTGGCCCCCAGGCTCTCCCACCCCGGCAGATCATCGCCTCTCCATTCCGCCTCGGTTCCCAAGCTCCAAAGGCGTTGCCGGAAGTCCTTCTGCGCCTCACCGCTCAACCGTTCCGAATGAGAGACGTCTCCGTAGGTGAACGCAGCTCGCACGTCGGCTCGGTGACTGACGGAGTGATCACCCAGAACCCGTAGCGTGAGCGTACGATCGTCGCCCTCCTCCACATCGGTCACGGTCTCGTAGGCCGGGGTGTTGAATTGCTCGATCCGGAACGACCCGACATCGATTCCGAGGCTCGCTTCCAGATCGCCTTCACCCCAACCGGTCTCGCGATGTCCTGTCCCGCCGGAGAACGCCGCCACGAGCCTGGATTGGTCCGGATACCGCCAGAGGCGCGGATCGGCCTCATGCGTCTCGGGCGGGACTCCTCTCTCCACGTCGAAGCCGGAAGCCATCATCGAGGTCCAGGCCCCGTTGAGTCCCTGATACCGAGCTGAGACGAAGCCGTCTACGTGCCTGAAATCGCTGTTGAGGCGCAGGTCGCCGTCCCGGCTGAGCAGGGCTCGCTCCTCGGGCGCGAAGGACTCGGCGTTCGGGAGCGTCGTGCCGGACCGGTCTCTGTATCCCGTTCCTGCCTGGAGGAGCCACTGTCCGCCATCGGAATCCACCAAACGGGCCCCGGTCGCTCCAACCGTGAGTCCCCCGGTCTGATCCATCCCCAAGCTGAAGGTCGCCGGGGAGGAACGCTCCATGCGTTGGTTGCCCCTCGCCACGTCCACCTCGACGACGCCTGCAAGAACGTTCGGCCCGTGCAGGACCGAGGAAAGTCCCCTGAGAAGGTTGATGGAACGAGCCGCCGTCAGCGGAATGATGGAGAGGTCCGTGCGGTGATCCCAGCCCAGCGTGAGCGGCACTCCGTCCACCAGAACCGCGACCTGCCGGTCTGTGGCGCCACGCAGGCTCGGTTGCGCCTCACCTCTGGAGTTCTCACGGATCCGTACGAACGGCATCTCGCGAAGGGCCTGCTCCAGCGTAGGAATCGGCAAAGAGGCCATGGAGTCGAGCCGCATCTCGACGGCGCTCACGCCTCCCGTGGCCGTGAGCCTCTGTCTGGCCAGGACCCTGATCTCCGTCATCAAGAAGCTGTCCGGAAACGCCCCTAGGGTGTCCGACTGAATCGAATCGGGTTCCTGGGCGACGGAAAGGCCGGGAAGCGCGAGAATCGCCACGACTAACCCTGAAGGGGTCAGGAGGGTTGGTCTACCCATTTTGCGTGGAGATGATGGCCTTCCTCGGGGTCGATGCTTCACGGCGACGCTTCACGTCGATGCTCCACGTCGACGCTCCACAAGAACTCGGGCGTCCCTGCTCGGGACGACACAAGGAAGTGGCGGGGCGGTTCATCCGGCCCGTGATAGTCCAATTGACACCTTTTGTTCCGAGCAAACGTGGTCTTCAAAGGTAAAACGTTGGACAGCCTACACGGAGGGCCATATTCTGATTTCTGGTCCCAGAATGCAGTCACTCCCTCGGTGAGGTATATGATGTCGACGAGACGCAATTTCTTGGCCACGATGTCCCTTCCGGCCGCCTTCTCCGTTCGTGGATTCCCCGGTGCGCCCACCCTGTTCAGCCCATCGGCTCCCGAAATCCTGGAGTCCCTGTCGCACTATTCGGGCACGCCCAGTGCGATCGCTCAGGACGAGGACTACTGGTCCGAGGTGGCCCAAGCGTTCACCGTCGACCGCAGCTTGGTCAACTTCAACAACGGGGGTGTGAGCCCTTCGCCCTCCTTCGTGCAGGAGGCCATGAAGCGTCACCTGGACTTCTCGAACCTGGCCCCGTCCTACACGATGTGGGAGATCCTGCAGCCCGGTCAGGAGACGGTGCGACAGCGGATGGCGCGTGAGTGGGGTGTCGATACGGAGGAGATCGCGATCACGCGAAACGCCTCCGAGGGCCTGCAGATCTGTCAGTTCGGGTACGATCTGGAGCGGGGTGACGAGGTGCTCACGTCGACGCAGGACTACGGCCGCATGCGCACGACGTTCAAGCAGCGTGAGCGTCGTGAGGGCATCGTCATGAAGCAGATCGAGCTGCCGGTGCCTGCGGAAGATCCGGCAGAGGTCGTCCGTCTCTTCGAGGAAGGCATCACCGACAAGACCCGGTTGATCCTCATGTGCCACATGATCAACCTCACCGGGCAGATCCTACCGGTAAAGGAAGTGGTTGCGATGGCCCGTCGGCACAACGTCTCGGTCATCGTGGACGGCGCGCACGCGCTGGCCCATTTCGACTTCAAGATCTCGGACCTGGAGTGCGACAATTACTCCACCAGCCTCCACAAGTGGCTCTTCGCCCCGCACGGCACCGGGCTCCTTTATGTGCGCCGTGAGGTGATCCCGACGATCTGGCCTCTCATGGCGGCCAGAGACGACATGGATGGGAACATCCGCAAGTTCGAGGAGATCGGGACACATCCGTGCGCGAACCACCTCGCCATCGCCGAGGCCCTCACATTCCATCAAGGCATCGGACCGAAGCGGAAGACCGAGCGACTGGTCTACCTCAGGGATCGGTGGGCCAAGCGGCTGCTCGAAAACGACCGGATCCGTGTTCACACGAGTCTCGAGCCCGGGTTCGCCTGCGGCATCGCCAATGTGGGAATCGAGGGCGAGGACATGGTCGCTCTGAGAGACTGGTTGTGGAACGAACATCGCATCATCACGGTTTCCATTAATCACGCACAGTTCCAAGGCCTCCGGATTTCGCCCAGCGTGTACTCCACGCTGGAGGAAGTGGACCGCTTTGTGGACGCGATGGAATACGCCGCGAAGAACGGACTCCCAGCCTGAGCGGCCCGGGCCAACAACCTAGTAGACTCTAGGAGTGTTCATGAGCCCCGTCCTGATAGCCGTAATTTCGCTAGCCTCGATGTGCGACCTCGGCCCCGGAATGCCGCTGCCCGCACTCACCGTCGCGCCGCTTCAGCAGGCCAGCTACGAAGAGCTGTACAAGTCGGGCCTTACGTTCACCGACTTCCTGGAATCGGCCGAAGCCCAAGAAGACAAATGGGCCACAAACTACGGCCGTGACCACGTGGCGCTGGCGATGACCCCTCAGGCTCGCGAGATCCCCGGCAACTGGCGCCTTCTGGTCGTAGGCGAGGACTGGTGCAGCGATTCAGTCAACACGATTCCTTATCTGGCCCGGCTCATCGAGGGCGCGAGCGGGCTGGACATGCGAATCGTGAACTCGAAGGAGGGGCGCTGGGTCATGGAGGCGCACCCGACACCCGACGGACGGCCTTCGACTCCAACGGTCATCGTCCTCGACGAGGACGGTGACAAGGTGGGATGCTGGAGTGAGCGCCCCGCCGTTCTTCAGGACTGGTGGCTGGAGAACCCCGACAACCTCGAGGGCCGTGAGAAGCTCAACCAAAAATTCGCCTGGTACGATGAAGATGCGGGCGGAGAGACCCTGCGAGAGATCCTGGAGATCATCAAGGCGGCGTCGGACGGATCGCCTCGGTGCACGGAGTAGTTACCGGGTAGGCTTGGCCCGCACGCTACAGGCGGGTCTCTAGGGCCTGGGGCTAGCGGGAAAAGTCGAGCCCGAAGTCCAGGATGGGAGCCGAGTGGGTGATCCACCCACTCGAGATGTAGTCGACCCCCGCCTCGGCGATGTCTCGAACCGTGTCGCCCGTGACGCTGCCCGAAGCTTCGAGCCTCGCGCGCCCTCCGACCCTCTGTACCGCTTCGCGCAGTGTTGCCGGAGGCATGTTGTCCAGGAGGATCACATCAGCACCGCCCTCCACAGCCTCATCGAGTTGATCGAGCGTATCGACCTCGATTTCGATCGCCGTCAGAGGGCCGTTGGCAGCCTGGGCGGCGGAAAGAGCCTGACGGACCCCGCCGGCCACTGTGATGTGGTTGTCCTTGATCAGTATCGCTCCATCGAGGGCGAGCCGGTGGTTCACCCCGCCCCCCGCGCGCACCGCGTACTTCTCGAGCGCCCGCAGCCCGGGTGTCGTCTTCCGGGTGCAGCAGATCTTGGCGTGGGTGCCTCGGACCGCCCGGACCAGTCGGTCCGTAGCCGTGGCGACTCCGGACAGGTGACCCAGAAAGTTCAGGGCGGTACGCTCCGCCGTGAGGATCGAGCTAGAGGAGCCTTCCACCACGGCGACCACATCCCCCGGAGCCACGCCGGATCCATCGTCCAGGTCGAAGCGCACCGCCAGCCCTCGATCGACGAGCGCAAAGGTCAGCCTCGCGGCCTGGGCCCCCGCCAAGACACCCTCACTCCTCGATACGATCTCCGCTCTGGATTGGGCCGTCGGAGCGATGACCGACCGGGTCGTGATGTCCCCGCCCTGGCCGAGATCCTCGGCAAGGGCAGTTCGCACCACGGCCTCGACAAGGACTTCAGGGAGCGGAGAGATGTTGCGCTCGGCCTCTGACTCGGCCTGAGGGGACATGGAGGTCAGGCCGGCACGCTCACGGCCAGATCGACGGTCTGTCTGTCTTCGACCACGATGTCTGGGCTCTCAGCCTTAGAGAAGCCTCTTCCGGTCGTGTGGAGGTCGACCATGCCCTGAACGGACTGCCGGGCTCTGATGGCCATCTCCTCTGGGATGTGCACCTCGTAGCGCATCAACTGCAGGCTCTCGAGGATGTTTTGCAGGGTGATCTGCTTCATGTGTGGGCAGAGATTGCAGGGCCGGATGAACTCCACATCCGGCGTCTCGGCGGCCACGTTGTCACTCATGGAGCACTCCGTGACCATCATGACTCGAGGTGGCCGGCGGTCCTTCACATACTTGATCATGCCGGCCGTCGAGCCAGTGTAATCGACCTCGGCGATCAGCTCCGGCGAGCACTCCGGATGGGCGAGCACTACCAGATCCGGCACGTCCCTTCGGTACTGCCGAATCTCGTCCGCCGTGAAGCGCTCGTGCACCTCGCAACGACCCTGCCAGGCAATCACCTCGACATCGGTCTGGGCGGCCACATTTCTGGTGAGGTATTCGTCGGGCAGCAAAATCACCCGGTCCGTGCCGAGCGACTCCACGACTTCCACCGCGTTCGACGACGTACAGCAGATGTCGGATTCCGCCTTCACGTCAGCCGACGTGTTCACATAGGTCACGACCGGTACGCCGGGGTACTTCTCTTTCAGCCGGCGGACATCCTCACTCGTTATCGACGCGGCCAGCGAACAGCCTGCCTCGAGGCTCGGGATCAGCACCGTCTTCTCGGGAGACAGGAGCTTCGAAGTCTCCGCCATGAAGTGGACGCCGGCCTGAACGATGACCTCGGCTTGTGTGTCCCGCGCCTGGATCGCCAGCTGCAAAGAGTCTCCGACGAAGTCGGCCACGCAGTGGTAGATATCAGGCGTCTGATAGTTGTGAGCGAGAATGACCGCGTTCTTGGCCTTCTTGAGTTGGTTGATGGCGTAGATATGTGGTGCCACCACCGGCCATTCCACGGGTGGGATGAACTGCTTCACCCGCTCCAGTAGGGGAGCGGTCGCGCGGGCGACCTCGGGCGTGTATTCGAGCATATGTTGCTACGTGGCGGGTCGGCCGGGGTGTTCGCTCAACAACCACTCCGACCCGTCTTTGACTGGAGGGCCTTTGGCCCTCGTGAGTCCGGTAGAACTATGTGTGAATGGATACAAAATACCCGCTCTTGGGGTCCGTCCTCAAGAGGCCCCGAATGCACCAATTTTCACTAACTTCGGGGCTTATGAGTGGCCTTGGACCTCTTGCGTACGGTACGGCGCCTCCAGCCGCTCGATCTCGCCGGGCTCCAACTTCAGATCGACCGCCCTGACCGCCGCGTCGAGGTGCCCGAGTTTCGTTGCGCCTACAATGGGAGCCGCCACCGCGGGCTTGGAGAGTAGCCACGCGAGCGCGACCTCGGCCGGCGTGACTCCTCTGTCCTCGGCCACCGACTGGACCGCCTGCACGATGTCCCAGCCGGCCGGATCGTTGTACAGGGCGTGAGCATAGGTATCGGCCTCGGCGCGGGCGGTCGATTCACGATCGTCCAGCGAGGTCCGCGTGCCCGCTAGGAGCCCCCTCGCCAGCGGTGACCAGGGGATCATGCCAATCCCCTCCGCTTCGCATAGGGGCATCATCTCACGTTCCTTTTCGCGATACAGCAGGTTGTAGTGGTTCTGCATCGAGACGAATCGTGCCGATCCGTTCATGTCTGACACCCCCAAGGCCCGAGCCATCTGCCACGCCCATCCCGAGCTCGCGCCAATGTAGCGGACCTTTCCGGACTGAACCAGGTGGTCGAGTGCGGCCAGCGTCTCTTCGATCGGGGTCTCCGGGTCGAACCGATGGATCTGGTACAGGTCGATAGCATCGACCCCCAACCGCGACAGGCTCGCCTCACACGTCTCGACGATGTGCTTCCGAGACAGCCCGCCGAGATTGGGGCCCTCGCCCATGGGAAAGAAGACCTTGGTCGCGATCACGAGCTCGCCCCGCGTACCGTACTCGCGCAGGGCCCGCCCGGTGACCTCCTCGCTCACCCCCAACGAGTACATGTCTGCCGTGTCGAAGAAGTTGATGCCCGACTCTATCGCGCGGCGGAAGAAAGGCCGAGCGGCCTCTTCGTCGAGGACCCACGGGCGCCACCCTGAAGTGCCATAGCTCATGCACCCTAGGCAGATGCGGGAAACGTTAAGGCCGGTGCCGCCGAGTTTGGTGTATTCCATCTATCCGTCCACACTCCTGAGATGGTGCGTGATCCTGCGTGAGCCCCCCCCATCGCGGGGTCGATCTGCGACTCGAACCCACAGATAGTAGGGCCTCAAGGAAGCTCCTACATGGTGGATCGCACGATGTCGAAGTAGACGGATGGGCTCTACCTCAGGACATCTGGCGAGTGCGGCAGGGCATCGTAATCCTCGATGCTGTGCTGGACGATCAGCTTCGCGCCACGCTCCTCGACGAACGCCTCGATGCGGATCATCGAGCCCAGTGTAGCGTCCCTGTCAAAATTGAAGGTCGGCACCAGCCGCTTCGCCCGGCTCTCCTTCAAAGGGTAGAGGTCGCCCGACAGGACAACGGGGCCGTATTCCTCAAGATCGAGGAAGAGCATTTGGTGCCCCGGAGTATGGCCGGGCGTCGACAGGATCACCACCGAGCCGTCACCGAAGACGTCATGATCCCCCTCGATGATCCTGGTCGGGCCGTCCTTCAGGTCGCCATATGTCGAGACGTCGAAGCCCATCTCCGCTGCACCCTCCCGGAAGCCGTACTCGACTTGGGCTGCGTTCACCAGCCAGGTGGCCGTGCCTGCGAAGGCATTGGCGTTGCCCGAATGGTCGTAGTGAAGGTGCGACAAGGCGATGTAGTCGATGTCGGAAGTCGCGACGCCGATTTCGCCTAGTTGGACGGCCAGCGGCTTGTCCAGGCGGGCGAGGAAGCCATTGGCACCATTGTCGGGGCTAGCGATCTGCGCCTCGGCAAAACCGGCGTCCCATATCATCATGCCGTCCGGATGGGCGACCAGGTAGCACGGAACGGCGAACGTCCAAGCCCGGCCATCGTATTCACCGCCATCGGACATGGCGCTGATGTCTTCCCCTGCCAGTGTGCCGCAATCGAGAACGTGGAGCGTCAGCGAAGGACGGTCCGCGACACATGCCAGTCCCGCCATCATCGCCGCTGCGAGTACAGCAACCAGCCCTGAATATTTGCGCATGTCGGTCCCTGCGAAACGGTCAGCCGTTCTCTGCCAATGCCGGGGGTGGGGATCGAACCCACATGGGATTTCTCCCGGGGGATTTTAAGTCCCCTGCGTCTACCATTCCGCCACCCCGGCGACGTGGTGCTTCATGCCAAAGGAATCTGTCCAGGGCCGTCCAACAATGGGGTCGCCGGCAGGCGAGCAAGAGAGGCTGCGCTCAGTTGACCCCGAGCGTCATCCCGAACCCGACGCCGCCACCGCCGTTGGGACCTAAGGAGACTTGGCGGACCAGTCCATCGCCCTGCGAATCGGAGTTCATCCCGACAAGCCGACCGGCCAATATGCCGACCGCTGCTCCCGCCACGACGTCCGTGGCCCAGTGCTTCCTCTCGAGTACGCGGCTCACCGCGGTGGTCGAGGCCAACCCGTAGGTCATATACGGCACCCAACGATGGCTCGAGCCGAAGCGACGTGAGAGCACGGTCGCCAAAGCGAAGGCGTGTGCCGTATGCCCAGACGGAAACGAGAACCGGTCCCGGTCGAACGCGAACGGCTGAAGGAGGTCAGGATCGGTGCCGCGGTACGGTCGCGATCTACCGACGGCGATCTTGAGGCTCAGGGCCATTGCCTCCGCGAGGGCCAGCGCCTTGAACGACATGATGCCGAACTGCTTGACGTCGTTGTTGTCGATCATCGACCCGACGAGCGTCGTACCTCCCGTGAGCGCCAAACCCACGAGAGGCTCCCCCCAGGCCCTACCGAAGTCCCGCAGACCCGGCGCCCTCCCTACAGTGGCCGGACTGAGAGACGCGTCGAACTCTTCGAGGGGCTCCATCAGGAGGAGGGGTGCGAAGACGATCGATGCCAGAACGAGATTCGTCCCGGACAGGACGACCGCCGCCCGTGGGGCATCGCGCGACACCAGCTCCTGTGCGGACACCGGCGAGTGCGACCCGATCGAGACGATCGCCACCACGAGACAGATGGGTCCCTTACGCGTCCCAGCGGATCTGGACCCCGGACTCGTCCGGCATCGCTTTGCGCTGCGTCGGTTCATTGAATTCGCTCCGTCCCCCTGAGGCGTCCCTCGCACTGCCTACACCGAGTTTCCGACAATGGGTCGCCTACAATGGTCTTACCATGGTCATGGCCCGGACAAGTCGCCATTCTATTGAGCAACCCCCGAAGGGGGCAATCGCAACAAGGCGCCCCGCCGCCGGACCGCAGGTCACCAATGAACCCCGAGCGATTCTCCAAGCTTACCACGGCACTACGCAGGCGCCAGCCTGATCTTACCGTGCTCATGGAGCGGGTCCACAAGAGTCACAACCTGTCGGCCATCCTCCGCAATTGCGATTCCGTGGGCGTATTGGAGGCTCACGCGGTGCCACCCGCAGAGGGTCTGGACATTCACGGCCACACGTCTGCAGGGACAGCCAAGTGGGTGAAAGTGGTCCGCCACGGGACGACCCGAAACGCCGTGGAGACGTTGAAGACCCGCGGATTCCGGGTGCTGGCGGCTCATCCCGGGCCGAACTCGACCGACTTTCGCGCCGCGGACTATACCCGACCTACCGCCATCATGCTGGGTGCGGAACTCCTGGGCCTCAGCGAGGAGGGCATCGCCTTGGCCGACGAACTCATGGTGATCCCCATGGTGGGCATGGTCCGTTCGTTCAACGTGTCGGTAGCCGCCGCACTCCTGCTCTTCGAGGCGTTCCGTCAGAGGCAGGCCGCGGGCATGTACGACGCCTCTCGGCTCGATCCGGCCGAATACGAGCGCATCCTCTTCGAGTGGTCGTATCCACGCGTGGCTCGGCTGTATCGAGAGCGGGGGACCCCGTACCCTGCGTTGAGTCCAGAAGGCAGGTTCGAGCACTCCGGCTAGCCAGCCGTGGGTCTGACCTTACTCGGGTGCGGGTACCTCTCTACCCAATTGGTGGCGCAGAGACTCCTCCAGGCCCGGGTACGAGAACTCGAAGCCGGTTTCCTCCGCCACGGCAGGCCTCGCTCTGGCACTCGAGAGGAGCGTCTCCGTGCCCATCTCCCCGAATAGCGCTTTCACGGCCAAGCTCGGGACGGGGATCAGCGTCGGACGGTTGAGCACACGGCCGAGCGTTCCTGTAAACGTGGAATTCGACACCGGAAAAGGCGTGGTGGCGTTGACGGGACCGCGGATGGTGTCGGTGCGGATGACGTGTAGGATCAAGCTCAGCATGTCGTCGTGATCGATCCAGCTCACGTATTGCCGTCCGCTTCCCAGCCGTCCCCCGACCCCGACCTTGAAGGGAAGTAGCATGGTGCCCAAGGCCCCTCCGGCGGGGGACAGCACCAATCCGGTCCTGACGTTCACCACCCGAATCGCCATGCGGGCCGCCGGACGGGTCGCCTCCTCCCATGCCTGGCAGAGCTTGGCGAGGTATCCCTTCCCGGGTTTGGAGCTCTCCGTCAGCACCTGGTTGCCGCGGTCTCCGTAGTATCCCACTGCCGACGAAGTCACGAGCACCCGAGGGGGCCGCTTCAACTGAGCGAGCGTCCGAGCCAGCCACTCCGTACCCTTCACCCTGCTCTGCCAGATGCGCTTCTTCTTCTCTTCGGTCCACCGAAGTCCCAAGAGCGGTTCCCCGGCCAAGTGCACTACCGCGTCCATGCCCTCCAGCCTGCTCGGGTCGTCCGGCTCGCCCGACGGGTTCCACAGGGCCTCGTCCGGTCCGAGCTTCGAGCCCTCACGCCGCAGCCGGACTACCTTGTGGCCCCCGGTCGTAAGCACGGCGCAGAGCGCTTGACCAATCAGACCGGTCGAGCCCGTCACCCCTACCTTGAGTGCCCTGTCTCCTCGATAGCGCTCGATTCGTGCGAGGTCGTTTCTCAGCCTCTGATGGCGGAAGGTGAACAGGCGCTCAAGCTCATGCTCCACCGTCGATCCACCTAGGAGCCGCCCTGCCATGCCCATCGGTAGCTCCCAGTCCACATGGTCCTCCACAAGACATCCACCGGTCTCCGTGGGGTGGAAACGATGCGTGTGGATCCAACGCGTGAACGGGCCCCGCACCTGTTCATCGCGAAACGACACCCCCTCCTCGAAGTCGGTGTGCTTGACCTCCCACTTCATGTCCGTGGGTCCTCGTCGCACTCGAAAGAGGATCTGCCCACCATCGGCAGGCGTGCCCGACCGCTTTAGGATGTCGATGCTCTCCCACGGCGGAATCAGGCGTTCGAGAGCCCCCGGACGCATGTGCCAGGCGAACACCTCGTCCGCAGGGTGGTCCAGGGAGGTTTTAAGGGTGAACTCTGGCAATCTCGCCTCTCAACCCTCGGTCGCTTCACCGTCCACGTCGGCGGAAGTCATCGGGAAGAGAGTATTCAGGGAGTCCAGCAGTCGCTCGCTGAAGCCCTCACCCTTCAGTACGACCCCCGAGACCTTGTCGGACAGTAGAGTCGTCTCGGCGTCGGACAGGTTCTTACCGGTGATGACGATTACCGGAAGACCGACATGGTACGGGTTCTCGCGAAGTCGATCGAGAAAGGTCAGCCCGTGCATACCCGGCATCGCAAGATCCAGGAGGATGGCGCCGGGTGTCTCCCGCGCCACCTCATCCAGGGCCTCCTGTCCGGAGGAGACGCAGACCACATCCAGACCCTCCGCCTCCAACCTCGTTGTCACGAGTCTGTGCACCTCGGGATCGTCGTCGACGACCAGGACGCGGTGCTCTCCACGATTCACGAGGTTGCGCCACAAGACACGCAGGAGGTGGGTGCGGTCGATGATCGGCTTGTTGAGCAGGTCGACCGCACCCAGCAGGCGGCCCCGGCCCTCACTGGCGATGATGCTCGCCACTACGACCGGAATGTCCTTCACGTCGGGGTCGTCTTTGAGACGACGAAGCACTTCCCAACCATCCATCTCCGGCATCTGCAGGTCGAGCGTAATCAGGTCGGGCTGATGCTCCTTCGCCAACTCCAATCCCAGTGCACCTGAGGCGGCTTCCAAAACCTCACAACCGAATTCGCTCAGGTAGTGCTGCATCAACACACGCGAGTCGGTCTCGTCGTCGATCACCAAGACCTTGAAGTGCTGGATCTGCGGATGCGGGAGTGCCTCTTCGTCCAGGGGCTCTTCGACCTCATCCCTCTGCACACCTTGGGAGTCCTGCTCGGCGGGCTCTTCCACTGCCGGGTCGACGCTCTCCGGAGCGGCCTCAGGCGTCGGCTGCTCGACGCCTTCTGGCAGACCCGAGAAGTCGATGGTGAAGGTGGTGCCCTTCCCCACTTCACTTTCGACCGTCAGGTCGTACCCCATGAGCAGGCACATGGAACGGGAGATGGTCAAGCCTAGGCCCGTGCCACCGAACTTACGCGCGGTGCTCCCTTCAGCCTGCTGGAACGCCTCGAAGATCGCGCCCAGGCGCTCGGGCGGAATCCCTATTCCGCTGTCCTGAACCTGAATGCTGCCCGGTTCCGTCGTGCCCTCGCGGAGCGTTACCCGCAGGACGATCTCGCCGCTCTCAGTGAACTTGAGGGCGTTCCCCATGAGGTTGACGATGACCTGCTTGAGTTTGGCAGAATCCGCGTCGAACTCGTCGATCTCCTCGGGCGCGTCGACTCTCACTTCGACCGCGCCCTGCTTCTGTCTGATCTGCCCGTCGACCAACGCAACCGCCTCCTGGGCCAACGTGGCCAGTGAGACGGTGCGCAACTCCAGCTCCATCCGGCCGGACTCGATCTTCGCCAGGTCGAGAATCTCATTGATCAGCACCAGCAGGTGCTTGCCGTTGACCTGAATCCTCTCCAGAAAACCCAGGTCGGACTTTCCGAGGTTCTGCTTCTTGTTCTTGAGGAGAATGTTGGCAAAGCCGATAACCGAGTTGAGCGGAGTACGAAGCTCATGGCTCATGTTCGCCAGGAACTGACTCTTCGCACGATTGGCGGCCTCGGCTTCTTCTTTGGCCGTTACGAGGTCCTCTTCAGCGCGTCTTCGCCGGGTGATGTCCTTACTGAATACCACGACGCCCGACGAGCCTTCCTGGTCCTGAATCGGGCTGAAAAAGAGCTCGAAGTGACGAAGATCGTCGTCCATTTCGTCGGTTCTCACTCTGGACATCCGCTTGCCCCGGAACACGAGCCCGTATGCTTCCCCGTACCACTCCGCCTGGGGGACCGAATAGAGATCTTCCGGGGCATCTCCGACCTTTGGCTCGAGCCCCGTACGGGCTTCTACCTCCAGGGCGAAGGCAGAATTGAAGGTGATCAGCCGGTGTTCACTATCGACGGACCAGATGGCGTCTCCGGTATTCTCGACCAACGCGTTCAGATTCGCCTGTGACATGGCCAAGTCCCGCTCCGCCATCATCGTCTCTGTCACGTCGCGGATGATGGACCGGACCGTCACCACCTCTCCGTTGTCCCGGCTCGCCGTCGCACTGATCGAGCAGATCACCGGGTCTCCGGCAATCGTGCGGAACTCGGAGATATGCCGCTCGACGGGCCGTCCGTCTCGCAACGACTGGAAGACCTCGGCCAAGCCCTCGGGGTCGATCGGATCGAGAACGTCGAAGACGCTCTTTCCCTCGACCTCGCGGTCCTTATAGCCGAACGTGGACTGCCATGCCTGGTTGACGTAGACGAGGTTGCCGTCCCCATCGGTCATCTGAATCAGGTCGTTGGCGTTGTCGAGGAAGTCCCTCAACCGGGATTCGGCCTCGGTCCTGTCGCTCACTTCCCGAGCCATGGCAAGGTTGGTGTCCCGTACGGTGCGAAGGGCGTCGGCCTCGGAACGGAACGTGACGAACACGCTCACCATGAGGCCTACGAGCACGCACACGTTCGCACTGATCTTCAGCAGGTGGGCCGCATCCGCCATGCCGTCGAATTCACTCGTGGCCTGTGACATGTACATGGCGTGCACGAACACGCTGATCATCAAGGAGATCAGCAGCCAGTGCTCGAAGGGTTCGGTCCGCCACTGGCCCCTTCGAAGGTATCCGGCCCATGCGGCGAAGAAGAAAACGGCCGGAACGAACTCCGCCGGTCGCACCACCAGGAAGTCCGAGTAGTAGGCTCGAGTGGCGGGGATGAAGAGGACTCCACCCAACTCCTCCGGTAAACCGAGAGCCGAGAAGAAGATGAAGACCGCCACGGTCAGGGCGGCGGCGGTGCCATAGACCCACTTCTCACTCAGACGATCCTCCTGGAAGCCCTCTTCCTTGGACCACAGGAAGACGGTCGCGAAGAGAAAGAGGGAGAGGAACAGCCGTGAGGCAGTCCAAGTCCAAGCGTCACTGTCGGCGGTCTGGAGGAGCGTTCCCCCGCCTCCCATGAGCACCGACGTCATGACCGCGTGGTACATGTTGAGAGCACCGGCTCCCAAAAATCCCGTACCGATGAACAGGAAGGTGTCCTGCTTCTTGCTGTAGTACCGCACCAACGAGAGGCTGCCGACCATGAAGGCCAGAGTGGTGCTTATGAACTCCCAAATGACATGCCGCTGCTCGTTATCGGCAAACGGGAACCGCCTGAAGAGGCTGGCTCCCATGAAGAGTACCGCGACGAGAATCCAATAGACGGTGGCCCGTTCCTGCGAACGGTCTTCCGAGGTGGCAAAGGACTGCAGGTATTCGGTCCCCGGGGACGGTTCTTCCTCCTCGGATTCCGGCACACTGGGATCGAGGCTCGCGAGGCGGACCTCCACATCCTCGCCCTCGGGTGTGTCCGGCGTCGGACCGGCTTCGCTCACGGCGTTCCGGTGAGCAGGCGCTCGATCGCCCCCATGAGCAGATCCTCATCGATGATCGGCTTGGTCAGGTAGTCGTTGAACCCCATGTCCAGGTACTTCTCCCGATCACCCGACATCGCGTGCGCCGTCAACGCGATTACCGGGAGTTCCAAGAACTCGTCCTGGGCGCGAATCCACTGCAGAACCTCGGTCCCGTCCATCCCCGGGAGGGAGATGTCCAGGAGCACAAGGTCCGGCACGTTGTCAGCAAGGCCCTCGACGGCTTCGATTCCCGTCTCGTACTCGGAGATGTCGTACTCGTCCTCGAGAATCGCCTCAACCAACATTCGGTTATCGGGATTGTCCTCTACGACCGCGATCTTGGGCTTCATTCGGAGGTTCCTTCAACCATGGATTCGAGTTCTGTGTTGGCCTGGGAAAACGCCTCTTCCAGGCCGGGAAGCAGCTCACGAACGCGCTCGAGCTCTTTGTTCGAGGCCGCAATTTCAATCTCGTCGGCAATCCGTCTTACATGCTCTGCACCGATGTTCGCCGCACTGGACTTGAGCGAATGGGATCCGCGTTCTGGCTGATCCAGGTCGTCATTCTCGACCACGGTTCGAATCTGCTCCATGCGGTCGGGACCATTCTGGAGGAACAACCGGATCATCTCTTTGACGAGCTTGCCCCCCCCCACTCCTCGAGGCGGCTCAGGCTATCAGGATTGATAATCGTTGGGTCCATGGGTGTCATTTTCCAGTCTAGCCTTTAAGGCTCGGCAATTCCAGGATTTATCGCGGTGAGCCGAAACGGGGACTCGGGATCGAAGAAGTCGTGGTCGTTAGGACGGAGGAGTGCTTTCCGCCGACTTCCGAATGAGTTGGATGGCTTCGGCAATCCCACCCGGATGTCGATAGATGGCCGACCCCGCCACCAAAACCGTGGCTCCGGCACCCGCTGCCACGGCAGCCGTATCGCGGTCCACTCCCCCATCGACCTCCAACTCGGCGCCTTCCACCCCGTGCTCATCGAGCATGCGCCGAAGACGCCCAATCTTATCCGTGCTCGAGGGGATATAGGCCTGTCCACCGAACCCCGGATTGACCGACATGACGAGTGCGACGTCGACGTACGGAATGATCTCCTGAAGCGTGTCGAGGGGCGTGGCCGGATTGAGCGTCACGCCCGGGCGCACGTTGAGTTCCCGGATCTGCTCGACGGTACGATGCAAGTGTCTGCAGGCCTCTTGGTGCACGACCAGGTAGTCCGCCCCCGCGTCCGCGAAGGCCTCCAGATACCGCTCGGGGTGCTCGATCATCAGGTGTACGTCGACCGGTAGATCCGTGGCGGCCCGCACGGCCGCCGTGATCGCAGGACCGATCGTGATGTTCGGAACGAAGTGACCATCCATGACATCGACGTGAATCCAGTCGGCTCCCGCTTCGGCCGCCTCAGCAACCTGTTCGGCCAGTCGACCGAAGTCCGACGACAGGATCGACGGAGCGATCTTGATGCTCATGACCCTCCCGCCTCGGCGTAGGAACGCCGCACGCCGTCCGGAGCGCCGACGATCACCTCCGTCGTCATCCCCAGGAACAACCCGGATTCGACGATTCCGGCCCTCGAAGCCAACGCGGCGTCCAGGGACTGGGGATCCTCGATGCCGTCCGGGAAGTGACAGTCGATGATGTAGTTCCCGTTGTCCGTGGTGAGGGGTTGCCCGTCGGGTCGTCTTCGAATGACCGGGCGAGCACCCTGGGACTCCAAGAACCGGTCGTGGACCTCCCAACCGAACTGGACCACCTCCACCGGCACGGGGGAGATCTGCCCCAGCCTCTCCACGACCTTCGCCTCGTCTACGATGATGGCGAGACGCGACGAGGCCTGGGCAACCATCTTCTCCCTCAAGAGGGCACTTCCCAGGCCCTTTATCAGGTTCAAGTCCGGGTCCACTTCGTCGGCACCGTCGACAGTCAAGTCCAGGAAGGGATGCTCGGCCAACGACGTCAGGGGAATTCCCAGTTCTCTGGCCTGCTGAGCCGTCCAGAGAGACGTCGGCACACCCAGCACGTTACGGAGGCCTCCCCGATTGATGCGTTCAGCCAGAAACAGTAGGAAGTGGGCCACGGTCGAACCGGTGCCCAATCCGATGCGCATGCCGGCCTCGACCAGTCCCGCCGCCTCGAGGCCGACGGCCCTTTTCAGGGTCTCGGCGTCCGTCACGCGATCACGCCGGGCGAATTGGTGCCGGGCTGCTTCAGGCCCCGAACTCCTTCATCATGGCATGCACTCGCTCCGTCGTTGCCAAGGCCTCATCGTAGGGCCTCTGCCACATGTTGCGGCCGAAGATCAGTCCAGTGGCACCCGACTCCATGGCCGTGCGGGCTTTGTGCATCAGGTCTTCGTCGCCGAGCTTGCTACCACCCGAGAAGAGTACCATGACGCGGCCGGCCGACTCGACCACCCGCTTGGCACCTTCGCCGTAGTCATACTCGATCTCCGCATACTCCTTGGGCTGCTCCGGATCCTTCGGACCGTGCTTGGGAATATTGAGCTTGACGATGTCTGCCCCCAACTCCAAGGCGACCCGGGCTGCGTAGTCCACCGCGTACAAGCTGTCCCGGCCGCCCTTCCCTTCGATGGCCGAACCGCGGGGATAGGACCACACCACCAGCGGCATGTTGTACTTGTCACAGTCTTCACGAACCATCTGGAGCTGTTGAATGTCCTCGTCCTGCCGCGGGGACCCTACGTAGAGCGTGTACCCGACCGCGTCGGCACCGAGGGACACCGCATCCTCGACGCTGCCCGTCATGGTCGAGAGCGCATCACCGTCCGGCGGAATAGTGGTCTTACCGTTGATCTTGAGGAGGAGCGGAACCTCACCGGCATACTTGGACATGTACTTTCGAGCGAGCCCGTAGTGGCATGCTACTGCGTTGTAATTCCCCTCGAGCGCGAGACGCCACTGGAAATCCGGATCCTGAGACGGAGGATTCGGGAAGAAGTCGATAGGTCCGTGCTCCAGGCCCTGGTCGATCGGAAGGCAGAGAAGCGTCCCGTTCTTGAGACCCCTGCCATATAGGAGACGGCGGAGACGGACGCGTTTACCGAGCGGCAGGTCGAGGTCGTCGAGAAGTGGGCGGCCTACCGTACCGGTCACCGGGGTCTCGGGAGCCGGGGTGGCAGTGGACATGGAGCATCCTCCAAAGAGACAATAAAATGAGATTCACAAGTCGGATTTCGTGGCGAAATCTATCGGTCCCCCGAGGTCGGGACCAGCCCGCTCCTTGACTCCGGTCGGGCACCGGAACACCCTACGCCCCATGAATCGTCAGCGCGCGCTACAGGCCTTCTATTTCTTTATTCGGTGCCCCACGGGAGCCGGCGACTGAAGCCCGTGCACTGAATACGGATCGCGCTCCGTCCCGAGGCTCCCGACTCAGTCGGGGGCCTTTTTTGTTGGGTAACGGACAGCACACGAGAGACACCTCATGATAATCATCACGCGACACGGCGTGACCGAAGACGAGCTCGACCACTTACGCGAGCGAGTGGAGGCCGCGGGTCTTCGCACCCATCTGATCCGTGGCGAGGTCCGCACCGTGATCGGTTGCGTCGGAGATCACGAGGAGCTGGCACCCATAGTGACGGCGGTCGGGAAGACGCTTGGAGGCCTGCCGGCAACGGTCTAGAGCGGCGGCATCTCGAGTTTGCGGGCTGCCAGCTCGATCTGAGCCTGCACGGCCGCGCGCGCCGTGCCCCCGGGGGCGCCTCGCGCTTCGACCGACCGATCCCAGGAGAAGACGTCGAGCACGTCGGCTCCGAACGAATCATGTGCGGCCTGAAAGTCCTCGAGATCGAGATCGTCGACCGTCACACCCCGCTCTTCCGCGATGCGTACCACCGTCGCGATGACCTCGTGGGCCTTCCGGAAGGGTACCCCGGCCCGTACCAGGTAGTCGGCCAAATCGGTGGCGAGAAGCTGCGTATCCAACGCGGCCTCGATGCGATCGGGCTGGAACTCGGCGGAGGCTACCGCGCCCTGAACGGCCGGAAGCACCATCCTCAGGGTGTCGACCGAGTCGAACAGCGTCTCCTTGTCCTCCTGCAGATCGCGGTTGTACCCGGTGGGCAGTCCCTTCAAGACCGTGAGCAGCGATACGAGATTGCCAACCAGGCGGCCCGCTTTGCCTCGGACCAGCTCGGCCACGTCAGGGTTCCTCTTCTGGGGCATGAGGCTGGACCCGGTGCTGTATCCGTCCGAGAGTCGCACGAACCCGAACTCCTTCGATCCGAACAGGACCAGATCCTCCGCCAATCGGGACAGATGGATCCCGACGCGAGCGGACGCAAACGAGAGTTCCGAGGCCCAATCCCGATCGCTCACGGCGTCGATGCTGTTCTCGGAGATGCGGCTGAACCCCAACTCCTCTCGGATGATCTCTCGGTCGATCGGGAACGGGCATCCCGCGATCGCCCCGGAGCCGAGGGGCAACACCCCCGCATGCTCCCCCGCAGCATCGATCAACTCCCGGTCACGCTCCAGCGGCCAAAAATGGGAGAGCGCCCAATGAGCCGCCCGCACCGGCTGGCCCTGCTGGAGGTGTGTGTAGCCCGGGATGATGATGTCCACCGAGTCCCGCGCCCAATCCAGCAACGAAGCCTGCACTCCGTGAAGGCTCGCGTGAAGGGCGGTGGCAGCCTCCATGCCCCAGAGCCTGAAATCGGTGGCGACCTGGTCGTTGCGTGATCGGCCGGTGTGGAGCTTGCCGGCCACGTCCCCGACCTCCTCGTGCAGGAGTCGCTCCACCAGCGAGTGGATGTCCTCGTCGTGCTCCGCAGAGTGGTCGGTGGCGTCGAGGCGCTCCGCGACCCGATCCAATCCCTCGAGGAGCGTGTCTCCTTCCGACCCGGTGACGACTCCCGCCCGAACGAGGGCTCGAGCCCAGGCGCGGCTCCCCTCGATATCCTGCGGCCACAACCGGATGTCCACATCGAGGCTGCGGTTCAGGGGGACCATCTCGGGGGACATGGACCCTTCGATCCGTCCGCTCCAAAGCGGTGCGTCCGGTGGTCCTTCGGGAGGTTTGGCGTCTGCGGTCATGAGGTCACCTTAGAGACACGAAAGGGCCGCGACAACGTGCGTCGCGGCCCCCTGTCCGTAAGTCGCGGCGTCCCGTGGAATCACCCCACCGGGGTCTTGGGGGCCACCGACTTGAGAATCTCGTTCACGGCGGCCTCGGATTCGCGCTCACCGGCATCGCGTTCGGCGGCTACTCGGGCAGGAAGCCCGAAGAGCTTGATGAACCCTTCAGCGTCGGCATGGTCGTACGTATCGTCCTCGCCGAACGATGCCAGACCCGCATCGTAGAGCGACATGGGGCTCCAGCGTGATGCCACGTTGGCACTCCCCTTGTACAGCTTCAGGCGTACGACACCGGTGACTCGCTTCATGAGCACGTTCATGAAGGCGTCGATCGCTTCGCGCTCCGGGGTCCACCACCAACCCTCGTACACGAGATCCGCGTAACGGGCCGCCAGCTGATCCTTATAGGCCAAGGCGCGCCGATCCAGAGTGAGCTGCTCGAGTTCCTGGAGCGCCGCATAGAGTAGGGTGCCACCGGGCGTCTCGTAGATGCCCCTGGACTTCATGCCCACCAGCCGGTCTTCGACCAGGTCGATGCGCCCGACGCCGTGTCGAGCGCCGATCTGGTTCAGCGCCTCGAGAAGGCTCAGCGAATCCATCACCTCACCGTTGACCGAAACCGGAACGCCTTCCTCGAAGGCGATTTCCACGTGCTCCGGGGTGTTTGGCGCCAGCTCGGGAGACAGCGTCCAGAGATAGATGGACTCGTCTGGCTCATAGGCGGGATCCTCGAGGGGCCCACCCTCATGGGAAACGTGCCAGAGGTTCTCGTCTCGAGAGAAGAGCTTGCCCTCATCGACCCCGTCCATGGGGATCTTGCGAACCCGCGCGTACTCGAACGCCTCTTCGCGCGAGTGTAGATCCCACTCACGCCATGGGGCGATCACCCTCAGGTCCGGCGCGAGTGCGGTGAACGTGAGCTCGAAGCGGACTTGATCGTTACCCTTCCCCGTGCATCCGTGGGCCAGAGCGTCCGCTCCGACCTCACGAGCGATCTCCACCATGCGCCGACCGATGATCGGCCGTGCCATGGACGTGCCGAGTAGGTACTTGCGGCCATAGACCGCTCCGGATCGGAGCGTGGGCCAGACGAAGTCCTCGACGAAGGTCTGCCGGAGATCCTCACCAAAGAACTGGGAGGCACCGGTGGCCTTGGCCTTCTCGGCCAGGCCATTGAGGCCACCCTGCTGGCCGACATCGGCGGCCACACAGATCACCTCTGCGTCGTAGTTCTCTCGGAGCCACGGCACGATCACGGAGGTATCCAACCCTCCGGAGTATCCCAGGACGACTTTGAGAGCCATCGAAACGTCTCCTTACTTCACTACAGAACAAAAAAATGCGGGCCGGGAACAGAACCAGCTCTTCCCGCCAAAGCGCTGGTGACGGCGACCGTCTTGACACCACTCCCGTACCCGACAATTCTCACAAATATCCGACCAGGTCGAATATTTATGTTAGAACAATGGCGTAAAACAAGGAAAATGTCAAGTCCGAGTGACTTAATATAAACTTAGGATTTAACAAGGTTCACGTACCCCGGGGAGGGGACGTTCAGCCGGGATCTCCGCCCGCAATTTCTATCAGTCGATCGCGTATCGCAGGCATATCTTCCCGGTCCCTGAGAACCACGATGATCGTGTCCTCACCGGCCACGGTTCCGACCACCTCCGGCCAGTCTTCCCAGTCGATCGCCGTTGCCAGAGCGGCCGCGCCGGACATCAGCGTGCGAATGACGACCAGGTTCTCCGTGCCCTCGGCCGACAGGAAGAGAATGGGCAACAGTGACCCGAGCGGAGGCTTGTTCTCCCACGCCTCGGGGAGTCGATAATGCGAAACGCCCTGGGCGCCTCGCACCTTCACGAGGCGTAGTTCTCTGATGTCTCGAGAAAGGGTGGCCTGTGTGACCCGGATGCCACCCTCTTCTAGGAGCTCACGGAGGGCCTCGTGGCTGGTCACCCGGTTCGATTTCACCAGATCGAGGATGACTGCCTGGCGTTCTTGTTTGCTACTCACTGTTCGACACCGTTCCGACGGCCTGCTCAACCATCTCTCGAATCTTCTCGGGCTCGAATCCGACGCTCCTCGCCATCTCTTCTCCCCGCTTGAAGAGGATCAAGGTTGGCACCCCTCGTATTCCGAGACGCTGAACGATGTCCTGCGCCCGATCCGAGTCCACCTTGGCAACCAGCAGTTCACCAGTGTGCTCACCGGCGATCTCGTCCACCAGGGGGGCCACGAGTTTGCAGGGCCCGCACCAGTCGGCATAGAAGTCGACGAGAACGGGCACGCTCGCCTGCAGAATCGTACGGTCGAAGTCCTCTGCCGTCACTTTCACCGGCCGATCCAGGAGCATGGGCTTGCCACAGTCACCACAGGCCGGCCGATCGGAGGCTCGCGCAAACGTGACGTTGTTCAGCGTCAGGCAGAATGGACAGCGGAGTGTCACCTGCTCTTCCGAATTGTCACTCACGCCCTACCTCCTGTCGGGTTGGGAGACCGACCGCACGGAGGGCTGTCTCGTTCCTCCCGACAACGCCATGCGGGGCCCAGGGACGATCCCCCGAGCCCCGCACCTAGCCACCATCGACCGAGACTGCTGATGCGGCCGAATCCCTAGAACAGATCGTATTTGACCTGCGCCATGATGAACCGCCCGATCTCCGGCACGCCGACGAAGCTCCGGTACGGCTCGTTGAACAGATTGGATACCGTCACTTGGAGTGTGGCCCGAGTGGTCGGGACCTTGTACCCGGCGGTGAGGTCGACCAGCGTAAACCCGGCGACACATTCTTCCTCGAAGAGGATGTCCGCTCTTGGACCCGTCTCGCAGCTCGTGCCCGTAAAGCCGGCGGACTCCGCCGGGAATTCCGCATTCGCACGGACTCGGGCCTCGGCATTGATGCCTGAGCGCGCGTTCCGGTACGCCAAGCCCAATGACCCCTTCAACGCAGGCGCGTTGAGAGCGATAGGTGCGATCGCATTCTCGATCTCGGTCATGTCGAAGTAGTCGTCGCTCACCCACGAACCCGTGGCCGACAGCGTCCACTCGTCGTTCAGGAACGCCTTCACCGCGAAGTCGGCACCGTACATGTCAAGGTCGCCGGCGTTCACATAGGTGAACAGAAGGTTCGCGGCGGCGGAATTCACGTTGGAGGCCGAGACGACACCCAGGGGGATCTCCGCCATTCCGGGCACGCCGCCCACGCCATCACCGCCGTCAGCCAGCTGCGTCGCCTGGGCTACGGCCATCCCCTGCGCCGTGGCCTCATCGAGCAAGCCTCCGGACTGGGCTATGATCGCCTGGGTCAGCGGTCCCACCAGGAATCCTACCATGGACGCCCCATCGAGGAGCAGGAGGGGCGTCCGGACCACTAAGGGCGATACGAAGTTTTCCTTCTTGGAGTACCAGACATCAGCCGCCACCAGGATCTTGTTGTTGATGAGGCCCTGATACCCTATCTCGAACGTCGAGGTGGTGCTCTCCTTGAGCTTCCCGACGTTCGACACGGAACCGGCGGTGAGTGGAGCCACCGCACCCGTGCTCGCATCCAGATAGTTGAGTCCGATATCCGAGCTGGTCGGACTCAAGCTTCCGAGAAGGCCGGCCGTGGCGGCGTCAATGGCTCCCTGTCCGGCCAGCACTCCCACGCCCAGCTGCCAAAGGGTGGCCGCGTCGGCCGGGAGAATCTGGCCCGGGCCACCCGGGTTGAACGGCGAGCGTATGCCGACCAAGCTTCCGTCAGGATTCACGAAAGTGAAGCCCGCGTTGGGTCCTTGAGCACGCACACGGTACCCGAGGGGTCCCAGCGCGCCGGCCGAACCACCAGAAATGTCCAGGAAGAGGTTCAGCGTACTGGGTGTCGAGAAGGCCCGATTGTAGGTGAAGCGGATGCTGTGATTCTCTTTGGGCTCGAAGACGATGGCCGCGCGGGGCGAGAAAACGTTGTCCTCGAGCTCGGAGTGCGTGTCGACCCGGCCTGCGAGGATCAGGTCCACCTTGTCGGAGAGCTCCGTCTTGTTCTGCACGTAAGCGCCCCACTCGGTGATGTTGTCGATGTCCTCGTTGATCCCGTTGATGGTCCCTTCGGTGCGTGGGTCGGTCTTGAAGTAGTCGATTCCGTAGGTGAAGTCATACTTACCGTCCGCCAAGGCCGTACCGTGTTGGATCTGACTGACGAACAGGCGGGACTTGTCCACGAGGGGAGCGCCGTCTCTGAGCAGGAAGCTGTTCGGACCCGCGTCACTGGTGTTCAGGTACACCTGGGCGAAGAGACGATCCTTGTTCAGGCGCGTCTGGAAATACTGGTACTTCCAGTCCTCGACCTGGCCCGCTCCCAACCCGGTGAGCTCGATACCCGTCGCGTTGGTCAGCCCGTAGTTGAAGCTGAGGCGCCCGTCTTCCACAAACGCCCAGTCGGCCCGAGCGTCGACCGATTGGCGTGAGAAGTCGTAGTCACGATTGCCGATGTTGACGAGTGCTTGGTCTGCCTCGGACTGAGTCAGACCCCGTGCCAGCCTCTCGGCAACGAACGCTGCGGGATCGGCATTGGCCGCTGCCCGCTGAGCCTGCTCCTCCGGATCGACGAAGATCCACTCGTTTCCGTCGATGGCCTGCCCTGAGATCTTGAACGCGAAGTTGTCCGAGAGCCTATGTGCCGTGCGGAAGGAGCCCTGGAGCACTTCTTTCCTGGGTCCGGAACCCAAAGTAACCGTGGTCCCCTCACTGGTGAGCGGAGACTTCGTCATCATGTGGAGGACGCCGTTCGCCGTCTGAGGACCGTACAGGGCCGAACCGGGCCCGAGCACCACCTCGATCCGCTCCAGGTCGTCATTGGTGATCGGGACGAAGTGGAGGAGGTTGACCCGCAGGGACGGTACGCCGGCGAGCCGGTTGTCCGTAAGCGCGTGGAGGGCGCCCGAGAAGATGTTGTTGAAGCCCCGGATCACCACGTTGCTGGACTGCGTCCCGTGCGAGATGACGTCCACACCCGGCACCGCCTTCATGTGGTCCACGAGGGTTACCGCTGGTCGCTCCTCGATCTCGATCTCACTGACGACATGCGTCGTGGCGGGAGCCTGGGTGTTCTTCTCCGCCTGGCGAGACGCCGTTACCACGATGGCGTTGAGCTCCAGTGCCTGCGACGTCATGGTTATGTTGAGCGTTGTCGTCGAGCCGGCGCTTATGGAGACCCCGTCCTCCCGGTGATCACGGTAGCCGAGACTCGATACCACGACGGCGTAGGAGCCCGACGGTACGGATAGGGTGAACCTACCCGCATCGTTGGTGAGCGTCAGGGCGGTCCCGCTACCCAGGACCTCTACCCCGGCCGAGGCCATGGGCATGCCCGTCTCCGCGTCGGTGATGGTCCCGGAAAGCGTTCCGGTCTGAGCAGTCGCTGGAATCGTTCCAACTAGAAGGAGTCCCAGCGTCGCACCGCACATCGCTAGCTTCAGGCGCATGACACGACCTCTCGATAAAAGGTGAGAGGACCGTTTGGGGACGTGTCCGACCCCAGCAGTCCATACCGTGAGGCCCCGCTAAGCGCGCCCGGCACCGCCTCACGGGCGAGAGGGACAGACCCCACCGGGTTGCGACGCCAAGGTACACCCGGGACAATAGGTGAGCAACGTTGTTTTACGCCGCCCTTTAAGCTTTCCCTAACGACCGATCATGAGCTCGATTCCCCATATAGACGACGTGACCGCAGCCCGGGCGAGGATCTCCACGGCGGTCCACCGAACGCCCACGGTTTCGAGCCGTAGTCTCTCGGAGCTGATCGGGCACCCTGTCTTCTTGAAGTGCGAGAATCTCCAGAAGACTGGTTCGTTCAAGGTGAGAGGCGCGTTGAACCGCATCTTGGCCCTCGACGACGAGGCCCGGGAACGCGGCGTGGTGACGATTTCGGCGGGGAACCACGCCCAGGCCGTCGCCTGGGCCGCTACCCGTACTGGGATTACATCGACCGTGGTCATGAACGCCGAGGCGTCGCCGACCAAGGCCCGCGCCACCGAGGGGTACGGAGGGGAGGTCATCCTCCAGGGCACGGTATTCGAGGCGTTCGAACTTGCGCTGGAGGTGGCCGAGACGCGCGGACTCACGTTCCTGCACGCCTTCGACGACCCGCTGATCGTCGCAGGCGCCGGTACACTCGGGCTGGAGATCGTCGAAGACGTGCCTGAGGTCACCACGGTAGTCGTGCCGATTGGCGGCGGTGGGCTCATCTCCGGCGTGGCCTTGGCTCTCGCGAGCGTCGGTCCGCGGGTCCGCGTCTTCGGGGTCGAACCCGAAGGAGCGTGCGCCATGCGGCAAAGCCTGGACAAGGGCGAGGCCGTCACGCTCGAAGGCGTGAACACCGTGGCGGACGGTCTGGGCGCACCCATGGCGGGCGAGCTCAACTACGAGATCGTGCGCCGCCACGTGGAGGACGTGGTCCTCGTGAGCGACAGTGAGATCCAGGAGGCCATGGCCTTCATCCTCGCCCGAGCGAAGCTCCTTACCGAACCGGCGGGGGCCGCCGCGGTGGCAGCCCTTCTCTCCGGGAGGATCCCACTGTCGGATGGGCCTGTGGTGGCTGTGCTCAGCGGGGGGAACGTCGACATGGACCGCCTCCCCGGTCTCCTGGCTGACGCGCCCCCTTCAGGCTGACCATGTGCCGGCTCACCGCATACGTGGGGGACCCCATCGAGGCCGATGCGTTGGTCTTCGGAGGCAGCCACTCCCTATACGAACAGAGCTACCTTCCGCAGGAGTTGACCTCCGGGACCGTCAACGCCGACGGATACGGAGTCGTGTGGTACCGTGGTGACACTCCGGTTCGAACGGGCGGGACCGTACCCATCTGGCAGGACCGAGACTTGCGAGGGGTGCTGGCCGACAGCACCTCCCCGATGATCCTGGCCGCCGTTCGCAACGCGACCCCCGGTATTCCCGTGGACGACAGCGGCAACCTGCCGATCACCTACGGGAGATGGAGCTTCATTCTCAACGGCTTCGTCGACGACTTCCGGGCGAGCTACATGAGGATTCTCCGGTCTCGTCTCCCCGACGACCTGTACGGAGGTCTCCTCGGCGCCTCCGACAGCGAGACCCTGTTCCTGCTCGCGGTTTCGGCCCTCCGAGACGGCGCCGACCTCGGGGATGCACTCGAGCATGTACGCGCCGCCGTCATGGACGTCCTGTCCGGAGAACACCAGGCGCAACTCACCATGGTCCTGGCAGACGGCCAACGACTCGCCGCCGTCCGCACGGCCTCGGTCGAGAGTGTCAATTCACTCTACGTATCGGCCGGTCACCCCGTGGCCCCGGGTGGCACGCTGTTGGCTTCCGAGCGGTTGGATGATGACGCCTCGTGGGAGCCGGTGGATCCGCATCGGGTGCTACAGCTCGATCTGTAAGGAGAGTGCGAGAGCCTCGATCCGAATGCCCGTCGTTCGGGTGTCAGACGGGCGTGCCCAACACCATCGCGTAGAGGCCACCCTCTTCTTCGCACCAACGATCCAGGCGTAGGCCGGACACATCGAACAACCCTTCGATGGTCGGGCGGTCGTATTTGCAGCTGAGCTCGGTGCGAATCGTTTCACCTTGCTCGATACGCACACAACAGGAGCCCGGGATCTCCACCTCCTGAAGACTCAGCGCCTCCAGATGCATCTCGATCCGTCCAAAGTCTTCGGAGTAGAACGCCTTGTGCCGGAAGGCCGAGAGGTCGAAGTCGGTCCCCACCTCGCGGTTGAAGTTCGCGAGAATGTTGAGGTTGAACCGCTCGGTGATCCCCTGCGCGTCGTTGTAGGCGGCCTCGAGCCGGCCAATGCTCTTCCCCGCTCCCGGTCGGAGGTCCGCCCCCATCAAGAACGCGTCGCCGGCCTTCATGGATGATCGGACGTTAGCGAGAAGCGCGACGTCGGCCCCCGGCTCGAAGTTCCCCAGCGTGCTTCCCAACAGGGCGAAGAGCACCGGGGGCGACAGGTCATCGGCAAAGGCGAGCGGCGTGGTGATGTCCTTCACCTGTGGCCGGATCGTCAACGACGGATAGTCCCGGCCCAGAGCGGCGGCCGTCGCCGCGAGGAACTCTCCGGCGACATCCACGGGCGCATAGACCCGCCCCCGCCCCACCGCCGACATGGCCGACAAGAGGATCCGCGTCTTCTGAGCGCTTCCGGCACCGAGCTCCACGAGGGAGGTCGGAGCCAAGTCCACGAGCCAATGGGCCACGCTGTCCTGGAGCAGGCGACGCTCCGAACGGGTCAGGTAGTACTCGGGAAGCTGCGTTATCGCCTCGAAGAGTTCCGACCCCAGCGTGTCGTAGAAGTACTTCGAGGAGAGCTGCTTCTGCGGTTGCGTCAGCCCCCACCTGATGTCTTCGAGCATACGAGCACGAGCGCCCGCCTCCGCGTTCATCACCATGAGACCTTCAGGCGTCCCTGGCACATCGAAACCCGCTGAAGATCTGACGGCGGATCGGGTAGTCCCAGTTCTGAACGTGCCTCGAATCGCGCCGGTCCGGGTGGCCCAGGCACCGCCACGAAGGACCTTGTACTCGTTTCCGAAGAAGACCTCGGAGTACTCGGGATAGGGGAAGGTCTCGAATCCGGCATACCCCCCGAAGTCCGACGACGTCCACTCCCATACGTCACCGATCATGCCGTAACAGCCTATTGGAGACACGTTGCGCGGGTAACTCCCGACTGGAGCCGTTTGGAACGAGAGGGCGTCGATGTTGGCCAACTCGCGAGTGGGCGGCTCATCACCCCAGGGAAAGGAACTCTTCGAACCGGCCTTCGGATCCCAGGTTGCCGCCGCCTCCCATTCGATTTCGGTAGGCAGCCTCTTGCCTGCGAACCTCGCATATGCCTCCGCCTCGTGGAAGCACACGTGGCAGACCGGACGCGACGGGTCGAGCGTCCGCACGCGATCCATGGTGCGCACCGTCCACCCTGCCCCGTTTCGCCGCCAGTGCTTCGGCGCTTCGACCCCGGCCTCCTCGAGCCAGGCCCAGCCCTCCTCCGACCAGTGCTCTCGCTCCCGGTACCCCCCGGCTGCGATGAAATCACGGAAGGCCCCCTCTGTCACAGGCGCGGCGTCGATCGAAAAGGGCGCCAGATCGACTTCGTGCTTGGGCCGCTCATTGTCGTAGGCCGCGCTCCGATCGTCGGTGCCGACCTCCACTCGGCCGCCCGGAAAGTCCACCATTGCGTCGAACGGATGGGTCGCGGGGGATTCTGGCACCGACCACCGATGCGGCGGCGAGTACGGCTCTCCGCGTTTCAGCTGAAGCGTCTGGAGTATCGTCTCGTTGTGCTGATACTCGTGCTGCAGCACCATCCGAAAAACGAACCCGTCGCGCAGCAGGGCGTCGTCGCTGGCCATATCGAGCGTGGGGAGCAGATCCATGACGCTGGCCCGGGCCCGCTTCAGCAGCTCACGGCATTCGCCGAGACCGGGCAGCTCGAGGGAAGCTCGCACGCTCCGGGGGTTCTCGAAGGGATTGTACATGCCTCTGAGTCCTTCGGACCCGTCCGATCCCCGCTCCACACTTTCCACCAGCCAGACCTCTTCGAAGTGACCGATATGCCCGAGGTCCCAGATGATGGGGCTCATGAGCGGATCATGCTGTACGAGCAGATCATCGTCCGAGACGGTGCCGACGAGCAGGAGCGTTCGCTCCCGCGCCTCGGTCAGCAGGTCGATGAGCTCGGCCTCCCCGAGGCGTCGACCACTATGGAGATGCATTGGCTCTACTCCTCTTTCCGACCCCGACCCGTTGCTCGGCGCCAGAAACTAACCCAGCCCGACGGAGCGACGAACCCCAGGCTTCTGCGCCCGGCGGCGGACACGGCTGCGGATTCGGCGTTCCCGAGCTATCGTTGGGAATGCTCGACGAAGCCCTACCAGAGGACGCCCCTGCGCTGTCCGCCCAAGCCGTTGAAAAGCGGTACGGCACCGTGCCCATCCTCGATGGAGTGTCGCTGACCGTGGCCAAGCGTGAGATGATGGCCTTGGTGGGTGAGAGTGGTGCCGGGAAGACCACGCTGCTCCGCCTGTTCAACCGCATGGTATCAGCCGATTCCGGCGAGGTTGCGATAGGGGGCCGGGAGATCGGGACGCTGAACCCTGTCCGGCTCCGCCGCTCTATCGGATACGTGCAGCAGGAGGGCGGTCTCATCCCCCACTGGACGGTGCTACGGAACGTGGCCCTCGTCCCATGGCTGCGCACGATGGGGTCACCCCGGGACCTGGCCCTGAAGGCACTGCGGTTGGTCGGGCTCCCTCCGGAGGAGTTCGCCAAGCGACGCCCTCGAGAGCTCTCCGGCGGTGAACGCCAGAGGGTGGCCCTCGCACGGGCCTTAGCCGCCGAGCCCGAGATCATTCTGCTCGATGAACCTTTCCGTGCGTTGGATGCCATCACACGCGCGGAACTGATCAAGGTCGTACAGGCGCTGCTCCACGAACTCGGTGTCACCGTGCTCATGGTCACGCACGACATTCGCAGCGCCATCCACATGGCCGACAAAGTGGCGGTCCTTCGGGGCGGACGGCTCGAGCAAGTGGCCACTCCTGATGTGATTCGCGACGCGCCCGCCACCGACTACGTACGGCACCTACTCGAGCGGGCCGGCGCCGGAGAGGTCGAATGATCGGGCGTAACACCCTCCTGCTCGCACTTGCCACCCTCCTACTGGGTTCGGCAGTGATCCCCGCACAGATCTCGGCGCAGCGCCGCCCGCTCGTCGTGGCTTCGAAGCCGTTCGGAGAGTCGTTCATTCTGGCGGAGATGTTCTCCCAGCTTCTGGAAAGCCGGGGGATCACCGTCGAGCGCCGGCTGGGCCTGGGAGCAACGGAGATCGCTTTTCAAGCGCTTCGCAGCGGCGCCATCGACGTCTACCCCGAGTACTCCGGGACGGGGCTGGTGGCGATTCTCGACCAGACCCCTGAGGGGACCCCGGAGCAGGTATTTCGCACCGTCTCGAGGGCCTTCCGGGAGCGGTGGGGAATCCACTGGCTGCCCCCATTGGGGTTCGAGAACACGTATGCCATCGCCGTGAGACCGACCTCAGCCGAGAGCGACAGCCTACGATCCCTCTCGGACCTGGCGGAAGTGGCCCCAGAGTACGTCGGCGGGTTCTCACCTGATTTCATCGGTCGGTCGGACGGACTGCCGGGGCTGGAAGGGGCGTACGGGCTACGACTACGGGAAGTGAGATCGCTCCTCCAGGCGGTCAAATACGAGGCGGTGTCCCGGGGGGAGGTCGATGTGATCGACGGGTATTCCACCGACGGTCTCATCGATCGATTCGATCTCACGGTCCTGACCGACGACCTGGAGTTCTTCCCTCCCTACCAGGCGGCTGCGGTGGTAGGACGCAACCTCTGGCAGGCCCGCCCGGACGCCGTACGGGCTCTCTCCGAACTCTCGGGGACCCTGGACGAGGAGCTGATGCGTCGGCTCAACCGCCGGGTCGAGGTCGACGGCGAGGAATTTGCTAGTGTGGCTCGCGACGCGCTGACCGAGATCGGTCTCGTAGGCGGCCCCGCCGTGCGGATCGTGACCGACGACGCGGTGACCGAAACGTCACTGGGCACCTACCTGTGGGAGCACCGGGAGCAAACGGCGGCGCTTACGGGACGACACCTCCTTCTCGTGATCGTCTCGCTCTTGGCAGCATGCCTCGTGGCGATTCCGCTGGGGTTGGTGCTGGACAAGACGGAGCGCCGGGCCGAGGTGGTCATCCGGGGGGTGGGTCTGTTTCAGACGATCCCCAGCATCGCTCTGCTTGCCTTCATGATTCCCATGCTGGGAATCGGTGTAGTCCCGGCGCTGGTGGCCCTATTCCTCTATTCGCTGTTCCCCATTCTCAGGAACACCTACACCGGCATTCGCGATGCCGACCCGGCCGCCATCGACTCGGCACGTTCGTTGGGCATGACCAACAGTCAGATCCTGCGTTACATCCGCTTTCCGCTGGCCGTGCCCATCATCATGGCCGGTGTCCGTACCGCCGCGGTCATCACGGTGGGGACAGCCACGCTGGCGGCGTTCATCGGTGCCGGCGGCCTAGGAGATCCCATCGTGGCAGGGCTCGCTCTCAGCGACACCCAGATGATCCTGTCGGGAGCCCTCCCCGCGGCTATCCTCGCGTTCCTCGTGGACGGTGCGTTGGGCGTCTTGGAGCGAGTGGTCACCCCGGCCGGCCTCACCATCAGAAGACAATAGTGTTCCGAAGGCCCGGCAACCCCACCCCGCAGCCCCGATGACCTCGACACCGCCCGAGGGGGCGCGCCCCGAGACGGCGAGCGGGGGTTGGGTGGTGCGAGCCCAACAGGCCCTGGGTCTGGCCATCCTTCTGTTCGCCTTCGCCCCCATCTACCGGATCATGGACACGTCGGCCGAAGCGCCTCACAGGGAGGTGAGCGTCGAGGTCGCAGAGGTGACGCTCCAACTGGCCTGGTGGGGCACCATCGTGATCGTGCTCCTAGCTTGGCTCTTGGCTCGGCTCTTCTCGTCGCGAATCCCGCGGATCGCGGGCAACCGCGTTCTCGACTGGATCGATCGGCCCACGAGCGGGGTGTTCGCCCTGTCGCTGGGAGCCGTCGCAGGTGTGGTCGCACTGGTCACCGGACGTGCACTCTATCGGGGCTTCTTCACCAACGTCGACGAGATCGCTTCAGCGATCCAAGCGCGCTACCTCGCCCAGGGCATGCTGGGCGGCCCCATCTCGTCGGCCCCGGACGCCTGGCTGATCCCCAACACCCTGATGGTGTCCGAGGGGTGGGTGTCCCACTTCCCACCCATGCACCTGTTCGCCATGGCCGCTTTCACTCGGCTGGGCGCTCCGATGCTCCTGGGGCCCCTTTTTGCCGCGGCCCTGGCCTGGTTCATAGCACTGTCGTTCCCGCGTCTCCTTCCGGACCGACGCGGGCTCGCCCGCCTCGCATCAGTGGCCGTGGCGCTGAGTCCCTTCCTACTGTTCCTGGGAGGCGGATCGATGAGCCATGTGTCCGCCGGCGCGTTCGGAGCCGCAGCGCTCTACTCGGCTCTCCGGGCGCGCGACGGCAGCCCATGGTGGGCAGTAGGGGCCGGAGCCGCCGTAGGGCTCATGGTGTCGGACCGACCCTTGATCGGCCTCGTGCTGGGGAGCGTCTTCACCCTCGGGGTGTGGGTCCCTCATGCCCTGCGCGCGGGCACGCCCCCTAGGACCTGGCTGGCGACGCGGGCGGGGCTGACGTTGCTCGGCGGTGCGCCGTTCGCGGTCATGCTCGGCTGGTACAACAGCAGGCTGTTCGGCAGTCCCTCGAGGCTCGGGTACCTCGCCGCCTTCGGAGACCATCACCGACTCGGCTTCCACATGGACCCGTGGGGCTACCCGTACACCCTCGAAGAGGCCCTGGGTTTTACCTCTTCCGATGTCTTGAGCATGGGCATCCAGCTCCTGGAGACACCGTTTCCGATCACGGTATTCGTCGGGCTATATCTCCTTACGGTGTTCAGGCTTCCCAGGGGCATGGGGCTCCTTCTGGCGTGGGCCACTCTGCCGATACTCGCCAACGCGTACTACTGGTTTCACGATGTGCGTATGCTGTTCGAGGCCGCCCCGGCGTGGATCGCCATAGCTGTGCTGGCGGCCGTCGGGCTGGCACGAGGCGAGGGGCCCTCCAACCGATGGGTCAAGGACATGGCCGCATGGGCGATCGTCCTGGCGGTCGTCGGTGCGGCAGCGTGGGGGGTGCCCACTCGCTGGGGCAGCTACAAATGGAGCCAAGAGACCCTCGACCGCATCACGCCGCCCCGACCCGCGACAGAATCGGCCGCGATCGTGTTCGTGCATACGTCCTGGAACGAGCGTCTGAGCGCGTCGCTTCAGGGCACCGGTGGTGTGCGTCAAGACACGGTAATCACCGCGCTGCGGAGGAACACGAACTGCCAGTTGCACCTGTATGCGCTGGCGCGTGAGGCAGCGGCGTCCGGATCCAACGTGGCGATGCCGCCGGTCGATCTAAACCAGATTCCCGGCACCCCTTCCGACATCCAGCGACCCGCCGCCCCAGCCGGAGCGACCCCGCGGATTCGTCCCAACGAGGTCTTTCCGGACTCGTGTATGCAGCAGCTCCGTGCCGACCGCTTCGGCGCGGTAGCACTCGCTCCTCTCGTGTGGCAGGGAGACCTCCCGGGCATCGAAGAGGGTCGCACGCTCTACGTCCGGGATCTGGGCCCGGACAAGAACCGACGGGTACTCGCGCAGTACCCGGATCGGGCGCCCTTCGTGTTCGTCCCCAAGGCCCCCGACGCTCAGCCGGAGATCGTTCCCTACGCCGAGGCCATGGCGATTCTGTGGGGCCCTGCCCCGCCTGGTCCGACGCCGTAGAGGACCGCTCCGCCGGACCCGAGCCCAAAGGCCCGCACGACCGCCAGATCCGCCTCCGACGCGGATGGGGCTGCGGGTGTGCAGTCACCCGAAGCGCTCTCCACCGTACGTATATCGATCCATGCAGTCGGACGTGTCGCAAAGCTCACGTTGAGGCGGTATGAGAAGGCAGGAACCGGTCGGAGCCGAAGGGCCCAGGGGTTTGGGGAGGCGAGATGAGCGGAAGTGACTTGTTTACGGGCACCCTGGACATCCTCGTCCTGCGGACGGTCCGGGACGAAGCTCGCCACGGGTACGCCATCGTGCAGGTGCTCCGTGAGCTGAGTGGCGGCGTGCTCGACATCGCTGAGGGCGTCATGTATCCGGCGCTGCACCGTCTGGAAAAGCGTGGCCTCCTGAGAGCCACCTGGGGACCCTCGAAGACCGGCCGCCGCGCTAAGTACTACGCGCTGACGAGCAGGGGCGGACGATTCCTGGCGGACCAATGTGCCGGCTGGACCGAATTCACCTCTGCTGTCTCGGCGGTCCTGCACGTGCCATCCGGTGGAGAAGCGAGCTCCGCAGGGAGCGATCCGAGGGTGGCCGCCCGGCACGAGTAGCCCATCGAGCAGGACGGCGAGTAGGACGGCGAGTAGGACCCGGGGATCTACCCTTATGTGTGTGGTGACGCCGCCGAGATTCGAGTGCCGGTGCGGCGAGGGAGCGGGCCGGCTATCGTACGCGATTCGCCCACCTGCTGTACCACCCCAACCGGTGACATGATCTGTCCGTTCTAGTCGGTGCCTTGAACGCCTGGGATCCCAGAAGGGTGCTCTCAGTCCCGGCGGTCTACAGTCTGTTCTCCAGCCTGATGGGTGCTGACCGCTCCCGGAGGGAGTGCGTGGCAGAGTACATCCGACCGAGGCCCGCCGACCGGGTGCTCGACTGCGGCTGCGGACCCGGAGACCTGCTCGAGTATCTCCCCGACGTGGCCTACGTGGGGATCGATATCGACGCCGAATACGTGGCCGAAGCGCGGAGCCGCTACGGCGATCGAGCCGCGTTCCGACTCGGTGCCCTCGGCCCGGAGACGATTTCCGAGCAGTCGCACTACGATCTCGTCCTGGCGTGGGGCGTGCTCCATCACCTCGACGATGACCAGGTGAGGGAGTTCATGGGCCTCGCGCGGCGCGCGCTGAAGCCGACGGGCCGACTCGTCACCCTCGACCCCTGCTACACCGATGATCAATCACGCATGGCCCGATACCTCCTCGACAAGGATCGCGGCTGTTGCGTCCGACGGAGCGAGGACTGGCGTCCTCTGGTCACGCCGACGTTCCCCTCGACGGCGTTCCATTTGAGACACGATCTACTGCGCGTTCCCTACACGCACCTGATCATGGAATGCTCGCCTGCTAGCTGAGTTCGGCCAAGCCGATACCGGTGGCCCCGTAGCCGTTGCCGTTGTAGAGCATGTAGCGCCGACCTTCGTGATCGAAAACGCACGGATACTCGATCATCTCAGAGTCCCAACCCTCCGGTGACACGTCGATGCCGGCCTCCTCATCCTTCCGGGTCCAGGTCACGCCGTCATGGGAGTCTGCGTAGCCGATGCGGTAGCTCTCGCCTCGGTACGAGTACCACATGCGATACAGATCGCCGTCCTTGAGCACACTGGGACGGGAGATGGCGTACTCATCGGCGGGCCGATAGTCGATGCAGACCCTTCCGGACCGGACCCAGGCCACGCCGTCATCCGATTCGGCATAGCGAATGTGGTACGAGTGTCGGGGCTTGCCTTCGACACCCTCCCAGCCCGTGCACGACAGGTACCACATCTTCCAGATCCCTTCGTCGATCATCACGCAACTGCTGGCGGTGAAATACGGGTCGATCTGATCCCGGCTCACAAGCGGACCCGCAGAGGCCTTCTGAAAGGTCAGTCCCCCGTCGTCTGATCGAGCGAGGCCTATGGAGTTGTAGAAGGGCACGGTGACGCCGCGCGTCCAACCGACGTAGTACATCCACGTCGTCTCGCCGACATCGAGGACCCAAGACCCCATGGCCCCGCTCTCGTCGAAGGAGCCGAGCCCTCCGGGCTCGAGGGCGGGCTCCTCGTGGATCGTGTCCACTTCTAGCGTGCGGAGATCCAGGTCGAAGGAGCCGACGCGGGAACGCTCCTGATCATCTCGACCGCTGAAGAAAACCCTTATCCGATTCGGACCCAACGTCCTTACGCAGGGCACCGCGGCGTGCCCACTCATCCACGAGAGACCGCTCGGCGGAGCGAAGATCAGACCGCGCTTGACCCAGTTCATCAGACGGGCCTCACATGTTCAGGTCAGAGCTCTTACGACCGGACTTCTCGGTCTTGGGAGCGATATAGACGCCTTCGGCTTCAGTGTCCTTCATGATGATCGCGCCGGCCCCGATCACCGTGGCCGGCCCGATGGTGATGTGATCCCTGATGGTAGCGTTCACACCGAGGAAGCATCGGTCACCGATCACCGTGCCACCCGAGATGACGACGTGCGACGTGATGAAGCAGTGGTCCCCGATGACCACATGATGGCCGATGTGGTTGCCGCTCCATACGACCACGTCATCGCCGATCTTCACGAACGGCTGAATCACGTTGTCCTCGAAAACAAACGTGTTCTCTCCAACGGTCAGATCACTCCAGGTGGTAGCCCGGGAACAGACGTACGAGATCAACTCGTAGCCTTTCTCCTTGCACTTCCGGCAGACCTCGGCGCGAGCACGGTTGACGCCACTGAACCCTATCGCCACAAGCATCGCGAAGTCACCGGGAGGATACAGCTCCTCGAGGTCCTCGAAGGCGACGACCGGACGTCCTGCCAACTCCGTATCCTCCATGTATTCCCGGTCGACCGTGAACGCGACCACGTCGTGAGGACTGTCTTCGGTCAGGTAGACATCCGCGACCTGGGCGAAGTCGCCGATGCCGAAAAGGACGACCTTCTTGCTCATTCCACGTTCTTTCTCACAAGGATGGTGAACTCATAGATCTCGTAGTCGTGCAGTAGGGCGACCTGCGCCGAGTAGTGTCGCTTACAGTGATCGAACAGCCATTTCGGGTCCGCGTAGAAAAGGTCGTCTCGCATGTGCTCGGGATCGGAGTAGCTGGTCAGAGCGTTGAACGCGAAGCCCTTCTCCGAGAGTCGGTCGAGTTCAGCGAGCGTCTCGACTACATACTCCCTCCACTCGTCGTCAGGCACGTCCATCTTCACGTTGAGGACGCCGCTCGCCAGTACGAAGTCGGCGCGCTGTACATCTCGGAAGTCGGTCGTGAACTCACACCCCTCCCCCCCTTGGAGCCTACTCGCCCGCTCGACCATTTCCTCGGACACGTCATACCCCACGTAGTGAGAAGGCAAGTCTCGCTCAGCGAGCACGTCGACGAGCGCGCCGTAGCCACATCCGTAGTCCAAGAGGGAAAACTCCCCCTCTCCGGCGGGCACGATCCCGAGGAGTCGATCGAAACGCATCCTCTGGGATTCCGCAGAACTCCAGTCCACCCCGCGCGCGGTTTCCCCGTGTTGGCGGACCTTGTCGCTGTAGTAGTCGGCAACCCGGCTGCGAATGGAAGCATCGGCCATGGTCTACTCGGCCGACTCTCCGGCCGGGCCGGACCGCTCGTAGGACCGCCGTATGATCGTGTACGGTCGGTCCTTGGTCTCGATGAAGATCTTCGAGAGGTACATGCCAATGATGCCGAGACAGGAAAACGTGAGCCCCGAGAGGAGCCAGATCGAGATGATCAGTGAAGGCCAGCCGAGCTCGAAGTCGATGAAGAAGAGCTTGGCGACCAGCGTGAAGAGGGCGGCCGACAGCGAGACCACGGTGACCAACATGCCCAGGTAGAAGATGAGCACCAACGGGACGTTGCTGAACGAGGTGACCGAGTTCAGGGTGATGGAGAGCTTCTTTCGGAGGCTGTACGAGGAGGTGCCCTTGTCGGCCTTCTCCACCGTCACCGGGACCTGCTCGTATCCGGTGATGGCCCACAAGCCGGCCAGGAAGACCTCGTGGTCGCGATGTTCGACCAAGCTCTCGACGTACCTGCGCGTCATCAACCGCGCCGCCACTTGGTTCGCAGGGACGGAGTGGCTGGAGAGCAGACGGAAGATCGCGTAGTAGACTGCGCCGCTCATGCGTTCGAACAGCCGCCCCTTCCGTCTGCGTTGGACGCCGTAGACAACATCGGCGTCGGTCTCCCGCATCCGCTCGTAGAACGGCTCCAGCCAGCCGGGATCCTCCTCCAGGTCGCTGTCGAGCGAAAAGACCAGCTCGCCTCGGGCATGGGCGAGTCCGGTCAGGATGGCTTTGTGCTGACCGAAGTTCCGAGCCAGGTCGATGACCCGCACCCGCGCGTCCTTCTCGTGCAGCTTCAGCGCGACCTCCAACGAATCGTCGGGAGAGCCGTCGTTGACCAGCACGATCTCGAAGCGATCGGTGATCTTCTCGGCGGCCTCACAACAGCGCTCGTAAAACTCCTCTAGGTACGGCGCGCCGCGATAAAGCGTCGTTACGATGGAGAGCTTCATAGGCCCGATCCCGTCAGCATGTGACCACGTGCGTTCGCGCCGGTATGAAAGATGAGATCGAGGACCGTCACCTGGTGCTCGAAAGGCGGATGAAGTTGCTCGTGTTCAGGGTACCCCTCGTACCCCATCCAGATGACGTCGATGCCCGCCTCCTCGAAGAGTGACTCATCCAGATAGGTGCGCGCCGAGGGCCCGGAAAGGTACTCCGTCGCCCCGGCCCTCCCGCAGATACCGAGCAGGCGCTCAGACCTCTGTCCGGTCACCCCGTAGTCCGTGGACCAGGTGATCTTGGTGTCGATGCCAAGAATGTCGCAAATGGCCACGAGGAAGCGGTGGTTGATGTGGCTGAGCAGTTCGTCCGATGCTTCCCGATAGACACCCTCGATGTGTCCTGCGAACTCGGAGAAGCACGGCGCCTTCGAGTATGCGTGATAGAGGCTCCTCCAATGCGTCTCCGACCACGATGGGTCGCTGATCCGCGTCTCGCCGATGGCCTGGCCGTACTTGCCCTTCATCTCGACCGGAATCGTGAGCCACTTCAGCCCGTCGGCGGTCTTGATGCGATTCCGGTTACGCCAGTCTCTGCGGGTGAATTGGGCGTCGTCGAGGAGCACGAACTCGTCCACATCGGCGATCAGATCGAAGTAGCCCTTCCATGGGATATAGTTGGACTGGACTATGGCGATGCGTTTGGGCACCTGAAGCGCATCGGCCACAGGATCTTCACCCACAGGATCCTCACCCACCGGATCTTCACCCACAGGAGCTTCACCCACAGCGGTACTCCGTCACCGTGTTGATGACGGTCTCCTGGTTGGCCTCGTCGAGTCCCGTGAAGAACGGTAGACGTACCAGGCGACTACTCACGTCCTCGGCGACAGGACAATCGCCCGGCCGTGCCCCCAGGCTCTCCCCCATAGGCGACGTGTTCAGCGGCACGTAGTGGAACACGGCGTTGACGCCACGGTCCTTGAGAAACGCGATGAATCGGCCCCGATGTTCGGCACTGGGGAGCAAGAGGTAGTACATGTGGAACGTCTGCTCCGTGTGCTCGGGCACGACCGGCTGTCGCACACCCTCCGCTGTCGCCCACTCGGCCAGTCCCTCATGGTACCGCTGCCAGATCTCCCGACGTCGCTGCTGAATCCGATCCCTCTCCTCGAATTGGCAGAGGAGGAAGGCGGAAAGCAGGTCGGAAGGCTGATAGCTGGAGCCCAGGCCGACCCACGTGTACTTGTCGACGATCCCCTCCATGAACTGGGCGCGATTCGTCCCCTTGTTCCGGACGATCTTGGCCTGGTCGAGCAGGTCGTCATCGTTCAGGAGAAGCGCCCCGCCCTTTCCACACGTCAGGTTCTTCGTCTCGTGGAAGCTCTGCGTCGCCATGGCACCGAAGGTTCCCAGAGCCCGACCTCGGTAACTCCCGAGAAGACCGTGCGCGTTGTCCTCGACGATCGAAAGTCCCGCCTCGTCGGCGACCTGCTGGATCACGTCCATCTCACACCCGACTCCAGCGTAGTGCACGACCACGATCGCTCGGGTCCGCGGCGTAATCCTGGACGCCAGCTCGCGCTCGTCGAGGTTTAACGTGTCGGGTCGGATATCGGCGAACACCGGGCGCGCGCCACGTAGGGCGAACGCGTTGGCCGTACTGACGAACGTGAAGGAAGGCATTACGACCTCGTCGCCCTCTTCGAGGCCCAGCAGAATCGCCGCCATCTCGAGCGCGTGCGTGCAGGACGAAGTCAGAAGCGCAGCCCTCGCTCCGGTCATTTCCACCAGCAGCCGCTCGCACTGGTCCGTGAAGGGTCCTCCCTCTGAAATGACCAGCCCCTCCACGGCCTCGCGCATCCGCTCAAACTCGGACCCGACCAGATAGGGTCGGTTGAAGGGGATTCGCCCGTCGATGCGGATGTCTTGGCTCATACCTGACAATCTGCGTCGCCGCTCCGAATTCGGGCCAGGATTATCACGTAGCGACCGTCCCGGAACTCCTGGACGATTTCAGCTGAAAGGCCCGGTGTCGTCTCCGCGAAGCGAATCAGCCCGAGGATCTTCTCGCCACCCAGCCAAGGGTAGTTGAAGAGCGCATACACGCAGGGCGGCATCGGGTCTCCACGGATGAGCTCCGCCAGAGATTCCACCGAGAAATTGTGCCCGTTCGAGAGGGGACCGACGGCGTAGCCGAGCCCCGGGTAGTGGAGCAGATAGTGCTCGTAGTGCCCGTAGTAGACCGGCACCCCTTCCGGAAGGGCCTCCAGGGCATGGATGGCCTCTACCTCGAGGGCCTGGAGACGACGGTAGGCGTTGGAGCGCTCGGTCAGTGCCGGATCGTTTCCGGGCCCTTCCGTATCGATGTCCAGCGGGTAGAGAGCCCCGTTCGCGTTGATCGCGAAGTACGCCCCCAGGAGGACGAAGCAAACCGCCACGGAGGATGGAAGGCGATCACCGATCATTAGCCGGACGCCGTGCCCGAACCAAAGCAGGAGAAACGGCAGCACCATCACGTAGTAACGCGGCAGCACGACCGTGAATCCCGCCAACGCGGGCAGAACCACCATGAAGAGCAACATGAACAAGACGATAAGCACACCCGTGTACCCCAGTACGAGTGTTGCGGTCTGCTCGGGAGTGCGGAGGGGCGGCTCGAGGGGCTCGGCTCTGAGAGCCCCGAAAACCGGCTTCACGCTGAAGACGGCGGTTACCGCGAAGGCCGCGATAAAGACGAGCAGATCAGGCACGTTGAGGAGGAAGCGGGCGAGGTATTGTCCAACGCCCCCAAAGACAGCGTCCAGAGACGGCAGGAAACTGAAGTCCTCGGCGCGGGCTACCGCGATGCGGCCCATCAGAGCGAAAACGGCCGTCCACAATACCGGCGGCGCGACGATCTGGACCACCCGCCTCGCCTTGTCCGAGAGGCCGCGTCCCTCGAGCAGAGTCGTTGCTGCGAGCGTAGCTGGGACGATGATCCCGGTCTCTTTGGTCGCATACGCCAACGTGGCCCACAGCACGGCCGGCCAGAACCTCCGCTCCAGCCAAGCGACCAAGGACAGGACCGCGAAGAGGAAGAGGGGCACCTCCATGTAGAGGTAGCCTACCTGAGTCGAGAAGGTCGGGTGAAGGAGTGCGATGACCACTAACAAGGCAGTGGCGCCGAATCCAAGCACGGGCCGAGCGAGCCGGAAGAGCGCGACGAGCGCAATCGCGGCTGCCGCGAAGTGCAGGAGATGGAGCAACAGGAAGGCGAGCGGGCCCCCTCCCGTCATCCACAGCACGCCGGCCGTGACGAACGTGACGAGGGACGTGCTGTGGGCGTTCGGTCCACCCTCCTGATACCCGGGCATCGCCAGCAGTTCGAGAAGATCGAAACCGTTTTCGGCGAGGGTGATGGCCGGCGGAAAGAGGCCCATCGCAGTGTCCCACACCGGCGGCTGCAGCAGGGTGTCCCACTTGAGAACGAGAATGAGTAGGAAGACGAGAGAGAACCGAGCCCAGCCTCGTCTTTCCAGGCTCTGTATGAGGGGTGTCAGCCGCTCCATGCCGCCATCCTCCGAATCGACGCGATTCCGAACACCGGGCCCAACGCCAAGATCGGAAAGGCCCACGGCCATCCCATGGAGTCGGTAAGAGCCGGCACGCCTTGAATGGTGACCATGGTGAGCAGAAAGCCCACCGATGTCTGCAGTGTCAGGGCCGTGCCGACGGCCTCCTGCGGCGCCACTTCAGTGACGAGCGCACTGAATTGGGCGGAGTCGGCCACCACGAAGAAGCCCCAGATCAGCACCACGGGCACGAGCATCCAATAACTCTGGCCGAACAGGAAGCCCACGACGAGACAACAAGCGCCACTCACGGCCATCGCGAAGTTCACGAGCTTCTCACGGCCAATCCGATCTGCTGCCATGCCGCCCCAGACGCACCCGAGGCCTCCAGCCGCAATCGCCGCGAACCCCACCAAGTCCACGACGGCCGCCGAGGGTGACGTACCCAGGTGTGCCCCGCGCGCCGCCGCGCTGGCGGCCAGGAAGGCCGGCACCCATGTCCACATGGCGTAGAGCTCCCACATGTGACCCAAATACCCTCCGGTGGCCAAACGAGTCGGGCGGTCTCGGGCCACGCGAGCGATGAGCGACCAAGAGAAGGGGGCGCGCTGAAACGGGAACGGCCCCTCGCGGTATGCCGCGGCCACGAGCAGGCCTCCCACCGCTCCCCCAACCGACGCACCGAGCACTACAACCGCCAGAGGCGCACCGCCCACCAACTTGAGTAGATAGGGCGTGGCCTTCCCCACCGTGAGTGCCCCCACCACCGTGCCGATCGCCATGCCCCGGGCACTCCGGAACCACGTGGCGATCATCTTCATGGCCGGCGGATAGACACCGGCCAAGAAGAGCCCCGTGAGGAACCGGAAGGCCAAGGCGACCGCATATCCCGGTGCGATCACCAAGGCACCGTTCGCGAGTGCGGCCAACAAAGCCGACGACGCGAAGTACCAACGTGACGGGATGATATCGGCGAGGTTCAGCAGAGCTGCGACGGCAGTGCCTGCGACGAAACCGAGCTGCACGCATGTGGTGAGCCAACCGACCTGACTGGAGCTCAGCCCCCAGCGTTCCTGCAACACTGGGGAGGCGGCGCTCGCCGTGAACCACACAGACATCCCGAGAAGTACGGCCACCGACACCAGTGCCAGCATGCCCCAGCGGCACCCATCGGTTTCGCCCGTCAGCGCCACACCATCTTTCGAACGACGAACCAGAGGTTGGCCGGTCGCTCGGCCAGGCGCCTCATGTACCAGGGGAACCAGGCCGACCCGTAGCTGATCAGGGCCTGCATCTTGTATCCCTCGCCCGCGAGCCGCTCCTGCTCCGCGGTATTGATCCCATAGAGCATCTGGAACTCCACCTCACCACGGGGAATCCCGAGCGCCCCCGCCTCATCCTTGATCTTGTCCACCAGGTTGCCATCATGCGTGGCGAACGCTGCCCGTGCGCTGCCCGCTGCAACCGCGTCCAGGAGGCGGAGCGACAACTCGAGGAAGTTGTCGTCCACGTCCTTCTTCTTAGGAAAGGCAACGTCCCCGGACTCCTTGTAGGCGCCCTTCACGAGCCGAATCGCCGGCTTCAGCGGGAGGAGCCCCTCCATATCCTCGGCCGTACGGTAGAGATAGGCCTGGAGACACAGCCCGACGTTCTCGTAGTGGGCTCTCGCGGCCTTATAGATGTCCAGCGTGACGTCTACGTAGCCGCTCGCCTCCATATCGATCCAGACGAAGCGATCGAGTTCCAGTGCCAACCCGAGGATGGCCTCGAGGTTGGCTGCGGCCAGGTCTCGCCCGAGATCGACCCCGAGTTGCGTGAGTTTCACCGAGATCTCGACATCGAGGTCTCGGCGATCGAGTTCCTTGAGCACCTGCTGGTAATGCTCCACGACATCGACGGCCTCTCGCGGCTCGTTGACGTTCTCTCCGAGCAGCGTGACGATCGTGCTCATGCGCGACTTCTGGAGTCGGAGAGCCTCTCTCATCGCGTCTTCAGGAGTCTCACCCGGCATGAATCGACGAGTAGCCCGCTGCACGAAACGAAGCCGCGGGAGGCGCTGGGCGAGCAGCGGGTTTTCAGAAGCCCACAGTAGGAGTCCGCGTAGCATGATCAGCGCTGCTCCATCGGGATCGTGATGGGGTCGGCGTCGGTGAAGGGCGAGTACCCCGCCTCCTGAAGGTGCCGGCTATACGCGGACACCTCCTGGTCGAAGATCGCGTTCACCTCGTCGACGATAGCCTGCAACGCCTCCTCCGCTTGGGTGAGCATGAGCCGCTCGTTGCCCGTGGGTGCGTCGGGCGAGCCTCCCAGGAACTGCAGAGGTCGACGCACCGTGTTCGAGGGCAGCTTGCTTCGTCCGCAAATGCCCTGACATGGCGGGCCAGTGAAGAGGCGAGCGCGCATGTCCTCGAGGGACTCCTGAAGCCCTGCCCCCTCCTCGATCAGGGTCTGACCACCCTCACGCCCACGAAGCGACTCCTGGACGGTCTCGGCGGTTCGGATCGCGCGCTCGATCCGCTGTTGGGCTTCGCTGAGTGCCGTGATCATGGACCGGGCGCGGTCTAGCGCCTGAAGTTTGGCGATCCGCCGTGCCAGCGGGATGTCCTCACGGATATCCTCGAGAACCGTGATCTCTCCGGTGGAAACGGCATCAGCGACGGTCACCCGAACGCCATACGTGCCAGCCAATGCCTCCGACCCCTGCCCGCCCGGACCCTCCTCGCCACCGCGACGGAGATTCCAGACGATCCGATTCACACCCGGCTGTGCGGACCCGCTGAGCGTCCTCATCGGGCTCCCGTCCACGTCGAGGATCTCGATCGAGGCCCGCTGTGCACTCTCCGCGCCCACCCAGTAGTTGATGAGCGCACCGTACGGGCGCATCTCGCCGAACATCATCGCGTGTCCGACCGATCGGTATCCCACCGCTTCCGCCGTGGCGTACTTCTGGGCCGGAGCCATGGGGAGGACCCTCAGAGCTTCGGTCGCGAGGCTGGAATCCGCGGCCGCCTCCCTCAGCGGACGGATGTCATCGATGACGTACGCCCCCCGACCGTGGGTCCCCAACACCAGATCGTGATCCCGAGGATGCACGCGCAAGTCCCGAATCGGCGCGGGCGGAACGTCATGACTCCACCGGATCCAGGAATCGCCTCCGTCGACACTCACTCGAAATCCGAATTCCGTGCCCAGGAACAGAAGGTCGGACTCTTCCCGATCTTCACGTATCACATGAATGAAACCGTCTATCCCATTGGTATTCAACGCATTCCACGTCGCACCAAGGTCTTCGGTCTTGTAGAGATATGCCTCCCAGTTTCCGCGACGATGATCCTCGAGCACCACGTAGGCCGTGCGAGGGTCATGGTGCGACGGTTCGACGTGCGGGACCCACGTTCCCCGTGGAACATCGCGGATCTGAGCACCCGTATTGCGCCACGTCGCGCCGTCGTCTTCAGTGACCTGCACATTGCCGTCATCCGTCGATGCCCAGATCAGCCCCGGCTGCAACGGGCTCGGCGAAATCGAGAGGATCGTGGTGTGGTTCTCCGCCCCGGTTGCATCGAGCGTGAGCCCGCCCGATTCGTCCTGCCGCTGCTTCTCGGCGTCGTTGGTCGTCAGATCCGGAGAGATGATCTCCCAACTATTCCCATGATCTCGCGTGCGATGGACGAATTGGCTGCCCAGATAGAGGACGCTCGGGTCGTGCGGATCGACGTTGAGGCCGGCGTTCCAGTTGAAGCGTAGATGCTCGCCTTCGGGATGCACGGGTCGAATGGCGACACGACGCCCGGTGTCCTTGTCGAAGCGCACCAGATTGCCCTGCTGCGACATGGAGTACCCGTAGCGCGAGTCCGTCGGGTCGTTGTAGACGGCGAATCCGTCTCCGCTGCCCACACGGCGCCAATGCAGGTTCATGATCCCGCGATTCTCCCACACGGTACTCGGCCCATACCAGCTTCCGTTGTCCTGGAGTCCCCCGTAAACGTTGAACGGCACCTCATTGTCGAGGCTGATGTGGTAGAACTGCGCCAACGTGAGGTTCTCCACGAACCGCCAGTGATTGCCACGATCGTAGGTGAAAGCGATTCCGCCATCGTTCCCGATGATCATCCGCCGGCCGTCCTCCGGATCGATCCAGAGCTCATGGACATCGCCATGGATGGTCGTGCTGGGCACCACGGTCTCGAAATTGCGACCCTGGTCCTCACTCACCTGAATGCTCCCATGGAGTGAGTACACGCGGTTCTCGTTCTGTGGATCTACACGGAGATCCGCGTAGTAGAAGGGCCGAGGCACCACACCGGAGCGGTCATTGATGGTCTCCCAGCTCCGACCACCATCGTCCGATCTAATCAACTCGCTCTTTTCCGCCTCGACGAGGGCGTAGACGACGTCCGGATTCGAGGGCGCCACCGCGAGCCCGATACGGCCGAGGTCGCCCGGCGGCATTCCGTTCTCCTCCGTGTACCGATCCCAGGAATCCCCTCCGTCGTAGGTCACGTACAACCCGCTTCCCGGTCCACCCGATTCGAAGAACCACGGCCACCGCCGGAACTCCCACATCGCGGCGAACAGTTTGTTGGGATTGCTGGGATCCATGATCAGGTCTGCGGCGCCGGTGCGCTCGTCCACGAAGAGGACGCGTTCCCAGTTCTCACCGCCATCCCTCGTCCTGAAGACCCCCCGCACGTCGCCGTCGCTCCACGCAGGTCCCATCGCAGCGACATATACCACCGAGGCGTCCGTCGGATGAGTGATGATCCGATGGACCCGCTCCGAGCCCTCGAGGCCCACGTTGGTCCACGTATCACCACCATCGAGACTGCGGAACACACCATTTCCCACCCCGGCCGAGTTTCGGGGATTGCCCTCCCCGGTGCCCACCCAAACCACATCAGGCGTGGCCTGTGAGACCGCCACGGAACCGATTCCCAGGACCGGCTGGCCGTCGAAGATGGGCTCCCACTGGATGCCTCCGTCCACCGAGCGCCACAGGCCGCCGGTGGCGGCCCCCACGAAGATGATGTTGGGGTTGGACGCCACGACGTCCACGTCCGCCACACGGCCACTCATCCCCGCCGGTCCGATGGACCGGCCCCTGATCTGGGCGAAGTGTTCCGCGGTGTACTGGGCCTCGAGTGGAACGCCGTCGTACGCCAGGGCGCAAAACCCGAGAGCAATCCACGTCAGTCTGCGAAGTTGGTGAATCATCGATCAGTCTCGACTCGGTCGTTGATATTGAGCACTCATCCCAACCCTACCCGATCGGTCCGACGGACGGGAATACGTCGATGCCGACGGCTTCGACCCTGTCCCGAAAGCGCGGTACATCGAGCAACAGAATGCCGTCGATCTCGTCGGTCAGGAGGCCCAACGCCTCCTCCATGCGAATCAGGTCGATCCGCTGGCCCTCCGTGGGCCTGTCGTACGAAGACGACAGGCCGGACACGCCTGAGCGATACTGGTCCACGTCCCGGAAGTCGGCAACCTCATCGAGAGCCGTCAGAAGGCCTCGTGCCGAGGTCACGAGTTCTGTCGTGACCGGCCGCCCATCGGACTCGAGGAGCTCGACGACTCGCTCGATTCCCTCCCTGACGCTGGCGATCGCCCGTCGGAGGTCGGCCGTTCTTACATCGAGTCCCTGAGCCTTTTCGAGGGCCTGGTACTTCGCGATCCTGTCGGTCATTTCGACCTGCACCCGAGGATCGGGAAGCACTTGGAGCGTCCGGAGCGCCTCGTCCGCCCCCTTCGCGATCCGGACCGTGTATAGGCCCGGTAGCACCTGAAGGCCTCGAGGAGCCGGCCTCGAGCCGCTCCGTCCCACGGACTGGGAGTCCAGGAGTATCGCTGGAAGATCCTCACGGAGATCCCATGCGACACGGTTCAGACCAGGACTCCGCGTACCCTCGAAGGTACGCACGATCCGATCCTCGAAATCGAGAACCTCTATCCTCACGGGCTCATCCACCGGCTCTTCGGGGTCGTCTTCGCCCAACCAGTAGGAAAGGAGGACTCCCGGATCCCTGGTGTGGCCCTGAAAGATCGCGTCGGCCACGAAATGGTAGCCGTCGGCTTCAGCCGTCGCGTGCACGTAGGCTGAAGGCGGCTCGAAGAGGAAGAGAGCCGTCCTGCCCGCCCCGGGATTGGTCGCGAGTTCCCTCAGCGGCCGAATGTCGTCTAGTACGTAGATCGCTCTGCCGTGCGTACCGATCACGAGGTCGTGGTCCCGGGGGTGGATGACGAGCGAGCGCACGGGGGCCGCAGGCAGCCCATGCGTCCATTTGAACCAATCGTCGCCGCCGCTCAGAGTGACGTAGAGTCCGAATTCCGTCCCGGCGAAGAGCAGATCCTCCGCGATCGGATCCTGTTCGAGCGTATGGACGTAGCCGTCGATATCGTCCCCGTCGGCGATGCGGTCCCAGTCGTCGCCGTAGTCGTCCGTCCGGTAGATGTAGGGCTCCCAATTGCCTCGACGGTGATCGTCGAAGACCGCGAAGGCCCCACCCGGTCGGAACTTCGACGCTTCGACGTGGGCCACCCACGTACTGTCCGGAACTCCACCCATCCCGCCGCTCACGTCGTACCACTGCCCTCCACCGGCCGAGGTCACCTGCACCTTGCCGTCATCCGTCCCCACCCACACGACGTCCTGCGAGAGAGCGCTCGGGGCGATGGTCAGGATGGTGGTGTGGTTCTCCGCACCCGTCGCGTCCCTCGTGAGTCCACCGCTCTCCTGCTGCCTCTGTTTCTCCGGATTGTCTGTGGTGAGGTCGGCGCTGATGATTTGCCAGGTCTCACCTCGATCCACGCTCCTATGGACGAACTGACTTCCGTAGTAGATCCCGCCGGGGATGTACGGATCCGCCGCGATGGCAGCGTTCCAGCTGAAGCGGAGGCTGGTCGAGTCGGGCGCCCACGGTCGAATTCGCTTCCGTTCTCCGGTGCGAACATCGAAGCGCATCAGGTTGCCACCCTGTGACATGGCGTAGCCGTAGTTGGGATCCTGAGCATCGACGAGCGTGCCGAAACCATCTCCGGATGCCACTTCCTTCCAGTGGTAGTTGCGGATTCCCCCGTTCTCCCAAAGGTCGGAGGGCCCCTTCCACGACCCGTTGTCCTGCATGCCTCCGTACACGTTGTAGGGCACATCCAGGTCGACCGAGACGTGGTAGAACTGCCCGACCGGTAGATTGTCGATGATCCGCCAACTGGCCCCTCGGTCGCGCGAGACGTAGACGCCGCCGTCCGTGCCGGCGTACAGATGCCGGGGATCCTCCGGGTCGATCCACAAGGCGTGGAAGTCGGGGTGTACCCCCTGCCCCACGTTCTCGAAGGTTCTGCCGCCGTCCTCGCTTCTCTCGATACGAGAGTGAAGCTGATACAGCCGTAGTTCGTTCTCCGGGTCCACGAAGATGTCGCTGTAGTAGAACGGGCGGGGGTTCACTCCTGGCCCACTCCGCACCGTCCGCCAAGTCCGCCCACCGTCCGAAGAGCGCAGCAAGGCACTCTCCTCCGCCTCGACGAGGGCATACACGATGCCAGGGTCCATGGCGTAGATCGCGAGACCGATTCGACCCAAGTCCCCGTCGGGTAGGCCTTGGGACCCATCCGCCAGTCGCCAACTCAGGCCACCATCTACCGTGATGTAGAGTCCGCTGCCCGAACCCCCCGACTCGAAGAACCAGGGCGAGCGCCGGAAGGACCACATGCCCACGATGAGCTTGTCGGGGTTCGTGGGATCCATGACCATGTCGGAGACCCCGGTCCGTTCGTCGACATAGAGGACCTGAGCCCAACTCCGCCCGCCATCCACCGTCTTGAAGACCCCGCGCATCCCTCCATCACTCCAGGCCGGCCCCATCGCACCGACGTAGGCGACGTCGGGATCCGTAGGGTGCAGCAGAATCCGGTGAATCCGCTCCGACCCCTCGAGTCCGACCAGCGTCCAGGTGTCCCCTCCGTTGATCGACTTGTAGACGCCGCGTCCCACTCCCGCGCTATTGCGCGGGTTCCCCTCCCCGGTACCGACCCACACGACGTCGGGATTGGACTGATCGATGGCGATGGCCCCGATGCCCAGGAGGGGCTGATCGTCGAAGACAGGCCTCCAGGTCTGTCCTCCGTTGGTCGACTTCCAGACACCGCCGGTGGCGGCTCCCACATACACGACATCGGGGTCCGTCTCGACCGCGTCGATCGCGGCAATGCGGCCGCTCATTCCGGCCGGGCCGATACTTCGGGCCTGCATGCCCGAGAGCCGGTCGATTCTCACCTGGCCACCGAGGGACGGAACGACCAGAAACAGCTGGAGAACCAGGGGAGGGAGAAGCAGGAACAGTCGGACTTGGAGTCTTCCCTTCATGCTGCGTTGGCTCGAATCAGGTGCGCGGAACGGGGGATCGCTCTGTCCTGCCGGTCGGACGGGGGAATCTGCCAGGAGGTCGGGTGACCCGCAAACGCCGCACGAGATGTTTAGCGATGGCCCAACGGAGAACGGAACGGTGTCGCGAGACCCGACCGGGTGCCCATATTAGAACCCAACTCACCGCCACTATCACCCCAAACGCCAAACCTGACCGCCGATGACGGCACCTGACGACGGGTCCACTCCCACTGTACCCGCTCGGGCCCTGGTCATTTCCCTGGGAGCACTTGCCGTTCCGGCGGGATCCGCGCTTCTGGTACCCGACATCTTGGGCGAACACGGGGCCTTCCTCTGGCTCCTGGCGCTGGTACCGGCGTTTCTCCTGGCCTACTACAAGGGGTGGCGCGGCGCGGCCGTGGCGTTGGCGGCGGGCATGGCGACCCTGTCGGTCACGCAGGTCGTCGCGCTGCTCATGGGACTCACGATTCCCGATGGTCTATTCGCGGTGGTCGTCGCCTATATCGTCATTACCCTCGGCGTCGGCTGGATGGCGGAGGTGCTGTTACGCGACAAGATGCGGATGGAGGGCATGGCCTTCGAGGATGGGCTGACCCACCTCCCCAACCGTCGCCACGCACGGGTCTTCCTGGAGAACGAGTTTGCGGCGGCACAACGCGGGCGTTTGATGTGCGTGGTCCTTTTCGACCTGGACAGCTTCAAGGGCTACAACGACAGCTACGGGCACGCAGCTGGGGACGAAGCGCGCGAGGTCTTCGCCGATATCCTCGAGAAGACCACCCGGCGCATGAATCTGTCCGCTCGCTTCGGGGGCGAAGAGTTCCTCTCGATTCTCGCAGGATCGGACCTCGAGGGGGCCATGGCGTTCGCCGAGCGGGTCCGAAGCCGGCTCAAGGCGCGGAAGTTGGGCAACGGGCCACTCACCGTCAGCGCCGGGGTCGCCCAGCATCATCCGAGCATGAGCACACCCGATGAAGTACTGGCGGCTGCCGATCACGCGCTCTACCGAGCCAAGCGCGAGGGACGGGATACGGTACGACTGTTCGGAACAACCTTGCTGGACGCTGATGCGGATCAGGCTCCGCTGCTGGAGGGTGACGCTCTGGGTCCGGCCGACTCCGGCGAATACCCTCGAACGGCCGAAGAAATCGGTAAGAGCCGGCCACCCGTCATTCTGCTTCCTCATGAAATCACGGCCTTCGGCGCAGGACGTAGGATTCTCCTGGTGGAGGATGAAGATCCGGTCAAGGAGTTGATCTCCAGTTACCTAGACCGCGAGGGCTTCTTGGTATCCGAGGTCACCGATGTCACGTCAGCGCTTCGGATGTTGGCGACCGAGTTCGACGTCATCGTCACGTCCCAGCTGCTCTCCGAGGGAAGCAGTACACAGTTGGTGAAAGCCGTGAAGTCGCGCTGGCCGGGCACTCAGGTCGTGGTGACGACCACGTCGAGCGGGGCGCATGCCACCGCCGAGGCCCTGGTCTCCGGCGCCGACCGGCACATGGTGAAGCCGTTTGGAATGCCTGAGTTGAGGTCCCAGTTGGTGGACTGTCTGGCGCGTCGGGACCGCTGGAGCTCGTGAGGGCGGCCGAGGCGAAGGACCCCTCTACCGTCGGCCATGGTGAGGTGGTCGCCGCAATGGTCCTGGGGCTCGTCGACGAGCTGGACCCAGCTGACGACACTTTGGATCGTGGGGCCGTTCGGCTGGGAGCGCTGATACACGACATCGGCAAGATCTCACTCCCCGAGGCTCTCCTGACCAAGAACGGCCCCCTCGACCCGGATGAATGGGAGGTGATGCGGACCCACACCGGAGTGGGACGCCAGCTCCTCGCTCCGCTCCTGCACGACGCCACCGTGGATGCGGCGGTGTCCTGGCACCATGAAAGATGGGACGGGACGGGCTATCCGGACGGGCTCGCCGGAGAGGCCATCCCGATGACCGTGCGCATAACGGCGATCGCAGACGCTCTCGCCGCCATGACGAGCGCCAGGGCCTTCAGGGAGGCCCTATCCTTCGATGCGGCGATCGAGGAGATTCGGGCCGGTTTCGGAACCCGTTACGATCCGGGTCTGAGTGATGTCTTCGAAGCGGCGCTGCCCGCACTCCGCAAGGCAGGCGCCGCACGAGGATCCTAGCCCGCTAGAAGCCCAGCACGAACGCAAGGTCCACAACCAGGTAGCGCTCCCGCAACACCCCACGGGAGGCGAGGTCCAGGTCCACCCTGCCGTAGCGTACGCCCGGACTCAGCCCGAACCGCTCGGCGACCGGAATCAGGATTCCGGCCCCCGCCTCGATCCCCCAACCCCGATCCGATTCCTCTCGCACGGTCGAAGGTGTCGCTCCTGAGGCTGGCGTACCGAGATCGGCCTCCAAGAGGGCTGCCACGGCACCGATCCGTAACCACGGTACGACCCCGGAGGTGCGGAGGTTAATGCGCAGCCCCACGTCCCAAGCCGTAGAGACCAAGTCCGTCTCGGCGCCGCACCCCGCTTCGGGACATTCGAAACGGTACTCGCTGAATCCCACCAGATAGCCCAGATGGCCACTGGTCAAAGCGAAGTGTACTCCGAACCCTGCCCCGGCAGCCGCCTCCCCTTCCCAGCCGTTTGTGCCGGCGAAGTCGCCAACGGGAATCGAGGCGCCACCGTTCACCTCCATCTGCATAACGGAGAGCTGCGCCCTCAACGGCGAAGCGACGATCACGCTCAAGGCGCTCATCACGGCTACCGCGACCATCGCGCTTCGCATCACCTTTGCCATCCCAGGGTCGAGGCCTCCGATTCCCCGTATCTCTGTGTTTCTCATGGCCGTATGCTAGGGCCTATCCCGCATACCGCCAAGCTGGGCCATCGAGCCTCCGCAGGGCCCTCGGAGGGCAAGCCACGCCCTCGGTTGCCCGCCGACTGGTCGCCGACCTACCCTTCGCCTACCTCGACCCCAACCGAACCGGTGATTGCATATGACGGCATCTCGTACAGCGCTGAGAACACACGGCTTCATGGAGTCCGTGATTCGTGAAATGACCCGCGTGGCTCGTGAGCACGACGCCATCAATCTCGCGCAGGGGTTCCCCGATTTTCCGGCACCCCAGCTACTCAAGGATGCCGCGTGTGAGGCGATCCAGGGCGATGTGAACCAGTACGCCATCACCTGGGGATCACCGGCGATGCGTGACGCCCTCGTGGCCAAGTACGAGAAATGGTACGGCATGACCGTGGACGGGGAGCGGGAGATCACGGTCACGTGTGGCGCTACGGAAGCGATGGCCTCGATCATGCTCGCCGTCATCAACCCGGGTGATGAGGTGATCGTGCTGGAACCCTTCTACGAAAACTATGGACCCGACGCTATCCTGTCGGACGCCAAACCGGTTTTTCTTCCGTTGGAGCCCCCCGATTTCCGGCTCGATGTGGATCGCCTCGAAGCGCTGGTGACCGACCGCACCCGAGCCATCATCATCAACACACCGAACAATCCCACTGGCCGGGTCCTCGATCGGGCTGAGCTGGAGGCGATCGCCGACGTCTGTCGGAGACACGATGTGCTCGCCATCACCGACGAGATCTACGAGCACATCTATTACGAGGGTGAGCACATCCCGATGGCGACGCTGGACGGGATGCGTGAGAGGACCATCACCGTAAGCGGCCTCTCAAAGACGTTCAGCGTGACGGGATGGCGAATCGGGACCGTGATCGCCCCGGCCGACCTCACGGACGCCATCCGCAAGGTGCACGACTTCCTCAGCGTCGGTGCCCCGGCTCCACTCCAAGAGGCGTGTGCCGTGGGCATGATGGAACTGGACGAGTCGTACTACGAAGCGATGATCGATGACTATCGCGTACGACGCGAGGCGCTCTTTGAAGGACTGGTCGAGGCGGGCTTTCAGTGCCGAAGGCCCCAGGGCGCATACTACGTCCTGGCGGATTTTTCGACCCTGAGCGACGAGTCGAGTGACGACTTTTCGCGGCGGCTCACTCGGGAGGCCGGCGTGACACCCGTCCCGGGCTCCAGCTTCTACTCGGACCCGGAGTTGGGCCACTCCTTGGTGCGCTTCGTGTTCTGCAAGAGGGCGGCCACGCTGGAGGCGGCGAGTGAACGGCTACGGGCATTCGCTCGCAGTGGAGGCTGACGGGTTGGTCTAGGAGTCTTCACTCTGGTGCGGGTCTGGCGCTTCCTCGACGGTTGCTTGCCCCAGTGGGTGCTGGCCCGGTGGGTGCTGCCCCGGTGGGTACTTCCCCAGTGGGTACTGCCCCAGTGGGCGCACCGACCGGCAGCGCCTCGTCCTCCTGTTCTACCACGGCAATCTGACCCTCCCACTGACGCATCATGCGAATGAAGGACTGCGCCAGATCGGCATCGAACTCCGTCCCTGATCCCTCGTCGAGCAGACCCAAGACGCGCTCGGTCTCCCACGCCCCCCGGTAGGGCCGGTCCGTCCGGAGCGCGTCGAAGACGTCGCAGACGTGGACGAGGTTGCTCGCCTGGTGGCAGGCTCTGGGAAAGCGCAGCGACGGATACCCACCGCCGTCGATCTTGATGTGATGCTCGTACGCCACCACGGCGGCCAGATCCAAGTGCTGCTCCGTCTCGATGATGATCTGTGCACCGGCGATCGTGTGGTTGTTCATCACGGTACGCTCGTCGTCGGTGAGCTTGCCCGGCTTGTTCAGAATGTCCTCGGGGATGGTCACTTTGCCGAGGTCGTGCATCAGTCCGCTGATGCCGAACGCACGGACCTCTTTCGGCCCCAGTCCGATGAACTCGGCCAGCGCCATGGCCAGAACAGACACGTTCATCGCGTGCGTCGTCGTGTACTGATCGAATTGCTTCAGCCGCACCAACGGAATGAGGAACTGCTGGTCACCGTGCATCGCCACGGTGAGGGATCGTACGATGGCCTCCGCCTCCAAGAGGTGCAGCTCGCTGTCCTCCTTCAGCTCCCCGTGCAGCCAGTCCACAGCCTCGACCTCTTCTCTCAGCGTAAAGGCTACCGCGCTGTCGGCCTTGCGCTCCTCCCCGTCCTCCAACCGCCGTCCCTGTCCCTTGACTCCCACGATGCCGTACTGGATGGCGGTCGGTCTCTGCTGACGAGCTTCGGCAGTGCTGATGAAGACTCCTGTGAGCCGCGCCTGGACGTCGTAGAGAAACACCTCGAGGTCGTCTCGCGTCACAGGGCCCGTGAACTCCAGCCTCTGAATGCCGACGCCGCCCAGTCGAGCACCCCATCCCCATCGCTTCAGGGAAGGAAGCGGGCGACCCTGGAAGACGATCTCATTGCCCACGAAGGTGAACTCGGGCTCCGAGACCTCCTCCTGCAGCCTGAGAATCGCCTCGTGTACACCATCGACCGCTCGTTCGCGCGCCGGATGACCCTCCTCGTAGAGGGACATGCTCGACACGGTCTGGGCCAGGTGCGTAAGGAAGTGGGTGGCACTCTCGCTCAAGATGCTTCTCCAGCAGCTTTGATCTCGGGGTCCTTTGAACGTCGTGCCTCTTTGAGCACCTTCGCAACGCGGGCCTCGTCGGGCCAGAACCGGCCCAATGTCTGCAACGCCGCCAGCAGCTCCATGGTGTTCGGCGCCAGAATCGGCCTACCGAAGATCGTCTTGCCAGTCGAAGTCAGCGTCAACAGAGTCTCCAGAACAAGAGGCGATTTGGACACCCCGGCCGCCCGGATTCCGAAGGCCCGAATCTCCGGACTCCGATCCCCGAGCACGACCCGATTCACGAGGATCGGGACGAGGGTCTCGGGCACCGACTCGCCCAGTTCGAGCAGCCCCATCCGGACCACCCGTTCGTCCTCGTCCGCCAGAGCGTTGGCGAGCGTCTTCTGGCGGAGTCCGGTCCGGATGGCCAACGGGAACGCTTCTCGTCTCACCCTTCGGTCGGGATGGCCGAGAAATTCCGCCACGTCGAAGTCTTCGTGGAGTTCGTCGAGCGTCTGGATCAACATGAGCAGGTTGCGGATCGCCCACCACTGAGGGTCTTCGAGGCGACGGAACGTGCCTTCCCAGACCTCTGATCCGAACTGGACCAAGGTGTCTAGCACGATCTGTCTTCGCTCTTTCGAGTCCGAACTGACCAGGGCGTCGAGAAGCGGCTCAATGGCGGCAGACCCCATGCCGGCGACAATGGCGTTCATCGATCCCACCTCGATTTCGTCGGCGGAAAGCATCCGACTCAACTGCTTGGGATTCGCAAGGTGGTCCGTGATCCGCTTGGCGGTGCCACTGTCTGAAGCGTCATTGGCCATCTGAATGAGGAACGAAGCCTTCCCCTGCTCGAGAAGGTCCGCGATGGCCTTCTCGATGGTCGGGCCGAAGGCGTCCACCTCCAACGCCATCTCCACGAGTCTCGTCGCCCCCGTTACCACCTCTGCGTCTTCCTCTTCCCCGAATTCACCCGCCAAGACCGGAGCCGCCCTCGACATCTCGTCGAGCACGAGCGTATACGCGTCGGGGTTGGGATCCGTGAGCTCCCACTCGGCCATGAGCTCCTCGACGTTCTCCTGGAGCGCGTCCTCAACTCCTCCCTTGATCGCGGCGTCTCCCCCGTCGGAATGGACCGCGAGCTTGGTCAGCAGGCGCGTCATGGAGTGAGAGATCGTCTGCTGTGAGTTGGCCGCAGCAGCCTGAAGGACCTTCATCACGGCATCGGCGGCCAACCCCTGACTGGCGTCGAGCACGAAGCGTCGCCTCTGACTGAAGTCGCCGCCCATGTCGACCAGACGTTGGAGCGTCGGATCATCCAGCTCCTCGATGAGGTCGGAGACCTGTTCGCGAATCTGTTCGGTTTCTCCCTCACCGCTCTTGAGCTCCTCGGCCAGCTGAAGCAGGTGCCCCACGATCATCTGATCGTAAGCCGCCTCCTTGCGGTGCCGGCGGATCGAGTCCGCTATGGCCTGGGGACTGGGAGGCTCGTCTCCATAGTCCACGTCGCCGGCCATCGCCGATCGGGCGAGTCCGAACCAAAGCTCCGTAGCCCGGTCGACCGATACGCCCTCCTTGCCCTCGCCCGAGTGCTTGATTTCGAGGCGGTCATACCCGAGCGGGAACAGGTGGAAGTGATCCCAGTCGGGAATATCATCACGGGGCAGCAGTCCGATCGGATCGGCGCCGCGCTCAGAGTCGGCGGCCAGCGTGCGGCACGCCTCTTCGACCTCGGCGACCGTAGCCGCGCGGTCCACCGATACGGCACCGATCTGGTGACCGTGCAGCCGCCGAGCGAGGTCGCTCAAGACGGGATGCCCGGCGTCGGTAGCGATACCCTCGATGATGAGCTGACCTGACGCGACACCGATGGCCAACGACTCCCGATCCTCCAGGAGCCTCGACAGGCGATCGACCACTCCCTCGGCAGCAGGTTCGAGAGAAGGATGCCCGGGGGGGTACATGCTAAAGCGATGGACGGCGATCGACAACTGGATCAGGAACTCGGTGAGGTCGCGCGACATCGCCGGCTGATCGACGACTGCCCCTAGTTCGGGACTTGCGTCAACACCGGAGCCGTCCTCGGGCTTGAGGTTGTCCTCGAGCTCGGGGCTGTCCTCTGAGTTGTTCTTGATCTCTGGGCTGTCTGTCACTGGCAGGATCCGATATCCCGATTCGTCTTGATCGCCTCTGTCAGTTCCTCACTGCTCGATGATGATACGTGCGCCGACTGAGATGTCGAATGAGTTGGGGAGGCTTCTAGAATCAACATATATTCCGGCGGCCGAAAACTCACCCTTTCAGCGCCGGCTCGAACGTGCACGAACCAAGGACACAGGACACATCGCCCGGGGTGTTGGTCCCGGCGCGCATCACTCTTTTCGGATTCGATCCCGTCGAGGCGACGGCCCGGGTCGAAGCCCGAAGCACCCGATGGCGCCTGAAACGGTCTCTTTCGGCCGTCGGCCTAGCTCTGTTGGTGGCCCCCCTCCTGGCCCTCGTCCCGCCTCACGCACCGTGGGCTCTTGGCGCCCTCGGAGTAGGCACGATCATCGCCCGCCGAAAGTGGTTGGAGAACCACAGTCTCCATGCCGTCGACGGGGGGTGTCCTCGATGCGGTGGCCGACTGTCCTTGCCGGCATCCACGCGCCTACGGCGCCCCCATCCGTTGCCGTGCGACTCATGCCAGCACGAGTCGGCTTTGGAGTTCGACCGGCTCCCGTCGGTCGAACTCAACTCGCGACATCCCGCAGCACCGACAACGGAGGTCTGACGAGGACTCCTCGGCTTCCGGCTACTCCGACCACCAGCGTGACCCCGGTAATTCCCAACCACACGAGTCCGATCCGTACGGGATCCAAGACGAAGGGCACGGTGAAGACCTGGACCACGATGAGCCATCCAGCGACGACCGCCAGCACCAGACCGGCCAACGTGGCCAAAGACCCCAAGGCGGCGTACTCCACCATCAGAATCTGAAGGACCGTGCTCTTCCGGGCTCCGAGCGTCCTCAGGACAGCGCTCTCTCGCATGCGCTGGTAGCGCGAGGTGGCCAGGGAGCCCAGAAGCACCAACACGCCCGCGATCGTGCTGAAGATGCCGAGAAAGCGAACCGCCTGGTTGGCCCGGTCCAAGATGGTGTCGATGGCTTGTTGCAGGCGTGACAGGTCCAGGACCGAGACGTTGGCATGTGTGCCGACCAGGTCCCTCTGGAATTCCGCTCGTTCCGTGTCACCCTCGACCCGAGCCATGATCACGGCCGTCTGCGGAGCCTCTTCGATCGCCCCGGGCTCGAAGACCACGTAGAAATTCGTCTCGAAGCGCGTCCAGTCCACCGTGCGGATGCTCGAGACTCGTGTCTCGACGGGAACGCCGGCGAAGTCCCAGGTGATCACATCCCCAAGGGTCACCTGAAGGCTCTCTGCCAGGTCGGCCTCGAGAGACACCCGGTATCCGTCCCCGTCTCCAGGAGCATCCCACCAACCTCCTTGCACCAACTCCTCCGACCCGGTGAGCTCCGATCTGTATGTGTGCCGGTACTCTCGCCGCAGAGCCCACCCCTCGGGCCTCTCCCCCTCCGGAGCGTCGAGCAGCTCCTGCTGGGTCCGTCCGTTGATCGCGATCAACCGGGATGGAACCAGCGGCGTCACCTCGGCCGAGCCCGTGGCCCGGGAGGCGACGAACGCCTCGACCTCGGACCGTTGATCGGACTGCACGTCGAACAGGAGGAGGTTCGGCCGCGCGTCTCCCACCTCCAACGTGAACTCCTGGGTCAGACTGCCTTCCACTAGACTCACCGTGCCGACTACGAAGGCGCCGAACCCGAGGGCCAGCGTGACCGAGACCGTCTGATTCTGCGGTCGAAAGAGGTTGCTCACTCCCTGACGGATCGGATACGACATGCCCTGAGGAAAGAACCGCCGGGTGGCGAAGATCAACCCCCGAGCCGCTCCCCACAGGACGAGCGCGACCACGGAGAGCCCTCCGGAAAACGCGAGGCCCTGCACCGGAGAGGGCGCTTCAACGACGGTAAGCCCCAGAACAGTGGCCACCAGAAGCGCCAGGGCTCCGATTTTCGAGACACCGATGCGTTGGGGCGGCTCGAAGTCATGCCTCAAAGCGAGTAGGGGCGATATGCCTCTGACCTCGAGGAGAGGGCCCAAAGCGAATATGAGAGCGACCCACACGCCCAGAACGACGCCGGCGAAGGCCACCAACCACGAGATGTCCGTGGTCACTCCCACAGGCAAGACACCCGACAAGAACACCGGCAGTATCCGCTGGATGCCGATCCCGACAATGACCCCGGCCAGGGAGCCCATGAGAGCGAGCACCCCTGCCTGGAGCAGGTAGGCCGCGAACAGTGTCTCCTGACGGGCACCGATGCAGCGAAGGACGGCCACCGTCACGACCTTCTCGCGGACGTAGACGTAGATGGCACTCGCCACGCCGATACCACCGAGGAAAAGGGCCGCGAGCCCGATCAGTCCGAGGTAGCGCGCCAAATCGTCCAGGGCCGAGCTCATCTCCTGCGCCCTGTAGGCCGCCGGGGTGTGTTGTAGTCGGTTTCGCGAGAAGAGCTCTTCGTGGTCATTCCAGAGCTGATCCCGGTCGGCTCGTTCCGGCATGAGGAAGTTGGCGTGGTAACGGGCGATGGATCCGAATATGACAAGCCCCGTCTCCTCCAGTCGGTCGCGGCCGATATAGACGCGGGGTCCGATGGCGGTTTGAAAACCCACGTCCGTCGGAAGTCCCGTGACCGTGCCCCTGAGGACGAACCGCGCCTGACCAATGGCCAACGTGTCGCCGGGCCGTGCGTCCAACTGGACCATGACCGCAGGGTCGACGACCGCCCACGGTCCATCGTGAACCTGGGCCCAGGCCTCGGACGGATCGGACGCCACCGTGCCATAGAAGGGAAAACCAGGGTCCACGGCGCGAATCTGGAACAGCCGCACGCCACCGCTGCGTAGATCGAGCACCATTGAAGCGAGCGTCGTCGTGCGGGCGATCTCACGGCCCTCCGAAATCATTGAATCGAGAACTGCCTCGAACTCTTCGGGAAAAGCCCGATTCGACGAAACCCGTACGTCGGCACCCAAGAGCACCCGAGCCTGGTCGCCGAGAGAGCGTTCCACATCACGCCGGAACGAGTGGATGGCTACCAGAGCCGCGACTCCCAATGCGATGGAACCCATGAACACCGAGAGTCGACGATAGCTGGCTCGACCCTCTCGCCACGCCAGCCGAACCGCAAAGGACCGGATCACTCGAACGCGCCGCCGTGTACGCCTCCGTGTACGCCGCCGGATGCGCCGCTCGTGTCTGAGACGATCCGGCCATCGGCCAGCGAGACCGTCCGATGAGCCCGCTCCGCCAAACCGAGATCGTGCGTCACGAGAACGAGCGTAGTCTGCGACTCCCGGTTCAGCTCCTCCAGCAGCTCGACCACGTGCAGCCCCGTCTTTCGGTCGAGATTCCCGGTGGGCTCGTCCGCGAACAGGATGCGTGGCTGGTTGGAAAAGGCACGGGCCAAGGCCACACGCTGCTGCTCTCCTCCAGAGAGTTGCGCCGGATAGTGATCCGTACGGTCACCGAGGCCGACTCGAGCGAGCAGTTCGCGGCTCCGTTCCCGAATGTCGTTTCCGTTGCGGCTCTGGCTGCGCCCGAGGAGCTCGAGGGGCACCATCACGTTTTCGAGCGCCGTCAGGGTGGGCAGCAAATGGAATGTCTGGAAGACGAAGCCCACGTTCTCGGCCCGAAACCTGGCCCGGCCGTCCTCGGTAAGACTGAAGAGATCCGCCCCGGCAACGGTTACCTTACCTTCCGTGGGCTGATCGAGCCCCGCCATGAGCCCGAGGAGGGTTGTCTTACCACTCCCAGAGGGTCCGGCGATGGCCACGAAGCTCTCGGGTTCTACATCGAGATCAACGCTATCCAACACGCGAAGGGGTCGCCCTCCGCTCATGTATTCTTTCGACAGACCCACAGCTCGGATCATGGTCGCGGTCGCTCTCTTGGCACTGTGGCTTCCTTCGGGCGGATGTGGCCCTGGTACCGACTCGGACGTGGTACGCTCCGAGGGTCAGGAAGGTTCAACGCCTGGGGACGGAGCCCCGGTCGGGGGCGCTCCGACGTCGGCCGAAGCGGGCCGGCGGGGAAGAGTCGTCTTCGTGGGAACGAGCTTGACCGCCGGGTATGGCCTCGACGATCCAACGGTTCGCTTTACGAACCGCCTCCAGGCGAAGATCGACTCGGCCGGTCTCCCCTTCGAGATCGTGAACGCCGGTGTGAGCGGTGATACGAGCGCCGGGGGGCTTCGACGCATCAGCTGGCTTCTGCGGGCACCGGTGAGGGTGCTCGTCATCGAGCTGGGAGCCAACGACGGACTCCGGGGGCTGTCCGTCGATACCATGCGGCGGAATCTGCAGGCAGTCATGGACAGCGCGCGGACGCGGTATCCCGATGTCCGGCTCGTGCTCTCCGGCATGGAAGCGCCCCCCAACCTCGGACCGGACTACGGGTCCGACTTTCGATCGGTGTTCACCGACCTGGCGGAGGAGAACGATGCCGTCCTGATCCCCTTCCTGCTCGAGGGCGTGGCAGGCCTCCCGGAGCTCAACCAGGTAGATGGGATTCACCCGACTGCAGAAGGCCACGGCCGAGTATCGGAGACGGTGTGGGGCTACCTCCAGCCAGTGCTCCGAGTGGTCACGAACAACGCAGCAGACCGACCATGATGAGGCGTCTCACCAAGGTCTTCGGCGTGATCGGAGGACTCCTCGTGGCATTTATGGTCCTCGGATTCTTGCTCCCGGGCACGTGGTCTGCCGAGGCGTCGATCGAGATCCAGGCGGAGCCCGAATCGGTCTTTCCGCTGCTCGCGGACCTCCGGCGTTGGGACGAGTGGACCCAGTGGGCAGAGGTGGAGTCCACGCTCAGTGACCCCTCCTCCGGGCTGGGGGCCATCCGCAGTTGGGACGACGAGCAGTACGGGTCCGGATCGGTGACGATCACCGAGAGTCGGCCTTTCGCCTTGGTCGCCTATCGGGTCCGTATCGGCGAAGGGGCCGAGGTGATCGGCACGCTGCGTCTCGAGCAGTCGCCGCGTGGCAGCGTCGTGGCGTGGCGTGAAGAGGGCGACTTCGGACGAAACCCACTCATGGGCTATATCGCGAGGACCATGTCCGACTCACAGGGACAGCAGCTCACGGAGGGCCTCACCCGCCTCGAGGCCGTGATAGGATCCGGCGCGCCCTAGATCTTCTGGCTGGCCAGAGCCACGAGTCCTTCGTTGGTCCGGGTACGCCGCATGACCCCGAGCAGTTCGCTCATGGCGTCGGCCGGTGACACGTCAGACAATTGTCGACGCATCGCCCGTGAGACGGACAGGCTGTCGGAATCGAGCAGCAACTCCTCTTTCCGCGTCGCCGACGCGGTGAGATCGATGGCCGGGTAGAGCCTCTTGTCCGCCAACTCCCGACTGAGCACCAACTCGCTGTTTCCCGTGCCCTTGAATTCCTCGAAGATGACTTGGTCCATCCGGGATCCGGTGTCGACGAGAGCCGTGGCGACGATCGTCAATGATCCCCCACCCTGCCGAGGGTCGATCTTCCGCGCACTGCCGATGAAGCGCTTCGGCTTCTCTAGCGAATTCGCATCGAGTCCTCCAGAGAGTGTACGACCGCTCCCCTCCTCGACCGAGTTGTAGGCCCGCGCGAGCCGCGTGATCGAATCCAGAATGATCACCACGTCCTTGCCGCTCTCCACCATCCGGCGAGCGCGCTCGAGAGTCATTTCGGCGACCTGGCAGTGACGCTCGGCCGGTCGGTCGAAACTCGATGCGATCACCTCGCCGAAGCCGCACATCTCCATGTCCGTGATCTCCTCGGGCCGTTCGTCGGCAAGGAGGATCAACAGCGTGCACTCCGGGTGGTTCGTCACGATCCCCTCGGCAACCGCCTGGAGCACCGTGGTCTTACCGGCCTTCGAGGGAGCGACGATCATGGCCCGCTGTCCCTTGCCGAACGGGCAGAACAGGTCGATGACGCGATTCGTGTAGTCCGGCTCTCCGCCCACGGTCCGATCACAGGACAGGGTGAGCTGCTCGCTGGGGTGAACCGCACTCAAACGGTTGAAATCGGGGCGTCGGCTGGCGTCGTCAGGAGGACCCCCGTTGACCAGGCCCAGATGTGTAAGCGGCGGACTCTTGCCGTTCTTGGGACGCCGTCCTACGGATCCGGTGAGTTCGTCTCCGGTACGCAGGCCGAACTTATGAATCACTTTGGCGCCGACGTAGATGTCTTCCTGGCTGGCTATGTAGCCCGCATCACGGCGGCGGATGAACCCTGAGCCACTACCGAGCACTTCAAGGAGGCCCAGGGGCTCTCCGGGCACGTAGTTCTCATCGGTCTCATTGAATTCATAGTCGTACTCATCCGGAGCATTCCGATTCTGCTGCTGCCGGTTCTGCTGCTGCCGGTTCTGCTGCTGGCCACCCTGCTGCTGGCCACCTTGCTGCTGGCCACCTTGCTGCCCCCGACCTCGACCCCGACCTCGGCCTCGCTTCTGTCGGCCTCGTTGGCCTCGACCGCGCTGCGGGGGACGATCCTGTTTGTCCCCAGACTCGGAACGATCCTGGGACGCAGAGGAACCCTGTTCCTCTCGATTCTGCTGCTCGGGACCCTTCTGGTCCGGAGACTCCGGCTGATCCTGCTGTGCCTCGGAATCGAGGCGATCATTGGGTGTGTTACCGTCCACTATTTTGAATTTCCTTGCTCTGGGCCCAACGAATCCTGGGCCAGGCTACACTGTTCGAGGAACGCACAACTACGAATGTCATCACTCCGCCTACACGCCCTCACCGTCTGAGACGGCTGGCATGCGTACCGAGATATTCACGACCGAGATACTCAGGCTCGAAAAGGATTCGGCACCCCTGGCGATGTCGGGGTGCCCCGTCCAATTTGCCAGCCCGTGTTCGCATGCGAAGGCGCACAGGCAATCCGACGGTATAAACCGCCGGGGACGGTGAGTCCGAGATTGGAACGACTCGAGAGTTCGGCCTGAAGTATCAGAAATCTGCGTTCCAGGCACCCGAATGGGTGGTCACTAATCTTCCTCGTTTCGTGCTCCATGGCAAGGGACGCGGTCGCAACACCGGAGACTGAGCCATGCTGTCCGTTCGTCATCAGCGTCGCGATTTCCTCAAATCGTTGGCGGCCTTGGCTCTCGCCGGGCCCGCCGTCTCACGTCTCGAACTCGTCGAAGAGGCGTTCGGTGCCGAACTCGAGTACGTCGCTTCCGGCCCTCGTTCCGCTGCCACCTGGGAGGCACTCCGAGAGCGATACATGCTTGCCTCCGACGTCGTCTATCTGAATCACGCCTCGATCGGAACGATTCCGCGAGCAGTCCACGAGGCATGTGTCGAGTACATGCGCGTCTGCGAGGAAAACCCCTGGCTGTATATGTGGGGCGGCGCCTGGGAGGAGCCCCGCGAGGCCGTCCGCAACAAAGCCGCCGCCCTCCTCGGAGCCGATCCCGACACCGTCGCCATCACACACAACACCACGGAGGGCTTCAACGTCCTGGCCCAAGGCCTGCCGCTGGGCCCAGGTGACGAGGTACTCTACAGCTCCATGAATCACGATGGTGCCAGCGTCGCGTGGGACCACCACGCCTCCAGGAGAGGATACGCCGTCCGCCGCTTCGACTTTCCGGTGACGGACGTACCCAACCTCACCGTCGACCAGGTTGTCGAGATCCATCGCCGCCAGATTCGTCCCGAGACCAGGGTGCTCGTCTTCCCCCATGTGGACAACATCGTGGGTCTCCGGCACCCCATGGCGGCCCTCACGGCGATGGCCAGGGCGGAGGGCGTTGAGTTCGTTGCGGTGGACGGAGCGCAAACCGCCGGCATGATTCCCCTGGACCTCGAAGCGTCGGGAGTCGACGCCTACTCGACCAGTCCACACAAGTGGATCCAGTCTCCCAAGGGCCTGGGCCTTCTCTACGTGAGACGAGAGGCCCTCGAGGCGGTCCACCCGATGTGGGTCACATGGGGCCAACGCCGCTGGTCCGGGAGCGCACGAATGTTCGAGGACTACGGCACGCGCAACCTTGCCGAACTTCTGGCCATGGGTGATGGGCTCGACTTCCAGAACAGCCTCGGATCCGAGCACAAGGAGACCCGATACCGGGAAATCCGGGAGGACCTGAAGGCCCGCGTTGAGGCCGACCCGTCCCTCTCCTGGCGTTCGCCCGAGAATTGGGAACTCGGCGGATCGCTCATCGGGATCGGCTTTGAATCGCCGGGGGCCAACGCGGTGTCGGTCGGCATGTACACCGATCGGGGCATCGTCCTCCGTCCCTTCCAGACCCAGGGCCTCAACGCCCTGCGGATCTCTCCCAACACGATCACATCTTCACAGGAGATCGAGGCCCTTTTCTCGGCTCTCGACGCTCGGAGCTGAGCCGGAATCGACCGGGGAGCCTGTCCTCCACAAGCCTTTCTCCGTGTCCTCCGGTGGTGACACAGGGGATAATCCATAGATCTCACGCCCGGGAATATGGCTTAAATAAAGGGTTCTCCGGATATGCCTTTAGTGGCACGCGCCGTGCACTGGTTTTCATCGAGATCTTCCAAGGAGGCACATCGTGCGTAGGCTGATCGGAACGGCGTTGGTACTCGGCTTCGCCCTCACCTGGCGTCCCGAAGCGGTATCTGGACAGTATTCCTGGAGCAGCTTCTCCTTCTCCTTGGGGGTCGGCTTTGGAGTGGGGCTGTCCTACACGACCGTGGATCCATGGTACCAGCCTGCCTATGACGATCTCTGCTGGTCGTACACCTACTACGACTCGTACTCGTACCCCTGCCGTCGCAGCTACTATGACGCGGGCTACTCCGACTACGGCTACGGCTATCACGACCACTATCACAGCCGCCGCTACATCAGTCTCTCATATGGCTACATGCCTTGGCGCTTCTCCTATCCGGCCTATTGGGGCTACGGGTGGGGCGTCCCCTACTGGGGCGGCAGCACACGGTTGGCCTTCGGCAGCCTCTACGACTACAACTGGTTCGGCTACCGGAATCACCGGGGTGGGGTGAGCAGCGCGTATACCTACGGCGACTACGCCTACTACAACTATCGGGCACCGAACACTTACGTGCCGCCTCGTTCGACCCAAGCAACCGGACGGTATGCCAGAGGAGGGGCCGTCAACGGTCTCGGCTACAAAGAGTCGCCACGGTCCACCTCTGCCACACGTGTGGCGACCAATCGTGGAGGAACCTCGAGTGCCGCCGCCGCCAACAGCGCCGCGCGGAGTGATGTCTCAGCGACCGTCGCCCGCTCCGCCCAGCGGAACGCCGCAGGTGGTCGAGCGGTCGCGCCCCGGACGCGTGCTTCCGCGGACCGAGCCGCCCCCAGCAGCGGGGCGAGGGCCGTACGGCCGACCGTGACGAGAGCTCGTCCTACGGACGCCGTGCGGGGTCGGACTGACGTACGCTCCGGAGTGGCCCGAACGCGAGCACCGGCAGCCCGCTCAGCGCCCTCGAGGAGCGCGACTCCTTCAGCGAGAACCGCACCGTCTACCCGTCGGTCCAACGCCGATCGGCCGTCGCCGAGCACGCGCTCGAACCTACGGCTCCGGGACCCGAGTTCCGCACGCGCGGCGCCTTCGAGGTCGAGCACGCGTTCGACGAGGCCCGATAGGGCTCGTCCGGTGCCCCGGGCGGCCCCGAGCCGTACCAGGAGTGCACCGTCCAGGTCCACCCGGAGGGCACCGTCGAAGCCTACACCGAGTCGGAGTTCGGCCAGGAGCGCCAGGCCACCTCGGACCTCTACTCGCGCGGCAAGGCCGAGCGTGAGTCCGCGCCGGAGTGCCGGCCGCGGAGCATCGGCCCGTAGCGCTCCTCGTTCATCGACGCGTAGCGCACCCCGGTCATCGGCCCGTAGCGGCCGTGGATCAGCCTCGATGCGTAGCGCACCCCGTTCGTCGGGTCGCAGCGCTCCCTCCCGGAGCCGCTCGGGTGGTTCCCGCTCAGGCGTGCGCCCCAGGGGGGGCTGACCGGAGCAGTTACGCTCCTACCACGACGCCGTCTTGGACCACTGATCGGCACGGGTTGACGCCGATCCAGTAGGCCAGTTCGCGTGGGTGATTCACGTCCCATAGGGCCAGATCGGCCCGTTTCCCCGACTCGAGCGTACCCACTTCGGTCCCCAGACCCAGGGCCAGCGCGGCGTTCCTCGTCACCCCTGCGAGCGCCTCTTCCGGAGTCAGACGGAAGAGTGTGCAGCCCATGTTCAGGATCGTAAGGAGCGAGAGGATCGGTGACGAGCCCGGGTTGGCGTCGGTCGCCAGGGCCATGGGTACGCCGGCGTTCCTGAACGCATCTACCGGAGGCCTATGCGTTTCGCTCAGGTAGTAGAACGCTCCGGGAAGCAGGACTGCGACGGTCCCCGCGGCCGCCATCGCGCTCACCCCGTCTTCGGACGTGTACTCGAGGTGGTCGGCGGAGAGGGCCGAGAAGCTGGCGGCGAGCGCGGCACCTCCCGTATCCGAAAGCTGATCCGCGTGCAGCCGGACGGGCAGGCCCATGCTCGTTGCGGCATGAAAGAACGTCGTGCACTCCTCAGGTGTGAAGGCGATGCCTTCGCAGAAGGCATCGACAGCGTCGACCAGCCCCTCCTCTACCGCCGCCGGAAGAAGCTCGTCCACGACCATCGAAACAAACTCGCCTCGTCGGCCGTCGAACTCGGGCGGAAGCGCATGGAGAGCGAGCAGCGTGGTCCGCACGGTCACGGGAAGGCTCTCGCCCAGGCTCCGCGCGGCCCGCAGCATCGTCAACTCGGTGGTCACGTCCATGCCGTACCCGGACTTGATCTCCAGGGTGGTGACGCCCTGCCGCAGGAGTCGGCCGACGCGTCCTGCCGCGGCAAACTCCAGTTCGCCAGGAGAGGCCTCCCGCGTGTCACGTACGGTGGACCGGATCCCTCCACCCGCCTGAGCGATCTCGGCGTACGTAGCACCCTGCAGGCGCGCCTCGAACTCATCCGCCCTGTCCCCTCCGAACACCAGGTGTGTGTGGCAATCGATGAGACCTGGAGTAATCCAGGCACCGCCGACGTCGTGCACCTGTGTGTCCGGGCCGATATCGCCATCTGGGACGTCCGACCTGGACCCCACCCAGTCGAGCCGTCCTCCGGTGACGGCCACGGCACCGTCGGCTACCTCTCCAAAAGCGGCTCCCCCACCTTGCATGGTGGCGAGGTGGGCATTGAGCCAAACGCTGTCGAAAGCCAAAGGGAGTCCTATTCCGTTGGTGTTTCCGGTCGGGCGTGGATTCTCTCGGAGGCGGTCAACCCTCGAGTGCCGCCTCTACGTACCCTTCCACCTCTCGCACCGCCTCGTCGGCACCCTGAAGGAGTCCATCCAGCTTTCCCCGAACCTCCTGGTCGAACACTTCATCTGAGATGTTCGGGAGGTTGATGCGCACGTTGTAGATGGCCGACTTGAGGCCCGCATGAGCCATGAGCGCTCCGGAACCGACGTCGCTGATCATCTCTGGCGTGGCCATGGCGGCCATCTCCTTGCAGAGGGTCATCGCTTCCAAGCAACCCTCTGCGGTCCCGAGGGGAACGAGCGTCGCCGTCTTGTATCCCTCTTGAATCGCCTCTGAACGAGCGACCCGCTCCTCTTCGGTATCTCTCGGCATACGCATGCCCGTGAGGACAGAATCGAACGCCTGCGTGTCCTCGTCCACCATGCGCACGAGTCGGTCCTTCACCGCCTGCGCCCGCTCTGCGATCGAGCAGAGCTGCTCGTAGCGATCGTCGAATTCGCCCTTCCCGACGGACAGGTTCACCACCATGGACGCCAAGGCCCCACCGAGGGCTCCTGCCAACGCGGCTACCGATCCACCACCCGGCGCGGGCGTCTCCCGGGAGACCTCGTCGATGAAGTCGTAGGTGGGCCGTAGCACCAACGGTCCCTCGACGGTGGGCATCGCAAGCACCTTCTCCCGCACGTCGAACTGCGCGACATCCCTTAGCCCCATGGACTGGATCGCCGTCTCCAGAAGGTCGGGTACCGGGATTCCCGTCGACTTCATGGCCCGGCGCCGATAGAAGACACCGGCCTGCCTCAAGGCCTCGAAGGGGATGAGGCCCACCAGTTCCGAGCCGGTAATGACGACGCCCCGCTTGCGAGCCTCTTCCCGAGCGGCCTCGAGAACCTCATGGGGCGGACTGACATTGAAGTTCGTGAAGTTGATGCTGATTTGTGCTCGGTCGTACTCGTCGATCACCCATCCGATCGCCTTCACATCGGTGAAAAGACCATCGTCGAAAACGGGTCCGGTCGGAGCCTCCGGATCGACGTCGAGGGCCTGATACCGCGCCCGAAGATCACCTCCGTGCACTTCCTTATAGTGCTTCTCAAGCCCCTCGAAGGTCTCGCCCACGAAGTCGCACGGCCCGCACGGATAGGTGCCGTCCTCGGCGAAGCGAACAACCTCACCTTTGTAGTAGAAGGGTTCGGTGTTGCCCACCCGCTTCCAACGCCCCCTCTCCCGGATTGCATATGCGATGTCGTTGGCATAGCGCCGGTCGGTGGAGTTGAGGTTGATGTTGTACGCGATCAAGAACTCCCGGGCACCCACACAGGTGGCCCCGGCGCTCGGATTCAGATCCTGCGGCCCGAAATCCGGGTGCCAGTCGGGATCCTTGAGCTTCTCGGCCATCCCTTCGTACTCGCCGGCTCGCACCTGGGCCAGGTTCCGCCGTTCGGGGCGGCTCGCCGCGTGTTCGTAAAGGAAGATCGGAATGTCCAGCTCGGCCCCGATCCGCTCTCCGACTCGTTGGGCCATGGCCACACATTCGTCCATGGTCACACCGGACACCGGCACGAAGGGGACGACGTCTGTGGCACCCATCCGGGGATGCTCACCCTGATGCTCCCGCATGTCGATGAGTTGGGCCGCGCGGGCGACGCACTGAAAGGCGGCCTCCTCCACCGCTTCGGGAGGGCCGACGAACGTGACCACCGTCCTGTTCGTATTGGCCCCCGGATCGACGTCGAGAAGGCGTACGCCCGCTACCGCTTCAGCGGCGTTGGTGATTTCCTTCAGGACAGCGGGATTTCGCCCCTCGGAGAAGTTGGGAACACACTCGACGATCCGTTGAGACATCTGTTGAGACATCTAGGGTCAGCCCTCACGCATTGGAAGACGAAGTCCTTCTCGGTCGGCGGTTTCGACCGCCTTCTCGTATCCCGCGTCGGCATGTCGTACCACACCGATCCCGGGATCGTTGGTCAGCACGCGGCGAATGCGCTCGGACATCTGGGGTGAGCCGTCGGCTACGAGGACCTGGCCCGCATGAAGCGAATTGCCGATGCCCACTCCCCCCCCGTGATGGAACGACACCCAGCTCGCACCCGACGCCGTGTTCAGCAGGGCGTTCAGTATAGGCCAATCGGCGACCGCATCGCTGCCATCGAGCATGGCCTCGGTCTCGCGATAGGGAGAGGCCACCGATCCCGTATCCAGATGGTCGCGCCCGATCACGATGGGTGCCGAGATCTCACCGCTGCCGACAAGCTCGTTCATCGCCACGCCGAATCGAGCCCGCTCACCCTGCCCAAGCCAACAGATCCTGGCCGGCAATCCCTGGAAGTGGACCTTCTCACGCGCCATACCGATCCAGCGTATCAGATGCTCGTCATCGGGGAACATCTCGAGAACCAAATCGTCGGTCCGGTGAATGTCGGCGGGATCTCCGGAGAGTGCGACCCACCGGAACGGTCCCTTACCCTCACAGAACAGGGGCCGGACGTACGCCGGCACGAAGCCCGGAAAGGCGAAAGCGTCTGCGAAACCAGCGTCCAGAGCCTGGGTCCGAAGGTTGTTGCCGTAGTCCGTCGTGTGGGCACCCGCCCGCATGAGTGCCACCATTGCCTCACAGTGGACACGCATCGACTCCATGGACCGGCGTACGTAGTCGTCCGGATCGGCCGTACGTAGCGCCTCGGCCTCGGCCAACGAGAGGCCTGCCGGGACATAGCCGTTCAGCGGGTCGTGGGCGGACGTCTGATCAGTGAGCAGATCGGGTACGATGCCGCGTGCCGCGATCTCGGGGATCACCTCCGCGCAGTTGCCCACCAGACCGACGCTGAGGGCCTCACCCCGGTCGGCAGCACCACGGGTCCATTCGAGCGCCTCGTCGAGATCATCGGTCATCCGGTCGCAGTATCCCGTGTCGAGTCGGCGCTGAATTCGGGTGGGATCCACCTCGACGACCAGGATCGCGCCGCCGTTCATCGTCGCGGCAAGCGGCTGCGCGCCACCCATTCCCCCCATCCCTCCGGTGAGCACCCAGCGACCCTTCAGGCTCGAGCCGAAGTGCTGTTGTGCCATGGCCCCGAAGGTCTCGTACGTCCCCTGCAGAATGCCCTGGCTTCCGATGTAGATCCACGAGCCGGCCGTCATCTGGCCGTACATCATGAGGCCTTTCTGCTCGAGCTCGTTGAAGTGGTCCCAGTTGGCCCAACGACCCACGAGGTTGGAGTTGGCGAGGAGCACTCGGGGGGCATCGGTATGGGTGGTGAAGACGCCGACCGGCTTGCCGGACTGAACGAGCAGGGTCTCGTCGTCCTCCAGCTCCCTAAGGGTCGCCACGATTCGATCGAACGCTTCCCAACTCCGGGCGGCCCGACCGGTTCCACCGTAGACGACCAGATCCTCGGGGCGTTCGGCAACGTCCGGATCGAGGTTGTTCATCAGCATCCGGAGTGCCGCTTCCTGCGTCCATCCCTTGCAGGAAAGATCATTGCCGCGAGGGGCGCGGATGGTCCGCGCTCCGACGGTAGTGCTCAAAGCTGAATCCTCCCTCACTCGCCCAGAGCGGCGAGTGCTCCTGTCCGTATCAGATCTCGCACGGCCGTGAAGTCGCCCGAGAGGCTGCGGTCGCCCTCTAGGCGGTCGACGTGCTCGCGAATCAACGAGTGGGCCTCCTCTACCCCGTCGCCGGCCTTGAGTGGCCGGTGGTATTCGACGGCCTCGGCCGCCGCCGTCAGCTCGATGGCGAGGACGTACTCGAAACAGTCCGCGACCCGTCGCGCCTTGCGTGCGGCGGTCAGGCCCATGGAAACATGGTCTTCCTGGTTGGCGCTCGTGGGCACCGAATCGACGCTCGCAGGATGGCAGAGCACCCGCATCTCGGCGAGCAGATCAACCGCCGTGACCTGAGCGATCATTAAGCCGGACTCGAGCCCGGGCTGCCGCGCCAAGAACGCGGGCAAGCCGGAAAGATCGGGATTGAGCAGACGTTCGATGCGCCGCTCGCTGATCGCCGCCAGGTCCGTGACGGCCATGCAGAGCAGATCGAGCGCCTGGGAGACGACCTGTGCATGGAAGTTGCCTGCGCTCACCACGGCTCGGGTTTCCGGAAAGACGAGCGGGTTGTCCGTCGTGCTATTGGCCTCCGTGGTCAGCACCTGCCGGACGTAGCCGAGCGCGTCCCGAGCCGCCCCGTGTACCTGCGGCATGCATCGCAAACAGTATGCGTCCTGGACCCTCGGGTCCCCATGCCGGTGCGACTCCCGAATTTCGGAGTTGGCCAAGAGCCCCCGAAGCCGACGGGCCGACTCGATCTGACCGGGATGGGGCCGGGCTTCCTGTACCTCCGCAAGGAACGCGTCGGGCGTGCCCTCGAGTGCCTCCAGGCTCAAACAGCCCGCCGTCTCGGCGGTGTCGAGCGCCCGCTGCGCCGAGAGCAGGGCGAGGATCCCGAGACCCGTGGTGGCCTGGGTGCCGTTGATGAGGGCCAGCCCTTCCTTCTCTCGCAGCTCGAGGGCCTCCATTCCAAGCTCGGCGAATACCTCGGCCGCGTCTCGAAGCTGGCCTCCGTGCTCGACGCGACCCTCACCGATCAGCCCGAGGGCGATGTGCGCCAACGGAGAAAGATCCCCACTGGCGCCCACGGATCCGACTCGCGGCACGACGGGGTGTACCCCGTGATTCAGGAAGTCCAGCAAACGGTCGATCACCTCTTCGCGACAACCCGAATTCCCGCGGGCGAGAGCGTTCGCCCGGAGGATCATGATCGCCCGCACCTCTTCGGTGGCCATCGGCGTATCCACGCCGGAAGCGTGACTGCGCACCAGGTTTCGTTGAAGGTCACCCTGCTGATCGGAAGAGATGACGACCTCCGCGAGGCGGCCGAATCCAGTGGTGACGCCGTAGATGCGCTCCCCACTCTTCAGGAGCTCCTCGATGAAGGCTCGAGCGCGCCGCACGCCGGGGCGAGCCGCCTCCGCCAGAGAGACAGGCACCCGGTCCACCGCGGCCAACTCGAGAGCCTCCAACGAAAGGTCGTGACCCGTGAGCTCGATCATTCAGCGACCCTTCTTCGTCGTTCCTCGAATTCGACCTTGGTGAGCGTGAAGGGACCTCGACTCCAATCGGTCTCCAACTCCACGCCCAGACCGTCGGCCAGTCGGTTCACGTAGTTGTAGTAGCACGTCACCTGGCAGATATCGAGAATCGCCGCGTCTCCGAAGCCGACGTCGCGGAGTCGCTGGACGTCCCCCTCGTCTACTTGCCAGGGTGCCAGGGTCAGCTTCACCGCATAGTCGAGCATCGCCCGATCCGCGGCGCCGAGATCGGCCTCCCGATAATCGCGCGCAAGCGCCTTCGACAGTTCGGGGTCCTCGGTGAGCGTACGGAGTCCCGCCCCGTGATGGTTGATTCAATAGAAACAGTCGTTCGCCGACGAAACGGTCACCGCGATCATCTCCCGCTGCACACGACTCAACGGAGATTGCCCTCGCATGAGGTGCGCGTAGAGGCGCACGTGGTGCTCCATGGAGGGAGGGTTCTGGGAGTGGATCCGGATGATGTTGTCGACGCGCATCTCCGATCCCCCGTATCGCTGATAGAGCTCGGCGAGGGGTCCCTCCGCGTCTTCGTACGGAACGTATGGGATGTGGGCCAATACTCGGTAGCCTGCTCAAGAGGTCTGTTGAAGAAGGCCGCGGGTGGCGTCAGGTGCGCCAGACGTCTGTTCGCACGTTGGAAGTGCGGAAACATGCCCTCGTCGTGGGGGTGGGGCAATGGCTTCTCCGAAGCGCCCATAAAGGGCAAACTCCTTTGCTCTTCGGCTGATCCGGGGTGCACATTCCGGCGCCCCACGGCCAATAACCCGCTGAGCGATCGGTGGAAGAAGATCAACCGAAGTCGATCCCGGTCTTCACCACCCGCGGCTCAGCTCGTGTCATGGCCCCCACCACCCCTCGTCCGCCGGAGACACAAGTAACGGGCAGTTGTGAAAAGTCCCGCCTGGGACTCCGGTCGTTATACAGGTGTCCCGTCTCTCAGCCGTCGCCATCACGGCGCTGTTCGTGCCGTCCTCCAAGATCCCCCTCACGCCTTGCCGCCCGGCGCGCCCCGTTCTACCGTGCGTTTCCAGGCGACAGAGCGCTTGAACCGCCTATCCCTCATTCCTTCTTGCAAACGACTCTGCTCATGCACGATTGGCGCGGGACTTGGGGCCCCACGGCGTCGGTCGTGCGAACATGCTCAGAGGCATGACTTGTTGTTAGGCGAAGACTCGGAACAGGAGGGGATCCGGCCTAAAGGCCAACGGGAAAGAAACCCGTTCCTCCTCACCTCTCTCGACGATCCTCGGGACATCCACCATGAGCAGTGAAATCCGCTTTGGCACGTTTGTCCGCGTGGCAACCATTCGGCATGACATCATTAGCTTCAATGATCTGGTCAGGACGTACCCCGCCGAGACTCGGGGCAGGATCAAGCTGCGCCCCCTCGATGCCTACCGCCTCCTCGCCCCGTATCTCTACAACCGCGTGTTCGAGCAGGCCCGGGCCGTCATTCCGCTGGCGCTGTATCTGCTCCTATTCCAGGTGTTCATACTCCGGCAGGAAGTCGCAGGTGCGGCGATACTCACCGCCGGGCTGTTCGCCGTCATCGTCGGCCTCATGCTGTTCATGGAGGGACTCAAGGTCGGCTTGATGCCCTTTGGCGAGACAATAGGCCATACCCTACCTGTACATTCGCCCTTGCCAGTGGTGTTGCTGATCGTCTTTCTCCTGGGTATCGGAGTGACTTTCGCCGAACCCGCCATCGGCGCTCTGAAGGCCGCCGGGCAATTCGTCGACGTCGCTACCGCCCCATATCTGTACGCGCTGCTCAACCAATGGTCCGGGGTATTGGTGTTGGTTGTCGGCATCGGGGTCGGTCTCGCTGCCCTTATCGGAACGCTGAGGTTTCTGTACGGCTGGAGTCTCAAGACCTTGGTATACATCACCCTACTACCTCTGCTCGCTCTGACTCTCTACGCGTCACAGGACCCCAATCTCGCACCCATACTGGGCCTGGCCTGGGACGCTGGAGCAGTGACCACCGGGCCGGTAACCGTGCCGCTGGTGCTGGCGCTCGGTGTCGGCATCGCGGGCGCCGCAGGCCGTGGTGACTCTTCACTTGCCGGCTTCGGAATAGTTACGCTCGCCTCGCTCTTCCCGGTAATCGCCGTCCAGGGACTGGCGCTGTTCGTAACTTACCAGCAGTCCCCAGAAATGATTATCGAGGCCGCACGGACGCTTTCCCAGAGCACTTCAGGCAACCGGCTGACGCAGTCACCCGGCGCTGAAATTGTCGCCGGAATCCGCTCCATCGTACCACTCGTCGTCTTCTTGCTGTTCGTGCTGATGGTTCTCTTGAAACACAAACTGCCGCGGCCATGGATCACCGCCTATGGCATCACCCTTTGTGTTCTTGGCATGGTCGTCTTCAATCTCGGCCTGACCTACGGGCTGTCGGTGCTGGGCTCGCAAGCCGGGAGCCTCGTACCCGCAGCCTTTTCGCCGCTGGAAAGCGTCGCCAGTTCACCACTGTATTCCGTGGCCGCCGGACTGGTTATCGCGGTCAGCTTCGCCTGGGTTCTGGGGTTCGGTGCGACCCTCGCCGAACCGGCGCTGAATGCACTTGGCCTGACCGTCGACAACCTGACCAACGGCTCCTTCCGCAAATCGACGTTGATGTACGCCGTTTCTTTTGGCGTGGGCTGCGGTATCGCCCTCGGTGTATCCAGAATCATTTACGACTTGCCACTGGTATGGCTGGTCGTCCCAGGATACACGATCGCCATCGTCTTGACGTGGCTTTCAACCGAAGAATTCGTCAATATCGCGTGGGACAGTGCTGGGGTGACAACCGGTCCAGTCACGGTGCCGCTCGTTCTGGCGATGGGGCTCGGCTTCGGCGAGGCCGTTGGAGCCGGGGACGGATTTGGCATCCTCGCGATGGCCTCCATTGGTCCCATACTGTCCGTGATGTGCATAGGCCTGTGGATCAACTGGAAGATCGGGCGTAAACACGTCACAGACGAGCAACGAGGGCTCGCCGGTGGCCGAACGGAGAACCGGGGTATGGTCGCATGACACAACGGGGAATCACGGTACTGACCGAAGCATCGGTGATCACGTGCATCGTGCAGCGAGGGCTCGCAGACAAGATCGTGAAGGCCGCCCAGGATGCAGGCGCGCAGGGAGCGACTGTTAACTACGCCCAGGGCGTCGGTGTGCGTGAGCGGCTGGGCATCATGGGTCTGGCCATCGAAGTCGACAAGGAAGTCATCACCATCATCGTCGCCAATGACCAGGCCGACCGGGTGTTTGAAGCCATGTACCTGGCAGGCAACCTCGATACGCCGGGCATGGGCATCATGACGCTCGCTGCGCTCGAGAAGATCGCCACCTACGTCCCCCTCGAACTGGTGGAACGGCTGGCGGAAAAGACTGACCCAGACACATGAGGACGGTCGCGGACCAGAAGCTCATCACCTGCATCGTACCGCACGGGCGGGCGCTGCCGGTGCTCATGGCGCTAAAGGAAGAACTCGGAATCGTGAGCACCACCATCCATCACGCCCGTGGGACCGGGCGTATGACTCCTCTGGCGTGGCGCGGCGTCGGTGAGGCAGCTGAGAAGGATGTCTTGACGGCCGTTGTGCCTGCTTCACGCGCAGCAGAGGTCTTTGGCTTCATATACGAACGTGGCAAGATCAGCGAGCCTCACGGCGGGATTCTTTATCAACGACGACTGGCTGCGAGCAGTGAGTTCCACCTCCCAGACTTGCCCGATGAGGGCACATCGGAGGGTTGACCCGATGGCAAGTACGGGATCAATCCGGCTTGCGGATGGTATGGCGCCCCTGGAGATCGCGGTGGTTTCGCCGACCTATATCGGGGGACTGCGCTTGGCGTCGGAGCTGATTCGGCCGACCGTCGTGAGCTTCTTGGACGTGATGCTTCGTGATCAGGACGCCAATCTGCGCATCGACGAAATCACGATTCCGGCATCGTCCCCTGCGACGGGCAAAACGGTCGGGGAACTCGCCCTGGACGAGATATCCAACGCTTTGCTCATCGCGGTGCGCAGCCCGTCGGGTGACTGGCACTACAATCCGAAGGGCGATCGTGAGGTGCTCGCTCGCACGGTGCTGATCCTGCTCGGATCTCCCGAGGACATGGGCACGGTGTGCGACCGGTTGGGTGGGGTAGTGCTCTCCATGCCCGTGACGACAGGAGCGTAGTCGTGGAGGAATCCGGCCATCATGTCATAGAGATCGTCGGGGCCACGGTCGGACTTCTGCTGGTCGCCGGCGGCGTTATGGCCGTCTCCAAACGGATCAAGATTCCGTTTTCCGTGGCGTTGGTGCTCACGGGAATCGCGCTGGCACAGCTGGCGCACCTCGGTGGCGACATCCTCGAGCCTATCGCCAACCTACGGATCGCCCCGGAGATCGCGTTTTTCGTTTTCCTGCCCACGCTGATCTTCGAGTCGGCCTTCAACCTCGAGGCCCGGGCGCTTCGTGACAACCTGACGGCGGTTCTGACGCTTGCCGTTCCCGGCCTACTGATCTCGACGGGTCTCATCGCGGGAATCCTGGTGGTGGCGACGCCGTTGGGCTGGCTCGAAGGGCTTCTCCTCGGGTCGATCCTGAGCGCCACCGACCCGGTGTCGGTGATCGCGCTCTTCCGCCAGCTCGGTGCGCCGAAACGACTCACGATCCTCGTGGAGGGCGAGAGCCTCTTCAATGATGCGACGGCCATCGTGTTGTCCCGGATTCTCACGGGCATCCTGCTGGCCGGTGTCATCACGAAGGAAGCCATCGTCTTCGGCGGCGTGCAGTTCCTCTTCGTGTTCTTCGGCGGACTCTTGGTCGGGTGGGCCGCCGCCCTCGTCGTAGGGATGATTCTGGGCCGGGTGGAGGCCGACACCTTCATCGAGGTAACGCTCACCACGGTTCTGGCCTACGTCTCGTTCCTCCTGGCCGAGGAAGTTCTGCACCTGAGCGGAGTCATGGCGACCGTCATGGCCGGTATGCTCATCGGGGGTTGGGGAAAGGCCAAGATATCGCCGTCGGTGGCTGGGTATCTGGAGCATTTTTGGGAGTATATGGCCATGGTGGCCAACGCCCTGATCTTCCTCATGGTAGGCCTCGCCGTGGACCTGGGCGCTCTCGCGAGCAGTGCGCCCCTGCTGGTCGTGGTCATATCGGCGATGTTGGTCTCCCGGGCGATTGTGATCTTCGGGCTGGTTCCCGGTATCGGGCGGCTGCCGGGTTCGGATCCGATAGACCGGGGATATCAGACGGTAATGTTCTGGGGCGGGCTCCGAGGCGCCGTAGCACTTGCCATCGCCCTCAGTCTTCCGGAACTCGGTAGAGAAGTGTCTGGCTTCGGGGACCTGAACGAGCTCATCGTCGCTCTCGTCATGGGGGCCGTGCTCTTCACCCTCCTGGCTCAGGGCCTCTCGATCGAAGCCCTCGTGCGCCGATTCGGGCTTCACGTGCCTCCCCTGTCGGACCGCGTGGCGCGTCTCGAGGGCCTGCTCTCGGCGAAGCAACGCACGCTCGAACAGGTCCCCGACCTCCAGATCGGCGGGCTCTTTCCTCCCCGCATCGCCGAGGGCGTGCGCTTACGATGCGAAGCAAGCATCCAGGAAATGAAGGCCGCCCTCGCCGACCTCCGCCGGGAGGATCTCGACGTCGAGCAGGAGAGAAAGCTTCTCTACCTCCGCTCGTTCGGCGAAGAGAACACCATCTACTACTCCATGTTCTCCCGGGGTCACCTCACGGAGCGGACCTACCGCAACCTGGTGCACTCCATCGAGCTGCAGACCGAGGGCATCCGACACGAGGGACGGCTTCCCGAGTACACGCTCCATCCGCCCACCGGTGAGCGCATCGAGAATGTGGTCTACCGGCTGATGGACCACATTCCCGGTCTCGGCGCCTGGGCGGAGAGCATGCGGGCGGAACGGACCGCCCGTGACTACGAGATCGCATGGGCGAGGTCTCGCGGCAGCCGACAGGTCTTGGAGGAGCTGGCAACGGGCGGTGAGGCCGAGTCAGCTCGACCCGAGATCATGGACGACATTCGGGCCTCGTACGAGTACTGGAGAGAGAACGCCCGTGGCCGACTCGATCAGAACGCCGAGCAGTTTCCCGAATTCGTGCAGTCCACTCAGGAACGGCTCGCAGAACGTATGGTGCTCCACGCGGAGCGCGAGGCTATCGAGGCCAAGGCCCACGCGGGAATTATCCCCGAGGGGGTGGCCGAGGTGATGCTCGAGGAGATGGCTGCTGAACTACGCGATCTGCGGGCGAGCACGATCGGGAAGCTGGCAGTGGATCCGGAGGAGCTCCTCAAGAAGGTGCCCTTCTTCCTGGAGACACCCCAAGAGGAATTCGCCATGGTGGTGTCAAAACTGAGGCGGAGGACCGCACCGGCCGGCGAGGTGATCGTAAAGCAGGGAGCGTCGGGATCGTCGCTCTACCTCGTGGCACGGGGTGTGGTGCGCGTTTCAAGGCAGGACGGAGGCCTCACGCGGGACATGGCAACGCTGATGGCAGGTGACTTCTTCGGGGAGATGGCTCTGCTGCATGGCACCCCACGGACAGCCACATGCCGTGCCGCTACGCCGTGCGCGCTCTATGAGCTGCGGCGAGACGATATGGATGCGGTGAGGGAGGCATGCCCCCGCATTCAGCAGGCTCTGGAGGACGCTGACAAGCACCGCCGTGAGGAATTGAGAACACCGAGCGAGCGGCAGGACGAGGCCCCAGCGTGAAGACGCTGGACAGAATACCCGGTCCGTTCCCATCTTTACTCTAAGGAGCGTTGAATCATTTACACGTTGTCCCCCCAGACCAGGAACGAGATGGATGGAAGTTCAGAGCGAACGCCGGGGCGGTTCCCGTCGAGGACCCGACAAGCGAGAGACTGATGAAAGACGGATCGGCAAAGGACGCCGTATCTGGAACCGTCGCATCAGTGAGGATCCGGTAGATGCAGAGAAGCGTGCGGATATCCGCCGTATAGGCTCGGTCCGACGCGATGGTGCGCTACGCCGTGCAGAAGTACGCCGCAATGGTGACCGCCGCATCGCCTAGCGATCTCTCGACACCGCTGGTCACAAGGCCCCTCTGAGCTCGATGGGGGGCCTTCGTGTATTCAAGGTGCTTCGAGTCCCTACCGCACTGACCCGATCAGCACTTTTCCGTCGAGGTCGTCCGGGGTGGGGATGCCTGCCAGCGCGGCCAGCGTGGGTGCTATATCGACGGTCGCGGCCGGCCCGTCGGACGAACCGGTGTTGATACCGGCCCCATAAAAGATCAACGGCACCCATCGATCGAAGTAGTACGCCGAACGGTGATCGGTGCCGACACGGCGAGTCACCCAGGAAGGAGCCACCAAAGAGTGTGGTTTCCATTGGATGTACACACCGAATCGGGTGAGCTGATTCACGTGACGCCCCGGGACGTGGGAGTTGGCGAACAGCCGGGTGAACGAGTCCGCCGGCTGGTCTACCTCGAGGTCGGCGAAGGTGAACACTCGACGGATACTCGGAAGGGCCTCGAGGGCCTCAACAAGCCTGGGAGCCAGGTCCCTGCTCGCCTCTTGATCGACCACAACGCTCTGTGCCTTCACAAGTACCTCTCGGACATCCTCCACGGTGAGGCGAGCCACCGGAGTTTCGAGGTGCTCGGGGATGTCGGACACCCCGTGATCGCTGGACAGCGCCATGACCCAGTTGTCCTCGCCCACCTCCTCATCGAGGAAGGTCATGAGCTGCCCGAGCAGCCCGTCGAGCCGAATCAGATTGTCGAGCTGCTCTCGACTGCGCGGCCCGTAGCCGTGTCCCATGGCGTCGGTCTGCGAGAACGATAGCGCCAAGAAATCCACCTCGTTGCGCTGTCCCAGCTCTCGCTCCTCGACGGCCGCCATGGCCATGTGGAGGACGGCCTTGTCCGGGTAGGGTGTGCCATAGCGCCAGGTGTTGAGGCCCCGCTCGCCCTCGGACACCACTTCCGCGCGGGCCAGATGAGGAAAGCCGCTGCGCCCTGGTGCGCCCTCCCACTGCGAGGTATCGGGCCGGGTCAGATGCAGCAACTCGTCCGGAATCTGGCTTTCCCAGACCGTATCCGAGTAGACGTCCGGTAGGACCTCCTCGTTGAAACGCACGACCCAGTCCGGATATCGATCAGCGTAGAATCCGGAAGTGGCAAACTTCCCGAACTCTTGGAGAAGCCAGTACACCTCTCCCTTGGTCTTCCCGGCCAAGTTGATGGCCGCCACATCCTTCCGGGAGATCGAGACGATGCGAGCATCGTCGTCCTCTTCCTCGATCCAGTCGGCCAGTCCGCCCCGGGCCAGATTAGCCGAGGAGCGTCCTCGATAGCCCGTATAGCCGAGTATCGGCGACGACGAGTCCGCGACGGCAAACATAGGCTTAAGGTCGCCGTCTTCTACCTCGTACCACTCGTTCGCCACCATGCGATGCTTCGCCGGGTGGACTCCGGTCGAAACCGTCGCGTGACCGGGCGCGGTGGAGGTCACGGCATGGTCGTGGGTGGTCCTAGTAAACTGAAACCCCTCGTCGAGAAGTGTGCGGATGCCCCCGCTGAACGCCTCAGAGTACTCGGGTAGCAGGTCACCGCGGAGCTGGTCCACCACCACCAAAACCACGAGCTTGGGGGCTGCCTGCGACCCCCACAACACGTCGGTTCGGAGGGGGGGGGCTGCCGTGGCACCACACGCGACCACAGCGGCCGCCAGAGCGAACAACGCCACCAACTCCCTCGACTTCGTGATTCTCAAAAACCCTCCGCAGTGGAACCGCTCAGCAATCCCTTTTCCAACGTCCCACCCAGACCCATGAACCCATCGTTCATACCGGGGTTAGACTCCCCTGGATCCAAGAACTCTGGAAACGCCCCCGTCGTACCTGAGAGAGCCCGGGAGCCGGGGCCGACCTGTTTGATGCGCCATGACTGAACATATAGACCGCGCTGTGCCAAGCCCCGGGCGAGATTTCGTCCGCGCCATCATCGCCGACGACGTAGACTCGGGCAAGCACGCAGGCGCGGTGGTCACTCGCTTTCCCCCGGAGCCCAACGGGTACCTGCACATCGGTCACGCCAAGTCGATTTGCCTCAACTTCGGCGCGGCGGCCGAGCACGATGGTGTAACCCACCTCCGCTTCGACGACACGAATCCCGAAACCGAGGACGAGCTGTACGTCCGCTCCATTCAGGAGGACGTCCGCTGGCTCGGCTTCGACTGGGGGGAGCACCTCTACTTCGCATCGGACTACTTCGAGCGGCTGTACGAGTACGCGACGGATCTGATCAAGACGGGCAAGGCCTACGTGGACAGTTCGAGCGGAGAGGACATCCGCGAGTACCGAGGCACGGTCGGTGAGTCCGGACGAGAGAGTCCGTTCCGTGATCGTACCGTCGAAGAGAACCTCGACCTCTTCGAGCGCATGCGGGCCGGAGAGTTCGGAGATGGCGAGCACGTGCTGCGAGCCCGGATCGACATGGCGTCGAACAACATGCTCATGCGTGATCCGGTCCTCTATCGCATCCGCCATGCCGACCATTACCGGACCGGCGGGGATTGGTGCATCTACCCGCTCTACGACTTCACGCATTGTCTCTCGGATTCGATCGAGGGGATCACGCACTCCGTGTGCACGCTGGAGTTCGAGAACAACCGGGAGTTGTACGACTGGGTGTTGGACAATCTGGACGTCCCACGCCCCCACCCGCGTCAGTACGAAATGGCTCGCCTCAACCTCGAGTACACGGTACTGAGCAAGCGGAAACTGCTGGCTCTGGTGAACGACGGGCACGTATCGGGCTGGGACGATCCCCGGATGCCCACCATCGCCGGAATGCGACGCAGGGGTGTGCCGCCAGGAGCGCTGCGGGCCTTCTGCGACATGATCGGAGTGGCGAAGACCGAGAATCGTGTGGACATCGGTAAGCTCGAGTATGCCATCCGGGACGAGCTGAACCACGAGGCACGCAGAGTCATGTGCGTCCTGCGCCCGCTGAAAATGGTCGTCACCAACTATCCAGAGGGAGAAGTCGAGGAGTTGGAAGCCCCATATTTCCCGAAGGATGTCGGCAAGGAAGGGTCCCGGACCATTCCATTCACCCGCGAGCTCTTCATCGAAGAGAGCGACTTCGAGGAGGATCCTCCCAAGGGTTTCAAACGATTGACGCCGGGCGAGGAGGTGCGCCTCCGCTATGGGTACGTGGTGCGCTGCACGGAGGTCATCAAGGACGAGGCCGGCAACGTCTCGGAGATCCACTGCACCTACGATCCGGAAACTCGGGGCGGCAACACGCCGGACGGCCGGAAGGTGAAGGGCACGATTCACTGGGTCTCCGCTTCCGAATCGCTGCCGGTCGATGTGCGCCTGTATGACCGTCTCTTCGTACGAGCCGACCCCGACGACGTCGAAGAGGACGAGGAGTTCACGGCGCACCTGAATCCCGATTCCCTCGTGGTGCTCACCGAAAGCCGGATCGAATCAAGCGTGGGCGCGGAGGGGCTCGAAGGCCCCTATCAGTTCGAGAGGACGGGGTACTTCGTGGCCGACTCGGTGGATTCGAAGCCCGACAGGATGGTTTTCAATCGCACGGTCACTCTCCGAGACAGCTGGGCGAAGGCGCGTGAGGCTGCCGCGTCGAGCTCCGACAGCACGGATGCGGCGAAGACAACCGAAGCGGGACTGGAGTCAAAGGGATCCCAGCCGAACGACACGCCTCCGCCCCCTCGATCGGCTCGTCCCGAGGACGCAGAGGCCGCGAGGACCTATGACGAACTCATGTCGGCTGCAGGCCTCTCAGATGCGGAGGCTTCGGTCCTGGCTCAGGACGCAGAGCTGCTCTCCTTGTTCGGGGACGCGTCAGACCACACCGGCGACGTCGTCGCCTTGGCTAGGTGGGTGGTGAACGAGGTCCCTCGCATCCGGGAGGGCCGCCCGTTGGCCGAGCTGCCCTTTGGTGGAGCCGAACTCGGCGGCTTGGTGGACCTTGTCTCGAACGGTGCCGTGTCGGGGCGGGCGGCTAAAGACGTCTTGGCCGTCCTGGCCATAGAGGGGGGTGACCCTGCAGCTGTCATCGAAGAGCGCGGGCTGGGCCAGGTGAGCGACGCCTCCGCGCTAGAGCCCCTGGTGAAGGCGGTGATGGACGGAAATCCCGACAAGGTAGAGGCTTACCGAGGCGGCAAGACGGGCCTGCTGGACTTCTTCGTCGGTCAGGTGCTGAGGGTAACCAAAGGCGCCGCTGATCCGGAGCTTACGCAGCGCATGCTTCGGGACGCGCTGGGCGGGGACTGAGTCGGGTCTCAGGGGCGGGAAACGACACCCAGACCCTCGTCTCCGGACCCATACACATAGTCCTCGAGCGCGCCGTGAATACGGTCCACCGTCTCCGACGACGGAGGAGCGCTGAGCCTCGACACGACGATGCACGCCACGAAGTTGGCCAGCAGTGACCAGATCGCGCCGTGCACGCCACGCGGATGGGGCACCACGGCCAGAGTCCAATAGAGGGTGATCATCCCGGCTGCGATGCCGGTCAGGACCCCTACCCTGCTGAACGGGCGCCGCGTCGGGTAACAGACGCCCAAGGTACCGGGCAGGAGTTGCAGCGCTCCCGCCCCGGAAAGTGTGACGAGGGTCACGAGGAAGCTGAAGGTGTTCACCGACAGCACGTAGCCCACGACGAGGAGCGCCAGCACGATGCCCCTCCCGATCCACAGGTAGTGGGCCGCATCGCGGTCCGGGGCCACGTAACGCTGGTAGATGTCCCGGGTCAGCACGGTCATGTTCGCGTGGAGTATGGAGTCCAGCGTCGACATGGCCGCGGCGGTCGCCCCTGCGAGAATCAGCCCGGTGAGCCAAGCCGGGGCGTACAGGACCAACAACTCCGGAAAGATCCGGTCCGGGGTCGCCAGGTCGGGAAGGATGATGGCCCCGCCCAGACCCACCAGAGCGGCCGGAATGTACAGCGTCATGAGGAAGATGGGCGTGGTGGCGCCCAGCCACTTGATCACCCGTCCCGAGGTGGCGGTGTAGTAGCGGATCATCATATGGGGTTGAAGCACGATTCCGAAGGACAGTGCCACCGTCATGCCCACCCACATGCCCGGAGTGAAGAAGCCCTCGGGTCCGGGCAGCCGCAACAAATCGGGACGCTCCTCCGCCACCCTGCGCCAAAGGGCCAGCGGGCCTCCGAAGAGCCTTTCGGCCAGTACGAGGGCCCCGGCCCACACGGCCACGTACATCCAGGCCCCTTGGATCACGTCGGTCCAGTACACCGCGCGAAGCCCACCCGCCATGAGGTATCCACCCGCAACGATGAGGAGGATCAGGGTGCCAATCTCGAATGAGATCCGGTCGCCGGACGCAACGGAGATGATGTACCCGAGACCCTGCGCCTGAACCTGGATGTACAGCACGGTGAAGAGCACGGAGACGAGGGCCACCACCACCCGGACGGCCTCACTCTCGTAGAAGTCCGCCAGCATGTCAGCGGGGGTGATGTACCCGAAGCGCTTTCCGAGAGCCCAGATGCGGACACCGAGCGTGTAGGTGATCGCACCGACCATCACCGTCCAAGTTCCGGCCTCCCAGAACCCGATTCCGTGGGTATAGAAGAACCCGCCCGAACCCAGGAACGCGAAGGCCGAATGGTAGCTGGCGACCACCGTGAGGTAGAGGACGACGAACCCGGCCTTCCGGCCATAGAGGAGGAAATCCTCGAGATCCACGGACATCGCACGGTTCGCCAGGAAACCGAGTACAATCGTGACGAGGATGTAGGCGAAGATGAGACCGGTGGCGACGACCCAGCTCTCCATCTCTTCAGACCTTCTTCCGCAGGGCCCAGAGAAGGACGCCGATGAGCGCGAAGTAGATGGCGCCCAGGTAGATGTAGAGGAAGGGCATGCCCAGGAGCCAGCCCCCGCCGAACGACGCGTCGACCCAGTGCACGATGGGGGGCTGGGCCAGCGCCATCAGCGCCAGGAAGGCGCAGAGGCTGACCCAACCGGCCGCGGAGCGGGGCACGTAGTGGCTTCGGATGCTCATCGCGGCGTGTATCTCGTCAAATGGAGTATCTCGGAGCGGAAGACTAGGAGAAGGCCAGCAGGAGGGCCACAGCGACCCCAGCACCCACCAGCGTATTCGTGAGGTTCAGCACCTCGTTGTCGGATCCACGCCGGTCCCCGAGGAGGGAGGCGAGCAACGACTCCGTCATGGACCCGACGAAGGCACCGGTGACCACGGCCATCGCCCCGCTCGGAGCGACAAGGCCGAGTGCCGTTGCGAGCAGAGCCATCGCCACCGCGGCGAGCGCCCCGGCGACCGTTCCCGGCACGGACACGGCGCCACCCGTGCCCGCTGGAACGGACTGGAGCGTCGGGACCCGATAGTGTCTCCGTCCAAACGCCTTGCCGACCTCCGTGGCCGTGGTGTCGAACAAGGCCGTGGCAAAGGCCGCCACCATGGCCAGTGTGAACAACTCGGTAGAGGGAGTGGCCACAGCCAGGAACGCGAAAGCGACCGCCGCGCCCGTGTTGGCGAACGCGCTTCCTGCCCCCCTTCGCCCTCCGCTCTCCTGAGCGATATCCAAGGCGACCTTGCGGGCGTGACCCAGGCGCGTCATCCCCACCCCACCGACCACCAGGAGGATGAGCAGAGCGAACCCGGGCCACCCCGCGAACCCATACAGCAGAGTGCCTATTACGAGGCCAGCGAACGCACCGGCACGGTCCACCGATTGGGTGCCGTAGGCCAAGACCGCGAACGGAGTGGTCACCGCCACTCCCCACATCAGGCCGGACACGAGTGCGGAGGCGCCCTCGACGAGATGGCTCGGACTCACGAGGGCAGCCGCCCACAGCACCGCGCCGCCCGCAACGGGCACCAGAATGTTGTCGTCGACGGTGCTCTCGAGAGACTCCGCCAGGGCCGCGGCGACCGCCGCCGCGAGACAGCCGACGAGCAGGAACGCGACACCGCCCCCGGCGCTCTGGTCACTCATGAAGAAGGACGGACCGACCCAAGTCACGTCGATCGCCGGCCAGAAGGAGGTCACTCCGCGCGCAAGCTGCGTCCACCGAATCAGGCACGCCGATGCGATCGTCCCGTACAACACGAAGGCCCCTACCCCCGCCCAGGTCTTCTTCCGGTTCCAGGAGAGTCGCGGGCCGCCCAACGCGAGTCCCGACACGGTCGCCATGCCATCGCCGACCGCTAGGAGTGCCCAGATACCGGCGGCCAGCTCCAGCCGAGACCGGAACACCAGGAACACACCGATGAGGACGGCCGGATAGATCACGATGCCCGCAGAGAAGCCTCGGGCCTGCTCGTCGGGCCGCAACAGTCTGTTGCGCGTCATCCCATGAAGGAAGAAGAGGTTGAGCACCAGGGCGGCCACAGCCATCAGGACGGCCTGCCAAGGCGTCAGCCAACGCAGAAGGAGAGCGAAGCCCCCCATGGAGATATGAACGACCTTCCGGGGAAGCTCGGCGCCCAGGGTCATACGGTCCGACTCAGGTGGCTCGCCGACGGTTGACCCGCAGGTCCTGACGCGAGGTCGGGACAGACGAAGGAGGCCGGCACCGGATCAGCCGAACGCGCGCTTGAAGAGCGAGCGGACGTGCCCCTCGTACCGTTTGACCACCAGCACCGAAGCCGGTGAATAGCGTGCCACCTTCTCCGGAATCTCCCCGAACAGGACCTGCTGGAAGAACGGTTCCCGCGCCGCACCCAGGACCACGAGATCGAAGTTCTTGCTGGCCCGCGCGATTCCGCCGGCGACGCTGGTTCCTTCGATGAGGAGTCGATCGACCACGACCTCCGGGCCGATCAGATCAAGCGTCTTGTCGAGCCACCGTTCGGCCTCCGCCCGTTCCTCCGCGGAGGCGTCTGGGTCGACGATATGGCAGGCCGTCACCGTCATATGGAACGCAGGTGCGAGAACGTTCAAGAGCTCGGCCGCCAACATGGCATGGGCCCCTCCCGAAGTCGGGAAGAGGCAACGCCGGGGCAGTTGAGGGTTGCCTATCTTGAGGAGCGCAAGATCACATGGGGCGTTCCGGATGACCTGATCCGCCACCTCACCGAAAATTCGATCGCTCGTGTCCGTGTACCCCTTCCAGCCCATGACCAGCATGTCGGCGCCGCTTCGGCGGGCTCCGGCCAGAATGCCGTCGTGCGCGTGGTGGGCCACGATCACGTCGGTCTCCAGGTCCACGCCACGGAACGCCGCATGCTCGAGACCATGCGTCAGCAGCGCCTCTTTGTGATGGGCGAATCGGAGTCCCTCTTGGATGGGGAGCTGGCGGGGCACCTGGACGACCGAGATGGCTGTCGTCCCGAGACCACGAGCCTCAGCGATGGGCTGGGCGAAGTCCAGAAGGACGTGCACATGGTCGGGGTTGTGGAGTGGTACCACGACCGTTTCATGGGCAGCGGGCTCGGCCACCTTACGAGGCTCGAGAATCTGAGGACGGATCTCTGCAGCCTGCTTCTCGAAGTAGCTGTAGTAGAGCACCAGACCAATCAGAATCCACCCGCCGGTCACGTACCAGGCTAACGGCTGGAACGTGAACTGGTAGACTGCCAGGTAGAGGTTCAAGACGATCCCGAGCACAGGTACGACCGGATAGAGCGGGACCTTGTAGCGGCGCGGGAGATCCGGCGCTTTTCGTCGAAGCGTGATGACCGAGAGGTTCACCATCGCGAACGTCAGCAAGAAGATGAGGCTCGCGGCGGAACCCACCGCCTCGATGGGTAGGGTCATCGCCATGGCCAACAGAATCACGCCGGTGACGATGATGGCTACGTGAGGGGTTCGGCGGTCCGGGTGGATCGTCGCCATGGACTTGGGCAGCAGGCGGTCCCTGGCCATGGAAAAGGCCACCCGTGACGACGCCATGACCGTCGCGTTCAGAGCCGACATTGTGGAGAGCAATCCTCCGAAGACGATGATCGCCACGCCAAACGCCGGCATGAAGCCCTCGGCAGCCCTGACGATGGCCGTCTCCCCGTAGTCGCCCAGGAACCGCCATGAGGGCCTGCCGTCCGGGGGCCTGACGGCCGCAAGCGACACGAAGAGAATCAGGAGATACATCACCATGGTGATGCCCAGCGAGATGAACGTCGCCCGTGGGATGTTCTTCTCGGGCTCCTTGATTTCCTCGGCCACCGTGGCGATGAGGTCGTAGCCTTCGAACGCGATGAACGTGAGACCCATCGCCACGATCACGCCGCCCATCCCCTCCGGAAAGAACGGGCTGAAGCTGGCCGCTGCCTGCCCGGGCTCCTCGAAGACTCGTCGGAGCCCATAGCCGATGAAGATGGCGAGCACGAAGAGCTTCGTGACCGTCAAGACGTTCTCGGCCTTGCCGGTGACCTCTGCTCCCCGCGCATTCAGCCGCACGAATACGACAGCCACGAAGAGGGTGACGAGGAGGATCGCCCCATGCTCGCCCACGACCCCGAAGGCACCCTCAGCGAGCCCGGGTAGGTACTTGATGAAGAATTCCCAGAAGTACCCGGCAAAGCCTAGCGCGTAGAGGCTGCACGCCACGGTGTAGGCGAACCACAACATCCAGCCTGCCGTAAACCCGACGGCGCCGGGGAAGGCACGGCGCACGTATGCGTATCCCCCGCCTGCCTCTGGGATTGCAGTGGCGAGCTCCGCGTACGCGAAAGCCGTGAGGAGAGTCACCGCCCCGTTCAGCGAGAACGCGAGGATCGAGGCCGGGCCCGACTCGCCCGCCGCGATTCCGGTGAGTACGAAGATGCCGGCGCCGATCATGGCGCCGACCCCGATCATGGTCGCGTCGAAGAGCCCGAGATCTCGGGCGAAAGCCGGCGCCCCTCCGTCGGGGCCTTGGGCGTCCGAACTCACGCCTCGAGGGGTCCCGTCTGAGATGATCCGAAAGCCATGGGCCTCCAAGAAGTCGTCATGTGCGTCGGCCCCTCGATCTCGGGACCGCTAGAAGCTAGTCGGTGGGGCCCGATTCGCCACAGGAGCGGGCGGTCCGATAGACCCCGAGACGCCCTTGCCCGGCGGAAGGCCGCTACGGAATATTCGATCCCCCGCCTGTCTTCGACCGGAGTTGCTGCCATGAAGCGCATCCGCCCCTTCCTGTCCGTCCTCTACACCGCGGCGATCACGCTCGCATCCGCCTTCGTGTCTCCGGCGAGTGCCCAGGAGCCGGTTCATTGGGATGTCGCCGAGCGCATCCGGCAAGAAGGATTCGAGAACTCCAGCGTCATGGAATTCGCCGGCTATCTGACCGACGTCATCGGTCCGCGGCTCACCGGTTCATCCAACATGCGACAGGCGCAGGAATGGGCGTTGCGACAGATGGAGGAGCTCGGCCTCTCCGGAATCGAGAAGGAGGCCTGGGGCGATGAGACAGCCGGGTGGGACATCGAGCGTGTGTCGGTGCACATGCTCGAACCCGACTACCAGATGGTCATCGCATACCCCCTCGCCCTGACTCCCGGAACCGACGGCAAGGTCGTGGAGCGGGCTGTGCTCGCCGACATCCGAAGCGCCGCCGACCTGGACCGATATCGTGGTCGCCTACGGGGCGCCGTGGTCCTGGCCACTCCTCCCATGCCCATGGGCCCACAATGGTCCAGGACGCGTTTCGGCATACCGATGAGTCCCTTGAGGTATTCGAATCCGAGGGGCGCGACCTCCTCATCCAGAGACACGCGCGCGGCCAGCTGGATCAACGCACATTCCGGCCGGAGGGCATCTCCGAGGCCGAGATCGAGGAGTTCTACAAGTCCGAAGGAGTCGCGGCCGTGCTGAGGGCGAGCATCGGTAGTGATGGCACCGTCGCGGCCACCGGTCACGCGACCACGCGCGGCAACCGCACCCGGGCCGGCATCGAGAATGCCCTCCCTACCCTCGCCGTCGCTACGGAGCACTACAACCGGATCTACCGGATCTTGGAGCGAGGGATTCCCGTTACGATGGAGGTCGACGTGCAGGTCGCAATCGATGACAGCGACCCGCGGGGATACAACATCATCGGAGAGATTCCGGGCACCGACTTGGCGGACGAGGTCGTGGCCATAGGGGCTCACCTCGACTCTTGGCACTCTGGGACCGGGGCGACCGATAACGCGAGCGGAGTCTCCGTCATGCTCGAAGCCATACGGATTCTCAAGGCTATCGACGCGCAGCCCAGGCGAACGATTCGGCTACTTCTCTGGAGCCATGAGGAAGGCGGACTTCGGGGCTCTCGAGGGTACGTCAAGAACCACTTCGGCAATCCCGAGGAGGGGACCACACCGGACTACGACAGATTCTCCGTCTATTTCAACATGGATAACGGCACCGGCCAGTTCAGAGGTGTCCACCAGCAGGGACATCCGCTCGTGGCGCCGATCTTCGAGGCATGGATGAAACCGTTCAACGATCTGGGGGTGAAGACCCTGTCCCGATTCAGCAACAGGGGAACGGATCACCTCTCGTTCAACGAGGCAGGGCTACCCGGCTTCCAGTTCCTGCAAGACCGGATCGACTACCGCGCTAGAACACACCACTTCAACATGGACACATACGACAAGCTCCTCCCCCGCGATCTGATGATCAGCGCGAGCGTGGTGGCCAGCTTTGCATACCACGCCGCCGTACGGGATCAGAGGATCCCTCGAAAGCCGTGAGACCCGCCCTGATCAGCAGCAGAGTTGTGGATTACTCGCCGGCGCCACCGTCGGCATGCTCGGCGTGCGTATCCACTGCCCGCTGGAGCATCTTTACGTACGTCCCCACATCTTCCGGCTTCTTGAAATAGGCCGTCGCCCCCAGGCTCCGTGCCAATTCGGCGTTCAAGTTGTGGAACGCCGAGATGACCGCCACGAGCGTGTCGCTCAACAGCTCCTGCTCCTTGAGCCACTCGAGGAATTGGAAGCCGGACATCTCGGGTAAACCCAAGTCCACCAGGAGCAGATCCGGCCGGTCCTCGCCCGAAGCGTCGACTCGGGCGCGTTCTCTAAGATGTTCGACCGCGGCTTCGCCCGTCTCGAATACCAGGACTTCGGTGCCTGGCCCTCCCACCTCCATTGCCGCCTTCTCCATGAGGAGGGCGTCGCCGGCATTGTCTTCAACGATGATCACCCTCATGGCTTCCTCCGTTGGGAGTGGGTACGTCGTTTAGCTGGGCGAAGAAACACCCTAGAGGCGTATTTGTAAAGACGGCCAACCAACGGGGGCGCTAGCGGGAGACCTGCTCGACGCCTCGGCTCGAACCGATCGGTTCGACTCCGGGCCATAGGTCCAGCTACCGAGAGGACTTTGGGGACACCGGATTTAGCTGCGGTCGCCTGCGGCGATCCTCGCTAGTCTCGGCGTGTTGCATCTGGGCCGCACTGCGGGAGAACTGCTTTACGCCTCGGCTCGAACCGTAACGGTTCGAACCCGGGCGTATCACATGCGGTTCTTCGAATCTAGAGGCGCCGCCCGGATTCGAACCGGGGAATAAAGGCTTTGCAGGCCTCTGCCTTACCACTTGGCTACGGCGCCTAAAGCGAAAAGGGGCTCTTCGTCCGATGGACGGCAAGCCCCTTTTCCGAGAGCGGGAAACCGGACTCGAACCGGCGACCCCCACCTTGGCAAGGTGGTGCTCTACCAACTGAGCTATTCCCGCATGGAAAAAGGTGCTTTGGGCTACCCGCATCGGCGGAAATCGTTTCCAAAGCACCCTTCATTTCTGCGCTGGAAGCTAGACATGGCGCCAAAAAGTGTCAAGTTCCCAGTAGGCCATTTTCCCCATTTAGCTGCCCCGCCGAGACCGGGCCTCCATGGCCGTTCCCGTAAACAGGTTCCACCATATCGAGGAGTGCCCGCGCCGCATGAGGGTGACCGTCGTTCCCAGTCCCGTTCGAGAGCTTGGACCCGGTCGACGGCGCCTACTCGTCGGTGCGTTCGGCTTGTCGATGCTCGGGGCCTTCGTCCTCGGCGCAGCACCGACAGCGGCCCTCTCGCAGGAAGTCTCGGGGCCACTCGTGGAGCCGGGACGCCTTCGCTTCGAGGTCAGCACGCTCTACCTCTACTCCGACGCCAGATTCGGGGAGCGCATGGTCGGTGAGACGCTCGTGGAGGAAGAGGAGCCTCTCGGCTTCGACTTCTCGGACACGGCGGTGGGCTCCAGGCTGTTTCCAGGACTGGAGACTCTCGAGCAGGATCTGGCGACGGCTACGGGCGGCACGGTGGAATCCCTCATCCTCGGGTCGACCAGGGCCGTCATGACCCGAGATGCCGTCTACCTTCCGCTTCGAATCGACATCGGGGTCTTCGACTGGCTCAGCGTCGGCGGGACGGTTCCCTTCTCGCGTCGTCGCGCCGAGGTGGCGTGGGCGTTCGATGGAAACGGAGCCAATACGGGACTTACACCCTCCGTCACTGATCCCGGCGCAGTAGGGACCTTCCTCGGCGGCCTTTCTGTCGCAGAGGCGGCGCTCGCGAGTCTCACAGATGATCTGTGCACCGCCGATCCGACGGCGTCGGGGTGCATCGGGGCCTCTTCGCTTCTAGAGGACGGGAGGCAGTTCCGGCAGGCCCTCCTTCGATCGCTCGGATCACAGGGGGTCTTCCCCATCGATGGGACGCCCACGGCCGCGGCCCTTCAGAGTCGTGTTCTGGCACTCATGGACGCGCACCAGGCTCTGGGTGTCTCGTACCCGAACGCTGTTCCGATGGCCACGCAGATCCTCGATGAGGAGGCCTACGGCAACCTGGTCACCGACCCCGGATACGGGGTCGTAGGCGCCCCGTTCGAGTCCTGGCGGAGTGCGTGGGAGATGGGTGATGTGGAGCTCCATGCGAACGTTCGGTTGTGGATGTCGCCTCCAGCGGAAGACGCCGATACGGGGCGGTCGAGCACGAGCATCCTGGTCGGCGCGGGAGGACTGGTACGTCTTGGCACGGGTAAGACGGATCTGCCCGACCACTTCGTGGACACCGGAAGCGGCGACGGCCAACAAGACCTGGAGTTGAGCCTCTTCGCAGGAATGTCCGGGGGTCGACTCGGTGTCTGGGGCGAGGCCCGATATGGCGTCGCGGCAGCGACAACCGTAGTGCGTCGCATCGCCGCACCCGACCGGATCTTCGCACCACTCTCCTCCTCCCAGGTAGTCCGCTGGACCCCCGGCAACTACTACCACCTCCGCCTAAGTCCCCGCTTTCAGCTCACCGATGAGATGTCGATCGCCTTCGATGTGAGGGCGTACTCCAAGAAGGCGGACCGCTACGAGTCGCTGGTTGCGGACGACGTGCCTTTCCCTTTCGATGTCGAACTGCTCGAGCTGGAGACCGAGCAGAACGTGCTCGAGACCGGAGTGGGAGTCGTCTACTCCACGGTCGGGACCGGTAGAGGTCGATCGATGGAGGCCCGCTTCCTCTTTCGAAGGGGCGTTTCGGGGAGCGGAGGGTTAACCCCGAAGACCGAGCGCTTCGAGTTCGGACTCCGGCTCTTCAAGGGAATCTGGAACTAGACTCAGCCGGCCCCTAAGAGCTCGCGGGCATGCACACGCGATGTCTCGGACTCGGGATCGCCTCCCAGCATCCTGGCGATCTCACGCACGCGGGCTTCTCCCACCAGCGCGTCGACGCTGGTCGCCGCCAGGCCGTCCGTTTCCTCCCTCTTCTCGACGAGAAGGTGGCTTCGGGCCCTCGAAGCCAGCTGTGGCAGATGGGTGATGACGAACACCTGGTGATAACGGGCCACCTCCTTGAGCTTGGCCGCCACCAGTGTGGCTACCTGGCCACCGATACCCGCATCGATCTCGTCGAACACCAGCGTCGGAATCTCGTCCACCCGAGCTAGAATGGCCTTGAGCGCCAGCATGACCCTGGACAGCTCACCTCCGCTAGCCACCCGGCCAAGGGCCATGGGCGCGAAGCCGGCGTTGACCGAGACGAGGAACTCGACTCGCTCGGCGCCATGACTGCCGATCGAGGACAGGGCTTCCAGCGGGACCTTGAACGTTGCCCCCGGAAGGCCCAGATCGGGCAACAGCGCCTCGACCTCCGTCTCGAGCCGGCGGGCGGCAACCACCCGCTTGCCCGTCAGTGTCTCGGCCGCCCCGGCCAGGTCGGTGCGAGCCTTCTCGACATCGCGCCGCAGAGCTTCTTCGTCCCAACCCGACCCCTCGAGTTCATTCAGTTCAGCGCTCAGGCGCGTGCGGGTCTCTACGACATCGGCCAGCTCGGGTCCGTACTTCCGCTTCAGGCGGTGCATCAGATCCAGTCGCTCTCGGACCTCCTCGATCCGGCCTGGGTCGTGCCGGATATTGCCCGAGTAGCCTCCCAATTCTCGCCCCACGTCGGCGAGCGCATGATAGGCCTCCTCCAGGGCGTCGTGGGGAGCCTGAAGCGCCGGGTCCCACTCCTTGAGCCGCGCGAGGGATGCGAGCAGCTGAGAGGCTCGATCGGCAATGGCCCCGTCCGAGCCGTAGAGTTCCGAGTGGATCGCAACAGCCTCCCGGAGCAGCTCCTCCGAGTGCTCGAGCCGACCCATTTCCTCCGCGAGAGTCTCGTCCTCCCCGACCTCGACCGCGCCTTCCTCGATCTCAGCGAGCTGAAACCGGAGGAAGTCGCCCCGACTCTCCAACTCTCTGCGTCGCTCTTCCAACTCAAGGAGCCTCGCTTCAAAGCCGGCTAACGCCTCGAAGGCCTCGGACACCGCGACCGTATCGGCCTGCGCTTCTCCGAAGGCATCGAGAATCGAGCGTTGTGCTTCCTGACGCAGGAGGGTCTGGTGCTCGTGTTGGCCGTGGAGATCTACCAGCATTCTTCCGAGTTCGCCCACGATACGGGCGGTGGTGGGGGACCCGTTCATCCAGGCTCGGTTCCTACCCTCGGCCGCCACCTCCCTACGGAGGATGAGCAGCCCGTCCTCGGCCTCCTGGCCCAGCTCGGTCATGCGGGACAGGAGTTCGGGTCGCTGGGACACGTCGAAGACCGCCTCGACCAAGGCTCTCTCGGCCCCGACCCGGACGGTTCCGCTCGACGCCCGCTGGCCCAACAGGAGCGAGAGCGCGCCGACGATGATGGACTTCCCGGCCCCGGTCTCCCCCGAAAGGGCGCTCAGTCCGGGGCCCAACTCCAGAGAGAGGTCGTCGATGACAGCGTAGTCGCGTACACGGAGTTCGATCAGCATAGAGGGGAATCTACCAGGGCACGGCGAGCCCGCTCAATGGGAGTTGGGGACGGAGCTTCCGAGCGGTCCTCAGCCCGAGGGGCGGGCGGCCCAGTTGAGCTTGCGCTGCAGAGTCCCGAAGAAGTTCTGGTCGGAGAAGCGGACCAGAGGAATCTCGACGTCGGAACGCGTGATGTGGACGTCGACACCTGCGTCGAGTTCATAGGCCACCTGCCCGTCGGCCGTCAGCACGAGGTCATCCGTACGTTCGAGCGGACTCACGGCCAGGACATGACTACCCGGTATGACCAGGGGGCGAACCGCTAGTGTGTGCGGACAAACGGGTGTAGCGACGAGGCAATCGACCGACGGCACCACGATGGGGCCACCCGCCGACAGCGAGTAGGCCGTGGATCCGGTGGGGGTCGACACGATGAGCCCGTCCCCGGAGAAGCTTCCGACCTCCTGCCAGTCACCGGCTTCACTCACCAGCAGGTCCAGCCGGGTCACGCGGGCGACCCCGCGCTTGTGGATCACGAAGTCGTTCCACGCCAACAGGAGTTCACCCTGCTTGCCATCCCGCTGAACGAGACGGGCCTCCACCATGAACCGACGGTCCAGGACGTAATCGCCTTCAAGGATGCGCCCGAGGCGGTCTTCCATCTCCAGATGGGGGAACGCGGTGAGAAAGCCGAGGTGGCCAATGTTGATGCCCAGAACGGGGATCTCTCGGCCCGCGGCCATACGGCCGGCCCTCAGCAGCGTGCCGTCGCCCCCGAAAGCGACGAGAAAGTCGACCGCCTCATCGTCGAGATCCAAGCCCTCGGCCCCGTCGGGCGCGTGGGCCAGGAGGTGGGCCTCGAAGCAGACGTCGAGGCCGTGTTCGGCGGCGAAACGGCCGAGACGCTGTACACACTCCGGCAGGTCCTCGTGCGTCGACCGTCCGAGCACGCCGATGCGCTTGATCTCGTTCCCGGGGTCCGCCCGAACCACCGCCTCGCTCACGCGGTCTCCACGGACGCAGCGGAGACGGCGTCACCGAGCATACGCCTCGCCTCGGTAGCGATCCCCTCGGCGTCGAGTCCGACATCGCGCAGAAGCTCCTCACGTGCGCCATGTTCGACGAAGCGATCCGGGAGACCCAAGCATCGCACCTGCACATCGTGCCCCACGTCCAAGTGGGCGATCTCGCGGGCCATGCATGTCCCGAACCCGTTGACGACGGTCCCTTCTTCGATGGTCAGCACTTTGCGATGTCCTTCCGCGACTTCCTGGAGCACATCCCGATCGTGAGGCTTCAGGAACCGACAGTTCACGACCGTCGCCTGCACTCCCCGTGCCGCCAGCGTCCCCGCAGCTTCGAGCGCCTCAATGACCATGGTACCCGTTGCGAGGAAGGCGATATCGGACCCGCGGCGCAATACCTCCCACGTGCCGTACTCCACCTCGGGAATCTCGCTGACATGCGGGACCTCCGCCGGTACGGCATCCCGCGGCCAGCGGACGGAGAACGGTCCTGATTCGTGCTCGATGCCGAGACGAACGAGGGCAAGCATCTCCGCTCCGTCCTTCGGAGCCGTCACCGTCATCCCGGGGGTCAACATCATGTAGGGGATGTCGAAGGCACCGTGGTGAGTGGGGCCGTCGGGGCCGGCGAGCCCCGCCCGGTCCATACAGAACACCACGGGTAGATCCTGCAGCGCGACATCGTGGATAATGCTGTCGAACGCTCGTTGCAGGAATGTCGAGTAGATGCAAACCACCGGCCGGACACCCTCTTGCGTGGCCATGCCGGCCGCGGCTGTGACGCCGTGACCCTCCGCGATGCCCACGTCGAAATACCGATCCGGGAAGGCCTGGCCGAACAGGTCCGTACTGGTCCCGTCCGGCATTCCGGCAGTGATGGCGACAATCCGTTCGTCGAGCTCACCGAGCTCCTTGAGCCCCCGACCGAAGACCTTCTGGTACCGGGGAAGCCCACTGCTCTTCTTCTTCTCCTCGCCCGAGATCTTGTCGAAGGGAGATGCCGCATGCCACTTGTACGCATTCTCCTCGGCAAGGGAGAATCCCTTCCCCTTCTGCGTAATGACGTGCACGAGCACGGGGCCCTCGAGGCGTCGCACAGCGGCCAGCGTGTCGACGAGAGAGTCCAGGTCATGACCATCCACGGGCCCGATGTAGCGGAAGCCCAGCTCCTCGAAGAGCATGCCCGGCACGAAGAGGCCCTTCACACTCTCCTCGGCTCGGCCCGCCGCCTTTCTCAAGGCGCCCTCGCGACCTCCAGGACCCCGCGACAGCAGGTCTTTCACCTCGTCGCGGATGCGATTGTACACCGGGTGCGTGATCACGCCGGTGAGGTATTTGTTCATCGCCCCCACGTTCGGTGCGATGGAGTGGTCGTTGTCGTTGAGCACGACGATGAGGTCGCGATCCGTGTGACCAGCGTTGTTGAGCGCCTCGTACGCCAGGCCACATCCCATGGCACCGTCACCGATGACGGCAACCACGCTGAAGTCGTCCCCGTTGAGATCCCGAGCGATGGCGGTGCCCAGGGCAGCCGAGATCGAGGTGGCGGCATGTCCGGCTCCGAAGTGGTCGTATTCCGACTCGTCTCGGCGCAGGAAGGGTGCGAGTCCATCCTTCTGGCGGATGGTCGGGAGGCGCTCGTTGCGGCCCGTCAGGATCTTGTGGATGTACCCCTGGTGGCCGGTATCCCAAATCAGCTTGTCCCGGGGCGTATCGAAGGCGTAGTGGAGGGCGACGGTGAGTTCGGCCACACCCAGGCTCGCACCGAAGTGGCCTCCGATCTTCGCGATCACGTCGATATGCCGATCTCTGGCCTCAGCGACCAACTCGTGCAGCTCGTCTTTCGACAACTGACGAATGTCCCCCGGGTCCTGAATTCGGTCGAGAAGCGTCACAGGATCAGCTCCTGAAGGTTACTTGATCAGCCATATAACATAGCCCTGAACGTCGCCTAGGCACACGCGTTACACCGTTACGGCAAAGGCGCTTAAGCTCGCCATCCACAACACCTTGCTACCGCTTCCGTTCCACGACGTAGCGAGCCAGATCACCGAGCTCCGGCGCCTCGATCGCCGCTGTCCGAAGCGCCTCGAGGGCCTCGTCCGCCAGCGCTCGAGCACGGCGGACGGCCTCATCCACGCCGTAGAGGGATACATAGGTGCTCTTCTCGAGAGTTTCGTCGCTAGGGTTCTTCCCCAGGGTGGCCGCTGAGGAGGTCTCGTCGAGCACGTCGTCGGTGACCTGAAACGCGAGACCGACCGCGCGCCCATAGGCACGCAATCCGGCGAGCACCGACCCAGAGGCCCCGGCGGCAAGCCCGCCGATCACGAGGGCGGCCGTCAGGAGAACCCCTGTCTTTCTGCGATGAAGATCGTCGAGCTCGTCCGCCTCCAGACGGCGACCCTCGGCCAACAAGTCCAAGAGTTGCCCCCCCACCATCCCACCGCCTCCGGCCGCACGATTCAGCTCCTGCACGATGGCGCGGACCGTGTCGTCGTCACACCCCAGTGCGGTAGCGGCCCTGAGCGCCTGAAGCGACGCGGCCGGGATCAACGCGACCCCCGCTCGGACCGCCGCCTGCTCACCGAAGAGCGTGTGGGGCGTGGCGCTGCCTCGTCGCAGCTCGGCGTCGTCCATGCACGGAAGGTCGTCGTGCATGAGCGAGTAGGCGTGTACCAACTCCAGAGCCACCCCGAGATCGTAGGCCGCCGGACCGGCGATCCCTCCGCAGGTGCGGTAGGCCACGGCACAGAGAATGGGCCGGAGCCGCTTCCCTCCACTCATCACAGCCTGACGAACCGGTTCGGCAAGTTCTGGTGCAAGATCGCCGACGAGAGACTCCAACGCTCGCTCGAGGGCCGATTCCACCTGCTCTCGTTCTCGGAGAAGAAACCCCGAGACGTCCATGGACTGCGGGTCGGTCACTCCGGTCCGTCCTCCTCGTCCTCCAAGGGTCGGGTGGTCTGGTCCTCCAGCGGGCCCAGGAGTTCCTCGACCTTGAGTTCGGCGTTCTTCAGGGTCTCCTCGGCGTTTCGCACGTGCTCGACGCCTTCCTCGAAGAGGGCCAGGGCTCCATCCAGCTCCAGGTCGTCCGACTCCAAGGACCGGACGATCTCCTCGAGACGTCGGAGACGATCCTCCAGGGAGGGGTCGTCTGCAGCGCTTCGATCAGGTGTTTCATCAGTGGGCGTCACGATGGACGTCTCCTTGCTGAGCACTCATGGCTCTCAAGCGTCTCGGTCACTGTGATCATCTACTCTCCGGCCCCGTCTCTCTCCAACGCCTCACACGGCACCGAACCGTCCGACACCCGGAGCGAAAAACGCAAACCAGGCTCGAGATCCGCCGCTGTCCGGAGTACCCGGCCGGCCTCGTCTGACGGCAGAGCATACCCACGAGCCAACGTACCCAGAGGTGACAACACATCCATCTTGCCGGCAGTCTCGGTCATACGCGCCCTCTTGAGCGAGACGACGCTCCGTATCGCCGCATCCATCCGGTCTCCGGCCCGTCCTACGACGTCTCTCCTGGGCCGAGCCAACGCAGACGCGGAGCGGCGCAGTTGACCCAACCGTACGACGAGAGCCTCGCGCCGTCGAAGAGCCGCTCCACGCAATGCCCCTCGCATGCGTTCTCTCGTCGATGCAAGAACCTCGCCCAAAGCCTGTCCGTCTTGGACGGCAGCCTCCGCACCCGCGGACGGTGTGGGGGCGCGATAGTCCGCCACGAGGTCCGCAACCGTAACATCGACCTCGTGACCGACAGCCGAAATCACCGGCACCGGACACCGGGCAATGGCGCGCGCGACCACCTCTTCGTTGAAGGCCCACAGGTCCTCCAGCGAGCCCCCGCCCCGTCCAACGATCAGCACATCGGCTAGCCCGCTCGCACCCAGGGCGTCGATGGCCTCGGCCACCTCAGCACCCGCACCCTCGCCCTGCACGCGGGTCCCTCGAACCACCACCTTGGTCCAAGGAGCGCGACGGCGAACCACGGTGATGACGTCGTGGAGGGCCGCACCGGATAGGGAGGTGACGACACCCACAGTCCCCGGGAAGGCCGGAAGAGGACGCTTCCGCTCGGGGGCCAACAGTCCCTCGGCCTCGAGCTTCGCCCTTACCCGTTCGAAGGCGAGGCGCCAAAGGCCTTCCTCACCCTCCGCCTCCAGTCGGCGCACGATGAGTTGGTACTCGCCCTTGGCTTCATACAGTGACAGTCCGCCGTACGCGCGGACGTTCATGCCTTGCTCGGGATCCGTCGGAAGCGTAGCCGCCTCCCTCTGGAACATCGCGCAGCGGATCTGGGCCTGATCGTCCTTGAGTGTGAAGTAGCAGTGTCCGGATCGGGCCCTGGTCCAATTCGCTACCTCACCCGAGACCCACAGGCTGTCGATGCTCTCCTCGAGCAGACGTGAGACGGCCTTGTTGACCTGAGAGACGCTCCAGACGCGCGGGGTCGTCATCCTGTTGCGGTCCATAGGCGGGCCCCGGCGGCCCTAGCCCTCCGGGTTCGACAAACGAACCGCGGCATCCACCGTGTTCGAGAGGAGCATCGCAATCGTCATCGGTCCGACACCACCCGGCACGGGGCTGATGGCCGAGGCCACCTCCTTGGCCTCGTCGAACGCCACATCGCCGGCCAGACGGTACCCCCGCTCACGGGTGTCGTCGTCGACCCGATTGACGCCCACGTCGATGACCACCGCCCCGGGCTTCACCATGTCACCGCGGATGAACTCGGGCAGGCCGATGGCCGCGATGAGGATGTCCGCTTCGCGGGTGACTGCGCCCAGATCAGGCGTGCGGCTGTGCGCGACCGTTACGGTCGCGTTGCCGCCGGCGGCCTTGCGAAGGAGAAGCGACGCCATGGGCCGGCCGACGATGTTCGACCGTCCCACGACCACGGCATGCTTACCCGAGGGGTCGTGTCCGCTGCGCATGAGCATCTCGATGACACCCTGCGGAGTGCAGGGCGTCAGCACGTCCAGATCGCCGGTCGCGAGTCGGCCCACGTTGATCGGGTGGAATCCGTCGACATCCTTTTCGGGATCGATCGCCAGAAGCACCTTCGCTTCGTCGATCTGATCCGGAAGCGGCAGCTGGACCAGGATGCCGTGGATGTCGGGATCGGCGTTGAGCCCGGCGACGATTCCGAGCAGCTCGTCTTCGGTGACCTCGGCCGGCAGAGTGATCTGTCGGGAGAGGATCCCCGCCTCCGTGGCGGCCTTGTTCTTCATGTCCACGTAGACTTGGCTGGCCGGATCTTCTCCGGCGAGGACTACAGCGAGTCCGGGAGTCAGGCCCGACTCCTTCAGCTCAGCCACGCGTGCCTTGAGCTCTTCCCGGATGGACGCGGCAATCTCTTTGCCCGAAATGATGTCAGCCGACATTCAGTCTCCTGTATCTGTTACCGGATCGCCCCGACGGAGCGAGTCCTAACGTGCGAAATCGATGGCCCGGGTTTCGCGGATGACGACCACCTTGATCTGACCCGGGTACTGCAACTCAGCTTCGATGCGTCTCGCCACTGCTTCGGAGATCTGCGCCATCTCGTTGTCGGTGACCTTCTCGGGCTCGACCATGACCCGTATCTCGCGCCCCGCCTGAATGGCGAAACAGCGCTCGACCCCCGGGTGCTCCATGGCCAGCTCTTCGAGCTTCTCGAGCCGCTTAACATACCCCTCGAACATCTCTCGCCGCGCTCCGGGCCGAGACCCTGAAATCGCGTCCCCTGCGGTGACCAGGAACGTCTCAGGGAAGTAGTGGGGCTCCTCATCGTGATGCGCCTTGATCGCGTTCAACACGATCTCCGACTCGTCGTGTTTCTTGCACAACCGATATCCGAGTTCGACGTGGGTGCCCTCGTGCTCGTGCGTCATGCCCTTCCCTACGTCATGAAGCACTCCTGCACGCTTGGTGGCCTGGACGTCCAGTCCCATCTCCGCCGCCATGTTGCCCGCCAGCAGAGCCACTTCCTTCGCGTGCTGAAGTTGGTTTTGGCCATACGACGTCCTGAACTTGAGCCGCCCGAGCGTCTTCACGATCTCGGCGTGCACGTTGTGTATGCCGAGTTCGTAGAGCACCTCCTCCGCCGCCTCGACCATGGACTGCTCCACCTCTTTCCGGCTCTGGTCCACCATCTCTTCAATCCGGCCCGGATGGATGCGCCCGTCTTCGATGAGTCGCTGCAGGGCAATGCGTGCCACCTCGCGGCGCACGGGATCGAAGCCGGAGAGCACCACGGCCTCGGGGGTGTCGTCGATGATGACGTCGATGCCGGTGGCCTGCTCGAACGAGCGGATGTTGCGGCCTTCGCGCCCGATGATGCGGCCCTTCATCTCGTCCGAAGGAAGCTGAACGACGGAGACGGTCATCTCGGCGGTCTGGTCGGCCGCCATGCGCTGGATGGCGAGGCCGAGGATCTTCTTGGACTCCCGATCCGCGTTCCGCTGCGCTTCTTCCTTGATCTCGCGGAGGTCGTTGGCGGCCTCGGCCTTGGCCTCGTCCTTCAGGTCCTCGACGAGCTGCTGCTTGGCCGCGGCCGCGGAAGTACCCGCCAGAGCCTCGAGCTTCTCGCGCACCTCGGTTCGAGATCGATCCAGGTCCTGGACCTGCCGGTTGAGGTCGCCCTCTCTCTGGTCTAGCTCCTTGGCGCGCTGTTCTTGGACCGACTCCTTCTCGTTCAGCGTATCGAATCGGCGATCCTGTGCGTCGGAGCGTTCAGCAAGGCGCTGCTCGGCCCGCTCGGCATCCTCGCGGTGGCGCTGCTCCTCCTGCTCCCACGACTCCCGAAGGCGGAAGACCTCTTCCTTGCCCTCGAGGACCTTGGACGTACGGAGGTTGTCCGCCTCTTCCTGGGCGCGAGCCAGGATCCTCGAGGCCTCATCCTCGGCGGCCGCTTCAGCCCTCTTCTGCCGCGACTGCTCCACCAGGCCGCGTCCGACGTATCCCACGGCTCCGAAGAGCAAGCCAAAAGCCGCCGCCAGTCCGATAACCAGCGGGTCCATTTATCTACTCCGAAAAACAAACGCCGCCCAAAGAGGCGTTTGTACGGTGGGTGATAGCTAACTACAGCAAAAACAATAGGATTCAGGCTCGGCGCAACGCAAGTTCGCCCGTCCCTCGGTCCCTACTCGGAGGCGGCGGCGCCCTCCAGCTTTTCGGCGAGGCTATCGACCTTCGAAGCCATGTCCACGCCACTCTGCTCCAGATCGTCCTTCGCCTGGAAGAACTCGTCCGTTATGGAGAGGGCCGCGAGAATCGCGGCCTTGTGGCCTTCGAGGAGGCCCACCTGCTTCTTGATGTCGTGGATTCGCTGGTCCACGTAGCGAGCACATCGCTTGGTGTACTCCGGTTCCGCGCTGGAACGGATGGTGTGTTCTTCACCGGCGATCCTGACCGTCACCGACTCCTTGTCTGCGCTCACTTCTGCTCCTCCAGGAATCTGATCCTTGCCAGTAGACGCTCGACTCCCTCCCTGCCCTGGTTCAGACGGGCTCGGAGATCGCGATTTTCCTCCTCCAGAATGCTGATTCGGTCGATCATCTCGCGCGGGCTTCGCTCACCGGAGGTCACTCCACGAATCAGCCCCTCCAACTCCTCGCCCTGAGCCTCCATGCGGGCGACCTCACCGCGCAATCTCTCGACTTCCCCGACGGCCGCTACGACGGCGGCCTCGAGTCGCTTCAGGGCAGCGGCAGTGGTCACGTCTGGTTTCTCAGAGGCGTTGTTCGACACCGAGGTCCTCCACAAGTCTCTTGACGACTTTCCCGACCACCCGATCTACCTCCTTGTCGGTCAGCGTCCGGTCCCACGCCTGAAGGCGCAGACGGAAGGCGAGCGAACGCTCAGCCTCGGCCACGCCTTCTCCCCGATACATATCGAAGATGGTGACTTCTTCGAGGAGCGCGCCACCCGACCCGCGAATACACTCGACCACGGAGTCCGCAGAAACGTCCTGCGGCACGAGAAGCGCCAGGTCCCGATCGACCCCGGGAAACTGCGGTAGAGGCCGGTACGTAGGCGTTCGGCCGAGTCGCGGCTCGGCGGGCAAGCGGAGTTCCATGGCCCATACCGGTCCGGCCCACGCCGGGGCGTCGATTCGGTCGGGTCGGATCTGTCCGGCCGAGCCGATGGCGAGGCCAGACGGCAAGGAAATCTCTACGGTCGTAGAGGATACGAGCAATTCGTCTCCAACCACTCCGTGGCTGCCCTCTTCGCCCTGTTGGTCGCCTCCGTCACCGTCGCCCTCCGCCGCACCCTCTCGCCTCGGCCCCATCGACGCACCTTCCCATCCGGACTGATCAAGCGCTTCCTGGACCAGTCCCTTCAACGTCCAGAAGTCGACCGACTCGACCTCTTCAGACCAATGGCCCGGCCGTTGGCGACCCGTGACGGTCAACGCCACGTGCAGGTCCTCTCGTGGCGCATTGCCCGGACCGCACGAATGAAAGACCGTGCCCAGCTCGAAGAACCGCACGTCGCGGGCGCCCCGGGCGAAGTTGTACTCCACCCGTCGCAGGAGCGCCGGCAGGAGATTGCCGCGGAGGCGACTCTCCTCACTGGAGATGGGGTTGTTGAGTTCGACATCTCCCTCGGACGCCGGAGCGAACGCGGGGGTGGTAGCCTCCAGGAGTCCCGCGCCGGCGAGCGCCAACCTCAGGTTGTCCTCCAACTGGAAGAGCGGGTGATCCGGGACCATGGTCGGCCGGGCGGCACCGAGATCATCCGGGAAGTTGTCGTACCCGTGCGTGCGTGCGATCTCCTCGATCAGGTCTACCTCGCGGGTCACGTCGTAGCTTCGGTAGCCGGGGATCGTAACGCTCAAGTCGTCCTCGCCATCCGGCTCCACACCGAATCCCAACGGCTCAAGTAGGCCCGTGATTTGCTCCGCTCCCAACGACACACCCAACACCTTGGCGACCCGGAATAGACGCAGCGTCAACGAGAAAGGCTCCCACGGACGCGGCAGCACCTCCAGAATCGGCCCGTCGACCTCACCACCTGCACTGGCCAGGATGACTTCCAGGGCCCGCTCGACTGCCGGCAGATGTCCCTCGGGGTCGACTCCCCGCTCGAAGCGGAAGCTGGCGTCGGTCGAGATGCCCAAGGCCTTCCGGGTCCTCCGGATCGACTTGGGCTCGAAGAGGGCGCACTCAAGCAGAATGTCTGAGGTCTCTTCGGTCACGGACGAGTGCAATCCACCCATGACGCCCGCGATGTCGTGCGATACCGAGGCATCGCAGATCAATAGCATCTCAGAGTCGAACTCGTGCTCCAACCCGTCCAGGGTCTGCATCTTCTCCCCATCCTTCGCCTTCCGCACGACCAGCCTCGACTCGTCGAGCTTGCCCAGGTCGTAGGCATGCATGGGGTTGCCCATTTCGAGCATCACGTAATTCGTGGCGTCCACCACGTTGTTGATGGGCTGCTGATCCACCGCACGCAGTCGCTGGGCAAGCCATTCCGGAGAGGGGCCGACCTTCACGCCTCGAATAATCACACCGAGGAAACGGTAGCAGAGCTCGGGTTCGTCGATCCGAATACCGACTTCGGCGTGCGTAACCTCCAGTTCGGCGGTCTTAACGTCGAGGTCGATCTCCGGGGCACCCGGAATCGCCGGGAGTACGATGCCCGCGACCCCGCCGGGAGCCACCTCCCTGGCCACGCCCACATGGGATAGCCAGTCACCCCGGTTGGGGGTCACCTCGACATCCAGTCGCACGTCGTCGAGGGCGAGCGCCTGAGTGAGGGGCTGGCCCAACTCGACCTCGCCGGTCAGGTGCATGATCCCCGATTGGTCCCGCCCCAGACCCAGTTCCTTCTCCGAGCACAGCATGCCGTTCGAGTACTCGCCGCGGATCTTCGCCTTCTTAAGGGTGAAGTCACCGGGCAGGGTCACCCCGACTCCCGCGAAGGGGTAGTAGCCGCCTTCGTGAATGATCGGAGCGCCGCACACCACCTGGAGCGTCTCCTCGCCGTTGTTCACCTCACACAGCGACAGCCGGTCCGCATTAGGGTGTTGGCGCACGGACTCGACACGGGCGACGATGACCTCTTCGAGCCCCTCGCCCAGATACTCCGTGTCCTCCACCGGAGCCCCTCGGGTCGCAAGGTGCTCCGACACTTCATCGACACCGAGGTCCAGTCCCGGGGCCATGGCCTTGAGCCACGCGAAGGAGATGTTCATGAGGCTCCTCCCTGCGCGAACTGAGAGAGGAACCGGATGTCATTCTCGAAGAACAGCCGCAGGTCCGGCACACCGTACTTCAACAGCGCGATTCGCGCGGGGCCCATTCCGAACGCGAACCCCGTGTAGCGCTCGGCGTCGTAGCCCACGTTCTCGAGGACGTTCGGGTCCACCATTCCGGCGCCCATGATCTCGATCCAGTCGGACTCGACGTGCGTGCCGTCCTTCATGGTGAGCTGCCGCTTCACGTCCACTTCGGCGCTCGGCTCCGTGAACGGGAAGTACGACGGCCGAAAACGGACCTTCGTCCCGGGACCCCAAAACCGACGTGCGAACTCGGCCAGGGTGGCCTTGAAGTCCACGAAGGTGATTCCCTCGTCCACTACCAGCCCCTCGATCTGCGCGAAAGCCGGGGTGTGGGTGGCGTCGTACGTGTCCCTCCGATAGACCATGCCGGGAGCCAGGATCCGGATCGGCGGCGGATAGTGCTCCATGACTCGCACCTGCACCGGCGAGGTATGACTGCGGAGAAGCACGGAGTCCTTTAGGTAGAGGGTGTCCTGCTCATCTGCGGCCGGATGATCGAGGGGCGTGTTCAGGGCCACGAAGTTGTACCACTCGGTGTCGGCCTCCGGCCCACGGGCGCGGACGAAACCGAGACCGCGGAAGATCTGCCAAATCTCGTCGACCACCTGGTTGACCGGATGGATGCCGCCCGTCCAACGAGCACGGCCCGGCAGCGTGAGGTCCTCCACGGGACCTGTGGGACCGCTTTCCTCCGCCACCGACCGCTCCCGCTCATCCAATGCCGTCTGGAGGGTCTCCTTCACCCGATTCGCCTCTGCACCGACGGCGGGGCGTTCCGATACGTCCAAAGCGCCCAATCCGCGTAAGAGTGCGGAGATACGGCCCTCTTTGCGGCCCAGATATGCGATTCGAAGCTCCTCGAGCGCATCGGCATCGGAGGCCGCCTCGATCGCGACCAAAGCCTCGGCCTCGAGAGCCTTCAGGGTATCGATCAGAGAGTTAGAATCACTCATATATGAACGCGTTCACCTCGTTTGAGGGCAACAACTTACGCTGGTCACCCCCACAGCCGTCAATAGCAAGGGGCCTCGCGACAGAATCGTCGCGAAGCCCCCGCGGAACCGTAGCCGTGGAGGGGCTGCTGCTAACCAGCCTCCAACCCCGCCTTGGCCTGGTCCGCCAAGGCCGTAAAGGCCTCCGGACTACGCACGGCAAGATCCGCCAGGACCTTACGGTCCAGGTCGACCCCGGCGAGCTTGAGGCCGTTCATGAACCGGGAGTACGACAGTTCGTTCTCACGAGCTGCAGCGTTGATCCGTGTGATCCAGAGGCGCCTGAACGTGCGCTTCTTGTTCTTGCGATCCCGGTACGCGTGCTCCCAGCCCTTCTCTACGGCATCCTTCGCCGTCCGGTACAGGTTCTTACGGCCGCCAAAATAGCCTTTGGCCGCCTTGAGAATTTTCTTTTTCCGCTTGTTACGAGCCGGAGCTGATGTCGCTCTTGGCATAGTGGCCTCTCCTTTCGCTTACGACCCTGGAAGGAGTCGCTTCATGCGCTTCTCGTCGGCCTTGCTCACCAAGGTCGCGGTACGGAGACGGCGCTTTCTTTTCTGTGATTTCTTCGTGAGGATGTGGCTCTTGTTCGCCCGCATCCGCCGGATCTTGCCCGATCCGGTTCGGCGCAGGCGTTTCGCCGCCCCTCGGTTGGTCTTCATCTTCGGCATTTATCTGCTCCCTTGGGGCCCGTCGGCGGGTCCCCCATGACCAATTACTTGAGAGGCCCCAGAACCATCGACATGATCCGCCCCTCGAAACTCGGCAGGGATTCAACCTTCCCCACGTCCTCCAAGTCCTCCGTGACGCGAAGTAGAACGTCGCGTCCCAACTCGGGGTGCGTGACCTGCCGACCCCTAAACATCATCGTCAGCTTGACCTTGTTCCCCTCACCCAGGAACCGCCGCGCGTGACGGACCTTGAAATCGTAATCGTGATCTTCGATGCCCGGGCGAAACTTCACCTCTTTGACCTGAACGTGGTGCTGTTTCTTCTTGGCTTCCTTGGCCGCCCTCTGTGCCTCGTACCTGTGCTTCCCGTAGTCCATCAGCTTGCATACGGGTGGCCGTGCATCAGGAGCGACTTCCACCACATCCAGGCCCTTGCTTGCCGCTAACTCCCGCGCTTCTTCGATGGAGACGATCCCTACCTGGCCCCCCTCGTCGTCGATCAATCGGACAGGACTGATCCGGATCTGATCGTTAATACGAACTCTTTGCTCTGCGATCTTGCTCTCCTCCACCACGGTTGCACGGAGCCTGGGCCTTGGAATCCCGGCTCACCCACAGTCTCAACAACAACAAAAAAGCCCGGATCTCTCCAGGCCACAAGGGAAACGAGTTGCCGGCACATAAGGCTCCGGTCACCCGTTCTCTTGGACCCGGCGGTATCCACGTTGTCGGTGGAACCGAAAGGTGGAGCCGCTCACGGGCGGCTCTCTTCCGTTTTGTCTTTGTCCCAAGGCGTCAGGACCCTACGAAGATCATCGAGACGCCTGAGCCCGTCAAGGTGGCGACAGGGCCGGAAAACAAAGGGACTCGGTAGGACTGGCAGGTGCTGGACGCACGTCATACCGTAGCCAATCGAGCGCTAGATCCGGCGCGGAAAGATAAGCGATGAACAAGACAGTCCTCGGACAACCTCAGTCCCAAGAAGCTCATGGCTGACCGGCTCCAGCACGAGCTATTGCAGGGCGTCTCGCGGACCTTTGCCCTCACCATTCCGGTGCTTCCGCAGGATCTCCGGCGTATGGTCGGGAACGCCTACCTACTCTGCCGCATCGTGGACACCGTAGGGCCGCGGAGGCTGAGGTCGACGCCCCCGATTGATCTGGCAATCTGGGCTTGCGTGTCTCATCCCCTGCGATTCTGGAAGCTTGTGGGTGGCCCCAGGTTACGCGCATGTTGTCGCCCATGAACGATCCCGGCTCCCCCATCGAACGCCTGAACGCCGCCCTAGAGGGTCGATACCTCATCGAAGGCGAGCTGGGTGAGGGCGGCATGGCCACCGTCTATCTCGCCAACGACCTGAAACACGAACGGCAGGTGGCACTAAAGGTCCTGAAGCCGGAACTGGCCGCGGTAGTGGGCGCCGACCGGTTCCTCACCGAGATCAAGACCACGGCCAACCTGCAGCACCCGCACATCCTGCCGCTCCACGACTCCGGCGAGGCCGACTCGTTCCTCTTCTACGTGATGCCCTACGTGGAGGATGAGTCTCTCGGCGATCGGCTCGCCCGGGAGCAGCAGCTGCACGTGGATGAAGCGGTGAAGATCGCGATCGATCTGGCCGAGGCGCTGGACTACGCGCACCGCAACAAGGTCATCCACCGCGACATCAAGCCCGCCAACATCCTGATGCACGAGGGTCGCCCGCTGATCGCGGACTTCGGGATCGCGTTGGCGGTGGGTGCGGCAGGCGGTACACGGCTCACCGAGACCGGGCTGTCCGTCGGCACCCCGTTCTACATGAGCCCCGAGCAGGCCACGGGCGACCAGATCTTGGGTGCCGCGAGCGACACCTACGCGCTCGCCTGCGTGCTCTACGAGATGCTCGTGGGTGAGCCTCCCTATTCGGGAGCGACGGCCCAGGCGGTGCTCGGCAAGATCATCGCGGGCGGGCCCGTGTCGGCCACGGCTCATCGGCCGTCGATTCCGGCGAATGTCGACGCGGCGCTCCGCTGCGGACTGGAGAAGCTCCCCGCGGATCGGTTCACCTCTGCGCAGGAGTTCGCCGACGCGCTCAAGAACGAGCACTTCCGCTACGGGGAGCCGGTCGGCGCTGCCGCGGGTGATCCGGGTCCGTGGAAGAGACGGACCACGGGGTTCGCGTCGCTCTCCTCCGTCCTCGCCCTCGCTTGGTCAGTGTTCCGCCCCGAACCTGCGGCTCCTCCCGAGCCGATCGGACGGTTTTCGGTACTCATCCGAGAAGATCAAACTCCCAGCACGAACTTCGATATTGCACCCGACGGATCGGCTCTGGTCTTCACAGGACCCGACCCAGAGGGGGTCTTCCAGCTATGGCTGCGCCGTTGGGACAATCTCACGCTCACTCCTGTCCCGGGGACCGCTGGAGCGACACCGAGCAGTCCGAGAATCTCTCCGGACGGAACGGAGGTGGCATTTGTCGCCGGGAGGCAACTCAAGGTGGCCCCCCTCCAAGGCGGAGTCGTGCGCACGCTGGCGGACTCCGCATTCTGCTGCTCACAGTGGGGGCCCGACGGCTTCCTCTATTACTCCGCTACCGGTAGGACCATCAAGCGGGTCCCGGTGCAGGGTGGAGAGGTGGAGCCCGTCACGACCCGCGCTGAAGAGGGAGGCGGCTCGCACGGCGACCTCCAGGTGCTTCCGGGCGGTGAAACCGCCGTGTTCACGGTCTGGGGTGACCCGGCTCGGATCGAGGCGATCCGGCTGGCCGACGGAGAGCGGAGGATCCTCGCCCCCGGGATCAAGCCATATGTGACGCCTGACGGCCATCTGATCTTCGGCTCCATCGACGGTAGCATCCTGGCTGCCCCTCTCTCAGTCGACGGCATGGAGCTCACCGGGGCACCCGTGCCCGTGGTCGAGGGTGTCGTCGTGAGTACCAACGAGTATCCGGAGTTCAGCGTGTCGCAAACCGGTACGCTGGCGTACTGGTCGGGCGAGGCGGCAACTGGCGCGAGGGAGTTCGTCTGGATGAGTCGTTCGGGTGTCGCCACGCCGGTCGATCCCGGCTGGGCATTCGATCGGGGCAACGTCAATTCTGGCTGGAGCTTGTCACCGGACGACACTCGCTTGGCTCTCCGGGCTCGCACCGAGGCCGGTCACGACATCTGGATCAAAGAGCTGGACGATGGGCCTCTCTCACGCCTGACGTTCGGCGAATCCGAAGATCGGATGCCCCGGTGGACCCCGGACGGGCGGACGGTGACTTTTGTGTCCAACCGCGGCGGAGACTGGGACGTCTGGTCGAAGGGCGCCGACGGTACGGGAGACGCAGTCTCAGTGGTAGACACCGAGGATTTCTTTGCACAGGGCTTCTACGGGCCGGCGGGCGAGTGGGTGATCTTACGAACGGGAGGCACCGGCGGGCTCTCCGGAGGTCGCAACATCATGGCCATCCGTCCAGGAGTGGACAGCGTCCCCCTCCCGCTCCTCGCATCAGACGTCGACGAGGCGGGGCCGGCCCTGTCACCGGATGGCCGGTGGCTTGCATACGGTTCGGACGAGACGGGCCGCTACGAGATCTTCGTGCGACCGTTCCCTGATGTGGACGCGGGCAAGTGGCAGGTCTCCGCCGAGGGAGGGCACGGTGCGCTCTGGAGTCATACCGGCGACGAGCTCTTCTTCGTGAACAACTCCGGTGAGATGATGGCTGCGCAGGTCGAAACCGCGTCGGGCTTCCGAGTGAGGGAGCGCCAGACGCTGTTCGCGATCCCGCGGGGTTACGAAAGCCGAGCAGTTAGCGACTTCATCGTCGGACTCTTCGACATCACCTCCGACGATGAGCGGTTCCTGATGGTCCGGCGCTTTACGGACTCCGACGAAGCCTCCAACGAGTTCATCATCGTGCAGAACTTCTTCGAAGAGGTGAGGGCCCGGATCGGTAACTAGGCGCTGTTCCTTACATCGACCAGGGCGGCACCACGTGGTTCATGCGCGCATAAGCGATCGACTGCCCGAGATGCTCGTTCATGTGCGTGATGAGCTGGAACAGCACCGCCCACTCTCCGACGTCACGCCCGTATAGCCGAGTCTGCTCGTCCAAGTCCATGGCAGACATGTGGGCCGCAACCCGCCTGACGTGCTCCATCGACTCCGCCAGGATCGCGACCGCCTTCTCCTTGTCGGTCACCCCTTCTTCCCAACTGTCGTACTCCGCAGCCCCCATCGGCGAGTCCACGCCCAACGCGATCTCCGGGTAGTAGTAGTTGTAGCGGGCGATGTGCATGTAGACCCGAACCACCGACGCCACCCCTTCCATCGGGGCCCACTCATAGGTCGACTCGGGCATCGCCTTCGCCAGAGAAACGAGCTTGTCCGCGGAGGCATCGAACTGACCCTCGAACTCCCCGATGAAGTTCGGGGGCGTGCTCTGCGCGAGAACGCCAGGCGCAGCAATAGCGGTGAGAGCCGAGATCAGCAGGACTGTACGTGCGAAGCGCATCGGATTACTCCGGTAGCAGGGTTGGGGTGCGCCGAGAATATGCGCTGAAGTGAGGCGGCAGGGAAAGGACCATCCCCGCGTGCGGGGCGAGCCTCCCGCGGCCGTGTGGTGCGGGGCCGCCCAAAGTGAGGGCCGTGCGGAGTGTTCGCCTATCGGCCAGTAACCCGAGGCTCGAAACATACCGACCGGGCGAGGTCGTGCGGTCCCCGAGCGAGCGTCTAGAAGGGGGGAACGGTGGCGGAAGTGACGCCGGGAGGCCCCCCGGATAGCAGCGAGCGAGGGAACCGCACGACCTCCCCTACCCGAGCGCCCTAGACTCCGCCTCCTGGACCAGGTCCGCAACGAACTCCGCCCGATCCCGAACCTCCTGCTTCTTCCCGTCGCCCCGCTTCCGAACCGCCACGGTACCCGCCTCGGCCTCGCGCTCCCCGATCACGGCCATATAAGGCACCTTGTGCACCTCGGCATCGCGGATCCGGTAGCCGAGCGTCTCCCGGCTCACCACCTCGCGACGGATACCGGCGGCGGTCAAATCGGCCGCGAACTCCTCGGCCGAGGCGATCCACTGCTCCGAGATCGGCAGCACGCGCACCTGCTCGGGCGCCAGCCACAACGGGAACGCTCCCGCGTAGTGCTCGATGAGCCCACCCACGAACCGCTCCATGGAGCCCACGAGTACTCGGTGCAGCATGACCGGGCGATGGCGCTCGTTGTCCTCGCCGACGTACTCGAGCTGGAATCGCTCTGGAAGATTGAAGTCGAGCTGAACGGTGGGACCCTGCCACTTGCGTCCGATCGCGTCGATGAGCTTGAAGTCGAGCTTGGGTCCGTAGAAGGCACCTCCCCCGATGTCGTACTCGAAGGGGATATCCCGGGCCTCCAAGGCATCCGCCAACATCTTCACGGCCGAGTCCCATTCCTCCTCGGTACCCAGGGCCTTCTCTTCGGGCTTGGTGGCCAACTCGATGGTGTATGGGTACCCGAAGGCCGCGAGCATCTCGTCTACGAGATCGACCAGACGGTTGATCTCGTCGGTGACCTGCTCCGGCGTACAGAACACGTGAGCGTCATCCTGTGTGAACCCGCGAACGCGCAGCATTCCGTGAAGCACACCGCTCCGCTCATAGCGGTAGACGGTACCGAATTCGGCCATTCGGATCGGGAGGTCCCGATAGGAGCGTTGATCGGCCTCGTAGATCGCGATGTGCCCAGGGCAGTTCATGGGCTTGGGTCGATATGAAGCGCCCTCCACCTCCATCGCCCCAAACATGCCTTCCTTGAAGTTCTCGAGGTGCCCCGAGATCTCGAACATCTTCTCGCTCATGATGTGGGGGGTGTAGACGAGGTCGTATCCGTGCCTCACCACCAACTCGCGCTCGAAGGTTTCGATCTCGGTCCGGATTACGGAGCCCTTCGGGTGCCAGAGGATGAGGCCCGGGCCCACCCGTGGGTCGGTCGAGAACAGATCCAGCTCCCGTCCAAGGACACGGTGATCCCGCTTCTTGGCCTCTTCCAGTTGCTCCAGGTGGTCGGTGAGATGCTGTTTCTTGAAGAACGCCGTTCCATAGATGCGCTGGAGCATCTGGCGATTCTCGTCACCCCTCCAGTACGCCCCTGCCCCGGACAACAGCTTGAAGTGCTTCAGCCGTCCGGTCGAAGGCACGTGCGGCCCCCGGCACAGATCGAGAAACGGGCCGTCCCGGTAGACCGAGATGATCTCGTCGTCATCGAACTCCTCTAGACGCTCCAGCTTCAAGGCATCGTCCGCGAAGAGTTCACGCGCTTCCTCGGTCGTCACGACCTGGCGCTCGAAGGCGTAGTCGGCACTGGTCACCTCGGCCATCTTGGCCTCGAAGGTCTCCAGGTCCTCCGGAGTAAACGGCTCGTCGACCTCGAAGTCGTAGTAGAACCCGTCGTCGATGGACGGTCCGAAACCGATGCCGGCACCGGGACGCAGCTCACGTACGGCGGTGGCCAGCACGTGCGCCGCGGAATGCCGCAAGAGAGCCAGAGCATCCGGGTCCCGCTCGGTGATGATCCGGAGGCTGGTGTCGGACTCGATGGCATGAAAGAGGTCGACGGTCTCGCCGTCTACCACACCTGCCAAGGCCGCCTTGGCCAATCCCGGGCCGATCGCCGCCGCAACATCACCGACGGTGGATCCCTCGGGCGCTTCCAGGACCGTCCCGTCCGGGAGGGTGACCTTGATATCTGCCATGGTCGTTCAGTTCCGCTTGGTTAATACCGCCGCCGGCTATGCCACTGCCTCGGGGCGGTCGAAAAAAGGTAGTGCAGTCCTGACGAAAAGCCACCACCTGAAAAGGCGACGGCCCGGCCACCAATTGGTGACCGGGCCGCGCCGAGACCGTGGGCGCATCCTCTCGAGATCCCCATGGGGTCTCTCGAGAGTCAGTGCCGCCCCAACACTCGCGTGTCGGAGAGTCCCTAGTACATGCCTCCCATGCCACCCGGGGGCATCGCGGGCGCGGCACCTTCCGCTTCCGGCTTCTCGACGACCACTGCCTCGGTCGTGAGAAGCAGGCCCGCGATCGACGCCGCGTTCTGCAGCGCGGAACGTACCACCTTGGTCGGGTCGATCACGCCGGCCTTGACCAGGTCTTCGTAGACATCGGTCTGGGCGTTGTAACCGAACGGACCCTCACCCTCGCGGACCTTGGCAACAACGATGGAGCCTTCGGCCCCGGAGTTCGTCGCGATCTGGCGGATCGGTGATTCGAGGGCACGACGCAGGATGTCCACTCCGACCTTCTCGTCGTGACCATCCACATCGAACTCTCCGAGGGACTGCTGGGCTCGGATCAGCGCCACGCCCCCACCAGGAACGATTCCCTCTTCCACCGCAGCGCGCGTCGCGTGCAGCGCGTCTTCGACGAGAGCCTTCTTTTCCTTCATCTCGGTCTCGGTCGCAGCACCGACGTTGATGACGGCGACGCCACCGGAGAGCTTGGCTAGCCGCTCTTGGAGCTTCTCCGAGTCGTAGTCGGACGTCGACTTGTCGATCGCGACTTTGATCTCCTCGATGCGGCCCTGGATGTTGTCCTTCTCACCGGCGCCATCCACGATCGTCGTGTTGTCCTTGTCGATCACGACGCGCTTGGCCGATCCGAGGTCACTCGCCACCGTGTTTTCGAGCTTGAAGCCGACTTCCTCGGAGATGACCTGGCCGCCCGTCAGGACTGCGATGTCCTGGAGCATGGCCTTCCGACGATCGCCGAAGCCCGGAGCCTTCACGGCACAGACCTTCAGGGTGCCGCGGAGCTTGTTCACGACCAGGGTCGCGAGCGCCTCACCCTCGATGTCCTCTGCGAGGATCAAGAGCGGCTTACCCATCTGGGCGACCTTCTCGAGGATCGGCAGAAGATCCTTCATGGAAGAGATCTTCTTGTCGTGCACGAGAATCATCGGATCCTCGAGAACGGCCTCCATCCTCTCGGGGTCGGTCACGAAGTACGGCGACAGGTACCCGCGATCAAACTGCATGCCCTCGACGGTCTCGAGAGTCGTCTCGAGTCCGCGGGCCTCTTCGACGGTGATGACGCCGTCCTTGCCGACCTTCTCCATCGCGTCGGCGATGAGATCGCCGATCTCGCGGTTGTTGTTGGCGGAGATGGCACCGACCTGGGCGATCTCGACCTTACCCTTGGTCTCCGTGGAAAGGCCCTGCAGCACCTCGACCACACGGTCGACGGCCTGGTCGATTCCGCGGCGGATCCCCATGGGGTTCGTACCGGCGGTGACGTTCTTCAGTCCCTCGCCGTAGATGGCCTGGGCGAGGATCGTCGCGGTCGTGGTGCCGTCACCGGCCACGTCGGAGGTCTTCGTGGCGACCTCTTTGACCATTTGGGCACCCATGTTCTCCACGGGATCCTCCAGCTCGATCTCCTTGGCCACGGATACACCGTCCTTGGTGACCGTCGGGGAGCCGAACTTGCGGTCCAGAACCACGTTCCGGCCCTTGGGGCCCAACGTGACCTTCACGGCCTGGGCCAGCTTGTCGACACCCGCCTTCAGGCGGGCCCGCGCATCGACGTCAAAACCAATCTCTTTGGCAGCCATTGTCTACTTACTCCTAAACGCTATAGAAAAAAATGCGATCAAAAAGGTCCTGAGAGCGTTCAAATCGGATGCCGCGGTAGGAGGGCGAAGGAGGGGCCCCGAAGGCGTACCAGAGGTACGTCACAGGGTACCCGACGAGCCCGACACCGCGCGGCGCCGATTTCAACGCTCTACCCAATGACGGCCAGGATGTCTGACTCGCGTAGGATGAGGAAATCCTCCCCATCGATCGTCACGTCGGTACCGCTGTACTTGCCGTAGAGGACCGTCTGTCCGACCTCGACATCGAGTTCGATCCGCTCGTTCTCGTCCGACAGCTTGCCTGGTCCTGCCGCCACGATCTTGCCCTGCTGTGGCTTCTCCTTTGCGGTATCCGGAATGTAGAGGCCCCCACGCATCTGCTCGTCATCTTCGAGCGGGGTCACCACTACTCGGTCCGCAAGCGGCTTGATCTTGGTCGCAGCCTTCGTCGACATCCGAAATGCCTCCTGCTAACTGGTTGGGTCACATGAAGTTCGGGATCTTGTTAGCACTCGTGTGCAAGGAGTGCTAATCAGGCTTAGAATCTACCACCCCGGTGTGACATGTCAACACGGGAACCGTGGGGAAGAACGCGGGCTCCGGGCTTAGCGACCCGTTGTCGAAACCCGCTGTGGATAGCCTGCGTCAGCCTCGGAGGGTACGCCCTGCCAACGCGAGCCCGTAGAGGGTGAGGAAGGGCTCGATATGGTCCACGGTTTCGGCATGCGGCCCGATGACCTCGGCATACCCTCCGGTGGCCACGACGTACACGTCCGGGCGGCCCCACTCACTCTGGATACGCCTCACGATGCCATCGACGGCGTCCACCGCCGAATAGAACACCCCGCTGCGGATGCACTCCTCGGTCCGGCGCCCGATCACCTGATCGGGGGGACCCAACTCGACGTTCGGGAGCTTGGCCGTCTTCTTGCCCAACCAATCCAAGCCCGCCTGGATGCCCTGCGATATGACACCGCCATGGAAGACCCCGTCCGCAGTAATGCAGTCGAACGTGGTCGCGGTCCCCAGGTCGACAGCGATCGTATCGCGGCCGTACATCACCTTCGCGGCTAGCGTATTCACGATCCGGTCCGCCCCCACCGTAAGGGGTTCGTCCACGTCTAGTTCGATGGGGAGAGGGCTTTGCGCGGTCACCACTGCGGGAGGCTCGTCGCAGATCCGGGTCAGCGTGTCGGTGATGATACCCGTCGCCGACGGCACCACCGATCCAAGTACGGTCATACCCACGTCTTCGGAACTGAAGCCACGACCGGCCAGCAGTGCCCGCAGAACCAGTTCGTATTCGTCCACGGTTCGCGGAACCGTCGTACTCACACGCCAATGGGCCGCCAACTCGAGCCCCCCCGGCCGTACGAGTCCGAGGACCGTCTCGCTGTTCCCCACATCGATGACCAAGTCCATCTCTTCTCTCCACTCGAGTGCATCTCGACTAGCTGGCAACGGGGCCTAGACGATACTGACCCCCCCGCCCCGGATCGTATGCCGGGTGCCTCCGGTCTCTATCAGCAGCGCTCCATCCGAGGCCAGGCCGACGGCTCGTCCCTCCCGCCCCGTATCGGTACGGACGGTCTGCCCCGCTAGAGCATCCCGTGAACGGAGTTCATCACGCAACCCCTGATCCAGTTCCCCCGGAAGGGGATCGAGCAGATCGATGGCCTCCCCGAGCACGGTCCCCGCCAACTCTACACGCGATATCTCCTGGCACCCACCGGCCGTCAGAGACGTCGCAGTGTCCCTCAAGCCCGGCGGAAAGTCAGCCGGGCGCTGACTGATGTTGAGTCCCACCCCGACCACCACCGCGTTCCCGCCCACTCCCTCGCAGAGGATCCCCCCCACCTTGAGACCGTCCACCAACACGTCATTCGGCCATTTGATTCTCGGCCTCAGCCCACGGCAGGACAACTCGATCGCCCGGGCGGTCGCGAGCCCGACCAGAATGGGGGTCAGAGAGGGAGCACCCTCCTCTTTTGGCCGCAGCAGGAAAGACATCCAGAGGCCCAGACCCGCAGGGGACTCCCAGTACTTGCCCCCTCGCCCCCGGCCGGCCATCTGCGTCTCGGCGATGACGGTTGTGAATGCCGCCGCCCCCTCCGCGGCAAGTTCCCTCACCCGATCATTGGTGGACGGAAGCGCATCGTGGGCCTCGAGATGCGGCAGGCCCCAAAGGCGCTGCCACGCCGCCAGAGGCTCACCCTCCCACGTGTCGAGGCGGCTCATCACCTCATCCTGCCCAGACGAGGTAACCCAGGAACGCCGCGCCCACCACCCAACAGTAGACACCGAATCGATAAAAGGTCTGTCGCGCCAGAAACGCGACGAAGACCCGGATCGCCACGACACCGGTTGTAGCAGCCGCCACCGATCCGGCGATCAGTACTCCCGTTGTCAGCCCCACTTCGGTGTTGGTCGTCCCCAGGAGCTGCAGAACCGCCGCTCCTGTGATGGCCGGAATCGCCATCAAGAACGAAAATGCCGCCGCCTCTTCGGCGTCGACCCCCATCCACAGCGCTGCCACGACGGTGGCTCCTGATCTTGAGATGCCCGGTACCACAGCGAAGGCCTGGGCCAATCCTATGACCACGGCGGCCATCAAGCCCAGTCCGGGCCAACTGTCCCGCCGCAAGGCTGCGCGGGTCGTCCAGAGCAGGGACCCGGTGACCAGGAAGGCCAGGGCCGGTACGAGCGGGCTCTCAAAGAGAGCCTCCACCGAGGTCTTGAAGAACGCTCCCACAACCACGATGGGAAGATTGGCGAGCACTAGGAGGCCGATGTAGCGTAGGGCGTGAGCCTCGCCGCCGAGCGCACCGGCAACGAGCTTCCGGATACGTTCGCGGTAGACCAGCACGATGGAAACGAGGGTCGCCAGGTGCACGGCCACTTCGAACTGTACCCCTGGAATGTTCAGACCCAGGAGGATCTGTCCGAGCACGAGGTGGCCGGAACTGGAGACCGGCAGGAACTCGGTAGTTCCCTGAAGGAACCCCAAGAAGATCGCTTCCCAGAAATTCACTCGAGACGCCCGTGCGTCCGGTTGTGTGACTCCACCGCCCGTTCGTAGCACGCCTCGTACGCCGGCACGATCCGTTCGACCGAGAAGCGCTCGACGGCAATGGAGCGACCCGCCTCACCGAGGCTCCGCTGCAGACTCGGATCGCCCAGGATCTGGAGGGCCCCCTTCGACATGCCTTCCACATCGCCGACCGGGTAGACGTATCCCGCCTCTCCGTGGGGCAGCAGCTCTGGCACACCCCCGATCGAAGACGCGATGACCGGCACCCCCGACGCCATGGCCTCCAGAGCCGCCAGCCCGAAGGACTCGGAGCCGCTGGGGAGCAAGAACAGATCCGCGCAGGGGAGCAGCTCTTCAACGGAATCATGCTTCCCCAGGAAGACGACACGGTGGCCGATATCCAAGGCCCTGGCCCTCTCCTGTGCACGCGGTCGGTCGGGTCCGTCGCCGACCATGATCAGCCGGGACGGAATCTCCGCGGCGATTCGGGCAAATATCTCGACCACGTCCACCACCCGTTTTACCGGCCGGAAGTTTGACACGTGCATCACGATCTTCTCGCCCTCTTCGGCCAACGTCGAGCGGTAGCACGGCTCCTTGGCCGGATCGTATACCTCGGTGTCGATAAAGTTGGGGATCACGTCGATCCGCTCGGCGGGAACCTCGAAGTCCCGGGCCGTTTCGTCGCGAAGATACTCGGAGACAGCCGTGATGCCTGTGGAGCGGAGGATGGAGAAGCGGGTGATGCGCTGGAACGACGGATGCAGGCCCACCAATGTGATATCCGTGCCGTGGAGCGTCGTCACGACCGGCACACCTCCCTCCCCCAGCATCTCCTGTGCGATCCACGCCGACGTCGCGTGGGGAATGGCGTAGTGGACGTGCAGCAGGTCGAGGTCGTGAGTTCGCGCGGCATCGTGAAGCGCCACCGCTAGCGCCAACGTGTAGGGAGGGTGCTCGAACAGCGGATAGTGTTCCATCTCTACTTCGTGAAAGAAGATCCGCTCATGAAAGTGTCCGAGCCGAAACGGCTGTGCGTAGGACACGAAGTGCACTTCATGTCCCCGCTTCGCGAGTTGGATGCCGAGAGACGTCGCGACGGCCCCCGAGCCCCCATAGGTCGGGTAGCACGTGATTCCGATCTTCATGCTGGTTGCCCCCTCATCCGTCCGCCACCAAAGCGAGTCGCCACGCCTCGACTACCCGGGCAGCCTGATCTTGCACAGGCTGAAGAGCATCCACGCGGACCACGTCGTCCGGTACTTGGTTCCTGAACCAGGTGAGCTGCCTGCGAGCATATTTCCTCGTTACGGATCGCATTCGATCCAGAGCCTCATCCAGACTCGTTTCCCCGGCGAGATAAGCGGCGACCTCGCGGTAACCGGTACCCGTCATGCCCGGGTCGTCGGGTCCATACCCCTCCGCCAGTAGCTGCTCGACCTCAGCGACCAACCCTTCTTTCGCCATCCGGGTTACCCTGGCGTCGATACGGCGGTCCAGTTCCTCCCGAGGCATTTCCAGGATCACGATGACCCCGGCGAGCGGGGCCTCGTCCTGTGGCCCTTGTGCGTGCCACCAACTCAGCGGCCGCCCGGTAAGGAGCGCCACCTCGAGGGCTCGTCCGAGGCGATGGGGACCGCCCTCCGAGGCTACGGCCGCACGCCCGGGGTCGAGGCGCTGCACCCAGCGCTCGAGTTGCTGCCGCGGAAAGAGCGTCAGATGCCGCCGTAACGCCTCGAGGCGGGCGGTGTCCATCTGCGGCTCGCGGAACATCGGATCCGTGAGGGCCTTGAGAAAGAACCCCGTGCCCCCGACGACGAGCGGCACCCGCCCACGCGCATGGATCTCGGCGATCCAGCCCCGTGCATCCCGGCCGAACTGCCCCGCGCTGTACGTCTCGACCGGATCGCGCGTGTCGAGACCGTGATGCGGAACGCTCTCCCGGAACTCTTTGCTCGCCTTGTCGGTCCCGATGTCCATGCCCCGATAGACCTGGCGCGAGTCCATACACACCATCTCGGCGTCGAGCGTATCGGCAACGCGCATGGAGAGGGCGGTCTTGCCGGATGTGGTAGGGCCCGTGATCGCCAGGAAGTCCATGAGTGGCTTGTCGACGGAGTGCGGGCTAGCGCCCGAACTTCCGCTCCAACTCGTCCTTCCCGAGTCGCACGATCGTGGGGCGACCGTGCACGTCGTGATAGGGCAGCTCGGTGGCGAAGAGCTGATCGAACAGTTCCTGCATCTCGGGCTCGTTCAGCTTCTGGCCTGCCTTGATGGCCCCTTTACAGGCGAACATCATCGCGATCTTCTCGTGTTGGTTCTTGGCCGCGCGGGTGAGATCGGAGCCCTGGACCAACTCCTCCATCATCTCCCGGAAGCACCGCTGGGGATCGAAGTAGGGATGCGGATCCGGGACGGCGTGAACGATGATCGTGTTGCCTCCAAAGCCCTCGACCTCGAACCCGACTCGATTGAGCATTCCGGTCAGGGTCTCGGCCTCCTGGAATTCCGCCTTCGAGAGCCCCACGGTGAGCGGAAACAGCAGTCGCTGTCCCGTCTGACCCCCCTCTTCGAAGGCGTCCATGAGACGTTCGAAGAGGATCCGCTCGTGAGCGGAGTGTTGATCGATGATGATCAGGCCTTCGCGGGTCTCCGCCAGCACGTACATGTTCAGGACCTGCCAGAGGCGTGGGCGCTCCTCGACGAACGGAGCCGGGCTGATCTGGGCGGCCCCGGCCTGGCCTCCTGCTCCGTCATCCATCGCGTCGGCGGACAGGAACAGAGCCGTCTGACTCTCTCCCTCCTTCGGCTCACTCGAACCGCCAGAGGACCGCCCCGGCTCGCGGACCGCCAAACGCGGTGCTGCGAGCTGCGTATCCAGGGTCGCCGCACTCGGTTCAGCGGTCAGACACTCCCGCACCGCCTCTTCCACGAAGGACTCCACTGACGCGGTCGATCTGAACCGCACCTCGGCCTTGGCCGGATGGACGTTCATGTCCACGGTGCCGGGTGGCATCTGCAGGTAGAGAAAGACCCACGGACGCACCTTGTCCGAAATCGTAGTACGGTAGCCTCGGTCCACTGCGGCCATCAGGGCGCGGCTGCGAAACGGACGTCCGTTCACGAACAGGTTCGCCCGGCGTAGGCCGCTCTGGGCCGCATCGGGTCGTTGGACGAGCCCACGCACGGACATGCCGTCTCCCTCCGCGGTCAGCACGATGAGCGTACTCGCCACCTCCCTGCCCCAGATGGCGCTCACCCGCGCCGCGAGGTCCTTGGCCGGCGGCAGGTCGAGAAGAGTTCGTCCGTCCGACTTGAGCGTAAAGCCGACCGAGGCATTGGCCAGCGCGAGAACCGTGACCGTCTCGCTCACCGCCCGCGTCTCCGCGGCCACCGCCTTCAAGAACTTCGATCGAGCCGGAGCGTTGAAGAACAGGTTGCCCACCTCTACCGTGGTGCCGCGGCGCCGGGCCGCGTCGTCGACACCGCTCATGGTCCCGCCCTTGACCCTGACCCGGGTCCCCACCTCGTCGTCGCCACCCTTGGTATCGAGTGTCATGCGAGAGACGGCGGCGATGGCGGGCAGCGCCTCGCCGCGAAAGCCGAACGTCACGACCGACTGGAGATCGACCGCCGCGCGGATCTTGCTGGTGGCGTGCCGATCCAAGGAAAGCAGCGCATCTTCGCGCGTCATGCCCACGCCGTCGTCCGTCACCCTGATTCGGCGCTTCCCGCCCCGCTCGAGATCGATATCGATCCGGGTGGCCCGCGCGTCCAACGCGTTCTCGACGAGTTCCTTCACTACGGACGCAGGCCGCTCCACCACTTCGCCGGCGGCGATTTGGTTGGCGACTACGTCTGGAAGAACCTCGATGGTGCGTGGCATTGCGCCCTTCTCAGGCTTCGAGTGCGTAGAACCGATTCGCGTTGGCGGTCGTGGCCGCGACGACGGCCTCGACACTCTCTTCGCGAATGTCGGCCAGCGCCTCGATCACCCGAACGACGAACGCCGGCTCATTGCGTTTGCCGCGATGGGGCACGGGGGCCAGGTAAGGCGAATCCGTCTCGGCCAGTATGCGATCCCCGGGCACGGTCCTTACGGCCTCGTGGCCGTCAAATTTGGCAAACGAGACGATGCCTGAAAAGGACACGTAGCACCCGACGTCCAAACCGGCCTCGAGGAGCTCCATGCTGCCCGTGAAGCAGTGGAGTACCATGCGCACCGAGGGCGGAGCATTGCGGATCAAAGCGATGGTGTCGTCCTCGGCCTCACGACTGTGGATCACCACCGGAAGATCCAGCTCGTGCGCGAGTTCGATTTGGGCCTCGAACCACTTGCGCTGCAGATCCCGAGGAGAATGATCGTAGAAGAAGTCCAATCCGGTCTCGCCGATGGCCACGACCTCGGACCGACCGGCAGCGAGCTCCCGTACGCCCTGCAGATCGTCTTCACTCGCCTCGGCTACCTCGTGGGGATGAACGCCTGACGTGGACCACATTCCGTCATGGGCGGCGGCCAGCTCGACCGCGACACGGGCATCTTCCAGATTGGAAGCGATGGTGACGAGGCGGGTCACCCCGGCCCGGCGGGCTCCATCGACGACGGCCGCCCGATCTTCATCGAAGCGGCCGTCCGTCAAATGGCAGTGACTGTCAAACACGGGCTAGTCCCGGGGAAGGACACTAAGCGGGGGCCGCAGCCCTCTTTTCCTTCCGATCACGACGGGCCGATCCGTCGCCGAACCGCTTCTGGATCTCCAAGAGAGCGGGTGACGCCACGAAGATCGACGAGTAGGTCCCGATCATGACACCCAGGATGAGCACCAGCGTGAAGTCACGGATCACCGCACCACCCACGAAGAGCAGTGCCATCAGCACGGCGATCGTGGTACCGGATGTGAGAACGGTACGCGGAAGCGTTTCGTTGATGGAGCGATCGACCAGGGCCACTGGATCTTCCCGCCGTCCACCCTTGGCGTTCAGGTTCTCCCGGATCCTGTCGAACACGACGATGGTGTCGTTCAGCGAGTACCCGACGATGGTGAGAATCGCCGCGACGGTAGGCAGAGCGATCTCGATCCTGAATATCGCCAAGAAGCCCAGCGTGATCATGATATCGTGGGCCGTCGCGATGACGGCCGCCAATCCGAAGCGAAGCTCGAATCGAAACGCCAGGTAGACCAAGGTCAGCAGGAACGAGAACAGGATTGCGAGGGTCGCCTTCTGCTGGAGCTCTCCACCGATCTTGGGACCCACCGTCTCGGTGCGGACCACGTCGAATGCCGTTCCACCGAAGGCAGCCACGAGCTGAGCTTCGATCTGACCACGCACGACATCCACTTCCTCGTCTCCCAACGAGGCACGCACCACGAACTCGTTCTCTTCCCCGAATCTCGTGATGGGCGGCGCCTGCGAGCCACCGAGGGCCGCCCGCAGCTGTGCTGCCGTAGCGGGCTGGTTGAAGCGGACCTGGATGAGAGAGCCGCCCGTGAAGTCCACGCCGTAATTCTGCCAGCTACCGACGGAGACGATGTTGAAGATCATCCCTGCGATTCCCAGGAGAATCACCGCCGCAGAGACCACGTAGGCCCTATGGCGCCACTCGATGAAGGGATAGTTCGCTTGGTTGAAGAATCGCATGAATTGAGTCTCAGATGCTGATCGGGTCGGAAGCTTTCTTCCCCGACAGGTACATGAGGAAGAAAGTCCGGGTTACAAAAAGGGCCGAGAAGAACGACGCCACGATTCCAATCGACAGCGTCACGGCGAAGCCTCGGACCGGCCCAGTTCCGAACTGGAAGAGTATGAGCGCCGTGATGAGCGTCGTGATGTTCGCGTCGACGATGGCCGACAGCGCGTGGGCAAATCCCTCATCGACCGCCGTGCGAGTCGCACGTCCCAGGATCAGCTCTTCACGAATTCGCTCAAAGATCAGAACGTTCGCGTCCACAGCCATCCCCACGGAGAGGATCAGGCCGGCCATTCCCGGCAGAGTCAGCGTCGCACCGATCGCGGCGAGGCCACCCAGCACGAGCATGGTGTAGACGGCCAGGGCCATCACCGCCAGCATCCCGGCCGTCTTGTAGTAGAGGATCATTACGATCACGACCCCGACCATGCCGATCATACCGGCGATCTTGCCTCGATCGATCGAATCCTGTCCGAGGGAAGGACCTACGGTCCGCTCCTCCATGATCCTCAGCTTGGCCGGAAGCGCACCTGCGCGGAGCACCAGCGCGAGGTCCGCGGCTTCGGCGATGTCGGCGTTACCCATCTCGATGACGCCGGTCGCTCCGATGCGATCCCTGACCACCGGTGCACTCACGATCTCGTTGTCGAGCACGATCCCGATGTTGTCGCCCACGTGCTGAGTCGTGAACTGGGAGAAGCGCCTCCCGCCCGCCCGGTTGAGCTGGAAGCTCACCTGTGCCTGGTTGAACTGCGGATCCCGCTGGGCCACCGCGGCTTCGAGCTGCTCACCGGTCATGAAGGCGTCTTCTTCGGTCACGTAGAGACGCCTGTAGGTGCGCGCTCCGACTCCGATGGGCTCCGTCTCCCAGTGGAGTGAGATGTCACGGGGCATCGCGATCCGTACCTCCGGCAACGCCAGGAAGGTCATGGCCGTCTCGACATCCTCGACTGCGACCAAATAGGTACCCACCACATCGCCCGAGGCCAGGAGAGCCGTGAACGGCCTCAGATTGACCTCCTGCTCCTCCTCTACGGCAGCGTCTTCTTCAGTGGCGGTGCTATCGGCCTGCGCCGAATCGGCGTCCGGACTCGCGAAGATCAAGTCCTGTAGATCTTGCGAGGGGCCTTCGGTATCACGCCCCATCTCTCGGAGCGCATCCACCCCGAGAGCCCCGACGATCTGTCGGTCGATCCGCGCGAGGGCCGGTTCGAGCTCAGTCACCGGCACGACGAGCTTGAACTCGAGGAACGCCGACTGCTGGATCACGTTCTTGGCGCGATCCTCGTCTTCGTTGCCCGGCAATTCGACGACGATCCGCTCGGATCCGATCTTCTGAATCAGCGGCTCCGCCACCCCGAATTCATCGATGCGGGTGCGGAGAATTCGTTCCGCCCGGTCGATCGCGTCGGAGCGGGCATCGGCCGTCATCGTGCCCTCTGGATCGTCCACCTCGAGTACCAGGTGCATACCGCCCTGGAGGTCGAGACCGAGCTTGATCTCGTTCGTGATGAGGTAGCCGACGCTCATGCCGACCAGCGCCAAAATGACGATGAGACGGCCTCGTACGGATTTGATCATTCGGGCGGTCTGTCCTTAGGATTGTGGCGATTTCAAAGCCCAGTAACCTCGCAGGCTCAGTGCACGCCTGTCAATCTACCGGGCACACCGCTCGGAGGGTCCCTCGAGGGGGTGAACCCCGGCTCAGAAGTACAGGTAGGCCTGAACCTTGAGTGACAGGTCGGTATCCCCCTGCTGTGGCATATAGACGTCTAAATTTGTGCCGACCTTGTTCCTCCCGGAGACGAACAACGACAGCCCCGGGGTGATCAGCCAGGCAGCGTCTGCTGCGGTGGCGGTGTCAGGATCCCCCCAGCTGACCCGGGCCAATGGCTCGATCCCTGACCAACGCTCTGAATCGAGAGGGATGTAATACGTGACGACGGCCTGGCCGGTCAGGAAGCGAGCCGGGTCCCCGTCGTCGAGAGCCTTCCAGTTTTCGCCCCCGACTACGGCGGCTTGGAGATGCAGCCCCTCGTACCATCCCCCCCAGTCGACATCGGCACCGTATGCCTTGGCGAACTGGGCGCTCCCCGCCGCGTCCGGATAGTCGTGAATGCCGGTAAAGGCACCTATTTCCACATCGTCGGCGAGCTGCACCGCCCCTCGTACGGAATACGACTTGGCGTCGTTCTCGTCATCGTTTACGGCCACGCCGGTGCCGTTCGTCAACGTGGCTGAATACGAAAGTCGTCCGGCCGACCCCGCAATCCGAAGTCCCGTGTCCCGACCCGAGAACTGGAGCTTCTCAGTGAGTCGGCTGAAGGTACAAACGCCGCCCGTACCGGTGCAGGTCCCGGCCCCGCGAACGCGTCCATCACGTTCGATGATGGCAAGTTGGGTGCTACTGCTCAATTCGAACAATTCTGACGCACGCTTGAGGCGCCCAATGGAGACCTCGAAAGCTGGATCGAAGTTGAGACTGATGTATGCATCCTGAAGCCCTACCTCGTCGTTGCGGGCGAAATCGGCGATCAGGCGACCTTCGAAGAACTCCGAAACCTCGACGCCGAAGAAGAAACGTGCACGCCGGAGGAAGGTCACAAACGGTGGCGCATCGTCATGGGTAGAACTCGCCGCCTGGACCTGCAGCCTTCCCCCTACGGTGATCGTGGCCGCCCGAGCCTTGATCTCGGTCTGGCCCAAAGCCGTGAGGGGGGTCGCGAGGGCGCAGGCGAGAGCGATCACCGCGGCCTGTCTTAGGACTCGATTCATCGTGTCTCATCGGGTTGGATACATCGGTGCTTCAACGGCGATGCTCGGAACATCGGGCATCAGAGGCGATTCACAACCCTATCTGACATCAAAAGGGGCCGCGTTACCGAGACGTTACAGGGTGTGACCGGGTAGTACCGGGAGGGGTTACATCACGGCCCGTCGAAGCACCGCGCGGACCCGGGCGATGAACCGCTGAGCATCGACGGACTTCTCGAGATAGTCGTCGGCGCCGGCCTCCAGGAGCTCTCGCTCCACACTCTCGTTTCCAAAGGCCGTACTGACCAAAACCGGAATCGCGGCGGTGTCCTTCGAACCGCGGATACGGTCGAGTACCTTGCGGCCATCCAGGCCGGGCATGCTCAGGTCCAGGATGACGAGGTTGTAGTCCGGATCGAGCTTGAGCATGTCCAGGGCCTCGAAGCCGTCCTTGGCCATGGACACGACATGTCCCTCGGTTTCCAGGATGGCGTTGTACATGAGCCGGGCCTCTTCGTCGTCGTCGACCACGAGGATACGAGTGGGGCCCTTGTCCTCCTCCACGTCGTCCTCCGCGGCCACACCACCCAGGGCGCGCTCGACCTCGACCAGGGTCGTCTTCCCCTGGGTGACCCAGTCGAGAGCCACTTGGTGCATGGTCCTCATCCCGCCCTGCTGAGCGATTCGGAATAGCGTCTGCCAGCCCTTGCGAGCCTCGATGGCGGCCTGAAGACGCGGTCCGGACATCATGACTTCATTCACCGGGAGCCGGCCCTGGTAACCGGTAAAGCCACACTCGGCACAACCCACGGCGCGGACCACAGGCTCGATCTCGTTCTGCTCGGTGAGGCGCTGTTCCTCAGGAGTGAGCTTGCCCCGCACCGGCTCGGCGCAGGCACCACACACCCTGCGAAGGAGGCGCTGGGCGATGGCGCCACGAAGGGTCGAGGCAAGAGTACTGTAGGCCACGCCCATGTCCGCCATCCGGGCAACAGCGCTCACGGCATCGTTGGCGTGGACGGTCGCGAGCACGAGGTGACCCGTCATCGCGGCGTGGGTCGCCGTCTCGGCCGTCTCGTGATCCCGGATCTCACCGACCAGGATCACGTCGGGGTCCTGGCGCAGGATGGCTCGCAGAGCACGACCGAACGTCACGCCCTGCTTGGTCTCCACCTGCGTCTGAGTGATATTGGCCAACTCGTACTCGATGGGGTCTTCGACGGTCATAATGTTGACCTTGCCGTCCGCCCGCTCACGAAGCGCCCCATACAACGTCGTCGTCTTCCCGAAGCCCGTGGGCCCGGTCACCAGAACGATGCCCTCACGCAGACTCAGAAGCTGACGCAGGCGGTCGAGCTCATAGGAAGGCAGGCCGAGATCTTCGAGCGTCTGAGCAGCATTGGAGTCCAGGACCCGGATCACGCACTTCTCGGCGACACCAGCGGGAATCGTGGACACGCGGAGGTCGTACGCAAGATTGTGGATGCGCACGCGAGCCTTGCCGTCCTGCGGCCTCAGCCTGTCGGCGATGTCGAGCTTCGAGAGGATCTTGATCCGAGAGATCACCCGGTTCATAGCCGACATGGGGAGGTCCATGTGCTTCCTGAGCACGCCGTCGACTCTGAACCGAATCGCTCCGACCTTCCGACCGGGCTCGACGTGGATGTCGGACGCACCCTGCACGATGGCATCCCTGATGACGAGGTTGGTCAGCTTCACGACCGGGGTAGACGCGGCATCCTCCGAGGAGATGGACTCCGGGCCCATCTCCTCGACCAACTTCACCGCGTCCTCGTCGAAGTCCTCGGCTTCCAGCGTATCGAGGAGGCTCTCGATCGCCTGCTCAGGCGAGAACCGTTGGTCCAGTGCTTCCTGGATAGCGGTCGGGGAGGCGACCTGGAATATGGTCGTGCGTCCCGTGCTGAAGCTCAGGGCGCGCTCGGCCTCCACGTCCGTGGGATCGCAGGTCGCGACCAACAGATGCCGATCGGTCTCATAGAGGGCGAAGATGTTGTGCTTACGAGCCATGGGCTCGGGCACCAGTAGTACGGCGTTGGGATCACGCGCCGCGAAATCCACCACATCGAGACGGAAATACTCGGCGACCAAATCGCAGAGTCGCGCGTCGTCGATCTTGTAGTTACGGCTGACCACGGGCCACGCATCCTCGGCCGGCGCGTCGGGACGCAGATCCGGACGCTCGCCCTCGAGCCCCGCGCGCTCCGCGATCCGCACCATCCAGTGGATGGCCGTCGCCCCAACCGCCACCGCCTGGACCGCCGGTACATGGTCGGGGTCGGTGTAGACGACCTCTTCCTCTACGTCCTCGACATCATCCTCGAGGCTGTCTCCTTCATCCTCCGCCGTGTCCTCAACCTCGGGGTCCGCGTCGGTGTCCGCGGCCTCTTCCGTCTCCTCGCCCTCCTCGGCCTCCTCGACCTCCTCGGTGTCCGTGGCGTCCTCGATCTCCGCCGCGTCCTCCGGAGCCTCTGGATCATCGATGATCAGGTCGGCACCTTCGCTGTCATCCATCTCCTCGGAGATTTCCTCATCAGCCAGGACCTGATCCTCCGTATCCTCGTCGCCGAGCTCGAGCACGGGCTCGTGAGCGTCCACGGAATCGGTCTTCATATCGTCCATGATCAGGGCACCATAGCCCTTCTCTTGTCTCGCTTCTCGACATACATCGCGGCGTCGGCCTTCGCGAGAAGTTCGTCGAGGCTCATGACATCTTCACCGACGTACCGGGTCGTCCCGATACTGAGCGAGAGCTGGAACTGCTCCTTCGTATTCTGATTGAGTTCGCTGAGCTCGTCCCGGAGCCGCTGCACGAGTCGGGCCACATCCTCACTCGTCGCCTCCATGGCCAGGACGGCGAACTCGTCTCCTCCCATACGCGCGATGATGTCGGAACGACGGAAGGTCGTGCTTAGTGTGTCGGCCACGCACCGGAGCGCGCGATCTCCGACATGATGTCCGAGCGTGTCGTTGATGGTCTTGAAGCGATCGATGTCCAAGTAGACGAGCGACACGCCCCTGGACGTGCGGCGGGCCAGCTTCAGGTACTGCTCACCCAGGTCCTTGAAACCGCGTCGGTTGTAGAGATTGGTCAGGTCGTCGATGAGCGACAGGCTCCGCAGAGCCGACAACAGGCGGTGACGCTCGATGGCGTAACGTACGGAACGCGCTAGAACATTGGGCTCCGCCTCGCCCATCGTCATGCAGTCCTGAGCCCCCCCCTGCACCGTTCGGACCGCGAGATCCTCATCGTCATCCCTGGTGAGCACGATGATCGGTATATGGGGGGCGAAGGCGTACATCCGCTCGAAACTCGAGAGCCCGTGACTGTCGGGAAGTTCCGGATCGAGGATCACGGCATCGATTCCCCCTTCGGAGAGGAGCTGCAGAGCCCGCGACATCTCTCCCACCCATTCCACTTCCATGGACGGCCCCGTTTCACCGTCGAACACCCCCTTGAGGGGATCGAGGTGCAATGCCTCCGCTTCCACGAGCAGTACCTTCGTGGGTCGGGGTCCTCCGTCGTTCATTACTGGGTCAGCCTCCGGGTCGTGGGGGTTCGCACCGAACCTGGCTCTCGGCAAGGCCTGGGGAATCGACCAATTTGTTCGTGGCGAACACGTTCGACGGTGACAACGACAACCGCCAAATCGCTCTAGCCAAGTTATAGAGACGCCCGCGGCCACGCCAAGACCTCGTCACGTGTGCCCGCGCCGACCTCGCGCCCTATAGACCGAAAGACGGCCCTGGGGGTTCCCCCGGGACCGTCCCTCGGCAGCGCTGGGCCCAGGCCCACAAAGCCCGGCATCTTCATCGTTCGGTAGGTAGATCAGCCCCCTCGCAGGATCTCCTCGAAGAAGTCGATCACTCGGTCGTCATCCGTCTGAGAAAGCCAGAACACCGCACTGCGCCTCACATTCGAGTGGTGCGACGTACGGGCAACCTCCATGAGCCTCGGGACGGACTCGTCCTCGGATCGCTGCGACAGGGCGAAAACAGCCGCCTCTCGCACATCGGCCTCCTGGTCGTCGTCCCCTGCCTCGGGCTCTCGTCCACCTGCATCCGCCACTTCCTGGCCCAACCAGAAAACGGCCTGCTCTCGAACGTCCTCATCCAAGCGCCGATCTCGCGCCATCTCTACGAGTTCGGGCCAGACGGCCACATCGCGAGCAATCATGGCGGGCAGGATCGCGGCTGCCGAAGCGTTTCGGGGCGCGGGGCCGATGTCGATGTCGGTGACCTCACCGCCCCTCACACGGAGTTCCACCTGTGCGACGCCCGTGGAGCAGTCGCCTCTATCTCTACTCCGGCGGGTCCACGAGCCACCCCAGTTCATGCTGCCACCCTCACAGATCTCCACGTCATCGTGCGTGGCGTAGTGGAACACGACCCATCCGTCGGGTGCCTCGCGCACCTCACGGTCGAGCGACTGGCCCGACACCGGAAGGGTCATCCCCCCCAGAGTCATCGCGCCGAGGGTCATCACGAGTGGCGCGGTCAGGGCCGTCCACCGCGGGCTCACCTCGAACCTCCACCGCGGATCAGGCTCATCAGGAACTCCGGTACGCGATGGTCGGCCGTCTGTCCGAGCCAGAAGATCGCGTTCTTCTGCAACTCGGCATCCTGCTCCTCGCGGGCGATTTCCATGAGCTGGTCAACCGCCTCGCTCTCGTCCGACGTCTGCGAGAGGACGAAGATGATCTGCTCCTTCATCTCCCGGTCGGACACGCTCGTGTAGAGTCCGGCGAGCCTGCCCACATCGAGACCCGCCTGCCCGGCCCAAAACAGAGCGTTCTTCCGCACCTCGATCGGCTCGGCACCGTCCAGCGCCCGCTCCAGCAGCCAGTCGCCGTCCTCCGGCTCCCCGGACTGGGCCACTCCGAAGATGATCTTCTCTTTCAACGTCTCGCTGTCCGCGCTGGAATAGAGCTCGCGGAGATACACCCCACCGCCCGCGCTCTGACCCAGCCAGAAGATGGCGTTCTCCCGCAGTTCTTCCGGCGCGTCGCGGCGCTCCGCGTACTCTTTCAGGATGTCGGTCGCACGATCACCGAGGTGCTGGGACAAGGCGAAGATCGCCTTCTCCTGGAGCTCGCTCTCTTCCGATGTCCTCAGGATGCTCTCGAGGGCATCGACTGCCTCGGGGGAGTCGACCTGGGAGAGCCAGAAAACGGCCTGCTCCCGCACTTCGGCATCCGGATCCGGATTCCGGTGGGCGAGATCGAGAAGGATGTCCACCGTCTCGCTCGTCATGTGCTGCGAGACGAGGAATACCGCCTGCCGCCTCAGTTCTACGGAGCACTCGTCCCGGCTCTCGAGGACTTCCTGGAGGATCGGGAATGCGCGTTCTGCATTCATGTTCAGGAGAGCATTCAGCGCCATCGTGCGCAGTTCCTGATCCTGCGAATCGCACGGCCCTGAGGCTCGCTCCTCTCGGGTCCGAGTGGCTCGCTCCTGCACACTCCGTCCGGCATCTCGGTTACCCCGTCGTGCCAAAGCACCCTCGATCTGCACCCGCAAAACAGGGGCGTCTACACGGGTCGAGGCATCGGGATGCTCGTCCGCCTGAGCAGCCAGTAGGTCGAGGGCGGTCTCCATGCCCCCCATCCTGCCCTCCCGGTATAGCGCGAAGGCCTCGAAGTAGTAGGAATCCCCTACGTAGACCGAGGTCGGGTAATCACGGCGGAGCTGTGAAAACAGGCGCGCCGCCTCGCGAAACTCCGAGTTGTTCAAGGCCCGCCGGGCGTCTCGGTAGACCGCTTCCGCCGTATCGGCTCGGATTTCGAGAGCCTCGGACGCGGCTCGTAGCCCACTTCCGGCTCGAGCTACCGACGCCTCCTGCGCAGCGGCCGAATCAGCCAATCCCAAGATCACCATTCCCGTCAACGCCAGCATTGTGGACGTCCGCATCACCCCTCCTAGATTCCAGCCTGTATGGTCCCGGTCGGAAGCACCGACCGAATCCGCAGCATCATGTCGTTGTCGTCGAGCCCCTCGTTGATGAGGTCGAGCTCATCCCCGCGGACTCCTTCGTCGAATTGACCCGGAGACAGCCGGGCCACCTGTATCAAAATGACCTCGAGATCCTCCAACAGCTCACGGATGACCTGGTCTTGCGCGGCCGGTGAGTCGAGCAGCAGGCGGGTCTGCAGCAACAGCGTGCGTCCCCACTGGCTGACCTCGGCGTCGATCCTCCCGGCTCGCGCGTCGGAGCTCACCAGGCTCAGAACGGATTCCGTGCGCGTGAGGTAATCCACCGCCACGGCCCGGAACGGACCTTCCGCCGCACCGTCCGCCGCCACCTCCGTTGGCGTCCCCACCGGCGTCCCCACCGGCGCCTGTACTGGCGTCATCGACATGCGGCCGAGTCCGACGCCCAACACCAACAGCGCCGCGGCGGCGGTCGCCAGCCCCGTCCACTGCCTCCGCCAAACGGGTTTCCGGGCGTCTCTGGTCTGGCGGACCTCGCCCAGAGAGACGACGTCCGCCACTTCGCCTGGCGTGCCCGGAAGAGCGGCTTCGATGGCACCCCACATCTCTTCCCGTGGCGTATCCGGCGGGCGCTGATAGTCCTCTCGCATGCCCGTGAGGACTTGCTCGGGCGACGCCGCGACCAACTCCGCCTCGATAGCGTCCCAGATTGCATCCCGTGGCGTTTCCGGCGGGGCGTTATAGGCCTTTCGCGTGGCCTCCAGCCATTCGTTGAATCTGTGGTCGCTCGTCATGCGTACTCCTCCGCGAAGTCGCCCAGCATGTCCCGTAGCTTGGCCCGCGCTCTGGAGAGCCGTGCTTTCGAGGTCCCCTCCGCCACATCCAGCGTGGTGGCGATCTCGTTGTGGCTGTAGCCCTCGAGGTCGTGCATCAAAAACACCGTTCTGTACAGCTCTGGAAGCCCGTCGATGGCCTCCTTCAGCCTGCTCTTCATATCGGGCTCCGCTGTCGTGGCCGGAGCCGTGAGGTACGGAGCCTCGTCGAGCGTGCGCTCTCTTGTCCGGCTTCGCTGGACCTTTCTGAGCCCGTTCAGAGTCACCGACACCGCGATCGAGTGAAGCCATGTCGAAAACGAAGCCTCTTCGCGGAACTGATCGAGCTTCTGGTAGGCCCGCACGAACGCTTCCTGAGTGAAATCGCGCGCCAAGTCGTCGTCTCCGGCCATGCGATAGGTCAGGCGGTAGATGCGATCGACATTGCTGTCATAGAGCTCGCGGAACGCGGTATGCTCTCCTTGTCGGGATCGCTCGATCAGTTCGTGCTCGCTCAAAGCGCCTGGCCTCGTGTCTTCCGCCTGTGTTTCTCTGTTCGACTGTTCGACACAGTGTTCTCCGGAAGCGTTGCGGGGTGGGACGTCCAACCATACGCTTCGTCCCATGAGCGGCAAAGCGCACGTGCCTTCTCAGTGTCCCCTTCGCTTCGAGGCCCACCCGAGACCGGCCGTGGTATCCAGATGAAGCGACTCCTCCAGGTGCTCATGGGCACTCTTGCCGGCCTGATCGTAGCGCTGGCCGTCGTGTGGCCGCGGGGGCAGAGCCCGGCGGTGTCGAGCGGCTTCCAGCCCTATCCGGCGCCGGATTTCACCTTGGTGAGCCACACCGGCGACAGCGTTTCACGATCCGACTTCGAAGGCGAAGCGGTAGCCCTCTTCTTCGGGTACACGAACTGCCCGGACGTCTGCCCACTCACTCTCGCCAAGCTAGCCGAAGCGAGTGCCGCGAACAGCGGCCCCGTAACCCTCGGTGCCGCGAACAGCGGCCCCGTAACCCTCGGTGCCGCGAACAGCGGCCCCGTAACCCTCGGTGCCGCGAACAGCGGCCCCGTAACCCTCGGTGCCGCGAACAGCGGCCCCGTAACCCTCCTGTTCGTCACCGTAGACCCGGAGAGGGACTCGGCGGAGCGCCTGGCCGAATACCTGGGTGCGGTGGACCCGAACTTCATCGGGCTTCGCGGCACCGTCGACGAGATTCGGAGCGTGGCAGACTCGTACGGCGTCTACTTCGAGCAGAGCACCGAAGACGACACCATGTTCGGCCATTCGGCGCGGACGTTTCTGATCGATCGGGATGGACGTGTCGCCGAGAGCTTCCTCCACGACGCCTCGACGGAAGAGATCCGCGTCCTCCTGGAGGTGGTGGCGACGAGACGGTGAATCCGGTCCGGTTCGCTCGCGTTGTCGCCTGCTTGACGGTCGTATGTGCCGTCGCATGTGTGGAGGCACCGGAGGCCGCCCTCAGGGCCTCGCTTCGGTTTTCGCCGACACCGCCATCCGTGGGCCCGGCCCGCCTCATCCTGGAGTTGACCGACTCCCTCGGCCGCCCGGTGACGGATGCATCGATCCGGATTGAAGGCCGCCCGATCGACGGGCCTACCCGGTCAGTGGCGTCGACCCCAGCACGAGAAGAGGGTGCGGGCCGATACGTGGTCGACACCTACGACTTCGACGTAGCCGGCCGGTGGGTCCTGGAAGTGCGAGCGCGGACAGCCGCCGGCTCGGAGTTGGCGCGGGAGTTCGAGACCTCGGTCTACGGGGGGCCGCCCGGGACGCCCTAGTCGCCCGACCGCGTGGGTGTCGTGGGTGCGAGAGATGCCACCGCCTCCGAGGATCCCAGGTCCAACGGAATCGTGAGGCGGGCTCGAGCCCCATTCCCGCTGGCACGGTTCTCCAAGGTCAGAGTCCCACCGTGTCCTTCGGCAATTTGGCGACACAGGGCCAGGCCGATCCCGCTTCCCCCCGGCTTGGTCGTGTAGAACGGGACGAACAGGTTCCCAGTATCGCCCGTGAGCCCCGGCCCCTCATCCTCGACCAGCACATGGAGTTGATTGACCACGAGCTTCCAGGACAGCTTCACGCGCCCGTCGGTCTCAAGCGACGCGTCGACCGCGTTGCGGACCAGATTGATCAGCAGCTGCTCCAGCTGATCTGCGTCCGCCTGAACGGTGAGATCCGGTCCCGGGTCGACGCCCACCTCCATGCGAGTTTCGACCGCAACGATGCGGCGCACGAGGGCGTCCACCTCCACCGGACCCAGGTTGGGCTCGGGAAGCCTGGCGAGTTGGGCGTAGGAGGCCATGAAGCGCCCCAGCGACTCGGCCCTACCAGAGATGACCTTCAGGCCGCTGCCAACGTCTTCTTCTATCTCTGGGGGGAGGGCCTTGCGCTGCGTGAGACTCTGGAGGCTACCCGCGATCGACTTGATCGGCGCCAACGAGTTGTTGATCTCATGACTCAGTACTCGGATGATTCTCTTCCAGGCCTGACGCTCCTCTTCTCTGAGGGCTCGACGGAGATCGGAGAGCACGATGAGGCGCAGCGGCTGCCCCTCCTGGCGAACGACGGTCCGGCGCACTTCCCAGCGCCCCGTGCCGCCCGGATGGTTGAGCTCGAGCGTGCGGGGTGCGACGCCATGCAAGGTGTCGCGTAAACGGAGCTCCGCGGCCGACATCCCGATGACACGCTCGGCGGGCTGACCCAACAGGCTCTCACCCGCCCGATTGAGGAGTCGAAGGGTCTCGTCCTCATCGAAGGCGAACACGGCGAGGTCTACCTCTTCCAGCACCTTGCGCAGGAGCGCCGTCGCCTCGACCGCTCCGAGTCGCTGCTCCCGCAGGACCTCCTCGAGGGCATTGGCCTCGAGGTAGGTGATGGCGAGAGGACCCTTGGTGCCGGCCCCCCTGAGACGTATCGAGAAGTCCCCCTCGCGGAGGGCAGCCAACATGTTCGACAGGGTTTGGAGCGGGCGAACGACCCTCTCCCTGACGGCGTACGAGAACCCGAACCAGCTCCCGAAGAGGAAAACCGACAGGGTCCACTGAAGACGAGCCGAGTAGTCTCCCAGCCACAGAAAGCCGAGGGCGAGAGCCATTCCCGGCAGTCCCGAGAGAAGGACCAACAGAACGATGCGGTAGTCGTGCCGGACCTGCTCCCACCACCGTCTCATGCAGTCCTTCTCATTCGGGCTCCCCTCCGAGATCGTAGCGCTGAAGCCGTCGATAGAGGGCACTGCGACTCAGTCCGAGCTCGTCGGCCGCTTTGGAAACGTTGCCGTCATTCCGGCTCAACGCCCTCTCTATGAGGAGCCGCTCCGCCTCATCCAGGGTGAGATCCTCCATCTGAGGACCACCCTCGGCCCGTCTCCGGAGCCCGAGGTCCTCGGCGCAGATGCGATCGCCCTGGGCCATCAGGATGGCGCGCTCGACCGTGTGCTCCAACTCCCGGACGTTCCCCGGCCAGGAGTGGCCGATGAGCGCCTGCATGGCGTCGTCTGCGAACCCCTCGACCCGACGACCGTATCGGGTACGCTGCAGCTCCAGGAAGTGGAGGGCCAGGCTCATGATGTCCTCCGTGCGTTCCCGCAGAGGTGGAAGACGAATCTCGACCGTGTTCAGGCGGTAGAGCAGATCTTCCCGGAAGTCACCGGAGGCCAGCAGTTCAGCGAGATTGGCATTTGTGGCCGAGAGAATCCGGACGTCGACGTGGCGAATCTTGGAAGACCCGACCCTTTGGATCTCGCCGGACTCCAGCACCCTGAGCAGCTTGGCCTGCTGCTGTCGGGAGATGTTGGCGATCTCGTCCAGGAAGAGTGTGCCCTGATGGGCGAGCTCGAAGCAGCCGATGCGGTCGGTCTTGGCATCCGTGAACGCCCCTTTCACATGCCCGAACAGCTCGCTTTCGAACACTCCCTCCGAGAACCCTCCGGCATTGATGGCGACGAGCGTGTGCTTTGCTCGCTCCGACACCGCATGGAGCCAACGAGCCACCACCTCCTTGCCGGTGCCGTGCTCCCCGGTGATGAGCACGTTCGCCTCGGACGGCCCGACCCGCTCCATGATACGGAGGACGGGCTCCATGGCCTTGGACTGTGCGATGAAGTCGGGGGTGTCCTTGCCCCGCAGGAGGCGATTCTCATCCTCCAGGAGCTGACCACGCCGCAAAGCTCTGCCGAGCTCGACCTGGGTCTTGAGGGCCTTGAGTAGCCGTTCGTTGTTCCACGGCTTTTCTACGTAGTCTCTCGCGCCGCGACGCATCGCCTCCACCGCCCCGTCCACGCTGCTCCAGGCGGTCATCACAAGAACCGGTAGGGTGTCGTCGAGGCTACGAAGCTGCGTGAGCAGGTCCATGCCCTCTTCCCCGGAGGTCGTGTCCCGGGTGTAGTTGAGATCCATCAGGATCACGTCGAAGTCCCGCTCTTCGACCTTGGACAGGACCCCAGAAGGGGAGTTGACCGTTACGACCTCGAATCCCTCACCCTTGAGCAGGAGGCGTAGAGCCTCGAGCACGTCCGCTTGGTCGTCCGCGACCAGCACACAAGCAGCTTCGGAGGCACCCACCGTCTCGACCGTCCTACTCGTCGACGATCCAGCCGTCTTTCAGCTGGACGATTCGCTGCCCGAAGGCGGCATAGTCTTCGTTATGTGTGACCTGGATGATCGTAGTACCCTCGCGGTTGAGCTGGGCTAGTAGATCCATGATCATGCGGCCCTGGCTCGAATGGAGGCTCCCGGTGGGCTCGTCGGCCAGGATCACCTTGGGCTCCGCGATGACGGCCCGGGCAACTGCCACCAACTGCTGCTGCCCGCCCGAGAGCTGGGTCGGATACAGGTCCTTCTTGCCGACGATCTGGAACCGGTCCAAAGAATCGGCCACGATGGCCTGGCGCTCCTTCCGCTTCACGTTCCGGTACGAAAGCGGAATCTCGAGGTTCTCATAGACCGTGAGATCGTCGAGAAGATGATACTGCTGGAAAACGAACCCGACGTAGCGCTTGTTCAGCTCGATTCGGGTACGGGACCGCATGGCGTGCACCGGCTCGTCACCAAGCCAGTACTCGCCGCGCCAGTCGCCGTCGAGCATCCCCATGATCGAAAGCAGTGTGGACTTTCCGGCGCCTGACGGACCCATGATGGTCACGAAATCCCCCGCCCCAATCTCCAGATCGATCCGTCGCAGAACGAACGTCTCGCCCGCCCCGGTCTTGTACGACTTCTCGATTCCCCTCGTCTTGATCAGTGCCATGGTTCCATTCGTTGAAAAATCGGCCCGGCAGGGACTCCATGATCTCTATCGGCTTACATGGAAATGAGTTACGCCGTTTTATCTAAGACACTAGATAAGTCAGGAAGGTCCCTGTCTCCCGTTAGGTGTCCCAAAATCGGACACTCGCGAGGGCACGTCAACGTTACCCGCGTGAATACGTGGCGAGATCGAGTCGGGATTCACCCCCCAACGCAGAAGGGCGGCCCGAAGGCCGCCCTTCCCCACACCACGACATCGACACCGCCCAGCGCCGAGATCCGCGGTTCTTCCTAAACGTCGAAGCCGCTTTCCTCGAGCTCGTGCGCATGCTCGGCTCGCTGGGCATCTTCCTGATCGACGACCTGGCCGTCGAACAGATGCACCGAACGCTGCGCCACCGTGGCGTAGCGCGGATCGTGCGTCACCATGCAGATCGTGGCACCCTCGTCGTGGAGCTCGTTCATCAGGTCCATGACCGCGTTGCCGTTCTTCGAGTCCAGGTTACCCGTCGGCTCGTCCGCCAGCAGGATGAGGGGTTTGCCCACAATGGCCCGGGCCACCGCCACACGCTGCTGCTGACCGCCCGAGAGCTGGCTCGGGTAATGCGTCATGCGGTGGGCCATGCCCACCCGCTCCAACGACGCATTCACGCGCTCCTTCCGCTCACTGCCGGCCATTCCACGATAGGTGAGCGGTAGCTCGACGTTCTCGAAGACCGTCAGGTCGCCGATCAGGTTGAACGCCTGGAAGACGAACCCGATGGCCTGGTTGCGGATCTTGGCCCGCTGCGAGGCCGTGAGGTTGGCGACCGGCTCGCCGTCGAGCAGGTAGTCGCCTAACGTGGGCGAATCCAGCAGCCCGAGAATCGAGAGTAGAGTGGTCTTACCGCAGCCCGACGGGCCCGCGATGGAGACGAACTCTCCCGCCGCGATGCTCAAGTGAATGTCGGACAGAGCGTGGGTTTCCACCTCTTCCGTGTAGAACACCTTGCTCAGTCCCTGCAGGTCGATCAGACCCGCCTCGTTCGCCCTCTCGCCACCGTTTTCCATCACCCCTCCGTTGCGGTAAACCACTGGTTTGCCCTATGAGCGTCTGTTCCGGTCGCCCCTTGGGAGGCCTCCGGCAATCTCTCCTACCAATCGCTCCTACCAATCGCTCCTACCTCAAGCGTACGCGATCGAAGCCGTCCCACTGGGACATATCAGACAGAATCACGATATCGCCCGGCTGTAGCCCTTCCCTGACCTCGATCTCGTTAACCGAGCTGGCCCCGAGCATCACATTGATGCGCTCGGCGAACTGACCGTCCTCAACAAGCATGAACATGCCGACCCGCTGGTTGGCCTGGCCGTACGCCGGCCGACCCACATAGGTGACGTCGTCCAGTCGTTGGATCACCACGTTGCCGTCCACACTCAGATCGGGACGCGCACTCCGCGGCAACTCGGCCGGCAGAGCCACGTCGATGGTCACCGTACCGTTCTGGACGGAGGGATCGATCCGGACCACGCGACCCTCGATGGTGTCGTTCCGCGTGTCGATGTAGGCCAGCTGACCGGCCGCGATGTCTTGAGCCTGCGTCTGTGGGATTCTGATCTCAGCCTTCAGCCGTCCGGGCTGCACCACACGAGCCAACGTTCCGCCGGACTGGACCCACTGCCCCTCCTCGAGCGGCAGCTCTGCCAGGACACCGGAAACGCCGGCCGTCACCTGGAAGGACGCCACGCGATCCCGGTTGAACGCGACGATGTCGGAGAGCCGGTTGATCTGGATCTGTTGCGCGTCCAGCTGGTCGGGAACCGAGGTCTCGAGGACCTCGAGCTGCTGTTCCTCCAACTCGATACGCTCCTCGAGCTCCCCGACCGCATCTCGGGTCCTGGCCAACTCAGTGGCCGCCACGAGTTCCGGATTGGTGTCGTACAGGCGCTGGTTCGTGGCGTGATCACGCTGCGCATTCCGATAGAGCGTGCGGGTCTGAGCCACCAAGCCCGCCTGAGCCAGGCGCTGCGTCTGCAACGTCGCGCGGAGCTGAATCAGCGCCGCCTCCGCGGTGGACAGCTGCTGCTGAGCCTGGAGCAGCTGGACCTCGACGTCAGGATTGCTCATCCGAATGATGACCGTGTTCGCCTCGATCTCCGTGCCCGGCAGAATCATGATCTGCTCGACCCGGCCGGCCGTGAGAGCCGTGAGCCACCGCATGCGCTCGGGCACGAGCGTGCCCGGGCCCCGGACCTGACGCACCATGGTCCCATGCTCGACCGTGTCCATCCAAACCGTAGCGGCATCCACACTCGGAGCCGCGGGCTGGAGGTTCCTGAGCACGGCAGTGATCAGGATGACGGAGATCGCCGCCACCGACCACTGGATGACCTTCTTTCTGGTCTTCGGTTTCGGATCGCGTGGGATGTCCACGGATTTCCTCGCTCTTTACAAGTTCGACGCCGACTCGGCTCCAGCCGCCCGGCGAGATAATCGCTAACGGATGCTACGCTTGCGGGCGGAGCCGCTGCCCTACCGCGTTCTCGAGGTTGGCCAACTCGATGTGGAACGTATAAAGCGCGTCCAAGTAGGCCCGTTCGGCGTCGGCCGTCGTGCGTTCCGCGTCGAGCAGCACCAAGAAATTGTCCGCTCCCAGGCTGTAGCGGGCACGGGCGAGCTCTAGTTGCTCCCCAGCCACGACCCGGTTGCGCTCCTCGACTTGCACCACGTTGTAGGCAGTCGCCAAGCCGTCGTGCGCCGACGTTACGGCCGTTCTGAGCCGCAGCTCCTCGGCACGACGAAAGTGGACGGCGTCCTCATAGGCGTTGGCCGCTTGCGAAGCCTGCCGCTCCCTGCTGAAGCCGTTGAAGAGCGGGAAGCTGACGTTCAACTGTGCCCTGAACGGCTGCCTGTTGAAGCTGAACGGGAAGACCTCGTTGCCCGCGAGAATCTGACTCCGGTCGGTGTCGCTGAGCCCGAAGGAAGCGCAATCCCGGGGGAAGCCCTGCAGAGGCGAGCTCAACCCCGAGGAGATGCCGTTGAACAGCTCGCAGTCGGCGATACTCCCCTGGACTCCCCTCTCGGCGCTGTTCACCAAGAACTGTCCATTCTCGATCTCCTGCGTAAAGCCCTGCCACTGCGCCGAGAGCTGTACGCTCGGAAAGTAGGAGCCCCGGGCCTGTCGGAGATTGGCCCTACGAGCACCCTCACTGGCGACCAAGGCCTTGAGCTGAGGATGAATCTCGAGGGCCAGGGAAATCAGCGCACCATCGGTCCAGGTGGGCTCGAACACCGCGAACTCGCTGACGAGTTCGACTTCGTTGGCCATGTTGAACCCGATGTTCTCCAGCAGCCGGAACGTCTCTACTCGGAGCGCCGACTCGGACTGGAGTAGCGCTACCGAATCTCGCCCCATTTGCACTTGAGCCTGTTTGGCATCGGTGACGATGGCGGCCTGAGCGTCCACCCGGGCCTGAGCGATCTCGAGATTCTCTATGGAGCTCTCGACCTGACGCCGGGCGACCTCCACCTGGTCCCGCGCCCGCAGGGCGGTCATGTACTGGAGTGTCACCAGAGACTCCATGGTGAACTCCGCAGCGACGGTGCGTGCGTGCGCCGCGCTGCGATCGGCCTTAGCGCTGGGGACGCCGAAGAGGGTGTTGCCGTCAAGCGTATACGACGCCTGGATCGAATAGCCCGAAGTATACAGCGCGCCCTGATCGACGCCGCCCGTATTGATGGTACCGATCCGGGAAACGCCGGGAGCCCGATAGGCCGCCTGCCCGAAGACCGTGAGCGACGGGACCAACAGATTGGTGACCGCCTCTCGCATGGCCCAATCGAACGCCGCCTCATCGTTCTGCGTGGCCAGGAAGGTCGGGTTGTTCTCCCGGGCCAAATCGATGGCGCCCTCGAGTGTCAGCCTTTCTTGTCCAAAAGCCATGGTCGCGGTCGCCATCAGGGCCGCCGCCACCAGGGTCAGGGCTCGTTTTGCTTCGCTCATATCGACCTCTAGGACTCGAATCAACGTCCTACCTCCACAACAGTTCATGGAAAAACGGAAAGGGATTCGACCGGAGCCAGCCAACTTCGCCAACCGCCACTGCCACACCGTGCACCGCACCCTCCGATCGAACCCCACAGACCGCGTTTGATCCTTTCTAAGGGAAGCTTCGTGCCAAAATCGGCCATATCCCTTAAGTCGTTACACGGCAACATATTGTGGCGATTATCGGAAAGGGTGTATCCCGCGCGGGATGCTCGTCTGCGGGACCCCGCTTCCCATTAGCGAACACCCTCTAGAGACAGTGTTCGATGGGGTGGAGATGCGGATCAGGGGCTAGCGCTCGATGTGCCGCTACCCCTCCAACCTCTCATTCAGCACTGTCCGAAGTCGCTCGAGCTCTTCCTTGGACATGCCTCGCCCAGCAATGAGGTGGGTGAGGAGGCGTACCGTGGAACCCGAAAAGAGCTTTTGGGTCAAGCGGTTCAGGTGGCTCACCTGGGCCTCCTCCCGCTCGACCAGCGGATGGTACCGGTACGCGCGTCCCTCCGGCCGGTGACCCACGTACCCCTTGTCCTCTAGCGTTCGGAGGATCGTGAGGACCGTCGTGTAGGCCAACTCGTCCGTTAGTTGCCCCCGGACATCGGCTACTGTGGCCGATCCGTGGTCCCACAGAACAGCCATCACATCGAGTTCACGCCCAGTGAATACCACGTCCTCCAACCTTGCCTCCTCTTATCTACGATAGGACTAGTAGTAGTGTAGTCCGTCTAAAACGCACGGTCAACGAGACCTGTCGACGCCGGGAGATGGGCAGGAAATACCGCCCAGGGGCCGACGTATGTTGGCCATCATGGGTATGCATTTTGCCGAACTGCCCCGTCGAAAACCTGAGGACACCGACATGCTACGAATCCGACTCCAACTCCTGGCGGCGACTCTATTCGCCTGCGTACTCGCGGCGTTGCCGGCGGACCTGGCGGCGCAGAACGCGCCATGCGCGGGAGGGGAACATCGCCAATTCGACTTCTGGATCGGTGAGTGGCGGGTGGAAAGCCCCAACGGTGCCGTCGTCGGACACAACACGATTCGTCGAGTCACCGATTGCTTCCTACACGAGAGTTACACGACCCCAACGGGGTTCGAAGGGCAGAGCTTCAACATTTTCGACGGTGCTCGGGGTGTTTGGCACCAGAGTTGGGTCGACAACGGCGGGGTCCTTCTGCAATTGGACGGCGGTATCGAGAACGGCAAGATGATCCTCAAAGGGCCAGGAGTCGGACAGGGCGGAGTCGCCATCGTGAACCGGATCACGTGGTCCGTAGAGGGTGGAGACCCCGACCATGTACGGCAGCTCTGGGAGACGTCCTCGGACGACGGTCGGACCTGGGCGGTGAGCTTCGACGGGCACTACATGCGGGAAGCGAAAGAGGACTAGGACCCGTCGCTCGGGGCGGAAATCCCGGAAGACGACTCGGCTCGACACCCCATGCGGTGTCGGTGTCCTGCGAAGAAGCGGTAGCTCCGCTCCACGATCGGACGAGCGAAGGGCACTCGGAACACCCAGGCGAACCATGTGCCCCGGGGCAGAATGCGTAGGAGTTCCTCCAACGCAGCGGCCCCCGATAACGTGCTTCCGTCGGGCGCCACGAGCTGGATTGACGCGGTGAAGTCTTCAGGCGTGATCCAGGGGAAGCGTTCCTTCACACCAGATCCCTGTGAGGGGACGATCTCGAGAGCCTTCTCGCGGTCCCACCGCCGCAGCACTGCCGCGAACCGATGGCAAACGGAACACTCTCCGTCGAACACGACCGTGTAGTCCACCTGCCAATTCTCCGGTTCACCGGACTTCCGTATCCCTGAACGCCCGGGTCGGGAGCAGTGATGGCCCGCATCAGAAACGATGATGGCCCGCTTCCTGCACTTGTTGTTCCTCGTCCGTGCGCTCGTGTTCCGTTCCGTCACGCGCCGGGTCAGCCTATCTTGCCGCGGCCCCGCCCCGTAGCGACGACCGAGAGAGACCGGAGAGAGATGTCGGACCCCCTGCCCTATAGCGAACTCGAACGTAGGCTCGGCACCGGACGGCTCGAGGTCGATCAGCCGCTGGCCCCGCTGACCACGTTTCAGATCGGCGGCCCTGCCGATCGCTTGTTTCGTGCCCGTACGGCGGACGACCTAGCCGAGTCGGTCCTGGCGGTGCGCGAATTGGGAATCCCTCACTTTCTGCTGGGCAAGGGAGCCAATGTACTCGTCGGTGACCGTGGATTCCGGGGCGTGGTCATCCGAGGCGAGGTGGGCGGCGTGGACTTCATCGAGCCGGATCTCGTGAGGGCCGGCTCCGGCGTCGAGACCTATCCCGACCTCATCGAAGCTACTGTCGCACGAGGGCTGGCCGGCCTCCATCACTACGTCGGGATTCCGAGCACCGTGGGAGGAGCGATTTGGCAGAATCTGCACTTCCTCTCTCCGGCCCCTGAGCGGGAACGCACGATGTTCATCGAGGAAATCGTCGAGGCGTCGGACATCCTCTCCCAAGAGGGCGAGAGGCATACGGTGACCCGGGACTACTTCGAATTCGGATACGACCACAGCATTCTCCACGACCGAGACGACGTGGTCCTTTCCGTCGACTTTCGCCTCTCGCCTGCACCGGAAGGGGATCTCCGACGGGTCATGCGAGAGAATCTCGAATGGCGAAGCACTCGTCATCCGGACCTGCTTACGCATCCCAGCGCCGGGTCCATCTTCCAGAAGATCGAGGGGATCGGGGCGGGACGACTCGTCGATCAATGCGGGCTGAAGGGCCACGTCCATGGTGGCGCCCAGATCTTCACCGAGCACGCCAACATCATTGTGAACCTGGGAGGGGCCACGGCGGCCGACGTGCGCGCACTCATCGACCTGGCTCGAGAGACCGTCTCCCGGGAGCATGGCTATGACCTCGTGCCGGAGATCACTTTCGTGGGGGAATTCTAGAGAGCCCTGACCTAGCCGGGCCGGCGAGCCTGTCCCGCGAGCTCCTGAAGGAGATCGGTATCCAGGTCGTGCCCGCCTGCGTGTGTCATCGTTCGGAACGGTATGTCCATCTCGAGCAGCCGCGCCTCTTGTCTGTCGTGGGCCACCTCCGAGACGTGGTGATCGGACAAGCCGCGAGCCAGAACCAGGTCGATGTCGGCCAGTCGGGCCGGGGCCCGCTCGAGGTCCAGGTCGTCGGGCGGATACGCACCCCAACAGATCAGGGTTCGTACCGGCATCTGTCCCGCGACCACCCAACGGCAGGCCGTGTGCACACCCTGAGAAAACCCCAGGACGACAAGGCTCTCGAGGACCCCACCCACCTCGGTCTGCACCTCGCCGAGGACCGCATCGAGATACCTCACGTAGTCGTGGATTTCGTTCAGTCGGTCCTCCCGGGTCATCCATGTTGCACCGACCGGGTCGCCGGGACCGTGTCGTCGCGTCCCGTCGTCCAAGTAGAAGCGCGACAGGGCCTCGGGGGCCACGATGAGGCGAGTCCCGTCGTCGAGAGCGCGGAACCGCCGTACGAAGCGACTAGCTAGCTGACGATATCCGTGGCAGACGAACCATACCTGCCGTGTATCTGGACCGGCCGTGCCCAGAGTGAAGTAGCGAGCGGTCTTGGCGACCTCGATGTGGCGCTCCTCCACGTCGACTCAGATCCCGAACCACAGGAAGACGGTGTAGCGTAGGAATCCCACATGGGAGAGCAGGAAGAGCACTAATACAGCCCGCCGCCACCTACCTCGCTCAACTTTGAAATTCTTGAGAGTGAGGCCGATCGGCAGGAGCAAGAGCCATCCGATGTAGGGGAGAAAATGGCCGGCCAGCGTTGGCAGGGTGTCTAGAAACACGGACGGATTCGCGGCCCGTCCCAGTCCTCGGAGGAGTGTCCGCAGACCCAGTGGCAAAAGCACGCAGTACTCCGGAATGACGAAGAGGGCGTTCACGAAGAACAGCATGCCCTCTCGAGTCTCGATCCAGGGTTCCTTGGAGATTTGTAGCCGTTCGGCAGAAGAAGACATGGAACCGTATGCGGCTTTCGGTCGTCATATGGTGTGGGGCCCCCGCAGTCCCATGACGGACGGTACGCCGAGGGTACGCCGAGGGTACGCCGAGGGTACGCCGAGGGTACGCCGAGGGTACGCCGAGGGTACGCCGAGGGTACGCCGAGGGTACGCCGAGGGTACGCCGAGGGTACGCCGAGGGTACGCCGAAAGGTGTCAGCGCCCGCTCGGGCCGGCAACCGTCAGCGTCATCGGCGGAGGCTCTGCGGATCCTTTGCTCCACCGCGAGGTCAGGCTATGCTGAACATCATACGAAGAACCGCCTGAAAGTGACGGGAATGAGCCCAACACCAGCCGCCACCGCTATCCTCTGCGTCGGATTGCTCATCACGCCCGGCTCGGGCCGCGGACAGGTGCCGGATTCCCTCGCGCAAGAGTCGGACTCCCTGGCACAGACGTCCGAGTCCGGAGAGAACCCCTTCGAGGGTTTCGAAACCCACTTTCTCGCCAACGGGCTCAAAGTCTGGTTCAAGCGTCTACCCGACGCCCCCAATGTCTCCGTCAGCGTCACGGTCCCGTACGGATCTCACTCGGACCCGCGCGGCAAGGAGGGTCTGGCCCACTTCACGGAGCATATGCTCTTCTCCAACCACCGGGGTCGATCAGAGCAAGAGGTCAAGGACGCCATCGAGAGCCTTGGTGGGCGGCGCAATGGCTTCACGACGGCGGACCACACGTGGTACTACACCACGATCGACAAGCAGCACGGGCTATTCGCCATCGAGTGGCTCTCCCGTATCGTCTCTCCCCACGCGATGGAACCGGAGGTGGTCGAGAGGAATCGACAGCCCATCGCCATCGAGACGAATGCGCGACCCCGCGAGGTATACGAGCGTGTCTGGGCCTTCCTGAATCCATCGCTTCTGATGCCGCCGGACTTCTGGCAACGAGAGTTCAGGATGGACACCCGGGGCCTGCGGCCACTGGACCGTTGGAGCACGCTCCACCGGATCACATCAGAGGACCTGCGTGGCTTCTACGAGACGTACTATGTGCCGGCAGCCCTGACGCTGACGATCGTCGGCGACCTCGACCGTGACGAAGCGATCGCGATGGCCGAGAGCACGTTCGGTACTCTCGAGCGAAGAGCCGTGCCTCCGCGAGGGATGGAGATCGAGGATCCGAACCGTACGAGAGCCACTTATGTGTGGGGGTTCCCGTCCAACGTGCGCTATACGGCTCGGTTCAAGTTCCTCCACCCGAGTGCAGAAGACGAGCTCATGATCCTCTTCACGAGGGATCTGCTCAATCGGCGGCTGAACCAACGCTTGCGGTACGGTGAGCAGAAGGCCGTCTATAGTCTCCAGGTCGCCTCGTCGAAGCGAGGGCCTGCAGCCTTCCTCCAGGTGAGGGGCTCGATCGACCCCGACGAGTACGACTTCGCGCTCGGAGTCATCGAGGAGGAACTTCAGTCGCTCCGGACCGGCACGTTGGATCCGGTCGCTTTCGAGGCGGACCGGACCGCCGTGATCGAGCGCCTCCGGAGCGGAAACCAGACTGCGGAGGCTCTGAATTTCTGGGTGTATCGGAACTTCTACGATCCGGACACGTACTCGGACTTTCCGAATGTATTGGGATTCTACGAGGGCGTGAGCCAGGAGCAGGTAGCTTCGTTCACCGATCGCAACCTCGTTGCCGAGCGTGAGGTCCTGTCGATCCTGCGCATCCATCCGATCAGCCAGGAGCTCATGGTGCTGGCTGTCCTGGCGTTGGTGTGGGGTGCCATCCGGGTAGTGGGATGGGGCCTCACAAGCTCCGTCACCATGAGTGACATTCGGTATGTGGCCCGCTTTCGAGTGCCCATCGTCTTCAGGATCGTGGCGTTCTTGGTCCTCGGTGGAGTCGGGCTGGTCGTGGCTCGCGTGACCTTCTTCGGCCTCCAATGGATCACGCTCGCCTATGTGGCTACGGTGGACGACTACACCATCCAGATGGGGAGCTATGCCCTCATGCTCGTCTCAGTGTTGGCGCTGTTCCTGGTGTATCTGTCCCGTCTTCCGCGAAAACTCCTGATCTTCCCAGACCACGTGCGCGTGAAGTCGCTGGCCTATCGCTCTCGGATCTTCAAGCCTGAGGACCTGCAGGAGATCTCACTGCGCCGGTTCCACCGGGTCTGGCTCAGCAAGGACCTCTTCCGGTGCTTCCCGATGGCCCTTGGCTTGGTGCGACCCGGTATCTACCTGCGGCCCGCCAAGGGACGGGCGTACTTTTTCCGAACCCGCGACATGAAGGAGCTGATCGAGGTCCTCGGCTCCTGGCGTGGAGAGCCGATCACGACCGCGATTCATGAACAGAAGGTCGATGCCCAGCCCGGTCGAAAGGACGAGACCGGCTCACCGGAGGAGGCGCCACCAGACAAGGCGCCACCCGAGACAGCCGCCGAAACGACGCCAAGCGAAGCCGACACGCCCGTCGCAAAACCTCCTGCCAAGCGTAGCTCAAAGGCCGGGGCCGAACCCAAGCGGGCCCCTGCGGCCGCCTCTCCCGAGGCCGGCGCGTCACCCGAGGCCGGTGCGCCAACTGACGAGGATGACTTCGACGACGTCGACTTCGACAGCATCGGGCTCACAGACGCGGAGATGGAAGAGCTTCTCGGTGAAACGAGACGGGACAGCCCGCCGGACGACCCGACGGACGACTCGACGGACGAGAGCTAGTCTCCGGACGCTACAGCGTCATCGAGGTGCAGCCGGGTAAGATCCCGCGCGAAGCGAACACGCACTCGCACCAGCAGAAACAATGACACCGCCGCGAGACCGGCGGCCATTCCCCACCAAAGCCCGAGCGGGCCCAGACCCGCTCGGAATCCGAGATACAGGCTGATCGGTAGCCCGATGAGCCAGAAGCCCACCAGGTTCACGGCCATTGGCGCCATCGTATCGCCGACGCCTCGAAGCGCGCCCGACGCCACGGCCTGCAATCCATCGAAAACTTGGAAGATGCCGGCCACCGGAATGAGAGTGGCAGCCAACCCGACCACCATTGCGTCCGAGCTGTAGATCCGAGCGAGCATGTCCGGCACGGTCAGGAACGTGGCGCCGAAAAACACCATCATGCCGCCGACGAACAGGAGCCCTGCGCCCGCGGAGCGCCTTGCCTTCGCCGGGTCCCCTGCCCCCACGGCTCGTCCGACCAGGACCGCCGCAGCCTGGGTGACGCCCACGGCCGCCATGAAGGTCAAGCTCGCCAGGTTGATCGCCACCTGATGGCTCGCCATGGGGATGGTACCGAGCCACCCCATCGCGATCCCGATGACACCGAAGGAACCGAACTCGAGAAAGAACTGCACACCGATAGGCGCCCCCAGTCGGAACATGCGACGAAGGGGAGCGGGATCCATCGCCCCTGGTCGTAGCGGCCACAGGTAGGGCCGCAGCACGGGCCACGCCACGCCGAGCAACGCGAAGAGCATGACCCAACGGCTGAGCGTGGTGGCCCAGCCCGAGCCCACGGCGCCCATCGCCGGAAAGCCGAGATTACCGAAGATGAGCACCCAGTTGAAGAAGACGTTCGCGAGGTTTGCCAAGACGATGACCGCCACGATCGGGGCCACGCGTCCCATCGACTGAAGGCTCTGGCGCAACACAATGAAGCCGTAGAACGGCAGCACACCGGGAATCGAGACGAGCGCGTACTCTGCGGCGATCGGAATCACATCAGGCGGCTGCTTCAGAAACGTCAGGAAGGGCAATCCAGGGGTCAGACATAGTGCCGTGAACAGCGAAAGGACGGCCGCCATCACGAATCCGCGCTGAATACCACGTGCGATTCCAGCCCGGTCTCCGGCTCCGAAGGCCTGAGATACGACCGGGTCCAGGGCGAAAAGAGCACCCAGGCCGAAACTCGCGGTCAGAAAGAAGTAGAGATTCCCAAGAGCGACAGCCGCGAGGTCGCGCGGCGACACATGGCCCACCATGACCGTGTCCACCGCCCCCATCATCATGACGCCTACCTGGACCGCCGCGACGGGCATGGCCAGGCGGATCAAGGAGACGAGGTCTGCCCTCTCCGGAATCATCTGGCGTACGACGCGCATGAGCAGGGCAGATCGGGGTGGCACAAGAGACGCAAAGGACCGCGCCGGCCTGGGAGGGCGTGCGGTCCGAGAAGGATAACACTTTGCGTTGAGGGCCGGGATCGCTCCGCCGACTACTCCCCGAGAGCCTCGTCCGACTCCAGTACGCGAGTCCCTCGATCCCGCCTGATACGGTCCATTCGGATCTCGAGGAGGAGATTGCGCTCCTCCTCCAACTCACTCCGATCGTTCACGCTCGCGCGCCGTGTCTTGGGCACGGCAAACATAGAAATGAGCGTGATGGGAAAGCCGAGCCAGAACGCAGCGAACCGTTTGAAGCCGCGCTCACCGTCGCGGACGTAGGCGCAGTATGTGAAGTTGGCAGCCACCCAGACGAAAGACCCCAATAACCCACTGACCATCCTCTTCCTCCCTACCCGGATGTTCCGGGCTACTCACCATTTCGGCGGGGTCGCCGCACCAACTCCCCGCCGCAGTTGGGGCAGAGACTCTCCATCGCCTCCGCACATCCCGGACAGAACGTGCACTCGTAGCTGCAGATGTGAGCTTCGTCACCCGGACCGACCGGGCGTTGGCAATGCTCGCATGTACTACGCATCTCGAGGGTCATTTCGTCCGTTTCGTGCAGTGGTCCCCGTCCCGCTGCCTACACCACATGGCCCCGGACGGTCGGAGTCCCGTGACGGGAGTCGACGCCGGACCGTATCTTGGCTCTCGAATCGCGATGGCCGTACTGCTTCCTAGGTGCCTGATGCCCCGTAAAGCCGAATCACCCGGAATTCGCCTCGAGCAACTCTGGAATCGACTCTCCGCCTTTCCCGGCGGAGGTTGGGCGTTCAGTAGGCTTCTCCGCTTCATGGTTCCTTACAGCGGGTCCATCGGCGCCCGGGTCGAAGCACTCGAGCCCGGATACGCGCGCGTCTCGCTCCAGGACCGACGTCGGGTCCGAAACCACCTCCGGTCGGTACACGCGGTGGCGCTGGTCAACCTGGGAGAGCTCACCAGCGGCTTGGCCATGCTCACCGGCCTGCCCCCGACGGTACGTGGCATCGTAACCGGCATCTCCGTGGAGTACACGAAGAAAGCGCGTGGCCGGCTGGTTGCCGAGTGCCGATGTGACCCGCCTCCCGTGACCGAGTCCATCGACTACACCGTAACCGCCGAGGTTTGCGATGCCGAAGAGGACGCGGTGGCCCGAGTGTCGGTCAACTGGCGCCTGGGACCGGTGGAGTGAACGACGGCCCGCCAATACCGGAGGTTCCCACTCGGCTCACGTCCGACGCTGGAATCCGGGTGCCGATCATCTGTGGCGCCATGTACCCCTGCTCCAATCCCGAGCTGGTGGCGGCGGCCTCGGAGGCCGGTGGCCTCGGTGTGCTGCAGCCGATATCGCTCACCTACGTCCACGGATACGAGTATCGCGACGGCCTCTGCCAGATCCGGTCGCTCACCGATCGGCCCATCGGCATGAACGCGCTGATCGAGCAGTCTTCGCAGACGTACCGCAAACGCATGGAGGAGTGGATCCAGGTGGCGTTGGAAGAGGGCGTCCGCTTCTTCGTGACGTCCCTCGGCAAACCGGATTGGGTGGTCCGCATGGTCGAGCCCTTCGGAGGATGCGTCTACCATGACGTCACCGAGCGGAAATGGGCGCAGAAGGGCGTCGACTGCGGAGTCCACGGGCTCATCGCCGTGAACACCCGCGCCGGAGGTCATGCCGGGGAGCTCGACGTCCGGGCGCTACTGGACGATGTGGGAGACCTGGGGCTTCCGGTCGTGTGCGCAGGGGGCGTCGGCACCGAACGGGAATTCGTTGAGGCCCTTCGACTCGGTTACGCCGGCGTTCAGATGGGGACCCGGTTCATCGCCGCGAGTGAGTGCTCGGCCTCTGACGAGTACAAGCAGGCCATCATCGACGCTGAAGAAGAGGACATCGTTCTCAGTGAGCGGATCACGGGCGTACCCGTCGCGGTGATCAATACCCCCTTCGTTCGGCGGATGGGGCTCAAGGCGGGGCCGCTCGCCCGTTGGATGCTCAGAGGCGGCCGTACCAAACACTGGATGCGCACGATCTACGCCCTACGTTCGCTGTGGCAGTTGCGGCGGTCCTTGCGCGCAACAAGCGGACGCGGCGATTACTGGCAGGCCGGGCGGAGCGTCGCCGGCGTGGACGGAGTCGAGCCGGTGCACTCCATCGTGCGTAGATTCGCCCTCGCGGCCGCGGCCGCTCCGCCTGGACCGACGACCGAATGACGGACGACCGACGGCCCGACGACCGAGTGATCGGCGACCGAGTGATCGGCGAATTCCACATCCCTACCGGGAGAACACACATGCTCCGACGCATTCTATGCCTCACCGCTCTCTTCCTTCTCCAGCCGGGAGTCTCGAACGCCCAGGAGGCCCGTCGGCGATGGGAGAGGATGGCGCAGATCCGCCAGGAGAAGTTCGACCTCGTCCTTCCCGAAGCCATGCGTGAGAACGGGATCGACATGTGGATCACGGTCATGCGTGAGGGCCATCTCGATCCGCTGTACGAGGATCTCGGTCGAGGCTACGTCGGCTCCACGGCGTACTACATCTTCACGGACCGGGGCGGCGACCGGATCGAGCGCGTAGCCCTCGGCGTGGGCGGTTATCTGCTAGAGCAGAACGGTGCGTACGACATGGTGACCGGGCGCTACGACCTCCGCGAGTTCGTCCAAGAGCGGGACCCTGGGCGCATCGGCGTCAACATGTCCGAGTCGATCGGCGGGGCCGACGGCCTTTCGCACACGTCGTATGGGGCGCTGGTCGAGACGCTGGGCGAGCCTTATGCATCGCGGCTCGTGTCGGCCGAGAAGCTCGTGTCGGACTTCCGTTCGCGCCGGGTCGCTTCAGAGATCGTGGCATTCGGGGAGGCCGGTGAGATGTCCAGGGAGATCGCGGAGCGTGCCTTCTCGAACGAGGTGATCACCCCCGGCGTCACCGCCCTCGAGGACGTCGCTTGGTGGATGATGGACCAGCTACTCGAGCGTGGTCTCGGCTCCTCGTTCGACATGCCCTCCGTGTACATCACGGGCCCCTCGGGCGTGGAGGCCACGTCGTCCGACCGCATCATCCAGCGTGGGGACCTGATGATGATCGATTGGGGTGTCGGGTACCTGAATTTCTACACGGACATGAAGCGCACCGCTTATGTGCTCAGAGAAGGCGAGGTCGAGGCCCCCCCCGGCATCCAGAACGCGTTCGACCGGGGCGTCGAAGCCCGGACGGTCATCAAGAACACCATCAAGCCAGGCATGACCGCGAGCGACAACTTCGACTTCATCCTGGAGGCGTTGTCCGGAGCGGGGTTCAGCATCATGGAGACTTTCAACCAGCCTTCGGACGACCCTGAGGTGACCGACATCATGACCGGCAACCATTCAGTCGGTAATCTGGGCCACGGAATTGGCCCGTCTATCGCGTGGTTCAATCCCACCCGGATGACCTACGAGGTGGTGCCGGGCAACTTATTCTCGATCGAGCTGTTCGCCTACACCGCCGTGCCCGAGTGGGGTGGAGCGAAGGCCCGCATTCCCCTCGAGGACGACGCGATCGTGACCGCGCGGGGAGTCGAGTGGCTGTACCCGGTCAATTCCAGAATCCTGCTCATCAGGTGAGCGACCCAGGCGTGAGACATCCTGAGGAACATCCAGAGAGACACAACATGAGGTACACCATGAAGCACTCTATGAAGAGGCTGCGGTTCACATCGGCCTGGTTCGTGACGCTGCTCGCTCTCGCCACCTTTGCTGTCCTACCGACCCCGGGTCACGCCCAGGACGGGTTGAAGGTCCATATCTCCGTCGACATGGAGGGCGTGGTCGGCGCGGTGACCAGCGAGCAACTCGGGCCGGGGGGCTTCGAGTATCAGCGGTTCCGCGAGTTCATGACGAACGAGACCAATGCCGCCATCGAGGCCGCCCGCGCCGCGGGTGCGACCGAGATTGTGGTGGCCGACTCCCACGGTAACGGTCAGAACCTCCTCATCGACCGGCTGCCCAGCGACATCACGCTGGTCCGCTCGTGGCCGCGTCGATTGGGCATGATGCAGGGCATCGACGAGTCCTTCGACGCCGCCATCTTCCTGGCGTACCACTCGAGCACAACCAACCCGAGGGGCGTCCGGGCACATACGATGTCCAGCGGGAACTACGCCGCGGTGACGATCAACGGAGTCGAAATGCCTGAGGCCGGAATCAATGCGGCCCTCGCGGGACACTTCGGGGGGCCCATCGTCATGATCTCCGGCGATGACGCCATCGTCGAGGAGGCACAGACCCTGATCGGCCCCATGGAGGGAGGGATCGTGAAATGGAGCTATGGCTTCCATTCCGCCCGAACGCTCATGCCGGAGGCCGCGTACGCACTCATTGGTGAGAAGGTCACGAGGGGGATCGAGCGTATCGGCGAGTTGGAGCCGTATCGTTTCGAGGCTCCGCTCGAGGTGGAGTTGACCTTCAAGAGCTATATGCCCGCCGAGGTGCTGAGCTATTTGCCCAATGTCGAGCGGGTCGACGCACACACAGTGGGGTTCACGGCACAGGACATGGTCGAGGTGGTCACGTTCTTCCAGTTCATCGGCGAGTTCAACAGCTCCGCGACGCCGTAGGCGCGAAACGGATGTCCGGTCCGTGCGTCGCACGGGCCGGACGGCTCCGCCCGCGAACTAGCGAGAGCCCAGGTACTCGCGCACGAACTGGTGATGGCTACGGGCTTCTTCGGGAGTGCCAAGCTGATGGGTGGTACCCGCCACCATCCAGGTGACCGTGTCGGCCAGAGCAAGGACATCCGTGACGTCGTGGCCTGTCACGACGACCGCGCACCCCTGCCCCGCAAGCTCGCGAAGGGCCCTCGCAACGGCGGCCCGGTCGGTCGGCGTGATCCCCGCGAAGGGTTCGTCGGCGAGAAGGCACGTCGGACGACGCAGCAACGCGAGAGCCAACTCGGCACGCCGTCGTTCACCACCCGAAATCTGGAAACACCTCTGCCCAACGATGTGTGCGATGCCCACGCGCTCCGCGACCGAGAGGTGATCGCCAAAAGGATCACCACCGTGTCGGGGGGATTCAGGTCGAGCAGCTCGGGCGGCAGCCTTCAGATGTCCCTCTACGCTGTGCGCGGGAGACAACAGATCACGCTCCGGAAGGTAGAACACGCCGAGGCGGGCCAGCCGATGGGGCGCCGGATTCTCGAAGGTGTGCCCACCCACCTTGACCACTCCGTAGTCGGGCCGCTTAAGACCGAACGCGCACTCGAGCAGCGTCGTCTTCCCGGATCCATTGCGTCCCAGCAGAGCAGTGACGCTGCCGGCGCTGCCCCACAAGCTCGCGCCCTTGAGTACCTCGAGGCGCCCGAAGCTCTTTCCCAGGGACTGAGCCGTGAAGACGTGACTCACCGGAAGAGAAGTACGACTTGGAGCAGTACTTCCGATCCGGCCAGCACGAGCCAGCCTGAGAACCACATCCCCACGCGAGACACACCGAGGTTGGCGAGGAAGATCCGGTAGCGGAGTTGGCGGGCATCGACCATAACGAGAATCGACCCGACCGTGATGACCCACACCACGGACGCCCAGGAGTTGGCCGGAAAGCCGTTGGCCCGAGCGATACCCAACGCCACGGCATGCAAGAACGTCCAGACGGCGAGAGCGCTGACCCCGAGACGTAGGACAAAGCCTGGAGCCGCCCTCACATATCCCATCAAGGTCCGGAGCTCACGGGCACGAGGCGTCCCTGAGGAGCCCTCACGGCATCTTGAGTTCCACCAACTCGATCAGTTCACCTGACGGGCCGACTACGGTCGCCGCCCTACGCGTTCCGTAGGGCGCCTCCGAGTACGCACGGGGCGGCACCACCCAGGTCAGGTCATCCCGGTCGAGGGAATCGACATAGTAGGTGGCCATCGCCATCCCGGGGGGCAGCTCCCCCTCGATCCGTGGCCGCTCGGTCGTCCTCGAGCTCGATCCGTCCAGCTCTTGGAGGCATCCGCCGGGAAGCATGATGACGTGGAGCCGGTTGTCTCCTCCCCCCATCCTGAAGGGAGAGGTACCCGGCACTCGAAAAAGGTCCTCATAGAAAATCTGTGATGCCCGGGGGTCACGGGTCGTGACCAGAGTCATGATCACCTGGTCCACGAACGACTTCGCCCTCGCGAACGGCATGTTGGGTACGTCGCCGTCGAGCTGCGTCAGATACAAGGCTTCGCCGTCGGGCCCAACAACGCGGAAGTTGATGATGTCCTGCGAGAAATCGAGCTGAATCTCGCGCATGCCCGACTGCTGGACGAAAGGGCTGCCTCTGAGGGCATGCGACAGGGTATAGGTGTCTTGAACAATGATCTCCGCGGTCGACCACCCATAGGACCGAAGCGGTTCGAAGCCCTGGGTCGGCGGGGCCTCGACCACTCGCAGATAGGTTCTCGCCCCCGACTCGGGTCCCAGGAGGATGTATGGCCGCCCCGCCACGTTTGGCGTGCCCCAACTCTCTGCCAGTTCCGCTGAGATCTCACCCTCGGCCCGAACTTCATAGCTGAGATGCGTTTCGTAACGAACCCGCACCGCGTCGAGGTCGGGCGAGGTGAACGTCATCATGGCGATCGGACATATCGCAGCTACGACTTCGGTTAGCATGGTTCCTATCCCTCCGGGTGATCCTCATTTAGGCCCACCTGGGCGTCCTCCGCGTCTCCGTCGGCTTCCGAGCCCTGCTCATCGTCCGCCAACATCCCCGCGTCGGCCAGTACCTTCCGCGCTCGCGCCTCGTCCTCCACCCGCACCACAACGCGCGCAGGGTTCACGAACGCCAGGCCTACGTCCATGCCTCCAGCATCGTCGATGAAGAGCGCCGAAGGCACGTCAGCGTCCTCGAGGTACCCGTGGGCGAGTTCCGCCTGGTGTCGGTAGTGGAAACGCGCCACGACCGTCGTGGGGACTCTGGCCCGACTCATGGAGTCACGGGAGCCTTCGACACCGATGCCGGCGCCAACGTGCCTCTACCCCGGGAAGAGCGATTCATCGATCGCCGGTACCAGCCGGACAGCGTTCTGGTAGTAGATCTTCCTGAGCACGTCCTCCGGTAGGTCCAGGCCATACATCTGCCAGAACGCGTGGTATTTCCGGTAATAGTCGAAGTAATCGTCGTCCGTTTCGAATACCTGGAAGTAGGTGTAGAACTCCTCCTGGTTGTAGGAGTCCTTCCCCATCAGGACTCGGTCCTGGTACTGCCCGAGCCACTTGGCACCGAAGCGAGGCTGCCGGCCGAGCTCGTAGATCACGGCGCCCAGGCCGACGTTCATGTTCGGAATCTCGTCGAGCAGCGCCCCGAGGCGCCCCAGATCGTGGCCAAGCCAACTCATGTGCGCCGAGATGAACGTCGTGTTCGAGTGTCGCCGAAACATGTCGTGCTGCTCACCGATGATCGTCTCGAACGGCGCGCTCTTCCCCGGAGGCTGAATTCGACCGGGACGAAGCTTGAGTTCGAGCCACCGCTCGTTGAACCGATCGTGAGGCTGCCAAAACTCCGCCGGATCGGCTGAGTGAATCAGCACCGGGATGCCCAACTCACCCGCCTTGTCCCATACGGGCTCCAGGCGCGGATCGTCAACGGGAATTCTCTTCCCGTCCGTATCGAGAGCCGAGAGACCGAGGTTCTTGAAGATCTTGAGTCCGGCGGCACCATTCCGGACGTCTTGCTCGAGCTGTGCCGCGGCTCGGTCACCCCACCCGGGCTCTCCGACGCCCTGGAAGCTCACGTTGGCGAAGAACACGAACCGGCCGGCGTGGCCCTGTGTCATATTCTCGAGCCCCGAAACCAAGGCGTCACCGCTTCCCCCGGAGAGGTTCACCATGACGGCCATGTTGAGCTCGTCCATCTCGGCCACGAGCCCAGCTACATCAGCGGCCGACATGCGGGTCGCCCTCTGATGACCGTGGATGTCCACGAACGGAAAGCGAGCCCGGGTGAGCGGATGTTCAGAGACGACCAGCGTCTTGCGGGGCTCATACTCCTCGATGGTCGGATCTTGGGCCGCCAACTGTGAAAGCCCCCCGAACACCGGTATCGAGGTGAGGGCGAGAAGCACCGCGAGTACAGAAGTGTTGAACCGCATTCGTCTTACTCCGTGGTCAGGCTCCGTCCATGCCGGCTCCGCAGATCGCAGCCGTCCGATATCATGCGATGCACAGTGGGACCCCGCACCTACCCCGACAGTTTCTCGTCGATGCGTCTTCGGGCCGGCGCCTGCGGTCAGGGGGGAGCGGTATCGCCGTCCCAAACCAAGTGGTGGATCCCGTTTCTTCCGAATCTCTTCACCGCGTACATCGCCTCGTCGGCGATACGCAGCGCGTCACGACTCGTCTCTACCGCCACCTCGAAGGTCACGACCCCGATGCTGAACGTCACCGGCCACCCGCCCTTCTTCATGGCCAGAACCAGGTTTCGTTCGAGCTTCTCCAGGACGGCGCTGGACGGTCCGCCGGTGGTTTCCGGCAGGAGTGCTGCGAACTCGTCGCCACCGAGACGCCCCAGGATGTCGGTCTGGCGGGTGCTGGATCGCAGCGTGTCCGAGACCCGCGTCAGGACTTCGTCACCGGCGTCGTGGCCCTCGAGGTCGTTGACCGCCTTGAAATGATCCAGATCGATGTAGGCCAAGGTGAACGCTCGCCCGTAGCGGGACGATCGAGCTAACTCGGCGTCGAGCCGGGCTATGAAGGACCCCCGATTGAGCAGTTGGGTGAGCGCGTCGGTGGCGGCGAAGCTGGCTTCTTCCCTGAGTCGTCCCCTGAGTGCAGCCGCCAGCCAGGCCACCACGACCAACAGAAGGGCCAGGGACGCGACGTTCCAGACGATCAGTCCGGGGTCTTGCGTTCCACCCGTCAGTAGCGGCACTCCCACGAGCGTGAGAGCCGCGAGAACGGCGAGGGCATAGGCGATGCCCGAACGAGCCAACCACGCGGCCAGAGCGATCGGTCCGGCGTAAAGGGGCAGCAGCGACAGCGTCGGGCCCACCAAGAAGTCCAGGATTCCGAGCAAGACCACGAGACCGACACCGATCCGACCTACCGTGCGTTCTGGCCAGCCCTCGATAGACTCCCGGACTCTACTCGTAAGGGCCCTGAAGGGACCTAGAGATTGTCCCTCAGCCACTGGTTCTCACACCGGACGTCCTGCCAGGCTGCTTCTCGGTTGGACTCGAGTACGAAGATCCCGTCGTCGGGGTCGAGAAGCTCCCAGAGCTTGTCTCGGATATCAGCAGCGGAGTCATCCGTGACGACCGCCCAGGCATGCTCGAGGATCTGCGCATTGGCAGGATACGATTTGAGCTCGGTGAAGAAGTTGATGTAGGCCGCTCGGGGTTGTTTGAGCTCATATGAAATGATGTAGCACCGCATGCGTGACCCTTACCACTCCGTCCGATGAGAGGCACCCAATCCGACGGTGTACGCCGGACGGCACCGGAATCGCCAACCCGCCCACAGGCTCCACAAGATCCTACGGAGATCCGAGCTTCGCCAGCCCGGCCATTTCGCGGGCGAGAAGGTGGACCTCGGTGAGTTTCCAATGGGCTCGGATACAAACTACAGCAACCAGCATCAGAGCCAACGCCACGACCAACCCGCCGCCGCTCAACTGGCTGGGGGAACGCACCAACTGCAGGCCCCTGGTCACCACGACATAGCCACCGAACAGATAAGGGACGAAGCTGCCCACATCGATCAGGCCGGACCATGGACTTCTCGTCTCCATCACCCGCTTCACGGCTTGGGTACCGTAGGCGACCGTGGCCGCAGCCGACAATAGCGCTCCCAGGAACACGATCATGTAGTCGGCACTGCCAAACCCGAGCCGAACACTCTGGACCAAACCGTAGACGGCGAGCAGCGCCAGCGACGGGAGCGCGCGCCCGATCCTGGCGGCGGCCAGACGCTCGACGGCTCGAACGACTTCGGCACCCGCCTGGCTCATATCTGCTCCTGAATTCCCCATTCTGAATGATCGTCCCAAGCAGAATGGTGCGCCAGAGAACCGGTGGTGGGCGGCCTGGCGCATTCGCACCGCGGGAACGGATCGGCCGCCCACGGGGTCTTGCTGCTGGGAGATTCGACCGCGTTTCGGCGTGGCGCTATAGTTGGATGGTTGGGTGGTAGAATCGTGGGCCCTTTAGGGGACTCACGTTGGTCGGGGGGAATTCGTTGTTCACACGCTGCATCTTTTGTCATTCGCCCTTCCCCGAGAACGGGGTCTTCGGGCGACTGCCTCCGGGACGCCGCCTGGCGTTCGACCCCGGACGAGGCCGACTCTGGGTCGTCTGCTCCGGTTGCCACCGCTGGAACCTCTGTCCCATCGAGCAGCGCTGGGAGGCACTTCACCAACTCGAGCGCATGGTGCGCGACAAATCCCAACTGGTCGCGGAAAGGGACAACATCGTACTGCTATCGGCTGGAGAGCTCTTCCTGATCCGAGTGGGCAAGGCCGGGCTCGCCGAGCAGGCGTGGTGGAGATATGGTCGGGAGCTCAACGCACGACGAACCCGATTCCAGGGCACCCGTTCTCAAATCACGGCCTATACGTTCGGCGCCATGGCTTACCTCTCGGACATGGTCGGGCTGGGTGACGAGGATCTGAAGATCGGCTGGGACGACACCCCCGCCGTGGACATCCTCCGGTGGCGCCGGTTCGGGTGGGCAGCCTGGCACGGGAGCGTCGATTGTCCGTACTGCAACAGCTCGCTGAAAGCCCTTCGATACGACCTCTCGTGGTGGGTCTACCCTTGCGTCGACCCGGCGACCGGGAATGCCACTGTAGAGGTTCCGTGCCCCCGGTGTGACCCGTGGAACCCCGAGAAGGTCTATCGCATCGACGGGCCCGACGCTCAGAACGTCCTGCGACGGGTGCTGGCCTACCAGCACATCGCCGGTGCAGCGGAGACCACCATCAAGGACGCGGCCCATCTCATCGAGAGTGAAGGGTCACCCGAGGCCTTCGAGATGCGGGTAAGCCGGGAGCGGAAGTCGCTGTGGGGGATGGGTAGACCGCAGTCCATCGCCTTCGAAATCGCGCTCAACGACAGTGTGGAGCGACGCATGATGGAGCTCGAGCTGAAGTCGCTCGAGTTCATGTGGAAGCGGGAAGAGGAACTGGCCCGCATCATCGATGAAGAGCTGACACCGGAGGATGTTCGAGACCGACACCCCAGGCGGCTGCCCGTCACGGTGGCGGCTAAGAGGCACACCAGCGAAGACGTGGGCAGGCTACTCGATGGCGCAAGCGGTGGATCCGGAGACTGATGTCTCGAGCAACTGATCGCTACGGGGCGTCACCCCTCCGTAGGCGATCCCTCCAACAGACCTTCCAGCGCCAACTCCTCGGCTCCGTTCTCCGTACAGATGGCGTAGTGGCTCTCCCGGGACCCGTACATGGCCACGCCCGCGTACTCGCCCTTCTTGTTCAGGACGAAGAAGCGAACATCGAAGGCCGGTAGGCCCCGGCTGTTCAGGAGCCTCTCTTCGACGGTGTTGTCCCTGATGCGCCTCAGGGCCACCATGCCAGCGTCCTTTGGGCTCATGCCGTTCCGCATGCTCTCGACGATCAAGAACGACGCCAGATTGAACAGGTTGGCCTCTCCCCGCCCGGTGGATCCCGCTGCCCCGACGGCTCCGTCCACATAGAACCCCGCCCCGAGGATCGGCGAATCACCTGCCCGGCCGGGGATCTTCCAGGACAGACCCGACGTCGTGGTGACACCACAGATCTCTCCCTGCGGTGAAATCCCGTTCGAAGTCGTGGTGCCCCAGAAGCTGTCTGCAGAGATGAGCCCCTCTCGGACCATCTCGAGCCCGGCCTCGTAGAAGGCGCGTGAGCGGGCCCTCTCATCCTCGGGCGACCGGGCCGCCGACCGGAGGCCGGCTCCGCCCGAGGACTCGGACCCAAACGCGGCTTCCTCGCCTCGTCCCGCCCCTCCACCACGGGGGCCTCGCTGCTCGGGGTCGAGGAAGTGCGAGGGATCGATTCGACGCTTCCAGTTCAGCCATAGCGACCGCGACTTCTCGGTATTCAGATCGTCTTCGATCGTCATTCCCAGCTGGCGCGCGAATTCACGTGCCCCATGCCCGACGAGCAGGTGGTGGTCCGTGAGTTCCATCACCGCCTTGGCGACCAGCGATGGTGTCCGAACCCCCTCGATGGCAGCTACGCCACCCGCCCACTTCTTGGGCCCATGCATACAGCAGGAGTCCAACTGAACCACGCCGTCCGCGTTGGGAAGCCCCCCGTAGCCGATCCCGGACTCCTCGGGATCCAACTCGGGGATGTTGACCCCCGCGATGAGCGCATCGAGCACGTCCTCCCCGCGAGTGATCCCCTCGAAGGCCCGCTCGACGCTGCTCTGTGGGCCGCCGTTCTTGTACCGAATGCCGCTGAGGTCGGATACGACCACCGGACGGATCAACTGAGGAGTGTGTACGACCGGCGCCTCGACAACGGGTCGCGCGGTGATCGTCTCTTGTGCAGCGGCCGGAACGGCGGCGCCCGCCGCAACTCCGAGAGTCGCGGTCTGGACGAATTGTCGACGGTTCATGCGCTCCGACATGTGTTGCTCTCTCTGCTGTGGTATCGAAAACCTCGGGTCGGCCCGTACCTCACACATCCATCTCGGAGAGACTACTGGCCCGCTCCCAGATCGCGTCGAACATTGGCTCCGTGAGCCTTCCCGTAAACGTGTTTTGCTGGCTTGGATGGTACGAGCCGAGCACGGTGATGTCACCGACGCCGACCTCGACCCCGTGAGTGAACTTCGGGCGCGGACGTGGTACGGCCCCTCCGCGGGCCGCCAGGATCCGCAGGACCTGGGCGAACGCGAATCCCCCCAGGGTCACGATGACCCGGACATCGGCGAAGACGTCCAACTCCCGCTCCAAGAAGGGGCGGCACGCGTCCCGCTCCTCTGGTGTGGGGCGATTGTCCGGTGGTGCGCACCGAACCGCCGCGGTGAGGTAGGCCCCAGAGAGCGTCAGCCCGTCGTCGGCAGTGCGGCCCTCCGGGCGGCTCGCGAATCCCGCACGGTGGAGCGCCCGAAACAACCAGTCTCCGGAGCGGTCTCCGGTGAACATCCGACCCGTGCGGTTGGCTCCGTGGGCCGCGGGGGCCAGCCCCACGATGAGTACCGGGGCCGCGGGATCGCCGAAGGACGGCACCGGCCGGCCCCAGTACTCCTCTTCGGCGTAGGCGGCCCGTTTCGTCCTGGCCACTTCCTGCCGCCATTGAACCAAACGGGGGCACCTGACGCATCCGGTGACTTCAGCATTCAGCGCTGAAAGATGGGCCGCGCCCTCAGGCATGGTCGGGACCACCCCCTCGTGCGCGACCCATTGGAGTCCTTCCGCAGATGCCTGGTGGCCGTGTCCTAGTGGCCGTGTCCCTCTTCGGCGTCTCCCTTGAAGGAGAACATGATGTGCGCCGAAGGCTTGCCGGGGAACATGATCCACGGGCCGCCCTGGTTGGGCTCAGGGCTCAGTCCGGTGCTCTCCGCAGTCGCCAACGGGATGTAGGCCGCGTGCACGTGCTGCGCGTCTTCCATATGCAGATTGTGTGCATCGAAGTGGTCCGGCTGTCCCCAGAGGTTATAGACCATGGCCGCACCGTCCGGCATGGGAATCTTGCCCTCGTCGACCTCGGCCCAGCGCCGCATCTGACGCTCTTGGCCCTTCAAGCCCATGGCCGAAAGCTCACGACCACGCTGCATGAACGGCTCCAGGGACACATGGTAGCAGGCCGAAGCAAAGCCCTCGTCGCCGGGCTTGTCGGCCAGGCAGATCAACTCGTTGGTCCCCTCACGCACGGTCCATAGGGCCCCGTCCTCGCCGTAGGCGCGAACCTCGGCCCCCGCCCTGAACCCCTCGGGCGCAGCTGCCACCGCTTGAGCGATAAGGACGTCGTTTGAGGCTCCCTGGGCCTGGACTCGGGCCGGGATCAAGACCAACACACCCAGGGTGAGAAGTGCAATCCCATTCTTCATGATACTCTCCGGTAGTCGAACTCGGTTTGACTGCCAATCGAGTTCGTTCCGCCTACCGTTCGAACTCGTCTTGCCTGTCCGCAAACTAGCACAACCGACGTCAGGCTTCACTCCCCCACGGCCGGATGAAGTCCTCGGGATCGATCCCGAGACCATCTGCGATTCGCGTGATGTAGTTGAAGTACGCCACGACCTGCGTGGCGTCGTGAATCGCCACGTCGTCGAAGCCCAAGGATCTCAGTTGGTCGAGGTGTGCGGGCGTTACGCTGCCCTGCTGTCGGGTCAGCCGGATCGCATGGGCGCAGAGTGCTCGGTCGGCCTCCGAGAGCGCCGCGGTGGTCCAGTCCCGGGCCACGGCGTGCACGAAGGCATCGGCCTCCTCATCGGTCTCGAACATCGTCTGGACCTCTTCCCGGAGGTCGTGCGCGTGCGCTTGCGTTCAGTACCGACAGCCAAGTTCGGCCGAGACCACGGTTGCGAGCATCTCTCGTTGAACACGAGACAGCGGAGACGCCCCCATCATGACTGCCCCGTAGAGCCGCATGCTGGCGTCCAGAGTGGGAGGGGTAGGACTCATGATCCGGATGATGTTCCACACACGTCCCGCCCGTTTCAGAGCCGCATCGTACTGCCTCTTGAGGATTCCGGTTGCCTCTGCAATCGGCGTGAGTCGGATCCAAGCCATGTCGCTCGCTCTAGTCGGAGGGAAATCCGGCAGAGGCCATGACGCCCTCCGCTTGCTTCAGGTGACGCTTCCCGTGCTCCACTAGGAGGCGCAGCGCGTCCCCCAGTCGGAAGCGCAGCAATCCACTAGCCGGAGACGATACCTTGGCCTTGGTGAGATCCAAGGCGCGGCAGCGTTCGATCACGGACACGATCGTGCGCTGCTGCTCGACGAACCGGTGTACGATTCCCGGCTCCGCGGGCTCACCAGGGCCTAGAGGGGCGGGCTTGAACAATCCCGGTGCCTTCATACGGAGGGTCGAGTCCGGTCCCAGCGATCGTATGAACCGATTCGCCAGAGGCCCGCTCTCGAACCCTGCATCCGGGTCCGAGGAAGCGACCGATCGCCCCGGGGTCCGATCGATACTCTCGAGGTAGAGCCCATGGGTGGTCAGAAGATGGTCCAGGCACTCGGCCACGCTCCACGACTTGGGCGCCGGTCGCCATCCGAGCTGAGCCGGCGAAAGACCCGCGAAACGCTCGGTCGCCCGCTCCGCGAGCACCTCGCTCTCCTCGGAGAGGGCCGTGAGGTACTCCGACGCCGAATCCCACCTGCGCACTATCTGCCCCATCGCCACATCTCCGGTCCCTGGCCACTCAGCGCCGTCGCTTGGTGCCGGTAGTATCCGTACAGGAGCACCGACCCGGACAGCACGACGTTCACCAGTGACATCTGGTCGAAGGGTCCCTCGAGTGCACCGCTCATGATGGCCTCCGGTATGTTCCAGATGGGCAAGAGGATGGAGAGCATGAGAAGCAGAAGGTTCGCGGCGAACGCGAGGTCGGCCACGACGAAGATCGGTGTGGCGAGCAGGTAGACCCCGATGAAGCCTGCGTGCCCTTCCAGGGTGCATGCCCGGTCGATCAAGCGAGCCCCATGAGCCCGGTCAGCGTCTCGAGGTCCGGAACCTCGAGGTCCGGCTCCGCGCTGGCGGGCGCAGTCGCCCCCGCCCCCGTCTTTCCGGCCCGCCGATTCACCCACACACACGAGAGTCCGAGTTCACGAGCGGGACCGATGTCGTGATAGAGACTCTGCGCCACGTGTAGGATCCCCTCCGGGCCGTGACCCAACCGGTCGAACGCAACCGAGAAATTCTCGTGCGACGGCTTGTACGCACCCACCTGCTGCGCCGTGACCACTTCATCGAAGTCCACACCGAGCTTCCCGGCACTGTGCTCGAAGAGGTCGTCGTCGATATTCGAGATAACGGCGAGTCGGTACCGACTCTTCAATGTCGCGAGAACTTCGACCGTGTCGGGGAATGGAATCCAATCCCTGATCGACTCGGCAAGGGAATCACGCTCTGTCGCGGAAGGAGTGAAGCCGAGCGCGTCTCCGAAGCCCTCTACGACCTCGCCCAAGATCTCCCGGTAGGGACGATACCCCTCAGCCTCCACCGACGACTCGATCCTGCCGAAGAGCGCCAAGACCTTCTCGTCGTCTCTCGTAACGCCATGATCGACCAGGATGGACTGGAGTGCCGCGAGGATTCCGGACTCCCAATCGATTAGAGTGCCGTAGCAGTCGAAGGTGATGCAGTCGAACGCTTCGAAGTTCATGGTCGAGATCACCGTTTCCGGAATCGCTCAACGATGATCCCGATCATCGGACCGATGAGGCCACCCACGGTCGCGCCAATCACAGTCATGACTGCCATGGGATTGAGGTGCTGGACCGCAAGTCCGCCGCTGGCCACCGATCGGTATAGGCTCATGGCGGCGAAGAGTCCGCCGACCGCCGCCGCGCCTATGAGTGTCCAACGAAGCGTGGGGCTGGATCGGGGACCCGTTCCCAGCTCCGGAGGTGGGCTCATTCCTCGACCTCCTCGGTTGGATGCCAGTCGAGCACACCCTGGAGAATGCGCTCGGCGTGTTCGGGTACGCCGACCAACTCCACCTCGAATCCTCCCTGCTTCGCCTCGTCCATGACTTCCTTCAGCGCCAGGGCCCCGGTCAGATCGATGCGCCCGAGCCCACCGAGATGCAGGACCAGTCGATCGGCCTCCCGGGCCTCGGAGAGGCGCTCCGAGGCTATCTGCTCGAGGTAGGCCGCCGATCCGAACCACAGCACTCCCTGAGGCTTCAGATGGACACCCCGTTCGTCGGTCCACGATTCCACGCCCGGCCTCAACTCCCGCCAAATATGGACCGCAACGCCCGCCAAGATCCCCAGCACGACGGCCTGCTCGATGTGCGGCGCGAGCGATAGGGTGAAGACAAGCGTTATCCACCCCACGCCCGCCTGAGCGCGAGAGATCCTCCAGAGCGAGGCCAGGAGTCCCAGACGGATGAGCGGAGCCACTGCCGCGATCACGATGGCTGCGAGAATCGCCCGCGGCAGCGGAGCGAGGATCTGGGCGAACGGCAGGAAGCTGAGTACCGCGATACCCGTGACGGCACCGCTCCATCGGGTGCGGGCTCCCGACAGATAGTTGAGGCTGCTCCGCGAGAACGACCCACCTACGGGGAATCCTCCGAACAGGCCAGCCGCTACGTTGGCGGCTCCCTGGCTGATGAACTCGCGATCAGGACTCCAGGGCATCCGCTCCTTGGTAGCATAGACCCGCGAGATCGAAGCCGCCTCGGCGAAGCCAACCAGGGCGATCACGAAGCCGGGGAGGATCAGCACCGGCAGGCTCACCCACGGGAGGTCGATGTCCAGTGGCGGCAGACCTACTCGAATATCACCGACGGTCGGGCCTCCGTATCCAGTCGCGACCGAGAACGCGAGGCCCACCACAGTGGCTATGAGCACGCCGGGCATCAGCGGGTGAACGCGCCGTCCCCCGATGATCACCGCCACCGTGACGACACCGAGCACAAGGGACGCTGCCTCCCATGAGCCCGGATGTGCCAGGGTCCAGAGCGCTCCCTGAAGCACGCCGTCATTCGCGGCTGTGACCCCCGCCAGTCCGGGAAGCTGCGAACTGATGATCAGGATCGCTGCGCCGGAGGTGAAGCCGTCGAGCATGGGCCTGGACATCATGTACGAGATCCAACCGGTCTTGAGGGCCCCCACCAAAACGCGTGCCGCACCCACGACCAGAGCCAATAGCGCCGCCAGCTTCACATACTCGATCGACCCTGGGACGGCCATCGGCACGAGCGCCCCCAACGTGAGAAGGGCAGTCAAGGCGACCGGGCCCGTCTGTAGGTAGGGGGAGGACGCGAAGCAGGCCGCCGCGATCGGCGCCACAGCCGCTGCGAAGAGCCCATGCTGGCTGGGGAGGCCCGCCAACTCGGCGTAGGCCATGGCCTGTGGGATCAGCACGAGAGCCACGCCGACGCCGGCCACGAAGTCCCTCGCAGACGGGCGTTGAGCTTCCGTCATGCCATCATCCCCACCAGGGCCTCCTCTGCGAGGGCGGCCAACAGATCGGCGGTGCCGTTCGCCCGACCGACCCAGTGCTCGCGGATCGGGCCCAATCCCTCGAGGCGTGTCTCTTGCTCCACCGCCCGCAAGCGAGCTTCCCGGCCCAACCACGAGAGCACCCCGCCCGGGTCCTGCGAAATGAGTCCCTTGAGGACAAAGGCTCGCTCGCCGGAGCGTAGGCCCAGCTCCAGATCGTCGGCGCAGCGGGCGAGATCGCATCGAAGGAGGATGAGGCCACTCCGTACCGGAGGCAGAAGCGAGGCCAGGAAGGCCTCGGCCCCCTCCCTTCTCGGATCCGTGATGCCTTCGGCATCCACGAGATGTCGCGGCGTGACGTCCAGAGCGCCGAGGTCGGCGACCTCGGATCTCAACACGTCCTGGAGCAGCGTGGCCCAAGGACCGTAAAACGGTCCACCCACCTCTTCCACACGCCGCAGGAAGAGCGGCACCCAGGGCAGTAGGTGTTCCCAGAGCAGCGCCGCCCTGCTGTTCCGTAGAAGCCGGGCCGCCGCCGCGTCGCTTTCCAGACCCTCGGCCTCGGCGAGGCTCGCCGCCAATCCGAGAAGCCCACTCAGATGATCGGGCTCGTCGGGAGCGTCCTGCCCGAGGGCTCTCCAGAATCCGGCCACTCGGTCCCGGGCTTCCCCCCCGAGCATGCCCTCGTTCCCGAGGTAGACGGACGCGTATGGTTGGAGCTGCATCAGGAAGACGTCGGCGTACGTCTCCCCACCCGGCGGTGCGGACAGTTCGAGCAGGTCGGCGAGCTTCCCGTGTTCCTCGGCTGGGGGCTCTGCCAGGGCGGCTAGCGCCCGGAGCAACTCCACGTGCGCTCCTCGGTAGGGGTCAGATCGATCATGTCCCGTCGTCGGCCTCACGTCGATGCAACTGATACGCCTCCGGCTGAGGGCGCACAGGTCGGTCGAACCACTCCGGCCGACGTGTACCATCCGGGCTGACCTGGTCGGCCGGGCGGGTCAGGTCGAGCCACTCTCTGAATATCTCACGAGACCTCGTGGTGTCGACCCGAATGTCTCCGGCGCTCTCTCCAGGGTCGGCCTTTTGGACCCGGACCGCCTGGTGCCAACAGTGCATCCCCGAAATCGGATCGGGATGGACCGGGAATGTGAGATTCTGATTCACACCGACGTCAGCCCACCAGATTCGGCCCGTATCTGGATCAGCCGAGTCGTACGCGCCTCCACCCGTAATCCGGCGCATGAACCACTCGTTGCCCGACTGGTTCAACGACACGGCAGCCGACACCTGACGCTGCCCCTCGGGTTGAATCTTCCACCGCCCCATGTGGTGGCTGCACGCCACCACCCCCGGCTTGATGGCCTCAGTGACCCACGCCTTGAGCACGAAGTGCCCCAGGTCCGTCTCGACCCGCATGAGATCGCCGGTCGCAACTCCGTGAGGAGCCGCATCGTTGGGGTGGATCCAGAGGGGGTTGGTGTGGGCGATCTCGTCGAGCCACTTCGAGTTGCCGCTCCTGGTGTGGATCTGCACGGGCACCCTGAAGGTGGGCAGAAGGACCATCTGATCGCTCGCCAAGTTCTGGCGGTGAATGTGGCTCTTGATGTACCCGGGAAGGGCCAACTCCGGCCAACCCCACGCCTCCAGGGTGGTCGAGAAGAACTCGAGACGCCCCGATGGCGTCGGGAAGCCGCGCCGCACGGAATCGTCCAGCATGATCCCGACGCATCGGCGCTCCTCATCGTCGTCTGAGGCCTTCGGCGCAGACACCGTATGAGGCGTCGAAGGCTTGTCAGCCCGGCTGAACACTCTGCCGAGCTCATCGGTACCGATCCCCTCCAACTCGGCTTCCGGCACCTCTTCCTCGTAGAGCGCCCCCACCTTCCGTCGCACCTCGAACGCTCCGTAACGCCGCATGTACTCCAGTGGGGTCAGGCCTTCCTTGGCCGCGGACTCGGGGAGACCCGGGACCGAGTGATCGAACATCCACCCGTAGTATTCGTCTACCGAAAGGGGCTTCCCCGGCTCCTTCTTCGACTCGAAGTACTGTCGTATCCCGAGCGTGCCATCGGGGTCGATGCGCCAGGAGAGCTCCATCCAGAACTCGTTCTCCTCCCACACTTCTCCCGGATTGGCCTCGCGGGTGTCGTCGACATTCTCACCCAGCCGCTCCCTGGCTACGCGGAGCACGGGCTGCCGGAAGCCCACCCACTGGCCGTCGTACTGCTCGTAAGAGTGAACGTCGTGTCGCTCTGAGCCGAGGCCCATGGGCAGAATGTAGTCCGCGTACTGGGCGGTCTCGTTCCACGTCGGTGTGAGAGCCACGTGCATGCCGACGAGTGCCTCGTCCGTGAGCGCCTCGATCCAGGAGAAGCCGTCGGGATTCGTCCAGACCGGGTTGTAAACACGAGTGAAGTACGTGTCGAGCTTGCCCCTGCCCTCCAGAAGTAAGTGCGGGAGCAGGATGGACATCTCGTGGTACGACAGCGGGTACTCGCGGGGCCACAACAGCTCGTTCCACTCGGGGGGACCCGGGGGATTGTAGATGGGCTTGGGCGTGAACTTGTTCCACGCTGCGGGATGCGTCCCGCCCTCGGTGGCTACGGAGCCGGTAAGCGCACAAAGCATGTAGAGCGTACGCGCCACCTGCCATCCCCCGAGGTTGCCCGACGCGGCGCTACGCCAAGTGTGGACGGCGAGGCGGGTTCCCGCCTTGGCAACCGTTTCCGCAACTCCCTTGAGGGAGTCGGGATCAACCCCGGATTCGGCTGACGCGTATTCGAACGTGTACTCTGCGTACAGTTCCTTCAGCACGTTCTCGAAGTGCTCGAAGGTGGCCTCCTCCGTTGGATGCCTGGCCTGGAGGTACTCTCGCCAATTCCACCAACGCCGCACGAAATCCCGGTTGTACAGGTCGTTCTGAATGAGGTAGTTGGCGATTGCCAGGTTGATCGCGGCCTCGGAGCCCGGATAGGGTGCGACGTAGTGGTCGGCATGAGTCGCCGTGTTCGAAAGACGGGTGTCGAAGACGATGACCTTCGCCCCACGCTGGCGTGCTTCGATGATCCGCTGGGCATGCGGATTGAAGTAATGCCCGGCTTCGAGATGGCTCGAGATGAGGAATATGACGTCGGCGTGTGCGAAGTCCGGGCTGGGGCGGTCCGACCCTACCCACAAGTTGAAGCCGACCCTGGCCCCGGACGAACAGATGTTCGTGTGGGAGTTGTGCCCGTCCACGCCCCACGCAGCCAACACCTTGTTGGCGAACCCGGCTTCGCCCGGACGTCCTACATGGTACATGACCTCGTTGGCGCGTCCCGACTGCAGCGCCGCACGGATACGCTCGGCGAGCACATCGAGCGCCTCATCCCAGCTCACGCGTTCCCATTTTCCTTCACCCCGTCGACCCGCACGTTTGAGAGGGTGGAGAATGCGGTCCGGATCCGTGACTTGGTTGAGCGTAGCCGGGCCCTTGCCGCAGTTGCGGCCCCTGGAGCCCGGATGCTCCGGATTCCCCTCGAATTTCCGTACTTCCAGGGTGTCCCGATCGACGTACGCAAGGAGGCCACACGCCGATTCGCAGTTGAAGCAGGTGGTGGGCACGAGCATGTATCGGCGCTCCACCCGGGCGGGCCAGGCGGACGAGTCCAGCTCCACCCAGTCGTTCCACCGCTCCTTGGGTGGGAAGGCGGAAAGGTGGACCCGGCTGGGACCCGGATAGAAGGTCTCACCACGCGCCTCAACCTCGGCCCGGGCCGCGGACACACGTTTGTTAAGTTTGTTTAAGTCCATCTATCTAATTGCTTACACATCAATGGGTTAGTCATGCTAATGGAACGGCCTGACCGGCCTGCACGTAGGCGTGCTCGTAGGCCGCCAGACCCAGGAGACCGAGAACCACTACGCCCCCGCCAATCCATGGTGCGAACAACCCGGCCAAGGACAGGATGGTCCCCGCCCAGAACCATCGGCTGAACCGTCCGCGGGTCATCTCCACGACCGCCAACCGCGCGTGGGCACTGACATGGGGGAGCGTGACTTCGCCCAAGATCATGAGAAGGTGCACGGCCGCAGCGCCCGCAAAACACACACGGAGTACGTTGGCTGCGGCCCCATCCCAAATCGGGGCCAACAAGGACAAGACTCCTGCCCCCGCCATCACGCACTGGACCAGGAGATGCGGTGGCAGGAGAGGGTTCTGCCACAGGTCGCGAGCCTTGGCCTGAGCGAACAGGTAAGCCGTGTAGATGGCGGTCATGGCCGCGAGAGGCCCTCCTGCCCAGGCAAGGCGTCCCGTCAGGCCTATACGGCCGGTAATCTCGGCACCAAGGTGGAGGACGAGCACCGCCCCGTAGCCGCTGATGATGACACCGCCCCGGACCAGCCAACTTCGCCACTGCGGGCGGGTGAAGATCATGTAGAACCGCTCGGGATGCTCGAGATCCCAAATGAGCAGCACCCCCGTCACCGCCAGGAAGGCCAGCCCCACCACCGGGGCGCCGAACGTCCACAGCGAGCTGGTCCCGGAGAGCACCCCGGCCAGAATGAGCAGCAACGGCACGAGGTATGCACCCGCGGCGACCGACTTGGTCCACGTATAGAAGCTCACCCGCCAATCCCAGGGAGCCCTGTGCAGTACATCGTAGGACAGAACGGCCGCGGCCGAGCTGTTCCAGGGGCCCGGGTGCCCCGAGGGGACCTGGTGCGGGACGTTTCCCTGTTCACTCCACATGAACAAGCCGCCATCGGGCCTTCGGGCGGCCAGGGGATCGAGGGTGACCTGATCCGCACCCTTGTAGTAGAGCTTCGGCAGGGTCTCCTTCTCGGGACGCCGCACCGTGACGGCGTCTCGATTCACGATCTGGTTGACCGCCGAGGTCGGGTCGGTGAGATCGCCCACCAGCAGCGCCTGTGTGGGGCAGACCACCACGCAGGCGGGCTCCAGGCCCATGTCGATGCGGTGAGCGCAGAAGTTGCACTTCTCCGCCGAATGGTCCACGGGGTTGATGAAGATGGCGTCGTACGGGCAGGCAGCCATGCACGCCTTGCAGCCGATGCATATCGACTTGTCGAAGTCGACGATGCCGTCCGGACGCGCGTGCATGGCCGAAGTCGGACAGGCCGTCACGCAGGGCGCGTTGGCGCACTGGTTGCACCGAGTGACCTGAAAGGAGCGCCGGGTCTGGGGATACTGCCCCACGTCGACGTACTTCACATAAGTGCGGGTCACGGACAGCGGGACTTCGTTCTCCGACTTGCACGCCGTGGTGCAGGCGTGACAACCGATGCAGCGGGTGTGATCCACGACTTTCGCCCATTGGGGCGCGTCGGTCTTGGGGGCCGACAGCGTGTGGGTCTCCATGTCGCTCCGGATCGGGTAGACGGTCTAGAAGCCCGGCGAGGGAGGCAAGCGCGTCACCCCCGCAGGCGGCGCATCATAAGCAAACGTCCTGCCGACGTACAGGTAAGGGAGTGGAGCGTGCCGTAGGCGCAGAACGGCCTCACCGCAGGATCAGAAGCGGTTGTTCACCACGTTGTTGAAGATGGAGCCGAACTGATAGCTGAAACCGGCCCGAATATTGAACTCGTAGTCGCTCGCCCGTTCACGTCGACGTAGCAGAATCTCCTCGTCGGTCAGCCCCCCTAGGCGGAGGAAGATCTGATCTCGAATCCGCTCCCAACTGCCACCGGTGTTGAACCGAAGGCCTCGGAATACCCGAATACTCACATTGCCGTTCAGCTCGATACGGTTCTGTTCCAGGTCGTCGAGAAAGGACGAAGCCTCCAGAGCCAACCAGGAGTCGCCCCACGTCTGACGCTGGAAGAGCCTCGCCTCGAGACTCTGCCCAGGGCGCGTCTCGGTCAGCTTGCGGAACTCGGTCTCCTCTTCCCAGTCGAAATACTGGACGTTTACTCGGTAGGTCATGGTCAGCGACCGCCGAGGGGCCTCCTCGTAGGGCCAGAAGCTGTACTCGATTCCCGGTCCGACTTCCAAGCCGAGGTCCTGATTCGATCTGGTGGACGCGCTGGCCTCCGATTCGAATGCTACCGACCAGTGATCGGCCAATGCATAGACGATCTCTTGATTCAGGTTCCAGTTGTCACGCGTGTCCACAACCGTAGAACTGTCGCTCAGCTGGAGTTCCTCTCGTGAGTAACTGCCAAAACCGCTGAAGCGGAACTTCCAAGTGGGCGTGGTTCGACTCGCGGATAGATTGCCCCGGATCCTCGCTTCGTTCTCAGAAGACTCCTCGTCGTAGTTCCCGTTCAGGCCGACGTTGAATACCCAAAAATCCCAAGGATCCTCAACCTCGTCGCCTGTCACTAGCCGATCCGTGAGGTCTCGCGACTCACCCGAACGCTGCACCTCCAGCCCCTCCCCGCTTCCCGCCAACACCGAATAGCGGGCCAGTCCGATGGCGAGAACCTGAGAGATGCCCCTCAGGTTCTCCTCGGACGTATCCGACCCCAACGACGCGTAGACGAGATTGTCGTCCAGTCCCTCGAGTTCCTGGAGCCCGATAAAGTCGAAACCGTACTCCCTGCCGCCGCTAGCGTTCGTTTGGCTGGTCATGATGAGATGGACCTGCCCGAGCGTACGGTCCCGGACCCAGTTCACCCAATCGATCTCGGTCCGATAGTAGCTCGAGTTGCAGATGCGACCCGAGCAATCGAAGAAGACGCGGAGGGCCCCCTGATTGGGGGCGACCTCAGAATCGGCCGCCTCTTGGGCCCGGCTCGCCCAGGGTGCCAGTAGAAGAACTGCCGCGGTGCCTGCGCCGAGGATAGCGCCCCGCAACAGCCGAGACCTCTTGGGGCCTCTACGCATCACAGTGCTCACAGGTCCGTCGATCATCCCCATCCCAGTCTATTGTTCAGCCCCGGCCCCGGAGGCTCTATACGACATGGTCGCCTGCTCAGCCACACTTCAACTGCCTACCAAGTGGACACGGTCACGGTTCTGAACGTTGGAGTCTTCCTCGATCGCCGCACCGGCCGAGTGTCCACCGACCACTACTCGGGCTGGGGCGTGAGTCCGCCGGTGGACCCCAAAGTACCCGGTCTGACCCGCTCGGAGCGGACACCCACCGGCTGCGGCACCGGCACCGGTCCGGCCGGAACAACCGTCGTCCGCTCACCCTCCGGGTGTTGATCGGCCGCTTTCGCCTCAGCCTCGGCCTCAGCTTCTTCGTCGAGCACGTGCGTATAGTGCCGTTTGAAGAAGTCCGTCACGTCATCGACGATAGAATACAAGACCGGCACCAGGACCAAGGTCAGGAAGGTCGCGAACAGAATCCCGACGATGACGGCAATGGCCATCGGTCCCCACCAGGCCGCCTGTTCACCACCCCAATAGAGCTCGGGCTGGAGAGTCGTATAGAGCCCGAAGAAGTCGAAGTTCAGCCCGATGGCCAACGGGACCAGGCCGAGAGCGGTCGTGATCGCCGTCAGGACCACGGGCCTGAATCGAACGTGGCCACCCCGGACGAGCGCCTCGTGCCGGTCCATCCCGTCCCTGGTCCGCAGCGTGTCGATGTAATCGATGAGGATGATGGCGTTGTTCACCACGATCCCGGCGAGCGAGATGATTCCGACCCCCGTCATGATGATGCCGAAGGGCATGCGGAACACCATGAGCCCCAGGAAGACGCCAGCCGTCGACATGAAGACCGACGTCAGGATGATCACCGGCTTGACCACCGAGTTGAATTGGGTCACCAGGATGAGCCCAATGAGCATGATCGCGCCCAGGAACGCATTCTGGAGGAAGGCGGCGGCCTCATCCTGATTCTGTGACTGCCCCGTGTATTGCAGCCGGTACCCGACGGGCAGTTCGGTGGCAGCGAAGTCGTCCAAGACCTGGCGCACCTGGCCCAGAACGGCATTGCTGTTCAGCCCGGCACGTACATCCGAGCTGATGGTGGCCATTCGCGTCTGGTCCTTCCGACGAATGCTGCCGTAGCCGTCGTTGACCTCCCAGTCCGCAACGGATAGCAGCGGAATCTGGGTGCCCTCGTTCATGACGGTGAGGTCCCGCAGGGACTCGAGCTCGCCGCGGTACTCCTCGGCCAGACGAACCACGATGTCATACTCGTCGTTCCCCGTCCGGTACTTCGCCGCCTCGATGCCCTGGATCGCACCCCGAATCGCCATCCCGACATCGCGGCTGGAGACTCCATAGAGTGCGGCCTTCTCGCGATCCACCGACACGGAGAGCTCCGGTCGGGCCTCGTCCAGGTCACTCTCTAAGCCCACCAGCTGTGCGTAGACCGGGTCGTTCTGAAGAATGGTCAGGACTCGATCGGACAGGTCCTTCAGGGTCGCGGGGTCCTCTCCGATGATCTCGATGTTCACGGGAGCTCCCCCAGAGGGGCCCTCTTCCATCTGTTCGACCGTGATCTCCGCTCCGGCGATATCCGTTCCCAGTGATGCCTGCATGGCACCCAACAGGTCGAACGCATCGAACTCCTGGTCGGCGAACTCGACCATGCTGACCGTCACCCGACCTGCGTCCGGGCCGGAGGCCCCTCCGCCCATCATCGCCGAGGCACCGCCGCCACCGACCGTGGCCACCACGGACTTGGCATCAGAGATGCCCGGAACGGTCAGGATTTCTGCTTCCAGCCGCCGGGCGATCACATCCGTGGCCTCGGCACGACTCCCCACGGGAAGATCGATGTCCACCAGGATCTCTTTCGGCGGCATGTCCTCGGGGAAATACTCGACCCCCGCATTGAAGCGGCCGAACAACATCAGAGTCACCGCCAGCCCCGCCAGGGAGCCGAAGACCACTACGGCCCGGTGACCGAGCGCCCAGCGCAACGTGGCCTCGTACAGCACCAGGTTCCGGGGCAGCCAGGACTGCTGGAACCGCTCGGCGATCCGCGCGATGACGAAGTGGTTCAAAGCCCACAAGAACGCCACGGTCGCAGCGAGCAGCACGGCCGTCAGCAGATTCTGGGTGGCGAAGATCAACAGGACCAACGCCGCGCCCCCCAGGAGGGTCCAGCGCGTCGCCGGGGTCATGGGCGGCGCCGGATCGTCTTCGAGGCGAAGGAACATCGCACAGAGTACCGGCACGATCACCAACGCCACGAAGAGCGAGCTCGACAGGGCGATGATCAAGGTGGACGGCATGAACTTCATGAATTCGCCCACCTGTCCCGGCCAGAACAGGAGGGGCGCGAAGGCCGCCAGCGTGGTCAGCGTCGCCGCGATAACGGGCATGGCCACTTCGCCGGTGGCCTTCTTGGCCGCTACCCGACGGTCCCAACCCTCTTCCACGTATCGGTAGATGTTCTCCACGACGACGATGGCGTTGTCCACCAGCATGCCCAACGCCAGGATCAACGAGAACAGCACGACCATGTTCAGGGTCGTGCCCGTCAGTTGAAGGATGACGAATGAGAGTAGCATGGAGGTCGGGATCGAAATGGCCACGAACACCGAATTCCCCGCCCCGAGGAAGAACAGCAGCACCGCGATGATGAGAATGAGCCCTGAGATGATGTTGTTCTCGAGGCTGCTCACCATGTCGGCGATCTGCACCGACTGATCGGACGTGATCTTCACGACGGTGGTGGGCGGAAACTCAGCTTCCATCTCTAGGATGGCTTCCTTTACCAGCTCGGCCGTCTGGATGATGTTCTCGCCCGAGCGCTTCACCACATCCAGAGTCACGACCGGAGATCGATCGAGGCGGGCAAAGCTCTCACGCTCCTTGAAACCGAACTCCACATCGGCAACGTCACGTACGTAGATGGGACTGTCACCCTTGGTCATCACCACGATATCCTCGATGACCTGCGGGTCGTCGAATTCGCCATCGACCCGGACCAAGTACTTGAGAGCACCGACGTCGATGGACCCGCCGGGGATGTTGACGTTTTCGTTGGCAACGGCTTCGATGACGTCTTGGATGGCCAGTCCGTAGAACTGGAGGCGATCGAGATGTACGTCGACCTTCACCTCTCTCTCCAGACCCCCTCGGACATCGGCGCGGAGCACGGACGGGATCTGTTCCAGACGGTCTTGAAGGTCTTCGGCGATCTCCTTGAGCCGGACGACGCCATACTCACCGGAGAGGTTCACCTGCATGACCGGGAACTCGGAGAAGTCGAACTCCATGATCGTGGGATCTTCCGCCTCGGCCGGTAGGTCCGGCTTGGCCAGATCTACCTTCTCACGGACCTTCTGGAGTGCCTCTTCCAGGTTTACCGTCGTCTCGAACTCGGCGACGATGCTGGAGTACCCCTCCACCGACGTCGACGTGAGTTCCTTGACGTCCGAGATCGTGGACAACTCATCCTCGAGGGGACGGGTCACGAGGCTCTCGATGTCGGCCGGGGAGACCCCGACATACATCGTATTCACCGCGATCATCGGAATCTCGATCTCCGGGAACGACTCCCGCGGAATCGCCCGATATGCCAAGAGACCGGCTACCACGATGAACGTCAGAAGCACCAAGACGCTCGTTTGGTGATCCACGGCGACGCTCGTGGCCTTGAATTCCTTGAAGCGGGCCAGGAACCCGGCATCTCGTCGCGGGTCCATGTCTTCCCCCCTAGATCCGTCCGTTGGTTTGATCATGTCAGTCTCGTCCTCACCTCGTCCCGACCACGGTCACGCGATCGCCTGCCGATACTTGTTGTTGGCCAACCACGATGAGGCGATCTCCGGCTTCCAGACCGCTCTCGATGACCACCCCGTTCTGTTGGCTCGCGCCGGTCTCCACACTCCTGGACACCACCGTAGACTCCTCCCCGCTTCCCTCGACCACGAAGACCCTATATCCAGCCTCGACCCGCACGAGGGCCTCCTGGGGGACCACGACGGCATCTGCCAAGACTCGTCTCACAACCGATACGTTCGCGACCATCTGCGGCTTGACCGTCCCGTTCGGGTTGGGCATCTCCAACTCGATGGGGAACGTGCGGTTCCTCGGATCGACGGTCGCGCCGACGTAGCTGAGCACGCCCGCCTTTGAGAGGTCCAACACGTCGAAGAACACGGTCGCCACGGCGCCAACCGCAACGTCGGCTGCATATCGCTCCGGCACGCCCGCCACCACCTTGATCGGGTCGCGCGTGACGACACGAGCAACCTGGGTCCCGACGCTGACCATCGTTCCGACCTCTACCATCCGCGATTCGAGCACACCGGCGATGGGGGCTCGGATCACCGTCTGACCCAGGCGTGTCTGGAGGAGGGCCAAACGGGCAGCCGCCTGTTCTGCGTTGTACTTCGCCTCGAGGTACGCGAGCTCAGAGCCGACCTGATCATCTTCATAGAGGCGCTTACGACGCTCCCAGGTCTCGTTCGCCAGCGCGGCCTGCGCTGCGGACTCCTCCACTTGGCTCTTGAGGATCTCGTCATCGATCCGGAAGAGGGGCTGGCCGGCTTTCACCTCAGTCCCTTTGTCCACGAGTATCCGTCGAATGACGCCGGACTCCTCGGCGGAGATCGTCACGTCTTGATCGGCCAGCACGATACCGGTGAGGCGGATGATCTCTACGAACTCGCCGCTCACGACGGTCTGTGTCTCCACGTTGATGACCCGTGCCGTTCCTTCGATCAGCACTCCGTCGTTCCCGCTATCCACGGCCTCTGCGTCACCGCCGCATGAAGCGACAACAGCGAAGAGTGCCACCATCAGGCCGCCTCGGACCCTGGTTCGTATCGTCATTGCTCCCCGTGCCTCCCTTATCACTGTATGCGGCCCGAAGCGCCATCGGAGTCAACCAGCGGAACGTATCCCACCGCCTGGTCCAGATTCGCCTGAGCCACCAAGAAATCGTAAACCGCCTGAGCGTAGTTGAATTCGCTCTGCCTGAGCGCTACCTCCGAGTCCGTCAACTCGAGCTGACTGCTCAGCCCTTCCCTGTACTGCGCGCTCGCAATGCCGAAGCCCCGCTGTGCCTGCCTGACGGCCGACCCCTGGGCTTTGGCTCGCTCCCGAGCTTCTCCCACCTGATCCCAGAGCGTCTTCACCTCACTCTCGGCCCTCGACCGGGCCAGGCGGGTCTGCGCCTGTGCCTGCCGCAGGGTGGCCCGCTTCTGGTCGATACGCGCGTCCTTCGAGAAACCGCTGAAGAGCGGCCAGGTGACCCGCACGCCTGCTTGTCGCGCGTAGGCCCGCTGCATGGAAGACTCCCCGAAGAAATCGGGGCTGCCGTTCTCCTGCGCCGTGATGGCGTAGGTCCCGAAAAGGACGATCTCCGGCAGGTACTGGACCTGTTCGAGCCTCATCTCCGTTTGTCGGAGCTGCTCCATGAGGTCCAGGCCGCGAAGATCCGAACGTTGGCTCTGGGCCATGGTCAGCAGGCGCTCCGGACCGGCGCCCTCCTCGTCCACCCACGCCGAGTAGTCGAGAATCTGACGATTGGCTGCCGAATTCGCGGCACGATCGTCCAGGTCGATATCCGCCAACGAACCGGCCACCCTCAAACTCTCGTCCCCGTCCTGGCCGAGCTCGATACCCAGTTCTCTCGTGGACTGGGATACCGCGTTCTGCGCCCGACGCAGGTTGGGCTCGAGGTTGGCGAGCTCTACCTCCAAGCGTAGAACATCATAGTCGGCGGCCAATCCAGCGTCGTTGAGCGCCCGCGTCTCCGTGAGTGACTGACGGACACGCGCGACCGAGTTCTCCACCAGGCGAGCCTGTTCCTGCGCCAGAAGAAGGCTGTAGTACACGATCCGGACCCTCGTGACCACCGCCTGTGTGCGGCCCCGGACATTCTCGCGCTCGAAGTTTTGGAACCGGCTCGCCGCGCCCACTCCCACGAACACGCCTGGCTTGAACAGCGGCTGCTCAACGTTGATGCTGGTCGTCCAGATGTTGTCCGAGCCGAATCGCACCGGAATCAACTCCGAAGGATCGGCGTCGGGATCGAAGATCACCGCCGGAAGGAAATTCGAAGCGACACTGATATTCCGCGTGTACCCGGCGGACGCATCGATCGTAGGGTACAGAAGCGACCACGCCTCCGAGACCTGCTCCTCGGCGACCTCGAGCCCCATCCGCGCATCGCGGAGGTCCAGGCTCTCCACCAGGGCCGTATTCACAGCCTCCTCCAGGGTGAGCACCCGTTCCTGGCCCGCCAACCCCTCCACCATCGCCAACCCGATCAGGGCCAAAGCCCCCACGATCTGCATCTTCATATCTAGGTAGTCTCCTGGACCCTGGATCCCTCAGCCTCGAGAGATGCCCGCACGTCTTCACCCATGGCCGCCGCGAACTGCGGCTCGGCCAATCCCTCCATGAGCCGCCAGCTCGATTCCAGGAAGAGCCGACGGAAAGCGTCCTCGTCGATCCTGAGCAGTCCACGGTGGTAGATGGAAACGAGTCCATGCGCATGGGCCCATATGGTCCGTGCTACGGTTTCAGGGGAGCCAGTCTTCAGCATCCCCGACTCCATGCCCTCACGCACTCGGTCCACCATGAACTGCCCCGCGGCACACGCATGATCCGTGGCCTCGTGAGGCAGTTCTCCGTGGCCCATCAGCTCGTGAGCCGTGTGCAGGAGCTCGTAGTACCGAGGGTGCTCCAGAGCAAAGGCCAGGTACGATCGCCCGGTCATGCTGAAGCGCTCAACGGGCGTACGCCCGTCCAGAGCCCTGGAGAGGTATTGGGCGAACACCTTGAAGGCCTCTCCCACCACATCTACCAGCACCATCTCTTTACTCTCGTAGTGCCGGTAGAGAGCGGGGGCAGTGACTCCTACCTGCTTGGCGAGCTTTCGCATGGACAGGCCTTCGAGCCCTCCAGCCATCAGCAGGTCACACGCCTCCGACAGAATCTCATCTCTTTGTGTAGACATAGTTAACAGTGTAAACAAGATGAAATATCAAGTCAACGGCTTATTGTACACAAAGGTGCATTAGGCAATGTGAATGCTGTTCAGAACGAATGAGCCGTGGTTCCCGGGGCAGCCAGGTGGCTCAGGAGGGGAACAACCGGAGGCGATTTCCGGGGTCGGAGGGCTCCGCTACTGAATACCCTTCACGGTGACCCGGAACACCAACAGGGAAATCGCCGGAGGCGATTTCCGGGGTCGGAGGGCTCCGCTACTGAATACCCTTCACGGTGACCCGGAACACCAGCGTGGAGTTGGCCGGAATGCCACCTACGACCTGATCCCCGTATCCGAGAGCCGGGGGAATGACGAGGCTGCGCGTGCCTCCCACTCGCATCCCGATGACACCTTCGTCGAAACCGTCGATCAGGTTGCCCGTCCCGACGGGAAATTCGACGTCGGTCCCTGCATCGAACATCGCTCCGTTGGGCAGCCAACCTGCGTAGTCTACCAAGGCGATCGCCCCGGCCTCTACCACCGGCCCGTCACCGACGGTGAGATCCTGCACGTACAAGCCGCTCGCCGTACGTGTCATGGCGGATAGATCGATCTCGAGCTCGTCCACGAACTCGATGTCCTCGGGGGCCACGACCGAGTCAGACCCACAGGCGGCAAGTGATAGCGCCACCATGATGGGCAGGAAGGTCCGGCTCAAGCGTCGATCGGTCATTCACCATCTCCAGTATAGTCAGCAATTCCGGGCGGTCTGTGTGCGGCCGGCTCGGGAGGCCTCACGTAGAAACGCCCGCGGCGAGTGTCCCTCGCCAACATGGAACCCGCATCAGACACTCTGGGATCCCAAAGAAGTAGTACGACGGAGTCCCTCGACCATGTCGTGGGCCGCTTCCCCGACTACGTCGCGGGCCGCTCGAAGACGATCGTGCCGTTCACCATGGTGATCAAGACGCGCAGGTCTCTCAATCGAGTCCCCTCCACCTCCAGAGGGTTCTCCTCGAGCACTGCCAGATCGGCCAAGTATCCCACCTTGATCTGGCCCTTGTAGTCCTCCTCGCCGGCTACCCAGGCGTTGTTCACCGTGTAGGCCTTCAGCGCCGACTCGGCGCTGATTCGCTCTTCCGGGAACCAACCACCCTCTGGCTGTCCATCCATGGTCTGCCGTGTGACGGCCGCATACATGCCCTGCAGCGGGTTGGAGGTGTACCACGCGGCGTTGGTGCCGGGCCAGTCACTCCCGAACGACAAGAGGACCCCAGCATCCTCCAGCGTCTTGAACGCGTAAGCCCACCTGCCCCTCTCCCCGATCCGTTCCTCCATCCAGCGCATGTCGTCGATCGTGTGGTAGGGCTGCATCTCGGCGATGATGCCCATCTCGGCCTCACGCCGAGCGGTCTCCGGGCCCGAAATCACCTGGTTGTGGATGATGGCGAAGCGGCGCCCCTCGCGGGGTCCGTTCACGTCGATGACCTTCTGGAAAATGTCGAGGATCGAGTCGATGGCCACGTCGCCGATGGCGTGTACCCGCGGATTGTAGCCGGCCGAGTCCGCCCCGAAGACGAGCTTCTCCATGTTGCCCGCCGGATCGAATCCGGATCCGTTGTCGGTCACATATCCGGTGTTGTTGATGTTCCGCCACGAGCCGCGCACTCCCGTGGTCAGGTAGGGCTCGGCGAATCGCGCCGAGGAGCCGCCCATGATTCCGTCGACGAACCCCTTCAGGCCCTGGTAGCGAATCCACTCGTCACCGAACCCCTCGACGATGCCTGCGTCGCGCATTTCGTCCCACGTATCCAGGACCAAGCGCATGTTCACTCGTGCAGTCAGCTCCCCATTCTGTCGCAGGTGGTGGTAGACCTCCACCTGGCCCGGGGGAGTGATGTCGAAGAAGGTTGTGACTCCATGCTCTGCCAGGCGTGCCAAGGCCACCCGGGCCTCGGCCATCCGCTGCTCCATGGTCTTGGCTGGGATGGAACGCCTTACGCGTCCAGCCGTCTCGGCGTCGAGTCGACCGGTCGGGACACCGTTCTCGCACTCGATGCCTTCCCATGTGCAATCCGCACCCACGGCTTCCAGTGCGGCACCGTTGGCCACGTACTGCGCACGGTCCCAATTCCAGAGCAACGCGGGGTTGCGTGGGGAGACCGGGTCGATCACGGTGCGGTCCGGTCGAAAGAGCGTCTCCGGCTTGTCGAGATCCTCTCCTCGGCCCGTCGAACTCGACGCCCACTGTTCATACGCGCCCCAGCTTCCCCCGGTCATCCAAGCGCCGTCCGGAAGCCGAGTCGAAGCCTCGCGTACCTCGGCGACCAGCCCCTCCTCGTCGGACACCTCGAGAAGGTTGACGCCGAGCAGCAACTCCCCGGCCCGGCTGAAGTGAGTGTGGTTGTCGATGAATCCGGGCGACAAGAAACGACCATCCAGGTCGATGACCCGAGTGTCGCTGCCCCGGTACGACGCGACGTCGTCATCCGAACCCACCGCCACGATGCGGTTCCCGACGACCGCAACGGCTTCAGCCCAGGGGCTGTCCGAATCGCCTGTCCAGATGCGCCCGCCACTGAAGATGACGTCCGCTTCCTGCGCTCCCAGGTGAATGGGGAGTGACAGGCACAAGGTTAACAAGAATATCAACGAAAGCCGGGGCGATCCGCCCGAACCGTGCTTCATGGCCGCCTCCAAGTGAGAATCCAGATGTGTCTCTGACTCTACGGGGACCGAATAGGGGGAGCAAGCTGGAGGATGTGGTGTTTTAACTCCTCTACAGTCGAGCCCGGAGGCGTACGGTGAGGTCGCTCGGGCACTTCCGACGTGCATGCGAGAAGGGGTATGAGAATGATCGCTCGGCGAGGGCCATCGAATCGCTTTTTCGTCATCATCGCTTTTGTTGCTGCTCTGGTCCTTCCCCCGGAGTCTCGCGCACAAACGTCGCCCCAGAGTGACGCTCGTGCAGTCGAGCTCATCGATGCTTGGATCGACGCTCTGGGAGGAATGGCCCACCTCCAGGAGATGGTGACAGCACGCTTCACGCTCACCACCGAGCTATACGAGGCCGGTTCGGGGAGACTGCGCAGGACCCGCCCGAGGTACGTCACTATCGCCCGACAACCGGGCGTGTTGGCGGCGCGGATCGAGCGCTGGGAAGGCGACGACTTCATCGTCCAGACGTGGGATGGTGGCACTGCCCGGGCCTTTCTGAACGGGACGCCCCTCACCTCTGATGACAAGGACCAACAAGAGGTCGAGTACGTCGCCGGAGAAGTGAACTACTGGATCCGGCTGCCGCAGAAACTCAAGGACCCGGGTGCCTACCTGCACTACGACGGTGCGGACGCGTCGGGGCGCCACACGGTCCGCGTGACCTTTGGCGACGGGGTGGGGGACCACCAGGATTCGTACTTCTACTATTTCGTCGATGGGCGGGTCTGGCCGGTGCAGGTCGACTACCGTGAGGAGGGCAGCGACCATGTCGAACACACGCGATGGGAGGACATCCGTGGTGTGGACGGCTACCACTACGTGGGGGCGCGCATCCACTTCGACGACCAGGGACGGGTGTTCAAGATCATTCGCGCGGACGTGGCCGAGGTGAATCCTCAACTGCCGCCCGAGATCTTCTCCGAGTTGGGCGCCCCCGGCGGCTGAACCACCCCCGAGGGTGCGTGCCACTGGGCTGGTAGCGCCCCAAGCACGCCCCGGCGCGATCAATCCGCGGTCGGACTCCGGAGCGACGCTACGATGAGGTCGCGGTTGAGCCGGGCGATGTACTTCACGCTGATCCCCTTCGGACAGGCAACCTCGCATGCACCGTGGTTCGTGCAGTTGCCGAACCCTTCCGCGTCATGGACGCCCACCATGCTCAGAGCGCGGGAGTCGCGCTCCGGCTGCCCCTGAGGCAGGAGGCCGAGGTGTGAGATCTTGGCTGCCGTAAAGAGCATCGCCGACGCGTTGGGACAGGCCGCCACGCACGCACCGCAGCCGATACAGGTGGCGGCGTCCATGGCGTCGTCCGCCTTGTCCTTCTCGATGGGGAGAGCGTTTGCATCGGGGGCGCTGCCGGCCCGCACCGATACGAACCCACCCGACTCGATGATACGGTCCAGAGGGGACCGGTCCACGACCAGGTCCCTGAGGATCGGGAAGGCGGTGGCACGCCAGGGCTCGATCCAGATGTCGTCGCCATCGCGGAACTCGCGCATGTGCAGCTGGCACGCGGTGATCATGGTCTTGGGGCCGTGCGGTACCCCGTTGATCATCATGCCACACGCCCCACAGATGCCCTCACGGCAATCGTGCTCGAAGGCGATGGGCTCGGCGCCACCCCGCACGAGAGCTTCGTTTACCTCGTCCAGCATCTCCAAGAACGACATGTCGGGACTGACGTCCTTCGCCTGGTGCGTCTCGAACGCACCGGTGTGATCAGGCCCGGCCTGCCGCCATACGTGGAGCGAGAGGTTCATCACTTGTAGCTCCTCTGCGACAGCGGCACATACTCGAACTCCAAAGCCTCTCTGTGCCGGAGGGGCTCGTTCCCTTCGCCCCGATACTCCCAGACGGCGACGTGGGTGAAGTTCTCGTCGTCTCTCCGTGCCTCACCCCCGTCGGTGGTGTGTTCCGAGCGGTAGTGGGCCCCGCACGACTCGTCCCTGGTGATGGCGTCGTGACACATGGTCTCCGCAAACTCGAGAAAGTCGGCCACTCGTCCCGCCTTCTCCAGCGATTGGTTCAGCGTCTCCGCGCTCCCGGGCACACAGACATCTTTCCAGAAGCGTTCTCGGATCTCGGGAATCCGGTCGAGCGCTTCCCGCAGCCCTTCGGCGTTCCGCTCCATCCCGCAGCGGTTCCACATGAGGTGACCCACTTCCTGATGGAAGTCGTCCACGGTCCGTGAGCCTCCGGTCTCCAACAACCGCCGCGTCTTCTCGTGTACTGCGTTCTCGACGCTGCGGAACTCGACCGCATCAGGTGTAAGCTCGTCGTGCTTCGTGCGCGCCAGATGATTCCCGATGGTCATCGGAAGGATGAAGTACCCGTCTGCGAGACCCTGCATCAGCGCGCTGGCCCCGAGTCGGTTGGCACCGTGGTCGGAGAAATTGGCCTCGCCGATCACGAAGAGACCCGGCACCGTACTCTGGAGATCATAGTCGACCCACAGCCCACCCATCGTGTAGTGAGGCGCCGGATAGATTCGCATGGGTACGCGATACGGGTCCTCCCCCGTGATGTTCTCGTACATCTCGAAGAGGTTGCCGTACCGCTCGCTGATGGTATCGCGCCCAAGACGCTCGATGGAGTGTGAGAAGTCGAGGAACACACCGTTCCGGAGGGATCCCGCACCGTGCCCGGTGTCCACCATCTCCTTGGACCGCCGCGATGCCACGTCCCGAGGCACCAGGTTGCCGAAGCTGGGATACATGCGCTCCAGGTAGTAGTCGCGCTCGTCCTCCGGGATGTCGCGGGGTGCCCGCTCGTCACGTTCGCTCCCCGACACCCAGATGCGTCCGTCGTTTCGGAGCGACTCGCTCATGAGGGTGAGCTTGGACTGATACTCCCCGGGCGGCGGAATACACGTCGGATGAATTTGCGTGAAGCAGGGGTTCGCGAAGCCCGCTCCACGCTTGTGAGCTCTCCACGTCGCCGTGACGTTACACGCCTTGGCGTTGGTGGATAGGTAGAAGACGTTGGAATACCCTCCGGTCGCCAGGACCACCGCATCACCGGTGTGGGATTCCACCTTCCCGCTCACCAGATCGCGGGTGACGATGCCTCGGGCCTCGCCCTCCACCAGCACGACGTCGAGCATTTCGTGACGCGTGTGCATCTGCACCATGCCGCTCTGGACTGCCCGCTGCAGCGCCTGGTAGGCTCCGAGGAGCAACTGCTGCCCCGTCTGCCCGCGGGCGTAGAACGTCCGAGATACCTGTGCACCCCCGAAGGACCGGTTCGCCAGCAGGCCCCCGTACTCCCGGGCAAAGGGCACACCCTGGGCCACCGCCTGGTCGATGATGTTCTCGCTCACTTCGGCGAGCCGGTAGACGTTGGCCTCCCGGGAACGGAAATCTCCGCCCTTCACCGTGTCGTAGAACAGCCGATAGACGCTGTCTCCGTCGTTCTGGTAGTTCTTGGACGCGTTGATGCCGCCCTGCGCGGCGATGGAGTGAGCCCGCCTGGCAGAGTCGTGATAGGTGAACACCTTCACGTGGTATCCGAGCTCGGCCATGGTCGCCGCGGCCGCCGCGCCGGCCAAACCGGTCCCCACCACAATGACCTCGTATTTTCGCTTGTTGGCCGGGTTCACCAGCTTCATGTCGAACTTGTGCTTGTTCCACTTCTGTTCGATGGGGCCGGCCGGGATTCCTGGATTCAGTTCCATGGTGCCCCTATCGGAGAATTCCGATCAGTGCCGCCCAGGGCACTGACAGGAATCCGCCAACCATGACGAAAGTGAGTACGGACGCGAGTGGACGACGGATATCGTCGTACCTGGGATGGCTGACACCCAGGGTCTGGAAGATGCTCCAGAGCCCGTGGTACAGGTGCAGCCCGAGGGCCAGCGTCGCCACGGTATAGGCACCGACGACGACGGGGTTCTGGAAGCCGATGACGAGGTTGCGATACACGGCGCCGTGCTCGAAGTCCGGATGGGCCGAACCGACCGTCATGTGCAGAAGATGGTAGATGATGTAGAGCAGGATGATCACCCCACCCCATCGCATCGTCCTCGACGCATATGTGAAGGAGATCGACTCCTCCCTGGTGTACTGCGTCGTACGGGCCGCTCGGCTCTTCAGATAGAGCTGTGTCGCGGACACGATGTGCATGCCGATCAACGCCAACATGACCAGCCGGATCCCCCAGAGGGTCACCCCCTCGGGGAGTATCGGCTCGCCCATCGTGCGGAGGAACTCCGCATACTCGTCGATGTGGTGGATGCCGGCTTCGTTGGCACCCAGGAAGGCCTTCAGGTTGCCGACCATGTGGCCGAAGAGCCAACCGACGATGAGCAGGCCGGATACGGCCATGGTGGTCTTCTTCCCCACCGATGACCCGTACAGTGTGAATACTCGACGCATGGTGTCTCCCACCGGTCAGCGCCGGCCGTGCTCCGAGCCGCTGAAGAGACGGAGCCTGGGCTCCGAGCGGCCCCGGGGCGTCAGCCGGCGAGAGCCTCCATGGTGCCTCGGACCGCCGCGGCGCTGTTGGCCAGCTCGGCGGCCTCGGCCTCGGAGAGCTCCACCTCGATGATCTCCTGCAGCCCACCTTCCCCGAGCTTGCAGGGCACACCCAGGAAGATGCCCTCGTGACCGAACTCGCCCTCGAGATACGCCGCGCACGGGAGGATGCGCCTCTTGTCTTTCACGATCGCCTCGGCCATCTGAACAGCCGCCGACGACGGGGCGTAGTAGGCGCTCCCCGTCTTGAGGTGACCGACGATCTCAGCGCCTCCCTTGCGGGTCCGCTCCACCAACGCGGCAATCCTCTCGTCATCCAGGAAATGGGTCAGAGGGATGCCGGAGATGTTCGTCGTTGAGACGAGCGGCACCATGGTGTCCCCGTGCCCTCCGAGAACCAGCGCCTGAATGTCCTCGACGCTCACATCCAGCTCCAAGGCTATAAAGGAGCGATAGCGAGCAGTGTCGAGGACACCGGCCATGCCGATGATGCGCTCCCTCGGGAAGCCCGTCGCCTGCATCGCCACATGGGACATGACGTCCAGAGGATTCGAGACCATGATGATGATGGAATCGGGCGCGACCCTGGCGATCTCTTTGGAGACCGACTCGACGATGCCGGCGTTGGTCTTGAGGAGGTCGTCGCGACTCATGCCGGGCTTTCGTGCGATACCCGCCGTGACGATGAAGATGCCCGACCCGGCCGCGGCCTCGTAGTCGTTGGAGCCTATGATCCGGGAGTCGAAGCCCTCGACCGGAGCGCTCTCCCACTGATCAAGACCCTTGCCCTGAGGAATGCCCTCTACGATGTCGATGAGGACGACCTCACGGGCGAGCTCCTTTTCCGCCAACCTTTGGGCACAGGTTTCTCCCACGTGGCCCGCACCTACGACAGTGATTCTATTCACGCTCATCCGACCATGACTGGAGGTATTGTCTTTGTTTTTCAGGGCATTTGCCCCTTGGAACTTACCCGAGATGAATGGGAAATTCCATGCCTCCGAGAACGCGATTGAGAGGGCAGAGCGCCCGGGTCAGCCGCCGGTCTCGGAGAGGGCCACGAGACCCCCAGAGCCTTCGTCACTCCCCTGGATCAGGTAGTGTCGCTCAGGCTTTGTGCGCAGCGTCTCTTCAATGAGCGGAACCAGGTCGGATCCCTCCCGAAGAGGGTCTCGGAGGTTGGTCTGTTGAGCCCCGAATAGGCACGGGCGAAGCTGGCCGTCGGCTGTGAGACGCATGCGGTTGCAGCGGTCGCAGTAGTTGTGGCTCATCGGCGTTATGACTCCAACCGTGCCACGCCCGTCAGGGAAGCGGAAGTACGTCGCGGGGCCGTTCCCGGCGGGACCCTCGGCGGGCTCGAGGTCTCCTAGCCTGCGGATCCTCTTCAAGGCGTCCTGGCAAGAGACGAAGTTCTGCGCGCTCAGTTCCAGGTTCGAACCCGTCGGCATGAGCTCGATGAAACGCACGTGCCAGGGTCTGTGTCTCGTGATCAGGGCGAAGGCCTCGATCTCGTCGTCGTTCTGTCCGCCGATGAGCACGACGTTGATCTTGATGGGCTCGAACCCGAGGTTCTCGGCGGCTTCGAGGCCGTCCATGATGCGCGAGAACGAGTTGGGGCGTCGTGCGATCGCGTCCACGCGGTCGGCCCGCAGCGAATCCAGTGAGATGTTGACGCGATTCACTCCCGCGTCCCTCAGCATCTCGCCCTGATCGGCCAGGAGAACGGCATTGGTAGAGAGCGAGATGTCCTCGATCTCGGGAATGGCCGACAGCATGCGGACCAGTGAGGGCAGGTCCTTTCTCACCAGAGGCTCCCCACCGGTGATGCGCACCCTCTTGAGGCCCATCCCGGCCATGACCTGGACGATGCGTGCGATCTCCTCGTAGCTGAGCAGGCTCTCCCGCTTGAGCCAGTCGAGGCCTTCTAGGGGCATGCAGTAGACGCACCGGAGATTGCATTTGTCGGTCACCGAGATGCGCAGATACTCCACGCTGCGGCCGAATTGATCGATCATGGCTATTCGGCCTCCCGGGAAGGGACGACCGGCGTGGCCCCAGCCACCCATTCTTCCACCCCGTCGCTGTAGCGCTCCTTCTTCCAGACCGGGAGTCTCTTCTTGATCTCTTCGATGATGAACCGAGAACCCTCGTAGGCCTGGGCCCGGTGTGGACTCGAAACCGCAATGGCCACGCTGACCTCGCCCACCGCCAAGTCACCTACACGGTGCACCACGGCGATGCGGTCGGTGCCCACCACGCTGGAGGCTTCACCCACAATCTCTGCGAGGACAGCGACGGCCATCTCCTCGTAAGCGTCGTAGCGCACACCGCCCACAGAGCGACCCTCATTGTGATCCCGGACCACCCCAACGAACAGGAGGCCGGCTCCATCTTCGTCGGCTCCCACCCGAGCCAGAACCTCGGCCGGATCGATGGGGTCCCGAACCACCGTAGCGAAGCCCACGTCAGCCACCCGCTACCGGAGGAATGAGCGCCACTTCGTCGCCGTCGGTGAGAGGCACAGCCGAATCCGCATAGCTGTGGTTCACGGCCACGGCAGGATCCGGAGGAAGTACGGTGAACGCACCCCCACGAGATCGAAGCGTCGATACGAGGTCAGACACGGTCGCCCCTTCGGGGAGATCGAGGCTGAGCTCTTTGGTACCGAGGAGCTCTCTATACGAGGCGAAGAAAAGGGTTCGGATTTCCACGGATTGGGGGCGCCCGGAACAGGGATGGTCTCAGGAGAGCGGGAATGTCTCCGGAAACAGGAATCGTCTCAGGAGAGTAGAGGAACCCCCCCTTTCGGGTCAACGTTCCAGGCGGAAGGCTCGGGGAAGTCGAGACCGGCGCCCGGTCGGCGACCCGCAGGTGGACCCATACCGCGGCCCCCACCACCCCGAATGCTCTGAATTCTCTGATTCAGCTGCTCACGCATGACGACGAACCGTAGGAGCTGCCGGGGGGTGAGGACTCCGACGAGCGCCTCCTGTTCCTCTCTGAAGAGGCGCACCTCGTCTTCGCGCAGTTCGAGCATATCCTGCAAGGCCTCACTGGCTTGCTCATCGGTGATCTCACCCTCGGCGCCCAGGGTCATCAACTGGCGCCTGGTGGACTGCTCAAGCTGCATGAAATCCCGTCGCTGAGCGCGGTAGCCGTCCAAGACGTCTTGAAGCCTCTGGCTCTCCTCGTCACCGAGTCCGAGCTGTTGCCTCACCATAGCGTCGAAACGGCCGCGAATCATCTGCTCCATCCGGGCCCGCCGGCCTTCGCCGGGCGGCTGTCCGTCCCGTGGGCGCTGTTGTGCTTCCAGACCTTGCGAGCCAAACGTGACGAGAACTGCCACCAGAACACCGATCGGTCTCTTCATCCTCCGAGCTCCTCCAGCAGGGCCGCCAACTCGTCTTCGGTCAGGTCTTCGAGCATGGGAGCGTCCGCGACAAGGGCATCGTCGTCCGCCCACACCATGACAAAGGCCTCTTGGGCGAACTGGCTGGATTCGGGTAGGGTCTCCGCCCGCTGCCAAATGAGGGCGGTTCCCAATGCCAGGACGATCGCAGCAGCAGCCGGGAGCCGCCATCCGACCGAACGCCGGGAGTGCGCCCGGTCACGTGCCACCGCTTCCTTGATTTCGGCGGCCAGGCCTACCGGCGGCACGGGTGTCGTCGCGCTCAGCACGCGAAGGAGGGCGACTTCCTCACCGCAACTCCCACACTCCGAGACGTGCGCCTCTATTCGGACACACAACTCGGAGGAGAGGTCTCCCCGCACGAAGTCCGGTAGCAGGTCCTTTACATTTGCGCACGTCTGGTCCGTCATGGCTCCAATAACTCCCTCAGGCGGCGGATGCCGTGATGGTAGTTCACTCGAGCGGAACCTTCAGAGGATCCGATGATCTCACCGATCTCCCGAAAGCTCAAGTCGTCGTCGATTCTAAGTGTCACTGACAGCCTCTGCTTATCCGGGAGCCGGTGCACGGCCTCCCTGATACGGGCCGCCTCGGACCGGAGGGTGACCTCTCGAGATGGATCGTCTCCCGGTGCCGCAATGGCTGATACGTCCTCGAGCGGGCGCTCCTTGCGCCGACCGGCCTTGCGTAGATACCCGCGGGCCTCGTTGCCCGCGATGGCCAACAGCCAGGTCCGGAAAGCGGCGTCCCCACGAAACCTGCCGATGGCCTTGAACGCCTTGATGAAGCAGTCCTGGCTGGCATCCGCTGCAAGATCCTCTTCTCCCAGGATGGCCACGCAGGTCCGAAAGACCGCGCCGTGATGCCGGTCTACGAGCAAGTCCATCGCGCGGCTGTCTCCAGCCTTTGCACGCTGAACCAACTCCTCGTCGGATGGTGGCTCGGTGCGTAAGTCCTCGGCCATCATGAACTCAGATGCTCGTCGTCCCCGAAGCGTTAAGTCCGTCGAGCGACAAAGCGGAGGGGGTTCGGACAACGCTGGCGTCGAAAGTCGTGACGCACCATGCACCCTCTATTCTACGGGCTGTCCGTCGAGCTGGCTCACACGCGTCCGAAGGTGCTTGGAAGGCTTGAACACAGGAACGCTCCGGGAAGGGACTTCCACACCCTCGCCTGTCCTGGGGTTGCGAGCCATGCGACTCTTCCGCTTGCGAACCTTGAAGGTTCCGAACCCACGGATCTCGATGTTCTCCCCGTTGGCGAGCGCCCTCTTCACGGCGTTGAGAAACCCATCGACGACCAAGGCACAGTCCTTCTTGGTGATCCCGGGACCGATGGCTTCCGCCACCTGTTCGACGAGGTCCGCCTTGGTCATTCATTCCTCCGCGATACGATATGTGTCCGAGCTATGAGCAGGGGAGCCACGGTAACGATCTCGAACCTGGAACGTCAAGTGCCCCTTGGACCTACGGCCGCCGTGACTCCATCAGCGCGATGAACTGATCGAAGAGGTACCGGCTGTCGTGGGGCCCCGGCGCCGCCTCTGGATGGTACTGGACGGCGAAGACCGGCCGCTCCCGATGGGCCACGCCCTCTACGGTGCCGTCGTAAAGATTGACGTGTGTGAGTCGCAGATCCGGCGCCCCGGGAATCTCGTCGCCGTCGCCGAGGGCCACGGCAAATCCATGGTTCTGAGAGGTGATCTCCACGGTATCGGTGTCGAGATTGCGTACCGGGTGGTTCCCCCCGTGATGTCCGAAGGGGAGCTTGTAGGTCTTGGCACCGAACGCCTGAGAGATGAGCTGGTGGCCGAGGCAGATCCCGAACACGGGGACATCGTTCCCGGACAGCTCGAGGATCGCGGCCTCTGCCCGCTCGACGGCAGCGGGGTCACCGGGTCCGTTGGATACGAACATCCCGTCGGGACGTTCGGCCAGAATGTCCTCCAACGAGGTCTCGGCGGGAATCACCGTGACGCGGCAACCTCCCTCAGACAGAATCTTCGGCGAGTTTGCCTTGACGCCGAAGTCGTAGGCCAACACATGGAAGCGTTCCTCCCCGACCGCCTCCACCACATAGGGCTCGTCCGTGGAGACACCACAGGCGAGGTCGAGACCCTCCATACGGGGGTGCGCGAGCACGCTTTCGAGCAGCGTCGCCTCGTCCGTCTCGGCGGGCGCGATGGCTCCTCGCATGGCTCCCTCCGACCGGATGTGTCGGGTGAGCGCACGGGTGTCTATCTCCGCGATCCCCACCACGTCGTTGGCCGTGAGGTAGTCCTCCAGCGCCCCCGTCGCCCGCCAGGACGAGTGTTGCGGTGGCAACTCACGCACCACGAAGCCGGTGACCTTCGGACCTTCTGACTCCCGGTCCTCGTCGTTCACCCCGTAGTTGCCGATCAACGGATACGTCATGACGACGTGCTGACCGGAATAAGACGGATCCGTGAGGATCTCCTGATATCCGGTCATCGAGGTGTTGAAGACCACCTCCCCCAGAGAGGGTCCTGAAGCGCCGAAGCCGAGGCCGTCGAAACGCCGTCCATCTTCGAGTAGAAGGTACGCGGGTTCGCGTGGACCGGTGCTCGCCACCAGGCAGATTCCTAGTCTTGGGTGGTGCCGCCAGAAGCCTCCGACGGCCGGCGGAATCTAGAGCGGGACGGAGGCGAGTCAAGCACTGGTGTCACCCGTTCCGCCCCTCCTCTCCTCACCCTACCTTTCTCCCGACCCGCCGGGGTTCCCGTAAGCGAAGTTCCTACAAGAGAAGAAGACGAGTTGAAATGACCGACGCGCCCGAGATCTCCATTTACGCCGACGAGTCGTGCCTCGGCAACCAGTTCCAGCACCGTGCCAATCCGGGAGGTGCCGGGGGGCTGGTAGAGTACTGGTCGGGAGGCGAGTGGGTGCGTCGCGACTACTGGGTCTCCGAAGCGGACACGACGAACAACCGCATGGCCCTCAGGAGCGCCATCGAGGCCCTGACCTTGATGCGAAAGCGCCCGTGCAACGTCCGTTTCATATCCGACAGCCAGTATCTGGTCAAAGGAATGACGGAGTGGCTCAGGGGGTGGAAGGCCCGGGGTTGGAAGCGAAAGGGGGGCGAGATCGGCAACTTGGAACTCTGGCAGGAGCTCGATCGCATCGCCTCGAAGCACGACGTGACCTGGAGTTGGGTCCGCGGACACGACGGTCATGTCCAGAACGAATACGCCAACCACCTCGCCACCCGAGCGGCCGCGGAGCGGACGGCCTCCGGAGGATTGGTGGAGAGCGAGTACCAGGTCTGGCTGGAGGGGCAGCGCGACAAGGGCCGCTATCTCGACTACTTCGAGCACGCCCCGCCCGACTGATCGCTCCCACGCTCAGACAAACATCTGGGGCAAAAAAAAGAAGCCCTCGGTGCGGCAAGCCGCCCCGAGGGCCTCTAATTCGTTGGTAGAAGCTTCGTCTCGTTTGGAGACCCGCCCATCTTCCAGATCGCCTTGCGGCTCACTTTCAGTCGGGCAGCTAACTCAGCTTCCCTTCTCCCGTCGTCGCGCGGTCAGCAACTTCGGGTCCTCCGAGCTCCGGAGGGTTCAGCAGAGACCAACGACTCCTCTGCCGGCTCACCGAGGTCCAACCCCCAGTTCGCTTCCACCGCTACGGCGTCCCGTCCGATGAAACACGTTTCTCGATCCGCATGAAGGGATGACCAACGCCATCGATTCAGCGTACCACATCGGAAACGCACGACCAGTATGGGCGGGCCGAGCCCACGCGTCAAGCTTCTCGGCCCATCTCATTCCAGAAACTTGCATTATCCCCTAACTCATTGTCATATCAAGGTTTAAGGAACGTCTAGAGACGTCGGTATTCTCTCCCGAATCGAACGTAAACAGATTGATCTTCTCGGCATGTGTGAGGAACCACGGGCCAGATCGGTTGGCTGAATTCGAAAAAATGGCGGAGCCTGCCTAGGACTTCCAAGACCTTCAAAGAGCCTCGATGGAGGGCTCATTTGTTGGCCCGCCAACACGAATTCGCCGCCCAAAGGCGCTTGCGAAGACATCGCGAACGACAGCGGCGACTTCGCCAACCCGAATCGGACGGCCGGCCTCTTGCGAAAGCGAGGTGACCGAACGGTCGGCGATGCCGCACGGCACGATGGTCTCGTAGTAGGAGAGGTCGCTGTCGACGTTGAGTGCGAAGCCGTGAGAGGTGATCCACCCGGAGGACACGCGGACGCCGATGGCGGCAACCTTGCGGTCCTCGACCCAAACGCCCGTCAGCCCGGGCACGGTCTCTCCCTGAACTCCGAAGCGAGCCATGGCGGTGATGAGCATGGTCTCCAGATCTCGCAGGTAGCGGAGCAGGTCTCGGCGGTCGGGCTTGAGATCGAGGATCGGGTAGCCCACGAGCTGGCCCGGCCCATGGTACGTGACGTCCCCTCCCCTTCCCGCCTCGTAGAGCTCGAGGTCGAGCTCCTCCCTACGAGTGGCGTCGGCCAAAACGTGTTCGGGATGGGATCCTGTTCCCAGGGTGATCACGTGGGGGTGCTCCAGAAGGAGCAGTTGGTCGGGCACCTCGCCGGCGCGGCGGCGGGCCACCAAATCGGTTTGGAGTGCCAGGGCCTCTCCGTACGGGACGAGCCCGAGATCCCGTACCTCGAGTACCTCAAGTTCCTTGAGCTCTGGCGCGTCACCCGGGGACACTAGGCGTCCTCTGGGAAGTCCTCCAGCAGGGCCTTCAGTTCAGAGAGGAACCTCGCTGCGTCTGCGCCATCCACAATTCGGTGATCGTACCCCAGAGAGAAGAGCGATCGCTTCCGGATGGCGATGACGTCCGTGCCGGTGACCGGATCCTCCACCACCACGGTTCGCTTCTCGATCGCACCGGTGCCGAGGATCGCTGCGGTCCCCTTGGGAATAACGGGCATCCCCACCAGCGTACCGAGTACCCCGGGGTTCGTGATGGAGAATGTGGCTCCCTGAATCTCGGACGGGTTGAGCTGCCGACCCCGAGCCCGCTCTGCCAGGTCGATGATCTTCTTGCCGATTCCGACCAGGCTCAGATCATCCGTGTCGTGGATGACCGGAACGATGAGGCCGGGATCGAGATCCACGGCCATCCCGATGTTCACGCTTCCACGTTGGATGATGTTGTTCCCGGACACGGTGCCGTTCACATAAGGGAAGCTCCGCAACAGACGCGAGCACGCCCAGGCCACGAAGGCCGTGTAGCTGACCCGAGCGCCCTGCTCCGCCCACTTCGCCTTGTTCGCGGCACGAATGCGGTCCACTCGTGAAAAGTCGATCTCGATGAACGAGTGCACGTGCGGAGCCACCCGCTTGGCCATGACCATGTGCTCCGCCGTGAGCCGACGGATCTTGTCCATGGGCTCGACCTGGTCGCCTTCGCGGACCGGGAACTCGGGGTGCTGTACCTCGCCGTAGAAGGCGGTCCAAAGATCGGACGGGGCCACCGAGGCGGCCGGATGCACGGGGGCAGCCGGCTTTGCCGGAGCGGCTGCCGGCGCCGCCACCGGGGCGGGAGCCGCAGGCTGTGCCGGCGATCCCCCACCTTCGATGTAGTCGAGGATGTCCTGCTTCGTGACCCTACCGGCGTGGCCGGTGCCCGCCACGTCGCCGATGGCGATTCCGTGCTCCTCGGCGATTCGCCGAACCACCGGAGTGGACTTCGTCCGCAGGCGCTCCTCGGCCGACTGCTCGCCCGCATCCTCGGCCCCACCGTGGGCCGGTGTGGTCGCGGCGGGCGCAGCAGCGGGTGCGCCGGTCGGAGCGGCCGGCTCTGCCGGGGTCTCGACGACTGGGGGCGCCTCCGGACCCGAATCGGCGACCTCGACCGGTGTGGACGCGGCGGACACGGTGGGCACGGTGGGTGCACCGCCCTCGGTGTCGATGAACGCCACGACCGTGCCCACCTCAACGGTCTCGCCCTCCTGGACCTTGACCTCCACGAGGGTTCCCGACTGGGGTGAGGGAATCTCGGCGTCCACCTTGTCGGTCGAAATCTCCAGGATCGGCTCGTCTCGCTCGACCGTGTCGCCGACACTCTTCAGCCACTTCGATACCGTGCCTTCGGCGATGGACTCGCCCATCTGCGGCATGGGAACCTCGATGCGGGCCACTCTATCTCTCCAGATCTATTGTTGCTGAAATCAGAATCGGCGACCCCAAAGTACCCGGGGGATCGATGGGCGGTCCCACCGCCACCGAAAGAACTAGTAGTTCACCAGATATCGTGCTGCCGTCACGATGTCTTCGACCTGCGGCAGGAAGTAATCCTCCAATACGCCGGAGTACGGCACGGGTGAATCGATGGAAGTCACCCGGAGCATCGGCGCGTCCAACCACTCGAAAGCACTCTCGCTCACACGCATGGCGATCTCACCGGCAATGCCCCCGGTCCGGGTGTCTTCGTGCACCACCAGCAGCCGTCCGGTCTTCTTCACGCTCTCGATGATGGCCTCGTCATCCAACGGGAGGAGCGTACGAAGGTCCAAGATCTCGACTCCCATTCCGCTCTCACGTTGGAGTTCCTCTGCCGCCTCCGTACTCCGGTGCACCATCATCCCATAGGTGACGATGGTGAGATCCGCCCCTTCGCGCACACAACGCGCTTTCCCGAGAGGTACGATGTAGTCCTCCTTGGGCAGTACGTCGCGCAGAGTCGGCGCTCGGTAGAGACCCTTGTGCTCCTCGAAGATGACCGGATTGCCGTCACGGATCGCTGCCTTGATCAGCCCCTTCGCGTCGTAGGCCGTGCTCGGATAGACGATCTTCAAGCCGGGGGTATGGAAGAACGCCATCTCGACGTTCTGCGAGTGGAACGGTCCGCCACGATTGCCCCCTCCTACGGGGCCTCGAATGACCAGCGGCAGAGGTCCGCTCCCCCGATAGAGTGAGGTGGCGATGTAGTTCGTAATCACGTCGTAGGCCGGCGAGATGAAGTCCATGAACTGCATCTCGACCACCGGCCGAAGTCCCATATGGGCCGCCCCGGCCGCCGCCCCGGTGAAACCGCCCTCCGCGATCGGGGCGTCGATGACGCGCTTGCCCCCGAAGTACTCTAGGAAGCCGCGCGTGACCTTGAAAGCTCCGCCGTAGACTCCGATGTCCTCACCCATCAAAAACACCCGATCGTCGACGACCATCTCCTCGAAGAGACCCTCGCTGAGGGCCTCCAAAAAGGTCACGGCCTCGCCGCGCTCCGTCTTCGACAGGTGTTCGGGCTTCACCGTCGTCACGACAGTATCCGGTGATTCCTTCAGGGTCATGTCCTCACCCCGCTCCGTGCGGGTCGTGGCCGAGGCGAGGCCGAACGAGTCCAGGGGTGAGGCGTTTGCACATCGGAGTAGACTCCGTCCAAAGCCCGCGAACCATCCGGCAAGGGTTCGTGCACAGCCTGCTCCGCAGCGTCGTCGGCCGTCGCCCGCGCCTCTGCCTCCAGGCCCGCCAGTTCGTCCTCAGAGGCCCAGCCCTCATCGAGCAGCCGGCGGCGGTAGAGGGCGACCGGGTCCTTCTCTTCCCAGGCCCGAATCTCCTCCGGATCAACGTACGCCTGATCGTCATGCTGCGCGTGTCCTACGCGGCGATAGTACTGCAGCTCGACCATCCCCACGCCCTCGCCGGACCTGGCTCTGTGCACCGCGTCTCGGGTCGCCTCGATTACGGCGAGGACGTCCGTGGCGTCCGTGGATGTGGCGTGAAGTCCGTAGCCGGCAGCTTTCTCCGTGAAGGACTCGAGCCGCGTCGTCTTGCTCAACGGCGTCGAGAACGACCACTGGTTCACCTCGACCATGAGCACCATCGGACATCGCTGGGCGGCAGCGAATGCGAGCCCTTCGTGCCAGGCACCCGTCGACGTGGCCCCGTCCCCGCAGAAGGCGAGCCCGACACGGTCCTGGCCCCGGACCGCGAATGACAGAGTGATTCCCGCCATGACCTGAACCATGACTCCCAGGGGCGCGATCGGGCCGACGAATCCTAGGTCGAAATCCCCCCAGTGCAGGCTGCCGTCGTGTCCCGCGGTCGGGCTGGTGGCTCTCCCCAGATACTGCCTGAACAGATCGACGGGTTGCCCGCCCATGGCGAACACGGCTCCCAGGCCACGGTGTGTGTGTGCCAAGAGGTCGCCCGTCCCGTCATCGTTGCGTCGAAGGGCATATGCGGCTCCCACGGCTCCGGCCTCTTGGCCCAGGGAACGGTAGATCCCACCCGCTACGTGCCCTTCCTTGGCGAGGATATCGAGACGCTCTTCGGCGCAACGGGTCAGTACGAGTGCCCGGAATACGTCGTGGAGCTCGGAACGGCCAAGGCCGGCCGCCAAGCCGTTGTCTGAGGGCTCAGATGAGGACATTCGATATGCGAGTCGTTGGACCCGCCGGCCTGCCTGAGTCGGTCGCAAGACCGGGCTGGGTCAGTTGCTGCTTCCGTCGTCGCCGGGTGGGTCGGCGGCCTCGCCGGGCGCGGCTTCCCCACTCTGATCGAGCGTCGGCAGAATCGGCTGTGCCGCCGGAGCCGTCGGCTGCGCGTCCTGGCGTAGAATGGACTCCGGCTGCTGCGCCCGAGAGGACATGATGGACAGGACCAGTGCCAACAGCATGAAGACGGATCCCGTGGTCCAGGTGGCTCGGGTCAAGACGGTCGTGGCCTGTCGGCCGCCGAGGACTCCATCGGTCGCTGCGGCTCCTCCACCCATAGCCGCAAGACCGCCGCCCTTCCCCGATTGGAGTAGGACTACGACGCTGAGAAGAATCCCGTCGAGTATCAGAAGCGCGAGCAATAAACCGAACATATTCGCATAGCCGAGAGGGTGTAGAATAGCGGATAAACGTCGCCGTGCAGCTCGCGGGTGTCAACCCGAAAACCCTTGCAGTCAGCCAGCTTCCGCGATCGCGGCGAACGATGCCGCGTCCAGGCTGGCACCGCCCACCAAAACTCCATCCACATCCGACGCAGCCAACAGTTCCGCGACGTTGGAAGGCTTCACGCTGCCGCCGTACAGAACAGGGACTTCCGCTGCTCCATCCGATCCGACAACCTCGCTCAAACGGCCTCGGAGGGTCCCATGAGCCGCGGCGGCGTCGGCCGAGGTCGCAGTCTCACCCGTTCCGATGGCCCAGACCGGCTCATAGGCCAAAAGGAACGTCGCCCCTCCGTCGGGTAGCGCCGAAAGAGCAGCGTCCAGCTGACGGACGATGACCTCGTCGACCCGGCCCGCCTGGCGCTCCTCAAGGGTCTCTCCGACGCACACCACCGGGATGAGCCCCTCACCGAGCGCCGCCGACACCTTCCTGCCCACCTCCTCATCCGTCTCACCGAACACGTGTCGCCGCTCCGAGTGACCCACCAGCGCATAACGCGCCCCGGCCACCAGAGCCATTCCGGCCGAGTGCTCGCCCGTATAGGCCCCCTTGGGCTCCCAGTGAATGTTCTGGATCCCCAACGCCACCTCGGGTCGGCCCTTCCGGGACTCCGCCGCTGCCGAGAGGGATATCGCGGGTGGGAAAATCAGAATGGTCGGCTGTGGCTCCCCGAGCTCCGGCGCAAACTCGTGGAAGAACTCCCGAGTCGCCGAGGGACCATGGTGCATCTTCCAATTCCCTGCAATCACCTTTGGTCTCACTGGTCTTTCCCTGGAATGCGGTTCAAGTGCGGTCGGACAGTGCCTCGACGCCCGGTAGTTCCGAGCCGGACAGAAACTCGAGAGCGGCACCACCACCCGTAGAAACGTGCGTCATGCGGGAGGCGACCCCGGCCGCCTCGGCAGCCGCCGCCGAATCGCCCCCGCCCAGTACGACGACGGTTCCCGCGTCGGCGGCTCCGGCGGCCACGTGAGCCAGCTGGACCGTGCCAGCCTCGAACTCGGTCAGCTCGAACATCCCCATGGGGCCGTTCCACACCACCGTCCCCGCGCCGGTGACCTGGTCGGCAAACAGTCGAATCGATGCCGGTCCGATGTCCCCGATGCGATCCGCGGGATCGACGTCGGCACGAGGGACGACCCGAGTCGCGGTCCCTGCCGTCAACTGTGGTGCAGTCACGACATCGACGGGCAGCATGATCTTGTCACCGGCTCGAGTCATCAGGTCGCTTGCGACCTCAACCCGGTCCGGCTCTACGAGGGACTCGCCCACCTCGAGGCCGAGCGCCAAGAAGAACGTGTTGGCCATCGCCCCACCGATGAGCAATTGATCCACCGTCGGGAGCAGAGCCTCGATGACATCGATCTTCCCAGAGATCTTGGCTCCCCCGATCACTGCTACAAAGGGACGTGCCGGCTCGTCGAGGGCGTCACCGAGGAAGCGGAGCTCGGCCTCCATCAGGTAGCCGGCGACGGCGTCGCCGCCGGCATCTCGCACGGCGTGTGCAACGCCCGTGGTCGACGCGTGGGCCCTGTGGGCACTGCCGAAGGCATCGTTGACGAACAACGTGGCTCCGAGCCGGAGTTCCTCGGCCCATGCACGGTCGTTTGCCGTGTCTTCTTCGTAGAAGCGGGTGTTCTCGAGTAGTAGAACGCCCCCGTCCCTGAGAGCCTCCACAGCCCCCCGGGCTTCGGGGCCGGTGGTCTCGGGACAGAACCCAACCGGACTCCCGAGTAGACTCTGGAGTTCACTCGCGACTCCTCGGAGTGAAAGCGTCGGAACAGACCGCCCCTTCGGACGCCCCAGGTGCGAGAGCAGCACCACCCTCGCCCCGTTCTCCAGGAGGTGACGAAGCGTCGGAAGCGTCCGTTCGAGACGCGTCTGGTCGGTGACCCCGCCTTCATCGTCCAGCGGCACATTGTAGTCGACACGCACGACCACAAGTCGGCCCGCAAGCGATTCAGGAGGAAGGTTTTGGAGGGTTTTCTTGGCCATCAGGTCCGGAAAATACAGAAGCTCCCCCGAGATGGCCACCGAGGAACTACCGGACGGTCAGACTCCTTCTCGACCGCACCGGTTCCAACGAGCGCGGCAGGGTGGCCACGATCTCGAGCGCATAGTCACCGGGCTCTAGGTCGGTCAGGTCCACCGTCACGTACTCAGTGACACCAACCGTCGCGTCGCTCCTCCGCCTCCACGTGGTTCGGAACTCACGGGCTCCGGCAGGAGAGACGTAGAGCGGAACTCGAGACCCGTCCTCAGACACCAGATTGGCCTGCACGCTGTAGCTGGATTCGTCGGCGGGAAGGTCATACAACTCGAACATGACTCCGACGGTCGCGTCGTCACTGATCGGCTGGCCAAGCGGCGATACCCACGGCGCTGTACGCCGCACCTCCGAGGGCTCGGGGCTCCCAGCTTCGACAAGGAGCAGCTCCGAAATCCGAGGATCCCCTCCCGCCAAGGTCGCGAGGCCTACAGGCTCCCGAAGAGCCGCCAAGAAGCCGAGCCGGTCGTCGTAGATCTCGACGACGACCTGTCTGGCGTCGGATCCCGCCCACGTCCTGAGTCCGAGATGTCCCTGAGCCGCCGCTACGAGCTGTCTCGACGAGCTCACAACCTGCTCATTCTCACCGAGCAGGAAGATCGACACATGTAAGGAGTCGCTCGGCCCTCCGAACATCTTCGCCGGGACCGCAGAGTGAACTTCGACCTCCAGCCCTCCCCTGGGCATGCGGAACTGACTCACCAAGCCGGGAAGATCACGGACCTCTCTGTGGGCCACACTTCCGTACCGGTCCGGCAGGATGTCCTTCAGGCTCCGGAGATACGCCGCACTCTCGGGCGTCAGGTCCATGTGCCTGGAGGTAGCCGGGCGTCGGAACGTCACGTTCGAGCCCGTCCCATAATCCCAAAAGACAGTTCTGAGGTCCGCCCCCTGCCCCATCGTACGGACGACGGTCGGAGACCCGTACCGCAGCAGCACCTCGGCAGCCTCGGAATCGAGATCTCCGAGGCGGAGAATGGCGTAAGCGGCTCTCGCGAAGTGCTCCGCCTCACGCTCATTCACTTCAGTCGTCAGGATGGGATCGCGAGTGCCCCAGAATGCGTTCTCCGTCTCCAGGCGCCGGGCATCGCTCATAGCCGCATAGGCGCTCACTCGGCTCAACGGCAGCAGCGCCCCGATATCCCTGAGACGTTGCGCCTCGACCGCAGGGAGCGCGTCGAGTGCTACTCGGAAGCGCTCCATCGCCTCTTCGGGATAACCGAGACGTTGGAGTGCGAGCCCGGAAAGCAACATCCCGTGTGGGTTGCCCCGAGACTTCCATATGAACCGCTGGGACTCCTTGAGGAGATCTCCCCAGCGGCCACGATCGGCGTAGTCCAGTAGGAGCTCGATATTCGCGCCGGGATGGCTCGGCACGGCCTCCACAGCAGCGGAGAGGGAGCGAAGCACGTCGTCCCGACTCTCTCCTGCGGCCGGTCGCGTCTCCTCGAAGCCCTGGGTCATGACCTCACGGAATTCAGTCGGACACAGGTTGTTCAGTCCCATGAGCGGCTCTGCCGATGCGTAGCGGGTGTCGGCATATCCGGAAGCGACCCGGCAGTCGATGCTCTTCAGGTCCGATGTGGCGATGCGCCCGAGATGCTCCCAGGCCAGCCATTGCTCCTGAACGATCGTCCCATGCTCGTAGTGGAGTTCGGCCCGGAAGGCAGGCGAAACGTCATGGCTATTGGCTTCCGCACGCAGGATTCCGTCCGCGTAGAGCCGCCTCGACTCGTCACGAAGTCCCTGCTTCCTTCGGATCCGGGCCAAGGCAAGCGCCGGGGCCGGGTTCCAGGGTGACGAGCGCATGGCAGCTTCCAATGCCTCTGCCACGTCGCTTCGCCACTGCGTGAGGCCGAACCCCAGCGGAGGCTCACCCTCCAGGACCGCCCCCAGGTTCTCCAGCGGGCCGCCCGTCTCGATCGCACCGTCCAACGCCTCGCGAAGAAGTTCCCGTCCCTCGAACAAGGTCGGTGGCGGTGTCAGGTATTCGCCGGGGAACAGCTCTTCCGAGAACTCAAACCCCATGCTCTCCGGCGGAGCCGGCGTGGCAATCGGCGACGGAGGCGAAGGAGCAGGGCTGTCCTCCGAAGGCTCGAAAGCCAGGTCGAAGTTGACCCAAGTCCCCACCGGCACTCCGAAACGCCTGGCCGGGTCGAACCGGAGGTTCGGAGCCATATCGAGAGCGACTCGATCGAACGCCGATACGCCGGATCCCCTCTCGATCTGCGCCTGCTCCACCGTCCCGTCCGACGCTACCCACAGGCGCAGCGTCACCAGGCCTCCGATGCCCGCTTCCTGTAGCACGATAGGATACTGACTCCGAATCGTCCTCTCCGCCCTATCCCTGTCGAGCAGCTCCGGATAGGTGTTGTCCGGAAAATCGAACGAGACTTCCGTCCCAAAGTCCGGCACACTCGGAACGGCCGCCCCTTCCGCCGAGTCATCGCTAGACACCGTGACGGGTCCCGGCTCCGGAAGGATCACATCCGGCAGGGTCACCGGTTCTTCGACCGGCTCAGGCTCGGCGGGCTGACTCCACGGAAGGAGCCTTGCGAGACCGGCTCGGGCCTGAGGTGCAGCAACACTGACGAGCAGCAGGGCTCCGATGGCAGCCGCCATCGCATGGCGGATACGGAAGCCGGCCCTCGGCGCGGGGCTGATCCACGCGTTCTCCAATTCCGCCTGCAGCTCGGGGGCGAACGAGGGCCGCTCTTCGATCAAGATCGAGGAGAGCTCCGCGTCCAGCTCCGCCAGCTCAGGCGGAAGCGGGAGTCCGGATAGATCGTTGGGGCGGTCAGTCATCTATGTAGAATCCTTCTCGTTTACTCGCGTTCGTCGGCGACGGCTTCCTTGAGGCGCTTCAGCGCCCTGTGGAGCCGAACGGCCACAGCGTTGGGACTTATGTCGAGCGAGGACGCGATTTCGCTATTGTCCAAGCCCGCTCCGTATCGGAGCGATAGAATCTCCTGGTCCGCTGCACGCAGGGTCTGGGTTCCGTTCAGTAGGGCTTGAATCCGCTCCTGCTTCAGCACCCGCTCCTCTTGCGACGGGATCTGAGCCACCAGGTCGGGAACCCGATCCAAGGAGACGTGCAGAGAGCCGCGACGCTTGAGAGACCGGAGATGATCGGTCACCGCGTTCCGAGCGATCCTGAGCAGCCACGTGCGTGGAGCCGCCCTTGTCGGGTCGTACCGGTGGATCGACCGGAGCGCCTTCATGAAGACCTGTGACGTCACGTCTTCCGCGGTCTCGCGGGTCGCAACGCGGAAGCGGACGTACCGATAGACCGTCGGCCTATGATCGGTATACCACCCCCCGAAATCCGGCGGGAGCTGGGATGGCTTTGCCCCAGGCGCTGCAGGCGCCATAGGCGCCTCCGGCATGACCGGTGACGCCTCGACCAGATCTTCAAGCTGTTGCCGTGTTTTCATCGCTTACAGATACGGACCCTTCCCCCCGCCATTACACCCCGGCGGCGATAGTTAAGCCACTGCCCCAAAAGACTTTGTTCCCCCTCGAGCCTCAGTGGTTCCCCATCGTAGTCCCCAATCGTCGGTCCCTAGTGGGCTTCCCCCGTACCCTCGTCTACCACGACCCGCACCGCAGCCTTCTCCTGAGTGGCACTGCCGGCGCTCAGTTCGAGGACGGTCTCGCAGTGTCCGCAATTCACCCGTCGGGCCGTGCCTAGATCCAGGGAAGTACCATCGCTGTGCCCGCACACCGGACACGCATATGAAAACCACTGTTCGGAAGTGTCAGGCTTGCCGCCCTGTCGGTCCGGTGACCCGGGCAGAGATGCGGAGCCCATCGTTATCCCTCTACCGAAGCCGGAAGGCGCTCCCCCACATACCGCACGAGGTCCACCACCCTCTCCGAGTAGCCCCACTCGTTGTCGTACCAGGAAAGGACCTTGACCATACGTCCCTCGATGACGCTGGTGCTGAGTCCATCCACGATGGAGCTGTGAGGATTGCCAGTGAAGTCGATCGAAACCAACGGCTCGTCACTGACGGCCAGAATGCCGGCCAACGGCCCGTCGGCAGCGGCACGAAACGCCTGGTTGATGTCCTCGGCCGTCGCATCCGTGCCGAGTGTGGCCACGAGGTCGACGATCGACACGTCGGGGGTCGGCACCCGTATGGCCATCCCGTCGATCTTGCCTTCCACCTCGGGGATCACCAGAGAGGTCGCCTTGGCGGCTCCCGTCGTCGTGGGAATCATCGATAGAGCCGCGGCCCGCGCCCGCCGCTTGTCCGAGTGGGGCACATCGAGAAGAGCCTGATCGTTAGTGTAGGCGTGGATCGTCGTCATCAGGCCCCGTTCGAAGCCGAACGAATCCATGAGGACCTTAACCACCGGGGCCAGACAATTCGTCGTACAACTCGCGTTCGAGATGACGTCGTGGTTCTCGGGATCGTAGGCCTCATGGTTCACACCGAGCACCACCGTGATGTCCTCGTTCTTGCCCGGTGCGCTGATGATGACCTTCTTGGCGCCGGCCTCCAGATGCTTCGCCGCCTGATCGCGGCTCCGGAAGAAGCCCGTGGATTCCACGACGATGTCGATGCCGAGTTCACGCCAAGGGAGGTTCGCCGGATCGCGCTGCGAAAAGACCTTGAGGTCATCGCCGTCGACCGTAAGTCCATCGGGGCTGACGGCGACATCGCCCGGGTAGGCACCGTGGACCGAATCGTACTTGAGGAGGTGGGCAAGCATGTCGTTGTCCGTGAGATCATTCACGGCAACGAATTCGATGTCCGAGGCTCCCGACTTCTTCGCCGACCGGAGGACGTTGCGACCGATTCGACCAAATCCATTGATGGCTACGCGGATGGACATCCACTCGCCTCCCATTGATATCTGTTTGTGTTAAACAAAAGGACAGGCCCGGGCAAAGGTCGACAGAAAGACCTCGGTGGCGCCTGCCTGAACGAGCGCCCGGGCAGCCGCCTCCGCAGTGGCGCCGGTGGTCAGAACGTCATCCACGAGCAACACTCGAACGCCGGACAGCCCCGCTACGGCTTCCTCCCTTGCTACAAAGGCGTTCCTGACGTTAGCCCGGCGCTGAGCCGGGTGCAACCCGACCTGGGTGGGGCCTCCGCGACGACGTTCGAGGGCCTCGCGAACGGGTTGGTCGACCCCGTCAGACACCGTCCGGGCGAGTAACTCAGCCTGGTTGTAGCCTCTCGATCGGAGGCGCCGTTTGGTGGTGGGGACCGGTACGATCACGTAGGGGCCGACGGTGAGGTCGGGAGGTATGGCGGTACGGACCATGCGGCGCCCCATGAGTTCCGCCAGACCGGTCCATCCACCGTACTTGAGCCCGTGGACCAACTCGTCCGCGGGCGGTCGAAGTACCACCGCCGAACGGGCGCCCATCAACTCGGCCCCCCAGTCTGCACACTCGAAGCACCTCGGGCCAGGCTCCGAACCCGACCCTATGGCGAATCCGCAGCGATGGCACCGCGGCCAGGCGGGCTCTTTGAGCCGGGTGCGGCAGCCGGCGCACACCAGCGAGGCGCCGCCCAGAGAGAGGTGATCACCGCATCCCAGGCACGCGGCCGGCAAGAAGAAGTCCAACAGCTCACGGGCTAGGCTACCGTCGATCATCCCGAGATCCAGGCCCGCCGGGAAGCTTGACTCACTCCGGCGTGCGACGCGTCCGGGCTGCCGCCAGTGCGCTTCTCATGGCGTCGACGGGACCGGGGTCGCCCCACCATTTCTCGAAGGCCACGGCTCCCTGCTGCACGAGCATCTCTCCGCCATCCACTGCCCGGATCCCCAAGCGTTCGGCCGACTCGACGAACGGGGTGGTGGCCGGGCCATAGACCAGGTCCATGACCGCACCGGCCCTCGCCAGGCGACCCAGGTCTACCGGGAGCTTGTCCCGTGGAGAGAGGCCGAGTCGCGTCGCGTTCACCACCAGATCGAAGACGCCGTCGTCAACGGCCTGACGAGCCTCGGCTACGCGCACACGTTCTCCACCGATACGGCGAGCGACGGCCCGGGCACGCTCGGTGGAGCGATTCAGAAGGAGTACGTCCTCGACCCCGTCGTCGAGAAGCGCGACGAGGGTGGCGCGCGCCGCACCTCCCGCCCCTAGAACCAGCACCCGGAATCCCTCCGGCGGTCTCTCGAGAAAGTGCCTCAGCGCTCGTCGAAAACCCTCGACGTCCGTGTTGTCGCCACAGACCCGTCCGTTCTCACCCCAGAACGTGTTGCATGCCCCGGTGCGCCTTACCGCCTCGGACTGTTCATCTAGGAACGAGGCCGCTTTCTCCTTGTGTGGGAGGGTGATGTTCCCCCCCGCCCCCGCGCGCCCCAGACCGTGCATGAAACCCACGAGGTCCGACGCGTCGCACCGGAGGGCGACATAGACACCATCCACGCCGGCCTCACGAAACGCCGCATTCTGGATCACCGGAGACAGCGAGTGATCCACCGGATCGCCCAGGAGTGCCAGTACTCGCGTGCTCGAGGTGAGCGATGTCATGAGTCGTTTCCCTGATTCGTGTCAGAGTCCTGATCGAGCCTCGCCACGGCCGCCTCCACAAGCTCTTCCAGGACGCGGAAGCTGTCCCGATAGATATCGATATCGCCCGCGAAGGGATCGGGCACCCCCCACCCTTCTTCACCCTCCCGACCTTCGGCAAAGGCCGACAGCATCGCGGCCTTACCCGCGCCTCCGTGTTCCTCGACCGCCGCAAGATGATGGGCGCCCATCGTGAGCACGAGGTCAGCCCATTCGACCAACTCCTCGCTCAAGGTACTACTCTGATGCCCCGCCAGGTCGAGCCCCTGTTCCGCGGCGGCCCGGATCGCCCCTTCGCTCGCGGGAGAGCCTGAGAAGGCAGAGACACCTGCCGATCGAGTCTCGGCCGTGTCCCACCCTCTCCGCTCGAGTGTGCGCTCGGCAATGGCACCCGCCATCGGACTCCGACACGTGTTGCCCGTACACACGAACAGGAGACGGAGGCGCGGCCGGTCACCCATCGGGTGCCAATTCGATCTCGGGGAGGACGCATCGCACCCGACCGACCGGCACGGTCCCCTGGCGCACGACCACGGGCGACCCCGCCGCACAGTCGATGATCGTGGACGGGGCAGATGCAGGGCGTGCTCCCCCGTCGAGCACCAAGAGCTCCTCTCCTAGTCCCAGGGACTGCCCCACCTCAACGGCGTGCTGAGCGTCGAGCGCCGGCGGTTCGCCCGGTGCGTTGGCACTGGTCGAGATCAAGGGGCCATCCAACCCCTCGACCAGAGCCTTGACCAACGGATGGGGGCTCACGCGGACCGCCACGGCCCCCGAGGCTCCACGGACTCCCGGTGGAAACCGGCCCTCCGGATCCGAGAGGATCAACGTGACGGACCCGGGCCAGAAGATCTCCGCCAACTGAGCGGCCTCATCGGTCCAGACCAGATCGTCTACCGTCTCCCGTCTCGGTATCAGCATGAGCATCGGCTTCTCGGATGTCCGGGCCTTGAGGGCCGAGAGCCTCTCCACCACATCGCGACTCGGGATGCCTCCCAACCCATATACGGTCTCGGTCGGATAGGCCAGCAGACCGCCTCCACGCAGGTGGGCGAGGATGGGCGCAACGTCCAGATCGTCCCCGGGGATCGATCGAACGTCCAGTAGGCGTGGCCCGCTCATGGTCCACCGCGAGCCAGAACCGACTCCGCCAAGGCCAGATCTTCTGGGCGAGTGATCTTCAAGTTCGTAGGCGATGATTCCACCATCACGACCTCGCCACCGCACCGCTCGACCAAGGCCGCATCATCGGTGGCCACCCACTCCTCCGCTATCGCGCACTCGTAGGCCTCTAGGATTTGAGCCCTCGGAAAGGCTTGGGGCGTCTGCGCATGCCATAGGGTCGAGCGCTCGGGGGTCTCCTTTATGGCTCCGGCCTCATCGACTCGCTTCATCGTGTCCACGGCCGGGCAGCCCGCCACGGCCGCAACGCCCGCCGCAGCCGAGTCGATACACCGGGCGATCACGTCGGGTGAGACCAGGGGCCGAGCCCCGTCGTGCACGACGACGACGTCGAGGTCCGAAGGCAACGCCTGAAGCGCGGCCCAAACGGAATCACGGCGGGTGTCTCCACCCTCGACGATCCGGAGGCGGTCGTCCTGATCGACCAACCACGACGGAGCCGGCTCCACCTGGTCGGCCGGGAGCGCAACCACCACGGCCCGGACGCCTGAATGCGAGAGGAACGGTCGAACGGCTCGAAGGAGGACGGGCTCACCTGCCAGGCTCAGGAACTGCTTGCGCTCCCCACCCATGCGCCGGGACATCCCGGCGGCGGGCAGCACCACGCCGACGCGGGGACCAGCGACCGCCTCTACGCGATCAGTCGTGGGTCCGCTCACGGACCGTCGTACCCACCTGCCCCCGGGGCACCCTCGCCCCGCTGCTCGCTGGTCACGGAGTCGAAGCGCGTGTAGGCCTTATGGAAGTAGAGATTCACCAATCCGGTGGGACCGTTGCGCTGCTTCGCAACAATCAGCTCCGTCTTGCCCTCGATCGAGTTTCCGTCACTGTCCACGGGGCCAAAGTAGTATTCGGGTCGGTACAGAAACATAACTAGATCGGCATCCTGCTCGATGGATCCGGAGTCCCGCAGATCGGAGAGCTGGGGCCGTCGATCGTTCCGCTGTTCCGGGGCACGGCTGAGCTGGCTGAGCGCGATGACCGGCACGTCGAGCTCACGCGCGAGCGCCTTGAGCCCGCGCGAGATCTCGCTTACCTCCTGGACGCGGCTCTCCGTCCGCTTATTGCCCGACATCAACTGCATGTAGTCGATCACCAAGAGGCCGAGGTCGGTCTCGGATTTGAGGCGGCGCGCTTTGGCCCGCATGTCCAGGACCGTGCTTCCGGGGGAATCGTCGATCCACAGAGGAGCCGTGTTCAGATGGCCGGCCGCGGCCGCAAGACGCTGGTACTCGTCGGGGCTCATTTTACCGCGGCGCAGCCGCTGGGCATCCACGCGGCCCTCGGCACAGAGGAAGCGCTGAACGAGCTGTTCCTTAGACATCTCCAGAGAGAACATCGCCACCGTCGTGTTATGCTCGATGGCCGCAGTCTGGGCCACGTTGAGCACCCAGGACGTCTTCCCCATGGACGGACGTGCGGCGACGATGATGAGGTCGCCCTTCTGCAAGCCCGTGGTCATGCGGTCCAGGTCCTTGAATCCGGTAGGCACTCCGGTGATGCCCCCTGCCGACTCCTGCAGCTTCTCGATGTGCTCGAAGGTCGGCCACAGGATCTCCTTGATCCAAACGAACCCTTCTCGGTCGTGACTCTCGGCCACCCGGAAGACCCGCTGCTCCGCATGGTCCAGGACCTCTTCCACGTCCCGCTCACCTTGATCGTAGACGTCACGGATGATGTCCGAGGCCGCGTCGATCAGTCTCCTGAGGAGTGCCTTTTCCCGGACGATGCGTGCGTGATACTCGATGTTGGCGGCGGTGGGTACGGCATCGAGCAACTCTGCCAGATAGGCGGTACCGCCTGACGACTCGAGCTCGTTGGTCTTCTTGAGCTCTTCGTTCAGCGTGATGACGTCGACCACGCCTCCCCGTTCGAAAAGGCGGGCCATGGAGCGGAACAGGCGCCTGTTGGCCTCCCGATAGAACATCGAGTCATCGATGATCTCGATGGCTCGAGCGACGGCATCGCTGTCGATGAGCATCCCACCCAGAACCGAGATCTCTGCCTCGAGAGAGTACGGTGGCTGGCGGTCGTACTCGGCCGCGGCAGCAGGGATCGATGCAGTCTCCATCAGCTCTCGTCCATCACCTGTCGAAGCAGCTGGAGGTCGTCCCACGTCGACCGAGTCCAGCCTGAGTTTCGCAGAAGTGCCGCCGGGTGGTAGGTGACCACCAGAGGAACCCCTTCGTAGCTATACACGGAGCCTCGCAACTTCCCGAGCGGTCGATTGATGGTTGTGAGGAGCTGAGCGGCGAAGGTGCCCACGACCAGAATAACCTCCGGCGCCACGAGCGCAATCTGCCGCTTCAGATACGGGGCGCAGAGTTCGATTTCATCGGCCATGGGATCGCGATTCCCCGGCGGGCGACACTTGAGCACGTTGCAGATGTAGACCGATTCCTGCCGGGACAGATCGACCGAAGCCAAAAGGAGGTCGAGGAGCTTCCCCGCCGGTCCGACGAACGGAAGGCCGGTCTTGTCCTCATTGGCCCCTGGGGCTTCTCCCACGACCATCAAGCGCGCGTCAGGGTTTCCGTCCGAGAACACGACGTTCGTTCGGGTGCGAGCCAACCGGCAGAGCTCACACGCCTCGGCGGCGGCCTTGAGTCCTCCGTAGTCGGAGTCCGTCAGGTCGGGAGTCTGCGCAACGACTTCATCCCGGCCATCCGGAGTTGCCCTGGCTTCCCGGACTCGTCTCGATGCGGGAGGCCCACCCTCGGCCGCCGTCGATCCGGCCATAGCACGCGCCTTCGCGGTCGCAGCCAGAGCTTCCGCCCGGGATAACTCGTCGAGGAAGAGCTCTTGCACGCCGAGCTCTTTTGCCTGCCCCAGAAAGCGCGCTATTCGTTCGATTTCCCGGGGGGTCCGAGTCACTGGCGACTCTCCATGAGTTCCGTGACCTCGTCCAGAATGATCTCGGCCACCTCGCTCTTGCTGCTCAAAGGGAACTCCTGGCTCGGCTCCCCTCTCCTGAGTAGCGTCACCCGATTCGTCTCCACCTCGAACCCGGCACCTTCTTCCGTGGCGTCGTTGGCGACGAGAAGGTCGAAGCCCTTCGACTCGAGTTTCTTGTGCGCGTTCTCCACCAAGTCTCCGGTCTCCAGAGCGAAACCGACCGCGATCGAGCCTGCCTTGCGCAACCCGCGGGTACCTCCGGCCACATCAGGGTTCTCGATGAGGTTCAGCAGGAGCTCGGGTCCGACGTCGGCCTTCTTGAGCTTGTCCTCCGCGGCGTCGACGGGGCGGTAGTCGGAGACGGCCGACGCAAACACCGACACGTCGATCTCGGGAAGGAGTCTCGACACTTCGTCGAACATCTCCCGGGCCGTCTCGACGCGGACGACCTCTACCCCGTGCGGCGCGTCGAGGGCTACGGGCCCGGAAACCAATGTGACCTCGGCGCCTCGCCTCCAGGCGGCCGCCGCCAGCGCGGTGCCCATACGGCCCGAGGATCGATTCCCCACGTACCGCACGGGATCGATCGCCTCTCGGGTCGGACCCGCGGTGACCAGCACGCGCCTTCCTTCGAGCGGACCACCCGCGGCGAGTGCACGTCCCACCTCCTCGAGAATCTGCGTGGGTTCGAGCATTCTCCCGGGACCCTCACCCTCGCCGTAGGCCAGCGGGCCCACAGCCGGTCCGGCAATACGATAGGAGAGCGCGTCCTTGAGATGCTCGACGTTCGCCTGGGTCTGCGGATGTGCGAACATGCGGTCGTTCATGGCGGGACAGAGCACGACCGGCGCTCGAGTGGCCAGGAGGGTCGTCGTGAGCAGATCGTTCGCCCGGCCTTGGGCAGCTCTTGCCAGGAAGTCGGCCGTGGCCGGGGCCACACAAACCACGTCGGCTTCTTGTCCGAGCCGGATGTGTAGCGCCGCTCCCTCGGTGGAGAACAGCTCCGTAAGGGCCGGGCGGCCGGTTACGCCCTCGAAGGATAGGGGTTGAACGAACTGCCGAGCACCGCGGGTGAGGACCACATCGACGGTCGCCCCGAGTCGGGTCAGGTCACGTGCGAGCTGCACGGCCTTGTAGGCGGCGATCCCGCCTGTGACTCCCAGGACGACACGGCGTCCATCCCAGGGACGCCGCGGACCCAATACGCTTCCGGGCAAGGCCCCTCGCTCTCTTTCGCCGCGCTGACCCGGCTACCGCCGGTGGAGGTTAATCCTCTCGCTTCCGACGCCCAACCAGGCGGAACTCGATCTGTCCGGAGGTGAGGGCCTCCAGCGACTTGGTGGTGAGCTTCTTTTCCTCACCGAGAGGAAGCGTTTCCCTCGGCAACGCGTTGAGCTCCCGAGCATATTTCGCCGCGACGAGCACGCCGAGATACTTGCTCTGGGTGTGCTTGGCAGACTCGTCGGGTGTGAATACGCGCATGAACTATGCTCCTGGGCAACGCCCTCTTATGTACAATTCTGGCAAGGACTTAACGTGTTTCAGCTCGAGGCGGAAGTGAAGCCCGCCGCGAGAATCTCGTCGATTCGCCCTTGAAGTTGGCGAATCGTGTCGGATAAGTCGATGGCCGATGAGCCCTGAGCCTCCTGGCCGGCTACGATGGCCCGGACCTGAGCGACCGCTCGGTCCAGATCTTCGTTGACCACGACGGCGTCGAAGTCCAGTGCCCGCTCCAGCTCTCCCCGGGCGTTTCTCAACCGGCGCGCCACGATCTCGTCCCCCTCCGTCCCCCTCCCCCTCAGACGCTCGACGAGGATCTCGGCGGACGGGGGCAGCACGAACACCAGGACCGCGTCCGGTACGCTGGCGCGGATCTGCATGGCCCCTTGGACGTCGATGTCCAAGATGAGGTGTTGTCCACGCCGGCTGGCATCATCGAGGTCGTTCTTCAGGGTCCCGTACATGTGGCCGTGCACCTCGGCCCACTCCAGCATTCGCCCGGTGTCGACAAGGTCCTGAAACTCGGACTCGCTGACGAAGTGATAGTGCACGCCCTCGGTCTCGTGCTTCCGGGCCGGCCGCGTAGTCGCCGAGACCGAGAAGACACAATCGTCCCATCCCCGGACGAGGGCCTTTGCGATGGACGTCTTGCCCGCGCCGCTCGGTGCGGACAATACAAGAGCCGCGGCACCTGCAGCGTCCAAGCTCACTCCACGTTTTCCAATTGCTCGCGAAGCCGCTCGACTTCCTCCTTCAACGACACGGCGGCATGGCTGATCTCCCCATCGTTGGCCTTGGCACCGATGGTGTTGGCCTCGCGGTTCATCTCCTGGATGACAAATCCGAGACGCTTGCCCACGGGCTCGGCGGGATCGATGGCCAGAGTCTCACCGAAGAGCTCCACATGGGATCGGAAACGCACGAGTTCTTCGTTGATGTCCCATTTCTCGGCGAGGTAGGCGATTTCGCGGGCCAGCCGGTCCTCGTCGGCGGCGTGCCCCTCCATGAGTTCGGCCACCGCCTCGCGAAGTCGGTTCCGTTCTTCGACCAGGCGCTCGGGAGCGCGTTGCTCGATCAGGCTCAGGTGGCTCTCGATGGCCGCCAGCCGCTCCTCGAGATCGGCCTGGAGTCGGGCGCCTTCGGTCTCCCGCATGCCGACAACGGCGGACGCTGCCGCCTCCGTGAGCCTCTTGATCACGGCCGTATCCACATCGGCGGAGGGGTTCGCCGGAGGCGGGGCCCTGAAGATCTCGCCGAACCGGGCGACATGCGACAACTCTACACCCCCCTCGAGGTCCAATTCGCTGCGCAGCGTCTCTAGCAGGTCTTTGTACCGGGCGGCCTTGTCGAGATCGAGCTCCGGAAGAGTCTCGTCGCCGGTGGTTAGGCCCCGGTCGACTGAGAGGCTGTAGGTCACGTGGCCTCGGCCGATGAAGGAACGCAGCGCGGACTGAATCTCGGCCTCCAGCCGGTCGAACCCGGGAGGGGTCCGCAGACTCGCGTTGAAGAACCGATGGTTGACCGTCTTCATCTCGACGCGCACCAAACCGGCGTCGGTCGCCTCTTCGGCCTCGCCGAAACCGGTCATGCTTCGAATCATGTCAGCGCGCCTCTCTCGAATCGGGATCCATCTCAGGGGCCTTCTCAGGGGCTTTCTCAGGGGCCTGCCCTGGGGCCTTTTAGTTGTTCAGGGTCCAACGCACTCCGTACATCGTGCGGAAGCGGGCCTGCTCGCGACCGGGAAAGTCGAAATTGTCTTCCTTCGCCGCAATGTTCTCCCACCGGATGAAGATCTTGACCGTAACGATACGGACCTGGATCTGGCCGAACAGATCACGGTAGACCGGCATGCGCAGGAGCGGTGGGCCGGGAGGTTCCGCCTCTGGATCGGGCTCGCCCTCCCGCGGCTCCTCGGGCGGATCGACCGGATCCTCCACGGGTGGATCGGGATCGATGATGGGCAGGAGCATCCCCTCGTGCCCGGTCACACCGATCGTCCCCCAGAGTTCGAGGTTCCTCGACTCCTTGAAGACGCGGTGGTAGGTGACCGCTCCGTCCCAGGTTTGCCTGGGCAGGTACGGCAGCTCATCCTTCCACGACTGGAGGGCCCCCTCCAACCGGAATCCGGTGATCGGGAGCGGTAGGCTGGCGGAGACCTCGTAGCCCGTGCGCTTGCCCCCCTCGAGCGCGATTCCATCCCGATCGAGGAGGGTCCCGAGAGGACGCAGGGAATCGGCCTCCATCGAGAGCCAAGCCGCGGACAAACTCAGATTCCGCCAGGCATACGTGGCTCCGGCCCGAATCCCGGTGCGCTCCGTGAACAAAGCCAGAGGCTTGTCGAGCGGTTGGACGGTGTCTTGGGGCTCCGCCGCCAGCGTGTCAGCGGCCAGCGTATCCACGGGTGGCGGCTCCAAGGATCGGAGGTACTCCTCGTACCGCGGCACGAATGGGACGCCGCTCTTGCCGTCTTCGTAGGATGCGAAAAGGGAGAGGCCGCGTAAGGGCGCCGTGACGGCACGGGCCCGCCAAGACGAAGCGCTCTCCTCGGACCAGCGCTCCAAACGCATCGACACATCGAGCGAGAGCGTGCGTGGATCCGACCCGCCCACTGCGAGTTCGTAGGACTCGGAGGGCACCCCGTCTCCCTCCAGCAGCCGAGCGGTGGCGTCGCCCCAGATGCCTCCCTTCTCGTAGCCGGCCCTCAGGGCCAATTGGGATCGTCGGACGTCCACATGCCCAAACACCGGGTCGTCGGGATCACCTCTGAGCGACGACGCTCCCCAGACCGCCTCGCCTGTGAGATCGTCCGTGAAGCTCCACCTTCCGCGCACATTCCAGTCGTTGCGGATGACGTTGGACGGGAGGTCCTCCACATCGGTCTTCGTCGCAAAGCGCCTCGCTTCGGCCGACAGTCCCCCACGATTCCCACGGGAGAGGGCGTACCTCAGCGCGAACCCACTCAGAGATCCAGAAGCGTCGAGGCCCGGACCCCGCGTCTCCAGCCGGTCCATCGTGAACGTCAGGGCTCCACCCAGGGTGTTCGGATGAGCGAGGATGCCCCGCAGGACGTTCGTGCTCAGGTCACCCGTGCCCACGTCCACCGTCGTCACCGGCTCCGGGTCGAGGGGCTCGATAGAACGAATCTCGATCAGGAGCTCGCCTGGATGTCTCTCGACTCGCACTTCTTCGAGGCCTCCCAGCCCGATACGGGACAGGTCGGCCACCCCGCCGTCCAGCGGAAGCCACTCGAACCCATCCCAAACGACTCGCACCCGGCCTCCCCCGCCGCCGAAGGCGACGGCGGCTCTCGGAGTCCCGTAGTCGCCGCCCTTCAAGGGGATGACTCCGGGTACCTGACTGACCAACTCGGCTAGGGTAAGCGCGCGATTGCCCTCCATCGCCGTGCGATCCCAACGCCACACCCCTGCTTCGAACGAAGGCTCCACGCCCGAGGGAAACCGCGGGAACGTATCCACGACCAGGCCGGACAGGGAGTCGACCACCGCCCCGAGGGAGTCCAACACCTGCTGGAGTGAGTCGGAGACGACCGGCGGAAGCGAGTCGGCAGGCACAACCAGGCTATCGGGGACCTGTGCGCTGTCCGCAGCCGGGATGGTGTCCGGTACCACCTGCCCCCGGGCGGCCTCAGGTGTGAGAGTGCCTACGAGCACGAACCCGAGCGCGAGACTCCCAACGCGCAACGCCCCGGCCATCGGGGCCCGGGGCGCGTAAGAGCGTCGGAAGGCCAGTGTCACGCGGAGCGGCTCCGCACCCACTGAACGAGCATCCTCGTAGGGAACCCGGCGGCCCCCTTCCGTTGATAGGAGAGCTTGCCCTCCCCGTAGGCCGTACCGGCGATGTCGAGGTGAGCCCAAACGCAGTCGCCCACGAACTCCCGGAGGAAGGCCGCGGCGGTGATGCTCCCGCCCGGGCGCCCACCGACGTTCACGATGTCGGCCACCTTGCTGTCGATCTGCCGCCTGTATTCGTCCCACAGCGGGAGTGGCCAGCATCGCTCACCGGCCCGATCACCGGCTTCCTGGAGTTCGTCCACCAGACCGCTGTCCGTGCCCATGACCGCAGCCGCGTGGTGCCCCAACGCGACAACGACGGCACCGGTGAGGGTCGCGCAGTCGACGATGGCGGCCGGCCCGAGGCTCTGAGCGTACGAGAGCGCGTCGGCCAGGATCAGTCGACCTTCGGCGTCGGTATTCACAACCTCGATCGTCTTGCCCTCCCTCGACCCGATGATGTCTCCGGGCTTGAGGGCACTGCCGTTGAGGAGGTTCTCGGACGAGGGCACGATGCCCACCACGTTGAGCGGGACCTTCAACTCGGCGATCGCCTGCATGGCGCCGATGACCGCCGCCCCACCCGACATGTCGAAGATCATGTCCTCCATGCCCTGAGCCGGCTTGATCGAGATGCCGCCCGCATCGAAGGTGAGGCCCTTCCCGACCAGCACGAGCGGGGCCGCGCCCTCTGCTCCCCCGTCATGTCGAAGGGAGATCAGCCTGGGCTCCTGGTCCGAACCCTGAGCCACGGCGAGGAGGGCGTGCATGTTCTCCTCACGGAGCTCGTCGGGCCCCATTACGGTGACCGTGAGCCCCCGTTCTCCGGCCATTCTGGACGCCTCGTCGGCCAGATGCGTCGGCGTCGCAACATTACCGGGGCGAGACTGGAGCGTGCGGGTGAAGTTGGCCGCGCGGCCAATGATCGCTCCGACCTCGGCCCCCCGGCCCACCTCTTCGAGGTCCTCGGGCTCGGCCATGACCGTGAAGTCGGTGACGTCGGTCGGTGCAGCGTCTGCCTCGGGCGGGCTCTTCATTTCCGTGAAGCGCCAGGCCGCGAGAACGGCACCCTCTGCGGCCGCCTGCGCCGCGACCTCCGCCCCGAGGGTCGTCATGCCCGCCAGATACACACCGACTCCCGCGACACCGATAGACTCCGCGGCACGGACGGCGTGACCGGCCCACCTCCGAATCGTCTCAGCGTCGAGCTCGGCAGACTTCCCGGCGCCGAGCAGAAGGACCCGACCGGGCCCCCCGTCCCCTTTGGGGTACGCAACGACCGATTCACCCAGCTTGCTCTTGAGGTCTTCATCGAGATACGAGCCGGAAGCGGCCTCCACGAGATCCGCGGGAAGAACCGGGGCCGCTCCGTCGTCCGCCTCGAAAACGGGCACGGCCAGCAGGGGGATGTCGTGGTCGATGGCGCCGACCGAAGAGACGAGGTGAACGTTCATGGGGTCTTTCGCATTACATGTGTTCGATGATCGCCTGGCCGAATTCGGAGGTCTTCACAGTAGTGGCTCCCTCCATCTGGCGTTCCAGGTCGTAGGTCACGGTCTTGGCGTCGATCGCCCCCTCGATACCTCTGTTCACCGCCTCGGCAGCTTCGTTCCAACCCATATACTCGAGCATCATGACCGCGGACAGAATCAGCGAGCCCGGGTTCACCTTGTCGAGGTCGGTGTACTTCGGAGCGGTACCGTGTGTGGCCTCGAAGACGGCCACCTCATCGCCGATGTTCGCCCCCGGCGCCATGCCGAGGCCGCCGACCTGCGCCGCGCATGCGTCCGACAGGTAGTCGCCGTTGAGGTTCGGGGTCACGAGCACGTCGTATTCATCCGGTCTCAGAAGCACCTGCTGGAACATGGCGTCGGCGATGCGGTCGTTCACGAGCAGCTTGCCGGTACGATCGGCGCCCTCCCAGACCGCAGGCTCTGCAACCGTGGTGTCTGGGAACTGCTCCTGAGCCACCTCGTAGCCCCAATCCCTGAAGGCCCCTTCGGTGAACTTCATGATGTTCCCTTTGTGGACCAGCGTGACGGACCTGCGGTTCCGCTCGAGGGCGTACCGAATCGCGGCCGCCACGTGCCGTTTCGTCCCGAAGGGGCTGATCGGCTTGATCCCGATGCCGCTCTCTTCACGGATCGAGGCGCCCATCTCGTCGACCAGGAACGCCCGCACGCGTCGAGCCTCGTCCGTACCCGAAGCCCATTCGATGCCGGCGTAGACGTCCTCGGTGTTCTCGCGATAGATGACCACATCCAGCTTCTCGGGCTCCTTCATCGGCGAAGGCACGCCCTTGATCCAGCGGACGGGCCGGACGCAGGAGTAGAGATCGAGGACCTGTCGGATCGTGACGTTGAGCGATCGGATGCCCCCGCCTACGGGTGTGGTGAGAGGTCCTTTGATCCCCACCTTGAACTCGCGGAGCGCCTCGAAGGTCTCGTCCGGCAGCCACTCACCGGTCTTCTCGTTGGCCTTCTCTCCCGCGTAGACCTCCATCCATGCGATCCGTCGCTCGCCCTCATAGGCCCTGGCGACGGACGCGTCGACCACGGCCTGCGTGGCACGCCAGATATCGGGACCGATCCCGTCTCCCTCGATGAACGGGATGATCGGGTTGGCCGGTACGACGGGCTTGCCACCCTCTATCGTGATCTTCTCGCCATCCGCCGGGACGGTGGCGTAGCTGTATTCAGTCACGGAACGCTCCGCTGCATTGTCGTAAAGGGTCGAATCATGCAGGCCCAGCCTCGACGAAAGGGCCCTTGTAGAGCGCGAAAGATACCCAGGGGATGGGGTGGGCGCCATCGACCGGAGTACCGTCAGAGAAGTCCCCCTCTGGTGCCTGTTGTCGTCCCGAACAAGCTTATCGGACGGCGCCCCAAAGGCCGACACGGACACCCCACGGAGATATCATGAGCGAGGACAACGAGGGAGGCCGCCGCTACTCCGATGAGGAGTTCGCGCTGATCCTCCGGAAGGCCTCGGAGATCAGCGAGGTGGGCGAGAGCCATCCGGGCGGACTGTCCTTGTCCGAGATCCAGCAGATCGCCGCCGAGGCGGGGATCGATTCGTCCGCGATTGCACGAGCCGCCGCAGGCCTCCCCGAGCAGAGTCACGACAAACTGGTCTCGATGATCGGTGGGCCGCTCATGTATCGTCACGAACGGACACTGCCTGGGAAGGTCTCGGAAGAAGGGCTCAGCAGAGTCCTTCAGTCCGTCCGCCAAACGGCCGCCCGTCAGGGAAAGTCCGAGCACGTCCTCGGTTCTCTGGAATGGCAGACTGTGGACGAGGCTAGTCAGATCTTCGTAAACGTCAGCGCCCGGGACGTGGATACCGCCATCGAAGTGGTGGGCGATCGGAGAACGGCGGGGGCGCTAACGGTCCTCCTACCGACCGTCGCTAGTTTCCTGGGCTCGTTGATCCTGGTCAACAAGGTTATCGAGCCTACCACCGCGCTCGGTGTCGCCGGAATTTTCGGAAGCGTGTTCGGAAGCGCAGCCATCGTGTCTCGGGCGATGTGGAGCCGCACGAGCGCGTCGTTTCAGCGGAGGCTGGGGGCGGTTATGGAGGAAGCGTCCCGGACCGCGGAGATGGCTTTGGAGGAGGATGACTCCGAGCCGACGGCACTCGGTACCGGCGAAGGCGAAGGCGGTTCGGCCAGCGAATAACGCGGAATCCTTCCGGAATTCCATCAACACAATCCAGGCTTGCTTGCTCTTCTTTTCTTTTCGAAGTACTTTGGATTTTCGGGTTTTCTTCGGTATCCATTCCAGTCCGTTTTGTCCATGTCAGAGCCCCGTCCTCGTGTGTATAGTGGTCCCACCCACCCGGCCGTTCGCGGGTGGGAGACCAGGGGCGCAACCACCACCCATCTCCGAGGAAGCCGCCAAGCCCTCTGTGCCTGGCTGCCCACCTTCGAGCTCCGGCTGGAGCTGGTTCGAAGCCCGGAGTTGGATACCACATCCGTGGCCCTCCTCTCCCCCGGCGAGAACACTCGGCGCACGGTCTGGCAGGTCTCCGAGCGAGCTTCCATCGCCGGCGTACGTCCCGGACAACTCATCTCCCAAGCCATCGCCCTCTGCCCTTCCCTCACTCTCCTGGAACCCGATCCGGCCCACTACGACACGGCTCAAGAGGAGCTTCTCGAGACGCTTTCGAACCTGAGTCCCATCGTGGAGCCGGCCGGTCGCGGAAGGGTCTTCGTAGGAATGGACGGCCTGGGACGGCTCTACGGATCCCCGCCGCGCCAGGTGGACCGAGTCCTCGGAGCGCTCCTCACCATCTTCCCCCGCCCACTGGTGGCCGCCATGAGAATGGGATGGGCCCCGGGAAAGTTCGGGGCCTGGGTGGCCGCAGCCGGAGCGGGGCCCGGACAGCCCGTGATCGTGAGAGACGAGGAGCTCCTTTCCTTTCTTGGTCCCTGCCCCGTCTCCGTCCTCCCGGTGGATACGGTGATCGTCGAGCGACTCGAACGACTCGGGGTCGAGACACTGGACGACCTGATCCGTCTCCCGACGCCGGCTCTTGTCGGCCAATTCGGGTCGGACGGTCGAAAGGCCCGGGAATGGGCCACCGGCAAACGCATCGATTCCGTGCAGCCGAATCATCGACCTCGACCGATCCGCTCTTCCCTGGACTTCCACACTCCTGTGGGGCAGGTGCAGACGCTCCACGGTGCTCTAGACCGCCTCCTCGAGCGGGCGCTGGCCCGCCCGGAGCGTCAGGGTCGGAGCATACAGGGTGTCGGCTTGGCCGCTCGACTCGAGGGTGGGAGCTCGTGGTCCATGGAAACGGTTCTTCGAGAGTCCACGGCACATCGTGAACGCATCGCGTTCGTCCTGAGGGCGCGGATGGCGCTGTCCCCTCCTCCCCGCGCCGTAGAGGCCCTCACCGTGGAGTTCTTCCAGTTCGGGCCGGCCACGTCCCAGAACGACCTCTTCGATCGAGGGGAATCCAGCGGCAGAGAAGAGAGCGGACGGGAGCTGTCCGGGGGCATCATCCCCTCCGCCCTCCGAGAGGCCGTGCAGGAGCTCAAGCTGAAGCTCGGCTACTCCCCCCTCTACCGCGTCGTGGAAGTGGACCCCTGGTCACGGATTCCCGAGCGGAGGCATGCGCTGCTGAACTTCGAACCGTGATGGATCTCCGGGGTCGGCTAGTTGACCGTCGCCGGATCCACCCTCGACGGCGTCGCCGCGCCAGAGATCATGGTCTCTGCACCCATCGCGATGGCCTTGATGGCATTAGTCATGTGATCGAGGTCCAAGGTCTCAACGTGATCGGACACCTGATGATAGTCCTGGTCGACGTCGCGGGGCAAAGCAACGAGCCGGTGCCGTGCGGAGCGAGGTCATGGTTCTCCCCTGATCGAAATGGGCATCTAAGGTTCCGCGGTCCCGCGAGCCATCGAGCCGGAGTCCCACGGCGGATCTGGACCTAGACGAGGCACGCCTATCCGGCGTCACATCGACTTTGTTGTCCTTCCGCCGCATGGAACTGTTCGGCACGTGAGACGATAGAGATCCCATGACATCCCTCAAGGCTCTCACCCTGCTTGTGGCCACGACAGTCGGCTGCTCGGCCGGCGACACTAGCCCGGGGATCGCGGAGCCGGTCACTCCACTTGGCTCCCTGAACGGACGTATCATCACGTCCGAGCTCCTCAGTGGATCCTGCGAGACTACGTCCCGGATCATCAGCTACGCCCCGGACGGAACCGATCCGCTGGTCCTGGTGGCCTCGGGTTCGAACGTCATGCCGGCCGCCGCTCCGGACGGTTCGACGATCCTCTACAGCTCATGCGTCGGAGCCGCCAGGGAGATCTTCGCCATGGACAGCGACGGTGCGAATCGGCGCCAGCTCAGCTTCGACAGCGAGGGGGGTGGCAACTTCACACCCATCTACTCACCCGATCAGCAGCGAATCGCGTTCACCGCCGCGCGGGGCGGTGCCAGCCCGGAGGTGTGGGTCATGAATGCCGACGGCACCGGGGCCATGAGACTGACCGAAACACCGGCGGCGCTCCCGGGCCAGCAATTCGTCTGGAGCCTGCATCCCACGTGGTCGGCCGACGGCCTGAGGATCGCCTACGCCTCGACCGCCAGCGGCAGCACACAGATCTGGATGATGAACAGCGACGGCACGGACCAGCGACAACTCACCTCCGGGCTGGGACCGGACTATCCCGATGCGAACGTCCCCCACTGGTCCCTGGACGGATCGAGGATCGCCTTCTGGTCGGGATTCGAAGGTCAGTACGGAGACGTTTGGACCATGGACCCGGATGGCTCGAACCCGATTCGCATCACGGACTCACCGGACCAAATCAACAACGACGATCCTCACTGGTCGCCGGACGGCACCAAGGTCGTCTTCGGCCGCGGAGGACCTGGTCGGCCGCGGTCCATGTGGGTTATCGACGTCGAGACGGGAGAGGAGTCGGAGATCATCACCGGGGTGCAGTGGGCCGATTGGCAACCGGCACACGAATGACCCCCCGCGGGTCTTCTCGACTGGCCCCCCCCGCCATACCGCTATCGCGTGAACACCTGGGTTGTAGCAGGCCGGGTCTCTATCATCGCGACAAGCTCACCTCACACCTAAATTGAGTAGTAGCAGCTACATGACAGACGGCCACGACATGGGGAGGCCGAAAAATGACGGTTGCCGATCCGATCGCGGTCGACTTCGAGTTCACACCCGAGGACTGGGCCAGAGCCAATGCCACGCACTCGTGGAACTCCGAGTTGACCAAGAAGGCGCTCACGCAGATGCAGGTGTTGTTCGGTGTGATCGTGTCGCTCATGGCCGTGTTGCTCCTGCTGGGCGGCACGGCCGTAGGTGCCGTTGCCATGTTGATCGCCGGCACTCTCTTGGTCGGTGTACTCAAGCCTCTGGTCCGTCACTCTCAGAAGCGCCAGATCAAGAAAGTCGCCGATGTCGGGCTCATCAACGGCATCTTCGGACCTCATCATGTCGAGCTGCGCGAAGAGGGCATCCTGGATTCGACGACCGGATACGACTGGCTCGTGAAGTGGAGTGCCATCGAGGACATCAAGGAGTCGGACGGGTCCTTCCTCATCTACTCGGGCGCCAACTCGTTCTTGACGATCCCCTCCTCGGCGTTCCCTGACACCGAGACGCTGCGAGCCTTCGGTGACCGCTTCTTCCAACGCCTCGGGCAGGTCGAGACCGCGCTACCGCCGGGCGACGAGGGATTCGAAGAGTAGCGAACAGCTCTTTCCTCGATCTGCGAGACCCAGGGTACGCCCCATTTATCCCATATTTGAATTGCATCGCCCGTACTTTCGGTTTATATTCGGTTTCCGTACATACCGTAACACCGAGACGTGATGAACCCTCCTATTCCATCGTCCAGCGGTGCCAATAACGGGCGACCGAGCAGACTTCGACGGCAGAAGCTGCGTCCGTTGAGGTCTCCCTCTCCCATCCAGGTCCGGATTGACGATGATGGGCTTCCCGCCGAGTTGCACCGACGCGGCAGGCGATTCCGAGTTGTGGCAGTGCGAGAGCGTTGGAGGATCGACGACGAGTGGTGGCGCACCCCCATCTCCAGGGAATACTTCGCTCTCGTTCTGGAAGACGGACGGCCTATCATCCTCTTCCGAGACCTCGTGGCCGGGGGATGGTACGGACAGTGACGATTCTACAGTGAAGATCCTCCGAATCCACCTCGCCCCGAAGAAGAGAGATCGGGTTCTGGTGCACATCGAGGGGCGGGAGCCACTCGAGATCGCCCTGGACGTCATGGATCGATCGGGAATTCATGTGGGCACCGAACTGGAGCCCGCGGATCTCGCTCGACTGCAGGAGGACGACGCCAAATGGCGCGTTCGCCAGGCCGCGCTTCATCTCCTCTCGTATCAGCCACGCGCCGAGCAGGAGCTTCGCACGCGGCTCCGAGCCAAGGACCATCCCCCTGCCCTGGTCGAGTGGTGTATCCACCTCTTGCGAGAGCAGGGGTTCCTGGACGATGCGGCCTTTGCGGCCGCCTTCGCCCGCAGCCGCATCCGACTTCGTCCGCGGGGACGCTTCCGTCTGATGCAGGAGCTCAGACAAAAGGGAGTCCCGGGCGAGGTTGCCGACAAGGCCATCGAAAACGCGTTCTGCGACGAAGAGACTTCGGAGCAGAGGCTCGCCTCAGAGGCGGCACAGAAGTGGATCGAGCGTCAGAGTCGAACGGTGGCCGAGGCGCTCGCGGCGAACGATCGCTCCCCGGAGCGGGAACGTGGACGACGCCGTCTACACGCCTTCTTGAGTCGGCGCGGCTTCGCATCCGACGCCATCAACTCGGCTCTGACGGCAGCCTTTGAGCGAGCCGCCGATCTGTGCGTTCCCGAGGCGAGCTAGCCCGGCCCGCCTCCGAAAGAGGCGGACTAGCCCGCCCGAGCCTCGGAGTCTTCGTCCCGCATCTCCTGGAGCGCGTCTCGGATGCCCTGCGTCAGATCCCTCTCCTGGCGCAACTGGACCAGTAGCCGCTCGGCCTCCTTGGCCTCGTATGTGAGCTGCCCGGACGTCGAAATGACCTGGTCCACGACGGCCTTCTGACTGCGCAGCGACTCGAGCCCCGCCCGAATGTCCATGAGCAGACCGTCGGCGCGAGCCAGACGCCCCTCGGCAGCCTCGACCTGCTCTTGGCGCCGATCGATCGTATCCAGCACTTCGGTCATCTCTTCGGCCTTGGCACGGAGCACTACGAGGTTCTCGCTGGCGGTCTGTACCTCGTCGGTGGCCGCCGAGATGGCCCGCACGTCCTTCAGCGTGTTCTCGGCACGGGCGAAGAGGTCCTGAACCTCGTCGCGCACCTGATCGATGCTCCCCTGTCTCGCGATCAGCGTCTCGACCGAACGGCCGAGCTCCGCGAGCTTCTCTTCGAACTGCGTGATGCGCTTCTCAGCGAACTGCAGGCTTCCGGCGCGCGCTTCAAGGAGTTCAGCGCGGTTTCCTACCTTGGCGGACTGCTCCTCCGCCTGCGCCAGGTGTTCGCTGACCGAGCGCAGCTGGTCCTCGAGTGATTGAACGACGTCGCCCGCCTCCTGCCGCAAGCTGGCTACCCGATCGAGGTGCTCCATCGCCTTGTCGAGAGCCTGCTGACGCTGTCCAATATCGGCCGCCACGCGGTCGACCCGTTCGGACAGCGACTTGATGTACTCGGCTCGCTCCACCGACGCATCGACGCCCTCTCCCAACTCCTCCATACGGTTCTCCGCCTTCCGAACGGAGGCCGTGACCTCTTCGATCACACTTCGCACCTCGTCCGCCGCGTTGGCCTGCACCGCCACCGCCTCGAAACGGCGGTCGGCGTCGGACAGGCTCGCGAGCAGGTTGCTCGTCCGCTCGTCGAGTTGGGCGCCGATCTCCCTCAACTCCGACATGCGATTGTCGAGCTCGGTCAGCGTCGGTTCGCGTTGCTCCAACTGATAGGCGGCCGCGATGACGCGATCGGCGTTCTTCCGCATGTGGTCGACGTTTGCCGTGAGGTCGTCCAGCTGTGCCATCCTCTGGCGGAGTTCGCCGATGGACTCCTGCGCCGTGGCCAGCCACGCACCGGTTTCCATCTGACCCGCCTGCATGCGCTCGATCTCGGCTCGGGTGGCACGGAGACGCTCGAGGGCGTTCACGACCTCCTCGTGAGAGCCTCGGAGAGTCGTGAGATCCCGGACGGCATCCTGCACTTCGGCTTCACGCGCTTCGATGCGCTCGAGCCGGCTGGCCACCTCGATCGCCGACGCTTCCGCTCTCGTCATCCCTTCCCTCATACCGGCGACCAACTCGACCTGTTCGCTGAGTTGATCGAGGTGAGAAGACAGCGACGTCAGGCGTCCGGCCAGGTGATCGCCCCTACGCGTGGCCTCACTGACACGCTGGCTCGCTTCATCGAGCGCACGGAAGCGACCCTCGAATTCGGTCACGCCGCCACGCAGATCGGTGATCCGGTGGTCGATGGCCGCGAGGTTGGCCTGTCCGAGCTCGTAGCTCTGCGTGCTGGTACGCACCTCCTCCTGCAGGCTGACCAACGACGCTCGGAGCTCCTTGTCCTCCGCTCGAATCCTGGTCTGTCCGGCCCGAAGCTCCTCCGACTGTTCGGCCACCTTCGAGTGCAGCTTCCGCAGTGATGCAACGCTGGCGTTGACCTTCTTCACCTCTTTGACCTGCCCCTTCGCCTCCTTGAGCTTCGACTCCAGCTCCCAGTGGAGGTCGGTGAGGGCGCGAGCCTGTGCCTCCGTCCGATCGATGGCCTCACGCTGGCGTTCCAAGGCGGCGGTCTTCTGGCTCACGTGGTCCGAGAGACCCCGCAGCGCATTGAGTTGGCGCTCCGTGCGACTCGCCAACTCCTCCGCTTTGGTGAGGTCCTGCATGGTGTTCTCGACACTGGCCACCCGGTTGCTGGCGTGTTCCACACCCTTGTCCAGAGCATCCATCTTGGACTGGAGCTCGGCGTACCGAGACAGGAGAGCCTCTTGGGTACTGCGCGCGTCGGACTGGTCTTCCTTGATGCGGGCGACGTCTTCGCTGTAGTCCAGAGACTTGGCCCTCGCCTCCTCGACTTGTGCGCGGAGCTTGGAGAGGGCACCCGATGGCCCGGCGATATCGGCGATCTCCTGGCGGGCCACCGCCACCGACTCGACACCCTTGTTGAGGTCGGCCACCCGCGCATCCAGATCTTTGACCTCTCCCGAGGCCGACTGTATCGCGTTCAGCGCGGTCTGCTGATTGGCGGCGACGGAGTCGGTCTTCCTGCTGATCTCCTCCACCCGCCCTTCGAGCTGACCGAGATCGAGCGTACGACCCTCGATGCGGGCGAGCTCCTCTTTCAGTTTTCCGAACTCCTTCTGCACGATGGAGAGGCCCCCATTCGGCCCCAGGAGTTCCGACATGACCGCGCGGGCATCGGACACCTTCTCCACCTCCACCTGCAATTCGGTTACCTGACCCTCGAGCCGATTGGCCGAATTCGTGCCTCTCGTCACGGTGTCGGCGAGCTCCTTCTGAGAAGCTCCGATCTCCGCGATCTGGCCCTCTACCAGATCCAACTGCGCGGAGGTCTCCTTTAGAGCAGATCCACGATCCTGCATCTGCTGCAGCTCCTCGCGGAGCACGTTCACCCGCTTGAGCAGTGTGGCGACGGTGCCGTACGGCCCGGCCATCTCCGTGAGGTCGTCGCGCGCCGTGACGATCTCGTCCACCATGGAGCGGATGTCTCGGACCTGCATCTTCAGATCGCTGACCCTCTTCGAGGCATCGTCCAAGGTGGTCGCCGACTTGCTCTGGGACTCGATAAGCTCCTTGGCCCGTCTCTCGACGGAGTCGACCTGCTCCGACACGTCCGTGAACGAGTCGACACGCGCCTGGAGTTCCTTCACCCGCTGGGACATGGATTCCGCGCTCGCCTGGACAGCCGCCAACGGCCCGGACACGTCTTGGAGCGCCTGCTGTGCCTTCTCCGAACGCCTGAGCAGGTCCCTCAGCGCTTTCCGGTCTCTCTTGGCCTGCGCGAATATCTTCTGGAGATCTTCGGGAAGCTCGGTGAGTTGGTTGACCTCTTCGCTTCCGCCGAAGAGCGACTTGATCCAGGACGCCATCATTCCTCTCGATCGGGGTTCGTCGGGCTTCAGCGGGAATGTGTCACGGCTACTCGGAAAATACCATGCACCCTCCCCAATCGGCCAACCCGCCGCGGAAGGACGCGGTTGCGAGAGGCATCAGGCGCGGGCCACTCTTGACGCCATGTCTCAAGCACTCACGGTGGAACAGGTCGAGGACCTACGTCAGGACCTCGAGCGAGAACTGCGCCGACTCCAGCGAAGCATCGGAGCGAGCGATCGCGCCAGCGAGGTCGTCGAGCTGGATCAGACGGCGGTAGGAAGGCTCTCGCGCATGGACTCCCTGCAGAACCAGAGCATGGCCAAGAGCCTGCGAGAACGGGAGGACGTGAAGCTCGCTTTGATCCTCGAGGCCCTGCAGCGAGTAGAGCAAGGCCGGTATGGACTCTGCACCGTGTGTGGGAATCCGATCGAGATCGGGCGGCTCACCGTCTTTCCCGAGTCGCGGGAGTGCGCGGGATGCGGGGGGTGATCGTCAAGGAACGCACCCTTTTCGGGTCAGGTCGGTAGTAGGGCTGGGCATTCCTCTGACGACACGGGCGTGAGGCTGGCGGGGACTAGGAGGGGAGACAGTGGAAGCACTCGTATACGACTTCGGCACCTGGCTCGAATCGATCGGCGCATGGGCGTACATCCTGGCTCCCCTCGCGATGGCCTGCGTCGCGATCCTACCCATCCCCGCCGAGTTCCCAGCGGTCCTCAACGGCATGATGTTCGGGCCCGTGCTCGGGACCATCTTCACCTGGGGTGGGGCCCTGGCCGGCGCCCAGATCAGCTTCGAGTTGGCCCGCAGGCTCGGGCGCCCGCTCGCTGAACGCTTCGTTCCGGAGCGGTCCCTGGAGAAGGCGGATCGAATCGTCCTCAAGGCGGATTGGTGGGGTCTTCTCGTTCCCCGTTTCATACCGGTGATCGCCTTTACCGCCCTCAACTGGGGCGCGGGCCTCACTCCGGTACCCCGCCGCCGGTTCTTCTGGACGACGGCGGTCGGCATCTTCCCCGGCGCACTCGTGTTCACGGCGTCGGGTGCCGGCCTCCCATTCCTCCTCGAGCGCTTTCCCGGCGCGACCTGGGTGGTCGCGGGGTTGCTCACGGCCTACGGGGGTCTGTGTCTCTATCGGAGTAAGGCGCCTGACCAAGCGACGCCAGAGGTCGGGCCGACGGCCGCATAGTCGACGGGGGACGGAGGGGGATCAGGCGACCCAGGGACCCCCTAGGTGTCTCCGATGACCGAAGACCACCCCCTCGCGTAGAGATCCGCCGGGCGCGTCAGATACCCGGGGTACTCCGCGACCGCTGCCACCGCCCGGCGTGACTCCAGCTCTACGACAGCCACCGGATCGGTCCCCTCGTACAGCACGTCACCGTCGGGAGCGACCGCCAGTGACGGGCCTCCGATGTCGACATCGAACTCGGGGCGCGGTCGGTTCACGGAAAGCAGATAGGCATCCGCCATCACCGCGTTGGCCCGTAGCACCAGCCGCCATCGCCTGTACGTCGCGCTGGGTGTGGCGCGGGGTACCAGGATTACCTCGGCCCCCTGGCTGCGGAGCAGTTGCGCTCCCTGGGGTCGATTGATATCGGAGCAAATCTGTACGCCTACAGTGATGCCCGGCCCCGTCATCACCTGCGGCGGCTCTCCACCGGGCACGTAGTGCGACGTCTCCCAGTAGCCTTCCTCCTCGGGCAGATGGACCTTCCTGTATCTGCCCGACTCCTGACCACGGGCATCGTACAGCACGGCCGTGTTGTGCCTAAGGCCGGTGTCCGGGTCCTTCACGATGACGCCGCCCAAGAGGGAGATGCCCGCTTCGGCCGCGGACTCGGCGAGTGCGCGCTGGCGGGCTCCGTCCGGCGCTTCGGCATCTTCGTCCTTGGACTCTCGCGTGGCAGGCGACCACGGATTCAGAGGGAGTTCGGGGAGGATGGCCAGCGTGGCATCGAGTGCCCGCGCCTCGCCCAGAAGGCCCGTCAGCCGCGACGCGTCCGGGTCCTCATGGAACACCTCGGTAATGAGCGCCACGCGCACACGATCGTCCATCGATTCCCCGCTGAGTTTCAGGCCCGCGCCCTGCCAGCATCAGAACCTGTGGGCATCAGAAGAAGTGGGTCAACGAAAGGTAGAGTATGGTCGGAGTCAGGCCGAACTCGGACCCGATCATGGCCGGGGCCAGGGCGTCTTCTCCGAAGCCTAGGAACACACCCCCTCGCAGGCTCGAGTTGGAGCTGAACGCATAAGTCCCACCGCCCGAGAGAAGCACGCTGCCGTCCGAGAGGCTGGTCAGCGCCAAAAGATCCGCGCCCCACAGCGGATGGATCCGGTAGGAAGCCTGAGTGGCGAAAGCATCACCCGACAGGAGCTGGAGTTCGCCCCTCAGGAACGCCGGGGAGAGGGCGGCCTGAAACAGCTCATCCGCATCCGAGGCGCCATAACCGTCGTGCCGATACTCGACGATCCAGTAGAGATCCCGGTCGATCACGGAGAACAGACGATCGACCCCCACCGTGCCCCTCAGCACGGCGTCCCCTGAGTCGTCCCGCATGGAGACCTCGGTGCGCACGGCCCAGCTGCGTAACGCACCCACCGCGCTCACGGCCCCCGCGGCCTCGTCGAACAGGACACCTCCCCACGCGGCGACATCCCATCCGCGCCAGTTCGTCTTGCCACGCACGAGCGCCGTGACCTGATCTCCCGCAGCGGACGAGGTGGGCCGAACGACGATCTCCACCTCGCTGAAGGCTCCCGGATAGGTGCGCACCCGGACGGCGTCGATGCCGGCCCGGTACTCTCGAAACGGATCGGCCGGATCGAACGGGGTGAACGGGTCGGCGGGCGTGAGAATGAGCGTGCTCGCCCACGATACCACCTGCCGTCCAACGGAGATCTCCGTCGACTCCCCGAGGGGCGAAGTCAGCGCCAGCCGATCCAGACGATGCCGCCAGGAGACGTGGTCACTCTCCTCGGCGGTCCAGTCGAGTTCCAGCCAGTTGACCTCGGCGGCCGGCACCAGGGCCACCACCCCCGTGCCCATCAGCACCTCGGAGCTGACCTGAAGCGTGTGCTCGTACGCCACGTCCACGGCCAATGGCCCGAGCGAGGGTTGCCACATGAGACGAAGACGCTGGAAGTCGGCCACTCCTGACTCGCTAACGGGGCTCTGCCCCGAGTGGCTGCCGAGGTTGAGATAGTACGCGGACAGATCGCCGACCTGCGCCCCAACGTCGCTCGATGCGGCCGTGAGAGAGGCGACCGATACGATGAATGCCCTGGCGACGCGTGTTCTGACGACGCGTGCCCTCCGGCTGCCGACGCCTTTCACGCGACCCCCATCGTGCTGCACAGGCCGCTAGACGCTCTCGTCCGTCGCGATCTGCCCGTCCACCAGACTCACGCGGCGGCGGGCACGCTCCACCACACGGGGGTCGTGCGTCGAGAACAAGAAGGTGGTGCCGTGCTCCCGGTTCAGTTCCTCCATCACGTCGAGTAGCGCGTCACTGGTGTGTGAGTCGAGGTTGGCCGTCGGCTCGTCCGCGAGGACCAGCGTGGGCTGCCCGATCACGGCCCGAGCGACCGCGACGCGTTGCTGTTGCCCCCCCGACAGCCTTCCCGGCCGGCGATCCTCCAGCCCCTCGAGCCCGATCTCCTCGAAGAGCTCACGCACACGCCGGTGTCGTTCCTCAGCGGGCACACCTCGAAGCACGAGCGAGAACTCTGCGTTCTCGAGAGCCGACAGCACGGGAAGCAGATTGAACGCCTGGAAGACGAACCCGATGCTCTCCAGCCGGAGCCGTGCGAGCTCCTTGTTGGAGAGGTCCGTGATCTCGTCGTCGCGGATCCAGATGCGCCCGCTCGTCGGTCGGGTCAGTCCTCCCAACATGTTGAGCAGGGTCGTCTTCCCGGATCCGGAGGGACCCGCCATGGTCATGAAGTCGCCCCCCCGTATCTCGAGAGAGACGCCGCGCACGGCTTCGACCGGCTCCGGCTCCTGGGGATAGATCTTCCAGACGTCTTCGGTACGCACGGCGATATCGGTCGCTACCATCGGGCTCTCGGTCGTCATTCGAATTTCAGTGCCTCTCCAACGTCGATCTTGGTGGCCTGCCAAGCGGGATAGATGGATGCAGTGATGCCCACGACAGCGATGGAGAAGGCGCTCTGCAGGATATGCACGATCCTGAATTCCGGGACGATGACGGGATCCATGACGATGCCCGAAAAAGTGAAGTCCTCGTCCATGAAGCCGGAGAAATCCAACCCGTCCCGGAAGAACACCCAGGTCACGGCCGCTCCCAGAATGATGCCGACCATGCCGGCCAGCGCCGTGAGTAGCAGCCCCTCCGTGAATACGACGAGTCCGGTCTCCCCGGGGGTGAGGCCCAGCGCTTGGAGCACACCGAACTCACGCTTCCGGTACAGCACCGACATGAGCACCGTATTGAGCACCGCCAGCGCTACGATTCCGAAGAGAATGCCGTGGAAGATGTAGTCGCCGTAGTCGTCGATGCGCACCGCCGCGTCGAGCTCCGGATACGCCTCTCGCCAACTCAGGACGCGTACCCCGTCTTCATCGAGCGTGGATCTGAGCTGGCCCACGACGTCCGGCACGATCCGGCTGCCGGGCAGAATCGCGCCGACCGTGGTCACGGCTCCTTCCGCACCCAGCCAGGACCGGGCGGTGGAGATCGGGATGTGCACCAGGGCCTCGTCCACCTCTGGCAGGCCGGTTCGGAACATGCCGACCACCCGAACGAGCTGCCCTTCGATCTCCCCGGTCGTCGATTGGGCGGTCAAGACGAAGCGTGAGCCCAGCGACAGTCCGAGACGCTCGGCCATGGCGGCACCCACGTATGCGGCCAGCCGGTCGTCGGCCTCGAGGTAGCGGCCCTCCGTGAGCTTCTCCACCGCATGGGAAAAACCGGCCTCGATGGTCGGATCAACCCCCTGGATCACCGCGGGCACAGCCGAGGAGGCGGAGCTGGCGAGGCCGTTCGTGGAGAGGCGCAGTGTGGTGGCGAGAGGCTCCAGGAGCCCATCGAGCGCCTCCAGAGCGGCTAGGGACGTCTCCGCCTGCTTCTCCGAGAGGCGGTCGTCTAGACTTCCGCTCTCCCGATGGCCCGGCGCCTGGATGAGCACGTGACCCGCCCCCATCCTGACACCCGCGTTGATCCAGTCTTCGTGACCGCCGTCTGCCAATGACCGGGAGAACATCAGGAGGGCCAATCCGAGCGCCATCGCCGAGGCCGTCAGCACGCTCCGCCTCGCCTCACGGAGGACGCCGCGAGTGGCCAGTCGGAGTAGGGTCGGCGTCCGCTTCATGTGCCGGACAGCGCGTCGGCCGGTGGTATCCGTACGGCTCGGATCGCCGGTAGAACGCCGCGAGTATGGAGGTGATCAACAGCCCAGCCGCACTCCACAGCGAGCCATCGAGCGAGTAGTCGGCCCGCAGGACCGGTCGCACGACGGCGCCGGCCATCGTGAAGTCGCCCCAGAGGTTGGAGAGATCAGGCGGGTAGTTGTGGAGCCAATAGAGGATCGGCACGGACAGGAGCGCCCCTGCTGCCAACGCGATGATGCCCAGGATCAGACCCTCATAGACCACCGTCAGAGCTACCCGCGAGGGCCTCGCACCCAGTGCCCGCACCACCGCGAACTCGCGGCGACGCTCGAAGGTCCCCAACAGCATCGTGTTGGCGACCCCGAAAATGGCCATGACGAAGACTATGCCGACGATGACGCCGTTCACGGCTTCGGCGAGGCTGGCATACTCCGCGAGCTCCGCCCGAAAGACCGTCCACGGCCTCGGCGCCACCGGATATCCGAGGCCACCCGCGACCGATGCCAGCGAATCGCTGACCGCGGGGGCACTCCATGGATCGACGAGAGACGCGGCCACCTCGTGCACCCGACCCTCCGGCATGGCCATAAGCTCCTGGAGTGATCGGATCGGAAGGACCACAAGGGATCCGTCGAGGCCGGCCATGCCGGTGTGGAAGATCCCGCTCACATAGTACAGGTCGTTTCCCAGCGAGCCGTCGGAAGCCGGTGCGACGAGAACCACCTCGGCCCCGGGCTCGACCTTGAGCAAGTCGGCCATATCCCGCCCGATGTAGATCTCGCGCGCTCGCGGAAGGGGGGCCCGACCCTCCTCGGCCAACGACAAGAGGCGAGTGACCTCGGCTTCCCGTACCGGATCCACCCCGACCAGGATACCCGCGACGGTCTCGTCTCCGGAACTCACCAGACCTCCGCCGTATACCCGGGGAGACGCCCCCACGACTCCGGGAACACCTCGAGCGATGCCGACCAGCTCATCCACGTCGATGCCCTCTCGGCCACCCAGCGTCTCATACATACTACGCTCGGGATAGTAGTCCGGTGCGTGAATCTGCAGCTGTCCCGAGACCAGGTTGGTTCCCGTCTCGATCATCTCGGCCACCATGCCGTGCCAGATCCCGATCATGGTGACCGACGCCAGGTAGCCGAAGGTGAGAGCGGAGGCCGTGATGAACGTACGCCGTCGGTTTCTCCACAGGTTCCGCCAGGCCAGCCTCCACCACACCCATCGATCCCCCATCGACCTACCTCTCGCGTCTGAGGTTCCGGAGGGAGAAGAAGTCCTCGTCCACTCCGATGTCGAACTCCAGCTCGTGGTAGCGGATCAGCGTAACCTCGCCCGGGTCGTCCGTCGGTTCAATGGTCATGACGGCGGGTACCAACCTTCCGTCCATGACCTGGTACTCCGTGAACGTCATGGTCCGGACGAGTTCATCCGACTCATCGAAATAGCGCGCCCAGGTGGGCATCAGGTCGTCCTGACGGACCTGATAGGTGATCTTCCCCCAAACCACGGGCGCCTCCGGCCGCGGAAGTAAGAGGAACTCCCAGACCTTAACTCCCTCCCTCGTCCCCTCGAACTCGATTTCGATGGTGTAGTCATCGACGAGCGTGCTCTCTTTCACCAGATCATCGTTGGTGAAGTGGGACCCCATCCAGGACCCCATCATCATGGACGACGGGAGCTTGATCGTGCGATCGACCCTCGGCAGGTAGTTCCAGACCTCCTGCCCAGCCCTCAGGGTGGCGGTGCCAGCCTCCTTGGCCGGGGTCTCGACCCGAAGCAGCGCGTGGTCGGTGCCGAGCGACCACGCGCGCAGTGTGAGCGAGCGCTCCCAATGCTCCGTCCGGATGTCCATGGTAAACCGCGCTTCGCTCGATTCACCACGAAGGAGGCGGTCCACCTGATCGATGATGTCGCGGGCCGTCTGAGTCCGGGCCGGGACGGGTAGCGGCGCGCAAAGAGAGGCCGCCACGAATGCCGGAAGTAGGAGCCGGTGGGAGATAGGATTCATAGCCGGTCGAGTAGAAGTTAGTCCGATCTTCGAAAGCTAGTCGAGGGTACCGTTCAACGGCTACGGGAAGCCTACCTAGTTATTTCTACTCCGCCCCTCTCACCTGAGAGCCCGTCCCCCGACGCTACTCCCCCCTTGAACTCGACCCCGAATCGCAGGATCCTGAAGGCATGAGCGAAGAAGCCGAGAGCCGACGCCGGGCCCCAGAGTGGCTCACGTGGAAGCGCGCGGAGCTGGTCCTGACCGTCGCGATCCTGGCGTTCGCCGGCTACCGGCTCTGGCCGCAGGTGTCGGCCGTTGTGGGGGTCGGCGGCCCTATCGGTACCGCACCCGAGGTGGTCTTCCAGAGCCCGGACGGCGAACCCGTCGTGCTCGCGGACCTGGAAGGACAGGTGGTCCTGGTCAACTTCTGGGCGACCTGGTGCGGTCCATGCAAGCTGGAGATGCCGGGTTTTCAGAAGCTGTACGACGACAAGCGGGACCAGGGGTTCACGATCCTCGGTGTGTCGACCGATCGGGGTAGTTGGGGGGATGTCAGCACGTTCTTGCGAGAGCGGGAGATCGACTATCCGGTCGTGCAGACTTCCGCCGCCGCGGATCGTGCCTTCGGCGGGATCAGGGCGATCCCGACCTCGTTTCTCATCGACCGTCAGGGCGTCATCCGTCACAGGATCTTCGGCTATATGCCGCCCCCTGCCCTTCGGATCGCGGTGAATCGGCTGCTCGCGGAGTAGGGCCCGGCTCTGAGAATGAGGGCCCGGAGCGGCCTCCTGCGGTCGTCCAGCGGTTGGCGACGACTTCCTAGAATCCGGCCGCACTCAACTCCCGCTTCACCACCGGTGCCACCTCGGTACCCAGCAACTCGATGGCCCGCATGACCTTGTCGTGAGGGGTCGGCCCCACAGTGAGCTGGATCAAGCAGCGCTGGTGTCCGAAGATTTCGTGTTGGAACAGGATCTTATCGATGATCTGCTGAGGACTTCCCAGGAACAACGCCCCGCTCAACTCGGCCTCCGCGTCGAACTGCGTGCGGCTGGCGGGAGGCCATCCTCGTTCCCGTCCGATGCGTGTCATAGTCTCTGCAAAGGGCGGAAACGCGATCTCGGCCGCATCGGCCGCGTCATCGGCGAGGAAGCCGTGGGAGTTGATGCTCAGCGGGAGTGTCTCCGGGTCGTGCCCGGCCCGTGATGCCGTGTCCCGGTACAGGTCCACGACCGGCTTGAAGCGCTCGGGTGCACCTCCGATGATCGCCAGCGCCATCGGTAGGCCCAGGGTGGCGGCCCGGACAACGGACTGAGGCGTCCCTCCAACGGCGAGCCAGACCGGGATCGGATCCTGCACCGGCCGAGGGTAGACGGCACGATCGTCGATGGTCGGTCGGTGCTCTCCCGCCCACGTGATCCGTTCCTCCTCCCGCAACTTGAGCAGCAACTCCAGCTTCTCCGAGAACAACGCGTCGTAGTCCGAGAGGTCCTGCCCAAACAGCGGAAAAGACTCCGTGAACGATCCACGCCCCGCCATGATCTCCGCACGTCCACCGGAGATGAGGTCCACGGTGGCGAAATCCTGAAACACGCGCACAGGGTCGTCGGAGCTCAGCACCGAAACCGCGCTTGTGAGCCGGATTCTACTGGTCCGCGCCGCCGCCGCCGCGAGAACGACCGCGGGGGCTGAGACGGCGTAGTCCGCCCGATGGTGCTCCCCGATACCGAAGACGTCCAGACCCACCTGGTCGGCCAGCTCGATCTCCTCGAGGACATGTGCGATCCGTTCCTCGACACCGAGCTGCCGGCCTGTCGCGGGGTCGAACGCCGTCTCGACGAACGAGTAGATGCCGATTTCCATGGGAAGGAACGTACTTGGAGTTCGTCACGACGGAAGGATGGTCGAGGTTGCGAGCGCCGCCGTGAACATGGCGCCCTGCACCGACAGCGTCAGCGCTCGATCAGCTCCTGGAAGCCAGGATGGTTACGGAGAGAAGCGAAGACGGGATGGGCAGCTAACTCCGCAGTCGTCGCGCCGGTGTTGCGGTCGAGGAGCAGCTGGAGGAGCTCCACCGCCCGTTCCGGTTCACCCGCTAGGGCGAAAATCTCAGCCGCCTGGTAATGGACACCGATCGCCGCGACTGCGTCGCGCGTGAAGGGCATCGCCGCCATCGCCGCCTCGGCCTGCTGAGCGGCGTCCTCGGCTCGACCGAGCGCCGTGTAGGCACGGCCCAGCGTGAGTCTCGCCCCGACTCGATTTGGCTCCTCCTCGACCAAGCTTGCCAGGCCAGTCGCCATCGAATCCCAAACCACCCGGGCCTCATCTAGGCGGCCGGACAACTCGAGGGTCACCGCGCGTCGATATGTGTTCCGCTGTGTATAGGGTCGGGCCAGAGCGACGTCGAAGTCCCCATCGACCAGGTCTGCCCACCACAGTCCCCCTTGCACAGTCCCGACAGAGGTATCCGGGTATTCCAGCACGGCGTTTCTCGCCCGCCTCGTATCGTTCCCATCGACGCTCATATAGAGGTCGCCGAGATATCCGTAGGCGGTGCGCTCGTTCGGCGCCAAGGCGATCGATCTTCGAAGAACGTCCTCGGCCTCTTGGAAGCGGCGCGCGTATATCGAGGTATGACCGAGGTCCTCGAGGAAGTGCCCGGAAAGCGGATCGAGGCGAGCTGCCTCCGCGAAGCTCTCGATCGAGCCCTCGAAATCATCCATCCGGCGCTTCACCGCTCCCAGCAGGTGATGCACCTCGGCGTCCCCTAAACCGTCCTCTTCCGCCCGCAATCCATAGTCGAGCGCCTTCTCGAAGTCACGCTCGACGGCGTAGTGGTAGTACCCCATCGCCACCATCGCCTGGGGCAGATCGGGCGCTAGCGATAGGCCCTTGGAAGCCGCTTCGAGGATGGCGGTCCGGTTCTCTGGACGGAAGCACGTGCTCCGGTTCTGGCAGTGTTCGCTCCGGGCCAGCGCGAGCCGCACATAGGCTTCCGTGAAGTCCGGATCGAGCTCGATCGCCTGCTCATACATCTGGAACGCCACCGTGAAGTCGTCGGATCGCGGGCCCGCGGCGAAGTAGCTGTTCCCTCGTAGAAAGAAGTTGTAGGCGTCCATGTCCTCGGTCGGGACGCCTGCCAACTCGGTCTTCTCGTCGGGAAGCAGTGTCGCGCTCAGGGCATCGGCAATGCGTTCCGCGATCTCCCTCTGCAGGTCGAAGATGTTCTTGAGCGTGTATGCCATCTGGTAGTTGTCGGCCCACAGGTGCTCGTCCGTCGATGCGTCGATCAGCTGAGCGTTCACCCTCACCTGGTCGCCCGCGGCGACCACGCTTCCTTCGAGGATCGCGGCCGCACCCAGCTCCTGTCCGATGGCCCGGATGTCCTTCGTGGTCTCCTGATACTGCATCATGGAGGTTCGGGAGATCACACGGAGCGCTTTGATCTTGGACAGCCGGGTGAGCAGGTCGTCGTGCAGCCCCAGGCTGAGCGTCTTCGAATCCTCCTCGGCGCCACCGCTGGTGAAGGGGAGAACCGCGATGACGGGTCGATCCGCCTCCCCTTCCGCCATCGAGCCGCTCGTACCGGGTCCAGCGAGGAGCAGAAACGTGGCGACTACTCCCCATAGCGCGAACGCCGCTACCCCACCGGCCATCGCGTTCCGCCAGGTGAAGAGCTTCCCGGTCGTGGTGGGGCCGACCTCCATCGGCTCACTCTCGACCGCCTTATCCCGGTGCCCGTGGTCGTGTCCGAGGCCTTCCTGGATGAAGGCGGTGGCCATGACGATCGGGAACCCGATCACCAGAAGCGCGACCGCCATGGCGGGAACCCAATTCGGCAACCCCGCACTGTCCGCCAGGGTCTGAACGACTTGAACGGCGATCCACGAGCCCGTCAGATAGATCGACAGCACCTGCCAAAGGGAGCGACGGTGGATCTCGCGGATCAGGCGTTTTGCTCGGGACATGGAGTCCTGGTCGGAATCGTGCAGCCGGGGGGTCGGATGCTCCGCCGAAGATGCACCGGCACGGGCCTAAGTAGCAAGGAATCATCGTCCGGATCGTCGTTGCACTTCGATTATATTCGGTTTATGTTCGGTTCCTTCCCCAAACAAACACCGAAACCGTGTCCACACCTCCCTACGTCGAGCTCCACTGCCACTCCGGCTTCTCCTTTCTGGACGGGGCCTCCCATCCCGAGGAGTTGGTATACAGGGCTCTGGAACTGGGTTATCCGGCTCTGGCCCTCACGGATCACAACGGCCTGTACGGCTCGATGGAGTTCGCCCAATCCGCCCGGACGGAGGGGCTTCAGCCCATCACGGGGGCCGAAGTCACCATAGCTCTGGACATTCCGGGAGTGCCCCAGGGCCTGGACGGACTCGACGAGGCCGATCCGGACGGTGATCCGCTCGTCCGTGGCTGCCACATGACCCTCCTGGCTGAAACCCCGGCCGGGTATGCCAACCTCTGCCGGCTCCTGAGTGAGGCGCATCTGGAGAGTGACCGCGGCCGCCCCACCCTTCCTCTCTCCTCCCTCTTCGCCCGCACAGAGGGCCTCATCGCCCTCACCGGGTGCCGGCAAGGCCCTCTCCTGGTCGCCCTCGAAGACAGCGTGGCGACCGCGGAGCTCCTGGCTCGACGTCTTCAGGGCGCTTTCGGATACGGAAAGCTCTTCGTCGAACTCCAGGACAATCAGGAGAAGGGGGACGGCTACCGGAACCGGAGCCTGGGCCGCCTGGCCGACCGCCTCGGCATCCCCGTGGTGGCTACCGGCAACGTCCACTACCACCGCCCCGAGCGGCACCGGCTTCAGGACGTCTTCGTGTCGATCCGGAACCGCACCACGCTGAACGGATCTCACGCACAGAGGCGCGCCAACGCGCGCTTCTACCTGGCGTGTCCTCGAGAGATGGCCAACCGCTTCCAGAGCCGCCCCGACGCCCTGGCCCACACGCTCGACATCGCGGAGCGGTGTGCCGCCTTCGACCTCACGAAGGACCTGGGCTACACCTTCCCCGACTTCGAGGGGAGTGACCGCGGAGGAGCACTCGAGACCCTGGCCGCGGTCTGCCTGACCAAGCTGGAGGAGCGCTACGGCGGCTCGAAGCTTGAAGACGAAGCTCGCGATCGGCTCCACCAGGAGCTCGCGCTCGTGGACCTCCACGGTCTGGGCGGCTTCTTCCTCGTCTACCGCGACATCATGGAGTTGGCGAGAGAGGTCGCGGCCGATATTCGGGGCACCGCCCCTCGGGCCAACGCAGGCCTACCTCCGGGGCGGGGCCGAGGATCGTCGGTCTCGTCCATCATCTGCTACCTCATCGGGCTCTCCCATGTCGACCCGGTCAAGACGGAGCTCTTCTTGGGACGCTTCCTGAATGAAGCCATGCGGAGCGTTCCGGATATCGACCTCGACTTTCCGCGCGACATCCGAGAAGAGTTGATCCTGCGGGTCTACAAACGATACGGGAACGAGCACGCCGGCCTGGTATGCACCTTCCCCACGTATCGGATCCGCTCCACGCTGCGGGAGATCGGCAAGGCTTTGGACCTTCCGATGGGAGATCTGGAGAAGCTCTCGAAGCTGGCGGAGCGGCGCTCGGGCGGAGGACTCATGGAGGAGCTTCGCCGGCTGCCGGAGTTCCGCGAGAAGGCGGAATCACCCTCGTGGCAAGCGCTCTGTGAGTTGGCCGACGACATCAAGGGCCTTCCCCGCCACATCTCCCAGCATGTGGGGGGTATGATCATCTCCAGCCGACCGCTCGTGGAAATCGTCCCTCTGGAGCCGGCAGCGTGGGAGGGACGCGTTCTCTGCCAGTGGGACAAGGACTCCTGCGACGACGCGGGGTTCATCAAGATCGACTTCCTGGCCCTGGGCATGCTGTCGCTGGTGGAAGAGGCGGTGGACCTCATCTCGGAGCGTCACGGCCAGGCGCCCGACCTCTCCCGCATCGACTTCGCCGATCAGGAGGTCTACGAGCGTATCTGCACGGGCGACACCATCGGCATGTTCCAGGTGGAAAGTAGGGCCCAGATACAGATGCTTCGGCGCGTTCAGCCCCGGAATCTGGAGGATCTGGCCGTCCAGGTGGCCATCGTCCGACCGGGACCCATCGTCGGAGGTGCGGTCAACCCTTACGTGCGCCGTAGGGAGTTGCTGCGCGAGAATCCAGACTTCCGCGTCCCATACGATCATCCTCTCCTGGAAGAAGCTCTGGGAGAGACGTTGGGGGTCATCATCTTCCAAGATCAGGTCCTTCAGGTCTGTCAGGCCTTGGCGGGGTTTTCGGACGGCCAGGCAGAGAGCCTCCGACGCTCCATGAGCCGAAAGCGTTCGAAGGAGGCCATGGACTCGCATTGGGACGACTTTCGGAAGGGAGCGCGGGAACGAGGGGTCGACGAAATCACGGCCCAGAAGGTCTTCCAGCAGGTGACCGCGTTCAGCGAATTCGGCTTTCCCAAGTCCCACGCCGCGGCGTTCGGCCTCTTGGCCTACCAATCGGCATGGCTCCGCTACTACTACGGTACCGAGTTCTACGTGGGCCTCTTCAACAACCAGCCCATGGGTTTCTACTCCCTGGACGCTCTGGGCCGCGACGCCCGGCGTCACGGAATCGGGATTCGCCTTCCGGATGTGAATCACAGCCTGGTGAAGTGCTCGGCCGAAGAAACCGATCTGAGGGTCGGGCTCGGTTTCGTGAGAGGTTGGGGCACCGACATTGCCGAGAAGGTCGTGGCGGAGCGAGAGCGGAACGGGCCGTTCGCTTCCCTAGCGGACTTCCTCAGACGGACGCCCGCGACTCTGAAGAGGCCCGCGGTCGAAAACCTCATCTGGGTGGGTGGCTTCGAGAGTTTTGGCCTCACACGGCGGCAACTTCTGTGGCAGGCAGGCCTCTGGTTGGGTCCCGAGGACGATGCGGAGCGAAGCGGTGGTCGGGACGACCATGCTCAGGCCGAGTTGAATCTCGACGATCCGTACGCATCAATCGCATTTCCGGGCCTCGAGGATACCGAACGGATGGTGGCGGAGTACCGCATGCTCCGCTTTTCCACGAACCTCCACCCCCTAGCCCTACTTCGGGACGAGCTTCCGCCTGAAACCGTCACCGGCGATCGATTCCCGGACCTTCCAAATCACTCCACCGTCACGGTGGCCGGCATTGTAGTGGCCCGGCAAAGGCCCTCTACTGCAAACGGCTATGTCTTTGTCCTTATGGAAGATGAGTGCGGTCCTGTAAACGTGATTGTGAAGCCCAAAATCTACGAGACATGCCGGACCACGATGCGGATGGAGCCGTTTCTGGTAGTGCGGGGACGCCTACAGAAAGACGGGCTGACCACGAACGTGATCGCCTTCGAGGTGAAGGCCGTGCGGACACGTGAAACCACCCAGCCCGAGGATCTCCACCCAACCCTACCGGGTGTACTGGAGTGGTGGGCCGAACCGGAGCGTGGTGTCCGGACTCCGTTCCGGTATCTGACGGCGCTTCGCCAATCTCCACCGGGGGTGAAGAACTTCGGCTGACTACCGGTCCACCCTCTCCAGGTAGTGCCTCATGCCGTCCCAGTCCATCGTCGCGTTGAAAGCGTCGAAGTAGTCGTCGATTTCTTCTCTCGGACGAAATTGCGCCACTTCGTCACGCACCTCCAACTGGAAGACCTCACGATCTCCGTCGTCCCCCGCCTCCATCGCCGCCTTCACCCGATCCCTCAGCGCGAGGAGACGCTCTCGCAACTGCCTTACACGTCCCTGGACGTCGCCGTGCAGCCCGAAGTGGGTAGGACCGAACAGGTCGGGACCGATGGACTCAATCGTGTCGAGTGTCTCGAGCCAATCCGGCACATCAATACTAGGCGGTGGGCCCGACGGATGGGTCGGGGCCTCGGGAGCCAGAATCACCCCCATCGCGTCCCCCGTCAGCAGCGTCCCGTCGTTCTCGGCCAAGTACGCGACGTGATGCCCGATATGGCCGGGCGTCGGAAAGACACGCACACCCGGCACGGGAAGGGCCGAACCCGGCTCCCACGCTCGGATGCTGTCCTTCGGAACGGGCAGCACTTCACCCCAGAGCCGATCGTGGCGGTCCGTGAACGTGCGCCTCGTGCTCGAGACCAGCCCTTCCGGCTCCGCCATGTGGGGCGCGCCCTCGACGTGTACGTGTACCTGTAGGTGGGGAAAGCGCTGGACCAGGTGCCCGGTGCCGCCGGCGTGATCCAGGTGCACGTGGGTGAGAAGTACGTGGCGGAGATCGGCCAGGCTGAGACCCTGGGCCACGAGCCCCGCTTCGAGCCCCTCCAGAGACGTGCCCGGACCCGGATCCACCAGGGCCGGCTCGGCCCCGCCGATCCAATACGATGCGATCGTTCCCGATCGACCGAGGTGCACTACGTCAATCGGGACGATCGACATGTTTCCTCCTGTGGCGGGCCTCTGAAGAGGATCTGCGGTTAACGATCTTCGATCGGGACGAAGTCTCTCCTGGCACCGCCCGTGAAGATCTGCCTGGGCCGAGCGATGCGCTGCTCCTTGTCCTCGAGCATCTCTTCCCACTGAGCGAGCCATCCCGCGGTACGCGGTATTGCGAACAACACAGGGAACATCTCGACCGGGAAGCCCAGGGCCTGGTAGATGAGCCCCGAGTAAAAGTCGACGTTCGGATACAGGTTGCGCGAGACGAAGAAGTCGTCCTCCAGCGCGATCTTCTCGAGCTCGAGGGCGATGTCCAGCAGCGGATTCCGCCCCGTAACCTCAAATACCTCGTCCGCGGTTTTCTTGATGATGCTGGCCCGGGGGTCATAGGCCTTGTACACCCGGTGTCCAAAGCCCATGAGGCGCTCTTTCCGGTTCTTCACGCCCTCCATGAACGCGGGAATGTTGTCCATGGAGCCGATCCGGTTGAGCATCCGTAGCACCGCCTCGTTCGCCCCGCCGTGAAGCGGCCCGAACAGCGCACCCATGGCACCGGCCAGGGAGGAATAGGGATCGGCCTCAGCACTGCCGATGACGCGCATGGTAGTGGCCGAGCAGTTTTGCTCGTGATCGGCGTGCAGAATGAAGAGCACGTCGAGGGCCCGTTCCAGAACCGGGTTGGGCTTGTACTCCCGTCCGCCGATGCGGAACAGCATGTTCAGGAAGTTCGCCGTGTAGGACAGCTCGTTTTCCGGATAGACGGCCGGCAACCCTCGGTGGTGCCGGTAAGCGTAGGCCGCCAGGGTCGGCATCTTGGCCACCAAGCGCTGCACCTGAAGCCACCGGTTGTCGGCGTCTCGGACGTCGTTGCCGTCCGGATAGAACGTGTTGAGCGCCGCGACGCCGCTGATGACCATGCTCATGGCATGAGCGTCATATCGGAACCCGTGCATGAGCCGACGGAAGTTCTCATGCACGTAAGTGTGCTCAGTGATGTTCTGCGTGAACTCGCCCAACTCGGGCGCGGTCGGGAGTTCACCCTTCAAGATCAGGTAGGCAACCTCGAGGAAGTTGCTGCTTTCAGCGAGCTGCTCAATGGGGTATCCCCGGTATTCGAGGATGCCTTTGCCACCGTCGATGAAGGTGATGGCACTGCGCGTCGAGGCCGTATTCGAGAAGGCCGGATCGTAGGACATCATGCCAAAGTCGTCGTCGTTGACTTTGATCTGGCGCAGATCCATCGCGCTGATGACGTCACCGTCCTGAATATCGATCTCGTACTCGCGACCCGTACGGTTATCCCGAACCGTCAGTGAGTCGTTTCCGTTACTCCCGTTGTCACCCATTTCGTCTCCGATGCCGGCATATTTGCCAATCAAGGCCAGGAATCCCGCTATTTCACTGGATTCTCCGACGTTGCTTAATGCGAAGGACAGCGCCTAAAAGTAAGGAAATATGCACTTCCGATGAAGTGCCGTTCGCCCGGTAGAGGTGCCGGCGATGCGTGGGAAGAGACTCGGGAGCCAGAGGTGGCGTCGGTTGGCGCTCAGACGCGCCGTACAACCAGAGCATCCACCGGTACGGCACGGTCCTCGTATGCAAACGTGGGGTTCAGCTCCACCTCAACGATGGAAGGGTCTTGAAGCGCGTAGCGGGCCACTGCCAGCGCCAACTCGGTCACCGCCTGCAGGTTCACTCGGGGTTGCCCGCTCGCACCCGCGAGCACCCGCCCGATACGCAGCGTCGACAGCATCTCTTCGACCTCCTCGGCCCGGATCGGCAGGACCCGGTGGACCGCGTCGTCGAGCGCCTCCGTGCGGGTGCCCCCTGCCCCGACGGTGAGCACACAGCCGAGTCGGGGGATGCGCCGTACACCGATGAGTAGCTCCGCCACCGGGGCCGGTAGCATCTCCGTGACCAGGACTCCCTCGACGAGCGCGGCGGAGCCCGTGCCCTCGAGGTACGTGTGGGCCGAATCAAGGAGCCGCGCGAGTCCCGCCTCCGCTTCGGCCAGGTTCGTCACCTGTAGAAGCACACCATCGGCTTCGGTCTTATGGGGAATGCCCGGCGAGATGATCTTCATGGCGCACGGCGACTCCCACGACAGGCGGGGCAGGTCGTGCGCCGTGCGCACGAGCCTTCCCGGTGTGAATTGCACTCCGTTTGCGGACAGTTCCTGGCGCGCCTGCCACTCCGTCAGGGTCACGAGACGCGTCGGCAGATCATCCGTACCTCCGGAGTCGTTCGGATCCGCCTCGCCCCAAACCGGCGGGCGAGACAGCAGGTCCCGCCTACGCACCGTCACTTCCGCGCACCGACAAGCGAGTTCCAGCGAGGAGGGTACCGGGACCCCTCCCTCTCGGAGGAGTGTCAGGGGACCGCTGTCCACGTTCCCGTAAATGGAGTGGACGACGAGGGGCTTGCCGGCCGTAGCCGAGCCGTCGATCAGGCGACGGGCGGTCTCCATCTCGACCTCTTCGAAGGTCTTCGAGTACCGCAGGTGATATCCTCCGAACAACCCGACGAGCAATACGCCGGACACACCCGGATCGGCGACGAGAGCATCGAACGCATCGGCGAACACACCAGGGTCGGAATCGGCCGCCCCGGCCACGTCCACGGGATTCCGCACGGCGGCCGCGGGACCGAGGATGGCCCGGAGCCTCTCTTCGGTCTCCGGCAAGAGAACGGCGAGCGGGCCTCCTGTTTCGTGGAGGACATCAGACGCGAGGGCGTTCTGCCCTCCCCCGTCCGAGAGTATGGCGATGCCACCCGCGGCCGCCGGAGGCTGGTTGGCGAGCGTCAACGCCACGGGGAGCAGCTCATCCTCCCGCGTCACCTCCACGACACCCGCCTGCCTCAAGCCGGCGCTCAACACGTCATAGTCTCCCGCCAGAGCTCCCGTGTGCGAGAGCACCGACGTCGAGCCCTGGGTCGTCCTACCTCCCTTGAGCAGCACGATGGGTTTCTGTCGGGTGACTCGCGCCGCCGACCTAAGAAACGCCCCCGTGGAACGAATGCCGTCGGCATACATCACGATCACCTCGGTGCCCACATCCTGCGCCAGGACCTCCAGGTATTCGTGGAATCCGATGTCCGCCTCGTTGCCCACTCCCACATAGACCGCTACTCCGGCCCGGGGAGTCCGCGCCCCCTCGTTCATCAGGGCCAAAGCGATATTGCCCGACTGGCTCAGGATGCCGACGGGTCCCGGACTGAGGCCCGGAGTGCCAACCAGATTGAGTCCAAGTCGGAGGTTGAGAAGTCCGGACGTGTTCGGCCCCACGATCCGCACCCCCGCATCACGCGCTGCACCCAGCAAGGTCGCTTGTAACCCTGCGCCCTCCTCGCCCGACTCCGCGAAGCCGGCCGCCAAGACGATCGCCGCACGCACGCCCCTCCGGCCGCACGCCTCGATGGCCTGGGGAGTCATTGCCCCCGGGAGGGCGATCAGCGCCAGATCGGGCGCTTCGGGAAGTGCCTCCACGCTCGGGTAACACGTCCGGCCGTCGATCTCGGCGGCGCTGGGATTGACCGGATAGACGGGTCCCTCGAAGCCCATCTCGGCAAGAGCACGGAGCACGCGGTTCCCCCGTTTCTCGGGACTCCTAGACGCTCCCAACACCGCGATCGAGCGAGGGTAGAGTGCCGCGCGCACGCCACTGACATCCCCCGTGCCCTCGGGCGACACCTCTCCGTGGCCGCCCGGATTCGTCACCCGCCGGCCTCGGCTTTCAGCCTCGTCACCGGTCACTCAATTCCCGGAGAAGCGCGGCGGTCTCTTCTCCGCGAACGCGCGGACGCCCTCGGCCCAGTCCTCGGTCTCCATGATGGCGTCTAATGCGTCCGCTTCCTCCGCCAACGCGTCCTCTCCGGTCATGTCAGCCGAACGATTGAGAAGGCGTTTCGCGTGCGCCATCGAGAGGGGGGCACTCGCGGCGAGTTTCGTGGCAAGTGCGAGAGCCACCTCGAGCACCTCGTCAGCCGGCAACGCGCGGTTGGCCAACCCCATCGGCACCGCCTCTGCTCCGCTGAAGAAGTCGCCTGCGAGGATGAGCTCCCTGGCCCTGAGGTCGCCGACTCGTTGAGGCAAACGGTACGTCACGCCTCCACCCACGAAAGTGCCCAGAGAGACCTCGGGAAGTCGGAGCTTCGCGTCCTCGGCCACCACCACGAAGTCGGCGGACAGCGCAAGCTCCAGCCCGGCCCCGATCGCGTGACCATTCACCGCGGCCACCACCGGCACGCGGCTGTACTGAAGGCCCGCGTTGACGGTCTGAGCGAGGCCGATGTACTCATGCCTCTCTTCAGCCGACATGGGGCCCTCGGAGTGGGATTTGAGGTCGGCCCCTACGCAGAACCCTCGACCGGCCCCCGTGAGCACAATGGCTCGAACCTCGTTGTCGGACTCGATGTCTTCGAGGGCCGCCCTCAGTTCCCGGTAGAGATCGGGGCTGACGGCATTCAGGCGGTCGGGTCGGTTGAGTGTGAGGACGGCCACGGCATCGTCTCGATTGACGAGTACCGGCGTCTGGGTGGCAGGCAATGCGGTCTCCGGGGTCCTTCGGGAGGGGGGGCCTCGTGGGTCATTCTAAGGGTCCCAGAGCAATGAAAACAGGTCGGCCGGAGCCGGGCCAGACACCGAGTCTGCACCCCCGTGACGAACGCTCGAGTCTGCGCCGGAAGCTCCCTGGTGCGGTGCTCTGCCGCTTAGTAGTTTTTCCGTCAGCTCCGAACCTGCCTGAGGCGGGAATTCCCGCCCGGTCGGTTCAAACGTCACCACCCAAGGAGAATTCGCGTATGTCCAAACATCGCTTTTTCATTCCCGTCGCCGCCTTCGCGCTCGCGTTTTCGGCATGTACCGACGCGCCCATCGCGCCTGATACGGATATCGAGCCGCAGCTGGCGAAGGGCGGTGGCGGTGGCGGTGGTGACAATACGGGTGCCGAGCTCAGCAACTACATGGACGCCCTCAACGCCGGGCTCGCGGCGGACGGTGCCGACTACCGGGTGGCCATGGCAGAGTATGTGACGTCGGGCGACAGCGGTGAGATGGGCAATACGATCATCGCCAAGAACGTCGGCAACAAGCAGCTCGGATTCGACTTCGTGCCTGGGGATACGCGGCGTGCATGGAGTGGCCCGGGCGCCAATTCGATCACGTACGCGATCGACACGACCGGGGACTCGGGGCCGCGGCGACCGATGCGGCCATCGTCCGCTCGATGGACACCTGGGATGCACTCACCTGCTCCAACCTGGGACTAGCCCAGAGCCCCGATTTCGGGATCGATATCGGCGTCGTGGCGTTCCTCAACAGCCTGGGTGGTAGCCCGTTCGTCTTCGCGGACGTACAGCACGCCGGCTGGCGGGACATCAACTTCGCTGGCGGCGTCCTGGGAGTGACGTTCACGTTCGGGTTCACGGATGTGAACGGCTTCACCGACATCGACAACAACGGCAAGCTTGACGCCGCGTTCCGCGAGATCTACTACGATCCGAGCTTCTCGTGGGCGGACGACGGATCCAGCAACGTGGATGTCGAGAGCGTAGCGCTGCACGAGGCCGGCCACGGCCTGAGCCAAGGCCACTTCGGCAAGGTCTGGATCAAGAAAGACGGAAGCCTCAAGCGTTCGCCCACCGCGGTGATGAACGCGATCTATGCGGGTCCGCTCGCGGCCCTCCGAGGCACCGACAACGGCGGACACTGCAGCAACTGGGGGCAGTGGCCGAACAACTGACCAACGGTCGAGTGGCGAACAGTTGATCTGGTTTCGCTGCCGCGCAAAGCGAAGGCGGGCCCCTCCCGGGGCCCGCCTTTTCTCGTCGGAGCGCTCCATCGGTGAGAAGCGCCCTTGATCCCGCCGGTTATCTCAGAACGGTAGCGCGAACCTCGCCGAAAAGCCCAACCCACCATCGAACGTCACCGCCGGTTGGAACGTCGGAATACGGAACGACTCGGGTGCCACGTCCTTCCACGTCGGGACCTCCATGAAGGACCCGATGACGCCCCCGAGAAGGAAACCTCCTGCAGCCGCGTAGAGCACGGTGCCACGACCGAAACACACCTCGGCACGCGTCGGGGAGCACTCCGACTCGGTGAACGGGAATATGATGAGACCGGCCGCGAGCGTTCCCAGGATCGCCATCCGCGTCCCCCGTGTCTCGATGCGATGCACCTGGACCCGATCCACGAGGGCGGTACGGAACGAGATTCGATCGCGATCGATCCGGGTGGCCATGACGATGGAATCGCCGGGGTGGATCCGCACGAGCCACCCCTCCACCATCTCGGGCTCTCCCGCGCCCAGGTGATGCTCAATCCGGATCCGCTCACCCTCGTCCGCACGCTCCTGCGCCCCAAGCTGAGCCCCAAGCCGAGCCCCCCACTGAGCCCCCAGCACATTGCCCCAGAGGCCTCCGACCAGCAGGACGGCCATCAGTGTGCGCTTCATGATCTCCTCGGGATCGGGTGGTCGACCCACAACACCCTCTGAGCAGTGCCGGGAGGGGGACTCGAACCCCCAAGGGCCGAAGCCCGCCGGATTTTGAGTCCGGTGCGTCTACCAATTCCACCATCCCGGCCGGCCCTTATTCTACACGCGGGGGCTACGTCCCCCAAGGACCTTGTTCTAGTATTGGACATCGGGCCAAGGAAACTCGGTTCCAGAGCGAACGGTGAAGAGTGATGATGATGATGTGGGGAACGGCTAGGGCCCTGGTGGATGTTGTGTGGCTGACGCGATCAGGCTCGTGGTCGTTTAAGGCTCGGCAGGGATTCGCCCCCCTGCCGAGTCCTTTTTTTTGCACCCCCACGGGGCATCGGGTAGTCTCCGTCAACCAGCCATGACCTGCTTTCGACGCTCCTGCCTCCGACACCCGTGACCCCGACACGCGTGACGCCACCTTCCGTCTCGTCTGACGTCCGAACTCAGCGGTCGGATCTCTCACCGACCCTCGTCGTCTTGGCCGCCGGCCTGTCCACCCGGTATGGGGAACTGAAGCCGCTGGCATCAGTCGGCCCCCGGGGTGAGGCGCTGATCGACTACACCCTCTTCGACGCGGCCCGCTCGGGATACGGAGACGCGGTCTTGGTGGTACGGAGGGAGATCGAAGACCAAGTGTCGCGGCACGTCGAAGAACTCACCTCGGGCTCCTGGCGCTGTCGCTTCGTTTGCCAGCGCGTCGAGGACCTCCCGGCCGGCGCAGTCCTCCCGGAAGACCGTGAGCAACCGTGGGGGACCGGACATGCGGTGTGGACTACACGAGACCTGATCCAAGGCCCCTTCGCTGTGGTGAACGCCGACGACTTCTACGGACGAGCCGCCCTGGGGACGCTTGCGCTGGAGATGGCGGCTCAGCAGACGCTCGTGAGGGAAACGGCGGATCCGCGATCAACCGGTGCCTGGGCCATCACGTACCAACTGGCCGACACCCTCTCAACGACGGGGGGGGTCTCCAGGGCCATACTCCAGGTAGGTGACGACGGAGCGGTCCACGAGATACACGAGGTGCTACGGGTGCATCGATCATCCCAGGGAATCGTGGGAGAGACTCCGGACCGCACCGTGCTTTCCTTCTCGGGCAGTGAGCCTGCTTCCATGGGACTCTGGGGATTCACGGCGGGCATCTTCCCTCTCTTGGAAGAACGCTTCCGCGCTCTCCTCAGCGAGCTGACGGACGAGCGTCCGATCGAATTCTACCTCAGCGACGCACTGAACCGGCTCATCGCGTCCGGCGACCTTCAGATGAAGGCTGTGGCTTCGGGCCTGCCCAGTTTCGGCGTGACATTTGCCGAAGATCGTTCGGAGGTTCGGTCCCGCATCGAGAGGCTCGTTGCCGAGGGACACTATCCGGCGGATCTTGCGAGCGCATTCCCAGCATTGGCGAACCAGAACGGATCTTCGGCAACGGAGCCCTGATGCAGCTATCGACACTCGACTGGTGGGTCCTCGCCCTCTACGGCGTGACGGCCCTCTCGGTGGGGCTGGCGTTCGCGCGCCGCGCCGGACGCGGAACCGAGGAGTACTTCCTCGCGGGCCGGTCGATGCCGTGGTGGCTGCTGGGCACCTCGATGGTGGCGACCACGTTCTCGACGGACACACCCAACCTGGTCACCGACCTCGTGCGCACCGGAGGGGTCAGCCAGAACTGGATCTGGTGGGCCTTCCTGATCACCGGCATGTGCACGGTCTTCTTCTACGCCAAGCTTTGGCGGCGCTCAGGCGTCCTCACTGATATCGGATTCTATGAACTTCGATATGCGGGACGTTCCGCAGCCTTCCTGAGAGGCTTCAGGGCCATCTATCTGGGTGTGTTCTTCAACGTCATGATCATGGCCACGGTGACGCTGGCGGCCATCAAGATCGGGGGTGTGCTGCTCGGAGCGGACAAGTACACCGTCGTGCTGATCGCCGGAACGGCCACGGTCTTGTATGCGGCGACCTCGGGGCTCTGGGGCGTCCTGGTCACGGATCTGCTTCTCTTCGCCATCTCCATGATCGGGGCGGTGGCTGCGGCGGTTTATGCCCTGCGGCTTCCGGAGGTGGGTGGCCTCTCCGGTCTGATCTCCAACCCAGCCGTGTCGGGCAAGTTGTCCTTCCTTCCGGACTTCTCGGATCCCTCCACCGCGGCGGCCGTCTTCATCGTGCCCATCGCCGTGCAGTGGTGGAGTACGTGGTACCCCGGCGCGGAGCCCGGCGGTGGAGGATATGCCGCCCAACGCATGCTGGCGGCCAAGGATGAGAAGCACGCCATGCAGGCCACGCTCTGGTTCAACCTGGCCCACTACGCGCTGCGACCGTGGCCGTGGATCTTGGTGGCCCTGGCGTCGTTGATCGTCTACCCGACCCTGGCCGACCTACAGGCCGCCTTCCCCCACGTGGACCCGTCCGTCATCCGGCACGACCTGGCTTACCCCGCCATGCTGGTCTTCCTGCCGCACGGCCTCCTCGGCCTCGTGGTGGCATCACTCGCGGCGGCCTACATGTCGACCATCAGCACGCACCTCAACTGGGGGTCGTCGTACATCGTCGACGACGTCTACCGCCGTTTCGTGGCCCCGGACCGCGAGGAGAAGGACTATGTCCGAGTGGCGCGGCTCTCCACCGTAGGGTTGATCATCTTCGCGTCTTTCGTGGCCCTACAGCTCGAGAACGCCATGCAGGCGTTCCAGATTCTCCTCCAGATCGGGGCCGGGACCGGTCTGGTGTTCCTTCTGCGGTGGTTCTGGTGGCGGGTGAACACGTGGAGTGAGATCTCCGCCATGGTGATCTCGTTTGTCGTGGCCATCTACTTCGCCTTCTTCCATACGCGCCTGGGCTTCGAGCCCTGGGATGCATCGAATACACTGGTCGTAGGCGTGGCGATCACCACCGTGGGCTGGCTGGCCGTGACGTTCATGACTCCGCCGGTGGACACGGAGACGCTCCAGGCCTTCTACCGCGATATCCGTCCGCTCGGCCGGGGCTGGGATGCGGTCATGGGCGAGACGGGCTCCGAGACGGGCGGCAGTGAGGATCCCGCGGGAGGCGGCCAACGGGCCGACGATCAAGATCGCGGCGGAGAGCTCGCCGCCGGCCTGCTCTCCTGGTTCCTCGGGTGCACCATGGTGTACGGCGCGCTGTTCGGAACGGGGTTCCTACTGTACGGGCAGCCAGGGGCAGGCATCTTCGGGATGGTCGTGGCGGTCGCATCCGGCTGGGGCGTGTTCAGGCTGCTGCCGCGGGTCGGCTTTCTATCCTGACCGCCACGTGACCGTGGCTCCCCCCGACGGTACGGCCCTGAATAGCAGATCCTCCGTGGATGTGTCACCCCGCGGCCCATAGTACCCGCCCGCCAGCGCCTCGCGAACCGCTGCCTCGGCGGATTCCTCACACAGGATGAGCGCGGCACCGCCGAGTCCCGCTCCGGTCAGTCGTGCACCGGCGGCACCGGCCTCCCGCGCAAACGCCACGATCCTGTCGAGTTCGGGTGTGCTCACCTCGTAGTCGTGACGGAGGCTCTCGTGCGAAGCGTCCATGATGCGACCAAAGGCCATCAGGTCTCCCTCGGACAACGCCCGCTCGGCCTCAGTCACCCGAAGCGCCTCACTCAAGGTGTGCCTGAACCGGGCAAGGAGTGGGGCGTCGAGGACGTCGTCGGCCAAGTCGAGCAGGTCCACTCGATCCGCCGTCTCGAGTAGCGGCCGGTAGTCCCTCTCCGGTGGGGGCCCTTCCCCCACCCTCTCCCATACGGTGGCGAGCGCCGTTCGGCACTCCTGGGTCCTGGTGTTGTAGGTGGCCTGTGCCGGACCGGATTTCTCCGCCACGAAGCCGCTGTGGGCGACCATGAACACCCAATGGCCCGGAACCTCCACCGGCCGTATGTGCAGGGGTGCAAAACTCACAGCAAGGGCGTGCCCACTGCGGCCACAGAGGATGGCCGCCTGGTCCATTCCCCCTCCTTGGGTGCCCGTGTACCGCTCGGCCCGGGCCACGACCTCGGCCAGTTTCACCCTTCTCACATCCCGATCATTCACAGCCAGCAGTGCCATGGCCAAGCCGCAGGAAAGCGCGGAAGAAGAACTCAGGCCCGCAGCGATCGGCAGATCGGACCCCATGACGATGTCGGCCCCCGATGTGATCTCGAATTCACGCACCAGAGCCTGAGCCACACCCCGGGCATAGTCGCCCCAATCGCCTTTCCCTCCCGGCTCTATCTCGACGAACAGATCAATCTCGACGTCGGCATAGTCCGGCTCCGCGTTCCTGATCCTCAACAGGCCATCTCTGCGTGGTCGCACCCCCAAGGAAGTACCGAGCTGGATGGCCATGGGGAGCACCGGCAGCAGCGAATAGTCGATATGCTCGCCGATGAGGTTCACACGCCCCGGGGCCCGCACGACGAGGGTCGGCGCGGGACTACCGAAGCGGTCTTGAAAGAGCCCCGAGGGATCCCCGTTGGAGTATGGTGCCAACCCGATGTCTCCGGGCTACGCCGTCACCAGCCCCAACTGCGGCCAGGACTCCCATCGACCACGCGTGAAGTCCGGGAAGTCGATCGCCTGACTCCCGTTCGCCACCGACCACTCGGACAACGGCGTCACGGCGCTGAGCGCTGCAGCGTCGTAGACGTTCATGTCCGTCGGAAGCCCCTCACGTAGGCACTTGATGAGGCGGTAGTCCTCCATGAAGTCCATGCCTCCGTGACCCGCGCCCTGCGAGCGCTCCTCCATCTCCTTCCAGAGAGGATGCTCGTACTCCTCCAGCCACTTCTCGGCCTCGTCCCAGCGGTGGTCCTCACTGATGCCCTCTACGTACACGCGGTCCGGATATCCCTGGAAGATGCCCTTGGTACCCTGCACCTGGTTGATGCGGCTGTAAGGCCTCGGGAGATTCGTGTCGTGCCCCACGTAGAGCGTGCGTCCCAGGGCGGTCTGGATCATCGTCGTGTTCACGTCCCCCAGGACGTAGGTCTCTTGGCGCTTGGGGTGGTCCGCCGGGTAGTTGGCTTCGGCCCAGTCCTGAAGCCCCCTCGACGGAGTACTCATCGAGACCAGCGTAGCGAAACGGTCGCCCCGATTGATGTCCATGCAGTTGGCGATCGGCCCCAAGCCGTGGGTCGGGTAGAGGTTGCCGTTCCGCTGCGTGGCGTGTGCACGACGCCACAAGCCCTCGTCCTTGTCCTCGAACTTGATGCCGCGCAGGTCGTGGAGATACCCGCCCTCCGCGTGCAGAATCTCACCCAGGACACCCTGCCGGACGAGGTTGAAGGCGAGCATTTCCATGCGCCCGTAGTTGACGTTCTCCATCATGGAGCAGTGCTTCTCGTACTTCTCGGCGTACTCCACGAGCTTCCAGCAGTCTTCCAACGTGTAGGCCGCCGGCACCTCGGTCGCCGTGTGCTTTCCGTTCTCCATGGCGGACGTGCAGATGGGGACGTGCCACTCCCACGGCGTGGCGTTGTACACCAGGTCCAAGTCCTCCTCCTGGCACAGGCGCTCGAAGTCCCGCTCGCCACGCGTGTAACCCGACGGTCGCGGGTGGCCGGCCTCCTCCACCCAGTCCTGTATTCGCTCCACCTTCTCGGGCACCACGTCGCACACGGCCTGAATGACGCAGCCCTCGATCCGGAGGAGATTCCGGACATGGGCACTCCCCTGGAGGCCGACTCCCACATAACCGATACGGACCTGATCGATGGGCGGAGCGGCGAAAAGCTCCATGGGGGCCTGCCCGAGATCGGGAACGGACCCCGACCCTTGAGGCTCCGACTCGATGGAGCATCCCGCAGAGGTGCCGACGACGGCTAGGCCCAGCCCGGCAGCGCCCAGTTTCAGGGCCTCGCGGCGATCCAATCCACCCTCAATGATGTCGTCCGGCATCGCTCCCAACCCTCCGTAAAGTGCTCGGCCCACCGTCGACGGTGGGCTGCGTCGCTCGTCTCAGCGAACCCTCAAGACCATCAGCACCGGCCGATGGTCCGATGCCACTCGCTCGTCCAGTACACGGTACTCGACAACCTCGAAGTGATCGGTAGGACGGTATCCGATGAAGTCGATTTCGCGCTCCGGGCGGTCCGACGGGAAGGTCGAGATGCGGCCGGCCTTGTCGGGTAACGCCCAGTGATGCTCGATCACGTCCATGACCCGATCGCCTCTGCGGGAATTGAAGTCTCCCGCCAGAATGATCGGCGTCGTCTCCTGTTCGAAGAGGTCCACGACCTCCCGCGCCTGCCGAAAGCGCTCCTCTTCCGTACGGTAGAAGTGCACGCCCGCCACGATCACCTCCCCCGCCCCACCTGGAAGCCGGATCCTGGCCGCCAGTGTGCTTCGCGGCTCCGTGCCGGGGGGTAACACATGGTTCACGACCTCGAGGATGGGCCACCGAGATAGGATGGCCATCCCATACTCCCCGCCTTGATACTCCATGAAGGGACCGAATGCGTGCTCCATCCCGGTCAGATCACCGAGACGCGCCGCCTGATCGACTCGACCGGTTCGCGCGACGTTCCAGTCGATCTCCTGGAGCGTGACGATGTCCGGACGAGCACCGCGGATCACCGCCGCCGCCCGCTCGAGGTGCACCTCCCTGTCCATGCCCTCGCCGTGTTTGATGTTGTAGGCCAGCACCCGAATCGTGGGGCGACGGCCGGCCTCCTCAAACGCCTGCTGGATGGCGGCACAGCCCGTCAAACCCAGCGCCAGAGCCGAAATCGACAACAATACCCACCATCTCACCGCCATACTCCTCACTCCCATGCTTCATCGTCCAGGGCACGCCCTAGAGCCTCGAGCGCACCACCGAGCACGTCCGTCGGCGCACCAATCGCCACCCTGAAATGAGCGGGAGATTGGAAAAAGGCACCGGGCACGACACCCGTATCGTACTGCTCTGTCAGCCTTCGGGCGAAGACGGCGGTGTCCTCGACATCCCGGATTCTCGGAAAGGCCACGGCGCCACCCGCGGGGGGCACCCACTCGAGCACATCCCGGCTCTCCATGAAGTCCGCCAGCATGCGGGAATTGGGCTCGAGGATCGAGCGCGCCCGTTCGCGAAGGGCCGCCAGGTGATCGAAGGCGACCACCGACAGCCGCTCTGCAGGAAAGGCCCCGACGGCATCTACCACGTCGCGAACGCGGCGCATGGACTCACAGACCTCGGGCGGAGCCACGGCCCAACCACAGCGTAGCCCGGAGAGTCCGAACGCCTTGGTCAGGCTGCTGGTGGAGACGACCCGGTCCGAGAGGCTCGCCGCCGGCCTCTAGGGCCGATCGAAGACCGCCTCCCTGTATACCTCGTCCACCAGGACGCGAGCACCGACCTTCTCAGCCACTTCGACTACGCCCAGCAGCTCCTCGTCCGTTGCAAGCGTTCCCGTCGGGTTGTGGGGGTCGGTGACCACCACGAGGCGAGTTTCTGATGTGAGGCGCTAAGCCACGCGCTCGGGATCCAATCGCCACCCGTCCTCGAAGACTCGCTCGAAGCGACCTACGCGGGCGCCCACGAGCTCGCCGGCATCCACGAGCGGATCATAGCCTGGCGTCTCGCACAACAGCTCCTCCCCGGGGCGTACCATGGCCGCGATGGCCAGGAAGTTCGCTCCGGAGGCCCCCGCGGCCGTGCACACACGGTCGGGGGCCACGCCGTAATGCTCGGCGATAGCCTCCACCAAGGGAGCGTATCCCTCGTCGTTCGGGCCCGACAACGCCAGGGCCTCCCGAGCCCCGGGCAGGTCTTCGAGCTGGCAATGGTGCAGATCGCTTCGTGTCAGACCGAACGTGGGAATCGGGTGCACCTTGGACCAGTGCATGTAGGGTGCCCAGTCACGCACTCCTTCGACGCCACTCATTCTTGGGGTCCGTCCCCGGGCTGGGGCTGGTCATGGTTCGCATCACTCGCGTCCTCTGTGGTGCGTCCACTCCAATACCAGAAGGCAGGTACACCCGTCAGGAGCAGCACCAGGCCGATGCCGGAGCCGACCGGGTTCGACCTCAGGACGCTCCCGACGATGAGCACCGATACCGCCACGAAGACGCCTGGCAGAATCGGAAAGCCCAAGGTCCTGAACGTGCCCTCGGGTCGCTCCGCGAGCGGATGGGTCCTGCGGAAGATGAACAGGCTGGCACCCGCGAGTCCGAAGAAGATCCAGTCTGCCAGGACGACGTAGTCCACCAGCTGGGCATATGTACCGCTGAGGACGAGGATGGCGGCCCATCCCGATTGGATGCCGATCGCGAGGGAGGGCGTGCGGAACCGCGGGTGGAGCCGCGCTACAGCCGGAATGAAGAGCTTGTCGCGCGCCATCGCGTAGTAGACTCGGGTCGGCGCCAGCATCGTCAGGTTCAGGAAGCCGAAGGTCGAGATGGCGATGGTCAGGGCGATGAGCTTGTCTCCAGTGCCGCCGAAGAGGCGGTCGGCCGTGTCGGCGGCGGGCGTCATCGATCCCGCGAGTCCTGCGTGTCCGAGGGTCTTCAAGTACACGAGGTTCACGAGAGCGTAAACCGTCACCACTACTGCGGTCCCCGCGAGGAGCGCCGTGGGCAGTTTCTTGACCGGGTCCTTGATCTCCTCGGCCACGTAGTTCGCGTTCTGCCATCCCCCATATGAGAACATGATGGGGATGAGGGCCGCTCCGAACGCGAGTAGCAAGGAGGGGCGCTCGGTGACCTGCTCGGCCGCCCCAGTCGCTGCAGCCGCCGCGGCGGCGGTTACCGCCGGAACGTCGGTCGCTCCAGATCCGCCCAGGACGAAGCCGGCTCCGATCAGCACCAGAATGGCCGCCACTTTGAGCACGACGAACGCATTGAGCACACGACTCCCGGGTTTCACCCCGAGATAGTTGATCGTCGCTACGACCACGATGGCCAAGATGGCGAGCGACGAGGTGGGGGCGCCCCCGCGACCCACCAAGCGGAAGGTGTACTCGGCAAACGTGATGGCGACCGCCGCGATGGCTCCGCTCTCGATCATGAGGAGGAGGGCCCAGCCGTACAGGAATCCCGCTAAAGGGTGGTACGCATCCCGCAGGTAAGCGTAGTGGCCCCCGGCGGTGGGAAAGAGCGAGCCGAGTTCTGCAAAGGTGAAGGCTCCCGCGATGGCGATGCACCCCCCGGCGATCCAGGCGGCCATGACCAACCAGCCGCTGTCGAGGCGCTGGGCCACGATATAGGGGTTGATGAAGATCCCCGCACCGATGATGCCACCCACCACCACCATCGTGGCGTCGAAGGTCCCCAACTCCCGACGAAAACTCATTCGGGGCACCGTCGGATTGGGCAAGCCAGCGGGCGAGCCAGCGGGCATGTCAGCGTGTATGTCAACGGCCATTGGCGCCGACAGGGAGGCCGCCGCTGGGCGACCGGCATCCTGGAGGTTGGTACTCGCATGACTGCAGCTCCGCTCGGAATTCGAGCGACAAGCTACTGCGAGTCGACGAGCACCGCGAAATGCAGAAGGCGGGCGCCGATGAGCCGCCCGCCTTCTCGAGTGGTCGGGGTATTCCCCGAGGCCACGTCGCCCCTAGTGGACTCCGTTCCGGTGCGTGCTCCTAGTATCCGGAAGGTGGAGCCTCACTCGAACCCGCCGAAGGATCGTCCGCCTTCGGCAGGAGCTGCGCCACCGCTGTATTCACGATATCCATCGGGAACGACGTGATGGTGGAACTCTTCTCCCCCGAATTTGCTTGTGGGGAAACGCCCTACCCCCGGGCGGGGAATACCGCCGCCCGAGGGTGGAATCAGGCGCGGGGTGTCTTCCGTCTGAGGCCTTTGGTATTCTTCGACGTTCGCAGCCCCGCGAAAACCGCGTCCGTCCCGAACTGCAGAGCAGACTGAGGCCGTCATGACCAGCGACCCCTTCGGCGCACTGACCACGATCGATCTCAAAGAAGGACCCACGTCTTTCTACCGTCTCGGCCGACTGGAAGAAACAGGGCTCGGCGACCTCGGCCGACTACCCTTCTCGATCCGCATCCTGCTCGAGAACGCGTTGCGTCAGTCGGGTGGCCGGTACGTGGCCGAAGAGCACGTCCAGGCCGTTGCGGACTGGAGCCCCACGAACGCTGGGGCGGACGTGCCGTTCATGCCGAGCCGCGTGGTCCTTCAGGACTTCACGGGCGTGCCCGCCGTGGTCGATTTGGCTGCGATGCGGGACGGGCTCAAGGCCATGGGTGGGGACCCGGACCGCATCAATCCGGTCGTGCCAGCCGACCTGGTCATCGACCACTCGGTGCAGGTCGACTATTTCGGCACCCCAGAGGCCTACCGCCAGAACGTGGAGCGGGAATTCGAGCGCAACCGTGAGCGATATGCGTTGCTACGCTGGGCGCAGTACTCCTTCGAGGACTTCCGCGTCGTGCCGCCGGGCACGGGCATCGTGCACCAGGTCAACCTCGAGTACCTCGCGTCGGTGGTGCATCGTCGCAACGAGGGGGGCACCTGGCTTGCCTACCCCGACACGCTGGTGGGCACGGATTCCCACACCACCATGATCAACGGCCTCGGGGTCGTCGGGTGGGGCGTGGGCGGTATCGAGGCCGAAGCGGTTCTCACGGGTCAGCCCTACTACATGCTCCTCCCTGAGGTGGTGGGCGTGAAGTTCAGCGGGGAGCTGCCGGAAGGCGCCACCGCCACCGACCTGGTGCTGCACGTGGTCGAGATGCTTCGTGCCCATGGGGTAGTGGGGCGCTTCGTGGAGTACTTCGGCTCCGGCCTTTCCAAGCTCACGCTCCCGGACCGGGCGACCTTGGCCAACATGTCTCCCGAGTACGGGGCGACCATCGGCTTCTTCCCGGTGGACAGCGAGACACTGAGCTACCTGCGGGGCTCCGGCCGCAGCGAAGCACTCGTCGAGCGCGTGGAGCGCATTAGTAAGGAGCAGGGGCTCTTTCGGACGGACCAGACACCGGACGCGGAGTACACCGATGTCCTGCACATGGACCTGTCCACCGTGGAGCCCAGCGTGGCAGGACCGAGACGGCCGCAGGACCGGATCGCGCTTGGCGATCTTCCCGACGCATTTGCCAGGGATCTTCCCGGACTGGTTCCGTCGGGCGTCTCTCTGAGCGGTAACGGTGCGCGTTCGATACCCGTCGAGGTGGACGGCGAGGCGTGTGAGATCGGAGACGGCAGCATCGTCATTGCCGCCATCACGAGCTGCACCAACACGTCGAACCCGTCCGTCATGGTGGGGGCGGGCTTGTTGGCCAAGAAGGCGGTGGAGCTGGGCCTCGAGGTCAAGCCTTGGGTGAAGCCCAGCATGGCCCCGGGATCGAAGGTCGTCACCGACTACCTCGACGCGGCCGGCCTCACAGAGCCCCTCAACACCCTGGGCTTCAACGTCGTGGGCTACGGCTGCACCACCTGCATCGGGAACTCGGGCCCCCTGGCCGAGCCTGTTGGGGAAGAGGTTGAGCAGAACGGCCTGGTGGTCGCCTCCATCCTCTCCGGAAACCGCAACTACGAAGCCCGGATTCACCCCCACGTTCGTGCGAACTACCTGTCTTCGCCGATGCTCGTCGTGGCCTACGCATTGGCCGGGCGAATCGACATCGATCTGGCCACGGAGCCGTTGGGCAACGACCGGGCCGGAGAGCCCGTCTTACTCAAGGACCTCTGGCCCAGCTCCGGAGTCATCGGGGAGACGGTACGGTCGTGCCTGAAGCCCGAGATGTACGAGAATCGCTATGCCGAGGTCTTCGAGGGCAATGATCTGTGGCGAGCACTCCCCCTCCCCACCGACGAGGACAACCTCTACGACTGGGAGGACGATTCCACGTACATCCGGAATCCTCCCTTCTTCGAGGGGATGTCGTTGGATCTACCGGACCTTACCGACATTCACGGAGCCCGGGTTCTGGGCATTTTCGGCAACACCACGACCACCGATCACATCTCCCCCGCGGGGGCGATTCCGAAGGACGGGCCGGCGGGAGTCTACCTCTTGGAGCACGGCGTGAAGCCGTGGCAGTTCAACACCTTCGGCTCTCGGCGCGGCAACCACGAGGTCATGATGCGCGGTACGTTCGGCAACGTGCGCATCCGCAACCTCATGCTGCAGGACCGGGAGGGTGGCTACGCGGTGCACGTCCCGAGCGGAGAAGAGTCCTCGATCTACGAAACCGCGATGCGCTATCAGGGCGAGGGCACGCCCTTGGTCGTCCTGGCCGGTACGGAGTACGGCACGGGTAGTTCGCGCGATTGGGCCGCCAAGGGCACCGCTCTATTGGGGGTCCGTGCCGTGATCGCCGAGAGCTATGAGCGGATTCACCGCAGCAACTTGGTCGGGATGGGCGTACTTCCTCTGCAGTTCGCCGAGGGGGACACTCCCGCGTCGCTGGGCCTGACGGGTCGCGAAACGTACGACATCACGGGCATTTCAGACGGACTCGAGCCTCATGCTCGACTGAGCGTGGTGGCAACGGCCGACGATGGCACGGCGACGGCCTTCGAGGCGATCGCGCGGCTCGATTCCGATGTGGACGTCGAGTACTACCAGAACGGCGGAATCCTGCATACGGTGTTGAGGAGGATGGGCTCGGGGGAGATGTAGCGACGAGTCAGACTAGCCGGGCGGCTCGTGTTCCGAGTCCCGCAGCGCCACCGGCGGGCTAAGAACCTCTGACAGGACCATGGCCTGTCGAACGCTCTCGGGCCCCGCGAGTGTCAGCATCCGACGCGCGCCCCGCCCTCTGGCCGGGGATCGCCGAGTGGGGCCGGTCCCCGCCCCGGGCTGAGAATCCGCCCGCTCGGACATCGCAAGTGGAGTCGGCCGCGTCGGCAACGGTGTCGTAGAGAGGGTCAGAGAGCTGCCGGTGCGAGCAGCCGGAACCTCATCGGGCACAGGCCCGATCGGATACGCCGGGCTGTCATCGGGGGACCATTCCACGTGGTCGTGCCGCTCGACGTGCTGATGCTCGAGACCGAGCCTAGTCTCCTCGGGTTCGAAAACACCACTGTAGCGCGACGAGGGCTCCACCTCGGGTTCCGGTGCGGGTGGCAGCGGCCGAGCGGACGGAGGCGTCCGTCCTCGGGCGATGGCGGCAATCTCCTCCCAGAGCTCGTCGGGAACCATCCCCTCCGATGTCTCGGCATCGGCCTGGTGCGCGAGGAGATCGCCCCCCCCCTCGGCGCTCTCGCTCCGCCCCATCTCGGTGTGGGGGTCCTGTTCCTGGCGCTTCTTACGGGCCGCCGCGTCCATCATCGAAATGATGACGAAGAAGGCGATGACCAGAATCTGGATCAGGCCGCTGTCCATTAGATGGCCCTCGGAGGCGTCGGAAGAGCCACGCTACGCCAGCGGATCGGTGTCAGTGTCGTCTCCGCCCGCGATGGCCTTACGCATGGTCGTATCGGACTGAATGTTGTTGTAGCGCACGTAGTCCATGACACCCATGTGGCCCTGCCGGAAGGCATCCGCCAACGCCAGCGGCACCTGCGATTCTGCCTTCACCAGCTCGGCCCTCATCTCCACCACCCTGGCCTGCATCTCTTGTTCCTCAGCCACGGCCATGGCGCGCCGTTCCTCGGCACGGGCCTGGGCCACTCGCTTGTCGGCATCGGCCTGATGGGTTTGGAGGTCGGCACCGATGTTCTTCCCGACATCCACGTCCGCGATGTCGATCGAGAGGATCTCGAAGGCCGTGCCCGAGTCGAGCCCTTTGGACAGCACCATCTTGGAGATGCCGTCCGGGTTCTCCAGCACGTCCTTGTGTGAAGCGGCAGAACCGATCGAGGATACGATCCCCTCACCCACCCGGGCGAGGATGGTCTCCTCCCCGGCACCACCCACCAGCCGATTGATGTTGGCCCGCACAGTGACACGGGCCTGGGCGATTAGCTGGATGCCGTCCTTGGCCATGGCCGCCACCTTCGGTGTGTTGATGACCTTGGGGTTCACCGAGACCTGTACCGCCTCAAAGACGTCTCGGCCGGCGAGGTCGATGGCCGCCGCCTGCTGAAAACCCAGCTCGATGCTCGCCTTATCGGCGCTGATCAGTGCGCGGACGACGCGGTCGACCTCGCCTCCGGCCAAATAGTGGGCTTCGAGGTCATTGATACTAAGCGGGATGCCGGCCTTGGTCGCCCAGATCAACGGGCGCACAACCGCCGAGGGAGTGACCTTACGCAGGCGCATCCCCACCAGGTAGCCAATGCTCAACCGGACCCCGGCCGAGATCGCCTCGACCCACAGGCGTACCGGGACCGCCCAGGCCACGACGCTGATGAGCATCACCGCCCCGAAGAGGATAAAAAGGCTGAATACGTCTAGCTGTTGCATCTAGTGTTCCTTTCAGTGAGCCAGGTCCCTCGGCGGGCTGGAGCCCGCGGGCCGGGAAAACCTCATTCTTGTTCTCGTTCTATTCCTTCTCTGCGGAAGCAGGCCGATCTTCCTCTGCGGAAGCGGGCCGATCTTCCTCTAGGGACGCGGGTCCCCCTTTCTCGGTGGCCGCAGGCCGGACCACATGTCTGTATCCCTCCGCGGCCACGATCCGCACCGGAGTGCCGTGTTCGATCCACTCGGACTCCGAAACGATGTCGATACGCTCGTCGTCGAAGAGGCCAATGCCCGAGGGTCTCAAGTCGGTAATCGCCACACCTTCCCGATTCACGAGCTCCGGCCGGGTCTGGGCCGACTCGTATCCGATGGCTTTGTCGGTCCGCGTGCCCAGGAAGATGCCCGTGCGGTAGAGTCGGGCGCTCTTGGGAAGGTGGCGAACGAGCGCCCAAGCTGTGACCAGAATCAGGAGTAGGGTCGTGCTCAGCACACCCCCGGCCCTGCTGAAGTCCTCCGCCGTCGGCAAGCCGCCCAACAAGCTCATATAGATACCCGCTCCCATGCCTACCAGCCCCAACAATCCGAAGAACCCGAAGCCGGGAATGATCATGACCTCCGCCGCCAGGAACAAGACACCGGCACCGAAGACAAGCAGGTCCTCCCAGCCGGCGAGACCTATGATCAGATGGGAGCCGAAGAACAGGGAGAGCGAGAGCAGCCCGGCTGCGCCTGCCAATCCGACCGCCGGGGTCTTGATCTCGACGATGAGTCCCAAGAAGCCGAGCGACAGGAGGAACGGAGCCACGACCGGATGGGAAAAGAAGCGCACCAAACGCTCTGCCCAGTTGACCTCGAGGTCGCGAACCGCCGCACCGGACAGGTTCAGATCATCCAGCAGGGTGGTGAAATTGTCCGTCGCTAGCGCGTACTCCAGGTCTACCGCCTCCTCGGTGGTGAGGGTGAGGAGCTTGCCCGCCTCACTCACGCCAGGGACAGCGATGGACTCGTCGACCATGGCCTCGGCCACCTGGGGGTTGAGTCCCTGAGCCTCGGCCAACGCGCGCATCTCGCTGCGCATCGCCGAGACGATCTTCTCCGATGCCTTGGTGCCGGCGCCATCCACTGGAGTGACTGCCCCCATGACGGATCCGGGCCTCATGTAGACGCGGCGAGTCGCCAGAGCGATCAGAGCTCCGGCCGAGAACGCGCGCCGATTCACGAACGCGTAGACTGGCACTCGAGCGTCCGCGATGGCGTCGGCGATGCGCTCGGCGGCATCGACACGCCCACCGGGTGTATCGATGTCGAGTACAATCGCCTCGGCGCCCGAAGCCTCGGCCTCGCGAATGGCGCGCTCGATGAAGGGGGCCAAGCCGAGCTCGACCACCCCGGTCACAGGCACCCGGAAGACTGCCTCGCTCCCTTGGCCCGCCGCCGTCGCTGGGAAACTCAGTACTCCACCGAGTACCACCGCCGTAATGGTCTGGATTATGCGCGTCATGTCTCTCTTCTCCCCCGGAGCGATACGCTGCGACGGACAGATGGAACGTACATCGGAAAGCCGGTGCTCACAAAGCGGAAACCCACTTCCCGACCCGGGAAACCAGGCTTATCGACTGGCAAACACCGCCTTAGTCGGGAAGCTCGACCCCGAGCATGAGGCACGCGTAGTACGATCCGCGGATCGCCCGAGCGTAGTCGCCCTCGTAGGCGGCGCTACGGGCTACGTCAATGAGCCGCTCTACCCGCCCCAGCATCTCCTCGGAGTACGAATCCGAAGTGGATTTCCTTCTGACTCCCTCCTCGGCATACGCCAGCAGTTGAGCTGCGACGTGGGGCGGCGTCACCTCGAGGAGATAGTCGGAGGCCTGGAGGGCTGCAGCGAGAGCAGACGTGCCCTCCCCCTCCTCGGCCTGGATCCAGGCCGTCGTCAGCATCTCGCGGGCCGAATCCAACCGGCGACTCACCCGCTCCGGGATGCCGATCGCGGAAAGTCGATCCACACGGGCCAGTGTCGAGTCCATCTCGATCAGCAACCGCTCCAACTCTCCCTCACGGAGGCGTAGGAAGAGATCGGGCACAGCGTCGGCGTAGACAGAGGAGCGCAGCGCCCGCCCCTCGTCCGTCGGCAACTCCCAGGAGTCCTCCCATCGCATCAACGGAGCGTCGGTGAGGAGACCTCCAGAAGCGACCCAGGCCTCTGTGAGGCTCGCCGAATGACCCAGGTTGAGAGCCGCGCGGGTCTCCTGAGCCAAGAGGCCCGCCATGGGATCGGAGACGGCATCGGTGCACGCGGCCACAGACAGGGCGACCGACAACAAGCACGCCATGGCCCCGGCAGGGAGCTGAAGGGAGCTGGTGTTCATCGTTTCAAGCTATCTACGACCCGCTATGCGAATCAATTCCCACGCGCTCCTCATGCTCACCGACCCGCGGCGACGAAGCATGAGGCGGGCGTGCTCCCCTTCTCCAGACTCGGTTGCCGGTCCTCAGGGGCCCGGGTAGCTTCTCGTTCGAACGCTCGTCCGAATGGGACTCTGTGCGAAGGTCGTCAGCTACACCGGGGAGACGGACGCGGAGTGGCTGTCGGGCCCTGAAACCCCCGTTCCTCCCCCTCAGAGGGCCATCCACGCATCCGATGCAGCGCCGATACGACGCCAAACTCGCGAGAATCCTCCGTGAGGCCTCCGCCCTCTTCGCCGAAAAGGGGTACGGCGGTGCCAGCATTCGGGATATTTCCGCCGCCACCGGCGTGAGCCTCGCCGGTCTGTACTACTATTTCAAGAGCAAGGAGGATCTGCTCTTCCTGATCCAGAAGCACTGCTTCGACACCCTTTTCGAGCGACTCGCACAGGATCTTGAGGGAGTCGGAGAGCCGGTGGACCGCCTCGAGGTCATCGTCACGAACCACCTGCGCTTCTTCGTGAACAACATGTCGGAGATGAAGGTGCTCTCGCACGAGGCGGACGCCCTTACCGGGGACTACCGCAGGCAGATCGCCGCTCGCAAGCGGGAGTATGTGAGCGCCGTACAGGCGTGCGTCGATCAGGTCGCCCCTGAACAGGACCCGACGGACCGAAGGGTCGCTACCTTCGCGCTCTTCGGGATGATGAACTGGATCTACACGTGGTATCGACCGGGCAAGGAAGTCCCGGTGGATCGACTGAGTTCGACGGTGTTGCAGATCTTCCTCCGCGGCGTCGCCACTCATCCCATGGTGAGCCCCAGCACGCATCGGGCATCCGACGCAGGAAACACGTCGATGTGGATGGAGCAATGATGCCGAAAAAGGTCGGGCCCGCCCCTCCCTTCATTGTGTTATCGTTTTTTTAGAGAAACCCGCAGAACCCAAGGAGCAACGACAGGACATGACGGACAAGACACTGGTTCACTACGACGTTCAGGACGGCGTGGCCATCCTCACTCTCGACGACCCACCCGCGAACACCTACACACACGAGATGATGGTCCAACTCGACCAAGCCATCCTGCGTGCCCGCTTCGACGAGGACGCCGAGGTGATCGTGGTCACCGGAGCTGGTGAGAAGTTCTTCTGCGCCGGCGCCAACATCCAGATGCTCTCCGAGGTCACATCGGGCTTCAAGTACTGCTTTTGCCTGCACGCCAATGAGACGCTGAATCGCTTTGAGCACACGCCGAAGCTCGTCATCGGTGCCCTCAACGGGCACACGGTGGGGGGAGGACTCGAGATTGCGATGGCCTGCGATGTGCGGGTGGCACGGAAGGATGGGGGCCAGTGCGGCCTCCCCGAGGTGGCCCTCGGCGTCCTGCCGGGCACGGGCGGCACCCAGCGAATGGTCCGCATTGTCGGGAAGTCGAAGGCCATAGAGCTGATGGCCGGCGGTGACACGTTCGGATTCGACAAGGCCCTGGAGATGGGCCTCGTCAACCAGGTAATCGAGGCTGATGACCGCGAGGACTTCATGGCCAAGGTCATGGAGTACGCGAAACAGTTCACGACGCCGAACAAAGCGGTGAGGGCGGTCGGTAGCATCAAGCGCTCCGTCCAGTCGGGGGCCGAGTTGCCGTTCGAGCTGGCCCTGACGCTGGAGCGTGAGCTGCAGCAGCAACTGTTCCAAAGCCAAGACGCAAATGAGGGCCTGTCGGCCTACGTGGAGAAGCGTAAGGCCGAGTTCACGGGCAAGTAATGACAGCTCGTAACGCGCTATGAGAACGACCGGGTGTGCGCTATGAAGACGGCATGGATCGTGGATGCCGTGCGGACTCCCATCGGCCGGCACGGAGGCGGATTGGCCGCCGTCCGACCGGACGATCTCGCGGCACGGGTCATCCGGGCCCTGATCGATCGGACGGGGGTCGATCCGGCGGAGGTCGACGACGTGCTGATGGGCTGTATCAACCAAGCAGGCGAGGACAACCGCAACGTGGCCCGCATGGCACTCTTGCTCGCAGGACTCCCGGTTAGCGTGCCGGGCGTTACGGTGAATCGCCTGTGTGGATCAGGGCTCCAGGCTGTGAACTCCGCGTTTCATGCGATCCAGGCGGGTGAGGGAGAGATCTTCATCGCGGGGGGCGTCGAGAGCATGAGCCGTGCGCCTTTCGTGATGCTCAAGCCCGAGCGCGGCTACAGCCGAGGGCATCCCCAGACCGCGGACACCGTGCTGGGCTGGCGTTTCATCAACCCGGCGATGCCCAGCCACTGGACCATCGGCCTGGGCGAAACGGCGGAGGTGGTGGCTGAAGAGTTCGGGGTCGGCCGGGAGGAGCAGGATGCCTTCGCCGCCGAGAGTCAGCGACGTGCCGGAGAAGCGATCGAGACCCACCGCTTCGATGCGGAGATCGTACCCGTGGAGGTTCCTCAGCGGAAGGGTGAGCCCCTCGTGGTCGAACGGGACGAGCATCCCCGCCCCGGCACCACTGAGGCGGATTTAGCCCGACTACGGCCAGCGTTCAAGAAGGACGGGACGGTGACGGCCGGCAACGCCTCGGGGATCAACGATGGTGCTGCTGCCCTTCTCGTTGTCGAGGAGAGCCGGGCGCACAGCCTCGGCTTGGAGCCGCTGGCGAGAGTGGTGGCCTCGGGAGTAGCGGGTGTCGAGCCGGATCGAATGGGCATGGGCCCGGTACCCGCAGGGCGACTCGCCCTGCGTCGTGCGGGAGTGGCGGTGGGTGACCTGGACCTGGTGGAGTTGAATGAGGCCTTCGCGGCCCAGGCCCTTCCGTGCATGCGGGAGCTCGACCTGGACCCCGCGAAGGTAAACGTGAACGGAGGCGCCATAGCCCTGGGACATCCCGTGGGATGCTCCGGTGCACGCATCCTCACGACTCTCGTTCATGAGATGTCGAAACGAGAGGCAGCCGTCGGAATGGCGACAATGTGCATCGGCGTCGGGCAAGGCATCGCGACGGTGGTGTCGACATGACGGCCCCCTTCAAGCGCGTTTCGGTCCTCGGCTCGGGGACGATGGGGCACGGGATCGCTCACGTCTGCGCGGCCGCTGGGCTCCAGACCACGCTCTACGACATCGATCTGTCCATCGTCGACTCCGGATTCGAACGCATTCGAGCCAATCTCGACAAGGGCGTTTCGCTCGAGAAGATCACCGCCGCCGATCGGGACGCGACGCTCGGACGGATCGAGCTGACCTCGGAGCTCGCCTACGCCCTGGAGCACATGCCGTTGGTTATCGAGGCGGCTCCGGAGTCCATAGAGATCAAGCTGAACCTGTACCGCCTCGTCGAGCAGAGGGTGGGAGAAGACACCGTCTTCGCGACGAACACGTCGTCCCTCAGCATCTCGAGGCTGGCGGCCGATCTGACCTCCCCGGAACGCTTCGTGGGACTGCACTTCTTCAATCCGGTGCACATCATGAAGCTCGTGGAGGTCGTGGAAGGTGAACACACTTCGGACGAGACCACCCGACTGGCGACCGACTTCGTGCGTTTCATCGGGAAGGAGCCGATCGTGGTACAGGATTCACCCGGATTCGCTTCGTCACGGCTGGGGATCATCTTGGGCCTCGAGGCGATCCGCATGGTCGAAGCGGGCGTGGCGAGCCCCGCGGCGATCGACAAAGCCATGACGCTGGGCTACCGACACCCCATGGGTCCCCTCAAACTCACCGACCTGGTCGGCCTCGACATCCGACTGGACATTGCCGAGTATCTCCATCGCACATTGGAGTCGGAGGCCTTTCGCCCGCCCGAGCTGCTCAAGCGCCTGGTTTCCGAAGGCAAACTGGGCAAGAAGACGGGTGAAGGATTCTACCGTTGGGAGAAGGAATGAGCGACGCACCCCTCCTCGTCGAGCGTTACGGCGCCCTGGGCATTCTCACGCTGAATCGTCCGGACAAGCTCAACGCTTTGAACCAAGATCTACGTCAGCGAATCAAGGACGCGCTTCATGAGCTGGCGCACGATCCGAGCGTCAAGGTCGCGATCATCCATGGACAGGGTGAAAAGGCCTTCATCGCTGGGGCGGACGTCTCGGAGTTCGCGTCCCGTACGCCGGCTGAGCAGCGCGAGGTCTACCAGAACCCGAGGGTGTACGATGTCGCGGCGGCGTTCCCAAAGCCCCTGATCGCTGCGATCCACGGGTTTTGCGTAGGCGGCGGCTGCGAGCTGGCCTTGGCCTGCGACGTTCGTGTCGCCGACAAGACGGCCCGCTTCAGTCAAGCCGAGATCCGCCTGGGACTGATTCCCGGTGCCGGGGGGACACAGCGCCTCGCGCGCTTGGTGGGTGCGGGGCAGGCGCTGCGCATTGCACTCACAGGCGACTTCGTCGATGCAGAAGAGGCCTTCCGGATCGGGCTCGTGGAGTTCCTGGTCGACGATGGCCAACACCTGGAAAAGGCCCGTGATCTGGCCGAGCGCATGGCGAGGTGGAGCCCTGTGGCCCTACGCCTGGTCAAGCAGTCAGTGCGAGCAGCCCTCGAGACGCCGCTCGCCGCCGGATTGGACCTCGAGAGGGAGCTATTCCTCTCGGCGTTCGCCAGCGACGACGGACGTGAGGGAGTACAGGCGTTCGTGGAGAAGCGCGAACCCGATTTCAAGGGCCGATGAACGCGGGGCCCATCAGGCACCTCGGAAAACTGCTATGAGCGACGATTCAACCCGCGATGACGGCGCCAGCGGAGACGGCGCCACTCGGACTCGGGCCGAGCTGGAGTCGCTCAGGGACCGCATCATGGAGCTGGACGACGAAATGATCCAGCTCATAGGACAGCGACGCACGGTCGTGATGGAGATCGGTCGGGTGAAGCAGGAACTGGATCTTCCCGTGCTCGATCCCGCCCGCGAAGCCCAAGTCGTACGTACGTGGGCGGAACGTGCGCGAGAACAGGGCGTGGATCCCGAGCTCGCTCGCGACGTCATCCGACGGATTATCTCAGCTGCCCGAAGCGCGCAAAGCCTGCCTGATGATCACGGGAAGTCAAGCTCGACCGACTAGACTCAGACTCGACGGACTAGTCGAGTAGGATCAGTCGTCGGCGCGGCGGAGCGGGCGATCGGGCATTCCCACGGCGGCGACCACCTGGGGTCCAGCACCCACCGGGACTCGGAGTGGGTAGGCCGGCCCCGGAGGTGTCATGCTCAGGATGAGCTGGGGATTCAGCTCGTGCATGCGCTCCGTCGACACGCCCACCGAATGCGCGATGATGTTCAGGCCCGTGCCACCCGGAGTCCACACGATGTCGTACGCGTAAGGCTCCGCACGGGTGACCTCGAACCCATACTTCGAGGCGTAGCGGGCCAGATACGTGGCCGCCAGGAGCTTCGGCACATACTGCGCGGTCTCGCGGGGTAGGTGGTCCACGATCTCCCAATACAGGCTCTCCTCCCCTATCCGACCGCCGGCATGTCGGTTGAGCGCGCGGGACACTCGGGTGGGTCCCGCGTTGTAGGCCGCTGCAGCCAGATACCAGGAGCCGTACCGCTCGTACAATGCGCCCAGGTAGTCGAGAGCCGCATCGGTGGCCCGAACGGGGTCGCGTCGCTCGTCGACGTACGAGTCGATCCGGAGCCCGTACGCCAAGCGGTCGGACTCATGAACTGCCAGGCGCCCAAGGCAGCGACGTACGACTGAGCGTCGGGAAAAAACCCGGACTCGATCATGGCCAGGTACATCAACTCCTCTGGCATTCCACGCTCACGGAGCTTAGCGGTGATCATGTCTGAGTAAAGGCCTGCCCTCGAGAGAGTTTCCTCGAAGGCCTTCTTCTCCTCGGTCACGAACCGTCGGGTCCAGAACTCGACGCGCTCGTTCTCGTGAAGAGGCAGCTGCGCCGACGCCAATTCCCGCTCGATATCGGCCAACATCACCGGCACGACCTCTTCACTCAGCCATCCGGACTCGTCGACCACCTCATCGGCGTCGGTGAAGCCCCAACCGGCCGCGAGAAATCCCCCGGACATCAGCAGCGCCGCGGACGAGCCGCCTCAGCCATTTATCATCTATTGTCTTGGAGTACATACCGCCCTCCCTGTCTATCAGTCTCGCACACCTTACGAGCCATCCCCTCAAAAAGATCCACCCCGACCCTACGAATCAGCGGAACGTCCGAGAGGATCCTGTATCTCTGGTCTTCTCAGGTACGACTGCGAGGCATAAAGAAAGCCCGCTTCGCAAGGGAGACCCTGCGAAGCGGACTCGGTAAGTCTTCTAGGGAACTACTCGCCGGCGTAGACCGAAACTGCCTTACGTCGTCGGTAGGTCTCGAAGGTCACCACACCGTCTGCGGTGGCGAACAACGTGTCATCCCGTCCGCGAGACACGTTGTGCCCAGGGTGGAAGGGAGTTCCGCGCTGGCGAATAATGATGCTGCCGGCGGTAACCCGCTCCCCGCCGAATCGCTTTACGCCGAGCCGCTTCGAATTGCTGTCGCGGCCATTTCGGCTCGAGCCTACGCCTTTTTTGTGTGCCATGCGATGCCCCTCGGAGTCTCACCCCGGATGTCGGTGCGCCTAGCGCTCCGATGTTGGTGCGCCTAGCGCTCCGATGTTGGTGCGCCTAAAGCTTGATGTCGGCGATCCGAATCTCGGTGAACTTCTGACGGTGTCCCTGCTTCTTGCGGTAGCCCTTCCTGCGCTTCCGCTTGAACACGATGATCTTCTTGTCCTTGCCGTGACGGAGCACTTCGGCCGTCACCTTGGCTCCACTTACGGTGGGCTGCCCGACCGACACCGCTGAACCGTCCGAGGCGAGCAGCACGTCGTCGAACGAGACTGTGCTACCCTCGTCCGCCTCCAGAGACGGAATCCTGAGCTTTACGCCCGGTTCCGCCCGGAACTGCTTACCACCTGTTTGAAAAACCGCGTACATGCTATGCCTCGATGGCGGTGCAATCTCTTCCAATTGAGCCTGAAAATTTCACGAAAAGCCAGGGGCTGGTCAAGACGTATCAGGGACTCAGGCCGCCGCGTACCGAGACGTCACATCCGTTTCGGCGGCACCCGACAGGATTCGGAACTCGTCTTCCCTGAGCAACGGGTCGTCCCGCATGTCCAGAGACAGCTGTGTGTGGCGCCGCAGTCTCCGCAGGAAGTCGGGCTCGTCCTCCAGAATCCGTAGCGTCACCTCAGGATGCATCCGAATCATGATCTTCCGCTCGTCACCCTTGGCCGTGACCCTCGAAAGGCTCCTCTCGATCTGCCGGACGACGGTAGCCGGCGTGTAGACACGCCCCCCACCGTCGCAATGATCACAGGTCTTGGTCAGAGAGTTGAAGAGCGACGGTCGCACCCGTTGCCGCGTCATCTCCACCAACCCCAAGCCCGAGACCTCGAACGCCTTGGTGCGAGCCCGATCACGGCTCAGGTGGGTCCTGAGCTCGTGCAGCACACGATCGCGGTTCTTCTGGGACTCCATGTCGATGAAGTCGCACACGATAATGCCCCCGATATCTCTCAGGCGAAGCTGACGCGCGATTTCACCCGCCGCGTCGACATTGGTCTTGAGAATGGTGGCCTCAGCGTCCTTCTTTCCCTTGTAACGCCCCGTGTTTACGTCGATCGATACGAGCGCTTCGGTGGGCTCGATGATTATGTACCCGCCCGAAGGCAGGGTCACCCTCTTCTGAAAGGCGCCCTGGATGCCCTCTTCGACCCCGTGTTTGTCGAAAAGCGCCACCGAATCCGAATAGAGCTTCACTCGGTCCTTGAGGTCCGGCGCCACGTTCTTCACGTACTGCAGGATCTCGTTGTAGACCGCCTTGTTATCGACTGTGATCGACTCGAAGCGGTTGCTGAAGAGATCTCGAATCACACCACTGATCAGCTTCGCTTCGCGGTGTAGGAGCGCCGGGGCCTTTGCGCCCTCCTTCTTTTTCAAGATCTTCTTCCAGATCGCGCTGAGGCGCTTGAACTCCTTCGCGAACGTGTCCTCGTTGAGCTCCTCACTCACCGTTCGGACGATGATCCCCCCGCTCTTCTTGGGAAGGATGCTCTTGGCGAGCTTGCGCAGCCTGGAGCGTTCGTCTCGATCCTCGATCTTCCGGCTGACGCCCACGTGGGACGAACCGGGCATATAGACGAGGAATCGACCCGGGAGTGAGATCTGGGCCGTCAGGCGAGGACCCTTGGTGCTGATGGGCTCCTTGGTGACCTGTACGACCACCTTCTGGCCCTTCTTGATCAGGTCCTGAATAGGGGGAAAGGTCTTCGGGCGACGCCGCCTCCCTCCCCCACCGTTGTCGTCTTCCTCTTCACCCGTCTCGAGATCCGAAACGTGGAGGAATCCGGCCTTGTCGGTTCCTATGTCGACAAAGGCCGCTTGAATGCCGGGCAAGACCGCTTCGACCTTGCCCAGATAGATGTCACCGAGCAAACGCCCTTGATCGGGCCGGTCGAATAGGATCTCGACCAACTGCTCGTCTTCCATGAGCGCCACCCACGATTCGTGGGCAGACGCACTCACGAGGATTTCTCTCCTCAATGTACTTTTCTCCTTAGTCGGCCACTCGTAGCCAATCTCGCCGGTGCGCCCATATCACCCCGGTCTCGTCCCTCCCACGCATTGGGGAGGAGCGAAGCCCGCCATGGCATGGGCCCGTTTAGCGCGCTTCCGCGCACCCCGCACGCATAAAGCGCGCGGCTGGCGAGCCAGCGGCCCGAGTCGCTTCCTTGTTATACCAGCGCCGATCCGCCGAACGTCTCCTTGAGGAGTTGTCGACCGATCACCAAACGCTGGATCTCGTTGGTTCCCTCACCGATCTCGCAAACCTTGGCGTCGCGCATCATGCGCTCCGCCGGGTAGTCGGCGGTGTATCCCGCCCCACCCATGATCTGGACCGCATCCCGGGTGGCTCGCATGGCAAGCTCTGAACAGAAGAGCTTGGCCATGGCGGCCTCCTTCGTGAACGGCTGGCCCAGGTCCTTCAGCCAGGCTGCGTGGTACGTGAGGTGCTTACCTGCTTGAATGTCTGTGGCGATGTCCGCCAACTGGAACTGAATATTCTGAAAATCCCAGATCTTCTTTCCGAACTGCTCGCGCTCGTTCGCATACCGGATCGCCGTGTCGAACGCCCCCTCGGCCAATCCCAGAGAGAGGGCCGCAATGCCGATCCGACCGGCGTCGAGGGTCTTCATGAAGTTCACGAAGCCCTCTCCCTCCACTCCCAAACGATCCTCTTCGGGGACGAGCGCCTCTTCCAGGATCAACTCCCGGGTATCGGAAGCTCGCCACCCCATCTTGTCCTCTTTCTTGCCCGCCCGCACCCCCTCGAGGAACGGAAGCCCGTCATCGTGTCCGAAGCCGAGCGATCGTGCCCGCTCAAGATCCACCGTCGGCTTACACACGATGAAGCTCGAAATCCCTTGAGATCCCCGATCCGGATCGGTCACCGCGGTGATCGTGAAGATCTCACCCACCCCCGCGTGCGTGATGAAGATCTTCGATCCGCTTACTCGGTATCCCCCGTTCTCCCGCAGGGCCCGAGTGCGCGTTCCCCCGGCGTCGGATCCGGCGCCCGGTTCGGTCAGCCCGAAGCCTCCAAGGACCTTCCCGCTGGCCAGAGGCGGAACGTACTTCTCCCGTTGAGCGTCAGTGCCGAATTGCAGAATGGGAGAGGTGCCCAGCGTCGTGTGGGCGGAGACCGTGATGGCGTGGCTCGCATCGACCTTGGCGAGCTCCTCAACCACCAGAATGTAACTCAAATAGTCGCGGCCCATACCCCCGAGCTCTTCAGGGACGGGAACTCCGAGCAGCCCCATCTCCCCCATCGCCTTGACACTATCCCACGGGAACTCGGCCGATTCGTCCGCTTCCCGGGCGTTGGGTTCGATGTACTCACGGGCGAAAGCCCGGACCTCTTCAACGAGGCCGCTGTGCTCTTCTGACAGATATCTATGCATACGGTCTTTCACCTACCAAGATTCACACGAAGATTCACACGAAGATTCACATCCGCCCCCGTCGACGCTCGGCGTCACACACGTCACAGCCCCGGCAGGCCCGTGTCTCATCCCCGAAATAGTCGAGGAGCACGGCTCTCCGGCACCGGCCCGATTCGGCGTACCCGCGTACGGCCGCAAGGCCACGCAACGCCGCTTTCCGCAGCCGCAGAGGACCGGACCAGTCTGGGTCCGATGAGCACACGGCGACGTCCAGACGATCACGCCTGGAGTCACTTCCCGCCGGGGGTCTCGGTCTGCTGTTACCCGACAGAGCCGATTCCGAGCCCTGCCGCCCGGGCCCGTGATAGACACGGACCGATCCGAGTCGGTGGAGCGCCTCAAGCGTCGCGAGGAACTCCTCTCCGGTGCAGCCTACGTGCGTGGCCGCCCGATCGACGTCCAACCAACCGCGCGCACCGAGGCCCACCAGCCTCGCGACGATCCGCCGGACCTTCTTGAGCACCCGGACCGGGGGCCTCGACCGGTCGATGAAGGAACGGTACAGCCGGTGGTCGTGCCGACCATGCAGGACCACACACCGTGCCGGAGCGCCGTCCCGCCCGGCCCGCCCGGCTTCCTGGTAGTAGGACTCCAGGGTACCCGGCAGCTGATAGTGGATCACCAAACGTACGTCGCTCTTGTCCACTCCCATGCCGAACGCGTTGGTGGCTACGACCACGCGGGTCCTGCCCGTCAGGAAGTTCTCCTGGGCCCGGCTGCGTGGTCCGGGTTCCATGCCCGCATGATACGCGGTCACCGCAACGCCGAGCCGCGAAATATCGGTGCGTATGGCCTCTGCCACTCGCCGGGTCCCCGCATAAACGACAACGGCGCCTAATTCGTCCCGCACCATCTTCCGGAGGCATCGCGCCTTGGAGCGGTGATCCTCGGCTCGTCGGACGTGCCACGACAGATTGGGCCGATCGAACGACCCGACGACACGAACCGGGCTCACCAGGCCGAGCACCGAAATGATGTCCTCGCGCACCTCGCGGGTTGCCGTGGCGGTGAGCGCCATAATGGGGGCCGGCAGAAGCTGCCGAAGAAGGCCGATGCGCCGGTAGGAAGGCCGGAAGTCGTGGCCCCACTCGGATATACAGTGGGCCTCGTCGACGGCCACCAGCGACACGCGGATCTTCTCGAGAGCCTCGGTGAAGCCGGCGCTCTCGAGTCGCTCCGGGGCGACGAAGAGGAGCTTCAACACCCCTTGTACGGCGCGGCGCAGGACGGCCCGCCGCTCTTCGCCCGAGAGCCCGCTCGTGAGCAATGCCGCGGGGATTCCGGCTTGCAGAGCCCTGCTCACCTGGTCTTCCATCAGGGAGACGAGAGGGCTCAGCACCAAGGTGAGGCCAGGCCGAGCGAGCGCCGGAACTTGATAGCACAGGCTCTTGCCGCCTCCCGTGGGGAGCACGCCCAATGCGTCGCGCCCCGCCATGCCCGCTGCTACCAGGCTCTCCTGGCCCGGGCGGAAGGCCGGGAAACCGAAGTGTCTCTCGAGAAGACGATGCGCCAAGCCGTGGTCCGCAGACATGCCGGACCCTGGCGGCGAGCGTCGGGCACCTCAATGGCCGGTCAGGCCCCCCCGTCGATCTCCCCGTCGATCTCCCCGTCGATCTCCCCGCCGATCTCCTCAGCCCGTGCGCCCCCCACCGACGTGAATCGCAGTGCCACGCCGGCGAGCAACACGACGAGAGCAGTAGTCACGAGCCAGGACGCTTCGAGAAAGATGCCTGCCAGACCGAGCACCGCCCCGACCCCGAAGAGGCGGACCCGCCATTCGAGCAACCGCAGAGCTCGCGGTTCCGGCACATCGTGAGAAGGACCCAAGCCTCAGCCCTGGGACCGATCCAGGAACCGACGGACACCCTCCCGACACGCGTCGGTACGGCGGGCGATGGCATTGACCTCTGCCCCCCGCCGGATGGCTTCATCGAAGCCCCCGCCGTCCAGTTCATAGAGGAGGGCCTTGGAAAGCTCCAACGCGGAGGCCGGCTTCGCGGCGAGCTTCTCGAGCAAACGCGATGTACCGGTCTCGAAATCGTCCTCGGCGAACACCCGGTTCGCCAGGCCGATCCGCTCGGCCCGTTCCGCGGACACCCGTTCCCCGGTCATCACGAGGTCGAAAGCCACCGATTCCGTGACCTTTCGCCTCAGAATCGCCATGACCATGGCCGGTACGAAGCCGATATCGACCTCCGGGTACCCGAACTCCGCATCCGCGGCGGCCAAGACCAGGTCGCACGCTGTGGCCAACCCACAACCACCGGCGAGGGCTCGTCCATGAACGACCGCGACGATCGGCTTCGGATGACTTCGCATCTGGATGAAGAGGTTACCCAGAGACATGGCGTCGGCCACACTCTCTTCGTGGCCCAGGTCCGTGACCCGCTCCAGCTCGGCCAGATCCGCCCCGGCACAGAAGTCCTTTCCCGCACCCGAGATGGCGATGACACGGATAGAGGTATCGCCGGCCGCACTCTCGAGGGCGTGCACCAGGGCCGCGATGAGGTCGCCGCTCAATGCGTTGCGCTTGTCGGGGCGATTGAGCGTGAGCCGGCAGACGCCAGCGGAGACGGTCACTTCCAGGACCGGAGACGTCATGCAGGACCTACCTCCAGATCGGCAGGCACTCGGCCACGACCCCGCACGGCGTCCGCCACCTCGGCGGGCACATCCACCTCGAGGCGAAGCAGAGCCGTGCTGAATACCTTGCCCTGGGCATCGTTCATGAGTGACATGGTGCCTCCCCCATCGAGCGCATTGTGTAGCAAGAAGTTCAGTGCGCACAGGTTGGGCAACTCGAACCGCTCCACCGGCCCGCGCACCATCTCACCGAAGTGCTCCTTCACGCGCTCGACCGTCAGAACCTCCGCGAGGAGTTCGTAATGATCCGGATCGTATGCGATCACACCCACATTGGCCGTATCGCCCTTGTCCCCGGAACGTGCATGAGCGAGATCGACCAGCTGAATCTTTGCCATGCTACCCCCCACCTCGGGAGCCGTCCCGTCGTCGGGCACCGCATGCGAGTCCGAACCCACTAGACATCGAAGACCTCCACGGTCAGGTGAGGCTTCACCGCATCCTTGGCGATCAGGGCCGGCCAATACGCCATGATCTCTTGGACACGGGGTCTGCCCCCTGCGAACCCCGTGACGGAAGGCGGTCCGGTGAGGACCAGAGGGGCGATCTCACGTGTGAAGCGCTCGACGGCACTACGGTCCCGACTCCTCACACCGATCCGCAACTGGACCTCCGGAAGATCGGCAGGAGGCGGGCCCGTGAGAGGGCCGTGCGTGGAATCCCACCCCACCAATTCCGTGCGCATGTCCAGATCGAGGCCCAGACGGTCCAGCCGCTCCCGGAGCACGCGGTCGGCCGATCGGGCCTTTGCCGCAGCATCCGGCCAAGCATACGTAAGGGTCCCCACGGCCTTGAAGCCGTCCGAGTAAGCGATGGACACCTTCATGAACTCCGTAGCCTCCTTGCCCCGGATCCCTTTGATGCGGACCCGGTCGCCCCCCTCATCCTCCAGCTCTATGGTCGTGAAGTCCGCCACCACGTCGGGAGTGATATACGTCCGGGGATCTCCCATCTCGTAGACGATCTGTTCGGTGACCGTGCCCCGGGTCACGCGGCCTCCGGATCCCTCATGCTTGGTCACGACGAACGTGCCGTCCGCGGCAGCCTCGATGATGGGAAAGCCCACCTCGGCCAGATTCGGGACGGACCACCAGTCGATCAGGCAGTTCCCACCAGTGCTCTGAGCACCGCATTCGTTGATATGCCCCGCCACCACTCCGGCTGCGAGGCGATCCCAGTCGTCCAAGGCCCAACCGAACTCATGGATCATGGGACCATAGGTCAGGGCCGTGTCGGTCGAGCGCCCCGTAACGACTACGTCGGCGCCAAGTGCGAGAGCGTCGATGATCGGTCGGGCGCCCATGTAGACGTTGGCGCTCTGCACCCGATCCCGAATGGCAGAGAGGGGCTCGTCCGTCTCCATGTTCCGAAGGTCGTGACCGTCGGCGAGGAGGTCGTCCAGTCGGTCCATGAGGTCGTCGCCTATCACCATGCCTATGGTGCCTTTGCCCCCAACACCGGCGGTTCGGCCCGTCTCGACCAGGGCCTCGGCACATCCTCTCGGATTCACGCCGCCCGCATTGGTGACCACGGTGACCCCGCGCTCGATACACGCCGGGAAGATCCGGCCCATCAGAGGCACGAAGTCCCGCGCGTACCCTGCAGACGGATCCCTGATGCGCTGCTTCTGCATGATGGACATGGTGACCTCGGCCAGGTAGTCCATCATGAGATAGTCGATGTCCCCACCCTCTACCTGGCGAACGGGGGCCTCGGGATCGTCTCCCCAAAACCCCTGCCCCGAGGCGATGCGTACGATGTCCCCTTCAGCCATGGTCCGGCCCTTCGGCCTCTGCCACCTTGGAGGAAGACGACTCAGAGGGCTCCAAGTCGAGCTGGAAGGGGCCGAGGTGGGGCCCGGAGTTGTTCAGGGCGGCCTTCAGCAGGTGGACGAGTGCCGGCCGAAGCTCCTCGGGCAGAACGATCTCGTCGACGAAGCCTCGTGCCGCCGCAAAGCGGGCATCGAGCTGTCGATCGTAGTCCTCGCGCACCTCATCCATGCGGGTGGTCAAGTCCTCGTCGGGCACCTCGCCCTTGGCCTTCAACTCCTCGAGCTGCCGGCTGAAGAGAGCCATCACGGCGCTGTCCCCCTCCATTACGCCCATGCGGCCAGTCGGCAGGGACACGATGAAGTCCGGATCGAATCCCTGACCCGCCATGGCATAGTAGCCCGCGCCCGACGCGTGGTTGACCGTGAGCACGAGCTTGGGCACCGTGGCCGTCGCCATCGCCTCGACGAAGCGTGCCCCCGCTCGGATGATCCCCGAGTGCTCGGCTTCCGGGCCTACCATGAACCCGGACACATCCTGCACGAATAGGATGGGAGTCCGGTGGCGGTTCATGGTCTCGATGAAGTACGCCACCTTCTCCGCGCTCTCTGTATAGACGATCCCACCGAACCTGGGTGGGCCCGGCCGGTCATCCTGGATCATGCTCCTGGCGTTGGCGATGACGCCGATGGGCGTGCCTCCGAGGAACCCGGTTCCGCAGATCATCTCCGCCGCGTATTCGGGCTGGAACTCGTCGAGGCCTTCTCCGTCCACAATGCACTCCAACACATGTCGCATCTCGTACGGTTGGCGGTGATCCGGAGGAAGCAGGTCGTACAAGTCGGCGGCTGCCCGGATAGGTACCGTACCGGCTCCGGCCTCTGTACGCACAAGAACTTCGCCGGGCAGCTCGTAGATCAGCCGGCGGAGCTTCGCGAGACACGCTTCGTCGTCCGGCACCATGTAATGAGCGACGCCGCTCACCTCGGTATGTACGCGTGCACCGCCCAGCTCCTCGGAGCCGACGGTCTGGCCCGTGGCACCCTTTACCAGGTTCGGCCCTCCGAGACCCATGAAGCTCGTGCCGTCCACCATGAGAATCACGTCGGAAAGGGCCGGCAGATAGGCACCCCCGGCAATGCATGGGCCCATGACCGCCGCCAGCTGAGGAATGCCCAGATAACGACGCATGATGGAGTTGTAGTAGAAGAGACGGGCCGCCCCGTACTGGCCGGGGAACACCCCGCCCTGGTAGGGCAGATTGACCCCTGCGGAGTCCACCAGATACACGATCGGGATGCGGCAACGCATGGCGATCTCCTGGGCCCGGAGCATCTTCTTGATGGTCTCGGGCCACCACGATCCCGCCTTCACTGTAGCGTCGTTCGCCACCACCACGACCTCGCGCCCCTCGACGACGCCCACTCCGGTGACGACACCGGCACCCGGAGCACCACCATCATACTGGTCGTGGGCGACAAGCAGGCCGATCTCGACCCACGTGCTCCCTTCGTCCAAGAGGAGCTGGACCCTTTCACGGGCCGTCAGCTTGCCCTGGGCGTGCTGTCGCTCGATGCGGTCCGCACCACCCCCCAGAACAAGCACAGAGCGGAGTGTCTCCAACTCTTTCGTCAACTCGGCGAGACGCCCCTGACCTGCCTGGCCCGGGGCAAGCCGAGGATCTTGGCCGGCGGAGTCCCCGGTCGGGCTCACGTCAGACCCTTTCCTCACGTGTGGCGAACCAGTCACGGACATACGCGATGGCGTCGGTGGTGGATGTCCCGGGCCCGAACAGCTGGCCGACACCCTGCGCGGCGAGAGACTTCATGTCCTCCTCGGAGATGATCCCGCCTCCCGTGAGAAGCATGTGGTCCGCACCCTCCTCGTTCAGCAGTGCAAGCACTCTGGGAAAGAGGGTCATGTGCGCCCCGGACAGGACGGACAGTGCGACTACGTCGACATCCTCCTGAACGGCGGCATTGACGACCATCTCGGGCGTTTGATGGAGGCCCGTGTAGATGACCTCGAAGCCGGCGTCCCTGAAGGAGGCTGCGATGACCTTGGCCCCACGGTCGTGGCCGTCCAATCCAGGCTTGGCAACGAGCACCCGGATCTTGCGATCCTCCGACGTCATTGGCTTCTCCGTTTTGGGAATCCTCGCGGCGCGATCCGGTCGGGTCGCACGAGCGCCACAAATCTACCGAATCGAGAGGGGTCGTCACTAGAGCCCAGGAAGCGCGAAATCACGCACTCGGGTGCGTGTGGCCAACGTCCTCGGGGAACTCCGCGGAACCGAGCTGCCCGACGAGTACGTCGACGACCTGCGAAACAACGCCACACTCGCAGCCATGCTGGCGTACTTGGCCTCGGAGGACCCCCAAAGAGTGTCGAACGCACAGAGGACCCTCCCGGGCAACGAGGAGTGGCCGGGGTGTCGTCCGGCACGGCGGAGCTCCGGCCGATAGCCGACGCCATGCCAGCCGCTGGACAAACAGGACGTTCCGGCATAACATCGGCCAGTTTCAGGCCGTTTAAGGGTCTGGCCTAGCTAGAATTCAAACGCTCCAGTACGGAGGAGACATTCGATGGCGCGGATTCGTGTCACGCTCAAGTGGATCAAGATTCTCGACAAGCTCGAGCCGTTCTTCAAAGAGACGGGCGAGTTCCGTTTCCGTTCCCAAGTGTCGAGTGAGAACGCGGGTGGTCTCTCCGAGGAGACCGGCTTTCCCGAGGAGGGGCACTATTCCCTATCGGACAAACCTGGCTGGAACTTCGTGACGCTGAACAAAGTGTTGTTCGACGGGGACATCGAAGACCACTTGGTCGTAGAGTTGTTCGGCGAGGAGATCGACACCCTGACCGCCAACGACGAGCTCGATCGATACCGCCGGGAATTCAGTGGACCGGTCGACGAGTGGGTGGGTCTCTACGAGCCCGCGGACGAGGGATCGGACGATCCTGAAGCGATGTCCAACTGGCGCATCAGCTACATCATCGAGAAAGCCTGACGTTCGGCACATAGCATGAAGAAGAGGGCCGTCGGTTCACCTGACGGCCCTCTTCTTTGTGTGATCGGCTTTATGTGATCGGCCTGTTTGCGTGATCGGCTCGCCCTAGAAGAACACCGGCTCCTTGTAGCCGCCGAAGACCTCCTCCATGGCGTGACGGATCTCAAAAAGTGTGCAGTCCGCCCGCGCGCAATCGAGAATCGCCGGGACCACGTTGCCACCGTCACGGCACACGCTCTCCAGGTCTTGCAGGGTGCGTTGCACCCGGGCGTCGTCTCTACCGGCCCGAAGCTCGGCCATGCGCTTACGCTGACGCTCTTCCACGGTCGCATCGATCTTGAGAGTGTCGATCTCGACCTCCTCCGAGCCTTCAGTGAACTCGTTCACACCCACCACCAGGCGAGTGGACGACTCCACGTCGCTCTGCTGTCGAAGGGCCGAATTCGCGATCTCCTGCTGGAAGAAGCCGGTCTCGATGCCCGGAACGACGCCGCCCAACTCGTCGATCTGACGGAACAGATCGAGCGCTTCCGCCTCGAGTCGGTCGGTGAGCGACTCCACGAAGTACGAGCCCGCCAACGGGTCGATCGTGTTGGGCACGCCGCTCTCGAAGGCGAGAATCTGCTGAGTTCGGAGCGCGATCCGCACGGCCTTCTCGGTGGGGAGCGAAAGAGTCTCGTCCATCGAGTTCGTATGGAGCGACTGCGTGCCGCCCAGGACGGCGGCCATCGCCTGGTAGGCGACGCGCACAATGTTGTTCTCGGGCTGCTGAGCCGTGAGGCTCACCCCGGCCGTCTGAGCGTGTGTACGGAGCCGCCACGCATCCGGGTTCGTCGCTCCGTACTTGTCGCGCATCACCCGCGCCCAGATGCGCCGGGCAGCCCGGAACTTCGCGATTTCCTCGAAGAAATCGTTGTGGACATCGAAGAAGAACGACAGCTGCGGGGCAAAGCGGTTCACGTCGAGTCCCCGCTCGATGCCCCGTTCCACGTACTCGAACCCGTTCCGCAGCGTGAACGCCAACTCCTGGACAGCCGTGGCCCCGGCTTCGCGTATGTGATAGCCGGAGATGGAGATCGGGTTGTACTTCGGCGCGTGCTCCGAGCACCACTCGAACATGTCGACGATGCAACGCAGCGCCGGCTCCGGAGGGAAGACCCACGCGTGCTGGGCTTGGTATTCCTTCAGGATGTCGTTCTGGACCGTACCACGCAGCTTGTCCGGCGAAACGCCCTGTCGCTCCGCAGCGGCCACATAAAAGCAGTAGAGGATGACGGCCGGACCGTTGATGGTCATCGAGACCGAGACCTTGTCGAGCGGAATCCCCTCGAACAGCGTCTCCATGTCCTTCAGTGACGAGATGGCGACGCCGCAGACACCCACTTCACCGAGGGAGCGTGGGTGATCGCTGTCGTAGCCCATGAGCGTTGGAAAGTCGAAGGCTACGGACAGCCCGGTGGTGCCATGATCCAGCAGATACTTGTACCGCTCGTTGGTCTCCTCAGCCGTCGCGAATCCGGCGAACTGGCGCATCGTCCAGAGACGAGTGCGGTACATCGTCGAGTAGGGACCACGCGTGAACGGAAACCGGCCGGGCACCCCCAGGGCGTCCTCATAGCTCTCCGCCTCTGCCCGGTCGATCGGCGTGTAGAGCGGCTGTACCTCCATGCCGGACAGGGTCGTGAACGGGACGTCGCGAGTCGGGGTCGCTCCGAACTCCTGTTCCCAGGCCTCGAGCTGCTCACGCAGCGACTCTATCTCCGCCTCTTGCTCGGCCACCTTATCGATTAGGTCGCCGGGAGACGTCAAATCACGCTCTAGAGTGGACATGCTCGAAGTCTACACATTTCCGGTCGAAATGTCCCGAACTGCTGGGTCTAGGCCTACGTATCAAGCAGATCCTGCAGGATGGAGGACGACACCGAATACGGGGTCGCCTCGCCGGCCTGAATCCGGTCGAGTCCCTGTTCGAGGAGGACCTTGGCGCCCTCCCGCCCCCAGAGGACCCCGCGAAGTTCACGTTCCGCCACTTCCCGCACCCGGACAGACGCCCTGGCCCGGCGCCGTGCCCCAAGCTGCCCGGAATCCTCCAGGAACCTCCCGTGCTCGTCGATGGCGGCCAGAAGCTCCGGCACACCCTCACCGGACTGAGCGACGGTCTTGAGAACGGGGATCTCCCAGGCCGGCTCTTCTACCTCCGGCTCGGTCCCCACGTTGGTCCCCAAACGCGACAGATCCACGCCATGGTGCGCCGGCACATCGCTCAAGGCCTTCCCCGCCCTGAGGTGCAGCGCCACACGCAGGTCCTTCATCAAGCGATCCGCTCCCGGTCGGTCTGCCTTGTTTACGACGAAGATGTCGGCGATCTCCATGAGTCCGGCCTTCATGGCCTGGATGCCGTCGCCGGACTCCGGCACGAGCACGACCACCACGGTGTCCGCGGCCCCGGTAATCTCCAGTTCCGTCTGACCTACGCCCACGGTCTCGACCAGGATGCGGCCGAGTCCGAACGCGTCCATGAGGTCGATCACCTCTTTGGTGGTTGTAGCCAGTCCGCCCAAGGAACCCCGTGTGGCCATGGAGCGGATGAAGATCCCGTTATCGGTCGACAGGTCGTTCATCCGGATTCGATCCCCGAGGAGCGCACCGCCCGAGTAGGGCGACGTGGGGTCCACGGCTACGATGCCCACCTCGTCGCCCTGAGAGCGACATAGGGTCGCGAGCGCCGCGATGAGGCTGGACTTTCCCGCCCCTGGAGGGCCGGTCATGCCCAGGCGGCGCGCCCTCGGCCCCTTGTCGAGCGCCCGGTGAAGAAACCGCTGGAACGCCGGCCGCTCGCCCTCGATGACCGAGATCGCCCGGGCGAGCGCCACTCGCTTCCCGGCGCGGAATCTCTCCAGCAGCGCCTCGAGGCCCTCGGGGAGCGGCTCCAGGAGGTCTTCGGTCATCGGATGCGCTCTCCGGGACGTATCCGTCGGGCGTGACGGAGCGGATTCTCGAGTAGATGCGTCGGAATGAAAAACACTAGCACGAACATGAGCAGCGCCAAGACCAAGCCCACAGCGAGCAGCCACACACTCCGGATCGAAATGTAGAGGACGGACGATATCACCGCCGTGGCAGTAGCGAAGATGCTAAGCGTGACGCGTCGAGCCTGTAGGTGAAGAAACCGCTCCTGACCCTGGATATCGCGGGGGTGCACACGGACCCTCAGTTCCTCCCGCTCGGCGCGGGTGAGAAGGTCCATCATGGTGCGGAGGGCCGCCTGCGCGTCACCGAGCAGGTCCCTGGCGACGGCGACCGGCTCACGCGCCGCGGTCTTCACGATCTCGCCTCTCAACCCGCGGACCACCCGCTTCACCACACCGAGACCGTCGAAGTTCCGATCGTAGCGAATCCCGAGCCCCTCCAGGAGGACCGAAGCTCGAAAGAAGTACACGAGCTCCTGGGGTAGCATGATGGGCCACGTATAGAATGTGTCGAAGATCTCGTGGATGATCTCTTCGATGCGGTCCCGATTCGAAACCCTGACCCGGCTCATGATCGCGAGGATCTCGGTGGCGGCTTCACGGATCTCGCCTCTCGATACCTCGGGACTGATCATGCCGAGCCGATACATGCCGTTGATCATCCCGTCCAGATCGTCCCGCTCCACCGCCAGCGCGAGATCGAGAATGTACTCCCGGGTCCAGCGGGGCACGTCCAGGACCATGCCCCAGTCGAGCACCACGATGGTTCCGTCGTCCTGGACGAGGAGGTTCCCCGGATGGGGATCCGCGTGGAGGAACCCGTCCACCATCATCATCCGGAGATAGAGCCCCGTGAGACGCTCCATGAGCTCCGAAAAGCGGAGACGGCCCGACGCGAAGAAGTCGTCCAACTGATCGATCTTCGTGCCCGGACAGCGCTCCATGACCAGAACGCGACGGCGCGTGAATTCGGGCAGTACCTCAGGGGCCCTGACCTTGGGATCGCTCCTGAAGTGGTGCTGAAACCGTTCGATGTTCTCGGCCTCGTGCTGGAAGTCCATCTCCTCCCGGACGCGGTGTGAGAACTCGCGCACCACGTTCGTCAGGGCCTGGATGTGGTGGTTGGGAAAGAGAATGTTGAGCCAGTACAGCAGGGTGAAGCCGATGTCGAGATCGAGGGCGACCAGTTCCTCGACCCCTGGACGCAACACTTTGACGACCACCTCGCGACCTGCCACGACGGCGCCATGTACCTGACCCAGGCTGGCGGCCGCCAACGGCTCTCGCTCGAACTCGTCGAAGGCCTCGTCCACCGAGCGGCCGAGATCCTCCTCGAGCACGGCGATGATCTGATCCGGACTGTCCGGCGGTGCCTGATCCTGAAGCGTCCCGATGGCGGTAAGGTACGGCTCGGGGAAGATGTCGGCCCGTGCCGAAAACAGTTGAGCAAGCTTGATGAAGGTGGGGCCGAGTCCTGCGACTCGAACCACCAGCTTCTCCGCTCTGCGCTGATGGTGGCGTTCACTCCGTCGTGCGGGACGTCCCAGGATGATCCACCGTTTCCGGTCCCGGAGAAAAGCCAGCACGAACGGGGCGAGACCCGTGAGCACACGAATCCCCCTGAACAGCCGCCTCACGCCGCCACCCGCATTCTCAACTGCCACCGAAAGGACACGCTAGTCGACCACGCTAGAGTAGGACGGTGGCGAGCCCAAGCAGCAGCAGAAAGCCCGTCATGTCCGTGAGAGCCGTCAGGAACACCGTCGACGCCACGGCCGGGTCCTGTCCCCTGCGGTCGAGGAACGTCGGGATGAAGGAACCGGCGAAGCCGGCCATCGCGATATTCCCCCACATGGCGAGCAGAACAACGAGGCCGAGCCGGGGGTCGGTACCCATGGCGTTCGCCAGGGCCGCCGCCGCCACGGCCACGACCACCCCGATGACCGCGCCGTTCAACGAAGCCACTAGGATCTCTTTGCCGACCACGTGGCCTCGGCTTTCGAGAGGGCCCGCCGAAGTAGCCAGTCGACGGATGGTGACGGCCAGAGCCTGCTGACCGGCGTTGCCGCCCAGGCCGGCGACGACGGGCATCGCCACCGCGAGCAGGGTGGCCGCCGCGATCTGATCGCGGAAGAGCCACACCACGGCCGCCGCGAAGCTCGCCGTCATCGTGTTGAGGAGCAGCCACGGTAGACGGGCACGGATCGCGTCGGCCGAACTCCCGCGCAGCTCCTCCTCGTCCGACACACCCGAGAAGAGGAGCAGGTCCTCGGTGGTCTCCGCCTCGATGACGTCGATGACGTCGTCGAAGGTCACACGACCCAATAGGACGCCATCCTCGGAGATCACCGGAATCGAAGGGAGATTGTAACGTCGGATCAGGTGGCCCACGTCTTCCTGGTCGTCGTCGGGAGCCACCGACGCCACGATCGGCTCGACCAGGCTCTGGACCGGTTCGGCGGTGTCTGCAAGGATCAGATCGTCTAATGGTACCGTGCCCAAGAGGCGCGCTCTGTCGTCTACGACGAAGACGGTATAGAAGTCCTCGACCTCGCGACCCTGCGCCCTCACCACTCCGATCGCTTCTCCTGCCGTCACCGAACCCGGGACAGAAACCAGCGCCGTGGTCATGATGCCGCCGACGGTCTCCTCATGGTATTGGAGAAGATCTCGGATCTCCCCGGCCTCGTCGGCGGGAAGTTGTGCCAGGATGCGATCTTGATCCTCAGGCTCGAGCTCGCCGATGAGGTCGGTTGCATCGTCGACGGGAAGCTTGTGAAGCAGCTCAGCGCCCTTGGTCGGCTCCAGAGCGGCGAGCAGCTCACCACGAGCGTCCCCCTCCTCCATCTCCGCGAGCGCCTCGGAGGCGAGTTCCGCAGGAAGGGCCCGCACCAGCGCCAGACGCATTTTCCCATCCACCGACTCGACGACGTCAGCGATATCAGAGGGATGGAGTTCCGCTAGAAACGCCTCCAACGCCCCCAGTTCGCCTTGCTCGACGAGGGAGGCCATGCGCTCCCGGAGATCGGGAAGATCCTGAGGTGTGCTGGTGCTCATGCCCCGGACAGTGGGGCGTTCACGACGCTTCGTCCAGTAGCTCCCGGACAAGTCGCTCCTGGACCTGAAACATGGCGCTGTCGAACCGAGCGTCGGTCTCGGGATGCTCGTGACCCAGCACGTGGAGCGTACCGTGGATCGCGAGCCGCACGAGTTCCTCTGTCACCGGAACGACCATGTCGGTAGCCTGACGAAGGGCCTGGTCGTAGCCGATATAGATGTCCCCGAGTACGGGCTGACCCTCATTGTGAAGGGCGAACGCGATGACGTCGGTGGGCCGGTCCAGGCCGAGGTAGTCTCTGTTGAGTTCGCGGATCGCTGCGTCGTCCAGCAGGGCGAGGGAGACCTCACCTTCCCCGACCGAGGCGTCCCGCAGGACCAACTCGACCGCCGAGCGCAGGAGATCTTGCGAGACGCCTCCAGCGGCTCCGAGCGAGACCTGAACCTCCAAGCGGCTCAGACTCCTTCGTCGGTGACAGCACCCAGCTCCATCTGCTCGTCGTCCTCGCCGGCTCCCCGGGACGCGGCGGCGCCCATCTCGGTCGCCCCGCCGGCGTCCGCCTCGGCGGCCGAGCCGGGGGCCTCGGTCAGGTGCTGCGTGTCTGGATAGTCGATCCGGTGGTGGTAGATACCGCTCAAGACCTTCACGAACGTCTTCTTCAGTAAGGAGATCTCGCCCAGCGTCAAAGGAGCTTCGTCGAGCTGTCCGTCCTCCCGCTTGCCCTCCACGATCCCGTCCACGAGGCTCCGCACCCGCTCCGGAGTGGGCTCCTGCAGTACGCGCGTGGCGGACTCGATGGAATCGGCCATCATGGCAATCGCCGTTTCCTTCGACTGGGGCTTGGGCCCCGGGTAACGGAAGTCGGCCTCGTCCACATTCTCCTCACCGAACTCGTCCTTCGCCTTCGCATAGAAGTACGCGATCAGCTGAGTACCGTGATGCTCGGCAATGAAGTCGATCACGATCTGGGGCAACTTCTCCTCCCGGGCCAGCCGGAGACCCTCGGTGACATGTTCCCGCACGATGGCCGCCGACGTGTCGGGCTTCAGTTTGTCATGAGGATTCCTGCCCTCCGGTTGGTTCTCCACGAAATAGTGAGGCTTGAGGACTTTGCCCACGTCGTGGTAATACAGCCCGACCCGGCAGAGCAGACCGTGCGCGCCGATGGAATTCGCGGCCATCTCACCGAGATTGGCCACGTTGATCGTGTGGGCATAGCTCCCGGGGGCTTCCAGGGACAGCCGGCGCAGCAGAGAGCGGTTCGGATCCGCCCACTCCAACAGCGTCTGGTCCGTGGTGATGCCCGTGAACCACTCGAAGACGGGCATGAAGCCCATAGCGACGATCGCGCTCAACGCGGCGTTGCCCCCGGCCCAACCCATCGAGACCGCGACCGGGCCGGCGGAGCTCCCGTCGAGCAGCGCGAGGGCCAGGAGTGTCACCGCATAGGAGACCGTGATGATGGCCACGAACACCCACGTCTGAGCTCTGCGCCGGACGACGCGAACGCTCATGGCCGCCGCCGCCCCGCCGACCATGGTCGGAAAGAGCACCTGGGTGGCCCCGAACGGTGGCTGTGCCACCGTCAGCACAGCCAGGACCAGCCCCATGACCAGAGCGATCCTGGAGTCCCAAAGAACCGCGACGGTCAGGGTCACAAACGCGATGGGCAACGCCTCGGGCGGCAATCCGTTCGCGGCCACGAGCCGCGCCAAAGCGAAATAGGCGACGAGCAGACCGGCCTGGAGGGCCAACCACCGTAGGGAGGCATAGATCAGGGGCCGAATGAAAAAGACGAGCACACCGAATACCGTGAGGATCGTCAGATTCAGAAGGAACGCTCCGAAGATCACGCCGAACCGGAGCCCCGGCTGCTCAAGCTGCTGGCGCGCACGCAACTCCACCTCATAGGCGTTCAACCGCTCCAGGTCCTCTCGCGTAATGGGCTCGTTGGCCCGCACGATGGCCTCCTGCTGTACCACATTCCCCTTGGTCGTGGGGACCGCTTGCCGGGCCTGTTCGCGGTCCTCCTCCGTAGTGGCGGCGTTGAAGTCCAGCGAATACACCGTATGGCGGATCATGATGAGGCGGAGCAACTCGCTGAGGTCGGGACTGGGCGTCGCGAGCTGGCTCACGACCCGGTCCTGAAACTCACGGCCCGTGAGAACATCTCCACTCGCGACCGAGCGCCGGCCCGCGGCGCCTGCATCTTGGATCAGCAGCCGCTCCCCGGTCAGTTCCTCGGCCTGGGTGGCCTCAGCGACCCCCGGAGCGGCGAACTGCCGGGCCCCGGTCATGGCCGTGTTGCGAAGGAGGAGCCGCGTCTCCTCTTCCATCAGCAGCGTGGCTTGATCCAGCCGGGCGACTACGGACGTCCCCAACAGATAACGGCGTAGCGTCTCCGCTTCTCCCGCCGAAGCGATCGTGTCGATCTGGTCGAAGAAACGACCCAAGCGCACGGCCATGGTGTCGCCGGCCTCGGCTCGGAAATCGAAGGTGGGTGGCACGCCGCCGGCCGCATCCGCGCGTTCGCGCTGCAGCTCTGCGACGGACTTCGACACCACGAACGGCACCTCGGCGATCACGGGATCCGTCAGGACCATGCCGACCGAATACCGGCCCACGGTGGATCGACCGACCGGAGGGAAAAGCGCCGTAACGATGACCGCCAGGCCCACGATGAGCAGCAGCCGCGATCCATGATACAGCACGCCGTCCGGCCAGGGAGGCCTCGGTTCGTCCGAAGAGCCCTCGGAGATCGGGATTTGGTTTCCGCGACCGCTACGGGTCAAGAATCCCCCTCGGAGTCCGATCTGGCGTAGGCCCGGATGATGTCCTTCACCAGCCGGTGCCGGATCACGTCCATGTCGTCCAGATAGATCAACCGGATGCCGTCGATCCCACTCAAGATAGCCTCGATCTCGAGCAGTCCGGAATCCTCACGCCTGGGAAGGTCGATCTGCGTCTTGTCTCCAGTGATGACGACCTGCGAGTTCAAGCCCAGGCGCGTGAGGAACATCTTCATCTGCGCCGTCGTCGAATTCTGCGCTTCATCCAGGATGACGAACGCGTCGGAGAGCGTCCGGCCCCTCATATAGGCCAACGGGGCAATCTCGATGGTCATGTCCTCGAGCGCACGCCTCACACGGTCTGTGGGCATCATGTCCTCGAGCGCGTCGTAGAGGGGTCGCAGATACGGATCGACCTTTTCCTGCATGTCGCCCGGGAGGAAACCGAGACTCTCCCCGGCCTCGACCGCTGGCCGAGCCAGGACGATGCGCTTAACCCGCTTCTTGTAGAGGGCGTCCACCGCGGCGGCCACAGCGAGGTAGGTCTTTCCGGTGCCCGCCGGACCGATGCCGATGACGATGTCGTTGTCCAGGATGGAGCTGAGGTAGCGCCGCTGCCCATCCGACTTGGGGCGGATGACTTTCCGGGTGCCTGGCAAGGCGATGCCAGTAGTATCCTCGGGATGCACGACTCCGTCTCCACCGTTGGCAGCGAAACCCTCCGCGAAACGTGCGATGTCATTTGCGTCGAACGGAGCCCGCAATCGTGAGAGTTCGATGAGGTGCTGTACGACCGGAGCCGCCTGCTCGACGCCCGTGAGCTCCCCGGACAAAATGACGTGGTCGCCCCGCAGGACCAGACGAATGCCAAAGAGCTTCGACACCTCCTGCAGGTTGGTGTCGTTGACCCCGGTGAACAGGAGCGGGTCTACTCCTTCGGCGTCTAACCGATGTTCTACGATGCTACTCTGCCCAGACGTCATACGGTGGAGTCCTCCTCTGCAACCGTTGGTATAATGCGCTCCGCCACCTGGAGTCCCAGGTCGGTCAGATCGGCGTCCGTTAGAGGCGAAGGAGCACCCTCGAAGAGCGCTCGCGCCGCCGTGGTCTTGGGGAACGCGATCACATCGCGGATGCTGTCGGCTCCGACGAACTGAGCCACGATGCGGTCCATTCCGAACGCGACTCCTCCGTGGGGGGGTGCACCGGAAGCGAGGGCACCCAAGAGGAATCCGAATTTCCGGTCGATCTCCTCGTCCTCGAGACCGAGGATCCGGAGGATCTGACGCTGCACCTCCGGATCGTGGTTTCTGAGGCTTCCCGAACCGAACTCGACTCCGTTGTAGACCAGATCGTACGCGAGCCCTCGCGTCGACATCGGGTCCGAATCGAGGAGTTCAAAGTCCTCGGGATGCGGCATCACGAACGGATGGTGGTTCGCGGCGGGTTCCCCGTCGGCACCCGGCTCGAACATCGGGAAGTCCACGACCCAGAGCCACGCGTGCTCCCGGTCCTTCTCGATGTCCAGAGCGTCGATGACCGCCGCCCTCGTGGCGGACAGTGCCGCCGACGTGACGCGGTCGTCTCCCGCGGCCGCCAACACCAGGTCGCCCGACTCCATGCCGAGAGCTTGGAAGGCATCCTCATCCATGAATCGGGAAAGCGGGCCGGACCCACCCTCATCGCCCAGCTTGGCCCAAAGAAGCCCCGGGGCTCCCGCCGCCTTCGCGTGCGACTCGACGGCCTCGACCTCGCGCCTGGACAGACGTGCTCCTCCCTTCAGGAGCAGCCCACGGATGCGACCACCGCTCTCTACCGCCGCGCTCAGTATGGCCGACTCGCCGCCACTCAGAACGTCGGTCCAGTCCTGGATCTCCAGCGAGTACCGAAGGTCGGGGCGGTCGATGCCGAAGCGCTCGAGCGCCTCGTGATGACTCATCCGCGGGAAGGGCGTCTCCGCCTCCATTCCGGGAGCCTCGGCTGCCAACGCCACCATCAGTCCCTCCATCCACCGCAAGATGTCGTCGGGCTCCACGAAGGAGGCCTCGACGTCGATCTGCGTGAACTCGGGCTGCCGGTCGGCCCTCGGATCCTCGTCGCGGAAGCAACGAGCGATCTGGAAATAGCGGTCGAACCCCGCCGCCATGCAGATCTGCTTGTAGATCTGCGGACTCTGAGGCAGGGCGTAGAACTCCCCCTGATGCACGCGGCTGGGCACCAAATAGTCCCTGGCCCCCTCGGGTGTGGGCTTGGTGAGGATGGGGGTCTCCACTTCGACGAATCCCAAGGCGTCCATGTAGTTCCGGCACGCCAGGATCAGTCGATGTCTGAGGCGGAGGTTGTTCTGGAGCTCGTCGCGGCGCAGATCGAGAACGCGATGCTTCAGCCGCAATTCCTCCGACGGTAGCTCGTCCTCGGGTGCTTGGTACACGGGAATCACGGGCACTTCGGCGTCGGTAAGACGATGCAGGGTCGTCGCCCGGATCTCCACGTCTCCGGTGGCCATGTCCGTGTTTCGGGCATCGGGTGGTCGGGTGACCACGGGACCCACCACGGTCACCACGTCCTCGGCGCCGATCCGGTGAGCCAATTCCAGCGAAGACGCATCCGTCCAATCCGGCCCCAAGGAGACCTGAACCAGCCCGCTGTGGTCGCGGAGATCGATGAAGATCAATCCGCCGAGGTCCCGCCGGCGATGCACCCAACCCGCCAGCGTCAACTCGGTGCCTTCATCCTCGGCGCGAATGCCGCCGACCATTCGGGACCTGAGCGCCGTACGCTCGATATCGATATCCGTCATGTCTATACTGACGATGCTCTCGTTTCTTCGTCGATCGCCCCATCGCTCCGTCGCGTATAGGGCACGAATTTGGTGAAGAGTAGGCACCCCGCGAGGACCCCCGCGGCGTTGGCCAACCCGTCCATGAGTTCGGCCTCCCGGCCCGGTACCAATGTCTGATACGATTCGACCAGCACGCCATAGGCCACGCCCGCGAGAATCAGGGCCACTAGAGGCACGCCCGACCCCGTTCTGGCCCTTCCCCATGCGAGGGACAAGCCGAGAATCAGGTAGGCGCCGCCGTGAGCGAGCTTGTCCCACGAGCCCACCCCGACACTCGGCTCACTCCACGCACTCAACAAAAAGAGGACCGCCGCCCAAAGGGCAGCCGGCCCCCAACCGATGACCTTCTCGATCATGGATTGTTCAGTGTTTGGAACAGCGGCCCGATCCTCCTCTCGATCGCGTCAGAATCGCCTGAAGTTTAACCCGGGCGTGGAGGCGATACAAGAAAATCCGACCCCCCGTTATCTTCCCCCTTGATCGCAGGAGCCGCCGCGCGAGGCACGTGGCGTAGCGTCCCAACCGGTAGTGACCATGCACGCTGACAAGACCGACCTGCTCGGGCTCACACCCGAGCAACTCGACGTGGCCCTGGAGGCACATTTCGCCGCCCGGGGCCAACCGTCGTACCGGGCCGAGCAGGTCAGGCGTTGGATCCTCGACGAATGCGTCGAGACCATCGACGGCATGACCAATCTGCCCGTGGAGGAGCGCTCTGCCCTCGCGGCGTCGTTCTTCCTGGGTGAGGCGGTGGCGGATACGGTCTCCCGGTCCTCGGACGGCACCGTAAAGCACCTGTGGCAGCTCGCGGACGGCGAGCTGATCGAGTCGGTTCTGATTCCGGCCACCGACCGGCTCACCCTCTGCATCTCGTCCCAAGCCGGCTGCGCCATGGGATGCACCTTCTGTGCAACCGGTTGGGCCGGCTTCCGACGGCAGCTGACCGCGGGTGAGATCGTCTCACAGTACCGGGCATCCCGCCGATGGGCGGAGGAGAACGACTACGGCCGCATCACCAACGTCGTCTACATGGGGATGGGCGAACCCATGAGCAACCGGAAGGCCCTGCATCCCTCGCTGACCATCCTTCACCAAGGGTATGGGCTGGGCGCCCGTCGAATCACGGTGTCCACGGTGGGGGTCGTACCCGGCATCGTCGAGCTGGCCGAACGTAAGGAGCAGTTCCGACTCGCCGTCTCCCTTCATTCGCCCGAATCCGAATCACGGCAAGAACTCATTCCCCTGGAGAAGCGCCACCCGCTTCCCGAACTGATCGGAGCTCTCCGCCTCTTCAACAAAGCCGGGGGGCCCAGGATCACGTTCGAGTACACGATGATCCGGGGGATCAACGACGCGCAGAGCTTCGCCCCGAAGCTGGCCGAACTCGCCTATTCCCTCGATGCCTTCGTGAACCTCATCCCCTTCAACCCGATTCCTTACCAGGATTGGAAAGCGAGCACCGGGGAGCGCATCGAGGAGTTCAGGTCGGTTCTCGAGCAGCGGGGTGTGGACGTGGCGGTTCGGGTGCCCCGAGGGCGTGACATCGACGCCGCGTGCGGACAACTGCGTGCGAGCGCCTGGGTAGAGCTTCAGGCGAGCAAGGGTGGCGCCACCGCGGAGCAGGAGAGCGAAGCCACCGCCGAAGGCTGAGTGGCCCGGTCCGGTCGGTGTCGCCCTCAGCGAATGCGGGAAAAGATCCGGCTCCCACGCACCTCGCGGATCCAGGGGAAGGGCCTCAGCGAGCCCTTGTTATAGGAGAAGTAAATGAAGGAGGTGCGCCCCTCGAGTCGCCACCCCTCCAGAAGGCCCCAATAGCGCGAGTCGAGGCTGGTGTCACGGTTGTCCCCCAACATGAAGTAGCGATCGTCGGGAATGACCAGTGGGCCCCAGTTGTCTCTCGTCGGACGATAGGTGGGCCGGTCGACCGTATCCTTCAGGTACTGTGATTGCCAAGCCATCCACGGGTGAGGGAGGTCACCCTCGGGGTCCATATGCTTCACGAAAGGCTCGTCCTGGGGTTCTCCGTTGAGCACGAGTACGCTCTCACGCATCTCCACGGTATCACCCGGCATGCCGATGAGGCGTTTGACGAGCTTGAGATCGGGCTCATGGGGCGGGTCGAAGACGATGACGTCACCTCTCCGCACCGACGAGTATCCGGGAATCCGAATCTGTGTACCCGGAATGCGAGCGCCGACGGCGGCCCGATTCGCCAGCAGAAAGTCGCCGACGAGAAGCGCATCCTCCATCGATCCGGACGTGATCACGAAGGTCTGTAGAAGGAAGGTCCGGATCAGGACGAAGAGCAAGGCGGCGATGGCCAGGGATTTGACCCATTCGACCAACGCGTTCTCTTCCGACTCCTCCTCGGCTGCCTTGGCCCGGCCGTCGCCCTCGGCGTCTGCACGCGCCTTGCGGTTCTTACGTTGGCTCTTCTTGGCCATACCCAGTCCGGATCAACCCTCGATCAGCGGAGGTGTTTGCGGAGGTCCCACCACGGAACCTCATCGCCGGGAACGTCGCCGCTATCCAAGGTCTCCGGAGTCCACTCCCTGCCCAGCAATACGGTCACATCCAGATAAAGGTTCGAATCGGGCTCACTCAGGATGGACGTAGCACCCATGACGTCGCCCACAGCCCGAGCCGCTTCGAGCCGACCCGAGCGGTCCAGGACCACCGTGGCATCCTGGTCGAAGGTCTCGGCGTTTCCGAAGTAGACCACATCGAACCCTTGATCGCGCAGTCGGTCGGTGGCCAGGCGCGCCATCCCCGATTCGCCTCCCGCGTTGAGCACCTCCACTCTGATCCGACCCATCGTATTCGTCGTCGGATTGCGAGGAGGAGCGATGGAGCGCTCCTGCTCGGGAAGCGGCTTCCACTGCGAAATCGCCGAACCGATGAAGACACCGGTCGCCAAGACGACACCCAGGAGCATCAGACCTCTGACGCGCTCGCCCATGCCCTTCCTTTCACCATGACGTTCCAGAAGCCTATCGTTTCAGGTCGAACCGGTCTGCCTTTGTCCATCAGATGCCCCATGCGCAGCCTCAAGATCCCGCGCACCACCTCGTCCAGGTCCTCCGGCATCCGTTTCCGCATTTCCTGACGCCACCTGGGGCGGTACTTCCGGCCCGGCTCGAGGAAATCGGCCGCATAGAGCGCCTTCCCCATGTCATCGAACTCGGGACTGCCCAAGGTGTGATATGCGACGGCGGTCAGGAGGGGCTGGTCCTTCACCCCTGCCTCGTGCAGCCGGACCGCGGCGGCGGGCCCGTGAAGAACGGACCCGTTCAGATCGGCCAGGGATCCGGACACGACCCGACGCAGCGTCTTCGCCTTCGCGTCTCGCATCATGTCATGAAGATAACCCAGCGCCGTCCAACGCTGGACGTCACGCTTCGACTCGCCGCGAGCCCTCGACCACTTGTTCAGGAGCTTGGCCACCCGCACCATGTGCTCCCGTCGCTTTGCGCCGGCGACGGTCCACTTGGGCAGCTCGCCGACGGCTGCCGCAACTACCAGGGGGTGGAGCTTTGCGCGTCCGCTCATACCGTCGCGGACGCCTTGTTCGGCACGAGTTCGCGGGACACGAAGAGGATACGCTCATCCTGAGTGGGAGGCTGATCCGATGGCTGTCGGCGGCAAGCTAGTGGCGCATCGGCGAATCGGCCAGTGGCCCGTAACGGCCGCCATCGCATACCTGCTATCTTGACGCTATGACCATGCGATGGGACCCCGTCCTTACGGCCGCTGTGGCCCGGGAGTTGGACGACGCACTCTCCGGTGAGCGGCTCAACGCGATCTTCTTGGACCGCGGCGCGGGCACGCTGCACGCATATTTTCGGGGTGCCACGCTCCTAGCGGACCTCGATCCCTCTCGAGTCGGAGTCGAGATCTTGGAAGCGGCCGAGCCCCCCGAAGGATCGAGACCCTTTGCCTGCCGCCTGTCCGCTGTGGAAGCACTTCCCGACGAACGCATCCTCGTATTCGTGCTGCCCAGGATACGAGGCCGTGGAGGGGTCGTCAGGATCGTCCTCGAGCTCGTGCCGAACCGGGGGAATGCCACTGTGGTCGAAGGGGACGAGTGGACCGTCCGGCACGTGTTGACCGACCGGGGTGGGGCTCGAACGCCGGAGGTGGGCCACCCCTACCCCCTGCCTGCCCAGACCCGCCTCGGACTCGAGTCACCCATCACCCCAGTCGAGTGGCGCCGTCTCTGGGAGGACCAGGAGCCGAAGGCCCACCGAGGGGCCCTGCTACGCAACGTTGCGCTCGCGTCCCCGGTCAACGCCGCCGCGCTGCTGGGAACCACGATCGGCGAGCGAAACGACGAGGGCCAAGGCGAGGACGTCGAGGCGGCTCTCACCGCCGGTCGCGAATTCTGGATGCGCCTGCGCGGTATCGCCCTCGGTGACACCTCAGCCGAGCCCGAGGTGCTTGAATGTCCCTGGGGCCCGCAGCCGTATCCCTCTTCGCTGCCCGGGCACACCTGCCGAGAAGCGCCCTCATTGCTGGAGGCGATCCGAGACGTCAGGAGCATCGCCGGCACCGTCACGGGGCTGGTCCCGTCCGGGTTGATCGTCACGCTCGAAGACGCCCTCTCCCACGTCAGCAAGCGCACCGCCAAGCTCCGAGCAGAACTCGAGCGCGCCCCCGACCCTCAGATGCTCAGAGGCATCGGAGACCTGATCCTGGCCCACCTCAAGCGGGTGCCGAGGGGCGAGTCCGAGGTATCGCTCCCCGGATTCGATGGTGAGGAGACGACCATAGCCCTGGATCCGGCCCTGGCCGCGCAGGACAATGCTGCGCGCTACTACGACCGTGCCGGACGCGCCGAACGAGCGAGGGTACAGTTGCCCAACCTCATCCGTGAGAGCCAGGAGAAAGAGGCGGCGCTGGCGGACCTCGCGGATCGGGTCCGAGCTGGAACCGCAGGCGAGGAAGAAATCCGCATGGCCCTTCCGGAAAGCGAGCTGAGAACACGGACACCGCAGGGAGAGGCACTCCCGAGCCTTCCCTATCGTGCCTACCGGACGTCGGGAGGGCTGGAGGTCCGAGTGGGACGAGGGTCGGGCGCGAACGACGACCTGACCTTCCGACACTCCAAGCCCGATGACATTTGGCTTCACGCCCGGGATTCAGCCGGAGCCCACGTCATCTTGAGGTGGGACGGGAAGGAGGCGCCCCCGGCACGCGACCTCTACGAGGCAGCGGTGCTGGCTGCCGTGAACTCCAAGGCGCGGACCTCGGGCAGCGTGCCCGTCGATTGGACGCACAGGAAACATGTTCGGAAGCCGAGGAAGTCCGCTCCCGGCAGTGTGATCCCCGACCGCGTAAAGACCCTCTTCGTCGAACCCGACGAGACGCTACCGGACCGCCTCAGCGAGTAGAGACGCCCCCGCCGACCTCAGGGAAGAGGGCCGGCGCCCTCGTCCATTGCGGTACGCAGCGACGCGAGAAAGACGCTCGCTTCGGCGGCCCCTCCGCTGTCCAACGCCTTGATCAAAGCGCTCCCGACCACGACCCCATCGGCGACTCCGGCCACCACAGCCGCCTGCTCGGGCGTCGAGATCCCGAAACCGACCGCGACGGGCAGGTCCACCTGGTTCCTCAGGGTGCGAACCTCGGCGCCGAGGCCGTCGCTCAGGCTCGCTCGCGCGCCGGTCACTCCGGTGCGGGAGATATAGTAGAGGAACCCCTGCCCGCTCTGAGCCACCGCGGCGACCCGGTCGGAACAGGTGGTCGGGGCGATGAGTCGGATCAGGTCCAGCGGCGAATCGAGGATGGCCTCTTCCGCCGCCGGATCGGAACCCGTGGGCACATCCGTCAGGAGAAGCCCCTGAGCTCCGGCCTCCACCGCGTCATTCAGGAAGGACTCGAGCCCGTACCGCAAAAGCGGATTCACGTAGCTGAAGAGGACGACAGGCACGTCGGACGTCGCACGGAAAGAGGAAAGGACTTCGAGGGTCCCGGCCACGGTCATGCCACCCTCGAGGGCCCTGTGCGTGGAGGCCTGAATGGTGGGTCCGTCGGCGAGTGGATCGCTGAACGGAACGCCCAGCTCGAGAACGTCACCGCCCGCTTCCGCCATGGCTCCGAGCACATCCACGCTCGCCTCGGGCGAAGGAAAGCCGCACGTGACATAGGGCACGAGGGCACTCCTTCCCTCCGCCTGACGCACCCTGAACCGCTCTGCGATCCCCTCTCCTCCCGGACTCAACGCCGCCGCCCCGGGGGGTGATGATCACATGAGATAGTCGCTGACACGGATTCCGTACTTCTGGGGGTTGGTGGTCTTGATGATGGCGCGGTCGTCGAGCGCCAGATCTACCGGGAGCGGCGTCGCCAGTGGCACCGCCATTTCATCGGAGATGATCTTCACCAAGGGCTCGTGAAGGTGGGAGACATCAGGGTTGACCTTGGAGACGACTGCAAGCTCGAGCGTGTCGAGTACCACGAGCGTACCGACCGGATAGACCCCGGTAGCGTTGATGAACGTCTTCACGATCAACTGGTCGAAGCCGCGCCGAGGGTTGTCCCTCATCTCCTTCAGTACCTCGTCGGGCGGCCACGGCTCGTACTGATAGCTCCGCACCGACGTGCCCGCGTCGAAGCCGTCGGCCACGGCCACGATGCGCGAGAAGAGCCCGGGCTTCCGTGGGCGAGTGTTCTCGGGGTAACCGGACAGATCGATCTTCATGTGATGCTCGTACGCCATGAGCATCTGACGGAAAGGCACGTCGGCAAAGCCACTCATTCCGAAGAGCAGAAGTAGCCCCTCGGTGGGATGCTGTTTCAGTGAGTCCCACTCCTCATCCGTGAGTCCCCCGGCCTTGTTGATGATCTCGCTGTCCACGTTCATCTTGCCGATGTCGTGGAAGAGCGCCCCGAGGCCGAGCTCGTAAAGCTGCAGTTTGGTGAGGCCCAGCCGCTGCCCGATGACCACGCTGAAGATGCAGACGTTCACCGAGTGCGTGAACGTGTACTCGTCGAAGCCCCGCAGCGTGGTCATGGTCATCATAGAGTCCTCGTTGTCGAGCACCTGATCCACGATTCCCTGAACCGCCCGCTTGACCTTCCGAACGTTTACGGCCTTCCCCAGACGCATGTCGGTAAGCGCATCTTTGGCGACGTTCACCGACTGCGCATAGGTGCCCTTGGCTGCCGCCATGTCGTCGCGCTGGACCACCTCGTGCTCGGGGGCCATCGTCTCGGCACGTACCTCGATGTGCGCCACCGGTGTCTGCGAGAGCCTCTGCACGAACGCCTCGAAGGGCGCCTCCTCCTTGGGATCACGGATCAGCACCGACAAGAACGGTGCCCACTCGGACCGTTTCACGTTGCCGTCGATCACGAGCTCGCCGATGCCGTGTCCCGTCAGACCCGACGAGAAGCTCCCGAAGGTGGAGAAATTCGAGAGGTCCAGGCGCAGCCTCGTCTCGTTGATGAAGAAGAAGTCCCCGACCAGTTGTAGCTGGAACGCACCTTCGTGCTTCAGGAACTCCTCCATCTGGGCATGGAGGTCATCGACGGCCTGCTGGACCTGCTGGTTCTCGACCGGATAGAGCTTGAGCGATCGGAGGGTCACGTAGAGCGCCGTTAGGAGTTTGCTACCGAGCTCCTGAACGAGAGCGGTGCCGTCATCTTGGCTCATTCGGCGTCCTCCCCTACCTGAATGGCCTTCCGCACCGCGGTACGGACTACCGCGTCGGCGTCGTTCTTCGCGGTCGCCAGCGCCTTCTGGGCCTTGGGCATGCGGATTTTGGCCAACGCTCGCGCAGCGGATGCGCGGATCTCCGCGGGCTCCTTCCGACTGAGCAGGCCCTTCTTGTTGAGCAGTTGGTCGAGCACGTCGACCGCGTCCGCCCCACCGAGCATCCCGTAGCTCTCGAAGATCGCAATCTTCTCGCTGAGGTCGGCGTTCCGGATTTCCTTGCCCGTGACGAGAGCCTTGAGAGCCGACGCCGCGTTGGTATACTGCATTCCCGCGAGCGCGCGCGCCGCTCCCATCCGGACGTCAGAGTCCTCGTCGCCCAACGCCGTGACCAGGCCCGAGGCCGCCCCGCTGGCGCCCAGGGTTCGGGCCGCTTCGACTCCAGCCAGGCGCACCGCCGAGTAGGGATGGCTCATCAGTCCCGCCAACTTGGGGGCAGCCTCCGTGAGGTCCATCTCCGCCACCAGACGGGCGGCGCCGGCGATGATCACGGCGTTTCCGTCCTCGAGCAGAGAGATCAGCACGTCGCGGTTCTCATCGGCGATACCACGCACGGCCCGGCGGAGCGTCTTCTGCATGCCCGGCTCCTCCGCCTCTTCGGACGCGAAGAGCAGAATCGGAAGAGCGCCGGCGCGGAGGTACTTGAGGAGTCGCTCCAGGACGTCCACCGGAACGTCGATCGTACCGTCCTGCAAGGCGCGAACGAGCTCCTCCATGGTCTCGGGCGACGAAAGGTCGTCCAAGAGAGTGTCGCACTCCTGCTGCCTGGTCTGGTCCAGTGCTCCGGGCTTCGCCCGCGTCGCAGCTAACTGCTCGAGAACGTCGGCGGCAGATGCGACTGCCCCACGGCTCAGGAAGTTCGGCAGGACGTCCCGCAGGATCTTGAGGATCTCTGACTGGCGCTCCGGCTTGTCGGGCTCCTCGAGTAGATCGAAGAGGGCAGCGAGGACGTCCGCTCGGAGGTCTCTCGTCATCTCTGCTTCGAGTTCCTGCTTCAGCTGCTCCTTCTCACGGGGGTCCAGAGCGTATAGAGCCGGCATGAAATCATCCCGCCCAATCTTGGGCGCGGGGGTCTCCGTCGTGGCCGCCTCGGCGGCGGTCGCGGCCGCTGCGCCGTCCGTCGCCTCCTGTAGCACGCCGGCCAGCTCCGGGCGGTCCTCCTCCGGACGTGCCTCGGGAACCTCGACCCCGTCCGCCAATTGATCGACGTAGTAGTACTTGAAGAACTCGAGGTCCTCTTCCCACAGGATCGTCAGGAGGTCGTCGCCCTGGGCGGCCTTCAGAGTCTTGGCCTTCTGGAGCAGGCTCAACAGACGCTCCAGCTCCTCTCCCTCGACGCCGGGCAGGAACGTCACGTCCCGAACGCCATCCTTGTAGAAGAGGAAGGAAAGGGAGTCGGCTCGCGATTCGCTGCGGTAGACTTCTTCACCGGCCAATGCGAAGCGGTCTTCCTCAACCGAGACGTTGAGACCTTCGACCTCTTTCCAAAGCGCCTCGAAGGCTTCCCTCAGGCTGCTGACGAAGCGCTTATAGACCGGGTTGTTCTCGTCGTAGAGCTGGAAGGCGCGGAGCGCCTTGCCGAGAATGACGAATAACTCCCGGACCTCGACGAGAGGAAGGTCCTCTACATCGGCCCACTCGGCAGAGCCATCGCCCTGGCCTGAAGTATCGACGGGGGTGTCGGTCAAGGGTTCCTCGCCTACCGGTTCGTCTGCGGTGTCAGTCTACGCAATGCTCCCTCGCCCCTCGGTTCGAGCCACGTGAGCAACGTCTTTGTCTCCTCGGCCGCTAAGACACACAAGAAGCGGGCCGCGGTCCCGATACTCCGGAGCCATGTCCAACACGTGAGCGACCGCATGTGCGCTCTCCAGGGCCGGAATAATGCCCTCGAGCTCGGACAACCGGTGAAACGCCTCGAGAGCCTCGTCATCCGTTACGGAGACGTAGCGGGCACGGCCCGATTCCTTGAGGTAGGAATGCTCCGGGCCTACGCCCGGATAGTCCAGACCCGCCGAGATCGAGTGCGCCGGCGCCACTTGGCCGTCGCTGTCTTGAAGAAGATAACTCATGGCCCCATGGAGGACACCAGGTTTTCCTGCCGCCAGGGTGGCGGAGTGTCGGCCCGAGTCCAGTCCCTCCCCGGCCGCCTCGACGCCGATCAACTCAACCTCGTCTTCTCGAAAGGCGTGGAAGATCCCCATGGCGTTCGATCCCCCTCCTACACAGGCCACGATCGCGGCCGGGAGGGCTTCCGCCTGATCGAGCATCTGTTCGCGGGCTTCGACGCCGATGATGGCCTGAAAGTCGCGTACCATGCGCGGAAAGGGTGCGGGTCCCACAACCGAACCGATGATGTAGTGGGTGGTGTCGACGTTGGTCACCCAGTCGCGGATCGCTTCGTTGGTGGCGTCCTTCAGCGTTCGCGTACCGGAAGACACGGGACGCACCTCCGCGCCCAGCAGTTCCATTCTGTAGACGTTCAGGGCCTGCCGCGCGACGTCCACCTCTCCCATATAGACCACGCAGTCGAGGTCGAAAAGGGCGCACGCGGTCGCCGTCGCCACTCCGTGCTGGCCCGCCCCGGTCTCCGCGATAATGCGGCGCTTCCCCATGCGCCGAGCCAGGAGAGCCTGGCCCATGGTGTTGTTGATCTTGTGGGCACCGGTGTGGTTCAGATCCTCCCTCTTCAGGTAGATCGCCCCGGACCCTGTGTGTTCTTCGAGTCGCCGCGCCCTGTACAGAGGTGAGGGGCGGCCCACGTAGTCGCGAAACAACGCACCGAGCTGGGCATGGAACTCGGCATCGGTAGCCGCCGCCTCGTACGCTGCCTCCAATTCGTCCAGGGCCGCGATCAGAGTCTCGGGGACGTATCGCCCTCCGAAGGACCCGAAGCGCCCTGCGTCGGATTGTGTGCTCATCGTTGCCCTGTATCCGGGATGGATAACATGCTTCAAACGTGCTTCAAAAGTGCTTCAACCGTGCTTCAACCGCGCTTCCACTGTGCTTCAACCGCGTTCTCTACGAACGCTCGAATCAAGTCGTGATCCTTGAGCCGAGGCGCTAGCTCCACGCCCGAACTGACGTCGACCACATCCGGTGAGACGACCCTTACCGCCTGCGCAACGTTGTCGGGGGTGAGGCCTCCTGCGGCGATCACGGCGACCCCCGAAGGCAGCATGCCACCGACCGCGGAGAAATCATCCCACGCAAAGGACACGCCTCCGCCCCCGGGATGCTCGGGGTGCCAGGCGTCCAGGAGGAATGCGTCCACCGCGTCGCCGTACTCCCTCACGGCCCGAGCCACGTCCTCCGGCTCGCGGACTCTCACGGCCTTCCAGATCGCCCAATCGCCCTTGGCGCGCAACTCCCGAACGAACGCCGGACTCTCCTCACCGTGAAGCTGGATCACGGAAGCACCGACCAGGGTCGCTATGCGGTGCGCTTCATCGACGGACTCGTCCACCAGGACGGCCACCACGGGCGTGTCGACGGCGAGGGCGATATCGACGGCCTGATCCGGCAGGAGGCTTCGGCCGAAGCCTTGAGAGAGGATCATGCCGACGTAGCTCGCGCCCAGTGCCTCGGCGGCCCGTGCATCTTCCGCGGAGCAGATTCCGCAGATCTTGACCCCGATGTCAGCCATGCGTGCGGGCCTTCCGCTTCGAGCCGGCGAGGATCGAGACCCCCTCGCCGGGATCGTCCTGCCGCAGCAGCGACTCACCCACCAAGACGGCGTGCACGCCCTTCTCCCCCAACATGCCAACGTCGTCCCTGGTCCGAATACCACTCTCCGACACCAGGACCACCTCCGGTGGGATCCCGGCCAGAAGGCCCAGCGTCACCTCGAGCCGAGTCTCGAACGTTCTGAGATTCCGGTTGTTCACGCCCAAGAGTCTGGCGCCGGACGCCACACCCCGTTCGACTTCCTCGGCGTCGTGCGCCTCGACGAGCGCGGACATGCCCAGTTCTTCCGCCAGGAGTCGGAGCGAGCGGAGGCGTGCGTCGTCGAGGATGCGGACGATGAGCAGGACCGCATCCGCCCCGGCTGCCCGTGCCTGGAATACCTGGGACTCGTCGATGAGGAAGTCCTTCCGCAACACCGGGAGGTCCACGAGTCCTCTGGCCGCAACAAGGTCTTCGAGAGAGCCCCCGAAATAGTCCCGGTCCGTGAGGACGCTCAGCGCGGCTGCACCTCCGCCCTCATACATCGGCGCCAACTGGAGGGGGTCGAGATCGGGCCGAATAGGACCAGCCCCCGGAGATCGCCGCTTGATCTCCGCGATCACCGCGACCGAGTCGCCCCCACCCACGGCCGTCAGAAAGTCTCTGGGAGGGTCCGCGCGCTCCGCGGCCGCACGTAGTTCCGGCACCCGGTCCTCGAGCCCCTTCACCTCGTGACGCTTGGTCTCGACGATCCGCTCGAGAATACCCACTGGAGCACTCATTCAAACCCTCGAGGACCCGTAAGGCCCGACGTACGGCCCGACGTAAGGCCCGACGTACGGCCCGACGTACGGCCCGACGTACGGCCCGACGTAGGGCCCGACGTAGGGCCCGACGTGGGGCTCGACGTGGAGTTCGACGTGGAACGCGATGATGCCTGCCCGTCCTTGCGTTTCGGGCAACGTTCGGGTATCGTTTCTTCGGGTCCTATTCGGGTTCTACCGATACGGAGGCGAACAGCATGCCCCTGACGAAGCGACAAAAAGAGATCCTCGATCTTATTGAGAGTTTCATCGAAGAACATGGGTACGCCCCGAGCTTCGAGGAGATCGCGGAGGCGTTCGGGTACTCCTCCCTCGCCACGGTGCATGAACACCTGAGCAATCTGGAACGCAAGGGCTACATCCGGAAGGCCTACAATGAGAGCCGCTCCATCGAGTTGGTAGGTCATTCGTCGTCGTCTGGCGGGCTGGAACTGCCGCTCTTGGGTGCCGTAGCCGCCGGACTCCCGATCGAGGCCATCGAGGAGCAGGAAACGCTGGCGGTGCCACCGGACATGGTGCGGAGCGGCAGCGACAACTTCGTGCTCCGGGTCGAAGGCGAGTCCATGATCGACGAGCAGATCCGTGACGGCGACTATATCGTCGTGACCTCGCAACAGACTGCAGCTGACGGGCAGATGGTCGTTGCGCTCGTGGGGGGTGATTCCGCCACTGTGAAGAAGCTGTATCGCGAGAACGACGGACGCATTCGGCTGCAACCGGCCAACCCGACCATGAAACCGATTCTGGAGGATCCGAACAACGTCAAGATCCAGGGCGTCGTGGTGGGTGTCATCCGGAAGTACTAGAGGGCCCAGGGGCCTTCCTGCCCGCGGAGGCCTTCCTGTCCGCAGCGGCCTTCGTGCTCTCCGAGTCAGGACGCGCGCGTAGCCGCTCTGAGCAAGTCCAGGGCCTCCAGAGCCTTGCCGCTATCCAAAGCCTCTGCGGCCAAAGCGACGCTGTCTTCCAAGGTCTCTGCCACATCAGCAACGTAGATCGCCGCCCCCGCGTTCAGCAGCACAGCGGATCGGGCACCCCCCTGCTCTTCTCCCTGGAGCACCGCCATGATCACCTGGGCGTTCTCCGTGGGCTCACCTCCTGCAAGCTCCTCGGCAGAGCACCGCTCCAAACCGAAATCCTCGGGACTGACGGTACGTTCGCTCACTGCACCGTCGGCCAACTCGGCCACGCGTGTCGGCCCCATGGGACTGATCTCGTCCATGCCGGGCTCTCCGTGCACGACCAGCGCATGGGTATGCCCCAACTCGCGCAGTGCCTCGACTACGAGCGACACCAGAGACGGGTCCGCCACGCCCACCAACTGGCGGCGTACACCGGCCGGATTAGTGAGTGGCCCGAGGATGTTCATCACGGTTGGGAAGCCGAGCTCCCGGCGCACCGGTCCGACGTGCCGCATCGACGGGTGCAGGAGGGGGGCGAACATGAAGACCAGTCCCACCTCCTTGAGGACGGTGGCCATCTCCTCAGGGCTGAGTTCGATGCGCACTCCGAGCGCCTCGAGAACGTCGGCACTCCCGCTACGGGACGTAAACGAGCGGTTCCCGTGCTTCGCGATGCGGACTCCCGCCCCGCAGGCGACCAATGCGGCGGCCGTTGAGATGTTGAACGTGGTTACGGCCCCACCGCCCGTCCCACACGTGTCGATAAGCTGATCCGTCGCCTCGGACGCAACCGGCACCATCGCCTTTCGGAGGGCTCTCACGCCGCCGGCGACCTCCACGGGCGACACGCCCCGTACCCGAAAAGCCGTGAGTAGCGACGACATCTGCGCCGGAGAGGCGCTTCCCTCCATGAAAGTGTCGAACGCGAGTTCCGCCTCGGAGGCGGTGAGGTGCTCGCCATCAGCGACCTTGCGGAGCGTACTCCGGAGGTCGAGCGACGGCGGCGATGACGCGGAACTCTGGCTCATTCGAGGGTGCGTTCCGTGGAGGGAATCCCGTGCCGAAGTACACGCTCACCCCGGCAGAATACAGCTACAATTCAACCTTTCGGGCGTCGCTTGACAACAGGTACCTCCGTTCTACCTTCCGGGCGTGGAATCCGTGAGGGTGAATCGCCTCAAGCTGATCCTTCAATATGATGGCTCGGCCTTCTTCGGCTGGCAGATCCAGCGTGAGGAGCGAACCGTTCAAGGGGAGCTCGAAGCGGCTCTGACGCGTCTTACAGGTGCCCGGCGCCCGGTCGAAGGATCGGGCCGAACGGATCGCGGAGTCCATGCGACCGGCCAAGTGGCGGCCGTGTCCCTCCCCGAAGCCTGGGGACCGCCCAAGCTCGAGAAGGCTCTAAACGCCGTGCTGCCCAATGACATCTGGGTCGAATCCGTCGAGTCGGCGGCTTCCGATTTCAGTCCCCGTTACGATGCGATCGCTCGCACGTACCTCTATCGACTCGGCGTCTCGGCGCGGACTCGGTCGCCGTTCCACCGTCCTTGGTGCTGGGCCCTCGCCGGCGATGTCGACTCCGCCCTGCTGACCCAAGCCGCAGATCTGCTGCCCGGGGAACATTCGTTCAAGGCATTCGCCAAGTCGGGACAGCCCCAGCGAGGCGTGATGTGCACGGTGCATGCCGCCCGATGGGAGCCTTGGGAGGATCTGGGATTTTCGTTCTTGGTGACGGCCAACCGCTACCTCCACCACATGGTGCGCTACCTTGTAGGCACGATGGTGGATATCGCGAGCCAACGGCGCCCGGTGGACGACCTGCACCGTCTGCTCGCAGACCCGGATGGCGACTTGGAGACGTCCCCTCCGGCGCCTCCCGAAGGACTGTTTCTACATCACGTGGCGTACCCGACGGAGAGGGGTTCCGACTCTGCGGACGCCATTCCAACTACGCCCTGAACCCGAGAGCTCATGAGAATCTTCCTCGACACCGCCGATACCGACGAGATCCGACGAGCCGCATCAGCTGGCCTCATCGACGGAGTGACGACCAACCCCTCCCTCATGGCCAAGTCCGCCGGGGATCGTGAACCGGCCGATCTCTTCCTCGAGATCTGCCAGACGGTGGACGGGCCGGTAAGCGCCGAGGTCGTTGCGCTGGATGCCGAGGGGATGGTGGATCAAGGAAGGCGCCTCGCCAAGATCCACGACAACATCGTCATCAAGGTCCCCCTCACCGAAGACGGGCTCGTCGCTTGTCGGACGCTCCGGAGCGAGGACATCGGCGTGAACGTGACCCTCTGCTTCTCGCCGACCCAAGCCCACCTGGCGGCGAAGGCGGGAGCCACGTTCATCTCGCCCTTCATCGGCCGTGTCGACGACATGGCGGGGGACGGGATGGAGCTCATCGCGCAGATCCGTCAGATCTACGACAACTACGACATCGAGACCCAGATCTTGGCTGCGTCGATCCGGCATCCACAGCACATGGTGCAGTCGCTCATGCTCGGAGCGGACTGCGGCACGTTGCCACCCAATGTGCTGTATCAGCTGTTGAAGCATCCGTTGACTGACCGCGGCTTGGATGCGTTCATGGCGGACTGGAAGAAGTTGGGAAGAGACCTGTAGTCGGACCGCAAACACCCCTATTCGGGTCGAAATGACCTATTCATGGCCGACAGACCGTTGATGCCCTCCCCGAGGTACCATTCCGCCCTCGCGGGAGTCGCCGCTGCCGCCTTGGCGCTGGGGCCGGTAGCCTGCGGTGCGACGGAGACCCAGGACGACACGACCGTCACCGAGGCCTCGGACGTCGGGTCGCTCATCGCAGCGAACTCGGCGGCCTTGGGTGCACCCTCTCAGGTGTCCGCCGCCCAGCGCTCTACCCGGCTCGACACCTCGCGGAGCACGGCCATCGTCGAGGCGGCCACAGAAGTGGCGCCGGCAGTCGTGAGCGTCAACGTGCTCCGGACCGAGCAGGTGCAGACACGCTCGTTTTTCGACCCGTTCTCCATGCCGCGCACACGCCGAAGCCGTGGACTGGGGTCCGGGTTCATCATCAGTGACGCCGGCGTGATCCTGACCAACGATCACGTGATTCAGGGTGCCGAGCGCATCATGGTCACGCTGCCCGACGGCCGGGACTTCGAGGCCGAGTTGGTGGGGACGGACCAACTCACGGACGTGGCCGTGCTTCGGATCCGAGGTGACCGGCTGCCGGTGGCCCGCCTCGGGACCTCGGAGGGAATACTCATCGGAGAATGGGCGTTGGCCATCGGGAATCCGTTCGGAAATCTCTTTTCCAACTCCGAACCTACCGTCACCGCCGGCGTCGTAAGTGCGACCGGACGGCACATCATCCCGGACGACGACGATCGCGTCGTATACCTGGGGATGATCCAGACCGATGCGTCGATCAACCCGGGGAACTCGGGAGGTCCGCTGGTCAACTCGGCGGGAGAGGTGATTGGCCTCAACAGTTCCATCTTCACTCGGAGTGGAGGGAGCGAGGGCCTCGGCTTCGCCATCCCCATCGACCGGGCCCTGCGTGTGGCGGAGCAGCTCATGGGAGACGGAGAGCTGAAGAGGGCCTGGTTCGGCTTCGAGGTAGACGCCGGCGAAGAGGATATCTGGGGCCGAACGCAGGGCATCGTGGTGGCCACCGTAGCTCCCGGGTCGCCGGCGGCCGAAGCTCGCCTGGCACTCGGTGACCGGATCGTCTCCGTCGACGGGCAGGCGATACACACGCCCTTGGACTACGCGTCGGCCCTCCTGGACATGCGGGCCGGCGAATCCATCTCGTTGGGCGTCGAAGGCAGACCGGGCTCCGTCACCCTGGTTTCCGAGGATGTGCCATCGGTCTCCGCGGATCGGGTCACCGCTTTGGAGCAGATGCAGCTAATCACCGTCACGCCGCGGATCAGGGCCGAGCGGAATCTCGGGTACGACACGGGGGCGCTGATCGTGTCGATCGAGCCTGAACTCGCGGGCCGTATCGGATTCCGAGCGGGTGACGTCATCCTGCAGATCGACCGAGCCGGTATCACCTCCGCGGAGCTGGCAGCGGAGATGTTCCGACGCGCATCGGGCACGGTGCCGGTCTACATTGAACGCAACGGCGGAGTCATTGTGAGACAACTATCCCTCCGGCGGCCCCGTGGCTGATTCCTCGGCCGACAATTACGCCCATCCCCTGGGGGAGCGCTACGCCTCCCGTGAGATGCAGGCCATCTTCTCGGCGGCCCACCGCTACGGGACGTGGCGGTGTCTTTGGTTGGCGTTGGCAGAGGCGCAGCACGAACTAGGCCTTCCCGTGCCGTCGGAGGCATTGGACCAGATGCGGCAAGGGCTAGACGACGTGGACCTGGACAAGGCGGCCGAATACGAGAAACGCTTCCGCCATGACGTCATGGCGCATGTGCACCTGTTCGGTGACGTGGCCCCGGACGCCAAGGGTGTCATTCACCTGGGGGCCACCAGCGCCTTCATCGGGGACAACACCGACCTGATCCTGCATCGGGAGGCCCTTACGCTCGTCCGGGACCGCATCGTGAAATGCGTCGCCCACCTCGCCGACTTTGCGGCCACGCACAAGCACCTGCCGACCCTGGGCTACACGCATTTTCAGCCGGCTCAACCGACCACCGTCGGGAAGCGGGCCACGCTGTGGCTTCAGGACCTGATGCTCGACATCGAAGAGGTCGAGTTCCGTTTGAAGACCCTTCGTTTCCGAGGGGTGAAAGGCACGACAGGCACTCAGGCGTCGTTCGTCGAGCTCTTCGACGGAGACACGGCGAAGGTGGACGAGCTCGATCATGCCGTGGCCCACAAGATGGGCTTTACCGAACGCATGGGTGTGACGGGCCAGACGTACACCCGGAAGGTGGACGCCCAGATCCAGGCCGCCCTGGCCGGTGTCGCGGCTTCGGCGTCAAAGCTGGGGAACGACCTGAGGCTCTTGGCCCACCTACGCGAAGTCGAAGAGCCCTTCGAGGAAGAGCAGATCGGCTCGTCGGCGATGCCGTACAAGCGCAACCCCATGCGGGCCGAACGCATCTGCGGCATGGCCCGCCACGTGATCGCGCTCGCGCAGGATCCACAGTACACCGCGGCCACTCAGTGGCTCGAGCGCACGCTCGACGACTCGGCCAACCGCCGGCTCTCCATACCCGACGCGTTCCTGGCCCTTGACGGCATCCTGGTGCTCGTCGAGAACATCGCGTCGGGACTGGTTGTGAACCCCGGCGTAATCCGCCGGAATCTGGAGGTCCATCTTCCCTTCATGGCAGCCGAGACGATTCTCATGCACGCATCGTCGGCCGGAGGAGACCGCCAGGAGCTGCACGAACGAATCCGCCGGCACTCCATGGAGGCCGCCGGGCGCATGAAGGACCAGGGTGCGGAGGCCGACCTGTTGGAGCGTATCGCCGCGGACGACGCGTTCGGCATGAGCTTGGAAGACCTCCGCGAAATCGCCGATCCGACTCGCTTCGTGGGGAGAGCCCCCGAGCAGGTGGATCGCTTCCTGGCCGAGTGGGTACAGCCGGCCTTGGCACGCCTTGAAGCAGGCGCCAACGAGCGCCTGGGAGAACCAGATGTCCGGGTCTGACGCAATGGCCGTTTCGCAATCACAAGTACCGCTACCCCTCCTTCACCAGGGGAAAGTCCGCGACGTATACGACGCCGGAGAAGGCCTGCTCTTGATGGTAGCGAGCGACCGTGTCAGCGCGTTCGACGTGATCCTTCCCCAGCCGATTCCCCGCAAGGGAGAGGTGCTCACGCAGCTCACGGCCTGGTGGATGGACACGCTCAGGGACCAGCTCGACCATCACCTGATCAGCGTGGACCCGGACGAGATCGAGGAGCGGGTGCCGGCATTGGCCGGTTCACGCGAGACGTGGGCCGCCCGCAGCATGCTCGTGCATCGCACGGAGCCCGTGCTCGTCGAGTGTGTCGTCCGCGGCTACATCTCCGGATCCGCCTGGAAGGAGTACGGCAAGTCCGGCACGCTGGCCGGTGAGCCACTCCCCGAAGGCCTGGTCGAGAGCGGCCGGCTCGAACAGCCCGTCTTCTCACCGGCGACCAAAGCTCAGACGGGGCACGACGAGAACATCCCGTTTTCAGGTGTCGTGGAGCGGTTGGGTGAAGAGGTCGCAAACCGTCTGAGAGATCTGTCCTTCCTCATCTACGGCCATGGTGTGAAATTGGCCGAGGAGAGAGGGATCATTCTGGCGGACACCAAGTTCGAGTTCGGATACCATCCCGATGGGCGGCTGCTCCTCATCGACGAGGTGCTGACGCCGGATTCGTCGCGATTCTGGCCGGCCGATCGGTACGTGGCAGGGCAGAGCCAGCAGTCCCTGGACAAGCAGCCGGTGCGGGACTTCCTGGACGGACTCGACTGGGATAAGTCGCCGCCACCGCCGGACTTACCGGACCACGTGGTCGATGCCACTTCAACGAGATATCTGGAAATCTTCCGGCGCTTGACCGGAACAGAGCTCAATGCATTCGAGCCCCCTCACTTCGGCTGACTGCCGGAGGATCGAAAGAACCGCATGAGGTTCGCGCGGGAAGGCTATCCGTTCATGCTGGCAGGATCGCTCCTGGCGGCGCTGGCGTGGACCGCCGTTCCCTTCTCGGGCAGCTGGGCGACCATCGTGGCCGGGCCGTTCACAGTGCTCGCGGCCTTCGTCTTCTATTTCTTCCGGGATCCGGAACGGTTGATCCCCACGGGTGACGGTCTCGTCATCGCCCCTGGAGATGGGAAGATCATCGACATTCGCGAAGTCGACGAGCCGTCCTTCTTCGAGGGTCGCTGCCGGCGCATCACCATCTTCCTCAGCGTGTTCAACGTCCACGTGCAACGAGCGCCGGTCTCCGGCAGCATCGAACATCGGGAGTATCGCCCCGGGAAGTATGCCGTGGCTTGGCACCCCAAGGCGAGCGAGTCGAACGAGCAGGCGTCACTCGGGTTCACTACTCCGAAGGGTCGGGTCCTGGTGCGGCAGATCGCGGGCCTGATCGCTCGTCGGATCGTCACCTACCCCGAGCGCGGGGACCAGGTGCAGATCGGGGGCCGGATCGGGTTGATCCGGTTCGGCTCCAGGGTCGACCTGTTCATCCCGCTCGACTGGCCCCTCGCGTGCGACGTAGGAGACAAGGCCGTAGGGGGCAGGACCGTGTTCGCGCACATCGCGAGTCCGGAAGACTCCGTGACCGAGGCCCAACTGAAGATACACAACAGGTTAGCGCACCCGTTGACGCATCCGTTGACGCATCTGAGGTGAACGCATGATCGACCGCCCGAGGCCCGCTACGCGACTCCAGAGGGGGATCATCATCCTCCCCTCGGCCTTCACGATGGCCAACCTGTTCTTCGGGTTTTACGCCATCGTGGCCGCCACCCGCGGCGACTTCGCGTGGGCCGGGTGGTTCATCGTCTGGGCTGCCGTCACAGACCTCTTGGACGGTCGCATCGCTCGCTTCACCCGTACCGGATCTGCCTTCGGAGGGGAGCTCGACTCCCTGGTGGACGCCATCTCGTTCGGGGTGGCGCCGGCCTTCATCATGTATACGCTCTACTTCTCGGACGGGAACTGGAGCTGGGTCCTCCCACTCGTGTACGTGATGGCCGTGGTCGTCCGCCTGGCCCGCTTCAACGTGGAACAGGGCGGAGAGGCCAAGACCCACTTCCACGGGCTACCATCCCCCACCCCGGGCATGATCCTGGCGACGTTTTATCCGTTCAGCCAGACGCCGTTCTTCGAGACCTATCTGTCGAGCATGCCGTGGCCGCGCATCATGGGCATTCTGCTCATCGTTCTGGGCGCCCTCATGCTGAGCAACATCCCGTACGCACTGGTGCCGAAGATCGGGCTCAGGTCGAGGAAGGGTGTCCTGACCCTGCTGTGGCTTTTCGGAAACGTCCTCGTCGCCATCGCGTTTCCGGCCTACTACTTCTTCCCCATGCTCCTCGCCTACACGATGTGGGGGCTCATGGGGTCGGTGATCCACGGACTGCTGGAGCGACTGCCGGAGCGAGACCCGCTCCTCGACGTACTCGACGACGCCGGCGCCGAAGTCCGGGCTCTGGACTACGGAGAGCTGGCTCCGAAGCGGTACCAGCAAAGCCCTACACACCTGCAACCCCCTGAAACGGAGAGCGAAACGTGACGCGTTTTCGCTTGGAGATTCGAGTGATCCCCCGCCCCGGCCTGCTGGACCCCGAGGGCAAAGCCATCCAACACGCACTGCAATCCCTGGATTATGAAGGCATCGAGGACGTACGGGTCGGGAAGATCTTGTATGTAGACATGGAGGCGGCCTCTGCCGACCAGGCTCGCGAACGTGGGGAGGCCATGTGCCTGAGGCTGCTGGCCAACCCCGTAACCGAGAACTTCGAGATCGATGTCGATGAGTCCGCCGCAGCGGAGATGCCCGCATGAAGGTCGCGATCATCACGTTCCCCGGCTCGAACTGCGACTACGACCTCTACAAGTGCATCCAGTTGGTCGGCGGCAGTCCGAGCTTCGTATGGCACCGAGAGGTGGAGATCGGCGAAGTCGACGCGGTCATGCTCCCGGGAGGGTTCTCGTACGGGGATTACCTCCGAGCCGGAGCCATCGCCACGATGAGCCCCGTCATGGACGCGGTTAAGGCCTTTGCGGCATCGGGTGGTCCGGTCCTGGGTATCTGCAACGGCTTCCAGATGCTGTGCGAGGCGGGGCTCCTTCCCGGTGCCTTACTGCGCAACGACTCGCTGCTGTTCGCGAGCCAAGATGTCCTCCTCCGTGTCGAGAACGACGCCACCATCTTCACGCAGGACTACGTCGCCGGGCAGATCCTGCGCATGCCCATCGCGCACGCCGAGGGGAACTACTACGCAGACCAGGAGACGCTGGACCGCCTGGAGGGTGACGGTCGTGTCCTCTTCCGCTATGTGGACGCCTCGGGTGAAACGACCGCCTGGGCGAACCCGAACGGTTCTGCAGGCAGCATAGCTGGGATCATCAATGACGAAGGCAACGTCATGGGCATGATGCCACACCCCGAACGAGCCGTAGAAACCATTCTCGGCTCGGTAGACGGTCTGGGCCTCTTTGCGGCCCTGCTGTCCCATCTGTCACCCGTGGGAACGACCTGAGCGTGACTGTCCCCCAACCCATTACCCAACGGACTCAGCCGAATCTTGAGCGATAGACCGGAGCAAAGCGGCAGCACGCCGGGGTCGACCCTGGCACCCCGCGAAGGTGATCCACCCATCACGCCAGAGCTCGTCGATGACCATGGTCTCTCCCCCTCGGAGTACGACCGGGTCCTGAAGATCCTGGGACGAGAGCCCACCTACACAGAGCTGGGCGTCTTCAGCGCCATGTGGTCGGAGCACTGTGGATACAAGAACTCCAAGCGTCTCCTACGCCTGCTGCCCACGGAAGCGCCGTGGGTGATCCAGGGCCCCGGCGAGAACGCCGGCGTCATCGACGTGGGCGACGGACTGGCCTTGGCCTTCAAGATCGAGTCGCACAACCACCCCTCGGCCGTGGAGCCCTACCAGGGTGCCGCAACGGGGGTCGGAGGCATCCTGCGGGACGTCTTCACCATGGGGGCTCGGCCGATCGCCGTCCTGGACTCCCTCCGCTTCGGCAATCTCGACGGCGGCCGGGTGCGCTATCTGTTCTCGGGTGTGGTGAAAGGGGTCGGGGACTACGGCAACTGCGTGGGCATCCCGAACATCGGCGGAGAGACCTTCTTCGACGAGGGCTACGAGGGGAACCCCATCGTGAACGCCATGTGCCTCGGCCTCATGAAGGCCGGGGACCTGATCAAAGGTGAGGCGGAAGGGGTCGGCAACCCGCTCATGGCGGTCGGTGCTAGAACCGGCCGCGACGGGATCCACGGGGCCACTTTCGCATCAGAGGAACTCAGCGAGGACTCCGAGGCGAGCCGTCCGAGGGTCCAGGTAGGCGACCCCTTCACGGAGAAGCTGCTGCTGGAAGCGAGCCTGGAACTCATCCAGAGCGGCCACATCACCGGAATTCAGGACATGGGCGCCGCCGGGATCACCTCGAGCGCCTCGGAGATGGCCGGCCGCTCCGGGAACGGCGTGGAGATCGACATGGACCGCGTGCCCGTGCGGGAACCGGGCATGACGCCCTATGAGATCCTCCTCTCAGAATCGCAGGAGCGCATGCTCGTCGTGGCCAAAGTCGGACACGAAGAGGGTGTGAAGGAGATCCTGAACAAGTGGGAGCTCGAGGCCGAAGAGATCGGAGTGGTCACCGACGACGGGCTCTTCAGGGTGATGGAGGGCGGGCGGGCCGTGGCCGAGATCCCCTCCCTGCCGCTCACGGAAGGGTGTCCTACGTACGAGCGGGAGGGCATCGAGTCCGAGGAGGTGAAAGAACTGCGCTGTATGGACCTATCGCGGTTCCGAGAGGCCGACTCGGACCAGACTGACGCGTTCCTGAAGCTCATAGGGTCGCCCAACATCGCCTCGAAACGGTGGGTGTACCGACAGTACGACACGACGGTCCGGACGGGCACGGCCATCCGCCCGGGCGCAGATGCCGGTGTGGTACGTCTCAGGGGCACGACGAAGGCCATAGCGGCCACGACGGACTGCAATGGACGGTACGTGTACCTGAACCCCCGTACGGGCGCCATGGCGGCCGTTGCGGAGGCGGCGAGGAACCTGGTGTGCGTCGGGGCTCTGCCTACGGCCATCACCAACAACCTGAACTTCGGAAGCCCGCTCAAACCCCATATCTACCACCAATTCCGAGAGGCGGTGTTGGGCATGGCCGAGGCGTGCAAGCTCTTCGAGACGCCGGTCACCGGAGGCAACGTCTCCTTCTACAACGAGACGGACGGCGTGGCCATCTATCCGACCCCGGTCATCGGAATGGTCGGAATCGTCGAGGATGTGGCACACCTGACGAACGCATCGTTCAGGGACGAAGGGGACGCCATCATCCTTCTGGGTGACAACACGGACGAGCTGGGGGCCTCCGAGTACCTCTATGTAGTGGAAAGCCTGGTCGCAGGTGAACCGCCTTCGGTCGACCTCCTGGCTGAGCGCCGGCTTCAGCACGCCGTGCTGGCCATGATCCAGAAGGGCCTGCTGCAGTCGGCCCACGACGTCTCCGAGGGCGGCCTGGCCTGCGCCCTGGCCGAGAGCGCGCTCGGGCGGGGCGGCTCCCCCATGGGTGTACACGTAACGCTGCACGACGCCATCTCCCCTCTACCCCTCCTCTTCGGTGAGGCGCAAGGGCGGGTGATCGTCTCGTGCGATGCCCGTTCGGTGGACGACGCTCTGCGCATCGCCAAGAAGCACGGGGTGCCCTGTCGCCAGATCGGTCAGGTGGTAGCGGCGGACGAGGGATTCCGAGTGGAAGGACGTAGCGTAACGCTCGAGGTCGACGTAGAGACTATATCAGACCTATTCTTCGGTGCGATTCCTCGTTTGATGGATGGAGCTAGCCAGACGTGACCCCCAAGCCACTCCCCATCGTCGGTCGGCCTCAGGATATCCTCGTGTCGGAGCTCGATGAAGGGCCCCGAGAAGAGTGCGGAGTGGTGGGCATCAGCGGCATCGAAGGTGCGGCTGAACTCGCCTTCTTGGGGCTCTACGCTCTGCAGCACCGGGGCCAGGAGTCCGCGGGCATCTGCGCCATCCAAGACGGGGAGGCCCGCCTCTACAAGGCGGTCGGGCTCGTCGGTGACGTGTTCAACGCCGAAGCCCTCATCAAGCTGCCGGGTCGCACCTCGCTCGGGCATGTCCGGTACTCCACCGCGGGGGGTAGCCGGGCGCTCAACGCCCAGCCGATCGTGGTCCGGTACGCCGAAGGCGACCTGGGAGTCGCCCACAACGGCAACCTGACGAACGCCCACGACCTGAAGAAGCAGCTGGTCAGTGAGGGCGCGATCTTCCAAACCACGTCGGACTCAGAAGTCATCATCCACCTCATCGCGCGCTCCCGACACGACACCATCGATGCCCAGGTGGACGAAGCTCTCAACCGGCTGGAGGGCGCCTTCTCGCTGGCAATCACGGTCGGAGAGACTCTGTACGCCGTGAGGGATCCCCGTGGATACCGTCCTTTGGTTCTCGGCAAGCGGGACGGTGGACATATCGTGGCCAGCGAGACCTGCGCCCTGGACATTCTCGATGCCGAGTACGTGCGGGACATCGGCCCGGGAGAGGTCCTCAAGATCGAGGGCGGCGTCGTACAGAATCTCCCCAGCCTCTCGCCGGCCCAGGAACAGGCCCCATGCATCTTCGAGCTGGTGTACTTCGCTCGGCCCGACTCGCGTCTCTGGACTATTTCGGTCGATGGCGCCCGGCGCGGATTCGGCCGTCAGCTGGCCGAGGAGTACCCTGTAGAGGCCGACGCCGTCATCGCCGTACCGGACAGCGCAAATTCGGCTGCCCTGGGCTACAGCGAGGCTAGCGGGATTCCGTACGAACTGGGCCTCCTTCGGAATCACTACGTGGGTCGGACCTTCATCAAGCCGTCCCAGGCGGATCGGGACTTCGGCGCCCGCATGAAGTACAACCCCGTCCGCGAGGTTCTCGAGGGTAAGCGCGTCATTGTGGTCGATGACTCCCTCGTCCGGGGAACGACGAGCAAGAGCCTGGTGAAATTCATCCGCAAGGCGGGCGCCGCGGAGGTACATCTCCGCATCGCCAGTCCTCCCGTGCGGTTCCCGTGCTTTTACGGAATCGACATGCCCAGCCGCGAGGAGCTCATCGGCTCACAGATGAGCCCACCCGAGATCGCCGAAACGCTCGGAGTGGACTCCCTGGGTTATCTGTCACTGGACGGGATGCTCTCCGTGGTTTCCGAGCACGGGTCCTTCTGCGACGCGTGCTTCTCCGGCAACTACGCCGCGCCGCTGGTCGACGTGGACAAGGGCTACGTACCGGGGAACCACCCCATCAACTGCTAGTGTCCTGTCCCAGAAATACGCTGGCATTCGTGAACCGCTGCATCCACCCTGGCCGCGTTGTTCCTCCTCGAAATAGCCCTGCTATTCCTCGTCGTCTCGCCTTCCCAGGGCGGCGCGTCGGTCCCCTCGGTGCGTCACCGTATTTCTGGGACGGGACACCAGAGTGAAGGTCACGCGAGATCTCCTGGAGCGGCTGCCCAAGACCGAGCTCCACGTTCACCTGGACGGCAGTCTTCGTCCTCAAACGCTGATCGAGCTCGGTGAGCACTACAAGAGGCCCGTCCCCAGCAACGACCCCACCGAATTGGCCGAGAAGATGCGGGCCGGAGACACTCGCAACCTCGAGGAGTACCTCGCCAAGTTCGAAACCACCTTGTCCGTCCTGCAGCACGCAGACGCACTGGAGCGGGTGGCCTTCGAGCTGGCCGAGGACAACGCCCGGGAGAACGTCCGGTACGTCGAGGTCCGCTACTCCCCCATCCTCCATACGCGGGAAGGGCTGCCGCTCACGGAGGCCGTCGAAGCCCCGATCAGGGGCCTGGTCCGAGCCCAGGAGCAGTACGGCATCAAGACCGGACTGATCGTCTGTGGGATTCGCAACATGGATGTGGGTACCTCTCGCGATCTAGCCGATCTCACGGTGGCCTTCAAAGGCCGGGGCGTCGTCGCCTTCGACCTGGCCGGAGCCGAGTACAACTACCCGGCCAAGAAGCACCGGGACGCGTTCTTCACGGTGATCAACCGCAACATGGCCACCACCATCCATGCAGGTGAGGCCTACGGCCCCGAGTCGATCCACCAGGCGCTGCACTACTGCAGGGCCAACCGTATCGGCCATGGGACGCGGCTGTACGAGGACCCAGACCTCATGCAGTTCGTGAACGACTTCCGTGTGCCTCTCGAGATCTGTTTGACGTCGAATGTGCAGACGCGGGCGGTGGCGTCATACGAGGAACATCCCTTGCGTCAGTACTACGATGCCGAGTTGGTAGTGACGCTCAATACGGACAACCGGCTGATGTCGGGCACTACGGTGACTGACGAGTACTGGAAGGCGCATGAGCACCTGGGGTTTACGTGGGAAGAGCTCAAGAGGGTGGCCCGCATGGGGTTCGAGGCGGCGTTTCTGCATCGGGGGGAGAAGGATCGGCTGATCACCGCGGTGGAGAGGGAGATCGCGGGGCTCAAGATGCCGGCAGACCCTGATTCACGCTCCGAGCGATAAGCCCCGTGTATGTCTAGAACGTAGGAGCGTCAGGATCAGGCGAGCCGCAGGCGCCGTCCCTTCGGTGTGGGGACGGGGCGGTCGAACTCCCTCGCCGTAGCCAGCCAGAGGTCGATCGCTTCCTGACAGTTCGCCAGGGCTTCGTTCGGGGAAGCGCCATGCGCCATGCAGCCGGTAAGCTCGGGGACCTCCGCGACAAAGGCGTGGTCATCGTCACTCCAGAAGATGATAATCTCGTACTTGTGCATCAGGCCTCACCTCCTATCTCGTGGCGCGTCAGGATGGTGCGCACTTGCCTGACCTGGTACGGCCTCGCCTCGGCACCCTCGCGCTGGAGATTGATCAACTCCTCGACGCCCTGCCGCACGAAGATATGGTGACTCCCTCGAATGCGCTCCTCGAACCCGAGCTTTATCAACAAGTTCCGTAGATCTTGGAAGCGGATACTCGCATCCGACTCACCGGACAGGATGTGCCTGATCAACTTCTCGCTCCTGACCATTCCTCATCCTCGACGACGTGAACGTGTATTGCCGGTTGCCACCGGGTGCCCCTTCTCCGGCGAGCCAGACACCGAGGAGAAGCCTATGTCGGCCACCACGGTGACCGAGGAGTAGGGCCCGCAATCGCCGATCATCAGGTCCAAAGAAAACCCCCGCCCGGCCGAAGCCGAGCGGGGGCACATGCCCTACCGAAGTAGGAGCTTGGTGTTTCTCGGTATTAGCTACCGGTCACCACGAGAATGTTGTTGTTCGGCGAGGCGACCAGCGCGTCACCCGCGCCGTCCACACCGACGACCACCAACTGCTCTGCGACGCCCGGCGGCACACCGGTATACCAGGTGCTGGCCATAGCCGTTGTGATCGCGAAGCTCCAGGTGTAGGTCCGGCCAAGAGCGCCGGCACCCAGATCCGTGATCGACGCCGAGGCGCCACTCACGCTGCCGAGGAGGTCCCAGGTGTCGTCCGCCGTGTAGAACCCGGCGTCGCCACCGTCGACCACCCGGTAGAAGTACATCGTGCCCGTCGCGAACGGATTCGCGTAGGTCCCTGCCGGACCGTGGGCCTGAGCCGTGAGAGTCACGGAGCCCACGAGCGGAGCCACGCAAGTGAGACCCTTACCGTCACAGAGACTCGTGAGAGCGGCTCCACCGTTCGAGATGATGAAGTCACCCGTCGTGACATCCGCTGTACCCGCCGGAACCGTCCCGGCGATGAAGTTGTTCGCCGCAGGCGCGGACAGGTTGCCTGCCGCATCTGAAGTGATCGCACGGACGTTGGCCGACGGAAGCAACACGCCGCCCGGCGCACCAGGCGTCGGAGCTGCGGGAGCAAGGTCAACGTAGCCGGTGCCAGCCAGCTCGATGCTCCGGATGAACGGAATGCTCTGCGAGGCCGAAGCCGTCGGGGTGAGCGTACCGTCCCACATACCGTCGGTCACCACATCCTCGGCACCCCACGGGATGAACACGCCGTTACCAGGCACAGCAGCCGCGTCGAGCGAGAAGGCAGTGCTGTTCAGGTCGAGGTTGTCCGCCACGCTCGCTGAGAACGTAGTGAGCGCGCCACCCGTCAAGACCGGCGGAATAGCGACGTTCGAGGTGGTCGGAATCGTAACGTCCAACAAGAGATCACGAACGAACGTGGTCCCCATGTTGCCGGCCTGGTCCATGATGGTACCAGTGGTCGTGTAGTACGCGTCCGCCATGCCGACACCAAACTCCGGCACACACGGGACCGCGTTGGTCGGAATCGCCGCACAAGCCGCGATACCGCCCGCGATGTTGACCACGCCACCGGTGGTAGCGCTGGCACCCACCAGCCACGGAAGTGCGTTAGGCGCAACGCCGAGCCTGAAGATGGTGGCCTGGACCGGAGTGGCCGAGAATCCGGCCGCGTCTTCGACGCCCGTCCAGGTCTGACCCAGCGTGTGGGCAGCCGAACCGGCATTCAAGATGACCCTGTCGGTGGTGGAACCTGCACCGATCGCCGTGGCGGTCGGAGCGGTGTCATCGAGACCGAACGTAATGCCCGGGTTCGTACCCAACGGGACCTGCGTACCGGGTGCGGCACCGCCGAGGGATCCCAGGTTGTAGTAGTTCACGTTGCTGAGGGCATCCCACAGGCCCACGTCAACCTGGAAGTCCGAGTTCAAGATACCCTGGGCGAGCCCGGCAGCGGCCGGAGTCGCCGCGCTGGCAAGCGCCCGCAGGGCAACCGTCGTAAGCGTGGCCGCACCAGAGTGGAACGTAGTCGTAACCCCACCGACACCCAACGCCGCACCTGCGGCAGCCGGGACCTCGTCATCGTCGTCCTGCGTGAGGCCGAGAGCCGTCGAGTAGGGGAAGCTGGACGGGAGCCAGCCGTTACCCGCTGCCGTGGCAGTGTTACCACCACCAGCAGCAGCCTGGTCAGCCAGCCTGAACCCGTTGGTCAGAACCGCCGGGTCGGACAGCGTCGGACCGACGTTGTCAGAGGAGACCGCGAACAGCCCGACAGCGCCGTTGATCGTGACGTTGTCGTCAGCGGTACCGAACGCGAGGTCGGGTCCGACCACGTTGAACGCCGTCCCGTTGCTGTAGGTGGCGGCCGTGATGGTCGCACCGTCGCCGGGGAAACCAACCACGTCGGTCTGGTAGTTACAGATCGGACCGATCGGAGCCACGCAGGACGCCGAATAGACGTTCTGGAACGGAGCCGCGAGGTCGGTGATTGCTACACCACCCGCGAAGGGGCCGGGGAACGGTGCGGGCGGCGTTGCGTTGTTGATCGAGAGAGCCGTGGCGATGGAGCCCATCGTCAAGCCGGAATAAAGCACCGGCTCCAGGTCCAGGGTCAGGCTTCCGCCCATCCACAGCACTGCCGCACCGCTGACCGCGCTGGTCGCGGAGGAGAGCTGACCGATGATCACGTCCGGGTTGGTGAACGTCAGGCTGCGGCTGTTGGAAGCTGAAGCCGTCGCCCCGTCCTGGGTTGTCACGGTCGCGGAGACGACCCTGTTATTGGGCGTTCCGGGGGTGGCGGCCGGATAGGTCGGCGCACCGTTGCCCACGGCGCAGAGGGCGCCGGGAGCCGCCCCGTAAGCGGCCGTGTTGATCTGGATGGTCGCGTTGCGCTCAGCGCCCTCGGCACCCTCTTCCGGAGCACCGGTCGAGAACGTCTGGGTGCCTACAACGACACCGTCCAGAAGCACGGAGGCCGAAACCAGCGTCGAGGTACCCTCGTTGATGACGAGGTTCACGTCGATGGGTCCGAGAACCGCTGTCGGAATGACCGTAACGCCGGCCGTACCACTGGCCGTGATCGTCGAGATCGTAACCGTAGCGGCCGTGGTGACTTCTTCGACCGTACCGATGAAGGTGACGTTGGCGCTCTGGCCAACGGCGACCGTCACGTCACGCGAAGTGACGGTGATGTCGGCGGTACCGAAGTCGGAAACCGTAACGGTGTAGTCGCCAGCCCGGAGGCCGGTGAACTCGAAGTCGCCGTCGGTGTCCGACGTGCCAGCAGCGGACACACCGGCCAGCATACCCGTACCGGCGACGTTGACCGTCGCTACGATGCCGGTGCCACCGCCGGTAACGCTACCGCGGATGCTCGACGTGCGGATGTAGTTACCACCGAAGTCGGCGGTGACCGTCTGGCCACTCGTCGTAATGGTGACAACCGTTGAGGTCGTACCGAAGGTCACGTCGGCAGGGCCGCCGCTGACCTGTACGCCGTACGTCCCCGAGGGCACGTTAGCGAACGAGTAGGTACCGCCAGCACCAGTCGTTGCCGACTGCGAAGCAGCGCCCACGAGGCTGACCGTGACACCAGCGAGGCCCATGCCCTCGACCGAAACCGTACCACTTACGGTTCCGACGATGGCTACCGGCGTCGTAGTTGTCGTAGTCGTCGTATCGTCGTCACAAGCGACCATCGGAATGGTCGCGAGCAAGGCGATAGCTGCGAAAACGAAGGAACTTCATTGATAAATCTCCAGTATGGAGGTGTAGTTCGCTCGCCCTAGAAGGCAGAGCGCAAGAATCCGAGGTGCCGGAAGCGCAAGGATGGTGCCACAACGAAAACCGAAGATCATCCAGTGTTTATGCGGTGTTTCGGCGGTCTCTAGACTGTGGAAAAAGCATCAGAAACCCGTGGACCCTCAGATTTCTGAGGATTCGGCCAAATACCGCTCTGCCATGGTCACGATTTCGCTGGAACCCAGGTACAACGGGGTTCTTTGGTGCAGGTCGGTGGGCTCGAGGTCCAGAATGCGGTTTTGGCCGTCCGAAGCCCTCCCGCCGGCCTGTTCACAGATCATTGCCATGGGCGCGGCCTCGTATAGGAGCCGCAGCTTCCCTTGTGGCGCCTTGCTATCAGCCGGATACATGAACACACCCCCCTTGAGGAGCGTCCGATGGAAGTCGGCGACCAGCGAGCCGATATATCGGGAGCTGTAGGAGGGCGTAGATGCACCGTCCAGCCCCTTCAGATGCTGCATGAGGCGCTGTTGCCCCCTAGACCAGCGTGGGTAATACGCCTCGTTGATCGAGTACATCAGGTTGGGCGGGTCCGGTATCGTGATGTCTCGATGACTCAGCAGGAACTCGCCGATCGACGGATCGAGCGTAAAGCCGTGTACCCCGTGGCCACTCGTGTAGACGAGCATCGTCGACGAACCGTACAGGACGTAGCCGGCAGCGAGCTGCTCGGATCCCGCCTGGAGGCAATCTTCCAGCGTCCCGTCCTCTCCCCCGGAGATCTTCCGGTGAATCGAGAAGATGGTCCCTATGGAAACGTTCACGTCGATGTTCGACGAGCCGTCGAGCGGGTCGAAGATCAGGACGTAGTCCCCTTTGGGGAACTCCGCCGGGATCGGCAGGATCTCTTCCGATTCCTCCGAGACCATGCAGCAGAGCGTACCCGAGTGATCCATGGCTCTGTAGATCACGTCCTGGGCGTACAAGTCGAGCTTCTGCACCCGCTCCCCTTGGACATTGACCGTGCCCGCGCCGCCTAGGAGGTCCACGATGCCGGCCTTGTTCACCTCTCTGGAGATGATCTTGGCCGCCAGAGTGAGTCCGTAGAGGATGTTGCTGAAGGCTCCGGTAACCTCGGGTCGGCTCCGTTCCTCTTCTAGGATGTGCCGTTCGAGTGTGACGACGCTGTTTTCGGGCATGGCCCCAGGGGTGGGAGTCGGTCTGCAACAGCCGTGAGGCCAAGATAACCGGGGCCCTGCCCCGGTCAACGACCGCCTCGTCCCCACATCTCGCACCGCCGTGTCCGCACCTCTCACCATTGCCTCTTACCACTGCGTCCTGACCTCGTACAGCCCGCTGCGTCTGGCACGGACTCGTACATGGCCTCTCTCGTCCGTTCGTAGCACGCGGAGCCCCGCCGCATAGAGCCGCTGTAGCACATCGGGATGCGGATGCCCGTAACGGTTTCTGGCTCCAACAGAGATTACCGCCGACTCCGGCGACGTCTTGGACAGGAGGTCTGGGGATGTGGACGTGTTCGATCCGTGGTGTCCCACCTTCAACAACTCCAATTCGGCAGGCAGATCGGCCAGAAGCACCTCCTCGACCTCCGTCGGGGCGTCGCCGGTCAGAAGCGCCTCGAACACACCGTACTGGACGAGAACGACGACGGACTGCGCGTTCGAGTCACTCCTACCGGCCGGAGTGGTCGACGGACCGTCCGGGTAGAGCACTTCTAGTCGGGCTCCGTCCAGGTCCAGTACGAACCCTCGCCTGGCCTCGATCCATGGAATCCCGTTGTCCTGGGCCACCTGTAGGACGTCCACATAGGCGTCCTTCCCGGCCGCCTGGGCCGGATCCATGATGAAGCGGGGATGAAGGGCCTCCGTGACGACCTCGGCGCCGCCGATGTGATCGAGGTCGGGATGAGTGAGGATCAGCCCTTCCAAGCGGGCGGCCCCCCGACCGCGGAGATAGGGAATCACGACCCTCGCCCCCGCGTCCCAGGACCGCCCTCTCGGCCCCGTATCGACGACGACCCACCAGCCGGCCGGTGAACGCACCGCCACGGCGTCCCCCTGCCCAACATCAAGAAAGACGATCTCGAGGGTCCCGGCACCCAAGGCGCGCTCCACCAGGGGAGCCGCACCCATACCTGCCACTGTCACCGCGGCCACCACCAGGTATCGGACCCAGGGCCTCAGCCGTTCACGGGTCGTGCGGACCCATGCGACTCCCAGGAGGCCTCCGGCCACGCACCCGATCATTGTTGCGTCTCCCACCCAGACCGACGCCCCAGGGAGAGAACCGACCCCCCGGGCGAGGCCCTCAAGGCCCCTGAGCAGGAGATCCGTGCCGCCGGCGAGGAACGTCGCCACGGACGGAAGTGGGCCGTAGGCCACTAATGTGGCCAGGAGACCCGGGATGGCCGCGGCAACCAGAGGCGTGGCTACCAGGGTCGCCGCGACCCCCACGACGGAGACACGTCCGAAGTGCCAGGCGACGAACGGCAACGTGAAGAGCGTGGCAGCCACTCCTGCCGCGACGCCATCCCGAAGGGTCCGTGGCATTCGACGAAGACGCCCGACATCCAAGGCCCTCCTCAACGGAGGTGCAGCCGTCACCAACCCGACCGCGCCCGCGAACGAAAGTTGAAATCCCGGCCGCGCCAGAGCGAACGGGTCTCTCACGACGAGAATCAAGAGCGCGCTGGCGATGGCCCCGAGCGCACCGGCAGGCCGCGCCCGCAGACGGGACGCCGAAACGAGGGTGAGGATCAAGGCTGCCCGGGAGGCCGCGTCCGGAAAGCCGATGAAGCCCACGTAGAGCCACGTGAAGATGGTCGCCACGGCCGGGGCCGATCTCCGTGAAACACCCACCCTCCGGACCAGGACACCCAGGATCAACGCGACTACGCCCACATGAAAGCCCGAGATCGCCAACAGGTGCAAAATGCCGGCCAAGGCAAACGACTCGCGGACCTCCGGGTCCAGTCCCTCCTTTCGAGCCAGGATTAGGGCGGAGGCAACGGGCCAGGTGTCGGGAAACAGCTGCCGGATCCACGATTCGACGCGGCCCCGGTAGCGGGCGCGGGCGGCGGCAACGCTGAGCCTGCCGGTGCCGACGCCTACGCGGGCGCCGACGAAGGCAGTATCCGTCCACACGTGGTCCAGAACCATCACCCCGGCGAACTGCGGCCTCGACGCCTCCGGATGGGGCGCGCGCTGCCAGCGAGCGGTTCCCACAACCGGCTGCCCGGGCGCGGGACCTCGCGCGGTGTCCGGCATTCGCCACAGGACCCTGATCTCCCCGCGACACCCCAGGCCGTCTGCGAGGCGGAACGGACGGACTCCGGATCCAGGCGGTGTCTCGAACCACCCCGATACGGTCCCCGAAGCGCCGTCGGACAGGTGGAGCCGGCAATCACTCTCGGCAGAACGACGCTCGGAGTGGGTGAGCACGGCGCCGGCCAGGACGGCCATCGACACGGCGAGCGGGATCTGCCCCCGACGTTTCGGGCGAAGGAAGGGCAGAAAGAGTACTGCTAGAGGGGTGAGGGAGGGAACGTGGGAGAGCGGGGAGGCAAAGACCGTAGCGACGGCGCACCCGCCGAGAAAGGCAAGGGCGAGCAGGGCCACGGGTGGCACCAGGGGTCTCAAGGAGGACCGCGGAGCCGCGAGGCATCGGGAATCAGGCTAGAACAGGTCCTCCTCCCCTTCGGGTTGCACGTCGGACTCCGTGGGGAAGAGCTCCTGCTGCGTGCGATCGATCAGAGCGCGCTCCTCGCGGTCCTCCGTCTCTAACCGATGCCGCAGAATCGAGCGCACTTTGAGATCGCTCTGCACGCCGGCGATCAGCATGACCACCATCCCCGTGAACAGGCCACCCAGCGCAACGACCGTGACCGGCACCCGATAGAAGACGACGATGCCCAGATCGACCGTGACGGGCCGCGCCCCGTTCATGGCGGCAAAGACGATGGAGATGACCAGGACCAAGAAAACCCCGAGGGGTCCGGCCATCCTCATGACTGAACGGCCATCACAGGGGTCTCAGACAGCTCTCCGACGAACGTCGCGCTGGTCGTGGCCGTGAGGGCCACCGTCTGGTAGGTGGCAATGAGGTCCGGCGAACCCTGAAACGCCACGACCTTGTTGCGTCTCGTGCGGCCGAGAATCTGCCCCGGATCACGGGCCGTCTTCTCCACCAGGACCTCTTCGACTCGCCCCACTTCACCGCGGTTGATCTCGCCTTGGATCTCTCGATGGACCTCGATCAACCGTGCCAGGCGGGCCTGCGCCTCGTCGGCGGGGACGAAGTCTTCCGGCGGCAGTCGGGTGGCCGGCGTGCCCTCGCGCAGCGAATAGCGATACGTGTAGGCGTCGTCGAAGCGCACGGTGCGAAGGACGCTCAACGTGTCCTCGAACTGCTCCGGGGTCTCCCCCGGGAACGCGACGATAACATCGGTGGACAGAGCGATGTCGGGGATGGCCCGTCGCGCCAAGTCCACCTTCTCCAGAAAGCTCTCCACCGAATACCGGCGGAGCATCCGCTTCAACACGCGGTCGCTCCCCGACTGGAGGGGCAAGTGGAGCTGTTCACACACGGCGGGCTCTTCGGCCATGACCTCGAGCAGCTCGGGGGTCACGTCGTTCGGGTGAGGCGACGTGAACCGCACCCTCCGAATCCCCGGCACACGGGCAACCGACCTGAGCAGGTCGGTAAACGACGTCTCCTGCGACCGATAGGAGTTCACCGTCTGCCCGAGGAGCGTCACCTCGGTGAGGCCCGAGGCCGCGATCTCTTCGATCTCGGCGAGCACTGCTTCAGGTCGGCGGTTCTTCTCGGGGCCCCTAACGTAGGGAACGATGCAGAACGTGCATCGGTGATCGCACCCGCGCTGAATCGGGACCCAGGCAGATATGCGAGAGGTCCGGCGCTGGGCCAGGCCTTCGTAGTTCTCGCCGAGGTTGAGATCCAGCACCGCGAGCTGGGGCCCTCGCTTCTTGCTCGACCGGGAAGGCATGATGCGACGTCCCTCCTTGAGAGCCTCGAGCCGTTCGGGCAGGGATCGGTACCCGTCGGGGCCCATCACCAGATCGACGAAGGGCGCCTGCTCGAGGAGCACGTCACCCATGCGTTGGGCCATGCAGCCCGTCACTCCGATGACCACGTCCGGGCGCTCCTTCTTCAGCCCGTGCAGCTGCCCTACCCTGCCGAGCACCCGTTTCTCCGCGTGCTCACGGATCGCGCACGTGTTCACGAGAATGACGTCGGCTTCTTCGGGGGTGGAGGCGATCTCGTACCCGTGCTCGGCCAGAACCCCCTCCATCAGCTCTCCATCGCTGATGTTCATCTGGCAGCCATACGTCTCGACGTAGGCCCGTTTCTTGGCCGGTTTGTGGGCCCGCTCGTTGGCCCGTCCGTTGGCAGGTCCGTTGGCAGGTCCGTTGGCAGGTCCGTTGGTAGGTCCGTTGGTAGGTCCGTTGGTAGGTCCGTTGGTAGGTCCGTTGGTAGGCTTCATGGGTCTGGAGATCATACCGAACTCAGTTGCGAACGCTGTGACAAATCCATGTCACTGGAAGCCGACTCCACGTCGCGGGGAACCGACCGGTCGAGATCAATATACAGGCCTTCGCCCGAGCCCCGCAGCCGACCGTCGTACAGGTACCTCAGGTCGGCTTCTCCGGCCCCTCTGGCGTCGACGCGCAGATAGTCTCCGGTGAGAGCCATCCGACCAGAGGCCTCGAGCGTCACCCTGGCGTCCTCGCCTTCTCTGGAGTTCCGGTAACGCTCACCCTTGTCCTGAGCGAGCGTCCTCAGTTCCCTGCTCCGCTCTCCGGCGATGCGTTGAGGCACAGGGTCCGACAACTCCGTGGCCTCGGTCCCGTCCTTGGGGGAGAATGGAAAGACGTGCAGATAGGTGTAAGGCAGCTCCTCGACGAGTCGCAGCGTGTCCTCGTGGTCTTGAATGGTCTCTCCGGGGAAGCCGGTGATCACGTCGCCGCCGAGACCGAGCCGAGAGAGCTTGGAAGCGATCTCGAGCGCCCGGGTCCGGTAGTGCTCCCTGGTGTGCCATCGCCGCATTCGGCGGAGTACGGCATCGGCCCCGCTCTGAAGCGGCATGTGGAGGTGAGGTGCCACTCTACCGCCGGACGTGACCATCAGCTCGAGCAGAAGGTCGTCGACTTCCGTCGCCTCGATGCTCCCCAGGCGAAACCGGACGTCCGGAACGCTATCGAGAAGACGGGCCAGCAGCTCCGAGAGGGTCACCGGGTCGTCCAGGTCTCGTCCGTAGTGACCGATGTGGATACCGGTGATCACCAGCTCGGGATGAGGACCCGCGAGCACCGACGCCTCTTGAATGACCTCCTCAGGGAGTCGAGAGCGGCTCGACCCGCGGGCAAGCCGCGTGGCGCAGAACGAGCAGTGCCTGTCGCAGCCGTCCTGGACCTTCAGCCAGCCTCTCGTCGCGCCCTCCCTACGCGTCAGGATGGACGCGCCGACGGGCTCTTGATCCAGGTGGGCGAGGCCCCTGTGTGTGCCCAGCTGCACCAGCCCCGCTTGGAGATCCCCGACGGCCCCGGCCAGCTGAACGGGGTCATGTCCCGGCACCACGGCTTCCACCTCGTCCATGGCCTCGTACTGGGCTGTTCTGAGTACCGCGGAGCATCCGGCCACGACTACGCGGGCATCGGGTCGCTCCCTGCGGAGCCGGCGGATGAAGCGGCGGGCCTCGGCATCGGCTGCGTTGGTAACGGTGCAGGTGTTGACCACACAGACCTCGGCCGTGGAGTCACCGTCTACGGTGGTGGCACCCCGAGCCTCCAGTTCCTGCCGCATACGCTCGGTGTCGTACTGGTTGGCCTTACATCCGAACGTGTGGTAGAGGACCCGCATGTCGCCTGCCGCGTCAGCGGCCCCCGACCCGAACCGTGAAGGTGAGTCGCCGGAAGCTCTCGTCAAGCTCACCAGCCGTGCGGCTCCCGACTTCCACCGCCGCATCGAATGTCGCAAGCGGAATACCCAGGGCCTGGGCCATGACAACCGAGAATCCGCCCGAGAACGTGCTCTCGGTGGCGGTCTCTCCCCGGAATCGGAAGGGCATCCCGGTATGCCGATAACCCAGGCGGAACGGAAGGTCCCCCGCCCAGAACTCACGGGCCGTCCATTGGAGGCCGGCTCCATAGGACGTAACCCGTCCGACCGCGAGGGCATCGAACGCGGGGCCGCCCAGGTCGGACCAGTTGGCCGTGGACACACCCGCGGTCACCGAAAGTGCGGGGCTCAGAATCGTGGTGGCCGCCACCCGGATCTCGAGCGGGGGCGTCACCTCAATGGCGTCGGCTGCCGTCGTACCCACGGGCTCGCCGCTGATATGTCCCGACCAGGCGAGGGAAGCACCTAGCTGCACCACCTCGGTGGGGTCCCAAGACGCACTCACGGACGCGACCGGACCGGAGTAGGTCCACCGGCCCGCATCGCCGAACGGGCTGATCTGATTGACGACGTCGAGACTGTCCAACTGCCGATTAAAGCTCCGGTTGAAGCTCCGATCCACATGGCCCCGATAGACACCCAAGGAGGCACCGAGGGCCAGTGTGTTCGAGAGGCGCCGCGCGTATCCGACTCGCATGGCCGACAGTCCGCCGTCGGACTCGAACGCATCCGTGACGGGCACCGACTCGCCACCTATCTCGACGCTGCCTTCGGTGACCGCGCCCCAGCGCTGGTCGAAGACGCTTCCCGAGGTCACCGTCAGGACGCTCCGGATACCGAGGGGGTATGCCAGACCGAGAATGGGAAAGCGCGTTCCCTGGAAATCACCCTCTTCGGACCCGACCGTGTAGTCACCCCAGGTGGGTTGCACCGAAAAAGAGACGGTGGGAGCGAGCAGGTCGAGCGAGGCCGTGGGGTCGGTCGGCAGAATGGACGCAGGTCCGTTCGCCACACCGACTCCACCGAGGGCGCGCTGGACCGCATCCAGAGGCTCACTGCGCACGCCGAGTCCCCCCGTGCTGAGAAGGGACTGACCCGCAGCCGCACCCGGCAGGCCTACAAGGGGGCCCACAAGGAGGCCTAACCAGATCCACAAAGGCCTCTTGGGCGAGATCGGTAAACGCATCATGGGAGCGTCAACCTCCCGGCCACGGTCAAGAGCAGCCTCAGTGAGGGAGCATCGGGGCTCCCCGGCCCGTGGAAGGACGCGAAACCGAGCGAAGGCGGCTCAATGACGCTGAGAAAGACGATGTTGGTCGGGGTGGACGCGAGCCTGAGCGAGTCGCCGAACATGAGGTCGTTCACGAGAAAGGTGATGGGGAACGTGACCTTCGCCCCGGCCGCTTCGGCGAACATGTTCGGCTGGACGAGGACGCCGAAGGAACCCGCCAGCTGTCCGCCGAGCGGAGACTTGGGCAGAAGCTCCGGGCTCACCACGGTCCGAAGATCCACTGCGAGGGAATCGAACAGGGCATGAGCCCGGAGCGTCTCACGCGTAGTCAACACCAACTCCGCCAAGCCCAACTGAGCGTCAGAGCCCGCGAGATCGAAAGGACAGGACAGAACGGCACATACCTCGGCAGGACCGGTGAGAACTCTCGGAACATCGAGGCTCAAGACGGTCCGCCATGAAGGAGCCCCCCCTACCCTCAGTCCCTCCGTGGGAGGCCCGGGCAGAGGATCATAGATGAAGGTGCTCTCCCCACCGAAGGCGGACTCCTCGATCAACGTGTCCGGCTCTGCCTCACCGGCCGCGAGGGCCAAGCTGGGCTGGATGATCAATCTGAGACGCGCACCCTCGAGGACAATCCGTCTACCCGGATCGTCGAGGCTGACGAGCACGCCGCGCGAGGCATCGGTGGGATCCGCCCACGCGGCGATCTGAGCAGAGTCCATCGCGATGCTGAGGGAATCGTTGAACGGTAGCGTGTCACTCTCGGGGCGGCCGAACTGGCGATCGAAGACGCCGGAGCCGAGAGGTGCCGTGACGCCACCCCCGGGCTGCACCCATTCGGTACGCTGCCCGGCCGTATCGACCGCTGCATCCCAATTGGCCGTACGCACGTCCCAACTCTGCTGGATCGCCGCCGTGACGACGTCCGCCGGGCCAGCATTCACACCCTGGATCGTGTCGAAGAACAGGACCAACCGACCCCCGATGATCGAGTGTGCCTTGTCGAAGGTCGCGATGCCCGTGGTCGGGTCGAAAACGCGTACCGAATCCGGGTAGGTGCCGAAGCGAAGCAGGACTCTCGAGTTCAGCCCCTGGAAGTCGTTCGCCAGGACGCCGCGGCCCATCGTCGCCACCGTCCCATAGCCGCCGAGCACCTGGGCACCCTCGGTGAATTCCTCGAAGGGCAGCACGACCTCGACGGTCCGTGGGTTCAACTCCCCCAGGAACTCGTCGACCGAGGCCGTCGGGTTCTTTTCCGTACACGCGGACAGGAGCACCACTACGAGTGCCGTGAGCGCCGTACATGTCGCAAAATATCGCTTCAAACCGAATTCCCCGGACTCTCATCCGTTTCCAAGTAGAACCGCTCCGGGAGCAGGGCGTCCAAGCTCCACTCCCGGCATACACCGTCCGACTCCGACACGATCGGCAGGCCCGGCGAAAACTCACCGAGCACCTGCCGACAGGCACCGCACGGTGCCGCCGGATCACCCCCCTCGACACTGATCGCCAGCCGTCGAAACTCCCGATGCCCCGCCGCAACAGCGGCCGAGACCGCCGAGCGCTCCGCACAGACCGTCAGGCCGAGCGACGCATTCTCGACGTTGCACCCGACAAACACCGTCCCATCGGCTACCAGCAGAGCCGCGCCGACCCGATACCCCGAATAGGGCGCGTAGGCGCGATCCCTTACGCGAAGGGCGGCCTCCAGCAAGCTATCCGTCATCGTCCGCCACCGCCCAAATCCGCGGCAGGCGACTCGTCAATCCCGTCAGGATTTCGTAGCTGACGGTTCCCGCCAGCTCCGCGACCTCATCCACCGAGATCACGTCTTCGCCAGCCGACCCGACCAACGTGGCCGTGTCACCCACCGCGATGCCGTCCACGCCCGAGATGTCTACCACCGTCATGTCCATCGAGATCCGTCCGATGATGGGCACCCCTCGCCCGCCGCACAGCGCGCTTCCACGATTTCCCAGGATGCGAGGAAGACCGTCCCCGTATCCGATCCCGAGCGTCGCCCACCGCTCGGTCCCACTCGCCCGATACGTGGCTCCGTAACCGAGCGTGGTCCCGTCCGGCACGTCCCGGATGAGCGTCACCCGTGACCGCAGGCTCACCACCTCTTCCGGAGCGGGCACATCCGCACCCACGCCGCCCCCATAGAGGAAGATCCCAGGCCGCACTGCATCTGCCGCCAGAGACGGATACCTCAATGCCGCCGCCCCGTTACAGGCGTGCACCATGCCGTCGCCCCCACCGACAAGAGCCTCCAGAGCGTCTCGGAAGCGCCGCCACTGCTCCTCCGCGGAATCGTCGCCCGCAACGTCGGCCGAGTGGAAGTGCGTGTAGCTCCCCTCCCATATCAGTCGATCGGTCAGGCGTGCCGCCAACGCAGGCCCCCACTCCCCGATCCGGAGCCGATCAAACCCCGAGCGGCCCATGCCGGTGTCGATCTCGACGTGAAAGCGAGCCGGTCGATCCACTCTCTCGACCGCCGCCGCCAACCGATCGACGGCGTCCACCTCGGAGATGGTGGGAGTAAGCGTGTGCGCCACCGCCCTATCGTAGTCCCCCGGTGCAAGGGGGCTGACGATCACGATAGGCTTCGCCAACCCTCCCTCTCGGAGATGCACGCCCTCCTCTAGTGTCGCTACCCCGTAACCCCACGGGTCCTCAGGCTCCAGCGCCCGTACGACCTGATCCATCCCGAGACCGTATGCGTCGGCCTTCACCATCGGGATGATGGCCGAAGAGGCACCGACGGATGCCCTGATCCGGCGGAGATTCCTGCGAAGGGCCCCAGGCCGAACTTCGACCCACGACCGGCCAGGCGCGTCCTCGACGGCCTGCTCGTCCGTTGACATAGACGTTGAAAGAAGCGAAAAGATAAGCCCCGATCAAGGTGCGTTTCCCCTCCCGAGACAAGTGACGATCGACAATGAGCGGCGAAGACGAGACACCCCCACCACCCGACTTCGGACCGGGGGAGCTGGATCGCGCTTTGGGGCTGATCCGATTCCTCCGGAAACACTGCTCATGGGATCGCGCTCAGACACCCGAGAGCCTGGTGCCCCACCTCCTCGAGGAGAGCCACGAGGTGGTCGACGCGATCCGAGGTGGCCGCGAAGAAGACCTGGAGGGAGAACTAGGAGATCTGCTGCTGAACCTGGCGTTTCAGGTCGTTCTCGGTGAGGAACGCGGGACCTTTACGCCCGATTCGGTCGCGAGCCGGCTCGAGGACAAGATGAAGCGGCGACATCCGCACCTTTTCGGACTGGGGGAGCGGGTCGATTGGGAGGTCCTGAAGGCGCGCGAGCGCGAAGAAGGGGCCTCGCTACTGACCGGCCTACCCGAGGCCATGGACCCCCTTCACCGATCCCACAGGATTCAGGACCGGGTGAGCGGCGTAGGCTTCGACTGGCCGGACGCATCTGGGGCCTGGGAGAAGGTCAACGAAGAGCTGGGGGAGGTGAAGGACGCCCTTGGAGAAAGCCCGGAACGGCTGGAAGAGGAGTTGGGAGACCTGCTCTTCGCGATGGTCAACCTCGTCCGCCTTACGGGCAACCACTCGGCCACGGCATTGGAGCTCGCCAATCGCAAGTTCACGGGCCGGTTCGAGCGGTTGGAAGCAGTCGCAGCGGAGCGGAACGTGATCCTCGGTGAAGCGACATTGGCAGAGCTGGACGCCATCTGGAATGAAATCAAGTCCGAACAGAAGGAGTGATCCCGTTCCACATTTCTGCGGTGGTGCCAACGCATTACTATTCTTCATGCGACCTAGACACACCACATCAGGCCCAGTTGCTGTCCTAGCTCAGGCGGCATTGATCGGTCTGGCCCTCTTCGCTACGCCGACCTCTTCGGCGGCCCAGTGGACCGAGCCGCCCAAAAGAGGGTGGGCCTCCCTCGCCGCCTACCACCAGGACACGCGTGACGCCTATGACTTCGAGGGTGCCAAGAGCATGTTCCCGGCGGACGGGCACACCATTGCCACCGCGTCTTTCCTGACCCTCGCCCTCGGCCTGATGGAAGGTGTCGATGCTTGGGCTCAGTTCTCTTACCAGAGGCTTCGCTTCGACGACATCTCGGGTCAGAGGATCTCGTACGGACCGGGCGACATTCGCCTCTATGCGCGCGGAAGCCCGCTCCGGCTGTTCGGTGTGACAACGCCCGTGGCGATCCGCGCGGGTGTGAAGCTGCCGGTGGGCGATTTCGACGTGGGCACGAACCTTATCCCTCTGGGAGATGGTCAACGCGACTGGGAGCTGATGCTCGAGATCGGGCACTCGTTCTATCCGAACCCGACCTATTTGCAGGGCTGGATCGGTTACCGCTGGAGAGATCCGGCCGCAGACGACCGCGTCTTTGGAGACGAGCGGTTCTTCTATTTGGCGGTGGGGGGGGAAATCGGCCCGCTCGGTTACAAGGTGGGCTTCGATGGATGGTACGGGAGTACACCCATCTTCGATGGCCTCGAATCGCCGGGAGCCAAACGGGAGATGGCCCGGCTGAGTCCCTCTCTGCTGATCCCCGCCGGCCCAGGGATGATCGAGCTCGGGTCCCGTATAGCGCTCACCGGGAAGAACTTGCCGGCCGGTTACGACCTCGTCGTAGGGTACTTCACGCGTCTCGGTTTCTAGTCTGGAGCCAGCGCCGGCTCAACTGATGTACGTCAGAAGCCCCGGGTCATAGAGGTCGGATACGTAGTCCTGGTATCCGTTGAAGAGCTGCGTCAGTATCGACGTCTGCGTCCCCAGGGGAGTCTCGAATTGCTGCGTCCAACGGGGGTGGGCAACGTCGGGGTTCACGGTCGAGTAGAAGCCGTACTCGTCTGGCGCCAGCGTATTCCAGAACGTTGGCGGCTGCTCCCGGGTGAACTCGATCCGAGCCACGGACTTCAGGCTCTTGAAGCCATACTTCCAGGGAATAGCCAGCCGCCAGGGAGCCCCATGTTGCTTGGGTAGCGGCTCACCGTATGCGCCGGTCACCACGAAGGCGAGCTCGTTCCTGGCTTCATCGAGACGGAGCCCCTCGAAATACGGCCAGGGAAGGCTTGGTTGGATCCGTTGGCCCACCGCCTCCTCGGGGCGGTCGAACGACACGAAGCGAACGTAGTTTGCCGAAGAGAGCGGCCTGAACTTGTCGATGAGCTTGGACAACGGATAGCCCGTCCAGGGAACGACCATCGACCACCGTTCGACGCATCGGTGCCGATACACGCGCTCCTCGAGCCCGAATTCCCTCTCCAACTCGGAGACGTCGAAAGACCCGGTTACCTCCGCTTCACCGACGACCTCGACCGTCCAGGGCCACACGTTGAACGGTCCGACGAAGGGCCAGTTCAAGTTCACGTTACTCAGGGTTCCGATGAACTCGTAGAAGTTGTTGTAGACCGCCGTATCTAGGCGCTCGGTCTGGCTCGGTCCCGCAACGTCGAAGGTCGAGTTCCGGACGGCCGGGTAGAGATCTGCCGTAGGTGATGGACAAATCGATTGTAGCGGGTGGAGAACGTTGGAGTCGTTGCACCCTGCCTCCGCCGCCGGCACCTCCGGAGTCTCGTCGACCAGCTCGGAAGGCGTAAACGAGGAACCGCACGCCCCCAGACCCAGAGCAGCCATCCCGACTCCCGAGCTCCTGAGGAACGCGCGGCGATCGAGGAACACCGACTTCGGTGTCGCCTCGCTGTCGGGGATTCGCCATCCCGGCGGAATGATGACGTTGGCCATGGATTCTCCGGCATTGATCCGATGAAAGACTTGCGGGAGCGAGCGCCCGGCCCGACTCGCCGCTGTGCCAAGGTAGCGCGCGACCCACCCTCCTACAATCGGCGGGTTGTTGCGGAAGTTCCTAGTAGCCCTTCGCCTTGTCGACCTCGTTGAGCAGAGGCTCGCCGCCAAGCAGGCGCCGGAGATTCTCGATGATCAGATCAGCCTCCCGCCGCCAAAACGTCCTTGTGACCGCGGACACATGGGGAGTCAACAGGACATTGGGCAGGGACCACAACACGTGCCCCTCCACGAGGGGCTCACGCGCGAACACGTCCAGCCCCGCCCCACGAAGCTGCCCGGAATTCAAGGCCTCGACGAGCGCAACCTCGTCCACGAGTGACCCACGGGACACGTTGATCAGCACAGTCCCCCTCCTCATGGCTGCGATCGCACTTCCAGAGATGATCCCCTCGGTCTCGGGCGTGGCCGGCGCCGACACCACCACGTAGTCACTGTGCGACAGCAACTCCTCGAGTCCGGCCTCACCCGAGACCACCCGGATGTCCCCCGTTCGCGCTCCATCCGCCCACGAGGGGCGCTCGCTTGATTCAACCGGGCTCCGGCGGAGTCCGATGACGTTCGCCCCGAACGCAGAAGCCCTCAGGGCGATCTCCCGCCCGATTCCCCCAACCCCGATGATCCCGACGACGCTCTCCGACAACTCTCGCACGGGCGAGTCCGCTTCGTAGTACGAATCCGTAATCCATCTTCCCTCGGCCATACCGGCGACCGCGAAGTCGAGACCCCGAGCGAAATACAGAATCATCCCCAACACAGTCTCCGCCATCGGAACCGCATGGATCCCCGCAGAATTGGTGAAGCGCACCGGGCTGGCCAGCATCTCCGGAGTGAGAGACTTACCCACACCCGCCGCCCCCGTATGAACCCACTCGAGATCCCATCCCTCGGTCACGACTTCGGCCGCGATACCGAACCCCATATAGACCCGAGCGTCCTTCACGGCTTCGAGCACAGCCGCGCTCGCACGGGCCGACCCGTCTCCGGAGCCGTCCGCATCCTCCTCGATCACCACGATCTCCCAGTCGTCCGGGATGGCGTCACGGAGATGGGGGACGAACCAATCCGGGCGCGCCCAGACGGGTCGTTTGTCCTTCATATCAAGGACGAGCTTGTTCATGGAGCGGAGGGGGCTGCTGCGGGTCTCTCTCGGGGCGGCTGGTCCGGGGCCCCGCCGCCCCACCTCCTGCAGATGCCCCGTGAGAGACCCGCAGCAGCCCCAGACCGTCCATGACGGTGTGACCTAGGCGGGGGCGCGAGGATGGTCCGGCCCGCCCGCCACGCCCCGACAAGCCCGAGGCGGCCGAGGGGGTGCGTTGTCGCGCCTCCGAGGGGCATCTGCAGGAGGGGCGGTGGTGGGGCGGGGAGCAGCAGCCCCTCGGAGGCGCGACAACGCACCCCCTCCCACCTCAAGGCGACAACCGATTCATCATGCGCGGAAACGGAATCAACTCCCGGATGTGATGCCGCCCCGTGATCCAAGCGACCGTGCGCTCCAGACCGAGCCCGAACCCCGAATGCACGAACGTCCCGTAGCGCCGGATATCCAGATACCAGGAGTACGCTTCCTCAGGCAGCTTCTCCTCACGGATCCGTCCCAAAAGCAGATCAAAGTCGTCCTCTCGCTGGCTCCCTCCGATGAGCTCTCCGTATCCGCGTACGAGCAGGTCGTTGCAGAGCACGGTACGAGGATCGTCGGGGTTCTCCTTCATGTAGAAGGCTTTGACGGCCTTGGGATAGTCGTGCACGAAGACCGGCTGATCGAACTGCTCGGTCAGCAGCATCTCGTCCGGTGCCCCCAGGTCGGCGCCCCACTCGATCTCGCTTCCCTTATCCTGCAGGATCGAGATCGCGTCCGTGTACGAGACCCGCGCGAAGGGCGAAGCAAGCGCCTCGAGCTCGGTCGTATCCCTTTCCAGGATCTCCAACTCGGGTTGGCACCGCTCGAGCGCACGCTCCACGATGTAGCAGACGAACTCCTCCTGGAGCCTCATGTTGTCGTTCGAGTCAGCGAACGCCACCTCGGGCTCGATCATCCAGAACTCGGTCAGATGTCTGCGGGTCTTCGACTTCTCGGCTCGGAACGTGGGGCCGAAGCAGTACACCTTCCGAAAGGCCGGACAGGCGGTTTCGACGTAGAGCTGGCCGGTCTGGGCCAGATAGGCGGACTCGCCAAAGTAGTCGGTCTCGAACAGGGTGCCGGCCGATTCCCCGATCGACCCGGTGAGGATCGGCGTGTCGATGCGGACGAAATCCCGCTCGTAGAAGAAGTCGTGGATGGCGTGTTCGACCTCGTGACGGACCCGCAGCCCGGCTCGCTGCTGGCTCGACCGGAGCCACAGGTGCCGATGGTCGAGCAGAAACTCGACGCCGTGTTCCTTGGGCTGAATCGGGTATTCCTCTGCCCGCCCGAGCAGCTCGAGAGCGGTGACACCGATCTCGAATCTGCCTGGAGCCCGCGGCTCTTCCCGGACCTCGCCCGTGAGCGCGACCGTCGATTCCTGGGTGATCGACTCGTGCAGAGCCCACGTATCCTCGGGCAGATCCTTCTTGAGCAGGACGCCCTGGACCAGGCCCGTGCCATCCCGCAGCACGAGGAAACCGACCTTGCCGTGGCTGCGCGTGGCGTCTGCCCATCCGCGGACCGTTACCGTCTCTCCCACATGCTCGTGTAGTGAGCGTACCTCTGTCGTCGACTCGTAACTCATTTGCTTCGAACACCCAGGGTTGTCGTGTGCCGGTTCATATATGGAGGCGGAAGATAGCCGACCTCATCCCGGGCAGACACACGGGAGCGGGACTTTAGCGGGCTCAGCCCACAGAGAAAAGCTCCAGCCGTTCCGCATATCGGTCATCCATGAGGTCACGGATGCGGGATACAGCGCCTCCCTCCAATTCCGGGTCGGCATCGACGAGCGAACGGGCTCGTGTCTGAGCCTCCACGAGCAGCCCCTCGTCGGTGGAGAGGTCCGCGAATCGGAGTATGGCATCACGACCGTGCTGCTGAGACCCGAAGAGATCTCCCTGCCCCCGAATCCGTAGGTCCGCCTGCGCCACCAGGAACCCGTCGGAGGTGTCCCTCAACACCTTCAACCTCTCCGCCGCCAGCTCACCGGGCTCGGCGACCAGGATGCAATAGCTCTTGGACGGCCCGCGCCCGACTCGCCCGCGGAGCTGGTGAAGCTGTGACAGCCCGAATCGCTCCGCGTGTTCCACGACCATCACGCTCGCGTTCGGAACGTCGATGCCCACCTCGATCACCGTGGTCGCTACCAGCACATCCACCTCCCCCGCGAGGAAGGCCCGCATCACCCGGTCCTTTTCGTCGCTCGGCAACTGCCCGTGAATCAGCGCGACGCGCCGGTGCGGGAAGATCTTCGAGGCGAGCCGTGCGTGCTCCTCGGTCGCCGAGAGAAGATCCACTTTCTCGGACTCTTCCACGAGTGGATAAACCACATAGACCTGACGACCGGCCTCGAGTTCGGACTCGAGGAAACGGTATACGTCGTCTCGCTTGCTGGGATAGCGAACGAGCGTCTCCACCGGTTTCCGGCCGGGCGGCAGCTCGCCGAGAATCGAGAGGTCAAGATCACCATACATGGCCATCGCCATCGATCGCGGGATCGGTGTGGCCGACATGATCAGCGTGTCGGGTGGTACCTCTCGATCCCGCAGCGCCATCCTCTGGCGCACTCCGAACCGGTGCTGTTCGTCCACGACGATCAGCCCGAGGTCAGCGTATTCGACGCCTTCCTGGATCAGCGCGTGGGTGCCCACGATCAGCTGCGCGCTTCCGTCCTGAAGCGCGGCGAGCGTCGTCTTCCGCTCGGCGGCGCTGAGCTGTCCCGTGAGCAGGCGCATCCGGAGGCCCAAGGGCCTCACCAACTCCTCCAACTTCCTGGCGTGTTGCTCGGCCAGCAGCTCGGTCGGTGCCATCAGGACCGCCTGGCGGCCCCCCTCCACCGCGAGCAGCATGGCGAAGAGCGCAACGATCGTCTTGCCCGACCCGACGTCGCCCTGGAGCATGCGGTTCATACGGCGGTTGGAACCCATGTCGCCGTAGATCTCCTTGAGAACACGGGCCTGGGCTTCGGTGAGGTCGAACGGGAGCGACTCGTGGAGAGGGCGGATGAGCTCGTTGGTGCGCTCGAAGACGATCCCGGGCGCCTGGACGGACTCCTGATACCGAACCTGGGCCTGGACCAGCTGGAGAAAGAAGAGCTCGTCGAAGGCCAACCGTCGTCGCGCCGCCTCCACGCTCCCTACGGACGCCGGGCGGTGGAGCACCTCCAGGGCCTCGCCTAGTCCGGGCAGACCGAGCCCGCCCAGATCCGCGTCGGTCAAATACTCCTCCTCGGGGACCTCACCCAGCAGCACGTCGAGGTTCTTCTCGAAGAGCCCCCTGAGCACCCATTGCGGCACCTCCTCGCTAGCCGGATACGTGACGAAGACGTGCCCCCCACCGCCTTCCGCGGGAGACTCGTCGCCGGCTCTCGCCAGGACGGTGAACTCACGAGGACGAAGCTGCCGACCGTGGAAGAACTTCACCGGGCCCGTCACCAGGAGCAGGTCTCCCTCTTGGAGCTTCCGCTCCAGCCACGGCTGCCCCGGCCACGCGCACGTGATCATCCCGGAGTCGTCCTGGAGGACGGCTTGGAAGATGCGCAGCCCCCTCCGGGTGGGTAGAACACCCTTCGACCGCACCCGCCCCACCGCCGTAACGTCTTCTCCCACTGCGAGATCGGCGATCGGCTGTACGGTCGAGGCGTCATCGTAGCGGCGAGGTACATGGTACAGGAGGTCCCTTGCGGTGACGATCCCCATGCGGCCCAGGGCCTCGGCGCGGACCGGGCCGACACCCTTCAGAAACTGGACGGGACGGCCCAGCTTGAAGAAGCTCACTCCTCGAACACCCCTTCGATGAAGTCGTCCGGATCAAATGCCTCGAGGTCGTCGATCCCCTCCCCCAGGCCCACGAGCTTGACCGGCAACCCGAACTCCTGCTGCAGTCCGACCACGATTCCGCCCCGCGCGGAGCTGTCCAGCTTGGCCAGAATGATGCCCGTCAGGCCGACCGCTTCGCCAAAAGCACGCACCTGTGACACGGCGTTCTGGCCCACGGTCGCGTCCAGCACGATAAGGCACTCATGTGGTGCTCCCTCACAGCGGCGCTTCACCACACGATCCACCTTCACCAACTCCTCCATCAGACCTCTCTGAGTGTGGAGCCGACCCGCAGTATCCACCAGCACCACGTCGATTCCCCTCGCCTCGGCGGCTTCGATCGCATCGAAGGCGACGGCGGCCGGATCGCCACCCTGCTGGCCGGCGACGAAGTCCACGCCGATCCGCTCCGACCACTGGCGAAGCTGCTCCACCGCCCCGGCCCGGAAGGTATCGGCAGCGGCCACCAGCACGCTCTTGCCCTCTTTCTTGATCCAATGAGCCAGCTTCGCAACCGACGTCGTCTTGCCGACTCCGTTGACCCCGACGACCAGATAGACCGTGGGCCCCAACTCCGCGGCGTGAAGGTAGGACTCGCTTGCCGGCTCCAGGATCCGCGACATCTCACCCTGAAGCGCCGCTCGCAGTTCCTTGCCGCCTTTGACCTTCCCCCGCCGAGCCAACCCGTCGACATGGTCCACGAGCCGCATCGTAGCGTCGACCCCGAAATCGGAGGCGAGGAGGCGCTCCTCGAGGGACTCCAGAGAGTCGTGGTCCATCCCCCCCACGGCGACCCGAACATCGGTGAGGGCGAGGTCGACCGCCCTCCGCCACAACCCCTTCTTGCGCTCCGGCTTTCGCTTGAACAGTCGAGCCATGCCTACGGTTCTATTGAAGGAGTCCAGTGGTTCGAGCCGCGAGCGCCGAGGGAGCTATCGAAGCCCCCACTGCCGGCGTCCGACCCACTCCGCACACAGGAGGACCATGATCAGGACGTACGGGAACGGACTGGTCCTGAAGGGCCGGCCCGGGCGTCGACCCCGCGCGGCTGCAGCCTCACCGTCCTCGGCGAGCCCCGCGGTAAGCTGGGCTGGTTGCCGGAGCAACTCGAGGCTGTGTCGCTCGAACTCCACCCGGCCACTTCCGATGGAGTCACCCGTGAGGGCAGCGGCGGCCCTATATGTGTATTGCCCCGCAGGAAGCCGTCGAGTACGAACCTCACCTGATCCGTCCACGATCACGGTCGTGTCCATGACCACCGAATCGCCGGCCGACAGGGTCAGGACGACGGAGTCACCAATCATGGCGGGCGCCCTCCATGGCAGTTCCTCCGAGATGCTCACCGCCCGGGAGGCGGGGCGGATCCCGGCACCCTCCTCGACGAGAGTGGAAGCCAGAAGCCATCCCACGACACCTGCCCACAACCGTCGGTACGCCTGTCGGTCGGGTCCCTCACGAAACGCCCAACGCCAGAAGCCCGAAGCCAGCATCACGGCCTGTCGCCGGCCCTGATCCTCCCGGAGCACCAGAGCCGCTTGGGCCGCCCCACTACCCTGGAGTTGGAGCTGCAACGGACCGCTCGCGGACTCCGGCCCCACCCTTGGAAGCACTTGCGTGAGTGGTGGCAATCCGGTCAGGTCGGCCCCGGCCAGGCTGGCTGCCAATGGAGACGGGAGAAGGTCCGGTACAGAATACCACTCCCCCAGCAGGGCGGGGCCGGCTCGCACGCCGGCCGCCGCTGCCCCTCCCGGACCGGCCGGGAACAGCAAGGTACGGGGGCTTTCCGCGATGGCTTCCAGCACCCACGCCGGCGGATCGCGGCCTACGCCGTGGAAGACCAGAAAGTCCGCCCCCTCAGCCGCACGGCGCACGTCAGCCTCGTCCGCCGATCCTCCCGCCTCGGCCCCGGAGCCCAGCCTCAAATACCGCGCGTCACCCATAGCCAGATACCCTCGCGTATCGAGGCCCGTCACCTGTGAGAGCACCGGCAGCAGGAAACGGGGCTCCCAGTCGGGCGAGAGTGACACGAGGACCAGCCCCCCCTCCTCCGGATCGACCTCGACGTATGCCGCCTTGGTATCGTCCCCCGAGAACTCGTCTCCGGGCAGCTCGGCCGAGAGGCGATATCGGACCCACCCCGAGGCACGGGGGGCAGGCAGGTCGATGGAGGCCGTGGCGAGACGTCCGAAGCCGGCGGGTACGACGTCGCTCGACGCAACGAGTCGGTCTTCTTCGAAGATCTGCAGCCGGATACTGTCGCCGTCTACCGTCTCCTCAGTGAAGACCGCCACTTCCACAACCAAGTCGTCCCCGGACTCGGCCCTACCGGGCAGCTCGAACCGAGATACACCCACGTTCCGGATCCCGGCTCCCTCACCTTCACTCTGGATATCGAGGAGGAGGCGCTCGGCCGTCAGGTTGGCTTCGACCGGATCATCCAACCGCAGATCCGAGAGCACGGTCACGACTACGGCGCCCGACTCCGCCACGCGGGCCAACGCGGGTGCAAGGCGGGACGTGCCCTCGGTCGGGATCAGAGCGTCGAGAGAGTCGGCTGGCACCACCCTCGGAGTTCCCCCGAACACCAGGACGCGTGCACCGTCGGCCGCCAGCTCCCCGGCCCGTGCCAGCGCCGCGGTCCAGGCTGCTTCTCCTCCCTCCCCATTCGCTTCCATGCTCGCCGACCCGTCGAGAAGCACCCAGTGGTCCTCTCCCCCGAACGCCCCGGCCCGGCTACCGGGCAGACGGGGATCCCACAGGAGCAACAGCACCAAGACGAGAATCACACCACGGGCGATGCCCAGGACCCTTCGGCCTGGAATGGGGAGTTCGCGCCGATAGTAGATCCATGCGGAGAATGCAGCGGCAGAAACGGCCAGGGCTCCGAAGATGAGCCAGGAAAGGATCACCGCGCTCCCGCATCCGACTCGACACCATCGCCGACCTTTACGGCGAGATCGACGTCCCACGGCAGCGGCAGCCGATCGAGCAGAGCCAGACGCTCGCCACTCCGGGCGGTCCAGAGGTCCCACTGGTCTGTCGGCACCGGGTCACCCGCCGGAAGATCGACGGACAGCGGATCCTTGGGGTTGCCGTGACTTCGCATCTCGTAGTGCAGATGAGGGCCATTGGCCAGGCCGGTCATGCCGACGTACCCGATGACATCCTCCTGCGCTACCCGGGTCCCCACCCTGAATCCCGCGGCGAAACGACTCATGTGCGCGTACCGGGTCGTCCACCCGTTGGAGTGCTCGACGTAGATCACGTTTCCGTACGTGGCGTCGTTCCCCCGGCGCGTGACCACACCGTTACCGGTCGCCCGTATCGGCGTACCCGTGTTCGCGGCGAAGTCGACCCCGCGGTGGGCACGCCACTTCTTGAGGATGGGATGCAGCCGGCCACTGGAGAATCCACTCGAAATGCGATAACGCAGAGCGATGGGGCTCTTGAGGAAGGCCCGCCGAACCGAGTTGCCGTCCGGATCGTAGTAGGTGCCGGTTCCGTCGCCGTTCGGGTCGAACCAGAGAGCCTGGAGGCTCCGGCCGTGATTCACCAGCTCGGCAGACAGCACGTGTCCGGCACGCATGGTAGCGTCGGGGCGCACCTCACGTTCGAAGGCGAAGCGGTAGAAGTCCCCGGTTCGAATCTGGCGAAGAAAATCGACCTGCCACTGAAAGACCTTTTCCAGCTCGAGAATGAGCTCGGCACGGTCGTTCCGTACGACGCCGTCTAGGTCGTCGTTGCCGTAGACCGATTCCCAGAGGGATGACCGGATTTCTCCCGCCACCCAGACCGTGTCGGTGAGAACGGGGGTCTCCATGAGTTCGGAGTCCCATCCCAGGGACGTGGGGGCCAGACGCACGGTCTGATCTGCATTGATCTTGATGTCGACGGCACGGAGCGCGGGGGAGTCACCCAGGAGCCAACGGAAGGCCACCTCCGTGCCCGGGCGCATGCGGCGCGGGCTGGCCTGCTCCTGGAGGGCGAGGATCAGCCCGGATTGGGCGTTGGCATCGAGCACACCCAGTAGGAGATCACCGAGGGTCTGGTCCTGTTCAAGGGACAGCACGTCCACACGCTCGGCAGGGGCTGCGTAGATGGGCTCCACCAGGGCCACCGTCGGCACCTCTGCCCCTCTTCCGAGCAGGACGAAGCCAGCCCCGAGGGCCAGAAGCCCCACCAGGCTAGTGACTTGCCGTACAATTGAGCCCGAACGCACCTCATCCCCTCGCTATTTGTTACGGCCCGAAAGCCGCTGCTCAGTCCATCTGCCGGCGGATGAAGGTCGGAATGTCCAACTCACCGATCTGCTCCCGCGTCACGACCCGCTCGGGAAGCCGCGGAAGCGGTACAACACCAACCGGGCTGCCACCGACGGCCGCCTGAAGCGGCTGCTCGACTACCTGCCGTTGGGGCTGCGGCTGTCCCATCGTCTGTCTTCCGAAGTCCGGACGGATCACATCGTCGAAGCCCGTGGCAATGACCGTGACCCGGATTTTCCTCTCCAACAGCGGATCGTGCACCGCGCCGAAGATGATCTCCGCCTCGTCACCGGCCTCTTCTTGAATAATAGTCGATATCTGGTGGACCTCGTCAATGGCAAGATCCATGCCACCGGTGATGTTGATCAACACACCCTGAGCCCCGTTGATCGACACATTGTCCAGCAATGGTGAAGAGACGGCTTCCTGGGCCGCTTCCTGAGCGCGGTTGTCTCCTTCGCCGAACCCGGAGCCCATCAGGGCCGGGCCGCGGCACGCCATGATGGTGCGCACATCGGCGAAATCGACGTTGACCTCTCCGGACACGCGGATCAGGTCGCTGATGCCCTGAGTAGCGTGCAGGAGCACCTCGTCGGCCTTCTTGAGGGCGTCTCGGAACGACGTGTCCTTCGCTACCACCGACATGAGGCGATCGTTCGGGACGCAGATCATCGTATCGACGGTCCGGCGCAGCTCGGCGAGGCCCTGATCCGCCTGACGCTCGCGCTTCTTCCCCTCGAAGGAGAACGGCTTGGTGACGATCCCGATGGTGAGCGCCCCCATCTCCCGTGCAATCTCACCGATGATGGGTGCGGCACCCGTTCCGGTTCCCCCGCCCATGCCGGCGGTGATGAAGACCAGATCTGCTCCCTCTAGGACCTTACGGACCTCGTCGGCACTCTCGGCGACGGCTTGTCGGCCGATCTCCGGGCGGGCGCCTGCCCCGAGGCCGCGCGTCAGCTTCTTGCCCAACTGCATGGTCACCTGGGCACGGGAGCCCTTCAGGGCCTGCGCGTCGGTGTTGGCCGTGATGAACTCGACGCCTTCCAGGTCCTCGTCGACCATCCGGTTCACGGCGTTACCCCCAGCTCCCCCGACCCCGACCACCTTCATTCGGGCATTCTGGATTGGGGTGTCCTCGAATTCAAAAATCATCATCAGTTGACTCCCGTACGGGGGTTGATTGTACTCGTTCAAATCCCTAGAAGAACTCTCTGAGCCACGACCCGACCTTCGAAACCAGGCCGGACGTAAGCGTTGACGCACCCTCTCCCGTCTGCTCGAAGCGATCGGCTCCGTACAGAACGAGACCCGCCGCTGTGGCGAGCTTCGGGCGACCTACCGAATCGGCCAGGCCTCCCAGGCCCTCTCCGGGGGCACCACACCGGACCGGAGCGGCGAACACCTGTCGCGCCAACTCCGCGGTCCCGTAGAGCGCCGAGGCATCGCCTGTCAGCACGATGCCGGCTCCCAGCTTGTTCAGCAGTCCGTGCTGCTCCAGCTCGCTCTGGATCATCCCGAACATCTCGTCGAGCCGCTGCTCGACCACATGCGCGATAAGCTCCCGGGCCACGTGCCTCTTCTGTCCCGGGCTCGGTCCAGGCAGCTCGACGGTCTCCTGCGGATCCACCATCTGCGCGAAGGCCACGGCGAAGTGTTCCTTGGCCTTCTTGGCCTCCGCGAAGGGGATCGACAGGCCCCTCACCAGGTCGTTCGTCACCGTGCTCCCGCCCATGGGCAGGACGGCCACGTGATGGATCTCGCCATTGTAGTAGGCCGCCAGGTCCGTGGTGCAGGCACCCATGTCGACCATGGCGACTCCGACTTCCTTTTCGTCTTCGGTCAGTACCGCCCGTGCCGCGGCCAGCGGCTCCAGCACCAACTCCTGCACGCGATACCCGGCCCTCTGCACGGACTTCCTGATGTTCTCGGCGGCAGAAGCGGACCCGGTCACCAGGTAGACCTCAGCCTCCAAGCGAGTGCCCACCATGCCGATCGGGTCCTTGATACCACGCTGGTGATCGACGATGTAGTCCTGCGGGATGGCGTGAAGCAGTTCCCGATCGGGTGGATGTGCGACGGCCCGGGCCACTTCGTGGACCCGCTGCAGATCGAAGCGGGAGACCTCGTCTTCGGTCACGGCGACGACTCCCGGAGAGGTCATGGCTCTGATGTGCTCCCCGCTGATGCCGACGTAGACCCGATCGACATTCACGCCGGCCATGAGCTCGGCCTCTTCGAGAGCCGCTTTGACGGACTCCGTGGTCTCTTCGGTGTGGGTGACGACCTGGCGCATGCCCGTGCTCTTGGCCTGCCCCACACCGAGAATCTTCAGCTCCCGCCGCATGAACGGGTCCTCATGGACCTCTGCGATGACCGCGCAGGTCTTCGTCGTCCCGAGGTCGACACCGGCGATGAGGATCGAATGCATCTACTACTCGCTCCGTCGTTGATAAGAGACCACCACCTGGTCCGCATAGCGGAGATCCACGATTGCGGCCCGCTGGTCCGGTCGACGCCGCTCGGCGTCTTGGAGAACCGTGAGTCCGTCCCGCAGCCGGCGATGGGACAGCGGCGGACGGAATCGGACTCGCACGTCCCCCTCCACCACGACCGTCGCGTCACCCTTGTCGTCCAGCGCGAGCTCGGAGACGGCGGCCATGAAGGACGGGTCGTCGGCCGTGAGGCGCTCCACCTCCATGGCCAGGATCCGCAGCTGCGGAGTCGTGAGCCCTTCCAGCCCGTGATCAGCCCGCAGGAGGGGCAGGTCGAGCCGATGTTCACTCGGGTCCAACGGCAGCACCTGGCCGTCCCTGTCCACAGGGTCCAGGAGCGTGTTGAGAACCAGGGCGACGGGCACCCTCTCCTCGACCGTGACGATCAACGTCGCGGGGAGATCTCCGGTGATCTTGGCGCGGCGGATGAGCGGGTGCTCTTCGAGGCGACGCTCCCATGCATCCGCGGCATCGAAGACACTGGCGTAGAGCGGCACGGAGGCCGTCTCGATGATCTCCTCCACATCGACGATGCGGGCTCCGACCACGCTGAAGTCGGTCACTCGGAAGTACTCGAGCTCTGCGAGTGCATCGGGAAGCCACGCGGCGGCGAGGGCCACCCCGCCGGCCACCGCGAGCCAGAGTCCGATACGGAGCACCTTACGCATGATCCGCCTCCCCGAGGAGCTCGAAGACGCGGGGAGCGATGACCTCGACGGATCCCGCTCCCATGGTCAACAGCAGGTCCCCCGGCACCAGGCTCTCAGCCACGGCTTCCGCGAGCGTGTCCAGGTCCGCGTGATAGCGCACGACGCCACCCGACTGCTCGACCGCGTCCGATACGAGGACGCCGGTAACCCCGGCGATCGGCGCCTCTCGGGCTGGGAAGACGTCTGTAACCCAGACGGCGTCCGCACCTGCCAGAGCGCGACCGAAGTCCTCTGCGAAGTCCCTCGTTCGGCTGAATAGGTGCGGCTGAAAGACGGCCACCACCCGGCGGTCGGGATGAGCTTCGCGGGCGGCCTCGAGCGTGGCCGAGATCTCTGAGGGGTGGTGTGCGTAGTCGTCCACCACCAGAACGTCGTTCTCGAGCCCAACCGTCTCGAAGCGACGATCCACGCCTCGGTACGCGGCCATCCCCCTTCGCACGTCTTCCCATTCCACCCCGAAGCAGCGAGCGGCGCCTGATGCGCCCAGAGCGTTCCTCAGATTGTGCACGCCAGGGGCCGGAAGCCTGAAGGTCCCCCGATCGTGACCGTCTTCGATGATCCGAAAATCCATGCCGTCGGGACCGGCCTGGATGTCCACGGCCCGAAGCTGAGACCCAGCGGAGGTGCCGTAGGTGTACCCGAACCCGTTGAGGCCGGCCAGGAGTCGACTCGCGCCATGATCGTCTGCGCAGATCATGACCCGCCCGTTGTCCGGGAGGCCTTCGAGGAACTCATAGAACGCTCCCATGACACCGTCGAACCCACCGTACGTGTCGAGATGGTCCGCCTCGACGTTGGTCACCACGGCCACCATAGGTTCGAGCTCGAGGAAGGACCGATCGTACTCGTCCGCCTCGACCACATAGAGGTCACCGCCCGAGCGCAGGTTGCCGTCCCACCCGGGAACCCGCCCGCCGACGAAGCCCGTGGGGTCGAGTCCAGCCTCCGTGAGGATCTCGGTGGCCATCGCCGTGGTCGAGGTCTTGCCGTGCGTCCCGGCGATGGCGAGGACCCGGCCTTCATTCACCCAGCGGCCCAGCGCCTCGGCTCTCTTCAGCACGGGGATACCGCGGGCGTACGCCTCCAGGATCTCGGGATGATCCGGGGACACCGCGGCGCTGATCACCAGCGCGCCCGCGCCCTCCAGGTGCTCTGGAGCGTGACCTTCGTAAATGGTCACGCCCATGGCCTGCAGCCGATCCGTGCTCGATCCGCGCCGGAGATCGCAACCGGAAACGTGGCCTCCGCTCCGAGCGAACAGTTCCGCCAACGCACACATGCCGGCGCCACCCACGCCCATGAAGTGCACGTGTTCCTCGCGGGCGAGCCGTCGCAGCTCGGCTCCACTCACGGAAGCATTGGCACGGTCGAGGGTCATCATGCCGTGGCCTCTCGCCGGGGACCGGGGAGGAGACGGAGCATTTCGGTGACCATGTCCGCCGTCGCCCCCGGGTAGCTCCGCGCCAGGGCCGCCTGGCTCATGCGTTCGAGCCGACCTTGGTCGCCGGCCACCTCCACCACCGCCTGCCACAACCCTGCGGATGTGAGATCCGCCTGCCTCAAGTGGACCGCCGCGCCCGATTCGTTCAGCGCCCGAGCGTTGAACTCCTGATGATTGGCAGCCGCGGTCGGAAGCGGCACCAGAATGGCCGGCACACCCCAGGCCAGTAGCTCGGCCGTGGTCATGGCCCCCGCTCGGCTCACGGCCAGATCGGTGATGCTCAGTACGGACGGAATGTCCTCGATATAGGGAACGGCCCGCACCCTCGGCGGAGTGCCCATCTCGGAGAGAGCGCCCTCGACAGCCGCATGGTGGCCGGGGCCGGTCGCCCAAAGGACCTGCCAACCGTCGAGAGTGAGGCCCCCCTCGGTGGCCATCGTTCGGTATGCATCCTCGACCAGCGCATTGATGGCCGCGGAGCCCTGGCTGCCTCCCACCACGAGCAGAACCCTGAGCTCGGGATCGAGACCGAAGCGCTCGCACACGGCCTGCCGCTCGGGCCGTTGATCGGGGAGCGGTCGGATCGGACACCCCGACACGTACACGGAGTCCCTTGTGCCAGCCGGCAGGTGTGCCTCGGCCTCGGGGAACGCCAGATGTACCTGGGCGGCCCACCGTGAGAGAAGGCGCGTGGTCGCACCCGGCCAGGCGTTCTGCTCCTGGAGAACCAGGGGGATGCCCGACATCGCCGCCGCGAATCCCGCGGGCGCACCGGCGTATCCACCGGTCACCACGACAAGCTCCGGGTCGAGTCGGCGAAGGACCTTGAGTGTGATAGCGACGGACTGAACCAGTGCCCACGGGACGCCCAGGTTGGACCAAGTCCGACCCCGGTCGAGGCCACGGACCGGGAGGAGACGGTGCTCCAGCTGCCGCTCCGGGAGCACGCGGGCTTCGAGGCCCCTTCGCGCACCGAGGAAATACGGATGAGTGCCAGGCCGCTGCCGTACGAATTCGTCGGCCAGAGCCAGGGCCGGATAGAGGTGTCCACCGGTACCACCACCCGCGAAGACCGCGACGGAACGCTCATGCACGGGCGCTCCTTCCGGCTGGAATGGGCCGTTCACACGCTCGAGAGATACTCATGAGGATCCCAAGAGCCGCCAGGGTGACCAAGAGGTTCGATCGACCGTAGGAGACCAAAGGAAGAGCCAAGCCGGTGGGTGGCACCAGGCTGAGTCCGACCGACATGTGCAGGATCGCCTGTAGGGCGATCATGCTGGTGATGCCCGTGGCGAGAAGCTGCCCGAATAGGTCGGGGGCCCGCGCCGCGATACGGTAGCCCAGCAGCACCAGGAGCATGTACAGCACCACCGTCACGATCACGCCGACGAGGCCCCACTCCTCGCCGATCATGGCAAAGATGAAGTCGTTGTGGGCCTCCGGCAGGAAGCCGAGCTTCTGCCGCCCCTGTCCGAATCCCACGCCGGCGATGCCCCCGGAACCCAGAGCCAGGAGCGACTGATGCACCTGGAAGCCGGCGCCGGCGGGATCGGCCGAAGGATCGAGGAAGGCCATGATCCGCTCGGCTCGAAAGGACACGGTGAGCTGGCGCCAAAGCACGGGCAGAGCGAAGAGCCCGAGGAACGCGAAGTGGGCCACCCGTGCTCCGGCGGCGTACACCACCACACACCCCAGAAGCCCAATCAGGAAGGCCGTCGAGAGGTCGGGTTCCAGGGCGATGGGCAGCATGATGGCCGCCCACACCACCAGGAAGGGCACCAGACCTCGCTTCAGGCTCTGGAAATGCTCCTGTTTACGCACGGCCAACGAAGCCGTCCACACGAGGACCGCCACCTTCGCGAGTTCGGAGGGCTGGAGTGTCACGCCGACACGCAGCCACCGACGAGCGCCGTTGATCTCGGGAGCGATGGCCTCGGTCCCGGGAATCACGATGACGACGAGCAGCAACCAGGCCAGGACAATCATCGGCCACGCCAGGCGCTGCCAGAAGTCGTGCGGAAGCCAGGCACAGAGGCCCAATACGCTCAGGCCGACGGCGGCTCCGGTCGCCTGCCGCAGCACGTAGTAGTAGTCCGGCAGCATCTGACGCTGAGCGAGGAACGCACTGGCCGAGTAGAGCGTTACCAGCCCCAGCGACAGAAGAACCACGGTGAGGGTCATGATGGCGCCGGCCTCCCACCCTCTTCCCAAGCCGGTGATCGGCAGGGCGAGGGGGCCGGACGGAGCGACGTCTACGGGGCGAGCCATTAGCCGGTCTCCTCCGTCGCGAGGGCCCCGGCCAACTCGGTGAATCGCCGCCCGCGCTCCTCGTAGTCCTCGAACATGTCGAAGCTCGAGCACGCCGGAGAGAGGAGCACCACGTCTCCGGGGTGCGCCGCGGCTGCGGCGGCCTCGATCACGTGGTCGAAGTCGCCTTCGATGAGTTCGACCTGTACACGCTCCGAGAGGCTCTGCTCGATGCGGGGACCAGCCTCACCGTACGCGAGCACGCGTGCATCGGCCTCTACGAGGGCAGACGCCAGCGGCGAGAAGTCCTCATCTTTGTCCTTGCCGCCCAACAGGACGATGAGCGGCCCTTCCAAGCTGGTGATCGCCCGGCGAGCCGCAGCCACATTGGTGGCCTTGGAGTCGTTCACCCAGCGGATCCCTTTGCCTTCCGCCACCTGTTCCGTGCGGTGGGGCAACGAGCGGGCGGTGGCCAGACCGCGTTGGATGGCAGCCGTCGACGCCTGTGCCAAGCTGGCGACGATGGCCGCGGCGAGGGCGTTCTCGACGTTGTGAGCACCCAACAGCCCGAGCCGGTCGACCGGGATGAGGATCTCTTTCTCCCCCGGCACCATCTCGAGAGTCAGGTCGTCTCTATCGAGATAGGCTCCGCGCACATCAGTATTCTTCGTGCTGAAGCCAAAGCGCTCTCCCGGTACCTCGGCGGCCAGTTTCCGCACGGCCCCGTCGTCGTCGTTGAGGACCCAGCGGCTGTCCTCATCGGCGTTGCGGAAGAGGTTGGCCTTGTCCGAGTAGTACTCCTCTACGGACGAGTACCGGTCCAGGTGGTCCGGAGCCAGGTTCGTCACCACCCCGATGTCGGCTCGGAGCCGATCGATGCCGGCAAGCTGGAACGAGCTCATCTCCACCACGTACCACGCCGGACCATGTTCCCGAAGCGCCAGCTCCGAGGCCGCGGGTCCGAAAGCCTGGCCGATATTGCCGCCGAGGGCCACGTCCTGCCCATCGCTCTCGAGCAGGTGTGCAACCAGTGCCGCGGTCGTGGTCTTGCCGTTCGTTCCGGTCACGACGATTAGTGGACCATCGAAGAAGCGAAAGGCGAACTCAGGCTCAGAGATCCATCGTACGCCCCGTTCAGAGAGCCCCCTGAGGACGGGAGCATCCGGGGGGATGCCTGGACTGACGACGACGGTCTCAGCCGCGGCGATTCGGTCCATGGGATGCTCGCCGAGATCGACCTCGACTCCGAGACCTCTGAGCTCGTCTCCACGAGCATGAGCTGTGGAGTCGCTGCGCAAATCCGAGACATGAACTCTACCTCCCTTTTCGAGTGCCAACCGAGCCGCCGCCCTGCCGGACGCGGCCAAACCCACCACGGCGATCTCCTCGCCGTGCAAACCGTCAGACGTACCGTTTCTCATCTGATCTTCAGGGCGCTGAACGCGACCATCGCGGACAGAATTCCCATGATCCAAAACCGCACGACCACCTTGCTTTCAGGCCAACCCAACTGCTCGAAGTGGTGGTGTATCGGAGCCATCTTGAAGAGCCTCTTCCCCGCCCCGTACTTGCGTGCCGTATGCCGGAAGTAACCGACCTGGAGCATCACCGAGACGACCTCGACGACGAACACGGCACCCACGATTACCAAGAGGAACTCGGCCTTGAGCAGAATCGCCATGGCGCCGATCACACCGCCGAGCGCCAGCGATCCCGTGTCACCCATGAACACCTCGGCCGGGTGGCCGTTGTACCACAAGAAGCCCAAACAACCGCCCGTGAGACCGAGGGCCAGGATCGTGAGCTCGCCCGCCCCGGGGAGGTAGAACAACCCCAGGTACGCCGAGCTGTCGACCCGACCCAGGAGGTATGCAAAGATCCCGAACGTGGCCGCGGCGATGGCGGTCAGGCCGGCCGCTAGGCCGTCCAGGCCGTCCGTGATGTTCACCGCGTTGGAGCTCCCCGAGATCACGAACGCCACGAAGGGCACGTAGGCCCACGGAGCGAACACGAGGGAGAGATCCGAGAAGAAGGGCAGCATCGTCCGGTTCGGATCCACCGGAGAGATCGGGTGCAGCAGCAGGAACAGCCCAAGCGCGAGGCCGAACGCCCATTGGCCCGTCATCTTGTAACGCGCCACCAGGCCGGCCGTGCGTCCCTGGACCACCTTGAGGTAGTCGTCCATGAAGCCGATGGCGCCCATGGCCACCAGCGTCAGGAGGGCGAGCACCGTGTACCAGTTCGTGAGCTCCGCCCAGAGCAGCGTCGAGAGCACCGTAGCCATGAGGATCAGAACACCCCCCATGGTCGGCGTGCCGGCCTTCTCGAGGTGGGTCGCCGGACCTTCGCTCCGAACGACCTGCCCGACACGGAGTCGCGTGAGAGCACGGATGGTGGCCGGCCCCAACACGAAGGCGAGGACCAGGGAGGTGACGAGAGCGCCCGCCGCCCTGAAGGTGATGAAGCGGAAGAGGTTGAAGACGATGTGGACGTCGGCCAAACCCGGAAGCAGATGATAGAGCATCAGGCCTCCAACCCGCCCGATGCCGGCACGACACCGAAGTCCCGACCGAAGTCCCGACCGAAGTCCCGACCGAAGTCCCGCTCGAAAAAGGGAATCACACGCTCCAAAGCGAAGCCGCGCGAAGCCTTGATCAGAACCACCTCGTCTCCCTGCAGTCGGCCCCTGAGCTCTTCGTAGGCTTCGAGCGGGTCCACCGAGACGATGGCCGAGGTGCTGCCGGTCGACGGGGACATCCGCTCCGCGGCACCGGCGAAGTCGCCGGTCGCCACCAGCAGATTCACCTTCATGGTCGCGGCATCGGCGAGAAGGGCCTCGTGGATCTCCTCGCTGCGGCCGCCCAGCTCCAGCATGCTGCCGAGGAAGGCCACCTTGGTGCGCTCGGGCTCGATGGCCAGCAGAAGATCAAGCGCGGCTCGCGTGCTCTGCGGGTTCGCGTTGTAGCAGTCCAGAAGCAGGGTCAATCCGCCCAACTGTCGGATCTCACCCCGCATGGATCCCGCCTTGAGGGCACTGACACCCCTGGCCGCGTCCGCGGCCGGGACGTCCAGCAAGTCCGCCACGGTCAGGGCGAGCAGCGCGTTGCTCACGGAATGGCGTCCCGGAACCCTCAAGTGGACCGGCTCACCCCGCCACAGGAAGCTCCAATAGCCCCGGCCGTCCATCGTCGCAGCGTCGGGCTGGAGGTCGGGATCGGCCGCGTCACCCCACCCGGCCACCCGGACCTGAGGAAACACTGTGCGGGCTTCCGAGGGCAGGATCGGCGGATCGTCACCCACCACGGCGCTCCCGTCGGCCGGAAGCCCGCGGAGCAGGTCCAGCTTCTCACCGAGCACGCCCTCCAAGGATCCGAGCTTCTCGATGTGCGTCTCGGAGACCGTCGTAACGACGCCGATCGCCGGTGCGGCGATCTCGGTGAGGGCGCGGATCTCCCCGGGCTCGTTGGTGCCCATCTCCAGCACCACGACTTCGACGTCGTCCGGCGCGTCGAGCAGGGTGAGGGGCAAGCCCACTCGGTTGTTGAAGTTGCCACGGGTAGCATGGAGCTTCCGCGATCCCTCGAGGGCGGCCTGCGTGAGGTCCTTCGTGCCCGTCTTCCCCGATGATCCGGTGATGCCCACCACCGTGGCGCTCAGGTGTGTCCGACGGTACCCGGCCAGGCGGCCCAACGCCTCTAGCGTGTCATCGACCGGATAGACTTTGGCGTCGCCCTGCACATCGATGTGCCGCGAAACGACGGCCCCAGTCGCACCTCGCTCGAGGGCCGCGGTCACATAGTCGTGACCGTCGAAGTTGTCGCCTTCCAGGGCCACGAAGAGGTGCCCGTGGCCCGCGGTGCGGCTGTCGGTCGTCACTCCCGTGAAGCGTACGGGGTCGTTGCCCCCGCCAGAGCCGCCCACAGAGGCCGAGGCGTCCACCCCGGGTAGGCCCAGCGCCGCTCTCACGTGGCCGTCGGTCCAAGCGAAGCCGCCGGTCATGCAGCACCCCCGAGCTCGGCCAGACGCTCCTGGACAACCCGACGCTCATCGAAGGGCCGGCTCTCGGTGCCGATCACCTGATAGCTCTCGTGGCCCTTACCGGCGAGAAGAACCAAGTCACCGTCTCGGGCGGCGGCCAGCGCCATGCTGATGGCCTCTCGGCGGTCGGCGTGACGCTGATGACTGGAGCCCGACATCCCGGCGACGACCTCATCGATGATCGACTCGGGATCTTCCGTCCGTGGATTGTCGGACGTGACGACCGCCAGGTCCGCGCCTTGGGCAACGGCCGCACCCATCTCGGGGCGCTTGCCCCGGTCCCGATCACCGCCGGCGCCGAACACCACGATGATCCGGCCGCTCACCAGCGGTCTGAGCGTGGCCAGCACGCTGCGCAGCGCCTCTGCGGTATGGGCGAAGTCGATGAGGATGGAGTATGGCTCCCGGGCCACGATCTCGAGTCGCCCCGGGACCTGCGGAACGGTCGCCAGCCGCGCGGCGATCGCCTCCACGTCCATCCCTGCCGCCGTCCCCGCGCCCGCCGCGGCCAACGAGTTCTCTACGTTGAAACGGCCGAGGAGCGGGAGGTTCACCTCTGCCGCTCCCTCATCCGCCAGGGTGATGCGGAAGCGGGTCCCGTGTGCTTCGGGTGCCAGCGCCTCCGCCCTGAGCTCGGCGGGAGAGTCCACACCGTAGGTCAACGTGCGGCGGCCCTCCAAGGGCAACGAGCGCCAGTCAGCGACGTCCGCGTTGACCACCGTGAGTCCCTCGTCCTTCATCAGATCCAGAAGGTGCGCTTTGGCCCCGAAGTAGCTCGCCATGTCCGGGTGGTAGTCCAGGTGATCCTGGGAGAGGTTGGTGAAGACGGTCGCGTCGAAGCGCATGCCGTCGAGCCGCTGCTGCTCCAGAGCGTGAGAGGAGGCCTCCACCGCAACCGAGTCGACCCCGTCGTCTGCGAGCGAGCCGAGCCAGTGCGACAACTGCACGGGCCCTGGGGTCGTGAGCCCCTCTGTGCCGGCGCGAACGGAACCGTCTGAATCCACCAAGCCGAGCGTGCCCACGGCGGCCGCGGATCCAGACTCGTCGAGGAGGTGCCGGGTGATGAGGGCTGTGGTCGTCTTCCCATTGGTTCCGGTGATGCCGACCGTGAAGAGGCGCTCCCAAGGGGACCCCAGAACCGTGTCAGCGGCCAGGGCCGCCGCGCGACGTCCGTCCGACACCTGAAGCTGAGGGATGCCGGCCTCCGGCACGTGGCGCTCGACCACTGCCGCTACGGCCCCCGCTCGGGCGGCCGGCGCGACAAAGTCGTGGGCGTCCCACTCGGACCCACGCCATGCCAGGAACAGATCCCCCTCCTGGACGGAGCGGGAGTCTTGGGATACTCCTGAAACGGCGACGTCCTCCGGACCGTGGAGCTCATCGATGAGACCCGCAGTCCGGAGGACTCTCGCGACCGACGCGAGGGTGGTGGGAGCGTTAGCCATCTCCCCTCCGTCCCCTCGACGAGAGGTTCACCGTGTCTCCAGGTGACAATCGTGAGCCGGGTTCGGGAACGGTGAGCGTCACAGGACCCGATCCCTCCCAGCGGACCCGCAGACCCAGTTCATGCATCCGCCTCACGGCCGCCCTGGCAGGCAGGCCCGTGACGTCGGGCACACTGATGACGGGGGCACCGGCAGATGACTCGTCCAACTCGCTAGAGGTGTCCCGATCCCGACGGGGGGCCGGGAAGGCATCTTCCGTGGGAGGGAGAGACGCGAACCGCGTCGGTGCCTTCGCCCCTTCGGTCGGATCGACGGCCGGCGCGGCCTCGGCTCCCTCCGGAAGGGCCTGCGCCCGTGCGACCTGAGCGAGTGCGTTTCGGTTCAGCGGCGTCTGCTGAGCCGCCAGGATCGCCTGGAGCGTGGTCCGTGTCACCGGGGCTGCGGTGGATCCTCCGTAGTAGGCACCCGTCGGTCGGTCGAGCTTCACCAGAACCACCAACTGCGGATCCTCGGCCGGGAAGAAGCCGGCGAAGGAGGAGAAGTAGTCACCCGACTGATATCCGCCGTCCGACCAGGCGCGGCTCGTTCCGCTCTTTCCGGCCACCGCGAAGGTCCCGAGTCGAGCGCGAGTCCCGGTCCCGTCCTCGACCACCTTGACGAGCACCTCGGTGATCTGCCGCGTCACCTCAGGCGACACGACCTGTCTCACCATGCGGGGCTCGAAGCGCTCGACGGTCCGGCCTCTCGCGTCGCGCACCTCCTTTACTAGCCGGGGCTGCATCAGCCGGCCACCGTTGGCCAACGCACCATACGCCATCGCCATCTGCAGAGGCGTCACCGACACCTCGTACCCGATGGCGAGAGAGACCGGGGACTGCCGGCTCCATCGCTCTGGGCGCCGGAGAGTGCCCCTGACCTCGCCGGGTAATCCGACGCCGGTGGGCGCTCCCAGTCCGAAGTCCCTCAGCGTCTGGTACTGGAGCGCCGGGGGCATGACCTGACCGGCCTTGGCCACGCCGACGTTCGAGGAGATCTCGAGGGCGTGCGCCAGAGTCATCGCTCCACCCTGCGGGTGCACGTCACTGACGGTCCGACCCTCCACCGTCCAGTGGCCGGTCTCGGTGTCGACGCTGTCCTCGAGGGCCGCGAGATCGTGCTGGAGAAGCCCCGCGACCGTGAAGGGCTTCAGGGTCGAGCCGGGCTCGTAGGATGTGTTGATGGCCGAAAGGGAGTTCGTGGACCCATCTCGTATGGAAACCATCGCAAGGACGTCGCCGGTGCTCGGGTCCGTAATCACCAGATCACCGCCCTGTGCCTCGGTCTCCTCCACAGCTTCGACGAGAGCCTTGCGGCCGATCTCCTGTAGATCCACGTCCAGGGTGAGCACGACCTGTCCACCCTCCTCGGGTCGCTCGACCAGAACACTCTCGCCCGGAATCGGCTTGCCGAGGGGATCACGCGCCAGCACGGCACTTCCCTCGCTGCCGCGAAGCGACGCGTCGAAGGCCTGCTCCACTCCACCGTGCGCCTCGCCGTCACGAATCACTCCCAGGAGGGCGCGTGCCAGGTCGCCGCGCGGGTAGAAGCGGCGATGCTCCCTCTCCAGATAGAGGCCGCGGACGTCCGCCAGCGCCTCTCGCACGGAAGGGGGATAGGACTTCGGTAGGACCCGCCATGGCCGTGTCGAGGTCGTGGCGTCGCGGACCACGTTACGGTCGAGCCCCAAGGTCTCGGTCAGGAGGCGCGTGACGCCCTCCACGTCGCGAAGCTCGTGCGGGGCGACGCTCACCTTGAACGTCTCCCTGCTCAGAGCGAGCTCGACGCCGGACCGGTCGAAGACCGATCCCCGCGCAGCCGGCACTTCGACGCTGGTGCGATGCTGCTGTTCGGCCTGCTGCCGCCAGGTGGCTCCCTGAGCGACCTGGATCTGCGAGGCTCGTCCGATCACGACACCTCCCGAGAGCAGCCAAGCGCTCAGAAGCACCCGACGCCGGAAGGTCACCTTCGAGCGCGCCCGCTTGCGTCGCCGCCTCATGGGGCCCTACCGCTCAGAAGGACCATCTCGGACGCATCCGGCTGGTGCATGCCCAAGCGTTCAGCCGCTATGGTCGACACGCGCGTCCGACTCTCGAGGCGCTGGATCCTCCGCTCGAGCTCGGTCTGCTCGGACCGGGCCAGAGACGACTCGCGCTGCACCTCGTCCAAGGCCGCCAGGGCCTCGAAGGCCCTGCTCTGACGCCAGGTCACCAGGCTCAGAGAGGCGAGAAGCCCGGCGAACCCGAGGGCGAGCAGGCTGGGAGTGCCCCAGCTGCGCTGCCGGCGGCGGCGCCTCAAGCCTTCCTCCAAGCCCTGAGGCGTGCGCTTCGGGCGCGCGGATTGCGAGCCACCTCGATGTCGCTCGCCCCGAGGGGCGTGCGGGTCAACGTCTTCCCCAGAGGCTCCCCACGACACGTACACAGCGGCATTCCGGGGGGGCACACGCAGGAGCGGCTCCACTCACGGAACGCGTTCTTCACCAGTCGGTCCTCTAGCGAGTGGTACGAGATCACGACCAGGGTCCCCTCGGGGGCCAGCGCCTCCCGGATTCTCGCAAGACCCTGCTCCAAAGCCTCCAACTCGCTGTTCACCGCAATCCTCAATGCCTGGAAGATCCTGGCCTTCTCCTTCGCCTTGGGCCCCCTGCCCAGTGCTCTCGAGTAGGCCGCCACGAGGTCATCGCTGGTGCGGAAGGGCGCGTCGCTCCTGCGGCTCACGACCTCCCGGGCCAACCGGCGTGCTCGAGGCTCTTCTCCGTACTCATGGAAGATCCGGGCCAACTCGGCCTCGCTGGACTCGTTCAAGACCTGGGCGGCGGTAAGGACCTCCGCGTCTTCCCCGTCCATACGCATGTCGAGGCCGACGTCGCGACGGAAGGTGAAGCCCCTCTCGTCCGCGTCGAGTTGATGCGAACTCACACCCAGATCCAGAAGCGCGCCGGCGAGCGGTTCGACGAGACCCATCTCGTCCACGGCTTCGTCGAAGCGGGTCTGCACGAAGCGAACGCGTCCGCCGAACGGGGCCAGGGCGGCTTCCGAGGCCGCTAGGGCCTCGGCATCACGATCCACCGCCAGGACACGGCACTCGCTGCACTGCTCGAGCAGCAAGCGGGAGTGTCCACCACCGCCCACAGTTCCGTCCAGGTAGAGACCGGACCCTGACGGGCCCATCAGCTCCATCACTTCGGCCGCCATTACCGGCTCGTGATATCGCACTCGATGCTCCGCCCGTTCAGTGACCGCTACAGCGGCTCGCAGGATGAGGGCCACGGATCAGCCAAAGATCTGGTTCGAGAATTTCTGGAATTCGCCGGTTCCGGTCTGGACCGCCTCGTCGAAGTGCGTCGGATTCCAGAGCTCCACTCGATCGATGTTTCCGACGAGAAGAACGCGTCCAGCCAGGCTGGCCGCCTCTTGCAGCCAGGCCGGGACCAGAATCCGCCCCTGCTTGTCGGGGCTGACCTCCACCGCGCTCGCCGCGATGGCAAGCACATCTCCCCAAGCCTCGGGCTGGTTGCGACGGAACGTGAGGAGTCGCTCCTGAGTCTGAGCCCAGGCCTGCCGGGGAAAGAGGGTGAGGGCAGGCGCCTTCCATTGGAGCAGCACGAAGCGGTCGCCATCAGCCTCCCGGCGAAACGCCGAGGGCAAGCTGACCCGCCCCTTCTGGTCTAGTTGGTACTCGTACCTGCCCAGAAAGCTCATGGAACCGTGGCACTTTGTGGGGAAATATGGTGAAAAGTGGTGATCCTTGGAGCCATAATACGGTAGGGCTTCGAGAACAGTCAACCCTTTTTGTGATAGATAGTTTTCGGTTTTTCTTTGGGTACAGGACCGAACGGTAGGACCCTTAACACGCTACGGCACCCGCACTTAGGGTTCTGATATCCGTTTCGGATTGGAGCTGGATTCGGGCAATTTCGGGAAACGGTTTTCGGTAAACTCCGCCTTCCCCACTCTTCCCCACTCCTGGAGTCGTACCTACGGGTGGGCTCCACAGGCGCCTATTGGGCGGCACCGCACCGTGAAAACAAGGGATTGCATGAGGGGGAGCGGACTGCCCGTGCGACTCGGGCCGGGAGGGAATGGGCAAAAAGAAAAGCGCCGCGGGGGGTGTCCCCCGCGGCGCTCCTGGCGCGACTGCCAGCGCCCTACTACTGAGTGGTGAGCCCTACCGGCCTCGTTTGAGGCCGAAGGCCTACCGGCCTCGCTTGATGATCGCTTCCTGGATCTCGATGTAGGTGCCAACCGCATCGAGGAACTGTTGGAAGTTGATGGACGGAGTTCGGTCGGCATAGCCCTTGGACCGACGGAAGAGCGTCATTGCTTGCTGGAAGAGAGGCAATGACCGGTTGGCCGTCTCCACCGTCTCAGCTGATCCAACCGCCATCCCGCTGTAATAGAGGCTGTACGCGTGGTAGAAATCGAACTGCTCGCGCACCTGGGTGGTGACCTCGAACTCCTTGGCCTTTCTAATCAACTCGATGAACCGACCGTAGTTCTTCTGGGTGGGCTGTATGTAGCTCCTATAGGCGTGGCTGAAGATCATGTTCCCCGCCTGATCCGCCGCCGAGCCATTCGCTACAGCCTGCTGGAGCACGGGCACCGCGTCATCGACGCGCCCTACCTCGAGCAGCCAGTTCCCCATCCGCAGGTGCAGGTTGGGCCAATCAGGGTCGATCCCCTCGATCGTACCGAGGGCAACCACGGCCTCGTCCACCTGGCCGGCCTCCTTAAGCGCTCTCGCGTGGATATCCCACAGCGAAGCCTCTTCGGCATGTGACTCCAGCGCACGGCCGGAGAATTCGGCCGACGCGGCGGCATCACCCAACTGGAGGTGGGCCGCGGCCACATTGCGCAGCTGGGTGACCAGTGTCTCTCCACCCTTGGCCTCGAAGACCCTCTCGTACGCCTCGATGGCCTTTCGGTAGAGATCGGCGACCTCGGGGGTCATCCCCTCGCCGCCATCGACCTGAGCCTCGCTGCGGACCTGCTCGGCCCCGGCGAAGGCGAAGTTCCCAACCTGCTCGTAGTAATCGATGTTCTCCGCATCGAGCGCGATGCCTTCGTCGATGAGCTCCATGGCACCGAGGGGGTCGCCCTCCTGAGCCAAGTCATAGGCGACCCGCATACGCACGGTGGCGTTGTTCGGATCGAGCTCCAGGTACTGACGATAATAATCGCGAGCGAGTTCCTCGTCGCCGCGGTTGATCGCGACGAAACCACCCAACAGAAGTGCGTTCTCATGGAACGGATCCCGCTCCAACAGGCGCTGGACCTCTTCGAGTGACTCATCCCAGCGCTCGGTCTGCCGGAGAACGTTGGCACGCGCATACCGAACCGAGTTCGCGTTCGGGTTCAGCTCGAGCGCGCGGTCACAGTTCTCGAGGGAGCTGTCCCACTGCTGGCTCTGAGCATAGTCGACGCAGAACACGGCTACGCGGGTCTGTTCCACGAAGAGCTTGAAGAGATCGACGATCTGCGAGGCCGCTTGCTCTTCCATCTTGTCGGCCGACGTAACCGGGTCAACGACAAATTCCTCGCCCGTGTTCGAGTCCACGAACTTGATGTTCTGGATCTCCCAACGCGCCTTGGTGCCGGTGTACTCGGCGCACAACACGACCTCGTAGTTCATCTGCGCTGCAAGCTGACGGGCCTGGATGCAGGTGAGGTTCTCCATCTTCAGGTCGAAACGCTTGAGCGCGTTCTTAATATCCTTCTCGCTCACCGCGGTGTGGGTGTTCAGATCACTGATCTGATCCCGCAGCTTATCGGCCAGCTTCTCACCGAACCCTTTGTTCTCCCCATTCATGGGGCGGAAGTCAGGAATGAGAACACGGAAGCGGCTGCTTACGGTCTGCTGGGCCTCAATGGCCGTGCTACCCAACACTGGCAACGCGAATAGTACGGCAGTAATCACACCCAGACGTCGACGTCCAGTCATCATCCTCACTCCTGGATCGAATCCTTAAAACATTAGACTCCGGCGGTCCCCTCTTCGGGCTCCGCTGGAGCGTTGGCGAACTTGTGGCCTTTCATGTCTCTGAGGCCAGCAATAGAAAATATGCAGGGTGCCCAGGAGGTCAACCGCCTTCTCCACACCCTGGCTTATCGGTAATACCGCCCGATGGCCAAATTTGTTACAGCGCATGATTCCGCAGTGATGAGTGAATACTTCTGAACCGCGCCCCCCCGCCCGTCTCCAAGTTCACCTAACCCCCCGGAGATTCAGCTCTGTCGACCCGTTCGGCGACCTCCGGAAATGGTCCGTCCATCGCCTCGAGCGCGGCCCGAATCGCGTCCGGCACGGTCGTAGAGGTCTGTGCGGCGTAGTCGTACATCACCTGCACACTGCTGCCGGACACGAGCACATCGCCCTCCGGCGACCGGGCCTCGTACTCCATGACGAAGTGCTTATCGGCGACGTGCGTGACTCGGACGCACACCTCCACCGTCATCGGATAGAGAATCCGTAGGTGGTATCGCACCCCTACCTCTGCCATCACGTACCGCACGTCGTCTATACTCTGCGTGCCCACGACTTCACCCCAGTACGCCCAACGGGCTTCCTCGAAGTAGATGAGCGCCCTGGAATGATGGGCATGTCCATAGGCATCGATGTCCTGGAATCGGACGCCGACGGGGAGTCGGAACCGGAAGAGGTCAGGATCGGACATGCATGGCTCCTGGAGCTGTGTTTCGCGGATGGCTCGACGCCCTATTCTCCCGAGACCGTCGTGAGAACGCAAAGGTCTACATCAAACCTCTGGATCTCAGTGGATCCTTGGGCTTAGTCTTCAGAATGGACAAGCGGACGCTTCCACCCATCCTCAGGAGCCAGACAGTGCCTCCGTCGCAACCGTCTACTCGCCTGTGGTCCACTCCGGGCCTGTTCGCCGTGCTGCTCGGCTCCTCGATCCTCACCACCGCCTGTGTGTCGGGCGGAGGCCCGCCCTCGTCGATGGTGGTGGCACCGGAGTCCGTTTGGCAGAGCCTGAGGCGGCCACGGCCTCAACCGCTCGCCACGGCCCCCCGCATCTCGGTGGGCGAGGTGATCCTCGTCGGGGGAGCGTGGCCGGAAGAGTCTGCGGTGTCGCACACCATCGGACTCCAAGAGCTCGTGGCCGCTGGCCTCATCCGGCGACGGGACGTTCAGTTCGTGGAACGGAGGAGGTTCTCCGCCGCCGTGGAGCGAGAGGCCCGAGGGTTGCCCCCACTGCGCAACTCGCCAGCCCCGGGGGTCTCGCCCGGCGCCCAGCTCCAACTAGCGGGAAGCTGGATCCCGTCTGGAGGCTCGGCGATCCTGGACCTGAGACTCATCGATGTGGAGACGAGCGCCATCGTGGCAGCGTGGAGGACGACGACCCCGCAGGCAGTCGACCCGACTGCTGTGGCCCGCACCATCGTGGGTTCCACGATCTCTGCCCTCCAGGAGTTGGGGCGGGTGCCAGCCTGGACCGACCCGCTGGCGAGCGCCAGCATCGCTCCCTCACCCACCGAGTACACTCCCTCTGGCATATCCACCCAAGCGGTCGCCGCGTTCCTCCGAGGGGTGGCGGCCGAGGACAGGTTCGATTGGGAGACGGCACGTCGCGCCTATCAGCAGGCCATTGAGTCGGCTGGTGCCGGCTTCTTCGAGCCGGACCTGGCTTTGGCAAGGGTCGCGCGGCTGCGAGCCGGGGGCACGCTGGGCGCCAGCGACGACTAGAGGGTATTCGGAGCAAAGTCCGTAGCCTCGGCGGAAGACACGCGGTGCCTTCTCGACCTGAAATCTCCCCCCACCCGTCGGAGTCATGTCGAACGGCGACACCCTTCATGTTCTGCTGGTCGAGGACAATCCCGGAGAACGATGGCTGTTCTCCGAGATCCTGAGATCTCGTGGACATATCGTCGCTGCTTGCGACGATGGAGAGTCCGCGTGGGATGCGTTTCGTGAGCAGCCCTCGCCTCTCGTTCTCCTCGACCTGGTAATGCCGGGAATCGACGGCCTGGAGCTGACTCGGCGGATCCGAAACAGCCCGGGGGGAGACCAGCCGGTGATCTTGGTCGTGACCGCGAAGAACGAGCCCGACGTCCTCGAGTCGGTGCTCGAGGCCGGTGCCAACGATTACGTGGCCAAGCCGGTGGACATCGCGCTCCTCAACATCCGCCTGGCCGTGGCCGAGCGTGAGGTCCGGACGCAAGCGGAGCGGGCGGCGACTCAAGCCGCGCTGCTGGCCACGACCAGTGAGCTGAGCACGCTCTTCGAGAGCCTGGACGAGGTCTTCTTCTCTGTGGACGTCCCGGAGGACCGGCTCATCCAGGTCTCACAGGCTGCTCAAGCCGTGCTCGGCGTCACCCCGAAGAGGCTCCTCGGCGACTCCGACCTCTGGCACGAGTTTCTCTATCCGGCCGCGCTAACTAGCGCAGATTCCACTTTGGCGGGAGTCGCTCCTGGCGAGTCCTTCACACACAGCTATCAAACACAGACTCCCAAGGGAGAGGATCGCTGGATCGAGGCCACACTGAAGCCTCACCTGGCCGACGACGAAACCCTGCTGCGCATCGACGGCATCATTTCGGACGTGACGGAACGGCATCGGGCTCAAGCGGAGTTGGCAGCCCAGAATGAAGAGCTGACGACCCTGTACCGGATTTCGGAGCTGTCTCTCGCGGCGGAGAGCCTAGGTGGGGCCCTCGATGACATTCTCGAGGAGGTGAGCCGCGCCACCCGCTGTCCCATCGTCGTCATCGAACGTTACGACGCGGAGCGGGACGCCATGGTCTTCATGGCTAGCAAGGGGGTTCCCCTGCCCGAGGACGGGGAACCCATCGTCATTCCCGTGCACAAGACTCTGTCGGGATTGGCGGTCCAGAAAGCCAAGCCCGTGGTCGAACGAGATGCTCGCTCCAAGAAGCGCCATGCCGACGAGGTTTTCCGCGACCTGGGCATCCAGACGTATATGGCGTTCCCGATGGTGATAGGAGGCGAGGTCGTCGGCACCTTGACGCTCGCCCATACGGAGGAGCTGGAGCCGGACCAGTGGGTGAGTCGCCTGGCGACCAGTCTGGCACATACCATTGCCGGGCTCATGGACCGAGTCGGTGCGGCCGAGGCGTTGCGACAGAGCGAGGCGGAGTTCCGGACGCTCGCGGGACAGCTCCAGCAGGCGAACGATGAACTCGAGGCCTTCGCATACTCGGTCTCGCACGACCTCCGTACGCCGCTGCGCACCATGACCGGATTCGCTCACGCCCTGCTGGAGACCTTGGGGGAGGATGCGAACAAGGACGCGAAGAACTTCGCCGAGCGAATCATCACTTCGGGTGCCTGGGCCGAAGACCTGATCTCTGACCTCCTGGACTACAGCCGCCTTACCTTCGAAGCCCTGGAACTTCAGTCGATCGACCTGAAGGAGGTCGTGGAGTCGGTGCTGGAGCAGGTTGGTCCCGCGCTGAAGAACCTCAAGGCTGATATTCAGGTGGATGAGGACCTTCCTACCGTGATGGCCCAGAAGACGATCCTCACACAGATCCTGTCGAACCTGGTGACCAATGCAGCCAAGTTTGTGCCGGAGGAACGCACGCCCGAGATCGGGATCCGGTGCGAGGAGCGCGAGGAGCACGAGGAGCGCATACGAATCTGGGTAGAAGACAACGGAATCGGCGTCCCCGAAGGCCAGGAGGAACGCATCTTCGGTGTCTTCGAGCGACTCGACGAGTCCTCTGAGCGTCCCGGTACCGGCATTGGCCTGGCCATCGTGCGGCGTGGCATGGAGCGGATCGGCGGAGAGGCGGGAGTCGAGCGGCGGGCGGTGGGAAGCGCCTTCTGGGTCGACATCCCCAGAGAGCTGAAGAGAAGTTGGAAGCCGTGGATTCGACGGCGGGAACGAACCGACACCGACGTATGAACGCCAGAGCGGCCCCAGCCTAGAGGCTGGAGCCGCTCCGATTCCGAGACCCGCGTGGGATCTCGAGGGCTCTTCGGGAGCGATCCCTACCGGCGAGCCAACCGGACACTCCCGGAGCCCGTATCGATGTTGATCCGGCCCCTGCCATCTCCGATCGAGCCGACCACGTGATCCCGGTCCGCGCGTCGGATCTGCACCGGGAAGTCCAGGTCGATGCCCCCATTCCCAGACTCCACTTCGAGCTCCGCGCCGGCCCCTTCCGGTATCCACACGGTCACTGAACCGGACCCCGTGTCCACCATCAAAGTCTCGATGTCCTGCAACAGCTCCACCCGCACACTGCCGCTTCCCGTGTCCAGATAGACGTCCCCGGACGCCACCTGCTCGAGCTCGATGCCCCCGGAACCGGTATCCACCCGGACGGTCCCGGCGCTGAGATTCAGGCCGGTGACGCTGCCGGAGCCCGTATCGACGTTGATCTCGCTACCCCGAACGTCCTCCACGTCGACTCGACCGGATCCCGTGTCCACCTCCACATCCCCCTCGACCCTGAGCACGGACACCTGGCCGGAACCGGTGTCCACATTCAAAGATCCTTCGATGTCTTGAGCCGTCACCTCACCCGAACCGGTGTCGATGATGAAGTCACCTTCCACCCCACGGATGTCCGTGGCGCCGACCGCCAGGTAGAGAGCGAATTCCGTCCCGTCAGGGACCTCGATCTCGAGGTCGGCAGAGGCCTCGAGTCCACGGCCGGAACCGCGGACCTCGACCCGATCCCCACGACTACGACGACCACCATCGTAGAAGGTACCGTCGCTGTTCACCTGCACCGTTGTGCTCGATCCCCTGCCGAGCTCGGGATATATGATCCGGTCGCTCGGGTAGATCACCCGCAGCGCCTCGGCTCCATCCACTCTGCCGACTTCGATCTCGAGGTCGGCGGCATCGGACCCTTGCGTGATCACCCGCACCACCACGTCCGAACCTTGACCTCGTGTGATTCGGGCCTCACCCGCCAGGTTGTATGCGGCCACGTCCCCACCGGAGAGCCGGAACTCCTCAGAGCTCTGCCCGGCGACGGCCGGTGCCGTGACCATGAGAGCCGCTGCAGCCACCGTCAGGCGAGGGAGCACGCTCCTTAGCGTCATGTCGTTCATTACCAGTTTCCTTATCACCTAATGAAGGTGGATGGACCCGTTTACGGTCTTGAGGCTGAGCTCCGGGCCGCCTTCACCAAGAGCACCTCGTGCCGCGTGCTTGGACAAGCGTCCCACCAGCTCGAGCGGCAGATCGGCTTCCAGGCTCCCGTTCACCCACTTGGCGTCCACATCTGCGTCGATGTCATCGGGCACGTCGAGGGTGATGCTCCCGTTCACCGTGGAGAAGCTCAATCCGCGCTGGACATCGAAGCTGCCCATGGCCGCCTCGATGGACCCGTTCACGGTGTTGGCCTCCGCATAGCCGGTGGTCGCGATCTCGATGTCGCCGTTGACCGTATGGGCGTTCACGTCAGAAGAGAGATCGTTCACCTCGACATCTCCGTTCACGGTGCGGCCTCGGAACTCGACTCCAGCGGGCACCTTCACGTAGAAGGTCACCTGCACGTCGTTGTTGCGGACGTTGTTGCGTCCACCAGAACCAGGCTCACACGAGTTCTCTTCCCCCCGCGACGAGGGATAGACGGCGCAGACCGTGACCCCGTCCGAGTGCTCGATGACCTCGATTCTCACTTCGTCCGGGTCGTTTCGGCGGGCCCTCTTCTCGGCACGCACTTCGATCTCCGAGCCATCTGCCAACTCGGCGATCACGTCACCGTTCACGCCCTTGATCTCGATCGACTCGCCGGTGGAAACTGCGCCGCTCCAAGTGAAGTCGCCGACCTGTTGGGCCCCCTGCTGGGCCCCCGTGTCGCGCACCCTGACGTCCACCTCGACGTGGGTGTCACGCGCACTACGGGTATCGCCGGTATCCCGGTCGTGGCTACGGCCGAAGAAGCTGCCCAACTTGTGGCTGACGGCCATGGCGACCCTCTCAGCTTTGTGCGCGACCGCCCTCGATCCGTCGATCAGTCCACCCGACATCGCGTTCCCGCTCCGCGCCTGGGCAACAGTAAGCACCCCCGCGGCCACGATAGCGGCCATCGCCGCCATCCGATTCACACCCTTCATTCTTCCTCCTTGACCCGCAGCCATGCGCCGACCGAAGGGTCCGGCGCTCCCCATAGAACTCTCATCGATCGGGCGTGCCGCTATCACGCAGCAGGCGGATGGCCCCGTCGAATGCCTGCAACCGCACCCGGGCCCCACCTCCACCCAACTCGAAACTCAACTCTCTACCGCTCTCCAACCTCTGAAGCAGGATCGGGAATTCCGTCTCGAACTCCCCGTCGTACGTGGCGACCGACACGTCCGCGTTCACGTCCCCCTGAACTTCGAACGAGATGTCACCGTCGTGGGTCACCAGCTCGTACTCACCATCGGAATGCACCGATCCCGAGAAGTGGATATGACCGTCCACGGTGCTGGCGGACACGATTCCGGCATCCACATCCACGAGATCGATATCGCCGTCATTGGCGTCGATGTAGAGATCCCCCTGGACGTCGCGGAGGCTCACGTCATCGTCCAACGACGTGAGTTCGAACCGTCCACTCGACTGTCTCACCTCCATGAAGCCCTCGAGAGTCCTCGCCACCACCTCACCCGTGTGGTCTCGCACGGAGACGTCACCCTCCCGGGTCGTCACCTCCAGCGCCGCACGCAGCCCCTCGACCGTCACGTCCAACTCCCTCCCGCGAATCTCCACCTCGAGCCATGCCGGCACGAGCACCACATAGGACCGATGTCGGTCCCTCCCCTTCCGATCGGAGGCACGAATTTCGATGCGACCTCCCGTTCGGTCGATGCTTATCGGAGCACCGCGCCGTTCCTCGAACTCGACACTCACTTCCGACCGGTCCCACGTCCGTACGTCGAGATCGCCCGAAAAGTTTTCGATGACGATGACATCGCCGCGCCGCACCGACACGACCGTGTCAGCCGGCGGTGGGACGACTACCAAGATGCCTGTGAGAAGCGCCGCGATCATCGTCACGTCCTCAGCCTCTCACCCAGCCAGAGATGTCCGAAGCATCCCTCAGGTAGTCGACCTTGCGCTCGAAGGCCCGCCCCAAGTGCTCGAGCAGGTACTCGTTGCCCGGATCCGCGGCCAAGGCTTCGCTCGACTCCTCGATGGCACGGTCGATAATGGCCAGGTTCTTTTCGAGAATGCGCACCGTGTTGGGCGCCAGCTCATCGCGGTGGTCGGCGATGAGGGCCTCGAGCTGCGCCACCTCCTGCGTATAGCCGGCGAGGGCCGGTCGATCCGCCAGCGAGGCCGGGAGCACCACCGCGGAGGTCTCCGCACCGGCTACGGCACCCGCTTGAGGTGCCATGGGCCGGATAGACCACGCAATGGCGCCCGAGGCCATGATCATGATGACGCTCGCCGCCACCAACTGGGTCACGCTGAGCCTGACTCGCCGGTCGACTTCAACCGGATGAGAACCTCCGATCCGGGCCGACAGATCGATGACCTGCTCGTCCTCCTGAGGCACGGCCTGGATGGCTTGGGCGATCCTGGTCCACAGGTCGTTTGCCGGGGCCGAGTCCTCGAGGTCACCCGCCCTGGCGACCACGGCTCTCAGTTCCTCCAGCAGCGTCCGACACTCCCCGCATGCAGCCAGGTGTGCCTCGACCTCCAGGCGCTCGGCCTGCTGCAGGTCGCCGTTCAGATAGTCCGACAGTTCGTCGGTCCAGTGTCTTTCCGTCATGGGTCTCTTCCTCAGGTCGGCTTACCGTGCCCTGATCCCCTTCGTCATCAATCCAAGAACGTCCGTAACATCATGCGAGCGCGGTGGAGTTGGGACTTCGAGGTCCCGGTGCTGATCCCCATGCGCGTCGCAATCTCCTGATGGCTGTATCCCTCCACGTCGTAGAGGACGAATACCTCCCTCGCCCCCTCGGGAAGCCCCCCGACCGCCCTGTCGAAATCCAGGCCGAATCCGGGAATGCCCTGTCGCCCCGACATCCTCTCCAGCATCTCCTGACCGCCCCCCCGCCTCGACTCCCGCTTCCGGAGGCTCTCTCGCCGAGTCAGGATCAGGTTCACCGCCAGCCGGTGCAGCCAGGTCCCGAACGCCGATTCACCTCTGAACGTCGGCAGCTTCTGCCAGGCACGGATGAAGACCTCTTGGGTCAGATCATCCGCGACATCATCGCCTGCCATTCGCCGAGCGAGGCTGTGAATCCTGGACACACTGCCATGATACAGTCGCTCGAAAGCGGCCGAAACTCCTGATGCGGCCAGAGTGACATCATTGCCCTCAGCCTTCATGGTGGCTCGGACGGCCAAATCGTTCAGCTCTCAGTACCGGCTCGAGGTTTGTCTTCCCAAACACTTGGACATCTCCCACCCCTCGGGGGTTGGAACACCACCGCCTTGCGTAGGCGGAGCAGCAGGCGCGACCATTCGACACCCGCTGATCATAACTCCTACGGCATTGAGGTCGCTCATGTTGTTTGCAGCACTGCCACTCCTCCAGGCCCCGCCGATCATGCCCATCGATCTGACGGCCCTCCTCGCCGTGTTCATGGGCATCTCCATCGTGCTCATACCGGTGTTGGGCATCACTGCGCGGTTCGCCTTGAAGCCGACGGTCGAGGCGTTGAGTCGCTTCTTCGATCGCAAAGGAGACGAAGAAGTGGTGTCGATCCTGGAGCGTAGGATGGCGCTGATGGAGCAGCAGATCGAGTCGATCGAGGCGAACGTCCATCGGCTGGTCGAAATGAACGAGTTCCATCACGAGCTGCAGTCGCCGGCCAAGGACCAGGCGCAACTCCCCGCCGGCAGCGATGGAGAGTAGGATGCCCGAGATTATAGGGCACCGCGGTTACGCCGCGGCGGCCCCGGAGAACACGCTCGCCTCCCTCGAGGCGGCCCTCGCGGCCGGCGCGCGCGCGGTCGAGTTCGACCTGCACGTGGCCTCGTGCGGGACGCCTGTGTTGTTCCACGACGTGAATCTCGGCCGTACCACCAACGGAGTGGGACCGGTGCGACGCCGGACGCTGGGCCAACTGCAGGCCATGGACGCCGGCAAGTGGTTCTCGCCCGAGTTCGCCGGAGAGAAGGTCCCTTCGCTGACCGAAGCCCTCGACGCACTCGGCGGGCGCGTCGACCGCATCTATCCAGAGGTAAAAGGGTTCCGAGAACTCGAAGACCTGGACCGCATGGTGCGCCTGGTCCGTGAGTCCGGGCTCGGCGATATCACCACGTTCATCAGCCTGGACTGGAATATCCTCGACCGCATCCGCAGCCAGGACCCGGGCTTGGGCATCGGCTTCATCATCGACACGGCGGATCGGTTCGATGACGGGCTCGAACGGGCGACGAACGATTCGAATGCCATTCTCGATCTGAGTCACCTGCTCGCCCTCGAGGACCCGTCCACGGTTGGGCGGGCGAAGGACGCCGGGATCGACGTGGCGGTCTGGACCGTCAACGAGCCGGAAGAGGCCACCCGCCTCGCGGAAGCCGGAGTCACGCGCTTCACCACCGACCAGGTCGAGCGACTGCTCGCCTGGGCCGGCGCCTGACCGCGCGGACCTGACATGTCTCCTTCCTCGTTCACGGACTCCACTGGGCGACAGGAGGCCCTCGCGGGCTTGGGCCGTCAGCACTTCGATCTCCTCATCATCGGCGGCGGTATCACCGGCTGTGGAATCGCTCGTGACGCCGCTCTCCGAGGCTGGACCGTTGCGCTCGTAGAGAAGGAGGACTTCGGATTCGGCACCTCCAGTCGCTCATCGAAGATCGTCCACGGCGGCGTCCGATACCTCGAGTACGGGCACTTCCTCCTGGTGAGGGAGTCGGCTCAGGAACGTGAGGTGTTGCGGAAGATCGCCCCCCATCTGGTGCACCCCCTGGCATTCATGTACCCGGTCTTCGAGGGCGAAAGCGTCATGAAGATCAGGGCCGGACTGACCGTGTTCGATTTCCTGGCGAGCAACGAAGCTGAGGACAGGCACTCGAACCTCTCTCCCGAGGAAGTCCGCGAACAGCTTCCGGGACTCCGCGAGAAGCTCAAGGGGGGCGTTCGTTATCTCGAGTACATCACCGACGACGCCCGCCTGACGCTGGAGAACGCCCAGTCGGCGGCCGAGCACGGGGCGCTGGTTGTCAATCATGCCCGGGCAGACCAGTTGAGGATGGAGGAGGGTCGAGTGACGGGCTGTCGGGTTACGGACATGCTCGACGGCACCTCCGTGGAGGTGACGGCTCGGGTAGTCGTGAATGCCACGGGGGTCTGGTGCGACGAGGTCTTGGCAGGGGAATCGATCGAGACGGAGTACCCCCTCATCCCCAGCAAGGGCATCCACATTCTGCTGCGGGCCGAGCGACTCCCCATAACGGGAGCGACGTTTCTGCGTGCCACCAACGGGAAGCGCGGGCTCGCGATGCGGCGGTTGGACTACGTGTACGTGGGGACGACGGACACCGAATACGACGGTCCGTTAGACCGGCCCCGGGCCACGAGAGCCGATGTCGATGAGGTTCTCGAGATGACCAAAGACTGCTTTCCCGATCAGAATCTCACGCACGACGACATACTGGCTACGTGGGCAGGGATTCGGCCCCTGATCTTCGAGGAGGGGAGGAGCACTCGGGATACATCTCGCGAAGATGCCGTGTGGCACTCCCCTCCAGGTCTGATCAGCATCGCTGGGGGAAAGCTCACGACATACCGGACGATGGCGCACAGGATTCTCGCCATTGCCGACGCAGAGTTGCCCCCGGTTGCGGGCCTTCCAGGGCGCACCGCAGTGGTACCCCTGCCCGGGGCGGACGTGGGCCCCGATGGGATGGAGGCGTTCCGTGCAGACCGTGGTCGGACTCTCCTGGACATGGGTGTTCCCCAGACGACCGTCGATCGGCTCTGCTGGCTCTACGGCAAGCAGCTGGACGACTTCATCGCCCTCGCGGTCGAAGACGCGTCCTGGCTCGAACCACTGCATCCCGATGTCCCCGCCATCAGAGCCGAGGTTCGCAACGCCGTGACCCACGAGATGGCTCAGACGCTCACGGACTTCATGGACCGCCGAGCGGCCCTACTTCTGTTCAGCAAGGACTTCGGACTCGCGGCCGCGGAACCGACAGCCCACATCATGGCCCACGAGCTAGGATGGAATACCGACCGCAGGACGCAGGAGCTGGAGGATTATCGTATTCTCGCCTCCGAACACGGACTTCCGACGGAGGGACCCGCCGAGGGACCCGCCGAGTGACCCGCCGAGGGCACTGAAAATCCAGGAAGACCGCTCAGGCGGTCTTGGTTTCTCGATGAAGCGGCAGCACGAAGGTGAACCGGCTCCCCTCCCCAACTTCGGTATCGACCCGGACCTGGGTGCCGTGGGCCGCGAGAATCCCCTCCACGATCGCGAGACCGAGGCCGGCGCCGCCACCCGCCGAACGGTGGCCCTTCCAGAAGCGGTCGAAGAGGTGCTGGCGCATTTCGGGGTCGATGCCCGGCCCGGTATCGCTCACCGCGACCAGCACCCCTCCATCGGCGGATGAGGCCGTGACGGTCACCTGTCCGCCTTCCAGTGTGAACTTGAGGGCGTTGCCGATGAGGTTGGACATCACCTGGAGAATCCGGCCACGATCCGCTGCCACATGAGGGAGTCGCGGCTCGATCTCGGCGCGCAGCCGAATTCCGTGTTCATCGGCCCGCACCCGCGCCGACGCGACGGACTCTTGGAGCATCTCAACGGTGTCCACGGGTTTCGGCCAAACGGAGAGCCGGCCCGCCTCGATCTGAGCCACATCCAACAGATCCTGGATGAGACGGTTGATTCGGTCTGCGGCCCGGTGGATGATCTCGAGGTGTTCACCCCTCGCCTCAGACGGCAGCGGTACGTCCGCGAGGAGTTCGGCCGCAGCCGAGATCGTGCCCACCGGATTCCTCAAGTCGTGTGAGACCACGGCAAGCACCTCGTCACGGGCCCGGACAGCCGCGCGCAGCGCCTCCTGTGCCGCACGCATCTCGGTCATGTCGGTGATCGTCAACACAACTCCCCTGACCTCCAGTCCATCCTTCATGGGACTCACGCTGAGCTGCACAGGGAAGGAGGACCCGTCCTTGCGCCAAACGACATCGTCCAGCACACGGATGGTGTCACCCGTCGCCAGCGAGGTCCGCACCGGACACTCATCGGAGGGGTGGGGCGTGCCGTCGGGATGGGTATGGTGGATCAGCGGATGGAGCGACTGACCACGCAACTCCCTGGGGGAGTATCCCAGCAGTTCTGCGCCGGCCTCATTCAGGAAGGTGCAACGTCCCTCGAGATCGAGACCTACGAGCACGTCGCCCGTCCCCCCCAAAACCGCTCGGAGTCCGCGGCGAGCGGCCACGGTCTCCTGGCGTCGCCGTGTCTCGTTCCGCACCAACTCCTGCAGGCGGAACCCTACCATCCCCATGGCCAGCGCTCCCACGACCGCGAGCAAGATCGTGCCGATAGAGACCCAGAGCTGAATGAGAGCCTGGCGGTCCCACCTGACGGACGCGGACGCCGCGTCACGAATCAGCCGGTCCTCGAAGGCTCGTGTCTCGGCGCGCACCGCCTCGTAACGTGCGCGATCGTCCTCGAGTCTCTCTCCGAACTCCTCGGGACTGATGGCGATCACGCCACCCTCCATGAGGGGCGCGTGCAGTACCTGCCAATCGCTGATGCGCATCTCGAGCTGAGTCAACTCCCTCAGGTACGAAAAGGAGGAGGGCATCTCTCCGATCACCTGCTCGAGCTCATCCAGCCGAGAGGATTCCCTTTCCAGATCCTCCCGGTAGAGCTGCAAGAAGACCGTATCGCCGGAGGCGACGAACTGCTCCACTCGCATCATCTGATTCGAGTGGGACAGGGCGATCTCGGGAATGAGCGGTCGCGCCTCTGAGAAGACGTCGATATCGCGCTCGAGGTCGGCCTGTTGCCGCTCGAGGAACCATGGGATCAGGGCGAGGGACAACAACGCCACGAAGGACACCCCCAAGGAGAGTATCCACCCCGACCTACCGACCCGCGGCTCACCGCTAGAAGACATCGACCCCCTTCTGCCGTAGCGACCTGGTGCCCAGGCACACGCTTCGGCCTATCCTTCGACTCATGGAGCACATCCTCTTCACCGGGTTCCCGGGATTCCTGGGAAGCCAGTTGCTGTTTCGACTACTGACCCGGCACGCCCAGGCCCAGGCCCACTGCCTCGTCCAACCCGCTTTCACCCCGCTGGCCAGACGTACTCTGCAAGAACTCGGCCCTGACATCTCTGAGCGGGTCGAACTGATCGAGGGAGACATCACCCGCCCTGGTCTCGGGCTCAACTCGACGAAATGGCTCAACTCGGTGGATCACGCGTTCCATCTGGCCGCGATCTACGATCTCGACACGTCACGGAGGCGGGCCCTGTCGGTCAATCTGGAGGGCACACGCAACCTGCTGGCTCTCCTGGACGAGTGCTCGAACCTAAGACGCTTGCACTACGTGAGCACGTGTTATGTGAGTGGCAGGCACCCTGATGTGTTCCATGAGGTGGATCTGGACGTCGGCCAGTCCTTCAACAACGTGTACGAGGAGACCAAGTTCCTGGCGGAGGGCGCAGTGCGTGACTGGAGCGCCAACGGCGGCCCCGTTACCGTGTACCGGCCCGCCTCGGTCGTCGGGGATTCGGATACGGGAGCGACCCAAAAATACGACGGCTCCTACTTCGTCTTGAAGCTGATCCTGAAGCAAGGCAGAACGGCGGTCATCCCCCTCCTGGGTGGCGGCGAGGCGCGGGTCAACTTCGTCCCGCGAGACTTCGTCACGAGTGCCATCGACTTTCTTTCGAGCCGGTCCTCGACTCTCGGGCACACCTTTCACCTGGCGGACCCGGACCCCTACACCGCAAACGAAGTCATCGACCTCATGGGGCGCATCACCGGCCGGCGCATCCTGCGGGCACGACTCCCCCACGCCTTGGCGGATTGGGCGACCCAGCGGGTACCCGCGGTCCGGCGTTGGACCGGCATCCCCGCAGGTGCCTTGGGCTACTTCACACACCCCACGCTCTATGCCACTGATGCCACCGAACGGGCGTTGGAAGGGAGTGGGCTACGGGTGCCGCGATTCGACTGTTATCTCCCGCGGCTGGCGGACTTCGTGGAAGCCCACCCGGAGATCGGGTCCGACCCCATGGCCTAGGTCAGAAGGGCGCGCTCAACCAGGTCTGCAAGGCGCTCCGATAGATCCGGAGCATTCAGGTCCATCACCGGAATCGGGAGCTCGAGGTCGACCGCGTCCGTGACCAGGGCCAGAAAGTGCTCGGCTCCTTCTCCGTCGGCTCGGTACACCGGTTCGGAGTGTGCTTCGGGGCGGTGGACTTCGATCTTGGGGATGGCGGCCTTCTTGTAGCCCTCCACGACGACGATCTCGGCGTCGGAGACGAATCGCCGCACGACCTCGTCGAGCGGCGGCTCCCCCTCGGGGCCCCACTCTCCCATCACCACGCACTCATCCGGGCCGACGAGAACGACGCGACAGGCGTGACCCTCATTGCGCAGCCGCCAGGAGTCGGTGCCGGGCGTATCGATATCGAACCCATGCCCATGTTTGACGACCATGACCCTTCGTCCGCGTCGCTCCAACGCCCCGACGAGCCCCACCGCCACCGACGTCTTGCCACTGTCCTTGAACCCGATGACGCTCACCACGGGCGGAGTAGCCTCCTCTGACGGGTGCAGGCTCATCGGGTGCCCCCGGGTGTCGCCGCGATCAACTCCGTCGCCCGCGCCGCATCCGCCTCGGTGTTGACGTTCAAGAATACGGTCGCCGGGTCCGCCACATCAGAGATCCGCTCCTCACTCACAACATCTGCGTCCACGGCCTTGAGCAGCCCGTGCAGAGAGCGATCGTCGGAGCGGATCCTGCGCTCGATCTCCGAAAGACAGGCGGACCGGTAGAGCGCACAGAGGGGCTGGAGGCCGTCGGTACTCTCCGGAGCCACAGCGAGCGCCGCAGATTCGTGGTTCATCACCAATCGGATCAGGTCCGCGGTAACCAAGGGCATATCGCACCCGAGAAGGAAGACCGCGGTTTCGCCTCGCTCCTCCACCCACTCCAGGGCCGTCCACAGACCACCGATAGGTCCAAGGCCAGTCTCGATATCGGGACGTATAGGGATACCCAGGGCCCTGCCGATGTCCTCGTCGGACGTGACTACGCCCACGGTCAGACCCGCGTTTCGAAGGGCGTTCACACTCCGACCCGCCAAGGATACGCCACCCACCTCGGCCAAGGCCTTGGAATGACCGAACCGGCGACTCGCACCGCCGGCAAGGACGACTCCGAAGACGCGCTCCACAGCCCCACTCACTCCGCAACACGCTCCGGGCCGGCGTAGATGTTGAATCCCTCGGCCCGAGTGAATCCGAGGAGCGTCATGTTGAAGGTGTGGGCAAGCTCCACCGCCAGACTGGAGGGAGCGCCAACGGCGGTCACGATAGGAATGCCGGCCGCCACGGCCTTCTGCATGATCTCGAAGGAAGCTCGGCCCGAGACGGCGAGGATGGTCCGTCCGAGCGGCAGCTCCCCAGCGAGAAAGGCCTCGCCCACGACCTTGTCGACGGCATTGTGTCGCCCCACGTCCTCCTTGAGAGACAGGAGCTGCCCCGTCTCGTCGAACCGCCCCGCAGCGTGAATCCCACCGGTACGATCGAAGAGTCCTTGCTCGGCCCGCAGGATCCCCGGAAGGCCCGTGAGCACCTCCGCTGGCACCTTCAACCCTTCGTCGGGCAATGGCTCACAGCCACCGATTTCCACCGCCTCGAGAGACGCCTTGCCACACACTCCGCAACTCGAGGTCATATAGAAATTTCTGGAGAGAGATTCGGGATCGAACGGCGTCTCGGGACGTAACCTCACCTGTACGATGTTGTACGTCTGAGGCTCGTCCCCTTGGCAGTAGTTGATCTCCGATACCTGGTCTCGGTGCTGCAGAATCCCCTCTCCCGAGAGAAATCCGGCGGCCAACTCGAAATCGCTCCCGGGAGTCCGCATCGTCACGGAGATCGCCGACATATGTCGGGCCCCGTCTCGCGTATGTTCGATCCGAATCTCGAGCGGCTCCTCGACGGCGACCACGTCCTTGCGATCCAGAAGGCGGCCGTCGACGTGCCGTCGGATGCGGACGTTGGAGAGGCCTTTGCCCGGCGAAATCACGTGGTCAGACCCCCGCGAGCGCCATGAGGATCTGTGCGGGAAGCCACCCCAACCAAGCCGTCAAGAGAGCCTTGCCCGTGCCGAAGTCGAGAGCCTGGCGAATCGCCACGATGCCCGTCACGAGCATCCAGATGCCCACGACGCCCCTCACTGCGAAGCCTAGGGGTAGAATCGCGAGCACGAGTAGGATGCCAGGCGCCTGGGCAAAACCCAGAGTACGGAGCAGCTCGCCCCAGGTGGCGGTCCCTCCGAAGATCTTGTCTCCGACCACGTAGGTGACGCCCGCCCAGATCACCCACGCGAGGAGCGCGGCCAACGGTCCGATGATGAGGCCTCGACTAGGCCCACCGATCCCTGCTACGGCCTGCGCTACGGCGACCATGGCCACGACTCCGGCCGCTTGCGCCGTCAGGCTCTCGTCGGCCTCGACCTCTTCGTAGACCTCCACGTCGAGCATCGCGGCGCCGAGCATCCGGTCCATCATCGTGCGTTCAGACATGATCAGTGGCCTCCGGTCAGATTGGGCTGCCCATGAAGATAGATCATGGCCCGTCCGAAGCGGAGGGAACGAACGCCACGATACGCAGTGGCCCGCCGCTTCCGCCCTCGATTTTCATGGGTAGAGCAACGACAAAGGCGCCCGTCTCGGGAACACTGCCCAGATTGGCGACGTTCTCGAAGCCGGGCGTATTGGACGAGTAGAGAATCACGTGGGTCTCAAAGCCCGTGGACTGCCCGTAGTCGATGCTCGGCGTGTCGATCCCCACCGCGGCGACCGCACGCTGCTCGACGATCCACCGGGCCGCCTCGGGATGAATGCCGGGAAAGTGCAACTCGGGCACGGCATCGGGGCCCGTCCGATCGGTGCCCAAATAGGCCAGGCGGTCCGGCCAGCGCTCGCCCCAGCCGGTCCTGAACAGCAGGATCGAGCCGTCGGGAATGCGGCCATGTTCGACCTCCCATGACTCGAGATCCGCGGCGGAGATCAGGTAGTCCGGAGTCGCCTGGTCCGACACGTCCACGACGACCGCCGGTGCGATCAGGCGGTCCAGAGGAATCTCGTCGGCCTTCATGCCACCACGGAAGAAGTGGAAGGGCGCATCCAGATGGGTGCCACCATGCTCGGCGGTCGATACCCCGTAGGAGCTGTAGAAATAACCCGCCTCGGTCTCACCGTAGGCCAGCTCGTCCAACTGGAAGCCACCCGCCGTCGGCCAATAGATGGTCTCGTCCGAGTAGGCATAGCTCAGGTCGATCCAGCTTCCACCGGAGCCATCGAAGACCGCCGAGTAATCCACCTGTCCGGCGGGTGCCTGACATCCCATGACCACCGCCAAGCCCGCGACGCACGCCAGTGAACCACGCATGACTGTCTCCTTTTGATCACCCTTTGATCACCCATTGATCTCCTAGGGAAGTACTAGACTCCCCCGTCTGACGATGGGGCGCAATCCCACATCCAGCCCCCTGGAACGAGAAGCGCCTCGCCGGATCCGGTCCGGCGAGGCGCTCTTCTCATCGAGATCGGTCCCCGCGTCAGTCCTCCAGCAGCGGCTTCTTCGCATCCGAAGCGCCCAGCGACACTCCGGTGCCCACACCCGCGCCGAACGCCACTGCGGTTCCGACCCCGACGAGCGGTAGCACGGCGACGATGGGAGACGCCACGATCGTCGCGGCGACACCTGCCGCGAGGCCGATGCCCGGCTTCTCCACCACGCTCGTGAACCGCAACTTCCGACCCACGAACTTCCGGGACTTCATATGTCCGACGATCCCCACGGCCGCAGCCACGCCCAAGCCGATCAACTCAAACATCTTGCATCCTTGCCTTAGAGTCCTGTGGGCTCCTGTCCCACATCACTCCTACCCCTACGGCCCCCCGTCGAGGTCCGTTTCGACGGTGCCTGCCGGCGCCTCCATTCGCACGGGACGGGTCGGTGTCGCCAAAGATCCGCTTTGCCAATCAAGGAGCGCAAACGAACCGTGGCCGGCTCGGACCTGGCCGAAGGCAGACCGGTGCGCGAACTTCCCCCTCCCCGGCAATCGACGGCCCTCATTTCTTCCAGGAGGCGTGCCGTTCGGGTCCCACCTCTTCTCGGAGGTCATCGGAATTGGCGACGATCTGTTGGACCTGTTGAACTAGTCTCCTCGTCCTCAGAACACGACCGACGACACGGTTGGCGAGGGCGATCAATCCCATGCTACCGACGACCAAACCGACGAGATTGTTGAACGCAAACAACAACAGGACAGCGACGATCAACCACCGCCACCGAGCCGCTACCCAATCCACCAGGATTTCCTGCCAGTCTCGTGATTCCTCACCTGACATCGTCATGATCTTGGGCTCACTCCCTCATGACAGGCGACGCGATTCCACTCCGCACGACTATGCCGATCTCCGGCTTCGGATGCAATCGGGATGCGATCGAGAAAGGAGGCGAGGTAACTAGGTCCGTGCGAGAGAGCCTCATGGTCGCCTCCTTGGATCAGTGTTAAGGACTATCTGCATGGAGGTGAGAGTCTGAAGCTCACCCTGCGGCAAGGCCCCCGGCCTCCAACCGGGGACCGGGAGTACCTGTCGCTTCGAGGCCTTGTCGACTACCGCTTCTTCTTCGCCTGGGACCACGGACGCACCCGACACCGGACTTCCCTCGTCGTCAGTCGAACCCGACCGCATCGAACCGTCACACCGCCTAGTGGGCGGTGGCAGCTTCGAACTGCCGACCTCCTGGGTGTAAAGAATGCTACGGACCGGTGGTGGATTCGGCCAGAAACCGCGTAATCCCTTGTGGTACCTCAGCAAGAGCCTTCCGACACAACCGAATCCAACCGCTCAAAGCACGCAAGATCACCGTTCTTGACCGCCTCGTGGGATGCAAATGGGATGCAAAGCTGGCGCAAGGCCGCCCCCATGCGCTCAAGCTATGGGTGATGCTGAGGTTGGGCGATGGCCGGATGGGGCATACGGCGAACCGCAGAATCGACTTGTTTGACTCGTACCCGCTACTCGATCACCGTGCGAAGCTGGTCACGAACCGCTTCGAAGCTCACACGTAGCACAACAAGTTGGTTTAGGGCGAACTTCGCGTAATAGCGGCGAGTCTCAACGAGATTGATGGCGTCGAGGTCGCGAGGAAGTGTCGCGTGGTCGACAGGGATCGCGACGGCCTCCTCGTTGAATACTGAGCCGCGCGACACCACAGTATTGATGCGCCATTCGAAGGTGTCATGGAGGTCGACGTAGCGAGCGAGGCCCGGTGTGAGCGCCTCCAGGACGAAGGACCGCGCGGCTTGTTCGTCCTCTTGGTAGTCCCCGAGCGCGGCTGGCCAGTCGGCCAAGCGACTCTGAAGAGCCTGGCTTCGTATCAAGTCGAGGCTGCCTGAAGCGATGAGGGCGTCGAGCGTGCCTCGCTGCGGGTCCGCAGTTGGCGTGAGGAATAGGGACGCTAGCGCCGAAATACTCACTGTCGCGTCGCTCGTTGCTGCACCACGAAGTTGCTCAAGGATGGCATCAGCCCCCGAGACTACCTCGGCGTGCCGCTGTTCGACTCGGTCCAGCTCAACCTCGGCTCCGTTAAACTCGACGAGAAGCGCACGGAGCACTTCGTCTTCCTCTTTGGCTCGCTGCTGACCGCCCCACCAAGCCTCCAAGGCGAACGCCATCAGAATGCTGACCACGATCACCACGCCTTCCACGAAGACGCGCAGCCAAGGGACCTGACGGTTCAATTCGGCACCAGGCGCTTCAACTCCTCGAAGAAGTTCACGATTATCTGGACAGGAATTATCGGGACACGGTCGACCTCGGTTTCCTCAGTGGTAGGCCCCATCACTGCCACGAACGATTCACCGTTCGGGTGAATATCCCAGTCGTGTCTACCCAGAGCATCGGCCATCCACTCCGCCTCGAATAGTACGTTGAGCGAACCCACCGACAACGTCTTGTCGACAGTGACGGCTGCTCGGATGACCCGACTACCATCGCGGAAGTAGATCGCCGACCCGTCGGGTGCCCAAAGAGGTTGGGTGCCTCCGTCTGACGAGATGACCTGTTGCCCATCGGCCTCGGGGAACGAGCGGACGTATACCTCCGGGATGCCTGACTCGTCGGACACATAGGCCAGCCAACGTCCGTCCGGTGATAGTGTCCCCGACGTTTCGTTCCAGTTAGCCCTGAGGTAATCAGAGAAGACGGCGCTGCCGGCGTCCTGCGTCACGAGCATCATGTCGCGCCCTCTGTCGGGCGTTGTCACCTCCACAAGCAGTAATTTGCGGTCTAGGGAGAGTGCCAACGGGAAATCGTCACCGTCCCTTTCGTAAAGGACCTCCTCCTCCTCCGAGGCGTCCGCCAGTCTGCGTACTCCGTCATAATGGGTGACCCCAACATAGCCGGAATAGTAAACGTAGCGGCCATCTCGTGACCACCACGGCGACTGGTAGTTGTTCGCATTGGTGAGGAAATCGATAGCACCCGTGACTCGGTCGTAGACCCCGATCTGGCGGCCGCTCTCGTAGGGGATGCGTCGGCCATCAGGTGGTGAGAAACGGGGATGGTTGAAGCTTCTAAGGAACGGGAGCGGAGACTCAGAACCATCGAAGGCTACGATCGCAAGAGCACGGTCTTGAGCACCCACCGCGGGAAGACCTACAACAGCGGTGCCAGTCTCGGAAACGCTGAACTGGGTTGCGCCCCCGTTGAAGACCAACACCTCAGGCAGCACGATTGAGGGCGCGCCCGTAACCCGGTGCGTCGCTAGGTCGAAGGGGACCGCCATCAACGACTGACTGCTGTGTCCATATACGACATGCCCGGTAGGGACGTACCTAGGGTTACTCCCAACGATCCCTAGGTCAGTTACCGCGCCGGACCCGATATCGACCAACATCAGGCGCCTGGTGTCGATATCGCCCGGTCCTTGGAAGAGAATGGCCCTTCCATCGGGTAGAAGGTACGGGCGAATGGCGCCCTGAGAGATGTCCTCACTCTCGAGCACGAGGGTAGGCTCACCGCCCGCGACTGCAATCCGATAGATGCCGTGGCCTCGCGAGAACACGAGCATGTCCTCGACGCCCCAATGCGGCTCTGTTCCCGTGGCCACAGACACCATCCGATCGCCAGACAACCCCACCCTTCTTATTTCCTCGGGTTCGACGACGAATGCCAACCATTCGCCATCTGGGGAAAACGTGGGCTGGGCGGCGCGTTCCGTGTTGGGGACTTCGGTAAATCCAACCTCGTTACCCAACCGCATAAACAGCCGACTCATGCCGTCCTGGTGACTTGCCAACACGATTCGTGAGCCATCCGGGGAGATCGCTAGCCGCCGGTCGGAACCGACGTCAGCCGCGAGTCGAAACTCCGAGAGCGGGAAACGTAGTGTGGGGGCCGCGGTGTTCAGCGCAGGAATCGTAGGTGGCCTTAGCCAGCCCCAGGTTGCCGCGAGCGAAAGGAGGACGGTCAGGGTCGCCAAGCCGACCGCCAGCCGGTTCCAAGGTCCTGGGGCGGCACCCGCTACTCCGGCGACAGCCTCCCCATACCGGAAGTGCTCATCCCCGAGCGCCCTCGCGAACTCCTGCGCCGACGTGAACCGATCCGCCGGTAGCTTCTCCAGCGCCTTCCGGAGTGCCGCGTCCACATTCACCGGCACAGCCGCTCGCTCTTCACGGGCCGATACCGGCTTGCCCTGGATGATCTTTCCGAGGATCGCCTGTGCGTTACTCCCTGTGTATGGCGGCTCTCCGACCAGCATCTCGTATAGGACCGACCCAAGTGCGTAGATGTCCGTTGATGGGCCTACGATCTGGTCTCCTGTGGCCTGTTCGGGACTCATATAGTGCGGTGTGCCGAGGCTCAGACCCGTCTCGGTCAGTCTCCCGCCACCCGCTGCGCTTACGGCGAGTGCGATCCCGAAGTCGGCTACGAGAGGACGACCCCGGCTGAGTAGGATGTTCGCGGGCTTGATGTCCCGGTGGATGACGCCCTGTTCGTGGGCGGCTTGAAGGGCGTCGGCTATCTCCGTCGCGATCTTAACCGCCTCGTCCACGGGAAGCTGGCTTTCGCGCTCAAGGCGGTCGCCGAGGGTCTCTCCCTCGACATACGGCATGACGTAGTAGAGGAAGCCGTCAGCTTCACCGGAGTCATGGAGCGGGAGGATGTGGGGATGCTGGAGATTCGCAGTCGTCTTGATTTCGGCCAGGAAGCGTTCGGCTCCGACTACCGCTGCCAGTTCCGGTTTCAAGACCTTCAGCGCGACCTTGCGTTCGTGCTTGAGGTCGTCAGCCAGGTAGACCGTGGCCATGCCGCCTTCGCCCAACTCACGCTCGATGGTGTAGCGGCCTTCAAGGGCAGCGTTCAGCCTGGCAACGGGATCGGACATCAGTTCCCAACCCGCTCCTTCAACTCCTCGAAGAAGTTGAGGACGAGGATGAGTTGTTGCTTTTCGGCGGACCTCACCGCAAGGGTTGGTTGAACGACGATGATCCTGTCGCCGTCGGGATGGAGGTCCCAGTGCTCGGGACTGAAGTCTCCGGCAAGAACCACCTCACGGGATCGCACAGTGAACGTAGGTTCAGCATCTACCCGTGCGGCGTACAGCGTGTCGATCTGTTCGTCCTCATGCCGCCAGTAGTAGAGGGTGGTGCCGTCAGGCGACCAGCGCGGGAACTCGCCGCCGCCCTGGGAGACCAACACCGGCTGCCGGGGGTCTGGGAAGCTGCGTACGTAGACTTCGTCGGTACCGGTCTCGTCGGACTGGTACGCAGCCCAGCCACCAGCAGGTGAGACAACGACATCGTCGAGATCCGCGTCCGACTCCAGATACGCCGTCGGATTCTCACCACCCGATGGAGCGAACGTCCCTAGGGTCGATGGGTTCGGGCTACTCTCGAACACCGCGAGGTCATCCTCGGGCCAGCTTCGGATTAACTGGATGCCGGGGAGGGTCAGAATCTCCTCTTCGGGTGCGTCGTCGTTGACGGTCCGCACGAAGAGATCCCACTCGTCGGTTCCCTCCCGCAGGGAAGTGAACGCGATACGACTCCCATCCGGTGACCATACGGGGAACCGATTGTCACCCTCGAACGTGAGTTGCCTTGGTGTGGTCTGCGATTCCACATCGTAGGCGTAGATCTGGCGGTCTCCCGGACGACCACTGTGGTAAGCTATAGAGCTGCCATTCGGCGACCATCGTGGACCGCCGAACACCTGTGGGGTGAGCGCCAGGACGAGAGCCTCCTCGTTGCCCTCTAGATCGACGACAACGAGCTTGTGCGTCCCAGCCATCGGAGTTAGACCCTACCACGTAGAGGAGCGTCCCGTCGGCTGCTAGCCGCATGTCCGCCCTGTTCGTGGTAACACGCACCCCGTCGAAGAGTGGAATCGCCCCACCCGTGATCGCGAGCCCACTGAGATCGAAGGGCAAGGCGAAGAGTGCCCCGTCGGTTCGGAGGTAGACCAGGTGGCCCGTGGTCGTGTACCAAGCTCTGATGACTTGCTCCAGGATGACTTCCGACGACAGAGCCCGCAGGTCCACGACGTGAAGCTCGTTGTTGGTGGGGACCACAAACGCACCCCGAGCCTTGGGAAGGCCGTGCACCCAATAAAGCCCAGGACCTGGCCCAAAGACCACGAGCGGTTCCCCACCGTCTTCAGGAATTCGCACGACCCTCCCACCGGTTGTCTCGTAGAGGATCGTCCCATCATCGAGCCAAGCCAGTCCAACCCGATTAGAGCCCCCCTCGGTGTCCTCGGCCAGCCTCAACGCAGACCCCCCCACGAGGGGCCGCTTGTAGAGGTCCGTTCCTATGGCATACGCGATCCATTGGCCGCTGGGGGAGTACACAACGTCCCGACCCCGTTCGGTTCCAGGAATCGGAGTAATCTCGGTCGAGCCCCGCATCTTGAGCGCCAATTGATCGCCGACTGGGAGGATCATACTCGATCCATCGGGGGCAACCGCCGCGTAACGTCCGAACTCTGTCCCCAGACCGGCCCAGCCTTCCGTGCTCAGAACCTGGCGCATTGCGGGCTGAGGTGGCGCGGGGCGGAGGAGCGACCAGCCGAAACCGGACGCGAACACGAGCGCCAGTGCACCCAATCCCATCGACAGCGGGTTCCAAAGCCCCCGGCCAACCGTCACGCCCCCCGCAGCTTCGTCCCCGTGCCGGAACCCCTGATCAGCCAGCGCCTTCGCAAACTCCTGAGCCCCCGTGAACCGATCCGCAGGCAGTTTCTCTAGCGCCTTCCGAATCGCGGCGTCCACGTTGGCTGGAACCGACTTTCTGATCGCCGTTGCCGACACCGGCAGGCCCTGAATGATCTTGCCCAACACGGCCTGAGCGGTATTGCCGGGATAGGGGGGCTCGCCCACCAGCATCTCATAGAGAACACACGCCGGAGCGAACGTGTCACTCGCGGGTCCAACCGCTTGGTCCCCGGTCGCCTGTTCGGGGGACATATAGAAAGGAGTACCCAGCGAGAGCCCGGTCTCGGTGAGGCGACCGCCTCCACCGACGCTGACCGCCAGCGCGATTCCGAAGTCGGCAACGAGCGGTTCTCCACGGCTCAGAAGGATGTTGGCGGGCTTGATGTCGCGGTGGACCACACCATGCTCGTGAGCCGTCTGAAGAGCGTTCGCCACGGCAGTGGCAATGCCGAGCGCCTCATCGACGGGTAGCTGTCTCTCACGGTCGATCCGCTCCCCTAGCGTCTCACCCTCGATGTAGGGCATGACGTAGTAGAGGAAGCCGTCTGCTTCCCCCGAGTCATGGAGCGGCAGGATGTGGGGGTGCTGAAGATTGGCGGTGGTCTTGATTTCGGCCAGGAAGCGTTCGGCTCCGACGACCGCAGCCAACTCGGGCTTCAAGACCTTGAGGGCGACTTTACGCTCGTGCTTCAGGTCGTCAGCGAGGTACACCGTCGCCATGCCCCCCTCGCCCAACTCTCGCTCAATGGTGTAGCGGCCTTGGAGGGCTGCGTTCAGGCGGGAGACGGGATCAGACATGATGATTGGCGACTCAGTCTTCTTCTTCGGAGCCATCCCCTCGATACGACTTCAGGTTGCCCCCAGCGTCAGCGATCCAGCCCCATCGACCTCCGTCATTCAGGAGCACATCCGTCCATCGCGACCACACTAACGTCGCTCCACCGTCAGCCAGCGGGACCGCGTTTTGCAGCATCAGGTGGACCACTGCTACGTCGCCGATGACGATGATTGCGAGAGGTCGCGCCGTGATCAAAGTGGCGTTGCTCCAATAAGGATTAGAAGCCCTCATCGCATCGAGATCCACAGGCAGGGGATCAGCCGCATTCCAGCCTACATACGCCTCGTGGAAGCACTGTGCCACTCGATCTGCCGGACTCATTGCAGAACACTCCAACTCGAACTCCCAGACCTCCATTTGCTCGGCGTTCCAGTCTTGAGCAGACGCTGGTGCAGTGATAACGGTGGCCGCGGCGATGAGTATCAGAGTGCGCATGATCGTTCCTCTGGGAAGTGAGGCAACTTGCTGCTGGTCTGGATGTCCTCCATCAGCGGAGGATCAAACCGTGACCAACATCCTATCCGCAGGTCGGGAAGCGCAAGCAGAACCGTGTCCAGGGGCTGTTAACGGCGTTCTGCATGTATGCCGATTTTGCCTTTGGCATCCGGGCCAGGGTCCGGGTGTTCTGGTGGCCTAGGGGGGCGTTAACGGGGCACGGTTGCACAGACCAAACGGTGGGCGGTTCGTGGTGGCACGGTGCCGGAGCCTTGGGCCAGTGGTCGGTTCATGCCTGACTGCGCTCAGGCTCATGTGCACTCAAGGGGCAGGCGACGAGCAACGTAGCGCAGAGCACTACGATCATTCTCGCACTCACGTATTCCTTAGCGCCGGAACACGTAGGCCACGCCCTCGCGGATGACGGTCAGCACGTTTCCTGTGAGGGACGCGCTTTCTTGAGAGCCGTCTGAGGAGTTGAAGACGATGGCCGAGGCGTTCTGCACGAACGCGCCCGTGTCGGTCTCTGTTTCAGTCGTGACTGCGCCGTTTTCCGTAACGCGGAAAGTAAACGACCTTGAGAATGTCCGGTCGCTGTTCAGGCGGATGGAGCCGGAGAGGAACTCCAAGGTGGTCCCAGGAATCGCGAACAGCGTCCACGGGAGGGTCTCCCCGGCGATGCTCTGCAACGTGTACGTTCCGGCGATGGTCTCGGGTGCGAACGGGTCGCCCCCACTTCCGTCGTCGCCGCCACACGCAGCCAAGACCGTAGGGGCGTGTATTCGCGTTCTGAGCGTCTTCGGTGTTTATTCGGCATCCCGGGTAAGGTAGAAGGCTCTCGTGGCTTAGAACGCTGTTTACCGATCCGCCACAGCAATCGCTTGTTGCGTGCGGTTCAGCCCCCATACGCGGACGTCGAGCTCAGAACGAGCATGTAGACCAGGATCGGTGTGAAAAGAAGTGTGATGCCGATCTGAATCCGTCGGTCGCGAGCCACGATCATCCCAAGCATTAAGGCGATCTCGACGTAGATGACGAGACTCATCCGAGCCCACAGTGAGGCTCCAAACCACACGACATTCCCAACCGTCCCCAAGACGTGGTAGGCGATGATCGCCGCGAGCGCCCATCGACCGTTTTCTCTGAAGTACATGCGAAGATCGACACCCGAGACTGGCACCTCCTCGGGCAGGATCAGGTTCGCAGCTACATAGAGGCAAGCGGGCAGGGCGAGCAGGAGGGAGAAGTCGAGAATTGTCCACTCTGGCACCAGACGGTCCAGCTCGAAAATGCCCCACCAGTACTGCATCTGGAGGAGCAGTAGGAAGACCGCCCAGATCAGCGGGAGCCAGTCCCAGTCAACCAAACGTCGATCACGGAACAGCCTAACAAACGCTTGGAGAACCTGCGCAAGCGCCAAACCAAGGACCAGCGAGGCGGCGACGGAAATGAACTCGAATGGCGACATGGTACCGATCTGCACACGCGCGTTCTAACGGATTGCGATTCTGCTGCGCGACTAAGATGTGGATCTGAAGCGATGCACGCGAGCTAGATGTCTACCGCGACTGCAGCCATCGCTTGTTAGAACGCGCACCCAGAGAGATTGCTAGTGCCGGAGTTCGTTCAACACGCCTGCTAGGCGATCGAGCCAGGCGCCAAGAATACCGACCGTGCCGTTGTTGTTGATGATGCACCCCGCTGTCACCAATCCGGCGATGTTCGGGATCTCCCGAAGGCGTTCGCCGAACTCCTCCGCGGGGAAGAGGAGTATGGCGTCACTCTGGTTCACCGCCCCAGCCAACGGTTGTCGATTCAAGTAGCGCGCGTCCTGTAGTCTTGCGAGCGTGGCGTCGACATAGCCGCGATAGTCGAAGAGTAACTGTCGGACTGTTGGGGATAAGAGATCCAGGGCACCTGTGTTCAGGATTTCCTGGAAAGTGGCGCCCCCGGCATGGGGTAGTGGTGCGTGTCGGATGCATTGCTCGTAAAGCTCACCCATCGGCGCCGCGCTACCCGTTTGGAGCGAAGCAAGGAGAGCCTTTCCGGCTTCCCTCGCCTCAAACGCGGTGCGCTGCTCTGAGTCCAGTCGAACGGAATCGGCGACGAACTCCCCGATTAGGCGGTTACGGTAGTCAGCCCCTTCGGCGCGGTCCAGACGAGCCTGATTCCAGCGGTCGGCGGCCAACGCCGCAAGCACTCCGACCAAGATCACAGCGAACTCCCCGGCGAGTCGGCCGATTCTTTCTGATCTGGAACTCGTCATGGTTGTAGAACCCCTACACGGATCGTTCAGCGGACCGGCTGAGGATTGCGCGTTCTAACGGATTGCGATTCTGCTGCGCGACCAAGATGCCGACCGCAAGCGAAGCGCGCGAGCTAGATGCCTACCGCGACTGCAGCAATCGCTTGTTATGTAGCCCATGATTTATCGAATTGGACGAACATGCCGTTCGATCCATTCCTGGAACTCCTCCCGGGTTCTCTGGCCTGCGGCCACCGCGAGAATCTCTGCTTCGGCTTCGTCGACTTCCGCGGTGATTTCGAAGCCATTCAGCATGAGAACTGCCTCCGCTGCAGCGTGGCCAATTCTCTTGTTCCCGTCGATGAAGGGGTGATTCATGATCAGGGAGAAGCCCAAAGCGGCTGCCTTGGAAGAAAGGCTCGGGTACAGATCTTCGCCGCCGAACGTCTGCCGGGATTGGCCAAGTGCGGACTCCAGCATACCGAGATCCCGCAAGCCGTCAGAGCCCCCAGATTCTGCGATGATGAGACCGTGAAGCTTGAGGACCTCAGCCAAACTGAGGTAGCGCGTCACCCGAGGCGCTCGTAGAGCTCCCGGTTCTTCTCCAGAATCTTGGACGCCACACGGTCGAAGTCCGCCTCCGGCTGGGCGACAAGTTCGCGGACAGCCGCCTCGGCTAGAGACTCGGCCGGAACGTTGAGTCGTCCCGCGATCTCAGCGAGTCGCCGCTGCTGGGCTTCGGAAAGTTCTATGGCGAGTTTCATGATTCCTCCCTTCCCCACAAAGCTACCCAGGTTCGACAGGTACGACCAATGGAGGGCTACATAACGGATTGCGATTCTGCTGCGCGACCAAGATGTGGACCGCAAGCGAAGCGCGCGAGCCGAATGTCTACCGCGACTGCAGCAATCGCTTGTTAGGCTGCTGGCCCAGGTGTTTGGGGCTAGTCAAAGCCTAGGGCTGGAGTTGTGCTAGGAAGGTCGCGGAATCGAAGAGGATCCACTCCTCGGCAATCTTTCCGCCCTCGATGCGAAGAATGAGCATTTCACTGACGTGGACCGTCCGCCCGGTCGCCCCAATTCCCGCGAAGTCTCCGGTGTGCTGCAGCGTGATGTCTACCAATAGGGCGATTCGGTCGCCTTCCGAAACCGATTCCCGTATGACATGGCGTATGTCGGAGAACCCCGTGAAGAATGGCAGTAGGCTCTCACGGTAGGCTGCGAATTCTATCACCTCCGACCCCCCGGCCTCGTGGCTGACGAAGCTAGCGGTCAACCATTGGTCTACCACCTCAAGAGATGGATCGGCATCAAACTCCTCGAAGTATCGCTCGATTAGAGCCCGGTGTTCCTCCGCATCGCTGTGGGTCGTCTCGTCGGTCTGCGGTTGGCAGGCGGAGAGAATGGCGGCAAGAACAAGGGTCGGACCGACGAAGCCTCGGGGCATTTGGAATAGTCCCTCCGTAAGAGGTACATCACTTGTGCTCTGCAGCAGCCTAACGGACTGCGATTCTGCTGCGCGTCTAAGATGGTGACCGCAAGCGAAGCGCGCGAGCTAGCTGGCTACCGCGACCGCAGCAATCGCTTGTTAGAGCGCACCCCGCGCATTATGCAGACACGAGGCGCTCGTTGATCAAGCGAACGATGCGTTCGATGAGCCATTGCGTCGCCTGGAGTCGCCCCCCCCTTGTTCGAGTCGCATCCAACGCTCGGCAAGCATGTCCTCGAAGCTTGGACTGAGCAGCACGGCGTCCCACTCGGCTCCATGAGGTGAGGGTCCGAACGGAAGGGACCGAACGGATCCATCACGGAGGGTTCCGAAGGAACCGCGCCGGAGCCGGTCTACCCGTGGGATCCGGCCCTCCAGGAATGGTTGCATCCGTTGCTCCCAGGTGGCCCAAGCCCGCGCGTCGGCAGCCCGAAGCTGGTCCAGAAAGGCGGGGTAGCTCGCGAGGGCCAGCCGAAGGCTATCCGACTGAATCAGCTGTGTCTCGCCCGAGGAGATCAGATCATCAAGGACGGCTCGCGGGGGATCGAACTCGATCTGCTGCGACAAGCCGGAAGCCCACAGATACAACGAGTCCAGCGGTGCTCGCTCTGATCCTTGAGCCTGGTTGATGAGCGCCTCGGCCGAGTGGACGGCGTGCCCCCGCATTGGAGTGGCAGTCTGCTGAAGGGCAACTGTGAACTCCTGACGTAGGGACATCAAGTAGCTTCGCTCCCGATCAAGAGCCTGCGAGCCATCCCACCAAGCCTCGATACCAAACGCGAGGAGAATCGAGGCAACGATGACGATCCCCTCAACAGCGATTCGGCCCCAAGGGATGTTCTCGTTCATGCTATCGGCCCGTGCGTGTGCGCTCTAACTCCTATTGTACTGCACTATTTCGCCCCCATCATCGATGGTGTCCCGCTGACAGTTGAAGGTGGTGGCTCCGGAGAGTCTCCTTGTTAGCCTGCCTTTCTCATTTCGGCAACCGGTTCATGGTCGTCGAGGTGGGCTTTGAGCATCCAGAGCTGGTCGAAGCCGATGATCCTCCGGTAGCTCTTCTCGGTCTCCACGAACGAGGCCGCGGCCCATCTGAGGGCCATCGCTCCGTTCTTCCAGTTGGTCACCCTGTGGGTCTTCTGTCTTACGCCCGAGTGGGTGCTGTCGATCAGGTTGGTCGAGCCCAGGCACTTCCTCAGCCGCGGCGGGAGGCCGAGCCGGTTGATCGTGAACATCTCGCTGAGGCCTTCGCGTAGGCTGGCCGAGGCCGAGGGGTGGTCGCGCTCGAGCCATCGGGCGAGCTGCTCGAGCTTCTGCTCGCCCTGCTTCGCGTCCAGCTTCATCGCCGCCCGGAACGCCGCCTTCACCTGAGGATGCTGATCCTTCGGCAGATGACCCAGCACGTTGCGGAGCTTGTGGTTGCGGCAGCGCTGGATGGGGTGACGTTGGCCGAACACCTTCTCGATCGCCTTCCTGAGCGCTTTCGAGCCGTCGATCACGAACAGCCGCCGCCTGCCCGGGTCCAGGCCGCGCTCGACCAGATCCTCTAGGAGCGCGCTGGTCACCTCGGCGTTCTCACTCGCTCCTTCCCTCACGCCCAGCACGTGCTTGGATAAGCTCGGGGGAAGGAAGCACGCCCGACCAGGTGGTGGTGGTTGAGGTCTTCTTCGCACCGGATCGGGTTCGCCGGCGTGAGTCTGTGAGCGTCGATACGTACTATCGCATCCAATACGCACTCCGGCCCCGTGCTGGCTGCGATACACTTGCTGTTCGTTTCACACCTCCCAACGGGATCACCCATGTAGAGAAGCTCGGCAAATGTGAAGATCACGTCGTGGACTACGTCATCCCCCCAGGCGAATAGGGGAGGAACCATGTCTGCGACGAGTAAGACTCTGAGCCGTTTGCGGGTTATGCGTCTGTTCCTCGTTGTCATGCCGTCGCTCTGGGCGTGCAGCACGTGGGAGCCCATCTCTATCGAAACTCTCGGGCCTGAGCCTCACCCGTCTTCTGTCAGAGTCTACAGAGGTCCGCTGTACGAATCCCTCCACGATGTGCATGTCTTCGCCGACACGCTTCTGGTCGGCGTCACGCGCACCGGAACGACAGTTTGGGTCGAGAGCATATCCCTCGATCAAGTCACGAACATCGAGCAATCCAAGGGTGTTGATCTCGGCAAGACCGTCCTTGCCGTTGGCGGCGGCGCGGTGATCGCAGCGGCGGCGGTGACCGTATATCCGGCAGTGGCGGTGGTCTGCGACGACGACCCCTTCGACTGTGACCGAGCCCCACCCCCTCGGAAGAAGAGTACTGCCGAAACCGTGTGGGACCTCGCTCGCGCAGACTGGGCACCCCGTCGGGACACGACCCCACCACCACCGCCTCTGTTCGTGGGCGGCTGGGTCAGCGCGCCCGGTGATAACCCAGATCACAGGGTGATGGTCGAACTCTTCGACGCACCGGATCGAGTCCTCCACCGTGAGCGTGTTCGAGTCAACGGATCGTATCGTATCAACTACCCTCGCGGCTTGATGCATTGCGAGACCCTGGCTGTGCGCTTCACGACGCCCGACGGACTCACCCACCTCGGTGAGCTTGGCAGTTGTGGTCAGCATGTCGTTGATCTCGACATCCTCCCCGGCGAGTAGAGGGAGACCATGTCTACCACCAGCAACGGCTTCCTGAGCCAGTTCGGTCTCCTGACGATTGTAGCGTCTCCGCTGATCTCCTTGTGGTGGCTGGAGGCGTGCGTCGACCCTGGTACGACTTCGTATCGCTGCGACTAAGCACAGCACCCCTTCTCCGGGACCAGCACCCCGCCCGCTCTCCACGCCAGCGACCGTGGTCATCGCTGGGGGTTCCCCGCTCGCATCCACCAGCACATGCCCAACCGGCTGCCTGAGCAACTCAAGCCTTAGATCCTGCAGAAACAGCATACGTGCATCATCAGCCATCCCTTCCAGCACCTGCACATGTTCGGGTGACACCCGCACCGTTACCTGGAGGAAGAGGTGGTTGTAGTCGGCCTTCTTGAGAGCCACCAGCGTAGAGAACGTCTGCCCCGTGACAGAGAGCGCCCACTCGTACGGAACGTCTTCCTGGAGGTCGAGTTCCTCGTACGAGAGTTCGAGACCCGTCAGCCAATCTTGAACGGTCTCTTTATCGATCTTGCCCGCCATGTACCCCTTGGGTTGTCATTCTTGGCTGTTGGAACAAGGTATCGACTGGGGGGAGCCAAAGGATAAGGCCCGCCATCCCAATGCCGCAACCATCCCAAAATGGTCCCATCCTGACATTCTCCCGCCGGTCCGTCCTACCCAGATTATCGGTCATGGGTATGTACGACATGATGATGGACGGCGCGGTGGGCTGGAGGCCACGGTACGACAGCCTCACGCCCACCCAAGAGCCCATCACCGGACCGCGGCTCACTGTCCAGTGCACCTATCCCGGTACGAGCCTAGCCCCAACCGTGATCACATTCGGACTCTCGCCGCGCTACGGCTATTCGACTGCTCGGGAGGCACATGAGCTATTTCCTCAGATTAGTACGCGAGCAGAAGGAATTCGAGGTCGATACAGATCGGGCAGGCAGGCTTCCGATCCCGTTCGTTAGCGGGACCGTCAAGAGCGTGCATTCTTCGATTTCCCCCTGAGGGCCCTTCGACCCCATCTCGGTTTCGCCATCTTTTGGACATGCGCCGTGCTTTCTGGTTGTTCGTCCTGCTCGTTTGCTACTATCTCTTCGTCGGGTGATGGCCGCGTGTGATCGCCATGTGCGGCACCGCCTCTCAACATCGTTCTCAAACTCAAGCACCCCGCCGTCTCTGAAGAAAATCCCGTACATCGTTCTCCGGTAAGCTCGGGCCCCATCCGTTCGTCCGCTTAACAGGCAGATCACCCCGACGGATACGGGGTCGCCCTCTCTCACCAGCGTTCGGGATCGTGCCCGCGGCCACCATCTTGCGCAGATGGTCTATCGAGTAGTTGGACTCGAGTGCGGCCTCCACGAGTGTCAGTGTCTCGTCTTGGTCGTCCCTCAACGCCTCGTCCACCTCAACGGCCAATCGGCGAATCAGCTTGCCAGTGACCTCATGCCCACACCGTTCCACTGTCTCGGCTTCGTTACGCCACCGGGTGAGTAGTTCCTGCATCGCGTTCATTTCGAGATGCCTCGACCAGGCTTTTCGGTGCCCCGAATAGCCCTGTCACATGCTGTGACGGCAGGAGGTTGGGGCTGTAAGTCGTTGTCCCATATGGCCGACACTACCCAATGCATCCCGCGTGCATCCGAAACCGCCCTCGAATCGCCATTTCGCCGCATTAGAAGGGGTACCTTCGCTGGAGGCGTTGTTGGCGTGCATGGCGCTCAAATAGGCGCTCCAAGCCGTAGTCCGTATTCCGCTCCCGCTTCTTCAATTTCTCGGGTCTCTTGAAAGCGGGGCGAGAGCGAACCCAGTTCCAGAAAACCGCGGCGTCGCCCTTGTCTGGGCTGCGCCCCAAACGCTCACGGATCTTTTCCTTCGGCTCGACAAGGATCTTGCCGTTGCGGGTAAGCCAGGTGGGGGTCGTGAGGTCGTCGAAGAGCTCTCGATCGTCGGGAAGGGCGATGTGACCACGCTGAAGATCCGTGCGTAGCTTCCAGTACATCTGAGCACGCAGGTTCGCGAACTGCTCGTCAGAGTACACAGCTCTTCCCGTCCTCGCCCGTGCCTCACTGTCCAGACCGCCGGTGGGTTTCGTCCCCGCGTTGAGGCTTCGCACGTAAGAGCCCATCTGCTTCAGGGCTCCGACTGCCCCAGCTCCTACGCCGACACTATCCACCCCCACCCGCCTTGGGTCGATGCCGTCGGCCTGGATCAGCGCTCCTACATCGATACCGAGTTGAACTGGATCGGGACACGCGAAGGAGCGGACCTCCAACAAGCAGGCTCCCTTCCCTTGGGCGATCGCCGCCTTGTCGCCCGCCTCGCTGGCCGCCACATCCACACCAAGAGCCATCACCCCCTGACGGAATGTTGGATCTGCATAGCGTGTGGCAGCCTCTTCACACCACTCGAGATTGATGAGTGCGTCCTCGGCTTCTGCCGGAGAGATACCACGTATCCGAGAGCGGTAAAGGCGGCTGTCCTCGCCATATTTCCGCGCCCTCTTGTGAACCGATTCAAGTGAGACCGCACCAGGTACGATGTCCGCGTCGTCACAAACAACGTTCGGGTGGTCGAGGCCGGATATGCGCACATGCTCAACGTCTGGAGACGTGCAGAAGCGGTGTAGCTCGTCGTGCTGGCTGTCCGGGTTCCCTACGCAGATGCGGAGGTTGTGAGGGCCTGTGGACGTGTTCTCTAACGCCGTCATGACCGCCGGCGCGAGACCCGGCATCTCCTCAACGATGAGGAGCATGTGCTCAGCGTGGGCGCCCTGAGCTCGTGTAGCCGACTGCTCTCCAGACCCAACACCGACAGCGTATCCCCACGCGCCCCACTGGTCTGATTTCGGAATCATGCGTAACCGGAGATCGGTCAGTTCAGCCTGTGGGAAGTGCGGCTTGAACGCCGGCCACAGCTTCCGCATCTCGGCCCACATGAAGAGCCGAAGCTGATCCTCCTTTGGGGCATACGAGAACACGCGAGCATCGGGCCAGCAGGCGACGAACCAGAAGGTCAGACACGCGAGCATAAAGCTCTTGCCGGCACCTGTCGCGGACTCGACACCTACGTCTCCGCCCAGGGCGAGTGCGTCGGCCATCCGCATCAGCGGCTCGACAGTGCCGTCCCACTTGTGGTCGCGGTATCCCGTGTTGATCGACCACCGCAACGTGCGTTCATCGACGCCTAGGACATCGACGATCCAGCCGATTGGCTTCTGCTGGTAATCGCTGTGAACTGTGGTGGCATTGCCTTCCTTCTTGAGGCGTATCGCCCGCAGCACCGTCCTGGCCTGACCAGCATCGCGGATCATTGCCACACCTGCTGCTTCAGAGCGTCCATCAACTCGTCATCACCAAGCGCCTCGAGTTCCTTCATCTTCGAGACAGGCAGAGACGCCAACCGTTCCAAGACATCGACCTTCAACTCAAGGCGATCCTTGAACATCCCGAGATGTTGGCCGAGGTGACGCAGTGCCTGGTTCGCCACAGCACCGTCGTATCGATACTCGCCTGTGGGAGTGCCCTGACGGTCCGTCACGGGCTTCGCCTGCATCGCCCGCCCAACGTTCTCCACGAGCTTGGTAATCACCCAGTCAGCCGTGATTTCTGTTCGCTCGACGCGCTCCTGTAACGCCTTATCAATTTGGGCGGCTACCTTAGCGTTCCTTAACAGCCTGTGACCCGCGACCTCGGCCCCGTTCGGGCTGTACCCGGCGCGACGTGCTGCACCCGTAGCGTTCAAGTCCACCAGGTACTCGTGGACGAACGCCTGCTGCTTCGGGGTGAGTCTGGGGGTGTTCACCGGTGAGCCCCTCCCTGCACTTCCTTCGGGTCATCAAGGTCACCCCAATAGGGAGCGGGGAACTTCCTCGCATCTGACTCCTTGCAGCGCCGGAAGTTCTCCAGCGACTGCTGCAGCCACTCGATGACTCTCGAATAGGTCTTCCGGGTAGAGCCACACCGCCCCCCCCGGCTCCAAGTTGTCCAGGTCTCGGGTACTGTCGAACTCTTCCAGCAACAGCTTTGGCGGCTCATCTAGGTTGCCGGGGTCAACCTGAAACAGCATCAGAAGCCGGTCGTGACTGAGTTCGAGGTTGTCCAACCAATCAGGGGCCGTGGGTTCGGGTCTCATTTGTGGGCTTCCTCAGGTTTGAGCGACTCCAGATTGTCCCTAAGGATCGCCTCGAGGACTGTTCTCAGGTCTTCGTAACCCGGCTGTGCCGTGATTCTGAGAAGCATCATCTGGGTGTCACTGTTCGTGATGCATAGATGATTCCAACAGAGCTTCTCCAGGTCCACTAGAGCCGCTAAGTGCAGTGGCCGTTGAAGGACCTCGTGCACATGCGGATGGTCCCGGACGAGCTGGTCGAGGATCTTGCCGTGCTTGGCCACCTGCTCGATGGCCGTGTACGCCACATCGTGATCCCAGGAAAGGCGGTCACAGATGTCCAGCACGGTCCGAGCGTGGGCGCGTTTGGAGACGGCCACCGCAAGTATCTCCAACTCCAGCTTGTTCTTGTCCACGAATACCGTCATGGCCAGAGTGCTTCTTCGTCGGGTAAAGCCTGACGGATACGGTGGGTGCGGTAGTCGATCTCGATTGGGATGTCTCCCTCCCTACCGTGTCGGTTCTTAGCCACCAGCAGCCACGTTCGCGTGATGTGCTCATCGTCCTCACGCCTAGTGTGGTCGAGCAGCCAGCCGAAGTGGGCTTGCTTGGAGAGCAGCGGGCAGCTGTCGAGGCTCTCGATGGTTGGGCGCACCTTGGGTGCGGAGCTCTGCCGATTGAACTGGCTCGCCACCACCACGAGGGAGCCGGTGGATTCCATGAAGCTCACGATGCCCCGCACAGCGTCTTTCAGGGCACTGAAGTGGCGGGTATCGCTCTCGAGACTCAGGAGCTGGAAATAGTCGATCAGGAAGACACGAACCCCGGAGCTCGAATTCATCGTCGCCATCCACCCGAGTGCGTCATCGACAGCCGTAAGAGACGCGGCCATCTGGTTGGTCAGCAGACGACCCCACGATCCTTCTCGGGTCTTCTGCTCGATCGTCTCACGGACGTGCTCGGCTTCCATTGAGTCGAAGTGACGGCCCGGAGAGAGATGCTTTGCGGGCACGTTGGTCAGGATCGACCAGATCGCGGGCGTCGCCTCCGCCGCGTCGATCTCGAGGCTCACGAGCCCAACGTTGACGGCCTGTTGGATGAAGTCGGCGGCGAGGTTCCAGAGCAATCGGGTCTTGTTGTTTCCGGTCTTCCCGCCCACAACGGCGAGCTTCCCGAGTGGAATCGCGCCCGGCGTCACGTGATATACCCACTCGCCCAACGACGGCACGCCCGTGCTGAGCACGTAGTCCTCGCCATGGCTCTTCCCCATTTCGGCCAACGCCTGCTGCTCTGCGGCCCAGACGCGGCTGACGACATCTACCGTGACCAGGTCGTTCACTGGACAAGCTCCTGGGACTGCGATCGCCTGGCTGCCAGGTACTTGGCCTTGCCGGCGTCTAGCTTGGGGAATTCGATCTTCTTCGGCGGTAGCGAGCGAGCGCCTTCTGCCTCGTTGCAGTTTCGGATGATCCCGCGGGCGTAGTTCTCGTCCTTACCCTCAGCGGCATACCCCTTCTCGACGTAGATGCGAAGACCGGCGACGACCTTCGGGATCTCATGGTTTGCCCACCACTCGAACTCTTGGAGGATGACGCTGTCGGCGATCCGGTTCGTCTGACGAGTTGAGCGAAACGCGGCGACCGCGGAGTCGACAACTGCGAGCTGTTCGGGGGAGTAGCGAGTACGGTTTTCGAGAATCTCTTCTTCGGGGGTCTTTTCCGTACTACCCGTACTCTCCTCTATAGGGGGTGTGGGGGAAAGTTCATGAGAATGAACCTCTTCATGTGCCTCTTTGGCTTGATGTTCACCCTCGTGAACCTCTTCCGGGGATAGCACCGCTCGAAGCTCCGGCGCTTTGGGTCCACGACGGATCACCTTGAGCCATCCCTTCCTTGCTAGGGACGCCCTCACCTGCTTCACATGACTCTCGGACCGCCGGAGCAGCGTCATCAGGTACTCCGTGTCGGCATAGCAGCCGCGGTCCGCACCCTCTAGACTCCGCACCATCATCCAGAACCTGAATTCAGCATCGGTGAGTTCTCCTGCTGCCGTTGCCCGGGTCGCATCGAAGAGCTCTCGAAGCGTCGTCCGTCCATCCTGCTTTCCTTTCTTTGCCATCATGCTCCCTCACGAGCGGTATATGTGTGCCCGGCCCGGTGGTGAGGCACCGAGGAGGTCGAGACCTCACCCGCTAGTGCGAGCCCGAGCTTGGTTTCTTGTTCTTCATGACTTCCATGAGCGGGCGACCTTCGTCGAGCCGTCTCTGTCGCTCGCACATCTGGAGCAGGTGTTTGTCGCACGCCGCCTTGTGCCGCACCCAGCGTTCCTTTTCCTGATCTCGCCCAGTCACGCAGTCGAGGTGCTCGTCACCCGGTCTTGGTGCCATCACCTACACACCCACCGTCCCGCCATGTCGTGCCGGGTGGTTCCGGTCACGCCGGGCGCGGAATTGCCGCAGATCGCCCAGACGGTAAAGATTGCTGCGCCCATTCCATCCGCACGGCTGAGGCCGATCCCTTCGTGCGTCACTGGCCCACTGCCTGAGCGTCTGTTGGCCCACTCGAAGAAACCGAGCCGCTTCGTTGGTCGTCACGATGCGGCGCCCATCTGCGGATTCCAGTTCAATCGTCGTGTCTGCGCACACGCTTTGTCCCTCCGCTTCTTGTGCAGGCCACCGTCCTCATGTATATTTGAGAGCGTTAGCCGGAGTAGCCATTCATATTGGATACACCAATCTAAGTCGAAGACGGATGAGGGTGTTAGCGGCATCCGCACTTGGCCCACACAACGACCCGGAGGCAGCCAGCGTGGCTAACATCGAACGGATTCCCGCCAACAAGGACCAAGTGGTCAAGAAACGGCTGCGAGAGGTGAGGGAGAAGGAGGGGTGGGGTTTCCGAAAGACTAGGACGAAGGTGCTTGCTGTGCTCAAGCAGGTGGACCCCGAGGCCAAGCTTCACCCCCCGGATGTGAAGCGCTTCGAGGGGAGTGACGAGCGCAAGACGCGACCGCCAGTATGGTACGTGGAGGCGTTTGCCGAGGCCGCCGGAGTGCCCGTCAGTTACCTAATGGCCGACGACATCTCGCCTTGGTCCATCAAAGAGTTCGAGACCGTCTTTAGGGAGATCCAAAGGGACTACCGGAGTCGCCTCGCGCATCCCACCAGCACCAACGAAGAGCGAACAAGGGAGGAGCTCAGGGACAAGGTCGCGAAGACGCTTCTTCTCGCTTCGGGCATCCCGCTACCCCGCCAGAAGAACCCACTGGGACGCCATCGGGATGACGTTCTGGCTGAGATCTATGCGGATATGCAGGTGCTCTACTGGGAGGCATTTTGGGGCAGGGAGTTCACGGAGCACGAACAGTTCCTGGACGCTGCGATGCAACTCGGGCGGCTAATTCCCTCACCTGCAAAACTTCCAGAACAGGGCTTTCTGCCGCTCGAAGAGGTAAGCGAGGACCGACTCCGGCGATGGTGGGTGCTACAGGCCGAAGCCCTCCGTGTTCTGTTGCGGCCCGGCGAGTTTGAGAAGGAAAAGATGAACCTCGGTCGAGGTGGTGAGCTTGGCCCGCTCTCCTGGGCGGAGCTCATGAAGAACCGTAGCAAGCTGGCAATCCCATGGGACGACGAGAACGCGATTCGGGCCGCCGCGTCGCCAGCCAAGTCGGAAGAAGAACAGGAAGAAGAGGCCGCACGTGCAAAGCGGGTCACCCAGAAGACGCGTAAAAGGGAAGAGGTCGCGCGAATCAAGTCGCCGGAGGATCGCAAGCGCGCGATGGATGAGGCCTACCACGAAGGGGCGTTAGAGAAGAGGGAACGGTGGGCGAGGGAGCAGGACCAGATTCCGGGGGACTCGGCCATGAGTACAGCCGAGCCAATTGAAGAAACCGACGAGTCAGGAGAAGGAGGCGAAGATGCCTAAGAAGAAAGCCCACTGGTCGAAAATCATCGACGCAGACGGAATCAGCATTCGACTCTACGAGCGGCTGGGAGGCACAGCCGTCTACATGTCATTTAAGTGGGATGAAAAGAAGGTGCAGAGGAGCACGAAGCGCAGTGATAGACGGGAGGCGGGAGAGTACGCTCGCCGATTCGTCCACGGCCTAGTAGAAGATCGATTCCTGGGACGCGCTGGGCCGGTGACGTTGGCGCAGGTGTTCCGCGTCTATAGGACCCATCGCCTTCCCCTGCCGACTGACTCGTGGCAGAAAGCCGCCGAGATGCGGCTCAGGCTCTTCGAGGTGGCGTGGGGCTCCAACCTCAGCGTCGATGACATCGGTCAGACACAAATCGACTCTTTCGACCACCTCCGGCGCTCTGGCCAGTTGACGCCCGACCACAACCGTGCCCGTAAAGCAGTCCGAGCCGGAACAATAGACAGCGACCTTCAGTTCTTGAGCGCCGTGTTCAATTGGGCTCACAAGCACAAGGTCGATGGTCGGAGACTCTTGTCGGAAAACCCGCTCCGAGATGTCGAGTGGCCGAGGGAGGAGAACGTTCGCCGACCCATCGCCTCGCACGAGCGATTCATGAAGACGATGGGGCACGTGGATGCCATCGACTCCGGGGGCCGCCTACGTTGCATCCTGACGTTGGCCCGGCACACCGGGCGCCGAGAGAACGCCATCTGCCAACTACTCGCCAGTGACTTGCTCCGCACCGAAGCGGAAGTCGGAGCCGTGTTGAGTGCGCTCGGGCTCGATGAGCGCCAAGCTAAGCACTTCCCCCACGGAGGCATTCGGTGGAGGGCCGAGACGGATAAGACCGGACGCTATACAGTGACGCCGATCCGACAGGACGTTCGTGAGGCGATGGACGCGTACCTGCGGCAAAACCCACGGGTAGGAGACGTGCCGCTCTTCCCCGCCCCGAAGGATGACAGCAAGGCCATCCGCCGGGACCTCGCCGCACGATGGCTCCTGAAGGCTGAGAAGCTCGCAGGGCTACCCAAGCTGGCCGGCGGCCAGTTCCATCCCTACCGGAGGCTGTGGGCTACGGAACGGAAGGATCTACCAGTCCAGGACGTGGCGGCTGCCGGTGGATGGAAGAGCATGGAGACCGTTCAACGCCTCTACCAGCAGGCGGACGGGGCAACCACACTGGCGGCGGTGGAGGCCGGAGAGTGACGCAGGGTCTCCTTTTCTTGTGTCCCGGTGGGATGCAAACGGGATGCAAAGCGAAAAAGAGGCGGAACGTGAGATGGGACTACAAGCCCCAGAAGCCAGTTGCCTATTAGGCTTTCGCAAGTGGGCGGTGGCAGATTCGAACTGCCGACCTCCTGGGTGTAAACCAGGCGCTCTGAACCAACTGAGCTAACCGCCCGTGGGGTATTCCTCCAGCAACCAAGCCAAGAACACCGACTTCCCGACACAACTGCCGATGGCGTGGTTCTCCCCGGGGCCTCCCCCAGCTGCCCGGTATCCAACAAGACGTGCAACATAGTCTCGTCGTCGGCCTGAGTGTAGATGCCTGTACCACGGCACGGCACTCCCGCCCGCTCGCCCCGGCATGGATTAGAGGTGAGCCAGTCAGCTACTACGCCTGGAATAGGTTCAAGAAGTATTGGCTCCTACATCCCGCAGCGACAGTCCAGAACTGCTTGCAATAGAGAGAGCGTCGGGATTCCTCTCCCACTTCGGGCTCAACAGGGGTCGGAGAACACAAACACTCCTTTGGCTTGCAGAGCGGCCACGTCCGTGCAACTCACGCTCGTGCCACGAAGGTCAACGGTGTTCCCCGCTCCGAGCCCCGTGTTGTCGAGCAGTGGCTGAATGTCGGTGAGGCCGGCGTTGAATTGGAGGCGGAGAAAAGTCAGGCTTGTGAGCCCGCTCAGCACGCTGACGTCGCTGATCAAGTTGCTGGGGAGGAAGAGGAGCGTCAGGCTCGTGAGCTCGCTCAGCGCGCCGAGGTCGCTGATCGTGTTGGCGGAGAGGAAGAGGAGCGTCAGGCTCGTGAGCTCGCTCACCGCGCCGAGGTCGCTGATCGTGTTGAAGCTGAGCCGCAGGTCCGTCAGGCTCGTGAGCTCGCTCAGCGCGCCGATGTCGGTGATCGTGTTGTTGGAGAGGCCGAGGTGTGTCAGGCCCGTGAGCTCGCTCAGCGCGCCGATGTCGGTGATCGTGTTGAAGCGGAGGCCAAGGAAGGTCAGGCTCGTGAGATTCTGGATCCCCACCAAGCTCACGATCCCAAGGGAGTAGGCATCCATAGCCGTCAGCCACGATATCCGGCTGCAGGTGAGATCGTCCAGCGGGCCGAGCGCGAGCGCCACCCTGATCGCCGCGTCCAGGTTGGTATCCTCGAACGTCGCGATGGCAGAGGCGGGGTGATCGCTGCAGAGGTCGCCGGGCAAAAGTTCCGTCGTCCCGATTACCTCGGGGAGCCTCACGAATACGATTGTCGTGACCGGATCCTCATCCACAACAACCACGGTCAGCGTGTTGCCGGAGATAGTGTACTGGAGATCCTCGTCGTCGCACCCCGGGTCACAGATGAAGAAGCGAGTGCCCATGACATACCACGTGCCGTCGTCGGTGCAGCTGGTCTCCTCGTCGCAAAACAATTCCTGCGTGTCGCCGGCAACGGACTCCAAGAACGTTCCGTCGCCCATCAAATTGATAATGAACTGGGTGCTCGTTCCAACGAGCAATTCCACGCCGTTCTGCAAGACACTTGTGGCCCTCCATAACCCGACTAGGCTAGGTCCAATAGCCACGACAGTGGCACTGCCCGAGTTGTTGCTCGGATCGTCCTCCTGGTGCTCCAGCACCGCAGCGGTTGCCGTGTTCGTGAGCGTCTCGCCGGCAAAGCCTTCAGCCACCACGGCCGTTATCGTGAGGCGGACCAGGGCCCCCGGGGCCAGGCTCGGGATCGTCCACTCGCCGGTGCTGGGATTGAACGCTCCATCGGACGAACGAACTGGAGTCCCGGGGGCAGATGGTCGGTGACCACGATGTGGTCGGCCCGGTCGGGCCCGTGGTTCGTGACGGCGATCGTGAACACGACCTCCTCCGCCTCATGGACTTCGACCTGGTCGGCCTCCTTGGTGACCGCGATGTCGGCGACCCGTCGGCCCACGTCCACGAGCGCGGACGCCACGTTGTTGGACGGATCGTCGGTCTGATCGGTCAGCTGGGCAGCCGATGCGACGTTCTCCAGGGTCTCGCCTCCGGTCCCGTCGGCCAACGTGGCGACGATGGTGAGCGTGGCGGACGCCCCCGGCGCGAGGCTTCCCACGTCCCAGGCGCCAACAGGGTCGACGCTCCCGCTGGACGGCGTCATGGTCTCGAAGAACATGCCGTAGGGCTCGGGGTCGTCCACCTTGACCCCGGTAGCCGTCGCCGGGCCGTTGTTGACCACCGTGACCGTGAAGGTCACCAGGTCCCCCTCCAGCGCCGTCGGCTTGTCCACAACCTTGGTCACCGCGATGTCGGCCGTCAGGAGCGAGACTTCGAAGTCCTGGCTGGTGGCCGGATTGAGGCCCTGGGCGGTAGCAAAGAGCCGGAACAACCCGGCATCGGGACTGACCAGACCCTCGAACGTGGCGAGGCCCGCCACGGCGTCGACCGTGGTGGTGCCGTTCAGCTCGGCGGCCTGCGGTGCACCGACTTCGCCTGGTGCGGCTGCGGCGGCCGCAGCCACCACCGCTGCGGCCCGATTCTGTAGCTCGAGCGTGATCGAGCCCGTGTAGCTTGCGACGCGATCGCCCCGGGCGTCCACCGCCTCGACGCTGGGAGCGGGCTCGAGAGGCTGGTCGACTTCCACGGCGCCGGGCTGGGTCACAAAAGCCAGAGCGATGACTCGCGGCAACACCAACAGGCTGAGGCTGGCCGATTCGGTTCCAGCGAGCACGGTGATGTCGACCGGGCCGGGAAGGTGCGCCTGAAGGAAGCCCCCCTGGGTCACCGTAGCGATCGACGAATTCGAGCTGTCCCAAATCAGTGTCGGAGTGCCGGGCTCGCTCATCTTGACCTGGGCTTGCAGCTGGAGCCCGTCGCCTTCGGTTACGGGGCCGGCTTCGAGCAACGTGAGCGACGTCACGAAGTTGTTGCTCAAGGGCCCGTGCACGAGCTGAGCCTCCTGGACTTGAGTTTGCGCGGTGAGGACGAACTCGGCGGTGACGCCCGAAAACTCCACCGCCCCGACCGCATTGACGGCCTCGAATGTGAGGTAGATCGCCTCCTGAGTGGCTTCGAACTCGCAGGTGACGACCCACTCGGTCAGGGTTGGATCGACCGACTCGACACATACCGCGAGGACGGCATCGTCGGACGCCCGCTTGACCGTCACCCGGATCTCCTCGACGGCGGCAGCCTGGTCGGTTGTGGTTCCCTGGGGGAAGACGGTCCGCAGACCTACCCCCACTGTCCCAGGGGAGGCTTGCCCGACTGGAGACGACCCGTCTACGCAGGAGGAGACCAGCAAGAGAGAAACAAGACCACAAAGGCCCAGAAGCCGTCGAGACACCATGGAGACCATCGCTGACGAGGAAGCGGAGGCTCGCTCCCTTAAAAAACAAATGTCGTGCTTACTTCAATCATGCGTCCATGAGGGTCATCCGGCAAACGCTTCGCGCGACTCGGTGTCGGCCGTCGCGGTAAGCACACCGCTCGAGGCCTCCAACCCCTTGGGTTTGGTTTAGGGTTGGTAGTCATCGGGCTCCCGCAGCTGCCCGGCGTTCAACACGACCTTCAAGGTAGTCTCGTCATCGGCCTGCGTGTAGATGTCTACCATACGCCGGGGAAGAGCCGGTAACGAACCCGCGCAGCGTAGTCGGCGTAGCCGGGGAGCTTCGCCTGCAGTGTGCGGTCCTCGAGTGACGTACGGACGACAAGGGCGGCGATTGCGCCTAAGGCGGGGATGAACGCGCGGGCCGAGGACAGGAGAGGGGGAAGCGAGAGGATGAAGGCGAGCATGCCGACATATCCGGGGTGGCGCACGAACCGGTACGGGCCGGTGTCGACCGTGTGGTGCCCCCGTTCACTCTGAATGCGGACTGTCTTTTCAAAGAACGGGTTCTCACCCATGGCACGAAGGAAGAGGCCGCCGCCTAGTAGAAACAACGCAAGGCCAATCGGCTCCGCCCATGGAGGCAGCGGGGCCGAGCCGGAGTTGGCGTCGAATCCTGCAACCGCCGGGATCGCAAAGAACAACGGCGCGAACACTGCAAACCACACCCAGTCCCAGGTCTCAGTGCCTTTCTTAAGCCACATGCGGTGGCCAAGGACCTGAGGGTTCACGGCCCCTACATAGAGCAGTTGGCCGAAGCCGAAGATGAGCATGAGGCCCACAAAGCGACCCCAAGGGGAATCGGGTATCATTCGAGCCAGTGGTCCGGCGGTGCCGAAGCAACTATCCCGGCAAGGTCGGCCACTCCCAGAGGTGACGATTCCATCGCGTGCTACTCGGCGCTCTGTTTGGGCAGGGACGCGTGCACCAGGAAGCCACCAAGCAGCACACCGCCCAAGCCGCCCCCGACGCGATATGCAGCGAGCTGTTCGACGAACCACCATCGAATCAGCCCTGCCCAGAGGTCGAGGGGCACGAATGGAAGGATGAGGCCCACGAGGAGCACCAGGGCTCCGAAGATCCGAAGGCCCCTAGGGTATCTGGTTGCCGAGGCGCTGAAGATCAGAAGGAGGCCGGTGATGATCCGAATCGAAGCCGCAATGTAGAGGCCGGTTCGCGACTCCCAGTCTGCAACCGACACGAGTTGCTCCGGCAAGACGGCGATCCAAACGCCCGAGAGAATCACGGCGCCGCCGAGGGCCGCCACTGGTTTGGACATGTCTACCTTTGATCTGTTTGTTCGTCGGAAGCCTGTAGTACAAAGCGAAGCTGCAACCTAGCACCCCCGCCGGTGGGGCGGCACGTCGTAACAACATGCGTGGCGTCGGGCCACCGGCTTGACCATCTTTCCCGTTGAAAAAGCACACCGCGAACACGAGTCGAGATCTGATATGACAACGCTGAAATCCTACAACCCGGCCGACGGCGAACTGGTCGGTGACGTCCCGGTCACGTCTCCCGACGACATCCCGGCAATGGTGGATCGCGCACGAGCGGCCCAGCCGGCGTGGGAAGCTCTGGGGCACGAAGAACGCGCGCGCCTACTGGCGAAGGCCTCCGAGACGTTCGCGGAGCGAGCCGAGGACCTGGGAAGACTGATCACCGAAGAGATGGGCAAGCCTCTGCCCGAGGGGATTGGCGAGGCAAAATCCCTGGCCTACGTAGGCGAGGAGCTCGAGGAGATCGGTGAGGCTCTGGCACCCGAGACGTTCGAGGACGGTCGGAACCACTCCACCGTGTATCACGACGCCCTCGGGGTTTGCGCGGCGATTACTCCGTGGAACTTCCCGATGTCCATGCCCCACTGGATGGTGCTTCCCGCGCTGGCAGCCGGGAACACGGTGATTCTCAAGCCATCGGAGGAGACGCCGCTCTGCGGTCAGGCATACGCTGACGTGCTGAACGCGGCGCTCCCACCCGACGTCCTACAGGTGGTCCACGGGGCGGACGACCAGGGCAAGCGGCTCGTGGAGAGTGACGTCGACCTCATCGCCTTCACGGGCTCCAGAGAGACCGGCAAGCACATTCTGAGAGCGGCCAGTGGCGAGTTGAAGCGCGTTATCCTGGAACTAGGGGGCAAGGACCCCATGGTCGTCCTCGAGAACGCCGATCTCGAGAGGGCAGCCAAGTTCGCGGCCATGAACAGCTTCAGGAACGCGGGGCAGGTCTGTGTGAGCACAGAACGCATCTTCGTGCCGGAGTCCATCGCCGATCGCTTCGAGGCCCTCCTCGTAGAGGCGGGTGAAGCCATGAAGCAGGGCGACGGCATGGAGGAGGGCGTCAAGGTGGGACCCATGGTCAATGCCCAGCAGCGAGACCATGTCCTGGGGCAGATCGACACGGCGGTAGCCGAAGGCGCGAAGGTCCTGTCAGGTGGTGCCGGCCACCACGACAACTTCGTCACCCCCACCATCCTCACTGACGTGAGCGAAGAGATGGGCATCGCCAAGGACGAGACCTTCGGGCCGGTAGCTTGCGTGACGCGCGTGGCCTCTGAGGAGGACGCCATCGAACGGGCCAATGCCACGCACTTCGGGTTGGGCGCCGTCGTCTTCGGTGAGGACGACGAGCGGACGGCCCAGGTCGCCCGGCGACTGACCGCCGGAATGATCGGAATCAACAAGGCTGCTGGCGGTGCGGCGGGAACGCCGTGGGTCGGGGCCCGGCAGAGCGGCTACGGCTTCCACAAATCCAAGGACGGGCACCGCCAGTTCACGCAGACGCGCGTGGTCACGAAGCCGGTTCCCAGGACCTCCTAGAGTCCGGCGATCACGAAGAGCGGTGACGACCGACGCCAATAACGGATGGATCAGGAGATCCGACCTCTACAGGATGATGGCCAGAGGTACGAGAAACACGTAGCCGACGACCAACAGGATCGGGGCCATCGTGATGGACCCTTGGGCGAGAAGCCAGTACCCCAACGTGATCGTGAGCAGTGCTCCGACTCCGAACGCCAGATTGACGGTGGAGAACTGCAGCGATGCCTTCTCTGCAGCTCCACCTGACTTCGCATCGTTCTTCTTGGCCATGGTCACGATCCTATTTGGCTCAGATTCCCCGGTCAACCGACCCGCGGGCTAGAGTCCGAAGCGTTCAACGTAGCGCGCGAGACGCGAGCGTGAGATCCCGAGCCGCCCCGCCGCCTCGGTCTTGTTGCCTCCAGTGCTCTCGAGCACCGAACGAAGCTGCCGCTCGATCGCACCGTCCAGAGTCATGTCACCCTCGTTGGCGGGGAGCGCCTGATCGGCCGGCCGGCGGTTGTCCCCCGCGAGGCCGAGCGCGAGATGTTCAGGCCCCACAACAGGCCCGCGTGCGACGACAGCACCTCTCGTGAGTGCGTTCTCGAGCTCACGCACGTTACCGGGCCAGTCGTGCGCGAGGAGTTCTCCCATCGCCGCCTCGGAGATCTGCCGAACGTCGCTACCTGTCTCGGTGCGGATTCTACTCAGGAGATGGTTCGCCAGAAGAGGAATGTCGTCTTTCCGCTCTCTCAGGTTGGGCACGACCATCTCGACGACGCGCAGGCGAAAGTAGAGATCCTCCCGGAATCCCCCCTCCTTGACGAGTTCCTCCATCGGTTGGTGCGTGGCTGCGACCACCCGGGCTTCCGTCCGCTTCGCTTGCTCGCCTCCCACAGGATAGAACTGCCTCTCCTGGAGCACGCGGAGCAACTTCGATTGAAAGTCGGGCGAAGTGTCGCCGATCTCGTCCAGAAAGATGGTCCCCCGCCCCGCCAGCTCGAAGTACCCCTTCTTGTTGGCGACGGCACCGGTAAACGCACCGCGGGCGTGCCCGAACAGCTCCGATTCCAGCAGCGTGTCGGTGAGCGCCGTGCAGTTCACCGCAATGAAGGGATCGGCTGCGTGGAGCGAGTGGTCGTGTATGGCGCGGGCCACCATCTCCTTACCCGTACCGGTCTCGCCGCGCACGAGCACCGTGGTTCGGTTGCGGGACAGAACACCGATCATCTTGTAGATGTCGATCATCCGCGGGTCACGGCCCACCACGGTACCGGATGCTTCCGGGTCGGCGATGTCAGGCTCGGGATCCTCGGCGGCGGCACGGACCAGTTCCTGCTCGCCGAGGCAGCGCTCGACGACGGACTCCAGTTCCTTCAGGCCCACGGGCTTGACCAAGTAGTCGAACGCCCCGGACTTCATGGCCTCCACGGCCGACGTCATCGAGTCATGTCCGGTCATTACGATGACATCCACCCCCGCCATCGATTCGCGGAGCCGGTTCAGGAGCTCCAGCCCCGTCATCCCCTCCATCCGGACGTCGGTGATGACGACCGCGGGATCGAACGACATCACCTTGCCCAGGGCCTCCTCCGCGCTCTCCGCCTCATCCAGTTCATAGCCCGAATGCTCGAGCTTGGTCCGGAAGACCGAGCGGGTGTCGGCGTCGTCGTCGACGAGCAAGATGCGAGACAAAGTGTCCTCTACAGGCCTGTTGAATGGGTACAGCGGGTCGCGTTAGCAGCGCCGAGGCGTCCGTCACTCTTACTCCGACCCGTCGGAGTCGGGTCCCGGCTGCTCGGGGGGCGAGGCGTCCTCCATCCAGAAACTGGGCTGATCGGGAGCGTCCAAGGCCCTCAGGCGGGCGAGACGTTCGCGCCGGGCCCTTCGCCGGACTCCCACCATGGCGACCATCGCCAGGCTCAGGAACATCCAGAATACGGCCGAGTGCGACAGAACGAAGATCCAGCCATACCGGTCCTTAACGTAGCGACGCCAATCCTCCTCGAACTGGGCCGTGGTAACGCCGTAGGTGGATCGGAATGCCCGCTCGAAATTGCTCGTCTCCTTCCACCGGGCGAGCAACACTTCGAGAGCCCTTGGACTGCTCTGCACGACCAGATACTCGATGGTGGTGGCGGAGAGCAGGTACGCGGTCTGGGCGCGGGCCTGGTCCCGAGGCCACGAGAGGGCGAGAGAGTCCAGCGGGTTTCGATCCCTCGCCAGGGCCACCCTGAGCTTCCAACCCTCCGACCAATCCCATCCGCCGCTGGCCCACTGCGCGTATCCCTCGGAAAACCACCTCGGGACCCGGAGTCCGTCCAGGTACTGGTGCAGCCCGATGTGTGCCCATTCGTGACGGAGTACCTGGCTGTCGCTCCACCCACGTCCGCGGGCCGATACGTATGCGGGCATGACGATGGTCGCCTCGGCCGGCAAGGCGACCCCAGCGCCCCAATCTGGAGCTCGTCCTCCGGTCAGTCGCTGAAACCCGGCCTCGTCAGCCGCAAGGAAGACCCGAACGTCTTGAGGCATCCCCGACGGTAGTCCTGGTAGCGGGGGGGCCGTCTCCAGGGCGGACAGAACGAGCGCGGCCTTGCCGGAGTCGGGCGGCATGAAGAAGACGGTCGCTCGGTTTCCAACGAGCTGGTCGCCACCGTCGAACGCCTGCGTGGGAGTGTCCTGCCCGATCCCGAAGAGGAGGACCAGGAGTGCGGAGATCACGCTCCCTCAGGCGCCCCGATCTGATCGAGCTTGGCCTGAAGCGTGTGGTTTTCCGGATTGAGCTCCAGGGCACGCCGCCAGAGCACTCCCGCCTCAGCTGTCTGGGAATTCTCCAGAGCGATGGCCCCGAGTTTGATGTAGACGTCGTCTCCGAGGCGGGGATCGGCTTCGACCGCGAGCTCGTACTGGAACTGTGCCCGCTCCTTGTCACCTCGGCGCAGGGCCTGGTCCCCCAGGGCCTTGTGGGCCTGGGGCACCACCGGCTCACGCTCCAGAGCACGTTCGTAGTAGCTCTCGGCGGCCTCGTTCTCTCCTCGGTGCTCCAGCACCGCCCCGGTGTTGACCAGAATCGCCCCGTCCTGTGGGTACAGCTTCAGGCCCTCCCGGCCGATCTCGACGGCTCGGTCCATGTCGCCGGCGATTCCGGACGCGAGCACTGAGAACGCGAAGAACATCGGTGACAGCGTTCCATCGCCGACCTTGTCCTGATAGCCCTTGAACGAGCCCATGGCGGCCGCTCCGTCCCCGGCCTTGAACTGTACGATGCCGCGAGCGAGGAGAAGACAGGGGTCGTCGGCATCAAGCTTCTCGGCCTCCGCGAGCGCGACGAGCGCATCGTCGTAACGCCCGATCCTCTCGAGGGCCAGCGCATGGTTACGGTGCAGCGGGTAGGTCATCTCGGCGGCATCTCCCATCTCGTCGAAATGCACGCTCGCCTCCTGTGCCCGCCCGGACTTGAGGCTGATGAGACCGAGATACGCCCGCGCCTGCGGATGCTTGGCATCCAGCTCTAGCGTCTTTCGGAACTCCCTCATGGAGTCCTCCATCATCCCCGACCGGTAGAACGCCAAGCCGAGGTTGAGGTGCTCATCGACCGAGCCCTTCGCCTGCGACTCCGCGGATCGCTTGCCGACCTGTACCGCGAATCCCGCCTGAATAAGCCCGTAGAGCGCCTTGCCCGTGTCGAACTCCACCAAGCCCGAATCGTCCACCAAATTGGCCACGGTGCGTTCGCCGTCGATGAGCGGAATGATCCGCTGCTGTCCGTCCGTGAGCTCGATGCCTTCCTCCTGAAGAGGATCCCGCTCGAGGGAGAAGATCAGGTCCATCGACGAGATCTTCCTCTCGATCAAGCTCCACTCATCGACCCGACGGGCCCCCTCCATCAGGAGCGCATCGATGCTGATGGATACCCGCATCACATGATCTTCGGGTACGATGTCTGGCTGGAACTGGAACGTGCCCTGATCCCAGGTAAAGACGTGGTAGACGGCCTCTTCGATCTGTAGCGAGATGTACCGCTCGAGCTCCTCCTGAGTGAGGGCTCCTCCCTCGACCAGCAGCTGCCCGAGCTTCTTGCCCTTTTCGTGGGCCTGCTTCTCCATCGCCTCCGAAAGCTGATCCCGGTCAATCACTTCGTTCTTGACCAGGAGCTCACCGAGCCGATCCGGGCGGTTTACCACCGACGCGTATATGACCCGACCGTCCTCGAAGTAGATGTAGCCGAAGTTGGACTGGTCTGTCAGTGACAGGCAGCCCGTCTTCCCTCCCATGGCCAGCAGCTGGGAGATATCGGCTAAGCTGACATCCGCGAGAGCGCCTTCGATCGCCATATCGCCTTACTCTTCCTCTTCGACTGCAACAATGCGGTCTTCGATGACCGGCCAGTCCCAAACCACGTTCTCCCTGGAGGGACGCCACGGAGACCCCGGATCGGCGACAACCTCTGGTTCCGCTACCAGCTCCGCAGGCGCTGCCGCGACCTCCTCGGGCTCCATGATGATCATCCCACCCCGGTCCCCGACCTCGATCTCCTCGAGCGGCGGCACGACCCCGGCCCCGGACTTGGGCCTGATGAACCCTGACCACAGATCCTCGTCCTGGATGTACTCGGGGGGAGCTTCCTCGAGGTTCAGCGTCGCCGCGCCGGGAGGCAACGATTCGGGCGTCGCCTCAACGACGAGACCCATCTCGAAGCGCGAGCGGAGGCGATCATCGATGCCTGTGATTCCGGCGGGCTCCCGATCGCCCGTAATCAGGATCTTGGCTCCCTTCCGCTTGGACGCCTCGAAGAGGTGGAAGAACTCGTCCTGGGCCCGCTCCGTGTCGGAGAGTGCCTGAGCGTCGTAGACCAGGAGGAGATCGACACCCCACCAACGCTCTCTCCAGGCACCCGCCACGCCATCGGACAGGGCGCGTATGAAGTCCTCCGAGAATTCCTCCGCGGACACGATCGCGTAGCTTCCGAGCTTGTCGTGGTCCCGGTACATGCGGGCGGTCGCAGCCAAGAGGGCCATCGGTCCGTCAGGCGTCGGACTCCACACATAGAGCGGATTGTACTCAGGGCGCTCTTCAGTCACCAGCTGTTGGGCGGCCTTTATTGCCACCGCGGGAAAGTGGTCCGCGAGATCGTCGAGCTGCGGCCCCTCGCCGATGAGCGGGAACGGGCGCACGCGCTCCATCGCAGACGCCAACAGAGACTCGGCCTCGTCCAGTCGCTCCGGATCCTTGAGAAGGCCAACCGCAGCCTCAGGCCAGGGATTCCCCACCTTGTCGAGTGACTTGGCGATCTGGCGCAGCCTCGTGATGTCGCGCCGAAACTCGTCCGCAACGGCCTGGGGATCGGCAGGAGCTTCGTCGCCTTCGAAGAGCATTCGGAGCCGAGTGCCCGAGTAGCCGTCCTTCTCGAAGCTCTCTGCGGTCTCCCTGAGCACCCTTCGCCATGGAGCCTCTTCCCGCTCCACCTTGGTGGCCACCGTTTGGCTCAGTTCCTCCATGAACGAGCCGAACTCGTCCAGGAGCTGCTGACCCGCGATCGGGCCTCCCGCCGCAGACTCCGCCTGAAGGCCCGGCATGGCTTTGACCTCGTCGGCCGTTACCTGCCTGCCTTCGAGCTCCTGGATCGCCAGCACCTTGTTGAGGGCGCCAGCGAGCTCCCGCACGCTCTTGAACGCGAACTTGGCCAACACCTCGGCCACCCCAGCCTCGAACGACTGACCACGTTCCTCAGCCTTCTTCCGGAGGATGGCCACCTTGGTCTCGTACTCGGGAGCGGCGATATCGACGATTAGACCGCCGGAGAACCTGGTGACCAGCCGCTCGTCGAGCCCGTCTATCTCCGAAGGTGGGCGATCACTGGCCAGAACGATCTGACCACCGGAGGCACTGAGCTGGTCCAAGAGCCGCAGCAGCATTTCCTGGGCTTCCTTCTGCCCGGTCAGGAACTGCACGTCATCGAGGAGCAGGATGTGTAGTTCTTCGTACTGCTCCCGAAGCTCGTCCTGGGTGCCGGCCTGGAGCGCCCGTGTCAGCTCGTCGAGGAAGACCTCGACCGCCAGGTAGACGACTCCGAACTCCGGGTGGACCTTGGTCGCGTAGTGCGCGATACCACTGAGAATGTGGCTCTTGCCGAGGCCGGAACCCGAGTAGATGAAAAGCGGGTTGTACGAGGTGCCGGGAGCGTCTGCCGCACGACGAGCGGCCGCAGAGGCCAGCCGATTGGCGGGCCCCACGACAAAGCTGTCGAAGGTGAACCTCGGATCCAGATCCGTCGCTACCACCGGTTTCTGCCTGCCTCGCTCATGGTACGTCTTCCGATCGTGCCCACTCGGCACACGAACTCAGGTCCTCTGGGAGCGGTGCCTCGAAGCGGAGCCTCTCATCGCTGACCGGATGTTGAAAGGAAAGCCGCCACGCGTGTAGGAACTGCCTTGCTACGCGCTTGTTGAGCAATTGCGCCCAACGATGTGCTTTCCCGCCCATCCCTCGCTCCCAACCCACTCCGTAAACAGGATCTCCCACCACCGGATGCCCGATGTGGGCGAGGTGAACCCTGATTTGGTGCGTCCTTCCGGTCTCGAGTGCAACGTCCAACAACTCCGCGCCGAGCCAATGCTCGGCCACTCGAAAGCGGGTGACTGCTCGGCGCCCTCCCTCCACAACAGCCATGCGCTGTCGGTTGGCCGGATCCCGTCCCACCGGCGCATCCACCTCAAGCGGAGTCTCGGAGAGATGCCCCCAGGACGCCGCCTTGTATAAGCGCTTAATCTCACGTCGTTGGAGCGCTTCGGAAAGGGCATGATGCGCGGCGTCGTTCTTGGCCACAACCAGCAGTCCCGACGTGTCCTTGTCCAGGCGGTGTACGATGCCGGGCCGAAGCTTTCCACCGATGCCCGAGAGGTCTTTCGCATGGGCCAGCAGGGCGTTGACCAACGTGCCGGTCGAGTGCCCCGGACCCGGGTGGACGACCATCCCGGCGGCCTTGTTCACCACCACAACCGAGGCATCCTCGAAGAGGACATCGAGCGGAATGTCCTCGGGCTCAATGGTCAGGGCCTCAGGCGCCGGAACGCGCACCTCGATCCGTTGCCCCTCGTCGAGCCGCTCGGACTTGCGGGGCGGCTGTCCGTCGAGCAGGACCATTCCATCTTCCACCAGGCCCTGCACCCGGGTCCGCGAAAGCCCCAAATGATCCGCCACATAGGTGTCGAGGCGGTCGCCTTCCCGCTCAACCGTCAAGATCTCGACGCGCTCTTCCGACGTCATTCAGCCAGCGGCCCCGGGCGCACCAGTCTCACCCTTGGAATCGACCTCCACTTCCCGGTTCAGAGCGATCACCGCGGCCAAGTCGTCGATCTGGATGCTCGACATCGCGTCGTACCCCTCCACTTCACCGCCGTCACTCTCGATCACCAACCGGACCGCAAGCGTCTCTCCACAGATGAAGTCGCGGTAGTCGTCCGCAGCCGCCTGAATCTCCTCCGGCCCGAAGATGGCCAGTCGAATCCGATCCGTGATCTCGAGGCCACCTTCCTTGCGGAGACGCTGAATGCGGTTGACCAGCTCTCTGGCTCGTCCTTCGGCCCGGAGGTCGTCGCTCAGCACGGGGTCCAACGCAGCGGTGTAGCCGCCCTCTGAGCGCACCACCAGTTCACCTTTCGACTCCTCGACTACCTCGAAATCCTCGACTTCGAGATGTACCGTGCGCCCCCCGACCTCGATCGAGACCGGCTCGCCGTTCCGGTGTGCCCCCAGGGCCTCCGGCGACAGGCTGCGAATCGCGGCCGCAGCAAGTTCGGAGTCCTTCTGAAACCGAGGGCCGAGAGCCTTGAAGTTCGGCTTCGCGACCAATGTGACCAATCCCTCGGCCGACGTCAGAAAGTCGACCTCCTTCACATTGAGTTCTTCTCGGAGCAGGCTCAGAACGTCGAGACGGATCTCCACGTCGCCCGGTACCACGGCGAACAACCGCTGGAGCGGCTGCCGCACGCGGATCTTGACCTCCTCCCGCGCCGCCCGGCCGAGGGAGACCAGGGCGCGGACGGCCGCCATTTCGTCTTCGAGAGCCTTGTCGACACCGTCGGTGTCGGCCTCGGGAAAGGACTGCAAGTGCACGCTCTCACCCGTGAGACCCTGGTGGATCCAATCCGTCACGAACGGCGTCACAGGGGCTGCCACCAGACACACGGTGCGGAGCGCCTCCTGGAGCGTCCGGAACGCGGCCCGGGCGTCCGCAGCGTCCGTGTTTCCCCAGAACCGCGGGCGGGACCGTCTCACGTACCAGTTCGACAGCTCCTCGCTGACGAACTCTCCGAGGGTCCGATAGGCCCGAGTGAGCTGATAGGAATCGAGTTCCTCGCGAACCTCGGCCACCACCGATGTCAGACGGGACAGAAGCCACCGGTCGAGCAGGCTACGATCGGCCGGAGCCGGATCCGCATCGGACGGGGCCCATTCCTCGGCGTTGGCATAAAGCGTGAAGAACCGGTAGGTGTTGAACAGCGTATCCAGGAACTTGCGTGAGCTCTCCTTCACTGCCGTCGGATCGTATCTCTTGGGCACCCAGGGATTGCTGGCCGTAATGAAATACCAGCGGATCCCGTCCGCCCCGTGGTCGCCTATCGCGTCCCAGGGATCGACGGTATTGCCCTTGGACTTCGACATCTTCTGGCCATCGGCATCGAGAATCAGATCGTTGACGACCACGTTCCTGAATGGAGGCCCCACGTCGAGCATGGTCGCGATGGCCAGGAGGGAATAGAACCAGCCACGAGTCTGGTCGAGCCCTTCACAGATGAAGTCCGCCGGGAAGTGGCGTTCGAAGTCTTCATGGTTCTCGAACGGGTAGTGCCACTGGGCGTAGGGCATCGACCCCGAGTCGAACCACGCGTCGACCACTTCGGGTGCCCGGCGCATCGTGCCGTCGCACTGCGTACAACCCCACGTGTGTTCGTCGATGTACGGACGGTGCGGATCGAAATCATCGCCCAAGGGACCGGCACGCCCTTCCAGCTCCTCGAAGCTGCTGATCCACTCCAGGTGGTCTTCTTCGGCATCGCATACCCAGACGGGCAGCGGAGTCCCCCAGTACCGATCCCGCGAGAGAGCCCAGTCCACGTTGCCCTTCAACCACTCGCCCATCCGCCCCTCGCCCACATCCGGTGGGAACCAGTTGGCGGCATCGTTGTTCGCCAACATTTCGTCCTTGAGCGTAGACGTGGCGGCGAACCATGAGTCTCTGGCGAGGTAGAGCAGCGGTGACTCGCACCTCCAACAATGCGGGTAGGAGTGCACCTCGGTGCCGAACCGGAACAGGTTGCCTCTCTCATCGAGGGCCTCGACAAGCCGCGGATCGGCATCTTTGACGAACATCCCCCCGACCAGCTCCACGTCGGGAAGGAAGCATCCGGCGTCGTCGATGGGTCGAAGCATCGGCAGGCCGTGCCGCTGTCCCGCGGCGTAGTCATCGGAACCGAAGGCAGGCGCCATGTGCACGATGCCGGTGCCGTCTTCGGAGCTGACGAAGTCCTCGTTGACGACCGTCCAACCGTTCTCTGGGTCGGCCGGCATCGCCACCACCTCCAGTGGACGCGCGTACCGGACTCCGGCCAGTTCGGTCCCCTTGTAGCGTCGAACCACCTCGACCCCTTCGCCCATCACCGCCTCGAGGCGATCCTCCGCAAGCACCAGCACCCGCCCGTCTTGCTCGACCTGCACGTAGGTCAGGTCCGGGTGAATAGCGAGGCCGGTGTTGGACGGGACGGTCCACGGGGTGGTGGTCCACACCACGAATGCTCGTCCCTCGGGGTCAGGATCCCCGTCCGGCGTGAGCCAGCGACAGAGGAAGTGGAGCGACGAATCCTCGATGTCCTTGTAACCCTGAGCCACCTCGTGGGAGCTGAGCGCAGTGCCGCAGCGGGGGCAGTAAGGAACGCTCTTGTACCCCTTGTAGAGCAGTCCGCGATCGGCCAGCTGCTTGAAGATCCACCAAACGCTCTCCACATAACTCGAGTGGAAGGTGACGTACGGACGCGAGTAGTCGAGCCAATATCCGATGCGCTCGGACAGGTTCTCCCAGTCCTCCTTGTACGTGAACACCGAGTTCCGGCAGGCCTCGTTGAACTCGGCTATACCCAGGGCCTCGATCTCCGGCTTGCCGCTGATCCCCAGGCGCTTTTCGGCCTCGATCTCCACCGGGAGCCCGTGTGTGTCCCAGCCGGCGATGCGCGTAACGCTCCTTCCCTCCATGGTCCGCAGCCGACAAACGAGATCCTTGATCGTGCGACTGATGATGTGATGGAGTCCGGGCTTTCCGTTCGCCGTGGGCGGACCCTCGAAGAACACGAAGGGCTCTCCGCCCTCCGTCGCCTCCAGCGTCTGGTGGAAGAGGTCCTCGGCCCTCCAACGGCCGAGCGTCTCCTCTTCCAGCGTGATCAGGGTGTCGGGTATCTCTGGGTATCGCATCAATTCGTGCCTGTCTTCTCGTGCCTGTCTTCGTTGTGTTCAGATCCGCGCGATTACGGCCCGGATGAGCGTGGTCAGTTTGGGCTCCGCCTCCATCGCCGTGGCGATGATGCTCTGGACGTCCGCCTCTTCGAGGGCGTCCGGGAGACACTGGTCCGTAATAATGCAGAGGCCCAAGACCTTCATATCCATGTGCCTGGCGACGATCACCTCGGGCACGGTGGACATTCCCACCACGTCGGCCCCCATCCCCCGGAGCATTCGGTACTCGGCCCGGGTCTCCAGGTTGGGTCCGACCACCGCCGCGTACACGCCCCTCCGAAGAGGGATGGACAACTCCAGAGCCGCTTCCATCGTGACGTCTTGCAGCGCCCGGTCATACGGTTCCGACATATCCGGGAATCGCGGTCCGAGTTCGTCGATGTTGTGGCCGACCAGCGGATTGTCACCTAAGAGATTGATGTGGTCATCCAGAACGACCAGTTCACCGGGAGCCCAAAGCGGATGCATACCCCCGACCGCTCCCGATACGACGAGGGTCTCCGCCCCCAGAGTTCGCATCACCCGTATGGGCAGGGTGACGTCGCGGACGTCATGTCCCTCGTAAAGGTGAAAGCGCCCCTGCATCGCGATGACCGATCGCCCCTCCAAGGTGCCGAACAACAGCCGGCCGGAGTGGCTCTCGACGGTGGGCACCGGGAAGTTCGGAACATCCTCGTAGGAGATCGCGTGCTCGATCTCGATCTCGTCGGCCAGTCCGCCGAGGCCGGTTCCCAGGACGATCCCGATGCGAGGTTCGGCCGACACCTGTTCTCGAATCGCCTGGGTGCTCTCCTGGATGCGATCCCACTCCATCCTCAATCGGACTCCTGCTGATCTCGCTTCAGGATGGTGGAAAGCCACAGCGCGTTGTCGGGGCTCATGCCCTCCGGTATATCCTCGTCGGCGCTATCGGGCTCCTCGGCGCCAATGCCATCCTCTACACTGGCCTCCGGCTCAGGCAGGTCAACGGACTCCGGGTCGGGTGGATCGTCGACCTCGTCGGAAGCTGAGGCCTCTTCAGGCTCGGAAGCAGAGACCTCATCCGCCGTAACGGCCTCCATGCTCCCACTGTCATTGCCGTCATTGCCGGCGTCCTCGGCCTCTTCATCGGCGTCGTCCGTCGTCCAGCTGCCACGCCCCAGCTCCAGATCGAGCGTGACGTCTTCGAGGGGCATCCGGTTCGCCTCAACCTCGACCGCATCCAGTTCCCTCTCGAGGAGGGTTCGGAACGCCTTGAGGAACCGGGTCCGGTGCCGCTCGAGCTCCTCGAGTGCCGACTTGCGGTCGGCGAGGAGCTTTTCGGCTTCCTGTAGCATCTTCTCGATGCGTCCGCGAGCCTCCCTTTCCAGGAGTTGTGCCTCGCGATTGGCCTGCTCCTTCACTTGCTGCCGTAGCTCCTGGGCAGTGACCAGGGCCTCCTGCACGGCCTGCTCGCGACCCTCCTGCCCTTTGACCTGGTCGCCGAGTCTGTCGGAGCGTTCCTTCAACTGGAGGTTCTCCTTCACGAGCACCTCCATCCGCTCCGCCACGAGCTCGAGGAAGACGTCCACCTCCTGGGCTTCGTATCCACGGAGAGCCTTGGCGAAATCGCCTCGCTTCTTTCGTACGTCCAGTGGTGTGAGGTCGATCATGCCGTGCGTCCTCCGAAAAGAGCGGTACCTAGGCGTATCATCGTGCTGCCTTCCTCAATTGCAATCTCGTAATCATTCGTCATCCCCATCGAGAGCTCCTGCCCGACATATCCATCCAAGCCCTTGAGTCGGTCGTTCAACTCCCGCAGGCCCCGAAACGTACCCCGTAACACGGCCTCATCATCGGTAAAGGGAGCCATCGTCATGAGGCCCCTGACCTCTAATCCCGACATCGCGAGGATGTCTCTAAGATCGTCTCCGATCCCCCCGCCAGGGAGACCACCCTTGGTCTCCTCACCTGAGGTGTTCACCTGAATCAGCACGGGCTGTTTGCGCCCGAGTTCCTCGGCCGCGTGCGAGAGGCGCCGCGCCAAGCGGAGCGAGTCGACCGAGTGCACCAGCCCGGCCACTCCCACCACGCGCGGGGCCTTGCGGCTCTGAAGATGACCGATCATATGCCACCGCACCCGCTCATCGGAGACCTCGACCGCCTTCTCTGCAAGATCCTCGACGCGATTCTCGCCCAGATCGAAGAGGCCGTGCATGAGTGCGGCTCGAACGGCCTCCAACGAATGCGCCTTGGTCACCGCAACCAGCGTGACCGCGTCCGGATCCCGCGCGCATCCTTCGGTCGCGCGGGCGATCCTCTCCCGGACCTCTCCGAGGGAACGTTCGAGCCGTGCCTCATACACAGGCGTGATCATTCTATCGTGTCAATTCGGGACATGGTATGGGTAAAAAAAGGACCCCGCCGGCCACGCCGGCGGGGTCGCCATTTCGGAACCCTCGAACCGGTCTGTTAGCGGACCTCGAAGGTAATCGGGATCTGCACCCAGACCTTGACCACCTTGTCACGGTTCAGGGCCGGGGTGAACTCGTAGACAGCCGCTACCTCGAGCGCCGCCTCGTCGAGCTGCTCGTGACCCGACGTCCGGGAAATCCTCTTGTCGAGGACTCGACCCTGTTCAGAGATGAAGAACCAGACCAGGGCCTGTCCGCCGATTCCGGCATCCCGAAGGATCGGTGGGTAGGCCCTCATCATGGCCTGAATCACCTCACCTCGGTTCTTGATTTCCGGTCGCACGGTCATCGGTGTAAAGACCGGTGCCGCGGAGATATCCGTGGTCGCCTCGGTCGGCGGCGGCGGCAGATCTTCGACCGGGTTCTCCTCGAACGTCGTCGGGGCGATCGTGATGTCTTCGTCCACGGCTGCGGTCGCGATCACCGGCGTCGCGGGACGAGCGATCTGCTCGGGCGGCGGCGGAATCTCGATCTCGGGCGGGAGCTCGATAGTCTCGAGCTCTTCACTCGTGAACGAAACGTCCTCGGCCGTGAGCGTGGGCCAGAACTGGAAGATCATGAAGTGGACCACCGTCGCGGCGATCATCGACCCCCAAAACCATGAACTGAACGACTGCTTGAACCGGTCGTTCTCGGTCTCGAGACCGCTTACACTTCCCTCGGACGGCACAGCTTGAGCGTTCATCGTCTTTCTCTCGTCATACGTTGCTCGAGTTCCGTGGCGAACACCACACGTACCACTCCCGCGGCCACCAGTTGCTTCTGGATAAGGTCGATCGTGTTGTAGGTGACTTCACGGTCTCCACGGATAGAGATCACCAGGGCGCGGTCCGATGCAGCGTATAGCGGGCCGACGGTCCCAGCGATGTCACCCATGGCGAACGGTCGGTCGTTGATGAAAACGCCACCGTCCCGCTCCACCCAGATGTTCAGAATGTTCTTCACCTTCTCGTCGATCTTCTCGGTGGCTTCGGCTTCCGCCCAGACGATGGGCCGGTTCTTGTCATTCTGGAAGACCGTCGTGACCATGAAGAAGATGAGAAGTAAGAACGCGATGTCGGCCAGTGACGAGGAGGGAACCTCCGACGACACCTTCGACTTGCGCGAGAATCCGCCTTTCATCGCCATTGTCGCTAGCCCTCCAGTAGCTGAAGAGAGATACGTTCGGCACCGGCTGTATGGAGAGCGTCCAAGACGTCGATCATGAACTTGTACGGTGCGTCGGGGTGCGTCTTCACGGCTGCGATGAGGTTGTCGTTGTCCGCGACATCCTGTCGCCAGATGCCCTCCAACTGATTGGGGCTGACCTGCTGCACCTGCGGGCTCTCACCACGCTTCAGGTCGACGATGCCATTCGCCTGGATGATGATGTGCAGGATGTTCTTCTGGTTGATCGCGACCGTTTCCGACTCCTCCGGAAGGACGATGGCCAGGCCTTTGTCCTTCGGGAAGGTGGTGGTCACGAGAAAGAAGATCAGAAGCAGAAACGCGATGTCTGCCATCGACGAGGTCGGGACCTCGTCACTGACCTTCGATTTCTTGTTGTTGAGAACGGCCATCTGAAGCCCCCGTGTATGTGCCAGCTACCGGCAATCCGCCGGAAAGGTTCCTCTAGTTCTTATGCGGATCAGGCTTCGCCGGATCCCGGCGCCTCACTTGCGGGTGGTGCCGAATACGCCGGAGGATCGCCGGGCGCGGCTCCCGCCGAAGCAGCCGTCATGCCACCGAGATCGTAGGCGAGATCGAGAACCTTCTGCGCACCCTGCTCCATATCGATGATCAACGTATCGATGCGGGAGACGAAGAAGTTGTATGCGATGTTCACCGGAATCGCGATCAACAGGCCTGTCGCTGTGGTAAGCAGGGCCACCTTGATGCCCCCCGCTACCAGCGTCGGGTCCACGTCACCGGCGGCTTCGATCGCCGCGAAGGCGAGGATCATGCCGACCACGGTGCCCAAGAAGCCCATGAGCGGAGCGACGTTGGCCACGGTCGCCAGAATCACCAGGCCGCGCTCCAAGAAGCCCAACTCGATGGTCCCGGTGGTCTTGATGGCCTGAGTCATTTCCTCCATCTCGACTTCATCGGCCTTGATCTTGCGCAGTCCCGCCACGAGGATGGCGGCGGCCGGTCCCGGCCTTGCCGAAGCAAGTGCCAAGGCCTCGTCGAGGCGGCCCGCGTGGGCGGCCTCGTCGACCTCGGCGAGGACGGCTTGGGTGCTGCTATGGGCGACCCAGAGGGTCCACGCCTTCGCGATCATCACGCCGAGCGCGATGAGCGAACAGAGCACCAACGGATACATCATCAAGCCACCATCGGCGAACAGCGACAGAATATCGTATTGACTCGCGTCCAAGCGACGCTCCTTTGTGCAACGGTCCTGTTACCGTCTACCTGCAGACGGTCCCATCCGAGTAAGACGGGCCAATCTAGTGCCCGGTCCCGGAAATTCCTAGACCACCTGTCAGGTCATACGAGAACACAGTATTTGGGCTTTCATGCGGGCCCGCAAGCGCACCTACAAACGCACCTACAAGCGCACCTACAAGCGCACCTTACAAGCGCACCTACAAGCGCACCTACAAGCGCACCTACAAGCGCACCTACAAGCGCACCTACAAGCGCACCTACAAGCGCACCTACAAGCGCACCTACAAGCGCACCTACAAGCGCACCTACAAGCGCACCTACAAGCGCACCTACAAGCGCACCTACAAGCGCACCTACAAGCGCACCTACAAGCGCACCTACAAACGTACCTACAAGCGCACCTACGCGAGACTGGGTGCGAGGGCTGCTTGCCGCTCCGGCAAAGTCCCCCCGAGGATCTCCCTCAGGCGGGCCGAATCCACGTCTCTCTCCAGTCGCCCCCGCTGAGCAACCGAGACCCGAGCGGTCTCTTCGCTCACCACGACGACCAGGGCATCGGTCTCTTCGCTCAGGCCGATGGCCGCACGGTGGCGCGTACCCAAGGTCTTGTCGGCCACCGCATACTGCGTCAGCGGAAGGATGGCACCCGCCGCGCGTATCTCGTCTCCCACCACGATCACGGCCCCATCGTGCAGGGGGCTTCCTGGAGTGAAGATCGTCTGGAGCATCTCAGAGGAGACCGTCACCCTCTCCCGGCTGCCGGTCTGCGCGTATTCGTCGAGGCCGACCTCCTGCTCGATGGCAATGATCGCCCCCAACTTCTTGCGAGATAGTTCTTCGACGGCCTGGACGATCTCGTCGATCAGCACGCCCCCCTGCATGGGACTGACCATGCGGATCAATCGACTCCGACCGAGACGGCTCAGCGCGGTTCTCAGCTCGGGCTGAAAGACGACCAGCGCCGCGATGACCCCGTACCGGAAGACCGACTCGAGGATGTACTCGATCAGGGTCAACCGGAGCACCTGCGAGACCAGGTAGGTCGCAGCCAAGACGAGCAGCCCTGACAGAATCTGCATCGCCCGGGTCCGCTGGATGATCAGCAGCACCCGGTAGAACAAGAACGCGACGATGAGGATCTCGACCAGGTCGAGCCACCCCGGAAGGAAGAACTGCAGCTGATTCCAGAGTCGGGACACGTCTACTCGCTAGCTAGTGGTGTCCGCCTCCGGATCCTCGGCACCGAGTCGCACCACCGGCGTGCGAACAGTGTCGGGGCTCGACTCCTCGGCGCCGGACTCGTCATGGTCCGAACCTCCGGGAGGAGGGCCCTCGAGGACCGGATCGTCTTGGACGGCGTCATCATCGTCCGCGCCTTCCTCAGCTGGCGCATTATCGGCGGCCGAGTCGAGGGAGGATGCCTCACCTTCCGCATCGTCCTCTGGATCCGCGAGCGGCGGGAGTTCCTCGCCGGCGTCCAAGAAACCGATCTCGGCCGCATCCAGAGTCTCTCGGTCGAGAAGAGCCTGCGCCAATCTCTCCAGGAGGTCCCGATGCACGGCCACCAGCTTCCGGGCGTGCTCATGGGCTTCGTCCAGAACACGCTTGATCTCTTGGTCGACCTGCTGGGACGTATGCTCGGACACCTCCCGACGCTGGACCAGCTCACGCCCTAGGAAGACCTCTTGGTCGCCCTGGCCGATGGCCATGAGACCGATGATCTCGGACATGCCGAAGCGGGTCACCATCTGGCGGGCCATGGCCGTAGCCCTCTCGATGTCGTTGCCGGCTCCGGTGGTGATCTGTTCGGGTCCGAAGACCATCTCTTCGGCCACACGTCCGCCGAACAGCATACACAACTGCCCTTCGAGCCATTCCTTCGTATACGAGTGCCGATCTTCCCGCGGAAGGCTCGCCGTAAGGCCGAGGGCACGCCCACGAGGCACGATGGTGATCTTGTGCACCGGGTCCAGGCCGGGCAGCCGGAGTCCGATGACGGCGTGGCCGGCTTCGTGGTAGGCCGTGAGCTTCCGCTCCGACTCCGTCAGGACCATGCTGCGACGCTCGGCGCCCAGCATGACCTTGTCCCGAGCCTCCTCGAAGTGGGCCATGCTCACCTTGGTGCTGTCGTCACGAGCCGCCAGCAAAGCGGCCTCGTTGCAGATGTTAGCTAGATCCGCACCGCTCAAGCCCGGCGTGCCCTTGGCAACGATCTTGAGTTCCACGTCGCCGGCCAGCGGGAGCTTCTTGGCGTGGACCCGCAGAATCCCTTCCCGGCCCCTCACATCGGGCAAGTCGACGACGACCTGACGGTCGAAGCGACCGGGACGCAGAAGCGCCGGATCGAGCACGTCCGGCCGGTTGGTGGCCGCCAACAGGATCACACCCTCGTTGGCCTCGAAACCGTCCATCTCGACGAGGAGGGCGTTGAGGGTCTGCTCACGCTCATCGTGTCCCCCACCCAGGCCGGCGCCACGGTGCCGTCCCACGGCGTCGATCTCGTCGATGAAGATGATGCAGGGAGCGTGTGCCTTGCCCTGCTCGAACAGGTCACGGACTCTGGACGCCCCCACCCCGACGAACATCTCAACGAAGTCGGACCCGGACATCTGGAAAAAGGGTCTTGCCGCCTCTCCGGCCACGGCGCGAGCCAGCAGCGTCTTACCGGTACCCGGGGGGCCCACGAGCAGAACGCCCTTGGGCAGCCGTCCGCCGAGGCGCGAAAACCTCTGCGGGTCCTTGAGAAACTCGATAATCTCCTCGAGCTCCTCCTTCGCCTCGTCCGCGCCTGCGATGTCTGCGAACGTGACCTTCGGCGTATCCGGAGAAATCAGCTTGGCCTTGGAACGCCCGAACTGGAACGCTCGATTACCACCGCCCTGCATGGTGCGGAAGATCCAGATCCAGAACGCGATGAAGAGCAGCCAAGGCAACGCGCCCAGGAGGAGGGTGCCCCACCCGCGCGTCTCCAGCTTGCCCGAGATCTCGATGTCGTGCTGCTCCAACTCCGCGAGAAGCTCGGCAGTGATCTCCCCAGGGAGCATCACGGTGAACTTCTGAAACTCCTGACCCTCTTCGATGCGGGGCCCTCGCAGCTCGCCCTCGATCATGAGGCTCTCGACGATGGTGACCTCGAGAATGTTGTCCGCTTCGAGTTGACCCTTGAATTCCGTGTACGTGAATTCGATCGATGCGTCTTCTTGGCCTCGCATGAACTGGAACGCGAGAGCCGTCATTAGAACGAGGAGCAGCCAGAAGGCACCGGTCCGTGAGAACCGGTTCATCCGGGAGTCGTTCGGAGTGCGAAGTGGATCTTGTTCAGCCATTTGTTTCTGCTACACCAGGAAAGGCGTCAGAGTCCCCGACGCTCACAAACTCGCAATATAGGGCAAGTGGCGGAAGTTCTCGCTGAAATCGAGCCCGTACCCCACCAGAAACTCCTCGGGCGCATCGAACCCGATCCATCGAGGCTCCTGGACGAGCCGGCCGATGCGCTTATGTAGAAGAGCGCAGATCTCCAGGCTCTTCGGGCCCCGCTCAGCGAGGAGCGGAATAAGGCGGTTGACGGTATTCCCGCTGTCGATGATGTCCTCCACGATAATCACCGCCCGGTCCGCCAGCGACGCCTCTGAATCGTACACCAACTGCACATCTCCACTACTCGTGGTGGCATCGCCGTAGCTCGACGCCACCAGGAAGTCGATCTGGAGAGGCAGGTCGACCGACCGAACCAGATCGGCCAAGAAAATGAAGGAGCCCTTCAACAGGCCCAACACCAATAGATCGTCGTCCTCTGTGTAGGACTCGGTGATCTCCCTACCCATCTCCGCGACGCGTCGGGCGATCGTCTCCTCCGAGTAGACGATCCGGCCCAGCTCCTTTCCCCCCAACTTCGCTTGGATCGTCACCAGACCTCCGAGGTGGACATCGAGATAGCCAGGACCGTTTCCTCACCGGACGGGGCCACAAGGCATGACCGGGCTACACCGGGCACCCAGAGCACTCGACCACGGCCGTCCACCACGATCGGCAACCGAGAACGCCTATCCAGAGGTACGCGGGCCTCGCCGAAGACCTTCTTCAGCTTCTTGGAGCCGTACGAATAACGCACCCGGTCTCCGGCCGCCCATGCACGCATGCGGATGGGAAACTCCAGCCCTCCCAGGGCAAACCGCTCTACCCACTGCCCTTCGGGGCACTTCCCTTCCGGCCGATCGGTGAGCGACCAGCGCGCCGACCAGTCCGTCCCCCCGACGACGAAGTCTCCCTCGCCCTGTGCAGGTCCGTCAATCTCCAGCGAGCCGTCGACCCCTCTCTCGGGAACGAGCTCGAGAACCAGATGATCGAAGGATCGATGTAGCCGCAGGAGGCCCGCAATCCAGTGCTCCTTGCCGCTGGCGCCCGCGCTAGTAAACAGAACGGCAGCGCGAGTTCCTGCCTCATCGAGGCGCACGCCCATCCGAGCTGAAAGGGTTCTCAGCGCGCGAGCTTGAACCTCTGGATCATGCGTCAGCCACGCAGCTCGATCGAGGGTCACCCGCGCTTCGCTCGCCTCGACGATCAGGTCGTCCAGCAGCTTCTCCAGGATCGACCTCCACGCTCGCTCCTCTCTCTCGGCGATCCCCGCCAGGCGCACCAGAGAGCTGCGAGCGCCCGGAGCGACTGCCTCTTCGAGCAGTGGCAGCACGGCGTGCCTGAGGACGTTGCGCGCATAGGCCGGATTCTCGTTCGACGGATCGACCCGCGGTCGAATCCCCACGGCTTGCGCGTACTCCTCCAGGCGCGCACGCGTGAACGGCAACAGGGGCCGCAGAATCCCGGGCTCTCGCTGCTCCGGAATCGCCGCGAGGCCACCCGTTCCGGTTCCTCGGACGATTCGGAACAGCACCGTCTCGGCCTGATCGTCGGCATGGTGAGCCGTGACGATCCACCGGGTCTCCAAGTCGCTGTGTTCCCCTTCCAGGAACTCGTAGCGGGCGTCCCGCGCCTCCTCTTCACTGGAGAGATCGGTCGCTGCCACACCCTCTCGGAGTGGAATTCCCCACGCCCGCGCGACGCCCCGGACCCATGAGGCGTCACCCGCACTGCCCTGACGCATACGATGATCGAAGTGCCCTACCATGAGGCGAAGCTCGGGCAGCCCGGGGGAGAATCTCAGGAGGTGTAGGAGGACGAGGGAGTCCAATCCGCCCGACAGGGCCACCAGGACGCCGTCACCGTCCGAGAAGAAGCCCCGATCCGCCACGTGCTGCCCGAATTCACCGGTCAGGGCATGCCGACGGCTCATCCCGCCAACTCCGGCAAAGGCCTGCCGGCGACATCGGCCAACACCGGCCCGAGAATGTCGAGTCGGTCGGTCTGAATGCCGTCGACCCCCCATGCGAGGAGCCTTCGCATGTCGTCCTCGTCGTCCACTACCCAGACATGGACGGGAATGTTGAGGCGATGAGCCTGCGCCACGAACCGTCGAGTCACCACGGGCAGGCCATGCCAGGCCTCAGGCACCTGAAGGACGTCGAAGACCGGTGCCATGAGGCCGACCATCCGAGCATGATCGGCGCACCAAAACCGAGCGATATCCCTTCTGGAAGCACCCCAAGCTCCCTGATAGCCACGGGCGTCTCGGCGCCACCTCTCCACCTCGGCGGCCACGAGGACGCGATGCGTGGCGCTGTGCCGGCGAATCACCTCCACCAGGGGGCGGGCAACTTCCGGGGCCTTGGTCTCCACGTTCACCCGTGTCTCCGGGAACGCCTCGAGCACCTCGTCCAGGGTGGGCACGTGTACGCCCGTGCCACGATACGAGGTGGCTCCGTTCAGATCCCGGAAGTGGAAGCCGGCGTCCAGCGCCTGGAGCTCCTGCAACGACATTGAGGCGACCGACCCGGTACCGTCGCAGGTACGATCGACGGTCCAGTCGTGAATCAGGACGACCTCTCCGTCCGCCGTCAGGTGCGCATCGGTCTCGAGCATGTCGACGCCCCACCCTTCCACGGCCAACCGGAAAGCCGCCATGGTGTTCTCGGGGGCCATGGCCGCCCCGCCACGATGGGCGATGAAGAGCGGGCTCCCTGCCAGGTAGGAGCGGCCGGGCCGCGGCCTAGGGGTTGAGGCCATCGGTCCGGCGCGTCAGGACGCGGCAGCGCCGTCCCTGAAGCCCTCGACGTCGGCCGGATCGACCCCGTGGAGCTGAAAGAGCACCAGGTCGAGAAGACGATCCGTCAGCGCCAGATCCCGCTCGGTCCGCGAGGCCTCTTCATCTTCCGGATCCCCATCCCGATCCTGGAGCGCCACGACGCTGTCGGCCAGGAATGCGGCCACCTCTTCCACCACCTCTGGGCGGGGATTTGCGGGCGCCAGGGAATCGGGCATGACCTGATTGAGAAGCAGTCCGCGGATATAGGCGAGGAATCCGGGGAACGTCAGTTCAGAAAGAGGCTCTCCCTCGACCTGCTCCTCGTCGGTGATGTCTTCCCACGCGAGTTCGTTTTGATACAGATCGGTGGCATCACTCAAGAGGTGTTCTCGCTCGGATTCCGACAAATCGGGGCCATCGGACGGAGTCGGGACGGTCAGCGTACGACCCAGAGCACGCTCCAAGGCCTCTCTCCTCGCATCGAGCAATGCCTTGGCTCGAAAATCCATACTGTAGACTCCTCAGGGTCGTTTCGGGTAACCACTCAGCCGGGGGCAACTTACCGACAGTCGTCGCCCGGCCGCTACTCCTTACGGATAAAGCGGAGCCTACTCCAGGCGATCTCGGCGGATTCGCCTTGCCAAACGGTCGTAGAGGCTGCGGGGCAGCATCTGGCCCACCCACACCAGGACCGAGAGGGACCAGGGGAACAGCAGCGAAGGACGCCGCGCGGCGATGGCTCCGTAGATCCGGTCCACCGCGTCGTCGAGTTCGACGAGGAAGGGCCGCTTCCGCACGTACTTGGAGGTGCCAGACGCCCTTACATGTCCCGGCGAAACGACGGTGACCGCGACCCCATCGTCCTCGAGATCGAGTCGGAGGCCCTCGAAGAAGACGCGTAGCGCGGCCTTGGATGCCCCGTAGCCTGAAGTCTTCGGAAGGCCTCCGAATCCGGCCAGACTGGACAGACAGACGAGATGCCCATGCCGGCGCTCCAACATGCCTGGGAGCACGGCCTCGACTGCATGGACGGCACCTAGGAAGTTGAGCCGCATCAGTCTTTCCACGTCGGCCGCCGCCAAACCATGGGTCTTCGTTCCCTCGCTGAGCCCGGCATTGGCTACGAGGAGATCGACGGGGCCCAGAGTCTGCTCACACGATCGGACCGCTCGGTGTACGGCCTTCGAATCGGTGACATCGCACACCAAGACCTCGGCTCGCCCACCAGCGGCTTCGATCTCTTCCTTCGCGGCCCGAAGGGCCTCCTCCCGGCGTGCAGCGAGACCCACCCAGTACCCCTCCCGGGCTAGGCGTACTGCGAGGGCACGGCCGATCCCAGATGAAGCACCCGTGACCAGAGCGACTCGAGGGCTCATCCGCCGCTCCGCAGGTCCCTCTCCCACGCGCCGAACGCCACCTCGTAGTACCGGGGATTGAACATGGCCCACTCGCCCAGTGACTCCGGCACCGAATAGGAACGAGCCGCATCGACAACGGGGATCCCGGCCTCCACAGCCCTCGTCGCCGCCGATCCGACGTCCTCCAGGAGATCCAAGTAGGGGGCGAGTCCGGCCAAGTCCGACGTGTCACCGTGACCGGGCACATAGATGGCCTCCGGGTCGACCAGGATCTCGCGAACATGACGGATCAAGCTCGTTGGGCGGGCATCGCGGTAGTTAGGGAAGAGGCCGTTCCAAACGAGATCGCCGCACCAGACGATCCTCGGGTCATCCACCTCGACGGTGACGTCACTCGAGGTATGTCCCTCCCGGGCCGTAACCCTAACCACCCGACCACCCAAATCGATCTCCGTGGAGCCTTCCCCGGCGATGACCAGGTTGGGCAGAAGTCGATCTCGCGACTCCTCCGTCAGGAGCCGATGTGTTTCGCCCGTGGCCAGCACCCGTAACTCGCCGGGTCGGGCTCGGTATCCTCCCTGCCCGAACGAGTGGTCACCGTGATAGTGGGTCAGCACCACGTGGGTGGGCCGGCGGCCCGTGATGCGCTCGGCAGCGTCGCCGACCCAACGCGCTCCCTCGATCGTCGCCAGCCCCTCCACGGCCAGGACAGCATCGCGCCCGACGATGAAGCCGCCGTTGGAAAGGGTCGTGAAGTCGCCGCTCTTCAGGGGCGTGGAAACGAGCACCCAGACTCCCTCGGCGATCTCCTCGAGGCGCCCCCATGGCTCCACCGCCTGCGCGGTACCTCTCGGTGACGCCCCGAACGCCTCTCGAACGAACGAGGGAGCGAAGGTCGACGCGAGCACCAGGTGAGCCCCACATGAGGCGGACTGGTGGAGGAACCGGCGCCTGCTGAGGCCCCGTGGGGACGTAGCGGACATGAGAGCCTTTGAGATCGCGGGTGAGTGCCCATCCGACCGACAAGAACCGGCCCCTCGGTAGATTCCGAGAGGCCGGCGCCGGTTTTGATGCCTCCAATAGCGGAGGAGGGACTCGAACCCCCGACACGCGGATTATGATTCCGCTGCTCTAACCACCTGAGCTACTCCGCCCCCATGCTGTCCTGCTCCAAAAACTCCCAAGAGTCCAGAGGGGTGTCAAGGCAGAGGTGCGGGCTATTTCGCCTGTGAAGGGGTACTCTTTCTGGTACGTAGTCTTGGTACGTCACGACAACGGACATTCCTGGTATCAAGGGGTCGTTTCATGGACTTCGGAGCCATTTGGATTCCGGCCGCCATCGTAGCCGGGGTGGGGTTGCTCTCCAGCTTGCGGATCCTCTACGAATACGAGAGAGGGGTCATCTTTCGGCTTGGCAAGCTGACCCGGGCGAAGGGCCCCGGGCTCATCTTCCTGGTTCCGTTCGCGATCGAACGGATGAAGAAGATGGACCTGCGCATCGTGGCGCTCGACATCGCACCACAGGACACCATCACGAAGGACAACGTCAGCGTGAAAGTAAACGCCGTCGTCTACTTCCGGGTGGCGGATCCGGCCAAGGCGGTCGTCGAGATCGAGGACTACTACTTCGCCACGAGCCAGCTGGCCCAGACTACGCTCCGCAGCGTCATCGGTCAGTCTGAGCTGGACGAGCTTCTTGCAGAACGGGAGCAGATCAACGAGGTGGTCTGCAAGATCATCGATCAAGGCACGGATCCCTGGGGCATCGAAGTCACCTCAGTCGAGATCAAGGACATCGACCTCCCCCACGAGATGAAGCGCGCCATGGCCAAACAGGCCGAGGCCGAGCGGGAGCGGCGCGGCAAGGTCATCGCGGCCGCAGGGGAGGCACAGGCAGCCGCGAAGCTGGCCGAAGCGGCGGAGATCATCCAGCACTACCCCGTGGCGATTCAGCTCCGGTTCATGCAGACCGTCGTCGAGATCGCGGCCGAAAACAACTCCACGACCGTGTTCCCCATCCCCATGGACCTGTTCCAGCCGATCGCCGAGGCGGGGGAACGCTGGAAGTCGGGAGCACGTCCGTCGCAGGAGGCGTTCAAGGCGGCCGCCGAGGGGATGGTGGTGCCGGAGGGTGCCGATCAGGCGATGCTCGCAGAGGCGGCGAAGGCGTTTCTCGGGAGCGGGAGTGGCGGCCAGACCTCGGAGCCGGCTCAGGTCGCCCCAGAGGAGACGGGTTCCGAAGAGGACGCCGGAGAGGCCGACGACTCGTAAGGACCCAGAAGGCCCCAAGGGCCCTGGCCCTCTCGCAGTGTCAGCGGCCCTCCGCATCCTCCGTGGAATCGGGGGGCGGCGCGATGCGGTAGAGGACTTCCCCGTCGCGGATCATCCCGTAACGCTCACGCGCGAGTCGCTCGATCGTGGCCGAATCCGCCTCGAGCGAATCCCCCCAGGCCCGAAGGGAGTCGTTCACCCGCGTGAGTTCCGCCAGGCGCTCCGCTTCTTCCACGCGCTCGGCGCGGGCCCGCCTCACTTCTAGAAGAGAGTACTCCCCACCGAAAACCGCGAAATACGCGGCGAGCCCGATCAGGGCAGGCAGGATGAATCGCTTTACTTGGACCAAAGATTCCGTCCCGGATACATGGCCGAGTCGCCAAGGGCCTCCTCGATCCTGAGGAGCTGATTGTACTTGGCCACGCGGTCGGTCCGACTCGCGCTCCCCGTCTTTATTTGCCCCGCTGCCGTAGCGACCGCAAGGTCGGCGATCAGGGTGTCCTCGGTCTCACCGGATCGATGTGAGATGACGGACTTGTAGCCCGAGTCGTCTGCAAGCTGGATGGTCTGAAGGGTCTCGGTGAGGGTGCCAATCTGATTCACCTTTACGAGCACCGAGTTGGCCACGCCGTTGCGGACCCCTCTCTCGAGTTTCTTCACGTTGGTGACGAAAATGTCGTCGCCCACGATCTGCACGCTTCCACCCACCGCGTCCGTGAGTCGTTCCCATCCCTCCCAATCGTTCTCTCCGAGAGGATCCTCCAGAGACCGAATCGGATAGCGATCGATCCAGTCGGTCCAGAACTCCACCATACCCGCGGCGTCGCGCCGTTCGCCGGAGGACCACCTGAAGACGTACTCGTCCCCTTCGACCCATTCACTGGCCGCAGCGTCGATGGCCAGGACTACATCGTCGCCGGGGGTGAATCCAGCCCGTTCGATGGCGGTCAGGACCACCTCCACGGCCTCCTCGTTGCTGCGCAGGTCCGGGGCGAAACCACCTTCGTCACCCACGGCCGTGTTGAGTCCCTTTTGGGAGAGGACCTTCTTGAGGTGGTGGAAGATTTCCACGCCACAACGCAGCGCCTCGGAGAAACGGTCGAAGCCGACGGGCATCACCATGAACTCCTGAATATCGACGTTGTTCGGGGCGTGGGCGCCACCGTTCAGGATGTTCATCATTGGGACTGGAAGCAGATTGGATTCCGTGGATCCGAGATACTTGTAGAGAGGAAGCTGATTCTCGATCGCGGCAGCCCTGGCCGCAGCCACGGACACGGCTAGGATGGCGTTCGCCCCCAACCGAGCCTTGTTGGGGGTGCCGTCCAGATCGATCATCGTGCGATCCAGATCCAGCTGCTCTCGTGCCTCGAAGCCACGTATGGCCTCGCGGATCTCGGTGTTGATGGACTCGACCGCCTGCAGGACGCCCTTGCCCAAATAGCGGGTGGCGTCCCCGTCACGACGCTCTACGGCCTCATGCTCTCCGGTCGAGGCTCCACTGGGTACCGCGGCACGCCCCCGTACTCCGGTCTCCAGCAGCACCTCGGCCTCTACCGTGGGATTCCCACGTGAGTCGAGGATCTCTCGGCCCCGCACCTCTAGAATCGCTGACACGCCCCTATCTACTCCTATCGATGATCGAGACCTGAGGGCCTCGCTTTGTCTCTGGCTCTTCGCCCGCAAGGTAAGAGGTGCGACCCTCGCCGCCCCGTAGATCGGCCACCGCCTCACGGACGACGTTCTTGAGCCGGTCCCGATCGACATGCTCCATCCCCTCTACGCTGATGGGCTCACCTAGGCGCACCAGAATCTCGCCCCGCCCGATCCTGAACGACCCCTTCGGCATGAGCGGGCGGGTACCGATGATGGCCACCGGGACGATCGGGACGCCTCCTTGGATTGCCAGCACGAACGGTCCCTTCTTGAATTGCTGAAGCTCACCGCTATGCGACCGCGTGCCCTCGGCGAACAAGACCATGTGCAGGCCCTGATCCCGGATCTGCCGGCCCGCGCGGGAGAGCGACTCGATGGCGGACGCCCGATTGCCCCTATCGACCGATATGTGCCCGCAGGCTCGCCACGCCCGGCCGAAGATCGGGATGCCCGAGAGTTCCTTCTTCGCCAGGAAGCGGGCCTCGATGGGCAGCCAACCGGCCAGGGCCCAGACGTCGAACCACGATTCATGGTTCGAGATGACGATGACCGCCCCGTCCAGATCGAGGTGCTCCTCTCCCTCTAGCCGAACCGGGACTCCGGCCAACTTGAGAATCGCCCGCGACCAGTCACGAGCGGCCGGATGACAAGATCGGCAAAGGGCGTCCGTGGCCCCGAACAGGGCAAACAGGTAGACCTTACCGGCATACCACACCGTGAGGACGGCGCCGGCGGCGAGGAGCCAGGCCGATCTCAGCATGCGCTTCCCTGCGGCGGAAAGTGATCGAATCCCCCAGAATGCTCTCTCCCACTCGGGCCGTCCCAACCCTCGATGTGCACTCCTTCGCCCTCTAACACACGGCCTACCTTAGTGAGAGAAGTCTCGAACGTCTTACGGAAGGTATCCACGAGGGGTCCGATCGACCCGGGAGGCGACGCGAAGCACAACTCGTAATCTTCGCCGCCCGAGAGCACGAGGTCGGACTCCCCGGCGGCCAAATCAGGGTGCGAGGGTACCAAGGCGGACTCGATCTCGATGCGCACGCCGGACGCCGCGGCCAAGTGGCCCGCGTCCCCCGCCAGTCCGTCCGATAGATCGATCATCGCATGAAGCTGACCGTGTTCGGCGAGCCAACCCGCCTCCCTTATGCGGGCCACGGGTCGGGTGAAGGCCTCACGCAGCCCTGTACTCGGTTCCTCACCCCTGCTCCACGCCCGCACCGCCCCCGAGCTGCCGCCCAGGACGCCGCTGACCCAGATCTCGTCGCCGGGAACGGCTCCTCTTCGCGTGACCGGATCCGTCGCCTCACCGAGCACAGTGACGTCGAGGACCAGCGGTCCGGGAGACCCCGTGAGGTCACCCCCCACAAGGGCGGCTCCGAGGTCCGCCAGGGCGTCTCGGACGCCCGCAGCGAGCTCGGTCAACACGGCTTTCGCCTCGTCCCCCGACACGGCCACCGAGAGGAGCACACCCACAGGCGTCGCCGCCATGGCCGCGAGGTCGCTGGCGGCCGAGATGACGGCACGGTAGCCGGCTTCTTCCAGGGAGACCCAAGCCCGGCGAAAGTGCACATCCTCAACGGCGAGATCCGTACTCGCGACGACGTTCCCGCACCGCAGCACGGCCGCATCGTCTCCAGGCCCCACAAGAACGGCGGAACCCAAGGCACCCGACTCGCCGATCAGGGTCCGGATGAGATCGAACTCCCCTCCCGGACCCATGGGTACGGTGCGGTCCTCCCCCGGACCACGGGACGGGCCATCCAACATCACCGTGCGGCGTCTTGGTCGAAGATGACGAACGGCAGGTCGAGGTCGCTCTCACCCGGACCCTCTTCGTCCCACGCGGCAGGCAGCGTCTCGACGACATCGGACGGTGTGAGGCCCGATCCCTTGGCGACACGGCTGGCTGCCCGGCCGGTCGTGTGGAGGGCCAAGGCGCCCGCCACGTCCGCGGCACACCCCTGGGCCAGAAATCCACCGGCCACGCCGGTGAGCACGTCGCCCATGCCGCCCGTTGCCAGATCGGAGCTTCCCGCCGTGTCCACCAGACAGGTCCCGGTCGGGGGGACGACGATCGATGGGAGACCCTTGAGCAAGACCGTCGCGCCCGATCGGGACGCGAGAATCCTCGCCGCCGATACACGGTCCTCCGCGATCGCCTCTCCACTCAAGCCGGACAGAGAACGCATCTCGCCGAGATGGGGGGTGACCAGCACGACCCTTCCGTCATGGGTCCAGTGGTTCAGTGCGGGCCCCTCCCCCGATGCGGCCAGGTTCAGCGCGTCCGCATCCAAGACCGTCGGGCGGCCCGACGTGGCCTCCCTGACCACCTCCAGCAGTGCGCCACTCTCCAGGACGTCCCCCAAGCCGGGCCCTGCGGCGACGGCATGGGAGGCCACGGCCGCATCTCTCACCGCCTTCGAGTCGTCTCCGCACACGAACACGGCTTCCGGAACGGACCCCTGGATGATCTCACGGTTCTCCGGGGCCGACGCCACACGCAGGAGACCTACGCCGGAGCGCAACGCCGCCTTCGCCGCCATCACAGCGGCCCCGGCCATGCCTGTACGACCCGCCACGAGCAGCAGAGCACCCACGCGATTCTTGTGCGTGTCGGGCTCCCTGCGTGGTCTCCGCTCCGCTGCCCACGCCGGCGTCACGACCAAAGCACCGAACGCCCCGTCTGACACGGGCGGGAAACCGATCTCCACTGCGACCAACCGTCCGACGTTGGCACGTGCAGGTTGCAGCAGCGTGCCGATCTTCGGCCAACCCAACGCTACCGTCACCTGGGCGACGACCGCCTCCCCCTCGATGTGCCCCGTGTCCGCATCGACACCGGACGGCACATCCAACGCAAGCACCGGGCGGCCTGCACCATTGATCGCCTGGATTGCTCTAGCCTGCCGGGCCCGGGCCTCTCCCCTTATGCCGGTGCCGAGAATGCCGTCCACCAACACCCCGGCGGAGGCAAGCGAGGACGCGAGTGTGCCATCATCGGCGGCCCCCACGGCGTCGCCGGTCCCCCCGTCACCCACACAAGACAGGTCCCATCCGTGGAGCAGGGCATCGTCCACCGGCCGATCCGCGACGAGCACCGCCTTCACGGGTCGGCCCCACGAGCGGAGGGTCCTGAGAAGCACGAGGGCATCACCCCCGTTGTTCCCGGCCCCTACGAGGGCAACCACTTCTCCACGAGGATACAATCGGTCGAGAACGTGGGCGGCGGATCGGCCGGCGCACTCCATCAGGGCCAGCTGTGGCACGTCCTGCTCCGAGATGGCCCAGTGGTCGAAGGCAGCCGCTTCGGACCCCGTGGGGGCCCACACCCGGGGGCCTCCGTAAGGCCGGATAGGGATCCCAGTCATGAAGCCTCGATGCTCGGTGCCCATTCGAGGGCACGCTGGATCCAAACCGAGTTCAGTGGTGGCAGGTACGAGGTGACGCGACGGCGGGTTCCACCCGGACGCCTGGAGCGCACGGGAGGAAGGAAACTACTTGTAGCTTTGGCCGATACTCCGGCCGAGCGAAATCTCCCCATTGTCGATCCGGATGTTGAAGCCGCACTCCGGGTCGGAGCACACCCAGGCTTTGTAACGGATCGCCGCACCGTCTCGCCCATAATCCGAAAGCGGCAACAGGATCCCCGCATCGCACTTCTGACAGCGAGGAAACCCAGTTTCTTCCGGCATGTTCGACCCCTCCCTACAACGTTTTCAGTTTGGCGAGCCCCCCGTCGACCAATCGACGGCAAGGCAGGCGCTTCTCGGTATGGTACTCAATCGAATGCGGCCCGCAGGCCGATCCCTCAAATCCCCGGACTCCAAGGATAGTTCTGCTCGAACGCTTCCTCGAAATCGAACACATCGCGGAAGTCTTCCGGGCTGTCTCCATCTTGCCTGATGAGAACCCCACAATCGACCAACGCGAAAACGATGTCTCCGAGGTCTTCGGTGGTGTGGATACCCCAATGCTGCAAAACGGTCCGTGCCATGGGACCGAAACGACTCAACGCGAGTCCTCGGACCCCCTCGGCCAGTTCCCGGCCCGAGATATGGCGTGGCTCATCCAGACTTTCCATGACCCGATGCAGCGACGAGAGCAAGAAGAGGTACGCCTTCCCGTGAAAACGGGGGTGTTTTTCCTGGAGCTGATCCAGGACCTCTTCGGCAAACTGAAGCTCGGTCATAAGGGAAATCTTACGCGCTCACGGTCCTGGCGCCAGGCTACTACAGGGGTCTACGCCCGTGCCGCCAATTCTTGATAGAGTGGGAACGATTGGCACATCTCGTCGATCTGGCCGCGGACGCTCTCGATCACTCCTTCGTCGGTCGGGTCGGCGAGCACGGTGGCAATCCAATCGCCGATCTGCCGCATGTCGGATTCGCGAAGTCCCCGGGTCGTCACGGCAGACGTCCCGATGCGGAGTCCACAGGTGACGAACGGGGATCGGGTCTCGCCCGGCACGGTGTTCTTGTTCACCGTGATCCCCGCCGCCTCGAGAGCGTGCTCCGCCTCCTTGCCCGTGAGTTCTTCGTGGCTCTTGCGAAGATCCACGAGTAGGAGGTGGTTGTCCGTGCCCCCACTGACCAGGAAGAAGCCGTGCTCCGAGAGGCTCTCGGCCAGAGCCCGTGCGTTCGCGACGATCTGGCGCTGGTAGCTCTTGAAGTCGGGCTGAAGCGCCTCCCTCAAGGCCACGGCCTTCGCTGCGATGATGTGCATCAGCGGCCCGCCCTGAGTGCCGGGGAAGACGGACTTGTCGATGGTGCTGGCGTGCTCCTCCTTGCAGAGGATCAGGCCGCCCCTCGGTCCCCGCAGCGTCTTATGCGTGGTCGTGGTCACGACGTCGGAATGGGGAACCGGACTCGGGTGTACGTCCGCGGCGACCAGCCCCGCGATGTGGGCCATGTCCACCAACATCAGAGCATCCACCTCACGAGCGATCTCCCCGAACGTCTCGAAGTCGATGATGCGAGGATACGCACTCGCGCCGGCCACGATCATCTTCGGTCTGATCTCCAAGGCCTGCTCCCGAAGGGCATCATAGTCGATGCGCCCATCAGACTCCCGCACTCCGTATGCGGCGACCTCGAAGAGTCGGCCGCTGAAGTTCACCGGGGATCCGTGAGTCAGGTGACCACCGTGACTCAGGTTCATGCCGAGGATGGTGTCTCCGGGATCGAGAAACGCGAAATAGGCGGCCATGTTCGCCTGGGCTCCGGAGTGCGCCTGGACGTTGGCGTGTTCGGCCCCGAAGAGTTCCTTGGCACGATCGCGGGCCAGCTCTTCGGCCACATCTACGTGTTCGCAGCCGCCGTAGTAGCGCTTGCCCGGAAGCCCTTCGGCATACTTGTTGGCCATCACCGTTCCCATCGCCTGGAGCACGGCTCGCGATACGAAGTTCTCGCTGGCGATGAGTTCGAGTTGCGAGGACTGACGCTCCGCCTCGGCTCGGATGGCCTCGAAGATCTGGGGGTCTGTGCTTTTTAAGTGGTCCATGGCGGCCGAAAGTACGGACGGAGTCGAGTTTGGGCCATACGGCCGTTCTAGATGTGGCTGCGCCGGAATTCTCGGGCTTCGCTGATGCGCTGCCGGGCGACCCGATCCGCCGCCTCGCTCGTCGGGATCTCCTCACCCTTGGCCCTGTTGAAGATCCGCAGGAGCGTGTCATAGATGGCGCCCGCCTTCTTCTTGCTCTGCTCGGGCGTCCAGCCCTGCAACTCGCCGTAGACGTTGCACAGGCCCCCAGCGTTGATCACGTAGTCGGGCGCATACAGGATTCCCTGGTCGTGCAGCGCCTGCCCGTGACGCGCCTCAGCGAGCTGGTTGTTCGCGGCTCCGGCGACGATATCGACCTTCAGCTCCTTAAGTGTGTCGTCGTTGATCACCGCGCCCAAGGCACAGGGGGCATACACATCGGCGTCCACCCCACACACGGCCTCAGCGCCGACCGCCGAGGCTCCGAACTCGTCCACAACCCGCTGAACGCGACCTTCGTCGATGTCGGTCACGGTGAGCTTGGCCCCGTCGGCGGCCAGATCTTCGCAGAGGTAGTACCCTACGTGCCCCACGCCCTGGACGACGACGTGCTTGCCTTCGAGAGAATCGTCACCGTAGCGGAACTGGGCACACGCCTTGATGCCCCGGTAGACTCCGTACGCGGTGATCGGAGAGGGATCACCCGAGCCCTCCTTGAGTCCCGTCACCGAGCCGGTCTCCATTCGGACGTATTCCATATCGTCCACCGAGGTGCCGACATCTTCGGCCGTGATATACCGGCCCTTGAGAGACTCCACCGCGCGTCCGTGAGCTCGGAAGATCATCTCCCGCTCCATGGTGCGGTTGTCACCGATGATCACGGACTTGCCTCCACCGAGGTTCAAGCCGGTGATGGCGGCTTTGTACGTCATCCCTCGCGCGAGCCGCAACACGTCGGTCACGGCCTCCTCGTCAGACGCGTAGTTCCAGAACCGTGTACCGCCCAGCGCCGGCCCCAGCGTGGTATCGTGGATGGCGATAAGCCCTCGGTACCCGATGGAAGGCTCACTCCAGAACACGAGCTGCTCATGGCCCCGCTTGGCCATCGCGTCAAATATTTCTATCACTCCGTCGACCTCGTCATCGAGAGTTTCGGTTTCGCGGAGTCCGGGCATGCCGGACACCTATCGACCACAGGTATCAAGCCACGGGTCATGATCCGTTCCGTGCTTCCTTCAAGATCTCACGGGCCACCACGAGGCGCATGATCTCACTAGTACCCTCGTAGATCTCCGCGCCCTTCGCGTCCCGCATCAACTGCTCGACCGGGTAGTCTCGCATGTAACCATAGCCACCGAAGATCTGCACCGCCTCGTCGGCTACCCACATGGCGCTCTCACTGGCCGTCAGCTTCGCCATCGCCGCCATCACGGAAACGGACTCGGTACCTCGTCCGGCCCCGGTTCCGGCTCCGGTGCCTGCTCTGTGACCATCCGCCTCCATCTGCCCGGCGGCGGTATGGAGAAGCGACCGAGAAGCTGCAATGCGGCTCGCCATATCGGCAAGCTTGAACTGGATCGCGCCGAACTCGGCTATGGCCTGTCCGAACTGGTGCCGCTCGGTCGCATACGTCGTCGCGTGCTCGAACGCCGCCTGTGCGATACCGACCGACTGGGCGCCGATCCCGAGGCGTCCCACATCGAGGGCTTCGAGCGCGTAGCCCAATCCCCGGGCCGGGTCGCCGAGCACCCGATCGCTCGCCACCGCCACGTCCGTCAACTCCACCGATACGGTCTGCGAGGCGCGCAACCCCATGGTGGTCTCTCGCCCTGCAACGGCATAACCCGCACTGCCAGGCTCCAGGAGAAACGCACCCAGGCGGCGCTCCGACCCAGCCCCAACCTCGTCCCCCGCCTCGTCCGCTCCCCCCTTCCCCCCCTCCGCGCCCCGGGTCGAGGCGAAGGCGACGACGAGGCCCGCACGGTCTCCGTTCGTGACCCAGCGCTTCGTTCCGTTGAGGGACCAACCGCCCCCGTCCGTGGGTGTGGCGTGCGTCTGGATGGAGGCCGCATCACTACCCGAATCGGGCTCCGAGAGTGCGAAGGCGCCTAAGAGGGAGCCCGAGGCGAGGGCCGGCAAGAACGTCTGCTTCTGTTCCTCGGAACCGTGCTGGAGCAGCAGCGTCGTGACCGGCCCACTGTGGATCGCCACCGTCAACGCGAGGCTGGCGTCCCCCCACGCCAACTCTTCCAGCGCGAGGAGATACGTACCGAGGTCCAGCTCCAAACCGCCGTATCGCTCCGGCACGCGCATCCCCAGAAACCCGAGCTCTCCGAGCTTCCCGAAGATCTCTTCGTCGAGGTCCCCTGATTGGTCCCAACGGGCGGCAAAAGGACGGACCTCTCCCTCCGCGAAGTCCCGGGCCAAAGCCCGGATCTCGAGGGCCTCAGATGTGAACGGGCTCAAGGTCAGGCGTCGTACTCGTAGAAGCCCCGACCCGTCTTCCTACCCAGCCACCCCGCCGCGACGTACTTGCGAAGAAGGGGGCACGGACGGTACCGGTCGTCCCCAAGCTCCCGGTGCAGGACCTCCATGATGCTGAGACACGTGTCCAGGCCGATGAGATCGGCAAGCGCCAAGGGGCCCATAGGGTGGTTCATTCCGAGCTTCATCACGTCGTCGATCGCCGCCACTCCCGCGACGCCCTCCATGAGGGCGAAGACGGCTTCGTTGATCATGGGCCCGAGAATCCGGTTCGAGACGAACCCGGGAAAGTCGTTCACCTCCACGGGTGTCTTGCCCAGCTCCTCGGACAATCCGACGACCGCCGCCGTCGTGTCATCACTCGTGGCGAGACCCCGGATGATCTCGACGAGCTTCATGACCGGCACAGGGTTCATGAAGTGCATCCCGATGACTTTGTCCGCCCGCCCTGTCACCGCCGCGATGGCCGTAATGGAAATGGACGACGTGTTGCTGGCCAGGATGGTATCGGGTGCCGTCCTCTCATCCAGGCGTCGGAACAGGTCGTACTTGAGTTCGGCCTTCTCCGGCACCGCCTCGACCACCAGCTGCGCACCCTCTACCGCTTTCTCCAGCGACGTGGTGGTCCCGATCCGTCCGAGCGTCTCGTTCCGGGCCGCCTCGTCGATGATCTCCTTCTTGACCTGCCGATCCAGGTTCTTCGAGATCGTAGCGAGGGCACCGTCCAGCACTTCTTGGGACACATCGGTGAGCTGCACGTCGCGGCCCTGCTGGGCACACACGTGGGCGATCCCGTTGCCCATGGTACCGCCACCGATCACCGTGATCTTATCTATGGTCATGCCGTCCTCGGCTTTCAGAGTCGTTGGTACCAGCCCTATGACTTCTCGACGGAAAGGGCCACCGCGTTCCCGCCTCCGAGGCAGAGCGAGGCCATGCCCGACTCGACGCCCCGATCGTCCATCGCGTTCAGCAGGGTCACCAGAATCCGCGCACCGGAGGCACCGATGGGGTGTCCCAGCGCGACCGCTCCGCCGTTCACGTTCACCCGGTCCGGATCGACCTCCAGCGCCCTCATGTCGGCCAACGCCTGCACCGCAAAGGCCTCGTTGAGCTCGTAGAGCCCGTAGTCGTCCACCGTTTTCCCCTCCTTGCCCATGAGGTTCTGCACGGCAGTAATCGGGGCGAAGAAGAGATCTTGTGGCTCGGTCCCACTTGATGCGTAGCCGGAGATGGTCGCTTGGACGGACAGTCCGTGAGCCTCTGCGAACTCCAGCGAGGTCACAACGAGCGCCGCGGCGCCGTCGTTGAGTCCCGGAGCATTACCGGCCGTCACAACCAGCTCGTCGAGTCCCTCTGGGGCGTCCTTGGGGAACGCCGGACGGAGCTTGCCCAACGCCTCCAGCGTCGACTCCCGTCGCGGCGACTCGTCGGTGTCCACCACCGTGGTGCCGCGACGGGTCTCGATCGAGACCGGAACGATCTCGGTGTCGAACTTGCCGGCGTCCATCGCCGCTACGGCCAGCGTGTGCGAGCGGAGGGAGAACTCGTCGGCATCTTGCCGGGAGATTCCTGCCTTCGCGGCCGTGTATTCCGCGTGGCCCCCCATGTGACAGTGGCCGAAGGCACACCACAGACCATCCAAAATGAGCCCGTCCTCGACCTTCTGATCTCCGAACTTCACCCCGGATCGGAGCCCCCTGACGTAGAACGGGACGTTCGACATGGACTCCATGCCCCCCGCGACCACGGCTTGCGCATCGCCGGCGCGAACGGCCTGTGCCGCGAGCATCACGGCTTTCAGCCCCGAGCCGCAGACCTTGTTGATCGTCATGGCCGGCACGGTAGCGGGAATGCCCGCTCCGATGGCCGCCTGACGGGCGGGAGCCTGGCCTTCGCCGGCCACCACCACATTGCCCATGATGACTTCGTCGATGGCGTTGACATCTATTGCAGAGCGCTTCACCGCGGCGCTGATGGCCACCGCACCCAACTCGGGAGCGGACAGGGGGCCGAGCCCACCGAGAAAGCGGCCGATGGGGGTCCGGGCTCCGTCGACGATTACCGGAATTCTCGCTCTATCGCTCATGAACGCATCGCTTCTTCAGGAGTCTCATGTATCCGGCCGTCGGCCGGACACCGGCCGGCTGTCAGCCGGACACCGGCCGACCGGCAGCCGGGGCAGCACAGTAATTTATCGAGATTTCGTGGCAGGCACAGGCGTCCAGGCGTGCTCTCTCAGCGATCGGACGAGCGACCGCGCAGACCCGGAGTCCCCGGATCTCGGATTCACCAAACCCCGTCGGGACTCGGGTCCAAGAGGGAGAGTTGCTGCCCCTGCCGAGGCCGCGATGTCGGGCGCCGCTTACGCAGGAAGGACTTCAGGGACTCTAGGTCCGTCACGCCCTGAATGCCGGCCTCATCAATCAGTCTCAACAGAACACGGGCGGTCGCCAGAGCGTCCCCGTGTGCCCGGTGGCGGTGCGTGATCTCGATGTCGAAATGTCGGGCCACCGCATCCAGATTCCGACGTCTCAGGCGAGGCACGATGCGGCGAACCATACGAACGGTGCAGAGTCGCTCCACTCGTGGCACCTCGCCGATGGATTCGGCCAGTTGTTGGCTCACGAACCCCCAGTCGAAGCGTACATTGTGCGCGACGAAGATCCGACCCTCCAGGCGCTCGAGGATGTCCGGCGCGATCTGATCAAAGTATGGCGCGGGAGACACCATGTCGTTGGAGATTCCGGTGAGCACTTCAATCCGGGGAGGGATCATCCGGCCCGGATTGACCAACGTGTGGTACTCGTCGGCCACGACTCCATCTCGCACTACGTAGATGGCGATTTCCGTGATCCGATGACCGCGACGATAGGGCCCGCCGGTCGTCTCCACATCCACGACCGCATACTCCAATTGGGCGAGCGGTGCGCCGGGACGGGGCCCTCGGAAGGACCAGAGTCCCTCTTTGTCCACGTGGAAACGGGCATCCGTACCAAGGAGGGTGAAGACGGCGGCCGAGGCGGCACCCGGATGCCCGCAGAGACCCAGGACCTCCTTCGCCAAGTCCAGCGTGTGCGTGGAACCGCCCTCCAGGACCGAGGCGGCTCGGTTGATCAGGGCTCGGTCTCCCCTCACTCCTCCCCTTCTTCCCGACTCAACGCGAAGGAGAGCGCTTCGAGCTCCATGACCATGTTCACGTCTTTCACCGTTACACCCACGGGGACTCTCAGCGTGGTGGGGGCGAAGTTCAGAATACCGCGTACCCCCGCATCGGTGACCCGATCCATGACCACCGGAACAGCCTCCACCGGCACCGCGAGGATGACGATCTCGATATCCCGCTCTCGCACGATGGTCTCGAAATCGGCGATGTCACGCACCGTCAGGTCCGCCCATCGCTCACCGACCTTCGAGGGATCCACGTCGAGGATAGCGACGATATCGTAGCCGCGTTCCTGGAATCCACCGTATTCGACGAGCGCCGAGCCGATACGCCCGACACCGACCAGAGCTACCCGCCACCGCCGATCGAGTCCGAGGATGGTGCGGATGCGCCCCCCCAACTCAGCCACGCCATACCCGAGCCCTCGCTTGCCGAAAGACCCGAACAGTGAAAGGTCCTTCCGCACCTGCGCGGCCGTGGTATCACTGTGCTTGGCCAACTGCTCGCTGGATACAGTTGCCTCACCGTCCAGCTCGAGATTCTCCAGTATTCGGAGATAGAGCGACAATCGACGGACGGCTGATTCGGAAATCTTCTTCGATACGGACACGTGGGAATCCGGTTAAACCCTGCCACACCCCGGCTTGTGAAAAGCTTCACAATATTAGGCCGAGGGGGCGGGAAGCGTCAAACTCGCCCGGTAAGAAGCTTGGACAGACGTACGAAGTCTTCCGGCTCGAGCGTCTCGGGCCTGCGCGTAAGATCCCAGCCCGTCTCGCGAGCGATCCGATCCACCGAGTCTCTGGAGAGGCCGAGGTCGCCGTGCTCGCGGAGCGTCTTCTGCAGCTGCTTTCGACGCCACTGGAAGGCCGCCCGGGTCAGGTCGCGGAGAGCGGTCTCCTCCTCGAGGGACAGCGGTGCAGGGACAGTGGGCGTGATTCGGACGACGCTGGAGTCCACGCGGGGCTGGGGTCGAAAGGCCGTCCGCGGCACCCGAAGCACGCTCTCCACTGCGGCGACGCTCCTGACGCCCACCGACAGCGCTCCGTATTCCGTGGTTCCCGCCGGTGCCACGAGGCGGTCGGCCACCTCGCGCTGCACCATCAACAGGATGTCTCGCGGTCGGGGACGTTCCAGGAGCTTGAAAATGATGGGAGCGGTGATGTTGTAGGGGATGTTGCCGACCACGAGCAGATCCGATGGATCCTCGGAGACCGTCTCGAGGTCCGTCTTCAGAAAGTCCTCGTGTCGGACCTCCACATCGGGCCGAATACCCCACTCGGCCTCCAGCGTCGCGGCGAGCGCGTCGTCCAACTCGACCATGATGAGTCGGCCCACCCGACCCACGAGGTGACGCGTCAACGCTCCGCGACCGGGCCCGATCTCCAGGAGCGTATCGCCCGGCGTGGGATCCACGGCCTCTACGATCTTGCGCTGCAGATTCGGATCGACGAGAAAGTTCTGTCCGAGAGATTTCTTCGCACGCATCGGAATGGAGCGGCTAGGCCAGCAGACTTCTGGGACGGAACACTAGGTCCTCAGAACGAGCGCGGTCCGGTCGTCTGCCGGTGTGTACGGGGTCGCGGCCTCGGCCAAGTCGAACAAGGTGTCGACGATCTGGGCCGGCGACGCGCCCCCTGCCGCGGTGACGGCATCGAGAACCGCGGCCTCACCGCTCCCCGGTTCCTCGGTGGCCAACGTGTCGGACAGTCCGTCCGTGAAGAGCAGTAGCAGATCTCCGGCGGTCCAATCGGCTCGGCCCCTGACGTAGGACTCGGGTCCGGCAAAGCCCACCGGTGGATCGGTGGCGACCAGGCGCTCGGGATCCTGGCCATCCCGAAATACGAAGGCATGAGGGTGGCCCGCGTTGGAGTAGCGCAGCTTACCGGCCTTCGGATCGATGACCACGTAGCAGAGGCTCAAGAACATCTCCGTGGTCTCGAGCTCGTCGCTGAGCGCGTCGTCCATCTTCCCGAGCACCACAGACGGGTCGGGCGACTCGAGAGCGTAGATGCTCGCCGCGCTCATCGACAACGCCATGATCAGCGCCGCCGGAAACCCGTGCGTCGAAACGTCACCGATCATCACGCCGATCTTACCCTTCTTAAGCTTGAAGAGATGGAAAAAATCTCCACCCACCTGCTCGGCCGAAGCCACTCGAGCGGCGACATCCGCTCCGTCGAACGTATCCGGAGACTTGAGGAGCTTCATCTGGAGATGATGCGCGAGTTCCATCTCGTGGCTCATGCGCTCCTGGGCCAAGCTCTCCTGGATCAGTCGGTTGTTCTCCAGCGCAGCACCGATCTGGCTGGCTATGGCGGACAGGAGCTTTTCGTCACGCAGCGCGAAGGGGTCGCCTCTCCCACGTCCAAACAGATTGATGACGCCAACCGTACGAGCCTCACCGGACGGTGGGCTGTAGCTGATGGGCACCGAGATATCGGTCGTGTCCGCTCCGTTCCCCCGTCCATCCGGATCGCGGCTGCCGATCCGGGACCGTCCTTGCTCGAACACCTGAGAAGTGACGCTATCCGGATGACGGACGGGAGGCGCGTCGTCGGGAGACCGGTCGTCCGAGGACGGGTCGCCGAGAGACGGGTCGTCGGACGCCTTGCTCCCTACAGCAGCGATCAGATTGAGAACGCTGGTCTTCTGGTCGTGCACCCAGAGCGTCCCGCGCGCGGCCCCCAACACATCACACACTTCCATCAAGATCGCCTTGGCGGCTTTGTCGAGTTCGAGGACCGACCCGAGAGTCTCGCTGATGGAATAGAGTAGGTTGATCTCCTCGTACCGTTCCTTCAGTTCATCCGTGAAGAAGTCGATCTCTCGGGCGATGTCCAATCCGCGCTCGACGTTGGTCTGGAGGATCGAGGCCAGCGGTTCGAGCGGCTCGTCGCCGGAGGGTCGCAACTCGAGGTCCAACTCGGGTCCGTTCCTGGGGGAGATTCGCTTCACGACCGCGCCGTCCGATGGCGTGAGGTCTTCAGGGGTTTGCGAATCCGAGGGGTAGAGATGACCGGCCCTGGTGCCGTCCTCCTCGACCGCCCAGAGGTGCACGTCGAGGCCGAGTTGCACACGGAATTCGTCCAGGGTTTGTTCGACCGGGACAGGAAGGACTGGGCCAGGCCCGCCTTCCGGGGTCATGCCGAGGCCCCTCCCGCGAGGTCGGGGCTCCGCTCCTCCAGACGTAGGATAAGCGTGACCGAGTTCCCCTCTTCGTTGAACTGGACGTCGTCCATCAACGATCTCATGAGGAAGATGCCGCGGCCACCGGGCTTGGTGAGGTTGGCCGGAAGCGTGGGGTCTGGCACGGTGGTGTGATCGAACCCGTGGCCCTGATCGGTCACCCGAGCCGTCACCTCTTCCTCACAAACCGTCACCTCGACCCGGACGCGCTTTCCCGGATCACGGTCGTTGCCGTACAACATGGCGTTGGACAAGGCCTCACTCAGGCCGACTCGGAAGTTCAGATTCAGCTTGCGCGCGTAGGAGCAGCAACCCGAGCAATGCTCCATCACGTACTCAACCGCGTGCTCGATGGACCGAATGTCGTTCGGTAGCTCGAGAATGAGTTCTTGATCCACTCTTTACCCTCGTCGAGGGGTCGGCTTACCTGCGGGAGCTACCTACAGACCTGTCAGGGCCTCATCGCGGCTGTCAGCGATCTTGAAGAGCGTGTCGAGCTTGGTGAGCTCGAAGAGCGTGCGAAGATCCTCATTGAGGCTGGCAAGACGGAGTTCACCGCCTTGCTCGCGGATCTTCGTGGAGAGGGAGACCAGAACGCCCAATCCGGAGGAATCGATGTAGCCCGTGCTGGAGAAGTCTACGACGAACTTCCGTTCGCCCCCCTCGAGCTCATCGAGGACTTTCTGCTTCAGTTCCTGGCGATTTCCGACGATGAGCTGGCCTTCAACATCGATGACCGTCACGTCGCCCGACTTGCTCACCTGAAATGCCATTGTGCCTCCGTTTACGGTTTCCGTACTCTAGCTACGCTCAGGGCTTCACGGGCGCACGGAGCTAAAGGGAACGGGAAAACGATATAGGAAAACGCCCCGGTGGGGCAATACTCCCGATAACCGGCGCCTGAGGGCAGCCAATCGGGGCCGCCTCATACTCCACCCTTCGCCATCACCGCGGTAACGCACGCCACGTCGAAGATATCGTCGGCCGACGCGCCCCGGGACAGGTCGTTGTAGGGATGTCGAAGCCCTTGCAGGATAGGCCCTAGAGCGCGTCCTCCGGTGATTCGCTGGACGAGCTTGTACGCGATGTTCGCGGAGTTCAGGTCTGGAAAGACCAACACGTTGGCCTTGCCGGCCACCGGCGACCCCGGAGCCTTGTGGCGGGCTACAGACTCGATCAGTGCGGCGTCACCCTGTAGTTCGCCGTCTACGGGCACCCCGGGAAGCCGCTCCCTGAAGAGCTCGACGGCGCCCACGACTTTGTCGACGGCAGCACCCGAAGCACTCCCCAGGGTCGAGTAGGACAAGAACGCGACGTGGGGCTCATCACCTACCACCAGGGCCCGTTCCGTTGCCGCGGCGATGCCGATATCGGCGAGTTGGTCCGAGGTCGGCTCAGGGATCACTCCCGCGTCCGCAAAGGTGAGCACCTCGTCGTCCACCCCGCGAAACGAGGGAACGAGCATGTAGAAGGCCGACGACACGCTGTCCACGCCTTCGGCCCGCCCCACCGTCCGGATCGCGGCACGGATGACATCGCCTGTACGATGGACGGCCCCGGCCACCACTCCGTCCACCTTACCCTGCTTCACCAACAGACCGGCCGCCATCAAGGGATCACTACCCGTGGGATCGACGATGCCGACGGCGTCGACGTCGACGTCAGCGGCCGTCAGGGCCTCGTGTACGAGATGGGGAGATCCAACGGCTACGACCGAGCAGACCCCCTCGTCGAGGAGCCGGGCGATGGCAGCCGCCGTGCGGGCATCGGTCGCCTCGGGGAACGCCAGCGTGGCCTGGAGCGTTCGCGCCCGAGCCGCCAGGGACGCGAGAAAGGTCACTCCTGAATCGCCGCCTCCATGGCCCTGCGGACCGGCTCCGGCACGAAGGGCGAGACATCTCCCCCGAGGCTGGCCACCTCCCGCACGAGCGACGCGGACAGGAAGGAGTACTTCTGATCCGGAGTCAGGAAGACGGTCTCGACTCCGCTCCACAGCTCCCGGTTCATCTGAGCCATCTGGAATTCGTACTCGAAGTCGGAGACGGCCCTCAGGCCCCGGATCACGAATTGGGCCTCCAGCTCCCGGGCCAGATCCACCAGGAGGCCCTGGAAGCTGAGACACTCGATCCTCTCCTCGTCCGCGAAGACCTCCCGGATCAAGTCGAGGCGCTGCTCGACCGCGAACAGGCTTCCCTTTACGTGGGTGGCGGTGTGGGCAACCGCGATGATCACCCGATCCGCCAGGCGCAAGGAGCGGCGAGCCACGTCCTCGTGCCCATTTGTGACGGGATCGAACGAACCCGGGTAGAGAGCCACTACAGGCCGATCGCGGGTCATGGTTTCGCCTCGAGGATCGAGATGACTGTGTCTCCGTAGCGTCGTTGTCGGAGGCCGGCGAGCTCCGGGATGGGATCGCTAACACGATGCTCTACCCAGAGCTGTGATGCAAACGGATTCGTCGCGAAGGACTCCAACAGGCGCGCCGCGAACCCCGAGTCGTACGGCGGATCAGCGAAGGCCACGTCGAACTCGACGCCGTCCAGTCGCTGGACATACGCCATGGCGTCCGACGCGACCACGGTCGACTCCGGCTCGGCCGCCAACAACTCGATGTTGGCGCGCAGGGTCGCGAGTGAACCCCTGTTACGTTCGACGAACACGGCGCTCGCCGCGCCTCGGCTGAGAGCCTCGAGGCCCAGCGCCCCCGATCCGGCGAACAGATCGAGGACCCTCGCCCCCTCTACCGACGCCCCCAGGGCCGCCATCCAGGACTCTCTCACTCGGTCGGTGGTCGGACGAACCCCCTTCCCACGGAGCGCCTTGAGCCGTCGCCCTTTCCATCGCCCCGCGATGATCCTCATGCCTCGGTACCCGCAACCACGCCGTCCGCCACCCCATGGGCTCGCACGTCGAGGAGGTGCGCCTCGACCTGACGGCGACCACGGAACTCACCGATCTTGAGCTTGAAGGTCAGGTCCAAGGGACCAGTGCCGAGTGAATCGGGAGGAATCCGGTGTACGAGGCCAAAACCGATAGCCTCGAGCGAGTGCCCGGCCTGTGTGAGCTTGAGCTTGAGGTGACCTGTGCCGACCTCTCGCGCGGGACCCTCCAACTCGACTCCACGCGCGACGAAGACCGGTGTCGGGTTGCCGATGCCGAAGGGGCCGAAGTACGACAGGAAGTGGGTGAGCTGCTCGGTGGCTTCGGATAGCGGCAGCTCGAGGTCTGGCTTGATCGTCGGCCGGGGAAGCTGGCCGTCCAGGCGATCGCGAGCCTCCGAGTTGAAGGCGTGTCGAAAGTCGTCGAGACACTCCGAAGCGACATCCATCCCCGCCGCCGCACGGTGCCCGCCGAAACGGCCCAGGTACTGCCGGCACGCGTCAACGGCACCATACAGGTCGAAGCCCGAGATGGACCGAGCGCTGCCGCGACCCTGCCCGTCGCGCAGGGCAACCAGAACCGTCGGCCGGTGGATTCGCTCGACGATGCGCGAGGCCACGATGCCGATCACGCCGGGGTGCCACCCCTCCCCCGCCAGGACCACCCCGAAGTCGGTCTCGGGCCGATAGCTACTCTGGAGCTGATCCAACGCCTGCTTGAGAGTCCTGGCTTCCTCCTCCCGCCGGTCGGTGTTGTTCTTCTCTAGACGGCCGGCGAGATCCTCAGCGACATCGGCGTCCTCCGTCATGAGGAGTTCCAGAGCCGTCATGGCCTCGGCCATCCGGCCGGCCGCGTTTATCCGCGGCGCCAGCCGGAAAGCCACCTGGCCGGCCTCGATAGGTCCTTGGTCTAGCCCGGCTTGTTTCATCAGGGCGCGCAGGCCCGGGATCTCCGTGCGCGCCAGTGCCTTGAGGCCATAGCGAACCAGGGTCCTATTCTCTTGATCGAGGGGGACCACGTCGGCGATGGTGGCCAGCGCCACAAGGTCCAGGAATCCGTGCAATTCCTCGTGAGCGATACCGCGTTCGTCCGCCATCAACTCGCACAAGCGGTAGGCGACGCCGGTCCCGCAAAGCCCCTTGTTGGGGTATTCACAGTCCGTCCGGTTCGGATCGACCACCGCGAAAGCGGGGGGAAGCGTGTCGGCCGGGGTGTGGTGGTCGGTGACGATCACGTCGATGCCCGACGCGTTGGCCTCGGCCACCGCATCGTGGGCCCGGATCCCCGAGTCGACCGTGACGATCAGCGTCGCTCCGGCGGTGCGTGCCGCCTCGAGGCCGGCGGGACCCAAATCGTAGCCGTCTGTCACGCGGTTGGGGACGAACGGCACTGCGTCTCCGCCCATCCTCCGGATCCACCGAGTCAACAAAGCGGCACCGGACACCCCGTCGACGTCGTAGTCCCCATGGACCAGGATCGTCTCGCCCTCGTCGATCGCGCCGAAAATCCTCGCCACGGCTTCCTTGCTTCCTGCCAGAAGCGAGGCCGGGTGGAGGTCGGTCAGGAGGGGGCGGAGATAGCTCTTGGCCTGATCGGGTTCGGTCAGGCCGCGCTGCACGAGAAGGGCACAAAGAGGCTCTGGTATCGAGAGGGCGTCAGCCAGGAGCCGCACCGCGTCCTCGGGAACCGACGCCGGCTCTTTCCACAGAGGGATGAGCGCCGGCAACGCCGGTTGGGAAGCCTCGCCTACGCCGGCCACGTCAGGAACGTCGGGAAAGCCGACGCCTAAGCGTCGGCGGCTCCCTCCTTGGGCTCTTCTTCATCGTCGACCTCGGCAGCGGATTCGGGCTCTTCTTCCGAGGCACTCGCCTCCGGAGCCGGCTCCATCTCGTCTTCGGCAACTTCGGGTGCCGCCTCCTCCGCAGCTTCCGCCTCGGGCTCCGCGTCCTCCTCGAGGTCCGCTAGGGGCTCGTCGACCGCTTCAGAGACCGGCTCCGCGTCCTCCTCGACCTCCGGGAGGGGCTCATCGACCGCCTCATCAATCGGATCGGTTGCGGACTCGGCTTTGGCAGCCTCTGCGGCCACCTCCTCCGCGACCCCGGCCAACAACTCCGCTACCTCGTCTGCGACCTCCGCCTCGGTCGCCGCTTCAGCGGCCTCGGTCTCGAGCCCCACCTCCGCCGCCGCTTCCGCCTCGTCCTGCGCCGCCGTTGCGGCTCGCTCGACGTCCCTGGCCTCTTCGGAGACGCGAAGCGACTCCTCGATCCGGGCCGCCTCTTCCTCGGCCTTCACGAGACCCTCGTCGGACTCCGGCGTCAAGATGACCCCGCAGCCCTCACAGCGGATCATTCCTGAGGAGTGTCGGATTTCGTTCTGAACCTGTAGGGGAATCACGCTGAAGCAGTTGCCACACGCTCCGTCGCCGGTCAGCTCGGCCACCGCGACGTCCGTCGACCCCGCCATGATGCTCTCGTACACCCGACGCTCCGTAGCATCGATACCCTCGGCGAATGACTCTCTCGTCCCCAGCAGTTCCTTCAAGCGCGCCTCGGCGGTCTCTCTTTCCTCGTTCAACTCCACCCGCCTGGGTTCGACTTCCGCCAGAGCCTCCTGCAGCGCCTCCTCATGCTCGGCCCGCCGCTCCTCCATGCGCCGGATCTGGTCCAGGAGACTCATGGCTTCCTGCTCATCGTTCTCGAGAGCCCGCTTCACCATTTCCAGCTCGGCATGCACCGCGGCTTCTTCCCTCACGTTCCGAACGGTGTTCATGCGCTCTTGGAGTTTGGCCGACCGTACCCGCCGCTCTTCGATGGACAGCTCGATCCTGTTCTCCTCGAGCGTCACCTCCTGTAAGCGAGCCTGTAGGGCCTTCACCTCTTTTTCGAGATGCTCGATGGGCTCACCGACCTCTTCGAGCTTGGCGTCGAAGGTGCCCACGATGGACTCGATGGAGGCAATCTCCTGGTCCATCTGCTGGAGCTCTTTCAGTGACGAATGCGTCTGGGGTGTCATGTATGCTCTTGTATTGGATGTCTAGCCATTTGTCGCGATCTAGCGGTTGTTCTTCAAGGTCCTTCGAGCAGCGGACGACCAGTCGCGTCCGAGCTCTCGACGCTCCTCACCGAGGCGCGCCTTCTCGGCCAGGAGCTCATCACGTCGCTCCGGGTCCGTCGTATTCTGTATAAGGCGATCCACTTCGTCGAGGCTTCCCTGCAACGCGGTGCTTTGGATCTTGCTCAGCGACTCTTCGAAAACCCGGTGCGCCGGGCCGAGTTCCTTCGGATCGCCGAGTAGTTCCTCAAGCGTCTGAGCAATTCCGGGTGGAAGCCCGGCAGGGGGATGCGTAAGCCCCGGATCGGCAAGCAGGGCCTCAAAGGCACCTCGATACCCGAGGTCCAAGAAGTCGTCGGGACCTAGATGTTCACCCACGCGCTCGATCCAATCCCGATCCTTGGTCATGAGCAGAAGGAGCTCGCGCTCCGCACCCATCGGCGGAATCGTCGGTGCAACGACCCTCCGCGGCGCTGGCCTTCGTGGCGTCGATGCGGACGGTGCGGGCGAGTGGGTTCGCTCCAGCTCCTCCTGCAGCGTCTCTCGACGGACGCCCGTGCGATCCGAGACCTTGGAAACGTAGATGTCGCGAAGAGCCGGATCCTGCACCGCCCGTAAAGTCGGAAGGAGTCGGTCGACCGCGTTGCGAGTCTGCTCGATCCCGGAAAAGTGATCTCGCTCCTCCAGTATCTGGAGCTTCCGGTCGAGAACGTCGACGGCTTGATCAATGTGAAGCTGAAGGCCCTCCGCTCCCTCCTTGTGCACTATGGTGTCCGGATCCTCCCCCGGAGGGAACGTCACTACGGAGGGGTGCACCCCCGCCGCCAACATCACGTCTCCTGCGCGGAAGGTGGCCTTCAGCCCAGCCACGTCGCTATCGAAGAGGATGTGGACCCGCGTCGTGTAACGCCGAAGCAAAGCGGCCTGTTGGGAAGTCAGGGCCGTGCCGAGAGGTGCCACGACGTTTTCGAACCCGGCCCCCGCCAACGACACGGCGTCCATGTAGCCCTCCACAACCAAGGCCGTGTCCTCACGGCGGATGTTGTTCTTCGCCCAGTTCAGCCCGTAGAGCACGTCTCCCTTGTGATAGATGGGCGATTCGGGCGAGTTGACGTACTTGGGCGCTCCCTCCCTACCGGAGTCGAGAACGCGGCCCCCGAAGCCCAGGACCTTACCACCGAGGCTCTCGATCGAGAACGTCACCCGGCCCCTGAATCGATCGTACGGCTCCTGGCTCTTTTGGCTCTGAGTCAGGAGACCCACCTCGAGGAGTGTCTCGTCGCCGATCCCGTGGTGGGCCGCAGCGTCTCGCAGCGCGCGCCACTCGTCGGGCGCGTACCCGAGCGAGAACCGCTCGGCGGTCTCGCGGTCGATTCCCCGCTTCTCCAGGTAATCCCGGGCTTCTTTGCCCAGCTTCTCGTCCCACAACGAGTCCTGGAAGAACACCCTGGCGAACGCGTTGGCTTCATAGAGGTGGCGGAACGGATCCTCCTCTTGGTGGCCCTTGATCACCTCACGAATCTCTACACCGGCCCTCTGGGCCGCGTGCTTGACGGCATCGACGAAGTCCAGGCCGAGGCGCTTGATCAGGAACGAGAAGACATCCCCGGACTCACCGCATCCGAAGCACTTGTAGAACCCCTTGGCCGGGACGACATAGAAACTCGGAGTCTTCTCTTCGTGGAAGGGGCAACAGGCCTTGTAGTCCTTCCCGGACTTCTTCAGGGGAACGATGTCGCCTATGATCTCGACGATGTCCGCCCGAGCCCGGACCTCCTCGACCTGGTCGTCGGGTATCACTTGAAGCTCGCCACGGTGACTCCGGCTCCGCCTTCCGTGCGTCCACCGAGGCGAAACGCGGCGACTCTGCCGTCACCCTCCAAAATCTCCGTCACTCGGGAGCGGACGGCGCCCGTACCCTTGCCGTGGATGATCCTGAGTTCAGGGAGATCGTTCAGGATCGCCTCGTCCATGGCCTGGAAGAGCTCCAGGTCCACTTCGTCCACGCGCCTGCCGCGGAGATCTACCTCGGTCCGCACCGGGCCCTCCGGAGCGCTCCAGGACACCGAGGCCGAACGTCCCCCGCCCTGATCCGACCCGCCCTGATCCGACCCGCCCTCGATGGGGTCGAGGTCGGAGAGGGGCACCTTCATCCGGATCCCCGACGCGTCGATGACGGCCCGGTCATCCCGGATCTCCACCACGACGCCCTTTGGCCCGCCGTCCAACACCCGGACCCGGTCGCCCGCTGCCAGCGCGAAGGCTCCACCGGAGCGCCGCTTGCCGGGCCGCAGCTCCTTCTGACGCCGGGCGGCCTTCTCGACCTTGCTGCGAGCCTCGCGAGCCACCTTATCGAGGTCTTCGGCCGTCTTCGCCTCTTTGACCTCGCGGATCGCGTCCTCCACCTCGCCCCTCGCCTCCATCAGCAGTTGGCGCGCCTCATCCCTGGCCTTTCGTTCGGCCTCACGCTCCTCGTGTCGCAGATCGGACTCACGGTGCTCGAGCTCCGAGCGGAGACCTACCACCACGCTCCTCTCGTGCTCGAGCGACGCCACCAGCTCCCGAGCCTCCTTGTCCTTCCGTTCGAGACGCTCCAGAAGGTCCTCGATGGACGACTCGCCGCCCGACATCTTCTCGTCGGCACAATCGAGGAGGGACGTCGGAAGGCCGAGCCGGCGGGCGATGGCCAGTCCGTAGCTTCGGCCCGGTCGACCCTTCACGAGCTCATACGTGGGCTCCATGCGATCGGGGTCGAACTGTAGTGACGCGTTGACGATCCCGCTCCCCTCGGTGTCGAGTCGCTTGAGGGCGCCCAGGTGGGAGGTGACGATAGCCATGGCACCACGCTGCACCAGGTGCTCCAGGAGCGCCATGGAGAGAGCCGCTCCTTCCGTGGGGTCCGTCCCCGTTCCCATCTCGTCGAGCAGCACCAGTGACCCGTGATCGGCCTGCTCCGCCACCTCCCGCCAGTTCGCGAGGTGCGCCGAAAACGTGGACAGGCTTTCCGCGATGGACTGCTCGTCACCGATGTCGGCGAAGAAGGACCGGAAGATGGGGAGGCGAGTGCCTTCGTCGACAGGCGGGATCACGCCACTCTGAGCGAGCGCCGAGATAAGGCCGACCGACTTCAGGAATACGCTCTTTCCACCCGTGTTGGGTCCTGAGACCACGAGCACGTGCTCCCCGGGGTCGAGGGCGAGGTGGAACGGTACCACCTCTTCGTCGGCCGCGGATTGGTCGGCTCCCGAGAGGAGCAGAGGATGCCTCCCCCGAACCACCACCAGCCCCTGGTCGTCCTCGACGAAGACAGGGAGCGCGGCCTCCCATTGGCGGGCCGCTCGTGCCCTTGCGTACAGGGAGTCGAACTCGACCAATGCGTCCAGGCTGTCCACCAACGCATCATGGCTCGGGCGCAGGAGCTGGGTGACCTCGGTGAGGACGCGATGGACCTCGCGGAGTTCCTCACGTTCGAGGGCCCGCAGCTCGTTGGTGAGCGCCAAAGCGACCGGCGGTTCCACGAACAGCGTTGCGCCCGTGTGGGATTCGTCATGGATGATCCCGCCGACTTCCTTCTTCCCTTCGCGACGGACAGGGACCACGTACCGGCCCTCGCGAACTCCGATGGAGGCGTCGGCAACCGTATACCGTTCGGGAAGATCACGAACGAACGCCTCCAGCTTCTTGACGATCTTGGAGTGGGCGCTTCTCAGGCGACCCCGGATCTTCTTCAGATCGGAGCTCGCCGTGTCCAGAACCTCACCCGCGTCGTCGACCGTCTTCTGGACGCGGGCGACCGTCTGCGGATCCCTGTGAAGCCGATCTGCGAGAAAGCCGAGCTCGGGAAAGTCCTCACGGTGCGCCCCTAGCGAAAGCGCCAATTCACCGGACGAAGCAAGCAGGAGTCCGACCCGGTGGAGTCCCAGCGGCTCGAGCACCGACCCCTCCACCCCCAGGTGAGATAGAGCTTCGGCGCAACTCGGAATCGTAGGAGGAGCCCAGGGGGCCAGAGACTCACTGAATGCCGAGGTCTCGGCTATTCGCCCGAGTTCTCGTTCCAGCCACCCGCGATCGGTGCGCGGCCGCAGAGCGAGGACCGCGTCTCGGCCGGAGTCGGACGTGGCATGGCCCGCAACCAACTCGAGGACCCGAGGAAAGTCGAGAACGGAGAGGGCGTGTTCGCTCATCCGGCCAACTCGCGAACGGTCGGCCCCCGAGGGAGCGGCCCGCCTCTCACCCCAGCTCCTCCCGAACGATCCGGTTGGCCTCTTTGCCGTCGAAACGTCCCTTTATTTGAGGCATGACCTGCCCCATGAGGGCTCCCAACTGGTCGGCTCCTCCGGCGATGGCGCTCTGCACGATCGTGCGCACCTCGGCCTCGGTCATTTGAGGCGGCAGATAAGCCTGGAGGATTTCGGCCTCCGCCTCCTCCTTGTCCGCCAATTCAGGTCGTCCACCGGCTCTCATCTGCTCGGAAGCGTCGCGTCGCTGCTTGATGGCCCGTCCGACCACCGCCTCGACACCGGCCTGATCCAACTCACTCCGCTGCTCGATCTCGCGGTTCTTGACCTCGGAGAGGAGCGTGGTGATCACCACAGTCCGTAGCTTATCTCGTGCCTTGCGGGCTTCGATCAGGTCACTCTGGATCTGCTGCTTTAGATCTGTCGACATGGGGCTGAAGCTACCCGAAGCTCCTGGGGGGGTCAACGCGATGAGCAGGCGACACTCAACCTGAAAATCCGCGTCCCTTCTAGCTATTCGGCTGCCCTGGAAAACGTCGTATTCGTATCTCCCCTTACCCATCCATCACGCGGCCAGGAGGCCCGATGAAGACCATGTCGGAGCACGTCCAGGAGATTCTGTGGCGCTCGGTTTCGCCCGCTCTACCACTGCCGACGCTGATCGAGGCGCTCGAACGTGAGACGGTCACGACCACCGGCGGCCCCTTAAGCGTGCTGCGTGAACTCCGGCGCAGCCCCGAGCTCTTTCGGGTGCTCGATCCGTGTGTGGGACCCTGGAGAGGCCGATGGGCGATCACGGGGCAGGACCCGGTCTGGACTCCCGACCTGTGGGTCCTCGGCCTGAGCCCCCGGAAGAGATCCTGTTCACCTATCCGGGCTCGACTGTCGGAGACCTTGCGTTCCTTGGGACGTCGAGTGGATCAAGGCTCCGCAATGGCTACGGCTCGCTGGTCACTCCTCATGGCGCGGGAGTCCACCGTCTTTGCCGGAGCTGCGGCCTCTACGAGCCCCGCGCAGGTGTGCACCACCGTGTGCACCGCCGTGTGAACCACCCGCTTCGCCACTCGCCGTCGCTGTCCATCGCCTCGAGTGAGAATCCGGCGTCGGCGACAGCACCGACCATCAAGGACCACTCCTCGGCCAGAATGCCACTCAGGATCATCCACCCGTCCGGCTCGAGGGCCTGCGTGAAGCTCGCCAGCAGGGGCAGTAGGACGCCCGTCTGGATGTTGGCCAAGATCCCGTCGAAAGGCCCCTTGGCGACCACCCAGTCGGGACTCACGGAGGCCCTCTCGACCATCACACGGTCCTCAACCCCGTTGTCCGCCACGTTCTCCACGGCCGCCTCGGTGGCGTAAGGGTCCAGGTCGACCGCCAGCACCCGCGCCGCACCCAAGCGGGCCGCCGCGATGGCCAGGATCGCGGATCCGCAGCCGGCGTCCAAGGGGTTGTCTCCAGAGGAGAGTGCCCCTTCCAGCAGCCGCAAGGCGCCCCGTGTGGTCCCGTGCTCCGCTGTGCCGAAGGCCATTCCGGGGTCGATGATGACCACGACGGAGTCCTCGTCCGCGATCTCATCGGCGTCGCTCACGCACCAGCTCGGCGAGACGATGAGTCGATCGGTGAGTTTCCGCGGACCCAGGCCTTGTTTCCAGGTGGACGCCCAGTCTTCGTGCGCTTGCCAAGCCCATTCGAGCTCCAGGTCCTCGAGGCCGGTGGCTTCCTGAAGGCTCGCCCGCACCTTCCCGAGAAACTCCTCCGGCTCGTCCGGGGGTGGAAGATGGGTGATCAGCGCACCGTCTCGCTCTTCTACCGCACGTGCGCCGAGAGCCATCAAGGGCTCGACCAGGAAGTCGGAGCCGTAGGGAGAGTTGGAGCGTACCGAGAGCATGAACCAGCGCTCGGGGACGGTCCCAGAGGGACCCTCCGGGTCACTCATGCCTGCGTGAACGCTTCCTTCACGCGCGACCACAGGCTTCTTCGTGACTCTCCCTCGATGTGCTCGGGAGCAGGATCCTCCAGATCGCGCAGCGCCTGAAGTACCTCTTCCTGCTCGACGCTGAGACGATCCGGCGTCCACACGACGATGCGGATCAGCTGGTCCCCATTGCCTCGGCCGTTGAGTTCGGGCAGCCCACGGCCCCTGAGGCGCAGCACCTCGCCACTCTGGATCCCGGGCGGAACGGTGAGCCGGACGCTACCGTCCACGGTCGGAACCTCCACCTCGGCCCCGAGGGCGGCTTGCGAGAAGGTGACCGGCAGCTCGTATCGCAGATGCGGTCCGTCTCTGACGAAGGGGGTATCGTCTTCGACTTCGAGCAACACGATGATGTCGCCGGCCGGCCCTCCCCGGGGCCCTTGATTGCCTTCCCCGCGCAGGGTGAGGAAGTTCTCCGACGTCACGCCGGGCGGAATCTCCACATCGATTTCTCGGTGCGTCCGGGTCCGTCCGTCGCCCTTGCACTTGGTGCAGGGCTCATCGATGACACGACCCTCTCCGGAGCAGGTCCGGCACGGTGCGACGCTGACGAACTGGCCGAACACAGAACGCTGAACGTGCCGCTCCTCTCCGGAGCCACCACACGTCGTGCAGGCAACGGGGCCTGACCCCTCGGCGGCTCCACTCCCATCGCACGTTTCGCACGACCCCAACACGGCCACTCGGAGCGTCTTGGTGACTCCCGTCGCCACTTCCAGCAGGGTCAGCGGGACCTTCATCTTGATGGTCTGTCCCTTGCGGTGCGCGCCCGAAGAACTCCTCTGGCGCCCCCCGAACAGGTCTTCCAGGCCGCCGAAGCCGCCGAAGTCCCGCATGAAGATCTCGACCGCATCCGTGAAGTCGAAGCCGCCGAAACCACCCGATCCACCTGCGCCTCTCTTGAGGCCCTGCTCACCGTAGCGGTCGTACACCGAGCGCTTTTCGGGATCTCGGAGCACCTCGTACGCCTCCGTGGCCTCCTTGAAGCGTTCCTCGGTCTCCTTGTCACCGCCCTGGTTCCGATCGGGATGGTACTTGAGCGCGAGCTTGCGGTACGCCTTCTTGACGTCGTCCGCGCCGGCGTCCCTCGGGAGTCCGAGGAGTTGGTAGTAGTCGGCCATGTGTGGTGTGCGCCCTAGAAGGCTGTTGAAGGAGTACAGTGGGCCGCGTAGGGGATGCCACGGCCCCAGATCCTAGGCGGAGCGACGACGCCATAGCCATCGCTACGGTTAGGAGCTCCAACAACGGAGATGGGGCCGTGCCACCCCAACCCACGAACATGTATGCTCATATCAACTCGGCCGTTGGGCACAGGGTGGTTGGGCGGTTGATCCGGCGTCTCTCCTCCTCGCCGTAGCTCGGCTACGACTCGTCGTCGTTCCTTGTCTGAACGCGCGCAAGCACCCTGTGCGCGACCCGCTGTACTCCTTCAAGAGCCTTCCTAGACGCCGAGGACGCTGTTGACCAGCGTCGAGGTGTAATCGACGATGGCAATGACCTTCTCGTAAGGCATCCGCGTGGGTCCGATGACCCCGATGACGCCCTTCAGCCCGCCGACCCGGTACTCCGCCGTCACGAGTGTGAAGTCGGACAGCGCCTCGGCGGCATGTTCGCCACCGATCGTGATCTGAAGTCCGCCTTGGTGCTCCCGGCTACCGAGGACCTGTGCAAGTAGCTCCCGCTGTTCGGTGAGTTCGATAAGCCCTTTCAGGCGTTCGCCGCTCGTGAACTCGGGCTGCGCCGCCAGGACGCTGGTCTGTCCGAGATGCACCGCCCCCGCCTGTGGCTGGGACCACTCGAACAACTCAGAGCTGGACTGCATGAAGATGTTCAGCAGTTCGCCGGTCTCGGATCGCTCATCGGGCGACGAGTCTCTCAACCGCTCGGGCAACGTCTCGCGAATCTCCTTCAGCGTCAGGCCGCTCAGCCGCTCGTTCAAAACCTGGGTCACGTTGGTCAGCACGTCGGGCTGGACCTCTCCAGGCAGATCGACGTAGACGGTCCGCACGAGCCCGCTGCGAATGGTCATGACCATGAGGATCTTGGCGCTCGACACCTGGATCAGCTCGAGGTGCTCGAGAGTGGCATCGGCCAGGCTGGGAGCGACGGCCACGCCCAACTCCTGGGACAGCAGGCTGAGGGCGCGGATCGAGCGCTGAACCAACCGCTCCACCGCCGACGACCCGGAGGACTCGATCTCCTTGGCCAGGTGCTCGCGCTCCGCGTCGGTCAGCGCCGCGGGCCGCACGATCCGGTCCACATAGAAGCGGTACGCGTGGTCCGTGGGGATGCGCCCAGCCGACGTGTGCGGATGGAAGAGATACCCCTTCGTCTCCAGGTCACTCATCGTGTTCCGCACCGTAGCGGGCGACACGCCGAGCTCGAACCTCTTCGCCACCGTACGGCTCCCGGCCGGTTCGGCGAAGTCCACATACGTGCGGACCACGGCCTCGAGCACCTGACGCTCGCGGTCGGAAAGCTCCTGCCCGACGGGGTTCGTTCTCTGGAGGGTCATCTACCGGCAGATCCTTGGGACTCGTGACATCGCGTTAGAAGATCGAAGGCCCCTCCCGACCTAGTCAACGGCCGATACGTCTCGGTCGAGTTCGACGGTCAGGCGATCCATGATCAGCCATCCGGCCGGCGTCAGGCGAACGGTCCCCCGCTCCTCTGTCGCGAGACCGTCTTCGATCCAGCGCCGCACTCGTTCCTTCGCGGCGTCGGGGAGTGCAACGGTGCTTACACCCCGGCGGGTGCGAAGACCCAACCAGATGCGCTCGAGCCGGACCTTGTCGGAATCGAGCTCCTCTTGATCGGCCACCGGAGGGCCATCCCCGACCGCCTCTACCCGATAGGCGTCCCAGTCCCGGAGGTTCCACCTCCGCACCGGGTGCCGGTAGCTGTGCGCCCCGTTTCCGAGCCCCAGATATGGCTCTCCCGACCAGTACACCATGTTGTGGCGTGACGCTCGCCCGGGCCGCGCGAAGTTCGAAACCTCGTAGGCCTGATAGCCGGCAGCGATAAGACGTTCCACCGCGGTGAGGTACTCCGATTGGTACTGCTGTTCAGAGGCCACGGACTCTCGACCCTCGGCCACCGAGCGCCCCAGGGGAGTCCCGGGCTCGACGCTCAAGCCGTAGAGGCTCACATGATCGACATCGAGCCCTAAGACCTGATCGAGATCTTCCTCCAGGTCGCGGCCCAGGTGCTCCGGAAGCCCGAATATCAGGTCCACGCTGACGTCGTCGAAGCCGGCTGCCCGGGCGACGCGGACCGCTTCTCCCCCTCCGGCGGCCCCGTGCAGGCGGCCCATCCAACGCAGCGTGGCCTTGTGGAAGCTCTGGACGCCGAGGCTCACCCGATTCACACCCGCGCGCCTCCACCCCTCGGCGACCTCACGCGTGAAGCTCTCCGGGTTCGCTTCACTCGTCCACTCGAGCTCGGCGGACTCCAGACGCGTCGCGCCCAACACGCTTCGAAGCCCTGCCATTGCCGTCGGGCCCAGGAGGGACGGAGTCCCGCCGCCTACATAGAGCGTCTCCAGATTGGCGTCGAGCACGAACTCGCCCTCCTGCTCCAAGGAACGGAGCTCCCCGCCGATCGCATCGATCCACTCTGCCGGGTCGCCCTGCGGCGCCACTTTGACCGCGAAATCGCAATAGAAGCACCGGCGCGAACAAAAGGGTGCGTGCACATACAGCGAACGGATGCTGCCGCCTGTCGCTACCGGCTCATCGAGTCGAACGGGGCGAAGCGCGTCGGAGCTCATTCAGGACGCCTTTCGAAAGCGCATCCCGGCTTCCTGGGCGACCCACCCCGCCACCTCGAGCTCGGTGAGTACGGCGAGTACGCTGCCCGAGTCGAGTCGGGTGAGGGCGGCCAGTTCCTCGACCCTCACGGGGCCATCCTCCATCGCACCCCATACCTGACGGGCGACCGGGGTCAGTTTGGTCGGCTCCGGCGCCTGCTCCGGCGCCCGCTCTGGCGCCCGCTTCGGCGCACGCCCTGGTCCGCCCGTTTTCGCCTGGTCTGTCTCCGCGCCTACCGACTCGGCACGCACACCCTGGCCGGGCAACTCGAGCTCTCGAGTGAAGTCTCGAACGGAGGAGATCAGGGAGGCTCCCTGTTGAAGCAGCGTGTTGCACCCGAGGCTCTGGACCGAGTCGATCGGGCCGGGCACGGCGTACACGTCGCGACCCAGATCCAGAGCGTGTTCCACCGTGATGAAGGCACCACTCCGTTCACCGGCCTCCACCACCACGATCGCACCGCCGAGAGCCGCGAGGATGCGATTCCTCCGCGGGAAGTGATAGGCCTGCGCGGGCTCTCCGGGAAGGAACTCGGAGAGAAGGAGACCGTCCCGGGCGATCCGCTGTCCCAACGCGCGGTGAGAGGACGGTTGGATCGTGTCGACTCCCGAGCCCAGTACGGCGATCGTGTCCCCCCCGGCCTCCAGCGCACCACGATGCGCGGCTCCGTCGATCCCGAGTGCAAGGCCGCTCACCACCGCGACTCCGCGCCTGCAGAGTTCGGCCGCCAGCGTCTCGGCGACCCTCCGTCCGTAGGGAGTCGAGCGGCGAGAGCCGACCACGGTCACCGTGGATCTGGACAGCAGACCGACATCGCCGCGCCCGAAGAGGAGCACCGGAGGATCGGCGAGTTGCAGCAGCCGGTCCGGATACGCGCGATCCCTCCACGTCAAAACCCACATCTCCGACGCCGAGCAACCCTTCAATGCACCCTCGACCCGCAAGTTCAGCTCGGGCGCCTTCAGGTCGGCGGTCGCCGTTCGGGAGCGCGCCTGGGCGTTGAACCGAGCGGAGGGTGCCGTCAAAGCGGCGACGCCCGACCCGAAGTGCTCCAAGATCCGCCACAGAGTGCGGGTTCCGACCCTGGGAAGGCACTGCAGTCGCATGATGGCCTCGACCTCACGCGCGCGCTCCGGAGACCAGTTCCCCGAGAAGCCGTCCTCCGCAGATCCGCCGGGACCCACGCCGGGACTCACGCCGGGACCCACGCCGGGACCCACGCCGGGCCCCACGCCGGGCCCGAACCTCAGGGAGTCCACCAGTCCTCTTCCTCCGGCCCCTCGACCTCCTTGATCGCCTCCCGGGTCCGCTCCCAAAGGCCTTCCATCAGATCTGTGAGTCCCGTGTGGGCCACGGAAGAGATCGTGAAGGTCGCCCACGCATCCGGCGCATCGATCTCGGGAGGCGGCTCGTCCGGGCCAAGGAGGTCCGTCTTGGTGAGCACCACGCAGTGCGGTCGCTCACCCAGCTCTTCGGAGTACGCCGTAAGCTCGGCCCGCAACTCGGCATACTCGGCCTGAGGGTCGGGGGAGTCCACCGGGATGAGGAGCGCCAGAGTTCGCGTCCGCTCGATGTGGCGCAGAAACTGAAGGCCCAGGCCCTTCCCCTCGTGGGCTCCCTCGATGATCCCGGGGATATCAGCGATAGCGAACGTCCGGAAATCAGAGAGCTCGATGACTCCGAGGTTGGGCTCGAGCGTCGTGAACGGGTAGTCCGCCACCTTCGGTCGAGCCTTGGACGAAGTCGCCAGCAGTGTCGACTTTCCGGCGTTGGGCTCACCGACGAGGCCCACGTCGGCGATCAGCTTGAGTTCGAGCTCGACCCGGCGCTCCTCTCCTTGCTCGCCCGGCTCCCATCGCACGGGAGTCTGGTTGGTCGGCGAAACGAAGTGGACGTTGCCCCTCCCCCCCCGCCCCCCGCGAGCGACGACGAGCCGTTCCCCGGCTTCGAGCAGCTCTCCCAGCACTTCTTCCGTATCGGCATCCTTCAACACCGTGCCCGGCGGCACTCGGATGACGAGGTCCTCGCCACTCCTGCCGGTCTTGTTCTTCCCCTGGCCGTGGAGGCCCCGTTCGGCCCGGTGATGCTGCCGATAGCGAAGGTCGAGCAGAGTCGAGAGTTGAGGATCGGCCACCATTACAACGTCCCCACCCGCTCCGCCGTCCCCTCCGGCGGGGCCGCCTCTGGGTACGCCCTTCTCGCGGCGGTAGGCCTCCGATCCGGCGCCCCCAGGCCCTCCGTACACATTGATCACAGTGCGGTCGACGAACATCAGGCCAAGTGCCTTTCCTGGACCTTCTCCCACACCTTCATGGATCCACGACGTCCGTCCCGGTCCAGGTATGGATCGGCCTGCGTCAGCGCTTCTTCGACATCGGCGGCGGCGACCCCCACGTTGAGCGCTCCCCGGAGGTGGGAGTAGAGCTGCTTCGGAGCCCCCACCACGGCCAAGGCAGTGACGATGCAAAGCTCTCGGGTCGTCAGGGGCAGGCCGGGCCTTCCGAGGACCTTGCCGTACCCCTCGACCACCATCCACTGCTCGAGATCGGGGTGCAGGGCCCGGATCGTCTCGCGAAGCTTGCCGTAGTGCCCCGCATAAACCGAACCGCAGACCTCATGGCCCCGGTCCGCCCAGGCGCCGCAGTCCAACTCCTGCGGTTCGTCCGGTTCGGCGCCGGAGAACCTGCGCCACGCCGCCATTCCGTTCAGAGACGCCGGAAAGCCAAGGAAGAGGTAGGCCTGCAAGAGTACTTCCTCCACCTCGCCGTCTGTCGCGGTCCCACGGGCCTCCTCGAAGGCCTTCGTGAGGGCCGTCTTGTCTCTGGACGCGAGGGCAGCGCTTACGCGAACCAGGGCCCGCTCACCATCTGTCATCCTTGCGTCATCCGTGATGCTCCAACTCGAACTCCGGCCTGATGTCCCCCACTTCCACCCCACGGGTGCTGATCGTGGGTGGGGCGCGGAATCGGTCCAGGGCTTCGCTGTCGATGCCTTCCAGAGCGCCCAACTGGTCGAGAATGTGAAGGACGGCCACGGAACTGGCCCTCGTGCCCCCATCCTCCACCTTTACGGCCAGTCCCAACGACCCATCCGTGGCGCCCACGGCGAAGACTCCCTCCGCCCCTGTCTTGCCGAACAACCGGTCGCGCGCGGCCTCACCCAGCGCGGTCCCGAAGCGGCCGGTCCCGGCGACCATGAACGGGTGAGCCGTCATGGCGTCCACGACGTCCTTCGGCGGCCCCTTCGCAGCACCCAACCTGGCGAAGCCTGATGCGAGCTGTGAGGCCGGCGTGGAGAAACACACCACCCCACAGCCGTCTTGTGCGAGTCCGATTTGCTCCTCGGGAACGCCTGTCCAGCGAACGACCTCAGCGAGCATCCGCTTCTGCACCGGATGATCCGGGCCTATGTACCCCTGCGTAGGCCACCCATGTGCCTTCGCCAGCGCCAGCATCCCTGCGTGCTTTCCCGAGCAGTTGTTGTGGATCGGCTTCGGCAGCTCACCAGCGCGCAGAAGGTCGTACGCCGACTTCTCGTGAAACGGAAGATGTGGGCCACACTCCAGATCCTCTTCCGTGAGCGACGCCTTCTCCAGAATCGAGCGAGCCCCGCTGATATGCTCGGGCTCACTGCTGTGTGAAGCACAGCAGAGCGCCAACTCCTCGGTGGTCAAGCCGAAGCGCTCGACGATGCCGTCCTCGACCAGGGGCACAGCCTGAAAGGGCTTTGCGGCAGATCGATAGAAAACGGAATAATCGGGATCTCCGACACTGGCCGTCAGGCGCCCTGATCCGTCCACGACGGCGGCGTGTACACGGTGGACCGACTCGACGAGTCCGCCGCGGCGAACGACCACGAGAGGCCTCATCGGCGGTTCGACTCGCGACTGCACCGAACATGGAAAACGAGCATGAACTCTACCGGATAGTAAGGGACGTGCGCAGGTCTCGATGGGTCGGAGGCGTCAGACCGGCGAACAGAGTTCGCCGCGGCGGGCGAACCGCACCAGGCACTGTAGGGCGACCCGCACCCGCCACTAGTGGTCCGTCACCGGTGGATCAATTCGAACCGGGTGCCAGGGACGTACCTGCTCCGGAGGCGGCCTGCCCATCGGGGCCCCCGACCGCACCGGCGGATCGGAAGAGCGCCTGTGGCGACTCGGAAGTGTGGAGCAGCTCGATGGCCTTGCTGAGTTGGGCGTCACGCGTCCGGATCTGGCGGAAAGCGTCTTCCTCGTCCCAAGCTTGTGCGGCGATCTCCCTCTCGAGCTGATACGTCACGAAGCGAGTCGCCGCCGTGTAGTCGGCTCGATCCAACTCCACCGCGTGCTCATCCACGAGATACCGATAGAACCGGTCGAGATCGGCGGCGGACGTAGTGAAGCCGATCTGCAGGTTCGGGTGCTCCTGTACATAGCTCACGGAAAAGTTGAAGAGCGCCGTGGCGAAGACGCCGGCGGAGCGGAAGACACGTTGGACCGCCTCTTGCTCGGTGAGGTTCAACGTGTCGGGCAGCACAGTCAGATCGGGTGTGATGCCTCCCCCCGCAAGAAGCCGTCTCCCACCCATGGACTCGACCGCCGGCCTGTCCTCGGGATCGTCCCTGAGGACGCGCTGGCCGCTCAGCGCCAGCGTGGACGTCTCCGGGGTGCGTGAAGCCACCTGATCCTCTCGCGTCATGTGGATGGACCGTCCGACCGGTGTATACCACCGTGCCGTGGTCAGGCGGAGGATGTTACCCCCGCTCAGCCGGTACAGCGTCTGCACCGACCCTTTGCCGTAGCTGCGCCCGCCAATGACGAGCGCCCGGTCGTGATCCTGCAACGCACCCGCCACGATCTCAGATGAACTCGCGCTGTTCTGGTTCAGCAATACGACCACCGGAAGGTCCGGGAGCAGATCGGGTCTCGACGCGGCGTATTGCTGGTTCTGGCCGGAAGCCCGGCCCCGGGTCTCCATGATGGCGGACGAGCTGGGGAGGAACATGTCCGCGATGGCGACGCCCTCGTCCAGCAACCCGCCGGGGTTGTTTCTCAGGTCGAGGACGAGCGAAGTCATGCCCTGGGACTGGAGGCTCGCGATGGCCTCCCGCATCTCGCGACCCGAGGTCTCACTGAACACCTGAAGGGGGATGTAGCCTACCCCGTCTTCCACCATGAGCGAGAACGGCACCGACCGCAGCTCGATGACGTCCCGGGTCAACTTGAACGGAATCGCCTCGTCGACACCGGGGCGGCGGATCATCATCTCCACCTCGGTCCCGGGGCTCCCCCGGAGCCGGTCGGCGGCCATGTCCGTCTCCCAATCCTCCGCGGATGCACCCTCGACCTCGATGATCTGATCGCCCGCGCGAATGCCGGCCCGAATTGCAGGCCCGCCGGGCAACGCGTTGATGACGGTTACCCAATCTTCCCTCTTCAGAATCTCGAGACCGACGCCCCCGTATTCGGCGTCTGCTCCACTGCGGAACCGGAAGCTCTCCCAGGTCGCAGCGTCGATGAACGAGGTGTGGGGGTCTCCGAGATCCTCCAGCACACCCTCGATGGCCGATTCCACCAGGCCGGACCGATCCACCGGGTCGACAAACTGCTCCGAGACGTGCTCGATCACTTCCTGGAACAGCCTGGCCTGCACGTAGACGTTGGTCTCTTGCTCAACGCCGCGCTGCAGGAACCACCCACCGGTGACCAGGGCGACGGCCAACACCACCACCGGTCCAAGAATCGATCTGGAATCTCTCATCTCTGCTCCGCCCCCCGAGACCTCGTGCTCATCTTCCAAGAAAACTACTCCTCGAGCCGAGCGAAAGTTGCCGGCATCTCCCTGCGCAGCGTCTCCTTGACGCTCGCATGCACGTCATCGGCCGTACCGCTGGCATCGATCAGACAGGCTCGTTCTTCACTCTCTGCCAATGATCTGTAGCCCCTCCTGACCGCCTCGTGGAAGTCGCTCCCACCTGATTCGAGTCGGTCGTCCTGCTTGCCGGCCGCCTTCTGTCTGGCCCTGCCGACCTCGACGGGAACGTCGAAGACGAGGTAGAGATCGGGAGCCAGGCCGTCGGTCGCGAATCGGTCCAACCGGCGAACCTCGTCCAGGTCCAGCCCACGTCCATAGCCCTGATACGCAAAGGTCGACAGCGAAAAGCGATCTGCAATGAAGAGTTCACCACGTTCCAGAACCGGGCGGACGATCTCGCGCACGAAAGCGGCTCGAGCCGCCAGGTAGAGCAGCAGTTCCGTCTCCGGAGGCACGCTCAGCTCGGGACGATCCTGGACCACATTTCGGATGGCCTCACCCACCTCGGTACCGCCGGGTTCACGCGCGAGCTCGAAGCTCACCCCACACGACTGCAGCCACTCGGCCAACAGGCGTGCCTGGGTGGTCTTCCCGGCCCCCTCGACGCCCTCCAGTACCAGAAAGGGGCCGCGCTCCGGACTACTCGTAGTACTCGCGCCCCAGGTGCGTGATCTGCTCCTCACCGGCAAGCCAGCGCAGCGTGTTCTTCAGCTTCCAGTGCTGGATGAACAGGTCGTGCTCCGGATACAGGCCCGGAGCGCACTGCGGGCTCTTGAAGTAGAAGGAGAGCCACTCCTGAATGCCGCCCATCCCGGCCCGGCCGGCCAGGTCCATGAACAAGGCCAGGTCCAGGACGATCGGCGCCGCAAGAATGGAGTCCTTGCAGAGGAAGTCGACCTTGATCTGCATCGGGTAACCGAGCCATCCGAAGATGTCGATGTTGTCCCAACCCTCTTTATCGTCCCCGCGCGGCGGATAGTAGTTGATCCGGACTTTGTGGTAGATGTCGCCGTACAGGTCAGGATAGAGGTCCGGCTGCAGAATGTGGTCGATAACGCCCAGCTTCGACTCTTCCTTCGTCTTGAAGCTGGCCGGATCGTCCAACACGGCCCCGTCCCGATTTCCCAGGATGTTCGTGCTGAACCACCCCTTGATGCCCAACATGCGCGCCTTGAAGCCCGGTGCCAGAATGGTCTTCATCAGGGTCTGGCCCGTCTTGAAGTCCTTTCCACCGATCGGAATGGCGTTCTTCTTCGAGTAGTCCTCGAAGGCCGGGAAGTCCGCCGACAGATTGGGCGCCCCGTTCGCGTAAGGGACTCCCTCCATGAGGGCCGCGTATGCGTAGAGCATGCTCGGAGCGATGGACTGGTCATTCTCCTCCATCGCCTTCTCGAACGACTCCATCGTCTCGTGGGTCGGTCCGGGACGGAGGAAGATCTCGGTCGACCCGCACCAGACCATCACGATCCGGTCGCAGTCGTTGTCGGCCTTGAAGTTGCGGATGTCCTCACGGATCTGCTCCGCGATCTCCCGCTTGTTGGCACCGGTCTTCTTGTTGGGCCCGTCGAGGCGCGTGACGTACTCCTTGTCGAACGCCGCCGGCATCGGCTTGATGGCCTCGAGCTCGTCCTTGATCGGATCGAGGTGTTCCATGCTCAGCACCCCGGCGTTCACTGCGCTCTCGTAGGCGTTGTCCGGGATGGGGTCCCAGCCGCCGAAGACGATCTGGTCGAGCTCCGCCAACCCGATGAAGTCCTTGATGAGCGGGGTGCGATTGTCGGTGCGCTGTCCCAACCGGATGGCGTTCATCTGGGTGAGGCTCCCGATGGGCTTGGCCAGACCCTTCCTGGCCAAGAAGACACCGGCAATGGTCGTGGTGGCCACGGCTCCCATGCCTGGAAGCAGGACGCCAAGGCGCCCATCAGCGGACCGAATCTCAGGACGTTCCATCACTTTTATCTCCGTCGTTCGCGGCTGGAGCTCGCGACCCGTCCAAGGGCACACCCGCCGCCTGCTTGTAGACCCAAAGAATCCTACGAACCGCCGTGTAGTTGGTGAGCACGGCGAAAATCACGATGACCCCGCTGATGACTAATCCATCCCAACTGAGGCCAAAGATAAGCGATCCCAACCCCAACAGGACCACCCGCTCGGCTCTTTGCATCAAGCCGATGGAGCAGTCCAGGCCCAAGGTCTCCGCCTTGGCCCTCGTATAACTGATCATGAGAGACCCCGCCATGGCCAGCGCGATCAAGTAGATCATGCCGATGTTCAGCAAGGACATCTCGTATTGGTTGTAGAGCGAGATGAGCCCAATGTAGATAGCCACCTCACTGATCCGGTCCAGCACCGAGTCGTAGAACGCCCCGAACTTGGACTGAAGCCCCGACTCACGGGCCACACGACCGTCGAAGATGTCGTGCGCTCCCCCGAGGAGAACGAAGAATCCCGCGGTACGCACGTGGTCGGTCCCGTAAAGGAACCCGGCGAACACCGTCACCGCGAACCCGCTGGTCGTGATGGCGTTCGGATGCACACGCATCCTCACCAGCCACTGGGTCAGCGGATCGATGATCGGGTAGACCCGATCGCGGAGGTCGTCGAGGTTCTTGCTCATGGGGTTTGGCAGACGCTACGGCATGATGATCCGGCTCTCGGCACCCTCCGCGATCCCTTCCTGAATCGTGTGGTTCACCCTGAGAAGGACCTTGTCGAAGTTCGCCTGGGCCGACACGAGCCGCTGATACGTGGAGCTCGACTGCAGCCGACGGACGGCATCTTCGTAGGTCGACTTGAGCTCGTCGTCGGGCTCGCCACCAGCCTGGAGCGCCGCTTCGATCTTCTGCTCGAGGCCTTCGAGCTCCGTGCGCAAATCACCCATCTCCCCATCGTCCTCGGTCGACGAGACAGCAACCTTGAGAATCTGGTATTCGTCCGTCTGAGCAAGGGCTTTGCCCAGGTCCTTGGCCATCTCCATCATTCGCGACATGTATTTCCCGCCTTTGTGGTCCGGACCCGCAGTCCGGAACGGGTGGATGTTCTATTCTCGCGTCCGCTCCGCCATCACGATGCGTGGGCGTCCGCTCAGATCCCGTCGTACCCGGGGGGGGCCGAACGCCCCCGTCTCCTCAATCAACTCGACCACGCGGGACTCCTGTCCCGTGCCGACCTCGAGGGCCAGAAGCCCCTCCGGCCGCACCCACGACGCGACGCCGGCAATCAGTGGCCGGATCACATCCAGCCCGTCCTCCCCGGCAAACAGCGCGCCCGAGGGCTCCCACTCACTGACTTCGGGCTCCAGATCAGGCCTCTGCCCCTCTTCCACATAGGGAGGGTTCGAAACGACGACGTCGAATCTCTCCTCCCCTTCCAGAGCGTCGAACAACTGGCCCGTACGAAAGTCGACCTTATCGGCGACGTCGTGCCTTCGTGCGTTTTCTTCGGCGACCTCGAGCGCTTCCGACGAGACGTCGGTCGCTATGATCCGCTCACAGGTCCCCTCGACCGCGAGCGAAAGGGCGACCGCGCCACTGCCCGTCCCGAGATCACACACACACCCTAGGCCCTCGGGCCTTCCGGCGGCCCAGCCGAGAACCTCTTCGACCAACACCTCGGTCTCCGGACGCGGCACCAACACTCTCGGGTCGGTCATCAAGTCCAATTCCCGGAAAGCCGTCCGGCCGAGAATGTACTGTAGCGGCTCCCTGCTGGCCCTGCGCCGCAACAAGGGCTTGAACGCTCCCCGTTCTTCAGGACTCAGCGGCCGATCGTACTGCAGGTACAACTGCAGCCGCTCCAACTCGAGCGCGTCGGCCAGGAGCCACTCCGCATCCAGGCGGCTGTTCTCGACACCCTTCTCCGCCAAGTAGTCGGCACTCCAAAGAATCATGCGCAGAATCGTCCACGCCTCCTCGGAGTCGGCACTCTCTCGGACCTCGCCCGCGCTCACTCCCCGTCGCCCCGAAGGCGCTCTTCCTGATCCGCGAGGCGCAGAGCCTCGATCACATCGCTCAGGTCGCCATCCAGTACCTGAGCCAGATTGTGGACGGTGAGCTTGATCCGGTGATCGGTCACGCGGCTCTGGGGAAAGTTGTAGGTACGGATCTTCGCAGATCGGTCCCCAGTCCCCACCTGAGCACGTCGTTCTCTCGATCTCTCGGCCTCCTGCTCAGCGATCTTCTGGTCCAGCAGACGGCTCCTCAGGACCTTGAGCGCCTTCGCCTTGTTCTTGTGCTGAGACTTTTCGTCCTGCTGCGACACGACGAGCCCGGACGGCACGTGCGTGATGCGCACCGCCGAGTCCGTCGTGTTCACGGACTGGCCACCGGGTCCCGAGGAACGGAATACGTCGATCCGCAGGTCCTTCGGATCGATCTCCAGATCGACCTCTTCGGCCTCCGGCAGCACGGCCACCGTCGCCGCCGACGTGTGGATCCTGCCCTGGCTCTCGGTCTCCGGAACGCGCTGCACCCGGTGCACTCCGGACTCGAAGCGGAGACGTCCGTACACGCCCTTCCCACGCACCGTGAAGATGGCCTCTTTGATCGACCCAGGGATGCCCTCAGAGAGGTTCATGAGCTCGACACTCCACCCCTCGCGCTCCGCGGCTCTCTTGTACATGCGGAAGAGATCGTGGGCAAACAGCCCGGCCTCGTCGCCTCCGGTCCCGGCGCGTATCTCCACGACGGCAGCGCGGTCATCCAGCGGGTCCTTCGGAATGAGGAGCTTCTTCGCCTCGCCTTCCAGCTTCTGGAGCTGCTCCTCGAGGGACGCGATCTCGTCCTCGGCCATGGAGCGCATCTCTGGATCGTCCGTCTCTGCAAGCAACTCCCGGGCGCCCTCGTGCTCGTCCAACAGGCCCAGCAGTTGATCAGCGACCTGGACCACCGGCTCGAGCTCGGCTCGCTCTTTGCCGAGTTCACGGAGTCGATCCAGGTTTTGGACGACCCCGGGGTCGGCCAACTCGGTGTCCACGTCACGGAAACGTCCCTGAGCTTCACGGAGACGCTCGAGAAGCCGCTCGTCGACTCCTCCGGGGTTACCCATATGCGAACCGGACCTGGTTTCGTCCTACTTGCTGGCCTTCTCGTACTTCTTCTTGAAGCGCTCGACCCGTCCAGCCGTGTCGACCAGGCGCTGCTTGCCCGTATAGAACGGGTGGCACACGGAGCAGATGTCGGTGTGGACCTCGGCCTGCGTGGCCTTGGTCTCGAACGTGTGCCCACACGAGCAGGTCACCATCGCCTGCACGTATTCAGGGTGGATACCCTCTTTCATGATCCATCTCCGATATTCAACAGAAAGCGGTCCGGGGAATCTCGGCGAAAACCGTGCCGGGTGCCCGACGAGAACGCCTCGCGGGAATCCGCGCCCGCTCTTTAGCCTGGGGAATATAGAAATGTGGTCAAGTCAGTTCAAGCACGTGAGCGATTACGGCCTGAACCTGCCAAGAGTAGCAGCGTCAGAACCACCGACAGGGGGCCGACGATGTCTCCAGTGCGGGTGTAGAGCGTGGTGACGTCGCTCGTGTGGAGCGTGGCCGCTCGCACCGCGGGGTTGAAGAGTTCCGTCTGATCGTGGATCCGTCCTCGAGGATCGACGAACAGAGAGATGCCCGTGTTCGCTGCCCGGGCGACGCCGACCCGATTCTCGATGGCGCGCATGACCAGGTGGGCCGGGTGCTGCCAAAGCGCGCCCGTTCGGGAATACCATGGCTGCCGTCCGAACCACGCGTCGTTCGTGATGTTCACCAGGATGTCGGCACCCGCGAGGCGGAACTGTCGGACGTGCGAGGCGAAGGCGGACTCGACGCAGATCAGCGTTCCGAACCGCACACCGCTGCGGGTCTGGCCGAGCGGCCAATCACTGCCTCGTCCGTACTGGCCGAAGACCTGCCTGCTCGCCACCCACGCCACGGGCACGAAGGGGACCCGCTCCACCAGGGGCACCAGTCGGTGCTTGTCGTATCGGAAGTCGCTGAGGGTGCCATCGGCTGCGGTGAGGTACGCCGAATTGAACGGCACCGACCCATGGGTGCCCTCCGTGCCTTGGCCGATCGCACCGAACAGCACGGGAGCACCCCACCGCCTCGCCGCCCCCTCGACACGCATAAGGAGCTCATCGTCCGCTTCGATGCGCGCCAGGATCGTCGCCTCGGGCCAGATGACGAGTTCGGGGGCCGGCTCTCCGAGCCCTTCGGGCGCATCCTCGCCGGCCGCACCGGGAGCCAGCCTCGAGAGCGCGGCCAGCGTGCTGTCGATCGTGCTCGCGGGATCGAGCCGGACCGGCTGGGCGACGTTGGGCTGCACCACGACCACCTCCCCGACGGATCGAACAGGTAGGGCAACGGCCCGTCGGTAGCCCCACCAGGCCGGCACAGCCAGCACCACGGTGAACGTTACCGCCCACCGCACCGCCCACCGCACCGCCCACGGCCACGCCCTCCGCGGTCCTTGCTCGCCGCGAGCCGAAAGGACCGCCTCGGCCACCAGTCCGTTCAGGAGGGCCAGCCAGAACGTGATCCCCCGAGCCCCCACGAGCTCGGCGAATCCCACCAGCTCGGGGTAGCCCGTCAGCGACGTTCCCAGACCCAGCCAGGGTAGTGCCACGCCGCCGGGGGCATGAGCCCGCAGCCACTCGAGGGCCGTCCACGCCAGGGGAAGGGCGAGCCACAGAGGCACACCGCCGCGGCATACCATGCGGTGGAGCGCCCACCCGAACGCCCCCGCGCAGACCGCGAGCGCCGCGACCACCGCCAGGTACGCCGGAATCGCCCACCACGTGAACCAGATGAGGGCCAGAGCGATCCAGTGGAAGAGAAGCCCGAAGTACAGGAATCCGAACCAGGCTCCCCCTTTGAACGCATCCCCCGGCCCGCTTGCGGCGTCAGCCGCGTCGCCAGGACCACCTCGATCCACGATCCAGACCGCGAGCGGGACCAGGCCGACGAAGGACGGGATCAGGAAGTGGAACGGCGGAAACGCGCTGGCGAGAAGTACCGCTGAGACGGCGGGGACCAGCCGGTCCCCGGGCTTCGGAATCATCCCCCGGCCGGCGGCCACGCCTCAAGCACACCCCACGCGAGCCCCAAATGGGCGGGCAGCGTGAGCGCCAGAATCTCCCCGTTGATCTGGTCGAGGCCCGGCAGTACCTGCAACACGAAGCCGGCCATCGCCATGCCGGCAACGGTGATCGCTGCGAGCCTCGTCCAGCCGCTCCGACCCTTCCCGACGACGGACAGGATCATCAGAACAGCCAACACCAGCGAGACGGGCTGGGCCTGAAACGCATTCTCGTTCAGACCCCAGAAGAAGTGATCCGTGTAGAACCACGAGAGAATCAACGCCGAACCCAGGAGTCCCACGATCAGGCTCCACCCGCCTCCGGCGAGTGCGAGAAGCCAAGCCGCCCACCGCCTGCCTTTCCCGGCCGTGCGTCCTGCTGCTGCAAACAGCCCCCCGAGCACGGCGCCGGCCAACAGGAACCCGAAGAGCATGTTAGGCGCGCTACTCGGGACGGGCTCCTGCCGAGCGTCCACCACCTGCACGGCGGCTCCGAGGAGCGGCGCTTCGGCGCCGTCCGGCGTATCGATGACAATCTCGCCAAGGTGGCTCTGGAGGGGCAGCGGCAGGAACATCTCGTCCCAAACCGATATGGGCTCGTCCCCCCGGTTGCCCACGACGAACTGGATGCCCGCGTAGGCCGCCAGCACCGGCTCCAGAAGCCGGGCGGTATGCCAACGGTAGGTCGCGTCTGCCTCCAGGCCCTCGGTCGACTCCCGTATCTGCCCGTCCAGAACCAGGTCGAGGGCATCGCGGACGCGAGTGGAGCAGTTGTCCCGGTAGTAGTCGTACCGGTAGTAGCGATTGGCCTCGGTGTCGGTCTCGCGAATATGCGACTGGAGCTCGAGCCGTTGCCCGGGGGTCAGGTTGACCCGCTGCATCCAGACGCTGCGATTCGCCCGCCGATAGACCTCGATCATGTCGACCGAGCGATACCCGGCCATCCAGTAGCGCATGCGACCCCGCGCCAGGCGCGTAATGAAGTCGGACTGGCTGAAGTCGAACATGCCCCAGTTGTAGGCGATCTCGGTCCCAGCGAAGTCATCCCGGATGACCAGCGCGTTGTGGCTGAATCGCTCCCAGATGGCTTCGCCCGGTCCCATAGTCATCAGGAAGACCTCGAGGTGGGAACCCGGTGCGGCGCTCATGGAGTCGCCGGGCGGCGGAGCGACCTGAGCCGACACGGCCGTCCAGGAGCCGACGATGCACACGGCGGCGAACACGGAGGCGCCCACCACCACTCCAAGGAGAGCCAGCCTCGTCCCTAGGAGACGCCGAGGTCCCTCAGCCTTCACCGAGCCCTACCTCCCGCCCCAACTCCGCGGAGCGGTACGCTGCCTGCATCACCTCCATCAGGTGTACCTGCTCCGTCGGGGGAGGCATATCGCCCTCTCCGGCGGCCGCCCGAACGAAGCGATCGAGGAGGCGACGGTAGGCGTTGGTGAACGGGTTCTCCCCGCCCCGGGGCTTGGGCTGACGCGGTGTCACGTCCCTCGGACGGTCTCCGAACTGCTTCTGGATCTCCAACGGCGGCATCGATCCGGATCCGTCGGTACCCATGACCCGGGCATAGTGGCGATCGGCATCGGCGAAGAGGCCCCAGCTCACATCCACGCTGAAGACCATGCCGGACTCTGCTACGGCGAAGAGAGTCGCGGCGTCCTCCACAGAATCGTCGTCCCCCCGGAGCACCGCGGAGACCCGGGTGATCCGGGGATAGCCCACCACCCAGAACGCTAGATCGAGGATCTGCACCCCGAGATCCATCAACGCTCCACCCCCCTGGTCCGCGGTCTGGCGCCACGTCGAACGCACCGACGGGGTCTTCCGCGTCAGCGAGCTCGCTCGTACCGCATAGATCTCACCCAACTCACCCCCGGCCACGAAGGAGGCCAGGGCACCCACGTCGGGGCGGTACCGGTGGTTCATCCCGACGGCCAGGCAGCGGCCCGCCGCGCTCGCCGCGTCGAGCACCCTCTGCACTCCCTCCGGAGTGAGCGCCAGAGGCCTCTCAACGAGAACGTGCTTCCCCGCCTCGAGGGCCGCGATCGCGAGTGACTCGTGTAGGTGGTTGGGTGTGCAGATCACCGCCGCCTGGACATCGTCGTCCTGGATCAACTCCTGGTCCGACAGCACCCTGGGAACCCCGAAACGGCTGGCGATCGTCTCGGCCTTTGGAGTATCGGAGTCGGCGACCGCGACCACCGTGGCGTCCTCCCGTTCCGAGAGGATAGGGAGGTGGACGATCTGGCTGATCGCCCCCATCCCCAGGACTCCGACCCGCATCGGATCGCGGTCCGGCGCGGACATCAGCTGCCCTCCCCCGAGACCAGGTCGCCCCAGATGTAGCTCAGGCCGAACCGGAGCTCGACGTAGCGGAGGTCACCCAGGATCTCCAGCTTGCTGCCTCCGTACGCCCGAAAGCGCTCCGTCATGGGGTATTCCAAGCCCCCATGAACGTTGAAGCCAGCGGATACCGAATCCAGCAGGTCCTCTACGAACGTGCCGTTCACGGCGGGGCCGGATCCGTTCAGGAAGTGGCCCGACACGCCCACACCGGTCCACAGGAAGAGGTCCATGGGAACCGACCACATGTAGTGCCCGTCCAGGCTGAAGACGATATCGTCCCGGTCGATGACCCCCAGGTTGAACCCGCCGGGTGGTGGGCTGCCTCCTTGGGCAACGTTGAGTGCTCCGAGCCGTGTCTCGAAGTCCGTGACTTCGTCCTGAGCCATACGCGAGGTCCAGTAGGCCACGCCCGGTACGATCCTGAAGCCCGGTCCGAGGAACCCCAAGTCGAACCGGAGACCGAAGATCTCCGTGTTCTCTACGTTGTTCGCGAAGATGTAACCGCCCTCGAACAGGACCCCGCGGAACGAGAGGTTCGCATAGTCGTAGTCGGCCAACTCCTGACTACGGGCGCCCGTGGGCGCGAGGATCACCGCTGCTGCCAACGCCGACTTCCACATCGTTGCCGTCCTCATCCGAACCTCACCTCCATGTCGCAGCGTTTGCTCTTGAAGCGTGTGTACGTGACTCACGATCAGCCGACCTCCAACGCCGCCTCACGAACCGCTTGGAGCGTCTCATTGATGACGTCCGGCGTGTGGGCGGTGGATACGAAGCCGGCCTCGAACGGCGATGGAGCAAGAAACACACCCCGATCCAGGCATGCCCGGTGAAAGCGTTGGAACCTGTCCGTATCCGCCCCCTGGGCGTCCTCGAAGGAATGGACGGGACCCTTCCGGAAGAAGACGCCCCACATGGACCCGACCGAGCTTCCCGACGCGGGGATCCCCGCTTCCTCGAGCGCGGAGACGATCCCCGTCGAGAGACGGCTCGCTGCGGCCTCCAGCTCCGGGAACGGGTCATGCGTCTCGAGATACCCGAGCTGGGCATCACCCGCGGCGGTGGCCAGCGGGTTGCCGGACAAGGTACCGGCCTGATAGACAGGTCCGGCCGGGGCCACCTGCTCCATGACGTCGCGACGGCCCCCGAACGCACCGACGGGCAGTCCGCCCCCGATGACCTTGCCGAGGGTGGTCAGGTCCGGCACGACCCCGTAGCGCTCCTGCGCCCCCCCAAGTGCGACCCGGAAGCCGGTCATGACCTCGTCGAAGACGAGTAGAGCACCGTACCGCTCGGTAGTCGCTCGCAGCCCCTCCAGGAACCCCTCAACCGGAGGGATCAGACCCGAGTTCCCCACGACCGGCTCCACGAACACGCTGGAGATCTCTTCACCTCGCGCCGCGAAGAGCTCTTCTACGGCGGCGAGGTCATTGAAGGGAAGAACCGCCGTCTGAGACGCAGCCGCCTCGGGGACTCCGGGCGAGTTGGGCAACCCCAGAGTCGCCACGCCGCTGCCCGCGGCCACCAAGAACGCGTCGGCATGGCCGTGATAGCATCCCGTGAACTTCAGCATTACGTCGCGGCCCGTGGCCGCCCTGGCCAGGCGCAGCGCGCTCATGGTGGCTTCCGTACCGCTGTTCACGAGGCGTACCATCTCCACGCCCGGCACCAGGCGTACGATCCGCTCGGCCAGTTCGACTTCGGCGACCGTGGGAGCCCCGTAGGACGTGCCACGATGAAGCTGGCCGGCCACGGCTTCCATCACCACGGGGTGGGCGTGTCCCAGAATGAGAGGCCCCCAACTCAGCACGTAGTCCGTGTAGCGATTCCCCTCCGTATCGTACAGATAGGGCCCCTCACCTCGCTCCACGAAGAACGGCGTGCTCCCCACCGAGCGGAAGGACCGGACGGGTGAGTTCACGCCCCCGGGAATCAACTCCTGGGCTCGGCGCCAGATCGCTTCGGAATCACCGGTCATGATCTCACAATCCGGCCGATGAGGTCGTACTCCAGCGCATCGACGATCTCAACGGTGGCAAACTCGCCCGGGGTCAGGCCGGAGTCCGGGTACAGATGGGTGACTCCGTCCACGTCTACCGCCTGCCCCACCGTACGAGCGACGCCCACCGGTCGGCCCTCCGCGGCCTCGCCCAGCGGGCCCGGATCGTCCACGACCTCGTCGATGAGAGCCTGTATCCGGCGACCTACCAGTTCGGCGTTCCGTTCCGTGGAGATCATGCGCTGAAGATCCATCAGCTCTTCGAGCCTCTCTCTCATGAGGGACTGGGGCACCTGATCGGGCATGTCGGCGGCCGGTGTCCCGTCCTCCACGGAGTACGTGAACGCCCCGACCCGATCGAAGCGCACCTCCTCCAACAGATCCAGCATCTCCCGGAAGTCGTCATCGGTCTCACCGGGGAATCCGACGATGACGGTGGTGCGAAGCGTGAGGTCCGGTATCCCGTCCCGGAGCCAGGCGACACGTTCTCGGATCACGCTCTGACGCTCCGGTCTCCTCATCGCCTCCAGGATGCGATCGCTGCCATGCTGCAACGGCATGTCCAGGTACGGGAGGATGGCCGGTTCGGTCGCCATCAGCTCCACGAGCTCCGCCGTGATCCCGGAGGGGTACATGTAGAACAGGCGGTACCACGGCACGTCGGTCTCTTGGACCAACGCCCGCAGCAGACCCGGCAGGAGCGGAGACGATCGATCCTTCCTCCACAGGTCCCGCCCGTACCAGGTCGTGTCCTGGGAGATGATGTTGAGTTCCTTCACGCCCTGCCGGCTCAGAGCTTGAGCCTCGGTGACCAGGTTCTCGAGCGGGGCCGAGCGGTGAAGTCCCCGGAAGCTCGGAATCGCACAGAAGGCGCAGGTGTGGTCACACCCCTCGCTGATCTTGAGGAACGAGGTGTGCGGAGTCTCGATCGACAGCACGCGGAGCGGTCGCTCCATGTTGGGCACGACGTCGACCTCCTCGAGAAGCAGGCCACGGTCCCGCAACTCGGGGACCAGCGACGCCATCTCCGTGAGGCCCAGGAAGAGATCCACCTCGGGCATCTCCGCCTGAAGCTCCTCCTTGTAGCGCTGGACCATACACCCCACGGCCACCACGGCCTGAACCTGGCCCTCTTCCTTGAGCTGGCACGCATCGAGAATGGTCTCGATCGATTGCTCCTTGGCCGCCTCGATGAAGCCACAGGTGTTCACGACGACGACGTCGGCGCCCTCCACGTCGGACGAGACGCGTGCCCCGTGACCCAGCAGGGCCGCCATCATCTTCTCGGAGTCCACGGTGTTCTTGTCGCAGCCCAGGGTGACGAGCCCGATTCGGGGGCCGTCCTCGGGTCCCACCGGGTCGATGTCCAAGCGCACGGCCTCGACGTCGGGCGCGACATCGGACCGGACCGGATCCGGCGACAGAGGGAAGACCGGCAGATCCCTGGTTTTCATCGGCTCAACACCCGAGCGTCTGCGGGCGGGACGAAACGGAACTCACTGTCGGGCACCACGACATCGACGCGGATGTCCGTCAGGCGCACCCGCCGGATAGACTCGTTGGCGTCGTGGACGTCCACACCGACGATCAGGTCGCTCTCGGCATCGATCCAGACCACCGCCGACCGGAACGCACCAGGATCTCTGGGAGTGACGGTGAGCCTGTGAGCCTGATGTGAGCCAACATCCTCCTTGCCCACGTATGTGGCATCGAACCGGCCTCTCGGATCCTCCAGGAGGTTCTTGTAGAAATTGAAGCGACCCTCGGCGCCCGCCGCCGCGAACTTCATGACCTGCTTCGCATCCATGCTCGGATAGAACGTCCACAGGAACTCTCCATCCACCACGACCAGATCGCCTTCCGGCTCGCTGAACCGCATTGAAAACTCGGCGGGCTGACGCTGGCATAGCGTACCTGCGCCCGATCGGGTCTGTCCCAGCAGGGTGACCTCGATCTCCTGATGGAAGCGGGCGCACAGCGTCTTCAGCCCCCAGTACATCTCGGACGCGGCCTCGAGCACCTCGTAGGCGCGCTCGTCCTGGGCGACCACCTCGGCCGGGGCCATCGCCATACCTCCGCCCAAGACGAGAACGGCAGGCAGCAAGAGGAGTCGACCGGCTCTCCATCGATCGCAGCGCTCGAGATCGCGGCTGCGACCCTCGAGACCGTGATCGTGACACGCGTAGTCGGGGCTGTTCCGTGGCTCCATCATGAGCCGTCCATACCCGGTGGGTGTCGGCGCCGTTCCTGCGGACAGGGTCTCTAGATCCCTTCGCTCGACAGGATGAGGTCGAGCGCGTCCATGCCGACCAGTACCTCCCGGGCCTTGGACCCCTCGGAGGGGCCCAGGATGCCCGCGTCGTGCAGTTGGTCCACGATCCGGGCGGCCCGGCCATAGCCGATCTTCAGTCGCCTCTGCAGAAGCGATGTCGAGCCCTGTTCGTGCTGAATGCAGACCTCGGCCGCCGCCCGGAACAGGTCGTCCCACTCGGATGGCCCCTCACCGCCTCCACCAGCCTCTTCCTGCTCGTGGCTCCTGATCTGTTCGAGAATATCGGACTCGTCGTCCGACTCGTCGTCCTCGTACGCCTGCTCACGGGCCTCGACCCGCTCCTTGTACCAGCCCATCATCCGATCCGTCTCGGGCGTGGAGATATAGGCTCCCTGAATGCGCACGGGTTCGCTGGTCCCCGGCGGGAGGAAGAGCATGTCTCCGTTCCCCAACAGGGCGTCGGCGCCGTTCTGATCCAAGATGGTGCGGGAGTCCGTCTTCGACGCCACGCGGAATGCGATCCTGGAAGGGAAGTTCGCCTTGATCAGGCCCGTGATGACGTTCACGCTGGGCCGCTGAGTGGCCACGATCAGGTGGATGCCGATGGCTCGGGCCTTCTGTGCGAGGGTCGTGAGCGGCTTCTCGACCTCGCTCTGGACGGTCATCATGAGGTCGGCCAGCTCGTCGACCACGACGACCACGTAAGGGAGTACACCCTCCTGATGGATCCAGCGGTCAGGATCGTCCTCGGCTCCCTTCGGCTCGAAGCGTCGCAGGACGACCCCGTCTCGCCACCGCGCGTTGAACTCGTCGATGGAGCGCACGCCGTTTGCGCTCAGGAGCGTGTAGCGGCGCTCCATCTCCAGGACCGCCCATTTCAGCAGCCCCGCGGCGTCCCGGGGATCGGTGACCACGCTGTGGCGGAGGTGTGGGAGCATCTTGTAGGTGGAGAGCTCGACCATCTTGGGGTCGACCATGAGCAGCCGGAGCGTCTCCGGAGTGTGCCGGTAGACCAGGCTCGTGATGATGGTGTTGATACAGATCGACTTCCCGGATCCCGTGGCGCCCGCGATCAGGACGTGGGGCATCTTGCGCAAGTCCGCCACGTAGGGCTTGCCGTTCAAGTCCTTGCCGAGCGCCAGAGGCAGCTCGGCACGGCTGTTCTGATAGGCCGGAGAGTCCAGGATATCCCGAAGCCGGACGACCTCAGGCTCAGGGTTGGGGATCTCCACGCCCACGGCGCCCTTTCCCGGAATGGGGGCCACGATCCGAATGCTCTTGGCCTTCATCGCCAGGGCCAGGTCCGCGTCCAGATTCGCGATCTTGTTGACCTTCACGCCCGGAGCCGGGATCACCTCGTACTGCGTGACCACGGGGCCGGTGGTCCGACCGCCGATCTCGCACTCGACATTGAAGGTACGGAGCTTCTCGACCAGGACGTCTCCCAACGCGTCCAGCTCGCGCTCCATGTCTCCCCGATCCTCCTCCTCCACCGTAGTCATGAACTCGACAGGTGGAAGTCCGGTCTCGCTGAGGTCTTCCTTGGGGAGAGGATCGGGCATCATCTCTTCGAGCTCGTCCGCCAACTCACCGCCATCCTCTGTCTCGGAATCACCTTCAGACTCGACATCAGACCCGGCGAGGCCGGAATCTGCCTCTTCTTCGGCGGGCTCCTCGGCGGGCTCCTCGGCGGGCTTCTCCTCCTCTTCGGGGGGAGCTTCGTCCTCGCCTTCCAGCAGGTCCATCGGCGGCGTCTGGTCGAGACGTTCCCGCGCCCGCTCGTCCAACCGGGCTTTTACCCCCTCACCCCAGGTGACGAGCCGAGCCGCGCCCCGAGCCATGACCCCACTCCCTTGTGCCATCGCGTAGGCCAGCGAACGGAGTGGATTCCAGCCCAACGTGCCCACGGACAGGACGACCAGGAGAAGCGACAGGAAGAGGACCGCTCCAAGGAACCCCAGGGCCGTGGCAAGAGGCGGACCCGCGAAACCACCCCACGCGCCGACCATCTCAGGTCCCTGTCCCAGAACCTGGAGTCCGACCGGAAGGATGAGCATCAGGCCCGCGGACAGCACAGCCAATCGCACGGTCCACCCCTGCGACAGCCAGTCCCCCGCCCTCAGGCCGGTAACCAACAGCAGGATCGGCACGAAGAAGGCGGAGCCGCCGAGCAGACCTGCGAGGCCACGCTGCGTGGTGCCGCCCACGAGGCCCATCATGTTCCCCGACGGGAACCAGGCGGCCAGGCGCGGGCCGAGGGCCGCCACGGGCATCAAGGCCGCCACAAAAAAAAGCGCCAGGGCCAGAAGGCCTGCCGCCATCATATCCCGCTGCTGCTCCCGAGATAGCATCAGGGGCTCACCTCCGAGCCGCTCGAATCGGGTGACAGCACCTGAATCACCCGATCCTCCATCTCGGGAACGACCGAGTACCGATCCAGTTGCGCGCAGTGCGTCAGGTCGTCGTGGAACCCGATATCCACGAGGTTCTTGCCTCCGTCCGTCATGGCCAGGAAGTCGGCTCCGATCCGGAAGCGGTTCGCGAGCTCGAGGGCCGCGTGCCCGGCGTCGTTGAGTTCGATCTCTTCCTCGTTCAGCCCCTGCAGCCGGTCGATGAGCGCGCCCGCACACACGGCATCGTCGGTAGCGAACCTGCCTTCTCGACCGGCGCACACCACTACCAGGTGCTCCACATCGGTCACCGCCTCGACGACGGCGCCGAGGTTGAGGAAGCAACAAGCCAACACGCGATCCGCATCCTCGGCCAGCAGGAACGCCCTGGTTCCGTTGGTCGTACTCATGACGAGGCGCTTGTCCGCCACACGGTCTGCGACGAACTCCCGCGGGGAGTTTCCGAGGTCGAAGCCCTCGATCATGAGCCCCTTCGACTCACCGCAGAGGAGCGTGTCTTCCCGTCCCAGCGAGCCCGCCAGTTTCATGGCCTCCTCTGTGGACGCGGCCGGATACACCCCACGAGCCCCGTTCACCAAGGCCTCGACCATGGTGCTGGTCGCCCTCAGAACGTCGATGACCACAACCGTGTGGTCGACCATGTCGAGCGCCGCAGGCTCTCCGGCACGGAAGAAGACGTCGATCTTCATCCCTGGTTCGCCCGTTCGCTGAGGAAGCGGTCCACGAACCCGGTGTCCACGTCGCCACTGACGAACTTCTCGTCCCGCGTGATCTCCGCCAAGAACGGGATCGTGGTCGTGATTCCTTCGATGACGAAGGAATCGAGCACGTGCCGCGCCCGGACGATGGCCTCCTCGCGGCTGTTGCCGTGTACGATGAGCTTGGCCAGAAGAGAGTCGTAGTAGGGCGGTACGTGATACCCGGTATAGAGGTGCGTGTCGAGCCGCACGCCCGGCCCTCCGGGGGGGTGGAACGTGAGGATCGGCCCCGGCGAAGGCGCGAAGTTGCGTGATGCGTCCTCGGCGTTCACGCGGAACTCGATCGCGTGCCCGCGTAGGCTCGGCGTCCGTTCGGGAAAGGAGAGGGGCTCCCCCGAGGCCACACGAATTTGCTCCTTAACAAGGTCCAGCCCGGTGATCACCTCGGTGACCGGGTGCTCCACCTGGATCCGCGTGTTCATCTCGATGAAGTAGTACGACCCGGATGGATCCAGCAGGAACTCTACGGTTCCGGCTCCCACATAGTCGATGCCCTTGCCGGCCAGCACGGCGTCCTTACCCATCTGCTCTCTCATCTCTGGCGTGAGAGCGGGTGAGGGAGCCTCTTCGATGAGCTTCTGGTGCCGGCGCTGGATCGAGCAATCACGCTCCCCGAGATGGACTACTCGCCCATGCTGGTCGCCGAAGATCTGAAACTCGATGTGCCGCGGGCCGACGATGCACTTCTCGAGATAGACCTCGTCGTTACCGAAGGCAGCTTTCGCCTCTGTCTGCGCAGCCTGCAGCAGCGACGCGAAGCTCTCGGCATCCGGAACGACCCGCATGCCCTTGCCGCCCCCCCCCGCCGAAGCCTTGACCATGACGGGATAGCCGATCTCGTTGGCGATGCGCGCTGCCTCGTCCGGATCGGATACCACTCCGTCGGACCCGGGAACGGTGGGAACGCCCAACTCGGTCATGGTGCGCCGGGCCGTCGCCTTGTCGCCCATGGACCGGATCTGGTCCGGAGTGGGGCCAATGAAGACGATGTCGGAACGCTGGCAGATCTCGCTGAACTCCGCGTTCTCCGCCAAGAACCCGTATCCCGGATGAATCGCCTCGGCGCCGGTCACCTCGGCCGCCGAGATGATCTGCGGGACGTTGAGGTAGCTCTGAGCAGCCGGAGCCGGACCGATGCACACGTCCTCGTCCGCAAACCGCACGTGCAGCGACTCGCGGTCGGCCTCGGAGTAAACCGCCACGGTCTTCACGCCAAGCTCGTGACAGGCCCGGATGATGCGAAGAGCGATCTCCCCGCGATTGGCGATCAGAACCTTCTTGAACACTCAGCTCACCTCTGTCAGTGCCACACGGCCGGCGACCAAACCGTAACAAAAACTGTCAGAATCCGCACCCGGGCGCAGTCCTGACACCGCCCCGTGCAGATATGAGGAGACCAGTGTTAAGAGGGTGAGACGCGGAACAACACCTGGCCGAACTCCACGGGATCCGCATTCTCGACACAGATCTCCTGGATCACCCCGGACACCTCAGACTCGAGCTCGTTCATCAGCTTCATGGCTTCGATGATGCAGAGCGTATCTCCGGGACTCACGCGGGCACCCACCTCCACATAGCGCGGGGCGTCCGGAGCCGGAGCGCCGTAGAACGTGCCCACCATGGGGGACTTGATGTCGATCAAGTTCGATGCCGGGGCCGCCGCTTCGGTCTCGGATGCCGCAGGAGCCGCGGCGGGCGCAGCCGCTGTGGCTGCAGATGCCGCGGGGGCGGCCTGTATCGCGACCGGTGTCGTGTGGCTCAGAGGTGTGGCCACCGCGACGGCCGTACCGGACGTCTTGGCCAACTTGATGCGCGTACCCCCACGCTCGAGCTCGATGGAATCGAGTCCGCTGGCGTCGATGGCCTCGATGAGGCTCTGAAGAAAGTCCAGATCGATCATGCCGTGACCCGTGTCAGATACTTGTCTTCGCGGCGGTCGACCTTGAGTACGTCTCCTTCTTCAATGAAGAGCGGGACCTGAACGACCGCGCCGGTCTCGAGCGTTGCGGGCTTAGTGCCTCCCTGAGCCGTGTCACCCCGCACCCCGGGATCGGTCTGGGTTACGGCTAGCTCGACGAACTGGGGAAGCTCCACACTGATGACATTTCCGTCATGCACCAGCCCCTCACACTCCATGTTCTCCTTCAGATACCTGAGCTGCTCCTCCCCGAGGAGGTCCCCAGAGATCGGAGTCATCTCGAAGGTCTGTTGGTCCATGAAGTGGTAGAGCTGGCCGTCCGTGTAGCTGTAGGTGACCGGGCGACGCTCCAAGCGGACGTCGGTCACCTTCTCTCCGGCCCGATACGTCCTGTCGACGACATTGCCAACCAGGACGTTCTTGAGTTTGGTCCTCACGAACGCGCCGCCTTTGCCGGGCTTTACATGCTGGAAGTAGACAATCGTCCAGAGTTGCCCGTCGATATCCAGAACCAAGCCGTTACGAAAATTAGCAGTGGAAGCCATGACGCCTTGTCAGTCGGTAAAGAATCGCCGGAACTACCGGCCGGCGATGTGAGCCACGAGGCCCCTGAGCGCTAGAAGATAGCTCTGGGATCCAAAACCAAGAACCACCCCCGCGGCCACGGGCGCCAGGAAGGAGTGACGGCGGAATCTCTCTCGACCCGCGGTGTTGGAGAGGTGAACCTCCACGAACGGCTTCGCGACCCCCACGAGGCCGTCTCGCAGCGCCACACTCGTGTGCGTCAGTCCCCCGGGGTTGATCAGGAAGCCGTCGACCCGGCCGCTGGCCTCTTCCAAGAAGTCGAGGATCTCGCCCTCGGAGTTCGACTGGAACGATTCGATCTCAACTCCCAACTCCTCGCCGAGTGCTTCGGCCTCGCCGTTGATGTCGTCGAGCGTGTCGGTCCCGTAGACGTCCGGTTCTCTCTGCCCGAGCAAGCGCAGGTTCGGTCCATGTATGATCGCAATACGCATTAGAGCTTGTTCATCCATGGAAAGGGATCGCCGTCTGAACCCTCGGCCGACTCGTCCGGAGCGAGAGACGCAATCGGCACCACCGGCCGATCATCCGCCGGCCGATCGGCCACGTCCTCCGCCGAAACGACTGGGGCGTCGACAGCCCCGACGGGGTCAGGCGCCAGAGACTCGATGGGCACGACCGGCCGGTCGTCTGTGGCGGGGGCCGCTTCGGCAACAGGCTCAGGATCGGGGGCCAACGATTCAATGGGCACAACAGGTCGATCATCAGTGACCTCAGGTACCTCAGGCTCGTCCCCGGCCACCGGGCCCACGTCCACGCCCCGGGTCAACTCGGCTACACGGTGCAGGAACATCCCGTTGTCGGGATCGTCCTCCAGGAGCTTCCGGTAGACCTCCACGGCCTTGTCCGCCGCGCCCTGCTTCGCGTAGAGCTCCGCCAGCGTCTGGGTATAGATCTCACCCTCGGCGGGCTCCTCGGCGGGCTCCTCGGCGGGCTCCTCGGCGGGCTCCTCGGCGGGCTCCTCGGCGACCGGCTCCGCCTCGAGAACGGGCTCTTCCGAAGAGTCCTCCGCACGGGCCGAAACCTCGAGAACGGGCTCGTCGAGCACGTCGTCGGGGGGTGCCTCGGCCTCATCAGGGGCCAGAGCCTCGACCGGTACCGCCTCGGGGGTGGCATCCTCAGCCGCCAAGGCGGCCTCCAGGTCTTCGAGCGTGGCTATCGCCTGGGCATCGTCCGGCTCCAGCTCGACCAGTCTCTGCGCGTAGGAGAGCCCCTGACGCGCATCAACCAGCCCCGCGAGGGACCGGAGGGCGGCGCCGTTCTCGTCGTCGAGCTCCAGGACTCTCTCGAACGCTTGGATCGCACTGTCGTCGTCGCCCCTGTCCGTGTGCAGCCATCCCGCTACCACATGCCCCGAAGCGGAGTCGGGATGAGTGCCCAATCCCTCTTGCAGGACCTCGAGCGCCCGGTCCAAATCACCCCCCCGACGGTGGGCATCGGCCAAGGACACGAAGGCGCGACCGTCTGGGTCTCGCTCCGAGAAGAGGATCTCCTGGAGCCGGTCGATCTGCTGATTCAGCGGTTCGGGCACAGTTACTCCTATGGAGAATCGGGAAAAACACAAGGTGGAGCTGGAGGACACTTGAACGGGGGGAAGATACTGATTTCGCCAAAAACGTGTCAACGAAGGAGTTGAGGGCCCCTGGGGGTGCCGTTACTTTCTAAGGCCTTTTGCGTATGAAAGGGTCGAGTTTTGTCGATAGCCGCGCCGCGCCGAGGAGTTGTCGGGTTATGATGCGTCAGATGAGGGAGAACACGAAGTGGATCATGCTGATCACAGCATTCGCTTTCGTGGGTCTCATGGTGTTCCAGTGGGGAATGGACATCACGGGAAGAAGTGGACTGTCCGTCGGCGAGATCGGCAGCGTGAATGGTGTGCCCGTCAGCTACGAGGAGTACAACTTCACCTACGGCCGTCTCATGGATCAGATCCAGAACTCGCAAGAGGATCCGGTCACGAGCCAGCAGATCGCCGACATCGAGGACGCTGCCTGGGACGAGGTGGTGAACCAGGTGTTGATCAGGCAGGAGCTGCAGAGGCGCGGCATCGAGGTGACGGACGACGAGGTCCGCAGTGCGGCCCGATTCAGCCCGCCTGCCGAACTCCGGTCGAGCCCCGCCTTCCAGACCGCTGGCGTCTTCGACATCCAGAAGTACCAGGACTACATCTCCTCGCCCGCGATCGACGATCAGGTCCTGCTCCAGCTAGAGGCTTACTACCGGGAGATCATTCCGCGGGGCAAGCTGCTTCGGCAGGTCTCCTCCGATGTCTACATCTCGGATGCCGCCCTGTGGCAGAACTATAAGGACCTCAACGAGCAGATCTCCGTCCGCTACATCCCGTTGAACCCCACTCAACGCATCGCGGACGACGACGTTCCCGTCTCCGCAGAAGACATCGCAGACTACTACGACGGGAATCGTGACGAGTTCGCGATCCCCGCCCAGGCCTCTGTGATGGTCGTGGTCCTCGTGAAGGCCCCCACGGCCGCCGACACCGCCGCAGCCGGCGAGATGGCGGCCGAACTCCGTCAGGAGATCCGGGACGGCGTCGAGGTCGACGAGATCCTCGCAAGGCCCCGCATCTCGACGGGATCGGGTGATCTGGGGTGGTTCACGGAGGATCGGATGGTCCCGAGTTTTCCGCAGCCGCTTTCCTTGCGGCCAAGGGCTCGATCACCGAGCCGGTGCGGACCTCGTTCGGTTACCACATCATCGAGATTCAGGACAAAGCTGCCGACAGCGTCCAGGCGCGACATATCCTGGTTCCCTTCGAGCGTACCGACGACTCGGAGCTCGCGCTCCTGACCCTCGCGGACTCGCTGGAAGGTCTCGGCGAATCCCGGGGCCTGGACGAAGCGGTCAGCGTGCTGGGGCTTCAGAGCGAGACCGCTACACTCAGCCCGGACTTCGCGTTCGTCGTCGGCGCCGGTCAGGTCGGTGAGGGTGCGGACTGGGCGTTCGAAGAAGGCCTCGACGGAGACGTGAGCCCGGTATTCGAGACGAGGCAGGCGTTCTACATGCTCGAGCTCGTCGAGACTCGCGACGCGGGCTTCATTTCTCTCCAGGACGCGACGGCCTCTATCGAGCAAGAGGTCCGGAACGTCAAGAAGCTGGAGATGGCCAAGGCGGAAGGTGAAGAGATCGTAAGCGATATTCGCGGTGGGACCGCCATGGACGCCGCTGCCGAGAGTCGCGGCCTCGAGATCCAAGAGGCAGGGCCTTACGCGCGCATGGACTTCGTGCCCGGTCTCGGGCGAATGAATGCCGCGGTGGGTGCCGGATTCGGTCTCTACCAGGGCCAGGTCAGCGGTGTGGTCGAGGCCAACAACAACGCGTTCATCCTCGAACTCGTCGACTACATGGCGGCCGACACCACGGTCTTCGAGGAAGAACGCGTCGCTCAGCGCTCCCAGTTGGTCGCCGGTGTCCAACAGACCCGTCTCCAAGAATGGCTCGAGGGCCTGCGGGCCGCCGCCCGCATCATCGACCGGCGCGACGAGGTCCTGAACGTCGACCCGGCCGATCAGCCGCTGATTCCGCCGATCTTCTAGAACCGGACCGACGCTGGCACACGGAGCGGCGCGCCAAGGCCCCAAGAAACAACGGCGGCCGAAGCCTGATGGGCTTCGGCCGCCGTTTTCGTTTGGTGTCCTACCTTCAGGTCCCTACGCGTCAGAGTTCTCGTACTGATCCGCATCAGGAGACGTGGTCAGCGTTCTGGGCTCCTCGTCCTCGTCATCCGAGGGCGTGGATTCCGACGTCACCGACTCCCTCGGTGGGGGCGGAGCCTGGACTTCGCGTTCGATTTCTCGAATCGAGCCCTTGAACTCCCGAATGCCCTTCCCCAGGGAGGATCCGATCTCCGGCAGCCGTTTGGCACCGAAGAGGAGGAGGACGACCAGGAAGATGAGTAGCATCTCCCACATGCCGAGTCCGCCGAGTCCCATGATGTACCTCCGTTCGAGGTCCGTCCCGACCTATGCTCAGATCCAGGATCGAACGATAAATGCGATGATCGAGATTCCGACGAGCGTCAACACGTTCAGGCTTAATGTTAGAGGCCCGATCGCGAACGCAACAGCTACCAGATCGATGGACAAGGGCCCGATCGACGCTTCCACCGCCGTGGTCAGAAACGACTTGGCTGCGCTCTCGGGTAGGAACAGCTCCGACAATTGAGTGAGCAATCCCCCGAGCAGCAGCCCGAGCACCTGGGTCCAGGCCAGGCGCTTGATATTCCGCCGATACGTATCAACTAGCATACGGTCCGCCGGTGCGTCTGGTTCCCATTCTTCTTTGGATCACACGGGTCAGAGCTCGGCTCCGGCATCAGCGGTCGCGGCTCACAGCGTACCCAACGGCACGCCGCAGCGCCTCGACGGCCAGATCATCCGGTAGATCACCGAGCTCCTCTTCGGCCCGCTCGGCATAGAGATCCGCCTGTGCCCTCGCGTAGGAGATCCCGCCCCGGTCATCGACGATCGAAATGATGCGCTGAATGTCGTCGTCGGAGGCCTCGACCAGGGTGAAGAAGCGCCTGATCTCCGACATCTCTGCGTCGGATACGTTCGCCAGCGCCCCCACGAGAGGTAGCGTGACCTTCCGCTCCCTCAGGTCGTGCCCCGCCGGCTTTCCGATCACCTCTTCAGAGCCCGTATAGTCCAGCAGGTCGTCGGCAATCTGGAAGGCCATGCCCAGGTGATGTCCGAATCGGGCAAGAGGCCCACGATACTCTCGGGCGCCATCGAGAGCTCCCATCTCGCACGCAGCCGACATGAGGGACGCGGTCTTCGCCGCGATGAGCCGGTAGTAGTCCTCTTCGGTGAAACCGAGGGCGTCGTACGAGGTCAACTGGCGCATCTCCCCGACACTCATCTCGTTGGCGGCATCGGCGAGCACGGCCAGGGACTCGAGCTTGCCGAGGCGAGTCAGCTCCATGATCGAACGACTGTAGAGATAGTCGCCCATGATGATCGCGATCTGATGGGTCCAGAGTGCGTTGACCGTCGGTAGGCCCCGTCGCAGGACGCTGTGATCCACCGCGTCGTCATGGACGAGCGTGGCCAGATGCACCAGCTCGACCACCGCCGCGGACGTGACAGCATCGTCGGAGGGGGTTCCACCGACCTTGTTGGCCAGTAGCAGAAGGGTCGGCCGGAACAGCTTGCCCCTCATCAACAGGAGGTACTCGTTGACCTCCTCGATCATGTCGAAGTCGGAAACGATGATGCGCTTCAGTTCATCCTGAACCGACTCGAGACGGGCGCCCACCAGGGACTGCATCGCGGAGAGCCCCGGAGGGGCACCGGTCAGCAGCGAGCTCGAAGCCGCCTCCATTAACACACGGCCGGGTTCGACATTGACATCGATCAGGAACTCGCTGGTTTAGTCTCGGAGGGCCCTTAGCCGCTCCGTGACGTCCGCGAAGTTGATATCCAGGGAGAACACCCTGTCGTAAAACTCTACCGCCAGGTCCTTGTTCCCAACAGACTCGTGGGCCATGCCCAGGTAGTAGTAGATGCCCATCAGCTCGTCTTCGATCTCGAACGGCGCATCCAGGGCCCGGGTGAGCGATCTCAACGCGGCCTCGGGCTCGTTCTTGTCGAGGAAGGTCTGACCGAGGAGCTCGTAGGTGGGCAGGTGGTCCGCCGACGCGCGCAGCGCCTGCTGGTATTCCGCAATCGCTTCGTCTAGCAGACCCATCTCCCTGAAGGCCGTACCCAGGTCGTAGTGTGCCGTGGCGTCATCGGCCCCGATGTTCTCGGACACCTTCTCACGGAACTGAGAGAGCATCTTCTGGAAGTCGGCCGATTCGTCTCCGGTCGGCTCCTCATACGCCACCACGAAGCGGGTCGTCTTTTCTTCCTCGTCCCCTAGGAGCATCGAGCCCAGATCCACATAGGACTCGGCCGACGAGACTTCCTGGGCCGCATCCGCAGTCTCTCCGGTGATCTGGGCCAACCCTGCCTTCGCACGCTCATTGGCCGGATCCGATGTCAGGGCCTGCTCGAATACGGCTTTGGCCCGCTGGTCCTGGCCGGCTCGCAGCAGGCACTCGGCCAGACCGGCGTAGGCCTCCGCGAGCGCGCCCGAGTCATTGGAGCGGAACGCGTACTCCACCATGCGCTGATGGTGATTCTGTTCGTCGGGTTCCGCCTCGACCACCGACGCGAGCGCTTCGATCGCGCCGAGGAAGTCTCCCGTGGCGGCGAGGGCCTCGTGCTCCGACGCGGCCTCCTCGTCCTTGGCGTCGGCAACGGACTCTTCCATGGCCGCTTCGAGCGGATCCTCCGCCTCGGACTCATCGGCCGACGCCTCGACCTCGACGAGCGCCTCGTCCTCCTCGTCGCCGGGTTCTCCGTCGCCCGACTCGGCCAGGTCCGCAGTCACCTCGGCCGGCGCCACGGTGTCCTCAGCGTCGTCGTCGAAGGACATGAGAGGCAGTTCGGTGAGCGAGTCCTCCAACTCATCGTCCTCGTCGTCGTCGTCGTCGATAGCCAGACCACCTGCGACTACCTGTACCTCGTCTTCGGCCTCCGGCTCTGCCCCACCGTCATCCTCCAGGCCTCCGAAGTCCAGATCGTCCCCGGATTCTAATCCGGCAGTAGCCGCCTCAGCCTCCTGGTCCTCCTCGTCGGCCTCTTCCTCGTCTCCGAGGTCGAATCCGCCGAAGTCGGCCTCGATCTCTGCCGGGGCGTCCGCTGGGGCGTCCGCTGGGGTGTCCACGTCGACACCACCGGGCTCATCGAAGCCCATCGCACCCAGATCGCCTTCCTCGCCGGCCTCCGCCGCAAGGCCCGCCATCGGCGCGGGCTCCATGGTTGCGTTGGGGTCGATCTCCATGATCTGGGCCTCGACCGCAGCGGCCTCTTCCGCGAGTCCCTGCCGCATCATGATGTGATGGGCATCGGTGAGCTGCCGAACGGCCTCGGTCGTGCGCTCATGCTGCGCGAGTTGTCCCCCGAGCAACTGTCTGATCTCGTAGTCGTCGGGGGCCAGCTCGACGAATTCGATGAGGGCACGGAAGGCCTCATCGGTGTCGCCCGCAGCCTGCACGCGCTCGGCGTAGGTGATGAAGCTCGAGCGAGCATCGGTGATGAAGCCCTGAGCCGCACGGATCTGACCCATCTTGAGGTGGATCGAGTACCGATCCGGCAGGTTGCGCATCACCTTCTTGCAGACGGCGATGGCATTGTTGGGCAGCTCGGCCTCGACGTAATAGTCGACGGCCTTCTCGTAGAAACTCACCGCCTGGGTGGAAGCGCCCGTCCGGGTCGCCAAATCGCCCGCCCGGTTGAAAAGGCCGATGTCCGGCGCGTCGTCGTCAGACAGGCGGTCCATGGCCTTGATGTACAGATCCAGCGCCTTCTGCCACTGCTCGTTCTGCTCGTGGCGCCGGGCCTGCTCTTTTAGCGCTTCTACGCTCATCTACTCACGCTCGAATTCGAGACTCCCCACCCACCCGCACGTTCACATCGGTACGTAGCTGGACTTCGGAAATAACTCACGGAATGAAGAGCACTAATCTGTGTGCAACAGCCGGGAACACAAGGGGATAGACCATGAGGGCCAATGCGAACGCCCCCGATGGCCAAAGCCACCGGAGGCGTCCTATGGACTCGACCGACGCCAGGGCGCCTCAGCGACCCACCAGCTGCGGGTTCCCGGCCTGGAGCTGGTAGGCCCAGTCGAAGATCATGATCTCCGCACCCGTCTGATCGGTGCCCAGCAGAGCGACCCGAATCGTGCCGTAATGGATCTGACCGTCGTCGCCCACGACCCGCAGCATGTACGACAGTTCCGGCTCGAGGAACATGTCGCCGCCCACATATCCCGAGGTAGGGGCAGTCGTCCAATCTTGGCACTGGGCGTCCGCCGCCACGCCACACTTCAGCGCGGTGGTGTAGGAGCCCTCGGGAAAGATGTCCGCGGCCGGCCCCGGAACGAGCCACCAGCCATCAACATCCGTCTCGAGCCGGAAGTGCCGTGCCGACGAGGTCCCACTCATGACGGGATCCTGTTGGTCCGACTCGGCGAACCGGAAACCTGATCTAGCCGGATCGTCCGCGAAGGAACGTAGGAGCTCTCCGCGGAAATCGGGCCTGGGAGTCGCAGCGTTGTCGAAGCTGTCTCGACTTTCGTGGCCGTAGATGTCTACGGAAGACAACACGTACGCCGAGGTGACTCCGTTCTCGGCCAACTCGTCCAGGAAACCCTCCGAGTCGGTCTCGCCAAGAAGGGTCGATCCGTCGTCGGTCAGCAGGTACACCCGGTAGTGGGCGAAATCGCTCACGGAACGAGCGTTGTCGCTCCAGCGGATGTAGTTGGTGTTGTCCAGACCCACCACCTCCACACCCGAGGGCACGGGCGGCGCACTGAACGACGGAACCGAGACCAGGATCACGCCGTCCGAATCCGTCTCGGCGCCGGTGTCGGGGTCGACGGCCGACACGAAGTACTCGTATCCGACCGACTCGATGATGTTCGTGTCCGTGTACTCACACGCGCCGTCGACACAACTCGTCACCTCGGCGATCACGAGGTACGAGGAGTCGCCCACGCGACGGCCGTAGACCCGGAAGGACTCCCCGTTCCACTGTGCCGCCAGAAACCACGTGAGCGTGATCGCTTGGTTGTAGTACTCACCGTCGAGGGCTTCCGGCGGGGCCGGAAAGTCCTCGACGGGAATGAAGATCGTGTCCTCGGTATCACAGGCGCCCAGCAGCAGAGCCACCCCCACCGCCACAAAGAACCGTTTCCACATGATTCATCTACCTCTCATCGACCTCGCGCTTCGGCCTCACGCTTCTACCTCGCGCTTCTACCTCACGCTGGGTTCCGCGCCGGGTCTCTAGGATCCCGGCGATCCTCCACCCAGGGCTAATGCACAACCGATACCAAAACGGAAAACCTTATAGATAAAGGGGTTTCGGCGATCGAACCGCCTGGATCGTCCTCTGGAGAGGACAGCTTGGAAGCCCGCGAAGACAGCGCGGGGCCCTCGCTGGGAGCTCTCTAGTACCGGTCTCCGATATCCTGGCTGCGCTGGTCGTAGTCGAACTTCAGGTCACGGTTGTCGGTGAGGGACACCTGGAAGCGGAAGGTCCAATTCCCCGTAGCCGTCTGCAGAAAGTCGAAGTTCGCGTTCCAGCGGTGCATGTCGCGGGTGAGCCGAATGCGGTGATCGGTAAAGCTCTGGACGTCCAGGTCGTAGGATGTGCCCCACGTCAGACTCCACCTCTCGGTAGGCCGGAGTCGGAGGCCCACCTGGACCAACTGGCTGGCCGGCAGACTCTCGTCCCGGTTCCGGCGCATTGAGTAGTTGAAGGTCGATGACCAGGTTCCCGCAGCCCCACGAGTCCTTTGGCGCCTCCCAGCCGCCGGCGCACTCGAGCCCGGGATCACGGCCGATTCGTCACCCACCTCCACGTCACCCAGAACGTCCAACAGCGGATCCAAATCCTCTGGATCTTCCCCCAGAGCGAGCAGTGTGTCGCCCTCGGCATTCACGACGGGCTGTCGCGTGGCGGCGGGTCGGTCCGCCTCGGCCTCCTCGTCGTCATCCCCTCCGCCCAGCAGGCTCCCCAGGGCCAGCAGCACGCCCGACGTGTTGCTCACGGAGAAACTGAAGTTGAGCTGTGACAAGAGAGGCGCGAAGCTCCGCTTCCCTTCCTCGTCCGTGTCGAACAGATCGTGCTCCACCGACACGGTCATCCCCCGCAGAAAGTCGGAACTGATCTGGTTCTGGAGGCGCGTGGTCGTGAACCCCTGAAGAAAGTCGTCTTCATCGCTGGCGCGCACGAAGTCGTAGTTGACGACGCTGGTCCGGAGCGACAACAGGTTGAGGATCCGTGAGGCCGGCAGCCTCTCGGGCCCACCCTCCGCGTCACGTTCCTGTCTGCGCAGCGCCAGCGCTTCGGCTTCGGCCGCCAGCGAGTCAGCCCTGGCGTCCTGCAGGGAGTCCGACTGGAAGGGGTCGTCCAGGAGGTCGAAGGGATCCTCCAGATCCTCCTCGAGCTCCTCCTCGGTTCCGTCGTCCGGGCGCTTGGCTTCGAACGTCTGGTTCAGCCCGAAGCTGAGGAGATTCCTGGCCTTGGCTTCACGCGAACCGAACACGGTCTCCTGGATGAGCGTGGGCACGATCTCCGGGGCGTACGAATAGGTAAATGACGGAGAGATCTTGTGGCGAATCGCCTCGAAACCGGCGAACCCACCGTAATACCCGTAGATGTCACTCTTCAGGCGCGCGCCGAAGGAGATCCGGCGAGGCCCCGACACGAAGCTGGACGCCTCGGGGATGTCATCAGACCGCGTCGACATGCCGGAGATGCTCAGATTGGGGGTCAGGGTGGTACTGCCGATCAGCCGCTGCTGATAGTTGAAGGCCATGCTCCACGTGACGTCGGCTTCGCTCTTATCCACGAAGCCCGTAGGAAGGGGTCCCAGGGTATCTCCGGGGAACGCCACCAAGGCGGGCAGGCCGAGCACGCTCGAGCCCCTGAAGCTGAGGTTCTGATTCCACGAGAAGTTGCCGAGGTTGAAGGCGCTGCTCACGCTGCCGTTCGTACGGTTGGCGTCGGCCAGGCTCTCGGAGAAGGTCGAGTCGGCCTGCGGTGCCCGATCGGTCGTGCTCTTGGTGTACCGGGCGCTCCCGGACCACGTCATGTTGTTGAAGAACTTCGCACGGCTCTCCGGTGCCTTGAAGAGTGTCATCGTCTTGAGGGACAGACTCGCGGTCGGCAGCGTCATCTCCACCCGATCATCGCTCAGGAACTGCCGCCGGTTGGCACTCAAAGACAGTGACCCCCAGTCGAAACGCCGGTTCACGCCTCCCTCGGAGTTGATGGACTGGGTGATCTCCCTGGGATCGAACGAGTTCTGCCTGACGAACTGCGAACTCGAGGCGTACCGGGCTGAGACCCTGAGCGAGGTGCGCTCGTCCATCTGCCAATTCTGGCCGAGATCGAAGGACAGCTCCCGGCCTCCGTCCACCCGCCAGAAGCGGCGAACGTTCGCACGCCCGTCCATGAACTTCTGCGTGTGCCGGTACCGAAATCCGCCGGTCAACGAGGTGAAATTGTCGCTCCACCAGTCCATGGCGACCGTGGCATCGGCGTAGTCGTTGATGGCCCAGAAGAACCCGACGTTGGACACCCGGCGCGTGTGGCCGCGAGACGTGCGCACGATGTCGTTGACCCCGACCCGGATGGGCAGAATGCCACTCCGCCGCCCGCTCTCCGTGCTCTGGAAGATGAAGGGGAGCCACAGGACCGGCACGTCACCGAAGTTCAGCGTGACGTTCCGGGCCACGAGCCAACTCCCTCCGATGGCCTTGAGCTCCCGGGCCGCGAAGTGATAGTGGGGCTCCTCCTCTTCACACGAGGTGAAGTTGATGTCGTGCCCGAAGACCGTGTCCGGGAGGATGGCGGGTAGATCGCCTTCCATTACCCACACCGCACCCTGCGTCAGCTTCGTCTGGGCGGCGAAGGCCGATCCCCTGCCCTCTCGCAGGTCGTAGATGATGTTCGCGCTCTGCACAGGCTCCTCACCGGGCCTCTCGGTGGTCGTTTCGCCCGCGGTCCACACGAGGGAGTCGGCCATCGTGATGGTGTCGGCCGCCGTAATGGACTGACGCTGCTGATTGAGCTTCGCCGGGGCCCCCTCTGCTCCGACGAGGATGAGGCGCTCTTCGGTAGCGTCGAAACGCGCCTCGGACCCCTCATAGCGAGCCACGGAGTACCCTGGAAGCTCGAGGAGCTGCGCCATGAAGGTGTCGGCCGCCGCCGTGGTAGGCGTGCGGACAGGCTCTCGACCACTCAGGGAATCCCGAAACAGCGTCGAGTCCACTCCCGGCGGCTTCGCGAGCCGCTCGAGTTGATCCAGAATCCGAATCCGGGCCGAATCGACCTCCTCTTCCACCACTTGGGCCGACAGAGGAGCTGTGGTCACCACCATGCCCACGACAGCGCCGAGGAAGACGCCGAGCAGGGGGAGCCAACGGCCGAGGCGACGGGCGAGTCGTGCCTCGAGAATCACTTGGCTGCGACTGATCCGGTCGGCGGCTCACCACCGATCTCGTGCCGTTCCCGGCGGCGATAGATCAGAACCGAAAGGAGGATGCTGAATTCGTAGAGGAGCACGAGGGGCGCCATCATCATGACCGTCACCGTCACCACGTCGCCCGGGCTCAGGAAGCTCGCCAGCACCGTGATGATGATGATCGCGTGGCGCCTCTTCTTCCGTAGGAAAGCAGGGGTCACCAACCCGAGAGCCGAAAGGATCATGATCACCACCGGAAGCTCGAAGAGCACCCCGAAGGCCACCAGGAGCTTCGTTACGAACCCCAGATAGGGACCCGCCTGGAGAATGGGGTCCCAGTACTCCTCACCGAAGAAGAGGAGAAAACGGAGCGTCACCGGAAGCGCCAGCCGATACGACATCGCCACGCCCGCCGCGAAGAGTAGCAGGCCCATGTACAGGCTGGGGATGATGACTCTCCGCTCGTGACGCTCCAACGCGGGAGACAAGAAAGCCCAGATCTGGTAGGTGATGATGGGCGACACCAGGATCACGCCCACCAGAACACCGATCTTGAGGACCAGGAAGAAGGGCTCCGTCGGCGAGAAGAACTTGAGCTTCTCCCCCTCGCCCATGACGGCCTCGAGAGGGGCCAGAAGAACCTCGAGCACGCCGAACTCGAGGACGAGCACGAAGCCCGCCACGCTCCCGATCACGATGGCGATGAGGCTCCACAAGATCCGCCACCGGAGTTCTTCCAGGTGGTCGAGGAAGGGCATTTCGCCCCTTTTGCTTCCGGTTCGCTTCAACATTGCTTGTATAAGGAGTCTGCTGAGGCCCACCCCACTTCCTCAGCAGACCTCTGGTGTGCCGAAAAGGCGGACCCTGAAATGGTCAGAGCGGGAGTTCTTCCTGGTTCCGCGACCGGACCTGCTGTTCCTCCTGCGTATTCAGGTCGTGGACCACCTCTTGGAACTCACCGATGTCCTGGAAGTTCCGGTAAACCGAGGCGAATCTGATGTAGGCCACGCGGTCGAGGGGAGCGAGGCGCTCCATGACCAATTCACCGATGCGTGAAGCAGGAACTTCGGACCGCAGCTGCCCGGTGAGGGCGTCCTCGATGCTATCCACCAGGGCGTCGATATCGTCTTGAGTCACCGGGCGTTTGGCGCACGCGATCGAGAGGCTCCGAAACAGCTTCGACCGGTCGAACTCCTCGGTCCTGCCGTCGTGCTTCAAGACGTGCAGGGGCCGCTCTTCGATGTGCTCGTAGGTGGTGAAGCGTGCCCGGCACACTGCGCACTCCCTCCGGCGTCGTACGGCTCTTCCCCCGCGACTATCACGCGTATCGACCACTCTGTTCTCGGTCGCATCGCATTCAGGACAGCGCATCAGAGGTCAGCGGAGTTCCTGCAGCAGCTCCTGGGCCAGGTCCGCCGCACCGCTGTCAGGGTAGGTGTTGACCACCGTCTCGAGGTAGCGAATCGCCTCCTCGGCGTTGTCCTGGAGGGCATAGATCGCTCCAGTGCGGTACAGCGCCTGAGGCACGCGGTCATCGGTGGGATAAAGCTCCGGAATGCGCAGGAACACCTCGATGGCATCGTCCAGCTGATTCTCCTGCTCGTGGATATCTCCGAGGAAGAAATGAGCCGACGGAGCCAGACGATGGTCCGGATAGTCCACCAGGAAGCTCTCGAAGGCCCGGCGAGCCGTTCCGAGCGACCCCCGGTTTAGCTGAGCGATCGCCGCCTGGTACGTCCCATCGGCAGCGGCCGGATCCGCTCCCGAGACCTGCGTGAGAACCCCCACCGAATCGGGATCTCGGGGCTGGAAAGAGGGGATGACTCGAGCCGACTGGGCGTCGAGACGATTCGAGAGCAGGGTGACCTCGCGTTGGATCTGTCCGGTCAACGCCGTGAGCCGTGACAACTGATCCTGAATGTCTCTGAGCTCTCGGGCGATACCGCCCCGGGAGTCGACAACCATGCCGGATTGGACCTGCAGCGTGTCCTGGATCGCCTCGATCTCAGAGACCAGGGCCTCCAATTGGCCGCTCTGGCGGTTCCCCTGCTCCTCCACCACCTCCTGCAAGGCACGCAGGTCGCCCTTCGTGGCACAGCCCGATACGGAGGCGACCATGACCAGCAAAAGAAACACCCCTCCCCCACGGCCACCTCTACCGCGGCAAAGCGCGGTGAGGAGGCCGGAGGGAGGGGTAGATCTCATATGGCCTCCGACCGGATCGTTACGGCTGGTCCTGGTCGTCCTCGCTCACCACGATCGTGCCGCCCGTGATCACGAACTCGACACGGCGGTTCCGAGCCCAGGCCGCCTCGTCGCTGCGATTGACCAAGGGTCGGTCTTCACCGAACGACGTCGTCGTGAACCGATCGGCGGAGATGCCGAAGCCCGACAGGAAACTGCGCACACTCTCCGCGCGCCGGCTTCCCAGGGCCAGGTTGTACTCCGTCGATCCACGTTCATCGGCGTGGCCTTCCATCCGGATACGGACGGTCGGGCTGTTCCGCAGAATCGGGATCTTCCGTCGCAGCACCTGCTCTGCATCATCCCGGATTTCGGACATATCGTAGTCGAAGTTCACCATCTCTTCGAGCGTGGACCGAGCCTCGCGACGCGCACGATCCTGCGCGGCACGCTCGCGGTCGGCCGCTTCCTGCTCGGCTCTACGACGGGCATCTTCGGCGGCGCGAGCAGCGGAGATCGAATCAGCACGGCGCTGTGCAAGCTCCTCAGCGGTCGGTCCCGTGGGAGCCGGAGGCGGTGCTTGCTGGGAACAGGCGCCAAGTACGATTGCGACTGCCAAACCCGGCACGAGTAGGTCTTTGATCCTCATTCCCGATCCTGTCGTGGGAGTGTCCATGTTTTAGGGCTCGTTCGTCCCGGCGAGCCGCTTCTTAAACGCTTGCGTTGACACGCGTTTGGGCCCCCTGAGGGAGACCAGGCGGTCTAAGGCATATACCCAATTACGGCCCTCCGCGCAATGACCCTTGTCCTGCCGTTCGAAGGGACGGAGACCAGTCCGGCACCCGAACCTCGAAGCCGCGCAGAAGCATGCGGTACTTACCCGTGGCCGTGTCCACTACCATGAGGCCGGTTCCCCAATCGCGGCGCCCCACGAAAACGAGATGCCGCCCGTCCGGAGCCCAGCTCGGGTCTTCGTTGTTTCCCTCCCATGTGAGCTGTCTGAGACGGCGCCCCTGGTCCGCGACCTCGGCCACCAGAATCTGATACCAGCCGCGGCGACTCACGCGTCCGTGGAAGGCCACGTAGTCCCCCATCGGGGCCCATTCCGGCGAGGTGTAGTACCCCTCTTGGCCGTGCAGATAAGGCGAAATGAGGTCGGCCTCGCCTCCGGCGGCAGGCATCACGTAGATCTGGGGATGGTCCGTGCCGAGGCGGTTGGAGTTGAACGCCATCCGGAGCCCGTCGGGCGAGAACGTAGGCGATATGTCGTCCCACCGTCCTCCGCTGACATGCGTGAGACAACAGTCCCGCTCCAGGTCGTACCGGAAGATCCCGCTGCGGTTGCCGCCCGTCACTGCGAATGCCAGCTCCCGGCCGTTCGGCGTATACGTGGGAGTGAAGTGGTCACCCACTCGGTTGGGCTCCAGTGCTCGTTCCTCGCCGGATTCCAGGTTCAGCTCGTAGATCCTGGGCAACCCGATGTCCTTCCACGACGTAAAGGCGATCCGGCCTCCGTCGGGAGACCAGGTCGGGGACACCGTGAGGTCACCGTACGACGTCACCTGGCGGAAGTTCTCACCGTCGGAGTCGATGATGAAGATCTCCTGGTTGCCGTCCTCGCCCCTTTGTGAGAAGGCGATCCGACTGGCGGCCATGCCGGGCTCGTCGAAGATCCACTCGACGATCGCGTCCGAGGCCACGTGAACGGCCATCCTGAAGTCGTCCGACATGTCGTCGGGGACCGGGAAGCGCCCGCGCTGGCGGACCTCACCATAGACGACGTCATGGAGCTCGATGACCAGCACGAAGCCCTCTCCGGCACCCTCGAGAGCCCCCGAGAGTAGCCACACCGCGCCGAGTTGATCCCAGAGTTGGTAGTCGATCTCGTCGCCCACCAGGGACTCCGGAAGCGAGTCCATTATCTCGAACCGGTCGCTGTAGCGGAGGTCCCGGGCCATGATCGCCTCGACCCGGGAAGCCAACGCTTCACCGCCCAGACGGCCCGTGAAGGGCTGCACGGCCAACGCGGGCTGATAGCCCGTCTCGTAGAGCAGGCCCAGCGTGACGCCCGGAATGGAGTCCTCCACCTGCTGAGCCGACGTGGGTGTCACCGCAGGCACTGCCGGGAGCACCACCGCGACCAGAACGAGCAGCGATACCCGGAGGTTGCTCCCACAGCCGTGTCTCTTTGAGTTGTTTCTCACGTCCACACCGACACCTCCCACTTGGTTGGCCTGCTCACGTCGTCGAGTCCTCTAGATCCGTACCGCCCCGACCACTCTTGGGGCCAAAATTGAAGCGGATCGGCAACTGGTCGTAGGGCAGTTCCTCGGGGAGCGGCCCAAGCCGGCCTCGGGTCCCCGCACACTCCGCGGCTCCCATGGCCTCGATGTCGAAGGGCGTATTCTTCGACGACTCCAACACGTCGATGCCGGACACCGTGCCGTCGCGGTTGATCACGAAGAAGATGCTCGCGCTGTAGACGTCGGCTCCCCTCCAGCGGAAGCACCGCTGCATCTGCCGAATGATGTTGTTGTAGTACTCGGGATAGTCCCGGCGGACTCCCTCCATGCGCACGTTGAGATCCTCGCCCGGGGTCTCCACCTCGGGGTCGGGGTCGGGGCTCGTGGCCGGTGCCGGTTCTTCCTCGGGCTCCGGAGGCGCCGTCACCTCCTCGGGCTTCGGATCCTCGCGAGGTGGGGGGTCCTCTTCTTCGATGACGGGCGGCGGTTCCTCTTCCTGCGGCTCCGGCACCACCTCCTCGGGGGTCTCGATGACCAGCTCCTCGGGCGGTGGCGGCGAGGGATCCCCCAGTTCGGCCGCGGGGGGAGACACCAACTCGATCTCGTAGACGACGAAGTTGGGGATCTCGCGCTCGATGGCCGACATCCACCACGCCAGGAAGATCGCGGCGCAGTGGATCATCACCGACCCTACGACCGGACCCTTTCCGACGGGTTCGTGCCGCTGCCGACGGGGCGTCGCGACGGGTGTCATCTCGGACGCTGCTGGGCCACGACGGCGAACGGGAGGCCGCTGTCCTTGATCGTACCCATGATCTCGACGCCGATGCCCCAGGCGGCCAGAGAGTCGGCCTGAATCCATACCCGTTCGATGCGGCCGCCCGACACGAGTTGGCCGAAGGACTGTCCGAAGTCCGCCCGGCTCACCGCCGTCTCGGCCAGGTAGACCGTGCCTTCACGGTCCACAGACACGATGAGGGTGTTGTCCTCGGCAGACAGGGAGGCGACGTCCGCCTCGGGGACCTCCACCTCGATGCCCCCCTGAAGGATGGGCGCCGTGATGATGAAGATGATGAGCAGCGTGAACGCCACGTCGACCAGGCTGGTGACGTTGATGTCGGCCATGGGCTCGAGACCGCGGTCCCGACCCGACCTGGACCGTATCATCCGGACACGCTCCCCACCGGCCTGCCCGGCGGCCTGCCCGGCGGCCTGCCCGGCGGCCTGCCCACCGGCCTGCCCACATCAAACCCGAGCCTACGGATCATACCCTGCCCTCGCGGGCCAGCGTCCCGATGAACTCGCTGGAGAAGCCCTCCAGCTCGCCACTCACGAGGTTGAGTCGGGCCACGAAGTGGTTGTAGGCAATCACCGCCGGTATGGCCACCGCCAGCCCGGCCACAGTGGTCACCAACGCCTCGGCCACACCAGGGGCCACGGCCCCGATGTTCGTGGAGCCCGACGCCGTGATGCCCAGGAACGTGTTGGTGATGCCAATCACCGTGCCCATGAGTCCCAAGAGTGGAGAAACCGAGCCCATGACGGCGAGCCAGGTGAGGCCTCGGGACAACTCGTCCCTCTCCTCGGCCTCTTCCTTTTCGAGGACCAGCTTCAGCGCCTGCAACTGAGTGAGCGAGAGTCCCTCGCCCACCGGCGCGCCCTCTCGCAGAGCCCCCGGCCGGAGTTCGCTGAAGAAGTTGACCCCTTGGCGGAAGACCCGACCGTAGGGCGACTCCGGGAGGGCGATGATGGCCTTGTAGGCGTCTTCCAGGCCCGTCGCGCGCTCCATCTGCTGCAGGAAGCGGTTGCCCTGTTGCCGCACGGTCCTGAACTGCTTCACCTTCCAGAAAATGAGGATCCAGGAGGCGGCGGAAGACACGGCGAGCAGGAGCAGGACCAACCGGGTCGGAAGGCTCCCACCGAACACCATGTCCCACGCGCTGGTCGGCCCCCTGGCCTGTGCGAGGAGCATAAACAGCCCCATCTATCCCCCGTTTCTTCGGTTGGCGATAAAGTCGAAGGTCTCTTTGAGACCATCCTCCAGCGAGTGATCGGGCGCCCAGCCCCGATCGGCGAGCCGGGACACATCAAGGGTGCTGTGTCGCAGCTCTCCCGGGCGCTCACCACGGTAGACGCGTCCGGGGCGATCCTCCGCGATGCTCTCGAGCACATCGGCGAGCCGATTCACGCTGGTCGGCTTCCCCGTGCCCACGTTGAACGCCACCGAATCGAGATCGGGCTCTCGGCCGAGCGTCATCTCCGAGGCCCTGAGGTTGGCGCTCACCACGTCCTTCACATACACGTAATCGCGGGTCTGCTCTCCGTCACCGTAGATGGTGAGCTCCTCACCGGACCGAAGGCGGTTGCAGAACATCGCTACTACACCCGCCTCTCCATGTGGATCCTGGCGCGGTCCGTACACGTTCGCATAACGCAGAGCCACGTATTCCAGGCCGTGGATCTCGCGATAGTAGTGGAGATAGTACTCCCCGGAGAGCTTGGTGACGCCGTAGGGTGAAAGGGGTCGCTTGGGCGCCGACTCGGGTGTGGGAATCTCGTCGGGCTCGCCATAGACGACCCCGCCACTGGACACGAAGACGACCCGTTGGGTGCCCGCCTCGCGAGCGCCCTCCAGCACATTGAGGAGCCCGATGACGTTCACCCGAGCGTCGCGAGCCGGGTCGGTCACGGAGGTGCGGACGTCGATCTGGGCCGCATGCTGGCTGACGAGATCGAACCTCACCTCCCGGAAGAGGTCGCGGAGCGCGGGGTCCGCAATGTCCATCTCCAGGAACTCCACGTCCGGGCTCACGTTCTCGCGAACACCGCTGGAGAGGTCGTCCACGACCCACACGCGGTCACCACGCGCCACGTAGGCATCCGCCACGTGGCTGCCAATGAACCCCGCGCCACCCGTCACGAGGACGTTTCTTGCTGAATCAGTCACCGGTGTCATTCTGCTCCGGTTGTTCAGCAAGTTCCGATCCAGAGTCCGCGACGGCGTCCACCGGCCCCTCCCAATCCACGTCGGCCCGATCGCCGGACCCGGCGTCCGAACCGGCGTCCGAACCGGCGTCCGAACCGGCGTCCGAACCGGCGTCCGGCCCCAAGTCGTCGATGGCGTGCAGGAAGCGAACGGCGTCGATGAACTCGGCACCTCGGCCGTTGGCGGCCCCCTCCTTCAGGCGGGTCGTCGGCTCGTGCAGCAGCTTGTTCAGCAGCCGCTTCGAAAACGACTCCACGACCTCGCGGTCCTCGGGAGGCAGGTGGGAGAGGCGGTGCCACAGCCAATTCAGCTCGCTCTCCCTCAGGTGGCCCCATCGGCTTCGTAGGCTCGTGATCAGGGGTACGACGTCCCGGGAGTCGTGCCAATGCGCGAACGCGTCCGCGTGCTCTTCTACGATGGCCTCGGCGTCGGAGACGGAGGCCCGTCTCTGCGTGAGGTTGCCATCGATGATCTCGCGGAGGTCATCGACGTTGTAGAGGAACACGTTGGCCTCACCGCCCAGCTCGGGCTCCACGTCTCTGGGAATGGCCAGGTCCAGGACGAGAAGCGGTTTCTTGCGACGCCCCCCTACCGCATGACGGAAGCCGTCGAGGGTGACCAAGGCGTGGGGCGCCGCCGTAGACGCGACCAGGATGTCGGTCTGAGCCAGGGCGAACGGCATCTCGTCGAAGTGTACGGCCTTTCCATCCAGCCGGCCGGCGAGGTCCTGGGCGCGGTCGTAGGTCCGATTGGCCACGACGAGGCCCTGAATGCGATCCCGTTTCATGGCCTCCACAACCAACTCCGCCGTGTTTCCGGCGCCGAGGATCATCACCTCCCGACCCTCCAGGCTGCCGAAGATCTTGCGGGCCAGGGCCACCGCGACCGAAGCCACGCTCGCTGCTCCTTCGCCGAGCGGGGTCTTCGAGCGAATCTGGCCGCCGACGGCGAACGCCGTCTGGAACAGCCGGTGGAGCACCGGGCCGGCGACGGGGGGATCGGCGGGAACGCGACCGGCCAGCTCGTAGGCGCTCTTCACCTGCCCCTGGATCTCGGCCTCACCCAGAACCAGGGAATCGAGCCCGGCCACGACGCGGTACAGATGGCGCACGGCCTCCAGGCCCCGTTCTCGGTAGAGATACTGAGCGGTCCCGCCCACGAACCCCCCGGCCTTTTCGGCCAGGACGGCTTCTCCCGCGGCCACGAGGGCGGGATCCGATCCGGGGCACAGATACAGCTCGGTCCGGTTGCACGTGGAGAGGAGAACGGCTTCCTGCATCCCGGCACGGTTGCGGAGTCCTCCGAGCACCCCTACCACCTCGTTGTCGGTGAAGGCGAAACGCTCCCGGATCTCGACGGGTGCTGTGCGATGGCTCACACCCACGACCGCGATGGAGGTCACAGGAAGAAGTCCCCGTCGGTGCTCACCACTCGAAGCGTCAGATACGACACGATGATGAACGTGAAGCCCACCACGGTCGTCAAAGCGCTCCTACGCTCCTTGAGACCTCCACCCGCCCTCGATCCCAGAGCCACCACGAAGACCAACCAAGTCAGCAGGGCCCAGACGACCTTGGGATTCGTCTGATCCAAGGAGTTCCTGAAGCTCACCGTCCACGCGAATCCCAGGACGATGGAGATGGTGAAGGCGGGGAGCCCCGCCACCAGGCCGAAGCGGACGAGGCGATCCAACGTGGCCAGCGGCGGTGTGAACTCGAAGAGTCGGCCCAGCCGCTTTCCCTTGATCTCACGGAGCTGGACCAAGTAGAGAAGTCCCGCCGCGAAGGCTAGAGCCATGCCGCAGAGCCCGAGGAACGCAAGCGTCACATGGAAAACGAACCATGCACCCTGAAAATCCAGCAGTTCTGATGTGGGCTCGAACCCGAGAGAGACGGCGATACCCTGGAGGACGATCACGCCCGGGACGATGACGATGCCGACCCGTCGCACTTCGCCCAAGCCGAGGGTGGCGACCAGACCCGCACCGATGATCAGAGCCAGCGTAGAGAGCGACGGAGCCAGTCCTACGAGGGGGAGCTGGCCGTAGGCGGTCGTGAAGCCCGCCAGCGCGATCGCATGCACCACCACACCTGCGGTGGCCATTCCAAATGCGAGTTGGGGTCCACGACCCCGCCCTCCGGCCAAGAGAGAGCGAAACCACAGGACTAGGGATCCCGTGTATAGAAAAAGGGCGACTACGTGTGTCAACGGGGCCGCATCAGGGTGAAAGTTCTGGACCTACCTCATCTTTCGATCCAAGTGTACCGCGATCCCGGTGTGGAACACAGGCCCCGTGACGGACACGATCCTCGCCGAAGCGGTCTGGCTTTCGGTCGCGACCACACGTAGGCGACCCACGACCTCTTCGGTGGAGCCGTCTCCCTCGAACGCGACGTATTCGTCGCCGATGTCCACACCATGCTCGCCACCCCTGTTCAGAATGGCGATGTCCCCGAGGTTGTACAGCGCGTGCGACCCACCGAACTCGAGGACCCTGGCACCGGTGCGGTTCGTCACCGCGTCGGGATACTGTCCAGCCACAAGGTTGAAGTCCGGCGCCGGGCGGACGAAGTCACCCAATTGAACCAGCTCGAACGGCTGAAGTACCACACCCTCGACGACCCCGCCATCGACCATGGTGACGGACATCATCCCCGTGGGACGAATGATCGTGCCCACACCCATGACGGTCCGGAGGGGACTATAGATCTGGAGCGCGTCTCCCATGGAGACGTTGAAACCGGGGACGAGGTCGAGACGGACGCGCGTGTACGGGAGAGCGGTCCGAAGCTCACCTTCGGCAAGGAAGGCCGCGACCTGCCCGTCGAACTCGATGTCGTCCGGATTCTCGGGCCCCAACCACTCGGCGGACCACACCGAGGCGCGGCTCACCAACAGGTAGTCGTCCTGAGTGAGAGCGAACACGCCATCCGCCCCGCCTGAGGTGCGGTAGAACACGGACTTGCGATCGCGCTCACTTATGGGCTCTTCGGCTGGCGGCGCCTCCGGGGTCTGTGGGGCCACCGTGACCGCCACTTCCCCGACCCTCGCCGGCTCGTCCGCAGCCATCTCGGCCGCGATTCCGGGGATCACGAACTGCTGATCCGGTTCGATGAGGTTGGGATCCTCGATCTGGGTCCGATTCGCCTCATAGATCTGGGGCCAGAGGAACGGATCCTCGTAATACCGCTGAGCCAGAGCCCAGAGGGTCTCTCCCGCCACTACGACGTGGGTTTGGGAAGCGGTCTCTGCAGGCTGCTGGGCAGCCGCAAAACCGGGCAAAATTGTCAGGGCCAGCGCGGTTAGGCCTAACCGGACCATGATCGCTTCCTTTTCCAGATGGGACGGGACTTTATCCTCTGCTATCCATCGTCGAAGATAGGCCGATATGGCCCCGGCGGTCAACGCGTTTTTTGCAATTCAACTACAAACGTTTCTCAAACGATGCTCAGGAATCGTGAGCATTCCCGTCCGATCCCAAGGCCAATTTGAGCACCCGAGCGTCCTCGCGAGGCCGCTCGTAGTACGCTTTCCGGACCCCCACCTCGACGAATCCGCGCCCTCCGTAGAGGCGCAGCGCCCCTTCGTTCGACTCGCGAACCTCGAGGTACAGGTTCCGCACGCCGGCCTTCTCAGCCACGTCCAACATCCAATCGAGCAGCCGGGAACCGATTCCCTGCCCCCTCAGGTCGTCTCGAACGGCGATGTTCGCCAATTCGCCTTCCTCGAGGATGCACCAAAGGATGGCGTAGGCGGCCACTTCTCCCTCCAGATCGGCCACCCACAGCTCTACGCCGGGGCGTTGGAGGAGCGAGTGGAAGGTGTCTTCCTTCCAGGGAGTGCTGAAGGTGGACGCCTCCATCCGGGCTACCGCCGCCGCGTCCCCGGCGGCCATGGGGCGCATGATCGGCCGGGGCCCGCCAGGCTCCCCACCAGGCTCCCCACCGGGCTCCCCACCGAGCTCCCCACCGGGCTCCCCACTCACGGGGCCGGACCGGAGAGGCGCTCCGCCGACGAGGGGCGGAGATAGTCGGGCGCCCAGCGGGCCAGATCCTCGACCGGCGCCCTCGTCGGACCGTTCCTCAGAACGGACAGCAACCCATCTGCCGTCGGCATGCCCAGCGGCGGCTGGAGCATCGGAAACCCGGCCCCACGGATCTCATCAGCGTGTCGGTCGGCCCCGTCGCCGGCGAAGATCGAAAGCGGCACGGTGCCCGACAGGATCTCGCCGATGGTCGTGGAGTGGGGGGCGATGAGCTCCTCCAACCCGTGGTCGCTGGGGAGATAGCACGCCGCATAGACGCGGTCGCTGCGCGCATCGAACAGAACGTAGCGGGGCCACATGCGTTCGTCGGCGGACAGCTCCGCCCGTATACCGTCGGAGAGCGGCACCCAGGGTGCGTCCACCGCGGCGGCTCCCGCCTCTAGGGACGATACGGGCCAGACCGGGATCTCGAGGGCCTGTGCCAGGCCCTTGGCCGTGGACGCGGCCACCCGGACTCCCGTGAACGACCCCGGCCCCGATCCCACCACCAGCCCCGCGAGCTCGCGGAGGTCCACCCCCGCCTCCTCCAGGATCTCGTGGATCTTGGGAATCAAATCGGACGAGTGCGCACCCTGGCGTCTCAACTCCGTCCGGGCCAGGACGTCGGTTCCCGCTCCGACGGCCACCGAACCCACCGGCGTGGAGGTGTCGAAGGCGAGAAGGAGACCTTCCACCAGCCGGAGCGGGGCTGGATCGCTCATGCGCTCAACGACACCGGGAACCCAGGAAGATGTGGTGGCCGTCCGACGCGGTTCACCTCGACGGTGCGGCTGTCCGGGTCGCCTTCCACGTGTGCCAGTAGGACCTCCCAACGATCCCGCGGCAGGTGCTCCTCCGCCCTCTCGGGCCACTCCACAAGGACGAGTTCGTCGGGCGCACCGAGTTCCTGCCAGCCCAGTTCCCACAACTCTTCGACTTCGGGCACGCGGTAGAGATCGAGATGCACGATCTGCAGCCCTCGGGAGGTCGGATAGCGGAAGAGGATGTTGAACGTGGGTGAGGGAATGGCCCCCTCCACACCGGCACCCCGGGCGATCGATCGGGCCAACACCGACTTCCCCGCACCCAGCGGCCCCCGTAGCATCACGAACATGGGGGCCCGCACTTCAGCGCCGATGACCTCGCCCCAACGGGCCAGCTGCACCTCACTCAGGTTCATCCCACCGCCGCCTTGAGGTCGAAGATCTGGTCCCTCAGGAGCGCCGCCCGCTCGAAGTCCATGGCCTCGGCGGCCTCAGTCATCTCCTGTTCCAGGATCTTGATGAACTCCTCGGTGTTCACCTCGTCCGCGTAGCTCTGCTTGGGCTCAGCGACCTTCGCAACCCGCTGCTCGCCCGCATCGGCTACCCGGGTAGAGAACTCGATCTGTTGGATGCTTTTCTTGATCGTCTCGGGCGTGATGCCGTGCTCTTCGTTGTGCGCGAGCTGGATCTCTCGGCGCCGGTTGGTCTCGCCCAGGCACGTCTGCATGGACCGGGTGACGCGATCGGCGTAGAGGATGGCTTTCCCCTCCACGTTCCGCGCCGCACGACCGATGGTCTGGATGAGCGAACGGCCGTCCCGGAGGAATCCCTCCTTGTCGGCGTCGAGGATGGCCACCAGCGACACCTCGGGCAGATCCAATCCCTCTCGCAGCAGATTGATGCCCACCAGCACGTCGATCTTCCCGAGCCGGAGCTCACGCAGAATCCGCATCCGCTCGATGGTGTCGATATCGGAGTGCATATAGCTCACCCGGACGCCCACGGACTGCAGGTATTCGGACAGGTCCTCGGCCATTCGCTTGGTCAGCGTGGTCACCAGCACCCTCTCGGCCCTGACCTCGCGCGCCCGAATCTCGGAAAGAAGGTCGTCCACCTGGCCCCCGACCGGCCGTACCTCGACCTCGGGGTCGATCAGGCCGGTGGGCCGGATGATCTGCTCCACGACCACTCCCCCGGACCTCTCCAACTCCCAGTCGCCCGGCGTGGCGGACACGAAGATGGCCTTAGGGATCAGAGAGTCCCACTCGTCGAAAGTGAGCGGACGATTGTCCAGCGCGCTGGGCAACCGGAATCCGTGCTCGACCAGAGTCTCCTTCCGAGATCGGTCGCCTTTGTGCATCCCGTGGATCTGGGGAACCGACGCGTGAGACTCGTCGCAGATCAGGAGGAAGTCCTCCGGGAAGTAGTCCAGCAGGCATGCCGGCCGCTCCCCCGTGCGACGCCCGCTCGTATAGAGCGAGTAGTTCTCGATGCCCGGGCACGTCCCGATCTCCAGCATCATCTCAAGATCGAAGTTGGTGCGGCTCTCGATCCTCTGGGCCTCGAGGAGGGCGCCCTCGGCCTCGAAATGGGCGACCTGCTGCCGCATCTCCTCGCGGACGAGCGGCGCCATGCCCTCAATGATCTCCCGCCGCGTCACGTAGTGGCTCGCAGGATAGATCGACGCCCGATCCATGGGAGTGACGATCTCACCCGTAAGCGGCTCGAAACGCGTGATGCGCTCGATCTCATCGCCCCAGAGCTCGACACGGACCGCCTGCTCTTCGTACGCCGGAAAGATCTCGACCGTGTCTCCGCGGACCCGGAACGTGCCCCGCTGGAACTCGTAGTCGTTGCGTCGATACTGAGTGTCCACCAGCCCCTTCAGGATCTCCTTACGGCCGATCTTCTGGCCGACCCGCAGGTGGAGCATCAGCGAACGGTAGTCCAGCGGATTGCCGAGCCCGTAGATGCACGAGACCGACGCCACCACGATGACGTCTTCCCTCTCCATGAGCGATGACGTCGTGCGCAGTCGCAGGCGCTCGATGTCCTCGTTGATGGACGAGTCCTTCTCGATGTACGTGTCAGTCGAGGGGACGTAGGCCTCGGGCTGGTAGTAGTCGTAGTAGGAGATGAAGTACTCCACCGCGTTGCGCGGGAAGAGCGCCTTGAGTTCCCCGTAGAGCTGTGCCGCGAGCGTCTTGTTGTGCGACGTCACGAGCGTGGGCCGGCCGTACGCCGCGATCACGTTGGCGATCGAGAAGGTCTTGCCCGTGCCCGTCGCTCCGAGCAGGGTCTGAAAGCGGTCCCCGCGGGCCAACCCCTCGGTCAACTCGGCAATCGCCGTGGGCTGGTCGCCCTGCGGTTCGTAGGTGGAGGAGATCTGGAATTCAGGCATGCCTACTCGAGGTCCGACTCCCGGAACGTCTCCCTCCGGTTCACCTCCAACACCCCCTTCACTCGACGGATGGCCTTCATGACCCGGTTCAGGTGGGCGAGGTCCTGCACCTCAACGGAGAACTGCCCGAGCATCCCCCGCTCGACTCCTCCCATCTCCGCCTGAGCGATGTCCGTCCCCGAGTCGGTGATGGCCTTGGCCACGTCTGAAAGAAGGCCCCGGCGGTCGCTTCCCTCGAGGTACAGTTTCACGAAGAAACGGTCGCCCTTCTCGGCCGTCCACTCGATCTCCACGCGCCGGTCTTCGGCGAGGTTCAGGACGTTGGGGCAGTCCGTGCGGTGGATCGAGACGCCCCGCCCCTGCGTGATGTATCCGATCACGCTGTCCCCCGGGACCGGCTGACAGCACTGGGAGTAGCGGATCATCAGGTTGTCCATCCCTTGGATTCGCACGCCCCGGTTGGAGCGCCTGATGCGGTCGGCGATGCGCTCCAGGGCACTGGGCGAGCGCTGGACGACCTCGTGGGGATCCTCGTCCGGATACAGGGCCCGAATGACGCCCGTGGGGCCCACGTCGCCCCGTCCCAGGGCCGAGAGCACCTGGTCGAAGTCGGGGTATCCGAGGGACACGGCGGCCTTCTCCATCTGAGCCTTGGTCGGCCGCTCTCGGCGGGCCTTCTTCACCTCACGCTCGAAGAAGTCCTTACCGAGCTTCAGGGCCGACTCGTGCTCCTCCTTGCGAATCCACTGCTTGATGCGACCGCGGGCGCGGGACGTCTTCACGAACCCCAGCCAGTCCCGGTTGGGGCGCTGACGGGCATCGGTGATGATCTCCACCGTGTCGCCATTCTTCAGCTCCCGTGACAGGGGCGCGATTCGCCCGTTCACCCGGGCGCCGGCGCAGTGCTGTCCGACCTCGGTGTGCACGGAGTAGGCGAAGTCGATCGGCGTCGCGCCCAAGGGCAGTGGCTTCACCTCTCCCTTCGGGGTGAAGATGAAGATTTCACCCTGGAAGAGGTCCATGCGGAGGAACTCCATGAATTCCTCGGGCTCATCCGTGTCCTTCTGCCACTCCAGGACCTGTCTGAACCATATGAGGGCCTCGTCGACCTCGTCCGGTTCCTGCTCCGGCTCGGGCTCCTCGAGTCCTTCCTTGTAGCGCCAGTGCGCGGCGATGCCGTACTCCGCCGTATTGTGCATCTCTTCGCTGCGGATCTGGATCTCGTACCTGCGGCCGCCCGGACCGATCACCGTCGTGTGGAGTGAGCGGTACATGTTCGACTTCGGCGTGGCGATGAAGTCGTGGAAGCGATCCTGGACCGGGGTCCACCGATTGTGGATGACTCCCAGCGCCGCATAGCAGTTCTGTACGTCGTCGGTGAAGACGCGCATCGCCATGAGGTCGTAGATGTCGTCGTAAGGCACGCCCCGGTGGACCATCTTGCGGTAGATCGACCAGAGGTGCTTGGGACGCCCCGTCACCTCGGCCGGGACTCCGGCGTCCGCCAGGGCCTCGTCGAGGGGTCGCTTCATCTCCAGGATCTGCCGCTCCCGCTCCTTGCGCCGCTGTCGGACCTTCTTTCGCAGCTCCTCATAGGCGTCGGGTTCCAGGAACTTGAAGGCGAGATCTTCCAGTTCCCACCGGATCGCGGCCATCCCCAGACGGTGCGCCAGCGGCGCGTAGATCTCACGTGTCTCGAGCGCGATGCGGCGCTGCTTTTCCGGATTGAGCGCGTCGAGGGTACGCATGTTGTGCAAGCGGTCGGCGAGCTTCACCAGAATCACGCGAGCATCGCGCGCCATGGAGAGCAGCAGCTTGCGGTAGTTCTCGACCTGCTGCTCGGTGTGCGAGTTGAACTCGACCCGCCCGATCTTGGTGACGCCGTCCACGATCGTGGCCACGCCCTTCCCGAACTGCTTGTCGATGTCCGACAGGGAGACCGTGGTATCCTCGACGACATCGTGCACCAGACCCGAAACGATGGAATCCGTGTCGAGGCCGAGCAGGCTCAAGATGGTGGCCACCTCCACCGCGTGGCTGACGAACTCGTCACCGGAGGCGCGCCGCTGCCCGGCATGGGCCTCGCGGGCAAGCTCATAGGCATCCCGCACCGCATCGACGTCCAAACGATCGGCGTACGACTCCATGGCCCTCGCCAAAGGACGGGGCAAGCCTCGAATCGTGGGGGTAGCGGTGGCAGCGGGCATCCCTCAGCTACCCCTGCTTTCGCACATCTGTTTCCCGATGGTCAGCCACCTCAGGGAGGACAAAGGAATTGCAGGGCCGTACCACCGGGGCGAGTTTTGTTGTAGTAGCGTGGTAGTAGCGTTGTAGTCGCGCCGCCGCCCTTTGAGGCCCTCTGAACCGCCTTCAGAGGGCAAAACCGAAGCACCGCATGAAATCTACGCGCCCATTCACATACCTCGCCATTGCAGTCGCCCTGTTCGTGCTCTCGTGCACGTCAGGCGAGTCCCCCACCCGTGACCAGAATCCGGGCAAGGCCCTACTGGGGCTGAATGCCGTCTTTCCAGTGGATGCCGGGGACCTCGAACTCGCCACCGTGAGCCGCATTCGGGTCACCATCCTGCGCTTCAGCAACCGGGCGCCGCTCGACACGGTCGTGGAAGACGTCGATCCTGCGGCCAGTGAGTGGGTCATCGAGATCGAGGTGGACGTGCCGGTCGACGATCCTCGCGTTCTGCTGTTGGTCGAGCTGATCTCGATCACCGGTTCGGTTGAGGCGGTCGAATGGGCGGGCATCACGGATCCCGTCACCCTCGATCCCGGGCGGGTCATCAATGTGGGACAGGTCGCAGTGCTGCGCGGGCCCGCAGACAACCTGGCGGTCACATCCGTCACCATCATCGATCCGGGCCCACTCCTGGAGGGAACCGGCCTCCAGCTCACCGCCGACGTTCAGAGTGAGCAGGCCGGCGCTCAGCCGGTCCTGCACTGGGCGAGCGCCGATCCGACGGTCGCAACGATCACCACGGACGGCTTTCTCCAGACGCTCCTCCCCGGCATCGCCCGCATCTCCGCGGTCGCGGGGGCGCACGACGACGACATCGACGTGTCGGTCTTCCCAAGGGCGGTCGGTCTGAGTTTCAATACCAATCCGCACGAGGTGCTGGTCGGTGTGCTCCTGGACCCAGCCCCAGCCGTCGCAATCGTGGACCCTCGAGGGTCGCGTGTTCAGACCTTCAACGAGCCGGTCACGCTCACGCTCCAAGAGGTCACGGGAGTGGGGGTCTCGGGTGAGGCCAGCGCTGCACAGGGGGCGAGCGAGGCCTTACCGGACGCGGCATCCGGCGCCTTGCCCGTACCAGGTCTCGTTGGCCCGACCACCGTGGCGGCCGTCGAGGGACTCGCCAGGTTCCCCGGTCTCCTCGTGGACGGTCCCGGCGCGTTCCAGCTCATCGCCTCGGCCGTCGGACTGAGTCCAGCCGGCAGCGCCGAGTTCCGAGTCAGCTTGTCCGAGACGGACATCGAGGTCGAGAAGACCGTCGACCGGCATGTCGCGCGATCAGGAGAGGAAGTGGTCTTCACGGTTTCGGTCACCAACCACGGACCCGCCGAGGCGTTGAACGTGGTCGTCTTCGACCCACTTCCGGCCGGGCTCCATTTCGCTTCGGCCGACGAGTCGGTGGGCGGGTACGATCCGGTGACCGGCCGCTGGGACGTCGGCACGCTCACATCAGGGGTCCAGGCCACACTGAGTCTGGTCGCCACCGTCGAGGTGGGCACCGCAGGCACTACCATCGTGAACACCGCCCGAGCGGATGTTCTGATCCACCAGAACGACCCGCCCGACAACAACGAAGCCTCCGCCCAGGTCGAAGTCGGCACGCGGCAAGCCGATATCGAGGTGCTGAAGGAGGCCGACGAATCGAGCATCCACCGTGGAGGAGAGGTGGTCTACACGATCACCGTCATCAATCACGGGCCCGACGAGGCCTTGGGCGTGGTGATCGACGAGAACGTTCCGACGAGCCTGGACGTGACCGGCACTGAAGTCGAGGGTGGCAGCTTCGATCCGGACGGCAACCAGTGGCACATCCCCTCCATGGCCCCTGGGGAGGTCATCCAGCTCCGGGTCAGGACGACCCTGATAGACGAGGTGGCCGTCGGTGATTTCGTGACCAACCGCGCCGTCGCACACACGCTGGAAGGACAGGGAGACGACCCGAGCAACAACGAAGCGACCTCTACCATCGAGGTGAGCGAGGGCGGGGCCGATCTGGAGGTCATGAAGGTGGCCGACTACTCCACGGCGTATGTGGGAGATGCCGTCACCTACGTGATCACCGTCAAGAACCGCGGCCCCGAGGTCTCGACGGGTGCAGAGGTGTTCGAGCTGGTCCCCCTGGGGCTGGACGTTCCGGACGGGACCATGGTCGTCAGTCAAGGCACGGTAGAGGACGCCGAGGGCGGCGGCTGGGCGGTCGGGACTCTTGAGCCCGGCGAGTCGGCCACGATGACGTTGGTCGGCACGGTGTTGCCTGCCGTGGCTGGGGTCACCGTGGTGAACAGCGTGGCGGTCGTTCCCGGCGCCGACGAGCCGGATCCCGTCACGAGCAACAACACGGCGGAGCACACGCTGGGCATATACTCGGCGGTACCGGCGGCGGCGCCGGGCGGCGGGCGGTAGAGAGCCGACGGACCCCTTCCCGCAGGGCTTCTCAGCCCCTCTTGCGCCCTCGCGGTACGCCAGCTACCCCACTCCCCCATCCTCAGCGATCGATACGAACCGACCGTCGCCCACCACGACGTGGTCGACCACCGGAATCCCCACAGCCGTGCCGGCCCGGGTGAGTTGTCGGGTCACAGCCCGGTCCTCCCCGGATGGGGTCGGGTCGCCCGACGGGTGGTTGTGGACGAGGATGATCCCCGCCGCGCTTCGCACGATGGCGGGCCGGAACACCTCCCGCGGGTGGATGAGGGAGGCGTCCAGGATGCCTCGGGTGATGAGGACCTCGCCGATCACACGATGCTGAGACGACAGCAGCAGCGCATGGAACTCCTCCTGTTGGAGGTCGCGGAGGCGCGGCTCCATGCGGTCAAACACGTCCCGGGGGCCGCGGATACGCTCGCCCGGGTAGCGCTCCTCGGCGCTGGCCCGACGCCCGAGCTCCAGAGCGGCCGAGATCCGCGCCGAGGTCGCCTCCCCGACCCCGGGGATGGTCGTGATTCCCAAAGGCGACAGAGATCCCAACGCGCGGACTGATCCATTCACGCCGCCGAGCACCTCTTCCGCGATCTCCAACGCCGACGCCTCTCGCCCGCCGCTCCCGATCAAGACGGCCAGCAGCTCCCGACTGGAGAGGGCCGAAGGGCCCAGGGCGACCAGGCGCTCCCGAGGGTGCTCGGCCGCGGGCAGGCTGTGGATAGCGTACCGCCTAGGCCGCCTTCCCGTTCTCGGGAAGCGGTACCATGGGAAGGAACGCGTCTTCGGGATCGAACTCGGCCTCGGCACCCTCCGCCACGAGATGTTCGGCCGCGAGCATCACCTCGAGCTCGTCGAGAGGCGACCTCAGCTCCCAGGGCCTCAACATGAAGTCGCGTCCATCCCTCTGACGGATCTTCACGTATCCCGCGATCCAGGCCTCATCCATGAGGGTTTCGAGGTTCTCGATTGCCTCAGCGTAGTCGTAGTAGCCCTTCATGGCGCCTCCCTGCAGTCGTCTGGTCAACGGAGCAATGCAGGAAAGAAAGCGCGCCCGAACGGGCGACCGAATGGACCAGTGGGATCCCAGCACGAAGCACGTACCACCCCGCCAACGCCCGCTATGGAAGACCGTCACGCAATCTGCGTACCGCGCCGCCCACGACGCTGACCGGGAGGGTAGATCGTGTGTCTTCCCGAGGGATGTCTACGGCGAAGCCGTAGAGCGAAGCGCTGACCGAGGGAAGGCACACGATCCGCCCTCCCGACCCAGATGCCGTCGTTCGGGCCCTACGCAGCCCCGTGGCACTTCTTGAACTTCTTCCCGGATCCACAGGGACAAGGATCATTCCGCCCCGGCTCCTTGATAGCCGTGACCGGGGCACGCACCCGAGCCTCACCCCGGTTGGTGCGGCGTTCGCTCGGATCCTGCGGCGCAGCAACACCACCGACCGACCCGATCGGCATGGTCTTTCCGCCACCCGACCGCGCGGCGCTGGCCATACCCAGATCGTCGACTCGGCCCGGGGCGCTGCCGGTGGTCTGCGTGGCCCGCTGAGCGGCCGCCGCCTGCGCGATCGCGGCACTGCCGATCACCTCGGAGGGTCCCGAGTACTGTAGTCGCTGCGGCTGACGCGCCTGCTGCGGCGGCGGCTGACCGATGTGGGCCCTGAACGTCTGGTTGGACACGGTGGCTCGTAGATCCGCCATGAGGTCCACGAACATCTCGTAGGCCTCTTTCTTGTACTCGACGAGCGGGTCCTTCTGGCCCCAACCCCGGAAGCCGATCGACGCCTTCAGGTGGTCCAGATCGTAGAGGTGGTCTTTCCACTTGGTGTCGATGACGCCGAGCATGATGTAGCTCGTGACGCTCTCCGCGTGCTCACCGAAGCTCTCGATCTTCTTGCGGAACTGTTCGTGCGTTTGGGTGACCGCCAGCTCCTGGATCTCGTGGCGCTCCCATTCGTGCTCGTCGTCGTTCTCGTCCGGCAGTTCCCGAATGAGGGTCTGGTAGTCGAGCGCGAGCCGCTTCTTCAGCCCTGCCAGATCCCACTCCTCGTCGTGCTCGAAGTCCAGGTACTCATCCACCGAGGACTCTACGGCATGCTCGATCATCTCCCACATCTCGCCCTTGAGATCCTCCCCGCCCTCCAAGGCGAAGAGGCGGCGATCGTAGATGACCTCGCGCTGCTGGTTCATGACGTCGTCATAGTCCAGCAGGCGCTTGCGGGCCTCGAAGTTGTTGCCCTCCACGCGTTTCTGGGCGGTCTCGATGGAGCGTGTGACCAGCGGATGGGTGATCACCTCGCCCTCCTCGGCCCCGAGCTTGTCCATGGCGTTGGCCAGCCGGTCGCCCACGAACAGGCGCATCAGGTCGTCTTCGACCGAGATGAAGAACTGGCTCGCTCCCGGATCGCCCTGACGCCCGGACCGGCCCCTGAGCTGACGGTCGATGCGCCGCGACTCGTGGCGCTCGGAGCCCAGAATATGCAGGCCGCCGATCGCGATGACGTAGTCGTCGGGCTTGTTCTCGAAGTCCATCTCCCGCGTCGGATCCACGGGGATGAGGTCCTCAAGGTCGATGCCGCGCTCCTTCGCCCAGCCCACGGTGCGCGCATCGGTGACCCCCTCGCCCAGCTTAATGTCCGTTCCGCGTCCGGCCATGTTCGTCGCGATGGTCACCGCCCCCGCCTGCCCCGCCTCCGCCACGATCTCGGACTCCGCCTTGTGCTGCTTGGCGTTCAGGACGTTGTGGACGATGCCACGCCGCTTGAGCATCCGGGAGAGCGTCTCGGAGATCTCGACGTTGGTCGTACCCACCAGAACGGGAAGCTCCATCTTCTGCAGACGCTCGATCTCGTCCATGAGCGCCGTGTACTTCTCGCGCTTGGTGCGGAAGATCAAGTCGTCGCGGTCGTCACGGATGATGGGTCGGTTCGTCGGGATCACGAAGACGTCGAGCTTGTAGATCTGGTGGAACTCGGTCTCTTCGGTCTCCGCCGTACCCGTCATGCCGGAGAGCTTGTCGTACATCCGGAAGTAGTTCTGGATGGTGATGGTGGCGAGCGTCTGCGTCTCGCCCTTGATCTCCACCCCTTCCTTGGCCTCCACCGCCTGGTGAAGCCCGTCACTCCAGCGCCGCCCGGCCATCTGCCGACCGGTGAACTCGTCGACGATGACGATGGAGCCGTCTTCGCCGATGATGTACTTCTCGTCCTTCTGGAAGAGCGTGTAGGCCTTCAGGAGCTGATGGATCACGTGGATCTTCTCGCTCTTGCCGGCATACTCGGCCTCGAGTCGAGACAGCATCTCCCGCTTGGCATCCACGGAGAGGGACTCGTCCCGCTCGATCTTGCCCATGGCCTCGGAGAGATCCGGCACGACGAACGCATCGACATCCCCGGGTGACAGCGAGTCCAGGCCCGCGTCCGACAGGTGCACGTTGTGGCCCTTCTCGTCCATCGCGTAGAGCAGCATCTCGTCCACCTCGAAGAGACGCTTCTCGCGCATGTAGTCGGCCTCGACCTTCAGGACCAGCTTCTGCAGCCCCGGGTCGTCGGAGAAGAGCTTGAGCAGCCGCTTGTTGCGCGGCCCTCCGCGCTTGGCGGCCAGCAGCTTCTCGCCGGCTTCGAACTCGTTGCCGGCCTCCAGCTCCTTCTCGGCGTCCGCGATCAACTCGCTGACCAGGCGCGTCTGCTTCTTGTAGAGGCTCCCGACCAGCGTGTTGTACTGCTTGAAGGGAGTAGAGGAATCGCGACCCACCGGACCCGAGATGATCAGGGGCGTGCGGGCCTCGTCGATGAGGATCGAGTCCACCTCGTCGATGATGGCGTACCAGTGCCTGCGCTGCACGCGCTGCTCCAGCGCGTGGACCATGTTGTCCCTGAGGTAGTCGAAGCCGAACTCGTTGTTGGTGCCGTACGTGATGTCGGCCCCGTAGCCGGCCGTGCGCTCGCCGGAGTGGGGCTCGTACTTGTCGATGCAGTCGACCTTCAGTCCGAGGTAGTTGTAGATGTAGCCCATCCACTCGGCGTCTCGTTGGGCCAGATAGGTGTTCACCGTGACCAGGTGCGAGCCACGCCCGGGCAGTGCGTTCAGGTAGAGCGGCATGGTCGCGACGAGGGTCTTTCCCTCACCGGTGGCCATCTCGGCGACGCGCCCCCGGTGGAGCGCGATGGCGCCCACGAGCTGCACGTCGTAGGGGATCATGTCCCAGACCTGCTTCTGGCCCGTTACGGTGACTTCCGTGCCCATCAGGCGACGGCATGCCTCTTTCACGGTCGCAAAAGCCTCGGGGAGGATCTCCTCGAGCGTGTCGGCGGTGATCTCGACGAGCTTGGCGTCCAGATCGCTCAGCTCCTCCTGGAGCTCCTGCCTGCGGTCCGGATCCTCGGAGTGGCGCTTCTCTTCCCGGAGGACCTCGATCTCGGCCTCGACAGCTTCGGTCGCCGCCTTGATACGGGCCTTGAATTCCTCGGTCTTGCCCTTCAGCTCCTCCTCGGAGAGCGACCCGTACTCCTCGTAATGCCCGTTGATCTCATCGATCATGGGCTGGAGCTTCTTCGCCTCACGAATGTGTCGTGAACCGAGGATCTTCTTGGCTACCGCCTGGAGCATGCTCAATGGTCTCTAGTCCCTCTACGAGCGTCTCTCGAGGAGACGCCAATCGGTTTCTGACCTGCTAGGGCGCCTCCGGGAGACACCAGAATCACGTTCTAATTGGCCGACAACTACACCGCAGCCCATAAATTTGCACCAAAACGGCAATCGAAGTAATGGCCCCAGTGCTTCGCACCTCCGGCCGGGCCCCAGCTGCGCTTCAATCAACGTAGAGCCGCTCTCGCTCGATGACCTGGGCCACGCCCGCGGGAACCAGGTGACGAAAGGGCTCCCCCGCCCCGATGCGCCGGCGGATGTCGGACGACGAGACGTCGACCCGCGAGATCCGAGCAGGTGCCCACTCGACCTCCACGCCCGGGTCCACTTCGGCGGGGTCCTGTCCGTCACGGGCCAGCACCCACAACCGTGCCAGACGCGCCACCTCTTCAGGCTCTTTCCACGTGGAGAACTCGGCAAACTGGTCCACTCCGAGGATCAACACGAGTACGACGTCGGGATACTCGGATCGGAGCGCCCGCAGCGTGTCGACCGTATACGAGGGGCCCTCGCGCGCGAGCTCGAGGTCACTCCACTTCTGTCCGGTCTCTCCTTCGGTCGCCGCCTTCACCATCGCCAAGCGGAGGCCGGGGGCGGCGGAGCCATTGTGAGCCTTGTGCGGGGAATTGCGGGCGGGCATCCAAACCACCTCGTCGAGCTCGCCCGTCTCCACCATCTCTCGTGCTACAGAGGTATGCCCGATGTGGGGAGGGTCGAACGTCCCGCCGAACACCCCGAACCGTCGGGGTCGTTCCGACTCAGCCGGCTCCATTATCGAGCAGTTGGGCGGGCTCCGAATCGGGATACAGCTCAAGCAGCTTCTCGCGGGTCTCCTCGATGTCCCGGAAATAGCCGAACTCCTCGAAGACCTCGATCTTCTTCAGCAACGCCCAGGGCGCCCATGTCGACTGGGGGTACCCCTCCTCCACCGCCTCGAAGTAGAGGAGAGCCGAGTCCCGCAGATCCCGCTTCAGGTAATGAAGTCCGGTGTTGTAGTCGCGCTCGGCCAGCTTGTCGAGCATCTCCGTCGAGATCTCGGAGGCTCGAAGACCGATGAGCGTTCCGGCGTAGTCCGAAGCCACCTGACCGCAACTCGTCCGGGCCTGTCGCGTGAACGCCTGGTCGCGGTGAGGGATGGGAGACAACTCCGCCAACGACGTGCAGACGCCGAGAGCCGCGTGGGCGGCCGTGGTGTCGGTGGGAAAGCGGTCGATCGTGCGCTGGTACTCTGCACGAGCCTCGATGTAGTTCTCACGCTCGAACTCGGTCCGGGCGAGCCGCAACCTGGCCTCGGCCGCGAACTCGAAGCCGGACGTCAGGACCATGGCCTGAAACGCCTGGGCCGCCGCGTCCCACCGCTCCTCCTCCATGGCCTGGACCCCGATGTTGTAGATCTCCAGGGCCGTCATGCCCGGAAACGGGAGGCTCCCGCCGCAGGCGATGAACGCGAGGCCCACGGAAAGCAGGGTGAGAAGGGGTCGAACGTCGGTTTTCATACCCGGGAATTACACCGGTGCCAGAGTCAGGTTCGCACGGAACAGCCCTAAGGCTCGCCGGATGCCCGACGCTTGGCAATGGGAAAAACCAGTTGCTGGGAGGGGACTCGTGCCGATTGGCTGTGCAAGCGCGCGTGGAGGCGACCCGGATTCCCGCCACTTGATGCGATTTCCCCGGCATTTCAGTACATTCGAATCAGACATGGTCTGACGGCAAGTGCGGCAGATCGTGCAGTCCTGGTTGAACTTAGGGGATTCTTGCCGTGATTTACGTCTTGGGTGTTCCGCCTACCCAATGTGTAACATTGGGGCTGGCGAGGGGGGCGCTCCGCCCCCCCTTCGATTCCCCCGGAGGCCCGCGCTCCGGCGGAGTGCGCGGGCGGGGGGCGAGCCCCCCGAACCCCCCTGCCGGTGCGCTGATGTCTGATCGCCGCACCGGCACCGCCCGCGTGTCGCCGGCCGAGCTCGCCGACTGGCAAGCCAAGGCCGCGCATCCGCGGGCGTGTCGCTGTCGGCGCTGCTGCGGCAGGCCATGGCGCGCACGCGGACGCCCCGTCAGCCGCCCATCCTCCAACGCCAGCTGGATTGCCTCGACCGCCTCTGCGTAGCCGTTCAGCGCCGTGGGCTGATCCGCTCTCCGTCCCTCGTCCAGCTTCTTCAACCGGTAGCGCAGCGCCCCCTCCGTCACTCCAGCGGCCGGCCAGCTGCCGCATCGATGGGCCTCGCTCCAGCCATCCCCTTCGCCACCATGCTCCTTGCTCAGCTTCATCTCACCTGGCCTCCAGATCGCGAGTCGATCTGCAGGGAGGGCCGCTCACGGCGGCCCCGTCAACTCACCAAGTGCGCAAACTGGATGTCACCAGGGCAGCAGAATGGGACGATCTCCTACAGCACGCCCGATAGATGGCCGGGTGAAGGGCCGCACCACCTGGTACGAGATCGTCGAGGAGATACAGGCCGAGCTGGACGCCTAACCTCAGCCGGAAATGACCACACCACGGCCGAGGCATGGAGGGGCTGAGTTGAACTCCGCCGACTATGTACACAGCTAGAGAATAGCGATATTTTGATTTTTCGGGCCGGGGGAGAGATGGACCGTGCGGGACTCGAACCCGCAGCCTCGCGCTAGCTAGACACATGCTCTTCCAATTTGAACTATCAGCCCAAAGTGATCCTACGGGGATAACGCATCTCGAAGCTTCTGTCTGATACTAAACGTCCAATAAAATCTTCTAGACATAAAGACACGAAGAAGAAATACTCAAGACATGAATAAGTTTCTCTCCTTCGACAGTCTGCACGGCCGGACGGGTTTCTTCCTTCTAGCTTGTATAGTTCTAACAATCTCCTGTACCGCGATACGGTCTGTAATGGTTGAACGAACGGCTCCGCCCGAAGAGTTATTTACTTGCTATATGCGAGAGCTTGCACGAATGGAATATGTCGTCGAGGATGGTAACCGCGATGCAGGCTTCATTCGGGCCTTCAGAGAAGAAACTGGATTCCTTCGCGGTGACTATGGTTACGAGGCGACGATCACGATCATCCCATCCGACTTTGGCTCTGAAGTGAATGTGACGATTCGTGACGTCCTAATTGAACAAGGAGGGGGACGTACCTCAGACGATTTGGGTATGAGTCAAGAAGGCCTCGACGATCTAGAATTGTTACGAGTAGCTTGTGTTTGATAACGAGCAAGGGGTATACCCTTGGGGTAGGTGCATTCGAGGTAGATCGCGTACAGCCAGGTCTTGAGCGGCCTGGACCCGGGCAGGCGGCGGCTGTTCGTGATCGATGGCTCGAAAGCGCTCAGGAAGGCGATCGAGAAGGTGTTCGGCCAACGTCACCCCATCCAGCGCTGCCGCAACCACAAGCTCCGCAACGTGCTGGGTCATCTGCCGAAGGATCAGCATCCTCAGGTGAAGGCGGCGTTCCGGGCAGCGATGAAGCTGGACGCGAAGCAGGGCGAGCAGAAGCTCGAGCAGCTCGCCCGATGGCTCGAGCGCGACCACCCCTCGGCCTCGGCCAGCCTGCGCGAAGGCCTCAGCGAGATGTTCACTATCAACCGGCTCGGCCTCCCACCGCGGCTGAGGAGGTGCCTGGGCTCGACCAACCTGATCGACAGCACCCACTCGGGCGTAAGACGGAAGACCCGCAGGGCGACTAACTGGAAGAACGGAGCGATGGCCTTGCGCTGGGCTGCGGCCTCGTTCGTGGAGACCGAGAAGAGCTACCGGAGGATCATCGGCTACGACCAGCTCTGGATGCTCAGGGCCCACCTCGACGACCATGAACCGGTTGCCGAAATGAGAAAGGCAGGCTAACAAGGAGACTCCCCGGAGCCACCACCTTCAACTGTCAGCGGGACACCATCAGCTCGCGGTCCACGTCAGCGCTGTGCCCTCGGACTGTCCAACAAGGTAGGACCACCCCACTCGGACTCCTCAACATGAGACCACTCTACGTTGCCTGCGTCGCGGCGATCGTCTTGGCCGCTTGTGACGATGAGACTGCCCCGACTTCCATTTTGGAACCCGGCGATGCCGCCGTGAAAATTGGATTCCTGGTTTCGGGCGACCGGATCACCTATCTGAACGGAGCCAGGATTGCGGTGGACGAAGTCAACGAGCGCGGAGGGTTGCTGGGTCGCTCCATCGAACTGGTCATCCAGATGGACCTGCAGGAGGAGGCGGCTGCGGTCCAGGCCGCAGAGACCATGATTCTCGCCGATGAGGTCGTTGCCCTCATTGGCCCCAACCGCTCGTCGCACGCCATCGAGGTAGGGGCCGTGGCCCAGAGTCATGGTGTGCCGATGGTTACAACGGCGGCCACCAACCCAGCCGTGACCGAAGCCGGCGACCTTGTCTTCATGGCCGCGTTCACCGACCAGTTTCAAGGGCGAGTCATGGCGCAATTCGCCTCGGAGACCCTCGGGGTGACCGCAGCCGCTGTCCTGACGCAGCAGGGAGAAGTCTATAGCGAGGGGATCGGCGAATTCTTCATCGACCATTTCGGTGGCCTTGGAGGGACGATCGTCGCCGACGAGTCCTACGAGGGCGGTGCGACGGAGTTTACCCCGCAATTGGCGCGCATCGCGTCGGCTACTCCTGGGGCCATGTTTCTCCCGGGTCTGCCGGCAGAAGTGGCGCTCGTGACCACGCAGGCGCGCGCCCTACCGCTGCAAGACGGTGCCGGGGAACCGACGCTCTTTCTCGGGGCGGATGCGTGGGACAATCCGACGCTGCTGGACAATGAAGAAGCCGCCATCGATGGCAGCTTCTTCAGCAGCCACTTTTCGCCGGACACGAGCGAGCCAAGCGCACGCGCATTCGTCGACACGTATCAGGGTCTGCACGGGACTGTCCCCACCGGCGGCGATGCGGTGAGCTACGATGCGGTGCGGTTGCTCTTGGAAGCCGCAGAGCGAGCGGGCAGCCTCGACGCAGACGCCGTGCGCCAGGAACTGCTAGCTACCGAAGGATACGCCGGGGCAACCCACATCGCCCACTACAACGAACAGCGCCATCCGACAAAAAGCGCGGTCATCATGACCATCGAGAACGGCGTGAAGAGGTTCCTTCAGCACGTGGATCCGTAAGGAGGCGTGCCGGCACTAAGCGCGGGATCTGAGGGATCCGGAGCCGCTCGCCTGCAGGCATGCCGCCCAGAGCCCGGGTCGGACGGGGCCTGAGTACGGGTTATGGACCCCCAAGGGGGCCCTCCCCGCGGACGAGGGACCGCGGGCGGGGGCGAAGAAACGACGCCCATCCTTGATCTTCGGGGCATCACCCCAACGAGGCGTCACTAAAGGCCTCTCTTCTACCTTAGCGTCTGGATTCACGGGCTCGCCGGACGCGGCGAGACAGACTTGGCCCGAAGCCGGCGAATCACAAGGTGAGCAACGTGCTTGACCGGTTGCCCAAGCGGCCATTCCCTCTTCCGTGTTCAATGGGTCGTTCACGATGATCGCCTCCTCCGATCGTGCCCTGTCGCTCTCCTACTGGCGATTCGTTTAGATCGGCATCGGGCAACCACGCAATCTTCCCAAGACAGGATTCGATATGCACGGCCCGCTGGGCGGAAGACGACCTGTGGACGAAACCACCCACCCTCAGCGACCCGGCGATCGGATTCCCCGATCCGGTCCTGCAGTTCGCCTCTACCAGCTGGTCCGGTTTCGGGGAGGTCAGCAGGACTCATACGGGCGGGAGACGTGGAGGCCGCGGCGGCGCTTGTTCAACCGTGGCAAGTGGCGGTCGGCGTGGGTGCGCAAGGCCTTTCGGCCAGCCCCGGTCCCCTTTCCGCTCCTTGCGCTTATTCGATTCCTGAGTCTGGTTGCCCGCACGTTCTACAGCCGAATCGAGGTCGCCGTATCATGGTGACCCCTCCCTCTCCGAGTCGCCTTCGCCTCCTCCAAGGCTTCGGGACCCAGCGAAAGGTCGACGCGGGATTGGCATACCATGGCCGCTTGAACACTGCAATGGCCACGTGACTGGCACAAGACGGTGTGCCGAAAACCTGGCGCGGTTCATTCCACAAGCAGGCACTCAAGGTTGTGCTGACAAGGGATATTATCACTGCGAACTCGCGCGCGGGAGCAGCAGCCCGCCGGGCCTACTCGAAGGCGTAGCGGATGCGCACGCCGGCCCGCCGCGGGGCGAGCACGTTCGCAAAGTAGCGGCGCGACCGGAACCCGTCCTCCGTACGCCCGATCTGGCCGGGCGTCTGGCGGACGCCGGTCACGGCGTACTCGTCCAGCAGGTTCTCTGACCGGCCCCCAATAGTGGTACCACCTACATCTGAATCTGAGGGGTCGTCCACACCGACGATACGGCCCAGTCCTCCTGGGACTTTGGTCGTCTCATCTTCCAAGTCTTCAATGATGTAATCGAGCGTCGTGCTGAGCCCCGCCGTCCGTGGGCGGACAAAGATCACAGGATCCCGCCAAAGGCATGGTCTATCGGCGGTTCCGCTTGGTGCTTCACCTTCAAGGAACTCACCATCGTTGAACAGTCCCTGCTCTAGACCTCGGAGGAATCCCTCTGTGCCCACGCCGCCGAGTGGCTCCACAGGCTCGGCTTCAAGTTTTTGATCGAAGTGAGCAATCATCCTTCCTTCAATCGTCGGCACGAGACGAAGCAACGCACGCTGCAGTTCCACTTTCTCCGTCCCAGCAAAGAAGCGGAACTCAGGACGAGACGGATCGAAATCTAGACTGATTCGCTGCAGCAGCACTGGATGCTTGACGAGGTGCTCTTCGACACAGAGCATCCCGTCTGCGACGACTAGTTCCAGACGATCGCCTTCGCGCTGCATCTTCGTCCATAGCGCATAGACCTTTTCGAAGAGAAGGCGTGCCGACACAGTCGGACGCTCAGCTTCAACCCATCTCGTGCGAGTAGTCTTCCAATTGTTGAGGGCGACAACCCTCGCGCCGTCGTCGCTGAACCCCACCGTGACAGTTTCCCTTGTCTCGTCACGGAAATTACGGGTTGGAAGCACATCAACTTCCGCTTCGACCGCCCTCCAGCCAGGCTTTAGCCATCCCTTGAGCAACTGCGGTGGCTTGGGGCAAGGTGTCAATGTTGCCCGACCGATGCGGATGATCGGCTCCAACTCCTTACCGGCTGCATCCTGATCGTCTTCTTCCCTAGGGTCGCCGCGTCGTACGGTTATGCATGGGTGCATCGGCCATGAATCCAGTCGAAAGACCTCCGCATAGTCGTCCAACTCTCGCTGCACGGGATTCCGAAGTTCGGTCAGCTCCTTCAGAAACTTGAACGTCTGGACGAGTCGTCCCCTAGCACGGGGGAGGCCGTTCATCGGAGTGCTCCCACGGGTAGTTGCTACGTCGGTCACCGGCGGGGCACCATCAGCGTCCCTGCAGAAGTCGAAGGTGCCAGACCCCAGATAGCCAGGGTTTCCCTTCAAATCAACGGCGACCGCCCGTGCCTCCAAATCGTAGAGCAGAGGCCCCGGTAGCGTCGCCAGGGCGTTGTTGGAAAGATAGAGGGACTGCAGACGAGTGAGGTCGCGAAACACGGTCGCCGGCAGCATTGTCAGGGCGTTGTTGGAAAGATAGAGGAGTTCCAGCGCAGTGAGGTCGCGGAACACATCTGCCGGCAGCGTCGTCAGGACGGTGTTGTCAAGAAAGAGGAAGGTCAGCTCGGTGAGGCCGCTGAACACGCCGGCCGGCAGGGTCGTCAGGGCGTTGTTGGAAAGACGGAGTTCCTGCAAATGGGTGAGACCCGCAAAATCGTCCGTGTGGAGGGCCGTCATCCCCTGGCCGGACAGGTTGAGGGTGGTGATCGCCGCTAGGTGCGTCTCCGTCACGAGCGTGCAGTCGGTGACGCCAGGAATTCCGGCCAGAATCACGTCCTGCACCTGCTGCGTGCGACCGGAGATCCCTGCGTTCGTGCCTTGCTGCACCGTGACTCTCCTACTCTTGTGCGTTCTGGTCTTTGCGGAGTCCGTCACCACGGAGGGGGGACACGGAGAAGCACCACAGAGGGGATATTCGCCGGCCGCGACCCGCGCCGCCAAGAAAGACGATTCCTAGTGGATCCTATTTGTTGCCGTCTGGCACCGGCTCGTCGCGTGATGCCGGGCGTGCCTCACGCCGGTACGCAGCGGACGGGCTGTCCGGCATGGCGGCGTCTCCTGACTGCGTGGTCGTGGTGCGTCGACCGAACTCACGCCCCCTTGTGCTTCAGCTCATGGTCATGCTCCGCGAGAAACGTACTAATGTCCTCGGCGATCTCAAGCAGCTGCGTCCACTGTTCCTTATAGAGGGTCACCGGGAAACGGCCCAGTCCATAGACCGACAGGGCTCCCTTCGCGCTCACCTTGAGGTGCAGGCTGCGGGCCTGCTGGCGCTTCAAGTGTTCGTTCTCAGCCTGGAGTCGTGCCAGTTCCGTGTGCAGATCGTCCTCAGTCATGAATCCTCACTTTTCAAAAATCGGGGTGAAGTCGCAGACTTCTTCCGGGCTCATCCTGCCGTCTGCTTCTCGGTGACCAGCCGCTGCCCAAGCACCTGGTGTGCCGCTTCGGCCTCACCCATGCCAGAACGTTGGTTTGGGTCGATGATAGGCCGGACTGCGCCCCCAGTGATCTCGGCCAGTCCGGTGAGCGCACCGGTGGTCTACGCCGAACTTGCGCAACCGCTACGAATCCAGGCACCATCCGATGGCACGGGTACCCCAGAGTCCATGCGACTATCGGTAATTATATACTTGACGCACAGGAAGTATCCTGTTATTTTGATTGTATGGACAATTCATCGCGCTTCTTGGGGTCTTCGAGTACACGGTCTACTTGCTTCATAACCCGTTTGCTAAACACAATATCCATGATCTCGCGGTCGGTCCGTTCCCCGATGTTTCGGGGGACCGTCCTCTTACGCTGTCGCTTCTTTTCGGGGGTCTGAGACATGACTTCGATCAACCTCGTTTCATTGATTGACAAATACGATAACGAGCAGAAGTGCCGAGACGCGCTGGAGCGGATTCGCTGGCCGTCTGGAGTGGCCTGTGTGCGGTGCGGAGACATGAACGTTGACGAAGTGGAGAACCGCGACCAGTGGCGTTGCTCTTCGTGCGACTATCGGTTCAGCGTGACGGCCGGGACGATCATGCACCGCTCCCATCTGCCGCTCCGCAAATGGTTCCTCGCCATCTACCTCATGTGCGAGTCGAAGAAGGGCATGAGCGCCCACCGGCTTCACCGCACCCTCGGCGTCACCTACAAAACGGCTTGGTTCCTCTGCCATCGCATCCGCGAGGCAATGGGCAACGACCCTCTCAGCGGCCCCACGTTGGTCGGTGTCATCGAAGTGGACGAGACGATGGTGGGCGGCAAAAGCAAGGGCGAGAACTGGCGCGACAACAAGCACTGGGTGGCCGGGGCCATTGAGCGCGGTGGCCGTGTCCGCATCCAGCGCATCCCCAACATCCGCAAGAACACCCTCCACGAGTTCATCCAGCGTACCGTGAAGGACGAGGCTGAGGCGATCTACACCGACGACCTCAAGAGCTACATCGGGATCGGCAACGAGGACACGCGCCACGAGACCGTCAACCACTCTGCCGAGGAATGGGTCATCGGCGACGTGCACACCAACAGCATCGAAGGCGTCTGGAGCCTGTTCAAGCGCTCCATCGTCGGCACCTTCCACAAGATGAGCGCTAAGCACATGGACCGCTATCTGGAAGAGCTGGAATGGCGGTTCAACAACCGGAACAACCCCTCCATCTTCCGCGACACGCTCCGCAGGATCATGGACACGGACCCGCTCGCATACCGGAATCTGGTGGCCTAGAGGCTGTATTGCGCCGTGCGCCATCATCAGGAGTCCGACACACACCCGCCCGGTGGCCACGACAGTTCTTTCTCGGGGTCGTCCACGGCCTTCGCCGCTTTTTGCTCTTCATCGAGAAGCTCTTCGAATACCGTGCCGTCTGACCACCTCCAGCCTAGCGGGAAACGATCGCGTGCACGCTCGAGCTTCCCGTCCCGAATCAGATGAACCAGTTCCACGGCCTCTTCTTCGCCGGGGGGAAACTCTATGCCCTTCTGGTGGAGCTTTTCCGTGGCTTCTCTGATTCGATCATGCTGCGCCATCTCGATACCGAATCGTTTCAGGAACGGGGCCGCAGACCGTTTTTTCATGACGGTCTCCCTTTCCTCGCGCCAGATGCGACGGTGTAGGAGGTTTCTGTCGTGGATGGCCAAGCTCGCCACTAGGGCCAGCTCGGAATGAACTTCCGGTTCTTCGTCCGCTCTCCCTGACGGCAGCCTCTTCGTTGAGTTTCTGCGCGACTGTAGCATAGGCGCGGTGTCTCGCGTTTCTAATACACGTTCCACCGCGGCGAGGCGCTTCCTGTGGTTACGGCCATAGATCCATGCGCCTATCATCCCCATGACAACCACCAAAAGCCATCGAACGCCAAACGTGAGGATTTCTCCGGCGAGCAACTCCAGTACATCCGACATACCCCCAAGCTAGAGTCTCTCCAACAGTGCGTCAAGTATACAATTGCCGATATTTTCGGGCGAGTCGCCTGGCTGGATCTTGGCGGCAGTTGGGATCGCGAGGCAGAGCGTTATGTAGAGCATGGCCTTTCGGGGCCGATCCCCCCGGAGATAGGCAACCTCACGCACTTGGAGGAGCTGTGGCTCCGCATCAACGATCTCACGGGGCCGATTCCGCGCCAGCTGGGCAACCTCACGCACTTGGAGGAACTGCGTCTCGGCTTGAACGATCTCACGGGGCCGATCCCGCCCGAACTCGGCAGGCTCACGAGCCTGACGGAGCTGCATCTCTCGGGGAACTCCGACATGGCGGGGGTCCTTCCAACCGAACTGACTCGTCTGGGCCGGCTCGAAACGCTATTGGCCGTCCACACGGATCTTTGCGCCCCCTCGGATCCCGGCTTCCAGGCTTGGCTCGGATCCATCTACCGGTTGCGGGTTGCTAGGTGTGCGAGCGACAGCGCGTCCGTCGCATACCTCACTCAGGCGGTGCAGTCGCTGGAGCACCCGGTTCCGCTGGTCGCCGGAGAGAAGGCGCTACTCCGAGTTTTCGTCATCGCCGCGAGCCCCACGACGGCGGTCATCCCTCCCGTTCGAGCCCGGTTCTACGTGGACGGAACCGAGATCCATATTGCGGAGGTTCCGGCGCGCACGGCGACCATTCCGACCGAAGTCTACGAGGGGGATCTGTCACGATCGCCCAACGCCGAGATCCCCGCCCAAGTCGTGCGGCCGGGTCTTGAGATGGTAGTCGAGATCGACCCGGAAGGAACGCTGGATCCCGGCCTCGGGGTGGCAAGCCGGATCCCGGAGACGGGCCGCATGGCGGTCGATGTGCAGGAGATGCCCGCGCTCCACCTCACGGTGATTCCCTTCCTATGGAACCCCGACCCCCATTGGGAAGCCGTGGAAACAGCCGAGGCAATGGAGGCGGACCCGCAGGGCCACGACCTGCTGTGGCACACCCGCACGCTGCTGCCGATCGGAGACTTCGAAGTGACGGCCCATGCGCCCGTGCTGACGTCGACCTCGTACGACGAATGGAGCCCGCTAATGGGTCAGACGGAAGCGATTCGGGCCATCGAGGGCGGGACCGGCCACTACATGGGCACGATATCGAGACCCGGCCGGGAAGGGCAAGCAGGGCAGGCTCAACGCCCGGGACGGGTGTTCATTTCGAGACTAAACCCGACGACCATGGCTCACGAACTCGGCCACAACCTGAGCCTGTATCATGCCCCGTGCGGAGGGGCGGGGGGCCCGGACCCGGCGTTTCCGACGCCGGACGGATCGATCGGCGCCTGGGGGTATGACTTTCGCTATGGCGGCGCATTGGCGTCGCCACGCAGGACGGACCTGATGTCCTACTGCGAGAGCTGGATCAGCGACTATCACTTCACCAACGCGCTCCGCTTTCGCCTCTTCGACGAGCGGCCGCCTCTGGCAGCGAGCCTGACCGCTCAAGAAGCAGAGTCCGTCCTCCTATGGGGTGGGATGGACGTGGAGGGCCAACCCTTCCTCAACCCGGCCTTCGTCGTCGACGCCCCGCCCGTGCTCCCCGATGCCACAGGTGAGCACCGGATCACCGGGCGGAGCGATACCGGCAACGAGCTCTTCTCGCTCAGATTTGGCTTGCCAGAAGTGGCCGACGGCGACGGGAGTTCGTCCTTCGCCTTCGTTCTCCCGGTGGAGTCCGGCTGGGCCGGCAACCTGGCGAGCGTCACGCTCTCAGGGCCCGATGGGTCGGTGACGTTGGACAGCGACACCGATATCCCCGTGTCCATCCTGGTCGATACGAGCACCGGACAAGTGAGGGGTATCCTGCGCGACATGCCTCAAGCGGACGCGGCGGCTCTCGCCCCTCAAGCCGGTCCGGACAGTCTCGACGTGCTCTTCAGCCGCGGAATTCCCGATACCGCGGCGTGGGGGCGGTGACAGCTCAGCGGCCAGGAAGACCGTTTCGATTGGCGACTCGACGCTCAAGTCGGTGGCCGATGCTGCGGCGTACGTTCATCCGTTCACGTCTAAGAAGAGCCCGTGAGAGCCGATTCGTAACGGTGGATGAAATGGGGGGACGAGCAACGTCACTGAATACACAAGTAATTTATATGGGGATTATACGCTTGACTTGACTGGCGGCTCGTATTTTGCTATCTTCCTATAGGGTAAAACGTTACACCATAGGGGGTTAGCATGGCTGGACCCAGAAAGCATTACCGGCGCGGGATCTCGATGATGGAGGTCTCCGATATGTTCTCGACCGAGGCGAGCGCAACCCGCTGGTTCGAGTCCTGGCTCTGGCCGGACGGCGAGATCACCTGCATGAAGTGCGGGAGCACGGACGCCTACCGCGTCAAGAGCGGGAAGCCGATGCCTTACCGGTGCCGTGATTGCCGCCAGTACTTCAGCCTCAAGACCGGCACCGCGATGGAGCACAGCCCGCTTCCGCTCCATCTGTGGGGCTGGGCGATCTACCTGGAGATGACCAACCTCAAGGGCGTCTCCAGCATGAAGCTCGCCCGCGATCTCAATGTCCGGCAGGCTACCGCGTGGCATATGCTCCACCGGATTAGGGAAGCGTTCGCGGACGTCGCCTCCAACTTCGACGGCCCGGTCGAGGTCGACGAGACCTACATGGGCGGGCGTCAGCGGAACATGCCGAAGCACAAGCGGGCGCCGGGCCGTGGGTCGGTGGGCAAGACGGCGGTGGTCGGGATTAAGGATCGGCCTACAAGGCGCGTGGCCGCCCGCGTGGTCGAGAGCACAGACAGGGACACGCTCCAGGGTTTCGTGAAAGAACGCACGAAGCCTGGAGCCAAGGTTACACGGACGAGGCACGGGTCTACGATGGCCTAGAGAACCGCGAGAGCGTCAAGCACTCGGTCGGGGAGTATGTCCGGGGCATGGCCCACACGAACGGCGTCGAGTCCTTCTGGTCGATGCTCAAGCGCGCCCACCGTCTATCACAAGCTGAGCGCGAAGCACCTGCAGCGGTACGTCTCGGAGTTCGCGGGCCGTCACAACATCCGCGAAATGGACACGCTCGCCCAACTCCAGCACGTTGCCCTGGGACTGGTCGGGCGGCGCCTCATGTACCGCGAGCTGGTGGCAGATGGTAGTGGGCAGGTGGGATAAGGCCGGCTCGGAGTCTCCCCGGGCCATACTCCATAAACCAAATGTTGATCTACATGTCCCCTCGGCTATATATTTTTTTATGAAAAGACCACTCCGTTAAAGGCGGTATCCGCCTTTAACGGATATTACCCCGTGGAGCGCATCGCCATGCCCACCCAAATCGCGTTGGATCCGCCAGACGAAAATCGGTACCGTACCGCCCTGCTCGAATCAGCACCCGCGGGCTTCTTCAGTGCGCTGATTCGAGCGTTCCAGATCCAGTATCGGAATAGCCACGAACACGTGCGCGGCCTCTATCGAAAGCCGGAGGCCCACGACGCATTGGGCACTGATCGACGGTCTCGCCTTGAAGAAGCAACCCGTGCTGTCGCCGAAAGATTCGGGATATCCTGTCCAGCCGTGATGAATCGGATGAATAGTTCGTATCACCGCGAGTTGCGGATGGGTTCCGTGATTCTTACCCAGTCGTGCTCGCATGACGGAGATGTTCGCGGCGCGGTGTTCCGGAAAAAGCTGGCTGAACAATACAATATGTTCTCGATCACCGAGGAAATTGACATAGAATTCGAAGCCTTGATGGCCGAGGACGAGTGTGCGTATGGAATCATCATACACGGACCCCATTCCGACGACCCGGGTCAGCTCTTGTACATGAATGTGGTGTTTCCGCACGCGGAGCAGGATCGGTACATCACTCGGGTCAATCTCTTAAGCGAATTCTCGGTAGTCGTTCCGAGCACAGTGCCGGACGAAGAAATAGCCAAGGAAGTGGCCATCAAGCCTCGTCGGATTCGTAAGGACTTGGAGGGATAGAGAATAGTGCGGTTTCGGCCCGAGAATCTAACGGAGGCACGAGAGGCACGGGATCTAACCATGACGGCTCTCGCTGAGCTGGTGAACCGCAAGCCAGCCAGCATCTCTCACTACGAAAAAGGGCGCATCGAACCCCCTGCAGAAGTAGTCCATGCGCTATCGAAAGCACTGGATGTGCAGGTGGGATTTTTTTTCAAGCCCCCGCGCTGTATGCCCGAGGGTCCCACGTTCCACCGTTCGCTCTCAGCAGCAACCAAGCGAGCGCGACTTAGAGCTGAGCGCCGTATCGACTGGACGTTCGACATTCTGCGGTTTCTTGAAGGTTACGTTGACATCCCTTCGGCAAATCTGCCGCCTCTGACATTCGATCTCCTGGGAGAGCTGACCGATGACCAAATCGAGATTGCGGCGCACGGCCTACGACGGTATTGGGGCCTAGGGGATGGCCCCATCCCCAATCTTGTGTGGCTTGTCGAGCAGCAGGGAGTTGTCGTGGTCCGGGACTCTGTTGGGAACAACAAACTCGACGCCCACTCTCGATGGTGTGGCGAACGGCCGATTATTGTCCTGAATTCCGACAAGCGCTCATCAACTCGCTCGCGGTTCGACTGCGCGCATGAGCTTGGTCATGTTCTGTTCCATCGGAATGTCTCGGTGGCCCAGGCTCAACGTTCAGAAAACCGTAAGAGGATCGAGGCCCCCGCCGATCGCTTTGGTGGTGCATTCATGATGCCTGCCGAGACGTTTGCAGAGGAAGTCGGAAGGCCGACCCTAGAAGGGTTGCTGGCTCTCAAATCCAGGTGGCGGATGTCTGTCGCCGCGATGCTAGTGCGCTGCGCACAACTTGGTCTTGTTGGTGAGCGCAGGGCCGAACTAATGTGGCGCTCGCTGTCTCGGCGTGGATGGAGGAGGCGCGAGCCGTTTGACGACTCCTTCCTGCCCGAGCAGCCGCGCATGTTTAATAGAGCCTTTGACGTTTTGGTTCAGAACAACTTGGCGAGCCGAGAGGCTGTCATCGACAGCACCCACCTCGCTGACGCAGACATCGAGAACCTTTCGGGCTTGGCTCGTGGGTTCCTTCGCAAGGAACCGACCCAGGTTTACGAGATAGGCCCACGAGCCTCCTAATCCACTGGCCCCAAAAGGGGAACGAGTATTGAACGCTCCGGCGATGGCGGCAGGGCTTGAAGATCGGCCCTGGACGATGCTCGACGTGGTGGAGCGGATGGACCCGGCGAGATCAGGAAGCCGCCGCCAACGCTGACGACAGTGGACCGGCCCAAGACCTACACGACAACCAAAAACTGACGGCTGTCATACAACTGTAGGGGTGAAGGGGGAGGAGAAAACGTGGCCCCGTAGCTCAATGGATAGAGCAACCGATTAGCGACCGGAAGGCTGCGGGTTCAAGTCCCGCCGGGGTTCACGCTTCTCCCTCTAGCTGTCCTTCAAAGGATGGCTCTCGATCATATTTTCCAGCTTGTCGATGCGCAGATCCATCTGTTCGAGTCGCGTCTTTAGGTTAGTGAACCGCTCCGGTAGCTGGCCAACAGCAGCCTCCAATCGGTTCAACCTATCCTCGATACCGCCCGTATCGGCTCGTAAGCTCACCCATCCCTCCGGTCTGTTTCTCGCCGTTCCTCCAGCACCTTGCGGACCTTGGGGTCTTTCGGGCGGAGGAGTGCCCGTGCGACGTCGCTCAGTTTGGCACCCTTGTAGCGCGGGTTCACGGATACCGCGTCGGGCATGGGCTCCTGCTGTTCCTCGCTCATGCGGTCAAGCTACGGGGATTGTCCCTAACGTCAAGTCGTTCGTCAGACTAGGCACGCTACCTGGTCGAGCATGACGTCGGTGCCCCTCTAGGTCGAAGGTGGCGGTGAAGCGCCGCCACGATAGGTTTGTATGGGACGTCGCAAGGCGTGACGGGGGGCAGTCGCAAGAGAGATTGTCCTGGGGGTAAGCATGAGCCTGGAACCTTGCCGCGAGTGCGGATCCCCCGTCGCGACCGGGGCCAAGACATGCCCAAAGTGCGGGGCCAAGAAGCCGCACGCCTCGCCCGCCGAGATAAAGCTGGACGATATCACCAAGTCGGGCATGGGCTGCGGATGCCTCCTCATGATACTGGGCGTCGCACTTCCCCTCGCTGCGATCGTCATTGTGGCGATTATCGGGACGATTTTCGGGTGACGCCTACTGTCAAGTCAAGCGTATAATCCCCATTTATATCGCGATTCGCGCCACTAGCGATCCGCTTAGCGTACCACAACACGCGGAGCTGTGCCCGAGCCACCACGCCCCGGCTGCTCATCCTCGGCGGCGCCGAGGCGGATCCCGGTGCTCGGGCTCTACGACTTACTCCACGGTACGGGCTCGACTTGCCCCACCCACGTCGCCGTCGTCCGGTTGAAGTAGCTTCCGCGATGTTCCAGCAAGCGGAGCAGCGCCAACTCCGGATACCAGAGTGACAACTGCAATGCGCCGGGGGTTGCCGCTTTGCCGTCCGACCCGAACACGATCGTGCGTCTTTCTTCTTTCGCGTGAACGAATCCGTTCCTGAGCTCCGCCAGCGCTTGGCAAGAGTCCCAGTTGTTGTTCTTGGCGAACCTGCTCAGCGCTTCGTACCTCTGCGGGATGACCAGCTGGAGCTTCAGCGTCTCCAGCAGCTTTCGCAGCTTCTCGGCTCCAGTGAGGCCGTCGTATCGCCCTGCTGACATCGACCCATTGCGATCCCCGACGATGAGCGCGCCGAGGAGATCCAGCGCGGCTATGCCGAGAACGAGCGACCCTTCCAGGCCGCTCGACTGCGTGTTGCAGTGGCGGTACCAATGCAGCGCCACGACCAATGATTCGCGGAGATTGGGGTCCTTGTGGATCCCGCAGAATGGGTCGAACAGCTCCGCAAGGATCTCTCCGGTATGTAGGCCTTCGCCAATCCAAGAAAGGTGTGATCGCCGGCCCAGGTCGACGATCGGTGACTGGAACCGCCGCCACACGATCTCGTCGTCTTCCCCGCGCCCCCAATGAATTGGCAGGGCGCACGCCGCGCCGCGCGCGAACGACAGGAACTGCCGCAGCGACTTGAGGATATCCTTCGCCTGCTCCACGGAGAACGCCGAGTCGTCGACTCTCGTCAACTGTCCGACATGCGTGAAGGCGTATCCGCCCGTAGCCTTCAACTGCTCGCAACGGTCCCCGGACTCCGGCACGGCAACGATGCGGATCTGCCAGCCGTCGTGGTTCAGGGCGACCGTTTGAATCGTCCCAAAGTCCCCGGCTATCGCCGTTGGATCTCCCGGAACTGCGGAAGGTCCCGGCGTAATGACGTCGGGGAAATTGACGATCTGGAATCCAGCCGAGAGAAGGGATTGTTCGCCGCCCCATTCCATCTCGCCGGCGGAGGCACGAATACTGGTCCAGCCCGAAGGCGTCGAGCCCCAATTTGTCGAGAGGGCGACGACCTTCTTCGTCCTGCAGCCCGGCAGTTCCACGGTGGAATCGAGACTGAATCCGGCATGTGGCACGTCTGTCTCGATGTCGAACTCGATGCCCGGTGACGGCAGCCATCGCAGGTGCGCCGAGCCGCTCGGCTCAATGCAACGATCGCCCGCCCGAACGCGGAACCTTCCCTCGTGGAGCAGGACGGGTTCGTTCACGTCCTTCTGTGGATACTGTTGGAACATGATCGGCCTCAAGTCAGGCGTTACACCGGGGTCAGGCGCATCGAGGAACTTGCACGGTTGCTCTGGTGCGCAACAGCTGCCGGCCCTCACGTCAGAAGACTTGCGGTCTCGCTTGATGCCTGTGGAGGTCGAATCGCCCAGTCTCTAGCTCGACAACCGTACCAGTCCTCTCCGGCCCGATCGTCCGAGTGGGGGCTGTAGGGTTGCGGTTTTCCGGACACGGGAACGCCGTCACCATCAGACGGCCCTGCGTGCGCCACACGCCCCCCCGGCTATGCCTCTGCTTCCCGCCATACTACACGGTTTTCCCGGTATTTCGGGACGGTCGGATCAGATGCGCGCCAACGGCAAGAGTGGCAGATCGTGCAGTCCTGCATGAACTTACGTGATCTCCTGCCGTGATTCAGGCCTCTGGCGATCCGCTGGGCGAATACCCACAAGGGGGCCATCGAGGCCGTCGAGGTGATCGGCCACCTCATCGCCATCGAGCGGGCGCTCGCGACGCTGACCCCTACTGAGTGCACGGACGCCGATGCTCGTTAAGTTCCTCGCCCGGGGGACCGGCTCGGCGCGGGACGCGGCCGACTACCTCCTCGGCGAGCGGGACGCGGCCGGGAAGCCGCGCGAAGGCGTCGAGGTGCTCAGGGGAGATCCCCACCAGGTGGCCGCCGTGGCCGATACGCTTCCCTTCGAGCACAAGTACACCTCCGGCGTGATCGCGTGGGCGCCGGAGGACGAACCGACCGACGAACAGATCGGCGCGGTTCTGGACGCCTTCGAGGAGACGTCCTGGGCGGGACTGGAGTTCGACCGCTACGCATGGGCTGCCGTGCTGCACCGCGAGCGCGGCGGCGGCGCTCACGTCCACGTCCTGGCGGCGCGGTGCGACCTGGAGACCGGCCGGAGCCTCAACATCGCCCCACCGGGCTGGGAGAAGACGTTCGGCCCGCTCCGGGACGCCCTCAACGCCGAACACGGCTGGGCTCGTCCAGACGACCCGGCGCGGGCCAGGGTGCAGCAACCCGGACACCGCGCCTACATCGAGGCGGCGCGGCTGCGGGCGGGCCTCCGGCTCGAATCCTCCCCCCGTGACCTGATCCGGGACTACCTGCTCCAACGCATCGAGCACGGCACGGTGCGGAACCGCGCCGATGTCGTCGCCGCCCTGCGGGACGCGGGGCTGGAGGTGCCGCGCCAAGGCAAGGACTATCTGACCGCCCGCGATCCGGACAGCGGACAACGGTGGCGGCTGAAAGGAGGGTTGTACGCCCATGACTTCGAGCGTGAACGACTTGACCGAGCGGCTGCGGAGGCGGCTGGAGAACGAACGCGGGGAGATCGAGGCACTGACCGCGAACGAGCTCGAACGGCTCGCCGAGAACTCGCGGCGCGTCGCGAGGAGCGCGCTGCGTTCCATCGAGCGCGATACGGAGGAGGCGACCGGGCGGATGCGCGCGCTGCTGCTGAAGGCGTGGCTCCGGCCCCTGGTGGTCGGCCTGAGCCTCTGGCTCGGCATCTTCGGCGGAAGCTGGGCGACGATGCATTGGTTGTGGACGGGCATCCAGAGCCGGATCGAGATGGCCGTCGATCTCGACCTGAGGATCGAGGAGGCCCGGCAGACGTTGACTCAGATGGAAGTGGGCACCTGGGGGATCGTGCTCAGCGAGATCAATGGCGAGCGGTTCGTGGTGCTGCCGTTTGGGACACTGGACAATCCGGCCTGGACCGTGCGCGATCGGCCTGCCGTGAAGCTGTCGAGAGAGTGAGGGATCTGTATGACCGAATTGGAACGGCGGTTGACGGCGGCCTTGAAGAGGTTGTCCGCGCAGTCCGAGACGGAACGGCGGCGGCAATCCGAGCAGGTCGAAGCCTTGCGGCGGCAGGTCGAGCGGCTGAGCGCGGAGAACGACACCTTGCGGCGGCAAATCGAGCGGCTCGACGAGCAAACGACACGCTTAGCCGAGTATTACGGGACATCCGCTGTCGCGAGACCCCGCGGCCGCTGGATCTGACGCGCCGCCCGGGACCGGATCGCGATCAGGGTCCGAGCCGTTGATGGCTCCCGTGTGCGTGGCCGCGCGGGGCTCATATCGCCGTGAGCGTGTCTACGGTGAACCCTGAGCAACAGCCCGGTCCAAGCCGTCGTCGTCGACCTTCGAAACTATTGCCGAGCTGCGAGCCGATGGAGCCTGTTGTACCGTGTGTCGCCGATCAGTGCGGGTTCCGCCTCTACAAGCAAATCAAGCACCCGTGATAGCTCATAGGGTGCCTCCTCCCCGTCGGCGTCGGGTACAACGCGATCCAGGAGGTCGAGCGTCTGCCGCGGAAACCTCTGCGCCAGCGACTCGATAGCCCCAGCCAACATGGCCTGGCGCCAGTCAACATCGCCAAGGTGGTTCCAAACGGCATCAAGCACATCCGGGAACGCATCGCCGGTGTCGCACAGGAGGCTCAACCACACTTTGCTCGTTCCGCTCGTACGGTACCGGCGCTCGTTGGGCCAAGCCTCCCGAATGAACGGGATGACGAGCTTCCGCCAACCGTCGTCATTTTTCGCGCCCACGCGTCCCAGAAACCAGATCACGTGCTCACGCCCTTCCGGCCTGATCCGTCGTAGACAGCGGCGTGCGTCTTCGAACGACAGGCTGGGCCCGTCGGGCAGCGCCAAGCCAACGATCTCCTCGCAGTATCGCTCTGTCTCCCACCGCCACCCCCATTCGTACATCCTGGTCGGCAGGTCAAGAAAACCATCCTTGATTTCACCGAAAAGGGGCCGGAACGAGGTCCAGGGAGACCACAGAATCCCATTCCAGGCAGGTTCGCCGCGGTGGTGATCTGGACGAAACCATGGGATCATCTTCGCGTCTACCCAGCTTGGGTCAACCCGATTGAGCCAGACAATTCGACTGCTCAGCACACAGACCGCATCATCCGCCCCTTCGCCGGACGCACTCAGGAGCCTCTCAAACCGGACTTTGAAGTCTTCTGGAAGTCCCGCGCCTTGCTTAGGGTTGTCCCTGTCGAGCACCTGTATTAGGCCCTCAACGGCTTTGCCAATCGGCGCATTGATTGCACGCGTCAAGGTCGGCCGCGACGCCTGAACCCCGCTCGCGCCAATCGTCCATTCGCCCCGCGGGCTCCCGGGTCCTTCCGAACCAATGGTCGAGAGCGACTCGACCAAGTGATCGAATACTCCGAAGGCGAGGACTCTGTCGTCAGAGGTTGCATCGGGAAACCGCTCTTTCAGCCAGTGCCCGACCGGATAGGGCATCGCTACGATTGTCGCAGGCGGGAGCCGCCTCAGGCAACCATGCAACACCCTGGTTGCGCGCCGCGGCGCGTTGTCAGGCCAGTCGCGTAGGGCCGAACTCCAGAGATGTTGTGGAAACTCACCGCGACGGGCAGCTGCGCCGAGCCCCCGGACCGCCCGGCCTGGCCGAGTCTTCACCAGCGCGGCGAAGGGCTCGCTCTGGACAAACGGAGCAGTGCGTCCGCGGTGTTCCAGCGACACCGGCACAATATCTCCGACCGGCACCCCTTCCAACACCGAAGCGTCTTCGTTTATCTCCACGTCCCCGATCTGAACCTCCCGCGTCGCCACCGCATCGTCGATCCTGCTGTCGTCCCATCCGGGCAGGTTGCCCTTCAGGGTCTTCCATTGCCCAACCAGATGGTCTGGAAACGCGCAGCCGGCCTGGACGAGCCACCCAAAACGCGATGCGGCAGTCGCCTGACGGCGTGTTTCATCCTCATCGTCGGGTCGTGGTGGACCGTCCAGGATGCGCCGACCGATGAGACGCCGTTGCTTGGCCGGAAAGTCATCCCACCGCGTACGTAGCAGGCACATCAACTCTCTTGGATCGTTGTCTCGCCAGAACTGGTCATCCGATAGCGCGAGGACATGCTCCACGGTCTCGGTGCCGGAGAATAGATTTGACTTGCTCCACACGCAGAGCCGCATGCGGTCGAACATGCGTGGATCAGGGTCGGGCCACAGAGCGATGTGTTGCTTCACCCTGTCCGGATCCAATGTCGATAGACGAACAAGAAGTTCTCGAAACAGGCTGACATAGGCGTTCCGGTTGCTACGGTCATGAGGGTGCACGTCGTCGACGTCCCACGCGATCTCGCTGACTTCGCGAAGCCGCTCGGAAGCCCGAATCAGGTTCCGTTCGAGCGCCGCGTAGACCGACGGCAGATCGTCCTTCGGGACCGTCGGCCAAGATACCCAGTGCGGCGGGAAACGAATACGGAGATTGGCCACAGCCCTCCACTCGACATTCGACCAGTCGCCGGACGGCGGCTGCGGCTCCGCGAGGGTGTTTGGCGGCCCGGCGTTGAAGACCGGTTCCGTCAGAGCCTCGAACTCAAGAATCAGTCCGGGCGTCCAACCGCGCTCCTGGATTTGTTTCGGGAGGCCGACCAAGTTCTCATCGGCGGTGGGGTGTGTTCCGCTTTCCAGAGCCTTGAGGAGCACCATCCAACCGCGTCGCGCCCCGTCATTGAGGTCGGGGGAGCCCTCCACAGCCCGCTTAAGCATCCGGTGCAGTGTCGGGTGCAGCGCGGTTTGCCTGGCAACCCACCAGGCCAAAACGGGGTCGTTCACGCACGACGCCAACCAACCCGCAAGGTGAAACAGCCTCGGCGGTATCGGATCGTGTTGCGGCCCCCGACTGCGGGACAAGCCCTGCCAGCGGTCGACGTTATCGTCTCCCCGTCGCCACGAAATCAGGTCGTCGCCGCGCGAACTGTTGTGCTGCCCGCCAGCATGCGGTCTAGGCGGGTCGTCGTCGAGACCATACGTTTCTAGAGGATCGAACCGTCGCAGGAATTTGCCGAAGCCGCTCGCTGGCTTCGCATATCGGCACGACGCATCGAATACACACAACCACTCCGCCGGCGGCGCGGGTTTCCCGTTGGCAAACTGTTTGGCGCCCGTCGTGCTCCTGACCAAATGGGCGACCATCCCTCTCTCGTGGGGCGCCAGTCTCCGAGGTCCATTCGCACTCGATTGCACGACGGCATTCCTCCACGCCGCCGGGTCGTCCGCGCACTCGGCCCAGGCTTCCAGGGTTTCCCACAGCGCCTCGTGGTTGTCTCCGTAAGGGATCGCGTTCACGCCACGATCCCTCCACTGGGCGTCAACGTCCTCAGGGTCTCCGATGTCGAAAGCGAACAGGCGATTCGGGGTTTGCTGACCGACGCTTTCGAGGCCCTGGAGCAGATAACTTACCGGAGGATCGTCCGCCTGATAGCCGAGGAGCACCACTGTATGACGTTCGAGAAGGTCTCGGACGAACTTGGCGGCCCATCCTTCCGCGAGATACGCGCGCCCCAGTTCCGCGCTACTGAGGATGTAGTCGTGGGTGTCCGATTCGGTGTCGGCCAACCGGCCATGCAGGTAGGTGATTCCCGTCGCTGGAACGCGCCGCAAGTCGGGGTACATCGGCGGCTCGTACCTCGGCGCTCGCTTGCCGAGGGCCGCCTCGAAGAGGCGGTCGAAGTTCGTGGTGACGATCTGCGGGTGGCCTTCCGCGTTCGCAGACAGACGGGCGATAGTGCCGTGGTGCCGCTGTGTCTCGGGAGGCTCGTTCAGTTTCTTCCAGACGATCTTCACTACTTGATCGCGACCGTACTCCTGGTACAGCATCTGGAAGACCTGGTCGAGCGAGGGTCGGCACCACTCGGCAACCGGAGGTCCCGTTTCGTCGAAGGTCTGCAGAGCCCGCCGGATTTCGGAATCCGACGGCGGATCGACCTCGCCGGTCACGTGTCGCGCGAGGTCCAGGAAGTTGGACATCCCGGCCGGGATCGACACTCCCGCGCCGCACAGGAACACGACATTGCCAGCGTCCCGCTCATCCAAGAGGACGTCGGGAATCGCGGGACCGTCTGCCTTGAACCGCATCACAACGCCCCGGCGGGGCGCCAGCGTCGCGGCTTCGCGTTTGCGGCGAGCGTGGCGCGGAGACCCTCAACGTTGTATTCGGCGGGGTCCTTCCTCACTGGCCGCCACCGTTTCAGCGTTAGTGAGTCGGGGAGGACCACGGCGTCGAAGGTGTCCATCGACCAACCTGACCCGGTGGCCACAGGGGCGTCAAGGTCCGAGTGCGCAACCCTAACTCCGAGTACGCCGGCTGCCGCATCCCGGGGCCGGGACATCAGCGACTACCGGCCAGCGCAGGGACAAGCTCCTTGGAGTGCGCGAATGGGGTTCGGGCGGCGGGAGCGACGGCTGGCGCGATGTTGTAGCATCGCGATCACTGGTTGACCGGGAGCGATTCGAGCGCGGAGCCGAGGCCATCGCTTGCGAGCGAGCGGACGGCTGCGGCCCGCCGGGAGAGTCGCGCTAGGATTTGATCGTCGGGATCCCGGGGATGCGGACGAACTCCGGCCCCGTAGGCCCCCGGCTCGATCTCGTCGCCTGCCCGGAGCCGGTCGAGATAGTCGGCCCAGGTCTGCATCATCACGCGCCGCTCGGGCAGGAACGCCGTCCGGTTGTAGGCCCGACCGTTGGGATCCCTCACCGCGTGTGCCAGCTGGTGCTCGATGAAGTCGGGCCGGAAGCCGAGCACCTCGTCCAGAATCGTGCGCGCCATCGCGCGGAACCCGTGCATCGTCATCCGGTCCCTCGGGATGTCCAACGCCCGGAACGCGCTCCAGAGTGTGCCACGGCTCATCGGCAGCTCCCGGTGCGGATGGCGGGCGTTCGGGAAGACGTAGCGATGGTGCCCCGTCAGAGGATGGACCTCGCGAAGGATCGCCACCGTCTGACGCGCCAGGGGCACGACGTGCGGCGTGCCGGTCTTCGTCACCGTGTAGCGCCACTCGGCCCCCTCGAGGTCGATGCCGACCCACTCCGCCGTGACCAACTCGCCGAGGCGCACGAACACCAGCGGTGCAAGACGGAGCGCGCAACGTACGGGAAGCGTTCCCGAGTAGCCGTCCAACTGCCGGAGCAACGGACCGACCTCCTTCGGATCCGTGATGGCCGCGAAGTGCTTCGTCCTGACGGGCGGTAGCGCCCCGCGCAGGTCCCACGACACGTCCCGCTCGGCCCGGCCCGTCGCCACCGCGTAGCGCAGCACCCGCCCGCAGGTCCGTAGGACGTTGTGCGCCGTCCTCAGGTGGCCGCGCTTCTCGACGCGGCGGACCACGGCCAGCAGATCCGGTGCCGTGAGTTCCGCGACCGGCCTCGCGCCGACGTAGGGGAAGACATCCCGCCGAAGCTCGCTCTCGAGCCGCCGGGCGTAACCCGTGGACCAGTTGGGCGAGTGTTTGGCCAGCCATTCGGAGGCCACGGCCTCGAAGCTGTTCCTGGTCCATTGCCGCCGGGACTGCTTCTGAGCCTTCCGGTAGGCGCTCGGGTCGATCTCCCGTGCCAGCAGCTTGCGGGCCTCGTCCCTGCGCCGCCGGGCGAGCTTCAGCGAGACCTCGGGATAGATCCCCATGGAGATCCGCTTCTCCCTGCCGGCGAAGCGGTACTTGAAGCGCCAGGCCTTCGTGCCGCGCGGGGCGATTTCGAGGTACAGACCCCGGCTGTCGTAGATCTTGCGGGGCTTGTCGCGGGGTTTGGCTTTGCGGATGGCGGTGTCGGTCAGCGGCATGTGGGGGCATCGGTTGACGGTAACAGAGATATGCCCCGCAATAATGCCCCATAATCGTCGCGGCTGTCAAGGGGTGTAACAGGGTCTCTCCGGAGTATAGAAATCTCCTAAACCATTACTTAACAACGCTTATCTGGACATTACGGAACGTCATTGGTCGTCAATCGACACAAAACGGCAATCTGTCCAACACGGCGCTCCAGCAGGCGCAGGTGGCTGCCGCGCTGACCCAGGGCCGGATCAACGCCGCCGTGGCGCAGGTGCTCGCCTATCAGGCCGTCGAGCAAGCGAACCGGATGCAGCAGGCCGAGATCGACCGCCTCGAGCGGCTCGCCGAGTGGAGGGACGCACGCCTCCGTACGAACGCGATGGCGGATGCGATGCGGGCTGCCGCGTTCCAGAACCGCGACCGGCTCCGGGAAGGGCTCCTCTTCAAGCTCCCGTCGTTCTACATGGGCGGCCAGGCGTAGGCGCGGGGAGCGACTGTCATGCAACTTCCTCCCCCCCAGTCGATCGATCCGAACGTCCCGGCCCAAATCCCGGCGGATCAGCTACAGGACTTCAAGGGCTTCCTGGACGTCGTGCTCGACACCGTGGTCGGCGGTGCCGCGCCCGAAGTGCTCACGCTCGGCCACCAGCTCTGGGGCGGTCTGGCGGCGATCGTCGTCGCATGGAGCGGCCTCAAGATCGCGTTCAGCGGAACCTTCGAGCCCTGGTCCCTCGTGCGTGTCGTGCTCGGGATCGCGATTCCGAGGACGCTGCTCCACTACTACAGCGTCCCGATCCCGGGCGTGGGCTTCACGTTTCCGGCCATGGTGGCGGCCGGAGGGATCTGGCTCCAGAACCTGTTCATCTCCGATGTCGTGTCCGTCGGCTACACGGAGATGACCGCGCTCGTGCAGGCGTTCGCCGCACGGCTCGGAGCGGCATGGTCCGGTGGGAGCCTGATGACCGTCGTGACCGAGGGCGTGAACGTGTTCTTCTCGTCCCTCGTCGCGCTGATGATGGGCGTGCCGCTCGTGCTCGGCCTCGTCGCGCTCTTCTGTCTCACCTACGCGCAGGTGATCTGGGCGCAGGTGGCGCTCGCGATCGTGATCCTGCTCGGCCCCGTGTTCATCCCCTGGCTGCTGTTCGAGCCGCTCGCGTTCCTGTTCTGGGGATGGTTCCGCACACTCATGGTCTACACGCTCTACGGCGTCGTGGCCGGAGCCATCCTGAGGGTCTTCATGGGCGTGGGCATGGGCTACGTCACGACCTATACCGGCGCCTTGATGGGCACCGGCTCCTCCGACCCGGCCGAGCTAGGGCTGTGGGTCGTCGTCCTGCTCCCGCTCGTCGTCTCCGGCCTGATGGCCGGTCTCAAGGTGGGCGAGCTCGCCGCGATGCTCGTCTCCGGGTCCGGGTCCGTCGGGTCGGGCATGATGGCGCTCGTGGTGCGCGGCGGCGGGCGCCTCAGCGCTGCCGCGAACCCGGCCCGCCCCCCAGTCCCCGGAGGCTGAAGGAGACATCCATGAAACGAGAACACGATGCCGGCCGCGAGTACGCGGAGATCTGGGGCGAGACCGTCGAGGCGAACCGGAAACTCCGGACGCTGGCGATGATCCTCGCCGCCGCGTGCCTCGCGCTCGGCGTGCTCCTCCTCCGGGTCGCGACGGTCGAGCCGCCTCGCCCGATCGTGGTGCGGGTCGACGAGGTCGGCCGCGCCGAGGCCGTGGCCTACGAGGCCGCCACGGCGCAGGCGGATCCGCTCGATCCCACGACCAAATACTTCCTGAACCGGTTCATCTCCGACTTCTATTCGCGGCGCCGGGCCACGGTCGAGGAGCACTGGACGCGGAGCCTCCGCTTCCTCTCGACCGAGCTGGCGAACGCCGCGTTCACGCGCGACGGCGCCGAGGTCGCCGCGATGGCTGCGGGCACCTCCGACACCGAGCACCAGGTCGAGCAGGTCGTGCTCCGCATCCACCCCGCACCCGAGGCGCCGCACGGCGCGACCGCCGATTTCGACCTGGTCCGCCTCCGGCAGGGGCAGGAGACGCTGAGGGAGCGGTGGTCGATCACGCTCCGGTTCACGTTCCTCACCGTCATCCCCTCCCAGCTCGTCGTCTACAACCCGATGGGCATCATCATCACCTACCTCCAGGCCGACCGTGCCCTGGTCACGGAAGCCCCGCGATGATCGCCCATCTCGCCGGGCGAGAGAGGGCGCTCGAGCCATTCGGTTGGACGGGACGCCAGGCGGAGTGGATCGCGCTCGTCTGCCTCCACAGCGGCGTGTTCACCCGCACACAGGCGACGCGGTTCCTGGACACGCATCACGAGCGGGCGCGCCGCCTCGTCCACGCGCTGATCGCGCAGGGCCTCGCCGCCGAGGAGACCGTGCCGGGCGTTCGGGGGATCGGCCGCGTGTGCCGGATCTTCTCCCGGGGTCTATACCGCGCGCTCGGAACCGAGCACATCCGCCACCGCCGCACGGCGTCCGCCGACGTGCTCATGCGCCGCCTGCTCTCGCTCGACTACGTGATCGAGCATCCCGACTTGCCGTGGCTCCCGACCGAACACGAGAAGGTCGCCGCGTTCGAGGCCCTCGGGATCGAGCGCGAGTTGCTGCCCTCGCGCCTCTACCGGGGCGCCGCCGGGGACAGCCGGCGCTACTTCCCGCTCAAGTTGCCGGTCGCACTGGCCTCGGGCCGTGCAGTGTTCGTCTACGTCGATCCCGGCCACGACACCACGACGGCGCTCCGCTCGTGGGGAGCGGCGCACCGCGGGCTCTGGCACGCGCTCGAAAACCAAGGCCGGTCCGTCGAGGTCGTCGCCGTCGCCCGCACTTCGCGGGAGATGGACCGGGCCCTGGCCGTGATGAGCGGCTGGGCTGAGGCGTCCGGCCCCGGCGAGCCCGACGCCGGGATCCGTGAGGAACTTGCCCGGATCGAGCGGGCGATCCTTCAGGGCGCGGTCCAGATCCTCGAGGAGTTCGGAGGCCTGCAAGCCGCCCTGAAACGCAGCGTGGCGCTGGAGAAGCAGGCCCGCCGGCGGGCAGGCCGCGGGGCGATTCACCGCGGCGTCGCCTGGCAAACGGTGCGCCTCGCGGGAGCGCGCTACCGGTGACGACCGGCGCGCGTCTCATGGCCGCACTGGACTGCGCAAACGACACGGCAACGTCTTGCGCCTACGCGGCCAGGCCGGCCGGCACCGCAGGGGCGGCACCGGCCGTGGTGGGAGCGACCCCCCAGTCCGAGGGCCTGGTACGGGTTCGGGGGCAGGTGTGTTTGCGCACCTGCCCCCGCCCTCCTGGGGTCGCTCCCGAGCCATCGATCCTTCCAGGAAGGGTGTTGGACCGATGAGGCCGGCTACGCTCGCCATCATCGGCACCGCTCTGGGAGCGGCCGCCGGCCACGCTTTCCGGGCGCCGTTCCCCGGCATGGGCGGCAGCCCGGTTCTGGACCTCATCGCCTACCACGATCCGGGCCTTCACACCGTGATCCGCGTCTGGTACTACGCGGCCCCGGCCGTCGTCGTCGTCCTCGCCGGGAGCGTGTGCCTCTCGGTGTGGCGAGTATGGCTCCAGCCGCGTGCAAGACGCCGCGGCCGGGGCAGCCTGCCCGCCTGGCCCACCTCGCCGAACGATGCCGCGCCCTCGCTCGTGATCGGCGAGCTCCACCATCCCGTCGTCCCGCGCGAGAGCGAGCGGCCCTCCTGGCTCGTCGTTCCCGAGACGGGGCTCTACACCGGCGTCCTCGTCGTCGGCGCCGTCGGCACCGGCAAGACCACCGCCTGCATGTACCCGTTCGCCCAGCAGCTCCTCTCCTGGCAAGCCGACCGGGCCGGGCGCCGGGCCAGTGCCCTTGTGCTCGAGGTCAAGGGCGACTTCTGCCACAGCGTGCGCCGCATCCTCGACGACGCCGGGCGCGGCGGCGACTACCTCGAGATCGGGCTCGACGGCTCGTTGCAGTGGAACCCGCTCGACGATCCGCTGCTCGACTCCTACTCGCTCGCCTACGGCGTCGCCTCCCTCATCAACCAGCTCTTCGGCAAGAGCCGAGAACCGTTCTGGCAGCAAGCCTATACGAATCTCGTGCGCTGGATCATCGAACTGTATCGGCTCTTGCCGGGGGGCTGGGTCACGCTCCAGGACATCTACCGCTGCACGGTGGATGCGGAACTGTTCGGCCGGAAGATCGGCGAGGCCCGCGAGCTGGCCGACCGGCTCTGCCCGGTGCGGGCCGTCATCACGACCAAGGATCTCACCGCTCACAAGGAACCTCTCGGGGAATGGGGCTGGGAGCCGGTGCCCGGCTCGGACAAGGCGGCTTGCCAGCTCGACCCCGCACTCCGGGACCGGCTCAAGGAACTCAAGGTCGCATACGCGACGGAGGAGAGCGGGGGCGGAGCGGGGAGCGAGTTCCGTGAGCAGGTCGAGGCTATCGAGCGGTGGTATCTGCATGACTGGACGGCGCTCGACGCCAAGCTCCGCACGTCGATCGTCGAGGGCATCTCTGTCTTCCTCTCGCTCTTCGATCAGCCGCAGGTCGCCGGCGTGTTCTGCCCGCCGCCACCGGACCCGGACGAATCCATACATATGTATGGTGCTGCGCCGGACGAGGACGCCGAGGCCGGCCGGCCCGTGCCGGGCCTCCGGCGCCGGCTGCCGCCGCTCAGCGAGCTGATCGAGGGCGGCAAGGTCCTCGCGCTCAACATGCCCGCGGGCGCGAACCCCGCGCTCGCCCGCGCCATCGGCGTCCTGCTCAAGAACGCCTGGATGCAGGCGCTGCTCCGGCGGCCCGCAGAACTCGCCCGCCGGCCCGGACGCTACCTCCGGCCCGCCGTGTTCATCTGCGACGAGTACCAGGCGTTCGCGACCGTCGGCCAGGACGATCCCTCGGGCGACGAGAAGGCGTTCGCGCTCACCCGGCAGTGCCGCTGCGTCCCGATCGTCGCCACGCAGTCGATCTCCTCGCTCCGCTCGGTGCTCCCCGGAGGCGAGGCCTGGCGCACGCTCCTCCAGACGCTCCGCACCCGGATCTTCCTGTCGCTGTCGGACGAGTCGTCGGCCCGGATCGCGTCGGAGATGTGCGGGAGCGTCATGAAGACGCAGCCCTCCTACACGTTCACCGAGACCACGGGCAGGCCCGAGTTCTCGCTCTTGTCCGGGCGAGCCGGAGGGGGCCGCGGCACGATCGGCGCGAGCAAGTCGTTCCGGCAGCAGAGGGAGCCCGTGTTCACGCCGTGCGAGTTCGCGCTGTTGGCCAACTACCAGGCGATCTGCCTGCCCTACGACGGCACGAAGTCGCTCCCTGCCCGGCGCGTCTACCTGAAACCCCACTACCTGCCGAGGGACGTGGGCTACTGGCGGCTCCGCGAGGAGGGACGGATATGAAGCGCGCAAGCGGGATCGGCCACCTGAAGCCGTTCCTTCCGGGCCTGGAGACGCTCCTTGAGGACCTGGAGGTCTCCGAGATCATGATCAACGGACCCGGCAACGTCTGGATCGAGCGAGGCGGCCGACTCGAGCCCCACGAGGCGCCGGGACTCACCGCCGCCTGGCTCCACCGCGCCGCGATCCACATCGCCCGGCCGCTCGGCCTCGATCCCGCCGCCAGACCCATCCTCGATGCCCGTCTCGAGGACGGCTCGAGGGTCGCCATCTGCACGCCGCCCGCGAGTCCCGAGGTCGCCATCACCATACGCCGGTTCGGGGGCCGCGCGTTCTCGGCTCAGGACCTGGTGCGCATGGGCTCGCTGCCGGAGACGGTCCTCGGGGCCGCCCGGTCGGCCCTCTTGGCCCGCAGGAACATCCTGGTCTCCGGAGGCACGGGCTCGGGCAAGACCACGCTCCTCAACGCGCTGATCGAGTTGCTGCCCGAAGACGAGCGGATCGTCGCCATCGAGGACACGCTCGAACTCAGGATCGACCGCGCGAACTGCCTCCGCTTCGAGGCCGGCGCTGTCGGCACCGAGACCCCTGTCTCGATCCGCGACCTGGTGCGGCACGCGCTGCGCCACCGGCCCGACCACATCGTCGTCGGCGAGGTCAGGGGCGGCGAGGCCGCCGATCTGCTCCAGGCGCTGAACACGGGCCACGGCGGGTCGCTGACCACCATCCACGCGAACAACGCCCGCTCCGCGCTCTCGCGCCTCGCGAGCTGCGCCATGCAGGCCGAAGGCGCGCTTCCCTGGGAGGTCACCTGCCGGGGCGTCGTGGACGGGATCGCACTTGTGCTGCACACGACCCGGCAACGGGGCAGGCGGTTCGTCGAGGAGGCGCTCGAAGTGTGCGGCTACGACGCGGCCAAGGGCCGCTGGATCGCCGAACCGATCTGGAGCGGGGCCGACGAAGCCCCGCAAGAACAGCACCCACACACCAAGGAGGTGAACCCATGAAAGGCGACGAGAACATCGTTCGCGTCGAGACGCTCGATGACTTCGACCGGGAGCTCGCGCGCGACGGAGGCGAGACGCTCGAGGTGCCGGCCTCGCTGGCCGAAGAGTACGGCCTCTTCTCCGAGGAGGTGGGCAGCGAGGACGAGATCCGCGACGCAGGAGAGGATCCGCACGGCCCCGAGGAGGAAGACCGATGAAACACGACGAATACCACCGCCAGTTCGCCGACCGGGTCATCGAGCAGATCCGCCAGGGCACCGCGCCCTGGCAGAAGCCCTGGGGGCCGGGCGAGCGCGTGCTCCCCTCCAACGTCGATACCGGCCGCTCCTACAGGGGCGGGAACAGCCTGCATCTCGCCGCCGTGGCCCAGGAGCGCGGCTACGGCGACGTGCGCTGGGGCACCTACCGCCAGATCCAGGCCCGGGACGGACAGGTGCGCAAGGGCGAGCAGGGCACTCGCATCCTCTCGTTCCAAGACCACCGGAAGATCGCCGTCAACGACGAGCGCGGGCGGCCCAAGAGGGACAACGAAGGCAAGCGCGTCTACCGCCACGAGCGCCTCCAGGCGCCCTTCGTCCGCCAGTACACCGTGTTCAACGCCGAGCAGGCCGACGGGCTCCCGGCCCGGCCCGCGCCCGCTGCCGAGCCGCTCTGGAAGGTGCACCAGCAGGCCGAGCAGGTCCTCGAGGACGGAGGGGTGCCCGTCCGTCACGTGGCGGGCGACCGGGCGTTCTACAACCTGAACCGCGACGAGATCGTGCTCCCCGAGCGTGGACAGTTCCCCTCCGCGAACCACTACTACCAGACCGCGCTACACGAGCTGGGGCACAGCACCGGCCACCCGGAGCGCATGAACCGCGAGACGCTCGTCCAGGGGATCTCTGAAGGGTTCGGGTCCCCCGACTATGCGAAGGAGGAGCTCCGCGCCGAAATCAGTGCCATGATGACGGGCGAGCGCGTGGGCGTCGGCCATGACCCGAGCCGGGGCGCCGCGTACGTCGAGGGCTGGATCGCCGCGCTCGAGGAGGACCCCGGCGAGATCCGCCGCGCCGCCGCCGACGCGCAGAAGATCTCCGACTTCGTGCTCTCGCGGCACCGCGAGCGCGAGGCCGCGCGCGAACCCGCGGCCGTGGCCGCGACCCGCGCGCCCGCGCCGGGGCGGATCGTCCATCCCGTGCCGCCGCTCCCCGTGCCGGAGCGGACCTTCGGGCCGCGCCGCTGACGGTCGGTGAGGAGCCAGGAGATGTTCGACCGCACGGTCGAACCGGACCCGCGGACCGCCGCGCCACAAAGCCGCAATCGCTACCGCATGCGGGACGGCCACCGCCGAGAATACGCCGCGAGCAGGGACCGCGGGTCCATCTCCTTCCCCGAACGGTGCGCGCGCGGGCTCGCCGACATCGGCGTCTACGGCGCCGTCTCGTACCGCGATCTGGCCGAGGCCCGCTTCGGCGGACACCCCTACACCACCCGGCGGGCCGTGAACGCCTGGGTACGCGAAGGGCTCGTCACCGAGACCACGGCCACCGGACCCAAGGGCAACCCGTTCAAGGTCCTGACCCTCACCCGCAGCGGCGTGGCCGAGGCCCGGAAGCTGGCCGCCGAACGGGGGATGGATCCCAGCCAGGAAATCCGCTTCGCACGCACCCGGCCTGCGCAAGCCGCGCACGACACCGCCGTCTACCGCGCCTGCATAAAGGAGAAACAGCGCCTGCTCGACCGGGGCGCCACCGTGCGGCGCATCCGGCTCGACACCGAACTCAAGAGCGCCGTCGCGCGCGGGAGCGAGGCAGCGCGGCTGAAGGACGGCAAGCGGGCCGCCGATGCCGAACGGCACCGCACTGCCGGCGAACTCGGACTCCCGGTCGACGACGAAGGGCACGTGCTCTATCCGGACGCCCAGATCGAGTACACCGATGCCGACGGGCGAACCGGACGCGTCAACGTCGAGGTCGCGTCCGGCAACTACCGCGAAGGGGCCATCAAGGTGAAAGCGGCGGCCGGGTTCGCGCTCCACGCCAACGGACCGGCGGCGGCGCGGCTGCTCCGCACGCTCGGCCTGGGCGGCGGCGGCGACGGCTCCTCGCTGCGGGGACCCGCCGACCGCGATCCGGCCGCAGTCGAACTCTGACTACGGGAGAAGCCCGCCATGCAACCCTGGAAAATCAGCGTCGGCCTCACCGCCGCCATCGCGGGGTCGGCCATCCTGCTCGCCGGGCCGCGCCTCGAATACCTCGCGCCGTATTGGCCGCTCCTCCTCGCCGAACACGGCGTCTTGCTCGCCCTGCACCTGGCGCTGGCACTCGCAGCCGTTGCGGCCGCCATCTACGCCGTCGCTCGTGCAGCCGGGCTCGCCGACCTCGGCCGGCGCGTCGATCTCGCCGAGCGCTCCGTTCGGCGCGGCGAGGGGGACCCGGCCCTCACCGACGCGCTCCGCAGAGACGCCGAGGGCGACTGGGAATGAAAGCGGAGACCGGGCGGGCGGCGGGCCGACGAGATCGACCCAAAGGTGCGCGCACACCTCGCGGCGCGTCCGTCGAGACCCTGCCAGTCACCTGGCGGACGCAGGCCAAGGCGCTCCGCCGGTACGGGGGCGAGACGCCGGCCGTAGCGCTCGAAAGCTGCGCGGCCGAGCTCGAGGCCACGCTCAGGGAGAGGGACGAGACCACCCTCTCGCTGACGGAGGCCGCCAGGGAGAGCGGCTACTCCGCTGACCATCTCGGCCGCCTCGTGCGCGACGGCAGGATCCCCAACGCCGGAAGACCCGGCGCGCCCAGGATCGCCCGCAGCCACCTGCCACGGAAGACCCAGGCGCCAGCCACACCGCGACTGGTGGAAAAGCATCGCCGAGGCGAAGTTTCCAACGCGCAGATCGTGCAGTCCATCATCGAGAGAGGAATCGAATGATGGCACGCACGAAACCTATCCGGCGCTCCTACGGCGCCGGCGAATGGGGCCGGAACCGGGTACGGGTCTTTCCCGATCCCAAGACCGGCCTGTTCCAGATCGAGTGGCGCGAGAACGGGCGCAGGCTCACAAGGTCGCTGAAGCACCGCGACTGGAGACGGGCGAAGCGGCAGGCGGACGAGTTCGCCGCTGGCTACCTCGGGCCGGAGCTCCACCGTAAGGCGGACGCCGAGTCCGAGCCGCTCACCCTGGAGACGCTTTTTGACATTTACGGTGAAGAGGTGACGCCCACCAAGGCTCAACAGTCGCAGAAGTATGATGGGGCCACAATGGAGATGTTCCTCAGATTCTTCGGCAAAGATCGAGACCCCGCAACACTGTCCAAGAGAGACTGGGACCGTTTCATACGATACCGCCGAGCGGGAAGGGTCGGTCGTAGCGGTAGGCCCGTGTCTGATCGAACGATCCAGCAGGACCTGAAGTTACTGCTCGCGGTCCTGAACTGGGCCGCGCAGTCGAGGGACGAGCAGGGCCGACTGCTTCTTGAGTCGAATCCGCTGAAGGGCCTGACACCGCCTGCCGAGAAGAATCCGACCCGAATAGTCCTTACCGAGACGGAATACCAAGCGCTGCTGCACATATCGCGGGAAGTCGATTGGCGCTTTCACGTTGCTCTCGTTCTCGCGCACGAGACGGGACACCGCATCGGCGCCATCCGTCAGCTTCGATGGTCGGATGTCGATTTGGAAGGTGAAGTCATCCGATGGCGTGCCGAGCACGAGAAGACCGGGTACGAGCATCTAACTCCGGTGACCGCCGAGGCGCTCGCTGCCTTGGAAGAGGCACGGAGGAAGAACCCCGGGATCGGGGACATCCCTGTTCTGCCCGCGCCGAAGGACCCATCGAAGTGTGGGGGCCGTTCGCTGGCGCGCGACTGGTGGGAAAAAGGCCAAGAGCTCGCCGGGCTGGAACCGAAGCGTGGCCGCGGCTGGCACTCCCTGAGGCGGAAGTTCGCCTCGGACCTCATGGACCAACCGCTGAAGGTGCTATGCGAACTCGGCGGCTGGAAGACGGCCCAAACGGTGCTGCAGTGCTACCAGCGGGCCGACGAGGGGCAGCTCCGGAAGGCCCTCGAGCACCGCCGGAGAGCCCGTTCCTGACCCTGAACAGCGGGAATCCAACAGCGGGAATCCGACTCGCGAATCCCGTAAGTTCAATGGGCCTGGGTAGACTCGAACTACCGACCTCACGCTTATCAGGCGTGCGCTCTAACCACCTGAGCTACAGGCCCTGCAGTCGGGAAACGTAATGGCGTCCGGACCTCTGCTCAACAGCCTGTCCGACAGGGGCGCCCGATCCGGTCGGAGTCGCGCGGCTCGGCGCTCGTCGGGGAGAGACGGACACTAGCCCCTCCGGTTCAACGCCTGTTTCTCGCGGGGGCCGATCATGACGATGCGCCCACCCCGGATCGCCCGTGTGGGCCTAGAAGAACCGGCTCACACTGAATGTCAAGAAATCGTCGCGCCGGAGCGTGTGAAGGGGTGCCGTGTGGTCGGTGTGGAGGAGCAGGCGCATCTCGACGGCACCGATCCATCGCTCTCCGAAGCGGCGCTCGGCCTCGACAAACGCGATCGTTTCACCGTGGTCGAGGTCCACGATCGGCCCACCAAGAACGGACGTGCCCTGGACATCGTTGAGCGCCCACCGGAATCCAACGAAAAGATCGTTGTCGAAGGCTGTGTACGGCGCGTCGACGCCCCGTCCGTCGAGCATCACCTCGGCCAGGAGACCCAGGTCCCCAGCTCCGGGCCACACCCCGAAGAACGTGTGCTCCATCCCGAGCACACCTGCGGCAAAGCGATCTCCGTGCCCACCCCGCGTCATCGCCTCGAGCTTCCACAACGTGGCCCCCCGCGTGTATTGGGCGTCCACGCTGAACTGGTCGATGATCGTGTAGTAAGGCTGAAGCCCGAAGCCGTCCACGGTCTCTCGGGGCAGCAGATAGGGCTCCCGGCTCGTCCCATAGAAGCCGGCCACCCCGAGGTCGATGCTGCCCAAGCTGTGGGACCAGCGTGCCGCCACGTCGGGCCGCCACCTCCCGGCGTCGGACTCGTAGGCCGGGTCGTCCAGCACGGACGCGAGGCCGCGAAGGCGCCCCTCGCTGCCCGGATAGGTGCGCTCGCGGAAGAAGGGCATCACGAACAGGTCCAAGGCGCCCCAATCCCGCTCTAGTGTGAAGTTCACCATCGGCTGGCCGAGCTTGCCCTCGCCGTCGATGTCCTCCACTCCATCGGTCTGATTCACGATGTCCACCAGATGAATCGACTCGGTCGTGCCCCAGAAGACCTTTCCAACGCCGGCCATGAGCGTCCATCCGCCTCCCATCCAGAGGGCGCTCGTCTCACGAAGGTCGAAGTGAGTGCGGCCCTCGTCGTGCGTGTCCAAGCGCAGCATAGGCGCTAGACGGAACTCCGCACCCGCCCAGTCCGCCCACCAGATGAACTCGGGGGCGAGGCCAACCGACGGGGAAAAGACGGCATCATTCTGTTCGGCGAATAACGGATCGTTGGGGAAGATGCGGGTCTCGACGAATACCGAGCCCCTGATTTCCTGTCCGGCCAATCCAGTCGCGGCCGGGGGCGCGACGCCCCCGGCGAACGCTGCGATCAGGATCCACACATATGCCTGCTTCGGTGCAGTGGTCATGTGTATAGGCCCCTATCGACCCCGGCGAAGACGCGATGGCGTGAAATCGCCCTCGGTCAACCCGGTAGCAAAAGCCCACTCGCTGAAGACCAGGTCGGTACTCTTGCCGTTCTGGTGGTTCTCCATCTGCATCATGCCTGGGCGCCAGTGCTGGCCGAGATACTGCTGATAGTCGCGGTAGTTGAGCGTCTTCAGCAACGCGTCCTTACGATCGTAGAAATCGATGCGCTGCACTCGATACTCGTCCTTGTCCCACCAGACGACCTGCTTGGTGTAGCCCGACTTCTCATAGAGCGGAAGGCGCTCGACGACGTAGCATGTCAGGTCCCCGCACGCCTCCTGGCCCACGAAACGGTAGTCGTACTTGTCGAGCTCCTGCGAGACGAGATCCTCGTACGCGAACTCGCTGCCTACGAACGGTCCCGACTTGTTGGCCGACGAGATACGCTTCACCCGCTTGAGCGCTGGCAGGAATAGCCACTGTTCGTCGGGATCCAGAATCTTGGTGTGTGACAGCAGCGAGGTGCCGGCCACATCTCGCGGCGCGTCGAATGTGATCACACTCTTGTCTCCGGCGTTGGCCTCGGGTGTCTCGAGGGCCTGTCTACGCATGGCCCGTTCGCTCTCGTCACCGTTCCGATTGCGCAGAACCATACGCATCGTCGTGGAGTTGTCGGCCCAACCGTAGTCACGCCTGTCCGCCTCCTCCGCGATGGTGCGGCCCTGTGCCTCGGCGGATTCTTGGGTGACGGCCACGTCGGGGGTCCCGATCATCGAGACGGACATGAGGGCGGCAAGAGCCAGCCCGTTCAGTGTGGTTTTCACGGTAGCACTCCTTCTATGCAGAGAATCGGTTTTGAGTCGGGATCAGACCGCATCGGGCACCGCGACCAAACGCGGGCTCAAAACGGGGTACCTCGCAGGGCGGCGGTCGAACGCGAGTAGGATCGCCGGAAGGAGTAGGAAGTCGATCACCAGCGCGGACGCCACCGTGAGCGAAGTGAGCAGCCCCATGTAGGACGTCACTCGGAACGTGCTCAATCCGAGCATCGCGAAGCCGACGGCCACGATCAGGGTGGTGCCCAAGATCGCGGGCCCCACCGTGCGGAACGCGTACCGAACCGCGTCTGGTGCGTCCATCGAGTCGCGAGCGTATTGGTATTTGCTCAGGAAATGAACCGTGTCGTCCACGATGATGCCGATGGACAAGCCCGCGACGATCGAGACCGCGAAACCGACCTGACCGACCACCATGGCCCAGACGCCAAAGGCCATGAACGCCGGAAGAATGTTGGGAACTAGGCTGATGATGCCGAGTCGCACACTCTTCAGAGCGATCATCAAGATGCCTGCGATGAGTGCGAACCCGAGGCCCGTTCCCAAGAGCATCGACGCGATGTTGCGCCGTGTGATCTTGGAGAACATGAGAGGCGTGCCTGTGGCGCGCGCAGAGCGCATGCTCGGGGTTCCGTTCCGAGCCAACCACGTCTCGGCCAGCGCCACTTCTTCCTCAACCACCTTCACGTCCACGTCACCAAAGGTCACGTCGATCCTCAGGGAACTCTTATCTAGGTCGATCTGGTCGTTCACGTCGAGACCGTAGGGGAGCGACAGTTCGTACAATAGCAGGTACTGGGCACCCAGTTCTTGGCCGGTCGGCAGACGGTACTCGGCCGGATCGTCGGCATTCATGTTCATGTTCAGGCGCTTCATCGTGCGCGTGAAGCTGTTCACATGAGCAACGCTCGGCCGAGCCTCGAGCCAGTCGGTGAACTCATCGACCTTGGCCAGGTACTGGGGATCGCTCACCTCCTGAGATCCCCCGGCCTCGAGCGAGAACGTGGTGGTGTAGAAACCCGTCAGGTTTTCGATCGCGAAGTCACTGGCCTGGCGAATCTCGAGCGCAGGCGAGAAGTACTCGAGAAAGTGGTCGTTCACCTCGAGCGTGGTCACCGCGACAGACAAACCGACGGAGGCCACAGCCATCCCGGCCAAGACCGGGCGATAGCGCGACACGAGCATGTCACTGAAACGATCTAGCCAGGTGGTTATCAAGCTCCCGCTCGCGCTTCGCTCCTTGATCGGTAGGATCGCAACCACGGCGGGCAGCAACGTCATCGAGGAGATCCAAGCGAATATCACGCCTAACGAGGTCAGGTTGCCCAGCAGCCGGAACGGCGGTGAGTCACTGAAGTTGAGCGTCATGAAGCCGACCACCGTGGTCAGCGTCGTGAGGAAGACCGGCTTCACATTGACGCGCATAGCCTCGACCAACGCATCCAGCTTCGGGTTACCCTCACGCATCGATTGGAGCAGGGACACCAGGATGTGCACGGAGTCCGCTACCGCCAGCGTGAGGATAATCGTTGGCGCCGATGCGCTCGTAGGATCCAAGAACACTCCCATGTGTCCCGCGATTCCCAAAGCGGCAGCCGTGGAGAATCCAATCACACCCAGTGTCGCTACCAGCCCCGTGCCCGAGCGGAGGAACGCCCCGATCGTGATCATGAATGCCAAGAACATCAGCGGCATGACGACCGGCATGTCCCGCATCGGCGCCTCGGCGAAGGCCCAGTTAAGCATGGACAGGCCACCGACCTGGATCTCGAGCTCCGGGTGGGCCTCGCTATACTCGGCCACCAAACCCCGGGCGTGCGCCACCGTCTGAGCCAACTCATCGACTGCCTCACCCGGTAACGAAATGCGCACGTTGACTCCCGTCGTGCGCGCGTCGGGGGCGATCAGGCGACCCGTCAGGAGAGGTTCGGCGAGCGAGACCCTCCGGGCGCGTGACACCAGGTCGGGAGTGATCTCTCCTGCACCTACCAGGTCCTCGACGATCAAGTCATCGCCGTCGGCCCAGGTGTGCTGAAAGTTCGTGATGGCGTCGACCCGAGTCGAAAACGGGATCTGCCACGCGTCGTCGGTGAGCGACCGGATCACATCCAGATTCGCCGCCGTGAACACTTCTCCTTCTCGGGGCTTCACGATGAACAGCACATTGTCGTTCTTCGTATAGATGTTCTCGACGGCCTCGTAGGCGTTGAGGTCGGGGTTGTCTTCGCTGAAGAAGACCCGGTAGTCGTTGGCCAGGCCCAGCTTCGTCATGCCCGTTCCCGAAGCCAACGTCACGAACAGCGCACCGAGCACCACCCACCATCTGTTCCGGATCACCCAGCGCGTGTAGCGCTCTGTGCGGCTAGCGGGGTTCGTCTTGTCACTCATCCGTTTGATCTCCTCTTGAGGATACCGACTGGTTGGTATGTTTTAGGTTACAAGAAAACCCCGCAAACTGGTTCGCGGGGGGCGCTCTAGGGTCTGAGTCCTTCCAACAGCTCCAGGAACATCGTCAGGCCAGCTGTGACTGCTTCCTTGTCATGAGATGTTTTCACCGACCCGATGAGGCCCTGGTAGGTGGCGAATACCATGCTCGCCACCGCAACCGGGTCCACGTCCTCACGGACGTTGCCGGCCTTCTGACCCCGCTCGAAGGCCGCTCGGATGCCTTCCCGCCAGTCGTCCGCTATGCGCACGAGGTGCCGTCTGAAGTCCTCGTCGGCGCCTGCTAGCTCCTGGGTGAGGTTGTTCAGAGGACAGCCGCACCTCACGGCGTCGGGCGTGGCCTCCTCGAAGACACAGCATGACTCCCCCAGCGCGCTGATGGGGTCATCTGACGACTCGAGCGTCGCCAACCAGCGCTCTCCGAGCATCGGCCGGATCACGTCGTCGATGACCGCGTGAAGGAGTTCGGCCTTGTTCTTGAAGTGGTGATACAACGCACCCTTCGTAACACCCGAGTCGGCGAGAATGCGATCGAGGCTCGCTCCCCCATAACCATGGGCGTAGATCTCACGGAAGGCGTTCTCGACGAGCAAAGCTCGAGTGGCCTCAGGGTCGCGGGTCCGCCCGAGTGGCGTGGATGGGGTGGTGTCTTGCGTTAACATACCGACCAGTATGTATCAAACCCACTACCCTGTCAACACCGTTCTCCCGCTTGCCGCTCGCCCCACGCGCTCGAAGGGGTGGATCTCGACGTCGGCGAGGGTGAGTTCGTAACGCTCCTCGGCCCTTCGGGCTCGGGCAAGACCACCCTCCTGCTCGCCATTACTGGACTCGTCGAGCCCGATGAGGTCAGTCCCCGCCCCCTTCACGTGCTTGTGGAACCAGCCGATGAAGCGCGCCCACATGTCGAGCTTGTTCTCGATTGCCCGCGGCGTGTGTGACTCGTACGGATAGACGTAGAGCACCGCTGGCTTTCCGAGCGTCGTGAGGGCCTGAATGAATCGCTCGGACTGAATTGGGAAGGTGCCCGTGTTGTTGTCATCTCCTCCGTGGTACATGAGGAGCGGTGTGTTCATCTGGTCCGCCTTGAAGAACGGGGACATCTCGATGTAGGTCTGCGGCGCCTCCCAGATGCTCCGCCGTTCGGCCTGGAAGCCCGCCGGCGTGAGCGACCGGTTGTAGGCTCCGTCTCCAGCGATCCCCGCCTTGAAGTATGGACTGTTGGCCAGGATGTTCGCGGTAGCGAACGCTCCATAGCTGTGCCCGCCGTGACCGATCCGGTCGATGTCGATCACACCTAGGCCGTCCACGGCCCGGATGGCCCCGTACATCGCGTCCACGAGATTGGAGATGTAGGTGTCGTTGTAGTTCTCCCCGATGATGGGGATGTCGGGATAGATCAACGCGTAGCCTTGCGTGAGCCAGATGTCGGACCAGCGCAGCCAGCTCATGTGCGTGAAGGCGTTCCGATTCCGAGCCCGCACGGTGGCGTTCTCGTATTCCTCGGGCTGCTCGTATTCCCGGGGATACGTCCAGAAGATGGCGGGCACCTTCTGACCCTCCTCGTAGCCCACGGGCAGGGACACGCGACCCTGGACCTTGAGCCCGTCGCGCCGTTCGAAGTCGAAGTCGATGCGACGAGAGGCGGTGACATCAGGGAACGGATCGACGTTGTTCGTGAGGTTCTCCATGGAGCCACCGCTCCACACGTAGCTGTCCGGGAAGTCGTTCACGGATTCCCGACTCACGATCATGCGCCCGAGATCGGCGTCCAGCGGTACTAGGGGCTGGTCGAAGGAGTCGGTCGCACCCTCGAAGACGCGGTCCGTCGCGCCGTCCGACAGGCCCACCCGGTCCACGAACGGCTGCGGGCGGAAGTCCGCCTTGTGCCCGGCGCCCTTCAGGTAGGCCGACCGGGAGTTCGAGGACATCAGCGCGTACGAGATGCCGTTCCCTGTACGCGACGTCCAGAGATCACCGGGCTGCGCCGTGGGATCATCCGTCTCGTGGAAGGCCACGAGCATGTGCCGAGCGGCCACTCCCCCACTCAGGTCCCAGTGGGCCAATCCCGACTCGCCGTCCTTGGAGACGGCACCGAACGCGGCGCCCCCGCTGAGCGCATAGGTCACGGAGCCGATCCGGTCCTCACTCTCGGCGACGACCCGGGCCTGCTCCATGTCGAACGGCGGCGTGAGCAGCATGACCCGATCCGCCCCGCTGTCTCCGTCCTGCCCATCCTGCCCGTCCCCCTCGCCCGCCTCGGCCTGTTGCAGATACGAAACGCCCGCTCCGTCGGGACGCCACGCGAACCCGCGCGGGTCGGGGCCCCCGTTCGCGCCCGGCCCGCTCCGGCCCTCCTGCAGGGGACGCTCGTCCAGCGTCGCCATGACCGTACCCTGCCGGTCCATGACGGACGTCCGGCGAGGGAAGCCTCGATACGCCGTGATGTACGAAAACGGCCGCTCGATCGCGGTCGCCAGAACGTGCCGACCGTCTGGGCTCAGTGAGATCGACTCGAACATGGCCGGCTCCCCCATCAGCCTGGGCGCCCTGCCCTGCTCCAACTCCACGAGCTGACTCCGCGTGTAGTGCTCGAAGAGCGTCTCGTCATGGTCGTCCCTGAGCAGGTTCGGGTACGTGGGCGTCGGGGTCGGTTCGGCCCTCGTGCGCCGCACCACCGGACCGGTCGGCACTCGATTCCGAGGCGGTTCCGGCCCCCGGTCCGAAGGCACCACCAGCGTGATCACGGTCCCCTCCGGAGTCCACTGGAGCATGTTGGACGGCTGGCTGCCCTGTCCCCGTGCGCTGGTGCCTATCGTACCGAGCACCCGCGCGTCGCTCAGGCTCAGGGCACGGCCGGTCTCGGGATCGGCCGTCCAGACCTCGGTGCCCCCGGGCAGATGAGCCAGGAACGCCAACTGCGAACCATCGGGCGACCAGGTCAGATCACTCGCGAAGCTGCCATCGGGAAGGTCTACCTCTACGAAGCGCTTTCCGGCGAGCGAGAAGAAGCGCAGCCCGTCGATCCCGTAGGTGTCCAGGTGCCACAGGCGATCGGTCCGCGGCCGAAGCTCCAACTCGGCCAACCGATACGTCTCCTTGGACATGATCTCGAGCGTGGAGAGCTCCGTCACGTGCGGCACCACGAAGTGGTCCCCGTCAGGGCTCATGTAGTTCAGCGTCGCGTAGTTCTTGTCCGTCTCGAACAGTTCCTGCACGGAGGCCGGCGGAAGGACGTACCGGTCCGCGTCGGGATTCACCGTCGGCGCGTCCTGGGCCGCCGCGAGACGGGCGGTGACGGGCGCTAGGAGCGTGCCATATAGAAGAAGAGCGCTCAGCAATGACTGGCGCCGTAAAATCGCCTGCGGACCTGTAAGCATGACCACCTCTACCTCCCGCGATGGACCCTTTGCGAAGGCGTTCACCTTAGGGCGGGCGTTGGCGGGACGCCATGGTGCGGCGGGGAAATCCCCCACGTCCCTCACCGGCTTCTCCCGACTCTTCAACTCTCGGCCGACGAACCATCATGTATGTGTGGGAGATTCAGCGGATATGAGTTGAGGCCACGATGCTCTCCAAGACCGCAGAACATGCGCTCCGAGCAATGATCTTCCTGGCCCGCCAGGAAGAGGACGGGGCAGTGTCCGCCCAGGCAATCGCCGAGGGCGTCGGCGCCCCACCGAACTACCTGGGCAAGACCCTGGGTTCCCTCGTGAACCATGGCATCGTACGCAGCTCGCCCGGCAGGAACGGTGGATTCCGTTTAGCCATTCCGCCCGATCAACTCACGATCGCCCGAGTGGTCGACGCCGTGGATCCTCCCGCCAATGAGCGTACCTGTCTCATGGGAGGCCGCCCATGCACGGAGAGCGACCCGTGCGAGGCCCATCTGCAGTGGAAGGTGGTCTTGGATCTCTTCCGTGGTCACATCGAAACCGTGACGGTCGCCGACCTCCTCTCAGGATAGGCACCTCCGACACCGCCGGCCCCAACCGTCCGGCCTCCTACGGAGTCCCGGGAATCCCCAGCATCTCTCAGGGGAAATCCCACACACATAGCTCGCGACATCCCCACACGGCGCACCCCATTTCTCCCGACTACCTGGCCATCTGCGATAAACCATCATATACACATGCGCGAATCGCTGTTTCCTGAGTCCACTCATTGGAGAGGCAGATGTTGATCCGACCCCCACGCGGTTTCTTCTTGGCCCTGACACTTGCGGTCACCACCCTTCCAGTCCTGTCTGGATGTCAATCCGGAGCCGACGACCAGGTCGCAGGGACGGAACAAGCCGTCCTGACGCACGCCCCGGCGGTCCCTCCCCCGATCACCCGCGACTACCCGACGCGTCTGGTCGTCAACCTCGAGACTGAGGAGCACGTGGGGCGCCTGGCGGACGGTGTGGACTACACGTTCTGGACGTTCGGGGGTGAAGTACCGGGTCAGTTCATCCGCGTTCGCGAGGGCGATGTGGTGGAGTTCCACCTCAATAACCATCCCGATAGCCGCATGCCGCACAACATCGATCTGCACGCGGTCACGGGTCCAGGTGGCGGTGCCACCTCCTCGTTCGTGAATCCGGGTGAGTCGGCGACGTTCGTCTTCCAGGCGCTCAATCCGGGTCTCTACGTCTACCACTGCGCGACCGCCCCCGTCGGAATGCACATCGCCAACGGGATGTACGGGTTGATCCTAGTCGAGCCCGAGGCGGGGCTTTCACCCGTCGATCGGGAGTACTACGTGATGCAGGGTGAGGTCTATACGGGGGGCGGCTACGGTGAGCCGGGACTTCAGCCGTTCAGCATGGAGAAGGCGCTGGCCGAAAATCCGGACTATGTGGTCTTCAACGGCTCCGTGGGCTCGCTCACTGGGGACAACGCACTCGAGGCCACCGTAGGGGAAACGGTTCGGCTGTTCGTCGGTAACGGAGGTCCAAGTCTGATTTCGTCTTTCCACGTCATCGGCGAGATCTTCGACCGCGTCCACACGGAGGCCGGCACAACAGTGACGGAGAACGTTCAGACGACGCTGGTTCCTGCGGGCGGTGCGGCGATCGTTGAGTTCGAGACGCAGGTCCCCGGCGACTACATCCTGGTGGACCACGCCATCTTCCGGGCGTTCAACAAGGGGGCTCTCGGAATCATGGCCGTCACCGGTCCGCCGGACTCGACGGTCTACTCGGGACGGATCGAACAGGGCGTGTACATACCCGAGGGCGGGGCAATCCAAACGGTTCCTGGAGCGGCGGTGGAAGCACCGCTTGCATCCACGCCCGAGGAACGGATCGCATTCGGGGAGCGGGTCTATGGGGCGAACTGCGTCGCCTGCCACCAGGCCAACGGGCAGGGCCTCCCGCCTGCATTCCCACCGCTCGCCGGGTCCGACTTCCTGAACGCCGACAAGGACCGCGCGATCAGCGTGTTGCTCAACGGCCTGGATGGGGCCATCACGGTAAACGGCACGACGTTCGACGGGGTCATGCCGGCGCTCCGACTCTCCGACGAGGACGTGGCAAACGTGTTGACGTACATCTACAGCCAATGGGGCAATTCGGGAGTGGTCGTGCTTCCGGCCGAAGTGACGGACATGCGCTAGCGGCCCGACACCTCGTGGACCCGGTCGACCAGAAAGGCCACGGCGGCCGGGTCCGTGGTCCTCTCGATCCCGTGACCGAGGTTGAAGACGTGGCCAGGAGCGGTCCCCGCCTCGGCAAGCACACGATCGATCTGCCGTCCTAGCTCGTCTCGAGACGCGAAGAGCGCCGCCGGATCCAGATTCCCCTGCACCGCAACGTCCGGACCCAGAATCTCTCGTGCCCGAGAGAGGGGCAGCCGCCAATCGACGCCGACCACGTCGGACCCGCAATCACGCGCGGTCTCCAAGAGGGTAGCGCCTTGATTCGGGAAGTAGATCAGCGGCACGTCGAGGGACTGGAGCGATTCCATAACCCGTCGCACCGCCGGGAAGGCTAAGGTCTCGTACGCACCAGGACCCAGTAGACCCGCCCAGGAATCGAAGAGCATCAGGGCCTTCGCACCCGCACGGGCCTGTGCGGCCATGTAGGCGATCATCGTGTCGGCCAGCTTCTCGAGAAGCTTCTTGGAGGTCTCCGGCTCGGCGAACAAGAAGCCCTTCGCCTCGGCGAACGTCTTTGAGCCCTGTCCCTGGACCAGGTAGCAGAAGAGCGTAAACGGCGCACCGGCGAAGCCGATCAAGGGCGCCGAATCGGGGAGTTCGCTACTCAGAATACGAACCGTCTCGAGCACGAACGGCACGCTCTCCTCGGGATCGGGCACTCGCAACGCGTCGACCTGGGCCGACGTGCGAATCGGGTCTTCGACCACCGGCCCCGGGGCGAAGTCGAGCGACACCCCCATGCCCTCCACGGGCGTCATGATGTCGCTGAAGAGAATGGCCGCGTCCATCCCGAACCGGCGGATGGGTTGGAGGGTCACTTCGGCAGCAAGATCCGGGGTCTTGGTGAGCGTCAGGAAGTCGACTTCGGCTCTGATTTTCCGGTACTCGGGCAGGTAGCGGCCCGCCTGCCGCATGATCCAGACCGGCGTGTGCTCGACCGGCTCACGCCGGCAGGCCGCGAGAAAAGGGGGGAGGCTCAACCTTTCGCCTCTCCCTTGAGCGCCCTGGCGGCGTCTTTGGCGAAGTAGGTGAGAATGAGATCGGCCCCGGCCCGCTTGAGACCCACCAGGCTCTCCATGACAATGCGATCTTCGTCGACCCAGCCCTTCTCGACGGCGGCCTTGATGATGGAGTACTCCCCCGACACCTGATAGGCGGCCGTCGGCATGCCGAACGCCTCTTTCACCCGAAACACCACGTCCATATAGGGCCCGGCCGGTTTCACCATGACGATGTCGGCGCCCTCTTCGATGTCCAGCTCGACTTCCCGGAGGGCCTCGTCCCCATTGGGAGGATCCATCTGATAGGCACGCCGGTCCCCGTGGGCGGGGGCAGAGTGGGCGGCATCGCGGAAGGGTCCGTAGTAGGCCGAGGCATACTTGGCCGCGTAGGCGACAATGACCACATCGGGGAACTCGGCAACGTCGAGGGCCGTGCGGATGGCTCCCACTCTGCCGTCCATCATGTCGCTGGGCGCTACTGCATCCGCACCCGCCTCGGCGTAGGTCACGGCCGCGCGGGTCAGGAGTGGCAGAGAGGCATCGTTATCCACCTCGCCCGACTCGGTGAGCACTCCACAGTGACCGTGATCCGTGTACTCGCAAAGGCACACGTCGGCCCACACCAGCAAGTCCGGGACGGCGTCTTTGATGGCACGGATGGCCTGAGGCACCAGGCCCTGAGGGTCGAACCCGGCCGAACCCTGAGCGTCCTTCCGCTCGTCGTCGGGAACCCCAAATAGAATGACGGCGGGAATGCCGAGGGCGTGGACCTCCCTCGCCTCCTCCACCACCAGGTCCACCGACAGTTGAAAGACCCCGGGCATACTGGCAACGGCGTTCCGGACACCCTCTCCCTCCACGACGAAGAGAGGATAGACGAGATCGTTCGGGGACAGCGAGGTCTCCCTCACGGCCCGCCTCCAGGTCTCGTTCTGGCGAAGCCGACGCAGACGGCGCCTCGGAAAGCTCATCGGTTGCCTCTTATCGTGACGCTGTCTCGACCCGGATCTCGGCCGCGAAGAGCATGGTTCGGTCATGGTCTCGCGCCGCCCACTTCCGAAGAGTGGCGACACGGGGCTCGACGAGCCCCTCAAAAGATACTTCACCATTGGTGACGATGCGGATAGGCCGGGCGAGATCGCACTCCTCGGGCGAGATCAGCAGCGTAAACCGTGGCACGTGGTAGGCATCGACCGTGACCGTGTTGCCCTCCCTGACGGCGTCTACGAGGGCGCTCGCCCCGTCATAGGTGATGCTCGCCAATGCGCCCCGGTCTTCGTCACCCTTGATGTGTCCGATCTTGTCGATGACCACCCAGTGGGCCCGGTTGTAGCGGTCCGTACGCTCGGTCACCCACAGCACGCGATCAGGAAGCGGATCCCTCGGATGGGACTCCATGAAGGCCGCGATGTTCTCCACCTCGTCCGGCCACCAGCTGGTGTTGTGTCCCCCGGGTTTCGGCGTGAACACGAAGTCGACCCCCAGGCGCTCGAAGTCCTCCAGGAAGGGCGCCATGTTGCGGACCGGGTAGACACGATCCGTCTCGCCGTTCACGATGAAGAACGGCTTGTTGACCAGGTTGGCCAGATGCATCATCCCGTCGACCCCCACCCGAGGATTCAAGAGAACTCCCGGATAGCCGATGAACGGCAGAAAGCCGGCCCAGGGTGTGGTGTCTCGGAACCCCAGGAAGTACACGCCTGTGCCTCCGTCCGAGACGCCTGTGGCGAATACCCGGTTCTCGTCCACGTTGTAGGTCTGCTTCAGCTCGGTGAGGATCGCGTTGAGGTTCTCCACCTGACTCGCCTGCCACCACAACGACTCGCGCGTCGAGAGTGGGATGACCGCGATCTGATCCTCGCTCGTGACCCGCGATGTGTTCCGCCACCAGCCGCCTCCGGGACCCGGATCGGGCCTGCCCACACCGCCGTGCAGGTACACACCGACCGGGTAGCGGCGGGCCGCGTCGTAGCTCTCCGGGACAAGAAGCAGATATCGGTGAAGGAGTCCGTCCCGGTTCTTGCGGGTGAGCTCGATACGGCCGGTGGGGACACCACTCTCGTACTGCCGCCCCCGTTGCAGCTCGTCGTAGGCACGATCGAACTCATCAGGCGACTGCGCCGCCAGGTTCTGGAGGCTCGCGAGTTGTGGTACGAACACCGCGATCAAAGCCAGGACCAGCTTCACCCGAGGTCCCCTCATGTCCCCTCCCCTCGATCGGCTCCCGCTACCTGCTCGGGGCACGCGAAAAAAGGAGGGCCGGCCGTGTTTGGCCCGGCCCTCCCTAAACGGCTGCTCGCTACGTAGCGAACCTACATGCCAGAGCTGAGCTTCAGGTTCTTCACCCGCATGTCCAAGTTGTGGTTCAAGCGGACGCCCCACACTCCCTCGGTGGGAATCTCCGACGTCTTGTGACGGTGCACCTCTTGCCCGTTCAGCTTGAAGATGGTGTTCTCGGCGTCGACCTCGACGGACATGTCGTTTTCCGCATGGCCGGAGTCGTCGCTCTGGTGGATGGACCCGTGCGGCGTCCACGGAGCGAGCTCGAAGGTCTCGTCTCCCTTCCGCGTCTTGATGATGTAGTTGCCGTCACCGCGCACCAGGAAGTAGGTGTAAGCCTGGTCGGGGCCTTGAAGATCGCCACCGCCGACGATGAGTCCGATGCCGTGGGCATGCCCCTTGGAGCTGAGCTGCTCGAAGGTCCCGGACGCCGTGTACGCTCCGTGCGCCATGTTTCCGGGCTTGTAGAGCACGATGGCGGGTCCGACGCTGATGTCGAGTACGCCTCCCACATCCGTAAACCGAACATTCTCGTAATTCTGACCTCTGTCGGTCCGACCCATCCAACCCTCGGCCAACTCGCCCCCGCCCTCAATCGCTCGGTCGGGGTCCATCTGCTCCTGCGCTGCCAGAGGCAGTGCAAGCAGGAGCGCCGCCAGCGCTACCAGACTCGATCGCATCGTTGTGTCCCTCCGTCGATACATGGATGTCATTCAAGAACCGCTCTTCTACGATTGGGATCGTTGAATTGATCCCCTCACTGGGCCCCTCGCTGGGCTCCTCACTGGGCCCCTCAGTTGTTCCATCCGTCTTTGGGGATCTCGACTCGATCGCCGCCCTGTTCCAATGCCGCGCTCAACGCACCCTTGACCGCTCGGAGCATGTCTGCCTTGGTCCCGTCGCCGTCACCGCGATAGCTCGCGATGCCCGCGCTCAGGGTGGTGCCCGTCTGTTTCGTGTACTCGGAGATCGCATCTTTGATGCGGTCGGCGAAAATCAACCCGCCCTGGACGTTACAGAGGGGCAGAAGACAGATGAACATGTCCTCTCCGTAGCGCGCGACGAGATCGGTGGATCGGGTCACTGCACCTATGGCTGATCCGACATTGACCACCTGCTCTTCCGAGTCCGGTTGTCCCTCGGACCAGGACCCCTCGTCGATCCCGAACAGCACCAACGTCACGTGAACGCCCCGGTGTGCGATCGGAAACGTGAAGTCGAAGAGGATGTCGAAGTGCCACTCGCTGGCGAGGCCCGTGGCCGGGTCTCTCAGTCGATCGGCATCGCGCACTCATGTCTCCCGCTGCAGGTGGCCCCACCCCAATCCCCACGTAACAACTTGACGTCCGGCCCCGGTACCGGAAAGAGCCACGTCGCTAGGAGGTCAGTAAGACCGCCTGTATCTTGGTGGTAGAAGCCTTCGTTCGGGTCCCTCGATGGGGCCCAGGCTCACCGCGGTTCACAGGAGGGGAAGTGCCACTGTCCCGTGTGCGAAGCGCACTCACCGGCGTCCGACCGGCTTTGACCCCCGCACTGCTCGTGCTGGGCCTTTCGATCGCATCGGCCGACCCCGTCTTCGCCCTCTCCCTGCAGGCCTCGACGGGAGCGATCGAGGGGACCGTAGAGGTGCGTACGCCCCCGCCGCGGAGGACGGCCAACCGCTACGCCAGCGGCCGGGTCCAGCCTGCCAAGACGGTGCAGCAGCTACCCGCGGTCGTCTATCTCATCGGCGGGACGGTCGATCGGGCGCCGGCGTCCCCGGCGCTGACGATGGCCCAACAGGACACCTCGTTCGCACCTCCGGTTCTCGCCGTCCAGGTCGGCGGCATGGTGGAATTTCCGAACGGGGATCCGTTCTTCCACAACGTGTTTTCATACTCTCAGGTGCAGCGGTTCGACCTCGGGCGTTACCCGCTGGGTGAATCGAAGACGGTGACCTTCGGGGAACCGGGCGTCGTGAAGATCTACTGTGAGGTCCACGACTTCATGCGGGCGGCCGTGCTCGTACTCGAGAGTGCCCACCACGCCGTAGTGTCCGATGACGGGTCGTTCGTGATAGCAGGAGTGCCTCCCGGGGACTACCAACTCGTGACCTGGCACGCCGACCTGGACGAACAGGCGACGCCCATCACGGTACGTGCCGGGGAGACCCAGAACGTCGACGTGACCCTACGGTGAGCAGCTCCGGAGCCCTCCCCCGAGTTCCGTGGCGGCAGAGCTTCGGCGCAAGAGTTGCCGCCTCGATTCTCGGCACCGTCGCCCTCTTGCTCGGTGCCACTCTACTCGCTGTCCGAATCGAGACCGAACGGCAGATCTCCAGCGTCACCGAGTCGGCCACCGAGCGATCGCGGACGGCGTTCGCCGACATCGTGAGCATCCAGGAGCAGCGGCTGCGTGACGTTCTGGACCCCATCACGGGATCGCGTCGCACCGTCGCCGCGCTCGAAGCCGCCCTGGACGCCGAGGATCCGGAGCTCCTCCTGGCGGAGATCGTGTACAGCCTGGATCTCGCCGACGCCGGGGACGTAGCGTTGATGTCCTTTACCGACGCCGAGGGAAATGCCGTGCTCACGGTGGTGGATGGAGAGACCCTCACCGGTCGGGACCCCGCGGGCGTCCGTCCTCTCATGGACCGGATTCTCGGAGAGGGCCTGCCGGAGGCCACCGCCTTCCAACTCGTCGGCGAGCGACTCTACATGATCGAGGCCCGCGCGCTCGAACTCGGGCCTCGCTTCGTCGGGACTGCCGCGTTTGGGGCCAGGGTCGATGACGAGGTGGCCATCCAACTCGGACGGATCGCCGGCGGAGAGGTCTGCCTCGTCGCCGGCGACCGGTGCGTTGCGGGCACGCCGGAGACGCGCAACGAGCTGGGGGCCACGCTGGCCTCGGTAGCCGGTACGGCAGGAACAGGTCGCACCACCGCCTTGGGGAAGACCTGGGGGGTGCTGAGCGACCCGCTCAACGCGGACGCTCCCGAAGACGGATGGCGGGTCATCGCCGTGCCGCTCGATGAAGTGAGGGAGCCCTTCGATCGCATCTCTCGAGCCCTCACACTGAGCGGGCTGGCCGGCCTGTTGTTCGCCGGCCTGGCTAGTGTCCTCACCTCGCGCGGGCTGGCCGGTCCGGTCCGTGCCCTCATGCAGGCCGCGAGCCGCGTGGCCGAGGGCGACTATCAGGCCCACGTACAGGAGAGTCGTCAGGACGAATTGGGCCGTCTCGCGGCTTCGTTCAATGAAATGACCGCCGGTTTGCGCCTCAAGGAGCAGTACCGAGGGGTCCTCGACAAAGTCGTATCCAAGGAGGTCGCCGAAGAGCTCCTTCGGGGGGACATCGAACTGGGTGGTGAGGCACGGGAGGCCTCGGTGCTGTTCGCCGACATCAGGGGCTTCACCTCCCTTACGGAGGGCATGCCCCCGGAAGCCGTCATCGGTCTCATCAACTCGTGTATGGCGCGCATGAGCGAGGCGGTGGAGGCCGAGGGCGGGGTCGTGGACAAATACGTGGGCGACGAGTTGATGGCGGTGTTCGGAGCCCCCATCTCCCGGAGGGACGATGCGAGGCGCGCGGTGTGTGCCGCCGTTCGAATCCAAGAATCCCTCACGGACCTGAACCGCCACCGACAGAGCAAGGGGCGGGAGCCCATCGGCGTGGGCATCGGAGTCAGCACCGGCGAGGTGGTGGCGGGCAACATGGGGTCGCCCAATCGGCTCAACTACACGGTGCTGGGAGAAGCCGTGAATCTGGCTTCCCGGATCTGTGATGCCACGCCGGCGGGCGAGATACGCGTCTCGGAAGGAACGGCCCAAGGCATGGGCAGCGGACTGTTCGCGGACTCCATAGGAGCCCAACAGTTCAAGGGATTCTCAAAGGACGCAGAGGTGTTTCGAGTCCGCTTGGATCGTGATCTTGAAGCGTGAATCGATGATGCATGACCGAGAGCCCCACGGTATCCGGGGGATATACCTGGTGTGCGCCCTCGGATCGCTCCTGGCGTCACCTGCAGCAGGCCAAGACCCGGGCGACCTGCCCACGCTCGCCGACCTGGGCCTCGGGTACATCTCCCCGTCCGGCACCTTCCAGATTGACCTGAGCGGCCAGTTGGATGTGGAGGGATACCTCCCGGAGGAGTCACCGCCTTGGCTCATCCCGACCGACGATCCGTTCTTGGCTGGCCGCATACGGCTGTTCACCGACGTGTTCTGGACCGACCGAGTCTACGGGTTGGTCGAACTGCGCGTGGATCGTGGCGAGGAGCCTACCAACGAAGGGCTCGAGGCCCGCTTCGACCAGGCCTTCGTCCGGGTGCAGCCCTTCTCAGAGGCTGCGATTCACGTGGAGGTGGGCAAGTTCGTCTCACCCTTCGGCGGGTACGCCGGTAGGCATGGGACGACGCTGGATCCCTTCATCCGCCCGCCGCTGGTTCACGAATTCCGGACCACGCTCCCCACGGACAAAGGCGTCAATTCCCTGGTTGCCCTCCTGAAGTGGAAGGACGAACCCGACAAGTGGCGTTCCACTGGGGCGCCTCCCATCTGGGGTGTCCCCTATCAGTGGGGAGCCATGCTGCTGGGCGGCCTCGGTCCGTTCTCGGTGCGGGCGGCCCTGCTGAACAGCGCCCCCGCCTCCCCGCCGGAGGCCTGGGGGTTGGGCGCGGAGGCTCCACCGCTGGGGTCGACTCCCGCACTCAACCTCGGCGTCCAGCTTACTCCCGCACTCCGGGCCGAGGTCTCATGGACCAAGGGACCGTACCTGGTTCGTAGCGTCGAGAACATCGATCCCGAGCTGGGGATCGACTACTACGAGCAGCAGATCTGGGGTGGGGAAATCGTGTACATGCAGGGACCGCTCATGCTCAGGGGCGAGGTGTTTCACGATTTCTGGAAGGTCCCGCGCGTAAAGGTCTACCCGGTCGAGATCGCATACTATCTGGAGGGTCAGATGGACCTCTTCGCCGGCCTGTGGGGGGCGATCCGCTACAACGCCATCGACTTCCTTCCCCTGTCCGACCATGACCTCGAGCACTCCGATACGGTGCTACCGCCCGGCGTGACCCGGGACTGGGACTACGACGTGAGCCGGTGGCAGTTCGGGATGGGCTACCGGTTCGCGCGAAACGGAGGAATCCAGGCCGAGTACGCGTGGAACCTGTCCGAAGCGCCGGTGGAACCGTCGGACAACCTGCTCTCGGCTCAGCTCTCCTGGATGTTCTGAGCGGGTGGGCTAGTCGCGCGGCGGCCCGTCGGGGTGGGGGCTGCAGTCCGGAGGCATCTGCACCGTGTAGCTGACCGCCGCCACCTTCCATCCGTCGGGCGTCATGGCGAGTTGGAACGCATCCGTACCGCAGTGGCTGAACTCCAACCCCCGGTAGAAGTCGTATGCCGTCCAGATCGTCGCGACCGGTCCGTCGATTCGCACCTCAGGATCCCACATACGCTCGGCCATCACGTAGGTCACCTCCGGCAGGCGCTCCGCGAACTCGTCTCGACTCGTCTGGTTCGTCGTCTCGAATCCCACGGCCATGAAGTACCCGTCCGGGAGCATCGCGGCCCGAAACGCCTCCGGATCACGATTCTCCATGGCATCGAACACCGCCTGAGCAGCAGCGATCACCGCGCGCTCCTCTTTGGTCTGGGCCTCCACGCCCGTCGCCCCCCCCAAGGCGAAGAGGACGACAAGCGCGAGACACGGAGTACGCAGTGCGGCCCGTGCAGTCCACAGCCTCAGCGCCATCAGCGGATGCCCACCTGGCCCTTCACCTCGTCGAGGAGCGTGCGGGAGTCGTAGCCGACGCCGTCCTTGAACACCGTGACGGTGTTCCGGATGATGGACGAGTCACCGGTGAAATCACCGCGCAGGAGCACCATGTCGGCGACCTTGCCGACCTCGATGCTCCCTAGGTCGTCATCGACGCCCAGGATCTTCGCTCCGTTCAGGCTGGCGATCTGAATGGCCTGCGGGAACGTGAACTCGGCCTCGACCAGAAGCTCGACCCCGCGCTGGTCCCCGTACCCGGCCAGCGCTCCGCCCCTACCCGTGGGATCCACGCCGTTGGCCAGGACCCCACCCATCTCCGCGAAACGGACCTCGTACGCCATGGCGTTCTTGAAGAGATCGACGCTCAGGGCGTTGGGATCGTTATCGATGCGCTCGCGATCGGCGAGGTACAACTCACGAATCTCGGGCGTCAGAGCCTCGAGCGCCCGTGGGTCCTTCACGTCCCGGTTCGGGTAGGACATCTCGTAGACCGGCAGGGTCGAGGTCATGGCCACGCCCGCGTCGACCATCTTCCGGAACGTCGCTTCCACCTCGGGGCCCCTCACGTCCACGCTGAGAGCAACGAGACGGTTGTTCGGCGGACACTTGTCGGGCTCCTTGGCAGGGTTGTAGTCCGAAGCGGTGTGAAGTCCGTGCTCGATGTTGTCGAAGCCCATGTCTACGGCCTCGGCGAAACTGATCGAGCAGATGTGCCCGGTCACCTTCATACCGCGCTTGTGGGCCTCGTCGACGACCGCCGCCATCTCGGCCCGGCGGATGTTCGTGTAGGCCTTGATCCAGGTGGCCCCCTCCTCGGCCCAATACGCCACGAAGCGACGCGCCTGCTCGGGCGAGTTGAGAAGGGTCATTCCCGTGTTGCCTTCACCGCCGGTGATATACGGAGCGGTGATGTGAATCCGGGGACCCGGGATGCGACCGTTGTCGATCTCGGCCTTGAGGTTGAGCTCGGCGTACGGCTGGCGGCTTCCGGTGGTCCGGACCGTCGTCACCCCGGCCCCGAGGTATAGGCGAGGCCCGGTGAACGACGCCTGAGCGCCTCGTCCCTGGCCCGAGTAGTACATGTGATCGTGAAGACCGAAGAGACCCGGAATGAGGGTATGACCCGAATAGGTCAGTACGTCGGCGTCCTGAGGGATGTCGACGTTCGTCCCGATCTGCGTGATGCGTCCCTCTTCCACCACCACAGAGACGCCGCGCTGGGCCGCTGCCCCCGTGCCATCGATCAGGGTGACGTTCCTGAGGACGAAGGCTGGAGCGGAGACCGTTACGTATCGGTTCCGCATTTGGCTGGTCAACTCGGTGGCGAGCTGGGCTCCCAATGCCGTGGGGAGGGCCGTAACGAGGCCTAAGAAGAGGAAAAGCATGCGTCTCATGGTACCGCTCCTTCGTAGCGCCCCCTGGGGGCGTCAATGATCCGTGAGGACCCTCATGATACCGGGCTGCAGGGGGTCCGCAACCTAGTTGATCCCGACCCGTCCCTTCACCTCGTCGATGAGCGTGCGCGAGTCGTACCCCGCGGGCTCAGTTGTCTTCTTGTGCAGAATCAATCTGGTGCAGACGCACCGGTTCGAGCTGGAAGGTCACATGCTCGATGCCCCGCGCTCCCATACGCTCTCGTATCTCGTCCAGCACCGCCTGATGGCGAGTCGGATCCTCCAGGACACCGTGCCCGCTCAGCGCGACGAACCCACTGGTTAGTGTCCAGACATGGAGGTCGTGCACATCCTCCAGATTGGGGATCGCCCTCAGCTCCTTTAGCACCTCCGTCATGTCTACATGTCGAGGCACCATCTCGAGGAGTACTTCCGTCGCCTCTCTGACGAGTCGCCACGCCCCCAAGAGGATGAGTCCCGCAATGATGATCGAAGCCAGTGGATCGGCCGGAGTCCATCCGGTAAGCAGGATTATGGCGCCGGCGCCGATGGCACCCACGGATCCGAGCAGATCGCCCAGTACGTGGAGGTAGGCACCTCGGACGTTGAGGTTGTCGCCGGCGTGCTCCTTGAGCAGGCCGGCCCCGGCCAGATTCACGAGAAGGCCCAATACGGCCACCACCATCATCAAGGGCGCATCGACCTCTTGAGGCGCCTGCAATCTGCTCCAGGCCTCCCAGGCAATCCAAACACTGATACCGAGAAGGACCGCTCCGTTTATCAGCGCAGCCAGAATCTCCAGGCGAACGTATCCGAAGGTCCGCTCCTGGCTCGGGGGACGCATCGCCAGGTGCATGGCGATCAGGGACAACGCCAGCGCCAGCACATCGGTGAGCATGTGGCCCGCGTCGGCCAGCAGGGCGAGGGAGTTCGACAGCACTCCACCGACCAACTCGGCGACCATGAAGCCACCGGTGATGAGCAGTACGATCCACAGCCGGCCCGCTTGAGAGCGGCGATCTACGACGCTGTCCTCGAGGTCCTGGCGTCGGGCGCCGAAAGCGTGTCGATACGAGGATCCGTGGACGTGACGCATGGTTCTAGCTGGCTACCTTTGCGGCCTGTGGATCAGGCGATGTATGGCGGGCGACTCCATACTCAGGAGCGCCCGCTTCAAGAGGATGGGACCACCCATGATGTTACCGATGATGACCGCCATCCCGAGAGCGACGATGCCGGAGCCCACCGCCGGGTAGGTGTCCTGGATGACCAGCACCAGCCCGAGAGTCACTCCGCCCTGGGACAATAAGCCCTGCCAGGTCTTCTGGCTGATCTCCGGCCGAGCCCCCGCACGCGCGAGTCCTACTCGCGCGCCCCAGTAAGTAAGTGCGGCGCGCCCTGAGAAGAGGATGAGCGCGGCGAGCCAGAACTGACGCACCGCCCCGAGATCGAGGCGAGCCCCGGCCACGACGAAGAAGAACGCGAAGATCACCACCGCGACGGATTGGATCCCACGGAGCATACGATCGCCCGCGGGGGAGAGGTTCTCGATCACGAATCCCGCGGCGACACCCGTCAGCAGGAGCTCGACCCCGAGCCGCTCGGCCACCACCACGAGCACATAGGCGAACAGGAACGTCGCCACCGGCGGCCGGTGGCGGACCTGGTCGTCACCCAGGTAGATCGAGAACACCCAGCCCAGGCCCGCCCCCACGACCAGCGCCCCGCCCACCTCCTGCGCCAGATGTAGAAGCGCCATGCTGTCGAAGTGCTCACCGGGATTCAGCAAGGGCGCGACCAGCGCCATCGTCAGGGTGAAGAACACGATGACCACCACGTCCTTCACGATAGTGACGCCGAGAATGACGTCGGCCAGCGGGCCGCTAGTATGCATCTCCTTGATGACCGCCACCGTGAGGTCCGGAGACGAGTTCGCCGACCAGATGCCCAGGAGCAGCCCCACCGCCACCACCCCCGAGAACGGTAGGTCCACTAGGAACGGGACCAGCGGACGCATCAGCACGACCAATACGGCGATCCCGATCCAGACGATGACCGTCACCGAGAGCGTGGCGTAGAGGATGTTCCGAGCCTGAGGCTTGAGCTGCGACAGCTTGAGCTCTCCCCCGGCCATCAGAGCGATGAGCGCCAGGGCGAATTCGTCGATGAGCGCCAACTCCTCGACCGCCTCGGGCGACATGAGTCCCAGAATGGAGGGACCGGCCACAATGCCCACAATGAGGTAGCCCGTCAGCCGAGGAAGTCCTGACGATGCGGCCAGACTTCCCGCCACGTTGGCGATCAGCAGCACGAAGCCGATGAGCACCGCCAACTCCGCACCCGGGAACGCGGGCTCCGTGGCTGCGAAGGCCACGAACGTGATCCCGAAGAGCAGGAGCAGCGTCAGGGATAGGCCGATTACTCTCACGAACAAGGGCTCTTGGTGGATGGTCGAGGAACGAAGGGTACGGGGGCTTGCGCGTGCACTCTGCTCGCCCTCTCGTGTCGGTCAACTTACTGCGGAGCCTACAAGAGTGCAGCCCTCACCCTGTCACCACGCATGACGCCCCTCACCCGACGCGTATACGCCGTGGTATCGGCGATCCCGCGGGGCCGGATCCTCTCCTACGGGGACGTCGCCGCCCTGGCGGGACGACCCCGAGCGCCCAGGGCGGTAGGTGCAGCACTCTCGTCCCTCCCGGACGATATGAACGTGCCGTGGTGGCGCGTGGTGAACAGTACGGGCAAGATCTCTACGCCCGGGATCCACCACACGGCCCAGGTTCAGCGAGCCCTGCTGGAAGAAGAGGGGGTGACCTTCAGCACCGGCGGCCACATCGACTGGGACCGCTTCGGATGGTCCGCTGACGATGACCTGATCGACCGACTCCTAGAGGAACTCGACGCTTGAACCATATCGCAACCGCACTCGGTCTGATCCTTGGCCTCGTGGTCGGGCTCGTCGCCGCGGCCACGGACATCGGCATACTGGATGGGTTCGCCGAAGGGGTCGCCCCTCTCGGCACCCTGTTCATCAACGCGATCCGCATGGTCGTGATCCCGCTGGTCGTCACGACGATCTTCGTGGGTGTGGCTCGGCTCGGGAATCCGCGGACCCTGGGGAAGCTGGGCGGCTCCGCGCTCGGTTTTTTCTGGGGGACCACCATTCCCGCCATCATCATCGGCATGGCGTTCATGAAGGTGGCCCTCGGGATCTGGCCGGCTTCGGTGCAGGCCGCCGCGACCGGCGACGCACCCCCGGAGATCCCGGGACTCCTGGACTTCGTGATGCGACTCATCCCGGCGAACCCGTTCTCAGCCGCGTCCGAGGGGGCGCTGCTCCCGCTCATCGTGTTCTCCCTTCTGGTGGCAGCCGCCGCCGGAGCCCTCAGTGAGGATCGTCGGGAACGGTTGATCACCCTGGCAGAGGACATCAGCGCGGTGTTCGTGAAGCTCATCGACTGGATCCTGTGGACCGCCCCGGTCGGGGTGTTCGGCCTCACCGCGCCGGTCATGGCTCGCATGGGACTCGGGCTGCTCGCCGGCCTGGCGGTCTTCGTGGCGACCGTCATCGTGGGACTCTTCGTCTTCATGGCTCTCTTCTACATCCCGTTGGTGCGTTTCCTCGGACGGAAAGGACCCGGTGAGTTCATCCGGGGGGTGGTCGGGAGCTACACCATCGGATTCTCGACCACGAGTTCGGTGGCTTCGTTGCCGGTCATCTTCGAGGACGCCGAGGGACTGGGCGTGTCGCCTCCGGTGGCGTCTCTGGTGCTTTCTCTCGGGGCGGCGATCAACCGTGCCGGCAGCGCGTTGTTTCAAGGGGCTGCGGTGGTCTTCCTGGCCGCGATTTCCGGCGTCTCGCTTTCCGGGAGCGCGCTGATCGCGGCGGGCATGGTGGGCTTCCTGGTGGCCATGTCGGTGGCGCCGGTCCCGTCGGCGAGCATCGTGACGCTGGCCCCGATCCTCGAGGCGGCCGGTGTGCCGTTGACCGGACTCGGCATCCTTCTGGGCATCGATCGCATCCCTGACATGTTCCGAAGCGCCACCAACATCACCGGGCACGTGGCTTGCGCGGTGGTCGTGGAAGGGATCGTAGGTGGCGAGGTGACCGCGACGGATCAGGCTGCGGTGGAGAGGATTGCGGGTGTGGGTGGCGGGCCAGATACCGGACCCGCGGTCGGCTAGATCTCCAGCCCGGAGTCCAGCAACTCCTTCGGCGTCCGAGCCGGGATGGGGCGGGGTCCGGCTGCTACCGATTCGCCAGGGTCAGCAATTCGTTCGCCCCCAGCAGCCGCTCGTCCGCCGTGACCAGCGTCAGGTCGTACACGACCGCTGTCGCGGCAAGAAAACGGGCGGCCGGATCGGCATGGTCGAACCCGAACCGTCGACTCTGCTGCGCCACCGCATGCGTAAGGGGTGCCTCACGGAAGGGTCCCGCCTTCAACATCCGGGAGACAAAAACCTGCGGTTCGGCCTCCACGGACACGCGCCCGCGCTCGATGAGCATCAACGTCTCCCAGGTGCTGATCGGAGAAAGCCAGAGCTCGTTGTCGCTGGACTCCAGGGCGAGGCGCACCCCGTCGGTCAGGCGTCCAGGTTCGATCAGACTCCAGATCCAGATGTGCGTGTCGAGGAGCAGCTTCACCTCTGTAGAGCCTCCCATTCGACGGGGGAGACCACGGACCCCACGACGTCACCCTCGACAGTCGCCTGCTTGGCTAGGGCGCCCACCCACTCGGCGTCTTGGGCGGACGGCCCCAGCGGAACCACCTCGGCGATCGGCTGACCCCGACGCGTGATGAGCACGGGCCGACCGGTGCGCCGCACACGCTCGAGCACGGCCAGGCATGTGGCCTTGAACTTCGAGATGGCCATTACTTCGATGTCTTCCTTCATGATCGGAAGTTAATTGATAGTGGTCTATGGTCAATGACTATGGTCATTATATCAATACGTCTTTTATTTGTTGCACTCTGGTTTGTAGATGTCGGAAAATGCTCTTCGCGCGGGGCGACGGAATGGCTCACCGAACCGCGAAGCCCCCCACCCGCGGGGTGGCAATCAGTAGGCGCCGTGGATTACACTGTCCCCCCAGACGCCGATGTGCGTTGGTACGACAGACCCCGAGATCCGCGAGACCAGGGAGAAGACCATGAGCCGACACCCCATAACGCGCCGCGACGCACTGAAGACGGGAGCGGGGGCTGCGGTCCTGGGCGTAGTGGCTCCAACGGGGCTCGCCGGCGGCCAAGGCCCGACGGCCCAGACCCCCGACGTTTACGCAGCCCTGGGCATCCCCACGATCATCAACGCGGCCGGAACCATCACCAACTGGGGTGGGTCCCTCATGCCCCCAGAGGTGACCGCGGCGTGGCACGCGGCCTCCCGGAACTTCGTCGACCTCCGGACGCTTCAGGACCGCGTGGGTGAGCGCATCGCCGAGCGGCTGGGAGTAGAGGCGGCTCTCGTCACCTCGGGCGCGGCGGGGGGCATCATGCTCGGCACGGCCGCCGCCGTGACGTACAAGGACCACGACCTCATTCGTGAACTCCCGCTGCCCCCGGAGCGAGGGCTCGAGGTCATCCGCCAGGCCACCCACGTGGACTGTTACGACAACCAGGTGAAGGCAAGTGGTGTGAGGCTGGTCGACGTTGAAACGCGAGCAGATCTGGACCGGGCCATCAACGATCGCACGGTCATGATGCTGTCCTACAACTTCTTGGAGGAAGAGGGGCAGATCTCGCGCGAGGAGTGGGTCGAGGTGGCGCGCCGCCGGGGCATCCCGACACTGATCGACGCGGCCGCCGACACACCACCCCGTGAGCGCCTGTGGGAGTACGTGAACATGGGCTACGACATGGTGATCTTCAGCGGAGGCAAGGCCATGCGTGGACCCCAGGATACAGGCCTGCTCCTTGGCCGCCGCGACCTCATCGAGACCGCGAAGCTGAACACCTCACCCCGCTGCTGGAACATCGGCCGCGGCATGAAGGTGAGCAAAGAAGACATGGTGGCCATGTGGGCTACGGTCGAGCGATTCATGAGCCTCGACATGGCGGCGGAAGACCGTGAATGGCGGAGGCGCATCGACGCCATCGCGGACGCCCTGCGGGACATCCCCACTACCACGTTCGAGACGGTCATGCCGTTGATCGCGAACGAGGTACCCCACCTGCTCATCCGCTGGGACGAACAGCGGCTCGGTGTGACCCCCGATGAGATGAAGGCCGCGCTCGCCGAGGGGGATCCCTCCATCGTTACGGCTCGTATCCACGGCACCGGCGAGGGGGGATTCGTAATCTCCGTCTTCATGCTCGCCCCGGGAGAAGAGGTCATCGTGGCGAACAGGCTCCGCCAGATCCTGGAGAGGACTACGGCATGAAGCGCCGAGGCAGAGTGACCGATCGTCCGTTCTCAGCTCTCGCCATCGCGCTTCTTGCATCCGGAGTTCACGCGTGTTCGCCACCCGACTCGGGTGCGGATGCAGAAGGAGCGCGGGCGGCCGGGCTCACGAAGAAGGTTCTCCTCATCGGACTCGACGGGGTTCGCCCCGACATCCTGGCAGAGGTCGCGACCCCGAACATCGACGCCCTGATCAGCGACGGCGCCTTCAGTTCCAGCGCACGTACCGGCTACCCGAGCGTGAGTGGACCCGGCTGGTCCAGCATGCTCATCGGAGTCTGGCCCGAGAAGCATGGCGTCACGAACAACGACTTCGAGAACAAGCACTACGACGAGTACCCCGATTTCCTGACCCGTATCGAGTCCGTTCGGCCGGAGCTGAACACGTTTGCGGTTGCCGACTGGCTCCCCATGGTCACGGACGACCACAACGGGCCCATCATCGGCGAGGCCCCCGACGTCAAGCACATCCTCAATGGGTACGAGTTGGGTTGGGCCGAGGCGGACGAGCGATCCGTGGAACTGGCGGTCGAACACCTTGGATCCGGCGACCCGGACGCCATGTTCGTCTATCTGGGCAACCCCGACGAGACCAGCCACCACTTCGAGTCCATCGGCGAGGAGTACCGGGGGGCGATCGGGCTGTCGGATGAGCACGTGGGTCGCTTGCTGACAGCCGTCCGGGCTCGCCCGACCTATGCTCAGGAGGACTGGCTCATCCTCATGAGCACCGACCACGGCCGCACATCAGACGGGGACCATGGCGGAGACACTCCCGAGGAGCGCACGATCTTCTACCTGGCCAGCGGTCCGTCCACCACGGTGGGAGTCCTCGAGGGCACGCCGTCCATCGTGGATGTGCCGGTTACCGCCCTGGCGCACCTCGGCATAGACGTCGATCCGGCGTGGTCACTCGACGGTGAGGTGGTGGGCCTAGCGCGCTAGGCTGATGGTCTTCGGACTCTTCAGGTACTGATCGAACCATCCGAGTTCGTTCATCGCCCGGTGCACCTGGTTCCAGTGGCCCCGAATCCCGTGTGATTGGCCGTTATAGAGCAGGAACTTGGCCGGAACCCCGTTCTTCTTGAGGGCGAAGTACATCTGCTCACCCTCCTCGAAGGGCACGCGGTGATCCACCTCACCGTGTACGAACAGCGTCGCTGCTTGGGCCTGGCCGGCATAGATGAGCGGCGACTGCCGGAGCAGCCGTTCCCTGCCCTCTTCCGTCCAGGGCGTGCCGAAGAACTCCGTCTCCTTCGTTCGGGCAACGTCCGCCGTCCCGTAGTCGCTCATCCAATTCGAGATTCCGGCTCCCACGGCGGCAGCCGCGAAGCGATCGGGGTACCGGGTGATGAGCCAGTTGCTCATGAACCCACCGTAGGAATGGCCGATCGTGGCGACGCGATCCTCATCGGTTGAGTAGTGCTCCAGGGCGTAGTCCACGCCGGACATCACGTCCTCGCCGTCCTTGTCTCCCCAGGCTCCCCAGGTCGCCCATAGGAAGTCCTCTCCATAGCCCGTGGAGCTTCGGAAGTTGGTCTGAAGCACGACGTATCCGTTTGCCGCGAACAATTGGTGCTTGAAGTTGAAGCCGTAGCCCGAGGCCGAGTGCGGGCCGCCGTGGCTGTGGACGATGAGCGGGTACGGACCCTGGGCCGGGTCGTATCCATGCGGCAGCATGACCCACCCCTCGATCTCCGTTCCGTCGTAGCTCGGGAACCGGATCCGTTCCGCTGAGCTGAACGCGATCTCATCCGTGAGACGGTCGTGAACGCGGGTCAGTTGGCGCTCCCCGCTCCCGTCCACACTGGAGACGAACAGCTCCGACGGAGCATCGAAGCGCCCAACCAGATAGGCGATCTTGGAAGCGCCTTCATCCATCGTGAGTCCGCCAAGACGCCTCTCACCATGGGTCATCTGCTCTACCCCGCTCCCATCGGCCGCAGCCCGGAACAGGTGGCTCTCTCCACCGATGCCGGCCGAGAAATAGACGTAGCGCCCGTCGGGGCTCCAGCGGGGTGACCCGGGCCGCAGGTCCCAGTCGGCCGTGAGGTTCACCGACTCTCCGCTCGCCGGGTCCAGTGCCATTAGGTCGGTGGGACCTCCGTGGCCGATCCGGTCGGCGATGACCCAGTCCGTGGCGTATCGACGCATGTATGCGATCGTGCGTCCGTCCGGCGAATAGGCCGGCTGGCCGAGCGAGTATCGCATGTCACGGGTCAGACGGGTCACTGCACCGTCGAGAGACACGGTCCACAGGTCGCTCCGGCCGTACGTCCACTCGTCCCTGTACGCCGAGTCGGCGGCGAAGACGAGGGCACGCCCGTCGGGTCGCCAATTCAGGCCGGCGGGTCTCAATCCCAGGTCGGTCAGCATGCGCTCCGGGGCGCCCGGCGCCTCGGCGATGGCCACCTCGAGAGGAGGGGTCGCGGCCGGGTCGGTGGGATCGATGGTCGGCATGGGCTGTCGGTCGCGTTGGAAGTACATCCAGCTCCACGAGCGACCGTCGAAGCGCTCCTCGTGGCGCCGCTCGAAGTCGGAGGCATAGTTCACCTCGACCTCCGGCACGCTCTCCGGAACCAGAGACGCGACGGCGCTCCCATCCGAGTTCGGGATGGTACTGAGGGCCTCAATACGTAGCACGTTGCGTGAGCCCGGGCTCGACTTAGGGGCTACGGCGAACGCGTTCTCCCCCGATACGTATCGCAGCAGCCCGTCGGGCCCCCAGGAAGGGGCGGAGGCCTGCACGCCCGCCGGGCTCATGCGGCTCGGTCCCGCATCTGCCGCTGTGGAGACGACCCACACCTCACTCGGGCTGGAGTTGTCGTCCTCCACCCTGGAAACGAGCGCGTAGGCGACCCACTCCCCGTCAGGGGAAATGACCGGCGATGCGATGGTCTGAATGCTGTAGTAGTCCTCGATCACCAAGGGCCGGCCACCGGTCTGAGCCGTGGCCTTCCCGGGGCTCAGCAGCGCAGCGAGCAGCAATACGGCTCGCGCGATCACGCGCGGTGCACTAGCGGAGATCCGCCATTCACTATGGGTGCGGGACGATGTGGGCCGGTGCACGCTCATGGTTCCTCCTGACAAGGGGCCGACGGGACCTGCAAATGGCCGGGACGGCCACCGATCGTCAAGCCGGATCGTCAAGCCGGATCGGATGCACTACAATGCAGTCCTCACGGACCGGTATGGAGGTCAGAATGAAATCGGTGCTCGCAGCGATCCGGCGGTGGGAGGACAAGCGACTCGTCGACGGCGATTTGGCCGTCCGCCTCCGAGCGGAGGTGGAGGAGTCTTCGGCCGCTGGGACCCAACGCCTCTTCCAGTACGTTCTTGCCGCGACCGGCGCCGTGGTCCTCCTCGTCGCCAGCGGTGTGTTTCTCGATTGGGCGTGGCCTCGTATGACAGAGGCACTCCGCTCCGGGCTTCTAGGTGCCGTGGGCTTCGGCGTCTATTTCGGCGGTGCGTATCTGGAGGGTCGAAGACGATGGTTGCCGGCGGCCTACCTCATGCAGACCGCCGGCTTGGCCGTGCTCGGCGTGGCGCTCGCCTACTCCGAGAAGGCCTGGCCGGATATGTCCGCCGGAGGCATCACCATGGGAGTGATCGCGCTCGCCATCCCACTGGTTCTGGGGCCACGCTCCCTCCGCGCCGACAGCCGCATGCCGGCCGTGCACCTCGCAGCCGGCCTGATGTTCCTGACCATCTTTCTCCGCCGGGCGACACCCCTCGACGACAGCGGCGTCGTCTGGGTCCTGGACGGCGTGCTGTTGCTGGTGACGGTGATCGCACTCCGCTTCTTGGCCAAAGACCCAGCCGGATCTCGCCGTCCCTGGGCCCTCGAGGTCTTCGCCATGGCCCTCTATGCGGGCTTCGTCCTGACGTTCGTCACGGGAGCGATTCCTCTGGATCTCGGCGAGGACACCGTATACCCGGTCGATGCATGGCTCTTCCTGATCGCATCAGTCACGGTCTACGGCATCCACTGGGCCCCGGAGGTGATACGAAGGGACTGGTTCGGCGTCCAGCTCGCTCTCTGCCAATTGGTTTGGATCGGCCTGGGCTTCGCGAGCACCGTCGGGGTGGTGGACGGGCCCCCCGAAGCCGCCCTCTTGGCTGTGAGCGGATCGGGTGTGGCCGGCTTCCTGTACGCCCACCACAACCGTACCCGAGAGATTCTCGCGGTCTCGGCACTGTCCTTCGTGAGCGGAGCTTGGTACTGGGGAGTGGAACGGGCCGGGGCATTGGGTGCGGTCGGGGCGTTGGCGGTCACTGCCGGGCTACTGTTCTGGCTTTCCGGGAAGAGCGCTGACCCCGAACCGGTCGCAGAGGGCTGACTCCAAGCCCTGAAGCAAAGTGCCAGACGTCACGCAAAACACCCGCGAAACGCGGCTCTAAGGCCCTTCCCGGCCGCTCGACAGCCCTCGGGCCGGGACCTCCAACGTCCAGCGCTGTGGCACACGAAGCGCCTTTTCGCGTCCAATCGAGGTGAGGCCTGGCACGAGCCTTGACCTGTAACCCGGCATGATCTTCTCTGGATTCTTCGAGGAACGGGTATGCGCCAGTTGCGGCGACAGCCGCACCCGGGTGACACCCACGTCCGTTCTGTTCCTCGTGCTGTTGGCCGTTGGGGGCTTGGCTGTTCTCACGGAGGCCCACGGTGTGATCCTCGACCCGCATTGGTGGCATTGGCCGGCCGCGTTCATCGGCGAGATCCTCCTGGCCAGCATCCTGCTCGGGGGCATTCTCGGTGTGCGCAACGCGCTGGCACCCCTGCCCGACGCCTGTCCACGCTGCTCCGAGATCATGATCTCGACCTCCAGGGGCTTCTTCGATTTCGCCGTCATGCCGAGTCGGGCCGAGTTGATGCTCTTGGTGGTATTCGTCGGCCTGCATGTCGCGTTTCTGGCTTGGCTGAACCCCGGCGAAGGCATGGCCACCAGCAGCCTTTGGACCATCCTCCCGTTCTTCTGGACCCCTCCCCGCGACGCACCTCTACTGTCCCCGGAGAACTGGTAACCCGGCTTCCCGGCCTCTATCTTGGGCGGTTCAGGATCACGGCAGTCCCCGCTTGTCGACTGCTCTCGTCAGTCTCAACAAATGAGGAGGCCTTTCATGCTCATCCGAGGCCGCGCGTCCGTACTGCTCGCCGTTCTGTTCCTCCTGCCTGCCGCCTCGAGCGCACAGGCCCCCGAGGGTACTCTCAGCCTGGAGACCTACCTCGATTGGGAGTGGGTGAGCGGCGCCCAGATATCTCCCGACGGAGGCCAGGTCCTCTATACCCGGGGTTGGGTGGACAAGATGGAGGACCGGAGACGTTCGTCGGTCTGGATCATGAACGCCGACGGGTCGCGGAATCGCTTCCTCGTGGACGGCTCGGGCCCGAGGTGGTCACCGGACGGCTCTCGCATCGTCTTCACCGACGAGGATGACGCCGGTGACACGCAGGTATTTGTCCGTTGGATGGACGCCGAGGGTGCCACGAGTCAGGTCACCCGCGTCGAGGAATCTCCGGGCAACCTCAGGTGGTCGCCGAACGGGATGGAGATCGCCTTCACCATGACGGTCGAGTCCCCAGCCAGCGAGTGGAGTGTGGATCTCCCCGATCGTCCAGAGGGAGCCGAGTGGACGGACAGCCCGAAGGTGGTCGACCGGCTGCAGTACCGGCGCGATCGCCGAGGGTACATCGACGAGGGCTACACACACGTGTTCGTAGTCCCCGCCGAGGGCGGCACGCCTCGTCAGCTGACGGACGGAGACTGGAACCACAGCGCGGTTGAGTGGATGCCTGACGGATACAGTCTGGTATTCAGCTCACTACGGGTGGAGAAGTCCGAGTACATCTGGCGAGAGTCCGAGATCTATGAAGTGGACATCAATACCGGCACGATCAGTCAGCTCACCTCTCGATACGGGCCCGACCAGAGCCCGGTTCCGTCACCAGACGGCCGTCTCATCGCCTACCAGGGTCTGGACTACCACGAGGATACGTACCGCGAGAATGGCCTCTACGTGATGAACGCCGACGGTTCCGGCCCGCGTCTTCTGGCGGAGGAGCTCGGCCGAGGCCTCGGCAACGTGACCTGGGCCCCCGACGGGAGTGGTGTCTACTTCAACTCGAGCATGCGCGGGACGGCCAATGTCTGGTTCGCGCCCCTCAACGGAGAGCCGCGCGCAGTGACGACCGGAACGCACATGCTCTCCATGTCGTCCATCGCCGCGAACGGGACGGCAGTCGGCACGCTGAGCAGCTATCAGCGCCCGCCGGATGTCGTGAGCTTCGATCTGGACGACGCGACGGCCAAGCATCGTATCACCAAGGTGAACCAGGACGTCCTCGCCGGCGTCACGCTCGGGGATGTGGAAGAGATCTGGTACAAATCAGTGGGTGATTACGACATCCAGGGGTGGATCATCAAACCGCCCGACTTCGATCCGTCCCGGAAATACCCGCTGATGCTCTCCATCCACGGAGGGCCCCACGGTATGTACAACGCTGGATTCAACTTCGGTTGGCAGAACCACGCGGCGAATGGATACGTGGTCCTGTACACCAACCCGAGAGGAAGCTCTGGATACGGGAGCGCGTTCGGGAACGCGATCAAGAACGCCTACCCGGGCCAAGACTTCGACGACCTCATGGCCGGCGTGGACGAGGTCATCGCGAAGGGGTACGTCGACGAAGACAACATGTTCGTGTACGGTTGCTCCGGCGGCGGCGTCCTGACGTCGTGGGTCGTGGGTCACACCGACCGGTTCGCTGCCGCTTCGGCGAATTGTCCCGTCACGAATTGGCTGTCGTTCGTCGGCACGACCGACGGAGCGAGCTGGTACCGCAACTTCGCGGAGTACCCCTGGGACGATCCGTCCGAGCACCTGCGGCGTTCACCGCTCATGTATGTGGGTAACGTGACGACGCCCACCATGCTCATGACGGGCGAAGGCGATCTCCGGACGCCCATGCCTCAGACCGAGGAGTTCTATCAGGCTCTTCGCGTTCTCGACGTTCCAACGCTGATGGTCCGGTACAAGAACGAGTGGCACGGAACGAGCTCGACGCCGTCGAACTTCCTCCGCACACAGCTCTTCTTGAGGAAGTGGTTCCAGAAATGGGAGCGGCCGAGAGCAGTGACGCAGTAGCGGTGACGCAGTAGGCGGCGCGAGCGCCGTCGCGGCCGACACAACGGCCATCGATCGGCCCTGCATCGGCCCTCCACCGGTTCGTCCACCGGTTCGTCCACCGGTTCCTCCGGGGGAGGGCCGATTCACGGCCCCCAACGACTAGGCCGCATTCGAGGCCGACGCCGTGTCCTCCATTGCCTTGAGCGCCGCGGCGACGACCAGCCAGGGAATGTCGACCTCGCGCTTGTAGTGGGCCGCACCGGTCGAGTAGTCGGGCTCGATGCCTGGGGTCCGGTTCTGCTCGACGAGCCTCTCAACGGGCTCGGGCGGGAGCGGCGGGGGCGGGGGCGGCCGGTCCGGGATCATCCGCATCTTCGGATCGAGGAAGTAGAGCCGATCCCCCCGAGGGAGGTGCACGGTGTACCCTTCCTCGTGAACCAACCGATGATGAAGCCGGCACAGAAGCACCAGGTTCTCGAGCTTGGTCTCACCGCCGTCGGCCCAATGCCTGATGTGATGAGCGTCGGTGAAACGGAGTCCACAGCCCGGAAAACGGCATCCTCGGTCGCGGGACTCCAGCGCTCGCCTGAGTGACGGCGGGATCGTACGGGTCTTGCGGCCTACGTCGAGGATCGAGCTGTCGGGTGACTCGGTGAGCCGCACCACGCTCGCATCGCACGAGAGCCTCCGGGACGTTTCCGCGGAAACGCGTGTGCCGTCCTCGAGGTCCGAGCGTCCGGGCTCTGCGTCGCTCCGCAGCGTAGACGACTCGACGTGTAGGACGACTTGGTAGCGCTCCGCGCGGGTTCCGCTGAGGGGGGCGACCCGGGCGTCGGCGTCACCGACGGCCGCGCCCTTCCCGAGCCCGTCCTCCGCCTCCTGCTCCGCCCCGAACCCGGCCGCCAGCGCCTGCTCGGCCAGCAACCCCACTGCATCCGCCCGCCGCTGTTTCGGCTCGATGCTCGCAGAGAGGTCCTTTGAGGCGTCCGACGAGGCGCTCGCCCCATACAGCGCGTCGCCCGCCGCGTCCACCGCCCGCATGAGCATGGTCCCGACCTCCGGATCCAACCGCCCGCGCACCAGATACATGCCCTCCTCGTCGGGGAAGACCGAGAAGCAGCGCGAGCGGTGCCGCATCCGTTCGAGCTCGGCCTCATCGTGCCGGCTCAGACGACGCCACGCCCGTACCACCCGCTCCAACTGGGCGGCCGTGCAGGAGTGGGCCAGCTCGAGCAGCTCGCCCTCACTCTCAGGAGTGGCCACGCGCGTGAGCGCCCGCACCTTGGCGAACGAAAGCTCGCCCTGGGCCATGGACGCGCTGATCCGGGGAAGATCCACAAGCGCTCGGGAGGCGCGCACCCTCTCGCGGGCGGCCCCCAGATCGATGCCGGTGCGGAAAGCGAGCCAGTGGGCGCAGGACCTGTGGCCGCCGGGCTCCCACCCGCGGAGCCGGTCGAACTCGGCGATCAGGGTGAGGAGCCGCTGCTCGGCGGCGTGGATATGCGCCGAGAGGGTGGCGATCTCGTCGCCCAGATCCTGGAGCGCGTCGAGGTGGTCGTCAGACCGATCAGGTGTGCGGTCGCCGGCCTCGAACAGGCTGGAACGGGCCGCCTCAGGTGCCGATTCATCGGACTTGGTGGGAGCGTACGGGAATTCTGCAACTGCGAGCTTGGCGGGACGCATTGAAATTTCTCATCTGTAAGAGCAGTAAAGACTTACAGTGAAATATAACGGGCGTATTTCGGGCCTCTCCGTGACCCCTGGAAGCCACGAGGAGGGGCTTCCAGGCCAAAGGCGTCGAGCCGACGGCGTAGGGTGCCTTCAGGGATACGCGGAGGCCGCCAATGCGCTGATTCAGGGATACTCCGGCATCGACGGCATCGGCCTTCCGAAAAAGTCGTCCATAGCTGGATGGGACCGAACGCGGAAGGACCGCTGGACCCGACCGGGTCAGACCGGCCGCCCGTCCGTGGGCCGGTCTCACTTCGGTCCGTCCGCCCCTATTCGGTCCGTCCGTCCCAACTCCGTCCGTCCGTCCCAACTCCGTCCGTCCGTCCCTAGAACGCCTTCAGGTAGGTCAGCTTGACCACCCCGGTCCGCTGCAGCCATCGCGTCTCCCGAGGGTCCAACAGGTCGCCCATCTGATAGCCGGTGTTCAGGACGATGAACAGGTCGCTCCCCGGGGTGTGGATCCAGTCCACCCTGAAGTTCGCCTGCAGCTTCTTCGACACGTCGTCCCACTGTACCAACGCGTTCGCGAAAAGCTTGCGGGACACCGCACCGACGGCGTTCAGGCCGACCACGGTCGTCGAGAACCGACCATCGTCCACCGGCAAATCGATCCTATTGCGGCTGAAGGACGGGGTGACGGTCAGGTGGGGCCCCGTCTTCCAGGAACCGGAAAGGCTGTAGTCGGTCCTCGTCCCGTTCCAGAAATCGCCCACCCGGAGGCTGGCCCTCCCCTGGAACGTTCGACTCGAGTTCGTGGTGATCGAACCGTCCACATAGGTGAAATCGTAGTCGCCCGCAGCGAGCTGGCGACCCTGGATAGAGGCGGGATCGACAAGCCCTTCGAACTGCCGGCGGACGTTGAACGTCAGGCGCTCACCGCTCTCGAGCGTGAACATGTTGTGGAAGAGCTTCACCGTGCTCTGCTTCACCCCGTCCTGCCCGTCGATCCGCTCGACACTGACGGCTGAAACCAGGGATCGGGCCCAGGAGCTGCTCTCGAATGCGGGGGTCCACGCGGCGTTGCCTCCGTACTGAACCATGTCGCGTCGTCGCACGAAACCCAGCGCCGGCCCGAAGTCCGCCTCCACGCTCTTGAACTTCCCACCCATCACCCACGATCGCTGCGGCCGGATGTCGAGCTTGATGCTCCCAGCAGCCGACGACCCGACTTCAGAGTCTCTCACGTTGGCATACCAACCGGTAAACGCGCTGCCTCCCCAGAACCGGACTTGGGCGTCCGCTCCGATCACCCGATTGTGACCCTCACCGTTCTGGAGGTTCGTGAAGATGCCGCCCACGGTGGTGCGAGGGAGGACGTCCCCCCGAAGGCGGAGGACCGAGTTGTTGGCCCCGCGCACCAGGTCCCCACCCGACCCCGCATCGTCGGTCTGGAGGCTCAACATCCCCACGGAGAGCCGCCCCATTTGGCCCGTGACCCGGCCCCCTCCGATGATCCCATTGGAGAGCCCGATCCTGCGGCTGAAGAAGATCTCCGTGTCCCGATTGTCGCCGAATGAGAACAGCCCGGACCGCTCCAGGAAGAACTCCCGCTTCTCCGGAAAGAAGAGGCTGAAGCGCGTGAGGTTCACCTGAACATTGTCGGCCTCGACCTGAGCGAAGTCGGTGTTCCAGGTGAGATCCGCAGTCAGGTTCGAGGTGATGGCGTACTTGAGGTCGACTCCGATGTCGTCGAGAACGTCCGTGTCGCTATCCCCTTCGAGCTTCTGGACCCCGGCGATCACGAAAGGCTTGAGCTCCATGTAGCGCCCCTGCGGCAGGTCCTGAAGGCCGGTGAGGGTGGCCCACTGGGAGATCTGTCGGAAGCCGCTCCGGAACCGGGCTGGAATGTGCGGCCAGAAGACCTCCTCGCTTTTCCTGCGAATATTGCGCCGGAAAGCCACGCCCATCCGGGGTGCGTCTTGGGACGAGAAGCGGATGGAGGTGAACGGGATCGCCACCTCGAGTACCCAACCCTCATCGGTGATGCGCGCCTGGCTCTGGTAGACTCCCTCCCAGTCCCAGTTCTCGGAGCTCTCGTCGGTGATGAGCGCGTCGGCCTGGGTACCGAAGGCATTCAATTCGAACAGGTAGCCGTTGCGGCGGTCGTGGTACGTGTCCAGGCCGATCCAGACGTTGTCGTCCTCCCTGATGCGCCCCTCTCGAACGAGAATGCTGCTACGGATCAGATGAGGCTCCGAGTCGTAGAGCTTCAGGCCGAAGTAGATGGCTCTTTGGTCGTAGGCGATCCGGACCTCGGTCCGTTCGGATGGCTCACCCCCATCGACCGGAACCCGCTGTCGAAACTCGCTGATGGCCGGGATAGACTCCCAAAAGGCTTCGTCCATCACGCCATCGATGTCCGGCGGCTCGGCCACAGGGACGGCAACCGCGGAGAGCGACGCGCCGGCCGGAGGGTCCGGGGCCTTCTTCTGGCCCAGTACACCGGCAGGGGTCGTCAGAATAGCCGAAAGGAGTACGAGCCCTCCACTACCCAACCGCATCGTCGGCAATCGCCTGTCCTCGGTAATCGGTCGTCCTCCCATGGGACTCAACTAGAAACGCCCCCGCTAACTCACGCGATCGAGTCGTGAACAGGCGGAGGCGACCTGCCTTGAAGATAATGCTCCGTCAGGAGGCACCAAGTGGCAGCATCGGGCTTTCGCCCTTGGTGCCCGGACATATCTTGCACCGGAGAGGCGGCCCCGGCCGCCTCCGAGGATTCGATGGGGCAGCACGGGCTAGAAGGAGCAGGTGTGGACTGATGGGACCGACGAATAGCAGAGTTCGACGAGGTGCCTCGTGGCGGCCCAGCCTGCGGGCCTTCGTCGGATCGTGCGCAGCACTCGTGCTCCTGGCGAATGCCGCCTGCGAGGTGGAGAGACCGGATTCGGGAGCCGATCCGATCGAGGCCGCCCTGGCAGCGATCGAGCCCGGTGCGCTCCGCACGCATGTAGAATTCCTCGCCGACGACCGCTTGGCCGGTCGACGGACCGGCACCCACGGGTATGAATTGGCCGCCGACCACGTCGGTGAGCAGTTCGCGGGGATCGGTCTGCGCCCCGCGGGGGACGACGGGTCCTACCTCGGTCGGGTGCGGCTCAGGCGCGCGTCGGCCCTCGTCGACGAGTCATCCATGTCGGTGATTCTCGACGGTGGGGTCGAGCAGCTCACATCAGGCATCGACTACGTCGCCGGGGCACGCATCGATCAGGAACAGGGCACCACCGAGGCGCCAGCGGTCTTCGTGGGCTTCGGCGTGAGCGCGCCGGGCCTGGGATACGACGACTATGAGGGGGTCGACGCCCGCGGCAAATTCGTAGTCGTCCTGAGGGGAGCGCCGGCGAGTCTCGCAAGCGACGCATCGGCGCACTATTCGTCCGGCCGGATGAAGAGCCGGACCGCTGCCGAGCAGGGGGCAGTGGGCATGATCACCGTGCTCCCGCCCACGGAGGGAAGACGGGGCTCATGGGAGTCGGCGGTCGCTTCCGCAGGCCGCGGGAGCATGCAGTGGCTCGGCCCCGACGGGAGCCCCCCCGGTGGCGCCGCGCTCGCCACGGCGAGCATGAGCGTCGCGGGGGCTGAGAAGCTCTTCTCCGGCGCCCAAAGGACCCTCGCCGACGTGCTGGCGGACCCCGGCCTCAACGCATCGGGGTGGTTCGATCTTCGGGCCACGGTGCGCATATCGAGTCGCAGTCTGCACAGCGACCTGGAGGGGTTCAACGTCCTCGGCGTGCTTCCCGGCTCGGATCCCGATTTGGCAGACGAGTATATCGTGGTCACGGCGCATCTCGACCACGTGGGAATCGGACGCGCACAGAACGGTGACTCGATCTACAACGGCGCCGCGGACAATGCGGCCGGGGTCGGGTCGCTCATCGAAGTGGCCCGCGCGTTGGCCGGCCTTCCGACTGCACCCCGACGTACGTTCCTCTTCGTGGCCACGACTGCAGAAGAGGAGGGGCTGCTGGGCGCCCGGTATCTGGCCGCGAATCCCATCGAGTCACTCGGCACCTTGATCGCAAACATCAATATGGACGGCAACCTGATGCTCTACCCCATGGCGAACATCATCGCCGTGGGAGGGGAGCACACCAGCCTGGGCGCGGTGGCAGAGGCGGCAGCGATCCGTGTTGGGCTACGGGTCCAGCCGGATCCGATGCCGGAGCAGAACCTGTTCATCCGGAGCGATCACTACGCCTTCGTCCTCCAGGGGACGCCTGCTGTGGCTCTGATGACGGGAATGACCAGTTCTGATCCGAGTGTCGACGGCCCGGCGGTGATGAACGAGTGGATCGCCACGACACTCCACAGACCCAACGACGACGCGAACCAGCCGTTCGACTATGAGTCGGGGGCCGACTATGTGCGGACGGTCTTTCTGATCGCGGAGCACGTGGGTAACGCAGATTCCCGTCCTCACTGGATCGAGGGCGATTTCTTCGGCGAGACGTTTGGGCGCGGGGGCTGGGGAGCCCCCTGAGGGGATCTCCCTGTGGGACTAGCGGGGCGTCGTCCGACTAGACACTTTGCCGCCTTCCTCCAACCTTCAGATCCATGACTGAGCCATACGCCTCACGCAGAGAGTTCCTCGCCGCCACCGGGACCATGGCCGGTCTATGGCTCGGGACCGACCCCGACGCCTTTTTCAGCGCCCTCGAGGCTTCTCGAGCCGCGTCACGCGGAGAACAGGTCGTATACGAGGTGCTGACCGCCGCGCAGGCGGCCGACCTCGACGCCATCGCAGCCCAGATCATCCCGAGCGACGACGACCTGCCGGGTGCACGCGAGGCTCGAGCGGTCGTGTTCATCGACCGGGCTCTGAGCGGATTCATGGCAGGCCAGAAAGACTTCCTGCTGGAAGGACTGGACGATCTCAACGGCACGGTAACGGAGCGGTGGCCCGCATCAGGACGATTCGCCGGTCTTACAGAGGAGCAGCAGCACGGACTCCTCACCGAAATCGAGGACGAGCCGTTCTTCGGAGCCGTTAGGTTCGGCGTGCTCACGGGGATGTTCGCCCATCCGGACTGGGGCGGGAACTACGAGGGGGCTGGATGGAAGCTCCTGGGCTTCGAGCCCCGGTTCGCTTGGCAACCCCCCTTCGGAGAGTACGACGCAGAGGAGATGGGACGATGAGCCCCGAGAAGACGCGGGGAGAAGCTCCACGCGGAGTCCGATTCCAGGAGAGCGACGAGGTCGACTTCATTGTCGTCGGTTCGGGCGCTGCGGGCGGGGTGGTGGCGAAAGAGTTGGCCGTGGCGGGCTTCTCGGTCCTGGTGCTGGAGCAGGGGCCCCGCGTGGCACCCCACGAATTCAAGCACGACGAGTTCGACACCTTCTATCAGGGTTGGCTCAGCAACACCGCGGAGCTGCAACCGCAGACCTTCAGGGAGGGGCCGGACGCCGATCCCGTGACGGCCAACGCGGTCAGCTACCATCGGCTCGTCGGCGGGGGAAGCGTCATGTTCTCTGCGAACTACTGGCGCTTCAAGCCGCTCGACTTCATGGAGAAGAGCATCGTCGGCTCGATCGAAGGCACCGGCCTCGACGACTGGCCCATCACGTACGACGAGTTGGAGCCCTACTACACGAAGGCTGAGTGGGATCTGGGTATCTCGGGCGAGCCGGGGCCGTTCGACCCGCCGCGCTCACGCCCCTACCCTGTGCCCCCGCTTCCCGTAAAGAGCTCAGGCGTGCTCTTCGAGAGGGGTGCGCGTGCGCTGGGCCTGAACCCGCAGGTCGCCCCAATGTGCGTGATCTCCGAGCCCTACAAGGGACGCTCGGCGTGTCAGCACTGTGGGTACTGTGCGGGATTCGGCTGTGAGCACCAGGCCAAGTCCTCGACGCTCTTCACTACGATCCCCGAGGCCGAGGCTACCGGCCGATGCGAGATCCGATCCGAGAGCTACGTACGCAAGGTGGAGATCGACGACCGAGGCCGAGCCACCGGCGTCATCTACTTCGACGCGGATCGGATGGAGCACTTCCAGCCGGCCAAGGCCGTGGTCGTCTGTGCCAACGGCGCCGAGACGCCACGCCTGCTCCTCATGTCGAAGAGCAACTTCTTCCCCGACGGGCTGGCAAACTCGAGCGGCATGGTCGGCAAGTACCTCATGTTCAACGGGAACGCTGGGACCACGGCCGTCTTCGATCGACCGCTGAACGAGTGGAAGAGCGTGATGGTCACCCGGATGCTCTGGGACTACTACGACTCCGATCCTGCGCGTGGGTTCTACGGCGGTGGCGGCCTCGACGCCCGCTACTGGGGGGGATACCCGCTCTTCTTCGGCAGCGGCAGATTCCTCCCGCCGGGCTCGCCCACCTGGGGACGGGAATACAAGCGCCTGCTCAACAACAACTACTCGCGCACCATGAACGTCGATGTGCACACCACGTCGCTGCCGGTGGAGACCAATCGCATCGAGCTCGATCCGGAACTCAAGGACGATTGGGGCCTCCCGGCCATCCAGACCACCTGGAAGGACCACGACGACGACATGGCGATGATGGCGTTCCTGGCCGAGAAGGCCAACGACATCATGGACGCGGCCGGCGCACTACAGACCTGGCGGCCGGACAACTTCCAGCAAAGCTTCGGGGTGCACCTGCTCGGGACGTGCCGCATGGGTGACGACGCCAACGCATCCGTCGTGGACAAGTACCACCGGACGCACGACGTGCGGAACCTCTTCCTGGTGGACGGAAGCAGCATGGTGACCGGCGGACGCGGGCAGCCGACCTGTACGATCCAGGCCCTGGCCTACCGGGCCGCGGACCACATCGGGCAGTTCGCCCAGCGCGGCGAGATCTAGGAGCCGGGCCTGCTGGAGTCGGTCCGGTCAGTCCTCGTTCGACGACCCGGGTGGGCCTGGCAGCTTCTGAGTTGGCGGAGTCGCCCCCGGCGGCGGTTCGGACCACGGCGCCTTCGACGTGGGGGTTACGACGAGCATACCCATGCCCATGCCCATGCCCATCATGCCCTTCCCACTGGTGGGAATCGCGTGCAGAGACGGGGGAGCGGCGAGCGTCCGGATAAGGGGCGTCGCGTAGATCGCACCCTTAGCTACGGACAGTAGGAATTTACGCCGGTCTTTCATCGTTCCTCTTCGGAATGGGCCGAAAGCTCCACTTCAACAGTGCACCTTGAACTATCCCCAGGTCAACGCTTTGGCGATGCCTCGGACAGGAGTCGGGATCGCGGGCGTGGTCGCGTTCAGCGTCAATCAGAAGCAGAGGGACATCGGGGTACGGATCGCGCTGGGTGCGCGCGGCTCCGAGGTGCTCGGCCTTCTCGTCACCTCGATAGCGCACCCCGTGGGGTGGGGCCTGTTGGTCGGTCTCATCACTGCCCGAGCGCTGACTGGGACGGTGGAGGCCTTCCTGTTCAGGGTCGACCCGGCCGATCCCCTCGTCTACGTATTTATGGCCCTCGGCCTGGCCGTCGTCGCTGCCCTCGCCACCCTGATTCTCGCGAGTAGGGCCGCTCGCATCGATCCGATCAAGGTGCTGAAGACGGAATAGGCCTTAAGTAGCGAGACGGGTTGCTCTAAGTCGGCCAGAGTGCATACAGTGCGGGTCGCGACATAGGACGTCAGGCCTCATAGTCACCTGTGTCGCTCCACCGTCAAAAGGGAATCCCGTCTTGCTCATCCTCGCCGTAGACGTCCCCTCGTGAGCCGAACCTTCCGTCCGCGCCTCCGCGCCCTGATAGTGAACTGCTATGCGGACGAGACGCGTCGTCCGGTAGCGCGAAGACAGAAGATCCCCAACTCGCTCGGTCCCGTCTTCCTCGCCGGAGGCCTACACCCAGAGTTGTGGGACATCCGGCTACACAACGAGATGTCACACGGCCCCCTCGAGGATGAACATGTTCTCGGGTGGCCCGACATCTTGATCATGACGGGCCTCACCACGGCGTTGGATCGCATGAAGCACGTAACCGCCTACGCGCGCTCACGAAATCCACGCGTGGTGGTCGTCATGGGCGGGCACCTCGCTCGCTCATTCCCGAAGCATTGTGCCGAGTTCTTCGACTATGTCTGTCAGGGCGATGTGGAGGAGATCTGTGAGGTGGTCACGGAGGCTTTCGGAGCCGCTTACGCCTCGCCCGAAATGGTGCCGCGATACGATCTCGCGCCGTGGATCGGGTGGATGGGTTATGCGGAGACGACGCGCAACTGCAACTTCAGCTGCAACTTCTGTGTGCTGAGCGCCGAAGGGCGGCCCTTTTCGACCTCGACGGCAGACCAGGTGCAGAAGCAGCTCAGGGCAATGGGTGACCGGCGGTACATGATTCGGCGCTTATCCCCTTGACGCACGATATGGAGGCTGATACCATGAGATATGAGCGCGAAACGCGAAGTGTGGAAACGGTTCTGGCCGCCGTGTACGACGACGGCGGTATTCTGTGGCCTTCTGGTGGACTTTCGGGGTGCCGTGTCCAAGGTGGCGTCTATGTGGCCGCTTATTGAAGCCCTGCTGCCGATCCTCGCCTTGGGCGGCACGGTCGGCGGTAGCATCTGGCTTACCGGCACGATATGGGAGTGGTGGAAGCCTCGACGCTTGTCGGTGCAGTTACGGCAAATGGCCCCGGAAATAGACCTAGTCCAATCCAAACTTCGGGGGCACTACGACTACGGAGAGCCCAATCCGAGGGCACTGGCCATGCTGATTGACGACCTGTGGCGTCGATTCGGAATCAAAACACCCGACTTGATGACGATGGAAGAGTGGAAAGACTATCTTTTCGCACTTTACCGTCTCGCTCGTCAGGGCAAGGTGCGGGATGCGCGTAGACTCAGGTCATCCCGGATGCTCACCGAGCGGGCCCAATTACGGGAAGAGTGATGTTGCACATAGGCGATTGCGGTCTTTTAAGAACGAGTTCGAACAAGCTCGAACAGAGTAACAATAATGGCCGGTGCTAGGTATAGGTTGAAAGCCTCAACGAACAGGGGATTAGGTGCTTCATCCTGTAACCCGAAACCAGCCATGACTGTATTGATCCCCAAAGAAATGACCCCCATTAGGACTATTTGTCCTCTGCCATTTGGTTGTTCTCGAAACTTCCTGCAAAAGTATAGGCACAGCCTGAGAATCAGATAAGAGATGACTAAGGCACCTATGAAAAACATGATTGTCCCTCCTTCACGCCACCAGGGTTCGGTATTCCAGCGGGTCGGTATTCATGATCCGCGCCAGCGTGTCGCGGAAGAGGTACGGATTGTCACGGTTGTTGAATCTCCATTCCAGCTCTTCGAGGTAACGGTCTAGATGCTTCCGCGAGATCTTGTGGAACGCGCCCATGATGGAGCGCTTGAAGAGACTCCATACGCCTTCGATGGAGTTGGTATGAACGTCACCAACGACCCACTCGTCTGCGGAATGCTGGACCGTCTCATGTCGAGTATCGGCGTCCCCGATCCCGAGATAGCTCTTGAGTTCGTCGGTGTAGATCGCTTCTGCTTCGTCCTTGACGGCTCTGGAAATGAAGGAATGGAGGGTGGCCCGCTTGATGTCGGGGATGCGCTCCAGACGCACTTTGCCGCCCCGCTGGATAGCTCCGGCAACCCACGTCTTGTTGCCTTTGTACGCCGTGCCCTTGCCCTTCGTCTTGCCGCCGATGAGCGTCTCGTCCACTTCGACAACACCGACGAGCGTGGGGCCACGCAGCGGATCGTTGCCCATGGCCTCGCGGATGCGATGGCAGAGATACCAAGCCGTCTTGTAAGAGCCGATCCCGAGGGTGCGCCACAACTGATGGGCGCTCATGCCCTTCTTGCTCTCACACAGCAGGAAGATGGCCAGGAACCAAGTGCGGAGCGGTAGGTGGGAATCGTGCATGATCGTGCCCGCCGTAACGCTGAACCGATAGTCGCATGAACGGCAGCAATACTGATTCCGGCTCTCGATCTCGCCCACGTCCATGTCTCCGCATCGGAGGCAGGCAACGCCGAATGGCCAGCGGATCGCCTCCAAGGTGTCGCGGCACTTCGCATCGTCGTTGTAGCGATCCATCAACGTTAACAGGCTGATCTTTCGACCCATGGCTCAAGCTCCCAAGAAAAAGAAGCGGCGTCCACGGACTGTCCCCAAGACCATCGCGACCAAAACGGACCGCGAGATTATGGAGACGGTGTTCGGCAAGCGGATCGTCGAGGCCGCTGACGCCGAAGTCAAGTCCGTGAAACAAGTTGCATCGTCCATGGATGAAGAATAACACCTATGTTATCGTGCGTCAAGGGGATAAGCGCCCATGATTCTGGTCGACAACAACTTCTACGGGAGTGACCGTGGGAGTTTTCGGAAGCGCGTGGGGGCCGTGAAGGAGGGGTGGGAGCGGGGCCAGTATCGAGGGTGGGGGGCGCTCGTCACCAATGACTTCTACCTCGACCGAGGGAACCTGCCACTGGTCAAGGATGCGGGTTGCCAATTCCTCTTCAGCGGCGTGGAGTCCTTCGACCCCGCGTGGAACGCGCTCCAGAACAAGCGCCAGAACGACATCCGACCGCCAACAGAGGTGATCGAGGAGTGCCTGGAGATGGGGATCGTGTTCTTCTACGGCCTCATTCTCGACCTCGGGACCAGGACGATCGCGGATATCCGGGCGGAACTCGACTACGTGGTGAGCCAATCCCAAATCACCCTTCCGGCGTTCCTCTCGATGCCCGTTCCGATTCCCGGGACGCCCCTCTTTCGGCAGCTCCTGGAGGATCGCAGACTCCTCCCTGACACCAAGATCCGCGATCTGGACTCGACTACGATTTCTCTCGACACTGTCGATCCGCTGGATGAGGCCGCCGAGTTCTTGAGGGGGCTTCAGTCGTTCAAGGGTTACCGCCGCCGCGTGCTTCAGCACGCGGCCGGTTTCTGGAAGAGATATCGAAAGGTGCTCACGCGCGAGCAGATGGTGGTGGCGACGGCCAATGGTGCGCTTTGCGTGGCCCCTCTCCTCGCAACGGGGCCCACGAGCCTTGGAGGCCGGGGCCCCCGGAGAACACATGTGAGCACCACGGAGGCGATCGATCGCTTCTACGAGCCGGCCTTTCGCGTCGCCGCCGAGTACGAAGGGCACTTCAAGCCCACTATGCTCACATCACGCGATCGGGAGATCTCGGAAGACCTGCACGAAGATGTCTTCGGAACCACTCATGGTGCCGGCGCCGAGGTACCGCTGCCGATGGTTGCCGCCCGCGCCCGCACGGTAGGGTAAGGAGGCCCCCGATCGATCCACCGAAGCGCTTTACCCTGCTGCGCCGGCTCGGTGAGGGTAGCTTCGGGACCGTGCACGAGGCTCTCGACACCACCACGGGACAGCGTGTAGCTCTCAAGCAGCTTCAACGGTTCGAGTCGGACGGACTCCTCCGATTCAAGAGGGAATTCAGGGCCCTCGCAGATATCAGGCACGAGAACCTGGTGCGCTTCGGCGAGTTGGTCTCCGAGGACGATGAGTGGTTCTTCACCATGGAGCTGGTCGAGGGTGTGCCTCTCCACGACTACGTGATGGCCGAGGGCGACACGAGCGCGGGTGGTAGCGCCTTTCGCTTCAGGTTCGATGAGGCGCGACTCAAAGCCTCGTTTTCTCAACTCGTCGAGGGTGTCCACGCCATCCACTGCGCAGGGATGCTCCACCGTGACTTGAAGCCCCCCAACGTCCTGGTCACGAAAGAGGGACGGGTCGTGATTCTCGACTTCGGACTGGTGGTGCATCTCGGAGCCGATGACGCCACTCGCTCGACTCAGGTGGTCGGGACTCCTGCGTACATGTCGCCTGAACAAGCCCAGGGGAAGGGCGCGGGCACACCGAGTGACTGGTACGCCGTGGGACTGATGCTCTTCGAGGCGCTGACGGGTGAGTTGCCCTTCAAGGGCGGCGTCTTCGAGATGATCGTGCAACGCCACACGGAGGATCCCGCGCGTCCCTCGACACTCGACCGCTCCCTTCCTAAGAAACTCGACGACCTCTGTTACCGACTCATCGCAAGGGATCCCGAGGCTCGCCCCTCGTACGAAGAGTTGTCGAGGGCATTCGGCTCCCAGCCCCCTCGCCCTCCCACCCCGCAAATCAGAACGGCGGGTGAGATCTTCGTCGGCCGGACCGCCGAGCTGGCTCGCCTTCGGGAGGCCTTTCAAACAGTCAAGGATGGAGGGGCCGCGCAGGTGCTGGTCGGAGGGCCGTCTGGCATCGGCAAGACAAGCCTCATCAAGCACTTCCTCGACGAGATTCAGGCCGAAGATCGGCGGGCGCTTCTGTTGCGCGGAAGGTGCTACCGAAGCGAGTCGGTGCCCTACAAGGCGTTCGACGGGTTGATGGATGACCTCACCGACCACCTCACCCGGCTGGAAACGGCCGAGGCCGCCAGATTCCTCCCACGTGATTGGCCGGCTCGCCCGCCTGTTTCCCGTGCTGCGCGAGCTGGGAGAGCGGGTTGCGAGCCGTCGAGGGAGCGACGCGGCCCCCGACGCCCATGAGGCACGTCGGCGGGGGTTCTCGGCCCTCCGGGAAATGCTCGGGCGTCTCGGAGACGATCGACTTCTGGTTCTATTCATCGACGACCTGCAATGGGGTGACGTGGATAGCGGGCGTCTGCTCCGGGAGATCATGAGGCCGCCCGACGCCCCACCCATCCTGCTGCTCGCGACCTTTCGGAGTGATGATCGGGCGAACAGCCCCATCTTCCAGGAGATGGCGGGCACAGACGAGGAGGAGCAGCCTGCGCTCGAGATCGCGCTCAGCGAGCTTTCCGTCGAAGAGTCTCTCCATCTCGCCCTGTCCCACCTCGAGGATGACTCGGCCGAGGCGCGAGCGCGAGCGCGCGAACTGGCTCAGGAGGCGGGCGGGAGCCCGTTCTTCATGGCGGAGCTCGTCCGCCACGGAGGCTTCGGGAACGCAGACTCGACGGACCCCGTGCGGCTTGAGAGTGTGATCGAGTCCAGGCTCGCGATTCTGCCCGACGACGCTCGCAGGTTGCTGGATTGTTTCGCGGTGGCGGACCGACCCCTGGAGCTGTCCATCGCCAACCAGGTCGCGGGCTTGGATCCTGGAGATACGACTGCTATCGACGTTCTGCGCGTTGAGAATTGGCTTCGCGAGAGGAGCGGGACGGGCCGAGACATCCTGGAGCCATACCACGATCGCATTCGGGAAACCGTCGCAGCCTTGGTGCCGGATGAGGATCTCTCGTCCTATCACAACAGGCTTGGGCATGCGCTGGATCTGGCGGGAGAGGCCGATGCCGAGACCCTCGCCGAGCACTACCTACGTTCGGGCGAGGACGAGCTGGCAGCCCGGCATGCGCTTCGTGCCGCCGACCAGGCGGCCAACGCACTCGCCTTTGATCGGGCGGCCCGCCTCTACGAGATGGGACTCGGACTGTGGGAGCCCGCTACTCAGGACACGCGGCAGTCTCTCCGCATTCGTTGGGCCGACGCCCTCGCAAACGCCGGGCGAGGTGAAGAGGCAGCGCGCGCGTATCTCGAGGTGGCCAAGAAGTCCGTGCCACGGGAGCGGCTCGAATTGAGGCGAATCGCGGCCGAGCAGTTCCTAAATTCAGGCTTGATCGACGAGGGATTGGAGGTGCTACAAAGCGTTCTACGCGAAGTCGGGATGCGTCTCCCCGGCTCTCCGTGGCGCGCCTTGGTAGCCTTGCTCATGCGGCGTGCCCGGTTGCGGATCCGCGGCCTCGGCTACACGCCACGTCGGGAGTCGGAAATCGACGAGCAGGTCCTTCAGCGGGTCGACATCTGCTGGACGGCGGGCGCGGGCCTGGCCATGGTCGATGTCATCCCAAGCGCACACTTCCAGTCCAAGCACCTGCACCTGGCGCTCCGCGCCGGGGAGCCTGCCCGAGTAGCACGGGCGCTGATCACCGAGCTCGGAATATCCTCGGCCAGCGGGAGCCGACAAGCCAAACGAACGGCCGCTCTGCTCGAGCGTTGCCGTCAGCTCGTTGAGGAATTGGATCAGCCGTACGCTCGAGGTTGGCTGGCGACGGCGGAGGGCATCAGTGCCAACCTGAGAGGCGATTTCGTTACTGCCCTGGAACGGGCCAGGAGGGGTGAGGAGATCCTCCGCGGCGAGTGTACCGGGGTGACCTGGGAACGGGACACCGCGCTCCTCTATGAACTGCATTCTCTGGTAAACCTGGGGAGGTGGCGGGGGCTCACCACCCGGGCGTACAAGGTGCTCCAAGAGGCCTTGGAACGTGATGATCTGTACCTCAGCAGCTATATCCTGACCCGCAACCGCTTCGTTGAACACCTGCTGGACGACCAGCCCGAGCAGGCCCGAGCTGCCCAGGAGGTGGGGCTCGGATCCTGGTCCAGGCAGGGGTTTCACGTCCAGCACTACTGGGACTGGTATGCGCGCGGAGAGATCGACCTGTACGCCGGTAACCCCACCCGAGGTTGGGCTCGCATTGCAGCACAGTGGAGGGAGTTCAAGAGGTCGCTGCTCCCGCTAACGCAGTCATTGGCGATCGAAACGAGGTTTCTGAGGGCCCGCATCGGCATCGCATGCGCCATCGACGACCCAGGACAGTCCAACCTGTACCTGGGGCAGGCGCAAGCCGACGCCAAATGGCTTCACGGAGAGAAATCCCGTTGGGCCGAATCCGTCGCTCTTTCTGTAGACGCTGGTGTGGAGAGCGTACAGGGCGATCTTGGTCGGGCGAGAGAACTGGCCGCTGAGGCGGCAGAGGCCCTCAACGCACTAGGAATCGAGCACTACGCAGAGGCCGCTTCGCGGCGGGCCGACGCAGGGAGCTCAAAGATCGACCTACGAGATGATCAGAGCTGGCTAGCGGTTCAGCGAGTCGAGAATCCAGAGCGGATGCTCGCCATGCTCTCACCGGGAAAGTGGACTTGAGACCCTGAGGGCCTTTGCGGCCCTTCGACGTTACAGCCCTGCAGCCGAGGAGGCACCTTGGGCGCCGATGCAAATCACGAGGACGGCCCGTTGGACCGACACGAAGAGCCACCGTTCAAGTCGATGCACTACCACGACGTGCGGGACGAAATCCAGGACGGTGATCTGTTCTTCTTCCGCGGGAGCTTCCGGAGCTCCCGGCTATTCACGATGCTCACACGTTCATTCTACTCGCACTCCGCGATCATAGCCCGTTGGGACAAGCGGTTGATGATTCTGCAAGCGGAGATGAAGGTCGAGGCGGTACCGCTCAGCGTCGCCGTGCAGGAGTACCCGGGCCGTGCGGACTGGTACCGATTGAAGCGCGAGGACATCCCGGATATCGAGCCAAAGACCCGCAAGATGTTGTGGGAGGCCAAGTGCGAGGTGGGCCTGCCGTTCGCTCTCATGGATCTCCTCAAGTCCGTTGCTCGGTACTTCTTCCACTTTCGAATGAAAGACGCCGTGTCTCCAAAGGGGATGTTCTGTTCGGAGTACGTCGAGCGCTCGTTCCGAAAAGGTGGGATGCCCCTAGTGGACAGTCCCGACGTGGCGACGTTTCCTCAGGACCTGGCCGAATCCAGGTTGCTCGAGTACATGGGCACGATAGAACACCATCCGGATCGGCCGTTCGATCGATGCGTCGACGATGTCGATGCGAACGAGGATTCGTCGGGAGCCGAAGGCACATGAGCCTCGGACCCCACCACAAACCCGGAGGGGGCTTTCAGAGCCCCTGGGGCGACCGGCACGGCCCGTTGGGCGCCATCAAGTGGTACTGGGAGCGGCTGTTCGAGAACCTGCCGCCGAATCCTGTTCCATCCCAACTGCCCCGAGGGAAGTCCGACATCGCCTATCCTCGGGTCGACCTCGAGGAGTTCCGCGCCACCTGGATAGGACACGCCACGGTCCTTCTCCAGGTCGGAGGAGTGAACATCCTGGTCGATCCCGTGTGGAGCCGTAGGTGCTTCCCCGTTCAGTGGGTCGGTCCGGATCGCATCGTCCCGCCGGGGCTCGACTTCGATGCGTTGCCCCCCATCGACATCATCGTGATCTCCCACGATCACTACGACCACCTGGATACGAACACGGTGCGGAAGCTCACGGCACACTTCGGTGATGTGCCGACCTGGGTTACGCCGCTCGCCTATCGCTCGTGGTTTGCCGGGTTCGGCGTATCCAACATCGTCGAGTTGGATTGGTGGCAGGAGGCGGCGATGTCGACCGAAGCCGGAGACGTCTCGCTGACGGCGGTCCCGGCGCGCCACTACACACGCCGAAGCGTGTTCCGGGGCAATACGCGCCTCTGGTCGTCGTACACGATGCGGGCTCCGGGTGGTCACACCGCATTCCTCACCGGCGACTCGGGCTACTTCGAAGAAAGCAGCGGAATCGGTGACCGACTCGGTCCGTTCGACTTCGTGACCATGCCCATCGGAGCCTACGACCCGCGGTGGTTCATGAAGCCGACACACATGTGCCCCGAAGAAGCAGTCGATACGTATCGAAACCTGGGTGCTTCCGGCTTGATGCTCTCCGTCCACTGGGGAACTTGGCGTCTCACGGATGAGGACATGCTCGAGCCTCCGGGTCGGGTCAGGGAAGCGTGGAAGCAGGCCGGACTGTCCGAACAAGATCTGTGGGTGCCGGAGCGAGGGGAGACCCGTAGTATTGCCGCACCGCGACGGTCCGACGACCACGGAGAGAGTAGCTAGTTGAAACCACACTGACGCTCCTGTTATATCTTCGACAGCCGCCGTCGTAGGTTGCGGTCATTGTCCACATTGCCATCACGATTCGAGAGCATGAAAACAAGACGCGCCCACATCCTATTGGTCGGTGCGCTTCTCCTGCAGGCATGCGCCGGCACCGGAGCGACGGAAGCCCAGACTCCCGGCTCCTCCCCGAGGATGTCCAACGCCGAACTCGAGGCACTCTATCGGGCGCGGCAGGACAGCGCACTCATGAGGGTCAGCGAGGCCGACGTCGACTTCATGACGGGGATGATCGGACACCACGCCCAGGCACTGGTCATGGCCGGCTTCGCCCCATCGAACGACGCCGGAAGCCAGATCAGGACGTTGACCGCACGGATCATCAATGCCCAGAGGGACGAGATCGCCCTCATGCAGAGGTGGCTCCAGGATCGTGGGCAGCCGGTGCCCGAGGTGGACGGCACGGGTCACATGGAACACGCCATGCACATGCCTGGGATGCTGAGTTCGGAGCAACTCGAAGAACTGGAGCGGGCGCGTGGCTCGCAATACGACCGCCTGTTTCTGACCTACATGATCCAACACCATGAGGGAGCCGTCACCATGGTGAAGGAGCTCTTCGCCACCGACGGAGCGGCGCTGGACGATATCGCGTTCAAGCTCGCCTCGGATATCCAGGTGGATCAGATCACCGAAATCAATCGCATGCGGAGTATGCTCGAGGCGTTACCGACGCCTTAGCCATCACCGACCACACCGCACTCATTACGTTCGAGGAACCCGCTATGACTCTTGTCGCCCTGACGCTTCGTCGTCTCTCACACGCTTCCGTTCAGTTAGCGAAGCCGCTCGTCCTGGGACTTGGACTAGTGGCTTTGGCTAGTTGTGCCGGTCAGTACTCCGCGCCCGAGGCCGCACCTGCTGCTGCGCCTGCGCCCACCGTGGCCGCCGCGCCAACCGCGATGACCCCTGCGCCTCTTCAGGTCACGCCGCCGAGTCCTGATCCGCGGGTAGGCCTGAGAGCCGGCCTCTTCGATGCGGCCGAGGCCGCGTGGAACATGCGCGTCGTCTCGAGCACGCCTCCTGTCGAGGCTTTCGTGGGCGTCACGAATTCCGATCTGGCCTTCACCGGCGAGTACGCCATCCAGGGCAACTACAACGGCTTCCAGGTCTGGAATATCGAGGATGCCGCGAACCCTGCCGCGACGACTACTCACCTCTGCCCCGCATCACAGAGCGATGTCTCCGTCTACAAGAACCTGCTCTTCGTCTCCGGCGAAGGGCTGGGCGGGCGGCTCGACTGCGGCACGCAGGGTGTGGCAGAAGCGGTCAGCCCCGAGCGACTCCGCGGGATCCGGATCTTCGACATCAGCGACATGCGGAGTCCGCAGTACATCGCCAACGTGCAGACCTGCCGCGGTTCACACACGCACACCGTGTTGGAAGCTCCGAACGACCCGGACAACGTCTACATCTACGTGTCCGGATCTTCAGGCGTCCGCCCCGCCGAGGAATTGGCGGGTTGCTCCGGTGAGTTGCCGAGCGAGGACCCGAACTCCGCTCTGTTCAGGATCGAGGTCATCCGGGTTCCCGTCGACAATCCGGAGCAAGCCGCGATCGTGACCTCGCCGCGGATCTTCGAGGAGCTCATGGCTCCGCCGACCCACGGTCTTTCGGCCGCCGACATCGCCGAGCTGGAAGAGGCACGGGCCGCCGGCGCATTCATCGGTTCATTCGGGGGCGGGGGAGCAGAGCGTGTGCTCCCTGGCCGCATGATCCAACCGATGCTCGACCAGATCGTCGCCGAGCGCGGCGGCACGGGTCAGGCGACCGCGGCCGACAGCGCTTCGCTACGTGAGCGTCTGCCCGAGATGATGGCGCAATTCCGTAGGCCGCGCCCCGGTGCTGGCCTGAACCTCGGGCCCTCTCAGTGCCACGACATCACCGTCTATCCCGGCATGGGACTCGCCGGCGGGGCTTGTGGAGGGTACGGGCTTCTGCTCGACATCAGTGATCCCACGAACCCCGTGCGGATCGCCGCTGCAGCGGACTCGAACTTCGCCTATTGGCACTCCGCGACCTTCAGCAACGATGGCTCAAAGGTCCTCTTTACGGACGAATGGGGCGGCGGCGGTGCGCCGAAGTGCCGTTCCAGCGATCCCGTGGAGTGGGGCGCGAACGCCATCTTCACCATCGAAGGCGACGAGCTGGAGTTCCAGTCCTACTACAAACTGCCGGCCGCGCAGACGTCGTTGGAGAACTGCGTCGCCCACAACGGGTCGCTGATTCCGGTCCCCGGACGCGACATCATGGCCCAGGCGTGGTACCAGGGCGGCATTTCGGTCTTCGACTGGACCGATCCGAAGAACCCGGTGGAGATCGCATTCCACGACCGGGGCCCCACCGACGCGACGCGCCAGGGATCGGGCGGGAGCTGGTCGGTATACTGGTACAACGGAGTGCTCGTGAGCTCGGAGATCGCGCGTGGACTCGACATTTTCGAGCTCCTGCCGAGCGAAGTGCTCTCACAGAACGAAATCGACGCAGCGCTGTCCGTTCGTCTCGACCACCTGAACGCACAGGGGCAGCCCAAGTTCGAGTGGCCCTACACGTTCGCCCTGGCACGCGCATATGTGGATCAGCTGGAGCGGTCGCGCACCATGGCTGCGTCCAGAGTCGCGTCGGTCCGTGGATCCCTGACGACCGCTGAGCGCGCATCCGGCACAGCCCGCGACTCGGCGCTGCGGTCACTCGCCCGTGAACTCACGAGCGAAGCAGATCGGTCCGGCGCCGCCGCCACGGTGCGGATGTTGGCCGAAGCGGTCCGAGGTCTCGCCGGAAGCTGAGTCGGCGCGGGCAACTCCGGCCTTCGACTGAATCAGAAGGCCGGAGTTGCTCGTATATATGGCTCGTATGGAAGGCTCGTAACACAGCATGTGCCGGACGCATTATGCCTCCGGTCCGAATCGAGACGCAAGAGAATCACAATCCTGAGAAGCTCAGTGAGGAACCCAGACATGAATTCCGTTATTCCGGCACCCGCGGACCCTGCGAACGGCTCCACTCGAGTAGCGAGGCTGTTTTCTGTGGCCGTTGCCTTGGTGGCCCTGGCCGGCTGTGCAGGTCAGTCGGCCGCACCTGAAACCGCCACGACCATGGCGACGCCCCCGGCGACCCCAGTTCCGCTCCGGGTCACACCCCCGTCTCCCGACCCTCGCGTGGGCCTGGAGGCCGGCCTGTTCGACGCCGAGGAAGCCGCGTGGAACATGCGTGTCGTGTCGAGCACGCTGCCGGCTGAACCGTTCGTGGGCTCCACCAATTCGGACCTGGCGTTCAAGGACGACTACGCGATTCAGGGCAACTACAACGGTGTGCAATTCTGGAACATCGAGGACCCGAGCAATCCAGCCTCGACCACGACGTTCGTCTGTCCCGCATCGCAGAGCGACGTGTCAGTCTACCAGAATCTGCTCTTCGTTTCCGGTGAGGGCATGGGTGGGCGAATCGATTGTGGCACCGAGGGCGTTTCCGAAGCCGTCAGTGCAGACCGACTGAGGGGCATTCGCATCTTCGACATCACCGACGTACGGAGTCCCCGGTTCATCACCAACGTGCAGACTTGTCGTGGATCGCACACGCACACGGTGTTGGAAGCGCCGAGCGACCCGAACAACGTCTACATTTATGTGTCGGGCTCCGCGCCCGTACGTGCGGCCGAAGAGCTGGCGGGCTGCTCGGGCGCGATGCCTAGCGAAGACCCGAATACGGCTCTGTTCCGCATCGAAGTGATCCGGGTGCCGCTCGACAATCCGGAGCAGGCCGAGATCGTGAGCTCACCTCGGATCTTCGAGGAGCTCGTGGCTCCCCCCACGCACGGAATGGCGCCTGAGGACGAGGCTGCCCTTCAGGAGGCCCGCGACCGCGGCGCGTTCATCGCCGAGTTCGGCGGTCAGTTCCAGATCATGCCCGACCAGTTCGCGGAACAGATGCTGGCCGATATGATGGCGGCCCAAGGCCGTACGGGTCCTCCCACCGCGGCCGACAGTACGGCTCTCCGAGAGTATATCCCGGTCATGGTAGCCGAGCAGTTTGGACCGCAGGGCGATGAGGACGGGCCCGGCTTCGGCCCCACCCAGTGCCACGACATAACGGTATACCCGGCGATGGGACTCGCCGGGGGCGCCTGTGAGGGGTACGGGATTCTCCTCGACATCAGCGACCCTCTCGACCCGAAGCGCCTCGCGGCCGTGGCGGACTCGAACTTCGCCTATTGGCACTCTGCCACGTTCAACAACGACGCGACCAAGATCCTGTTCACCGATGAGTGGGGCGGCGGCGGCGGACCGAAGTGCCGGGCCACCGATCCCAAGGAGTGGGGCGCGAACGCCATCTTCACCATCGAGGACGGTGAGATGAGGTTCCAGTCGTACTACAAGTTGCCGGCGCCTCAGACGTCACTCGAGAACTGCGTCGCCCACAACGGATCGCTCATTCCCATCCCCGGGCGCGACGTGATGGTCCAGGCGTGGTATCAGGGTGGCATCTCGGTCTTCGACTGGACCGATGCGGCGAACCCCGTGGAAATCGCGTTCCACGACCGCGGACCCTCCGACCCGAACACGATGGGTCCCGGGGGAAGCTGGTCCGTGTACTGGTACAACGGCGCGATCGTGAGCTCCGAAATCGCACGCGGCCTCGACATCTTCGAGCTCACGCCGAGCGAAGCGATCTCGCAAAACGAGATCGACGCGGCGAACTCCGTGCGCATGGATTATCTCAACGCACAGGGGCAGCCGAAGTTCATGTGGCCGAACACGTTTGCCCTGGCCCGCGCCTATGTGGACCAGCTCGAACGCTCACGTTCGATGGCCTCGGGTCGCGTTGCAGAAGTACGTGCCGCCCTCGACGCGGCTGAGGGCGCGTCGGGCTCGGCGCAGCGTACCGCGCTGACCACGCTCGCACGGGAGTTGGGCGGAGAAGCAGAACGCTCACAGGACGCCGCGAAGGTGCGGATGTTGGCCGACGCCGTGCGAGGGCTGGCCGGCAACTGAAGCTTCAAGAGGGCGACGGGCGGTAGCGCGCCCGTCGCCCTTCTCGAATGAAAATCTGTCTGCTCACCACCCAGGATCTCGACGCAGATCCCTTTCCGGCGGACGATTGGCCGTGCGATCCAAGGCCGTTCATGCCGGAAGCGACCTGGCACCTAGAAGTGCTCTCCACGAGATCGCGTTCGGTGGAGCTGGTTACTGCCCGAGCGAAGGAGGGATTCGACCTCTTCTTCAACCTGTGCGACGGCGCGGCGGATGAGGAGACACCCGGGATCGAGGTCGTCGAGACCCTGGAGCGCCTGCATGTGCCGTTCACGGGGGCGACCTCGGAATACTACGAACCCTCCCGAGTGGACATGAAGCGTGCCTGCCGGGCTCAGGGCATCGACACTCCCGCGTATGTGCTCGCAAAGGAGGAGGCCGACGTCGAGCGCGCGGCCGATAGCCTTCGATTCCCGCTGTTCGTCAAGCACCACAGCAGCTATGCGAGCGTCTCCATCAGCCGAGCATCGCGCGTGCAGACGCCGGCGGGACTCCGACGACAAGCCAAGAAGATCATGGGCCGCCACGGCAAGGCGTTGATCGAGGAGTACATCTCAGGAATCGAGGCCACCGTACTGGTGGCCGAGAACCCCGACGACCCCGCCCGGCCGACCACCTACACTCCCCTGCAGTATCGTTTTCCCGATGGGGAAAGCTTCAAGCACGCCGACCTCAAGTGGGTGGATTTCGACGAGCTGTTCTCGTTCCCGGTCGAGGATCCGGAGCTCGCCGCACAGCTTCGCGACGTCTCCGCCCGGTTCTTCGTGGAACTCAACGGGGCCAGCTTCGGCCGCTGCGATCTGCGCATCGATTCGGATGGCACCCCGTTCGTACTCGAGATCAACCCCAACTGCGGGGTCTTCTATCCGGCGAGTGCCCCCGGCAGCGCCAACCTGTGTCTCGCCCACGACCCCGCCGGCCACGAAGGCTTCACGCGACAGATCGTCAGGGCGGCCCTCGCCCGGCACGCGCGCCGGAGCGCCTAGGACCGCTCGGCTTCTCGACATCTTCCGCCGTCGGATCTAGTCTCTTCACCGGTAGCCATCACATCGACGCCGTCCGCCAGCGGTGCGTTTCCACCACTATTCCCAGGACCACCATGAGACACCACGGACTCGCCCTCGGCACGGCTCTCATCATCCTCGCGACTCTGGTAGCCCCGGCCGTTCCCGCGGCGGCACAGACGTTCAGCACGGACGACGCGGTCCTCCGGCAGCTATGGGCCGAAGGCATGGAGAACTCCCAGGCCCGCCCGTTGGCCCAGGCCCTGTTCGACTCGATCGGCCCCCGGCTGACGGGGAGCCCCGGACTCGAAGCGGGGCATGACTGGCTGGTCGAGAGGTACCGCAGCTGGGGAGTCGAGGCGGAGAATCAGCAGTACGGAACCTGGATGCGTTGGCGGCGCGGACGGGCACACGTCGACCTCGTCGAGCCACGCGTTCGCACGCTGGAAGCCATGGTCATGGCTTGGAGCCCGGGAACGGGGGGCGAGACCGTAAGGGCCGAGGTGCTCAACATGCCAGAGGTGGCGAGCCGGGCGGAGTTCGAGGCCTGGCTGCCCGAGGTGCGCGGGAAGTTCGTCACCATCGCCTTCCCACAACCGACCTGTCGACCCAACGCGGACTGGGATCAGTGGGCGACCGATGCCTCCCGTGAAGAGGCCCAGGCAGAACGGAGCGCCGCGGAGCAGGAATGGCGCGAGAACATGGCTCGCTCGGGCTTCGAGATTCAGGGCCGCGGATCCGAAACGGCCATCGCCCGAGGTCTGGAGGCGGCCGGGGCCGCGGGCGTGATCGCCTCACGCTGGTCGGGTGGTTGGGGCGCTCACCAGATGTTCGCCGGTGGCACGGAGAGCGTACCGGCACTCTTGGTCGGATGCGAAGACTACGGGCTGCTCCACCGCCTCGCCGAGAACGACCAGAGCCCGGTCATCGAGGTCATGTCCGACGCGGAGTCCCTCGGAGAAGGGCCCGTGTTCAACACGATCGCCCACATTCCGGGGGTCGAGCTTCCCAACGAGTACGTACTCTTTTCAGCCCACTTCGACTCGTGGGACGCCGCGTCGGGGGCCACCGACAACGGGACCGGCACCCTCGTCATGCTCGAAGCCATGCGGATTCTGCGCGAGGCGTATCCCAACCCGCGCCGCACCATCCTGGTGGGACACTGGGGTGGCGAGGAGCAAGGGCTCAACGGCTCGCGGGCCTTCGCCGCCGACAACCCGGACATCGTCCGCAACCTCCAGGCCCTCTTCAACCAGGACAACGGTACGGGACGAATCGTGAACGCATCGAGCCAGGGATACATCAGCGCCTCGGGGTACCTGGCGAGTTGGCTCTCCGGGCTCCCCGTGGAACTCACGGACGAGATCGCCTTCGACTTTCCGGGCACACCGGGTGGGGGCGGGAGCGACTACGCGTCCTTCGTCTGCTACGGTGCGCCGGCTTTCAGCCTCAGAGCGCTCAACTGGAGCTACAGCCCCTATACCTGGCACACGAACCGCGACACATACGACAAAGTCGTCTTCGCCGACCTCAAGAACAACGCGACGCTCTACGCCATGCTCGCCTATATGGCGTCCGAAGAAGAAGCTCGTACCCCGAGGGACCGCCGCACCGAGTTTCCGGTGAACCCGGCCACCGGCCAGGCCGGATCATGGCCGGATTGCACGCCCTCGAGGCGAGACTGGTCACAGCGTAGATAGGCTCGACCCCGCCTGAGACCGTCTGACGGCGGAACGGAGGTCACGCCGACACGGTATTCTCAGGAGAGTGGCTCTCCCTCCCAACACCAGGTCACGGATCATGCGCAGAACGTCGACACTGCTCCCGATCGCCAGCCTTGCCCTTGCCCTCGTCCTCTCCGCTTGCGGTGGAGACCGCCAACCCTGGGGCGAGTACAACTCCATCATCGTCGGCACTTCAGAGGCTCAGTGGCTCGCCGTATCGGGCATGGTGGAGTCGGCCCTCGAGGCGCGGGTGGTGACGGTGCGTCAGGAGAAAACGTTCCGAGTCACGCATCAGGATCCCTCCGCCCCCGAGTGGGACATGCTCCAGCGGTTCAAGCAGATGCTGCTGATCGGTACGGAGGACGATCCCTGGATGACCGAGGCGCTGGATCTCGCCGAGCGAACCACGTTCGAGCCCCCTGAGGTCTTCCAAGTAGAGGACATCTGGGCCCGTGACCAGACCGTCACGGTGATGCTGCTCGAATCCGGCGCGGCCGACGAGGTCGAGCCACTCCTGGATCCACTCCACGACCTCCTGGACGGCCAGTACCGCCAATGGGTGAAGATGCGGATGTTCATGTCCGGTCAGAACGAGGAGCTGGCCGACTCGCTCCGGGAATCGGCGCAGTTCAGCATTCTCCTGCCCCAGTTGTACCGGCGACGGACAGAAGACTCGGTCTACATGTTCCGCAACGATAATCCGGATCCGTCGGAGTTGATCCGGCAAATCACGGTCACGTGGCGAACGCATTCGCCCGAGGGCGTCCGGGAAGACGAGTTCCTGGCTTGGCGCCAGGAGGTGGTGGACGGGCACTTCGGCTATCCACAGGTCCTGGACCTCGAGTTGGCGCAGACGCGACGACTTCAGCAGGGCGAAGTGATCATGGACGAGATCCGGGCCGTATGGTCCAACCCTCCGGAGGACGCGTTTCCGGCTGGCGGACCGACGATCACAAGAATGATCCCTTGCCCGCACCAGGGTCGCGACTACCTGGCGGATGCCTGGCTCTACGCACCGGGGAGGGACAAGTACCAGTACGTCGTGCAGCTCGAGACCATCTTGGACTCTTTCCGTTGTAACACCACGAGCCAATTGGCGTCAGCGAGGCCCTGAGGCCCGTCGTCCCCCTTGCACCGAGGCGTAGATTGATACATCATTGTATCCGGATTTATGGATACTATGATCAAGGAACTCCGGGTCTTCGACCGAATGAGCGCGCTGGGCGATCTGGCGCGCAGTCGCATCCTCATGCTTCTCGAGCAAGGCGACTTCACGGTCTCCGAGTTGGTGCAGGTCTTTCAGCTCCCCCAGTCCACGGTGAGTCGCCATCTCAAGGTCCTCGCCGAGGACGGATGGGTCACCTCTCGATCCAGCGGCACTAGCAGACACTACCGCATGGTGGCGGACCTGGACGCGCCGGCCCGCGAACTCTGGGAGCTCGTCCGACCCGACGTCGTGTCGGCCGGCGGTACGGACGAAGACGCCGAACGGGCACGGGCAGTGCTCGCCGGACGACGGGAGAAGTCCAAGGAGTTCTTCGCCTCGTCGGCTCACCGATGGGACTCTCTCCGAGACGACCTCTTCGGCGCGGATTCGGAACTCCTCCCCTTCTTCGGTCTCCTCGATCCGACCTGGACCGTAGCGGACCTGGGTGCCGGCACCGGACACTTCAGCGCACGGGTAGCACCGTTCGTCGAGCGCGTTATCGCGGTGGACGGTTCCGAAGAGATGCTCGACACGGCCCGGCGGCGGGTCGACGACGTCGCGAATGTCGAGTTGCGGCGCGGCGAACTCGAGCAGCTCCCCCTGTGCGATGGCGAGGTGGACCTGGCCGTGCTGCTCCTGGCGCTGCACTACGTGGTCGAACCCGCAGCGGTGATGAGCGAAGCGTCTCGGGTCCTGGCGCCCGGAGGTCGGCTGGTCATCGTCGACATGAGGCTGCATGCACGGGAAGCCTTCCTCGAAGACATGGGTCACGTATGGCCCGGCTTCGACGAGGCCACCCTGGACGGACTGACCCGCGAGGCCGACCTGTGCGGCTTCTCGTACCAACCCATACCGGCTCGTACTCAAGCGTCGGGCCCCCTGCTCTTCGTCGCATCGGTAACGAAAGCCGACTGAACGATCTGAGACTCGATCAAGCCCTTCACGAATGAGGATCCACGAATGGACACCGCACTGATAAACCAGGACACGGGAGCGACAACGGACGAGGCACGTCCCGCCTACAAGGTTGCGGACCTCTCGTTGGCGGAGTGGGGCCGCAAGGAGATCAAGCTGGCCGAACAAGAGATGCCGGGCCTCATGTCGGCTCGCGCCGAGTACGGTCCGCAGCAGTCGCTGGCCGGCCTCAAGGTCATGGGCTCCCTACACATGACCGTGCAGACGGCCGTGCTCATCGAGACCCTGGTCGACCTGGGGGCCGATGTGCGCTGGGTGTCGTGCAACATCTTCTCAACTCAGGATCACGCGGCAGCGGCCGTGGCCGTGGGTCGCGACGGGACGCCCGAAGAACCGAAGGGCATCCCCGTCTTCGCGTGGAAGGGCGAAACGCTCGAAGAGTACTGGTGGTGCACAGATCAGGCTCTGGTATGGCCGGACGGCAGCGGCCCCGACCTCATCGTGGACGACGGCGGTGACGCCACGCTGCTGCTTCACAAAGGTGTCGAGTACGAAGACGCCGGTCAGGTCCCCGACTTCGACCCCGGATGCGAGCCGGAAGAGTGGGGCGTCATCCTCGATCTCCTACGCACTTCCCTGGCCGAAGACGCCGGCAAGTGGCACCGCGTCGTCGAGAATATCCGCGGCGTGTCCGAAGAGACCACCACGGGCGTGCACCGCCTCTACGAGATGGAGAAGGCAGGCGAGCTGCTCTTTCCCGCCATCAACGTCAACGACTCGGTGACCAAGTCCAAGTTCGACAACATCTATGGCTGCCGTCACTCGGTCATCGACGGTCTCAATCGTGCGACCGACGTCATGATCTCCGGAAAGATGGCCGTCGTGTGTGGTTATGGAGAGGTCGGCAAGGGATGCGCACAGGCGTTGAAGAGCCAGGGCGCCCGTGTCGTTGTCACCGAGATCGATCCCATCTGCGCCCTACAGGCGTCCATGGAGGGGTTCACCGTCCGACGCATCGAAGACGTATTGGGCGAGGCGGATATCTTCATCACCACCACGGGCAACAAGGACATCATTACCGCCCAGCACATGGCCGGCATGAAGGACAAAGCGATCGTCGGCAACATCGGGCACTTCGACAACGAGATCGACATGGCCGGCCTCGCGAAGACCCCCGGCATCGTTCGGGAGAACATCAAGCCCCAGTACGACGCCTGGACCTTTCCCGACGGGCACAGCGTGATGATTCTCGCGGAGGGGCGTTTGCTCAATCTCGGGTGTGCGACAGGGCATCCGAGCTTCGTCATGTCGGCGAGCTTCACGAATCAGGTTCTCGCGCAGATCGAGTTGGCCAGAAACACCGACCAGTACGGCAAGAAGGTCTACGTGCTGCCGAAGCCGCTCGACGAAAAGGTCGCCCGCCTGCACCTGGACAAGCTGGACGTCCAGCTCACCGAGCTGACCGACGAGCAGGCCGACTACATCGGCGTGCCCAAAGAAGGGCCGTATAAGCCGGAGATGTACCGCTACTAGCGGTCAGGCGAGGGCCGCAACGGTGTCGACCACCTTCTCGACGTCGGCCAGGGTGTTGTAGACGTGCGGGCAGAGCCGGAGGCCTCCGCCCATACCCGCTCCCGCGATAGCATGCTCGTTGTAGAGAGCGCTCGACACCGCTCGTGAGTCGAAGTCGGGCGGGACGAACACCACCACACCAGCGCTCAACGCCGGATCGGGCGGAGTGTTGAAGACCGTACCCGGAAGTCGTTCGGCGATTCCGTTCTTGATGGCGGCGGCCAATTCCCTCACCCTGGCCTCGACCCTCTCCGTGCCGATCATCTCATGGAACTCGACGGTGGTACCCACTGCGGACACCGCTGCATCGTCTCGCTGTCCGAGGTTCTCGAACTTGCGCGCACCTCCCTCGAGGGCGTTGGCCCACCCTATCCCCACATGTGTAGGCCACAGATCCGCCTGTACCTCGGCACGCACATACAGGACACCGGCCTCTTTGGGCCCCATGAACCACTTGTGGGCGCTTCCCGTATAGAAGTCGCACCCCATGTCGTGCAGGTCGACCTCGAGGCATCCGAAGCTCTGAGCCCCGTCGACCAAGGCCAGCGCACCCCTGGTGTGCGCGGCCGCCACCAGTTCCTTGGCCGGCAGCATGACGCCCGAGATATTCGAAGCGTGACTGAAGCTGAGGACCCTCGTGCGGGGGGTCATGGCCGCCAGGAACGGATCCATGAGTTCCTGCATGGAAGTCGGCTGCGACGGCGTGCTCACTCGCGTGACCGTGTAGCCATATCGCTCGGCTCGCACGTCCCAGGCCGTGCTGTTCGTCGGATGATTCTGATCCCACACAACGACTTCGTCACCGGGGCCGAGATCCAGGCCATTCACCACGGTCGCATTCGCCGAACTCGTGTTGCGGACGATGGCAATCTCGTCGTCACCGGCACCCAGGAAGCGCGCCAGAGCGGTACGGGACTTCTCCCGCAGCTCACCGAATTTGCGCCGGTTGTTGGACGACGCGTCCTGATCCACATCTCGCGTGAGCTCGAAGACCCGCTGCTGCACGGAGATCGGCGAGGGGCACAGGTTGGCCGCGTGCAGGAAGATCAGGCCCTCACGAAGAGGGAACGCGTCCTTCACCAAACGCCAGAAGTCCTCGTCGGCCGCAACGCTCGGCCCTAGTGCCGCCGCGGCACTTCCGAGCCGATCCATGCGGCCTCGAGCTTCCGCGGTGAAGGGATCCGAAAGGGGAGACCGTACGGCCTCTTCCGCGCCGAGTAGGGACGGGATCGAAGCGGAGGCGACAACCCCCCCGGCCATGTGACCGATGAAACTGCGGCGACTCTGACTGCTCATCGTTCTCCTCCGGACCGAGCCTCTGGGTTGATGTGATCAAGGTAGGCGGCGTATGCGCCCGGTAACAGTTCGGGGTATGTTGCTGGCGGTTGTCGGCATCGATGGAGACGACCCCGTCGGGGACACGGCGAGGTGCGCCGCACGTCGCCGATGTTTATTCTTGGGCTGAGCGGTGAGACGTTAGTACATTGGTAGTGGAGCCCTTGTTGATGGCAGCCCTGGCAGTGGTAGAACCGACCAACTTCCGACAGGCCGAATGACCGAAGAACGACGCCCCCCAGCTTCGTCTGAACGCGAGACTGGTTCCGAGTACGGTGACGCCCTGGCTGACGTGCTGGAGGATCAGCACGAGCGTTTGGAGCGACGCCAGCAGGTGCCCGCCCACCCCACACGCCGCCAACTGAGTCCCATGGTGGCGCCCGCCTTGGCGGTCGTCTCGTTCTGGCTCTGGGTCTTTCCCCCCGAACCCCTACAGCCGACCCCTCCGCCCGCGATACCCGTGGCCGTGCAAGAGGCGGGACTTCGGATGGAGATGTCGGCTCAGCTCGCGCGCATCCAGAGGTTCGTGAGGGACAACGGAAGGCTGCCCGCCTCCCTGCAGGAAACCCAGGAAGAGGCACTGACCGGGGTCGAGTACATTCCCCTGGCCGACTCCACCTTCAGGCTCCGCGGGAACATCGGCGGCGTGACGATCGACTACGTCTCCACCCAGCCGGTCGAAGAACTCCTTCAGGATGCCATCGATGTCGTCACCACCCAACGGGGTGGCGGATGATGAACGATCGCAGGGGGTTCTCGTTGGCGGAGCTGATGGTGGTGGTCCTGATCGTCAGTATCTTGGCAGCCATCGCCCAGCCGAAGTTGAGCGACGTCTTGGTGAAGGCCCGAGCGGCGGACGCCTACGCCGACATGGAGGTCGTTCGCGTCGCCGCCCTGGCCTTCCAGGCGGACCTGCACATCTGGCCGCCCGATGCGAGTCGGGGCGTGGTGCCCACGGGTCTGGATGAATTCCTCCCCGAAAACTTCAGCCTCACGAAGTCGGACTACCAACTGGACTTCGACAACTGGGGCGGATCACCGTTCGACATCGGCATTACCATCATCACCTCCGATGCGAATCTCGGCCTCACGATCCTCGACATGCTGCCCCCGCCCAAGTGGAACTCCGGGGACAAATACAGCTGGGTCATCGAGTAGTCGGCGAACCCACCGAGCACCCACCGAGCACCCATCGAGCACCCACCGAGCACCCATCGAGCACCCACCGAGCACCCACCGGATCGCATGACTACGCCATCGCCGTCTTTCCGCTTTTGTCGCCCGCTGCCAAGCGATGTAGAATGGAAAAACGTCTTACGCGTTTCGAGAGAACTATGCGTGCGGCCGCCCCCTCAACCTGACTGTCCGAACCGAGCACTGTGAGCTTCGTCCACCTCCACACGCATTCCGAGTACTCCCTCCTCGACGGAGCCAATCGCCTCACCGACCTCGTTCACAAGGTCAAGGAATTCGAGATGCCTGGCCTCGCACTCACCGACCACGGGTGCATGTTCGGGGCTTGGGCGTTTCACAAGCTGGCAAGCAAGGAAGGCATCCGGCCCATCATCGGCATGGAGGCCTATGTCGCCCCCGGAGATCGCCGGGATCGGTCGAAGGCCGGCCACGGAGAACGGGCCTACTACCACCTGGTACTGCTCGCCCGGGACATGGAGGGCTACAAGAACCTGGTCAAGCTCTCCTCGATCGGGTACACCGAGGGCTTCTACCATCGGCCCCGCGTGGATCGGGAGTCATTGGCCGCACATGCCGGGGGTCTCATCGTCAGCTCCGCCTGTATGGCGGGAGAAGTCCCGCGGCACCTCGCGGCGGACAACTGGGAGGGGGCCAAGGAGACCGCCGACTGGTACGCCAACCTCTTCCCAGATCGCTACTACCTCGAGGTCCAGGCCCACGATTCGCAGGGCCAGGCCGAGCTGAATTCCAAGATCTTCAAGCTAGGTGAAGTGACGGGGCTTCCCGTCGTCGCAACGAACGACACGCACTTTCTGCAGGCCGATGATCACGAAGCGCACGACGTCCTGCTGTGCATCGGCCTCGGAAAGGACCGCAGCGACCCGAGCCGCATGCGCTACGACGGGGGCCTCTACTTCAAGAGCGCGCCGGAGATCGCCGAGCGGTTCCCGGACCGACCCGACGTGCTGGAGAACACGCTCAAGATCGCCGATGAGGTGAACCTCGGCTTCGAGAAGAGCTATCACCTCCCGGCGTTTCCTCTGCCCGAGGACCACACGGACGAGAACGAATACCTGGTCTTCCTCGCGACGGAAGGTGCCAAGAAGCGGTACGGCGACCCCCTTCCCGAGGCCGTCCAAGAGCGGCTCGACTACGAGCTCGGCGTCATCACCGAAACCGGATATGCCGGGTACTTCCTCATCACCTGGGACTTCATCGACTGGGCGAGACGTCACGGCATTCCCGTGGGACCGGGACGCGGCTCCGCCGCGGGCTCCATCGTGGCCTACTCACTGTGGATCACGAATCTGGATCCGCTGGAGTTCGGCCTCCTCTTCGAGCGATTCCTCAACCCCGAACGAATCTCGATGCCGGATATCGACATCGACTTCTGCTATGAGCGCCGGGGCGAGGTCATCGAGTATGTGAAAGACAAGTACGGCCAGCACGCCGTCGGACAGATCATCACGTTCGGGACCATGAAGTCCCGGGCCGTGATCCGCGACGTAGGTCGCACCTTGGGATTCGAGCCATCCGAGACGGACCGCATCGCGAAGATGATCCCTAACGCTCCGGGTCAGGCCTTCACCGTCGAGGAGGCGGTAAAGGGGCTCAAGGAGGTGAAAGAGCTCTACGAAGAGGGTGGGCGCTACCGACAGCTCTTCGACTACTCGATGACCCTCGAGGGGCTGTCCCGGCACTCTTCGGTCCACGCCGCCGGTGTGGTCATCGCTCCCGGTCCGCTGGACGACTACGTGCCGGTGTGCATCCAGACGGGGAAGAGCGCGTCGAACAGCGATGCCTCCGAGGCGATGTATGTCACCCAGTACGACATGAATTGTCTCGAGGACGCCGGGATGCTCAAGATGGACTTCCTGGGACTCAAGACCCTCACGGTCATTCACGACGCCGTGGAGGCCGTAAGGGCCCGGCTCGGGGACCTGAAGCACCCGGAGAGCGGGGACATCTACGAATCCATGGACGACGTCCCCTTGGACGACCCCGCCGTATATCGAATGCTCTCTCGGGGAGGCACTTCGGGCGTCTTCCAGTTCGAGTCACGGCTCGCCATGGACAAGCTCCGAGCGATGCGCTGCGACCGCTTCGACGATCTCGTGGCCACCAACGCGCTCATCCGGCCGGGACCGCTCGACTCGGGGATGACCGATGCGTACATCCGGAGGAAGCTCGGCAAGGAACAGGTGCGCTACGATCACCCGGATCTCGAGCCCGTTCTGGACTCCACGTACGGCATCATCGTCTATCAAGAGCAGGTGATGCGCATCGCCAACGTCCTGGCCGGCTACAACCTTGCCGAAGCCGACGTACTCCGGAAGGCGATGGGTAAGAAGATCGCAAAGCTCATCCGTGAGGAGCTGGCCCAGTTCATCGAGAAAGCCGTTGCCCGGGGGGTGGAGAAGCGCGTCGCTCAGAACCTGGCCGAACAGATCGAGACCTTCGGCCGCTACGGCTTCAACCTGTCCCACTCGGCCGCCTACTCTCTCCTCTCGTACCACACGGCCTGGCTGAAGGCGCACTACCCCGCCGAGTTCATGGCGGCCATGCTGTCCGCGGTCATCTCGAGCACCGACGACGTGGTGAAGTACATCGGCGAGTGTCGAGAGCTGCCACGGCATCTACCCCAACTGAACGACGGCGTCGAGGTCCTGCCGCCCGACGTGAACGAGTCGGGATGGAAGTTCACGGCCGTCGGCGAAACGCAGATCCGTTTCGGGTTGGGGGCCGTTCGGGGCGTCGGATCGAGCGCCGTGAAATCGATCCTCGCGGCCCGTGAGGATGGACCATGCACGACGCTGTTCGACTTCCTGGGGCGTGTGAATCTGAGGGCACTCAATAAACGCGCGGCAGAGGCGCTGATCGCGGCGGGGGCTCTGGATTCGTTCGGCCACCGGTCTCAGCTCCTGGCAGGCCTCGACACGGCCTACTCGGAGATCAGTGCCCGGAAGGCGGAGGAGGAGGCCGGCCAAGCATCGCTCTTCGGAACCAGTGAAGAGGCCCTGGAACGCGCCGATCCCGGCCTACCGAGCGTTCCCGAGTGGGACGAGCAGGAGCGCCTGAAGCGGGAGAAGGAGGCCTTGGGCTTCTTCATCTCCGGGCATCCACTCGATCGGCATTCCGACGTGGTGCGGGCCTTCGATTGCCTCAACTCCAGGAACCTCAAGGAGAACACGGGCGTACCCGTCCAGCTGGCCTGCGTCGTGACCAAGGTGGCGCGTCAGATCTCACGCCGGGACAACTCGGAGTGGGGGAAGATCACCGTGGAGGATTTCCACGGAACGGCCACGATTCTCGCCTTCAAGGACAACTGGCAGAAGTACAAAGAGGTACTGCAGCAGGACGCCGTTGTCCTCATTTCGGGCAAGATCAGCGGGCGCGAGCGAGACGAGGAGGACCCGCCGATCTTCCTCGACGAGGCGGTGCAGCTCGAGGGACTCGCCAACAGTGGGCAGTTGGCCCTCCAGATCGAGATGCCCGTCGGCACGGACCTCGGAGATGATGTGTTCGCCCGTGCCAAGGAGGTGCTGGTGGCACACCCCGGGACGGCACCGGTGCAGCTGACACTCGGGAGCGACAACGGCGTCTCGGCTCCGCAGCTTCGCTCACGCACCCTCAAGGTCGACCCCAGCCGGGAAACGGTGGACGCGCTTCAGGAGATGTTCGGCAAGGCTCGGGTCCGGCTGGTGAAGGTGGGTAACGGCGGAAACGGAGTCTGACCCGCCGGAGCCTGACCGCCGAAGCCTGACCGCCGCCGTCGGTTATCGGGTACCCAGCAGCTCCACGAGATCCTCGTTCCCCTCCACGTCCAGGAACGTGTCCCACTCCAGGAAGTATCCTTCGGGGTCGTACCCGACCAGCGTCGTCACCCGTCCGCTCTCGTCTCCCAGCTCCCCTGTCCGGAACTCGAAGCCCTCGATCTGGTGCATGTAGTCGAACCAGCCCTCCACGTCCGATGTGAAGAACGAGACGGTCACGCTCTTTTCCTCGGTCGACTGATGCAGACCACGCTCGCCGTCCACGAGTCCGATGTACCCCGCCGACGAGACGGCGAAGACCTTCACCCAACCCTGATCCACGATGATCTCGCGACCTAGAGTTTCCTCGTAGAAGCGCTCCATGCGCGGTATGTCCCGATAATACAGCCAGAGCACGGTGGCCTGGAGACCCAGGTCGGCGGGTCGGTTGGTCTCTACGCCTGGGGCAGGATAAAGCACCTCGACCTCGGCCAACTGCGGCATCAACTGCACGTTCTCGTCGTGGGGGTTGAACCGCTCGAACTCGAGCAGGTAGCCCTCTGGATCGATGGCCACGAATCCGTCGTGCGGGCGCCCCTCGGCGGGGCGGAACTCGGAGCGCATCGACACGCCCTGGGAGCTGAGGTAGTCGAACCAGCCCTCCACCTGCTCCGTAACGAAGGCGAGGGTCGCCGTCTTGGGCTCGTCCGTCGAGTGCATTCCGTCGGCCGCGTTCACCAACGTCAGGTACGACGACTCGGCTACCCGCAGGATCTTCGCGAAGCCGTAGTCGACCACGGTGCGAAGCCCCAACGTCTCCGTATAGAAGGCCCACGCTGCGTCTACGTCGTCGTAATAGTAAAAGACGTTGGTGGCGAGGACGGGAGGAGGACCACTCATATCAGACTCCTCGCCCGCACCGGCGTCGCCAGAAGGCTGCTCACCCGGCTGACAGGCCAAGGCGAGGAGCAAAACGAGAGCCGTGGTGAGTGGCACCGCACGAAAAGTGGACATCGCAGATCTTACTCCTCCTAAAGAACCAGCAGCCGACACTCCAGACCGCCTTCAACGGTCAGGGAAGACAGCATAGAGGAGTAGGCGCTCTGGTGAAAGCGGTGGCCGCACCGCAGCTTATCTTGAGCCAAGCCTAGGATGGAAGACGCCGCGATGACTCACTCGGAACCCGCCCCTGTGCAAGCCCCAGGCCCCGCCAGAGCCGAGGACCTGCCCCGTGCGTACAACGCCGCCGACATCCTCGAGTACAACGTAGCCCGTCATCCTCAGAAAGAAGCTCTCCACACGGCAGAGGGAGCTCTGAGTTTCGCCTCCGTCTCGGAGAGTACCAGCCAGGTCGCACATGCTCTGCGCGCGATGGACGTACGGATCGGCGACACCGTGGCGATTCTCTGTCTCGACACGGCCGAGTGGGTCGCCACGTTCTTCGGGACCCTGAAGTGCGGAGGCGTGGCCGCCGGAATGAGCACGTTGCTGACGCCCGACGAGATCGCCTTCATTCTCAACGACTGCCGAGCGCGGGTTCTCGTAGTGCACGCCGACTTGGTGACCGGTCTCGAACAGACCCGGCATGACTGTTCGTTCCTCGAGCACGTGATCGTGGTCGGAGGAAGCGCACCCGATGGCGATACGACATTCGACGAGTGGGTCGGCGGTCAGCCCACGTCGTTCGAGACTGCTCCCACACACCGAGACGACTACGCCACACTCAACTACTCCAGCGGCACGACGGGCAAACCCAAGGGCATTCTGCACGCCCACAAGGACCTGGTCCTAACCGCCGAGCTCTGGGGCTCCCGTACCCTCGGGCTGACCGAGTCCGACCGGACCTTCTCGCTCGCGAAGCTGTTCTTCACCTTCGGCCTGGGAGGCAACCTGCTCTTCCCTTGGCACGTGGGCGCGGCGGCGGTCCTGTACCCGGGGAGCCCCCGCCAGGCGACGAGGGTCCTCGAGGTCATCGATCGCTTCCATCCGACCGTTCTGTTCAACGCACCCACGGGGTACGCCTCGGCGCTAGCGGTCGAGGACTTCACCGAGCGCTATGACCTCTCTTCCCTGAGACTCTGTGTCTCGGCGGCGGAGGCGCTGCCCGCTCCGCTTTGGCAGGCCTGGAAGGATCGGACGGGCCTCGACACACTCGACGGCATCGGGTCCACCGAGAACTTCCACATCTTCCTGTCGAATCGCCCCGGAGACATTCGCCCCGGTAGCAGTGGAAAGCCCGTCGAAGGGTACGAGATGCGCATTGTGGACGAGGAGGGCGCACCGGTACCGCGTGGAGAGGTCGGCAACCTGCACGTGAAGGGTGAGACGGCCGCCCATTCCTACCTGCACGACGCGGAACGGAGTCGAGAGAGCTTCCTGGGGGAATGGCTCAACACCGGTGACAAATACTACGAAGACGAGGACGGTTACTTCTGGCACGCGGGACGATCCGACGACATGCTCAAGGTCGGCGGCATCTGGGTCTCGCCTGTGGAGGTCGAGAGCACTCTGATCGGGCACGACACCGTCCTCGAGTGTGCGGTGGTGGGCGCAGCGGATGACGCCGGCCTCATCAAGCCCAAGGCCTTTGTGGTACCCGCCCCGGGCGTAGAGCCCTCCGACCAAGCGGCAGAGACTCTGGTCCAGCACTGCGTCGGCTCCATGTCGGCCTACAAGCGGCCTCGCTGGATCGAGTTCGTCGAGGAGCTGCCCAAGACCGCCACCGGGAAGATCCAACGGTTCAGGCTTCGTTGAGACGTCGGCCGTTACCTAATCTTTACGGCAGTCCGTTGCCGGGCGTGAGCACATCTCGCGAGCTTTCTGCATGAGAGTTCAATTCCAGATTCACGCCGGAGGAACCCCCGTGAAAGCGTCGCTGCTACTGCCTCTCTTGGTCCTGTCCCTCGCCTGTGGATCTGGTGAGGGCGGTCGCTCCTCGCGCACCGTCGTCCAGAACAAAGGCTCCGACACACTCGTCAACGTCGCCCAGGCCTGGGCCGAGGGGTACGCCGAGATCGCCCCTGATGTGGCCATCGCGGTGAGCGGTGGAGGATCCGGAACCGGGATCTCGTCCATGATCAACGGCACCGTGGACATCGCGAACTCGAGCCGAAAGATGCGGGAGAGCGAGCTCGAGGCGGCTCGGGCGCAGGGGATCGATCCGATTGAGTTCATCGTGGGATACGACGCTTTGGCGGTGTATCTCCATCCCGACAACCCCATCGACGAGATGCCGATCGAGCAGCTCGCGGCGGTCTATGGTGAGGGCGGAACGTTCGAGACGTGGGATCAGTTGGGTGTCACCGTGCCCGGGTGCCCCAGCGGGGAAATCGTACGGGTGAGCCGACAGAACAACTCGGGAACGTACGCCTACTTCCAAGAGACGGTCCTGGGTGAGAGCGAGTTCAGACTGGGGTCCCGTGACATGCACGGTTCGAAGGACGTGGTCGACCTTGTTGAGAATACGCCCTGTGCCATCGGCTACAGCGGGCTGGCTTACGCCACGGATCACGTGAAGACGGCCTGCGTCTCGGCGGACGGACCCGACTGCGTGTCGCCCTCGGTGGCGGCGGCCATCGACGGTTCGTACCCTATCGCTCGCCCGCTCTTCATGTACACGGCAGGGCAGCCGGAAGGAGCCGTCGCGGAGTACATGGACTGGATTCTCTCGGACGTGGGTCAGTGCATTATTCGGGACAAGGGTTACGCGCCCGCTACCACGGTGGCTTGCGGGTAGGACGCTCGACGTCGTCGGGCAATCGAAAGTGAGTCTATGACGCACTACGAAGAGAGAATCGAGCACGATCTCGCCGAGATTCGTGTGGAGGTAGGGAAGGTCATTCGGCGAGTCGAGGATCAGGTGCGCGACTCGGTTCGCTCACTTCTCGACTTCGATACGGACCTAGCGAACGAGGTCGTGCTCGGCGATCGGAGAGTGAATCGGCTCATCCGGCGGATCGATCGTTTGTGTCACGCATTCATCGTTCGTCACGCACCCAGTGCCGGGCACCTACGGTACGTGTCGGCAGTACTTCGGTTCGATATCGCCCTCGAGCGCGTCGGCGACTACGCCGGCACGATTGGGCGCGAAGTCGTACAGCTGTCCGAGACCCCCCCGAGCCGGGTGGCGCGCGATATCGAACTCATCAGCCAACAGGCGCGGCGCGCCCTCGGCCAGTCGGTCGCGTCATTCCGGGACGAGGACCCGGATCTGGCCAGGCACACGTACGGGTTGGCCGAACAGACCGACGCAACACTCGAGAACGTCTTCGCCGACCTGATCGCCGTGGGCGAGAAACAGAAGATTCCTCTCCGGGACGTCTTCGGCCTTCTCCGCATCATCAACCTCTTGAAGAGAGTATCGGAACAGGCGGAGAACATCTGCGAGCAGACGATCTTCGCGTATACCGGAGAGACCGAGGACCCGAAGATCTTCCGGATTCTCTTCGTGGACGAACGCAACGACGCCCTCAGCCAGATGGCCGAGGGCTATGCCCGAAAGGCGTTCCCGAAGAGCGGGAGCTACGGCAGCGCGGGCTGGAATCCGGCCAACCAGCTGGACCCGGGCCTCGCAGAGTTTCTCGACCAGAACGGCGTTGATGTACGCGGGAAGAAGCCCAAGGCTCTGCGACCCATCCACGAGGAGGCCCGACACCACCACATCGTGGTCGCGCTCGATCCCAGGGCGAGGGAGCACATCCCCAAGATCCCGTTCCGGACGCTGTACCTGGAATGGGACTTCGACCTAGACCTCGCGAGCCTCCCGGAGGATCTGACCGAGGAGCAGTTGGCACCTCTCTTCAAGGCCGTAGCCCATAGGGTCCGCAAGCTCATGCAGACTCTGAGTGGACCAGATGCCCGCTGAGAGCGGCCTGATCGACGCCGTTCCACACACCAACCCGCCGGACCTGGATCGGAGGGGGCGGGACTGGTACATAGACAAGGCCGTCTCGGTACTGGTCTTCATCGGCGGAATCTCGGCTATCGTCTTTATCCTCGGGATCTTCGTGTTCATCACCCGAGAAGGTCTCGGCTTCATGTTCGGGGCCATGGACGTGCGTGAGTTCCTCACGTCGCCGGCCTGGCGCCCGACGTCGCAGAATAATCCGACGTACGGCATCCTGGCCCTCATGGCCGGTACGGCGAGCGTGACAGGCTTGGCTATGGTGGTCTCCGTACCGTTCTCGCTGGGTGCGGCGATCTTCATCGGTGAGTTCGCCACCGGGCGACTGCGAGAGGCGCTCAAGGTGCTTGTCGAGCTGCTGGCGGCCATCCCCTCCGTAGTCTGGGGTTTCATCGGTCTCTCGATCATGAACCCCCTGATCATCGACATCTTCAACGTGCCGGTGGGACTCAGCGTTCTGAATTCGGGAATCATCCTCGGCCTCATGGCCGCGCCCATCATGACGACAATCGCCGAGGACGCGCTCAAGGCGGTACCCGACACCTACAGAGAGGCCGCCGAGGCCATGGGCGCGACCCGGTGGCAGGTCATCTTCAAGGTCGTGATCCCGGCCGCGAAGAACGGGCTGATGGCAGCGGTCCTACTAGGTGTAGGACGCGGCTTCGGAGAGACGATGGCCGTGCTCATGGCCAGCGGTCACTCGGTCAACATCCCTACCAGTCCCTTCGACTCGGTGCGGGCACTCACGGCTACGATCGCCGCGGAGCTCGGTGAAACCGCCGTGGGATCCGACCACTTCCAGGCACTCTTTACGATCGGCATCCTGCTGTTCGCGATCACCTTCGTCATCAACCTCACGGCGGACCTCGTGGTGAAGGGGATAAGGACGGAGTCGTGAGCATCTTCGCATCGACGGCGCTCAACGAGCGTAACCGTAGGGTGGAGGGTCTCTTCCGCACGCTCTTCCTACTCATGACCATGCTGCTCGTCGTCCCGGTAGTCATGATCCTGTCTGTGCTGATCTGGAAGGGTGGGCCGTCGCTGTCGATGGAGTTCCTGTTCAGTGCACCGACCAACGGGATGACTGCCGGAGGGATCTTTCCGGCGCTCATCGGAACCGTCTGGTTGGTCGCCGTAGCTCTCCTGGCTTCGGTACCGGTCGGAGTGGCGGCAGCCATCTACCTGTCCGAGTACGCGCCCGACAACTGGCTCACGCGCATCATCAACCTGGCCATCATCAACCTGGCCGGGGTGCCTTCAATCGTGCACGCCCTGTTCGGCGTGGGCGCCTTCGTGAGCTTCGCCCGGTTCGGCACCAGCATCCTCGCCGCGAGCCTCACCCTTGCGGTCATGACCCTACCGGTCGTCATCGTGGCTACTCGCGAGTCGCTCCAAGCGGTGCCCCACGCCTTCCGGGAGGCGTGCTGGAACATGGGTGCCACCAGGTGGCAGACGATCCGGAGGGTGGTCCTGCCCAATTCGATCAGCGGGATCCTGACAGGGATCATCCTGGAGGTCTCGCGGACTGCGGGAGAGACCGCACCCATCATGTTCACGGGCGCGGCCTTCTTCCTCCCCTTCCTGCCCCAGAGCGTCTTCGATCAGACCATGGCGATGTCCCTCCACTTGTTCGTCATCGCGACACAGGTGCCCGGGGTTCCGGAGGGGCTTCCCTACGGGGTGGCCCTGGTCCTGATCTCGATGGTGCTGATCATGAACGCCGCCTCCATCGGGTTCCGGGTCTACCTACGAGGTAAGAAGAAGTGGTAGACCCGACCGTGAAGGTGTCGGTCCAGGATCTCCGCGTGCAATACGGGGAGGCCGAGGTGCTCCATGGCATCGACCTGGAGGTGAAGGAACACGAGATCTTCGGGATCATCGGCCCTGCCAACGGAGGTAAGACGACCTTCCTGCGGACGCTCAACCGCATGGATCTCTTCGATCCTGATATGTCCGTTCACGGCCGCGTCGAGTTCAACGGGCGTGACGTCCGGGACATCCGGAACGTCTACGCGCTACGCCAGAGGATCGGGGTGGTATTCCCGTTGCCTGTGGGGCTTCCCCTTTCGATCTACGACAACGTGGCACTCGCACCGAGGCTGGCCGGCATCAAGAAGCGGTCGGTGCTGGATGACATCGTCGAGCGCTGTCTGACGCGCGCCGCGCTCTGGGACGAAGTGAAGGACCGCCTCGACGCCTTGGGAAGCCTCCTGTCCGGAGGGCAGCAGCAGCGCCTCACGATCGCCCGCGCCCTCTCACAGGACCCGGATCTGCTCCTTCTCGACGAGTTCTCCATTGCCGTCGACCCTGTAACGACCATGTGCATCGAGGACGTTCTCAAGGAGCTCAAGAACGAGATCACGATAATCCTGGTCACGAACCTGGTGCAGCAGGCCCGGCGCCTGGCAGACCGCACCGCGTTCTTCCTGAATGGTGAGTTGGTCGAGATCGGGGTCACCGAGGACTTCTTCACGGGCCCCGTAGAGGATCAGCGGACTCGCGACTACGTGGAGGGTCGGTTTGGCTAGATCCGCATCCGTCGCGATCGAAACGCGTGACCTGAGCCTCTGGTATGGTACGTTTCAGGCCTTGTTCGATGTCGACCTGAAGGTCAAGCAGGGCATCATTACGTCACTGATCGGCCCGTCGGGGTGCGGCAAGACGACGCTGCTCCGTACGGTGAACCGGATCAACTCGCGCATGGGCGACTACGTGCGCACGACAGGCTCCGTCGATGTGCTCGGCCACGACGTCTTCGATCACGACGTGGAGTTGGCTCAGCTGCGCAAGCAGGTGGGGATGGTCTTCCAGCGGCCCAACCCGCTGCCCCTCTCGGTGAGGGACAACGTCCTCTTCAGCCATCGCCTCCACCGCGGCAGCGAGCGTGTGTCCCGCGACGACGAGGACGCCATCGTTCAGGACGCGCTCGAACAGGTCCTGCTGTGGGATCACGTGAAGGACCGCCTGGACCGGAAGGCGACGTTCCTCTCGCTCGAGGAGCAGCAGAAGCTGTGCATCGCTCGCCTGCTACCGGTGAAGCCGTCCGTCCTGCTCATGGACGAGCCGACATCCGCCCTGGACCCCGAGGCCACCCAGACGCTGGAGGACCTCATCTGGGACCTGCGCGGGGACTACACCATTCTCATCGTGACGCACAACATGGCGCAGGCCCGGCGTGCCAGTGAAGAATGTGCGTTCATGCTCATGGGCAAGATGATCGAGCACGGCCCGACCGCCGAGCTCTTCCTCACGCCCGAAAAACAGGAGACCGCCGACTACATCGAAGGTCGGTACGGCTGAGTCGTACGCCCCGGATAGGCTTTTCTCTGCTCGAATCACCCAAGGAGAAGACGCGACCTTGATTACCATCACCCCCGTTTCACGCGCCTTGGTCCCGGTGGATTCAGAGGCTGCTGCTCGAATCAGCGCGCCCAACTACGACGAATTCCAAAGTGACCACGAAATCTGGGAGGTCCTCCAGACGCACCCGATGAGCCTTCTCCGGGTCACGATGGCACACTGCGATGCGGCTTCGCCGGCGGATATCGAGTCGGGGGACACGGCGACCTCGCTGGCCCGGGCCAAGACCAACATGGAGGAGCTCGTTGAGAGCGATCTCACGCGCGAGGTCCGCGACGTGCTATGGGTCTACGAGATACTGGATCCGAGGCGACCGGACCGTCCCCAGACCGGCCTGGGCGGGATGGCACGTACCTCACAGATCCGTACGGACGCAACGCCCGAGGGGACGATCATCCGGAACGAAGGGATCCGCGAGCCCAAGGCCCTCGGTCGGGCCGACCTCATCGAAGCGACCAACGCCATCGTCGGAATCGTGAACAACGCGGTGGACGACGTCTCGGGTGCGTTTCACGCCGCACTCGACGCGTACGCGGCCGCGGCCGCACCCGACCTCGAGGTCACGGATGGGAAAGAGAACCGGCACCGGGTATGGATCGTGGACGACTCGGGCGATGTCGCGCGCTTTCGCCAACTCCTGGCCGAGGAGCCGCACGCGTATGTAGCGGACGGCAACCATAGAAGTGCCGCGGCGGCCATGTTGGGTTACGACACCTTCCTTGCTGTCTTCTTCCCCGCCGCGACCATGGGCATCTACCCATACAACCGTCTCGTCACGACTGCAGAGGAGCCGATCTCCGGGCTATCGGCGGCGGTCGCGAAGAACTTCGAGATCGGCGGGACCCTGGAAACCGCAGCCTATCAGCCCACCGAGACCCATAGCATCGGGCTCTACTCGCCCGAGCAGAGTTGGATGCAGTTGCGACCACTCCCCGGCACCTTCGATCCGGACAATGCCGTCCAGGCGATCGACGCCGACATCGTACAGCGGAAGCTGTTCGCCGAGGTCTTGGGGATCGACGACGCCAGTGACCCCCGGCTGACCTTCGTGGGAAGCAACAAGGACGCCACCTGGCTCCAGGCCGCCGTCGACGAGGGGCGAGCAGCCTACGCCGTCACGCTCCCAGCCGTCACCATGAGCCAGTTCATCCATGTGTGCCGACAGAACCGACACATGCCGCCCAAGTCGACGTGGTTCGAGCCCAAGATCCGGAGCGGGCTCGTGATGGCGCTGCTCTAGGCCGACCTCCGTCCAACCCCCCGGCCGGCCTCGGCTTGGAGCCTACCCCACCGTCGCCCAGCACTCGATCTCGACCGCTGCGCCCAAGGCTAGCCCGTCCGCGCCGAAGGCTGAACGCGACGGCTTGGGCCCCGGGAAGAACTCGGCGTACACCTCGTTCATCGCCGGCCACTCGGCCATGTCGTCGATCATGATGGTGCACTTCACGACGCGATCCATCGAGGACCCGTATCGCTCCAGGACGTCCTTGATGTTCTCGAGCGTCTGGCGTGTCTCGGCCTGGATGCCCCCCCGTACCTTCTCGGTGGTTCCGGGAATGCTGCCGATCTGCCCCGAAAGGTAGAGCATGGAGCCCACCCTCACGGCCTCTGAGAACGGGAAGCCCATGGCCGCGTACTCGGGTGTCGTCAAATGTTCGACATCGGGCCCGGCCTGTGTCGCGGCCGACGCATCGGGCGTGGGTGGCTCACAAGCGAGCAGTCCCAGCGTGGCGGCAACGGCCAACAGAGGCGTCGATTTCACCATTGGTCTTCTCCTGGTCGAAAGGGGCCCATCGCTGAGCTGAGCGTCGGCGGGCCATTGCGTACGGATTGTCAGCGCCCAATGTATCAGCACTATGATGACTAACGCTCATGGGACCTGGCTGGCGTGCGGCCTCCTTGCCGCGGCCTTCGCGCTCGGGATCGACGATCTCGGAGCACAAACACCGTCCAAACCGGGATCCGCAGAGATGCGGTTCTGGGATTGGACGAGCCTCGATTTCTCCGCAGAAGAGTACGCAGCTCGCCGCTCGCGTCTCCTGGACGGCCTGGCCGACACAGGCGGAGGCATCCTCATCATTCCCGGAGATCACGGCATCAGCCACGGCGTGACGTTCCGGCAACTCGACGACTTCCACTACCTGACCGGGCTCGAGGTCCCTGCTTCGATTCTGGCCCTCGATTCCGACCGGGGCGAAGTGATCCTCTTCACACCGCCTAGAGACGGGCGCTACGAGAACCCCGGACGCCCCAACGACTTTCCCGGGCGGCCTCTCGGTGACGACCCCACGTTGAGCACGGTATCGGGCATCGAGGGCATCGTCGACGCTGAGACCTTCGAGTCCCGCCTCGACGACTGGACGCGCGAAGGACGCCTGCTCCGCGTGAACGGAGGCCGACGAGGCGACTTGCCGTCCACGGAGACGGTGGCCCTGCCCGACTGGGATGCGGAGGACCTGCTTTTGCTGCACATCCGCACCGCACGGCCGAGCGCTCGTCTCGCCAACGCCTTCGAGCCGATCGCTCGGGTCCGCTCCGTGAAGGGCCCCAACGAGATCGACGCCATGCGCCGCAGCGCCGAACTCACGGCCCGCTCGATCCGCGAAGCGGCCGGATGGGTGACGGCAGGAGTCGACGAGCGCACCCTGGAGGGTCACTTCCAGCTCGGCTGCAAGAAGGGTGGCTCCCAGCGCGTACCGTTCCACCCGATCGTGAAGTCGGGCCCAAATTCCCTACGGCCCTGGCGGGTCCTGACAGCCCACTATGACCGACGCAACCGGCGCATGGAGAACGGCGATCTGGTCATCTTCGACGTGGGCTGCGAGTTGAATCACTTCGTCAGCGACGTCGGACGCACCTTTCCGGTGTCGGGCCGCTTCAGCCCCGAGCAGCGGCGCGCCCTTGATCTCAGCACCTCGGTCTCCGACGCTATCATCGCCGCGATCAAGCCCGGGATCACGCTCCTGGATCTGCAGGAGGTGGCCGAGAGCAATATCCCGAATGATCAGAAGAAGTACATGCAGACAGGGCTGTACTTCGGTCACCACATCGGCCTCTCGACGGGGACCCCCGTTCTGACGGACGAGCCCCTGCAACCGGGGATGATCTTCACCGTGGAGCCCTGGTACTACAACCACGACGACCAGATCTCCGTGTTCATCGAGGACGCAGTCCTGGTCACCGAGACCGGGGCGGAGGTGCTGTCCGACGACCTGCCGCGCAGCGCCGAGGAGTTGGAGAAGCTGGTACCGGCGAGGTAAACCTCGGCCTTGCCGAGGGCTGTAACCGCGGCTCCGCCGCGCGCTGTAAGCGGCTAACGACCGTGGGGTCGGAGCCGGTCCCAGTTCAGGGCGTTGTACTTCCTGAGGACCTCGAGCGTCTCGTCGAGGGGGATGGCTTCGAGGGTCCCGCGAGCGCTCGTGACGGTCGTCGCCTTGAACATGGCGTTGTAGATCGCCTCTTCCGTGGCTTCGGCGGCGGCAGCGAAGAGTGGTGACATCTGGGCGTTCAGGAGCGACTCCCCGGGCCAGGGGTCCCGATTGGACCGTACTCGACGTACCTCGGGCGATGTCGAGAACGAGATCACGTAGTCTCCCGAGCTATTCGACGCGTACGATCCGGTCCGAGCGAGTCCCATGATCACTCGTGCCGAAAGGCGCTCCAGGTTCATCGCAGTCAACGGCGCATCGGTGGCCAGCACCATCATGATCGAGCCCCCGTCGTGCGGCGAGAGATCCGCTCCTCCCTCGGGGCTGGCGGTCGGGTAGGTAGGTGCTTCCTGCCCCGCGTCCCCACGTGACCCGCCCTCGAGCAGCTGGCTGTAGGGGTAGTTGCCGAGCTCCCGTCCGACGGGCGCACCGTTCATCTCAAGCACACCACCGAAGTTGGTCTGCACCAGGATGCCCACCGTGTATCCGCCCAACTCGGGCGGCAGTACCCGCGAACTCGTACCGATCCCACCCTTCCACCCGAACGCCTGCGAGCCCGTACCCCCTCCCACACTTCCCTCGGCTACCGGCCCGCCGGCCGCATTGTCCAACGCCTCCGCTACGTGCTCATAGCGGATGGGGTCCGCCCACATATCGTTTACCCGACTGTCGTTCACCTCGCCGACGATCGGGTTGATGGTGTGCTGAGATTCACCGGGGCGATGGAGGAGGTAGTCGGCCAAGGCCTCGGCTGCGTTCCAGACGCACAGCGTGCACACCAAGAGGATGGGGGTCTCGATCTCCCCGAACTCTCGTACCTGGGTCTCGCCGATGAGCTTGCCGTAGCCATTGCCCTGGTAGATCCACCCGGGAATGGGCTCACGATACAGGTCGCCCGGTGCGGGAATGATCGCCGTGACGCCGGTCCGGATCGTCTCTCCCTCGATGACGGTGGAATGTCCTACCAGGACACCACCCACATCGGTGATCGCGTTGTGTTCTCCCGTCGGGAAGATGCCGACCACGAGGCCGGCCTCACGGGCGCGAGGGCGCTCTTGGGCTCCGGCAGGTCCGACTCCGAGCCACGGTACGGCCAGTGCCGCGGCGATGAGCAAAAATCCTCTGTCCCTCATGACACCCTCACTTCTCGGGAGGTGGGTCGCCGTCGTCCGAGTGGGCTTCACGGTCGGCGGTCGGAGTCTTGGTCTCTCCAGTCCCGCTATCCTGCCGGCTAGAGCTGCCGACGCCGTACGTCACCGACGGGTAGAGCCGCGACCCCGTGGACTCCTCCCGGGCCCGGCTCAATGACCGCAACCTAAAGAGGTGGGCCGTCGTGGAGAACAGCACCAGCGCCACGGTCGCCAGGCCCGCGGTACCGGGCACATTGATGGGGAACACCCCCGGCACCGTCGTCCCCATGAGCACCAATCCCGCCAGCGCCTCAACCAGCGTCAGGAGCGCTACGCCGGCTCCGGCACGCTGTGTCGAACGGCCCTTCAGGACCGCCGACAGGAGCGCAAAGGCCCGGAACAGGAAGAGAAGACCTCGAAGCGGAAGTTCACCCATGCCCGCAAGGTGCCGCGGCGATCAGGACTAGTGCAAGCGACCCGGTCGGCCTCGGACCGCACGTCGGTCTCCACCCCTACCTAACGTGTGATCAGTAGAATCCGGTCGTCCTCGGCAGCGGGGGTCCCACGGCCGTCCCGGTTGCTGGTGGCCAGGTACACCTCGCCGGTCGGGCCCACCAAGACATCGCGCAACCGTCCGAACTCGCCCTGATACAGCGCCTCGCGACCCACAGCACGCTGACCGTCGGCGGAGAGTTCGATTCGATAGAGCGTCTCGCCGATGAGAGACGTCGTGAGAAGGCTCCCCTTCCATTCCGGAATCAGATCGCCGTCATAGTAGTCCAGGCCGGAAATTCCGATGGTCGGAGTCCACGCTTCCAGGGGCTCGACCACGTCGTTGCTCGCGCAGAAGGCCTCCTCCCCCGAGGTGTCTCCATCGCAGAAGCCATGCACGTCGGGCCACCCGAAGTTGCCGCCGCTCACGAGCCGACTGACCTCGTCGTTGTCGCTCGGGCCGTGCTCGGCCACATAGAGGTCACCCGTGCTCGGGTGGAACACGATGCCCTGGGGATTCCGGTGGCCGAAGGAGTAGACCAGGGAACCGAACGCGTTGTCGGGAGCCGGAGCCCCGTCCAGCGTGAGGCGGAGTACCTTGCCGGCCAAGGACTCCAGATCCTGTGCCAGGTCGGTACGCCCCGCATCGCCCATCGTCATGTAGAGGTATCCGTCGGGGCCCACCGTGAGGCGCGACCCGTCGTGGTTGCTACGACCCGGAATGTCGTCGATCAGGATCTCTACAGGACCAAGGTCAGCGCCGTCGTACCGCACCCGGATCAGTCGGTTTTGGATGTCGGTACGCGTTCCATAGGAATGGGCCAGGTAGAGGTACGGCTGATTCGAGAAGTCGGGGTGGAAGGCCATACCCATGAGGCCGCTCTCTCCCTGCTCCAGAACATCCACCTCACCCACCAGTGTGACCGCGCCGGTGCTCGGGTCGACCCGGGATACGAGACCGGGCCGCTCGGTCATCCAGATGGCACCGTCGGGACCCCAGGCCAGATCCCATGGAGTATCCAAACCCGACACCAGCGTCTCGACACGCAGAGGCGAGGTCGTGACCACCGTGGTGGTCGGGGCCTCGGCGGGCGTCGTGCAGGACATGAGGATGGTGCCTGCGAGCGTGACAAGGCACAGCGCCCGGACCCGTTTGGCTAGCGGGGCGAGTCGATGACGTTGGTGATCTCGTTTCGTCATCATTGGCTCCTCTGGCCGACGACGGGACATACCCGATTTATCGTGCATCTTAGCGGCGCTGGCAATGACCACTTCCCGTCCACGGCTTGCCGCGCCTCCGGCGTTTAGGGCAAACTGTCCAAATCATGCCTCCACATGCCTCCCGAGAAACCAGCGCGAGCCCCACCGCATATTGGCGGCGCAACCTCGCGTATGTAACGACCCTGCTGGTCGTCTGGTTCCTCGTCTCCTACGGGGCCGGAATCCTGTTCGTCGACCAACTCAACGCCATCCGGATTCCCGGCACGGGATTCCCCCTCGGCTTCTGGTTCGCGCAGCAGGGCTCCATCTACGTGTTCGTCGTTCTGATCTTCGTCTACGTAGTCCTCATGAATCGCCTGGACCGGAAGCACGGTGTCGACGAGGAGGTGGACGGATGAACGTCCAGGCTTGGACCTTCGTCCTCGTAGGGCTTTCGTTCGCCCTCTACATCGGAGTGGCCATCTGGTCGCGAGCACACTCCACCAAGGAGTTCTACGTGGCCGGCACCGGGGTCTCGCCCCTGGCCAACGGCATGGCCACCGCCGCCGACTGGATGTCCGCCGCATCGTTCATCTCCATGGCCGGCCTCATCTCGTTCCGCGGTTACGACGGCTCGGTCTACCTGATGGGTTGGACGGGCGGCTACGTCCTCCTCGCTCTTCTGCTGGCTCCCTACCTACGGAAGTTCGGGGCCTACACTGTGCCCGACTTCGTGGGTGACCGCTACTACTCGCAAACGGCCCGGGTCGTGGCCGTGGTGTGCGCCATCTTCGTGTCGTTCACCTATGTGGCCGGCCAGATGCGGGGTGTGGGCATCGTCTTCGGGCGGTTCCTCGAGGTCCCAGTGGAGATCGGCGTGCTCATCGGCATGGGCATCGTGCTCTTCTACGCGGTACTCGGCGGAATGAAGGGCATCACCTACACGCAGGTAGCCCAATACTGCGTATTGATCTTCGCCTACCTGGTGCCGGCCATCTTTCTGTCGCTTCTCATCACCGGCACGCCGATCCCTCAACTGGGCTTCGGCGGAGTGGACCAGGCGAGCGGGACCTTCTTGCTCGACCGACTGAACGGCCTGCACCAAGAGCTCGGATTCACGCCGTACACATCAGGGACCAAAGCCACGATCGACGTGTTCGCCATCACGGCCGCGCTCATGGTGGGCACGGCGGGGCTGCCCCACGTCATGGTCCGCTTCTATACCGTGCCACGAGTGCGTGACGCGCGCCTCAGTGTGGGGTGGGCGCTCGTCTTCATCGCACTGCTGTATACGGCGGCGCCCGCCGTAGCAGTATTCGCGCGTACCAATCTCTTGAACACGGTATCCGAGCAGCCGTACGCCGGGATGCCGGAGTGGTTCACGAAGTGGGAGGAAACGGGCCTCATCTCCTTCGACGACAAGAACGGAGACGGACGCATTCAATTCGTGGGACCGGATGCCCGCGACGCCGGAGGAGGGGCGCTCCAGAACGAACTCACCATCGATCAAGACATCATGGTGCTGGCCAATCCCGAGATCTCGGGGCTTCCGAACTGGGTCATCGGGCTGGTGGCCGCGGGGGGTCTGGCTGCTGCTCTCTCCACGGCGGCCGGGCTCCTTCTGGTGGTCTCTGCAGCTGTGAGCCACGACCTGCTAAAGCGAGGGTTCATGCCCGAGATCACCGAACGGGGCGAGCTCATCGCGGCGCGAGTCAGCGCGGCGGCGGCCGTTATCGTGGCGGGCTACCTGGGTATCAATCCGCCCGGCTTCGTGGCCGAAGTGGTGGCCTTCGCCTTCGGACTCGCTGCAGCCTCGTTCTTCCCGGCATTCGTCCTCGGGATCTTCTCCAAGCGCATGAACCGCGAGGGCGCCGTGCTTGGAATGATCTCCGGCATCTCGCTGACGGCCGCCTACATCGTCTACTTCAAGTTCGTGAACCCCGCCGCCAATACGGCCGAGCACTGGTGGCTCGGGATCTCACCCGAGGGCATCGGGACCGTGGGAATGGTCGTGAACTTCACCGTGGCGCTGACCGTCTCGCGCTTCACCCCCCCGCCTCCCCAGCGGATCGCGCATCTGGTCGATATGATCCGCGTCCCGAGGGGTGCGGGAGAGGCCCACGAGATCAACGCCTAGGGGGGTCCGCTGCCGTAGTGGGCAGTGTGGCTGACAAGGTCCTACGGCCGCGCCGCAGCCGGTGTTGTTGAAAAGACCCGCTTGAGGATCCAAGTTCGTTCCGGTTAGTCTGCTGCGGGCCAGCGAGGCTTCCAGATCCCAGAAACGCAAGGAGTGAAGAGATGGACGACGAGACCGCAGGAACCGACCGTCAGATCGGCGGCGACGGGGGAGGCAAAGAGGAGCACAAGGTCAGCGGCGACAAGGTCATCGGGAAGATCAAAGAGCTGATCCATCAGGGCAACGTGCGCCGGATCATCATAAAGAACGACGAAGGTCGGTCGCTCATCGAAGTGCCACTGTCCGTGGGCGTCGTGGGAGCCGTGCTGGCCCCCATGTGGGCCGCCATCGGCGCTGTCGCGGCCCTGGTATCGAGCTGCTCCATCGAGGTGGAGAGAGAGCCGGCCTCCGATGAGGAAGAATAGGACCTCAGGGGGTGACACCGTAGCCGTAGCTCCACCTGACCCGTCGGGTGGGGCCGGCCCTGTTTCTGCCGGGCAACAACCCGGCCAATCGAGTTGACATACGGCCTCCCGTGCGGCATACCCACGGGATGTCAGAAGCTACAACAGACCACGCCACGTTCGACCTTGCCCCAGATGACTTCGCACGATTGGGAGCGCGCCTCATCGAGCTGATGCTCGAGGCCTTCGAGGCCGAGCGCTCGGAGCCGGTGCTGGGGGATATCTCGGGCCCGGACCTCCGCGCACTGTTCGATGAGCCCCTACCTCAGCAGGGATCCCCACCCGACGACATCCTGTCTCAGTGGCGGGACCACGTGCTTCCACACTGCCGCCGTAACGGACATCCGCGTTTCTTCGGCTACGTCTGCACGACGGCCGATCCACTCGGGGTCCTGGCCGACGCCATGGCTTCGGCCCTCAACCAACCCGTCACGGCCTGGCGCTCGGCACCCGCCGCGACAGAGGTCGAGCGCCTCGCAGTGCGCTGGCTCGACGCGCTCGTCGGGTTCGGCGGTGATGGCAGTGGACTTCTGGTCAGCGGCGGTTCCTCGGCCAATTTCCACGGAATGGCGTGTGCGGTGACGAAGGCTGAGGAACTCGCGGGTCTCCCGGCTGGCTCACGACATCGACTGACCGTCTACTTGTCGAAGGAAGGGCATGTCTCGATGCGGAAGGCGGCCCAGCTCTTGGGGGTCCCCCCTGGGCAGATCCGATTGCTCGACATCGATGAGCATAGACGGCTTCGCCCTGAAGCCCTCCGCCAGGCCTTGGAGGAGGATCGAAAAGCGGGCCTGGTGCCCGCCATGATCGGCGTGTCCGCCGGGACGGCGAATACGGGAGCCATCGACCCCTTGGATGAGGTCGCCGAGATCGCGGAGCAACAGGCCGTATGGCTCCATATCGACGGCAGCTACGGGGCACCGGCGGTCGTGACCGACGAATACGCCTGGATGACCCGAGCCTTTTCGAGAGCCGACTCCTTGTCGCTGGACCCACACAAGTGGCTGTTTGCCCCCACGGACGCCGGCTGCATCCTGGTTCGGAACGACGAAGATGCGAGGCGGGCCTTCACGCTCTCCAGCGAGTACACAGAGGTCACCCAGACCGACCCCATCGAGCGCTACGCCCTCTTCGACAGGGGTCTGGAGATGTCTCGGCGATTTCGCGGCCTGAAGGTCTGGACGATACTGAAGGGTCGTGGGGTCGACGGACTTCGAGGAGCCATCGCACACGACATCGCCCTCAGGAAGCACCTGGACCGGAGGGTCGCGGACCACCCTCGCCTCGAGCCCCTCGGGTCGGAACTGAGCATCGCCTGTTTTCGGTACGTGCCCGAGAACGCCTCGAACCCAGAGGCGGTGGATGAGGTCAACCGCACGATCATAGAAACGCTCGTCACAGAGGGACGGTGCTACATGTCACCCACGAGCCTCGAGGGACGGTATTCGCTTCGCGCCTGTATCGTCAGCTTCCGCACTACCAAGAGCGATGTGGACTTCCTGGTCGACGAGGTGCTCCGGATCGGAGGAGGACAGTGACCGAAGCCGGCGCACCGAACATCCGTTGGTGGGCGAAGGGCCTCCTGTTCGAGAACTGCAACTGCCAGGTGGTATGCCCCGGGCACATGCACTTCTCCAACAAGTGCACCCACGAGCGCTGCATCGGATACTGGGCCCTACGCGTGGACGAGGGCACGTACGGCGCGGTCGACCTTGCCGGCCTATGTGCAGTGATCGCATACGACTGCCCGCAACACATGATCTCAGGCGGTTGGACAGAGGTGCTCATCGTGGACTCCGCCGCGTCGGAGGAGCAGCTCGAGGCGGCCCTGGCGATCTTGACCGGCCAGGCCGATGGCCCTTGGGAGGTCCTCGAGCGCTTCGTCGAGCGGCGACTCCCTACCCGGGTGCTGCCGATCGACATCACCGACGAAGGGGCCGTGAAGCGAGTCGCTATCGAGGGCCTTATGGAGGGTACGGTCGAGAACCTCAGAGGGAGGGACCGGGATCAACCGGTGATGTTCGAGAACATCTTCAATCAGATCCACGCGTCCAGCCAGGTGATCGCGACCGGCACGACCACCTACGATGACGGGGACATCTCGATCGCCAATGAGGACTCGCACGCCCTCTACTCGGAGTTCGACTGGGCCGTGTCAGGGGAGTGACGAGTATGGCTCTCGGTCATCTCGAACAACCGGGTATCGTGCTCGGTACGGCCATGTGGATGCTCATGATGGTGGTGATGATGCTCCCGGCCGTGCTGCCATGGCTCATCGGCTTCGCAGCCCTTTCACGCGACCGGGAGTCCGGATCCCTGAGAGGGGGTTGGGTGACCCTCTTCGCTCTCGGGTACTTCGTCGCATGGCTGGGCTTCAGCGTCGTCGGGGCGTCGCTCCAGGTCGGGCTGCATCAGTGGGGCTTGCTCCCGGTGGCGGCACTGGGTGTATCGGCCCTCGGTGTGTCGGCACTGGGCGTGTCGGCGCTGGCTACACCCTTGGCCGGCATGGTGCTGGTAGGGGCCGGGTTGTATCAGGTGACACCGTCCAAGGCCGCGTGCCTCGAGCACTGCCGGACCCCGATGAGCTTCTTCCTGTCGCGCTGGAGGAACGGCCCGGTCGGGGCTTTCCGAATGGGTGCTTCCCATGGAGCCTTCTGTGTGGGCTGCTGCTGGGCGCTCATGCTGACCGGGTTCGCACTCGGAGTGATGAACCTCGCATGGATGGCGGTCCTCACGCTCGTCATCGCGGTGGAGACTCTCGCCCCCCGGGGTGACCGGATCGCGAAGGTCGCGGGGGCGGCACTCGTAGTGTGGGGACTCGTCCTGATCGGCGGGGCGTGGATGTAACGTTCCGCATCTCCGCCTGAGGCCTACAGGAGCTATGTTATTGGCCGCCCCTCGGATGGTCCGTCGCGACGTCGAATTCACTCCGATCCCCAGACATGTCGAAGAAGCCCAAGGTCACCGGCGCCAGCCTACAAAACGCATTCCACGAGATTATCTGGCCTCGCCGAAAGCTCATCGCCGTGGGCATCTTCCTCATCTTCCTCAATCGGTTGAGCGGGCTAGTCCTTCCGGCGTCCACCAAGTACCTCATCGACGACGTTCTGGGGCAAGGACAGGTCGATCTCCTCTTCAAGCTCCTGGGCGTCTTGGCTGTGGCCATCGGTATCCAGGCGGGATCGGCGTTCCTACTCACGCTGTTGCTGAGCGTCGAAGCCCAACATCTGATCGCCAATCTCCGGGCGCAGGTGCAGAAGCACGTGCTGGACCTCCCGATCCGGACGTTCGACAATGCGAAGACCGGTGAGCTTGTGTCGCGCATCATGGACGATGTGGAGGGCGTGCGAAATCTGGTCGGCACGGGGCTGGTGCAGCTGGTCGGGGGCACCGTCACCGTGGTGGTGGCCCTGGTCTTCCTGTTGCGGATCGACTTGATCATGACCGTGCTGGCCCTCGTTCCGTTAGCTCTCTTCGGGATCGTCGCGACCAAGGCCTTCAAAACGCTTCGCCCCGCCTTCCGCGAGCGGGGAGCGATACGGGCCGAGGTCACCGGGAGGCTGACCGAAGCCCTCGGAGGCATCAGAGTCATCAAGGGCTTTCACGCCGTGGAGAAGGAAGGCGAGATCTTCGAGGCCGGCGTGCTCCGCATCTTCGACAACGTGAAGACCACGCTCACCACGTCGAGCACGGTCACCAGCCTGGGCACGTTCTTCATCGGGCTCGCGAGTGTCATGCTGCTGGGGTACGGCGGTCGACTAATCCTGCAGGGCTCGCTCACACTGGGAGAGCTGTTCTCCTTCACGCTCTTCATGGGATTCCTGGTCGGCCCTATCGTGGGGATGTCGAACATCGGCACCCAGATGACAGAGGCGTTCGCCGGTCTCGACCGCACCGCCGAGTTACTGTCCTGGCCCCGGGAGGACGACGACCCGCTCCGCACGCAGATCATGCCCCCGATCGAGGGTCACGTGATCTTCGAGGACGTGTGCTTCGCATATGACGAAGACAAGCCCGTACTCAACGGGATCAGCTTCGATGCCGAGCCCGGTACGGTCATCGCTCTGGTCGGCAGCTCGGGCTCGGGCAAGTCGACCCTGGCCGGGCTGGCCGCCACGTTCCTGACGCCGGACAACGGCCGAGTGCTGGTCGACGGGATCGACCTCGCCACCGTGAGCCTCGCCAGCTACCGCGAGCAGCTCGGCCTGGTGCTCCAGGACGATTTCCTCTTCGACGGCACCATACGGGAGAACCTGCTCTTCGCTCGAGCCGGCGCGTCGGACGCCGATTTGCAGTTGGCAGCCGAGCAAGCCCACGTGACCGAGTTCACCAATCGCTTCCCGGAGGGCCTCGACACGGTGATCGGAGAGCGGGGAGTCAAGTTGTCGGGCGGCCAACGCCAGAGGGTGACGATCGCCCGTGCCATCCTCTCCAACCCGCGAATTCTCCTACTCGACGAGGCCACGTCGAGCCTCGACACCGAGAGTGAAGCGCTCATCCAAGAGAGCCTGGGCCAGCTCCTCCAGGACAGGACTACGTTCGTCATCGCCCACCGCCTCTCGACCATCCAGCGTGCGGATCTGATCCTGGTCATCGAAGACGGGCGGATCGCGGAGCGCGGGCGTCACGAGGAACTGATCGCCATCGACGGGCGGTATCACCAACTCTACACGGTGCAGGCGAGAATCTAAGGGCGCTCGCGCCTACTCGAGCCGACGTAGAGTCGTGACGCGCCTCTCATCCGACACTTCGCGGATGACCCGCACCTGGTCTCCCGAGAACTCTAGCCGGTACTCATAGGTCCCGTCCCCACTCATCGTGTTGGGACTCTTGGCGATGTCGATCCTGATGATCAGACGATCGCCGACGACCTCGTAGGGACCCCCGTGGGCGTGGAAGACGTCGAACTCGGCGAGTCGCTCGAGCTCCGTTGTCGTATCGGTAAAGTCCGGCCTAGGACCCGACTCGCGGATCTCCTGCACCCCGTAGTAGCGCTCCGTGAACACGTAGCGACCCACCTCCGGATTGCGATTGACCCAGGAGGAGTCTCCCCGCTCATAGGATCGCTCGACGACTTCCCAGGCGCCGGTGAGCGCGGTGGGGGCGGTGAGCGCGGCGGGCGGGGTGGGCGCGGTGGGGGCGCGCGTTGCCGAGCCACCGACGATCGTCAGGGCCAGTAGGGTCGCCGTACGCATCAGCATGTGGGCCTCCTGGGCCGGTGGGAGTCATTCATCAGTCCGTCAGGGCGTCATGATGTGAGCAGTGCTGGTGCCGGCGTTCATGATCCAAGCGCCACCCGCTCTGGAGTCGTCCGGCAAGCCGGTAGAGGCCGTGGTTGCTCCAGGAACGGCAATGGTCTTGTGAACGCCCGCACTCTCGCGATCCCGGCCGTTCATGGAGTACCGCATCCTCGCGCGCCCTCGTGGGTGCCGCCGCCCAATACGACAGTTGATCCTTCACACAAACACACGAGAGTTCTACTTCTTCAGCTTGTGGGCGAACTTCGACCTCAGCTTGGCTACCTTCGGATCGATGACGACCCTGCAGTACGGCTGCTGTCCGTTCCGTCGATAGTAGCCCTGATGGTAGGTCTCGGCAGGATAGAAGGCCTCGAGCTGCGCCACCTCCGTCACGATGGGATCGTCCCACACACCCTCTTCTGTCAGCTCTGTGATGACGGCCTCGACCGTCTCCTTCTGCTCTGGCGAGTGATGGAAGACCACCGAGCGATATTGGGGGCCCATGTCGGCCCCCTGCCGATCCTGCGTGGTAGGGTCGTGAGTGGCGAAGAAAACGTCGAGCACTTCGCGATAGCTCGTCACCTCGGGGTCGAACTCCAGACGGACCACCTCGGCGTGGCCCGACCGTCCAGAACAGAGATCCTCATACGTGGGGTTCTCGACATGGCCTCCGGAGGCTCCCGACACCACGGACTCCACGCCCTCCAGGAGTTCGTAGACAGCCTCCAGACACCAGAAGCAACCCCCTCCGAGCGTAGCGATCTCCAGAGGGCGCTCACTCATTCAGGCAGCCGCAATGCACATGGTGATCCTCCCGTAGATGTCTGGTCTGGTGCGACAACTTAGATTGCGCGGACACGGGTCACCACCGAGGATGGCTCACGAGGCACGAATACCCGCTAGAGCAGAAGGAGATTGAGATGTCACGCGTGAGCAGAAGCCTGGGTTGGTGCGTCATCACGATGACCGTATTGAGCGTGGGCTGCGAGCCCGCGGAATCGGGCCCCGCCTCGTTCGTCTCGAGGTTGGGAGACGACACGATCACGGTCGAGACGTTCACACGTTCGGACACCCGGATCGAGGGTCAGTTGGTCACCCGGCTGCCCTACACGCATCGGATCACGTATGCGGCCGATCTCGATCCGGACGGGAACATCTCCCATCTCGAAGCGGAAACGAGCACTCCGGCGGAGAACACCTCAGGTCCGGCTCCCCAGTCTTGGACGACCACCATCGCCGACGGGACCGCCACCGTGGTACGCACGGGGGGGCAGAACCCCGGCACCAACTCCTTCGCAGTGGGAGCGGCAGCGATTCCGACCCTCGGCAGGGCGTCCGTCGCCATGTTCGCATTCGAGCAGGCGATACGGCAGGCAGGAGGAGCCGAAGAGCACGCCGTCGAGTTGGTCTACCCGACTCGGCCGCAGCCGGTGAACAACAGCATCACACGGCTCTCCGGCGATACTGTGGCCATCACCTACTTCGGCGCACCGTTGATGGCTTGGGCCGACGCGGACGACAACATCATCGGCGCCGATGGCACACCCACGACCATGGACGCAGTAACCGAGAAGGTGGCGAGTCTCGACGTGGACGGCCTGGCAGCGACCTGGGCCGGGATGGACGCTCGGCGCGAGGGCATCGGAGTGCCGTCCCCCGCCGCTACCGCGCAGGGCACTATACACGGCGTGACGATCGAGGTCGCCTATTCCCAACCCGCGAAGAGGGGCCGCGACATCTGGGGCACCCTGGTGCCGCACGACGGCGTTTGGCGGACCGGTGCGAACGCCGCGACGGTCTTCACGACGGGTGGCGACCTCGTTATCGGGGGGGCCGAGGTGCCGGCTGGCAGCTATAGCCTGTGGTCGACCTATTCTGCCGACTCCCAGCAGTTGATCCTCAACAGCGAGACGGGACAGTGGGGCACCGCATACAACGCGGACAACGACTTCGTCGCGGTCGAGATGACCAAGTCGGAACTCCCGGGCGGCCTACTCGAGCGCTTCACGATTTCGCTGGAAGAGACGTCGGATGGCGGCTTGCTCTACCTGGACTGGGATCACACCCGCTTCTCGGTAGACATCCAGGTTCCGTGAAGGCGCACCGCTGCACTCGCTGAGCGAACATCGTTTCAGGGCCACCGACAGCTCCGGCGACGTCTCGGCCCTGCTCCTGGAGCCTTCCGAGGCGCGCGGCCTATTGGTCTTCGGTCACGGAGCGGGGGCCGGAATACGCCACCGGTTCATGGAGGATGCGGCGGCACGCCTGGCGGACCGGGGCATCGCCACGTTCCGGTACCAGTTTCCCTACATGGAGAAGGGTGGCCGGCGGCCCGACTACCGACCGATACTGCTCAAGACGGTGCGCTCCGCCGCCGTCGCCGCCGAGGACGTCTCGGGTGGATTGCCTATGTTTGCGGGAGGAAAGTCCATGGGTGGACGTATGACGTCCATGGCTGATGCGAGTGAACCGTTGGACGGGATTCGGGGCATCGTCTTCTTCGGTTTCCCCCTTCACCCTGTGGCCAAGCCGGGAGTCGAACGGGCAGACCATCTCAGCGAGGTCGGCGTTCCCCTCCTCTTTCTTCAGGGGACTCGTGACAAGCTGGCCCCCTGGACCTGATGGCCCCGGTCTGCGAGCGTTTGGGACCGCGGGCCGAATTGCACGTCGTCGAGGGAGCCGACCACGGCTTCAGTGTCCTGAAACGCTCTGGGCGCACCGACGACGAAGTGCTGGATGAGCTCGCGGACACCACACGAGCCTGGATCGACACCGTCATGAAGTCGGAGACGTAGGCATGATTAGATGGACCACACGGATCGTCCTGATCACCGGGGCCATCGCGACCGCAACGGCGGCGGGATTTGCGCCTGTGGCATCGCAGGTCACCCTGGAGCCGCACCAGGAGCTGGCTCGCGAGCTGCTACGTGAACTCATCGAGATCAACACGGTGGACTCGGCCGGCACCACGGCAGCGGCCGAGGCCATGGCGAAACGCCTTCTCGACGCGGGTTTCCCGAGCGAAGACGTCAACGTGGTGGGACCCAACGAGCGGAAGATGAACCTGGTGGCGAGGCTCCGGGGCAACGACTCCGGAAGGCCGCCCATTCTGCTTCTGGCCCATCTCGACGTGGTCGAGGCCTTGCCCACGGACTGGAACATGGATCCGTGGACCATGAACGAGATGGACGGCTACTACTACGGGCGCGGCGTCACCGACGACAAGGACGAAGGAGCCATCTACACGGCGAACCTCATCCGGTACAAAGAAGAGGGGTTCGTGCCGGATCGCGACATCATCGTTGCGCTGACCTCCGACGAGGAGGGTGGTCAGTTCAACGGCGTGCAGTGGCTCCTCCAGAATCGGAGGGACCTCATCGACGCCGGATACGCGCTGAACGAGGGTGGCGGTGGCGCCATCAAGGACGGCGTGCACCAGCTCAACTCGGTCCAGGCCAGTGAGAAGGTCTACCAGAGTTTCTGGCTCAAGGCCACGAACCCGGGCGGCCACAGCTCCCTACCCCGCGAAGACAACGCGATCTACGACCTCTTGAACGCCGTCCTTCGCATCAGCGACTACAGCTTTCCCGTCATGCTGAACGAGGTGACGCGGGCGTACTTCACCGGAACGGCCGAGGTCGAAGGAGGCGCAGTCGCCGGCGCGATGCGCACCATGCTCGCCGACCCGAGAAACGCTCCTGCAGTCGAGCGTCTCCAGGTCTTTCCCCATTACAACGCGCGCATGCGCACCACGTGTGTGGCCACACGGCTGAGCGGGGGCCATGCCGACAACGCTCTACCCCAAACGGCGGAGGCGATGGTGAACTGTCGGATCCTCCCCGATCACGATCCGGCCGACGTGCTGGCCACGCTCAGACGTGTCGCCGGCCCCGGAGTCGAGATCACCCCCGCCGCGACGCCCAACCCGAGCCCCCCCTCCGCGCTGACAGGAGCAGTGCTGGGCCCCATCGAGCGGATCACCGAGGAGATGTGGCCGGGCGTACCGGTAGTTCCGATCATGAGCACCGGGGCGACGGACGGCCTCTATCTGAGGCGCGCGGGGATTCCCGTGTACGGAGTCTCGGGCCTCTTCGAAGACGTCGATGACAAGCGAGCCCACGGCCAGGACGAGCGCATCCTCATCAAGTCGTTCTTCGAGGGGCAGGAGTTTCTGTACCGGCTGGTGAAGGCGCTGAGCGGGACGATCAGCTAGGCGTTCCCAAAACGACCCGACTCACGTCGTCAGGTTGTCCCTCAGGTAGCGCGCTACGTCGGATATGAGGCTGTGGACCGAGGCCTCGGCGACGAGCCGCCTAGATCCCGAAGAAGATCGACACCGCGAAGTTGAGGAGCCCCAGCAGCAAACTTCCGAACAGCGCCGGCTTGAAGCCCTTCACCTCGAAGCCGGGGACGAACGCCGCGGCGAGCATGAGCATGAGGGCGTTCACGACCCACACGAACAGGCCGAGCGTGATGATCGTGATAGGCATGGTGAGCATGACCAGGATGGGTCGGATCACGGCGTTGGCGAAGCCGAGCACGAGAGCCCCGATAGCGGCGGCACTCGCGTCCTCCACCTCGATGCCGGAGATCATCTTGCCGACCACGGCGAGGAGTCCAGCGGTCACCAGCAGATGGACTGCAAACTGAATCATTTTCCGATCCTGAAAAAGACGACTACGGTTCGGGACTCGACGCAGGGGCACGCCCCGTCGACTCCCCTCCCATTATGACGCAACAGGACCCCCGAGGGTTTCGAGCCGCCCCAATGCACCGATGAGATCGGGCTCATCGCCGAGCACATCAAGGTGCGGATCCCCCCCTTTGAGGCGCTTCATGCGTGAGGGTACCGTTTTGATGGTATGCTTCCGGATGTCCAGCTTGTTCGTCACCTCGCTCCACCGCAGCGGCGTGGACACGGCGGCCTCGGGCACAGGCCGCACGCAGAACGGGGCTACCAACAATTGGCCTGATGCGTTTTGCAGAAAGTCCACGTAGACCTTCCCTTCTCGGCTCTTGAGGGCCCGGGCGACGGTAGCGATCTCCGGGAGCTCTCCCACCACCACGCGGGCGAGCAGGTTGCCGAGCATGCGGGATTGCTCGTAGTCCATCTGCCGTCCGAGCGGAATGAGCACATGTAGTCCTGAAGAGCCACTGGTCTTCACATAAGTGGGAAGCTCGATCTCATCGCACACCTGGCGGATCACCTTCGCGACCTTCACCACGTCGGTGAACGGCGCGCCCTTCGGGTCCAGATCCAAGATGCACCAGTCGGGCTTGGCGAGGCTGGAGATACGACTCGACCAGATGTGAAGCGGGATGGCCGCCGAGTTGGCCACCCAGAGGAGCGACTCCACGTCTTCGACGACGAAATAGTCGAGGACCTTCTCAGAGTCCTCACTCACGATGGGCTCTCTTCGGAGCCACTCGGGTGCCCACTCGGGAGCGTTCTTCTGATAGAACGAGTTCCCGTCGATGCCGTCCGGATAGCGCGTGAGCACCAAGCAACGGTCTTGGAGATACGGCGAGATCCACTCCCAAACCGATTGGTAGTACTCGATGAGGTCCCCCTTCGTGTAGCCCGCCTCTGGCCAGAAGACCTTGTCGAGATTGGTAAACGGCACCGTCCGCTCCACCGTCCTGTCCACGACCTTCACCGGCTCGGCCAGGACCTGATCCTCGTCCTCGTCCTCGCCTCGCCTGACGCACTCCTCGGCCTGCTTGTCGTCCCTGAGGCGCGCGAACGAGGGATGCCGGATGACTCCGGCGTCCGTGAACTCCTTGTATTGCACCTCGGCAACCATCCGGGGCTGAACCCAGTGGTGGGCCTTGCCCTTGGGGGTCGGGCCGGCGCACGGAGGCTTCGGCTCGCTGTCCAGCGACTGGAGCTCCGCGAGAATCTCGTCGAGAAGAGCGTCGCTGAAGCCGGTCCCGACACTCCCCGAGTACGTCAACTCACCGGAGACGTACTGAGCCAGGTGGAGCGCCCCGAAACCGGGCCGTCCCCCCTTCGGGTCCGTGTAGCCCACCACGACGAAGTCGTCGGCCTCGACCGTTCGGATCTTGTACCAGTTCGTCGAGCGGCCCGAGCGATAGGGAGCGTCCGCCTTCTTGGCCACGATTCCCTCGAGACGCATGTCCGTCACCTGCTTGAACATGGCCTCACCCCGCACCGCAATGTGATCCGAGTAGCGAATGGGCCCCACACTCGGAAGCACCTCTCCGAGAAGCTCCTTGCGGGAGACCAGCGGCAGATCTCGCAGATCGAGCCCACCGAAGGCGAGGAGATCGAAGGCGTAGAAGACCGCCGGAAGATCCAGCGTCGCCTGGAGAATGTCCGACCGTCGTTGTAGACGGCCGCGCCGCTGGAGCCGGCTGAAGCTCGGGAGCCCGGCCTCATCGTGGACGACCACCTCTCCGTCGAGGACGGTGCCGTCGTACGGAAGGCCCTGGAGGGCCCGGGCAATATCGGGAAAGGTCTCCGTGAGGTCGTTTCCGTTCCGGGACCACAACACCGCTCGTTCGGTCTCCCGGGACGCGATGAGCCGGTAGCCGTCGTACTTGAGCTCGAAGATCCAACCCTCTTTGTCGAAGGGCTCTTCGCGGCTGGTGGCCAGCATGACCTTCATCTTCTTTGCCGAGGGGGACTCCTTCTCCGCTCCGAGCTCACGGGCCCGAGCGAGGATCTCCGCCTCGCGCTGCCCAGGTTCGAGAAGCTGGTCGACCAGGAGGCCCGAGTAGATGGAGTCGTCCGGATACCCCTCGGTGCCGCTCTCATCGACGTAGCCGTCACGCTCCTTGATGAGCAGCCAGTGGTTGTGTCCACGCTTGGGGGTGTGCACCAGCGTCCAACGGCCCCGCAGCTTGTACCCTCTCAACTCGAAGAGGAGTTTGCCGTGCTCCAGCCCGTGCTTCTCGCCGGGCACGTCGATCCAAACGCCCTTGTCCCAGCAGATGGACGGACCGGCTCCGTACTGACCCTCGGGGATGACTCCCTCGAACTCGGCGTACTCGAGCGGATGGGGCTCCACATGCATGGCGAGACGCTTGTCGGCCGTGTCGGGCGATGGCCCCTTGGGCACAGCCCACGACTCCAATGCACCGTCCATCTCCAGTCGAAGATCCCAGTGCAGCGAACTCGCATGGTGTTTCTGCACGACGAACAACCGGGCCTCACCGGCCGATCCCATGCCGCCGAAGGGCTCCGGGGTATCGGAGGCAGACCGCTTTTCGCGGTAGCGCTCGAGTCTGTCGTCGGAGGTGGATGACATCCGGGAACGTTAGCGGGGGCCCGTGGCCCTGCACCACCTCCCCACACCCACACGCACTGGAATAGCGCCGCCGGTCGTCCCACATTGCGACCAAGACGCCGGGCCTTCGTATCGCAGCTTCCCTCGGCCAAGGTGCGTGAGGGCCCAAATCGTAGCCGGCTTCACGAGGGGCGGAGGTCCCATGCATGATTCATCCGTGATCGAGAGGTGTGCACCCCCGCGGGCCGTGAACGGTAGTCAGGTAGCACAGCTCGTTCGAGCGCTCGCCCTCTCGGCTCTGGCAGCGCTGGCATTCTCGAGCACGGGCGAGCTGAATGCGCAGGACGCCGCACTCGGGCCGGCGAATCCGCTCACCAAGCTCGGGGGCTCACCGAACGTGCAGCTCCTCAGCCACCTGCCGCTCGAGGGGTTCTTCTACAACGGTGGGATCGACATCGAGCAAGAGATGTCGCGCCCCTACGCCTACGTCCCGCTGTGGCTCGACAAGGCGGGCTTCGTGGTGATCGACCTCGAGGACCCGGAGAACCCCGAGATCATCTACCGGTGGGAGATCGAGAACGCCGAGCTCCATCAGTTCGGCCGTGGGGAAACGGGCAAGTATTTCAAAACGGGCGACCGTTACTACTACGTGAAGACAACGATCTTCGGCACCGCCGGGCCGGATCCGGACCTCTGTGCCGTGGTCTTCGATGTGACCGGTCTTCCCGACCCGAACAGCGTGTTCGAGGTCGGCCGCCTCCGGTCTCCGGATATCGTCACCGGATGCCTCAGCGTCTTTCCCTACAAGCACTCCGACGGACGTACGCTTCTCTTGGCCGGCGTGCGGGGGGCGACGCCGGGGACCGAGCCCCACGGCAAGATCTACGACATGGACCGCTTCATCGCCGGAGATGCCGATCTGGGCTACGTGGGACCTGTGCCGCTACCCGACCTCGGCTTCGGGCCGACCAACTCCGCCTATCACGACCTCTACGCGGCCTACGACCCGGACAGAGCGCGCGATGTGGTCTACGGCGGCGGCGCGGGCGGGTATCACCTGTACGACATGACGGTCCCCGAGGATCTCGAGTATCTGGGCTCGATTTCCGGGACGAGCGGGGTGCAGCGCGGTCATACTATCATCGCGACGCCGGACGCTCGCTACGCCGTGACGCAGATGGAGTATCAGTTCGCGCCGATGATGGTCTTCGACCTCTCACCGATCCACGATGGGATCACACAGCGGATCTCACGCCCCACCGGCGCATGGATCGCCGACTGGAAGGACCTCGCCCACAACATGGAGGTGCGCTGGCCCTATGTGTTCGTGGCTGCATACGAAGACGGTCTCCAGATCTTCGACATGCGAGACCCGGGGGACCCAATGACGCTCGGATGGCACTACACGTGCCACTGCACCCATCAGACGGGTTTCGGAGGGGGAGATCGCGTCAGGGGTACAAGCGTCTTCAACGGGGCCATGGAGGTGGACGTGCGAAACGAGGACGGACTGATCGTGGTCAGCGACCTCAATACGGGGTTCTGGGCGTTCCGGCTCAACGGCTTTACGGGGTGGAACGGCAGGGAGTACGGCCTCCCCAACATCTCGAGTGCGCAAGATTGGGACTTCGGGCCGCCCGTCCGCAGGTAGGGGCTCATCACCTTTTCATTGCGTAGTTCCGGGGCGTGAACATATGTTTTCTTCCGCCTTTTAGTCATGGAAAAGGGAGTTTTTCACAATGGCCGCACGTCCGATTTCCACGTCGACCATCTCGTTCGGGTTGGTTTCCGTGCCGGTAAAGCTCTATGCGACCGGGGAATCCAAGTCTCGGATCTCGTTCAACATGGTCCACAAAGACTGTGGAACCCGTGTGAAACAGCAGTACATCTGTCCGAAGGACGACGGTGATCGTCCCCTGAGAGGACATGGTAAAGGGGTACGAGTTCGCCAAGGGGCAGTACGTGCTCTTCACTCCCGAGGAACTCAAAGCGGTCGAGCAGCCCAAGACCGACTCCATTCAGATCACGGAGTTCGTTCCTTCGGATCAGGTGGACCGCCTGTTCCTCGACCGCGCCTACTACCTCGGGCCGGACAAAGGTGGCAACCGGGCCTACTTGCTCCTTTCCGCGGCCCTGCAGGAGACCGAGCGCGTCGCCATCGCCAAGTACGCTACCCGGGGCAAACAGTACCTCGTGATGGTGCGCCCCTTCGGCGAAGGCCTGCTGATGGAACAGCTCCTCTACGCCGATGAGGTGCGCGACTTCGCGGATGTGCCGGTGGAGGAGGGCGAGGTGGACGACTCCGAGCTGAAGCTGGCGGTGCAGCTCGTGGATCAGGCGTCTTCGGAAGAGTTCCAGGCCAAGGAGTACAAGGACGAAGTCCGCGACCGGATGCTCGAGCTCATCCAGCAGAAGGTCGACGGCGAGGAGATCGTCTCGTCGGTCACCGAAGAGCCCCAGACACAGATCATCGATCTGATGGCGGCCCTCAAGGCCAGTCTCTCCGACGAGGGCGAGGAGAGGAAGCCGGCCAAGAAGGCATCCAGTAAGAAGAAGACCACAGCCAACAAGAAGGCGTCTTCGGGCTGATCGCCCGGGCAACCAGGCGGACCGACCACGATCGGCGGCTGATGAGCCTGCCCGACCTGGGGACGGAAACATGAAGGTGAACACCACTGGGTACACCACCCGGCAGGTAGCCGAGATCCTCGGCATCCCTATTGCCCGTGTGCAATCTCTCGCCAGGTCCGGGTTCTTCGATCCTGCCAGGGGCCCCCGCAACGAATACCGGTTCTCCTTCTCGGACATCATTCTCCTCCGCACCACCCGTGACCTGAGGGATGCAGGCGTCTCGATGCAGCGCGTCGGCGGGGTTCTTCACGCACTGCGTGAGAAGCTCCCGGAAGGTGAGCCGCTGAGCGCTCTCCACATCACTTCCGACGGGGACACCGTGGTGGTGAAGGAAGAGAGCACTGTCTGGGATCCGCGATCCGGCCAGGTCCATCTCGACTTTTCCGTCGGTGAGCTCGCCGAGAAGGTCGAGCCCATCGCCCGCGCGGGCGCCTCACATCATGCGTCGGTCGACCTGACCGCCGACGAGTGGTACGACCTGGCGCTGGATCTGGAGCCGGTAGCGACGGACCGCGCCACGGATGCGTACCGACGCGCACTCGCCCTCAACCCGGGGCATGTAAGGGCTCATCTCAACTTGGGCCGCCTGCAGCACGAAGCGGGAGAGGTCGAGTCGGCCGAAGCCCACTACCGTCAGGCGTTGGCCGCCAATCCCGATTCACCGACCGCCGCCTTCAACCTGGGCGTGGCTCTGGAAGACCTCGGACGGGTCGAGGAGGCCATCCAGGCGTACGAGAGGGCGCTACGCTCCGAGCCGGACATGGCATCGGCGCACTACAACCTGTCGCGCCTCTACGAGGCCCAGGGGCGGTCCAAGGAAGCGCTGCGACACCTGGCCGACTACAAGCGGTTGGTCTAGCTCCCTCCTATTTCGCCACCCGGTTCCGCCCCGCCTTCTTCGCACGATACAGGGCTTTGTCGGCCGCCTTCACGACCTCCTCGCCGGTGGCGGCCTTCTCGGTGCGTTCGGCGACCCCGATGCTCACGGTCACCGACAGGCGCCGCGCGGCCTTCTTCTTGGCCCGCTTGGCCCACAGCTTCCAAGGCGAGGGCTTCTTGGCGGCCGGCCTTTCCCGGGGCCGTCCCATTCGCCGCACGGCGAACCGGCTCGCCTCGATCCGCTCCCGCAATTCCTCGAGATGCGGTAGCGCGTCTTCACGGTCTTTGCCCGGGAAGACGACCGTGAACTCCTCACCGCCGTAGCGAAACGCACGGCCCCCTCCATTCACCTTGGCCAGCTGAGCACCCACGAGCCGAAGGACCTGATCACCGACGTCGTGACCGTGACGATCGTTGAACCGCTTGAAGTGGTCGACGTCCACCATGGCCACCGCGTAGGCACGGCCGGCCGAGTCGATCTCCTGCCACAGAGCCCGCCTCGCGGGGAGTCCCGTGAGCTCGTCCCGGAATGCCATCGCGTAGGACGTCTCGACCACGGCCAGTGCGAGGACCAGGGCCCCGGCCGTGAGGTGCACGGTAGAGCCGACCGAGTCGGCTCCGTGCCCGAGCGCGAAGAGCACCGCGATCGTGGTCCAGAAGAGCCCCTTCTCCACCGGGTGGTCCCGGCGGATCGCCATCCCCAGGGTGACCACTGATGCGCACAGTCCCGCTACGACCGCGCCATTCGATAGGCCGAGCCATCCAGAGGGGACCCAAGGCAGAAACGGCTCCCAGGTCCAGGTGAGCAGGTCCGGCCGGACGTCCCATAGCACCAAGCCGGCTGCGAACGCCAAAGCGACCGTCACGGGTTGGAGGACGCCGAGGCCGGAGAAGATCCCCCGGTCCTTCAGGACCGCGAGGATTCCGATGGCGAAGAGCAGGACGATGCCGCCCGTACCCCACGCCGACCCGAGGGGGGCCTCGAGCATCCCAGGCTCGAGAACCGGAGGGCGGCCGACCTCGGAGCCTGATGCCCCCGGGCCCATAGCGACCGGGCGGAGGAGTCGGTCCAACAGGATCAGGCCTAGAAGGGCGGCCCCGACCCTACTGCGCCGGAAGCGCCAGGCGAGAAGAAGGCCTCCCGCGAAGATGACCAGCGGATATCGCTCGACGGCCTGGTCCAGCCACGGGGCATCACCCGCCACCGTGGTGAGTACGATCCCGGAAAGGACCAGGACGGCGCCGGGCCACACCCAGCCGACGGCTATCCTCCCGACATCCGGTCGAGGAACGCCCGCTCCTCGATCGACAAGGCTCCAGCTCCCCCGCTGTCCACCCTCTTCAACAGCTGCTCCACCTCGCTCCGATTGAGTTCGTGTATGGAAGCGAGGTCGATGGAGGACCACCGTGCGCGGGCTTCACGGTCCGAGCCGTCTATCGATGGAGTGTGTTGGACCTGTCGCTGGAACTCGCGCTTGCCCTTTCCGGTGTGCCAGTCGCGCCACCGCAGATATCCGGCTCCCACCGCGAGCCCGCCCAAGTGAGCGAAGTGGGCCGTGACACCACCGCTCCCGGCGATGCCGCTGTAGAGGCTGATCAGGACGAGGCCAACCGCGAGCACCCAGGCCTGGATCGGCAGGATTCCGTAGATGTAGATGTTCTCCCTGGGCCAGTACATCGCGAACCCGATCAGAACCCCGTACACCGCGGCGGAAGCCCCCACGACCGGCGCACCGAACGAGAACAGGAAGGAGAACGCGGCCCCGCCGAGCCCACTCAGGAAGTAGAGCCACAGGAAGCCGCGCGAGCCCAGCCGAGCCTCCAACCTCGGCCCGAAGAAGAACAGACCGATCATGTTGAAGAAGAGGTGCCCGATGCCGGCATGCAGGAACATGTAGCTGACGAGGCCCCAGGGCCTGAACGGCATCATGGGGAGATAGAAGCGATCCAACCCGATGACGGCCGGCGGAAAGAGGGTCAGCATGGCGTACGGGAGCGTCCCCGGCTGGATCACCAGGAAAACGAGGACGTTCGCGACGAGCAGCCGCTTCACCCACGGGGTCATCGACAGAGTGACATCTCCTGCATGAAGGGTGCTTCCATCTCAGTAAGGCCTCTTCCATCTCAGTGAGGGTTCTTCCATCTCAGTGAACGGTACCACGCCGGCGTTGGCAGGATCCACGAACACTAGTGGTCCTACGAAATCGGGTAAGAAAGTGTTCGTGTACCGCCTAAGGTACCACTTCCCCAAGAGCCTCCATGGCGGTCTGGAGCTGGTCGTCCGTGAGGTAGGGGGCAGGGCCGAATCGAAGCACGTCTCCCCGGTAGTCCGTCCGCACTCCGCGCGTGGCCAACCCCTCGCTCAACCGGGCCGCATCGGGAGAGCGTAGCGCCAGGAATCCCGCCACCCCCTCCAACGGCACGCTACGGTCCCGGTCCACCACATCAGGATCGAGATCCAAGCCGTCGAACACCTCCATGAGGAGCCCCACCTGGTGTTGGCTTCGCTCCCGCAAGCGCTCCTGGGTCAGTCCCTGCTCCGAGAAGAAGTCGAGCACGGCCGCCGCCCGATAATGGCTCGTGGGGTCGTACGTGGATCCGGCGAACCGAGCCGCCCCCTCGCCATAGGCCGTCCGCCCCTGGTCCTTCTCATGGGCCAGAGTGGCGAACTCGCTGAACCAGCCCGTGATGACCGGCCGGAACCGACAGCCATCCGGAAAACGCAGCCAGCAGTTTCCCTCCCCCATCTGCATGTACTTGTATCCGCCACCAACCACGAAGGCGCGACCCAACCGCTCCCGCTCGATCGAGTAAGGCACGACGTTGGTCGAGTGATACGCATCGATCAGGAGTTCGGCCCCCAACGACTCACACGCGTCGAGGACGGCCCCGAGGTGGGGCACACAGTGAGCGTTTTGAAAGAGCACGCACGACGTCAGCACCGCCGCGGTCTTCTCGTCGACCGCGGCGATCAAGCGCTCGGCGAGCGTATCCGCCGGAAGCGCCGCGACCTTCACGACCTCCACGGGCTCCTCCGCCAGCCGATCGAGCTGCCTCCGTATGCTATGGAACTCCTGGTCCGTCGTGACCAGTCGGGGGCGCTCAAGCAAAGGGGTGGCGGAGAGGAAGCGGGTGACGAGCTCATGGGTGTTTTGTCCCAAGGCCACCAGTCCCTTCGGATCGTCGAGCAGTGTAGCCACACCACGTCGTAGTGCCTCCGCCCGCTCCTCGGCCAGGTCCCACTTCCGATCCACATGCTCGGCCGCATCGAGCCACGCCTGCTGCTGCGCCTCGAAGGCGACGTCGGGCCAGGCCTGGTGTGAGTGTCCGGTCAGGAGCAGCCGTTCGGAGACCCGAAAGCGAGTGTAGTGGGCGGCGAGTGCGGCTGGGTCGATCATGCGGTGCGCCACCAGCAGGTCGAGGGGGCCTCGGTCATCCTAGAGCCGGCTGCGGATCGCCCAGAGATCCGGAAAGACCGGCGCGTTGAGGGTCGTGCGCAAATAAGCCGAGCCGGCGGACCCTCCGGTACCGGCCTTCATGCCGATGGTGCGCTCCACCATTTTCACGTGCCGATACCGCCACTCCTGCAGCCCCTCGTCCAGATCGACCAGGCGCTCGCAGACGGAGGCCGCGGCGGGATTCTCCCGATACACATCGACAAGGACCTCCTGAAGATCTTCTGACGCGGCCACGGGCCGCGTGACGTCTCGGCTCAGGTGGGCCTCAGGCACCGGAAATCCCTCACCGTGCAGGAAGGTGAGGAAGGCGTCCCACAGCGTTCTCTCGCCGAACCGTCGCTCGAGGTTCATTCGGCCGTCGCTGCCCTCCGGAAACCGTTCGATGGCCTTCGCGTTCTTGGCTCCGAGCAAATATTCCAGCTCGCGGAACTGATAGGACTGAAAGCCCGAAGCGGCCTCCAGGCGTGTCCGGAAGGAGAGGAACTCCAAGGGAGTCATCGTCTCCAGGATGTCGAGCTGAGCCACCAAAACCTTCAGGATGGTGAGCACCCGCTTGAGGGTGTGAAGCGAGCGGGAGTGATCCCCCTCCTCCATGAGTCGACACACGTAGTCCACCTCGTGAAGCACTTCCTTGAACCAGAGCTCGTAGACCTGGTGAATCACGATGAAGAGCATCTCGTCGTGCTCCGGCCCCTCGGAGAGCGGCTTCTGCAGGTTCAGCAGTTCCTGGATCTTGAGATAGCGGCCGTACGTGAGGGCTTCACTCATTCGGTGGCTCCGAAGTCGAAAGCGAACCGTGCCGAATACTCGCTCACGGACTCGTACTGAGGCGGCCACTCCAGGTCATAGCCCAGCGTGTACGCGGCGTGCCGGGTCCAATACGGATCGAAGAGGTGCGCCCTGGCGAGCAGGCAGAGGTCGGCCCGACCCGCCGCGAGGATCGTGTTCACGTCCATGTAGGACGAGATGTTGCCCACGGCCATGGTCGCGATGCCCACCTCCTGGCGCACACGATCGGCGAACGGAGTCTGGAAGAGCCGCCCGTACTGCGGGGCCTGGTCGGGAACGGTCTGTCCCGCGGACACGTCGACGATATCGCAGTCGTGAGTCTTCAGAAGACGCGCCACCTCCACCGAGTCCTCCGGCTCCATGCCGCCCGGCTTCCAGTCCACCGCGCTGATCCGCGCGGACATCGGCTTCTCGTCGGGCCACACACCACGGACGGCGTCGAACACCTCCAGAGGGAAGCGCATGCGGTTCTCGATACTGCCACCGTACTCGTCGTCTCTCTCGTTCGTGAGTGGCGAGACGAAGGAGGCCAGCAGATATCCATGAGCCAAGTGGAGCTCCAGGATGTCGAAGCCGGCCTCATGAGCGATCTCCGCGGCACGAGCGTAGTCGGCGATCGCCTGATCCATGTCGTCCCGCGTCATCTCCTTTGGGACGGGATTCTCGGGACGCCACGGAATGGGTGAGGCGGACAGTACGTCCCACCCGTCCTGGGCCAACGGCTCGTTGTCGCCCTCCCACAGCTTCTGGGTGGACCCCTTCCGACCGGCATGACCGAGCTGGACGCCCACCTTGGCGCCGCTGTTTGCGTGGATGAAGTCCACGACCCTCTTCCAGCCGTCCACGTGCTCCGGCTTGTAGAGCCCGGTGCACCCGGTCGAGATCCGGGCATCTCGGCTCACATCGGTCATCTCTGCCATGACGAGACCGGCGCCCCCGACCGCACGGCTCCCGAGGTGCACGAGATGCCAATCGTTGGGCATCCCGTCCTCGGCCGTGTACTGGCACATCGGGGAGACCACGACACGATTCTGCAGGACCAGCTCGCGCATGCGGAACGCGGTGAACATGGGCGGTGGCGGCGGCACGAAGGGTACCGCTCGGCCGCTCTGACGCTCGGCCTCGCAGGCGAACCAGGAGTCCACCTCGCGAATGTAGCCGGCGTCACGCAGACGGAGGTTCTCGTGCGTGATGCGGAGGCTTCTGGTGAGGAGCGTGAACCCGAACTGGACGGGCTCGATCTTCATGTAGCGCTCGGTGTCCTCGAACCACTGAAGGCTCGCCTGGGCGGCCCGTTGGACGCTCTCCACGGGCGGGCGCCGTTCCTTCTCGTACTCGGCAAGGGCGACGGACACGTCGGGAAAGCGGGCCATCGCCTCGGCGAGGGCGATCCCGTCCATCATCGCGATACGAGTTCCCGACCCCACCGAGAAGTGCGCCGTGTGCGCCGCATCCCCCAAGAGCACCAAGTTCTCGTGAGACCAAGCCTCGTTGCTAACCGTCGGAAACTGCCGCCAGTGAGACCGGTTCTTCAGGAGGGGATGCCCCTCCAGTTCGTCCGCGAAGAGCTCCTCGCAGAACCGGGCGGTCTCGTCCTCGTCTTCGACAGCGAGCCCCGACGCCGCCCACGTCTCCTCGCGAGCCTCGACGATGAAGGTGGCCTTCCCCTCCTCGTACTGGTACGCGTGGACCCGCCAGAGACCGTGCTCGTTCTCCCGAAAGTAGAACGTAAAAGCGTCGAAGGGCCGAGTGGTCCCGAGCCATACGAAACGGTTTGGGCGGAAGTCGACGGTGGGTCGGAAGTGCTCGGCATAACGGTCGCGGATCTGGCTGTTCACCCCATCGGCGGCGAGGACCAGATCGGCGTCCCGGTAGGCCTCGACGTCGTCCACCTCCACCTCGTAGTGGACCTCGATACCCAACCGATTCGCGCGCCTCTGCAGAATCCTGAGAAGCCTCCCCCGCGAGAGACCGGCAAAACCGTGTCCCGTCGAGGTGAGGATCTTCCCCCCGTAATGGATGTCGATGTCGTCCCAGTGGGCAAACGCTCTGGTAATGTCGAAGTAGACGTCCGGTTCAGCAGCCTCGATGCGAGCCAGCGTCGCGTCCGAAAAGACGACTCCGAATCCGAACGTGTCGTCGGGACGGTTGCGCTCGTAGACAGTGATCTCGCGGGACGGATCAGCCCCCTTCAGGAGAATGGCGGAGTACAGCCCAGCCGGTCCTGCACCCACGACATTGATTCTCACTCTGAGGTACCTCTCCTCTGCTTCAAGCGATGACCTGCGATGATCAAGTGCTGAATGTCGGTGGCGCCCTCGTAGATGCGCAGTGCCCGGACGGAACGATAGAGCCGATCCACGACCGCCTCGGCCAGGACCCCGCGACCCCCCAGGATCTGGATGGCGTCATCCACGACACGCTGAGCCGCCTCGGTGGCATAGGCCTTGGCCATGGCAGCTTCGACGGTAATACGCTCCGCCCCACGGTCCCGCTCCCAAGCCGCCCTGTACGTCAGGAGCCGCGCGGCCGTGAGTTCGGTAGCCATGCGTGCGAGCTTCTGCTGAACCAGTTGGAAGTCGGCCAGGGGCTTCCCGAACTGCTCACGCGACAGGGCATAGGCCTCCGCCTCGTCCAAAGCTCGGGCCGCCATGCCGCACGCGGCCGCTGCCACGGTGGGGCGCAGGCGATCGAAGGTGGCCATCCCGATCTTGAAGCCCTCCCCCTCGGCACCGAGTCTGGCGTGTGCGGGCACCCTGCAACCGTGAAAGGCCACTTCTCCCAGAGGATGGGGGGCGCTCATCACCAAGGGCTTCACGAACTCCAGGCCATCCGTGTCCGCGGGGACGACGAAGGCCGAGAGGCCACGGCTACCCTGCGCGGGATCGGTCGAGGCAAAGACCACGTACACGTCGGCGATACCGGCGTTGGAGATGAGCGTCTTGGTGCCCTCCAGTAGGTAGTCCTCACCATCTCGCACGGCGGTCGTACGCATGGACGCTACGTCCGAGCCGGCTTCCGGCTCGGTCATCGCAAACGCCCCCAGGCTCGTACCGTCGAGGAGCCTCGGGAGCCATTCCTCACGCTGACCGGCGTTGTCGGCGAGCAGGAAGGGCGTCGCCGTGAGCGCCTGCAGCGCGTACACCGCGTCGGCCAGAGGACTGGCGCCCGCGATGGCCTCACGGGCTAGGCACGCCCCCCCGAGATCCTGCTCCTGAACGGGGCGCAGCCATCCACCTGATCCGAGCAGCGTCACGATCTCCCGAGCCTGAACACGCCCGGCATCATCGTCGGCCGGAGCGGGAAGCTTGGCCAGGTCAGCGGCCAAGGTCTCGACAGCGCTGGCCCATTCGACCTGCGCATCGTCCAAGAAGGCCCGCACGGCCCCGACGTCTGGCATCAGATAAACTGTGCGTCCCGCTTCGCGACAAAGGCCTCGTAGGCCTCACGGAAGTTGGGGTTCTCCATGCACTTGGCCTGGACCTGAGCCTCGGCCTCCAAAGCCGACGCGAGATCCATGGAGGCCTCTTCGTTGAGCGCTCGCTTCGTCATCTCCAGGGCATAGGACGGACCACGAGCCAGCTTCTCGGCCAGGCTGCGAGCCACATCGAGTAGATCGTCCTGGGGCACGACCTGGTTGTAGAGGCCGATCCGATGCGCCTCCTCGGGGCCGATGAAGTCGCCGGTCATGAGCAACTGGGTGGCGTGGGCCAGCCCGACGATACGCGGCAGGAGCCAGGCGACCCCCATGTCGGCACCGGAGAGGCCCACCTTGGTGAACAGGTAGGCGATCTTGGCGTGCTCGGTGGCGATACGGATGTCGCACGCGGTAGCGATCACGGCACCCGCGCCGGCGACTGTTCCGTTCAGGGCTGCGATGACCGGGCGGCTGCACTCCCTGACGGCCAGAATCAGATTGCACGTCATCCGGGTGAAGTCGAGCAGTCCCTGGGAGTCCCGCTCGAAGAGGGCGCCGATGATGTCCTCGACGTCTCCCCCGGTGCAGAACCCCCGCCCCGCCCCGGTGATGACGATGCAGCGCACACCAGGCTCCACGTTCAGAGCCCGAAACGTGCTCTGGAGCTCCTCATAGACCTCGAACGTGAGAGCGTTGAGTCGGTCCGGGCGATTGAGCGTGATCGTGGCGACGGAGGTATCCGCATCGTGCTCGTACAGAAAGGACGTTGGCTGGATCGGCACTCCGCTCTCCCGGTTCCCCGTTAACGTCTGAAAGGCTGCTGAGAAGCCGTGTACCCGTGTGACTTAACCGGGTAGGACGGCGGTGGCCTCTATTTCGACCTTGGCCCTGGGATCCACCATCTCGGACACGGCAACGAGCGCCATAGCCGGATAGTGTCGGCCCATCCGGTCACGATATCTCGCTCCGAGAGGCTTCAGGCTACTGCGGTATTCGGCCATATCAGTCACGAAGATCGTGAAACGGGCGATGTTCTCCGGCCCCCCACCCGCCTCCTCCACGACCGTGATCGACCGGGCGAGAGCGGCGTCGAACTGATCGACGAAATCGTCCGATACGATGGTCCCCGAGTCGTCCGACCCGGCCTGCCCCGCCACGAAGAGAACGCGGCTGCCGGCAGGCGCCAGGAGCCCGTTGTTCCAGCCACTTGGCGGGCCCAGGGAATCGGGGTTGAAGATCTCGAAGGTCATGAGCCGAACTTCACTGCGGAGCCCCCTGCCGTCAAACGGGGAGTGTCCTACGGTCACCCACCACGCGCGGGGGTCGGAGGCTAGGCCAGCAGGGCCCCACCGTCGATTACGATAGCCTGGCCGTTCACGCTCCCGGCGTCCTCCCCACACAGATAAAGCACGGCGTCGCCGACCTCGCCGGGCTCGACCAGTCGCTTTTGGGCGAGCGTCGCCAGCAACGCCTCGAGGGCCTCGCCCCTGGTCATGCCCGAGCGGGCCATGATCTGATCGATCGTGCCGTCCGTCATGGGCGTGTTGACGTAACCGGGACACAACGCGTTGACCGTGACTCCGGTTCCGGCCATCTCGGCCGCCGCTGAGCGGGTCAAGCCGAGCACCGCATGCTTCGACGCGGAGTACGCCGACGTGTAGCGGCTTCCCAGACGCCCGGCCACCGACGCCACATTGACGACCCGCCCCCAGTCCCGCTCGATCATCCCGGGAAGGAAGGCACGGGCACAGAGGAATGAGCCCGTTGCGTTCACCTGAATCGTCCGGTTCCAGTCCTCCAGGGTCTCGCGAACCAGAAGAGCCGAGTGGCCGACTCCGGCGTTGTTCACGAGGATGTCGACGCTCCCTAATGTGTCCGCGGCGGCCTGTTCGAGATCGGCGACCGAAGCTTCGTCGGCCACATCGCACAGGGCCCAGTGGGCCGACCCTCCCGAGGCCTCGATGGACTCGGCCACATCGCGGACCTCGTCCTGCGAGCGAGCGCTCACCAGCACCGCCGCGCCCGCATCCGCGAGCATTCGGGCTACGGAGGCTCCGATCCCACGGCCCCCGCCCGTCACGACCGCCGTCTTACCTTTCAGGCTCATGACGGCTCACCTGCCTTCTGAGAACCCAGGATCGCGAGCACCGCCTCTTCGACGATCGCCCCGAGCGTGCGCACGGTCTCGACCCCTTCTTCTGCGCTGGCGTCGGCCGGGAACCCGAAATAGGCCTGCGGCCCGCCCGCCTCGTGGAATGTCGAGAGTTCGTCGCGAATCGCATCCGACAAGGACTTGGGGTTGGGGGGGAGACCTCGCCGGATCTCCTCCCGTACCAACTCGGGCGCCACAGCCATTACGATGGACGTCTCGTACTGACCGGCATGACAGGCTCCTGACTGAAACTCCTCGGTCAGTCGAGCGGCCAAGTTCCTCTTGGTGAGGTCCGGGAAGATGATCGGCACTTCGGAGGCATACGCGCGCTGAACGGCGTTCCGTAGTGCGACGAGGTGGGTCGGATCCAGATGCGTATTGCAGAGCACCAAGCCCCGGGCCCCGTGAGCCGCCCCCGCCCGCGCGATATCCCGGACCAAGCGGCTGAGCGCCTCGCTCGATACGGACACCGTTCCCGGAAACTCGGCCGCGAAGGACGCCGGCGTGTAGTCGATCGTGGGCAACACCACCGGTCGCATGCCATGCACCTCGAGCCTCGCGGCGGCGTCGAGCGCCCATGCCTCGGCGATGATCCCATCGGTCCGCACCGGTAGATGAGGTCCATGCGCCTCCACGGCGCCGATAGGCAGCAGGCCGATCCACGGCTCGCTCTGCGCGTCTCTAGCCTCTTCCCAGGTCATCTCGGCTAGTGGACGTATCGGCATGCGTGCTCCTATCATCGGGCCATGGCCTCCATGTATCCCGAAGAGTTCAATATCGCCGACTACTTCCTGGATGCTCGCATCCGAGAAGGACGGGGGAACCGCATCGCCCTCCGAACGGACAACTGCGACTTCACCTACACCGAGGTCCAGGAACTCGCCAACCGCTTCGGTAACCTGTTGCGTGCCGCCGGCGTGGAGCCCGGACAGCGCGTCATTATTGCGCTTCCGGACGCCCCCGAATATGTGGCGGCCCTTTTCGGGGTGCTCAAGATCGGCGCCGTGGTAGTCATGGTCAACCCGGACCTGAAGCCCGACGCCATCGAATATTTCTACCAGTACACAGGCGCGCAGGTCGCTCTGATCCACGTCGAGACGCAGGTTGCCTTCCACGAAGCAGCCCAGGCCGTCGAGACGCCCCCCCGTCTTCGCGTCGTGGGCGACCACGACTTCGCGACGTCGCTGGACGAAGCCTCCGCCGAGTTGGACAACTACGTGAGCCACCGGGACGACCCCGCGATCTGGCTGTTCTCGGGGGGCACGACCGGTCAGCCCAAGGCCGTGGTCCAACCACATCGTTCCTTCGCCAACACCACCGATCTATATGCGAAGGGTCACCTCCTTTATACGGAGGACGACATCACCCTCTCCGTACCCAAGCTCTACTTCGGGTACGCCACCGGATCGAATCTCCTCTTTCCGTTCTCGGTGGGTGGGTCGGCCGTCCTCTTTCCGGAGCGGTGCGTGCCGGACGTCCTCTTCGAGAAGATTCGGCGCTACAGACCCACCATCCTCATCAACGTACCCACGATGGTAAATCACATGGTGAGCCAAGACGATGCGCGCGCTCAGGACCTCTCATGCCTGCGGCTCGCGACTTCGGCCGGAGAGGCTCTCCCGATGGAACTCCACAGCCAATGGAACGACGTCTTCGGTGTCGACCTCCTGGACGGACTCGGGACCGCCGAGATGTGGCACATCTTCCTCTCCAACCGGCCAGGCGACGTACGCCCCGGCACGCTCGGAACGGTGGTGGAGGGATTCGAGGTGAAGGTCTGCGGTCCCGGGGGGAACGAGCTGGCCCCCGGAGAGGTCGGATTGCTCCGCGTCCGAGGGGACTCACGAGCGATCGGCTACTGGGAACAGCCCGAGAAGACGCGCGACGCCTTCGAGGGGAACTGGTATCTGTCCAGCGACATGGTCAGCCGAAGCGAAGAGGGTGTCTTCACCTATGCCGGTCGTTCCGACGACATGCTCAAGGTGTCCGGCAAGTGGCTCTCGCCAAAGGAAGTCGAGAACTGCCTCCTTCAGCACCCGGGGGTGGACGAATGCGCCGTGGTCGGGGTCGTCGTCGAGGGGGGACTGATCAAACCGCGTGCCTACGTCGTCCTCACAGAAGAGGCGGCAGGCCGGGAGCAGGATGAAGAGGCAGGAGGCCGACAGCAGGATGATCTGGCCGACGAGCTGAAGCTCTACGTGAAGGAGACGCTCGCACCCTACAAGTATCCACGAGAGATCCACTTCATGGACGACCTTCCACGAACCCATCTGGGCAAAGTGGACAGGGGCAAGTTGCGGAGCATATGAACATGACGTATCGCGGGACACGACCACCGATCTCCACACAGATCTCCACACCGATCTCCACTCCGATCTCCACTAGGATCTCCATGTGGAGTGGCATCCTCACTGCGGCATTCCTGATCGCCCCCACCCCCGGCGGCGGGCAAGAGGCGCTCACCATCGAGCGCATCGTCTCGCAGCCGTCACTCACCGGAACCGCGCCGTCCTCGCCGACCTGGTCGCCCGACAGCCGGCGGCTCGCATTCCTTTGGAACGACTCGGCGATGCCGCGTCGAGAGATATGGATCGTGGAAGGAGACGGTTCGGGGCTACGCCGCCTGACCCGGGAGACTGAAGGCAGGGGAGGCGTGGGCTCGCTCGCCTGGACCCCGGATGCGTCGGCGCTCGTCTACCTCCGTTCGGGCGACGTATGGCGTATGCCCCTGGACGGTACAGACGGCGAGCGCCTCACCCGTACCGGAGGCGGGAAATCGAATCTCGCCGTGTCGCCGAACGGCCGATACGCTTCCTTCCTTCAAGACGGGGACCTTTGGCTGCTCGAACTCGAAACCAGGGTCCTGACGCGAGCGACCGCGGTCGGCGTCCCCTCGATCTCCAGCGTTCCGCTCGGGCGATACAACCGTCCCGACGTCGAGATCGGTCCGTACGTCTGGGGCGGTCCTACCTACGCATGGGCCCCGGACAGCCGAACGATCGCGGTGCACTACGTCGACCGCCGGGAGATGCGCATCGTGCCCTTCCCGTACTACCTCGGGGACGAGACGCTGGTGAACAACCTTCGTCGGGGTTATCCCGGCGACCCGAACGAGCATCGCACGATCGGCTTCTACGAAGTAGAAAGCGGTGAGCTGTCTCTGTTGGACCTTCCCGACGCTGATGCGAACCGAGTCGTCGGCTTCTCCTGGTCACCGAGTGGGGCCCTACTGCTCGACAGAGAGTCCGACACGGCGGTCGATCGCTGGCTTCACCTCGTCGACCCCGCCAATGGGCAGATCGAGGAGATCTGGCACGACCGTCGAGAAACCCGTGTGTACACAGCAATCGCGTCCGGTTGGCACTCTGACGGTGAGCGTGTCGTGTTCCTCAGCGATATCGGCGACCGCTACGGGCTCTATCTCCTGGCTGGAGGAGACGAGGCCCCCACGCTGCTCACGTCAGGCCTCTTCGACGTCACGCGGGCACCGCACATCTCCGCCGCTTCGGCCACGATCTTCTACCAGTCCAACAACCCGAGCCCCTATGAGCGGCACGTCTACCGCATCTCCGACGAGGGTGGCGAGGCGACTAGAGTCACTCGCCTGCCGGGTCAACACCAACCGTACCCGTCGCCCGACGGCACCCGTGTGGCGCTCCTCCACACGGACGACGTGAGTCCCACCGAGCTCTACCTGGCGGACGCAGGAGGTGACGAGCCCGAAGTTCGGATCACCACGTCTCCCCCACCGGAGTTCGGCCGTCGGACCTGGGCCCGGGCGCGTTACGTCACGTTCCCGAGTCGGATCGACGATTACACGCTGCACGCGCGCATCGTCGAGCCGGTCGACCTCGATCCCTCGAAACGATACCCCGTGGTGTTCGGCCCGGCGTATTCCAACACGGTGCGCAATCGCTGGGCCGGTACGAACGGCACGCTTCACCAACTCCTGGTGGAACGCGGCTACATCGTGGTCCAGGTCGATGTGCGAGGCAGTACGGGATACGGCCGGGACTTTCGCGAGGAGTTCCTCATGGACTTCGGCGGAGAGGACGTCGACGACCTCCAGAGCGCCGTCGAGTACCTGTCCACGCTACCCTACGTGGACCCGGAGCGAGTAGGCATCTGGGGCAGCAGTTACGGAGGGACGCTCACGATCTACTCCCTCTTCACGAAGCCGGGACTCTTCGCGGCCGGAGTGGCAGGAGCGGCCGCCGTAGATCCTTATTTCTTCGGCACGGATGATGTCGCCATCGCGCGGCGTCCGCAGAGCCACCCGGAGGCGTTCGCCCGGGGTGCGGCTCAGTATGCGGGCAACCTCGAGGACCACCTCCTGATCATCCACGGCATGCAGGACGACGTGGTGCCCTTCAAGACCACGGTGGCGCTCGCCGAGGAGTTGATGCGCCTCGGCAAGGACTTCGACTTCGCCTTCGCTCCGGGTGCGACACACGGGTGGACGCGGCCACCTCACTACGCCCGGTATCTACTCGGAAAGCTGGTGGCGCACTTCGATCGGCATCTCGGCGCGGGACCTCGCTAGAGTCGATCCACTCCCAGCGCCGCGGCGGGCAGCGTGGTGCGGCCCTCCAGCACCTGCTCCGAGATGATCTGGCCGGTCACGGGGCCCAGAGTGAGACCCAGCATCGCGTGGCCCGTGGCGACGAAGAGGCCGTCCTGTCCGGGGACCGGCCCCACGTAGGGCATCCCGTCGGGCGTACAAGGCCTTAGTCCGCACCATTCCGAGCGGGGCGGACCGTCACCCACCCCCGCCACATACTGCTGCGCGGCCGAGGTGAGTTGCTCCAGACGACTGCGCCGGAGTTCATGGTTCAACCCCGAAAACTCGAGGGTGCCCGCAAGCCGGGTGAAATTGTCCAGCGGGGTGCAAAAAACCGAAGTCTCCGCGAGCACACAGTGGAGGCTCATCGCAGGCGCTCCAGCCCCGGACTCGAGATCTCGGTGGTAGCCCTTCCCCGCCTGTACCGGGAGATGCAACCCGAACTTCGCAGTGAGCTCCTGGCTATAGGCACCGGTGGCGAGCACGACGGTGTCCGCTTCTACGACGTCGCCGTCGCTGAGACGGACGCCCTTCACGCCCCCGCCGTTGCTCAGAAGCTCGACCACGCCTCGGCCGGTCATGACCTCCGCGCCATATCGGACCGCGCGATCAGCCATCTCTACCACGAACCGATACGGATCACACGTGGCAGCGTCGGGAAAGTGGATTCCCCCGACCACCCCGTCCAAGAGAGCGGGCTCGATGTCCTGCAGCTCCCCACCAGTCAGAACGCGAGGGTTGTAGCCGTGATCCCGCATCATCGATGCGTCTCGCTCGCCACCCTCGAGCCCCTTTTCCGTGTGGCAGATCTCGTAGTAGCCCTCTCGCTCGTATGTGCAGTCCAGGCTCTCTTCCTCGACCAGCGAGTCGAAGAGCGCGAGCGTGGCATGACCGAGGGGAGCGAGGGCACCCATGCTCACGCTCAGATGCTCGTCGGTGGAATACTGGCGGAAGGTCCAAAGCCAACGGGCGAGCCCCGGATCCCAGCGTACGGGAATGTAGAGCGGGCTCTTGGGGTCCAGCAGGAGCTTCAGAGACTGGTGGATACGGCTGGGTTTGTTCAGCGGAGGATGTCCGGCCGCCACCGTGCCCGCGTTCCCATAGGAGGCCGCCTTCCCGACCTCGTCCCTGTCCACCAACATGACCCTCGCCCCTGCCTTGGCGAGGAAGTAGGCACAACAGGCCCCGATCACTCCGCCACCTACTATGACTACTCGCTTTTCAGACACGACCGCTCCGCTAGGTCACGGGTGTGGCCATCTATTGCGGGACGACGAACCGCACGGTGTCGGCGACCCATGGGCTCAGCGGGATGTGCGCTCCATCACCGACCACGGCGATGACCATGTGCTCGCCCGGCGCCAGGTCGGTCAACTCCATCTCCGTCTGCGCTTGGCCCATGTGGATATGCACACCTGGTGTGGACGGGATCGGCACACCGGCCTCGGGAAGATCCGTATCGACCACGAGGTGATGGTGGCCCGTGCCTTCGTCCATCGTCCCCGCAGGGGCGACGACCAGGTCGGACACGTCGAGCATGACGACGACTGAGTTACCTTCGATCACGGCGTCGTTGGTAGGCTGGGTGATCATGACCGCGGGGACCGCCGGGGCCGGAAGAGCCTCGGCCGTCTCCGTCTCGTCCGCATCAGGTGAGCCTCCGCATGCCGAGAGCACGAGTACGAAGGCTGTGGCGGTTGAAAGCGTTGCGGTTCGGGACGGCATGGCAGGGCTCCTGGCGGGTGGAGAGGTCTCAAACGGTGGTCCAACCCAATGGCGGAACAACCTATTCGGTCGCCGCCGCTGTGGGCAATACGAGCCCTGGGCGAAAGCCACGACCCGGGCTAACGTAGATGCGAGTGTTGTATCCGTCCCCGAGGGGTGACACGATGTGTCCGGTTTCAGCCACGAAGGAGCCCCCCTCGACCACGCTCAAGAGCGGTATCCATAGGCTTTAACGGTCGGCACACAACTTGCTCCGGCCCTGGCAGGAACCCCTAGCAACCGAAGGACCAACATGCGCTCTTCCAGTGCGATCATCGGCCTCGCCCTTCTCCTCAGCGCTTGCGCCAGCGCCAGCGGCACGAGCAATCGGCAAAACAGAGACGTGATGACTCAGGCGCAGCTCCTCGAGACGGGGCAAACCAACGCGTACGATGCCGTTCGGAGCCTTCAGCCCCGGTGGCTCAGACCCGGCATGTCAGTCTACATCGACGGGGCCCCGGCGGCCGGCGGTCGCGAAGCGGGGCGGGATGAAGGTGTGGACTACCTCCGCAACCTTCAGGTCACGAGCGTCCGGGAGATGCGCTACCTCGATCCCCGACTGGCATCGATTCGTTACGGAATGGGGATGGGGGTCGTCGTAGAAGTAACGATGGTCAGGTAGCGGCCTCGCCATCCGCAGGCCGCCCTTCGGCGCTCCGGCGGAGGAACCCGTAGACCCACCATCCGGCACCTCCCAGGATGGCGATCAGTAGCAGCCATCCCAGCACGTTCACGAGTAGGGTGGTGTCGAGCGCCGGCCACCGGAACTGATACTGTATCAGGGCGCTCCCCCGTGCGGTCATCCAGTGCCACCCGGTATGGGCTACGAGGGCCGATAGGATGATGGTCCCCATCCGCTCCGCGACCCCGTAGCGGAAGAGCGCCTCGAGCACCGGAACCATCATCACGAGCACGAGCAGTTGTCCAAGTTCGACTCCCACGTTGAACGAAAGAAGCGACATCAACATGTGAGATCCGGCGAACTGGAGCGTCTCCCGCAGAGCGAACGAAAACCCGAATCCATGGATGAGGCCGAACCCGAGCGTGATTGCCCATCGACGATGAAGGCCGATCTTCCCCACGATGTTCTCAAGCGCCATGTAGACGATCGACGCGGCGATGAGGGTCTCGACCAACGGCGGGAACCACAGAGTATCCGGAGCCAGCCCGAAGGCGGACGCGATCAACGTGATCGAATGCGCCACAGTGAACGCCGTCACGATGACGATGAGGGGCTTCAGACGCCGGAACGGAATCACCAGGCAAAGCAGAAACAGCAGGTGGTCGATCCCGTCCAGGATGTGAAAGAAGCCGAGCTGGACGAACCGGAAGGCGGCCTGATGCCACCGCGGATCGAGCCGCACCACACCCATGTCACCGTTGTACTGAAAGGCCCGAACGGCCCCACTGGGCGGCATGAAGCGGAGCACGGTCACCACGCGCAGTGCGAGGCGCTCGAGCCCCGGACGGATCGAGAAGTCGGATTGATCCGATTCGATCGGGTATTCGAACAGGATGTCGAGCAGGGCCTGCTGCCAGTATAGCTGGGTCTCGTCGGGGAGCCGCGGGCCCGTGACGTGAGCCAACGCACCCGCGTAGGTCGCGAACGACTTGTCCGAGGGGATCGAAGCCAGCACGGCCACGAGTTCCTGGCCCTCGAGACGGGTACCGTTCTCGAAGATCTCGACCTCATCGCCGATCCACTGCATGGCCGCATCACGGAGAGACGCCTCGGCGCGGGCTATATCCAGGTATCCAGGCCCGAGCAGAGGAAACTCCATGTCCTGCATGGCGGTGAGTGGCACCCGCACAAGAAGCCTCAGTGTCCGGCCCTCGGGTTTGACGATCGCCTGGACCGTCACGTCGCCCGGGATCTCGTGTAGGACGACCGGCGCCACGGCCGCAGAGCCCGTGGGACGTGCGAGGACCAAAGTGGCCGCCAGGGCGACCATCAGGCACACGTCCATGACTCTTGGGTTGATTCTCGGCAAGACTCGTCCTCTTTCCTTTCCCGACCCTGCACGGCCAGGAGACCCTACACGATCCTCGGCGCATTCGGGTGACCAATATACGGAATCTGGTTGTAAGGGCGACCGACTCGTATACTGACCGTCCCGCTTCGCATGCACCTGGTATTCAGCACAGAGGATGGCCATGAAATCGACGCGTAGTTTCCTCATTCTGGGAACCCTGCTCTCGCTCACATCAGCGATGGGAGCGTGTGAGGGCGCACCGGATGCGGCCGCCGCTGCTGATGCTGGAGAGGCACCCATGTTCGAGGTGGACCCGTTCTGGCCCAAACCCCTGCCGAACCATTGGCTTCAGGGTGCCACGATCGGTGTCGCTGTCGACTCTCGGGACCACGTGTGGATCGTGCACCGCAACACCCCGGATCAATTCGCCGCGCGCACCGAGATCGGTCTTGCGCAGGATCCGCCGCTGAGTGAGTGCTGCCAGCCAGCACCGCCGGTCCTCGAGTTCGATCCGGACGGCAACTTGGTGGGCTCGTGGGGTGGACCGTCCGACTCCGGGGAGTTCGAGTGGCCGCTGTCGAACCACGGCATCGAAGTGGACAACATGGACAACGTCTGGATCGGCGGGAACGGACCCTCCGACTCCCATGTCCTGAAGTTCGCTCGGGACGGCACATTCCTGATGCAGATCGGACAGGCGGGAGCTCGGGTCACCGGCACGAGTCCTGAAGGCAGGGAGATCATCGAGCGGAACAGCATGGACATGGAGAGCTTTGGGCAGGTCGCAAAGGTCTCGTTCAATGCCGCCGACAACGAGATCTTCGTCGCGGACGGTTACCTGAACAAGCGCATCGTAGTGATCGACGCAAACACAGGGGACTTCAAGCGGTACTGGGGAGCGTACGGCAATCCGCCCAACGATGAAGAGGCGGCCGCCATGGGGCGCTATTCACCAGGCGATCCCCCCGCGCCGCAGTTCCGTGGGCCGGTTCACTGCGCCGAGCCGTCCAATGACGGTCTCGTCTATGTTTGCGACCGTGCTGCCGACCGCATTCAGGTCTTCCAGCTCGACGGCACATATGTGAGCGAGGTCTTCATCGCTCCGGCGACGCTATCCCAGGGCTCCACCTGGGACATCGCCTTCTCGCCGGATCCCGAACAGCGGTTCATCTATCTGGCCGATGGCCAGAACATGAAGGTGTACGTCATCGAACGTGAATCGATGGAGGTCTTGTACAGCTTCGGTGACGGTGGACGGCAGCCCGGGCTCTTCTTCGCGGTCCATAGCATCGCGACCGACTCGGAAGGCAACATCTATACGACCGAGACCTACGAGGGTAAGCGGGTTCAGAAGTTCCTCTACCGCGGCATGGGCCCGGTCACGGCCGAGAACATCGGCGCTCCCTGGCCGGGTAACTAGCAGAGCCCCGAGCGCCGTAAGCCCGAAAGGCATCGCCACCCTCGCGGCACTCACGGCATGTGGAGGCACACCCGGACCCGGCGACTCGGGCTACGCCTACAACGTGGACGGAGCCTACACAGGGGCCGTGTCCGAAGGCGGAGACGGCCTGTCGGGACCCGTCACGATCGATGACTGCGGGCAGGTCTTGGGCGCGAGCGTCCGCTACACACGGTAGGCCGCGGAGCCCCACACTGTAGGGTGTTCCCCTACAGTTTCCGAATTCCTCGTGTTGGCGGCACCGGCCGATTTCACCGAGAACGCGCTCATTGCGAGTCGCGACTGGGAGACGTTGTTCGAGAGAATCCGTTCGGCTGGGAGACGAGTCATAGTCGAAGCGAGGTCCGCTTCCTTCGTGCACCTCAAACGGGGGTGACGGCCACCGGCCGTCACCCCTTCTGCTTCCCGCCGGCCCCATTGCCCGCCCCAGCCCACGTGCGCACCTTCGAGGCCATCGTGCCGCGGGTTTCCCCTCGGGTGACGAGACACGGAATCCGTCGACAGAAAGTGCCGACGATCGACTGGTTGGACGGGGCCGCATGGAGAACGCTTCATGAATCGAATCGAGGGAAAGACCGCCGTCATCACAGGCGCGACGTCCGGAATCGGCAAGTCCTGCGCCCGCCAGTTTGCCGAACGCGGGGCCAACCTGGTTCTGCTCGCACGCAGGGAGGAGCGGCTCGAGGCCCTACGGGACGAGTTGTCCGAAACGGGGGTCAACGTCGAAGTCAGGGTCCACGACGTCCGAGACCGGACGCTGGCCAACGAGTTGGCCGACGACCTGAAGGAGCGGGGCATCGCCCCGGACATCCTCCTCAACAATGCGGGCCTCGGTCGCGGCCTGGGAACGATCCAGGAAGGCGATATCGAGGACTGGGAGGAAATGATAGACACCAACGTCAAAGGACTCCTTTACATGACCAGGGCGATCCTGCCGCTCATGGTCGAACGCGACCAAGGCCACGTCATCAACATCGGGAGCATCGCCGGACTGTGGGTGTACCCGGCTGGCAACGTGTACAACGCGACGAAGTTCGCGGTGCATGCGCTCAACGAGGCAATGAGCATCGATCTCGTCGGAACGAACGTCCGGGTGTCGAGCATCGACCCAGGAGCCGTCGAAACAGAGTTCTCGCTCGTGCGATTCCACGGGGATGAGGAAAGGGCGGAGAAGATCTACCAGGGTTACACACCCCTCGCTCCGGATGACGTAGCCGACGCCGTGTGCTACGTGGCCAACGCTCCGCCCCACGTCGACATCCTCCAGTTAGTCATGATGTGCACCGCCCAACGATCCGCCACCGTCTTCCACAAGGAGATTCCGTGAGGAGGAGAGTGGCGCTTGAGCCCATATAGGTCGTCTCCCGCTCTCATCGTTTTCGCCTTATGGCTCCTGGTCTTCGCTGCCAGCAGCCAGATCATGATCATCTCACCGATTCTCCCCCGAATCGGCGAGGAACTCGGAATCGCAGAATCCGTCCTCGGCACGCTGGTATCGGCCTACTCCATCATGGTCGGTGCGTTCGCCATCATCTCGGGCCCGATATCGGACAAGATCGGACGCCGCCGCATCCTGCTGCTGGGATCGGGCTTGATGACCCTGGCGTTGCTGATGCACCACTTCGTCGTGGGGTACTACTCGTTCCTGGCGGTTCGGGTGGGCGCTGGGCTCGCGGGCGGAATCCTGAGTGGATCCGCCGTGGCCTATGTCGGTGACTACTTCCCGTACAACAAGCGAGGCTGGGCCACCGGGTGGGTGATGAGCGGGATGGCCGCCGGCCAGATCGCGGGCATCCCGCTCGGAATCGTACTCGCCGGCGCCTTCGGCTTCCGCGCTCCCTTCTACCTGTTCGCCGGCGCGATGGCGATGACCTGGCTGCTCATCTGGTTGCGTGTGCCACAGCCGGACGTGAAACGCACCCGCGGTCCCCTCAGCGTCGTCAGAGCCATCCGCGGGTACAAAAAGCTGCTAAGACGGAAAGAGGTCGCCTCGGCGACTGTGGCCTACTTCCTGATGTTCATGGGAGTCTCACTGTACGTGGTCTATCTGCCGTACTGGCTCGAGCAGGACCTCGGCGTCACTCCTGGTGCGATAGCCCTCATGTTCGTGGTGGGCGGAATCGCCAACGTGCTGACGGGCCCTCAGGCCGGAAGGCTCTCGGATCGGATCGGCCGCAAGCGTATCGTGATCCTATCCAGCCTCGGACTCGCGGTCGTGATGACGTTGACCACCTGGGCCATCCGAGGCTCAGGCACCGCCTACGTCCTCTTCTTCATCACCATGGTCCTAGTGGCCATGCGCATGAGCCCGTTCTCGGCCCTTTTGACGGCCCTGGTGAGCGACGACCGCCGCGGTTCACTCATGAGCCTGGCGGTCGCCATCGGTCAGGTCGGGTTTGCGATGGGGGCGGCGGTGGCCGGTCCACTCTACACGCGTTTCGGCTTTGTGAGCGACACGGTACTCGGGGCCATCGCCGTCATGGCCATGGCGGCCGTGGTGGCCTATCTGGTACCGGAACCGGACCTGGAGGCCCTCCCCACCACTGTGGTTGGCGCGGCAGACTGAGCCGACGGGAGCCGGACACTACCCGGACCAGCGGTCCGCCGTCGCCGAGGGTAGTCAGGTGCTCAAGAGGACGAGATGCGGTAAAATACGTGGAGGGGTCTCGCACCCTCGCCGATCCGGAGACCCGGATCCCCCCTCGACATATGCGTAGGAGCAGCCACACCTGGTGAGCACGCCTCAGAACAAAGCCCCGATCCTACTCGTGGAGGACGCGGTAGATCAGATCCTCCTCCTGAGAACGCTCATCGAGCAGGCGGGTCCCTATCACGTCACGTCCGCGCAGGACGGGCAAAAGGGGCTCGAGCTGCTCCTGGGAGGCGGGTGGGCCCTGGCGCTTATCGACCTGAACCTGCCGGGGCTCGACGGAATCGAAGTGATCCAACGGGGAAAGGAGGCGCACCCCGACATTCCGATCGTGGCGATCACCGGCTCTACGAGTAGCCTGATGATCGACGGCGCCTTCCGCGCCGGGGCCGAATACGTGATGAACAAGCCCATCGAACGCGATGAACTCCTACGGAAGGTCAGGGAGTTCGTGCAGATCGAGGGTGAGGGGCAAGTCCGTTCGGGCCCAGCTGCCGGGGACCTCGATTCCGGCGAGAGCGCCCCCGACGAGGACGGTGTCGACGGTGCTGCGGCAACCGGTCCGACCGTGGTGGCCGTCGGCGCCCAACCGGGCGATGTCGAGATGGGCTGCGGGGGTATTCTCTTCAAGCACCGAGCCGAGGGACATCACGTCGTGATTCTGAACCTAGCCGGTGGTGGGGACCCGCACTCCAACCAGGCCACCGCCGCTGTGCGCGCCGCCGGAGTCCTGGGAGCCCAACTGACGAGCGTGGGGGACGACGGCACCATCGATCTGGAGGCGGCCACCGAGCTACTGGAGTCCGTAATCGCCGAGACCAGCCCCGGCATGCTCTACCTTCCGACGGCGTCCTCACAGAGACACAGTTCGGTCGAGAGCAACAGGGTCGCGCTCGCCGCGGCCGAGGGTGTTCGAAACGTCCTCGCCTACGAGTGTCCTACCGCGACCCCGGATTTTCGTCCTCAGTTCTTCGTCGACGTGGGCCCGTTCATGGCCAGGAAGAAGGAAATGCTCCTGCCCTACGGCGACCTCGGCCTAGAGAACGTAGACCCGGAGTTGGCAGCCGCGACCGCCCGATACTGGGGGCGATTCATGGATCCGGAACTGGTCGAGCCCTTGGAGGTCATTCGGCGCGGGGGCTCCTGATCCGGCGCGGGAATGTAGCCGCCACGGGTCTCGATCGATTAGAATACTCTAGTTTCCCCACGCCGCCGGACGCCACTAGCGTTCGGCGGCACCTTTTCCCAAGGTCCGGAGGCGACCCTTGGCCCAATCGCCGAGGCTGGATTTCGAGCGTGACATCGTCGAGGTCCAGGAACAGATTGACGGGTTGGTAGCATCCGCCGAGCGAAGCGGCTTCGACGTTTCCGCCGAACTGAGGGAGCTCCGGACCAAGTTGGACACGCTCAAAGAGTCCACCTACCAGAACCTGACCCCCATGGAGCAGGTCCAGGTAGCGCGGCACCAGGACCGTCCATACACGCTCGACTACATCGAGCGCATCTTCACCGATTGGATGGAATTGCACGGCGACCGGACTTTCCGGGACGACGAAGCCATCGTGGGTGGATGGGCCACGCTCGACGGTGCTACAACCATGGTCATCGGGCACCAGAAGGGCCGCGACATGAAGGAGAACCTCCACCGAAACTTCGGCATGGCCCACCCGGAGGGATATCGGAAGGCCCTCAGACTCATGCGCCAGGCGGAGAAGTTCGGTCGACCGGTGGTGACGTTCATCGACACTCCCGGCGCGTATCCCGGCCTGGGCTCAGAGGAGAGAGGGATTTCGGAAGCCATCGCCCTCAACCTGCGTGAGATGGCCCGTCTGCGGGTCCCTCTGATCTCCATCGTCATCGGTGAGGGCGGCTCCGGTGGCGCCCTCGGGCTCGGGGTGACGGACCGGATCCTCATGCTCGAGCATTCGGTCTATTCGGTGATTTCTCCCGAAGGCTGCGCAGCCATCCTGTGGCGCTCTCGAGACTTCAAGGCCGACGCGGCGACCGCCCTCAAGCTGACCTCGAAGGACCTCGTCGCGCTGGGCGTCGCGGACGAGATCATCCCGGAGCCGGCGGGTGGGGCGCACTCGGACTGGGAAGCCACCGCCGCCGCCGTGAAGGAAGCCGTCACCCGCAACCTCGTCGAGCTGAAGAACACCAAGGTCAAAGACCTTCTCGAGCGGCGATGGAACAAATACGAGACCATGGGAGAGTGGACCGAGTCTGCCACCGAGTCCGCCACCGAGTCCGCGTCCGGGTCCGAATCGGCCTCCGGATCGCTGGGCGGGGCTTAGGGAACTGTGGCCAGCTTCGCAGAGGTCCGTTTCAAAGGCACCCGCAGGGAGTACTTCGCCTACCAGGACCTGGAACTCCGACCCGGATCGAAGGTGATCGTCGAGGCCGACCGCGGTGAGGATCTCGGCGAGGTGACGGCCCTCGGGACCATCGCGGAACGCAAGTGCGGCTCTTCAGGTGGCTGTGCCACTCCCCTCCCCGAAAAGCAGGTCCTCCGGTTCGCGAGAGATGGAGAGGCCGCAAAGGTCCCGGACCTGAGGGACGACGAGCATCGCGTCCGTACCGAGACACGAAAATTGGTCCAGCGGCATCAGCTGAAGATGAAGGTCACCGAAGCCGAGTGGCAGTTCGACAAGAACAAGCTGATCGTCTACTTCACGGCGGAGCGTCGGGTCGACTTTCGAGAACTCGTCCGTGATCTGGCTCGCACGTTCAGGACTCGCATCGAGCTCAAACAAATCGGCGTCCGCGATGAGGCGGCGCTGCTCGGGGGGGTCGGCCGGTGCGGCCGTGAACTCTGCTGCTCGACCTGGCTGCCCGACTTGAAGCCGGTCAGCCTCCAGCTCGCCAAGGACCAGAGGCTCTCGCTCAATCCCGCCCAGATCTCGGGTTGCTGCGGGCGACTCATGTGCTGCCTCATGTACGAGCACAAGACGTACGTCGAGGCCCGACGCCGATTCCCGCGGGAAGGTAAGATCCTGAAGACCGACCACGGAGACGAACGCGTCGTTGCCGTCGACATCTGGAGAGAGACGGTCACTCTTCGCTCGGAAGTGGGAGACCGCCGCACCGTACCCCTGGAGGAACTCAAGGGCGAAGTAACCCACAAGCCCAATTGAGTCTCCTTCTGTAACGCAGATGATGACCCCTTGAACCGGCGCTACCTCACCACACCGATCTACTACGCCTCCGGCGAGCCCCATCTGGGGCACGCCTACACCACGGTGCTCACCGACTTCCTGGCCAGATACTATCGGCAGACCGGGGCCGACGTGCTCTTCCTGACGGGGACCGACGAACACGGTCAGAAGATGCAGGAGGCGGCCGCAGCGCAGGACCTGACCCCTCTCGAATTGGCCGATCAGATGGCCGAGCGCTTCGAGGCGGCTTGGAAGGACCTGAACATCTCCCACGATCGCTTCATTCGGACGACGGAAGCCGAGCACGTGGGCGTGGTCACCACCATCCTGGAACGCCTGTGGGCGAAGGGGCAGATCTACGAAGACGTCTACAGCGGCTGGTATTGCGTCCAAGACGAACGGTACTGGACCGAGAAGGACGTGGGGCCGGACCACCTCTGTCCCGACTGCAAGAGGCCGGTGACCTACGTGGAGGAGAAGAACTACTTCTTCCGCATGAGCGAGTACCAGCAGCGGCTCATCCAGCACATCGAGGACCACCCTCGCTGGATCGTCCCCGAAACCCGGCGGAACGAGATCCTCGGTTTTCTGGCCCAGCCGCTCCAGGATCTCTCCATCTCACGCCCCAAGTCGAGGCTGCAGTGGGGCATCACGCTGTCCTTCGACGACGAGCACGTCTGTTATGTCTGGGTCGACGCCCTCATCAACTACGTGACCGCTTCGGGTGTGCTCGACCCTGAGGGCGGTGCGGACCAACCCGGTTTTACAGACCCCGGCGACTCCTGGTGGCCGGCCGACATGCACCTGATCGGAAAAGACATCCTCACGACCCACGCGGTGTACTGGCCCACGATTCTGATGGCCGCGGACCTCGATCTTCCCCGACAGATCCTCGCTCACGGGTGGTGGGTGGCCGGCGAGACGAAGATGTCCAAGTCGCTGGGCAACGTGGTCGATCCTCTTGCGCTCAGAGAGGACTTCGGAACGGACGGTGTACGCTGGTACCTGATGAGGGACATGCCGACCGGCGCCGACGCGTCCTATACCCCCGAGAGGTTCCTGGCGCGGTACGAAGAGCTGGCGAACGTGCTCGGCAACCTGGCGAGCCGTGCGACGTCCATGATCGTCAAGTATCGCGATGGCGTCGTCCCGGACGCACCGGGGTCCGGCTTGGACGAAGAGATCCGGGCGACCTTGGACGCGGTGGCCGCGCATATGGACGCCCTTCGCATACACGACGCTCTGGCATCCGCCATGGATCTGGCCCGCCATGCGAACGGGTACGTGGACACCCGAGAGCCCTGGGCACAGGCAAAGGACCCGAGTCGATCGGGAGAGTTGGACGAGACGCTTGCGACCCTCGCCCGGGCCCTCACGGTGCTCACTGCGCTTTTCCTGCCGGTGACCCCGGAAAAAATGACCGACCTGGCAAAAATGTTGGGTCTGGACGGCGTCCCGCCGATCGAGGAGGCGGTGTCAAAAAACCTTACAGGACTTACGGTTACCAAAGGAACGCCGCTGTTCCCGAAGCCCGAGATGAACGCTTGACATCTCGACCGACGCCGGGTATGTTTTCTGCTCCACCCTGGAGGATCAGGTACGATCCCTCCGTATGTGCCACGACCATTGTGGACCACGGGGAATCCTCTCGACAAAGGTGAATACACGCACGTATGGCTGACCAACGCTGGACTTTCCTGTGCATGTCGGACGAGGGAAGCCCGATTCGCCAATACAGTGCGTCCTCACGGACCCTCCACTACCTCGGCTCCGTGTTGGGCGGTTTCACCGTCCTGGTGACGGGGCTGGCCACATTTGTGGCCGTGGACGGCTCCGCCCGGTACGAGGCACACCAGCTCAAGCAGGAGAAGACGCTCCTCACTCAGGAGCTTCTGACGATTCAGACCCGGGTCGCTCAGATGGAGAGCTCCATCGATGGCCTCATCGATCAGGACGAACAGTTCCGTCTTCTTGCGGGCCTCGGCACCATCGATGAAGAGATCTTCCAGGTAGGGGTCGGAGGGCCCGGCATGCTGACGCCCGAGTCCAGCCCGCTCTGGAATGCAGATCCGACTACGGCGAAGGAGACGTTCGCGACGTCGTACGACCTATTGGCTCTCGAGCGCCGTGCCAGACTGCTGTCGGAGAGTCTCGCTGAAGCTACCGACAGCCTGGAGGCTAACCACGACCGCCTCGAGTCGACCCCGTCGATCGTCCCGACCGAAGGGCTCCTGAGCAGCGGATTCAGCTATGCACGACTGCATCCGATCTATCACAAGGAGCTCCCGCATCCGGGCATCGACCTCCACGCCCTCAAGGGGACGCCCATTCTGGCAGCCGCCAAGGGTTCGGTCTCGTATACCGGGTGGAAGGTGGGGTACGGAAACACGATCGAGGTCAACCACGGTTTTGGATTCATGACCCGCTACGCCCACGCATCGGAAATCATGGTCCAAAAGGGCCAGAAGATCGCGCGGGGCGACGTGCTCGGCCAGGTCGGCCGAACGGGAACCGCCACCGCCGATCACCTGCACTACGAGGTCTGGGACGGTGGCAAAGCGAAGAATCCCCTGGACTACGTGCTGAGCGGGGTCATCCCCTAGCACGACACTCGCGAGCGGTTATTGAGGCGCCCCCAGGGCGCCTTTTTCGTTGGCGCCTACCCGGCTCTCCAAGCCTAGAGCCGCTTCTTCTCGCATCCGTCTTCTGAGGATCGCGATCGACCCTGTGGACCTAACCGGTCAATCGGTTACGTTTACCTTGATTGGGCCCCTTACGGGTAGTACCTTGGGCCACTTTTTTGAAACGTGTAACGGAGTTGGACATGACGCGAAGCAAGCTTCTGCTGGGTGTGCTCGGTACGGCACTTCTCGCAGCCTGCGGCCCCACTCAGGTTGTGGTGACCGCCGAGCTGAGTTCTGACGACCAGGCGTCCCCGGCGAGAGCCTTGGGCGATCTGGAGATTCGAATCTTCCCGTACGATCGCGATGTCATCTTCGATTCCTTGACGGCGGCGGCGACCACTCCCGAGCCTTCCATTCCCGATTCTGTGCTGAACGCTCAGACGGCCGTCCGGGATGCTCAGCAGGCATGGCGCGACACCGAAGGTCGCTGGAACGTCCTACGCGACACGCTGCAGACCCTCAGTGAGTCGCTCGACGGCATGAGTCGCGGAAGCGGCACGTACCGGGTTCTTTTCCGTGATTTCCAGGACCTCGAGTCCCAGTACAACAGTGTGGAGCGCGCGCGGGACCGAGCCTTCGAGAGCTTCACGTCTCTGCAAGAAGCGTCGATCGCAGCGGCCGAGGAGGTCAAGTTGCTCCGTGATCAGTGGGCCGACGAGGCCTTCGCCGAGGTGGGGGCCATCATGGCCTCCCGTCAACAGGCCTCCGGACGTGACGTCCTGTGGGATACCACCGACGCCAGTGGCGTAGCGGGCGGCTTAGAGGCCGAGGCAGGCGCGTGGTGGGTGTCAGCGCGCTACGAGTTGCCCTATACGGAACTGTATTGGAACGTCCCGCTCACCGTTGAGGGAGGAGACCCGGTTCAGGTGCGTTTGACCCGGGACAACGCGACGTCGCGACCCAAGCTGTAAATCGTCGCATTCTACGGACCGAAGGCCCCGGAGATCGCTCGCGATCCCGGGGCTTTCTCGTATCCGGGCCGGTCGGAAGACTGTAGCTTGAGGGGGAGCCACACTCGGAGCCTCCTGACGAAGTGGGGTGCGGCGCGCACATGAGTTCGATCCAACCAAACGGCCTGAATCCCTCCCTAGAGGTAGGCGAGGACGGGGTCGCACGTCTCACGTTCGACGGCCCGGACAGGAAGGTCAACGTCCTCACTGAGGCGGTCATGACCCGTGTCGCTGAACTGGTGAGCGAGGTCGGTGATCTGGCGAGACAAGGACGCGTAAGCGCCTTGATCTTCCGAAGCGGCAAGAGCGGGTTCATCGCGGGCGCCGACGTTTCCGCGATCGAGGCGGTGGAGGACCCGGCCGCGGGTGCCGACGCCGCGAGAATGGGACAGGCGGTCTTCCGGGCCATCGAAGACCTCGACATCCCCAGCGTGGCCGCCATTCACGGGGTCTGTCTGGGCGGCGGGACGGAGCTGTCGCTGGCTTGCAGCCATCGTGTGGCCTCCGACTCCCCGAAGACCTTCATCGGCCTTCCCGAGGTGATGCTCGGCATTCTGCCGGCCTGGGGCGGTACCACGCGGTTGCCACGCCTGGTGGGCCTCCAGGCGGCGCTCGACATGATACTCACCGGCCGCCAAGTCTCAACCTCGAAGGCGAAACGGATCGGTCTCGTGGACGCCGTGCTGCCTGCGGACCTGTTCGATGAAAAGGCGGTGGCCTTCGCGGCGGCGCAGACGGAACGCCGCTCCAAGGGAAGCCGGGCGCGCCGCTCCATCTTCAAACGCCTGATGGACGACACCGTACCGGGTCGCCGCCTGGTGCTCACCCTGGCCAAGAAGCGCGTACTGGCCCAGACAGGCGGCCACTATCCGGCTCCACTCAAGATCCTCGAGGTGCTGGGGCGCAGTCTCGGTCGTCCCCTGTCCCGGGCCCTGGAGATCGAGGCGACGGCAGCGGGAGAACTCATCGTCTCGACGGTGAGCAAGAACCTGATCCACGTGTTCAATCTCCGGGAAGAGGCACGCAAGGGGACGGGAGTCCGGAACGCTGAGATAGTACCCGGGCGTGTGGAGTACCTGGGCGTCCTGGGCGCGGGTGTCATGGGAGGCGGCATCGCCCAACTGGCCGCCCACCGTGGTGTGCACGTCCGGATGAAGGACATCAATCACGAGGCCATCTCCAGCGGCCTGCAGCACGCCCAGAGCCTCTTCGACAAACTGGTGAAGCGGAGGAAGCTGCGTCGACGGGAGGCCGATCAGAGAATGGCGCTCATCTCGGGCGGCCTCGACTACGAGGGGTTCGGGCGCCTCGATCTGGTGGTGGAGGCCGTGGTCGAGAAGATGGACATCAAGCGTATCGTCCTGCGGGAGACCGAAGAGGCCGTCGGCAGAACGTGTATCCTCGCCACCAACACCTCCTCGCTCTCGGTCGACGAAATGAGCACCGCTCTGTCACGCCCGGAGAGCTTCGCCGGCATGCACTTCTTCAACCCGGTCCACCGGATGCCTCTGGTCGAGGTCGTACGAGGCACCCAAACGAGTGACGAGGCGGTGGCGACCGTATACACCTTCGCGCTTGCGTTGGGCAAGGTCCCGGTCGTCACGAGCGACGGTCCCGGCTTCCTGGTGAACCGAATCCTGGGACCCTACATGAACGAGGCCGGCTTCCTTCTGGCGGACGGGGCCAGCGTGGAGGCCGTCGATGAAGCGGCGAAGAACTTCGGCATGCCGATGGGGCCACTCCGGTTGGTGGACGAGGTGGGGATCGAGATCAGCCGCCATGCCGGTCAGTCCCTGTACGAGGCGCTGGGCGAGCGTCTCTCCCCGTCGGGGCCACTGGTCGCCCTGGCCGAAACCGAACGACTGGGCAAGAAGGGTGGGCTGGGGTTCTATCAGTACGAATCAGGCAAGGAGAAGGGCGTCGATCCGGACATCTATGCCGTGCTGGCACCGAGCGTCCCGGCAGAGCGCGTCACCATGGAGACTCGGGAGATTCGGAGTCGGCTCGTGCTGGCAATGCTGAACGAAGCCGCCCGGGCGCTAGAGGCCGGCATCGTGTCCCGGGCGGGCGATGTGGACCTCGCCATGATCATGGGCACGGGCTTTCCGCCCTTCCGCGGTGGCCTTCTCCGCTTCGCGGACACCATTCACGCGCGTATCGTCCTCGCCAGGCTCGAGGACCTGGAGAACCGACACGGGCCTCGCTTCGCCCCGGCGGATCTGATCCGTCGCTTGGCTCGTGAGGACCGTGGCTTCTACGAGTCCTTTGCAGGCTGACGTCTGGGGGGTCATTCCCTGCTCCGGACTCTCGAGCCGGATGGGGACGCCCAAGGCCATGCTGGACGCCGGCGGACGCACCTTTCTGGAGCGCGTGATTCACGCCCTGCGTGAGGGCGGCTGCGCCCGTGTGCTGGTGGCGCTCCCGACGCCCAAGGGTCCGGTCGCCGCGAAGGCGAGCGAGGCCGGCGCCGTGGTGGTGAGGAATCCTTCGCCCGACGACGGCCCCATCGGCTCTCTACGCGCGGCTCTCGCGGTGCTGGATCCCGCGGTGGAGGGCGTCGCCTACTGCCCGGTGGACTACCCCCTGCTCCAGGCCGACACCGTCCGCGCACTGCTTGCCGAGTTCCATTCGTCACAAGCACCGCTCGCTCTGCCGACCTTTCGAGACCAGCGGGGCCATCCAGTCGTGTTCCGCCGGTCCGTATACGGCGAGTTGCTCGGCGACGACCTGCCGCAGGGGGCCAAGACGGTCGTGCACCGGCATCTCGCCACGGCGGCCCTCATTCCGGTCGAGGACGAGGGCTCGGTCATCGACATCGACGATCTGACCGATTACCGTCGGCACTTCCCCGACGCGTACCGCAAACGCTTTCATGCCCGCTGAAGCCCTAACGCTGAAGCCCTAACGCTGAAGCCCTAACGCTGAGCCCCAACGATGACGTCCAAACACCACTCCCTCTCGGCCGCCAAGGCCGCCGAGGAGGTCTTGGCGGCTCAGGAAGCACGCGAGCCCTCGGCGGTCATCGTGCCCGTGGACGGGCCCGCGGAGCTGGTCGGACGACGCGTAGTCGTCCGCCAGGCCGAAGACGGTACGGTGCGGCGCGTCGGAACGTTCGGTGACACCGGCCTGGACGAAGCGGCGATCGGCCTGGCCGAACAGGCCCTGCACGACCCCTCCTCGAAGGTGGACGGTGTCCACGAGCTGATCTCTACCGGCGGCGACCCGATCACCGTATATGTGGAAGGCCACCATCCGCACCCGGAGCTGGTGATCGTCGGAGCCGGTCACATTGCTCAGCCACTCTGTGCCATGGGCGCCCTGATCGGCTTCCGAGTCATCGTGGTCGACGACCGGCCCGACTTCGCCACCTCGGAGCGGTTTCCCGAGGCGGATCGGGTGGTGCGGGTGGACTTCGCGGACCCGTTCGCCGACATCCTCATTCACTCCGCGAGCCACGTCGTGCTCGTGACTCGCGGACACAAATACGACTACGAGTGCCTCCGACAGCTGCTCAGGATGGAGGTCGAGCCCCCTTATGTGGGCATGATCGGAAGCCGGCGACGCGTCCGTGCGGCCTTCGCGCAACTCGTCAACGAGGGCTTGCCCCGGGATCGTCTCGAGAAGGTCCGGGCTCCCCTGGGCCTCGACATCGGTGCCGAGACCCCCGCGGAAATCGCGGTGAGCGTGGCGGCTGAGATCGTGCTTCTTTGGCGGGGTGGGGCCGGCTCTCCGCTCGCCGACAAGGAACGTGTCCTGGAGAGGTTCTTCTAGCCATGAATCGACAAGACGACTACAACCTCTTCCGGGCCATGAGCGAGAAGGTGCGTGAGGGCCGCCCCTGCGCTCTCGCCACCATCGTCGCCACCAAGGGATCGGCACCCCGTAAGGTCAGTGCGAAGATGCTGGTCGATCCCGAACGCGAACTGGTCGGGACGGTCGGAGGAGGGTGTGGAGAGGGCGAGGTCATCGAGGCGGCGCTCGAGGTGATCCGTACCGGCCAAGCTCGCATGGTACGGGTCGATCTCACCGAAGACCTGCTCTCCCTGAGCCCGGCCGTGTGCGGAGGGATCATGGAGATCTTCGTGGAGGCCGTGGGCGTGTGAGGCCACAACTGAGCCCACAGCTGAGTCCACAGCTGAGCCCACAGCTGAGCCCACAGCTGAGCCCACAACTGAGCCCACAGCTGAGCCCACAGCTGAGTCCACTTCCGAACCCACGTCTAAGCCCAAACCCGAGTCCATGAGCGATCCACCGCTGGTCGACATCCACTACCTCAGGCCCCCCGACCGAGAACAGATCTTCACCCAGCATCTGATCTGGGACGAACCAGACGTCAAGATCACTCTGTCCACCGATCTGACCTTCGATCCCCCACTCCGCATCGACGATGAGGTCGTTCTCGAGACCGGCTCCCAGGTGATCTGGTTCACCTTTCCGCGCGCCTGGCACGATGTCGGGCTGTTCCATCGGGCCAACGGGGCCTTTTCGGGCACGTACGCCAACATCCTGACACCTTGCGTGTTCGAGGCAGGGGGCGTCTGGCGTACGACAGACCTGTTCCTGGACGTCTGGACGGATCCGGCGGGACGGGTGCAGGTCCTGGACGAGGACGAACTGGCGGATGCGGAGGAGCGAGGGTGGGTGACCGGGGAGACCGCAGGCCGCGCGCGCGAGGAGGCCCAGACCCTAAAGCAACAGGCGGAAGCCGGGTCGTGGCCTCCGCCTGTCGTCGGTGAGTGGTCCCTCTCGCGGGCCCGGGACGTGCTGGGTAGTTCCCTTTAGCCGTCCCCGACCAATTGCGCCGAGCAAAGGCGCGCGAGATCGACGTACACCTGCTTGAGAACCTCGGGCTCCTCCTGGAGGCAGTCGATCAGACGCTCATGCCGCTCGAGAATGGCCGTCGGAATCTCGACCTCTTCGTGGTGATAGGATCCATCGTCCACAAAAAGGAGCCGTACCTTGGCCACGTCGGTGCTCAATTGCCCTCGCCCTCTCTCATCAGCTCGTCGACGACCTCCTGCACACCGGCGAATTCACCCCAGCGGGCAATCCGCGTGGCCCGGCCGCCGCCCTTACTGGCATACAACGTCGGAGTACCGGTCACACCCAGCTCCATGCCGAGCCGCATGTTGGCGCTGACCACGTCCGCGTGGCGGTCGCTGTTCAGGCATTCGGCGAAGTCCGCCTCGTCCAACCCGATCGTCGCCGCGTACGTCTCGTAGGCGTTGAACGGGGGAGATTGGCTCAGGGCCCACGTGGACTGGTGCGCGAACAGCTGGTCGTGGAACGGCCAGTAGTACTGCTCCCCCTGGTCGAGTGCGCAACGGGAGGCCCTCGCCGCCAGGAAGGCGTGTGGATGTCCCGCCAACGGAAAATCGTGGAAGACGAAACGGACCATGCCGGTCTCGATGTAGGCGAGATCCACCTCGGGCTTAACGAGCGTCGCGAACTGCTGGCACGCGGGACACTGATAGTCCGCGAACTCCATGATCGTGATGGGCGCGTTGGGGTCACCGCGCTCGACGCCGGTCGCCATGTTCACCAGCGCTTCAACGTCCGTCAGCTCACCCGAAACGATCTCGAGGATCGGCTCGGTCGCGGCCGAACTCAGCGTACTCTGGACAAATGTCCACCCGATGGCGCCGACGGCGATGACCGCCACCGCGCCAAGAACCAGGTAGAATCCCTTCAAGTCCCCACTCTTTTGTTCAGCCACGCTCCGACTCCACTTCCTTGGGTGTACAGCCCTCGTAGACCAACTCGCTACGCGGTCCGGAACAAGATGTTCCTCCTCAGGATCCTCGGCAATTGCTCGATGGGTCGCGGGACATGAGTCGAGTCCTCCGCGAGGCCTCAGGCCAGGAGGATCTCCAACACGTCGCGTATCTCGGAAAAGTCCTCTAAGACCACATCCGCCCCGGTCGCTTCCAGCTGCTCCTCGTCGAAGTGCCCTGTTGCGACGGCCACGGTTCTGGTCCCGTGGTGTTTGCCGCATTGGACGTCGCGTGGGGTGTCACCCACCACGAACACGGAGTCTCCGGGAAAGTCGACCCCCCACGTCTCGAGAGCTCTGGTCAGAGCGAAGCCGGGAAGGTGCTGCCTCTCTTCGTGATCGGACCCATAGCCACCCACGTGGAAGCGCCCGTCCAGCCCGACCGAGCCGAGCTTGAGCCGGGCACCCCGTGCGATATTGCCCGTCACGAGACCGAGAGCCACGTCGGCCTCGGCCTCGAGGGCTTCGACGAGCGGCCCCACACCGGGAAGAAGCCGCATCGGGTCGGCGGCGATCCGGTCCTCCAGCTCCTGGACGTATCCGTCCCAGAGCATGGGGAAACGGTGATCGATCTCGGCATCGACGAACCCGCTGGCGGCCAGCAGCTCCCTCGCGATCTGCGGGTCCGTCTTGCCGGCGAAGCTGTGCGTGTCGATCGCACCCGCTGTGCCGAACGTCGCTTCCATGGCCACGCAGAACGCTTCCTTGGCGGGTCCTCCTTCGGCCAGGGTCCCGTCGATATCGAATAGGATCAGACGCTTCATCGACAGATCCTAGAGTTGCGTGAGAATCGAAGGATCGATGTTGCCACCACTTACGACGGCCACGGTCTTCCGGTCCTTGGTCGGGACCAGGCCGCTCCGGAGCGCTGCAACGGTAGCAGCACCCGAGAACTCGATCACCAGCCGCTGGCGGTTGAAGAGCAAGGCTGATGCGTCGCGGATCGCCTCGTCGTCCACCAACACCACATCGTCCACCAACTCCCGCACGTGCTGGAAGGTCAGGTCGCCCGTCCGCACGGGAAGCAACCCGTCCGCGATGGACACTGCACTCCCGATCGTCACAGGCTCTCCGGCGTCCAACGCCGCGTGCATGGACGCGGCCGTGACCGGCTCCACTCCGAGAATCGTCACATCGGGCCTGAGTCTACGCAGCGCGGCCGAAGTACCACTGCACAGGCCCCCGCCCCCGATCGGAATGAGAACCGTGTCGAAGTCGTCCCAGTCCTCCGCGATCTCGATACCGACCGTTCCCGCTCCCGCGATGATCCAGGGATGGTCGAACGGCGGCACTACGACTAGGCCGTCCGCCTCGGCGATGGCCTCGGCGCGTACCTTTCGATGGAGCGATGTCGTGCCCTCGAGGACGACCTCTGCCCCGAGCCTCTCGGCCCCCTTCCGCTTGACGTCAGGGGCGGTCACGGGCATGACCACCACAGCACGGATTCCATGAAGCTGAGCGGCCAGAGCGACGGCCTGGGCGTGGTTGCCCGACGAGTAGGTGATGATACCCCTCGCGCGTTCCTCTTCCGGAATCTGAGCGACGAAGTTGTACGCCCCTCGGGCCTTGAACGAACCGGTCCGCTGTAGAGACTCCAGTTTCAGGCGGACTTCGCCCCCGAGCTCTTCGGCCAGGGCGTCGGCAGGATGGAGCGGCGTCCGGACCACAACGGAGCGAACTCGCTCATGCGCCCGCCGTATGTCGTCGAGTGTGACCAGGGCGTCACTCACCCTCGGAATCCGCCTCGACCTCCGTTTCAGCCTCGGCTTCCACTTCTGCTTGCGCCTCTGTGTCCGGCACCCCAGCCGTTACCTCGGTATCGGCGTCGTCACCGGTCTCACCCTCGGCACCGTCGCCATTGCCATCCTCATCCTCTGGGATGACCCGGGCCACGTCCATGACCACATCGCCCTTGTCCAGGTTCACGAGGCGGACCCCCTGGGTGGCTCGGCCGATTACGCGGATCTCGTCGATCCGCTGGCGGTTGATCACACCCTTCCGGGTGATCACCATGAGCTCGTCGTGGGGCACCACGGCCTTGATCGCGACCACCTGTCCGGTCTTATCGGTCGTCTTGAGGTTGATCACACCCTTGCCGCCTCGCGTCTGTAGCCGGTAGGCGTCGATCTCGGTACGCTTTCCCATCCCTCCCTCGGACACCACGAGGAGGGTGGTGTCTTCTCTTCGGACCACCACCATGCCCACCACGTGGTCGTCCTCACCGAGTCTGATGCCGCGAACCCCCTCGGACACTCGGCCCATGCTCCGGGCATCCTGCTCCTTGAACCGGATCGCCTTGCCCTTCTGCGTCGCGAGGATCACCTCGTTGTCGCCGTCCGTGATCTGAACGTCGATGAGTTCGTCACCCTCACGGATGTTGATCCCGATCAGTCCCACCGACCGCACGTTTCCGTATGCGGACAGCGGGGTCTTCTTGACCTTGCCCTCCTTGGTCGAGAAGAGGAGGTACTGATCGTCGGAGAACTCCCGGACCGGCACGATCGAGGCGATCTCATCGGTCGGATCGATGTTCAGAAGGTTGACGATCGGCTTGCCCTTGGAGTGACGGCCTGCCGGCGGCACCTGCCACACCTTCAGCCAGTGGCACTGTCCCGAGCGGGTGAAGATCATGAGGTACTCGTGAGCAGACGCCACGAACAGGTGCTCCACCCAGTCCTCGTCCTTGGTGCCCATCCCCTGGAGCCCCCTGCCCCCTCGCCGCTGGGCCCGGTACGTGTCGATCTCCGCGCGCTTCACGTATCCCTGACGCGAGACGGTGATGACCATCTCCTCGTCGGCGATCAGGTCCTCGACGTTCAGGGACGACGCGTCACCGACGATTTCGCTCCGACGTTCGTCGCCGTACTTGGCGTCCACCTCGGTCAGCTCTTCGGTGATGATCTCCATGCGACGATCCTTGCTGCCCAGGATCGCCTGCAGTTCGTCGATGGTGGCGCGGATCTCGGCGAGCTCTGCCTCGAGCTTCTCCATCTCCAACCCGGTCAGCCTGGCCAGCCTCATGTCGAGGATGGCCTTGGTCTGACGCTCGGTGAGCTCGAAGGACTCCTGGAGGCTCGCCGAGGCGGTCTCCGCGTCGTGAGACCCACGGATGATCCTGATGACCTCGTCGATGTTGTCGACGGCGATCTTGAGACCCTCCAGGATGTGCTCACGATCCTGAGCCTTGGCCAGATCGAACGCCGTCCGCTTCACCACCACCGTGTGACGGTGATCGATGAAGTGGAGCAGCATGTCCCGAAGCGGGAGCACGCGCGGTTCGCCGTTCACGAGGGCGAGCAGAATGGTCCCGAAGGTGGACTGCATCTGCGTGTGCTTGAAGAGCTTGTTCAGGACGATCTGCGGTATGGCGTCCCGCTTGAGCTCGATGACGATCCGCAGGCCGTCCCGGTCGGACTCGTCACGCATGTCGCGGATGTCGGTGATCTTCTTGTCGCGGACGAGCTGAGCGATCTGCTCGATGAGCCGCGATTTGTTCACCATGAACGGAATCTCGGTGACCACGATCCGCTCGGAGTTCGCGTCCACCTCCTCGATGGTGGCCCGGGCACGCATGACCACCCGTCCACGACCCGTGCGGTAGGCGTCCTCGATGCCTTCTCGCCCGCAGATGAACGCTCCCGTCGGGAAATCGGGACCGGTGACCAGGCTCTCGAGTTCCTCCTGAGGGAGCTTGCGGTCGATGATGAGGGCCTTCGTGGCGGCGACGATCTCCCGCAGATTGTGGGGCGGGATGTTGGTCGCCATTCCGACCGCAATTCCCGAGCTCCCGTTGATCAGGAGGTTCGGGACCTTGGAAGGGAGAACGGTAGGCTCTTCCAGCCGCCCGTCGAAGTTCGGTGTGAAGGCGACGGTCTCCTTGTCGATATCCTCGAGCATCTCCGTGGCCAGCGCCATCAGGCGGGCCTCGGTGTACCGGTAGGCCGCCGCCGAGTCCCCGTCGATAGACCCGAAGTTCCCCTGGCCGTCTACGAGGGGATAACGCAGCGAGAAGTCCTGAACCATCCGGACCATGGAGTCGTAGACCGCCGAGTCACCGTGCGGATGGTACTTGCCGAGCACCTCTCCCACGACCGTCGCCGACTTCTTGTACCCGCGTCCCGGATTGAGCCCCAACCCGCTCATGGCGAAGAGTATGCGGCGGTGCACCGGCTTCAGGCCGTCCCGTACGTCGGGAAGCGCCCGCTGCACGATGACGCTCATCGAGTAGTCGATGAACGACTCTCGCATTTCGTCTTCGAGTAGCCGTTCTAGAACTTTCTCTCCACTGAGAGGAGGGAGTTCGTCGTTCGCCATTCAGCTCGCCTTCATTTGAAATTCGGTCGACGCATACTCGTCACGTCGTCAGCCCATGTAACTGAGGCCTCGCCAGCCACAGTCCGCGCAGTGCCTACCGGAGAGCGCCTTGCCCAGGATCCGCCCGAGGACCCGCTGCCGCACCGTGCGCCGTACCCTCTTGGTTCGAGCCCCGCATTTCGGGCACCCGTCGTGATCCATTATCCCCTGCTGACGGTACCGGACAACGACCGTCACTCCGGCCATCACAACCGAAATCAAGACCAGCCCGAGCCCGCCCAAGGACCTCCAGGGGATGCCGTCCGATTGACCCGCACCGAGCGGATTGGCAAACGACTCCCGCAGCCGGACAATCGTGAGGCTGGGTGTCCCGGTGGTTAACTCCAGACCGAGCAAGAAAAGGCCTAGAGATATGACCTCGAGAGTGCGTCTCAAAGAGGCTCCGCGACGGGACGGTGCGATGGGGGCTAAGTCGTTGAAAACTAACGAACAAATGGCCCTCCAACAAGCCGGAAAACAGGCCTGCGAGAGGGCCCGGGAGGCACCCGTGAAAGGGCCCTTTTAGGGGCCTGGGCGACGGACCGGCGCAACCCCCGGTCTCCGCATGCGATTCATGAGTGTTACGAAGCGGGGATCGGAGCGCAGTGGGTCCCAAACGGCGTCGCTTCGGACGGACATCAGCCGCCGATCTCGACTCTCGAAGGCCACCTCGAGGAGATCCAACGCCTCGTCCCGCTCTCCGGTCCCTGCGTGCGCCGCCGCCAGGTAGACGGGCGACACAGACTGTCCCTCGGCCTCACGTCCCCGGAGCTCTTCCAGTCGCCACTCCCAGTACCCGAAGGCGCCGTCCTCGCCCATCCGCTCCTCGAGCCGTGTGACGGCCTCGGCGTCTCCTTCCGCGTGGTCCACCCAAACCTGCCTCATGTCGAGCAGCTCGTCGTAATCACCCTGCGAAGCGTAGATGAGCTCCAGAGCCTCCCACGCCTCCTGGTGCTCGGGATCGAGCTCACAGACCTCTTCGAGAAGCTGCTTGGCCTCGTCCAGCCGTCCTGCGGCCTTGAGCTTCTGCGCCGCACGGATCATGCGGGCTGGCTGGTCCACCGCCCCGGCCCTCTGGACCGTCCGGCCGGCCCAGGTAGCCTGGAGCTGCTGGCCCAACTCGGTCATGCTCTCGAAGAGGAACGTCGAGTCCATCCTGAAGTCACTCACGCTCGCAGCCACGACCGAGTCGAGCTTGATGACGGTGAGGGCCTCCTGGCCTTCGTCACCACGCCGATGTACGACGCGGACCTCGGTGCCCGGCTGGGGAAGGCTCAGCAGAGTGCCGGGTGCTCCCATCTCCTCGCTCAGGTGCTCGTCGATGAGCGCCAGGATGTCGCGGGCTTCCGCCAGTTCGGGATCTACCTCCAGCGCTTTCAGCGCCATGAGCCGTGCCCGCTCCAAGGACGCGACGAGGTCGGTGGGATCGGCCAGCTCCATCATCAGTTCGGTGCCCGCCAGGCCGGCGTACGCGGGAGCGAAGTCGGGATCCGCTTCCACCGCTTCGCTGAAGTGGCCCATCGCGGCCCTGAGCCCTTCTTCGGTCTGACTCGACTGCTCGTAGCGGGCCTTCATGAACTGCTCGTTGGCTTCCGGCACCTCACTGGAGGAGAACGACGACGACATGGTCACCGCGTCCTCGGGTGAAAGCTCTCCCTGGATTTCCCAGGCGATGGCTTCCGCGACCTCGGCCTGGAGGTTCAGCACGTCGGAGAAGTCGCGCGTGTAGCTCTGAGTCCATACGTGCGTGTCACTCGGACCGTGGATCAGCTGCACCGTGATCCTCACCTCGTCTCCGGCGCGGGTCACGGAGCCCTCCACGATGCCCTCGACGGCGAGTTCCCGTGCGATCTCGGGAATTGTCATCTCCGTGCCCGCGTAGCGAGTCACCGACGTCCTGGAAACGACCCTGATCGCCGGCAACTGGCTCAAGCGTGCGATCAGCGCCTCGTGCATTCCCGCAACGAAGTAGTCCTGCTCGTCGGTATCGGAAAAGTTGTCCAGAGGGAGCACCGCCATGGAGCGGATGAGATCGCCCGCTACGTACGCCGCCGGGATGACGGTCGGGCTGCTGCCCGCCCTCGGGCCGAGGCTCGGAGCCTGGGCGGTTTTCCCGATCCACCACGAACCCAGCCCTCCCACTGCGAGCACCGTGACGGTGAGAAGAGCGGCCCGGGGGAGGACTCCCGTCCCGGGCATCCCCTGCCCGCGTCCTCTCTCGATGTCGATGGCATCGGTCTTGCGGATCCCCTCGGACGTGATGTCGAAGACCCATGCCAGGACCATGACGAGCGGAAAGCCCAGCACCGAAAAGACCACCACGTACTGAAGGGCCCACTCGGCGGAGAAGGCGGGGAGGATGATCTCGCCGAGCTGGAGCACCACGAAGGCCACGGCCGCGTAGGCGATCGCCACGCGCACCACGTGCCGGCGCCTCAGCTCCGCCAGGAAGCACTCCAGTCTGGAAGGTTGGTCACCCATGGTTCACGTAATCGATTGCGCCGAATTCGGGGCGCCTACATCGAGGAGTCTCGCGGCCTGCCATGCTAACACTTGAGACACCGCCCGAGGTCCCGTGGTTAAGGCCACGGCATCGGTTCATCCGTTTCGTCTCAGGCCACCGCGATGAAATCTGGGCCCTCGCGCCAACCCGCCTCCTGTAGGGCACTCCTGATCTCGTCCCTCGCCCCGACCCGCCCCACCGCCGCCACACAGTATGCGTCTCTGTATTGGTTGATGCCTGAAGGGGTAACGACTGTTGCCCCGTGAATGCTCTGTCCGATCTTTCGGTCGTCGAGATCGACGAACGCCCTGATCCGTCCGCCCTGTCTCTGGACCTCCTGGGCGAACGACTTCCCGAGGGGGCCGGCGCCCCAGACCACCAGGCCGTCCCGATCTCTGGCGTATGTGCGCAGCAGATAGTGCACCTTGCAGCGGCGGAAGGCGGCGGGTGAATAGGCTTCATGCTGGCGCGAGGCTCGTTCCTCTCGCTCTCTCCAGTGGAGCAGCACCCGATCTACCACGGCGAGGCCGGCCCCCGATTCCCAGAGCCTCATGATGAGGTCGTAGTCCTCGGGCCACCCCCGATCCGTATAGCCCCCAACGTCTTCCACGGACGCCGCCCGGAGGAAAAACGTGGGGTGGGCCAGCGGGCACTCGACGAACAGATCGCGCTCCACATCCGCGAGCGAGTGCATGCCGTTGAGCCACTCCTCGTATCGAAGCCCGCCGTCTTTCAAGACCTCACGCGGAAAGTACCGGACCCCCGCCCCGCAGACAGCCAGGTCCGGCTCGCGCTCCAGGAGGTCTCTCTGCTCCTCGAAGCGAGTCGCCATCGCAATGTCGTCGGCGTCCATGCGAGCCAGGTAGCGACCGCGCGCCCGGCTCCGTGCAGCCTCCAGGGCGGCCGTGATTCCCGATGCGGGCTGCGAGGTCACGACGACGCGAGGGTCTTCGCGCGCCCACTGGGACAGGATGTCGACGCTCTCGTCTATGGATCCATCGTCGACCGCGAGCACCTCGAAGTCCTCGAAGGTCTGCGATCGCAGCGACTCGATGCACTCGGGTAGGTAGGCCGCTGCATCACGCACCGGGAGGAGGACCGAGACGTCGGGCTCAGCCACCCCCGGGAACCTCCTCGGCCTCGAGCTCGATCACAAAAGGCTGCCCGGGCGTCTCCAGCTTCACGATGATGTGCGGAGCCCTCACCCGCGCATAGACGAGCTGTGGGGCCTGGGCTCCTTCGATTTCTATGCGATAGGCATCGTAGCGGCCGGCCGGGACGGTCACCCGGGTCCGGTCCAGCACACGCACCCGCACATATGCCACGACACCCGATTCGGCCTGGATGACGGGCAGCACTAGTTCCATGCCCTCTTCGAGATCTGCCAACCAGACCGCCACTTCGAGCATCTCTCCCACCAGCGAGCCGGATACCAGCGACGCCTCGAACGGCTCCGTGTGGCCGTCTGGTAGGATTCGGCCACCGGAGACCCTGCCATCCACCACGTCGAGCCGGGCACCCACGCGTTGTCCTCCCCGCGTGAACTCGAAGCTCCCCCCGAGCGGCCGGAACTCCGGTCCGTCGAACCTCACCTCCTGGGTCAGAACCTGCGGCCCCAAGGTGGTCGACGACCGCAGGGAGAACGTCCCATCCACACCAGACGTGTCCGTTGCGAGGGTGCGCACCATCTCGCCCGCGACCTCACCGTCCAGGGTGATGCGATATCGCCAGGAACCGGATTCGAGTGAGGACGCATCAAGCGCGAGCGGCGTGACCGTGGGTGTCAGATCGGCCAGGTCGAGAGGGGACCCATCGAGGTCCACCATACGAACGGACCCCATCGCTGCTAGACGCGGACGCAGGAGGCGGGCGTCACCGACTACGACTACGGACAGATCCTGGGGTCTCAGGTGGTCCCGGACGATCCTCAGCAGCTCGTCCGGAGTCAGGGTAGCCACCGACTTCGCATAGTTCTCCAACGCCTCGGCTCCAGGGGTCGAGGTGCCCGCCAGCAATCGGAAGCGGCCTATCTGTCCCACGGCCTGCCTCGAAGTAGCCAGCTGGAGGGGCAGCGCCACCGAAATGAAGCTCTTCAACGCCTCGACCTCCCCGACGTCGACCGTTTCGCTCCTCAGCGCCTCTAGAGCGGACATGACCTCGGATATCGCCATGTCGGCCGCCTCTACGGGAACGTCGAGCTCCACCTCCAGCAAGCCGGGACCGCGGCGGCGATTCAGGGTGGTCGCGGCCGATCCCGACCACTGCCTCGTTCGCAGCAGCGTCTGGAGGCGGGCCTCTGGGCCTCCACCCAGAATCTGACCCAGCAGCGACAGTCCCGCCCAGTCCGCATCGTCTCCATGTACCAACGCGTGCCCCATGCGGATGACGGCGCGGGTGGACCCCGGCATGTGAACGATGAGGCTCTGTGCCCCACCCACGGTGGCCTCGGCCGGATCGAGCGACTCCCCGAGCGACACCCCGAACGACGGGCCGACCGCTGCCCCGGCGGACCAACCTGCGAAACGGGCCTCCAGGCGTGTCACCAGGTCGTCCGGGTCTACGTCGCCCGACACCAGAAAGAGAGCCCCGTCCGGTCCGAAGGCCCTCCGATGGTACTCACGCAGGTCGTCGGCTGTGAGGTCGCGGACTTCTTCCGGACGCTCGAACCGGCCATAGGGATGTGACCCGTAAACAGCCTGCCGCAGGGCGCGCGCGGCCACGGCCTTGGACTCCGTCCAACCGGTCTGCAGCTCTACAAGGCTCTGGCGACGCACCCGCTGGACCTCCGACTGAGGAAAGGACGGCCGCAGCACGACGTCGGCCATGAGCGCAAGCGCCGAATCCAGCTGGGTCGTCAGTGAGCCCAGCGACACCGTGGTCCAATCCGTGCCCACCACCGCCGACAGGGTCACGCCCGAGCGATCCACCGCATCGGCCAGGTCCTGGGGCGAGCGGCTGTCGGTTCCCTCGGTAAGCAGATGCGAGGCGAGCCCGGCGGAACCGGCGAGGCTGGGGAGCTCCGCCGATCGTCCTCCCGGAACCACGAGGCTCACGTCCACCCAAGGAAGCAGCGTGTCTGATATGATCAGCACCCCTGCCCCATTCGAGAGCGTGCGCTCCTCGAGGGTCGGGAAGGCGGGTGGCTGCGGGGGAGTGACCTCGGGTGGCACTTGCTGGGCGGAGGCCGACCCGGCACCTGCGAGGCACCAGAACAGCGTCGCCCACGCACAGCCGACTCCGGCTGCGATCGGTCGACCTGCCCCGCGCCTAGCCACCGGACCCCGCAGGCACGGCCAGCACCACGGCGCGATTCTCAGGAACCAGGTATCGACGTGCCACCCGGAGCACGTCTTCGGCCGTCACGGCGTCGTAGCGCTCCAGCTCGTCGTTGGCCCGAGCCGCCCGGCCGCCGTAGAGCTGGTGTCGCTGCAGCTCGGAGGCACGCCCCGGCAAGGTCAGGCGCGCTGCGACCTCCGTCGCCCTTCGCTGCGTCTTGGCCTTCTCCAATTCCTCGGCTGAGACGCCACTCTCGCGAACCTCATCGAGAGCCGATAGCAGCACCCGCTCCAGGCGCTCCAGCTCGGTTCCCTCGGTCGGTAGCGCACCCAGAAGGAGCGAACCGGGCCCTTTCCGGCGGTTGAGTACGGAGACGACGTCTCGCGCCACTTGGGTGCGCTTCACAAGAACGGAATCGAGACGGCTGCTCCGGCCGGCACTGATCACGGAGGAAAGGAGGGACAGAGCGTACAAGTCCTCGTCGACGGCCTCCGGCACGGCATAGGCGATCCAGAGCAGAGGGGCCGCGGCAATGGGATCCTGGACCGTGGCGCGCCCCTCTCCCACACCGGTCGGCACCGTCGGAAACGGCAGCAACCGGGTCGGCGCAGGACGATCGTCGAGCGATCCGAAATAGCGCTGCGCCAGCGTCTCGACCTGGGCCCTCGAGGCGTCCCCCACGACCGTGAGCACCGCGTTGGCCGGCACGTAGTAGAGATCGTGGAAGCGCTGAACGAGCCCCAGGTCGATCCCTTCCAGCCCAGGACGTCCCGCGAGCGGGTTCCGGTAGGGTCCGTACGCGGAGATCAGGGTATCGACCACGATCTGTGAGCGGGCGTACGGTTGCGCGTCGATCTGCGTCCGTACTTCCACCGCCACGTCCGCCGTTGCCTCAGTCAGCAGCGCGTCGCTGAACTGCGGGTCGGCCATGCGACCCGACTGGATCCAAAGCGCCAGGTCCAGGGCGCCCGACGGCACCACCATGTCGAAGGCGGTGCGGTCTACGTCGGTCGACGCCGAGGCGAGACCTCCGACATCCGACACAAGGCGCTCCATCTCGGCTTCGGACAGAGAACGCACCCGGTTTCCGAGGAGATGCTCCAGCAGATGGGCGAGTCCCGTATGGCCCTCGAATTCATGCGCACCGCCCACGTGATACCACACGCTCACCGCCGTGACGGGGGCCGAGTGGTCCTCGCTCAGAATAACGGTGAGGCCATTGTCGAGGCGGAAGGTCTCCACAGGAAGCACCGCGGAGACCCCTGCGCCGGCGACCGCCGGGGCAGTCGGCGGGCGGGTGGCCGGCTCCTGAGCGGAGATCTCAGCGCCGCGAAGAAGCAGCGCGCAGGCCCCCACCAGCACGACGACCAACGCGACGACCGAGGGGCGGATGGTCACTCTACCCGACCTTCACCCCGTTGAGCACCCCGTTGAGCACCCCGTTGAGCACCCCGTTGAGCACCCCGTTGAGCACCCCGTTGAGCACCCCGTTGAGCACCACCGTTGAGCACCTCCGCCAGGTACTGTCCCGTGAAGCTCTCCGGCACCGAAGCCACGCTCTCGGGACGGCCGATGGCCACGATCTCGCCCCCACGGATTCCGGCCCCCGGCCCCAGGTCGACGATCCAGTCCGCCGACTTTACCACCTCGAGGTTGTGCTCGATGACGAGCACGGTGTTCCCTGTGTCGACCAGACGGCCGAGGACCCGCAGGAGCTTGCGGATGTCCTCTCCCGCCAAGCCCGTTGTGGGCTCATCCAGAATGTAGAGCTTCCGCCCTTTCCGGCCCGCCACGCCGGCGAGCTCCCGAGCGATCTTGAGTCGCTGCGCCTCTCCGCCCGAGAGGGTCGGCGCAGGCTGTCCGAGCCGCAGGTAGCCCAAGCCGACCTGTTGGAGATGCCACAGAATCTGGCCCAACCTATCCTGACGGATGAAGAACCGAATGGCCTCGTCCACCGTCAGTTCCAGTACCTCGGAGACGTTGCGTCCCTTGAACCGCACGTCGAGCATCTCGCTCTTGTATCGACGGCCATGGCATTTCTCGCACGGCACGTAGACGTCGGCCATGAAGATCATCTCGATCTCGACCTGCCCGGCACCCTTGCAGTCTTCACACCGGCCCCCGGGCACGTTGAACGAGAAGTGGCCGGCGCTGTAGCGTCGATCCCTCGCGAGCGGCTGCAACGCGAAGATCTTCCGGATCTCGTCCCACGCCTTGATGTACGTCACCGGATTCGAGCGCGGCGTGCGGCCGAGAGGTGACTGGTCCACGAGCACTACGTCGTCGAGCGAGCTCACTCCGTCCAGCGAGTCGAACTCCCCAACGGACTGGCCCAGGTGCTCCTTGGCGCTGGTCTCACCCCCTTTGAGCTCCCGTTCGAGCGCCCGGTACAACACGTCGTGCACGAGCGTGGACTTGCCCGATCCGGAGACCCCCGTGACCACGGTCATAGCCTCCAGCGGAATCTCCACGTCGACGCCCTGCAGGTTGTGCATACGACCCCCACGGAGGGTGAGCCGTGGTCCGTCCACCCGACGCCGGGACTCGGGTACCGGTATCTCGGCACGACCCGATATATAAAGGCCCGTGGCGCTCTCGCTCGAATCGAGCGCGTCGGGTGTCCCCTCGAACACGACGCTTCCGCCGTCCTCTCCCGCCGCCGGACCCAACTCCAGTACGTGGTCCGCCGAGCGGATGGCCATCGGATCGTGCTCGACGACAAGCACCGTGTTTCCGGCGTCCCGCAATTGGCCCAGGAGGGTAAGGAGCGCCGTAGTGTCCTTGGGGTGCAGCCCGACCGTGGGCTCATCCAGCACGTAGAGCGTGTCTACGAGCTGAGCACCCAACGAATTGGCGAGGTTGATGCGCTGCGCCTCTCCTCCGGAGAGCGTCCGCATCTGCCGATCCATAGACACGTATCCGAGCCCCACATCGACCAGAAAAGCCAGGCGAGCCCTGAGTTCCCGGAGGATGGTCTCGGCGATCTGAGTCTCCATCTCCGTGAGCTCCAGCCCGAGAATCCACTCTTGCAGGTCCTCCATCGGGAGCCCGCTGACATCGGCGATGGAGCGCTCGGCAATCCTGATGTAGAGCGCCTTGGGCTGGATTCGAGCGCCCTGGCACGAACGGCACGCCTGGGGACTCTGGTACTGCCGAAGAAACACACGGATGTACTGTTTGTAGCGCTTCCGCTCCCGCGAGACGAGAAAGGGAATCACACCCTTGAAGTCCTCGGCCCCGTAGAGCACCTCCTCTCGAAACTCCTCAGGCAGCTCGATCCAAGGACTATAGAGCGACACCCCTCGCTCCAGTGTGAACGTGCGGAGCTGCTCGCGCTCCTTCTTGTATCTCGGCTTGGTCCACGGATCCACGGTCCCCTCTTCGATGGAGCGCTGGAGGTTGGGCACGATGAGTTCGACGTCGTAGTCGAGCGTGGCGCCGAAGCCCGTGCAGGTGGGGCAGGATCCGTAGGGGTTGTTGAAGGAGAAGAGTTGGGGGGAAGGGTCGAAAAACTCGATCTCGGGATGATTCGGACAGCGAAAGTGCTCCGTGAAGGCCAGGCGTCCTACCACGTCCCCATCCGACGCGTCGTGCACCAGGACGACGGCCTCGCCCTCGCCCTCGGCGAAACAGGTCGCCAACGAATCCGCGAGTCGATCACGCTCCTCCTGCCCTGCCGTGAGCCGGTCCACCACCACCAAGGGGTCGGTGACCTGCGTTACGTCGAGTCCCACGACCTCGGGATCCACCGCGTCTGGCATGCCCAGGTCCACCAACTGTCCGTCCGCGAGGAGCCGAACGAACCCGATGGCCAGCAAGTTCTCCACAACCAGAGCGTGATTGACCCGGCCGCTGAACTTGAGCGGAAAGGTCACTTGGATCTTGGCTCCCTCCGGAAGCTCGAGCACCCGGTCCACCGCATTGGTCACACTGTCGGGGCGTACCTCGTCGCCGCACTCCGGGCAGAAGGTGCGACCGACCCGTGCCCAGAGGAGCCTCAGGTAGTCGTAGACCTCCGTGGCCGTTCCCACTGTGGACCGGCTCGATTTGGTGGGGTTCTTCTGCTCGATGGCCACCGCCGGTGAGATGCCCTCCACCGAGTCGACGTCCGGCTTCTCCATGCGGTCCAGGAACTGTTTGGCGTACGTCGACAGCGACTCCACATAGCGCCGCTGCCCCTCGGCAAAGAGCGTGTCCAGGGCCAGAGAGGACTTGCCCGAACCCGAGGGTCCTGTGATGACGGTGAGCGCACGCCGCGGAAGATCGATGTCCAGGTTCTTGAGGTTGTGCTGACGCGCCCCCCGGATGCGAATCCAATCGTCCATGGGTCATACTAGCGTACTGGGCAACCCCGTGGAACTCGACCAGGCCGCGGAACTCGACCTCTGAGAACGGGTAGCCCGCACCCCTCACCACGGCCGAAGGGATTAGCGTGCAGGGATCGCAGGGAGCCCACCAGGAAGAGGAGGCGCTGGGTAAGGCCTACGACGCTCGCCTGATGAAACGGCTCCTCGAGTACCTAAGGCCTTATCGGCGGCACGTATACCTCGCAGTCGTTCTCCTGATGGTCGCGTCATTCCTACAGGTGGTGGGTCCTTGGCTGACCCGGATCGCCCTGGACGACGCCATCCCTGCCAGCGACGGTCCCTTGTTGGCCAAGCTGGCAGGGGCCTACGTGGCTGCGATCGTGGCCGGTTTCCTCCTCATGTACGGCCAGACGCTGCTCACCACCTGGCTGGGACAGCGGGTCATGTATGACTTGCGCACCGAGATCTTCGGGAAGCTGCAGCGCATGGACCTGCGTTTCTACGACCGGAATCCGGTGGGCCGGCTCATGACGCGGATCACCAGCGACGTCGAGACGTTGAACGAGCTCTTCAGTTCCGGGGTCGTCGCGGTGTTCGGCGACGTCTTCACGCTCGGCTTCATCTTGGCCGCCATGCTCTACATGGACTGGAGGCTCGCGCTGGTGAGCTTCAGTGTTCTACCGTTCGTGGCCCTGACCGCGTTCCTGTTTCGGGCGCGAATCCGGGACGCCTACAGGGACATCCGCGTCCGGCTGGCTCGGCTCAACTCGTACCTGCACGAGCGCCTTACCGGCATCGCCGTGGTGCGGTTGTTCAACCGCGAAGAAGCCGACGCGAGCCGGTACGGCGTGATCAACCAGAACTACCTGGAGGCGCACCTGCGCTCCATCACGTACTACTCCCTTTTCTTCCCGGTCATAGAGCTATTCACAGCCATCGCCCTGGCGCTCATCATCTGGCGGGGCGGAGCCTCGATCCTGGAGGCGACACTGACCGTGGGGGTCTTGGCCGCATTCCTCCAGTACGCGCGGCGCTTCTTCCGCCCCATCCAGGATCTCTCGGAGAAGTACAACCTCCTGCAGGGCGCAATGGCCTCGTCCGAGCGCGTCTTCAAGCTGTTGGACCGCGAGATCGAGATCGTCGACCCTGCAACCCCGACCGTCTTGGCCTCACCCGTCCAGGGTCGGATCGAGTTCGAGGACGTCTCCTTCGCCTACGGCAAGGACGGCTCAGGTGCGTGGGATTGGGTCTTGGAAGAAGTCAGCTTCGAGGCGAAGCCCGGAGAGCGCCTTGCGATCGTCGGGCACACCGGGGCAGGCAAGACCACACTCATCAACCTACTGATGCGCTTCTATGAACCGCAGAAAGGCGAGATCCGCCTGGACGGGATCCCCATCGCGCAGATCGGGCTCGACGAACTTCGGGCCCACATCGGTCTCGTGCTCCAGGACGTGTTCCTTTTCAGCCAGGACGTTGCGTACAACATCCGCCTAGGAGCGAACGAGATCTCGGACGAGCGCGTCCGGAACGCCGCCCAGCGGATCGGCGCAGCGCCCTTCATCGAGCGCCTCCCGGACGGATATGGGCAGCCCTTGGGCGAGAGGGGCTCGACGCTCTCGGTCGGAGAACGCCAGCTCGTGTCCTTCGCACGGGCTCTGGCGTTCGATCCGCAGGTGTTGATCCTGGATGAAGCGACCAGTTCGGTCGACTCGGAGATCGAGGCGCAGATCGAAACAGCCACCGACGAACTCATGGCGGGGCGGACATCGATGGTGATCGCTCACCGGCTGTCGACCGTGCAGGGAGCCGATCGCATCATCGTGCTCCATCACGGGAAGCTCGTGGAGGAGGGCAGCCACGAGGAGCTGCTCGAAGCGGAGGGGCTGTACGCCCGGCTCTATGAGCTCCAGTTCACGAGGACGCCCGCCGCCTGAGTCTGCCGGCCTAGTGCCTGATCTGCGCGGTGTCGGCGGCCAGGGCGCTCGCTAGACTGTCCGCCAGAGCGGCCGCCGCGAGACGTTCCGCCTCCACGGCGGCCTCACGCTCCGAGACCGGTACGATCTTGCCGCCGACCCTCATGGTGGGCTCCGTCCCCTCGGGGTATCCACCCGCCGGAGCGAGAGCCGCTTCACTGTACCGACTCGAGGGATTCCAGAGGATCCACTCTTCGATCCCCGCGTCGTACGTGGCCTGAATCTGGGCCCGTACCTCGGGGGCTCCGTAGGCCGGAGCACCCAGCGTGAAGTCCTGCAGCCAGGGGCGTGTGGTTCCCGCACCCTCCACCTCGGCGGAGCGTTTGAGGGCGTCGGTGAGAGCCCTCTTCACGATCTGATACGGATGCCCGTTGGGATCCTGGATTCCGAAGCTGCCGACCCAGTAGTGGGACGGATAGACCATGGGGAGAGCGACGTCCATGGCTCCGATGAACTCCTCCCAGAGTTGTCCGATGCCGACGTCCGTGCGGGCCGAGGTGGTCACGCCGAAGACGTCGGCGGTCATCGCCACCTCCCCCAGTTCCTCTCGGGCGTACTCCAGGAACTCGCGAATGGCCTGAGTGCGCCTCCGAGGCCCCTGTCCCGGATACCAGGCCCGATTCAGCTCCGCCTCGGGCGCATCAGGGAAGCGCAGGTAGTCCCACTGGATTTCGGGAAAGCCGACTGCGACGGCCTCCTTGGCCAGGGCGATGTGGTAGTCCCAGACGGCACGGTCGAACATGTTGGCCCAGACGAGATCCTTGTCGTCAACCCAGACACCGCCCGATGTGTCCTGCACAGCCAGATCCGGCCGATTCCCCACCAGAAGCGGGTCCTTCACGATGACGATCCGGGCGATCGGATAGATGTCGGCCTGGTGGAGTCTCTCCAGAAGCCCCACCAGGTCGCGAATCCGGATCTCCTGATCGGCCCCGACCTCGCGCGCGAACATCACCTGGGTCGGGTGGCTCACATACCCGGTCGCATCCTTCAGGTCGATGACGAAGCTGTTGATCTCCGTCCGCTTCGCCAGCGCGATGAGATTCTCGGAGCGGAGCCGGGATCCGGAAGCCCAGCCGTTCAGGTAGATGCCGCGGACCGCCTCAGGCCTGGTGAAGACCAACGGCTCCTCCGGGAGCACCAGTCGGGCCACCGCAGCACCGTCGCCGGTGGTCGCGTTCGGGGCCGGCAGAGTCTGGACCTCGGGCGCGTCGGTGGTCGCGTCAGTGGGCGCGTCAGTGGGCGCTTCGGTGGTCGCTTCGGTGGTCGCTTCGGTGGTCGCGACATCGGTCATCGGGTCGGCGGTCGTAGTCGGCGCGCTGGTCGGGTCGCTGGTCGGGGCGCCCGTCCGATCGGGGGCGTCGGCACCCACCTCCGTCACCTCCACACCGGGCTCCACACCGGGCTCCACGTCCATCCACGCTTCGGACGCTGGCGGACGCTCGGACCCGTCGGACGCGGCAGCCGGAAGGTCGTTGGTGGACACCCCCGCCTCAGGCGGGGACTCGCCGCGACAAGCGACCACCCACGTGGCTAGTATTGTGACCAGCAGCGCCATGAGCGGGAGCGGGCGATTCGTGCGCAAAATGTGGCTCGTCCTCTGCGAGGAGTTCCTCGTCACACCGGGTCCGTAAGACACTCGACGAGCAGTTCGGCCGTGCGGCCGGCCGCCCCTCGATGCTCCGCAATATAGTCCAAGGCCCGTTCGCCGTCCCTCCGGAGTTGGTCCGGGTCCGCCAACCAGTCCTCGAGAACCGAGGCGAGTGCGTCGGCGTGTGACACCATCTGGGCCCCACCGCAGGCCAGGAGTCGGGACGCTGCCATGGAGTTGTGGTGTTGTGGGCCGAAGAGCACGGGAACGCCCGCCGCTGCCGGCTCGAGGACGGAGTGGAGCCCATGGTCATGGAAGCCTCCACCCACGTAGGCAACGGTCGCCACGGTGTAGAGTTCGGCCAGTACACCGACCCGCTCCACGAGCACCGCGTCGGCCCCGCCGAGGTCACCTCGCTCCTCCGCCTCCTTCAAGAGCGTGGGGGACCACCCGTCCGCCGCCAGTCTGGCCGCGAGTCCGTCGTAGTCCCAGTCGCCCGGCTCGTGGGGTGCCAGGACGATGCGGATGCCGGGTCGATCACGGCGGACCCTCGCCAAAGCGGGAAGCAGCACCTCCTCATCTGCGCCCCAGGTGGACCCCGCCACCAGAACCGGCCCGCTCCCTTCCCGGAACAACCTGAGATGCGGCGCATCTGGCTCGGCCGCCGCTGCACGGCCGGAAGCGTCGTCCACTCCGGGATCTCCCGTAACGACAATGCGATCGCCAGGCACCCCCAGGAGTTCGAACCGTCGACCGTCGTCTTCGGAGATCGCCGCCACGAGCTTCAGGCCTCGGAATGCAGGGCCCAGCAACACCCTTCCCGAGCGGCTGAGCCTCCCCGCACCGCCGGGCAGGGTCGCCGCGGCCAAGCCAACCGGCACGCCCCGTACCGCCGCCTGCTCGGCGAGCGAAGGCCACACCTCCTTCTGGGTGAACAGAACCAGCGCGGGGCTCGACGCATCGAGCACCTTGCCCATGATCCTCGGGAGGTCCCAGGGGAGATAGGCCGAGACGTCAGATGGAAATCGCTCGGCCAGGTCCTCCGCCGAAGGCGAAAAGAACGTGAACACCACCTGTAGATCCGGAACTCTCTGCCGCAGCGCCTCCAACACGGCCTTGGCCTGAAGAGCCTCCCCCACGGAGGACGCGTGTAGCCAGACGACCGGACGGGTCGCGTCCCGGGCCTCGGTACCCCACTCGATGAGGACGCGATGCGCGTCACGCCGCCCCCGGAGCCCGCGCGCGAGCTTCGACGATCCCCACGCCAGCGCCGGAGAGAACGCCCGGAAGCCCCGAAGCAGGGTGCGATAGAGTACCTGAGCCAGTGGCATGCGCGGACGATGGGTCAGAGGGGATCCCTTAACAAGGCTACTCAAGGGGAGTGGTGACGGTACATTTCAGTCGCCGTACGGATTAAAGGGGCGGCCCTCGGCGCTCGTACCCCTAAAGAGGGCGATAACAGCCCGCCCATCACCGAGAGAGACCGAGGCCCGTTGAAGTGGTACAGTGGGTCGTCCGGCTCTTTGTCCACAGGAGGATTTCATGGCATCTATGATGCTAGCCATCGTGATCATTGTCGCAGGGGCGGCCGTACTCGTGGCGGGGCCGACCGTCGCGAACCGCGGCAAGTCGAAGCTCCTCGGCTACGGCCTCATGCTGGGCGGCGTCGCGGCCGCCCTGCTGAACACCGTGGCCGTCATCGGCGTCGGCGAGGTCGGCGTGAAGCACTTCCTGGGAAGCGTCGATCCCATCCCCATGGAGCAGGGTGTCCACATCGTGAACCCGCTGGCGGCCGTCGAGAAGATGTCTGTCCGGGAGCAGAGTTATCCGGAGAGCGGAGGCATCGAGCAGATCGAAGCCCAGACAAGCGAGCAGATGAACGTCGCCCTGGAGGTGTCGCTTCTCTTCCGGCTCGACCCGGCCAAGGTCCCGGACCTGTTCGACCGCATCGGCTCGGAGAATCAGATCAAGCGGAGCATCGTCCTGAACGCGATCCGCAACGGCGTCCGTGACGCGGTGGCCACCAAGTCCATCAACGAGATCTTCTCCCCCAACCGTCGCGAGGTCGCCTCCGACATGTTGCAGGCCATCCAGGCCAAGGCCGGCGACCGCATCGAGGTCGTGGAGGTCTTCCTGAGAGACGTTCAGGCGCCCGCAGGCGTGCGCCAGGCCATCGACGAGAAGCTCCAGCGTGAGCAGAACGTGGCGGCCGAGAAGTTCCAGACGGAGATCATCCAGGAGCGGGCGCAGCAGCAGATCGAGGAGGCCAAGGGAATCGCCGAGGCGCAGAAGATCATCTCCACGGGCCTGACACCCGAATACCTCATGTTCTACTACATCGAGACGCTCGGTGAACTCCCCGGCGGGTCGGTGGTGTACGTACCCACCGAGGGCAGCATTCCGCTGATGCGCAACGTGGGCGGAGGCCGGTAGCACGATGCTTCGCTGGACCTGGACCCGCTTCTTCATAGGCCTCGGGGTCGTGGCTCTGATCGCCTCGGCATGCTCGCCCATGTACGTCATCAAGGCGGGCATCGCCGAGGCGAAGATCCTTCGAGCACGACAACCTCTCCACGAGGTCATCCTCGATCCGGAGACGGACGAGCGGACCAAGGGCAAGCTCACGTTCGTGGTGGAGGCCCGCACCTACGCCATCGACGTGCTCGGGCTCAACGTGGGCGACTCCTACACATCCTTCACCCAACTCGATCAGGACACTCTGGCTCTGGTCCTGTCGGCCGCCACGCGGGACCGCTTCGCCTCGAAGACATGGTGGTTTCCGGTCGTGGGCCGGGTTCCCTACAAGGGGTACTTCAACGAAGACGACGCTCTGCGGGATCAGGAAAAGCTCGAGGAGGAGGGCTTCGACACCTACCTGCGTCCCACCGCCGCGTTCAGCACGCTGGGTTGGTTCTCCGACCCGCTGCTCTCCACTCTCCTGCGCCGCGACGAGGTCGATCTGGTGGAGACGGTCATCCACGAACTGTCGCACAACCACCTGTTCGTCCGCGGATCCGTCGGGTTCAACGAGAGCTTCGCAACCTTCGTAGGCCGGGTCGGATCAATCGAGTTCTTCTGCAACCGACAGGGTGGCGGCCCCGACACCGTAAAGTGCCTTCGGGCTCAGGAGCGGTGGAGGGACTATCTGATCTTCTCGACCTTCATCGACGAACTGGTGGACGGCCTCGAGGAGATCTACCGCGACACCGCACTCTCCTATGATGAGAAACTGGATCGACGCCGGGTCCTGTTCGAGAGTCGCTTGCAGGATTTCGAGACCGAGGTACAGCCCTCCTTCGAGGCGATGACCTTCCAGAGCTTCCTCGTCACGCCCCTCAACAACGCCACCCTCATGGCTCGCATGCGCTACTACCACCGCCTCCCGGACTTCCAGGCGCTGTTGGAGGAGACAGGCGACCTGAGGGCAGCCGTGGGGCACCTCGTCGACGGGGTCTCGACCGTGGACGATCCCTATGACCTCCTCCCGTCGGACGGCGCGGCGGAACCGAATGGACCCTGACGCACATCAGGTCGCGGAGCGCCTGAACGCTCCGCCGTCTTCCGATCCCCCGGGTCCGACGGACCCACTTGCGGTCTATGGCCGCCGAGAGGCCGAAGCCACAGCAGCGGCGAGTCACTGGCACGTGCGCTCCGACGCACTGGCACAGCAGCGGATGTGGGTGTTTCTCCTGGCGGCCGCTGCCTTCGTATTCTACGCCTTCGCCACCGACGCCAAGCCGCTCATCTCCGGGATCGGGCTGATCTTCGTGGTCCCCTTCGTCGTCCTCGTGGTCCGGCATCGCCGAGCCCGGATCAGGGAGCGGTGGTATTCCGAGCTGGCGCAGGTGGCCCATGAGGCCCGCTGTCGCCGGCTCCGATACTGGGATGGGCTGGAGCAGCCCGAGCCGACGGCCCCGGAGGACCATGCCTATGCCGACGATCTGGACGTCTTCGGGCACGCGTCCCTGTACACGCTGCTCGGCACGACCGCCACGCGTCCCGGCGCCGATACGGTCGTCGATTGGCTCCTGGCCCCCGCCTCGGCAGATACGATTCGCGAGCGTCAGGCCGCCGTGCGCGAGCTGACCCCGGCCATCGAGTTCCGGGACGAGCTGCATGCCGCTGGACGGATCGCCGGTCCCGTCGAGATGGAGGAGATCGCTGAACTCCTCGAATGGGCCGAGGCTCCGACCTGGCTCGTCCAGATCCGCATCCTCACCTGGGCGGCCCTGATTCTGCCCCTGGCCACGGTGGTCACATCGGGCCTCCACATCGCCGGAATGACGCCCTTCCTTTGGATCGTTCCGACGGGTGTCACGCTGTGGTTGCTGCGGCGTCACCATGAACGCATCCACGCAGATTTCGCCCACGCCTCGAACGGCGAGACCGGCCTGCGGCGGTACCACGAACTCATCAAACGTATTGCCAACGAGCGGTTCGAGGCCTCCCTGCTCACCGAACACCAGAAGAGCCTGACCCCGAATGGCCAAACCGCCACCGACGCCCTGGTCGGCCTCTTCCGACTCATGGAGATGTCGGATCTGCGGTTCAACGGGCAGATGCACCTGCCGGTCAATCTCCTGACGCTCTGGGACGTCCACGTCCTCGTGAGAATGGAGCGCTGGAAGAAGAGGCACGGCGGGAGCCTGCGCGGTTGGATGGAGGCGCTGGGGCGGGTCGACGCGCTCTCGGCCCTGGCCGGATTGGCCCACTGCCACCCGGATTGGGCCTTTCCCGAGGTCGGCAGGACCGACTCGAGGACGCTGGTCGCCGAGGGGTTGGGCCACCCACTGCTCGAGCCCGAGACGGCCGTGCGAAACGACGTAGAGGTCGGCCCGCCGGGGAGCCTCCTTCTGGTCACGGGCTCCAACATGTCCGGAAAGAGCACCCTGCTCAGGGCGATCGGCGCCAACGTGGTGCTGGCCTCTGCCGGGGGACCTGTGTGTGCGACGTCCATGCGCCTTCCCACCGTCGACCTTCGCACCAGCATGCGCATCCGGGACTCCCTCGAGGGAGGGATCTCGTACTTCATGGCCGAGCTCCGGCGACTGAAGTCCGTGGCCGAGGCAGCGTCGAGGGCCGAGGAGGTTCCGGTGCTCTACCTCCTGGATGAAATCCTTCAGGGCACGAACACGGCCGAACGGCAAATCGCCGCCCGCCGCATCCTCCGCCATCTCTTGGACGAGGATGCGTTCGGAGCCGTGACGACGCACGACCTCACGCTGGCCGACGCACCCGACCTGCGAGAACGGGCCGTCTTCGTCCACCTCAGGGAGTCGCTGGAGGAGCGCGAAGGGGGCCCGCCCATCACCTTCGACTACAAGCTCAGACCGGGAACCGCCACCTCCACCAACGCCATCCGGCTCATGGAGATCATGGGGTTCACGAAGGTGGACGACGACGCGTTGTGATGGCCCTTCGCCCGGTGTAGGTTAGGGGCTCAATTTTCGGCACCCCCACCCGGCACAGCCGTTCCAGCAAGCATAGATGAGTAGCGATGGAACCGACGGCTACGCGCCGTCCGAGGTAGAGGTCAAGTGGCAGGACCGGTGGGAGAAGCTCGGCACCAACGGCTTCACCCTCGAGGCCCTCCAGACCACTGAGGATCCCTACTACCAGTTGATGATGTTCCCCTACCCCTCGGCCGAGGGGCTCCACGTGGGCAACATCTACGCGTTCACCGGCGCGGACGTACACGGCCGCTACCAGCGTCTGACCGGCAAACAGGTTTTCGAACCCATGGGGTTCGATGCGTTCGGCATCCACTCGGAGAACTTCGCCCTCAAGCAGGGCGTCAATCCGATGGACCTCATCCCGAAGAACGTCGCCAACTTCACGAGGCAGCTGAGGCGGGTTGGCGGGATGTTCGACTGGAACCACATCGTCGACACCACCGATCCGGCGTACTACCGCTGGACCCAGTGGATCTTCATCCAGCTGTTCAACGCGGGCCTGGCCGAGCGCAAAGAGGCACCGGTCAACTGGTGCCCTTCATGCATGACGGTGTTGGCCAACGAGCAGGTGATCTCGGGGCGCTGCGAGCGCTGTGACACCGCGGTCGAGCAGAGGCGGATCGCTCAGTGGTTCTTCAGGATCACGGATTACGTGGAACGGCTGCTGGACAACCTCGAGGGGATGGACTGGTCGGAGACGACCAAGAAGGCCCAGCACAACTGGATCGGCAGGAGCGAGGGCGCCATCCTGCGCTTCCTGATCCTGCCCCCGGACGGAGTGACCGGCCTCGATTCCCCCCAGCCGACCGTGGACCCGTCGGCGATTCCGGCCGAAGGGGAGCCCATCGACGTCTTCACGACCCGGCCGGACACCGTATTCGGTGCCACCTACATGGTGCTCTCCCCCGAGCATCCTCTGGTGGACGAGGTCACCGGTGCCGATCAGACCGAAACAGTCGCGGCCTACCGGGAGCAGGCTTCGGCGAAGGATTTGGTCGCCCGACAGAAGGTCGAGAAGGAGAAGACGGGCGTCTTCACGGGGGGTCACTGCCTGAACCCCGCGACAGGCCTCCCCATTCCCATCTGGGTCGCCGACTACGTGCTCATGGAGTACGGGACCGGCGCGATCATGGCGGTGCCCGGCCACGATGAGCGGGATTTCGACTTCGCCAAGGCGATGGATCTCCCGATCCGACGCGTGGTGGCAGGCCCCGGAGACGAGGCCGAGACCCCGCTGGACGAAGCCTATGTGGGCGACGGCACGCTGGTGAACTCCGTACACTTCGACGGGCTTCCCGTGGCCGAGAGCAAGAAGGTCGTCGCCGGCTGGCTCTCTGAGCGCGATCTGGGCGAGACCAAGGTGAACTACCGACTGCACGACTGGTGCATTTCCCGGCAGCGGTACTGGGGTCCGCCGATTCCGATCATCCACTGCGAAGCGTGTGGTGCGATACCGGTGCCCGAATCCGATCTCCCCGTGGTGCTCCCCAGGGTGGACGACTTCAAGCCCGACGACTCCGGCGTGAGCCCCCTGGCCCGCGTTGAGGAGTGGTACCAGATCGACTGTCCCGAATGCGGGGCAGAGGCGCGTCGGGAGACCGACGTCTCGGACACGTTCCTGGACAGCTCCTGGTACTTCATGCGCTACCCGTCCACGGACTTCGACGACGTTCCCTTCGACGCCGACATCACGAAGCGTTGGCTACCGGTGGACTGCTACATCGGAGGCAACGAGCACGCGGTCCTGCATCTGCTCTACTCGCGCTTCATCACCATGGCCCTCCATGACCTGGGCCACCTGGACTTCGAGGAGCCCTACAAGCGCTTCCGCGCCCACGGAATGATCATCCGCGAGGGCGCCAAGATGTCGAAGAGCAAAGGCAACGTGATCGTGCCGGACGAGATCATCGAGCGGTACGGCGCCGACACCTTCCGGACGTACCTGATGTTCCTGGGCCCGTACGAAGAAGGCGGGGACTACCAGGACGAGGGCATCCAAGGGCCACACGGCTTCCTGCATCGCCTGCACGAGACGGTGATGGCCGCCGTCGACAGCGACGCGGAGACCGATCCCGACGTCGAGCGGAAGCTCCACCAGACGATTCGTCAGGTCACACAGCAGCTTCCCGAGCTGGGCTACAACACCAGCATCGCTGCGATGATGGAGTATCTGAACGCCGTTCGCACAGGCGGACGGACGGCGGCGAGGGCAGAGGTCGAGCCCTTGGTCGTTTTGGTGGCTCCTTTCGCGCCCCACCTGGCTGAGGAGCTTTGGGAAGCCCTGGGGCACGAGGGTGGCGTATTCGCCGGTGCCAACTGGCCCTCGTACGACGAAGACAAGACCCGCTCGACTTCGGTCCAGTTGGCCGTGCAGGTGAACGGGAAGCTCCGCGCGACCGTCCAGGGTCCCGCCGACATCGATCAAGAAGCCGCTGAAGCGCTCGCCCGTTCGGACGAGAACGTCGCGCGGTACCTGGAAGGTGCCACCGTGAGACGGGTCATCTACGTGGCCAACCGTCTCGTAAACTTCGTAGTGGAGACTGCCTGATGGCCGATTCCCCCACCGAGGCTTCAACCACCGAGGCTTCAACCACCGGGGCTTCAACCACCGGGGGTTCACCCACGGGTCGTTCACCCGAGCTGGATCAACTGTGCATCGACGCGGTCAGGGTCCTTTCCATGGACGCCGTGCAGCAGGCCAAGTCGGGCCATCCGGGCACACCCATGGCGCTCGCGCCACTCGGATACCTGCTGTGGACCCAGCACATGAGACACAACCCGGCGAACCCCGGGTGGCTGGACCGGGACCGCTTCGTGCTCTCGGTGGGTCACGCTTCCATGCTGATCTACTCGCTGCTGCACCTGACGGGGTACGATCTCCCCAAAGAAGAGATCGTCAACTTCCGGCAGTGGGGCTCACTGACTCCCGGCCATCCCGAAGTGGGACACACCCCGGGCGTGGAGACCACCACAGGCCCCCTGGGGCAGGGCGTGGCGAACTCGGTGGGCATGGCCCTGGCCGAGCGTTGGCTGTCGGCCCGCTTCAACCGACCCGGTCACGAGGTGGTGGATCACTACACCTATGCCCTTTGCTCGGACGGCGACCTCATGGAGGGCATTTCCCATGAGGTGGCCGAGCTGGCGGGGCATCAGAAGCTCGGCAAGCTCATCTGGATCTTCGACAACAACCGCATCACCATCGAGGGCGGTACGGACCTCAGCACGTCGACCGACCAGGCCCACCGCTTCAGCGGGTATCAGTGGCACGTCCTGCACGTGGAGGACGGCACGGATCTCTCGACCCTGGACCAGGCCCTCGAGGCCGCACGTGCCGAAACCGACCGACCCACCTTGATCGTCATGCGCACCCGCATCGCCGAAGGCAGTCCCAACAAGGTCGACCTCGCCGCCGCACACGGAGCGCCCCTCGGCGCCGACGAGATTACCGCGACGAAGGAGAACATCGCCTACCCGTCGCAGGAGCCGTTCTACGTGGATCCGGACGCCCTGGATGCGTGGCGAGAGACCACCGCGCGGGGCCAGGGCCTGGAAGAGGACTGGAACGATCGTTTCTTGGCGTACCGCGACGCCCACCCGGAACTCGCGGACGAGTTCGTGGGCATGATGGGAGGAGACCTGCCGTCCGGATGGGATGCAGAGGTGCCCGACTTCGAGCACGTCGAAAACGCGGACGCCACCAGGAACTGGTCAGGCAAGGTGCTACAGGGGCTGGCCGCCGGGCTGCCCAACCTGATCGGCGGCTCGGCCGACCTCGGGTCGTCGAACAAGACCGATATCTCAGGGGGCCGCGATCTCCTGGCCGACGCCCCGGATGGTCGCGTCATCCACTTCGGTATTCGTGAGCACGGCATGGGGGGCATCCTGAACGGGCTGGCCCTCCACGGAGGCATCCGGCCCTTCGCCGGGACCTTCCTGATCTTCTCCGACTACATGCGCCCCTCGATCCGGCTGGCGGGGCTCATGGGCCTGCCCGTGACCTATGTGTTCACACACGACTCCATCGGGCTGGGTGAGGACGGACCTACGCATCAGCCCATCGAACAGATGATGACGCTCAGGGCCATCCCCAACGTCGTGGATTTCCGGCCCGCAGACGCAGCCGAGACGGTCGTGGGATGGCGAGTCGCGATGGAACGTACCGACGGCCCCACGTTCCTGGCCCTCACCCGGCAGGGGGTCCCGGCCCTGGATCGGACCGAGCTCGCCTCGTCCGAGGGAGCCCGCCGGGGCGCATACGTCCTCGCCGAGGCGACGGACGGGACGGCCGAGGTCACGGTTATCGCGAGCGGTTCCGAAGTGGGTACCGCGCTGGAGGCCCGGAACCAACTACAGGCCGAAGGCACCCCGACGCGCGTCGTGAGCATGCCGAGCTGGCGCCTCTTCGAGCAGCAGGATCAGGAGTACCGGGACCAGGTTCTCCCACCGGACCAGCCTCTGCGCATAGGCGTGGAAGCAGGCTCCACTTTCGGGTGGGCACGATGGGTGGGCAGTGGCGGCGGCGCGGTGGGCATCGACCACTTCGGCGCGTCGGCCCCCTCCGAGGTCCTGTACGAGCGCTTCGGCGTCACCGCGGAAGAGGTCGTGTCTCTGGCGCACTCCCTGCGTTGCCAGGTCAGCGGAGCCGTACAGGCCTGAGGCGAGGACCGCTCCCAGACCACCCTGGAGTCTCACCGCGGCGAGGTCGTGATCCTGAACTTCTGGGCGAGCTGGTGCGGCCCGTGTCGGCGCGAGATGCCGCTGTTGGATGCCTTCTCGAAGGAACTAGAGGGTCGCGGGGCCGTCGTGATCGGCCTCAATGAAGACCCAGACGCCGATGACGCCTTGTCGTTCATCGAGGAGATAGGCGGCGTGAGCTACGGCCATGCGCAGGGCGGCGGACGACTCCGGTCCCGCTACAACTACCGCGGCCTACCGTATACGGTCGTGTTGGATCGTGACCTGAGAGTGATCCGTGGATTCTACGGGTTCGGGTCTTCCATCGACCCGATCAAGCAGGCGGTGGAGCGGGAGTTGGCCGCCGGAGGCTAGTCTTCGAGCGAGGAGGCTCTCGCCAACTCCATGAGGCGATCCGGCGCCACCTCACCGACCAGGGCCTGCTCGATCTGAGGTGTGGCCCAGGTGATCACCGACGGTCCAGGGGCACCGCTCGCAGCGAACTGAGACGAAAAGGCCGGTGCCCGCGGCGATGTTCCCGACTTGGGAACGACGTAGTGTGAGATCTCCCGGCCGTCCTCCACGTAGCTGATCATGGCTCCCCGCCGCCCGTCCAACAGGCAGATCTCAGCTCCCGCGAGCCGCAGCCCCTCGACCTGCATGGGCGTGACCGAGAGTCCCAACTCGCGGGTCAGGAAGCGGCTGATCTCGTTGGCGTCGGAGGTGACGATGCGATCCTCTCCTACGGCCCGTCGCAGATAGTCCTCTACGAACAGCCCAGCCTCTTCCTGCGGAGCCGCACGCTCCATGAACGTGCTCCCCAACCCGACGACGAACAGCGCGGCGATCGACGAGGCGGCGGCGAGGGCCCACCGCTTTCGGTTACCACCCCAGCGAGTGGGAAGAACAGCATCCGGCACGCCGAGGCCCCGTGCCCGTTCGCGGGCGAGAGAGTCGAATACGCGTTCGCGTACCACCCGCGGCGTCTTCTCGCGACTCGCCCGGTCATACACATCGAGCAGCCGCCGGTCTTGGTCGAAGTAGTCCCGGCAGGCCTGGCAGACCTCGACGTGCTGCCGTGCATCCAGGACGGGTGTACCGGCCAGACGCGGTTTTTCGGGTGGCCAGAGGGCGTGTCTGGCTTCAGTGCAGTCCATGCTTCCCACTACATCAAATCTCCGTTGGTACCGTCCCGCTCCTTCGGCCCGCGAAGGACCGCGGAGACGAGCAGGTGTCGGTAGCGAAGGAGGTCCTTCAAGGCATCCAACTCGATACCGAGGAGCGACGAGGCCTCGGAGTACTTCCATCTTCGGAGCAGCACCAGCCAAAGCGCCGCACGCGCCTGTGGAGGAACGCTCCCCGCCGCGGTGTACAGCGCGAGGGGATCCACCTTCACCCCTCCCCCGAGCGACGGAGCAGGCAGGGCCACTTCTTCGATCGCGTGATCGGATCCGGCTTCGGGGATCGCGGACAGGTACCCCTGTACCAATCGGCCTTCGAGCCACTGCGCGGCGTCGGTCCCGTCCTCCACCCTGCGGAACGCGTGGAACGAGTTGGTCAACGTGCTCAGCAGAAGGTCCTCCGCAGCCTGATCCTCGCCGGCCTTGAGAAAGAGCGCCCCTTGGTAGAGGCGGTCGATCTCCTGACTGGCAAGCTCTTCGAAGGTCCTGTGCATCGGCTCTTTCCCAATAGAACGGCGGAGCCCTTTGCTCTGCCCTCACATGGAATACATCCGACTCGGAAAAGGTTCACGATAAGCGCAACGACCCGACCGTACCCCCAGTCGGAGATCCTTGCGCGGCCCCGCCCGGGCGGGCAACCGTTCAGGGAACGAGCCACCCCAGAACGGACTATGCGTGCCGCACATCGCCGAGGATGATCCCCGATTTCCGCCGAATCTGGCGCCCGACGAGCTCCGTCGTGCCACGCTCTCGGCCACCGGCACGATCCGGGAGACAGGCGAAGAATTCCCTTATGTGGTCCGGTTCTTGGACCCCAATGACATCGAGCAACTGCTGGTGCTGCACCACGAGGTGCTCGACAGCATGCCCGAGCCGCTGCTTCTCTACGAACGGGACCACGACTTCTACCATCGGTGCCTGACCGAGGCAGGTGGGATCGTGGCCGCGTTCCGTGACGAAGCAATGATCGGCTACGCGACGCTCTTCACACCCGGCCCGGAGGAAGAGAACTACGGCGTCTTCCTCGATCTGAACGACGAGGACCTGACGCACGTCGGCCACCTCGCCGGATCCGCGGTCCATCCGTACTACCGCGGAAGCCGGATCCAGCGGATCCTGGTCGAGCTGCGTGGCCTGTACGCTCACCGGACCGGATTCCACCATCTCTGCGGAGAGGTCTTGCCCGGCAACACGGTCAGCATCGTGAATCACCTGGCCGAGGGGTACTTCTTGGCCGGCTTCCGCATCGACAAGTACGGCCTGCCCTGCTTCATCCTGCACAAGGACATGCGCCGCCAGCCCGCCCTGGCCGAGGAAGAGGGGATCGAGGAGCTGCCTCTACTCGACTTCGACGGCTACCAGGCGATGATGCGGGAGGGACGATGGGGGTTCGAGGTGGTGAACCAAGAGGGCGAATGGCATATTCGCTTCGGTTTCTTCCGGTAGGCCCACCCTAGCCACGCGACTCTAGACAGCCCAGGTCTTACGAGTGGACCGATTCCTCAGGATCCTCAACCTACAGGCCGAAGAAACCGGTATTGCCGGGGGTCTGTTCTTCTACTCGTTCGTTCTGGGCCTCGCACGGGTTTTCGTCCTCACGGCGTCCCAGGCCATCTTCCTGGAGAACTATCCCGCCTCGGACTTGGCCTTCGTCTATATGCTGGCGTCCGTGGCGACCATGGCGACCAGCGGGGCATACCTCTACCTGGGCCGCCGGCTGACGCTTCGGCCCCAGATTCTCACCAACCTCTTCTTCGCGCTGGCCGTTACGGTGGCCCTGCGCGTCCTCCTCGGCGTGCCCGGCCTTCGTTGGCCCGCCATGGCCCTGGCCGTCTGGTTCCATGTGATCTTCGCCCTGACCAGCGTCGCCTTCTGGAGCGTCGCCACTCAGGTCGTCGACATCCGCCAGGGCAAGCGACTCTTCCCACTGGTGACCACGGGCGACGTGCTCGCGTTCTCGGTGGGTGGCCTCTTCATTCTCCAGGTGGTGGGGACCATCGGTGCGCCCAACCTGCTCCTCATCGGTGCGGCCGGGCTCGTGCTGGCGGCTTTCTCGTTCGTAGGGCTCTCTCGGATCCGCCCGGAGCGCTTCCGCGGGGGAGGGCGTCCGGCGGAGGGCGCTCGGGCGCCCGAACGGGTGAGCTGGGGGAGCCCCTATCTCGTCATGATGATGGGGTACTTCATCTTGAGCGCCGTCGTGTTCGTGTTCCTCGACAACGCCTTCAACGATGTGGCCCAGCAGAGGTATAGCGACGCCGCTCAGCTGGCTCGCTTCTTCGGCACCTACTCCGCCGTGGCGGCCATCGTGAACTTCATGTTCCGCACCTTCGGAGCCGGACGGATGATCCAGAAGTACGGCCTCATCGCCGGGCTGATCGGGCTCCCCACAGTGGTGCTGTTCGGCTCCACGCTCGTGGCGGGCGCGGGGTACCTCCTGCCCGCCATCGGCTTGGTCTTCTGGCTGACGACCATGACACGCCTCTTGGACAAGGTCTTCCGTGGGGTGCAGGTGTCGTCCATCGCCACCCTCTACCAACCGCTCATGGAGAGAGGGCCGGCCATTCAGACCACGATGGACGGCATCATCGATTCGGCCGCCATCGGGGTCGCCGGCGTGGTGCTGCTGGTCCTGCACAGCTTCTTCGATATCGGAGCCCCGGAACTGGCCATCTTCCTGATGGTGTTCTGCGGAATCTGGCTCGTGGTGGCCCTGGGCCTGCGTCGGGAGTACGTCACCATCCTCGGCACCGTTCTCCATCGCCGTCGCATCAAGGGCGAAGCCCTGCAGATCGTCGACGACAACGTGCTCGCGCTGGTCCAGGAGGAGATCACCAGCTCCCATCCGGAGAACGTGTTGTATGCGGTCGATCTCTTGGAAGAGGCCGAGCATCCGGATCTCCCGAAGGTGCTCACCGATCTCCTAGATCACGAGTCGGAGGATGTTCAGCGGGAGATTCTGAGGCGGATCCAGGCCCACGGCGTCGGCGAGGCGCTCGGTGCGGTCAAGAAGATCGTGGACAACCCCGGCGTGTCCGAAGCGCTTCGAGGGGAGGCCATCCGCGTGCTCGGCAGCATGAGCGAGGAAATCGATCCGGCCGTCATGGAGGCGCTTCGCGAAGGCGCCCCCGACGAGAAGCGAGGTGCCTTGGTGGGTCTGCTGAGGTCGGGCTCGATCGAGGGGGTGGTCTACGCCGGTGCGGAGCTGCTGGAGGAGCTGAACTCACACTCTCCGATGAACCGCGTGTTCGCCGCCGACGTGCTTCGCGACGCGGCTATCCCGAGCTTCTATCGACAAGCCATTCAGCTCCTCAACGACCCGAGCCCCCAGGTGCGGGCGGCGGCCGTGGAAGCCGCCGCGGCCATGGCTCACCCGCCGCTCTGGCCCATGGTGGTGGATGCGCTCAGAGATCCCGATCTGTCGGCTTCGGCCTCCGAAGCCCTCATCGGCGCCGGAGAGGCCGCCGTTCCGAGTCTGATGAGGGGCTTCGAGCGGCACGAGCAGGACTGTCACTTCCGACTCCTGACCCTGCGGATTCTCGGACTGATCCGGGGGGAGGAAGTCATCCGGCACGTGTTCCTGCTGATCAACCTCGAGCATCGGGAGGAGCGGCATGCGGCCTTCGCGGCCCTCGTGAGTTGCGGCTTCCGGCCCGGGAATGAGCAGGAGGATCTGCTCATGAAACGACTCAGGGACGAGACGAGAGACGCGGCAGAGCTCTTCATGGCCGCCGAGAACCTCGACGGGCCCGCCGAAGCCCGTGTGCTTCAGGACGCACTGGCCGAAGAGATCGAGCAGGTACGTCATCGCATCTTCTTGCTCATATCCCTGCTGTATCCCGAAGCCGACACCATGACCACCTGGGACAACTACAGCAGTGGCATCAGCGAGCGCCACGCCTACTCTCTCGAGGTCTTGGAGAACATCGTCAGCAACGACGAGAGAGCGTGGCTCTTTCCCGTGCTCGAGGATCTGGGAACCGCCGACCGGCTCGAGCGGCTCGGCCGGGAATGGCGCGTGGCGCCCCAGGGGTTCACGGCTCAGTTGGAGAGCATTTTGGAGGCGCAGGTGCTCAGCGACTGGACGCTACTGTGCGCGAGGCAACTCGGGTCGGCGATGAATGTTGCCGGGGTCACCCTGTCGGAGGAGGACACGACGAGTTTCGAGAGGACTCTCCGCCTCCGCTCCGTCGACCTGTTCACGGGCTTGTCGGACCACGCGCTCGCCGCCCTGGCGGCCCGCCTGGAAGAGGTGAGCCTGGGCGAGGGCGAACCCGTCTTCTCGAAGGGAGACGTCGGGGACTCGATGTACCTGGTCACCGACGGCCGTGTGCGCATTCACGATGGGCCGACCCAACTCGCCGAGGTGGGAGAGGATTCCGTCTTCGGAGAGTTCACGGTGCTCCACTCCGGACCCCGAACCGCCTCGGTCACCGCGTGCGTGCCCACGCGCATGCTGCGCTTCACTCAGGGTGATCTGTACGCGTTGATCGCCGATCAGGTCTCGGTGGCCCGAGCGCTGATTCGTATGATCGTCCAGCGGCTGCACGAGAACGTCGAGACGCGATCGAACGTCTAGGGGCCCCAATGGGTGACGCCAGCGGGTGGCCTAGTGGAGCCGGTCCACCAGCACCTTGATGATTCCGCGCGATATGCCGGTTGTCCCGCCATCACTTCGTAGAGCACGTCTTGATCGAGGCGGAGCAGCCGGCTCTCCTCCACCGCCGTGGCGGACGTCGAGCGGGCCTCTGCGGTCAGAACGGTCACCTCTCCGAACACGCTGTCACACCCCAACAACTCGATCTCCAGATCCCCGTCGTGGATGCGGATCTGGCCGTCCACCACGACGTACATCGCTTTGCCGATGTCCCCCTTCTCGAAGATCGTCTCCCCTTCGCCCACGTAGATCTCGTCCAGGTGGTTCGCGAAGCTCGCGAGGACGTCCGAGGGAAGTCCCTTGAACAGGTCGGTCCGCTTGAGGATGAAGACGCGCTCGATCATTCCCCGATAGTACCCTCCCCCCCCGACCTCCCGAAACCCGTCGTGATGGCGATGAGGAGCATCACCATCAGCCCCCAGGAGTGGAAATTGAGGAGGCCAACGGTGAGGGGAGGCACGCGCGGAAGACCGAACGCCGCACCCGAGGCTGTCGTGCTCGCGGCGAGAATTACGGGAATGAAGAAGGGGAACAGGAACGGATACGTGCACACCGCCATGTCGAGCAGGTTGGCGCGGCGGTAGGGTGACACCCCTGCAGACTCTCCCACCTCCCGTGTGATCTCTCCCACGCTGAGGATGGCGACCACCGAATGGGTCGTGAGGACGACGGCACCCGAGATGGCCCCGAAGATCCACCACTCGGCCCGCTGGGGCGTGGGCGTCCGGTCTCGTAGACGCTCCACCCAGTCCTCCACCACGCCACTCTCTTCCACGCCGGAAACCACGCCCATGAGGAGCACCGTGAAGATGGAGACGCCGACACCGCGCTCCATCCCTTCGAGGATCACGCCCCGTGCGATGAAGGCGTCGGCATCGATGTAAAGGAGCGTTCCCAGATCGATGGCGCCGCTCGCCAACCCCGCGACGACCCCCATGCCGATGCCGGCCAGGAGGCTCTCGACCAGATGCCGTTGCTTGAGGAGCATCGCGATGGAGGCCGCGGGCGCCGCCAACATCCAGATGCCCCGGAGCCCAAACGACTCGCCCGGACTGACGGAGGCCCCGCCGGTCGGCTCCGCGGCACCGAGCAGTCCGTACAGCACCAGAGCGAACGCCCCCGCCGGCAGCGCGTATCTCATGCGACTCCGGACCACGCCGCCGATGTCGGCCTGTTGGGTGGACGCCGAGGCGATGGTCGTGTCGGACACGGGTGAGATGTTGTCGCCGAAGGTGGCTCCGGCCAGAATGGCCCCGATGAGCATGGCCGGATCCGCCTGAAGCGACGCCGCCGCCGGATAGAGCAGCGGAGACGCCAGGATCACCGTCCCGAGACTCGTTCCGGTGGCCGTCGACACGAGTGCACAGATCAGGAAGGCGACGCCCACGAATCCACCGCCTCTGACTCCGGCCGACGACGCCAGAGCGACCAGGCTCTGCACGAACCCTCCGGCACTGACCAGCGAGCCCAGGACCCCGGCCAGAATCCAGGCGAACACCATGAGCATGACGATGGGTCGGCTCATACCCCGGATGACCGCCTCGGAGTAGGCGCGGGAGTCCCGAGCCAGGAACGTGCCTAGCGCGATGGCGGCCAGGAGGACGGGCCAGAAGCCGCGCTCGTCGGGCGCACCCGAGAGACCGAGCCACGCTACGCCGGCCAAGAAGAGCGCCAACGGGGCGAGCGCGCCCAGGGTCCCCAGCCGGAAGTAGAGGCGCGGGGCGCGCGAGCCAGGGTCGGTCGGGGAGCGCGCGTCTGGTACCGTCATGCTTGCCGTACCGACCTTCCACTGGATGTTGTAGAGTGACGTCGTGACCCGGGGCCCACCGTAGCACCGGCCTTGGCCAGTCTAGTGCGCTGAAAAGCTCGGAGCCACCGAGAGTGAGAGAGGATATGTGACCGACGCATCCGAAGAGTTCACCCTGTACGACCTGAGGGTGGAGGTCGTAGAAGGCCCGGCAGAGATGGTCTGCGACCATAAGGTCGGGGACTACTTCGAGCTCTCGGGGGAGAACCTGACGTTCCCTCCGGGCCAGACGTTCCCGCTCTATCCTCTCGCGGCGCTGCTCCCGCTCCTGCCCGCGAAGCAGAGGGAGACACACCCCAACGACTGGATGACCACGGACAGCGAGGTGGCCTGCCCCGATCCGTACTGCGGCGCTCGGTTCAGGATCACACGAGTGGGGCGCACCACATTTCGCCACTCCGACGTGACGGTAGTGCCGCTGGACGGCGGCCCGGTGCCGGACGCCTAGAGGGCCCCTACGTGAGCGTCGCAACCGCACAATTCGCCGATGGCCGTTCGGTTCCCCGTATCGTCACCGGAGCGTGGCAGCTCTCCACCGGACACCAGGCACCGCGCTCCCGGGCCGACATCTTCGAGGCGCTCTCGAAGACGGTGGACGCGGGCATCACCGCGTTCGACTGCGGAGACAGCTACACCGGAGTCGAGGAGCTGCTCGGCGATTTTCTGCTCGAGTACCGAGAACGTGAAGGCTCTGTGGCGTCGGATCGCATAAGGATCCACACCAAGCTGGTGCCAGATCTGGAGGACCTCGCGACCCTCGACCGGGCATATGTCGCCCGCATCGTGGACCGCTCGCTCCGCCGCCTCGGCGTGGAGCGGCTGGACCTGGTCCAGTTCGCCTGGTGGTCGTACGAAGTGGACCGATGGGTCGAGACCGCAGGCTGGCTCGACGAGCTCCGCGTGGCCGGGAAGATCGACCAGATCGGAGGCACGAACTTCGATCGCCCCTCCCTGCAAGCCATCGTCGACGCCGGAATCCCGATCCGCGCCCACCAGGTTCAGTATTCAGCCCTCGATCACCGGCCAGAGGGTGGAATGGCCGAGTACTGCGAGACGAACGGGATCGGACTCCTGTGCTACGGAACGCTGGCGGGAGGCTTCCTCTCGGATCGGTATCTCGATACGCCCGATCCCGCGGAGGCCGCCGCCAACCGCTCCCTGGTGAAGTACCGCCTGATGATCGACGAGTATGGCGGCTGGGAATCGTATCAGGCACTCTTGGCGGTGATGAACCGGATCGCCCGGAGGCACGGGGTCACCATCGCTCAAGTGGCCCTTCGCTACGTCCTGGACCGCCCCGGCGTCACCTCCGCGATCGTCGGGGTGAGCAAGGCAGAGCGAGTGTCCGAGATCGTGAGGGTCTTCGACCTCGTCCTCGGCGACGAAGAACGGGAGGCCATTCACTCTCTCGGGCGATCGGCTCCGGGACCGAAAGGCCCGGTCTATGGATTGGAGCGGGTGAAGGGCGGGCGGCATGCATCCATCATGAAGTACGGATTGAATCGAGAAGGCTGAGCATGACGACGGACAGCCAAGAGGGCGGACCCCGGCCGACACCGGTCCTCGTCCATCTGTCCGGTAGCAGCCGCGGAAGCTCGCACCGGCTCTCCGGAGACGCGGTCACGATCGGCACCGGTCCGGACATGGATATCCGGCTGCCCCTCGATACCGAGCCTCTCCCCTCTCCCCACCACGCCACGCTGCGCCGGCGCGGCCTCACGTATGAGGTCCTGGCAGAGGAGGACAGTGAGGTCTGGGTCAACGGAGAGCGGGTGAGTCACTTCACACTCGCCTCGGGGGATGTCTTGGAGGTCGGCCGGGATGGTGCGGTCCTGCGGTACCGTGTCTACGAGGCCGGAATCGCTCCCTACAAGACCATGACGCAGGTCTTCGGCGACTGTCTCGACTGCGCTCGCCAGTCGAATCGCGGGCCGGTCGGGAAGGCGGCCATGGTCTTCACGGATCTCCCCAAGCAGCTGCTCACTCAGACGGCGCGTACGTTCCGCGTCAGCGTGCTGACCGTGCTGGTGGTTCTCGGGGCCGCTACCGTGTTCCAGGTTCGCCGGAGTGGACAGATCCAAAGACGCCTCGACGAGGAGGCAACCCGCGTGGAAGGGCTCGCCTCGCTCCTCGAGCGCGCCCAAGGGCAGGTCCCAACCTCCGACGATCTCGGGGACCTCTTCGCCGAACTCCAGTCCAGCGTGTCGACCGCCCGCGATCGCTTGGACGCCCTGGAGGAGCGGACCGGAGCCGAGGCCCGGGTGATCCGGACCGCCTCTCGCTCGACGGTCTTCATCCAAGGCAGCTACGGGTTCGTGCAGCCCCCGAGCAGCCGGCCCCTGCGGATGATGCTGGATCCCGGGGGCCAGCCCATCACGAACCGGGCCGGCGAGCCCGCCATCAGCGTGGACGGCACCGGGCCTCCGCTCGAGATCTTCCTCACGGGAACGGCCTTCGTCGTGAGTCCGGAAGGTCGGCTCCTCACCAACCGCCATGTCTCGCGGCCATGGGAGTTCGACCCGGCGGGCCAAGCCATGCTCGCCCGTGGCTTCGAGGGCCGCATGACCCGCTTCGCCGGCTACCTGCCCGGTGTGGCCGAGCCCTTCGCACTGGAGTTGGTCTCGGTGAGCGACGAGGCCGATTTGGCGGTGCTGTGCTGCGCGGTCGGCCCAGAGGCGGACTTCCTGCCTCTCGCCGAGGCACCGCCTGAGCCGGGTGAGGCCGTGCTGGTCATTGGCTTTCCCCTCGGGATCCGGGCGCTGATGGCCAGAACCAGCCCCGAATTCGTGGAGGGGCTGCGCGATTCAGGGGTCATCGACTTCTGGCAGGTCGCCGAGCGCCTTTCCCGGGCTGGGCACGTCACTCCCCTCGCGAGCCGGGGCATCGTCGGCCAAGTCACCACCCAGAGCATCGTCTACGACGCCGAGACCACCAGCGGAGGCAGCGGAGGCCCGGTGCTGTCGCTGGATGGCCAGGTGGTGGCCATCAACGCCGCGATCCTGCCGGAGTTCGGAGGCTCGAACATGGGTGTTCCCGCCGCCCGAGCACGGGCATTGCTAACGGACACTCCACCTCGTCGATAACTGCAGTATCTTTGACGATGCTTACACAATTCTCACTACAGGACCTGGGGAATCTCGGCGAGTTCGTCGGCGCCATGGGCGTGGTCATTTCCCTGGTGTACCTCGCCAAGCAGATGCAGCAGAACACGCGATCGGTCCGGGCCGCGTCGTTCAATTCCATGGTCCAGAACAGCATGAACCTGCTGCGGCACGCCTTCATCGACTCCGAGTTCGCGGCCTTCCTGCACAAGGCTGAAAACGACCCGTCGAGGCTCACGCCGGCCGAGACCGTACGCTGGAACGCCTACATGACGGCCGTATACCGGCACTTCGGCAATCTGGTCTATCAGTACCGGGTGGGCGCACTGGACCGGGAGATGTGGCAAAGCTACGAGTGCACGCTGGAGGAGCACCTCCGGGTGCCCTCGTGGGCCACCTGGTTTGAAGAGAACAAGGGGCTCTTCAGTACCTCTCTGGTAGAGCAGGTGGATCGGACCCGCCAGCGGATCGAGCGAGAACGTGCAACCGGAACTGATTCGGACCGATGACTTCTGACAGAGAGTAGAGAGGGACTCGTGGTGTCGAAGGGCGAGAGCGCCTAAGCGGGCTCGATGGTCACTTGGAGCTTGGAGTGCGCGTCCCGGATGGCAGCCTCGACCTGTTCGGGAGCTTCCGCCCTCGCGAACAGGAACCCCAGGTAGCGATTGCCCTCGGGCAGCGGTACCACAGTTTGGCCTACCGGGATGGTGATCTCCAGCCCCTCGACGCCCGGTACCGCGAGTGCCGCTTCGGTCCCAGCGACGGCTCGAAGCACTCCCGCCTTCGGGATCGGAAGCATCATGACGCCCGAGGCTCCCGCCTCGCGCTGGTGCCCCCCGATCGGCATCCCCAAAGCGTGACGGAGGATGAGGTCCTCGAGCGTCGCCTCGGGCTCGAACCGTAGGATCGTGGAGCACCGGCCCCCGATAGAGCGCGGCGCGATCTCCAGGATCGAGACCCGATCCCCCTCCACTCGCAGCTCTGCGTGAACGGGACCATCGTCGAGGCCGAGCCTGTTGACGGCTCGCTGTACGGTGGAGACGACCTCGTCCAGACTCGCGTCGGGCAGTCGGGACGGCGTCACCAGGATCGTCTCCTCGAAGAACGGTCCCTCCATGGGATCCGGCTTGTCCAGAATGGCCAAAGTCTGGAGTTCGCCCTCGACGACGACTCCCTCGAGGGCCACTTCGCGGCCGGGCAGATACTCTTCGATCAGAATCTGGGAGCGCGCCCACCCACTTCGCCGGCTCGCGTCCTGCTGCGCCAGAATATCCAGAATGCGCATCCACGCCAGGGTGAACTCCTCGGGAGTGTCGGCCCGGATCACCCCACGGCTGGCGGAGAGCGCGAGTGGCTTCAGCACGCAGGGATAGTGGGCTTCGGCGGCGAGCTCCATGTCGGAGTCCTCAACCGACGCGACCTGGAACCACGGAGACCCCACTCCATCTTCTGAAAAGCGCTCGCGCATGAGGGCCTTGTTGCGCGCGGCCCGAACCGCCTCGGTGGGATGATACCTCAGCCCCAGTGCCTCGGACGCCTCGGCCGCCACCGGCGCGAAGTCGTCCTCCGCGGTCACGATCGCAGTCAACGGATAGTCCTCCGCGAATCGCCGGATCGTGGCTACGGACCGATTGATGTCGCCCGCGCCGAGCCTGAGGGTCGCTCCCGGCGCCTGGTCGGCCAGGGTGGGCTTGTGATTCGAGCCGACCGTGACATCTACATCGAGGCGTCGGGCCGCGGCGACGAAGGCCTCGGCGCGGTACGAGGTTCTCGAGAGGAGAAGCAGGATTCTCGACACGGCGAGTACCCCGAGGCGATCCGAGCTACTTGGAGGACTGGAAGTAGGGATCCTGACCGGCACTGTGGTTGGTCACGTCCTCGATGCCCTCGATCTCGGGCACCTGATCCCTGAGGATCCGCTCGATTCCCTGGCTCAGCGTCACCGAGGCCATCCCACAGCCCTGACATCCCCCGCCCAAACGCAGGTAGACGATGTTGTCCCGCACGTCGACCAGCGTCACATGTCCCCCGTGCTGGGCCACCCCCGGGTTCACGAACTGGTCGATCGCCTGTCGAACCCGATCCGCCATGGGCCCCTCCAACGGCTTGGAGCCGATGGGCACCAGGTTGGGGTTCTCCACCTTGAACCCGCTCTCATTGAGCGTCTCGATCCAATCGATGCGGGCACCGTTGAGGAGTTTGGCGGTCTCGGGCTCCATCACCACGTCGAACCCGCTGCCCTCGAACACGACGTCCTGGGCAGTTCGGTCGCCGGACTCGATGATCGAGATCTCGTAACGGGGATCGAGCGGGCTGGGGCTGGCGACCTGGACGCGCAACGCCAGGTCGTCGTCTCCATGCATATCCATGAAGCGGAGGATCGTGTCCTTCGCGATGTCCGTGAATGCTACGGGGAGCTTGGCGGAGTCACTCATAGGGTTCTCTGGCGGGTCCTGGAGTGTTCGGAGACGGACATTACGTTACCCAGACACCTCTTCTCCGGCAAAGAGCCGGTCGGTCTTTGCAGCCATGATGAAGTCGTTCTTGTGCAGCCCGCGGATCTTGTGCGTCCACCAGGTCACCCGGACGCTGCCCCACTCGGTCAGGATCGCGGGATGATGGTCGTCTTCCTCGGCCAGCGCACCGACGGCGTTCGTGAAGGCCAGCGCGTCGTCGAAGTTCGTGAACTGGAAGTCCCGCTCCAACCTGGGGATCTCGTCTCGAACCACGAGGGCCCAGTCAGGGACCTGGGCGTGGAATTCCCGACTCTCCTCCTCCGTGACGGTAGGGGCACCGCGCTGACAGGCCTCACACTTCATTCCTGTTAGCTGATCCATCCGTAACGACCTCCGTGGCGGTGGTGAGGCTGCTGACACTGGAAGATAGTCGAAACCTCCGCCTCGCTCCCCTTGCGGCCCGGAATCGGCCTTGCGGGCCCAGATGGGTACGGACAACGTGCGGAACCGTCGGACGCATAAAGCACGGCGGAACCCATGAGGGCGGAGCTCGATGGCACTGGAAGATTGGGGCTGGGACGACAAGTGGGCCGAGGTTTGGTCCGAGGCGACGTCCGGGCCCGTGTCCGGAGCAGAAGACGGCTTACGTGCCGGCCGAGTCACGACCCAAGAACGTACCCGTTGGAGCGTCCGGACCGAGGACGGTCCCGTAGAAGCTCGCGTCGTGTCGGAGCGCGGGGTCGGTGGCTTCGCCGCCGTGGGCGACTGGGTGGTGCTTCGCCCTGGACCGGCCCCAGACGACCCCTTGTCGATCGAGGGCATTCTGGCCCGTCGGTCCAAGTTCTCCCGGCAGGCGGCCGGGGAGCGCACCGAGGAGCAGGTCGTGGCCGCCAACGTCGACACCGTGTGGATCGTCCACGGCCTGGACGTACTGCCCAACCCCAGGCGCTTGGAGCGCTACCTGGCGGTGGCGTGGGAGAGCGGAGCTCAACCCTGTTTCGTGCTGACCAAGGCGGACGTGGCCGTCGATCTCGACGAGTCGAAGCGGATCGTGGAAGCACTCGCGTTCGGGATTCCGGTGCACGTGGTGAGCGTGGAGGGTGGGGGCGGATCGGATGGCGGCGCCGTGCCGGGAGTCGCACCGCTCGCCGACGGCATGCAACCCGGCAAAACCGTGGCCCTGCTCGGCCCCTCCGGCGTGGGCAAGTCCTCGCTGATCAACCGGCTCGCCGGAGAAGAACTCCTGGAGATCGGTGACGTGCGAACCGGGGACAAGAAGGGCCGGCATACGACCACCCGCAGACAGCTGGTTCGCATCGCGAGCGGAGCGCTACTCCTCGACACCCCGGGCATGCGCGAGCTCCAGGTATGGGACCTCGACGAGGGGCTCGGCCAGGCGTTCCCTGAGATCGACGAGTTGACCGAGCAGTGCCGGTTCCGGGACTGCTCCCACGAATCCGAGCCCGGCTGCGCGGTGCTCGAGGCCGTGGAGTCGGGCTCCCTCTCCCAGGAGCGGCTGGACAGCTACCGCAAACTGGAGGCCGAGGCCGCCTGGCAGCGGCGGAAGGCCGACCCGCGGGCTCAGGCCGAACAGTTGCCGGAGTGGAAGTCGATCATCAAGAGCCTCAAGCACCACCCGAAGTATCAGGAGCGGAAGTAGTACCGAGCCTTGCCCGCAACCGCCATCCGGTGACACCCTGTAGGACTTCAGAACGAAGGTCGGGTGTTCTAAGAAGGGGGAACGATGGGATTGGTCCGGGACGCGAAGTTCGCGGTGCGCATGCTCACCAAGGCGCCGGTATTCACCTTCGTGGCGGTCCTGTCACTCGCCCTGGCCATCGGCCCGAACACCGCCGTGTTCTCGCTGGTCGATCACGTGCTGCTGAGCGACTGGGGCGTCGGCGAACCGGAGACGTTGGTCGACGTCTTCGCCCTCTCGCGGTCCGGCTCGTTCAACTTCACGAACTACCCCACCTACGAGGCGGTTCGGGACGGTACGACCGACGTTTTCTCGGACGTGACCGGCTACGCCTTCACTACCGCCCGGGTGGAGCAGGACGGTCAGCCCCGACCGGTGGTCGTCGAGATGGTGACCGGCAGCTACTTCGATGTCATGCAGGTCAGTGCGGCCCGAGGGCGCACGTTCCTTCCGGAAGAGGACGTCACGGACGGGACGCACCCCGTGGTGGTGGTCTCGGACTTCTTCTGGAGGACACGCTACGACGCCGACCCCGGACTCATCGGGTCGGAGCTTCGCCTGAACGGCACTCCCTTCACGGTAGTGGGCGTGGCGCCCGCGGACTTCAAGGGTCGGGTGATCCGCGGGGTGCCGACGGACATCTGGGTGCCGCTCCGCATGCATGCCGACATCGCGCCCGGACAGATGGGAATGGGAGACTTCTCCATTTCCGCGCGTATGGTCCCGGGGATTCCGGCGCAGCGAGGCGTTGCGGCCGTCGAGGCCCTCGCGGCCCGCATCGACGCGGAGCGCGACTCCAATTTCGCCTTCAGACTCGCGGCCGTCCCGCTCTCGGAGACACGGCTGCACCCCAGCCTCGATGGTGCCGTGAACGCCATGGTCGCCATGCTCTTTGCCGTTGTGGCGCTCGTGCTCCTCGTAGCCTGCGTGAACCTGGCGGGATTCCTGCTGGCGAGAGCGACGGATCGTCAGAAGGAGATTGCCGTTCGGCTTTCACTGGGCGCCGGACGGGTGGCGATCCTCCGCCAACTCCTGGTCGAGTCCTTCCTGCTGGCGAGCATGGGTGCCGTGCTCGGGACCATCCTGGGCCAGTTTGCGCTTCGGGCGCTCATCGCTATGGAGCCGCCCATCGGGATGCCGCTCAACCTGGAGGTCGGGCTGAATCCACGCGTGCTGGCGTTCACGGTCGGGACGACACTCGTCGCGGCGCTCTTCTTCGGCCTCGCTCCCGGCCTGCATGCGACGCGCGTGCCGGTCGCCCCGACGCTGCGTGACGAGGGGGGCCACTCCGGCGGCCGAGCTAAAGCCAGGACCCGGGGCGTCCTGGTCGCCGCCCAGATGACGCTGTCAACCGTCCTCATCGTTGCGACGGGGCTCTTTCTGAGGAGCCTCCAGGCTGCATCAGGAGTGGACGTCGGATTCTCGACCGAACCCGCGGGAGTCGTCACGGTCGGGACGTGGGCGAACCGATACGATGAAGAGCAGCAACGGGCGTTCGTGGAGCGCATGTTGGCCGACGGAGCCGCCCAGCCGGGGATCTCGCAGATCGCTCTGACGACCCGGGTCCCCCTCGGGCTGGGTATGAGAAACAGAGGGCTGGACGTGCCGGGCGTCGATCCGCCGCTCGACGCCGATTACCACATGCTCGAGGTGGCCGGCGTGAGCGCGGACTACTTCGCCACCATGGACATCCCGGTGATCTCGGGTCGGCCCTTCGGCCCCGAGGACAGCGATGGCGCACCCCAGGTCGTCATCTTGAGCGAGGCCGCCCAGGCCAGGTTCTGGCCGGGCGAAGACGCCGTCGGTCGAGTCATCCACCCGGCCGGGCAGCCCGAAGTGGACCTCACCGTGGTCGGGGTCGTGGCCAACGTGAAGATCTGGAATCTGGTCGAGCCCCCTCGGCCCTACCTCTATGTGCCCTTCGCCCAGGCGACTAGCTCCACGTTCACGTTCATCGCCGAGGGCCTACCTCGGACGCAGCGTTGGCCGCGACCCTGAGCGCGACGGCCCGCAACCTCGATCCCGAGATCTACCTCGAGTCCGTGGGGACGTTGGACAAGCACGTCTCGCTGAACTTCTATCTGCCTCGCTTGGCGGCCCTTCTCCTCGCCGGCCTCGGGTCCATTGCGCTCGTGCTGACATGCGTCGGCCTGTACGGCCTGGTCAGCTATGGCGCCGCCCGCCGAACCCGTGAGATCGGCATCCGACTCGCCTTGGGCGCGCCACGGGACAGCCTCGTGAAGCTCGTCGTCCAGGGAGGACTGACGCTCGTGCTGGTGGGCGGCGGCGTAGGGATCGTCGCCGCTCTAGGCGTGAGCGGCCTGCTTCGTGGGTTCCTGATCGGCGTGGGACCGCTCGATCCTGTTGCCCTCCTGGGAGCGCCTCTCCTCTTGGGCGCCGTGGCGGCCCTGGCGGCGTACCTGCCCGCTCGACGGACCAGCCGGGTCGATCCCGTGGAGGCGCTCCGGAGCGAGTGAGGAGCCGACGGCCTACGCCTACCCCGCCCTCAGCATCCCGCCCCAGACCAGGGACTAGGGACTGCCCAGGGCCGCTTCTTCTTGAGCGAAACGCTCCCTCATACCGCCGTGGATCCGCTCGAGGCCCGATCGGAAACGCGGAACCTCACGTACACCGTCGAACACGCCGGACGCCATAACTCGGAACTCGACTGCATTGTGTGACCAGGTGAACGCACGCTCCAACCACGTCAACGCCTGGTCGACATCTCCGATCCAAGCGTAGAACGTGGCGATATCGCGATACGAAACCATCTCCGCGTGACTGGAGGGCACGGAGGTCTCGCCAAGAGAACTCTTCAACGAATCGACGGTCTGCATAGCCCCTGCCACGTCCCCTCGAGAGTGCCGACACATCGCCCGTAGACCAGGATACGAATCGCGTAGACCATCTCGGCAATCGTCGGGGCGACCGTCCAGGAGGCTGGCGATCGCTTCCAGAAAACGGGGCACGGCCAGCGTGGACTCGAGCGCGAGCGCCCGTTGGGTCTCCCGCACGACGAGGTCATAGCGCCGCGCGGCGATGGCGTCGAGCGCAAAGCCCACGCGTCTGCCGGGCGCCAAGGGATCGATCTCGATCGCGATAGTGGCCTCCGCCAACGCCTCTTCGTGCTGCTCCTCGCGCACCAGGTAATGAGCATACCATCCGTGCGCTTCGGCCGAGTTCGGGGTGAGTTCGAGCGCACGCAAAAAGTCCGCGGCCACTTCTTCCGGCGGGCCAAAAGCTTTCGTCCTCAGATACCCGCGTGTGGCATAGGCTTCGGCGGCCGAGCGGTCGAGTTCGATCGCCCGATTCGCCATGGCTAGGGCCCGGCCATAGAGCTGATATCCGTCCAGATCGGGGGGCCCGTATGTGATGGACAGACCGTATGAGCTCGCCAGCCCGGCATAAGCCAGGGCGTAGGTCGAATCCAGTACGACCGATCGTTCAAAGGAACGGATCGCCGCCAACAGCCCGGTGGCCGTCCGGGTATGCAACTGCGACTTCCCGGTCAGATAAGCCTCGTAGGCCACGGGCTCCTCGGTCCGAGACGCCGCACTCGTGGGGCGAGGACCGCCGACCACGGTCGTGAGCGCCGAGGTCACCCTGATGGCGATATCCTCTTGCAGACTGAAGAGTTCGGCGAGCGGTCCATTGTATGAGTCCGCCCAGAGATGATTGTCGGTTTCCGCATGTATGAGCTGGGCCGTAACCCGAATCTGGTCGCCGAAGACCTGGACCGAACCCTCCAGGATGTGCTGGACCCCAAGGGTGTCGGCGATCTGGGGAGTCGTGAGATTGCTGCCGCTGACAGCCTCGGCGGAGGTGCGGGAGATGACATGCAGGTCCGGAACCCGGGCGAGCTGGGCAGTGATCTCCTCGGTGATCCCCTCACTGAGGAACGCCATATCCTCCTGCCCGCCAATGTTGTCGAACGGCAGCACGGCGACGGAGGAGCCGCGTGAGGCACCAGCGGTCGAGGTGCTCTCTGCATCCCTACCCGAGGGCCACAGGTCGGTCGCGACCGCCAAGACGGCGATCACCCCCAACCCGGCGAAGGCGAGAACGCCGCCCAGGATCGCATTCCGCCACGTGAATATGCGTTGGGCGCCGGCACGTGGTGGGGTTGCCGCCAAGCCCGATGCGTCCATCGGCTCACCAGTCCCCCCGGCAGCCCCCGACCCCGACGGATCGCCGTCCGCCGCAGTTCCGAGTCCTTCCTGGATGAACGCCGTCGCCGCCACGACGGGAAGCCCGATCAGGAGGAGGACCAGAGCGAACGGCGCAAGCCACCCCGGGAGTCCAGCGGTCTCGGAGATGCCCCCAATGGCCTCGAGCACGAGCCATGAGCCTCCGAGATAGATCCCCAGCACCTTCCAGATGGAGCGGCGGTAAATCTCGCGAATCAAATCTTCCAGGCCTGACATGGGTCGAACATGCGTGATGTCCGATCACGCATCAAGCTGGACGCAGATCCGGCTTGTCCCCGGCCGGGGACCCACCTACCGTGCCATCATGAAACCCGAACACGCCTTCGCCATCGGAGCCTACGACTACTTCGCCGCTTATACGTTCGGTGTCGTGGCAGCCACGTCGGCCTGGTTCGTGGTCCCCGCCCTGCTTCCCATGCCTCTGGCGATGGTCGTCGGGATGGCGGTCGGCGTCGTATCCGTGTTCCCGTTGTTCGGCTTCTTCTCCTACGTCCTGGGGGGATTCGAGATCATCGTGATGTCGATGCAGATCGCGATGGTCACCGGCATGGTCGGCGTCATGATGGGAGACGGCACGATCATACCGGTGGTCGTGGCAGGCGGCGGGACCGGGCTGGCGATCCAGTTCATCCTCGACGTGGCCAACCGCCGGATGCGCGGCGAGGTGATCCACAATGACTGAGCACGCCATCCAGAAGTGGAACAAGGCGGCCAAGATGCTCGACGCCGGCAAGCGCGGTGAGGAGACCCGCTACGGCGTCTTCAAGCGGCATCTCTTCGAGAAATCTCGGGGCAAGACTCTACTGGTGGCCGCCGGAACGGGCGTCGACTTCAAGTACTTCCCCGCCGACATCGAGCTGACGGCGATCGACTTCTCGCCGGTCATGCTCGAGCACGCCGCCGAGAAGGTCGACGAGTGCGCTGCACCGCTGACCCTGCTCGAGGCTGACGTGACGGACCTGGACTTCCCCGACGGTCACTTCGATACCGTCGTCACGTCCTGCACCTTCTGCTCCGTCCCCGACCCCATCAAGGGACTGAAGGAGCTACGCCGGGTTCTGAAGGACGACGGGGCCATGCTCATGTTCGAGCATGTGCGTCCGACCAACCCCTACCTCGGCTTCGTGATGGACCGAATGAACCCGTTGGTCGCCAAGGTCGGCCCCGACATCAATCAACGAACCGCCGACAACGTGCGGGCGGCGGGGTTCCGGCTGACACGCGAGTTCAACGTATATCTGGACATGGTGAAGCTGTTCGAGGCTAGAAACGCTGAAACGGCTTCTTGAGAGACCGCTGATGGGAGGTGCGAATGGCTAGGGTCCGGGTGCTGGTAGGAACGCGGAAGGGCGCGTTCGTCATAACCTCCGACGAGGCGAGACGGGACTGGACGATCGAGGGGCCCCATTTCGGGGGGTGGGAGGTGATGCACGTTCAGGCGTCTCCCGTCGACCCCGATCGGCTCTATGCCTCACAATGGACCGACTGGCACGGCCAGGTCGTACAGAGGTCCGACGACGGAGGAACGTCCTGGGAGCCCGTCGGGAACGAGTTCGCGTACGCCGGCGAGACCGGCACGCATCAGTGGTACGACGGCACGCCCCATCCGTGGGAGTTCAAGCGCGTGTGGCACCTGAAGCCGTCGCCGGACGATCCCGACACCGTATACGCCGGCGTTGAGGACGCGGCCCTGTTCCGATCGAGCGACGGCGGTCACACCTGGACCGAGCTTGCCGGCCTACGGACCCATTCGACGGGGCAGGACTGGGGGCCCGGGGCGGGCGGTATGTGTCTGCACACCATCCTCATCGACCCCGCCAACGTGCAGCGCCTCTATGTGGCCATATCCGCTGCGGGTGCCTTCCGGAGCGACGACGCCGGCGAGTCGTGGAACGTGGCCACCGGAGGGCTGAACTCGGTCTACCTTCCCGACCCCGGGGCGGCCGTCGGTCACTGTGTCCATAAGCTCGCCATCCACCCGACTCGTCCCGACACGGTGTTCATGCAAAAGCACTGGGACGTCTGCCGCAGCGACGACGCAGGTGAGTCCTGGACCGAGGTGAGCGGTAACCTGCCGTCCGATTTCGGATTCCCGATCGCCGTGCACGCGCACGAGCCAGAGACCATCTACGTCGTGCCGATCCTCAGCGACACTGAGCACTATCCCCCCGAGGGCAAGCTCCGCGTATACCGCAGCCGTACCGGGGGGAACGACTGGGAGGCGCTGACCGACGGGCTCCCGCAACAGCACTGCTACGCGGACATCCTACGGGACGCCCTGGCGGTGGACTCGCTCGACTCGTGCGGAGTCTACTTCGGCACCACGGGCGGGCAGGTATACGCGTCGGCCGACGAAGGCGATACCTGGACGACGATCGCGGACCACCTGCCGAGGATATCCTCGGTGGAGGTGCAGACGATCCCGTGACCGAGATCAGGGTCGCCCTGCCCCGGCACCTGCGCACGTTGGCTCGGGTCGAGGGGGAGCTTCAGCTCGGGGTCGACGACCCGGTCACGATCACCACCGTGATGGACGCGCTGGAAGCGCGCTACCCGATGCTGCGCGGAACGATCAGAGACCACCGAAGCGAGGCCCGCCGTGCGTACATGCGGTTCTTCGCCTGCGGACGGGACCTCTCGCACGACCGGCCCGACGAGCCGCTGCCAGACTGCGTAACGTCCGGGGCGGACGTGCTGTGCGTGGTAGGCGCGATCTCGGGGGGGTGAGGCGGGCGGAGGCTACTCGGCCCCGAACAGCAGCACACCTTCCGCCTCCGCCGCGGCCGCAAGCCTCCGATCGAGGGTCGCCAACGGCACCCCCAGGCGCCCGCCGAGCTCAAGGTAGGCTGCATCGTAGGAGGTCAGACTATAGGCCTGCGCAAGACGTCGTGTCTCTCCGAACGCGCGCCTCCTCTCGGCGGGGTCCATCGCAAGTGGGAGCGACAACAGGAAACGAGTGAACTTAGTGGCGGTCGCGGAGTCGATCCGACTCCTGCGCTCTGCGACCAGCAGCCCGTTCGTCACCTCCAGCGTCCAAAGCGTGGGGACGACCGCCTCCAGCGTGCGAAGTGCGTGGAGGACCTGGAGCGCGTACTCGCTACCCTCATCCTCGAAGCACCACGACAGAGCCACGGAGGCGTCGAGGACCAGATTCACCGACGCCCCTCGTCGATCAGAGCCCGCACCGTGAGGTCGGGCCCCAGCGTGCGGCCGCGTCGCAGCGCCACGATGCCGTCCACGGCCTCGTCCACCGTGTGCTCGACCGCCCCTGCCGCGGGGATCAGTTGGGCCACCGGCCGGCCGTGCCGGGTGATGGTAATGCGCTCCCCGAGTTCGACGCGGTCCAGTAGCTCCGCGAGATGCGTCTTAACGTGATATGCGCCAACGTCAGGCATGGGGGTGAACTCCTAAAACAAACAAGACCAGCCTAAGACCAGTCTAGGCCATTCGTGCTGCAACTGCAACACGCCCCGCTAGATACGCCGCGGGTGGGGTGTTACCCGGCTCTATCGGGGGGGCCTATTTGCCTCCTCCTTGAGCTTCTTCTCCAACTCGGCCTTCATCTCGAGCGCCTGTTCCTGCTCGGCAGACTCCAGGGGATGCACGGCCGGACGTTGGAGGACGTGCTCCAGTTCCTGCAACGCGAGCTCGGCCCGATCGGTGTCCGCGTAGAGGGCGGCGAGCTGGAGGTGGTGCCCCAAGACGTCCGGGGCCCGTTCTTCCGCGAACACGAGATGTTCCTCTGCCGCTTCCCAGGTCGGCTTCTCGCGCTCGCCTCCTCCCATGAGATTCTGCGCGATCCACTGCGTGAGTTCGTTCGATCGGAGCAGGCCCGCATAGAGTCGTCCCAGCAGGTGACGGGCTCCGGCGTGCTCGGGATCGAGCGCTAGAACCGCGTCGACTTCCCGATTGAACTCCGCGCCGATCTGCACCTTGGTGAACCCGACCTCGACGTCTGCTCGGCTCCCGAGGACAGCAGCTAGCCCGAAGCGCCGTCCCGTATCGTCCGCATGGCCTTCAAGGGCCGCACGAGCATGGGCCTCAGCCCGCTCGAGAAGGGCTCTTGTTGCGTCTTCGGTGGCTGCGGCACCGGACTCCTCTACGAGCATCCACACCGAGTCCGGCACACCCTCGACCGCCCAGACGGGGCGGTCCGTACTCGTGAGAGGCACTCCCTGGGCAGAGAGGGTGCCCACGGCGGGGATCGACATGAGGATCACCCGAGGGATCACGGAGAGGATCGCTGAGAGCGCGGATTTAGACATAGTCATGTAATAAGAGACAAGAGCCCCCCGATGTGAACACACCCGAGACGCCGGGCCGGGCCAACCGCGAGCCGCGCACGCGTGTTCGTGGGGTTGGATCACGTCCACCTCATCCGAGGCGAAACCGGACGGTTGGCCTCACATCTCGCGAGTCGTGGGCGGCGTGTGCTCCCCGACGAGCTAGGCGTCGGGGAGCAGCCGTCGTATCAGGTTACGAACAGCGACGCTAGTTGGTCACCGCCGGGTTGTTCCACATGTAATCCGTATGCGTGCGGCAAATGTCGTAGAACTCCTGGAACGCGATCGGATCGATCTCGGTGGCCTCTCCGTAAATAGCCCCCTGCATCTCGAGCAGCGTGGTATGGTCCGGGCCACTCATGGTCTCCAGCCGTCTGAACACACCACCGGCGCGATGCCCGTAGTAGCCGTACGAAGCGAGGTGCCCGGCATCGATGTGCTTCTGGTACAGGGGGGCCAGCAGCTCGGTGAAGATCTCGTCGGCACGAGTTTCCCTGGTCCGCTCGCACATGTGGTACGCGGAAAGCGAGGCGGCGCCGAACACGTCGGGGTTGTTTGTCGACAGGTCGAGCCCGTTCCAGATGTAATCGTCGTGCCCTGGGCAGGCTGACAGAAACTCGGCCATCTCATCGGCGTTGCTCTCGCCGAGCTCAGCGGTGATGCTCGCCCTAGCCCCCATCATCTGACCCATGTCGGTCCCGGTGAGGGCCCAAACGCGTCTCCAGGAGCCGCCCTGTTCGTGAGCGAGCCACAGCGCGCCAGTCAGGTGACCCGCGTCGACATGCTTCTGCACGATCGGAGCGACCACGCGCTCCATCACGGCGTCAGCCTGCGTCTCCAGGGCTTGGCTGCATCGATAGTAGATGCCGAAGACAAGGCCCGGGTCGTCCTGGGCGCTGGCGTTTGGCGCGAGGATGAACAGGCCGGCAGCGAGGGCGATTCTTATCCGCTTCATTGGACCTCCTGGTGCGGGAAAAGAGCGGGCGGAGAGTATAGAGGGTCGAAAAGGGCGGCGCGAGCAGGCTGTACACAGGGATGAGGATGGCGTCTGCGGATTCGCCCTACTACCGGCGGACCGTGACGCGTAGTCGGGGCGAGTGCTAGCCGACGACCGCGACTGGACGCCGGTCATGATCCGACACGTGGAGAGCCGGGCCGGGTCGGCCCTTCATGATCTTGGCGACGAATGGCGATGTCATGGCTCTGAGTAGAGCGCCGTAGTTGACGTCGAATGGCACCTCGGTGCCGATGGACAGTCTAGTCCGCGGGCCGTAACTCCCTCAGGTCCCCTCCCGACGGCTCCTGGAAGGCCTGGAGTCCGAATTCGGGGAGGCTCGCAATGAGGTGGTCCAGGATGTCGGCCTGCAGTCCCTCGTAGTTGCCCCAATCCGTGTCGTTCGAGAAGCAATAGATCTCCAAGGGCAATCCCTGGGCCCCGGGCTCGAGCTGACGCACCAGGAGCGTCATCTCGTCGTCGACCATGGCGTGGTTGCGCAAATAGTGGCGTACATACGCGCGGTAAGTGCCCACATTCGTGAGGCGTCGTGGGTCAGGCATGACGCCGTCGCTGACCTCACGGGCGTTGGCAACTTTCAGTTCGCTCTGCTTGGCCTGCAGGTACTCGTGCAGGAACTCGAAGCGCGACAACCGGGCGATCTCTTCGTCGGACAGGAAGTGAATGGAGTTCAGGTCCAGGTGGATCGCGCGCTTGATGCGCCGGCCGCCGGCCTCGGTCATTCCCCGCCAGTTCTTGAACGACTCGGAGATGAACTTGTGGGTGGGGATGGTGGAGATGGTCTTGTCCCAGTTCTGGATCTTCACCGTGTGAAGCGCAATGTCGATGACGTCACCATCGGCGTTGGCCTGGGGCATCTCCACCCAATCACCGATGCTGATCATGTTGTTGGACATGATCTGGACACTCGCCACCAGGGAGAGGATCGTATCCTTGAAGACCAGCATCAGTATCGCGTGAGAGCTCCGAGGCCCGACAGGAAGACCACCGGATTGAGACCCGCCAGCACAGACACCACCAGAATGCCCGCGACCACATAGAGGAAGAGGCTGACCACCTGCAAGTAGCCCTTGATTGGGCGGTTCCTGGCCTCGGCGTATGTCTCGGAGTAGATGTCGTTCAGGGCGTTGAGCAGACCCCCGGCGACCAAAGTGAGGGCGATCACCACCCAGGCTAGGGATACGCGGCGCACGAGAACCGCACCGGCGAGCGCGTATCCGTCCCAGCTCGTCGCTTGTAGATCGGCCGCCAAGGCGTCAGCCAGTGTGTCGGGACCGACGCCGAGTGCCCATCCGATTCCAGCGTAGGTGATCAGCGCGGGTGCAACGCTGGCCAGTTTGTGGAAGACCCGCCGTTCGATGAGGCGATCATCCCACGTAGACTGGGTTCTTTGGGCCACGCGGTGAACCAGCCCCAGGAACACGCGGCGGGCCACGACGTGGGTGAGCCACGCCAGGAGGATGAGCACCGACACCCCACCGACAGCCCGAAGCCAGTCGTTTCCAGCTATGCTCGAAAGGAGATTCTGCACGCTACGCGATCAGTTCCGCACGTCAGGCGGGTCAACGATTGCGTCTGATCCACCCTGCAACACCAACGTTCGGATCGGGAACGGAATCTCGATTCCTTCCTCGGCGAAACGCTGGTGCAGCCGCTTGATGAACTCGTGTTTCACCGGCCCCTGACTCTCGAACTCACGCACCATCATCCGCACATCGAAGTTGATGCTCGAATCGGCAAAGGTGTGGTAGCGGACGATGGGATCTTCGCCCGGCATGCCACCATCCACCGCACTCAGCACTTGTCTGGACACATCCAAGGCGACGGCTTCGACATGAGCCAGGTCGCTGTCGTAGCTAACACCGACCTCGACCGTGACCCATAGCGCTCGCTTGGGCATCGAGAAGTTCTTCACGATGGAGGATGCAAGTACGGCATTGGGCACGTTGACGAGGTTGCCGTCCGGGAAGGTTTGGATGGTCGTGCTTCGGCCCTTCACGTCGGTCACCCACCCCTCCTCCCCCGAAGACAGTTGGATGTAGTCGCGCTGACGAACCTGCTTGGACAGGATGATCTGTACTCCGGCAAAGAGGTTTCCCAGCGTGTCCTGGAGCGCTAGTGCGACCGCTATTCCTCCGATACCCGCCGCGGTGATCAGCGCGGTGATGTCGATTCCGAGGTTCTGGAGAATGATGAACAACCCCAGGACGCCGACGGCGAGCCGAGCGAGATTGACGACCAACGTCGGCGACTTGATCGCGCCGCCCGCTCGGCCCGACAGCATCTCGACTCCACCGCCTACCGCCCTCATCGAGGCGATCACCGCGACGCCGAGCACGAGGACCATGAGCAAACTGCGCACGGTACTCACCAAGAGCGGGTCCGGTGTGCCGACGTTGAGCGCAAGGTAGACGCCGCCTGCACCCGACCAGGCGGTCGCCACGCCACGGAGCGAGTTGACGACCACGTCGTCCCACTTGAAGCGGGTTCGCTCGGCGAGTTTGTGGGCGCGTCGCACGACCACGAACTCCAGCACGATACCCAGCAAAAGGCCGCCGACTACGAATGCGACCCGTTGAACCCATTGGTTGTCGAGGAGTGCGGTCATCTCTCTCCGCTAGCCCAACAGATCGAACGGTCTGCGGGTGAGAGGCGGAGGATGTCCGTCGGGAGAGCTTGTTGCGTCATGCACTCAATCTCACTCCCCTATCCGGATCGCAGCAATGGCCGCGCCTTGCGGTGGCCCGCCTGGGAAGGCTACAAATCCTCGCGACCTGCCACTTCTCGGAGGATCAACAACTGTCCAGTCGATATCGAGCAGACAACGTGCCTGGCACGTTCCGTATTCCTTACCTGGTCTACGGGTACGTTGTGGGAGGCCTCTGGTTCACCTGGATCGTGCTGCTTCAGCTGACGCTGAGAGTCCGAGTTACCGGCACCGAAAATGTACCCAACGGCTCGAACTTCATCCTGTGCCAGTGGCATGAGTCTGGGCCGTTGGCGATTGAAACATGGGCGCCGCGTCTTCCCGCCTATTTGCGACAGCGGCCGCACGCTTGGATCGTGCACTCGGACTGGTATACGAAGCCGGTTTGGGTCCTCCTGAGATTGATCGGCGTACAGAAACTCGTTTCCGCGTCGGTGGGAAATGGCCGACGCGAAGCCGCGGAGGAGATCGTGGGCTTCCTCAAGAAGGGGTACTCGACCTTTGTCACTCCGGACGGTCCGAAGGGGCCGGCGCGAATACTGAAGAAAGGTGCGCTCCACATGGCGGTTCAGAGTGGCGTGCCGATCCTTCCCGTGCGCATTTCCGCGAACCGCTGCTATCGCACCGACTCATGGGACCGAAAGATGCATCCGCTGCCCTTTTCCACCATTCATGTGGACGTCGGAGCCCCGATCGCTGTGACGAGCAGCAACTTCGACGAGAGCATCGAAGCACTGACCGACGCTCTCGGGTAGAGAAAGACAGTCCCGCACCGGCAAAAAATCGAGGGGGTGCAGTGCTGGACCCCGTGCGCTGCTCTACTCCTTCAGCACGCGCTCGATCTTCGAAGGCTCCTGCATGATCTGTTCGATGGCGTCGGCGTCAAACGGGACGATGTGCTCCGTGAAGGGCTCGAACCCGGTATCCGTGATCGCACCGCAGTCTTCCACCTGAATCATGATGTTCAGCTCGGGTATGACCCACGCGGGGGGCTCGTAGGCGAGCACCTGCCCCGGCCTGAGCGGCTCGGCGTAGTCGCCCGCGTCCCGGACGTAGTGGCCGAGGAAGTGTCCCATGCGGTTGTAGGGTTCGAGCTCCTCGATGAACCTCGCCAGCTCGCGCTCGAGGACCGGGTGCTTCGTCTTTTCCTTCCCGAGCTCGGCGATGTAGTCCTGCACTAGGTCGCGGAACGTCTTCCCAGGACCGATCTCCTTCTTCGCCCTCAGGAACGGAAGGGTGTAGAGGTCGTATGCCTCCCGCTGCTCGTCGGTGAACGTCCCCGAGATCGGGAAGGTCCGCGCCATGTCCGCGTAGTAGTAGTTCACCTCCATCGCCCAATCCAAGAACACGAGATCGCCGTCGCGGATCTGGCGGTCCTTCCAGTCGTAGTAGTTCCCGATATACTGCCCCGCGCCACGGAGCAGTATGTTCTCACCGGACTCTACGATCGGTAGCCAGGCGGGGCGGTTCCCGCCGAGCGAGCGGCTGGTGAACCAGGCCACCGCGGCCAGCTCGCGATCGTAGACACCGGGCTGGGCGAAACGCAGCACTTCGAGGTACGCGAGCGCCGAGACGCGCGCGCTCTCTCGGATCTGCTCCAGTTCGAACTCGTCCTTGATGGCTCGTTGCTCGAGCAGTGGCCGGGAGAGGTTGCGGATTTGCAGATAGGGAAAGCGGTCGCGAATCGATTCGGCGAGATCCTCCTCGGGGTACCGGAGATCCCTGAGGCCGGGCGGCGTGGTCCCGGTATACGAGTCGGGAATGAAGATGTCGGTGGCGGCTGGGCCCAGGACCCAGCACGTGTCCACTCCGTCGTGCTCGATGGTCTGGTAGACGTAATGCACGAAGTCTCGCGCTGCTTTTATCGAGTCGATGCCGGAAGCCCGAATCTCCTCGGCGAGCTGACGCTCCACCGTTTCCGCCACCCCCTCCCGCCGGGATGCGGGGCCGTAGACCGTGTCCACGGTGAGCCCGCCGAGATCCGGGAGGAACACCACCGCCTCTCGCCGCGCCCCGTTCAGGACGAGATACAGGTTCGGCACCTCGATGCCCGTCAAGTAGAAGAAGTTCTCCTCCTGCTTAAAGGCGTCGTGGATGTGCTCGGGATTGAAGCGCATCAGCATGCGGATGCGGTTCCCGTCGGGCTGCGCTCTCAGGACGGCGACTGACTTGGGCCCGATGTCGTCCAGCAGACGGTCTCTGCGGTCGCGCAGAGCGTCGGTTGAGGCTTTCTCGGTAGCCATGAAGCCGTCTTTCTCTCAAAGGGTGATGCCGTCGAGGCGAAGCCTGTTCCAACGTCCGTCGATCACGAGATTCGCGTGGTGAAAGAACCGAGTTCGCGGGGAGGAGCGGGGTCGCACCCACCGGGACTCTACGTGCTGTTCTTCACCGAGATGTGCGAACGGTACAGCTTCTACTCGATGCTGGCCATTCTCGTCCTCTATATGGACGAGGCCCTCCTGTTCTCGCAGAGCGAGATCGGTCAGGTGTACGGAGGCTACAACGCCGCCGTGTGGTTTCTCCCCCTTCTGGGCGGCGTGATGGCCGATCGACTCCTCGGCTGCCGTCGTGCGGTGTTCGTCGGTGGCATCTTGATGGCCGGTGGCCATCTCCTGCTCGCCCTCGAGAGCATTGCCACGTTCTACCCGGCGCTCGCGCTGCTCGCCTGCGGCGTTGGGTTATTCAAGCCCAGCGTGTCGACCCTTGTTGGGAATCTCTACCGCGACCGCCCGGCGCTCAGAGACGCGGGGTTCAACATCTTCTACATGGGCGTGAGTCTGGGTGGCATTGTGGCACCTTTTGCCGTGGCGTACCTCCGGGCCACGCGCGGGTGGGGGGCAGCGTTCGGTTCTGCGGCCGTCGCGATGTTCCTCTCGCTTGCGATCTTCGCCGCGTTTCGGCGGCACGTCGTCGATAGTGGTGCCGGAGCGCTGCGGGTCGAGGAGGGGGCGGACCTGTCGCCGGCCGAGGCGCGGGCCCGGCTGGTGGCGCTCCTCGTGGTGTTCATCATCATGATCCCGGTCTGGATTCCGACCTTTCAAATCGGCTTTACGCTGACCCTCTGGGCACGCGACAACGTTCAAACCTCGCTCCCGCCCGAGGTATTTCAGTCGCTCAATCCGCTCACCATCGTGGCGGGCACGCCGCTGATTGTCGCGCTGTGGAGCCGCCTTAGGCTCCGGGACGCCGAGCCGCCTGGCTACGGTAAGATGTTTCTCGGCATCCTGATCATCACGGCTGGGGTGGCCGTGGTCGTGCTCGCCGGGCTAAGCGGTGGCGATACGGAACGGGTGTCCGTCGTGTGGCTGGTCGCTGCCATGGTCCTGATGTCGGCTAGCGAGCTGTTCACCACGCCCCCGGGACTCGCAATGGTCACCCGGGTCGCTCCCCCGCAGATCCGCGGGACCCTGATGGGCGGTTGGTTCGTGACGCTCGCTGTGGCGGCCTACATTTCCGGATGGCTTGGCACCCTTTGGGACCGCATCCCGCACAGCCAGTATTTCATGCTGATCGGCGCGCTCACGACGATATCTGCGCTGGCACTGGCGTGGGCGGGCAAGCGGCTCGGCCCCGTGCTGTTGGCCGGGGCATCTAGAGCCGATGATTCGGTGGCCGGATAGAGAGGACGAGTACCGCTAAGACCCTGTAAGATCCGTTACGCGGGAAAAAGCCCCCAGATGTGAGCACATCTGAGAGCCGAGCGGACTTTGAGGGCGATCTGGCACGGAGTTCTGGCGTCAGACGTCCGCTCCACCCGTTCGGCGCCGCCGCTAGGGGCGTCCGAACCGCGTCTCGAATCGATCGAAGCGTCCTTCAAGGCGGTCGATTCGCTCGGCGTTCCCTGTCACGCCCTCGGCCACCGCACGCAGGTCGTGGCCCAACTGTTCTTGGCCCACCTCAACACGGGTCAGCTGATCACCGTGCTCCTCGTAGATGCGGCCGACCATCTCGTAGTTTCGCGAGATCCCCTTCGCGTTCTCTTGGATCAGGGATCTCAGTTCCTGGAATTGCCGTCGGGTCATCGGTCCCCGGAGTGCTTGGAAGGCTCAGAAGCGCAATCTACGTATCGGGGCCGAGCTGGAACATGTCTGGTTGAGACAAGAAAAAGCCCCCAGATGTGAACACATCTGAGAGCTAAGCGGAGCCGGTGGGACTCGAACCCACAAGTCCTTTTGGGACGCCGGTTTTCGAGACCGGTGCAATACCAGTTATGCGACGGCTCCATGCTGTCGCGGGTGGGTCTAGGTGAAGTGTGTGTATAGTCGGGGCGCCCGGATTCGAACCGGGGACCTCTGCGTCCCGAACGCAGCGCTCTACCGGACTGAGCCACGCCCCGATTTACTGCAACAACGACACCGGTCTATTCCTACCGGCGCCCGGATGGAGCTGCGGTCGCCTTCGGCGATCCTCGCTCGTCTCGGCGGATACCACCTCGATCTTCGAAACCGACCCGCCGCCTCGGCTCGAACCGGGGACCTCTGCGTCCCGAACGCAGCGCTCTACCGGACTGAGCCACGCCCCGAATTACTGCAACAACGACACCGGTCTATTCCTACCGGCGCCCGGATGGAGCTGCGGTCGCCTTCGGCGATCCTCGCTCGTCTCGGCGGTTACCTCCTCGGTCTTCGAGACCCTAACAGGCGCCTCGGCTCGAACCGGGGACCTCTGCGTCCCGAACGCAGCGCTCTACCGGACTGAGCCACGCCCCGAATTCACATCTGACCGCCCAAAACACGTTTCCGCGGAAACGTGACATACGGGAGCAAGCGGGCGGTACTTCCAACCACGGGGTGGGATTGGCCGAGCTCCGCTCGTCCGTCTCGGCGAAGATCACCTCGATCTTCAATACCAGCCCGACGCCTCGGCTCGAACCGAATCCCACACACTACGCATTCAAATACTTGAAACGGACGGGGTGGGATTCGAACCCACGAGGGTGTTAACCCACACGATTTCCAATCGTGCGCCTTAAGCCGCTCGGCCACCCGTCCTGGGGGAGAGCCGTTTGCGGGCTCTCAGGCAACGGAGGGAGTGGGATGGGCCGAGCTTCGCTCGGCGGTCTCGGCGAAGATCACGCTGCTCTCCGAAGAACACCCTGCCGCCTCGGCTCGAACCGAATCCCACATCCTACGCGTTCTCGTACCTCTTAGCGGAGGGAGTGGGATTCGAACCCACGCGGACTTGCGTCCAACGCCTTAGCAGGGCGTCGCCTTAAGCCACTCGGCCATCCCTCCCAGAGTGTGGTGTTCCTCACCAATTGCCCCTCTAGGGCTCGAACCTAGACTCTCCGGAACCAGAATCCGGCGTGTTGCCAGTTACACCAAGGGGCACTTAAGAGCCACCTGTCGGATTTGAACCGACGACCCCGTCATTACGAGTGACGTGCTCTACCAACTGAGCTAAGGTGGCAAAACAATGGAGCCGAGGGGAATCGAACCCCTGACCTCAGCGTTGCGAACGCTGCGCTCTCCCAACTGAGCTACGGCCCCCCAAACTCGTCGGCCACCCGGCCATTTCCGCTGAGGGCCGCCTTTAGTGGGCGCGACAGGATTCGAACCTGTGACCTCTACGATGTCAACGTAGCGCTCTAACCAACTGAGCTACGCGCCCGATCCTGCCATGCCTGCCTGTTCCTACACTCAACGCGCCCGGAGGGATTCGAACCCCCGACCTCCTGGTCCGTAGCCAGGCACTCTATCCAGCTGAGCTACGGGCGCATAAATGAACTCGAAGACCACTCTTTTCGCGAGGCGATTTTGGTGCAGGGCAAGGCGCCCCGACTGAGGCGTACAAACGTACGCCGCAGGGAGGGTCGACCGTAGTCCCGACGCCACCATGCGCCAAAAGCGTCCGCGAAAAATGCCCACGACAGGACTCGAACCTGTACGCCGTTTCCGACACTGGTCCCTCAAACCAGCCTGTCTACCAATTCCAGCACGTGGGCAAGTCTGCCTGAATCAAACCGAGTCGAGCAGCACAAATGCTCGAGGAGGGACTCGAACCCTCACGGGGTTAACCCCCACAGGGTCCTGAACCCTGCGCGTCTACCAATTCCGCCACCCGAGCCTGATTCGAAAGCAGTGGAGCCGAGGGGAATCGAACCCCTGACCTCTTGAATGCCATTCAAGCGCTCTCCCAACTGAGCTACGGCCCCCTCCACACTTCACCTATGAACTTTCAAAAAGCACATCCAACGGGGCTGACGGGACTTGAACCCGCGACCTCCGGTGTGACAGACCGGCACTCTAACCAAACTGAGCTACAGCCCCTTCCCTAAAAACTCCGGACTAAAAGTCCGGTTACTGCCCGGACTACGAAAGTCCGGTAACTGCTCCGGACTCGTAAGTCCGGTTCCTACCTATGCCCTCACGGGGAATCGAACCCCGATTACCAGGTTGAAAACCTGGCGTCCTAACCGTTAGACGATGAGGGCGACCCCTCTATTCGTTTTCAAACAGGCCCGGAGGGACTCGAACCCCCAACCCCCGGTTTTGGAGACCGGTGCTCTACCAGTTGAGCTACGGACCTCTGATTTCAAGTGACCGCGCCTGATGCGATCCGCACTGCAAGTGGCCAGGGGCGGAATCGAACCACCGACACCGCGATTTTCAGTCGCGTGCTCTACCAACTGAGCTACCTGGCCGACAAAAAAACCGCCCGAGGCCAGTTGGCTGCGGACGGTCTTGCGAGAGGTGCGGGCTCGAAGTCTCTAGCCGCGCCCCCCGACCGTCGTCGATCGCGAGCTAGACCACGTATCGGCCATCGTCCATCCGCGCGCCTGCGTGGCATCCGTCTGAAACATTCGGGCCGACTCCTCAATCCAGCTTCACCATCACATGGAAACGCCGCCCGAGGGCGGCGCTGAAACCAAATAGCGGGGGCAGGATTTGAACCTGCGACCTTCGGGTTATGAGCCCGACGAGCTACCAGACTGCTCCACCCCGCAATGAGAAGGAAAAGATATTCGAGATCTCAGAAAGGTTCAACCCCGATCTGCGTACCTGATCCTGCTAGATTCTAGGACTCGCAAGACCATGACTGTTAGAGGAGAAGCGATAATGAAGGGACGTTGGAACTGGGCCATCGTGGGCGCCGTGCTCGCCCTACCCATGGCCGTCACCGCGCAGGAGCCCATGGGTGGAATGGAAGGCATGGAGGGCATGGACCCCGAGATGCAGGAGCGGATGCACACCCTGCACCTAGCCCAGGCGGGCGACTTCGAGACCATGAGGGACAAGTTTCTCGCCCTTGCCGACGCGTTCCCCGAGGAGACCTGGGACTGGAGCCCGATGGAAGGCGTTCGGTCCGTCCGGGACGTGATGGCCCTGATTGTGGCCGAGGGATACCACTTCCCTTCGTCCTGGGGCGTGGAGCCTCCGGCCGGAGCCGAGAGCGGGTTCGGACCCGAGATGGAGCGGGTTGGCGCGATGTCGAAGAGCGAAGTCATCGCCGAGATGGAGAAGTCCTTCGACCATCTGATCACGACAACCAGCAATCTGACCCACATGCAGCACATAGGTGACGAGGCGGACTGGTTCGGCCGCAAGGTGTCGGTCGCCAACGCCATGATGCTCGCCGGCGGAGACATGCACGAGCACCTCGGGCAGTCGATCGCTTACGCGCGCACGAATCACATCGTGCCGCCCTGGAGCCGGTAGGGACGGCCCCTAGGTAGAGGAGTACCCAACGGGGGTGCGGCCGAGAGCCGTGCCCCCGTTTGTTCTTCGGGGGCGGATTCCACGGGCCTACGGCCTAGAAGGCTCTGCCGAAGTCCGCCTGGAGCTGTGCTCGGGTGATCTGGGTCGGATCGAGGAACGTGGGCGAGCCCCGGAGGCAATCGGCCGCCATGAGGTTGCCCTCCTCGGTGCACGCGACGTGGACCAACCCCAGCGAGTGACCCAGCTCATGGGCGAGGATGCGAGCCATGCTGCCCGTGACGTCGCGTTGACCCTGAGGATCGATCTCGGCGGAGACTACCACCTTCTGTCTGGGTAGGTAGGCACCGCCGAGGGTGGGACCGAAGTCACGGATGAGGAAGACGTTCCAGACGTCGGGGTCGATGTTGTCCCGGGCCAAAACGGTCGGGAGGGCGTTGACCGGGCTGAGGGCTTGGTTGACCAGGGCTTCGCGGAAGGCGGACTCGCTGCGGGCGTCCTCGCGGACGACGGTCTCTAGTGTCAAGGTGATGCCGGCTTGGGACCAGGTCTGGTTGACGGCGGCGATGAGGGTCTGGGCTTCCGCGTCGGTCAGGCGGGCGTTGAGGGCGTCCAGTTGGGTGGACTGCACGACGTGCAGGCGGACGTCCAGCGCGATGATGCCGGGCGTTTCGGTGGCGGGACCGGTCGGCTCATCGACGGCGTCGGAGCAGGCCCCGATGATGAAGACGACCGCTGCCAGGACCGAGAATCGGGTGGCGGAATGGGCTCTTTGCGTCACGTGTTCCCGCTTGGTGATGGGTGCAGGTCATACGGGCTCGCCACATGCAGGGTTCCACCTAGCGTCGAGGTAGCCCTGCAAAGGCGGAGCGCTACCCGAATCTTGGAGGGTCATCCAACCACCGCATCCGGTCCCACACATAGGCATGGCTGGCGCCCCTCCCCCACCGGCCACACCTTAACAACGCGCTCCTTCAAGTGAGAGAGTCGACACATGGCCGAGAACACAACCCCCGGGCTCCAGGTGGGAGCCGACTACGGTTCGTATCAGTTGATCCGGATCCTCGGCGAGGGGGGCGGTGGGCAGGTCTGGGAGGCCGACGATTCCCGAAGCGGGAGACGAGTCGCCCTCAAGGTGCTGACGGAACTGCGCGCGGAATCTCCGAAGGCCTTGGAGCGGTTCGAGCAAGAAGGACGCCTGGCAGCCTCGGTCACGCACCCCTCCTGTGTTTTCGTGTTCGGAGCGGAGGAGATCGAGGGTCGGCCGACCATCAGCATGGAACTGATGCGGGGCGGCACGCTTCGCGATCGGTTGAATGAGGGCGCACTCGAGTATCGCGACGCGGCCGCCAGCGTGCTGGACATCATCGAAGGGCTCGAAGCCGCGCAGCATGTGGGTATCATCCACCGTGATGTGAAACCCTCGAATTGCTTTCTCGAGGAAGGTGGCGTCCGCACCAAGATCGGCGACTTCGGCGTCTCACGAACGCTAGAGGTCCCGAGCGACCTTACCGTCACCGGGTCGTTCATCGGCACACCGTCCTACGCCTCACCGGAACAGATAAGGGGTGGGGATCTCGACTTTCGCTCGGACATGTACTCCGTCGGCGCGACCCTGTACGAGCTTCTGACCGGTCAGGTCCCGTTCCCGGGGCCGGCCATGGCCGCAGCGGCACAGATCCTCGCGGAGCCGCCCGCCGCACCCTCCTCCGTGAACCCCGCGGTCCCAAAGGGGTTGGACCGCATCGTGCAGCGACTGATGGAGAAGGATCCGGCGAAGCGATTCCCAAGCTACGCGGCGCTACGGAAAGCCATCACTCCCTTCACTCCCGGCGTTCTGTCGGTGGGGGGAGTCCTTCGGCGCGTGTCGGCGTACTTCCTCGACTTCCTCGTAATCGGGATCTGGGTCACCCTAATCCTCTCATCATACGCCGCGTATGAACGAGCGGGACCCCGATTGCTTGCAATGGCGGCCCAATTCTCAGTGGAGTTCCTGTATTACTGGGTCCTCGAGACCCGCTGGGGCGCGAGCCTAGGGAAACGGCTCCTGGGGATGACCGTGACATCCGCCACAGGTGAGCGGCTCGGTGCACGAGCCGTGGCTCTGAGGACCTTTCTCTACGTCGGAATCACGAACGGACCCTTGACGCTAGCTCGCGCGGTGAGTGTAACTCCGGATTTGGAAGCGGACGTCTGGGCGGCGATCGGCGTCGCGGTGCTGTTCTTGACCATGCGAGCCAGGAACGGATACTCAGGCATACACGACCTGCTCTCCAACTCCCGGGTCGTCTCGATCAGTCGGACCTCCACCGTCGGCGCACCGGACCGGCCGTTGCCGGCCCCCGAGCCGGCGGATGCTGTCTTCCCGAAAATGGGGCCCTACGTGGTCGAGTCCACGCTTTGGCACACCCCCACGGCACGTCTCCTGTTGGCCCACGACGTCGACCTGGACCGCCTCGTTTGGATCCACCACTACGATGATCCGAAGGCAGGCCCTGCGCTCGCTCGCCTGACGCACAGCACTCCAGGACGACTGCGATGGCTGCAGGGGTCCAGATCTGGAAGCCCGTATTGGGACGCTTATGCCGTGCCCTCCGGAAGCCCGTTGATCGCCTGGGTGGAGGAGAGGGGCCACTTGAGTTGGGTCGAGTCCCGGCAGATCCTCCGGGGACTGGCCGTCGAGCTCTCGCAGCCTGATCCGGAGCTCCCCTCCCTGCTATCCCCGAGACACGTTTGGGTCAGTGGGACCGGCGAGCCGAAGTTGCTCGACTTCCCAGTGGACGCTACCGACCGAGAAGGCCCCGGCGTTGATCCGGCCACATCAGTTCCAGCCGACTTCCTTCGTTGGATGGCCGTCTACACGCTGGAGGGACGAGACGACGGGGGTCCAGCCGAACGATCGAACGGTCCGCGCTCTCCGGTTCCGGGCCATGCCCACGAGTTCCTGAGGGGACTATTCGCTCGGGACGTCCCGTCGTTAGGCACCCTCGCCGACCAACTCGGTGGACTCATGCTGGAGTCGCCCGCCGTGACCAGGGGCCGACGGGGTTCGGCCGTGCTGCTCGGTGCTTTCCCCTTTGTCTTCGTCGCAATCATCGGGCTCTCCATCGCGGCGTTGGTATTCTCCACACCGACCGAGCTGGACATCTTTCGAACCGACGACCTTATCGAAGAGATCTACCAGCCCGCCACCGCCGCCGACGCATCCCCGGACAAACGTGCGGCGGCCGAAGTCTTGCTGATCAACCTGAAGAACCTCCCCGACAATCAAGCCGTCGACTCGTTTCTTGAGGGCATCCTGGCCAGTTCGCAACGAGATATCACGAGGGACGACCTGGTGGCCCTGATAGACTCCTTGGCCGAAAATCGCCCTCCGCCTACCGAGCAGGAGGTCCGAGCAGCCAGGCAGGTGCTGCGTCTCGGCGAAAACACAGAGGGTCGCATCGCCATCCTCACCTACATGATCGCGCTTGGCCCGGCCGTCCTGGGTGCCATCGCGGTCGTCTTGGCACTACTCCTTCGGGGCGGACCGATGCTCGGAGCTCTCGGCATACAGGTCCGGACGGCAGACGGGTCCCGAGCCGGACGCTGGCGTTGTGCGGCTCGTACCACCCTTGCGTGGTCGCCATTCTTCATCTCGATGCTCGTCCTAACGTTCGCACCGAACGAACTGGGGCCCACCGCCGTTGGCGTCACCCTCGTCCTCATGCTCACCTGGCTGGTCGGGCTCGGGCTCACGCTAGAGAAGCCGCTCCGCGGGCCCCACGACCGGATGGCAGGTACGTATCTAGTGCCGAAGTGACTGAAGGTGTTACAACAACCTGGGATCGCGGGGTTGGCGCGCGGGCAGTTGAGGGCAGGTAGCGCCGGGTTTACCTTTCCTGCTCTACGGGACGTGGCGCAGCTCGGTAGCGCACCTGAATGGGGTTCAGGGGGTCGCCGGTTCGAATCCGGCCGTCCCGATTCATTGTGGAATAACGAGTTACGGGAACGGCTGCCTATTGAATAGGTGGCCGTTTCTCATGCCTACGTCGACTGCTCGAAAGAGCGTCCTTGTGCTCTCCACCTTTCGACTACCGCCGCTCTCCCAGCGATAGCACATAACGGTTCTGAGTTGCCGACGTGCCGAAGGCATGTCCCGTAGCGAAGCGAAGGGAGGGTTGTTCATCGGCTGGATGTCTACTTCGATTGACGTCCGCAGTCCCGGCGGCGCGGTCGGATGCTCACCAAGGATCGCTTGAGATCCAAAGACGAACAAATCAGTGTCGTCCGCGACGTCGCATGCCGCCCGGATGGCATGTTCAAGTTGATCGCGGGTCATTCTGTATCTCTAGATAGAGAAGAACCTCGTCTCGCTCATCGGCCGCCAAGGCAGCAAGAAACGGCGAGCTCTGTCGGAGTCGCTGGGCTCGGGAAGTCGTAGACACTAAGAACTCGCGAAGTCGCTCAATGGAATACTGCGACAGTATGCTATGCCACTCTCGGAGATCATGAGCTGCTGCTCCCTGGTCTTTTTCCAAGACAAGCTCAAGGTGTCTAATCGCCCTCCGAACCAGCGACGGGTCGCGATCTAAGAGATCACTCACCGCTTCCGCTAGCCTCAATGCCCGCCGGTCACGGTCTCCATGGCCCGGAGGAGGACGGCTCGACGCGAGGGCTTCTACGGAAGGCACGCCGGCGAGCAACGTCATCTTAGCCCAGTCAATGTTGGGTGCATCCGCACGACTGAAGCTGTGTACCTCGATGGTCAAGTCAAAGTCTCGCTCCACCTCCGCGATACGACTACGGATCTCGTCACTCAGCCACGCCAGTGAACCTGACTCTCCGACCACGCCAATGTGCAGCGGCTCTCCAGGCCGGGCCGGTGGGGCATCGAGCCAGGCAACTCGTATTTCGGTGAGGCTTTCAAGGGTATTGCGGATGCTCGCAAGTAGTCTCTGGTATCGGTCACTCTCACCTCGAAAGAGTGGAACGAGCTGTCTTGCGACCAGATCGTCGGTTCGTAATTCGAACTGCCGGGACCGTCCCCCGCCGACTCTTCGCACGAACCCAGTCTTGGCGAGGCGACCCAGCGCTCGCCGGGCACCGGCCTCCGTGAGGCCAGACCGATCTGCAGCATCGGCCACTGTAATCGGCCCAACTATCTCGTCAGCGAGAACTCTGAGGAGGCGTACCTGTGCCTTGGTTCCAAGTAGATCGTTAAGGGGGAACCGAAGCGTGTCTTGTTCTATCGCAATGGGTCTCATGTTGATACGCAAGTTCTGTAATAGATACTATTGTACTTGTTTAGATACTATAGTATCTATGTTCCCCAGTCAAGGATCCTGTAAAGGGCACACCCCAAAACCGTTCGTGCGGGACTGATCTAGAATCAACTGCGACCCCGCATTTGTGGCGCGATTCGCGCCCCGCGGACCACCTAAAGTCATCTACAACGGACACACGCACGGACACTCTTTTAGGGCCGGCAGAGTCCGGCATCCCCTCCCGCAAGAAACGGCAGATCGTGCACCCTACCAGTGATTTACACGGTTTCTTGCCGCCATTCGGCTAGTTGAAGGCTCGAATGGGGTTCAGGGGGTCGCCGGTTCGAGCCGAGGCGGCAGTGAGGCCTTCCGCGATGCGGCCAAAACACTCACCGCCGAGACGACCGGAGATCGCCGAAGGCGATCGGAGGTCAATCCGGCCGTCCCGACTAAGGCCCTTCAGCAGAAATGCTGGAGGGCCTGTTTGTTTGGGGCCTGATCGGGGCGGCCGGACTCTGCGGGGTCGCGAAGCGAGGCGCTCACCGTCCCCTGACACCTGATCAGGTATCAGGAGTTCAGCAGAGCCGTCTGACAGAGGGTCAGGGGGACACTACTCAACCATGATCCTAGTCCCCGAGGCTGTAATCAGCCCCGCTCACCGCTCTCGCTGAACAGTTGCATATATCTATCGAAGGCGAACATGCGATAGGTCTTCCTGCCGGTCGTTTCCCGCAAGACTCCGACCTTCTCCAACGCATTGGTGAGGGCGTTCGCAGCGGGCTGCGACAACCCGGTAATCGCCTTCACCTGCTTAACGGTCACGATCGGAGTTCGAAACAGCTCTTCAAGGAGATCAAGCGCCGAGCCGGCGCGGCGTCCGAGCCGCTGATTGATCTCCGCTCTCGTCTCTTCTCGAAGGTTGACGATGTGTCGTGCGGTTGTGGTAGCTTCCTCTGAGACCGAGGCGACAGCCTCGAGGAAGAACGCCAGCCATCCCTCCCAGTCTCCCTTCTCCCGAATCGCTTGGAGTCGATCGTAGTACTCCTGACGGTGGCGTTTGAAGAATATCGAGAGATAGAGGATGGGCTCACGAAGCACTCGTTCGTGAACGAGCATGAACGTGATCAAGAGCCGGCCGACCCTGCCGTTTCCATCCAGAAAAGGATGCACCGTCTCAAAGTGGGCGTGGGCAAGAGCGACGCGGATCAGTATGGGGAGGTCGGACTCGGCGTGGAGGAAGTCCTCGATCTGATAGAGTGAATCTCGCATCTCCGAGACAGGCGGAGGGACGAATCGAGCCGTTTCAGGTGTTGGACCGCCGATCCAGTTCTGGGACTTACGGAACTCACCCGGGGTTTTCGACGACTCGCCTCCACGGACCCCGGTCATCAGCTTCTCATGGATCTCACGGATCAACCGGAGCGACAGAGGAAGGTCCTTTACTCGATCGAGCCCAAAGCGCAACGCGTCGATGTAGTTCGTGATCTCTCGAACATCTACCCGCCGGTCACTCCGCTCCATCTGTGCTTCGTACTCCAGCAGATCGACTAGAGAGGCTTCGGTTCCTTCGATCTGACTAGATAGCACCGCTTCCCGGCGAACGTACATGAAGACGAATAGGTCGGGATCCGGCAGGATTTCGGCAGATCCCACCAATCGTCCCAACGCCAAGGTTGCCCTTTCCAACAGGTCTGCTAGAGAATCCAATTGGAGGTCTCCCGGAGGGAACGCTTCGGGGATGAACGCCGCAAATCCTCCAGCCTGTTTCCGGAACACCCCTGCCCTGTGCTTGCTATCAGTGACCACGGTTATTCTTGCCTTGGGAAAGTTTATGAGCCGCTGCTGTTGGCATAAGTATAACTCCTAAAGCTTATGTCAAAACACCTCTGCCATAAGGCCCGGTTTTCCAGCCCCTGGACTGGTCACCTCACTGGAGTATGCAAGAGGCCGGTAAAGCAGCAGCCGAGAACAGCCCGACCACCCCCGCCCCTACTCCGTCCAGGACCTAATCTCCAGGACCCCCGCACCCCGTAGGCCTTTGATCTTCCGTCCTTTGCCCCACGACTTCTATGCGCCTATACTGCGGTATCCCGCCGTGCGCTCTCGAGCTGAAGTGCTTCCGGCCCTGCGCCGAACCAAGCGAGGTGAACCATGATCAAGCGACCTTTCCTACTTGCTGCCGTGGCCCTCTTGGGTGTGGCGGCGCTTGTACCGGCAACCCCAGCCGTGGCCCAGGAAGACGCCGAAAAGCGCGGGAGCGACAACATCGAGGTCGTCTCGCACATACCCCTCGGCCCGAGAGTGTCCGACATCGAGATCGAGCAGGACATGGATCGCCCCTAAGCCTATGTCGCGCGTCAGGACGGCGGGCTGGACATTATCGACCTACACGATCCGTACGACGCCAAGGTCATCCACCGCTGGCGCATCGAGAACCAGGATCTCCACATCGGGTCCGCCGGGAAGGACATCAAGATCTTCAGTTGGGAGGGCCGACACTACGTGGTCCACTCCGTCCAGTTCCGCCAGGGGGGGCCGGACGCGGATCTCGGCGCCATCGTCTTCGACGCCACGGGCCTCCCCGATGTCTCGACGTGGAAGGAAGTGGGGCGCATCCAGGGTCCCGGTGAGTTCGCCGGCTTCCACAACATCTACGTCTACAACCACAGTAACGGCCGCCCGCTCTTGATCTCGACGGTAGCGGGACCGTTCGCCAACGTCTACGACCTCGGCTATGTGGTCGAGGGTCGGCTCGACGATGCGCTCGTGGCTCAGATCCCCGTACCTCAGCCGGAGAATGTCCCGCCGGGTCGCTCGGGATACCATGACTTCTACGCAGGCTATCACGCCGACAGCGAGACGGACCGCTTCTACGGCGGAGGCACCGGCGGCTATTACGTCTACAACATTACCGACCTCGAGAACCCGGAGCTGATGGTGAGCCTGACGGGAATCAACGGGGTCGGGCGAGGGCATACCTTCACACCTTCTCCCGACGGCCGTTATGTGGTCGCCGAGGTCGAGTACAAGTACGCGCCGCTCCGGATCTTCGACCTGAAACCGGGCCTCGACGGAGAGGTGGCGAACATCAACCGACCGATCTCGGCGTGGACGGCCGACTGGGAGCACCTGTCCCACAATCACGAGGTGCGCTGGCCGTTCGTGTTCGTCTCCGCCTACGTCGACGGCCTGCAGGTCTTTACCCTGTCGGATCCGAAGAACCCCAAGACCGTGGGTCACTACGACACCTACCTGGAGCCTGAGGGAGGGGGCGGCGGCTGCTGGGGTGTGGACGTGCGCAACGCGGACGGCCTGATCGTGGTGTCCGACATCCGAACGGGGTTCTGGGCGTTCAAGATGGAGGGCTTCAACGGCTGGAACGGCCTGGATTGGGGTCAGCCCAACATCTCGAGCGCTCAGGATTGGGAGAACGGCCCGGCCGTGCAGGCGAGGACGCGGAACTAAGGAGGTTACCCCGCGGGACGCCTCCGGCGGAGGGTGAAGGCTCGAATGGGGTACACTTGTTGGTGCTTCAGTGGGTCGCCGCGCGTCTCAGAATCAGGACCGCGGCCGTAGCATACCGCGACTGCGGCAATCGCTTGTCAAGCCGCCGCGCCCACGGTCAGAGCCCACCAACGGGCTGCGCCTCGTCGGGCCCACTTTCGCGGAGGCGCTCTGCCTGGCGCTCGTCGAGGAATGCGATCACAGCCACGCCGACAAGCGCGATGCCGAGCGTGACGATGGGCGGCATGCCGGCCACCAGGTAGAGTGCAAGCGCGGCGGCACTGGCAATCAAAACGCGTCGCACCGGCGTCCCGCACGTGGCACGCCACATCGCTAGGGCCGTGCCACCAACGAAGAGCATGAGTCCGAGCGCGATCGCAAGGCGACCCGAGCCTGGGAGCGGCTCTGTAGGGTGAGCCAGGGCCTCCTCGAGCCCCACAGCATAGGCGATCACGCCACACAGCATGGGGAAGTGGCCGAAGGTCAACGCGTCCCGCGCAACGTTGGTGCGGACCCTGCCCTCCGTTCGCTTCAGCGCGGCCTCCAACTCCGGCTTTGCGATCGGAAAGTAGGTCCACCACAGTCCGCACGAGATCGCCACGGCCAGGACGGCGGTGAGGAGCAATTGTCCCTGCAGCTCCGCACCGACCAAGGCTGCTGCCGCGACGATCAGTGACTCCCCAAGGGCGATTATCACGATCAGGCCGTGGCGCTCCGCGAAGTGCTCGGGGTGGATCTCCCACGCCCCATCGTCGCCCGCCGATGTAGCTGCGACGAAGTCCAAGAAGATCGTCATGCCCCACAAGTACAGCAGGGTGGAGCCGCCGAGGAATCCGCCCAACAAGGCTGTCCCTAAGCCGCCGATCGACAGCGCTCCAAAGCTCTTCACCGCCCTGCGCATCGTGGGGTGAGCGACTTCACGCGACCCATAGGTAGAGGCTCAAGCCTACGACGCGAACACCCACATACGTGCCGGCGAACCAAAGCGCGCCGTTCCCCTCTTCGAATACGCTCGGGATCGACACCGCCATGAAGAATGCGATAGCGGTCGCGACAAGCGTTGCGAACTCGACGAACGGATGTGTTGTGTCAGCAGCGTTAAGCGCCCACGTGAACTGCGTCCACGCCCACCAGACCATCCAGAAGACGAGGACGGTCTTCCCGGCCCCAACCCAGGTAAGGTCGTGGTGCAGGAGTCCGACAAGCTGGGTGACCCCGAAGACGAACACGAGGTCGAAGAAGAGCTCGACGAAGGTGGCGCTCTGACCGATGGGGGAGACGATTGCCCTCATCGTGCGCGCTCCCCCAGATCACCACATGTGCGAACGGTACAGATTTGTGGCCCGTACGAGTCTGCCTCACCAGAGTCGAAGAGAGGCAGAATGTGCGGATGCTCCAGGTTGGCTGTGCGGGAGACTGAATCGGACATCGCTCGTTCCTCAGCATCGGAGGATCAAACGGACCAACATCCTATCCGCAGGTCGGGAAGCGCAAGAATAACAGTGTCCAGGTGCTGAGGTCGAGTTCCTGAGGGGGTCACGGCAGCGCGAACACCAGGATATCGGAGTTGCCGGCAACCGCTACGAACTGCCGGCCCTCGACCATATACGTCATTGGTGACGCCTTCCAGTTCTGGTTGGCCCGGAAGCGCCAAAGCGGCCGCCCCTCTGCAGCGTCCGCCGCCGCGAAGGCTCCGCTGTCGTCACCGTAGAAGACCAACCCGCCCGCGGTACTGAGCACTCCACCCCAGGTCTCGGCGCGTCCGACCTGTGGGATCTCCCAGACGATCTCGCCGGTGTCGACGTTGATCGCACGCAGGTACTTCTTGCCCGACTCTCCCGGGACCAGCCGGTAAGATCCGCCGTAGAAGGACTCACCCTCCCGCCACCACTCGTCCGACTTCGTGTAGATGTTGCACCTTTCGAGAGCCATCACATAGAAGAGTCCCGTCGCGGGGCTGAACGCCGTCGACATCCAGTTGTTGGCGCCCTCAATGGCTGGACACACCTTCACTCCCTCGTACGTGGGCTCGGCTCCGGGGAGTAGCACCGGCCGCCCATCCGATCCGATCTCGCTCGCCCAGGTCAAGCTGTCCACGAACGGCTCTGCCAGGAGCAACTCGCCGCTCAACCGATCCAGCACGTAGAAGAACCCGTTGCGGCTCGCCTGGGCGAGCAGCCTCCGTTCGGTACCGCCGAAGGGCGCGTCGATGAGCATGGGGGTCTGCTGGGCGTCCCAGTCGTGCACATCGTGCGGTGTGTACTGGAAATACCACGAGAGCGAGCCATCGTCGGGATCGAGTGCGAGCACGGAGCTCGAGTACAGGTTGTCGCCCAAGCGCTCGTCACCGTTGAAGTCGGGGCATGGGTTGCCGGTGGTCCAATAAAGCAGGTCGGCTGCGGGATCGTAGGTCCCGGTAAGCCACGCGGTCGCGCATCCGTGCTCCAGGGCCCGGCCGATCCACGTCTCCGAGAGCGGCTCGCCTGGAAGGGGAATCGTCCAGAAGCGCCAGAGCTCCCGACCTGTAGCGGCACTGTATGCCGCCAGGAAGCCACGCACCCCCTCGTCGCCGCCCGACGTTCCCGAGATCACCATGTCCTTGACCACCAGGGGGGCCGATGTGGCGCCGTAGTGCTCGCGGTGGTCGGCCATCTCCGTCTCCCAGATCAGGCCGCCGGTTCGCCGGTGCAGCGCGATCAAGTGAGCATCGTCGGTCGCCAGGAAGACGCGGTCGTCCAGCACCGCCACCCCACGGTTGATGCCGGCGTCTCCCGGGATGCCACGGGTGCGAGGCCGAGAGTAGTGCCAGATCTCCCTTCCAGTCGTGGCATCGAGGGCGAAGACCTGGTTGGCCGTCGTCGCGTACATGGTGCCATCCACCACGATCGGCGTGACCCGCAGGCGACTCGCGTTCCGTATGGGAAAGATCCACTCCACCGACAGGTCGACCACGTTGTTCACATCGATCTGATCGAGTGCGCTGTGCCGGTTCCCGTTCAGCCGGCCGTCGTAGGTGGGCCACTCTCCCGGTCGGGGATCAGCGATCTCGGCAAAGGGGATCGGCCGAGGTGGCTCGATCATCGCCGCTCGGTCCGCGACGACGGGCCTTTCGGCCGCCGCGGCCACGAGTGATCGCACGAACGTGACCAAGGTCTCCAGCTCGCTCGCATCGAGTGACGAGGCCGGCATGCCGCTCTCGGGGATCCCCACCTGGATCAAGGATCGAAGCGCCTCGGGTGCCGTCGCACCGACTCCATCGCTGCGAACGATGCTCGGGCCGAGCTCACCGCCCGCTCCGTCGCCCCCATGGCACCTGACACACGATCCCTCAAAGATCCCACGGCCGGACCGCAGTCGGTCCGGCTCCGAAGGCTCCTGTGCACCGATCACTGCCTGGGGGAAGAAGCTAGCGAGCAATCCGAGCGTGACCGCTAAGGACGGGCCTGCGCGACCCGGCCCGCCGCCGAGGATTCGAAACCTTCGTTCGGGTCGATCGGGCATTGGCCAGTCCTTAGTCTGGAGTCCGCTATGGCGGCGGTCGCACCGCTCGCCACATGGTGGGATCCATGTTAGCAGGGGAGTGCCCCCGATCGCACGGTTTTCAGTTGAGATTGTCCCATTCTTGCTGGGTCGCGCGCTGACGCTGGTATTCCATGAGCATCAGCCACTTCCCGTTCTTCTTCACCAGGAGGGCATCGAAGTGAACTAGAGCAACCCTTTCAGTCCCACCGCTCGGGGTGTTGGCGTCGCGGAAGATCCCGGTCTCGTGCGCGGTGACCTCGTCGTGGAGTCGCTGAGTGAATCGAAACGCAACACTAGCTGAAGCGCCTTCCTCTCGGTTGGCGGCGAACTCGGGCTCAGCACCGACCATGAAGGTCGAGTTCAGTTGGCTAGTCCCCGAGTTCATAGAGACCAAGACTGCGTCTGGATGATAGAGCGCGCCGTACGCTTCGAAATCACCCTCCGCCACAGTACGGCTCAGGGCAGCCCAATAGGCGTCGAGCTCTGCCACGACCTGGGCCTCAGCCGTGATTGGGACGAGTAGGATCGATGCGGCAAAGCCGAGTCGGATCAACAACGTTGGCATCGTCGGCCACCGTGGTGTCTCGAGGATTGCTTCAGGATTGATCGGCCTCCCCATTAGCCGGGCTACACGGAAGGTCGGCTGCGTACGGAAAAGTGGTGGGAACGGCTGTTGCGCGCGAGCGTGCGTCTAGATCGTCAGGGCTCACCGAGGGCGCACCGCGTACCCCTCGCGTTGCTGCCTGTGCTGCTACGCCTTCTAACCCTCCGCATAACCCGTCTAGGCGTTGGCCGCTCTATTCGAGCTGGCTGCTCGTCGCGTAGCGGACCGTCGCAGCTGACGTGGCGCGGCGCGCTGTTTGGTATCATTCTGGCACGAACCTGGCCAGGGTCCCTCGGCTGGCCGACTAGCGCCGTACATAAGGACACCTCATCACGGGGGATCAGAGCAAATGAAGACGTCGACCGCGATCAAATCCGCTTCGGCGGTGACGCTGCTGATACTCCTTTTGACGGCGTTCCAATGGCAGGCGGGAGGCGCACGTCTGGAGGGTATGCCGGACGGATCGGGCACTTACGATGACCTCGTTGCACTGTTTCAAGAATTCCTCGAGTGGACGAATCCGGCCAGGGCGTCGGGCAACGTCCCGAACCGGGACATCGCCGGCAGCGCGACCGACGTTTATCCCGACTACGGCGAGGCCGCCGTCGAGCGGCGTCTCGCAAAGATGCGGGACTTCCAGGCGCAGCTCGAAGACATGGCAGTCGTAGACTGGGAACTCGATCAACAGGTCGACTATCTGGCAGTTCGTTCCCGATTCGATCAGCACGATTTCCTCTTGAATGTGTCCCGCCCCTGGTCGAGAGACCCCGGCTTCTATGTGGATCAGATGCTGCGCATCACGTTCGCGGATTTGCCATTGGACGACGATGAGACCACCGCACTCCGCACGCGCCTCGAGGCCATTTCCCTCTTGGTGGAGCAGGCAAAGAACAACCTCACGGAAGTAGCCGCCGACTACGCGGACCTCGCGATCTTCAATCTGACCAATGCCGACGGCGTGGGGCACGGTTACCCGTATCGAGCAACGCCGCCGGCCGGCGTCATTGGCTGGTACGACGACTTCGGCGAGCGGGCGGACAGCCAGCAGCCCGATCTCCGCGCCGACATCGCCGCGGCCGGGGAATCCGTCCGCGACTTCCACGACTGGCTCGTTGCGCATCGCGGCGACATGACCGGAAAAGGCGGCGTGGGTCGGGAGATGTTCGACTGGTATCTGAAGCACGTGAAGCTCATGCCGTACGACGCGGATCAGATCGTCACGCTGGGCCTGGGGGAGCTGAATCGCCTCTGGAGCGTGTATGCGCTGGAGCAGCACCGAAACCGGCACCTGCCGCCGATCGAGCTGCCGGCGTCGGCGGAGGAGTATGCGGCGCGGATCGACAGCACCGACACGCGGATCCGCAAGTTCCTGGTGGAGGAGGACATCATCACCATCCCGGACTACGTTAAAGAGTTCGACACGAACGTGCCGTGGATCGTCCGTCCCGCCGGCCCCAACTTTTGGGAGCAGGTGCAGTTCCGTGACCCGACGCCCGATCACGTGCACGCCGTCATCCCCGGGCATCGTTTCGACGGCCTGGTCGCACGGCATAACACGCATCCCATCCGCGGCAAGATCGCCAGCGGGGCGCGCGTCGAAGGCTGGGGTACCTATCTGGAAGAAGCCACCATGAACGCCGGCTTGCTCGATGACATGCCACGGGTCCGCGAACTCATCTACGTCTTCGGTATCTTCCGGGCCGCCAGGGTGCCGGCGGACGTGTGGCTCCAGCTCAACGAGATGACGGTGAACGAAGTCGTAGCGTGGTGGATGGAGCGCACCCCGTGGCTGGACGAGAACGTTGCGCGCGTCGACGCCGAGATTTACTTGCGCCGGCCGCCCGGCTACGGGCTGGGGTACGCGATCGGCATGCTGCAGATGCAGCAGCTCCTTGCCGATCGCAAGCGCCAGCTGGGCGACGATTTCGACCTCGAGGAGTTCCACGACACGTTCATGGCAGCCGGGCGACTCCCAATCTCGCTGATCCGCTGGGAGATGACGGGTCTGGACGACGGGGTGCGGGATCTCTGGAAGCGGGAGCGGCTCGACTACTAGGCAGGGCGTGCAGGCCTGCGGCGGAGTATGGCTAGACGCTGGCTTGATCTCGAACGTCCCGAAAAGTGTGCCACTCCCCCCGACACCATCCTAGAACCCCAGAATGACGCCCGATTTAGTGTGCCGATTAGTTACCGAATGGGGTGCATTTGTGGGGGCTTCAGTGGGTCGGGTCCCGGGTTAGTTCAACGGGCGGCGACCAGGCCTGGCCGGCCGGCCGGAAGACCCGATAGCACCTTACCCGACAGCACCGCCCCCAGGAGCAGGATCGGGACCGTCCATCCCGCGGTCGCGTCATGGAGGTAACCGAATACGGCGGGGCCGATGGCGGCCACGAAGTAGCCCACCGACTGGGCCATGCCCGACAGCTCGCCCGCGGACTCGGCGTCGGGCGCGCGAAGCACCAGCAGCGTCAGTGCCAGCCCGAAGGTGCCGCCCAGGATGAAGCCGAGCAGCGAGACCCAGAGGGCTGCGAGCATACCACCCGGCAGGAGCAAGCCGCCCAGTCCCACGGCCTCGAGAACGGCGAGGGTCCAGATGATCCGGCGCTGGTCGGCCAACGTTCCGGCCCAGACCGGTATGAGGGCGGTTCCCAGAATCCCAGTGACTTGAGAGAGGGCGAGCATCCAACCGGCGGCGGCCTCGCTGAGACCGCGACTCTGCAGAAGGTCGGGGAGCCAAGCGATGATGACGTAGAACGTGAGGGACTGGAGTCCCATGTAGAGAGCCACCTGCCAGGCCAGCCTCGAGCGCCCCAGGACCCGGAGCGTGACCCCACCCGGCCGCCGGACCTGTAGCGCCGGCCGGGGCCCGGAGAGTTGGACGAGCCACACGAGCAGCGCGAACACGGCCGGGAGCACCCCAATGCCCAGTGCTCCACGCCAGCCGAAGACCGCCGCGAGCGGTACGCTCAGCCCCGCCGCGGCGGTCGCGCCGAGCCCCATCATGCTCGAGTACAGGCTGGTGATCGGCCCGGGGTGGGCCGGGAAGTCACGCTTCGCTAGCACCGGCAGCAGGACGTTCCCAAGCGCGACCCCGACGCCCATGAGACTTGTCCCGAGATAGAGTGCCACGACCGACTCCGCGGCCCGGAGCCCGGTGCCGACGGCCAAGAGCACGAGCGCGAGAGCCACCGTCCGCTCGACCCCCACCCGGCGACTCACGACCGAGGTGAACGGGGACACGCACCCAAAGGCCAGGAGAGGCAGGGTCGTTAGCAGCCCGAGCGCAGTGTTGGAGAGCCCCGTGGCGGGTCGCATGACGGAGACCAAGGGCCCGACACTGGCGATCGCGGAACGGAGGTTCAGCGCGACGAGGACGATGCCGACGATCAGAAGCAATCGGCGTGGGGAGGAGGAGGGAGACGGAGTCATGGAAGGAAGGGTCCGCCGGCCTCCGGGTGTCTATGCGGTTTCTTACCGCCATTCGTAAACATATGGAGTCGCATGGGGTCCAGCCGCAAACAGCGGCAGGAAACAGTCCCGGAAGTCAGATCGGACACGGCGCGCTACCCCCCCGCCCTCCCCGACTTCAAATGCTCGTCGAAGAACTCCAGCATGTCGAGGAGCATTTGTCGCACGTTGTCCCGGTTGGAGACGTAGTAGTCCTCGTCGTAGTAGACCTTCGCCCGGTGGGGCTTGTAGTGGCGCTCGAGCTCAGCGACGTAGCGGGCGGAGCTGTCCGACGCGGGCCAGCGGCCTTCTCCCCAGATCACGAACTGGGGTGTGTTGACCTGCTCCACCCAGAACTGCGGTGAGACGTATCGGTAGGTCTCCTCGTTGCCCTCGAGTGGTCCGAACTCGTCTTCCGCCTGCTTGATGTGGCGGAGCTCTTGCGTATGGTAGTAGTGGATTCGATCAGCCGTCCCTCCGTGTGGGATGGACGCCCGGAATACATCAGGCGCGAACGTCGCACCCGCCATGCTGAGGAGCCCACCGTGGCTCGTCCCTGTGATTCCCATGTTGTCGGGGTCCACGTAGGGGAGCGTCTTGAGGTACTCCACACCCGCAACCAGGTCGTCGAGATCGCAGTGAGCCCAGCAGCCGTCGTTCAGGTCCGCGAACTCCCGCCCGTAGCCCGCTCCTCCGCGGAAGTTCGGTGCCAGGACAGCGTAGCCCTGCTCGGCGAAGAACTGCATCTGAGTCTGGTACGTGTCGATGTATTGGCCGGTGGGTCCCCCGTGCGCGAACACGATTCCCGGCAGACGCTCCCCTTCGCGGATCGTCCTCGGGCGGAACAGGTAGGCGTTGATCCTCAGGCCGTCGCTCTGGTATGTGACCTTCTCGGGCACGATGAGCGCGTCGCCCGCGTTGCCCCCGGGAGAGGAGTCGGTCAAGCGCCGCGGTTCGCGGCTGTCCACGTCGATCACGAACAGGTCGGCGGCCTCGGTAGGCGTCTGGAGGGTGTAGCTGATCCGCCTGCCGTCCGGAGACCACTCGGGCGCGCGCACGACGCCCATCCCCGGATCGACGAGAACGTCGGAGCGCCCCCCGGACGCCGCCGCGACGCGCAAATCGAACGTGCCATTACGGTTCGTCACGTAGGCGATCCGGCGGCCGTCCGGCGACCAGCGCGCGTCGCTCTGGTCCCAGGACTCCGGCGCGATCGGTCGAGGCTCCCCTCCCTGGATCGGCACCGTGTAGTAGTTGATCCAGCCACTCCGCCAGGATCGGAACAGAACCGTGCTCCCGTCCGGCGAAACCCGAGGCGGCGAGAAGTTCGGCGTCCCGGACGACGTGCTGTAGTCGAAGAAGTCGGTGTCACGCACTACGAGCCGCATCCCCGAGCCGTCGGCGTTCATGATCATGACGTCGTGGTCCACCCAGTGGTCGTCGACGACCACGTAGACGATGCTCCGCGAATCCGGCGTCCACGTCGGTCCGATCTCGTAGCGCTCGTCGTTGGTGAGCCTCTCCACCCGTCCGTCGGGCACCGAGACCCGCCAGATGTCGTAGTTCCCCGCGCCCCCGCCGGTGAACGTGATCCATCGACCATCGGGCGACCAGCTCGTCGTCGTCATGCGAGCGCCGAGGTGTGTGAGGCGCACGTCGCGGCCGTCCACGGCCGACCAGAGCCAGAGGTCCGGCGCGCCGTCCTCGGATCCACGGTCCGAGACGTAGGAGACCCACTCTCCGGTCGGTGACCATCGCGGGTGCCGGGCGAGCTGGAACGGGACCCCCCCGATGTCCTCCGCCATGCGACGCGGGAAGCCGCCCTCGGCCGGCACGCTCCAGAGCCCTCCCCCGAGAAGGCCCGAGGCGAACATGATCTCTGTCCCATCCGGGGACCATCGGGGTGGCTCGCCCGACAGCACGGAGCGTATGGACTGCACCCGATCGACCCACTCTTCGGCGGGAAAGCGCGGATGCTGGGCTTTCGCAGTCGCGGGAATGTAGAGGGGGATGAGGCAGAGGGGTGCCCATCGTGCCAACGCTTGCCGTGAGATCATGGTGTCGGCCTCCTTCGAGACGTGGCGTAGAGGTGTGCCGCTGCCGGTGGCAACGCTCCTCGAGCGCATTCGGGCAGTGCATTGAGGCGGGATAAGGCGTCAGACATGGCCGCAAGATGCGCCTAGGTCGTGTTGGGCCACAAGCGTTACAGGCCCCCGCCTCCGAGGACGACGCACCTGACACCCGACGGGGCGTCATCTGTGTCCGTTCGCGTGCCCATTGGGCCCGTTATTGTGCCTCCAAATGACGGCAGATTCCGGCATCCCTTCCGGCAAGAAACGGCAGATCGTGCGCCCTACCAGTGGTTTACACGGTTTCTTGCCGCCATTCGGCTAGTTGAAGGCTCGAATGGGGTTCACTTGTCCGTGCTTCAGTGGGTCGGGTGCTACCGCCCTCCCGTCACTTCCTGCACCCAGTTGCGGACGAGGACTAGCTGGGCCTGCGCCGCCCCCCCGACTCGCGTGGAGAAGAGGAAGCGGCCGTCGGGCGCGACGTCGAAGAGTCGGCGTTGAACGTCGGTCCTCAGCGAGGGGTCCAACTCGAAGAGCCGCTCGCGTGACTCGACGACGAAGCTCGACGCGTCATGTGTCACCGTGGCGCTCCACATGCACCCGTCCAGGCCGATGAAGAAGACTTCCCCGCCGTCCCTCGACCACATGGCCTGAGAACCGCCCTCGATCGAGACCGACTCAACGCGGCCGCCCTCGGGATACGGTTGAGCGTAGACTTCGTCACGTCCCGACTGATTGGAGGTATAGACGAGCCAGTTCCCGTCGGGGGAGGGTTCCGGGCTTCGCTCGTTGAACGCCCGGTCGAGCCATGGCTCCGGCGCGTCATGCTCGCCCGGATCGAAGCGCCAGATGCTCCGAAGCGAGGCGCCGGGCATGCGCACCAAGAGCTCCCGGCCGTTTCGGGTCCACCACGCGTCAGCGGGCATGCCAGAGAGCTCGACGATGCTCTCGGCCACCCCCGACCCGCCCGTGGTGATGGACATGACCCAAGTGCGCGAGTCGCGTGAGCCGATGAACGAGATCCGTGGCTCCGTCGGATGCCACTGCGGACGTACACTCACCCCGTCCCGCGTGAGCGGAAGCCGTGAGCGTCCCACCAGGTCGAAGACCCAAATGTCCTGCTCGCCGAGGCTCTCCGATCCGCTTGCCCATGCGGCAACGACCGAATCTCCCGAGGCGGACAGGGCAACTCCCTCGAAGCCGCCCGGCTCGATCCAGTCGATGAGTTGGGCCTGACCAGCCCGATTCAGCCAGACGAGCTGTTCCGTGTCGCCGGCGGCGCCGCTCGCGTAAACGAGCGTCCCGTCGTCTGCAACCGCAAACTCCGCGCCCGTTGGCCCGCTCAAGCCAACCTGAGCGGAGGTCGATACGGCCGGGCCGGTCGCGCTCAAGGTCTTGAGATCAAACGGTCGGACGAGGAGCGCGTTGTCCTCGAGCCGTCGGTAGACGATGTGTCCCGAACTCAAGTATCGCGGCCGCCTTCCCTCTCCGAGGTCGTGCGCCTCGCCTGCCGCGATGTCGACGGCGAACATCGTCGTGTTCGACACGGTTCCCGACGTTAAGATCGCTCCGATGCCGGGAAGCACGTCCGACACGACACCCACGACGCCGATGTCGCCCAGCGACACCGATTCGGCCGAGCCGGGCATCCAGCGCCTCAACTCCGGCAGTTCCGGCACCGTGTAGTAGATCGCCCCGTCATCTCCCCAGGCGAAGCGTGCATTGGCCTCCAACCACACGGGAGTCCCGCCCTCGGCCGGCATCACGCCGACGCCCCGCTCCTGCACCCGGAACGCTAGAAATTGGCCGTCTCGGGAGAACTGGGGGGCAACCGCTGATCCAGTGCCCGCGATCGGAGTCGCCTCCAGCTCGTTCAGGCGTCTCAGCCAGAGCTGGTGCGTCTGGCCCGCATCGCCCCGGCCCCGGTAGACGAGCTGGCTTCCGTCGGGACTCAGCGCCATGGCCGACTGATCAAGGAACATGGCGGCTTTGGAGAACTCCTGACCTTGGGGCGTGGTAAGACCCACGCGCGTCACAGGTGCAGGCGCCGGTTCGTCTCCCAGGCTCCAAGCTGCCACGCCCGTTGCCACCGCCGCGACGACCCACGGGAGCGCGGTGGTCCAACGCCGTGCCGACGTGGCTGTTCTGGCGGTCGCAACCGCAACGGGCGCCGCCGTCGTCCGTGCCACGGTCTCATACCTGAACCCCACATCATCGAGGGCCGTCATGAACTCGGCCGCGCTTTCGAACCGGTCGGCGGGGAGCTTCTCCAACGCCCGGGCCAATACCCCCTCGACGTGTGGAGGCACCGTTCTCCGGACCGCGGTGATAGGGGGCGCATCCGTCGTGAGGATCTTGACCAAGACCGCTTGGGCGCTGGAGGCCGAAAACGGCGGATCACCGGAGAGCATCTCGTACAGAACACATCCGAGCGCATAGACGTCCGACCGGGGATCGACATCCCGGTCGCCCGTGGCCTGCTCGGGACTCATGTAGTGGGGAGTGCCCAGGCTGAGCCCAGTCTCGGTGATGCGACCGGAACCCGCCTGGGCAACGGCGAGCGCGATCCCGAAGTCGGCCACCAGCGGCTCTCCACGTTCACTGAGCAGAACGTTCGCGGGCTTGATGTCCCGGTGGACCACGCCGCGCTCGTGCGCGTAGTCCAGTGCGTCGGCGACCTTGGTGGTGATCGCGAGGGCGTCCTTTACACCGAGTTGCTTCTCGCGGTCGATCCTCTGCCTGAGCGTTTCCCCCTCGACGAACGGCATGACGTAGTAGAGGAAGCCGTCGGCTTCACCGGAATCATGGAGTGGCAGGATATGCGGGTGTTGGAGGTTGGCGGTGGTCTTGATCTCGGCGAGGAACCGCTCGGCGCCGACCACGGCCGCCAGCTCGGGCTTGAGGACCTTGAGCGCTATCTTGCGCTCGTGCTTTAGATCGTCGGCCAGGTAGACCGTAGCCATCCCGCCTTCGCCGAGTTCACGCTCAATGGCGTAGCGGCCCTCGAGAGTCGCGTTCAGCCGGGTGACGGGGTCAGACATGCCCGCAAGATGAGCCTAAGTTGCGCCCTGCCACAAGGATCGCTCACTCACCGGCTACCTCGGCCGTCAAAGGACCTGTCGGACGGGTCCCCTCCAATACGTTCTCCAATAGTTGACCCTCCTAGATGCCCGGAAACACCGATCCCGATCCCGGGCCATCCACTCCGAAACCGCACTGAAACCAGGCATTTCCCCGTGATTTGGCGTATAAGCTGTGGGGAATGGGTTTCAGGGGGTCGCCGGTTCGAGGCGAGGCGGCTGTGAGGTCTTCCGCGGTGTAGGTCAGATGCTCACCGCAGGTCAATCCGGCCGTCCCGACTGTGGTAAGAATCTGCCACGCTTGATGCTACGACATCAGGCAGGGCTTTTCTTTCGTCCCACAAACGGAATGTGTGTCCGTTTGTGTGTCCGGTCGTGCGCCATTCTGGCACCGATTTCGGCGTTCCAACGCCCCTCGGAGCTTGTGCCAGATTCGATCTTGCCCACGTGGCACCCCGGCTGGTTTGGTTCCTATCCATCGCTTGTCCTAAGCCGTCATGACAAGGGTACTCTCGAGCCTCGAGGCTTCCCGTCGTTTAGCTGGCCGCACAGAACCCGGCCTCGTACGTTGCAAACTGTAACGCTCGCCCGTCCCTCAATGTGGAGCGGAGCCCAATGAGCGAGAAGCGCACGCGACGGACCTATCAGACCCGGTTCGCGAGAGTTGTCCGCCTGGTTCTCCTGTCACTCTTGACGGGCACCCTGTCTTGTGGCGGTGGCGGCGGAGATGATCCGGACGAGCCGACAGGCCCGAATGCCCCTCAGACCAATTTCACTGAGGACACGAGCGTCTCAGGCGTGGTCACCCTTACCGAGCTCACCGTTGCGGCTGGGGTCACCATCACCGCCACCGGCAATCTCGTCTGCGACATCGAGGGCGACATCGTGATCGACGGGGACCTGGTGGGCGACTGCGTGGAGATCACAGTGTTCGGCCAGGGCAGTCTTACCATCAACGGAACGATCCGCAACCAGTGCAGTGTCCCTCCGGCAACTGGCGCGGCGCCGACCCTTCTCATCGCCAACCAGGGCGACATGAGCTTGACCGGGGCCACGATCCGGTCCTCTGGCAGGATCGACATCATGAATTCCAACCTGGGGGTGCCCCTATTCGACGGGAACCCGGCGGACGTGCCGTCCCCCTCGGGCGAGCCACCAGCGGTCCTCAGCATCGTCAATAGCACGATCGAGGTGGGGCCTGAACGGGCCCCCGACGGACAGGCCGGCACTGACGGCGAGACCGGCGACCTTGTTCTGATCATTGCGAATGGAGACATCGTGTTCGGCGGCACCACGTTCATCAAGAGCCAGGACGGGGGGAACGGCGCCGACGCCGTGCATGAGGGAGCTCCGGCCGATGCGGTGGGCAGCCGTGGGGGCTTCGGTGGTCCGCTCGAGATCCTGGCCTCCGGGAAGATCGACTTTGGGGCCGGGAGTGTGACGATCCAGTCGGGGAGAGGCGGAGACGGGGGCGGCGCCACCGCCATCGGGACTCCAGGGAGCGGCGTGGCCGCCCCGGATGCTCGGGCTGAGGGTGGGGCCGGAGAGAGCGGGGGCGAGTTACGGATCTTCGGGGTCGCCGGCGTGCTGGGGGGTGTGAATTCCAATGTACGGATGGGTGGATCCGGTGCGGGCGGATGGGCCGAGGCGACCGGACCGGACGGCGATCCGGAGCAATGCACGAATGGGCAGGCTCAGTCGGGGGGAGGAGCGACGGCGGCGGGCGGAGAAGGATCTTCTTCTCCTGAGGGACCAGTGATCTTTGGTGCGTCCATCATCTTCGACAGGGATCCCGTTGAAGGCGGAGACGGCGGAGACGGCGGAGACGCCCGCTCTGACGGCGGTCGGGGCGCCGACGGCTCCGGCGACTGTAGGCTTCGCGGTGGAGACGGGGGCGGAAGCTCTGCCTGGGGAGGTGACGGAGCCGACTCCAGGACGTTCAATCTAGAGGGCAATCCAGCCGGTGAGGGTGGCCTTCCCGGCAACATCGTGCTTGAGGGTGGAACTGGCGGAAGTGGATTCAACGCTTGTTCGCCCCCGGACATAGGCGGGGAGGGTGGGACTGGGGGGACTGCCGGGGGCCGCGTGGCGCTCGGGGGGGCTGGGAGGAGTGGATCTGGAGGCCCCGGCCCATTCACGCTGAACGGGGTGGGCAACGGTGGAAACGGGGGAGATGGAGGAGGAGAGGCGGGCCCAGGGGCGGGCGGGCCTGCGGGCGAAGACATATTGGAGCGGCAGGGCGGTGTCGGCAGCGCGCCCACTCCCTCATTCCTGCCCGGCCAAGCAGGCGGGCAATGTAGCTAGCGGTTCGGTTGGGTCGGACGTTATGTGGCCATTGCCCCCGATGGGTCGAGCATGATCCGGCGGAGAGACCCTGAATGTCCCTCGACTGCTTCGAAGAAGGCACGTGTTACGTCCTTGTTCTTGCGATCCTCGAGCTGTTACCAGAGCGTGATCTGGGCTCCAGGTCCATCGGGATCGCCCACCCCTCAGTCTTGGACGCTGAACGCGACGTCGGATGCCAGAACGTCACCATCGTCCTTGAGCACGCCCTCGGCCTCGCCTCTGATAGCAAGACCGGCCTCAAGGGCCTCGGCCGCCGCACCCAAGCTCTCGAACTGCCCGTGGAAGACCGTGAGCTCGTTCACGGTAACCGTTACCTCGTCATCGCCCGTTACCAACGTGAAGGTGCCGGCGTCCGGGTTCACGGCCGTCACGGTGCCGCCGACATCCACCTCGTCGACGTCCTCTTGATCGTCCTCTTGATCGTCCTCTTGATCGTCTTCTTGGACGCCGAACGCTACGTCGGATGCCAGAACGCTGCCGTCGTCCTGGAGCTGGCCCTCGGCCTCGCCTCTGACGGTGTGGCCGGCCTCGAGGGCCTCGGCCACCCCAACCAGGCTCTCGATCTGTCCGTGGAAGTGGGTGTGCTCGTTCACGACGACCGTCACCTCGTGATCGCCCTTCGCCAACGTAAAGGTGCCTCCGTCCGGGTGGACCGCCGTGACGTGGCCCCAGACCTCGACCTGCTCGACCTCGTCTTTCCTGACTGAGAACTCGACCTCGGTCGCCAGCAGGGTGCCGTCGTCCTGGAGCAGGCCCTCGGCTTCGGCGTGGATTACGTGGTCGGAGAGGAGGGCCTCGGCAACCGCCACGAGGCTCTCAAAGTCACCCTCGAGCTCGGTGTAGTCGTCCACGGCGACCGTCACTTGGTGATCGCCCTTCACCAACGTGAAGGTGTCCTCGTCCGGGTGGACCGACGTGACATGGCCCTTTACCTCGACCTCGTCATCGTCGTCCCCTTCCGGGTCCTCTCCGTCGGTCTCGAACTCGACCTTGACCGCGCGCATGGAACCGTCGTCCAGGAGCGTACCCTTGGCCTCGGCCCGCACGGCCTCTTCCGCGGCCAGGGCTTCGGATACGGCCTCGAGAGTGAACAGATCACCGTCGATCTCCGTATGATCGTCCACCCGGACCACGGTCTCGTCCAGCAGCGTGAAGCTACCGTCGCCGACCGACATGACGAGACCTTCGACCTCGTCCAGCTCCTCGCCGTCTTCGTTCTCGTCCTCCGACTCGAGCTCACCGATCTTCTTGCCGTCCTCGCCCCGCACCTGAAGCTCGGGAGAGATCTTGAGCACGCCGGACCCGGTGGCCGTCACCTTGCGGACTGTGGCTCCGCCATCGACGACGATCGTTAGGATCTCGCCGCCCGCATCCACCGTGAACTCGGCATGGAGACGGAGCCCGTTCTGCTCGGCGCTCGGGATCGATAGGGGGTGCTCGCCTGCCTCGTAGGTGGTTCGCCCAACTCGGACATCGGTGTTCAGCGTGATCGTGGGATCCGCGGTCAGGAAGAGCCGAAGCATCTGGTACTCGCCTGTGGGCAGCGAGCTGTCCAGGAGCTCGAACCCCTCGTCCGGCAGGTTGAGCAGGTCCAAGCTAGCGTTCACCACTCCGGCGTCCACCCAGCCCCCGTCCGCTCGCTTCGCATCCACGCGGCCGATTTCCAGCGTGATGGAGACCACCTTGTCCAGCGAGACGCTGGCCAAGGCCGGGCCGCCCGCGGTCGGGACAGGGCTAGAGTCCGCGCTGGGGGCCGACTGTACGACGATGCCGAACATGCCAGCCGGGACGTCCGTCAGTTCGTCTGTGAGTCCGGTGAGGCTCTGCGCGTCCGTGCACGCGCCTCCAGAGAGCGCTATCACTGCAGCGATCTGCCAAAGTCGTCGGATAGTCCGTGTCATCGGTCTTCACCTGGTTCGAGTTCTCCCGTTCGAGTGCAGAAGCCCGGCGCGGCCACGATTCAGCAAAAAAAAACGAGGACCGTGCTCGGTGCCGGGGAGCCCCCTAAGGGTCTGCCCGGCAGCGTAACACGGTCCTCGCGGACCCGGTCGCTACTCTGCCTGCCCCGCTTTCGTGCACCTTTTGTGCCAGCGGGTGGTTGCGGGGGCCGTAACTACTGGAGGTGTATGGACTTCCACACGGAGCAATCCGGGCGCTGCACCCTCATCGTGCGGCATCACCTCTCGCGAAAGGCGTCAAAAGGTATCCGACTTGCGACAATTCTGCCCATCGCGAAGCGACGTGCCGTCCGTCCAGTGGGGGGCCGGGTCAGTCGGGCACCCGCTCCTTCAGGCCGCCTTGAGGTGATTCAGGGTGTGTTCGGTATCTTAATCGGCCGCCGGGAGCACCGTTAGGTTTCAGTCACGGACCTGACGCATGACCCGCGAGACCTCGGACGCGTGGAGACCTACCAACGTGAAACTCAGAGGCTATTTGGCCTTATCCCTCGCCGCCGTCTTTCTGCTGGCTGGCGACCCGATTCAGCGCCTTGTCATCTGCCCTGCGACGCGCATGTTTCCTTCGGCCGGGCCACATATACTGGGAGCATGGCAGCGCTTTCTCGCGCGCGTAGTGTTTTTCATCCTAGGCTGGATCGGCGGCGCGGCTCTGCCGGCGGCTCCCCGCATCCCGGGAGAGGCTGGGGTCCTTATTCTCATGAACCACCAGTCTTTCCTAGACATTCCCCTGATCATTGCGTCCCTTGACGGCTTCTATCCCAGGATCGTCACCCGCAGTAGGTATGCCAGGTGGATTCCCCTCATCTCCCACACTCTCAGGAAATTCGCGTACCCCTTGGTGGATCCCGGGGCGAAGGCAGGCACGGGGAGGCGAAACCTAGACGACCTAGCTGAGGTGGCACGCACCAGTGCCGTCCCGCTGGCCCTGTTTCCCGAGGGCAGACGCACCAGGGACGGCAAGATCGGTCGCTTCAGGACCAGAGGCCTGGAGAGGATTCTGGGAGCAAGGGATTGGAGCGTATACGTTCTCGTCTGTGACGGCTACTGGAAGCACGCCACATTCGTACAATTCCTGGGGGAGATCAGTGGCATCGAAGGTCGTGTGAGTCTGCACGGGCCCTTCCCGTGGACGGACCCCGATTCCGACCCGGGCGCGTTCATCGCGGGCATCCGCGAGGTCATGGTGGAAGAGCTGGCGCGGGTGCGGACGGCGGCCCCCGCAATGGCGCTCCCCTAGCCCTCCAATACCTCAGTCCACAGAAGTGCAACACCGACTAGATCGAGTCTAAAGAGCCGCACTCCAATACCTTCTCCAATACGTACCCCCCCAGGGTCTCTGGGATACCGTGCCCTCTCCGTCCGTGACGAGGACACCTGGATCTGGTTCTGGATCGGCTCCCATTCCGATTACGACCAATTGCTCTCTCGTTTGTAGCCCCTTAGATCTGGACACGGTAGCACGTTAGTGCTATGTTGCCTTCGCGCTTCACCTTTGCACTTCAGCCTTTCGAGGTACCCATGGTCCGCACTGTCACGCTACGCAAGATGGGTGGCTCCGTCGGTGCCACTCTCCCCAAGGATCTGGCTGACCGTCTGCATCTCGATGTGGGCGATCAGGTCTTCGTGGTCGCCACCGACAAGGGCCTACTCATTACCCCGTACGATCCGACCTTTGAGGAGGCGATGGCTGTTTACCGCCGCGGGGCAAAGAAGTATAAGAATGCCCTTCGTGAACTTGCAAAGTAGACTCATCCCTTGCCGACCGAGCCCACCTGGCTCAACCGCCCGATTGTCGAAGCACTTCATGCCGACCAGATCCTGGAGCATGGAGGTAGCCTCGGCATTCGCGACGTCGGGCTACTCGAGTCCGCCCTAACTCGGCCGCAGCAGAAGTGGCACTACACACCCGGCACGGACCTGGCGACTCATGCAGCCGCATACGCCTTCGGCATCGCCAAGAACCATCCCTTTATCGACGGGAACAAGCGGGCTGCGCTCGTTGCTGCCTATACTTTTCTCGCCATCAACGATTTTGAGCTCGCAGCGCCCGAGCCCGAAGCGGTTAACGCAATCGTCGGCCTCGCAGATGGATCGCTTTCCGAGGAAGATCTCGCGTCGTGGATCCGATCCCATCTCACTCCCTGGATTGACTGAATCGCAACGCCCTTCAGTGGCGTCTAACGTTCCAGGGCCTCCGAACCGGCCCAATCACTTCTGTTCCGAACACCCTCGTTCTTCGTTCCAAGCACTTCTACTCACCAAGACCCGTCCGCTCATGGCCGGTTGGGTCGCAGCTCCCGAGCGCACAAGGGACCTCGGCTTAGGATGCTGACCCCCACCTTTCTGCCACGAGTCGATGCACGCCTCGCGAAGACCAATAGCCTGTGTGACTCTTCCGAAGATCCCAGGACGACCGCACGTGCCTGTCTTCAACTGCAACCGAGGGTTCCACCATCGGCCCCACCGGAAACGACACCGGATCGTTCTTATTCCACAAGTTCAGCCACCGAACAGCTGGCGAGGTGTCGTCGGAGGGCACCCCGTACCGGTGCGAGGGGGATTCTATCGCCATAACACAGCCCCCGGACCGACGGGTCACTCCTCAGCGCGAGCATGCAGATCGGCGAACCCATGGTAACGAGCAGACGGAGGCGTACCCGACCCTCAACTACGTGCTCCTTGAAGCGCCTGAGCCGGTGCACCGCTCCAAACGTGTGCGAATCCCATTCGGTGTGGTCCCACCCCCACTCCACACCGCAAATCGCAGCCTGGTCCCATTCGGACCGAGACGTGGTCGAGAGGAAACGAAGTACCCCTTGATGGAATGAACCGTACTGGCGCGTGTGGGCGAATCCTGAATCCAATTCCACCTGACCAGGGTCGCGAGTGTCGCTCCGCGGACGCTCAAGTTCTGTTCCATGGGGCGACACACCGTGGATAAAGACGATCGCCTGCTTGTTCATCTCCTTCTCTCCCGGAGCCTTGGTCCATCGTCGCCGAACATCACCCTATCTCCCTTCCGTCCTTGGTCCCTCTCAGTCTACGCGGCCCGAATCGGCATTGCCTCGCTCAATATTGGTCATTATAGTCTATTTGACCATACTGACTGGAGGACTACCATGTTGAAGAACCGATCTGTCTCCGAGGTGAAGGCCAAGCTCAGCGAGTACGTCCGCGAGGCCCAGCGCGGTGATCCGGTTGTGATCACTCGGCATGGCAAGGCGATCGCCGCACTCGTCGGCTCTGACGAACTCCAGACCCTCGAACGCCTCCGCTCGGCCGGTCCCGAAGGAGGGCTCGCGAGCGTGGCCGGGGGGTGGAAGGGTTCCGATGACCTCGTGCGCATCCTACGGACCTCCTCCCGTGTGGGGACCCGAAGCGGCCCTTCTCTCGACTGATCATTTTGGTCTATCTCTTCGACACTGACGCGGTCTCGGAACTCCTGCGCCCCCGTCCTCTTCACCGCTATCTCGATTGGATCAGAACTGTCCCGCGTGATGCCCAATTCGCCAGCGCTGTAACGATCGGCGAGCTCTTCAAAGGAGCCTATCGTTCCACCGCCAGAGAGCGCCACTTGACCAACATCGAGCAGCGGGTCCTGCTCGCTGTCACGATCCTCCCCTTCGATCTCTCCACCGCACGCGTCTTCGGTCAGATTCGAGCTGACCTTGAGCGCGACGGAAACATCCTTCCCGACGCCGACCTGCAAATCGCAGCCACAGCCCTCTATCACGACCTCGAGTTGGTTACAGGCAACCTCTGCCATTTCCAACGCATTCCCAACCTCCGGCTGAATCACATCCTCTCCGACTCTCGCGTCGGTCGTTGACCCCAACACCACACCCGTATCCGCCCTCAGTTGCAGTTAACGTTCAAAGTTGCCGTCGCGGCTCGCGAATGCGAGCCGTGATCGTCGTAGTGAGCGTAGCGAACGAAGCCGGCAACCGCGACCCGCACGATGGGCGCTACCTGGATAGGAAGGTGCAGGTCGTGTCGGGTTGAACGCTGGACCACTCTGACCCTCTGGGCGATCTGCTCTCCCGCCGCCGCCGTGGTGCGGTCAGCTCGCGTGTTTCAGCGGCTTGAGGGTAGCGATCTCTTTGGCGCTCTCTGACCTCAGCGCGTGCCACAGGTCCCAATCCTGCTGGAGTCCCAACCAGAAGTCAGCACTCATTCCAGTCACCCTTGCCAACCGAAGGGCAGTGTCTGGCGTCACGCTCCGCTTTCCATTGATCACCTCGTTAAGCCGCGGAAACGAGACGCCGAGCTGAATCGCGAAAGCGGATTGAGTGATCTCTAGAGGCTTCAGAAACTCCTCAAGTAGCATTTCGCCAGGATGGGTCGGAGGCCGATGCGTAGGCAGGCGTCGCTCTACGAGTGGCTCCTTCCCTGCGCCTCTAGTGATAGTCCGTGACTTCGACCTTGTAGGCATTGCTCTCCTCCCAACGGAAACAGATCCGGTACTGTTCATTGATCCGAATGCTATGTTGACCTTCCCGGCCTCCCCTCAGTTTCTCCAGGCGATTCCCGGGCGGAACACTCAACTCCGGAAGGTCCTTTACGCGATTCAGTTGGTCCAATTTGCGACGCACCACCGGCCAAAGAGCCTGCGGGCAGGCCCTCCGCGCCCGGCGGCTGTCCAGACCGAGAAAAAGGTCTTCCGTGGCACTGTCAGCAAAAGAGTGTATCACGGCATCTATTATAATACATCGCGGAATTCCCAGCCAGCACCGGGGGCATCATCACTCATCAATCACGGACCAGAGCCGCGACGGAGACTCGATAAGGCTTGCAGCTAGATCGAGAGTCCTACGTTCCAGGTCCGAGCCAGGGTCTTGGTCCTCCAACCGCATAGTGTGACGGACGGAGCCCGCTATCCGAGTCGCGAGCTTCAAGGCGCGGTCCGATAGCATCGCCAGAAGCGGTCGCTCAGGGACAACAGCGTAGACGACACGCGCACCGAGTGCTTCCGCTGCCTGTTCCAAGGCACTGAGTGTGATAGAGCCGTCGACCTCTCGCTTCTCAAGTTGGCTAATGGCCTGCCGCGAAACGCGCATCCGGTGGGCAAGGTGAGACTGAGGCATACCTAGCGCCCGTCGAAGCGTCGCGATCCACCCGCGACGGGGGCGCTCAAACAGACCACTTGCCTCGCGGATGTTGGCTAGGCGTTCGTCGAGCTTGCGGCGCGCAATCACATCAACGGGACGTTCGGACATGGTGTAAAGCCATAGGTTGCAAATGAATAGGATAATAGCAAGCTATAACTTTACACAGGACTCGCATTTGCGCAAGTTATACGTTGACATCGAAGCCCCCTCCGCCCTGCCGTCCCATCCCCAACCGGAGATGGCATATAACGTTCTAGGCCTCCGAACCGGCCCGTCGACCACGTTCAGGTAACCCGCAACGGATGTCATCGCCAACGCCTTATTCACGGCACACCGCTCGTGGGCCGGTTGCGTCGAGGGTCGCCGGAGGCGGCCCGAGCCGGAGGCCCAGTGTTATATGATGTGACGCTGCTCAACCTCAGCCACGTGCGTGGTCTAGTCGAATCCTTCGACCATCAAAGACCTCATGCTGCATGAGCGTGAGCGGCGAGTTCGCTAGGTCCGCGACCGAGCCACCTGAGAGTTGAGCGAGCGCGCCCGCGCCAGGTCCACGCCAAATGGTGATCACATCGGGATTTATACTTGACATGCAAACTATTTGCATGCAGATTGCTCTTGTTCACCTGAAATGATCCCAACCCGACAAATGGCTCTTTCTGCGCACCAGCAAGCGATCGTCTCCCTCATGCAGGCCGCAGGACGAATCCGTCGCCAGTTCGGGGATCTGCTGGGGGAGGAGGGGATCGGTTCTTCTCAGTACAACATCCTCCGCATTCTGCGAGGGGCAGGGGGACCGCTCGCCATCATGACGATCCGGGATCGCATGTTCGATCCGCAGCCGTCGATCACACGACTCATCGATCGACTCGTCGAGCGCGGACTGGTGTATCGCGAGCCGTGTGCGGACGACCGACGCCGTGTGGACTGCACGATCACGGCGGAGGGTCTCGCGGTGCTCAATCGGCTGGACGAGCCGGTCGACGTGCGGGATCGGGAGCTCATGGCCCGGCTCACGAAGGCTGAGCTGGAGGCGCTGTCGACGCTGCTGGAGCGCGTCGGCGAGCCGAGGTAGGCAATTTTCTTTCGACGAATACTTCGCATGCAAACTATCGAGAACAGGTTGAAAAGGAGCGGGATCATGACGAACCAGAAGCGGCTGGTCTTGGTGACGGGGGCGACGGGACAGCAGGGTGGTGCAGTCACGCGCGCACTGCTCGAGAGCGGACACGACGTTCGCGCCATGATTCGGGACACGCAGAGCGAGAAGGCTGTAGAACTCCGGCACATGGGTGTGGAGCTCGTCGAGGGCGACATGGAAGACACGGCGAGCATCGCCGCGGCTGCCCAGGGCGTGGATTCGATGTTCGCGGTGACATCACCTTTCGTGGGGGGCACGGACCACGAGACAGAGCTAGGGAAGAACCTCGTCGACGGTGCGGTAGCCGCCGGCGTTGGTCACGTCGTGTACTCCTCCGTGGCCTCGGCTGACAAAGGGACAGGGATCCCCCATTTCGAGAGCAAGTGGCAGGTGGAGAAGCACCTGGTCGAGTCGAATTTGGACTGGACTGTTACGGCCCCGGTGTTCTTCTATGAAAACACCTCTTCCCCGTGGCTCGCTGAGGACCTAGCGAGGGGACGGTACCGGCAGGCCATGCCCGTCGACCGGGATCTGCAGATGATAGGCTTGGCTTCGATCGGGGCGTTCAACGCCATCGTGATCGCTGGACGCGAGGACTTCTACGGCCAGCGGATCGACATCGCTTCCGATGAGCTCTCGGGTGCTAATACAGCCGCGGCGCTCTCCGCCGCGACAGGGCATACGGTCACGTTCGAGGAGCAGCCGATTGACGAAGTGCGAGCCGGCGTCGGCGAGGACATAGCGCTGATGTACGAATGGTTCAACGAGGTCGGTTACGACGTCGACCTCGTTAGGCTGCACGCCCGGTTCCCGAGCGTCGGTTGGGCGTCTTTCTCCGATTGGTCCGCGGGGGCGCTCGCGCCGGTGGGGGCATCGTGAGCGGCCCTCGCGTCGTTCACCCGCACGATGTGGCGACCGTGATCCACGGTGCCGGCGACGAATACCGCTACCTCGCAACGGGTGCACACACGGGCGGGGCCTACTTCATGCTCGAGGCCGTCGTCCCACCCGGTGCCGGACCACCGCCCCACGTGCAGACGCGTGAGGACGAAGGCTTCTACATGCTAGAGGGGACTCTGACCTTCTACCCGGACGGCGAAGAGGTCGTCGCGGGCCCCGGTACATTCCTTCACGTCCCGCGCGGCGTAGTACACAACTTCAAGAACCTCACCGACGAGTCGGCACGGGTGCTCATTTGGTTCGCACCGGCCGGCATCGAAGAGATGTTCAGCAAGATGGCGGCGGACCCGGAGCGGTACCTGCAGATCGGTGCGGAATACGGCGTTACTTTCCCAGGTATTGAGGGATGACGGACGCTAGCCGGCCCACTCATCCTCTCGCGTCGTCTGGACGTGCTGAACTCCCGTCAAAGAACGGCTTAGAAGGAGATAGCCATGCCAAAGTGGACATTTGAACCCGGTCACACTGCTGCGGCATTCCGCGCGCGGCATATGATGGTCACGTGGGTGAGGGGCTCCTTCAAGAACGTCCATGGGACTTTGGACTTCGATCCGGAGAACCCCAAGCTGTCGTCGGTCGAGGCGGTTATCGATGCGGACGCCCTCTGGTCGGGCGACCACGATCGTGACGTGCATCTTCGATCTCCAGACTTCCTCGACGCTGAGTCACACGCTCAGATCTCCTTCAAGGGGAATCACGTGGAGCTCATCGGAGACCATGATTACCTCGTCCGCGGTGATCTCACGATTCGAGGTGTGACCCGTGAAGTGCCCCTCAGGGTCAGGTACCTAGGGAAATGGCCGACGCCTTGGTGGGAGGAGGTCGACGGCGAGTGGGTCAACAAGGGGCCGAAGCTACGAGCAGGCTTCCTGGCCGAGACCGAGATCAATCGACATGACTTCGGAGTGTCGTGGAACGACAAGATCGACAGGGGGGGTCTCGTCGTCGGCGACACCGTCTATATCACGATCGACGCGGAAGCCGTTGCGGAGGAGGACCGAGCTTAGCAGCGCGTCTTGGCCAGCGGCCGGACTGCCCGGGAATCAAGCGCCTGGCGAGAGGTTGTCCTGTCGGTTCTCCTGTCGATTGAACCCGGCAGATCACGGCATCGGGGAATCGCGAAGGCGGCAAATCGCGCGATCCATCTGAGTTTTCCGACATCTTGCCGTGATTCCGACCCCTACTCAGGCGCCTGATAAGCGTGAGGTCGGTAGTTCGAGTCTACCCAGGCCCACTTGTGGAAAGAACTGCCCCGCTTGGTCTTAGGTGACTGGGCGGGGTTTCCGCTCTAGCGGTGAGAGTACCGCGGTGACCGGAGGGACGCTACACGATCCGGCCGCCCTGGTAGATCCTCGTTCCGTGCGTCGTGTGAAGCACCAAGCGAGCGTCTTCGCGGCCGTGGCAGCGCATCAGGTCGAGCATCATCGGCTCCTCCCCCATCCACGGGAATCCGTAGACGACATCGAAGTCGCCGAGCGCTCGCCCCAGCTCCAGGTAGCCAGACGGCCCTTGACCGATGGTTCCGTGGCGGCCATTGCCGCTTGAGCGTTTCCATTCCCATCCCATCGGAATGAAGCTCCCCGCAGCGAACCGCGCGTTGGAATGCCACCGTGCGGCGAGTTCCCGCGCAAGGTCGACGAGAGATGAGTCGAGCTCGATACCGCAGGAATCAAAGCCGAGCAGGTCCGCCATGATCGTGATGACGCCCGTGGCCGATCCCCACTCGAGGAACCGTCGACCCGGCTTGCGGAGCGACATCAGCGTGGTCCGGACAGAGTCGTAGTCGGCGGCCACGAAGGGGTGCCAGTCGTCCTGGCGGACCTCCGCGTCGAAGCGGTGCCAGAACTCACGACCTTCCTCGCACAGCGCATCGATGCGTGCGCCGAGCTCCCGGTCGAGCTCGGGCGCTACGTCAACCGTTATCGGGCGGTCCCGACTCGGGAGGAGTCTCGTCTGCGGCTTCACCGCCATCGGGCGCCGTGTTGGCTTCCTCTTCAACTCTGCGGCGTTCCGCCTTCTCCTCCTTCTTCTTCTTCTTCCTGACCTCTCGCTGCTGCTTCTCGAAGCCGTAATTCGTTCGTCTCGCCACGGTCCCTCCTTATGCAATCGACTCGCGCCCTCCCGAGTGGAGTCCGCGCGATGTTGGACGGAAGGGGCCCCACGGGCTGCGCTCAAGAGGGGCGTTCGTCGTCCAGGTCCTCTGAGAATGTACTTCATTCACCAGTGGAGGAAGCAGGTTGGCCGCGTTGGTGGGCTAGCGGTTACTCGATGCCGCGTAGCATTTCGGCTGCAGCTTCCCGCTGAGACAGCTTCGTGGATTTGCCCTGGAAGATGCCCCCCGAGCCGCCTCCGCGGCCTCCCAGCAGTTCCGCCACTCGCGGGCCAACCTCCTTCAGATCCGTGGCAGTCCCGTCCCCGGCCCCGATGATGAAAGCGCCGTCCTCCCCCGCGCCGCTCGTCAGGAATACGACACGGTCTGGGTCCACGCGCACCACCTCCCGGGCCACACCTTGAAGGAAGGGTAGGTCGCGCCGAGGCCAGTGGGCCGTCAGGACGCGGTCTGGCCCGGCCACGAGCGCTTCGGCGGCGCAAGCCGCGAGTTCCTTCTCCAGGTCACGGATCGTGCGGTCCGCGTCCTTCAACTGCTCGAGCCTCGCCGTCAGGTTGTCCACCAGCTCGTCATCGCACGCTCCGAGCAGGGACCGCAATTCCGCGTTCCGGTCGTGATGCGCCTCATGAAGCCTGCGTAGCCTCGCGCCCGCCGCGTAGAAGAGCCGGGTGCCACCCCGCGTCGCCTCGGTACCCAGAAGCTTCAGGGCCTCCAGCTCGGCCGTGGAGGCGCAGTGGGTCCCACCGCACGTGTTGAGATCGACTCCCTCGATTTCAACGAGCCGAATGCTCCCCGTGTGCCCCTCGGGGAGCCCCCTACTGCGGATGGGCAGCCCTTCGTACTCCTTCTGGCTGACCCGTCGCGTGGTCACCGGTCGGGCCGCGCGGATCTCGGCTGCGACGGCCTCTTCCAGCTCGTCCAGCTCCTCGGCGCTTAGGTCCGGACTGTCCAACTCGATATCCGATATCCGATCCCCCAGATGGAAGGCTTGTGTGTGCCAACCGAATCGCTGGTCCGCAACGGCCGTGAGGAGATGCTGACCGGTGTGCTGCTGCATGTGGTCGAAGCGACGCTCCCAATCGAGCTCGACCGTGACTTGGCCAGACGGTGCCGAACCGCTCAGGAAATGGCGTATTACTCCACCCGACTTCTGGACGTCGAGGACAGGGATGCCGTCCACCGTCCCCCGGTCGGCTGGCTGGCCCCCGCCCTCGGGGTAGAGGATCGTGTCGGCGAGGACGACGAACGGCCGGCCCTCGTCCTCACCGGCGCCTACGACTTCGGTGTCGAGGCGAGTCAGACTCGGGTCGCGTTCAAAAGCGAGAATGTCGGACACATGGACCTCGGGATGGGTGGGTGTGAGGGTCAGCAAGGTGTCGCGGCGGTGGGTGCGGCTGCAAGCCGCCGGAACAGCCCTACCTGACCCCTCCGTCCACACATCGTGACACTCGCCGTCCCGCATTCCGGTCACTCCAGGGACCTTTGGAGCCACAAGACCGGTCCTATCCCAGGAATCTTTGCGATTAGCATGACTCTTACAGGTCGAGCTGCGGCGACCGATAGCGGTTCAGGTCAGTTCACGAGGGCGAGGGGGGTATCGATGGGCTGTCGCACCGTGGTAGCTGTGGTGATCTCGTTGGTATTGGTCGGTGCAGCGCCGCTGCTTGCCCAAGAAGACGCTGACGCCGAGCGGATCAGGGTGTTTCTGGACTGCCAGCCCTTCATATGCGACTTCGACCTGACCCGCCGTGAGATCACCTGGGTGGCGTGGGTAAGGGACCGTGCGGATTCCGAGGTGCATGTCTTGGTCGCGTCGACCGCAGCGGGTTCGGGAACCGTGTACGACATCAGCTTCATCGGGTTGGGCCGGTTCCTGGGCCACGACCACGACCTGAGCCACTCCGCTTCATCTACGGACACAGCGGACGAGCGCCGCCGGGGGTTGATCGCGAAATTCGAGGTCGGCCTCGTGACGTATGCGGGCTCGACCCCGGCCGCCGATTTCCTCCGGGTCCAGTATCGGGGACCCGGCACAGACGGTCGGGGTGGAGCGGTGCAGGCCACCCCCGAGGATGATCCGTGGAACCTGTGGGTCTTCACGGTGAGCATTGGGGGCTCGGCACGGGGCCAATCCCGCACCTCCTCGGCCAGTGGGAACGGGTCCCTCAGTGCCAACCGCACGTCGGAAGCTTGGAAGTTCGAGTGGGGTGCCCGGCTTCGATACTCCGAGGATCAGTTCGAGCTCGACGACGGCTCCACCGTGACGAGCATCCGGCGCAGCTCCGGCACGGACGTAATGCTGGTGAAGCATGGGCGACCATTGGGGTATGGGCGGGCGGGCCTCCGTCACTGCGAATACCTTCGACAACACCGACAGCAAAGCGAGCCTTCAGCCCACGATCGAGTACAACATCTTTCCTTACTCGGAGTCGAGCAGGCGTCAGCTCACGCTGCAGTATCACGTCGGGGCGTCTCGGGTTCGGTATGACCAGGAGACGATCTTCGAGGTCACCGGGGAGAACATCTACGAAGAGAGCCTGACCGCCGGTTTGAGCCTGCGACAACCGTGGGGATCCGTGTCCACGTCGCTTTCGGCCTCCCACTTCCTCGACGACGTCCAGAAGAATCGGTTGAGCCTGTTTGGTAGCGCGAATTTCCGCATTGTCCGGGGACTCTCGATCAACTTCTTTGGCAACATCTCGCGGCTTCGGGACCAAGTATTCCTGGCTCGGAGCGACGCCTCGGACGAAGACGTCCTGCTGCGCCGTCGCGCCCTCGAGACGAACTTCGACTACTTCACGAACATCAGCCTCCGCTTCACCTTCGGCTCGATCTTCAATGACATCGTGAATCCGCGCTTCGGAGGCGCGGGCCGAGAGTTCTTCTTCTTCTAGACGCGGTTGAGGTCCGGATCGAGAGTCCCTGCTCTTCAACGCGCTGTGGGGGTCGTCGATCGAAGAACTGCCCACGGGGGGCGCCGGGCGCGTGCGGGGGCGGATAGCTCAGAGAGCCGCTGGTAGGACTTCGCCCCACTAGCCCCCCCACGTCCGTAGTTTGTAGCTTCCGATCGCCCTGATCGGGCATACACATACGGAGACTCCATGCGTTTGGTGATCGTAGTGGGCGGCGGCGAGGTCGGCTTCCATCTCGCTGAGCGTCTTTCCGAAGAGATTCAAGACGTCGTGCTGATCGACTCCAGCGCGGAACGAGCCGAGGACGTGGGCAATCGGCTCGACATCATGACGGTCGTCGGCAACGGGGCCTCCCTGTCCGTTCTCGAAAAGGCGGGCATAAAGGACGCCAAGATGGTGTTGGCCGTGACGAGCGTCGATGAGGTCAACCTCATCGCGAGCCTCGCCGCGCGGCGACTCGGGGTCGAATACGTGGCCGCCCGCATCTCGAGCCCGGAGTACTATGAGCGCGGTAGTGTGCTCTCGCGTGACGACCTCGGGATCGACCTGATGATCAACCCCGAGCGCGAGTGCGCGCGCGAGACTTTCGAGTTGATTCGGAGTGAGGTAGCGACGGAAGTCGCCTCGTTTGCCGGTGGCCGAGTGCGCCTGCTCGGTCTCAAGGTCCGTGAGGGTGCTCGGGTGGCGGGGAAGTCGTTGAAACAGCTCGGAGCGGAGCTCGCCGACCATCACTACGTCACGGCCGCGATTCAGCGCGGGAAGGAGACCATCCTTCCGGGCGCCGACGATAGGATCGAGGCCGGGGACCACGTCTATCTGCTCTCTCCCCAGGGTGAGCTGGACGACATTCCTCCGGCTATGAGCCGTTCAAGCTCCAGCGGGTCATGATCGCGGGCGGCACGCAGGAGGCCTTCCATATCGCGGAGCTGCTCGCGCAGCACGGCGTCGAGGCGACGATCATCGACAGTGACCGGAAGCGCTGCCTCGAACTCGCCGAGGCGCTGCCCAAGGCGCTGGTGCTCAACGGAGACGCCACGGACCTGGAGCTGCTGGAGATGGAGGGCGTGGCCGGGATGGACGCCTTCGTGGCGAGCACCGGAAACGATCAGACGAACCTGCTGTCCAGTCTGCTGGCCAAGACGGTGGGCGCCAGGAAGGTCGTGTCGCTGATCGACGACTTCTCCTACCTGCACTTGATCCCGCGCCTGGACATCGACGCGTCGGTCTCGCCGCGGCTATCCACGGTGAACGCCATTCTCCGTGACGTGCGCGGGCAGAGTATCACTAGCGTCGCGACGCTGAAGGGGATCGACGCGGAGGCCATCGAGTTCGAGGTGGGTGAGGGGTCGAAGATGGTGGGCAAGCGATTGGGTGACGTGCACTTCCCCCACGGGGGGATCGTCGGCTTGCTGGTCCGGGGCGAGGAGGTCTTCGCACCTCAGGGCGACACCGAGTTCATGGTGGGTGACATTGCGGTCGTGTTCGCTCTGCCGACCTGCATCCGCGACATCGAGAAGCTGTTCGCCTGATGTCCATCCGACACCTGCTCAACATCATCGGGCTGCTACTCGTCTTCATATCCATCGCCATGGCGGCCACCGGCGTCGGAGCCTCGTTCTTCGAAGACGGGGCTGCTTCCGCGCTATTCGCCTCTGCGGGTATTACGCTCTTGGTGGGGCTCGTTACGTACGTCATGACGAGGTTCGAGCGGGAGCCGCTCACCGCCCGCGAGGGCTACGCCATCGTCACGTTTGCGTGGACCGCCCTCGCTGTTTTCGGTGCCCTTCCGTTCCTGCTTTCCGGCACCCTGGATGGGGTGGCCCCCGCGATCTTCGAAGCGATGTCCGGGTTCACGACCACGGGGGCTACGGTGTTTTCAGACATCGAAGCGCTCCCCGAGGGGATCCTCCTGTGGCGGTCGGTGACGCACTGGATCGGCGGCATGGGGATCATCGTGCTGGCCATTGCGATCCTCCCTTACATCGGCGTAGGTGGCATGCAGCTCTTTCGTGCCGAGGTCCCCGGACCCACGCCCGAACGTCTCAGGCCGCGCATCGCGCAGACCGCCAAGCTGTTGTGGGGGGTCTACGTGGGACTTACGGGTGTACAGATCGTGCTTTATCTGTTCGGGGGGATGTCCCTGTTCGATGCCGTGAACCACGCGTTCGCGACCCTCGCCACCGGCGGATTCTCGACGAAGAACGCATCGATCGCCGGATTCGATTCGGCGTATATCCACTACGTGACGATCGTCTTCATGTACATCGCCGGCGTGAACTTCGCGCTGCACTTCAGAGCCGCGACGGGACACATAGAGTACTTCAAGGATGAGGAGTGGCAGTTCTTCACGATGGTGATCGTCGGGGCTGGCCTGTTTCTGATGGTCAGCAACCTGATGGCCGGCGGCTACGGGCTCACCGCGTCCGGCATGGAGCACGCGTTTCGGGACGGCATGTTCCAAGCGGTGGCGATCACCACCACGACCGGATTCGTGTCCGCCGACTTCGAGATGTGGACGCCGGCCGCTCAGGGGCTGCTCGTCACGCTGATGTTCGTCGGCGGCATGGCCGGGTCGACGGGCGGCGGCATCAAGGCGGGGCGGGTGTTGGTCCTGCTTCGGCACACCGCAAGCGAGATCCGAAAGCACCTGCATCCGCGAGCGATCCTGATGGTGCGGGTCGGGAAGCGGGTGGTGCGCGAGGACGTCCTGCTGAACATCCTTGGTTTCGTGAGCCTCTACATCTTGCTCGTGCTCTTCGGGGGCATGCTGCTCACTTTCTTCGGGATGGACATTCTGACGGCGGTCGGTGCCAGCGCCGCGTCCGTCGGCAACATCGGCCCCGGGCTCGGAGGTGTTGGTGCGACCGACAACTACGGGTGGATCACCGATCCCGGTCTCGTTGTGATCACGTTTCTGATGCTGGTGGGGCGACTGGAGATCTACACGGTGCTGCTGCTCTTCCACCCCGACACGTGGAAGCGACAGCACGCCCAGACGAGTGAGACGCACATCGTGCGTCCCCGGAAGTAGCAGAGAGTAGGATATGTCCCGGTTGCTGTTCGCTGCACTGCTTCTCGTCGGATCGATCCCTCGGCCTGGAGCGGCGCAGGCGCCCGCCTCGGCCCCAGCGCGGATCACCGAAGAGGTGACCACGCTCCCCACGTACCCCTTCTCGGAGCCGAACCCCGTTCCGATTCTGAGTCGGGATCCCCGCCTCTACCCGTATCACTCGTTCGATGGCTACTCCGCCACGGCCGAGCCTCGGGAGTGGAAGGTCGTGCGGTTGGAGAACGACTTCATCGAGGTGTTCGTGCTGCCGGAAGCCGGGGGCAAGGTCTGGGGCGCGGTGGTCAAGGAGACCGGCCACGAGTTCATCTATCGCAACGAAGTGATGAAGTTCAGGAACATCGCGCTCCGCGGTCCGTGGACCTCGGGCGGGATCGAATTCAACTTCGGCGTCATCGGGCACACTCCGGCCACGGCGACTCCGGTCGATTACGTGATCCGGGAGAATCCGGACGGGAGCGTCAGCTGTTGGGTCGGCGGGATGGACCCGCCCTCGCGGACGCACTGGCGGGTCGAGATCAGGTTGCCCGCGGATCGCGCGTACTTCGAGACCAACGTGCTCTGGTACAACCCGACCCCACTGGAGCAGCCCTACTACAACTGGATGACGGCGGCGGCGTTCGCTCAGGACGACCTGGAGATGTCGATCCCGGGAGACGCCTTCCTGACCCATCCGGGCGGCGAGCGATCGTGGCCGTTGGATGACCAGGGCCGTTCTCTGCCCCTGTACGACAACAACCGCTTCGGCGGCAGCAAGTCGTACCACGTCGTGGGGGAGTTGAACGACTTCTTCGGCGGCTACTTCCACGAAGAGGACTACGGATTCGGACACTGGGCCCGATACGAGGACATGCCGGGTCAGAAGCTCTGGCTGTGGGCCCTCTCCCGCCAAGGCGGCATCTGGGAGGATCTGCTCACCGACACCGACGGGCAGTACATCGAGTTCCAGGCCGGCCGGCTCTTCGTGCAGTATCAGCCGGGGGACGAGAGGAATCCCATTACCCAGGCGGCGTTCGATCCGATGTCCGCCAGCCGATGGACGGAGACGTGGTTTCCGTTGGAGGAGACGGGTGGGCTCACCGACGCGTCTCGCGACGGGGCCATGTACGTCTCACACGAGGGTGATCGGCTCGCCATCACCGTCAATGCGTTCGGTGCCGTCGAAGACACGCTCAAGGTCTGGTCTGAGGATCGACTCGTGACCTCGATTCCGGTGGATCTCGAGGTGCTGGACCCATTCCGGGCCGCGGTGGAAGTGCCGGCCGGCGGTTCCTACCGTGTCCAACTCCGTGCTCTCGGACTCGACTACGATTCGGATCCGTCCGGTCGCCTTCTCGGGCGGCCGTTCAGCACGGATCCAGGGGCCGTGTCGGACACTCCCGAGGCCGATCGCGTGGTCTTTCAGGCCAAGGAACTCCTCAAGGGGCGGCGACACGGAGCGGCCCGTGAGTTGTTCAACGCTGCGCTGAGCCTGGAGCCATGGAACCGCGACGCTCATCTGGGGCTTGCGGAGCTCCTCTACAGGGCTGGGCTGAACGGTCCGGGATTGGACCACGTGAACCGGGTGCTGCAGCTGGACGCTTACGACGCGAAGGCCAACTTCCTGGCCGGTACGCTTTATCGGGCCCTGGAACGCACGGCCGACGCACGCGACGCCTTCGGATGGGCGGCACGCTCCACCGGGTATCGCTCGGCCGCGTACGCGCAGTTGGCGGAGATCATGATCGGCCAAAGTGAGTACGCCGAGGCTGCCCGGTACGCTCGGTTGGCCGTGGATTACGATCGGCACAGCGTTCCGGGGTGGCGAGTGCTGGCCATCGTCGGACGTCTGACGGGGGGCCGTGTGCTCGCGCGGGAGGCAGTGGACGAGCTGCTGACGGTTGATCAGCTCGGAGAGGAGTCGCGAAGCTTCGGCGGGCGAGAGCATCTCGATCGGCGTGTGCTCCCCTACTAGCGCCCGGCCCGCGTCCACCGTCGCGCGAAAGCGGGCGGCGGCGGCCTCGATCTCGGAAGAGAGGTAGGTCGGTGCGCCCCCTCGGCGGCGCTTCCACCACTGCGTCAGACGGGACGCCCTTCCCGATGGCGATCCGTCCGCGACCGTCCGTAGACGGGGATCGTGCGACCAGACCAGGTAGGCCTCGAGCTGCTGCACTCGCCCGGCCAGAAACGCACTCCGCTTCCGCTGCGACACCGCTACGATGCCGGAGCCCTCGTCGTCCGCGGCCTCGGGCGAGACCGGCCGACGGAGCATATAGAAGTAGAGGCGCGTGTCAGAGTCCAACCCCGAGAGCAACCGCTGCCAGCGGCCGAGCACGCGGTCGATCTGTTCGGGCGAACGCCCGTCGACCACGGCGGGCGCCAGCCGGCCGGCCGCGATCAGCTCGCCGGACCGGGTCAGGCAGGTGCGGCCGTCCTCGAGCCAGCCCCAGTAGGGCAGCTCCTCGGCCAACGAGCCGGCCGCCTCGTGGTCCCTGAGCTCCGCGGCGATCCTCACCGCCCGCTCCGGATCACGAGATGCCACGGCTCATCGGCCCACTTGCCCGGGTCGAAACGCGACGGGTAGCGCGTCCCGGCGCGGAGCACGCCAAGCATGTCCGGGTCTTTGCGGCCGGCCAGCCATCCGGCCCCAAAGCCGACCGCGAACACCACGCCGCCCGTCACGAGCGAAGCCGTCGCGTTCCACATCGCGAGCCCGAGCGTGGCGACGAGGAGAAACCCCCTACGCTCCACGCCCAGGATCGTCAGCGGACGGTTCAGCGCCGCATAGCCGGCCCAACGCCTGAGACCCCTCATCAGAACAGCCACGCCACGAAGTTCGCCGCGCCCATCGCCATCCCGAGACCGAAGATGATCCCGGCCAGCGTCCGCTTGCTCCCACCCTCGCCGAACGCGAACATCAGCCCGCCCACCACGATCGCAATCAGCGACAGCCCCCGAGCGATCGGGCCCGTGAACTGCGCCTGAAGCTCGTTGACCGCCTCTACCCACGGGCTCGTCCCCTGAGCCCACAGCACCCCGGGGAACAGCAACCACAGCGTGGCCCAGGCCGCCGCTCGTACCGTCCTTAACAAAGGTTGCATCGTCTGCTCCTTGGTCTCCATTGAATGCGTCGCTCACTCGGCTTCGCCGCGGCTCGCCACGATCCGCTGGCGGATCCACTCGTCCACCTCCGCCTCGATCCAGCCGACAGCGCGCGCGCCTAGCTGGACGGGTCTGGGGAAGGACCCCTCGGCCAGCCGCACGTAGATCGTGCTCCGCCCGAGCCCCGTGCGGGCTTGCACGGCCGGGAGCCGCACGATGCGGATCGGCACCTCCATTTCCTGCACCATGGTTCTCGTCATCGGTCTGCCTCTCCGTTCTCTCTGGGAAGAATCCCGGAGCTGGGTGCTCCGGGAGGAAACAGGGTCCACACCGGCCTCGTCGAAGCCTTCCATGAACGCCAGGAGCTGATCGGCCGTCGCGAGCGTCGGGGAGCGGCCATGGCGTAGCTCACGCACCAGGTTCGGATCGCCCACCGCCTGCCGACCCAGCGTCGCCGGCGCCACTCCCGTGCGATCGAGGAACGCATCCACTCGCGCCATGAAAAGCCCCTTCAGCGTCTCCATGCGAGGGACGGTGAAGGCACTTGCGCAACAATGTCAATCCGTAGGAAATGACCGACGTTCTTAGTGGATCTATTGGAATTGAAGTAGAACAGCGGCCTCTCCGACCGCTCTGCCAGCGGGGCTCCGAGCAGGTGCCGGAGAGCCGCGCGAAGGTGTGGAGGGTCCGGGTCGCGATCGCTCAAGACGCGGCCTATCTGCAGCAGCGCAGCCGCTGCGGCAAACCCCGGATCCCGCCGCGGAAGGTGTTTCTACGCGAACCGAAGGCCCCCAGCGGGCCGCGCCGCGCAGACTACAGCGCGATTCGCGATATTGATGCCCGCGAGGTGGCGGGCCGCGGGAGGTGGTACGAAGGCTGACGCAAGCCGAGAAGGTGGCTCTTGACCGGTTCGCTAATTCGTCATGAATTCCGGGCCAAGCCTGAGGATCTGCCGGTGATCACCGTGGATGGAATGCCTGAGCGGCCTATGTGGAATATATTCACGCATCTGGCCAGATTGGTTGCCTACCCGGTCATCCGCCGCCAGTTGGGCATCAACGGCTGGGAAGGAGACTCCGGTTAAGAAGCACTCGACCGCCGAGGGCACAAACGAGAGTAGGAGGAAACGCATGAGTACCGAGCTCGCCGGAGCGCGTTGGTGGCGCTTCGATTTTCACACGCACACGCCCGCCTCCGAGGACTACGGCAAAGGTGTTGGTCAGCAGGATCTTCGGAAGCACACTCCCCGGGAGTGGCTATTGGACTTCATGCGTGCGGAGATAGACTGCATCGCGGTCACGGACCACAATACTGGCATGTGGATCGACCAATTGAAGGAGGCCCATGAGGAACTTGAAAAGGAGCGCCCCGAGGATTTTCGGCCATTGCATCTCTTTCCCGGAGTAGAGATCTCCGTGCATGGCGGAGTCCATCTTCTGGCAATCTTCGGGTCGGAGAAAAGCACCTCGGATATCGATTCGCTGCTCGGCGCAGTGGGTATCGAGGGCACAGCCAAGGGGTCGCAGGAGACATGTACGGAGCAGTCCGTGGTAGGAGTTGCTGACAGGATTGTAAGCGCCGGCGGCCTGGCGATTCCTGCTCACGCGGATCGCGAGAACGGTTTGTTCACGTGTTTTTCGGGCACAACGCTGGATCAGACACTGGAGTGCGACGCCTTTCTAGCGATGGAGCTGCGCGATTCGGACGCCGAAAAACCTGCGAACTACGCGGCAAAGAAGCTGACTTGGAGCGAGGTGGTCGGCTCGGACTGCCATCACCCCAGCGGGAATGAGGGCCAACGCTACCCTGGAAGCCACTTTACTTGGGTGAAGATGGGCCGCCCCTCAATTGAGGGCCTTCGCCTCGCGCTTCTGGACGGTGCGCCGCTCTCGATCAACCGGAGCGATGCGGACGGTGGGGACCCGAACTGCCACGGGCGGCTTGTGATCGAAGACGTAGCGATCAAGGATGCACGGTACGCTGGCCGCGGGCCTAGCCCGCTGCTTGGCCGCTTCAGCCCGTGGATGACGACTCTGATCGGCGGACGCGGGACCGGAAAATCCACAGTGCTCGAGATGGTCCGGCTCGCCATGCAGCGTGAGAACGAGCTCTCCGGCGAACTACGAGAGGAGTTTGAACGCTTCGCGAGCATCCCCACATCACGCAGGGAGCGGGGCGCCTTGACGGAGAAGACGGGAGTCGCAGTGACCTTTCGGAAGGATGGAATACGCTTCCGTGTCTACTGGCGGCGGAGAGGAGCCGAGTCCTTCATTGAAGAGCAGGACACGCAGGGTAATTGGGTTGCGAGCCCTGGCGACGTGCGAGGACGTTTCCCAGTGCGGATTTTCAGTCAGAAGCAGGTCTTCGCTTTGTCGAACGATCCCGGCGCTCTGCTTCGGCTCATCGATGAGGTGTCGTCCATCAATCGCACTGAATGGGAGGCCAGGTGGCAGGAGCTAGAGACCCGGTTTCTGCGGCTCCGCAGCCGGGTTCGCGAGCTCGGCGCACAGGTGGACGATCGAACCCGAATCGAGGGTGATCTTGCGGACGTGCGGCGCCAGCTCACGGTCTTCGAGGAAGGCGGCCATCGCGAGCTGTTGTTGGGCTTCCAGCGCCTCGGCCGTCAACGCCAGGTGCTGAACAACCGCAGCGTGGAACTCGAGGAAGCTGTCAAGATGATCCGCGGAGTCGCGGATCAGATCGAGCCCTCGGATGTCCGAGTGGAGGATTTCGACGCTGATGCGCCCGCGGAAGCTGCAGCACTGAGGCTGCTCGAGGAGGCCGCAGCCAAGCAGCGCGAGTTGGCCTCGGGCCTGGGTACTCGGGCAAGCGAGCTAGAGGTGTTCCACGCCGACCTGCAGGAGCGTTTGGTCCGCTCCGCTTGGACAACGGAGGAAGAGGAGGTCGGCGCTCGTTACCGTACACTTGTCGAGCGCCTCGAGCAGGAAGGGGTTGAGGATCCGAGCGCGTACGGCGCGCTCGTTCAGCGTCGCCAGACGCAGGAACACAGGCTAGCTGAGCTGACCACGCTCGAGGAGAAGATGCAGCGGGTCCAAGAGCAGGCGCGTAAGACCCTGGCGGAGCTAGAGGAGTGGCGAGTTGAGCTATCGAATCGGAGGATCGAGTTTCTCGACCGTGTCCTCCAAGGCAACGAGTTCGTGCGCATTGTATTGGTTCCCTTTGGAACGGCGGCGAAACTCGCGGAGCCCGAGTTTCGCCGCCGCTTCGATCGCGAGGATGGCCGACTCGAAAATGATATCCTCACCGATACCGGAGACACGGGCCTGCTTGCCGAGCTCTACACTCACTTGCCTGACGCGCGTGGCGGCCGGAGTGCCGAGATGCGGAGGCGCATCCTTGAGACCAAACAGGAGATCGCAAAGGCCGCAAGTGGGGAACCCTCGACCAAGCGCAGCCAGTGGTTCCAAAACCACGTGCAGAAGCTCCGTCCCGAACAGATAGATCGGCTGGAACTCTGGTGGCCGAGCGATGGCCTGTCCGTCGAGTACCGCCGGGTAGGCAGTGGGAGCTTCCTACCAATCGAGCAAGGTTCTCCCGGGCAGAAGTCGGCTGCCGTCCTCGCCTTCCTGCTCTCGCACGGTGAAGAGCCCATCCTGCTCGACCAGCCCGAAGATGACCTGGACAACCACCTAATCTACGACTTGATCGTCCGGCAGATCCGAGATAACAAGCGTCAGCGTCAAGTAATCGTTGCCACCCACAATCCGAATATCGTCGTAAACGGCGATGCCGAGATGGTCCTCTCCATGAATCACCGGGGCGGCCAGTGCGTCATCGTTGAAGAAGGGACTGGTTGTCTACAGGAACACGGAGTGCGGGAGGAGATCTGCCAAGTGATGGAGGGTGGCCGCAAGGCATTCGAAGCGCGCTACAAGCGACTGCTTGAGGAGATGGACCGTGTTGGATAGTGCGGAGCAGCTCCTCGACAAGATCCGACTTGGCGAAGACAGCTTCCTTGAGTGCAAGGAGATGGTCTTTGCGGCCAGGAGGGTCAAGGGGCCTACCCGCAACGTACTCGCGGACGAGCTAGCCGCGTTTGCCAATGCGCGCGGTGGTGTCCTTCTGCTCGGTGTACATGATGAGACGAAGGACGTGGTGGGGATTCTCGAGGGCCACCTTGACCTGGCTGAGCAGTACGCGTCCGAGATCGTGCGAGACTCCATCAGTCCGCCGTTATACCCAGTGATCGAGCGGATGCAGCTGCCAGGAACTGACGGGCAGCTGCGTCCGGTTCTTCGGGTCGAGGTAGCGCGCAGTCTCTTTGTCCACCGGAGTCCTGGGGGCTTTCTGCACCGGGTCGGGAGTAACAAGCGTGTCATGGACCCCGATTACCTCGCCCGGCTCTTCCAGCAGCGGAGCCAGGCGCGCCTGATCCGCTTCGACGAGCAGGCGGTCCACGATGCATCGAAGGGCGATCTGGACAGGGCTTTGGTCGATCGCTTCCGTACGCCACAGACCCAAGACGACAGTACGACACTTGCTCGCAAGCTTGGCATGGCGACGGAAACGGAAGGAGGGGAGCTTCGACCCACTGTAGCCGGTGTGTTACTGGGAACGCTAGAACCTCAGCGTTGGCTTCCTCACGCCATCGTTCAGGCAGTCGCCTACCGCGGACCCAGCATCGCGAAGGCTCTGAATTCACTCGAATACCAGATCGATGCCAGAGAAATTGGGGGACCGCTGGATGCCCAGATTGCAGAGGCATGTCGTTTCGTGCTTCGAAACCAGCGTGTGGGAGCCCAAAAGCAAGAAGGCCGAAGCGACATTCCGCAGTACGATTTGACTGCGGTCTTCGAGGCAATTGTGAATGCGGTAGCTCACCGCGACTACTCGATGCACGGCGCGCGGATCCGCCTGCGCTTGTTCACTGACCGCCTTGAGCTCTATTCGCCGGGTGCGCTCGCGAACACGATGACGGTCGAGACACTTCTGTATCGCCAAGCTAGCCGTAACGAATCGATAACTAGCTTGTTGGCTAAGTGCCCAGTTCCCAGCGCGATCTCTGGTATCGAGACACAACGTGCGACACTGATGGATCGGAGGGGCGAAGGCGTCGCGATTATTCTTGAGCAAAGCGAGCGGCTGTCTGGCCAGCGGCCCGTATATGAGTTGCCGGACGAATCGGAGCTTCGGTTGACGATCTTTGCGGCGCGTCCAACGGTTGACCATTCCCAATGACTCGACCTCCTTGTTTCGATCGGTCTTCGCTCCTGGTTTGGATATCCGAGGTATGGCCGTTCGGCGTTGTAGTGGAGTAACCAGGTCATCGAGGTCGGCCCGGAGCGCCTGGACTCTCTCAATAGGAACGCCGCCGCCGTGCCCCGCATCATCACCGCCATCGCCTGCCGCTGGTAGTAGCGCAGCCACATCAGCCGCGAGTAGTCCAGCACCACGACTAGCACGTGCTGGCGTTCCCACGGTAGCTGGAAGTCCGCGAAGTCAATCTGGCCCCGGCAGCACGGATGCGCCTCGAACCTCTCGACGGGCTCCTCGGCATCCCGAGGCCGGGAGGACCGCCCGCACGTACCGCTTCACCTTGCCGTAGGCGCTGGGATATCCCGCTGAACCGCACCCAAGAGGACCTGTTGCAGCTTCTTCTCCGTGCTCCCGATGTAGCGAAAGCTTTGCGGTGGCCTGAAACCAGGAACTAGCCTTCGGAGTTCCTCGAGGGATAGTCGCTCGGTAATCCGCGTCGGTCGTTCCATCACTATTCCGACTGCGATCTGTGCACCTTCGAAGTAGCGATCAAAATCGACGCGCGATACGCCAGTTGCTGAACCAACGTCGGACCAGAGTGCAGCGGGAATCGCCAGAAGGACTTCAGTAACGTGGCAATAACCCACAACCCGGCACTCTGGCAAGGTGGCGTATAGTAGCACGACATCACCTGGTTCCACCCGCGGGCGGATTCGTCTGAGCTCAACGGTCTTCCTTCCACTCAGGAGCATCGCAGCGTACTCGGGCTTCACCGAAATCATCAGTGTTCGCTTAGGCACTCGCTTGAACTCCTTCGGAGTAGATCGCGTGGAATGTTGCGCTGTCGATCCGGAAGGGAGATTGCAGCACCAGATGGTCGACACCACCTGCAGAAGCAAGCGCCCGTATTCTTTCCAACGAAACTACATTCTCAAACACCTCGGTGTGGCCAAACCGGAATGCCATTACGGCACCGTCCGGTCTATTCTTAGCTAAGGATTGGACATCCGACCACTCATAGACACCGTAGCGCCGGAACCGGCTGTAGAGTTTCTTGGCAGGGCGGAGCTTTCGGGGACTCGCCCGCTTCCCAGGTTCTTTGGATGTCGTCGTAGTGATTCACGGCGACCGCGAGCATCGGGAGGTCGAGGTGAGTGAGAACCCTCTGGTTCTCAAGGTGCGCCACCAGTCGTTCCCATTCGGCGCAGGCGACTGGACCCCGCAGTCGGAACGGAGGCTGGGCATTGTTCGTTAGCTCAAACTGGGGCTCGTCTCTCATGCGTTCAGATCGGTCCGTGCCCTTCAGGAGCTTCATACTGTTGGTTCGTGCGACGCTTGGTCATAGAAATTTTTCAATCGTCAACGTAAGAGGCCGAAGCAGGGCTCCCGAAGCTCCGTGGGGGCATCTTCCATCCGTTCCGGCGGCTTTGGGCGACCGAGAGGAAGCACATGCCAGATGTCGATGTCGCGGCGGCAGGAGGATGGCGGGACACACGCGCCTTGAAGCTGTCCTATCAGCAGCCGGACCCGGCGAGTGTGCTTCGGGTGGTCGAACTCGGAGGCTGATCCGGGACACAATCGGGACACAGTCTACTGGACCCGGAAACCCCGCAAGGCCGGAAAGCCTTACGGGGTTTGGTCTTTCAGAAAGCTGGCGATCGGACTCGAACCGATGACCTGCTGCTTACAAGGCAGCTGCTCTACCAACTGAGCTACGCCAGCGAAACGTACTTTCTTCCTGTTGTTGAGCCATTCCCGGCTCTTTCCGTTTTCACGGATCTGACTGGTGTGCACGTTGGTGTGCACGTTGGTGTGCACGTTGGTGTGCACGTTCGGGCTAATCAACGGACTTCGCGGAGTTCACCCGCCTCCAACACGACACGTAACATAGTCTCGGTATCTGCCTGTTGGTAGGCGGATTTGAGGGACTGCGTGTCCTTCCATCCGCCTGCGGCAACTACGTCTACGTCCGGCAGATGCTTCCGCTCCGTGACCCACTTTCTACGGTATGCGTGCCAGAGGCTTCCCTTCTGGGTCTGAAGGCCCGCTAACTCTTCACCCTCTCTGAGCCACTTGGAGGCGAGGTACGTGGTCAGGGGTGAGGCACGGTCGGTCGGTTTGGGGAAAAGGGGTGCAGACCCGATTCCGGGCCGGTCCCTGAGTACCCGGTCGAGTGCATGTCGGACGCTGGGGTTGATTGGCACACAACTCGCTCGACCTTCCTTGTCTGTATCGGCAGGCCAGCGAATGGAACCGTAGGGCGCTTCCGATAACCGGAGATCCTCATATCGGAGCTGACAGACGGCAGAGATTCGCCTCCCCGTGCCGTTAACGATGTCCAGGAGTTCCGAGAGATAGCTTCGCTGTTTCTCTCGCCTCCCGTTCCATCGAACGGAGGGGGTTCTTCTCGCTGCCCAATTGAAGACCCATCGCAGCCACTTCAGGTCGGCCTCAACGCTGCGGGTCCTGACTGCGGCCCGCTTCGCTACTGAGACCACCCTCCCTCTCGCGTCGATTTCACCAGAGGTCCGGGAATCAGCTGCTTCAGCCTCGTCGCCAACCTACTCACAACCGATCTCGCACGAGTAACGGGAGGCCGACGCCCAAAGCCACGAGGCAATACACTCCGACCACACCGACGTAGAGCGGTTCCAGCCAATCGTGCGCCACGCTGAATCGATGCGAGAGCTGATGTACTGCCACGTTGATCGCCATCACAGCAGTGAGCCCGACAAGCACCTGGATTGGACGCGAAGGCGACCTTCGATGTGCGAGGAGTGAGGCCACCGTGCCAGTCGCGACCAACACGAATCCCGGAAGGTCCGGCTGTTGCGTGGCGGCGGAGATCGGGATCGAAGCAAGTACTCCGGCAGCACTTGCCACGAACGCCACCTCGGAGATGCGCCGGGCCTTGACCTCTAGGGCTGCGTTCAGGCGGACAACTGGATCGGACACGTGAGCACTCCGGGATCAGACTGTGGTCAACATCCGAGAGCGGTCCAGTAGGCGCAACCTGGGAGCGGCGAAGCTGTTAGCTGATCCTCCGAGGGTCATCACTAGTGGATCTGAACATCTTCGACGTACCGCCCCTCGCTGAACTCAGTGAAGTAGCGCTCCACAAGGGGATGTTGGATGGGGAGGCCACTGTGATCAGGTTCGAGGTTTCGTTCGGCTACATACGTTTGATGTTGGGCTGTGTGCGGCAATATGTGATACCAAGGTTGGTGCTTGGGTGGCCTCGAACGGGCCACGGCTTTATACCATGCCTCGGTTCCTTGGAAGTGCTTATCGACCTGGATGACAACACCTCGGTAATCGAACAACTTGTGTTGCACGATGTCACCGACTGAAAAACGTGCGCTCGGCATCCTGATCATTGATTCACGCCCGGTCCCAAGTACCGCCTCACAATGTCCATGCGCTCAAGCTATGGGTGATGCTGAGGTTGGGCGATGGCTGGATGGGAGTGCTGCTGACGCCCGTGCGAGCAGCACTTGTTCGACAGACAGACCTACCGGGCTTGCTCAAGCATCACGATAATCTCCTCCGCCGAGGCGGTCAGCCGTTCAAGTTCGCCCAGGACCCGTCCCGTGCGGCCCATAACCGTAATGAGGTGGCTGTCGAACCTGAAGTCATCGAAGAGAGCATCGAAGTTGGCCTCGAATCGGACTGAACGAAGTGCGTCATCCTCGACCAACACACGCGAACGCAACCAAGGATCGTACTGGCCCGCTACGACCACTAGCAGGAGTTCCTGCGTGCCTTCGTGGTCGTCAAGGAGTCCGTTCCATTGCGCGAGCTTCGTGCGCAGCAGTTTGTCCGAGATGAGCGATAGGCGGCCTGAGGCCATGAGGCCTTTCAGCGTGGCGACTGGAGGGTCAATACTGGTCGTCCCACGCGACCTGCGCACCAACGCTGTGAGTGAGTCCGGGCCGAGTGCTCTGAGACCCATCTCAGGGGTGCCGAGCAACTCTGACGCCGCCGCAAGCCTACGTTTGTGAGCCTCGGAGGCACGATCTAGTTCCTCAACGGTGCCCAGAAAATCGGCGTGTAACGCTTCGAGTGACTCTGTCTCTTCACGCCGGTCAACCCGACCATCCCACCAAGCCTGAATCCCGAACGCCATCAGAATCGACGCTACGATCACCACGCCTTCTACGAAGACGCGCAGCCAAGGGACCTGACGGTTCAATGGGGCCGTGCCGGTTCGATCCTGAGCAGCGCGCCCTCGTCCTCGGCGGTCAGGACATAGAGGAGCCCGTCGGGGCCCTCTTGCACGTCGCGGATTCGCTGTTTCAGCTCGCCAAGGAGCGATTCGCGACGCAGCTCTTCACCGTCTCCGTTCAGCACGATCCGCTCCAGATGACCCGTGCCCCGAATCCGACCCGTCATCATTCCACCTGCGAAGAGGTTGCCCTCCCAGGCGGGGAAGCGGTTCCCGGTGTAGAAGGTCAAGCCCGAGGGCGCGATGGACGGCAACCACACGATCACTGGCTGCTCCATCTCCCCTTGCCAGGGCTGCTCCGCGACACGTGGCCCGTCGTACTCGCGCCCATAGGAGACCACGGGCCACCCGTAGTTTCGGCCTGAGAGGATCACGTTGACCTCGTCGCCACCCTGCGGCGCGTGCTCGCTCGTCCACAACGCCCCGGTCTCCGGGTGGATTGCGGCCCCCTCCTGATTGCGATGTCCGAGCGAGAAGATTTCCGGCTTGTACCCGGCTCGCCCGACGAACGGATTGTCGTCCGGCACGCTCCCGTCATCGCGCAGCCGCAGCACCTTGCCGACGTAGGCGCTCGGGTCCTGCGCACGCGGCCGGAGCGGGCTACCCGGCCCGCCGCCCGCCCCGCCGACGGTCATGTACAGCGTCCCGTCCGGCGCAAAGACGATCCGCGAACCGACAAAGGAAACCCCACCCCAGGAGTCGGCCACGAAGATATCGCGGACGTCACGAAGGGCCGAGCCGTCGAAGCGTCCACGCGCCAGGGCGATCGCAGGCCCGTCCTCGGCCGCTTTCGAGTAAGTGAGATAGACCAGGTTGTTATCGACGAACCGGGGATGGAGGGTGATGTCCAACAGGCCGCTACGCCCCCGTACCAGCACCTCCGGCACGCCCGCGATCGGCTCGGGGTCGAGCACCCCGTCGCGGATCACCCGCAGTCGCCCCGGCCGCTCGGTCACAAGGATGTCGCCGCCCGGCAGAAACGCCATTCCCCAGGGATACGAGAGGCCCTTGGTGACCACCACGACACGGACTTGCGGCTGCTCGAAGGTGTTGAAGACGACCGGCTCATCCGGCAGGGTCACCAGCGGCACGCAGCTCAGCTCCGGGTTGTCCACCCCGTCCACAATCACTCCTTTGGCTGCCAGCCCTGCCAAGTCCGTGCACCTCACCTTCGTATTCCCGAAACGGATCTCGTCGCCCGCTCCGAGCCCTTTGTTGTCGAGCAGAGTCTGAATGTCGGTGAGGTCGGGGTTGTTGACGAGGTTGAGGCTGAACAGGCTCGTGAGCCCGCCCAGGGAGCCGATGTCAGGGATGGAGTTGTTGCCGAGGTTGAGGGTCGTCAGGCTCGTGAGATTCTGGATTCCCACCAGGCTCATGATGTCGGCGGACTGGGCATCCAACTCCGTCAGCCCATATATCAGGCCGCAGGTAAGATCGTCCTGCGCATCGACGGAGAGCCCAGCCCTGATCGCGGCCTCCATGTTGGCATCCTCGAACGTCGCGATGGCCGCGTCGGGGTGATCGCTACATAGCTGGTTGGGCCGAAGGACCTGCGCTTCAACCTGCGCTTCAACCGCAGACGGACTGGCGAGGACGAGTGTTAGGAGAAGGACCGAGGTGACACCAAGAGTCTTCATGATTCTGCTCCATCCCGTCTTGAGGGGCTCAGACGGTGCTCAACATCCTATCCGCAGGCCGAGATACGCAAGCAGAACCGCCGAGAAGCGCCCTGGGATGTGCTCTCCGCTTGGTAAGGTCGTGTTTGGTGTAGGGGGGTGAACGAGGCGTTCTAATGGCTTAGAAAGCCACTACCTATGTTGCCGAAATGGGGACGCTATTTGCCGGTTATTGGCGTCTGATCCATCCGCGCTCTGAGGCCAGCGATTCGGCGAGTGAATCGTTCTCTGATTTCATCGACATTCACGGCCACAGGTCCGCCATCCGAGCTGAAAACGGTACTCGGGGTTAGTGGACGAAACCCTTGTGATGCCTTTAGAACTGTGAAAGACGGGACCCGTCGGTTCGGCTTACAAGGCAGCTGCTCTACCCACTGAGCTACGCCAGCAAGACGCGCGCGTAAGATAACCGCCTGCCGGGATCGGTTCGACCTTCGCGGATCTGTAGAGGGATCGGCTCAACGATCGACCAACCGGCCGAGGGCTGGAGCGCTATGCGCTCGGAAGGGCGTCCCCTACGGCCGAGAGCAGCACATCGCGATCGATCGGCTTGCTGAGCGCGGCGCATGCGCCCTCAGCCTTGGCCCGGGCAAGCAGGCTCGGGCCCTTCCCCGAGATGGCGATGATCGGTGTGTCGGGGAACAGCGCTTTGATCGACTGGATGAGCTCGATACCGTCGACGTTGGGCATTTGAAGATCCGTGATGACGAGGTCAAAACCCCGATTCAGATAGGCCTTGTACGCCTGTTCGCCACCGCGCGTGAGATAGACCTTGTGAACCGAGCCCTCGAACACGGCCTGCAGCAGACGCTGATCCGTAGGTTCGTCTTCCACAATGAGTATTCGAGCCACGACACATCCTCAGGATATGGAGACTGGGTCCATGGTGCCGACCCGTCCGGGATTCAGCCTATCAGCCCGGGCCAGAGCGCGTCAATATGAAGGCGACTCGTTGAAGCGCCTGGCAGCTCAGCGGACGATCTTCCAGCGTGTCCCGGCGGCGGAGTCTTCGAGGACGATTCCCTTCTCGGCCAACTCGTCCCGAATGGCGTCGGCGCGCTGAAAGTCACGACCGTCCCGAGCGGCGTTTCGCTCCTCGATGAGTGACTCGACCCAAGCCTCGACGTCACCGTCCACTTGCCGACCCTTTCGAGCCACCGCCAGGATGCCGAGCACCTGATCCATGGAGGCCAGCGCCTCTCGAGCCGCGGTGAGATCTCCGTCGGCAACTCCCTCGGCTCCATCCAGCTCACTATTGGCGCGATTCACGAAGACGAAGAGGGCCGCCAGCCCTTCGGCCGAGTTGAGATCGTCGTCCATGGCTTCACGGAAGGCATCCACGCCCTCGGCTGCGATCCGACCGAGAGCGCCGTCCTCAACCCCAGCCGCAGCCGTGGTCTCGTTGAGCCGGGCCTCGAAATCAAGGAGCCGCTGGATGGCCGCGGAGGAAGCGTCGAGCCCCTCGCGGGTGAAGTTCAACTCCCGGCGGTACTGGGCACTCATGAGTTGGTGCCTGATGGCCGCCGGTTCGACTCCCTCCTCGAGCAGTTCTCGCACGGTGATCGTGTTGCCCAGGGACTTCGACATCTTCTCGCCCTCGACGATCAGGTGCTTCACGTGTACCCAGTGACGAACGAAGGGTTTTCCCGTGACACCCTCAGACTGTGCGATCTCGTTCTCGTGATGGGGGAAGACCAGGTCCTCCCCACCCATGTGGATGTCCAGGGTCTCCCCGAGTTCCGTGATGCTCATGACGGAGCACTCCAGGTGCCATCCGGGACGTCCCCTTCCCCAGGGCGAGTCCCAGGCGGCTCCCACGTCCTCATCCACCGGCTTGGCGGCCTTCCAGAGAGCGAAGTCCCGCACGTCTTCCTTCTCGTAGTCGTCCTCGACAACCCGAGCGCCGGGCCGCGATGCATCGGGATCCAGGCCTTTGAGGCGTCCATAGCTTGGAAACTGGCCGATGGCGAAGTAGACCGATCCGTCATCCGCGCGGTATGCCAGCCCTTTGGCCTCCAAGCGTTCGACCCAATCCACCATCTGGGGGACGTACTCGGTGGCCAACGGATAGCTCCGCGCGGGCAGCATGCCCAGCGTCCGTGCGTCCTCCAGGATCTGTGCGCTGAAGGGCGCGGTGTAGTCCGTGATCGCTTTCCCGTCTTCCGCCGCCCGTTCGATGGTCCGGTCGTCCACGTCCGTGAGGTTCATGACGAAGTCGACGTCGTACCCTGACCACGTCAGATAGCGATAGAGCAGGTCGTAGACCAGAAAGCTGCGGTAGTTGCCGATGTGGGCGTAGTCGTACACCGTCGGTCCGCACGCATAGAGCCTGACCTGGGGTGGATTCGCAGGCTCGAAGTCCTTAACCGCCCGGGTCAGTGTATCGTAGAATCTCAGGGCCATGGGCCACCGTGGTTCGAGGTTTGTTTCGTTTCGAGGGGCCGCGAGGCGCGGGGGCTCACGACCGTGACAGGGGCAGCACTCGCAGCTCGGTTACGCGCCAACCTCCGCCCTCGGAGATGAAGGCGACGAAGACGGTCCGAGCCAGTATGTCCGACGTCCCCTGAATGCGGGACTCCCAACGGATCTCGGCATATCCCTTCCGAGGTTCTCCCCCGACTTCTTCGACGCGCGTCACTCGAGTAGCGACCGCTTCTCTGCTTCCCATGTATTCTCTGATGGAAGCCACGGCGTGTCGAGGATCCAAGGACCCCACGTGCCGCGCCTCCCACTGTATGCGAACGCCGGCCGGCGACAGGCTCCCCTCGAGTCCGGCGAACTCACTGCCCCCCCAGCGATCGGCGAAGGTCTCCGCGGCGTCCTCGAGCGACTGCCCGAGGCACACGTCGGTGGAGAGCCCGAGGGTCAGGACGAGCCCAACAGACAGCAGCCACTGCCTCCTCATGCCGAGGAAGCGTCCGTAGGCAATTCCAGCTGTGCCTCGGCCTGCGGCTCCTCTCGGGGGGGCGCCGACGCCGACGCCTGCGCCCGCACCTGGGCCAACGCCTCTACCGGGTCGGGAGCGGCCGTGATGGAGCGGCCCACCACCAGATAGTCCGCCCCGGCTTCGGCCGCTGCGGCCGGAGTCGCAACCCGGGCCTGGTCATGATGGTCGTCACCCCCCAGGCGGATGCCGGGCGTCACCACCAACAGGTCGGAGCCTACCAATCGCTTGATAGGGCCAGCCTCCATGGGCGAAGCAACCACCCCGCCCACCCCCGCCTCCTTGGCCGACGCCGCGAGGCGTACCACCTCATCCCGCAAAGAGTCCAGCTCCCGGCCCCACACGGCTTCGACGTCGGACACCGCCATCGAGGTCAGCACGGTGACACCCAGCAGGGTCAGCTCATCACCCGCAGCCTCGGCGGCAGCGGCCATCATGGGCCCGCCACCGGTGGTGTGCAGCGTCAGGAAGTCCACTCCGAGTTCCCGGGCGGCGCTGACCGACCGAGCCACCGTATTGGGAATGTCGTACAGCTTGAGATCGAGGAAGACCCGTTTCTCCCTCTGGGTGAGGGCCTTCACCATCTCGGGACCTTCACGGGAGAAGAGCTCCAAGCCCACCTTGTAGAAGTCCCCCGCGTCGCCCAGCGCCGTCACCAGGTCCAGTGCTTCATCGCGACTGGCGTAGTCCAAGGCAACGATGACTTCGGCCATGATCAGCTCTCGCCTCCAGCGGCGTCGGCAGTGCTCTCTTCCCTCCCAAAGGCACCGATCAGCTCCTGAATGTTGTCGACACCGCCCCCCTTGCCGTATCGGGCAAGGCCTCGCACCACGCGTTGCGCGGCCCGGGGGTCGGCGAAGGTCGCGGTGCCGATCTGGACCAACGACGCTCCGGCCAGGAGGTATTGGATCGCATCGTTCGCCTCCATGATCCCGCCCACACCCACCAGCGGGACCGACGTTCGTTGTCGGGCGCGGTGCACCGCATGGACCCCCACCGCGCGGAGGGCCGGGCCGGACAGGCCACCCGGGCCCGCCCCGAGGGCGGCACCCCGCGAGTCGACGTCGATAATCAGGCCTGGCATCGTGTTCACCAGGGTGATGCCATCTGCCCCGGCGGCCTCGGCCGCCTCGGCCACCGGCCCGATGTCGGGGACGTTGGGCGCGAGCTTGACGAGCAGCGGCCGTTTCGTGAGTGCCCTGGCCCCTGTGACGACCTCGCGAAGCGCATCCGGGTCGAGCGCGAAGGGCAGTCCACCCAAACGTGTGTCGTTGGGGCACGAAAGATTGAGCTCGTAGCCCAGGAATCCCCCCACGGACTCGAGGGCTTCGACGATGCGCCAATACTCGTCTGCGACATGTCCGGCAACGCTCACGAAGATCTGCAGACCGGAGAGATGCTCCTTCATCCAGGGCAGCTTCTCTTCGCATACCTTCGCGACGCCCGGGTTGGCCAGGCCAATGGAGTTCAGCATGCTATTGCCCGCCTCGACCACCCGCGGTGCCGGGTTGCCCGCCCGCGGCTCCAACGTGACCGACTTGGTCACGATGCCCCCTAACGCATCCAGGTCGAGAACGTCTCTCAGCTCCTCCCCAAAGCCGCAAGTGCCCGCGGCCAGGAGCACGGGATTCCTGAAGGTCGCCCCGAAGAGGGTCTGATCTAGTCGCATGTGTCCGTCGATGAAGTCATCCGCCGGGTCCACCCACCAAGAGTCGTCGGGCCTCCAACTCCTCGTCGGCCCGGGACAGGATCTCGTCCAGGCCTGCCTGCAGTCGGGCCTCAAGGTCGGTCAGGTCCGGTCCCTCGTCACCCCGACGAGCATAGCGCACGTAGGCGTTTCCCGGGAGTGCCCGCAGGCGTCCGTCGAGCCGCTCGCGCTCCTCCGGGCTCACTTCCAGAGCCCGAGCCGCCAGCAACGCCTTACCGGACCATGCGGACTCTTCCGGGTCGTCGGCATAGCTCCGGAACAAGGCCGCAGCGATTCGAGGGGCGTCGAGAACATCCCTGGCGATCTCTGCCGCGGCGAAGTAAGCGAATCGCTCTCCTACCCGCCCGTATTCCACGAGGAGCTCCACCCTACGCATGCCGTTCAGGAGTTCCTGAGCCTCTCCGTAGGCGACCGCCGGCAGGAGGACCGACCTCGCCAGGTCGAAACCCTCCACCCGGTCCGCATCGGCCAGGCCCCATCGTGCCAGGGTCACGCGGGCATCGAACGCCTGCTCTCCTACTCCCCCTCCGACGCGACGCGCATCGGCCAGGGCACGGATCGTGTCACCGGCCTGGTATGCGAACCGGGCTCTGGTCATCAGCAGCCTGTCCCTCTCGGTGCGAGACCAGCGTGCCCGCTCGGCATTGACCATGACGTCCACGGACACCGCCGGGCTCCACCGCTCCGCCGCCCGGTGCAGAAGTCGGCGGATGGAGTCGCCGTAGACCCGGGCATTGCTCGTGAAGATGAGGGTCTGGACACCGCCCAGGGTCCTGGCCGAATCTCCGAGCGCGATACCCCAGATCAGGCGCTCCAGGCCGGCGGGAGCCACATGGGTACGGTGTGCTTCCGCCGCGCGGTCCAGATCCCACCATCCCTGGTCTACGTATCCCTGTTGGAGCAGCGCCCGCGCGCGCCAGAGGTGGCCTTCGGCCTTGATCAGCCGATCCGTGACCGTGACGAGAGCCTCGTCCAGGAGGGGGGCGCCGAGGGCCGGCCGGCCCGACGCAACGTCCACGGCACCCAGGTAAAGCGTCGCCTGCCGACGCACGACGGGGTCGCCGCTTACAGTCAGAACGCGTTCGAGCGCCTCTTCGGCGCTGCGGAGCGATCCCCTTCGGAGTTGAGCTTGACCGATGAGCAGCAAGGCGTCGTCAGACCACTTGCCCTCTTGGTCCTCCGCGTACGCTTCCGTGGCCTTGTCGATGACTTCGTCGTAGCGCTCGGCCAACGCAGTGTCCTGCCCGGCCAAGCGAGCCAGTTCGGTCTCTCGGTACAGCTCCTTCGCGTTGTACATCGTGTTGAAGTACACGCATCCGGACAGGACTCCGGATGCGACCGCGGAGAGAATCAGAGCCCGCAAGGCAGGTGCCGGACTCACGGTCGAGGGCCGGTGACGGTCTCGCCCTGCCCGGGTGGGTAACGCTCGAAGAAGTCGCGGATGGCGCGCGCCATGGCGTCCGCGAGCTGCGCCTGAAACTCGCCTCGCGAAAGCAGTCGTTCTTCCTCACGATTCGTAACGAACCCTACCTCGACGAGCACCGCCGGCATGAGGGCGTTCGTGATCACCGCCAACGGAGCCTGCTTGACCCCACGACTCGGTCCTGGATGCACGGTCTCCAGTTGTCTCTGCACACCCTCCGCTAGCAAGGAGGACCAGTGCGTGTGATCCAGATTGCGGAGCTCCCTGAGGATGAACCCGAGGTCCTCTTGGTCTTCCTGGATCGCTCCGTCCTCCCGATCGATCTGTAGCGGGGCATTCTCGTTGGCCGCCACCCGGCGTTCGTGCTCCGTGCGTGCATCCGAGAGGAAGTAGGTTTCGAAGCCGCGGACCGCTCCCCGGTTCGGCAGCGCATTCGCATGGATCGAGACGAAGACACCGGGGCGGTCACCCTTCCACTCGGTGGCGAGCTCACCACGCTCCCAAAGCGGAACGAGGACGTCGCGGTCCCTGGTGAGGTGCACCTCCAGCGTCTCGTCTCCGCGGAGCTCCCGGGCGAGGGCCCGGCCAACGGCCAGAGCGATGTCCTTCTCACGCCGTCCGCCGGGTCCCGACGTCCCAGGATCCCTGCCACCATGTCCCGGATCGATGATGACCACTCGCTTGACCGGTAGTGCGGCCTCGGCCTCCGCATCGCCGAGGGGAGCCGCGGCGTCCTCCTCAGGCATCGGGTCGCCACTTGGAGCGGTCGGGGTTGTGGCGACGCCTGCCGCCTCCTCGGGGGGCATGGTCGGAACGTCGGACGCCAGCCCGGCCCAGACCGCGGCATCCCGAATGTGCAGGGCCCCCACGTCCGAGACGTATGCGTACGTCTCCTCGAGCCGAACAGGCAGAAAATCCAGAACGAACTGGAGGGGCACGTGCACGGCCCCTTCCACCTCGAAGGGCACGTCTACGAGCTGGAGTACCTGTCGGTTCCACCGGAAGAGCGGCACCCCGAACGAGAATTCGACCACCGACCCGCCATCCACGGTCGTGGCCCGCAGCCCGGTGTGGCTCGATTCCAGCGCCCAACCCAGCCCCCTCAGAGTCGCTCCGCTGAGCGAGGCATACCCGCGGGAGCGGTCAATCGGCAGCGATGCCGTAGCACCGTCCGGTCCTCGAACCGCGAGCAGATCCGTACCCTGGGCTCGACCGTCCTGAGGAAGCGCACCCGTCCCGACGGCGACGGCGGCCATCCAACAAACCAAACCAGGTGCGAACCCGACCCGCGAGAATCCGGATCGCGGCCTCATCCGTGCTTGTCCATGGCCCGCCGGGCCTCTCGTTCCTGTGTCTGCCGCTTGAGCTTCTCGCGCTTGTCGTAGAGGCGACGGCCCCGCGCTACGGCCAGCGTCACCTTGGCGTTCCCACGGCGGAAATAGACCTCCAGAGGCACGAGCGTGAGTCCCTTTTCCTCGACCTTGCCCACCAGGCGCCGTATTTCGTCGCGGTTCAAGAGTAGCTTGCGTGCACGATCAGGATCCACGTTGGCCCGGTTGGCTTGTTCGTAGGGGGCAATGTGGAGGCTGTAGAGCCAGACCTCGCCACGCTCGATGCGAGCGAAGGAGTCGCGAAACGCGACCTGGCCAGCCCGAAGGGACTTCACCTCGGGGCCCTTCAGCACGATGCCCGCCTCGTACGTATCGAGGATCTCGAACTCGTGGCGGGCCTTCCGATTCCGATCCACTACTTTTCGGCCGTTTTCTTCGCTCAAGTGGCGAGCCTCACGTAGATCCTCCCAGGGCGGTCTGGATTTGCACCTTTCGCGCTTTGCGCATGGTGTAAACCTGGGCGATTTCTCCGCTCAGAATAAACACTACCGATGCGTAATAGATCCAGAAGAACAAGACTACCAAGGTGGTCAGATTCCCATACGTGGAGCGGTAGTCCGCCACCGACGTGGCGTACCATCCGAATCCCCACTTCATGACTTCGTAGGACAACGCCATGACGGTCGCGGCCAGCCACGTCGTTCGCCACTGAATCCGTCGAGCCGGTACGTACCAATAGATCAGGGCGAAGAGTGCCCAAATCGAGGTGAAGGCCAGAAGAGCCGCCAGCCACCGCTGAGTGGTGCCCAGGAAGTCCGCGGGAACGCCGATCAGCCCCGCGCCCCAGCCGCCAAGGGACTGGAGAATGACGGTGATCAGCACGTTGAGGAGGAGCAGAACCCCGCCGATGACCACGAACTGGACGTCGAAGAGCTTGCCCCTGAGAATGCCTCGGTCCGCCGCGATGTCGAAGACCTCCCGCAGAGCGGACCGCAACGTGCTGACGAGTCGAGTGGCCAGCCAAATGAAGAGGAGAGAGCCCACCACCGAGTATCCTGCACGGCCCGCGACCAGGCCATTGATCGCCGATCCCAACTCGGCCATCAGGTCGATGTCACCGCCGACGGTGGGGATGTAGTTCTCCAGCAGGCGAACGATGACTTCCGACGGGTCGCCATAACGGGCACGCAGCACGTACCCCCAGAGCCCCACGATCAGCAGAAACAGGGGCACGACCGCGATCAACAGGTTGTAGCTGATCGCGCCCGCCATGAAGAAGACGTTGTCCTCGGCGGACTTCTGGTACACGCGGTGCCAGAATTCCCTGAAGCGATTGCGGCGCGAGCCGAGTGGGGTCCCTGTCCCTGGTCCCGTCACGAGGGTCCCGGGTAACCCGGGTCTCCCGAGTCAGCCACTACTTTGCGGCGGCCTCCTCAGAGGGACCGTCCCCGTCCTCGTCTGCTCCCACCGCCTCCTTCGCAGCCGCTATGCCGGCTCTGGCCGCCGCCTTGGACCGCTCGAGCCGCTCCTCGAGGTCGCCGCGCGCCTCCATTGCGGCCTCTCGCCCCGTCTCGACCGCATCCTTGACGAGTCCCACTCGGGTCTGCACGCCGTCCCTGACGGTGTCCATTCGGTCCTCGAGAGTGCTTTGCGCCTCACGCATACGCTCTTCGGCGGCGATACGGAGTTTCTGGGCTCGCTCTCTGATCTCCTCCTGGGTTTCCTCTCCGGACTGCGGAGCGAAGAGAAGAGCTAGCCCCGCGCCTACAAGGGCACCCAGGAAGAAAGAACCGAATCCCCCGCCGCTGTCCCGCTCGACGATGATGTAAGGCAGGTCGTCTTGATTACGCATCGGATCCACTCCTGTGTGCTTCGATCGGCTGCAGACAAAGGGCCTACCGCCATCCCTAAGATATCGCGCTACGGCGGAGGATCACAGGACCCGGAGCTCGACCCGGATCGCCCATGCTCGTTCGGCGAACCCCTACACCCTCCAGCGCGCGTCGGGCGCGGGAAGCTCGGGCACATCGTGACCGGAACGGCCCATGAGTCCGTAGGTCAGCTTCTTCCCCAGCTCGACGCCCGGCTGATCCAGCGGATTCACTCCGTAGAGGGCGCCCGCGTACACGGTCGCGATGGACATCAGCATGAAGAGTTCGCCGAGGGACTCCGCGTCGAGCGTGTCCATCTCGAAGGTCATGCTCGGGCGACCGCCTCTACGCAGGGCTTCGGCCGTGGCTCTGCGTTCGGCATCGAGTAGCGCCCCGAGGCCGTGTCCCCCGAGATACCCGACGGATGCCATGCCGGACCGGTGCTCGGCGATCTCCAGATCATCCTCTCCAGAGGCCTCACCGGCTCCCGTGAGGGCCAGGAACATCACGACCTTGTCGCGAGGGCCTTCCATGAAGAGCTGCACCTGCGAATGCTGATCGGTGACCCCCACGGCCGGCAGCGGTGTCGGCCCGGAATGGACGGTGTTGCCAGCCAAATCCTTGACCTTTCCGAGCGACTCCGCCCACAACTGCTGGAACCAGGCGGAAAACGACCGCAGGCGGCTCGAATAGGGCATCATCACGTGGATCGACGCGCCCGACTCGATGTGATACGTGTGCAGGAGCGTGGCCATGAGCCCCGCCGGATTCTCACCGAGCACTGGATTGCGACAACGGTCGTCCGCCCGGGCGGCACCGGCCAGGAGCGCCGCCACATCGATCCCGGCCACCGCGGCCGGGAGCAGACCCACGGGCGACAGAACGGAGAAGCGTCCTCCCACGTCGGGCGGGATCGGAAGGCTGGGAATACCCTCTCCCTCGGCGATGGCACGCAGTGGACCCTCGCCAGGATCGGTCGTAAACAGGAAGTGGCCCCGCGCCTTCTCGGGACCTACCTCATCGATCAGCAGCCCCTCTACGACCAGATAGAGGGCCATGGTCTCGGCGGTGGATCCTGACTTGCTGACGACGTTGAAGAGCGTGCGCCGGATGTCGATGTGCCCGAGAAGATCCTGGACGCTCCGCGCATCGACGTTGTCGAGTACGTAGATACGGGGAAAGTGGTCGCGCGCCTCTTCGTCCATCTCGTTCCACAGCGGCCCCAGAAGCGCGTCACGGAGCGTTCGGGTCCCCAGGGCCGACCCCCCGATCCCCAGAACCACCACATTCTCGAACCACTGCCCGTAGCCGTCGGCCAACTCCTGAGTACGAGCCACCGTCTCCGAGGCATAGGGTAGGTTGAAGAAGCCCATTTCGCCCGACGCGCGCGAGGCGTCCACGGCCTCGTAGGCCTCACGGAACCGCTCGCCTAGATCGGTCTCGAGTCGTGCCGGGTCGATCCCCTCACCGCCGAGGTTGGGGGCGACCATGTTGGCGAAGTCGATCGTGATGGGGGTCATGGAATCTCGATGCTCAGTCCGTCGTACGCCGGAAGAACCCCTTCCGGCAGGCCGTCCAGCAGCTCCTGATGGCGTACACGATGGGTCAGATGGGTCAGATAGGTGCGCTCTGCCCCAACGGCCTGCGCTGCCTCCACCGCCTCCTCGACGTTGAAGTGGGTCGGGTGGGGACGGCCGAACCAGAGCGCGTTTAGGACCAATACCCGGACGCCGCGCAGCGTCTCCATCGCGGCGTCGGGCAAGAATTTACCGTCCGTCACGTACCCGAGATCTCCCACGCGGAATCCGTACACCGAAACGGGCCCGTGCGGTACCGCCACGGGCTCGAACGAATGACCCAGGACCGTCACCGATTGCGAAGGCTCGAACGGGAGCAGCCGAATCTCCGGCTTGGTCGTGCCCTCGGGCGGGCGGTAGCCGTCGTCGAAGATGTACTGGAAGCGTAATCTGAGGAGGTCTTCGTACTCGCGCGGTACGTACGCCGAAAGGTCTTTACGGCGACGGGCCGTAAAGACCCGCAGGTCGTCGATTCCGTGGATGTGGTCTGCGTGGGCATGGGTGTACCAAACGGCGTCTACGGCCTCGACTCCCGCGCTGAGCAGCTGCAACCGGAGTTCCGGCGGGGTGTCGACGAGAACGGTACCGCCCTCGAGCTCGAGGAGCGCACCATGCCGAGTCCGCCGATCCCGAGGATCATCGGAGGTACACGCGTCGCAGTCACACCCAACGACGGGCACCCCGAACGACGTCCCGGTTCCCAGGAAAGTGAGCCTCATATGCTCAGAGCATCTCCACCCGCATGGTGTTCGTGCTGCCCGATGTGTGGAACGGGTATCCGGACGTCACCACCACCGACTCTCCCCCGGTGCCCACACCCGCCGCGATCACCGCCTCCTTGCCGAAGTCCGTCAGGGCGTCGTAGGTGACCTCCTGGTCGACCGCCAACACGGGCCATACGCCCCACACTACGGACATCTGCCGGTACGTACGCTCGTCCGTGCAAACACAGAAGATCGGCACGGGGGGCCGATAGCTGGATACGAGCCGGGCCGAACGACCGCTCCGGGTGATCACGATCACGGCCGGAGCGTCGATACGGCGCGCCGACTCCACCGTGGCTGAGGCCACGGCGTGCTCACGATCCGTGGCGCCCCCCCTCGGCTGTGCATCGACGTCGGTATCGTACACGGGTCCGTGATCGAGGACGCCACTGGATTCGATCTCCCGCGTGATGCGCACCATGGCATCCACCGCGGCGAACGGGTGCTTTCCCACCGCCGTCTCGCCCGACAGCATGATCGCGTCGGTCCCATCGAGAATGGCGTTGGCTACGTCGGAGGCCTCGGCCCTCGTGGGACGCGGGTTCTCGATCATGGACTCGAGCATCTGGGTCGCAGTGATCACCGGACGTCCAAAAGCGTTCGCGATCCGGACAATGCGCTTCTGGGCCAACGGCACCATCTCGAACGGCAGCTCGACTCCCAGATCGCCCCGCGCGACCATGACCGCGTCGGACGCCGCGATGATGGCGTCGAGGTCGTCGAGCGCACGAGCCATCTCGATCTTGGCCACGACGAGGGCCGACGTACCCACCCTGTCCTTGAGTTCCCGAACGTCCGCACCCTTCCGGACGAAAGAGAGCCCGACGTACTCGACGCCCTCGCCCAACGCGAAATCGAGGTCGAGGAGGTCTTTGGGTGTCAGGGAGGGCGCTTGTACATCGATGCCCGGGAGATTGAGTCCCTTTTGGCTCTTCAGCAGCCCGCCTCGGACGACGACGAACGAGGCCCTCTGCCCGGCGGCTTCGACACATTCGAGCTCGAGAAGACCGTCGTCGAGTAGAATGTGGTCGCCCGGCTGCAGATCCTGCGCCAGGTGCTTGTGCGTGGTCGGGATGTCACCTGGCCGGACCGCACCCTCCGGCGCGATCGTGACGCGCTGACCGGGGTCGAGCTCCATCGGCGCGGCCAACTCCCCCACTCGGATCTTGGGGCCCGCCAGATCGGCAAGGAGGGCCAGAGGGCGGTCCAATTCCTCGGCCGCCGCCCGGAGGTGCCCGATGACCGCCTCATGACCCTCGTGGTCACCATGCGACATGTTGAGGCGCGCCACGTCCATGCCACCCTCCACCAGCAAGCGAACGCTCTCGGGGGACGACGTAGCCGGGCCCAGTGTGCAGACGATCTTGGTGCGAAGCATCCGTTTGGTCACGACGGCGCAAGGGAATGAGGCGAGTCGGCGCCTCTTCGAGGGTCTGTTCAAGCTCACGCTGGGCGAACGGTCGGGCAAGGCTCGTCCAGCTCCCCCATCCAGCACCCGCACCCAGCCCATCGCTTGCGTTCCGGGCCTGCCGGGCCGAACCTGCGTGCCAATGACATTCGAACTGATCACAGACCCGCGTGGCGTCGAGGAGTTGGCCAGCGTCCTGGCCGACGAGCCCCGTCTGGCCATCGACCTCGAGGCCGCCGGCTTCCACCGCTACTCCGATCGGGTCTGCCTCATCCAGGTGAGCGCCTCCGATGGGACCCACGTGGTCGATACCCTCACCGTGGACCCGTCCCCTGCCCTTCGGGCCCCCCTCGAGTCACCCGATGTGCGGGTCCTCCTGCACGGAGGAGACTTCGACCTACGACTCCTGGACCGGGATCTGGACCTGCACCCGGTCAACCTGTTCGACACCCAGACCGCGGCCGCCCTTCTCGGAGAGGCCTCTCTGGGACTCGCTTCACTCCTGGAGACGTACTTCGACGTGCGTCTCTCCAAGAAGTATCAACGCGCCGATTGGGCTCAGCGGCCCCTGTCGACGGAGATGCTCGAGTACGCCGCCTCGGACACCCAGTACCTCCACGCCCTGGCCGACCTGCTCGGTGAACGCCTGGAGACCCTGGGCCGGCTGGCCTGGGCGGAGGAGGAATCGACGCTCATGGAGTCGATCCGCTGGAGTGAAGACGGCAAGACCGACCCCGTGACGCGCGTGAAGAAGGCCCGCTACTTGGACCTTCGTGACGTCGCGCTACTCCGGGAGGCGTGGCTCTGGCGGGACGAGATCGCTCGAAAGAGGGACCGGGCGCCATTCAGGGTCGCCGCCGACCCCGTGCTTCTCGAGATCGTAGCGACCCGTCCCGGCGACGTCGCGGCGTTGGCCGCCACGAGCGGTTTCTCTCCCCAGCTCGCCGAGCGTTCGGGCAAGGCGCTCCTCACACGTCTAGAGCAGGTGGACCGGATGGAGGATGCCGACCTGCTGGGCTACCCGCGCACCGCGCGGTCGGGTCCCGGCCGGCCGCCGCCAGAGGTCGAAGAGGTGGCGGAGCGACTAAAAGTCGTGCGGAACCGGTGCTCCGACGAGCTCGGGATCGCCCGAGGCACACTGGCCTCCAACACCGTGTTGCTCGAGATCGCCCGTGCGGGCCCGCAGAACGCTACGGAGCTGCTTGCCGTCCAGGGTGTGCGGCGTTGGCAGGTCGAGGCCCTCGGCGACGCGTTGGTACAGGCGCTGACGGACGGCGCTCCCCCGGCCTAGCCCGCTGGGAATCCCAACACGCCGGAAGTCCCCAAGCCTCGGGGACCCCTGAAGAACAAGACCCCCAAAAGAGAAAACCCGCCCGAATCGCTTCGGGCGGGTCTCATATCCGGAAAGCAGTAGGCCGTCAGGCCGCCTCTTGGCGTCAGGCCGCCTCTTCCTCCTTGAGCTTGCACTCGATGCAGTAACGAGCGTGGGGGAGCGCATCCAAACGCTCGAATCCCACCTCGACTCCACACGTGTGACACAGCCCGAACGTCTTCGGATCGTTGTAGAGCCGCCGAAGGGCCTCCTCGAGCCGGTAGATGTAGCGGCCCTCCTTCGTCGCGAATAGCGCCGCCTTCTCGCGCTCCATGGCCTCCGTGCCCTGGTCGGCCATGTGATCCGTGTACGCCGAGAGATCGGAGTCCATCGACTCCCGATCGAGTTTGGCCATGCGGTCGAAGAGTCCCAGGGCCTTGAGCGCCTTCGAGCGCTCGTCCATGAGCCGCTTCTCGATGTGTTTGAGCTGTGTCTTGGTGAGCATTCCGTATGCCTCGTTCAAGGACGGCTTGCCGCCCGATCGGCTGTAAGGAAGAAAAATTAATCGAATCGGAAAAGGGCGTCTACAAGGCCGTCTGTAATCGCTCACTTCCTCACCAACGAACTAGGGCACTCCCCCATGTCAGCCCCGATCCGAACGCGGTGAGTGCGAGCAGGTCGCCCCGCTTCAACAAGCCTTGGTCGACGGCCTCGGCCAGAGCGATGGGAATCGTGGCCGCCGTGGTGTTCCCGTAACGATCGATGTTGTTGTAGACACGCTCCTCCGGAAGGCCCAACCGTCGCCTCACCATCTCGGAGATTCGCAGGTTCGCTTGGTGAGGGATCAGCAGATCGATGTCCGCGGTCTCGAGTCCGTTCGCCTCGAGCGCCTCGCCCACGGCCTCGGGCATTCGGGTGACGGCATGCTTGAAGACCTCCTTGCCGACCATGGTCGGATACTGCCGACCCTCCAGGAGGTCGTCGGCCGAGATCCGAGGATTGCTCGCGCTGGACGCAGCTTCGCACCAGAGGATCTCCGCGTGTCGACCATCGGCATGGAGATGGGTCGAAAGGACGCCTCGGTCGGGGTCGTCCGTTGCACCGAGAACGGCGGCACCGGCCCCGTCACCGAAGAGCACAGCCATGTCCCGTCCGCGCGTCGTCACGTCGATCCCCGTGGATTGGATCTCGACGCCCACCAGCAGCACCGTCCGGTACTGTCCCGACTTGATCCAGGCATCGGCCACCGACAATCCGTACAGGAAACCCGTGCACTGCGTCCGGATGTCCAGGGCGGGCACACCGACGAGGCCCAACTCCCGCTGGAGAAACACGCCCGTTCCCGGAAAGAAGTGATCGGGACTCAGGGTCGCCAGAACGATCGCATCGACCTCGTCGGCCTCCATGCCGGCCTGAGCCAGGGCATCGGTGCTGGCCGACAACGCCAAGCTTGCACTCGTGTCACCTGCGGAGACCCAACGTCGCTCCTTGATGCCGGTACGCTCGACGATCCATTCGTCCGAGGTGTCCATGCGCTCCGACAGTTCTTCATTAGAGACCACCCGCTCGGGCACGCAGAACCCGGTTCCGAGAAACGCTGTCCTGGGCAAAACACCCTCCTCGCTGAAGCCTCGCTCAATTGCGGGCTCTCATCCATCAGGCTCCCACGAGCCGGATCCCTCTCCGACTCTGTGGGTAGTCGTGGTCTCGTCACGATCAGGGGCGCCGAATTCCGTGTCAATCGGAGGGATCGAAGTCACAGTGGAAAACATCGACTGCCGACGCTGCGGACCGGACAAGCCACAGCTTGCGAGGGCGCCGTTTCGAACCGAGCTGGGGGAGCGCATCCAGGAACAGATCTGTTCCGATTGCTGGGCCGAGTGGCTGCAGCACCAGACGCTGCTCATCAACCACTACGGTCTGGATCCGCGTGAGCCCAAGGCCAAGGACTTCCTCTACTCTCAGATAGAGCAGGTGCTGCTCGGCGAGGGAGACGGGGAAGAGATCGACACGAGCAAACAGGGCGAGATCGCCTGGTAGAAGCCTGGGATCCTACCCTCTAGCTGGATCCCGCGAGCACCGCCGACCGACAGGCGTCATCCCAGTCCAGACGGACCAGCATTCCACCACCCCATGAAGCCAGAAGCTCGACGGAGCCAGGGCACCGGGCGTCCAGTTCGTCCAGCGCGTCCTTGTGGATCCGACCGCCGTGCTCGAGCACCACGTATTCGATTCCGGCGGCGTCCCAAACCTCGAACTGCTCCCGGTTGGTGCCCCAAACCGGTCCTTTCCCCACCGGATGAAACCGTGCGCTGGGCGCGACGGTTCGCCCGGTGTGCAGAGCCAAGCCGGCCCACAGCTCGGGAGCACCCACCACGCCGTCCTCGGGAACGCGCCCCTCCAGCGCCAGCACGGCCCGAGCCAGCATCCGGGAGCGCGTATTGTAGGCCTCGAGGTGACGATCCTCTCTAAGGTGGAGGAGGCTGGCCCCACCCAGCCAAACGATCCAGCAGAGTCCGGCGATCCCCAAGGCGGTCGTGCGGGCTCGGAGTCCCCCGACTGCAGCCGTCCCCGGCGTCCTCCCGGCCTCGCCGCCGTCCTCGACCGGTGACACGAGCAGCCGTCGCAGAGATCGGAGCATCTCGCCCAGCTCCCGCCTGAATCCACAGATGAGAATCAGGCCCAGCAAGGGCGCCACCGGCATGATCAGACGGCGCTCCTGATACGGCCACATCCAGAGCAGCACGACCATGAGGCCAGCGGTCAGGACGGGGGTCCAGGACTCCCTGGACAACCGGTAGAGGCCGATGCCTCCAGCTCCCACCACCGCGACGGCCAAGACGACACCCCACCCGCCACTGGCGCCGGGGAACAGGACCCCGGCGAACCGGTCGATGAGCGCTCCAGCACTGGAAGCCATAACCGTGAGTGACCCGGCGCCCTCGGCCCCGACCTGTCTGGTCAGCCAGCCCCCATAGGGGCCCAGGGTGTCACGCAGTGGAGCCGGGATCGCCGTTGCCGCACGAGTCGACCAGACGATCCAGGGGGTGGCGACCAGGGCCGCCCCGACGCCGGTCCAGACGGCCCAACGGAACTGCCGACGGAGCAGGAGCGCCACGGGCACGGCCGCCCCCAAGACCGCCCCCATCGTCCGTACGTGATAGACGGCCGCAAACGCAAGAAGGAAGATGGCGAGCGTCCTTCCCGTCGGTTCGCGCTCCAGACGTGATCCCGCCCAAAGCGCCAGCACGAGCACGAGCAGAAAGAGCGGCTCCGACAAGGGCACCAGCGAGAGCCGCCACAGATCGGGCATGAGCCACAGGAAGCCCGCCGCGGCGCCGGAGCTCCTCCATGAGAAGTTCAGGGAGTGCAGGTAGGACACGAACACGCCCCCGCCTACGACCACGAATAAGAGGTTCATGACCGCGGCGAGCGATCCCTGAGCCACCATGGACGGAGCGACCTTCCAGAGTGCCGCGAGCAGAAGGGGATACAGCGGAGGGAACTTGGCCCCCGGCGGTGAGCCGGCGACCTGCGAGTAGCGAAGTCCCTCACCCTCCGCGAGCGACTGGCCCAGGAGGACGTACGCGCCGTCGTCGTGCCAGATTCCCGGGGGCACGACCTCCCATGCCACCACGGCGACTACGGCTAAGGCGCCGGCCGTAAGCGCCGCAACGGAAAAGCCCGACACCTCCCCTGACGGGGCGGTGTCGGGCGCTTCGTGTGGACCGGTGGCGGACATGTACTCCCCGGACTCAGTCCGTAAGAACGGCCGCGATGTCCACCAAAGCCTCTTCCAGCGTCGACCTCTCGATGGTCAGCGGAGGCGCGAAGCGAATGACCTGATGGTGCGTCTCCTTGGCCAGGATCCCCTTGGCCTGAAGGGCCTCGCAGAACGGTCGCGCCGTTCCCGACGACTCCTTGATGACCACACCGATCATGAGGCCGCGCCCCCGGACCTCCTCTACGTGCCGTGAGTCGATGGCGCGGAGTTCATCCATGAACCAGCTGCCTAGCTCGTCGGCGCGTTGCGCGAGATTCTCCTCGAGAACCACGCGTAGAGAAGCCCTCCCTACCGCGGCACCCAAGGGGTTTCCACCGAACGTCGAGCCGTGATCACCGGGGCGATAGACGTCCATGAACTCCGAGTCGGCGATGACGGCCGACACCGGGTAAACACCACCACCCAGGGCCTTACCGACGATGAACACGTCGGGCCGGACATCCTCCCATTCGCAGCACATGAAGCGACCGGTACGACCCATTCCGGTCTGGATCTCGTCGGCAACGAAGGCGATTCCGTGCTCGCGGCAGATCTCGGCGGTGCGGCTCAGGTATCCCTCCGCCGGTACCACGACCCCGCCTTCGCCCTGCAGAGGCTCCACGAGGAAGCCGACCGTGTTCTCGGTGATGGCGGCCTCGAGGGCGTCGACGTCACCGTACGGCACCGTCACGAACCCCGGCGTGAAGGGTCCGAAGCCCTCTCTGGACTGCTCATCTGAGGAGAATCCGACGATGGTCGTGGTGCGCCCGTGGAAGTTGTTCTCGCAGACGATGATCTCTGCCTGCCCCTCAGCCACACCCTTCACCTGGTAGCCCCACTTCCGGACCGTCTTGATGGCGGTCTCGACGGCCTCGGCCCCCGTGTTCATGGGAAGCGCCTTCTCGAATCCGGTGGCCTCACAGAGCTCCCCGAGGAACGGACCCATCTGGTCGTTGTGAAACGCCCGCGACGTCAGGGTCAGCTTGCCCATCTGCTCTTGGGCCGCTCGCATGATGTCCGGGTGGCGGTGTCCTTGATTCAAAGCCGAATAGGCGGCGAGCATGTCGAGATATCGGTTGCCGTCGACGTCCCAAACCCAAACACCCTCTCCTCGGTCTAAGACGACCGGGAGCGGCTTGTAGTTGTGGGCGCTGAACTGATCAGCCTCACTCAGGTACACGTCGGTTTTTGAAGCACTGGCTTGAATCATGGAACCCTCACGTGACGTCTTTCGAACGCCGTCTTGGGATGAAACGCCGGATGGACGAATGTATCGGCGTAATCATAATAATAACATCAGAATTAATAATAATACAACACCCATTGCTACGATCACTTAATAGGATAACTCAAGCCCCTTCCTCAGGGTAAGCAACCGGGGCCTGTTCCTGCTCGTTCACCTCGAGGCGGAAGACGTCGGGTCTCGCGTAGTGGCCGACCACGTCGAAGTCGAACTTCCCGCGTACCACGGCCCCCATATCGAGCTCCGCCATGAGGATGCCTTCAGCGTCGAAGAGTGGACCGGCCAAGCATTCACCCGCCGGATCGTAGATGGCGCTGCCTCCGCGGCACAGTGTCTCCGGCCAGGTCTCGAGTTCTCCGGAGATCTCGAGGTCGTCCGGGTACATGTCGCGGGTCACGAACTGGTTGCACCCCAACACGAAGCAGCGCCCTTCCAGGGCAATATGCTGGAGCGTTCCCTGCCAACGGCCGCGGGAATCGGCGGTCGGGGCCAGGTAGATTTCGACGCCCTTGCCGTACATGGCCATACGGGCCAGCGGCATGTAGTTCTCCCAGCAGATCAGGCCGCCCACCCGGCCGAACGGCGCGTCGACCGTCGTCAGCGTGCTGCCGTCTCCCTCTCCCCAGATCACTCGCTCGGCCGCGGTCGGCTTGAGCTTTCTGTGCTTGCCCAGCAGCGAGCCATTGGGGCCGAAGTAGAGCAACGTGCAGAACAGGGTGCCGCCGCTATACGTGGAATCCCGCTCGACGACCCCTACGACCAGGTACACCCCGGCCTCCCGGGCCACCTCTCCCATTCGCTGCGTCGCGGGGCCCGGCACTTCTACCGCTGTATCCCAGTAGCGCTGCCAGACACGCCGGCCTGCGTCTGTCCGGCCTCCTACGGCGGTCCCGAAGGCCAACCCCCAGGGGTAGCCTCCGACATAGGCCTCGGGAAACACCACCAATCCCGCTCCGTCTTGCGCCGCTTTGGTGGTGAGTTCGGCAACCCTCTCGGTCGTTGCCTCCCTGTCGAAGAAGACGGGGGACGCTTGCACGACGGCGGCCATCACCTTGCGATTCTCAGTCACTTCAGCACCTCTGTCAGCGTTTCTTGTCAGCGGTTTCTGTCAGCGCTGTATGCTCAGCGGTTCCGGTACACGAACTCAGCCACCACGTCCCCTACCATGAGCAGGGTCTGGGCGCTGGTATTGTCGGGGGTGTCATCGGGTGTGTGCCAAAGGCCGTTCCTCGGCCCGTAATCGAAGTCGATGATGTCGATCGTGGGGATCCCGACGTCGATGAGCTTCAAGTGATCGTCCACCACTCGGGCCGTCTCGTCGAGGGGGAAGTAGCGTCGATAGCCCAAGTCCGCAGCGATTCCCCACACCCGCTGGACGAGCTGCGGTGCGGCCTCGAGAGAGTAGGCCTCCACGGGGAACCGGGCGTCGGCGTCACCCACCATGTCGAGAAGTACGGCCAAGTCGGGGGGATCATCCGTGCCCCGTCCCGCGGCATAGTGCGCGGCGCCCAGGAACATGTCGGCGGTCGTGGGCCCGTAGTCCTCTCCGTCGCTGAAGAGGAGGTCTACGCCCCCGGGAGGAGCCTGCTCCGCGAACACGCGCGCCAACTCGAGAAGCACCGCGGTGCCGGAGGCACCGTCGTTGGCGCCAGGCACCGGCATCTCTTGATCCTCGTCGCCCCTGCTCTGGTCGGCCTTCGGGCGCGTGTCCCAATGCGTGAGCAGAAGAAGGCGACGATCGGTCTCCATACCGAAGCGGGCGATAACGTTGGTGAGCGTAAGGGTCTCACCGCCGGTGGTGACATGCTCGAACTCGTCGACGAACACCGTGTCCGCGAGGCCTTCGAGCCGCTCGACCATCCACTTGAGTTGCCTGATGTGGCCCTCCTCCTCGGGCACCCGGGGTCCGAAGGCCACCTGGGCCCTTAGATCGGCAAACGCCCTCGTGCCGTCGAACGCGGGGCGATCCACGCGAACGCTGACGGTGGATGGTCCACTGTCGTCCGCCCCGCCACACGCCGCGACCGCCAGGAATAGCGCCAATATCAGGGGCCGTCTCGTCGTCACGTAATCCTCACGGTGGGTCGTTCCGGTTGGCCACGAAATCGGCCCTGTGGCCAGGTCGTGCCCACGCCTCTAGGGGCCTGAAAACCTCGTTTCCGGTCAGGCCGACAATCTCACGGAAAGGGGGTCAGGGGTCCAGTCTCGACGGGCCTTCAGCGCCGTGCCTCAACCCGGGTCCTCAGGCAAACATCATACGAGCGTGATAGACATCACCTCCGTGTAGGGAGTTGTACTACATCACCATCGACCAACCCCCTACAGACTCGGTATTCACCCCCGCCGATGTTGAGTTCATAGCATTTTCTGCCGGCAGGAAGTCAACCTTGGCGGGCAAAGGCTAGTGGGGGCCGTGGGGTGGACCCAGCAAGGGCGCAGCTTCGACGGCGTCCGGGCCCGCTTCAATCAGTCGTGGGGCTCAGTGGACCTTATGGGCTATCAGACCATGGACGCGGTGGCCTCGAGCGTTAACGATAATGCCACCTTCTGGGGTTTTTACGCCGTGATCGACGCCGGCAATGCGGGCAACTTGGACCTTTACACCTTCCACCAAGCCGTGGACGCGGGAGCCGACACCGACCAGACCAGCTTCGGAGCGCGCTTCGCCGGCAAGACGGGCGGGGTGAGCTACCGAGGTGAGGCCACGATTCAAACCGGTACCCGCTCAACCATCGGCGGCAAGCGCCTCCACAGCACGCTCACGGATCTTCTGGTTCATCGAATAGAATCCGTTTCGTCGGTTGACCGAGAGATGCTGACCCAGGTCGAGACCTTCGAAGAGGCCCTCCACATCAGCCGACAGGATCTCTTCGGCCGTCTTGTCCGCGTACATGAGAAACAGTACGGAGATGAGTCCCTTCACGATGTGTGCGTCGCTGTCCGCACGGAGCTGCAGCTTGCCATCGTCGGAGGTTCCCAACGAAACGAGCCACACCTGGCTCAGGCAGCCGGGCACCACGTGATCCTGGTCCCGGTTCTCCTCCGGATACGGCTCGAGCTTGCGGCCCAGTTGGATGAGGTAGCGATACCGGTCCTCCCATGAGAGGAGCCGATTGAAGCGCTCGACGAATTCGTCCGGTGTCACGTGCTTGGTATTCCTTTGTCGCGGCTCTTTGTCGCCGACAGGACTCGACCAGTGGGCGGCCATCCATCGGCTAGAACCCCGTGGCCTCGCCGGGGTTTCTTCCGGATGGGGGCCCGCGTATCCTCCCGAGCGACTCTCGGAGGCGGTGGAACGCCTCTAGGGCTGCTACTGCGAAGCCCTCACGACCCGGAACGGCGACCGGAGCCCACTATGAGCACTCCACCCCTCGACGTGCTGGAACAAGCGGACGATTGGAGGACCCAGGGCTTGGGTGTGGCCCTGGCGACCGTCGTCCGCACCTGGGGCTCGGCTCCCCGGCAACCCGGCAGCCAGATGTGCATCAACGAGCTAGGGCACTTCGTGGGCTCGGTTTCGGGCGGATGCGTAGAGGGCGCCGTCGTGCAGGAAGCTCAGGAGGTCATGGCCCAAGGGGGCACGAAGCTCCTGAAGTACGGCGTGACCGATGAGCAGGCGTGGGAGGTGGGACTCGCATGCGGAGGCGAAGTCGAGATCTACGTGGAGTCCGTGGAGTGAACGCCGAACTCCTCGCCCAACTGGTCCAAGATCGGCGGAGCGGTCGGGCCGTTGTCCTAGCGACCAACCTGGAGAGTGGCGCGCAGGTCCTTCTCTACCCGCTGGAATCAGGACCGGAGGACGTCGGGCCCCTTCGCGACGCCGCGCGACAGGCACTCCTGAACGACCGGTCCCAACCTGTGGACGACGTCGACGGCCGACATTTCCTGCAGGTACACAACCCACCTCATAGGATGGTGGTCGTAGGAGCCGTCCACATCGCGCAGCCCTTGACCCAGATGGCAAAACACGCCGGCTTTCAAGTCACGCTCGTCGACCCCCGCGAGTCCTTCAATTCCGAGGCTCGCTTTCCCGGTGTCGACCGCCGGGTGTCCTGGCCCGACGCCGCTCTGGTCGACCTGGAACTCGATCATCGGACCGCCGTGGTGACGCTCACCCACGACCCGAAGCTCGACGACCCCGCGCTCATGGCCGCCCTGAGCAGCCCCGCCTTTTATGTCGGAGCGTTGGGAAGTCGCAAGACCCATGGCCGTCGCCTCGAGCGACTGGCCGAGGCCGGGTTCGACGACGATGCAGTATCGAGGATCCACGGACCGGTGGGGCTAGACATCGGGGCGCGCACCCCGGGTGAGATCGCCGCGGCGATCCTCGCCCAGGTCATCGGAGAGCTGCGGCGAAGCGTCGCATGATCCACGACGCGGCCCTAGCACCGGAGCGCCACGCGGATGACCCCTCGGGGGTCGTATGCCTGGTGCTGGCGGCGGGATCATCCACCCGCATGGGGGACCGGAACAAGCTTCTGGAGCCGATCGACGGCACGCCCATGGTTACTGGTGTGGCCCGCGCCGCGGTGGCGTCCCGGGCCGACGCGGTCCTGGTCGTCACGGGCGAGGACCGTGAGGGCGTGGAAGCTTGTCTGCGGAAGGTCCCGGTCGATCTCGTCTGGAATCCGAACCACGTCAACGGGCTCAGCACGTCGGTTCGCGCGGGAGTCGCGGCCCTCCCGGAGGGCACAAAGGCCGTCGTAGTCTGTCTCGGCGACATGCCGCGTGTGCTCCCTCGCCACATCGACTCGCTGGTACAGGCCTTCCTCGAGGACCCGGACGGATCCATCTTCGTGCCCACCTGGCAAGGTCGGAGAGGGAACCCGGTGCTCTGGAGGGCGAACATGCTCCCCGAGTTCGCGGAGCTCTCCGGGGACGAGGGTGCCAGAGTGCTCATGTCCCGCCATCCGACCGAGCTGCGCGAGGTCCCGGTGGACGCCCCTGGCATTCTCACCGACGTGGACACACCCGAGGCCCTCCGAGACCTGACCACAACAATTGCGAACCGGACCAACGAGAAATGAACACGCCTGCGATGTCGCCTTCCTGCGACCGAGACGGTTAGGGCCGAATGTCCTCTCTGAGAATCGAAGAGCGTTTCGAGCTGGACGCACCGGCGGACGGCGCCTGGGAGTACCTCACCCACCCGGAGCGCATCGTCGTATGCCTGCCGGGAGCCGAGCTGACCGAGGTCATCGATGAGCGCAACTACGCCGGAGGCGTCAAGGTAAAGCTGGGCGCCGTAGCCATGGAGTACCACGGCACGATCCAGTTCGTCGAGGTGGACGCGGAACGGCGCCTCATCCGGATGGAGGGCAAGGGCAACGAGAAGCGCGGCGGCGGCACGGCCACGCTGACCATGGAGAGCGCCGTCCACGAACTCGAGGGTGGCCGCTCGGCCGTCACGGTGGTCGCGGACATCCAATTGGCGGGCAAGATCGTCCGATTCGGTAGGGGTATGATCCAAGCCGTCACGGCCGAGGTCTTCAAGGACTTCACGGTCCGTCTGGCGGAAGAGTTGGAGGCGAGTAGACCGGTTGGCGCCGGCACCTCTAGCCCGGAGTCGCTGCCTCTGCTCCCGCTTCTACTGCGGTCGTTCCGATCGTGGCTCCGGCGCCTCTTCGGAAGCGAGTAGGCGGCCGGGTCAACGCCTGTGCAAGCTCCCGTAAGCTGTTCAGGCTGTGCACCGACCGGAAGTCGTCGACGTGTGGAAGGATGGCCTTGATGCCCTGCGCCTCCGCCCGGAATGCGTCATAGCGCAGCAGCGGATTCAGCCAGATCAGTCGGCGGCACGAGCGGTGGAGGCGGTCCATCGCGGCGCTCAGTCCGTCGGCCCCTTCCCTGTCGAGCCCATCGGTGATCAGAAGGACCACGGCTCCCTGCCCCAGCACGCGTCGGGACCAGTGCCGATTGAACTCTTCGATACAGGCCCCGATGCGCGTGCCCCCGTCCCAGTCCTCAACGACGTGGCCGAGACGGTCCAATGCCACGTCGACGTCCCGATGCCGAAGGTGACGGGTGGCGTTGGTCAGGCGGGTCCCGAAGAGGAACGTGTGCACCCGATCCCTGTCGTTCGTCAGCGCATGCAGGAAGTGCAGCAGCATCCGCGTATAGCCGGTCATCGAGCCGGAGATGTCGCACAAAGCCACCAAAGTCGGAGGTCGGCGACGCCTGATGCGCCACTCCAAGGGGATCGTCGCTCCGCCCGTTTGAAGCGTGGTACGATGGGTACGACGCAGGTCCACCTCCGATCCGGACGGGTGCGGTCGACGCCGCCGGGTCGGCAGGTCCCGGATGGGGAGTCGCATGCGAGCGATCGCTTCGCGGGCGGCCTCGATCTCGCCGACGGACATCTGCTCGAAGTCCTTTTCCGATAAGGCCTCACGGTCCGAAAAGGTCATCCGCAAGTCTGCCTCGACCCGCTCACGTTCAGGGTCCATCACGGAGCCGCCCTCGGCCCAGGCCTCGGCTAGGCGCCGTTGCAGAGGAGGCGGCTCTCGTGTCGGCACCTTCGAGAGAGCGAGTAGCTCCTCCAAAACGGCGTTCGAGGGAGGTCGGTCGGACCAGAAGAGCTTGAACGCCTCAAGAAAGATCAGCCTCTGCTCGCCCCGCCTCACGAAGACTGCGTGGAGAGCCCAGTAGAACTCGTCCGGACGAGTGACATCCACAGCCGCGAGGGCCGTCAGGGCGTTCAGGACGTCTCCCGGACCGGAGGGGAGCCCGGCCCGTCTCAGCAACCGGGCGAAGTCCGTCACCCGTTGGGCGAACCGATCGCCCCAAGGACGAGCGTCCTCGAAGTCAGCCAACTTCCTGCAGAATGGCCTCGACCGGTTCACCGCGAACCCGAGCCAGGTCATCCTCGTACTTGAGCAGTACGCCCAGCGTCTCGTTGACTACCTCGTGGTCCAGGCTGGACCGCCCCAAGGTCAACAACGCCCGAGTCCAGTCGATCGATTCAGCGAGGCCGGGCAACTTGAAGAGATCTTCCTCACGCAGGCGCTGAACGAAGTCGACCACCTGGCGCGTGAACTCCTCTCCCGCCTCCGGAACGCGTAGCGCTACGATCTCTGTCTCCCGATCTCGGGTCGGATAGTCGATCCAGTGGTAGAAGCAGCGACGCTTAAGGGCGTCGTGGATCTCTCGGGTGCGGTTGGACGTGATGATCACGATGGGCGGCTCTTTCGCCTTGATCGTGCCCACCTCGGGAACGGTGATCTGGAAATCGGACAGCATCTCCAGAAGGAACGCCTCGAACGGTTCGTCCGTGCGATCCAGCTCGTCGATGAGGAGCACGGGCGGCCCTTCGGGACGAGCCGCGAGCGCCTCGAGCAAAGGCCGGTGAATCAAGAACTCGTCGGAGAACACGTCCGACTCGAGCCTGGCTCGGTCCGTGACCCCCGCCGCTTCGGCGATCCGGATCTCGATCATCTGGCGCGCATAGTTCCACTCGTAGACGGCGGACGACACGTCCAGGCCCTCATAACACTGCAGGCGGATCAGGTGACGATTCAGCCCCGAGGCCAGCACCTTGCCCACCTCGGTCTTGCCGACTCCCGCCTCTCCCTCGAGGAAGAGAGGCCTGCCCAGGCTCAGCGACAGGTAGACTGCCGTGGCGAGAGATCGGTCCGCCACATAACACTCCTCATGCAGGAGCGTCAGTGTGTCCTCGACGGAGTCCGGGTTCGCGACGCGGTTCTCTATGCGTACGCCTCCACTATGCACACGCCTCCACGGCCCGGCGGGCCATGACTCCGACGAGGTGCGCTCTGTACTCCGCGCTGGCGTCCGTATCCGACACCAGGCCATCCTGGTCCAAGCCGACACCGTCGAGGGCGTTGGCCGAGAAATCGGACGTCAGAACATCTTCGAGGCCGCCTGCTCGAAAGACCTTATATCCCGCACCGGAAACCGCCACGCGGACCGCCCCACCACCCTGTGCCACCATGACGCCGGTGATGGCGTACTTGGAGGCGGGGTTGGGGAACTTGGCATAGGCTGCCCGATCGGGGATCGGGAAACGCACGGACGTGATGATCTCGTCGTCTTCGAGAGGTGTCTCGAACATGCCGACGAAGAAGTCCTCGGCGGCGATCTCGCGACGAGCGGTGACGACCGTAGCACCGAGGGCGACGAGGGCGGCCGGATAGTCGGCCGCAGGATCACTGTGCGCCACCGAGCCGCCTAGTGTGCCGCGGTTCCGCACCTGAGGATCGCCGATGTCGCCGGCGAGGTCCGCAAGAGCCGGAATGGCGCCCCGCACATCGGCGGAGGCGCTCACCTCGGCGTGGGTCATCGCTGCTCCGATCGACAGCGTATCGCCGTCGCTCTGAATCCCTCGGAGCTCCTCGATTCCCGCGAGAGACACCAAGTCGCTCGGCGCCGCCATATCCAGCTTCATGACGGGGAGCAGACTCTGACCACCGGCCAGGAACTTGCCGGCGTCGGAGCCTCGGATGGCCTCCTGGGCCTCGGCCAACGTGCCGGGGCGATGGAATGTGAAGTTATCCATGGTCTTCCCCTTAGTTGGCGGCCGTAGCGTCCTGGATAGCGCGCCACACGCGCTCCGGGGTCGCTGGCATATCCATGTGCTCGACGCCCAGATGGGCCAGGGCGTCGACGACGGCGTTGATGATGGCGGGTGGCACTCCGATCGCCCCGACCTCACCAACACCCTTCACCCCGAGCGGGTTGTGCGTGCAGTTGGTGATGTTGTGCCCTGTCTTGAAGAACGGCAGATCGGCGGCTCGGGGCATCGTGTAGTTCATGTATGAACCGGTGAGGAGCTGCCCGTCATCATCGTACTTGCAGTCCTCCAGAAGCGCCTGTCCGATCCCGTGGGCCAGTCCTCCGTGCATTTGGCCCTCGACGATCATCGGGTTGATGATCCGTCCCACATCGTCGGCGCAGGCAATACCCACCAGCTCGACGACACCCGTCTCCGGATCGATCTCGACCTCGGCCACGTGGGCCCCGGCCGGATAGGTGAAGTTGCCGGGGTCGTAGAAGGCCGTCTCATCCAAGCCCGGTTCGAGCCCCTCTGGATAGTTGTGTGGGACGTACGCTGTGAGCGCGACGTCACCGAACCCTACCGACTTGTCCGTTCCGGCTACCGTAAAGGTGCCGTCCTCGAAGCGGACGTCCGCCTCGTCGGCCTCCATCAGGTGAGCTGCGATCTTGGTGCCCTTCGCGATGATCTTCTCGGCCGCGTTGTGAATCGCAGAGCCACCGACTGCGAGTGAGCGGGAACCGTAGGTCCCCATTCCGAACGGGATCTCCCCGGTGTCTCCATGCACCACGTCGACCTGGTCGATGTCGACACCGAGACTCTCGGAAACGAGTTGGGCGAACGCCGTCTCGTGCCCCTGACCATGGCTATGGCTCCCGGTGAAGACCGTCACGCTCCCAGTCGGGTGGACTCTCACCTGCCCTACCTCGTAGAGCCCGGCTCGGGCACCCAATGCGCCGGCTACTGCGGACGGCGCGGCGCCGCATGCCTCGACGAATGTCGAAAGGCCGATGCCTCTGAGCTTGCCTCGGGCGCGTGCTTCCTCTTTCCTCGACTCGAAGCTCGCCCAGTCCGACATGTCGAGCACCATGTTCAACGTCCCGTCGTAGTCCCCGATGTCGTACTCGAGTGCAACAGGAGTCTGATAGGGGAACTGATCGGGCTGAATGAAGTTCTTCCGCCGGATCTCTACCGGATCGATGCCCAGTCTTCTGGCAGCCGAGTCGACGAGGCGCTCCAGCATAAAGGAAGCTTCGGGACGCCCGGCTCCGCGCACCGCGTCTACGGGCACGGTATTCGTGAAGATGCCCTTGACCTCGCTGTAGATGGCCGGAGTGGAGTAACAGCCTGAGAAGACCGATGCGTACATCCACGTCGGAACCGCCGCTCCGAATGTCGAGAGGTAGGCGCCGAGGTTCGCGTATGTGTGAACCTTCAGCCCGAGGAACCGCCCGTCGTCGTCGAGAGCCAGCTGTGCGTTGGTCACGTGGTCACGACCATGGGCATCGGACATGAACGCTTCCGAGCGCTCGGCGGTCCACTTCACCGGCCGACCGATCCTGATGGACGACCACATGGTGATGACCTCTTCCGGGTAGTGGAAGATCTTGGAGCCGAAGCCACCGCCGACATCGTGCGACACGACGCGGAGCTTGTGTTCCGGAATCTGGAGCACGAAGGCTCCCATGAGTAGCCGAATCACATGAGGGTTCTGCGTGGTCGTATACAGCGTGTACACATCCCGCGCCGGCTCGTAGTCGCCAATTGCCACGCGAGGCTCGATGGCGTTCGGGATCAATCGGTTCTGCACGATGTCGAGCGACACCACATGCGGTGCACCCTCGAAGGCCGCATCGGTCGCGGCTTTGTCACCGAGCTCCCAGTCGAAGCAGACGTTCCCCGGCGCTTCGTCCCAGACCAGAGGCGCCCCTTCCGCCACAGCCTGCGGCGACGTGACCACCACCGGAAGACGCTCGTAGGACACGTCGACGAGTGCGGCGGCCTCCTTCGCTTGCGTCTTCGTCTCGGCGATTACGACCGCCACGATATCGCCCACATGCCTGACCCTACCGACGGCCAACGCCGGGTGCGCAGGCTCCACCATCGGTGTGCCGTCCTTGTTCGTGACGCCCCAACCGCACGGCACCCCACCGACCTCGTCGGCCGCCATGTCGGCCCCGGTGAACACGGCCACCACACCCGGTGCGGACGCGGCCTCGGCGGTGTCGACGGCCGAAATGCTCGCGTGCGCCTCGGGCGACCGAATCATCGAGGCGAACAACTGGCCCGGTCGGTTGATGTCATCCGTGTAGCGGCCTTTCCCAGTTAGGAAACGGCCGTCTTCCTTCCGCCGTACGGCGGCCCCGATACCGTTCTCAGCCACGCTCAGCCTCCTATCTCGGAAGCCGCCGCCTGCACGGCCTTCACGATGTTGTGGTAGCCGGTGCAGCGGCAGAGGTTGCCCTCCAACCACTCCCTCACGTCGCCCTCCGACGGGGAGGCATTGCCCTTCACCAGGTCGAGGCTGCTCATCACCATACCCGGAGTGCAGAATCCGCACTGGAGGCCGTGGTGCTCCTTGAAGGCCGCTTGCATGGGGTGAAGAGCCCCGTTCGTCGCGACACCTTCGATGGTCGCGACGTCGGCACCGTCGGCTTCAACAGCCAACATGGTGCAGCTCTTGACCGACTTGCCTCCGACGTGCACGACGCAAGCCCCGCACTGACTGGTGTCGCACCCGACGTGGGTGCCCGTGAGCGAAAGGGTCTCACGCAGAAAGTCGACGAGTAGAGTGCGCGCCTCGACCTCGTGCGAGACCGCTTGCCCGTTTACCTGCATGGAAACGACTGGCATGAACGGCTCCCTGTAGGGGAGAAGGATCACGGCCGGTCCCGAAGGATCCGGCCGTGACTTGGAACGAGGTCAGGATGGGGCGCTGAAAAGGCCCGGTCAAGCCGTCGCGGAGCGGCTGCTTCCTCCGCTGAGGCTGAGGGCCTCGAGGGCCCCCAGAAGTTCCTCGGCGACGAAGGGTTTCTTCAGGAAGGCGATCTCGTAGCTCTGACAGAGGAGGAACTCCTCTTCGTCCAGCGTGGCCCCGCTCATCACGACCGCTCCCGAGTTCTCGAATTCCTTGATGAGTTCCACCGCGAAGCCGACGCCCTCTCCGTCCGGGAGGATGTGGTCGAAGAGGAGAACGTCGGGCGCCGACTCCGATATCATTCGCCTGGCGCCTTCCACGGTCGAGGCGAGTCGGACCTCGTGCCCCTCCTCTACGAGGATCCGCTTGATCCAGCCCATGAGGGCCTCGTTGTCATCCACGGCGAGGACGCTCAGAGGCGCCATCTCTAGACGGGGAGTACCCCCCGCGGCGACGAGGGTCAGGTGGTCACCTTCTTCGTGGAGGTCCACGGTGACGTTGGCTCCCGGCGCAACCTCCCCGTTCGCCACCATGGCGGCCAACGGCTGAGTCAGGTGCCGGTGAATGGTCCGGCGCAGCTCGCGGGCGCCGTATTCCATGCTCGTCCCCTTGTCGAGCATGAAGAACCGGGCGGCGGGCGCCACCTCGATCTCGAAGGAGCGGCTGCCGAGGCGACTCTGAACGTGCCGCTGCAGGTCCGTAACGTGCTGTTCCAGGATGGCGACCAGCGAATCGCTGCCCAGGGGGCGGTACGTGATGACCGCGTCGATTCGGTTGACGAACTCGGGTGAGAAGTGACGCTGCACGGCGCGCAATCCTACCCTCTCCAGGTGCGCGGCCAGCTCGGGTCCGGGTCGACGCCGTTGCGTGTCGAATCCGAGCCCCGGCTGGATTTCTGCCATCATGTCGCGGGCACCCAGGTTGCTCGTCAGGAAGATGATGGACTGTTCGAAGTCCACCTCGGACCCGTCACCCAGCCTCAGGGTGGCCCTGTCGAGTACGTCGAGCAGCAGCTGAGCGAGCGAGGGCGCGGCCTTCTCGATCTCGTCGAAGAGGACCAACGTGAGATCGCTCCGGTCGCTGGCCGAGGAGTCGAGAGTCTCCTGGGTGAGTCTGGGCTCGGTCTGGGCATGCCCTACGTACCCGGGTGGTGCCCCGATGAGCTTGGCCACTTCGTGCTCGTGTTGGAACTCGCCGCAGTCGATCTGCACGATGCGGCGGACGTCCCCGTGCAGCACTTCAGCCAAGGCCTCCACGGTGCGGGTCTTACCGGTGCCCGTCGGCCCGAGCAGCAGAAAGACACCGACCGGCCGGCCCTCGGGAGCGAGCCCCGATTGATGGAGCTGAATGCTCGGAACGATGTGCTCCAGGGCGTGGGCTTGACCGACGACCTTGCTCGAGAGGAGCCCGATCAGTTCGTCGGTGCGGCTCGGGCCCCCTACCCGATCGTCCGGCACTTCGTCCCTCGACCCTTTGGCGTCGTCACTGATCCCGCTCAACTCGACCCTCCGTGTAGGATGTCATGTTTCAGTAGGCCGTCACCCGCCGGCACTCGAGGATTCCTGCCCGGCACCGGTCTCTACGCTGGCTCCGACCAAGTTACCCCACTCCGTCCAGGACCCGTCGTAGTTCTTGATGTCGTCGTACCCGAGCAGGTACTTCAGCACGAACCACGAGTGACTGCTGCGCTCGCCGATGCGGCAGTACGTGATGATGGGCTGTTGTCCAGTGATCCCGCGATCGGCGTACACCGTGGCCAACTCGTCCCGCGACTTGAACGTACCGTCCTCGTCGTTGACCGCCATGCCCCAGGGAATGTTGGACGCACCGGGAATGTGGCCTCCCCGCTGACAGGTCTCCGGGAGGCCGGGGGGAGCCAGAATCTCTCCGCTGAATTCGGCCGGGCTACGGACGTCCACCAGCTCGACCGCATTGTCGCTGACCTGTGCCTGCACTTCAGGCAAGAAGGCGCGAAGTGTGAGATCGGCCTCGGCGGCCTGATACCCCGTGGAGGATACCGACGGCACCGCGGTCGTCATGTCCCGCCCCTCGGCCTCCCACTTCTTGCGCCCACCGTCCATGAGGCGCACGTCCTCATGACCATAGATCTTCAGCTGCCAGAACGCCCATGCGGCGAACCAGTTGTTGCTGTCTCCGTAGAGGACGACAGTCGAATCGGGGCCGATGCCGGAGTTGGACAACAGCGCTTCGAGGTCTTCCTTGGACAGGATGTCACGTCTGATCCGATCGGCGAGTTGGGTCTTCCAACTCCAGCCGATGGCGCCGGACAGATGACTCTGATCGTACAGCTCCGTATCGACGTCGACCTCGACGATCGTGACTCGATCGTCCTCAGCGTGATCGGTCACCCAATCAGTGGTGACGAGGACTTCGGGGTGTGCATACTCAGACATGGTTGGCCTCCTGGTAGGAGCCGGCGAGTAGAAGCCCCGGGGCGCGCCCGGGCCGGGTCACAGCAAAATGTGTGAACGATCGGATTCGTTCCGATCATACGCCGAGCTATTTCAAAAGGAAACCTGGGAAAACGGGGGGAGGCGGCGAGTCGTCGCCCCTTCTGAGGCGCCGGGTCGGGTGGAGATCAGACCCGGTGCAAACCCAGTGCAGACGGGTGTAAAAACCCGGTGCAGGCCCGGTGCAACCTCAGTGGGTCAGTGGACGAATATGGCTTCCATCATCCGCACTCGCTGTATCCGCAAACGTGGCACTTGACGCACCCTTCTTCGAACGAGAGCTGACCGGCTCCACACTCGGGGCAGCTGCCGAAGAAGTTGTTTTGATCACCGTGGTCCGCTGCAGGCTGGGCTTGTGTGCCTCCGGCGCCCGCGCCCACTTCCAGAGGCAGGGTCTCCTGCACTCCGTCCTTCTCGGCCATGTACTTCTCGAGGGCCTGCCCAATGGCGTCCGGCAGCGACAGCACTTTGTTCGGGCCCACTCCAACGGCGCGATCCGACGAGATTCCGCGGAGTTGATCCCTGACTGCCGGAATCGGGATGCCGGACCGGAGAGCCAATGAGATCAAACGACCGACTGCTTCGGCGTCGGCCGTGGCAGCGCCGCCCGCTTTACCGAGCGTGCAGAAGACCTCGAAGGCACGCCCGTCTTCGTCTTCGTTGATAGTTACGTAGCAGTCGCCGAGCGGTGAACTCATCTTTACCGTGCGGCCCCGAAGCATCGAAGGACGCTGCCGCTTGTGTCGTCCGGCCGCCGCGGTGAGATCCTGCTCCTGTTGGTCCCGATGTACCTGCTCCAACTCCACGTGAAGTCCGTGCAGCGACTCGCGGGCGTCCGCAAGCAGATGTTCGAGCTCGAGCACCTCAGGGCTGCTGTCACCGCTCTCAGACTGCTCCGTCTTACCCGTGGACAGGACTTGGCCCTCCCTCGATCCATCCCGGTACACGGTGACGCCCTTGCACTGGAGGTCGAACGCGAGCTGATAGATCTGCCTGACGTCCTCCTCCGAGGCCTCCGTGGGGAAGTTCGTGGTCTTCGAGATGGCCGAATCCGTGTGCTCCTGGAACGCCGCCTGCATCCGCACATGCCACTCGGGTGTGATGTCGTGAGCGGTCTTGAAGACCGCCTGAACCTCTTCAGGTACCTCGTCGAAGTGGATGTGCCCCTCCTCCGCGATCCGTGTCATCAGATCTTCGGAGTACCAGCCCTCCGCGTGAGCCCGAGCCACGAAGTCCGGGTTGACATCGGGCATCAAAGCACCGGCCTGATTGCGCATGAAGGCAACTGCGAAGATCGGCTCGATGCCTCCTGAACATCCGGCGAAGATGGAGATGGTGCCGGTCGGAGCCACCGTGGTGAGGTTGCAGTTGCGCAGGCGACGCTCGGGCCTGATGCGGCGTCCCTCTTTGTCCCGGGCGCAGACATCGTCGGGACCCCAAATCGACTCCTCCCAGGCGGGGAACGCTCCGCGCGTTTCGGCCAGCCTCTCCGAGGCGTTACGAGACTCCTCGTTGAGGAAGCCCATGACCTTCCGCCCCATCTCGACGCCTTCGGGTGTGTCGTAGGGGATTCCCAACTTGATGAGCATGTCCGCCCAACCCATCACACCGAGGCCGATACGGCGAATCGTCTGGGCCAGCTCCGTGATGGCCGGGAGAGGATACCGGTTCGCGTCGATGACGTTGTCCAAGAAGTGGGTGGACAGCGCTACGGTTTGGCGCAGGCCGTCCCAGTCGATCATTTCGGCCGGCTCGGCGTCCGCCGGGGCGTCTTCGTGTACGAACGTCGCCAGGTTGATGCTTCCGAGATTGCAGACGTCATACGGGAGCAGCGGCTGCTCGCCACACGGGTTCGTCGCCTCGTAGACGCCGAGCTTGGGAACCGGATTGAAGGCGTTGGCGCGGTCGATGAAGAACGTGCCGGGCTCACCGGTCTTCCACGCGCCGTGCACGATCATGTCGAAGATCTCGCGGGCGTTTTCCTGTCCGACCGCTTCGCCACTCTTCGGGCTCACCAAGTCGTAGCTGGCGTCGCTCCGCACGGCCTCCATGAAGGCGTCGGTGAGAGCGACCGAGATGTTGAAGTTGGTGATCTGCGACGTGTCGTCCTTACAGGTGATGAACGACCGAATGTCCGGATGATCGACCCGCAGGATGCCCATGTTCGCTCCCCGCCTCGTCCCACCCTGCTTCACCACCTCGGTGCTCGCGTCGTAGAGGCGCATGAACGAAACGGGTCCGGAGGCCACTCCCATGGTGGACCGAACCTGGGACCCGGTGGTCCGTAGCCGCGAGAAGGAGAAGCCCGTCCCACCTCCGGACTGGTGTACCAGAGCCATGGACTTGAGCGTGTCGTAGATGCCGCTCGAGCCGTTCGACAGGGCGTCGTCGACGGGAAGGACGAAACACGCGGAAAGCTGACCCAGCGGCCGACCGGCGTTCATGAGGGTGGGCGAGTTCGGCTCGAACTTGCCATTGGTCATGAGGTCGTAGAACTGGCGCGCGAGCTCCCCGACGGCCGCATCCGACGCCCCGTGGTCCCTGTCCGTGCCGGCGATGACGCTCGCCACCCGCCAGAACATGGTCTCGGGCTCTTCGATCGGGTTGCCGTGCTCGTCCTTCTTCAGGTACCGCTTGGCCAGAACGATGCGCGCGTTCTCTGAGAGATTCGCAGGAGGAACGTCCTCCGGGACTACGTCATCGAAGATCTGCGCATCGTCTGAGGGGGAGCCCTGCTTCATGCCGCTCTTGCTCCATCGATCAAATGTGGGAAGTCGGTGGAAACACGACACATCCACCGTTTAAAACCGGAGACACGTGGCTCCGCCATTGCAGTTTTATGTGGAAAAGTTCCCTGAGTACCACGAAATCTAGAGGTATCCCCAACGTACACCCCCTATATCTTGTGGTCAAGAGTTTTTCGCGCATTGGACCACAAGTCCCGTAATTTCACTCGTTTTCGCCTGGCGCCGCCGCTGCCGGAGGGTCGAAAACCCGTCCCGACAGTTGGAAAAGGCACCGGCCTGGCCCTATCTTGCCTGCCGTCGGATGTGGACAGCCTCAGCCGTCTCACGAGGGAGATCTACGCGGGAGATCAGTGGTAAGAAGTTTACGCAGAGTCGTCGAGTTGGGATTTCCCGTCCTCGGCATGGTCATCGTGTTCGGCGGCGTCCTATTCGTCTCCCCGAGCAACCTCCAACTCCAGATCATCGTGGTCCTCGTGGGGGTCCTGATGCTGGAAGCCGGTGTCTGGGGTCTCACGAGTCAAATCCTTCCGAACGAGCGCACCTACACCGCTCTCAGGGACGAAGGCGATCACTTCATCAACCTCATCCGAAACCTCAACACCGCAGCCGTAGGGAAGGAATCCGGCTCACCGGGAAGCGATCAGCGATTCGACGAGGCGAAGGCTGCGATGCACGTGTCCGTCGATCGCATGGCGGAGTTGGCGGGGGAGGAGCGCTGACCTAGGGGGCCGGCGCTCAGAAGGCGGTCCCCAGGCGAAGATACAGCGGGTCGTCCGCTTCATCGTTCAGCGTGAGAGCCGCCCCTAACCTGAAGAACAGACGCGTATTGAACAGCGCGAGGACCGAGATCTGGAGTTCGGCTCCCACCGATCCCAGCGTCGACCGCCGTGGGTTGAGTTGGTCGATGGCCGGGTCCGCGTCTCCCCAGGCGTTCCCGGTATCTGCGAAGAGGGCCCCGCTGACCCGGTCAACGTGCAGCGGGAAGAATCCCCAGCCCTTATGAACGTTCAGGATCGGGAATCGGTACTCCGCCGACGCCGTCCAGGCATAGCGCCCGGAGCGTTGGCCCTGGAAGTACCCCCTGACGGGCAGCAGAAGCGGCGTCCCGCCGAACAGTTCGAGGCCCGTGAGGTCCTCCGTGCGCCCCTGGGCTCCACCGACATCGAAGTGAAAACCGTTCGCCCCCGGCCCGAAGGCCCCTCCCGCCGAGGCGCGCCACGCGAACACGTGACGGGAAAAACCCGGTCCAGAAAACGCGTGGTACCCTCGCACCCTCCCCGACACCTCTCGGAAGCTCCGATCGATCCCGGGGACTCCGCGCATCTCACTCAAAAGCGACAGCTCGTGTCGGGCCCGCAGGCGTAGGAACCCGCCCACGCCGGCCTCGGCGGTCGTGGAGTATGCGAACGACCGTGCGTTGTTGAAGGACGCGGTCGTCGAGACCTCCCCCAATCTCCGCTCGGGTCGCGAGAGTGTGACCGTACTCGCATCCAGGTTCTCGTCGAACACGTCGAGCTGCTGCCAGATGTGGGCAGCGGAGAACGACAGCGCCGTACTGGTTCGAATCCGTTGTCGGACTAGGGTCACCGACCCCCTCATCGCCCGATCGCGCTGAGCGATGAACATCTGCAGCGTGTCGCCGGACTCCGCCTCGAAGTCGAGTGGGCCGGTCATCGCATGATCCTGCCCGAGAGAGAGCCCGAGGAATGGGTTGCCGCGGCCCGAGTAGGTGTAGGCGAGATCGACATCGGTCCGGCCGCTCTCCCGAACGACGGCCTCGGCTCCGTAGGAGTGCCTCCCTACCAGATCCTGCCCATCGATGCGCACGCCGTATCCCGGCCGCAGCACTTCCCTGCCCTCACGTTTCACGGCCGATGTGTAGATCGGCTCCCAGGACCGGGGCAGGAGCGTCTCCAGAGCCCGATACGGGCGGGATTGACCCGACACCTGCCGTGCGAACAGGTCCGCAGCCGCGTCTCCTCCACGGGTGAAGCCGACCTTCATCGGGAGCGGATCGAACCACGAGCCGGGGTCGTAACGAATACGCTCCACGTCCCAACCGTGGGCGTGATAGCTGGAGAAGTAGATCCACGCACCCGACGGATCCACGGAAGGGTAGCTGCTCCCTCCGAGCATGTTGGTGACTTGGCGGAGAGGGCCCGGTGCCCCCGATACCGGGTCGATGGACACGGCATAGAGGTTGGGAATCCCGCTCCGGTCCGATGACCAGAGGAGCTGTCCGTCCGGGCTCCAGGTCGCAGCCTGGTCGGTAGCCCGATCGTTGGTTATGCGGTGGACGATCCGGCCTTCCACATCCAGCAGGAACACGTCGTAGAAGGCACCGGGGCTCCATCGGGACGCTGCGATCCAGCGGCCATCCGGAGACCAGCTCGGAAGGGCCCAGTGTTCCGTGGCGACCGACTCCGTGAGAGGCTCGACCGCCCCGGTCGTGAGGTCCACACGGACCAGCCGGTTCGTGCCCGACCCGTCCTGGACGGCCACGGCGTACCGTCCGTCCGGTGAAACGGTGGGCTGGGCGAGACGAGCCCCGCGCGTCACCCAGTGCTCTTCACCGTCCTGATCGACGCGCACCAGGTCCGACCGGATGCGGTAGGGGTCCGTGTATTCCTGCTCGGCCACGAGCACCTGTCCGTCCGGCAGCCAGGTCCAATCCGCGACGCTGTTCACTCGGGTGAGCTTCCGGCTGTCCGATCCGTCCGGGTTCGCCACGCGGATCTGAATGTCGCTTCGCCCATCGGAGCGCAGGTAGGCGAGGCGCGTGCCGTCGAGGGAGACCTCGGGGAAAAGCGCCCTGCGCCCGGCCTGAGCGACGGGTTCCCCTCGGGTGAGGGGTGCGTGGGCTGCGAGGGCGTCGGCCTGCCCGCGGTAGCGGGTCTCGAGCTCGTCCCGCCACACCGACCACGCCTCACGGAAGCCGATTCCGAAGGCATCCTTCGCCCCTGATTCGATTCGCCACGGGACGATCTGCCGTGCGATGGCGTCTACGAACTCTCCCATCCGCTCCTCACCGTAGGCAGCCAACATGTGGTCGAAGAACGAGGCGCCGTAGACGTACACCCGGCTACCGGCGGGCCAGTTGGGCGAAAGGCCGGAGACCTGATCCGGGCCCTCGAACCCGTCCTCGAGTATGGCCGTTCGGAGAACCATGTCATGGAAGCTGCCGTTCACCCTCCCCGACTCGGTGAGCGCCGACTCGTAGTAGGTAGCCATTCCCTCCCCGATCCACGCGGGAACGTCGTATCCCGGGAATGCGGGCCAATCCGCCGAGGATCGCCCTAGAACCGCCCGCACGAGAGACCCTAGCGGTCCTGCATGATCGAGGTGGAAGACGTGTACCAGCTCGTGCGTAACCACTGTCTCGAGCCAATCGTCGAAGTGCGTGGAGTTGAAGCCTCCCATGGGAGGACGCACAAACACGGTGATACGGTTGTAGGGGAGGGCGTTCGCGAAGCCGTTGCTCCGATCCGCATGATCGGTCAGCAGGAGCTCGATCCGGCCGCCCGGCGGGTCGAGGAGCCTCTCGCTCAGATAAGCATAGGCGCGCTCCGCCCGCTCCCCCGCCCTTCTTGAAACATCCTCGAGATCCGCCGGGAAGGTGACGCGGAAATGGGCCGTCTCCAGGCTTCGCCAATCCTCGTCCGGCGGCACCTGGCCCCCCCCGGCGCTCGTCCAAAGTGCGCCGAGGATTACCGAACAGAGCGTAGCTCGCCGACGAAGGCGGCTCACTTCGCTCCTCCGACCTTGTCAAACGGCGTCGTCGTCATCACCCTTCGATCAGTGTTGCGCTGCCGATGTCAAACAGGGCACTGCGGCCTCCCCTCGATCACTTGAGCCGTCTGTGGCATGAGCGAACCGTCCAAGAACATCTGGTACCAGCTGGGCTATGCGCTCGAAACCGCCCGCCAGCACGCTCCGGCCCCCAAGAAGGTAAGTAAGAAGCCGGGCAAGGCCGACGCGGCGGCTGGGCCCTCGGCCGTCGACCAGCTTCTCACCGCCGGCGGGGGGGCCGTCGCTCACAAGCTGATCTCGGCCTTGGCGGGAGGCCAGCCCGGGACCCTTCGCATTGCCAGGGCCGCCCTCGCGGGCGCGGGCGCAGCCTTCTTCCTCAGCCTATTACGGACTCCGAACGGCTCGTCCGCCGAGGACGGCACAGTGCCCGATCCGGCCCTCCAGCTCCTCATCGGTGCGGGGCGCGGCATCCTGTACGGCTCCCTGCTGGAGCCCCGCCTACCGGGCTCCCCAGTCTTTCGCGGCGCCACCTTCGGGGTCATGGAGTACGTCGCGTCGCCCATGGGCGGCCTCGACGGCATCCTGGGCGCCGCAAGCCCCCATCGCACGATGCCGGTCCTGTCCGTCCTCTTGGCCACGGGGGATGAGGTGCCTGATGGGTCCCTGACCCATCACGTAGCATTCGGCGCGGCGCTCGGCCTTCTCTACGGAGCGGGAAGAGCGAGAAGAGGCAAGCGCGAGGTCGTGTAGGGGGGCAGGCTCCTCGGTTCTGTCCTCAGCATGTCGTCGGGGCACTGGCCGATGCCTGCCTCGGCACCCTCTGCTGCCCCATCGGTCTCGCGGGGCGTCTCCGGCACCCCGATGATCCCGAAGATCTGGGTCGTCACCTGTTCCCTACCGATGCCCACCAGTCCACAGAACGCCTCGGGCCGCGCCCTCAGCACGGGGACCACGTAGGCGTTCCCCAACCCATCGACGCGGTCCAACACCACGTAGGAGATTCCGGCGGCTCGGGCTTCCTCGAGGAAACGGTCGGGCTCGGGGCTCAAGGGATAGGTCCGACTCTTGACGCCGGAAAGCGTATAGAAGATCCGCGGCTTCCGGCTGAACACGGCCGCATCGTCCGGGGCGTTCTCGCCCAGCCACCGGGCGGCGGCGACAAACTGCTGAAACCCCTCGCCGTAGCAGGCAAAGGGCCCCGCGGCTCGCACCGCCTCTCGGCACGCCGCCGCCTGACGAGTGGCGTCGTTCCAGCCCCGAGCGGAGGGGACGATCAGAAGCGAGGCGACGATCAGACCGCCGAGGATCGGCATCCTGGGATGAACACGGGCCGCCCCGGCGAGGAGCGCCTCACCGGAGTAGAAGAGCACGAGCGGATAGAGGGGCAGCGCGAACCGATCCCCGGACCAGACCGCCGGCCAGAGCAGGATCAGGCCGAAGTAGAGCGGAAAGAACAGCTCGGCCGTGGTGGCCTCCTCTCGAAGGCGCCTGATCCACCCCACCCCCGCCATTCCCACCAAGGCGACGCCGAGCAGCACCAAGGGCGTTCCCGACCAGGTCGTCAGCCCCCCTGGGATGTGCGAGAACACGTAGCCCTGGAGGTTGTCCAGCACACGCCGGACGAGGTCTGCGACGCCCGCCGTGCCCAGGTCGGGCCGGTAGGGATCGATCAGCCAGAACTCGGAGATGTACTGGGCTTGGCCCGAGCTTCGGGAGCGCAACCACCACGCCAAGCTGGGAATCGCGAACGCCAGGGCGAACCCACCCGATGCCTTCCAGCGACGGGAAAAAGCCAGCGCGCCGCCCACCGCGAGCACGAGGGGCAGTCCGGCCGTGCGAGTGAAGGTCGCAAGAATGGCCATGAGACACCCTGCGGCGATCCAGACCCCAGCCCGGCCTCCAGCGGCCTGGCCTCCATCACCCGGGGAATCCGCCTCGGTCGAACGGTGGAGCGCCCAGAGGCACCCCATGGTGAGAGCCAGGAAGAGCGGGTCGGACAAGATCCAGTTGCTCGACCACAGCAATGCCGGTGACAGCGCGAGAACCGCAGCCACGCCCGTGGCCAGGCCCGCGCCATGGCGGTCCCTCACCCAGCCGAAAGAGAGGACGACCGACGTGGTCACCAGCAGGACCGACAGGAGCTTGAAGGTGAGCCAGGCCTCGGCGCCGAGCAGCATGGCAGCGGCAAGGAGCGCGGGATAGAACGGCGGATACTTGGTGTGAGGCAGATCGGCGGGGTCCCACGCTTCCACATAGCCCTCGCCCGAGGCCACGGAGTGCGCCAGCGAGATATAGCCCGCGTTGTCGCCCCCATTGTGCGGGGCCGGGTTGAGTGCGGGGAACGCGATGGCGAGGTGGGCGATGGCCACCACCAGGAGGATCGCCCAGCCCGGGACAGGCTTCACCTGATGGCCCCGGGCGTGAACGAACCCAGGACTCGTGGGCCACGAGCCCCTGTAGCGTCCGGAGCGTTGCACGCAACGCCGTGCAGGTGCGCCCAGGTCAGCACAGCAAACGCGAGCGCCTCACGCGCATCCGGATCGACACCCAACTCTCCCCCGTCCAGCACCGGCACCGGAGCCAACTCGGAACGAATCTCCTCCGCCAACACGGGATTGCGGGATCCCCCGCCCATGAGAAACACCTCGTCCAGTCCCCGAGGGAGGACCCAGGCGCGGTATGCGTCCCCTAGGCTGCGTGCCGTGAGAGCCAGGAGCGTCGCGATCAGGTCGCACCACCCTTGTTCGTCCGAGCCGGAGACCAGACCCTCGGAGAGCCTGCGCACGTACTCCCGGCCGTACCGCTCTCGTCCCGTGGTCTTCGGAGGCTCCGCCCGCAGGTACTCGTCATCGAGAAGGCGAGCCAACAGCTCCTGGTCCACCCGACCCCGGCCGGCGAGGACGCCGTCCACGTCGTAGGGGAGCTTGCCGTCGGTTGCCTGGCGCGTCGCCTCGTCGGCGAGACCCATGCCAGGCCCCGTGTCGAAGGCCAAGAGTGGTTCGTCCGAGCCGGCCGGCGGCAGCCAGGTCACGTTGGAGATGCCACCCATGTTGTGGACCGCCCTGCTGCGGTCCGGCACGGAGTAGAGCAGCCAGTCGGGCCAGGTCACCATCGGCGCTCCATGGCCCCCGGCCGCTGCATCGCGACTCCGGAAGTCACTCACCACCGCTGCACCGGTGATCTCGGCCACCGTTGCCGGATCACCGAGCTGTAGGGTCGATCCGCGCTCCCGTCCTTCGGGAGGGATGTGCCAGATCGTATGGCCGTGGCAGCCCACGGCAGCCAGATCGGTCGGCGAGACACCGGCGTCCTCGCACACCTGAAGGACGGCCGCCGCCATCCACTCGCCGAGCGAGGCGTTCAGGTGGCACAGCCCTGCAGGCGTCCCCCCTTCCATGCCCTTCAGCAGCAGCCCCTGTCGATCGAGCCCGTAGGGTGTGTTCACGAAGGCGACGAGGGTCCACGCGAAGTCCTCCGGTGTGCTCCCCTCGAAGCGCACCAACGCCGCGTCGATGCCGTCGAGCGAGGTTCCGGACATGAGACCCACCACGAGTTGACCGGGCGTCACTCCTCCGAGCCCCCGCCGAGATCTTCCAGCACACGGGTCAGCACTCCATCCGCCGCTTCGAGCATCCGGGTGGCTTCCTCGGCGTCCACCCCTCGACCTCCCATCACGAGAGCGGTCTTCACATGGCCGCCGGCACCGGCGAGCAAGGCGTCGGCCTCGGTGCGATCAATCGCGAGCGTCTGCATCAAGATCCTCTCTCCCCGGTCCTGGAGCTTCTCGCACGTGGCCTGCAGGTCCACCATGAGGTTCCCGAACACCTTGCCGATCCGGATCATGGCCCCGGTGGTGATGATGTTCAGGACCAACTTCGTGGCGGTTCCGGCTTTCATGCGAGTGGACCCCGTTATGACCTCGGGCCCCACCAAGGGAGCGATGACGACGTCGTGGGTGTTCACCAACTCGGGCGTCGGATGCGTGCAGAGGAGAAACCCCGTCCGAGCCCCCAACTCCCGGGCACGGGCCAGGGCACCGTGTACGTAGGGCGTCGTCCCCGAGGTGGCGATCCCCAGGACGAAGTCGTCCGGCCCCACGTTTCTCCCGTCGACGGCGTCGGCACCGTCCTCCGTCCGGTCCTCGGCGCCCTCCTGTGAGCGGACCAGCGCCTCGAGACCGCCCGCTATGATCCCCTGCACCATCGTGGGGTCGGTTCCATAGGTGGGAGGCATCTCGGCTGCATCGAGCACGCCCAGCCGCCCAGAAGTGCCCGCGCCCACGTAGATCAGGCGCCCACCCGTGTTGAACGCCTCGACCACCATATCGATGGCACTCGCGATCGCCACTCGTTCCTCCGCCACGGCGTCCGCCACCATGCGGTCCTCGGCGTTGATGAGATCGACGATCTCGACGGCCGAGAGCGTGTCGATGCGCGCGGAACGCGGGTTCCTCTGCTCTGTAAGACGGTCATCGAGCATGTATGCCTAACGCTCTTCCGTGAAGGGGACCGAGGCGTCTGTGCGCGTTGCTTGCGGCATCTCGCGGACGCGAACAAGCTAACCTTCGTATTTTTCAGGCTGCAACCAACGTCTTGGATCGACCGCAGCCGCAATCCACTACACCGAGTGCACGCCCTTTGAACCTTCTCGAGCAGGCCCGAGCGATGGCCCCGGACCTGGTCGAAATCCGTCGAGATCTGCACCGGCACCCCGAACTCTCCTTTGCAGAGGTACGTACGGCGGGCATCGCCGCAACGGCAATGCAGGCGCTCGCGTGCCGGGTCCGAACCCAAGTGGGCGTTACGGGCGTGGTGGCCGACCTCGAGAACGGCGAGGGGCCCACTGTAGCTCTTCGGGCCGACATGGATGCCCTTCCGATTCAGGAAACGAACGATCACGGCTTCGTCTCGGAGTCTCCGGGCGTCATGCACGCCTGTGGCCATGACGCCCACGTCGCGGGACTGATCGGAGCTGCGAGGCTGCTGGCTCGGGAACGGGACGTGGGCCGCCTGCCCCAGGGCACGGTCCGCTTCCTCTTTCAGCCCTCCGAGGAGGGGACCGATGAGGAAGGCAAGAGCGGCGCCATGCGGATGGTGGAGGGGGGTGCCATGGAGGGGGTTTCGGCCATCACGGGACTCCACATCGCTTCCGTACTCCCCTCGGGCAAGCTCTTCTTTCGGCCGGGACCCCTGATGGCGGGTACCGAGGAGATCCAGGTGGAGGTCCGAGGTCAGAGCGGTCACGCCGGGAGACCCGACCTGGGAGTGGACGCCCTCGTGCTGGCCGCCCAGGGGATCGTCGCCGCACAGCAGGCGGTCTCGAGGGCCCTCTCTCCCACCGAAGCGGGGGTACTGACGTTCGGCCGCATCGAAGGCGGCACGGCGGGCAACGTCTTGGCCGATCGGGTCACGATCGATGGCACCATGCGGTTCTTCACCGAAGACGTGCGGGAACGACTCTGCCGACACCTTGAAGGCTCCTTCCGGATGCTCGAGGCGCTCGGCGCCGAAGTGACCGTGCGCATCGGTCCCGGGTATCTGCCTGTGATCAACGATGCCCAGGTCACCGAGTGGGTAAGGTCGGCCGCCGCGGATCTCATGGGCGAGGACTCCACGTTACCGATCGAGCCTATGACTCTCTCGGAGGACTTTTCCTTTCTGGCGCGCGAGGCGCCGGGCACGTTCTTCTTCCTGGGCGCCGCTCCTGCTGAGCCGAGGATGCACCACCGACCCGACTTCGACATCGATGAATCCGCTATCCCCATCGGGGCCGCCGCTCTGGCGGCCGGCGCCGTCCGTCTACTGCGCGAGATGGCCGGAAGCACAAACACCACTGAGGAAGATTGAATGCTAGTTATGCGACTGACCCGGATGCGCTTGGTGCGCTCGGCTTCCCTCTTCCTCGGTTTGATACTGGCGGTCGGTGCGTGTTCGCCCGAGGCGTCTGCACCCCGAGAGGCACCGGACGAGTCTACCTCGCTCGATGGCGGGTTTCGCTATCAATCCGATACGCCGCCTGTGACGGCCGAGAAGGCAATGGTGGTGAGCACAGACGTTTATGCAAGCGACATCGGTGCGGAGATCATGCGTACCGGCGGGAACGCCATCGATGCAGCCATCGCCGTATCTCTGGCACTCGCGGTCGTGAATCCAGAGGCGGGCAACATCGGGGGTGGCGGCTTCATGATGGTGAGGATGGCCGACGGTACGACCGCCGCCCTCGACTACCGCGAGAAGGCGCCGCTCGCCGCCACTCGGGACATGTTCCTCGACGAAGCGGGCAACCTCACGGACAAGTCCGTCGTCGGACACCTCGCGTCCGGAGTCCCCGGCTCGGTGATGGGGCTCTGGGAGGCCCATCAGCGCTTCGGTTCGCTGCCTTGGGCCGACCTGGTCCAGCCGGCGGTGGGTCTGGCGGAAGGGTTCGTGGTCCATCAGCGCTTCCGCGGCAATCTGGTGAGTTCGAGCAACGGACTCTCACTGTTCGCAACAACCGAGGCGACGTTCATACCGGACGGACACGTAGCGGAAATCGGCGAGACCTTCTCTCAGCCGGAGTTGGCGTCGACGCTCGGTCGGATTCGCGACCAGGGGGCGGACGGCTTCTATCGCGGTGAGACCGCAGATCTGATCGTAGCTGAAATGGAGCGGGGCGGCGGTGTCATTTCGCACCAGGACCTCGAGACCTATACCGCCGCTTGGCGTGATCCCATCGCGTTCACATACAGGGGCTACGGTGTTCTTTCGATGCCGCCATCCTCGTCGGGCGGAGCCACTATGGCCGAGATGGCGAACATCCTGGAGACTCAGGACCTGAAATCGCTGGAGTACCACTCGGCCGAGATGATCCACCTGCTCGCAGAGGCGTGGAAGCGGGCGTACTCCGATCGTAACGAATATCTGGCCGATCCGGACTTCATCGATATGCCCCTGGAGCGCATGACGTCTAAGGAGTACGCCCGTGAGAGGGGCGCGGACATCGGGGCTAGTGCGACACCCTCTTCAGAGGTGGGCCCCGGGTTGGAGGCACACCGCGAGGGGATTCACACCACACACTTCTCCGTGGTGGACTCGGACGGGAACGCCGTTTCCGTAACCACGACGATCAACTCCTGGTTCGGTAGCAAGGTCACAGTCGCTAGAGCCGGATTCGTTCTCAACAACGAGATGGACGACTTCGCGGCCAAGCCAGGCACGGCGAACCAGTTCGGTCTGGTCCAGGGTGAAAACAACGCGGTGGGACCGGGCAAACGTATGCTATCGGCGATGACCCCGACCATCGTGACGCGGCCCGACGGAGAGCTCTTCTTCGTCACTGGTACGCCCGGTGGCGCGACCATCATGACCACCACGTTTCAGACGATAGTCAACGTGATCGACTACGGAATGAACGTCGTCCAGGCCGTAAACGCCCCTCGTGTGCATCATCAGCACCTACCCGACCAGATCTACTACGAGAACGGCGGCCTCAGCGCCGAGGTGGTGGCCGCTCTAGAAGCTATGGGACACACGATGGTGGAGCGCGGCGGGGTCTCGGGTGACGTGCAGGCCATTATCGTCATGCCCGACGGCACGCTGCAGGCCCACTCCGATCCGCGGCGCGGCGGTACTGCGGTGGGTTGGTAACGAGGAGCGCGCTCCGGTGGCCATGAACGAACTCCGGACGGTTCTACCGTACTTCCGGCCATACCGGAAGGGCTTGGTATTCGGGCTGGTGCTGGTCGTAGTCAGCAACCTCTTCACGGTTGCCGCCCCCTACATCGTGAAGCTGGCCGTCGACGATCTCGGCGATCCCACGCTGACGGGCACCCGCATCGGAACGTACGCCCTGCTGATCGTGGGCGTGGCCTTCGTCGGGGGAGCGGCCAAGTTCGGGATGCGTGAGCTGCTGAACGGTCTGAGCCGACGGATCGAGTGCGACCTCCGGGACGACTTCTTCAGGCACCTTCTCAAGCTCGACGCGACCTTCTACGGGTCGGTCCGCACCGGCGATCTCATGGCTCGGGCGACGAACGACACACTGGCGGTACGGATGGCCGCCGGCCCGGCCATCATGTACTCGGTCAACACGTCGGTCATCTTCGTCCTCGCCCTCGGATTCATGTTGTGGATCAGCCCGCGCCTCACCGCGTACGCGCTGATTCCAATGATCCTCCTGCCTCCCGTGGTCCTCGCCTTCGGCCGGGTCATCCACGCGCGCTTCGAGCAGATCCAGGAGCAGTTCTCGACCCTGTCGACCATGGTGCAGGAGAACCTGACGGGCATGCGGATCGTTCGGGCGTACCTGCAAGAGGGGTCACAGGCGCAGCACTTCGATGAACTCAATCGCCAGTACATGGAACGGAACATGGACCTCGTGAAGGTCGCGGGTCTCTTTCACCCGATCCTCGCCCTCTTCTCCGGCGTGGGCATGGTGATCGTGCTCTGGTTCGGCGGGCTGGAGGTCATCGCCGGTCGCATCACCATCGGCGCCTTCGTGGCCTTCCAAATCTATCTGGCGCTGCTCATCTGGCCGCTCATCGCGCTGGGATGGGTCGTCAACCTGTATCAGCGGGGCGCGGCCAGCATGGGACGCATCAACAAGATCCTCGCCACGGAGCCGGGCATCCGAGCGCCGGAGCACCCGAAGCGCCTAGAAACGCCGCAGGGGGAAATCGAGTTTCGGCACGTGTCCTTCCGATACCCGGGGACCGAGCGCCTCGTCCTGGAGGACGTTTCGTTCGTAGCCAAGCCCGGCGAAACCGTGGCGGTCGTAGGCCCCACCGGTTCCGGCAAGACGACGCTTGTGTCGCTGATCCCACGGATCTACGACGCGACCGACGGCGAGGTGCTCTTGGACGGAATAGCCATCCGGGACCTGGACCCCGACGAGCTGCGCACAACAATCGGCATGGTGCCGCAGGACCCGTTCCTGTTCTCCACCACGATCGAGGAGAATATCGGGCTCGGCTTACCTGGAGACTGGTGGGCTCGGGAGGAGCGCGTGACCCACAACGTGCCGGAAGGGCCGTTGGAAGACCCGGAAGAGGCCGTGGCCGAGGCGGCCCGCATCGCCCAACTCGACGAGTCCATTCGAGACTTCCCGCAGGGCTACGGCACATATCTGGGTGAGAGGGGCATCAACCTCTCTGGAGGGCAGAAACAACGGGCGACCCTGGCCCGTGCCGTGGCGCGCGACCCGACCATCCTGATTCTGGACGACGCGTTGAGTGCCGTCGACACGCACACCGAAGCCCAGATCCTGGACGACCTGGCTCGGGTGATGGCGGGACGCACGTCGTTCATCATCAGCCACAGGGTGTCGGCGGTCATGAACGCCGACCTCATCCTGGTACTGGCCGACGGGCGCATCGCGGAGCGGGGCCGGCACGCAGACCTGATGGAGCTCGGAGGTACCTACGCCACACTCCTGCGCCGGCAGATGCTGGAGCAGGACATCGAATCCACCGTGGTCGGCACGGCCGGAGACTGAGCCGCTAGATCCTACTCCGCTCGCAGAGCGTCGACGGGATCGACCGCCGCAGCCTTCAGCGCCGGAACGAGCGACGACCCGACGGCCGCGAGGAGCAGGACCGCAGCCACCCCGCCAAAGGTCGTCGGATCCAGCGGAGACACTCCGTACAACAGGCCGGAGAGCACACGCGAAAGCCCGACGGCAATCGCCACCCCGGCAACCACACCCAACCCCGCCATCGACAGCGCTTCGCCGACGACCCCGGACAACACCTGGCGTCGCCCCGCTCCCAACGCGAGCCGCAGCCCGATCTCGTGCGTCCGCCGGGCGACCTGGTACGACACCACTCCGTGAATGCCTGCCGTGGCGAGCACGAGCGCCAGAAGGGCGAAGACACCGAACAGCCCCGCGGCGAAGCGGTCCCGGGCGATCGTCTCGGACATCCGTGACTCGAGCGTCGTCAGCCGATAGAGGGGGAACTTGGGGTCGAGGTCGGCGACGGCGCTTCGAACGTCGGCCGCCACGCTGACCCCTTCGGCACTCCGCACCACGACCGTCAGATAGCCGAACACGTACTCCGCTTGAGCGAGAGGCACGAACATCTGCGCGCGGGGTGCCACGCTGAGTCCGGCGTGACGAGTGTCTCGGACCACCCCCACCACCCTCCACGGCACGTTGTTCACGTAGAACACGGTAATGCTCCGCCCCACCGCCTCCTGACCCGGCCACAACTGCTCGGCAAAGGTCTCGCTGATCAGAATCACCCGCTCGGCGTCTCCCCGATCGAACCGGGTGAATCCCCGCCCCCTGACGATCTCCATCCCCATCGCGTCGAAATACCCCGGAGAGACGATGCGGTAGTCGGTCTGCGGAAGCTCCCCCTCGGGCACGGAGGGTTGCCCGTCGAACCAGTATGGGAGATCGAAGTCGATCCCTGCCGGATCCATCGGAAGCGTCGTCGTCACACCGGCCGCCTGGATGCCCGGGGTCTCGCTCAGACGATCCAGAAGCGTCTCGAAGTACCTGATGCGGTCCTCGTTCGCCGGATACGCCTGGTTCGTGAGATTCACGGCGCCGAGGATGACCCCCTCCGGGTCGAAACCGGGGTCGACCGCGCGCAGCTCCATGAAGCTCCGGGCGAGGAGGCCCGCGCCCACCAGAAGTACGAGGGACACGGCCACCTCACCCGCGACGAGAAGCCGGCGTGCGGAGCGCCGTGCCGTACCGCCTCGGGATCGGCCCTCCCGCAGAGCGTCTCCCGCGTTGCCGCGAGAGGCACACACGGCCGGGGAGAGCCCGAAGAGCACCCCGGTGAACACGGCGGTCCCCAGGGCGAAAAGCAGGACACGGAGGTCGACACCCACTTCGGCGACACGAGGCAAGTCACCCGGCTCCAACGCCAAGAAGGCACGCACGCCCTGAAAGGCCAGCAGCACCCCCACGGCCCCACCGAGTAGGCCGATCACCAGGCTCTCGGTGAGAAGCTGCTGTCCGATGCGCCGGCGACTGGCCCCGATCGCGGTGCGGACCGCGATCTCCTGAGACCGATACGCCGCCCGGCCCAGCATGAGGTTCGCCACATTGGCACACGCGATGAGAAGCACGAACCCGACAGCCCCGAAGATGATCATGAGAATCTTCGGGGCGTCTCCTACCGTTTGCTCGTGAGCCGAAACCAGATCGACCGTCCACCCGCCGTTGGACTCGGGGTGTCGTAGAGCGATGCCTGACGCAACCCGGTTCATGTCGGCTTCGGCCTCCTCGATCGAGACCTCGGCCGCGAGCCTGCCCATGACCGTCAGGTTGCGGGTCTGCCGATGGTGGTCCGGATCGGCCCAGTCCGACGGGACCCACACGTCCACGGCGGCACGGGGCACGTCGAAAGTGGCCGGCATGACTCCGACGATCTCGAGGCCGATGTCGTTGAGCACCAGACTGCGGCCCAGGGCATCCGGGCGCCCTTCGAAGGCACGCTCCCAAAGGCGTTGGCTGATGATGGCCACGTTCGGGCCACCCGTCACACCCTCCTCGCGTGTGAATGTCCGCCCCAACATCGGGTCCACGCCGAGAAGCGGAAGGAGGTCCCACGACACGTGAGCGATCGATACGACCTCCGGTTGATCGAGGCTGGAGAGTGTCATGGACCCGTCCAGCCATGCCGCCATCCCGGCGAAGCTCCGGTTTTCCCGTTTCCAGTCCTCGAAGTTGGGCGGCGACGGATTGTCGGCTGTTATGTCCTGAGACAGCTGCTGCTCCCAGATCATCACGAGCCGATCCGGCTCATGGAACGGGAGCGGCCTGAAGACCACCCCGTCCACGACCGAGAAGATGGCCGTAGTAGCCCCGATCCCGAGGCCTATCGTAAGCACGGCGACGAAAGCGAATCCGGGGTATCTGCGCAGCGTTCGAAGCGCATACCGCACGTCCTGGAGAATCACACCCATCCGCTCCACCCTCCTCTCCCTGGTGATCCGATCCTTCGAGATCTGTCGGCACTCCGAGGCCACACCGTCCAGATGCCCGAAGTGCCTGAGCACCTCGGCCCGGGCCTCATCTCGGTCCCAACCCTCGGACACCAGCTCGTCGATGCGGCCTTCGACGTGGAAGGCGAGCTCCGCATCGAGATCCTGGTCCAACTGAGGTCGTGGCCGAATGATCCGGCGCACCTCGGCCCAGCCGCGCCAACCCGCGCGCTTCGGGGTCACCCGGCTCGCTCCACCGTCACCTCGAGGACTCTGGACACGGCCTCGGTGTGTCGCACCCAGCTCTCTACGGCCGAAGTGAGGTATTTCTCTCCGGCGGGTGTCATCTCGTAGAACTTCGCACGCCGATTCTGGTCCGATATGCCCCAGCGAGCCCGGAGCTTCCCGTCCCGCTCCAAGCGATGGAGCGCCGGATAGAGTGTGCCTTCCTCGATGTTGAGGACCTCTCGCGTCTGGGCGTGGATGCATCGAGCGATCCCCAGCCCGTGCAGCGGCCCTTCAGCCAGAGTCTTGAGGATGAGCAAGTTCAGTGTGCCGTACAGCGCTGACGCGTCGGATCTGGTCACGGTTAGCCTAAGCTGCTTAGGTAAACAGGGCAGGTGACGATACGGCTCCGTTACCTAACCTGTCAAGGTGAGCACGACTCCTTGGACTTCGGGAGCGCGTGAAGGGTTGGAACGCCCTGCTAGATCCTCTGCAACACCCACTCGGGCGTGAAGCGCACCAGGTACGTGCTCAGGATCGTGAACGAGCCCGTCGCCAGCAGTATCCCCAGGATGATGAGCATCACCCCCGAGGCCTTCTCGACGATCGGCAGGAAGCGCCGGAACCTCGAGAACGCGCCCAGGAAGAAGTCCAACGCCAGGGCGGAAATCAGGAACGGAATCGCCAGGCCGAGGGAATACACGCTGAGGAGTATCACCCCGGACCACACGGTGTCCTGAGTGCCGGCCAAGGTGAGGATGGCCCCGAGGACCGGACCGATGCACGGCGTCCAGCCTGCGCCGAAGGCGGCCCCTACACCCAGGGTGCCTATGTAACCCGCCGGCTTGTCGTTCACCTGGACCCGTCGCTCGCGCATGAGCGGAGCGATGCGGAAGATGCCGGTCAGGTGAAGGCCCAGAATGAAGACGAGAACGCCGCCGATGCGGGCGATCCACACCTCGTAGACACGCAGGAACACTCCCAAGAAGGAGGCCGAGGCACCGAGCGTGATGAAGATGATGCTGAAGCCCGCCACAAACAGCAGTGAGTGCATGAGGGTGGCTTTGCGATCCACCCCCTCCTGGAGGTCCTCCAGGGACATCCCAGTGACGAACGACAAGTAGCTCGGTACCAGGGGCAGCACGCACGGGGACAGGAATGAGAAGATCCCGGCCATGAGAGCAACGAGAATTCCAACCGAATCGGTCATCTATTTTCCTGGTCGTGCCTCAGTGGTGAGCTCGATCCTTCGTCGTCCCTGCCCTCTTCAGCCGAATATCGTGCGCGCATTCGGTGCCATACCGCCCGAACGCCCGTAACCAGTCCGAGCCAGAGCAGCACGAAGGCTCCGGCCCACCCGAACACTCGAGGAAAGAACCCGACCACAGCGGCGGACGCGATGGCTATGACCGATACCGTCCCTAGGATCGTCCGGTCCTCTCGCCCCAACGTACGGTGACCCGCCAGAGCGCCTCCGAAGGACGCACCAGCCCGTACCAAGTGAGCGAGCCGCCAGGGCCTCGTACTTCCGGTCTCCATCAGGGCCTCGAGCCGTTCGGTCAGGCCGCCCTCCGGCTCGAGGGGCGTCTGAGGAATCTCGGTGAGCGAAGGTAACGGATGGTCCCGCGCGACCTTCGGTATGCGGCGACTCCCCGGGAGCACGATTTCGGATGAAGACGCCAGGTCCGCGAGAAACAGGCCCTCGAGTTGCCCGGCGAGCGACGCATCCATAACGCCGACGTCGATCTCCCAGTTCCCCAGTAGACTCCACGCATTCAGGTTGCTGGAGCCGACACGACACCAGAGACCGTCGGCCACGGCGCTCTTCGCGTGGATCATCGGACCCTGCCACTCGAACAGGCGAACGCCGTGGTCGAGAAGATAGCGGTAGCCGGCCCTCGACAAACTCCCGACGAGCGGCCAGTTGTTGTTCGCCGGCACCAGCAATCGGACGTCCACGCCCGCACGCGCCGCTTCGGTCATGGCTTCAGCCACGATGCCCGGGGCCACGAAGTATGGGTCGGTAATCCAGAGCCGCTCCTGAGCCATCGCGGCCACCAGGGAGAGCGTCCTCATCACCCGACTTCGGCGAGGCTCGCCCTCGATGAGCCAGACCGAAGTGTCCCCCCCGGCGGGGGCCTTCGGCCCCTCCAGGACGTGGCTCGGGAGCGGATCACCCATCACGTCCCAGATACGTCCGAACGCGCGCGCAGCCACCTCGGCAGCGGGCCCACGGATCTCCACCCCGGTGTCGCGCCATGGAGGCTCGTTGCTCGTGCCTGCCCATTCCTGTCCCACACAGAAACCTCCGGCGAAGGCCACCTCACCATCTACGACCACGAGCTTGCGGTGATCTCGCTGGAAGATGCCGTAGGGGTCTCGGAGCGAGGGACGGTTGAAGGCCCGAACCTCCACACCGGCCTGTCGGTAGGGCCTCCAGTAGCGCCGAGGTGTCGCCCAGCAACCCACCCAGTCGTAGAGGACACGGACCTCGACCCCCTGGCGCGCTTTCTCGATCAGGGCGTCCCTGAACACGTGCCCCACCGGGTCGTTGCGGAGGATGTAGTTCTCGAAGTGTACGTAGCGCTCGGCACCCTCGATGGCCTCGATCCAAGCGTCGAAGGTGAACGGCCCGTCGAATTGGAGCCCCACCGAGTTGCCGGCGATCTCGGGCGACCCGGTCGCCCGGGTGAGCATGTTCGGACTCAGGTTCTCCAGCCCCTCTCGTTTTGAGACGGGGGGCTGCGGCTCGGACGGGGCCAACGCGTCACCCGTCACGGGGACGGGGCGTTCCGGGGTCGAGGAGATCGAGCTGTCTTCTGGTGGCTTCATCGAGACCCTTGCCGGCGGGCTATCGCCCACCTTCGAAGCGGTACCCAATGAGCTTATACACCAGCTTGGCCACCAAGAAGTCCGGCGCGTGCACTCCGGGCGTCGGAGCCAGCTCTACGACATCACAGGCGACGACGGTCCGTTCACGGAAGACTCGCCTCAGGAAGCGGAGGGTGCGATACCAATCCCCTCCCCCCGGCTCCGGAGTCCCCGTCGACGGCACCAGGGAAGGATCGAAATAGTCCACGTCGAAGGTCAGGTAGACCGGGTCGCCCAAAGCCGAGAGGGCACGATCCATCCAGGTGTCGTCCTCCCACATCTCGTCGGCCCAAATCAGGGTGACCCCATCGTTCGTGTCGGCTACCCGGACCTCTTCTTCACTCACCCCACGTACACCCACGGAGACCAGATCCGCCACATCGAGGATCCGCGCCATGGCGCAAGCGTGTGAGTAGGCCGACCCCTCGAACTCGGCTCGAAGGTCGGCGTGGGCATCGAGCTGAAGAACGCTGAGCCGTCCGACCCGTGCAGCCTGAGCTCGGATGGCCGGGGATGACACGGTGTGTTCCCCGCCGAGCATGACCAGGAAGCGGTCCTGCACCGTTTCGGCCATTCGAGCATACGCCGCTCCGAGTTCAGCCATGGCGGCCGGGGCTCCATCGCGGCTCAACTCCAGGGCAGGAAGCGTGTGAATACCCACCGTCGAGGGGTCCGTCTCGAGTTCCTGATCGTAGAGCTCGATGTACCGAGAGGCCTCGACGATAGCAGCGGGTCCGCTCCTTGCGCCGCCCCCATAGCTGGTCGTGGTTTCGTAGGGGACCGGCAGGATCACGGCCTTTGACCGGCCGAAATCCGTCGCCTCTTCGTCGAGGCCGAGGAAGGTGTGCGGCAGCTCCCAGGGGAGGTCCGAGATGCCGGGAGGCAACGACCCCGGCTGATTGGCATCGCGCTCAGGCTCGAAGCCCCGGCCGGGCGTCTGAGAGGATCGACGGTTGGGCATGGTCATCTCACCCGCAAATGGACGGTATCCCTCACCGCCCTGTAGGGTGCGACTATAGAGTCTCGATGGGGCACGCCAGCCCCTCGGGTGTGAGTGCGATCCCAGCCTCTGAGCACTCCTTGCACAGGCCGTAGATCTCGAGTTTGTGGCGGGACGGACGGAAGCCATGCCGTGCCGTTACCATCGCCTCGATCCGGTGAATATCGGGGCTCTGGAACTCGAGGACCTTGCCGCAGTTGAGGCAGATGAGATGCTCGTGAATGGGCTCCGGCGAGAGGCGATGCTCATACCGCTTGAAGCCCTCTCCGAAGTCATGCTCGGCGACCAGCTTGCTCTTCACGAGAAGGTCCAGCGTCCGATAAATAGTCGCCTTTCCGATCCGCTGCCCGGTGGAACGAAGCACCCGCTCGATCTCATCGACGGAGAGATGTTCGTCCGAACCGAACACGACCTTGGCCACGGCCTCCCGTTGATGTGTCACGGGCAGCCCCTGCTCCCTCAGATACCGTCCGAAGAGACGGACAAAGGGTGAGGGGTCGTGGAGTGTCTTCACGTGTCTGTACTCTCCAGGAGTTCCGGATCGAACTCTGACATGAACTCCCGAAACTTTCCAGGGTCACCGGCGATTTCGATCGTCCGGGGCTCGCCGAGATCAACCTCGCTTCTCCGTACTACCCCAGTCATGACGCGGGGGAGCCGATCCGGCGGCGCCTCACCTTCCTCGGCCATCCCGGCATCTACGGTCAGGCTGGTCCCGGATCTCTCCGCGGTGTACTGGGCCGTATAAAGGCGCCTCGTGCCCCCGTCGGCAAAACAACTAGCGGCCACCAGCCCCCACTCCTTCCGCCCTCGAATCAACGGAGGAAAGACCCAAAGGCGGTCGATCTCGCCCTCGCCCAAGCTGCGAGCAACCAACTGCAGCGTTCTCGGAATGGCCTCGGGCACTCCCGGACCACGGTTATCCTTCACCCGGTGTCTCCACGTTAGATGCTAGGTGACGCCTTTGCAGCGGCACCGCTCGATGGCGCGTCTTACGGCGCCGCTTATCTTACCCCTCAGAGCCCAATAGCTCCACGGCAGTGATGGTTGCGGCGACCACGTCACTCCGCACCTGCTCCAGTCCGCCCTCGACCAGCGCACCGGAAGCCCGGACATGGCCACCACCGCCAAAGCGACGGGCAAGCGCATTCACGTCCACGTTGCCGTTTGAGCGGAACGAGACCTTGATGCCACCCTTCGCCGTGGACCGGAACAAGAGCCCCACCTCGATGCCCTCCACGGTGCGTGGGTAGTCCACCAACCCCTCGATGTCGTCGGCGGTAGCACCCAGCCTCTGGTAGTCCTCCGACGGCACGGTCATCCACGCTACACCCGACTCGGAGTCGACCTCGAGCTCCCCGAGCGCGCTCCGCAACAGCATCAGCCGACGATGTGGCGAGCTTCCGTAGACCCTGCGATACATCACCTCCGGACTGACACCCCGCCGAACCAACTCGGCGGCGATGTTGTGGCTGGCCGGGTTGGAGTTGCTGAACCGGAACGAGCCCGTATCCGTGAGGATCGCCACATACATGGCCGGATCCGCGTCGGACGGCCAGGGGCCGCCAGCGGCCAGGATGATGTCGAAGACGAGTTCGCCGGTCGCACACGCGGTCGCATCGCGGAACGAGACCCCTTGGATCGGTTGATCCCCCCGTGGATGGTGGTCGACCACAACGGTCGGGAGCCGTTCGATGAGCGGCTTCACGCGTCCGATGCGTGGCACCTCACCGGTGTCCAACACGACTGCGACGTCCGCCTCCTCACAGAGGTCTTGAGTCGCCGGTGCCGCGGGATCCAATACCCACGATTCGTCTGGAACGACAAACGCGAGGGACTTCGGCACCGGAGTCGGATTGACGATATGAGCCTGGGTGCCTCTGGCGCGCAGCCAGGCCGCCAGAGCGACCTCGGAGCCCACGCCGTCTCCGTCCGAGTTGATGTGCGTGGTGAGGACTGCCGTCTCACACCCGTCCAACGCCTCCAGAACCGCGGTGATGTCCGCCGATCTGGATTCTGGAGTCTGGTAGGTCATAGACCGATCGTGAAAGGGACGTGGCGCGACCCGCTGTACCTCTTTCGACCGCCCTCTACGCCGAGAAGGGCAGACGCTTTCTCACCTTGGCCCAAGTGGAGGCCAGGTGCACCGACCAGGGCGTCGTTACACCCCTGACTCGCGCCCCCGCCAAAGCCTCCAACAGCGCCGCCGGCTCGTTGGGGTGATCCGGGACCTCCACGAAGCCACCGGCCACCTCGCCCACCGTGTGGGCATCGGAACCGGCTCCCCTCGCCTTCCCCCACCGGACCGCCAACTCCTCCGCCGGCTCGTTCAGCCTACCCGGATGAAGCCGCGCGTTGAAAACCTCGACCACATCGACCAACGGAGCAAGTTCCTCGGCGTAGCGACCGGATCCGCCCTTACCGCTGGCGTAAGCGTGCGGAAGATAGACGATGCCTCCCTGCTCACGAACAATGCGGCAGACCTCCTGGGCCAAAGTCCCTTTGGGGATCTCCTCTTCGAGGTACAGGCCGATCATGTCGATTCCTTCGGCCGTCTTGACCTCCTCACCGGGGATGACCGCATCCGGGAACGCCTCTGCCATCTCCAACGCCAGGCCCAAGCGGTTGTGATCCGTGATGGCGATACGCTGCACCCCCCTCGCTCTCGCGGCCTCGATCACACGAATGGGATCGGAGAGGCAGTCGAAGGAGGCCCTGGTGTGGAGGTGCATATCGATCCGAATGAGGCCGGGAGGTGGGCCGAGACCCGTCTGGGCCTCCATGCGGATCTGGTCCAACAGATCGGACGCCGAGGCCTCCAACTGCCCCAACGTGCCCTCGTTGCTAAGCACGTGATCCGCCCGGTCACGCTTGAGTCCGGGGTCCATCTGGCTGGTCATGATCCCGCGCGCCTGTTCTTCACCGAGTCCACGCTCAGACATGAGTCGGGCCAGGCGGACATCCTCCGGCGCGTCGACCAAGACCGTGAAGTCGACCTCGTCCTCGAGACCCGCCTCGAACAGTAAAGGCACCTCGGATACGGTGAGGGAAACACCCTCGCTGAACCGCTTCCTCATCCAGCGGTCCCGAAGTACCCAGATGCGGGGGTGGAGGATGGCCTCCAGTGTGGTCCGTGCCTGCTCGTCGGAAAACACGAGAGCGCCTAGGGCCGGGCGGTCGAGCGAACCGTCGTCCTTCAGGATTCCGGGACCAAAAGCCTCGACGACCGCAGCCAGACCCGGGCTTCCCGGCGCCACCGACTCCCGTGCCAGCATGTCGGCGCTGACTACCGGCACGCCTTCGTCCTCCCAGAACGCCGCAACCGCAGACTTCCCTGCGGCCACGTTGCCCGTGAGTCCGACGGCAACCAGTCCAGGGGGGTTCGACGCCCCGAAGACCCGACCCTTCACCGCGATGAGTGCCACCGCGGCCAGAGCCGCCAATAGGGCCGCCCATCCCATGCCCAGGTAGTCCACGCCGACCTGCCAACCGCGAGCCGCTCCATAGGCGAACCCCAGTCCCACGAGGCCCCACGCGGCGACACCCAGCAGGTCGAAGACCAGGAAACGCCGATAGCTCAGTCGCGACGAACCTGCCGCCAAGGGCATGAGTGTCCGTGCGAACGGAATCAGACGGGCCAGCGTGATCGACAGCACGCCATGGCGCTCGAACAGGGCGGAGGTCCGGTCCTGGTGACGCCGTGCACTCCTGGCCAATCGGCCCTTGCTCCGCATGAACCGACGGCCCCCGTAGCGTCCGAGCATGAAGCCGCACGAGTCACCGAGGGCGGCGCCCACGAGTGCAGCGACAACAACGGCCGCGAAGCTGAAGTGACCTTCCAGTGCGAAGGCGGTGGCCACGATGATGGTGGGTTCCGCGGGCAGGATCAGGCCGATGACCAGGGCGGTCTCGAACATGGCCATGGCCCCGACCAGGAGGGGGCCGTAGACAGCCACATAGGTCGCGATCCACTCGATCATGACGAGGGAGTTACTGAATTGATGTCCGGAGGGATGGGACGAACAGTTCGACCGTGCAAACCTCTAGAACGGGCGATGCTTCGAAATACGGAGGTCGTCGTCGTTTCCCTGCAGCCCGTCGGGCCCGAAGGACTGAATCGCGAAGGAGTCGGCCCAGGACTGGTAACTGTAGGAGCGTCCCCAGGGATCGGTGCCACCGCCACCGGAGAAGTTGGTCTCCAGCCACGTAGACCACTCGCGGCGGCCGACCAAACGGTAGGTCTCGCGCGCCTGCAGCCTCACGGCTCTGGAGAGATCCTCCATCTCCCGCTCGGCATTCCAAACGAGGACGGGTTGGAGGACCGGCATGGCCTCATCGATGATCATCTGACGGCTGTCGGGGAAGTACAATGCCGCGACGAAGCCAAATATGATCATCAGAATGACTTTGCTCACGGCGCTGTCTTCACTTTCATGCGCTTTCTCATCTCAGACCCCCACCGAACGTACCTTTCCATTTCATCCACGGGAGGTACGGCCTCCGCATCCCCGTATGCGGTCTCCATCCGCCATCTCATGTAGCCTTTTGGCGGAATGGGGAGGAAGGGGGGCCTCAAGTACCATCGATTCGCCCGGAACGCCCAGGACATACCCAAGAGTCCCGGAACGAGCGAAGGTCTGATTACCGCTGCCTTTGCCAGCCGTACGTAAATCGATGCCAACCGGATTCTCACGCTAACGGAGCCGTTCGAAACGCATTCGTAAACATTTGATATCCGAATCTACCCGCGCCTCCGGGCGAATTCAACGATAATCGTAGCAGATAAGTTCCTTTCACATGTCCGGAAAGGCGCGGGCCTGCTTGAATAGGTGGCCATTTCGCAGTCGTTCGACTAAGGTGCTTTCCCGTCCAAGACCCGGAGTTCAGAGTGGCCAACCGTCTGTCTCGAGAGAGCAGCCCCTACCTTCAGCAGCACGCGGAGAACCCGGTGGACTGGTATCCGTGGGGGGACGAGGCCTTCGAGCGAGCCCGGGAGCGCGACGTCCCCATCCTCCTTTCCATCGGCTATTCGGCCTGTCATTGGTGCCATGTCATGGAGAAGGAGTCGTTCGAGGATCCCGCCACGGCCGAGGTGATGAACCAGGGATTCGTGAACATCAAGGTGGACCGGGAGGAGAGGCCCGACATCGACTCGGTCTACATGCGAGCCGTTCAGGCCATGTCGGGCCAGGGTGGGTGGCCCCTCACCGCGTTCCTCACCCCCCAGGGTGAGCCCTTCTACGGAGGCACCTACTTCCCGCCGGAGCCCCGTCATGGCCTCCCGTCCTTCCGTCAAATCCTCGGTGCGATCCAGAACGCCTATGTGGATCGGCGCGATGAGGTGACCAAGAACGCTGGCGAACTCCAGGCCATCCTTCTTCGCAGTACCGCGGAGGCCGGCGACGGACCGGTGACCAGCGACGGAGAGAAGCTCGAAGGCGAGCATCTCATCGACCACGCCTACCGTCACCTCGCCTCACGGTTCGATCCGACCCATGGGGGATTCGGCGACGCGCCGAAGTTCCCGCAGCCGGTGACCCTGGAACTCGCTCTGAGGGTCCACGCCCGGACCGGCGACCGTCACGCCTTGGCGATGGTCACACATACGCTCCGTAAGATGGCCCGAGGGGGCATGCACGATCATCTGGGGGGTGGGTTCCATCGATACTCCGTCGACGCGCGTTGGCTGGTTCCCCACTTCGAGAAGATGCTGTACGACAACGCCCTGCTCGCCAGGGTCTACCTGAACGCATCTCAACTCACCGGGGACGCGGACCTGCGTGACGTGGCGGAGCGGACTCTTGATCATCTCCTGAGGGACATGCGTGATCCCGACGGGGGCTTCTACTCCGCACTCGATGCCGATTCGGAGGGTGAGGAAGGCACCTTCTACGTGTGGACGCCGGCCCAGGTGCGCGCCGTATTGGGCGATGAGGTCGCCCCTCTCTTCGAGCGCTGCTACGACGTCAGCGAAGCCGGCAACTTCGAGGGGAAGAGCATACTGCACCTACCCCATGACCTGGAGGCCGTGGCTCGCAGCGAGGACCTGGATGTCGAGGTGCTCCGGAATCGGTTGCGCGAGGCGGGCGAACTGTTGCTCGAAGCCCGAGGGCTTCGGGAGCCGCCGTTCCGAGACGAGAAAGTCCTCGCGGGGTGGAACGGCATGGCGATCCGGGCCCTGGCCGAAGCCGGAGGAGCGCTGGGTCGCGAGAGCTACGTACAGGCAGCCCTGTCCGCCCTCGAATTCGTACTCACGAAGATGCGCCACGACGACCGTCTGCTCCGCTCATACAAAGACGGTGCATCACGTATCGACGCCTTCCTCGAGGACTATGGGGCCGTCGGGAACGCGCTGATGACCGTCTACGAAGTCACGCTCGATCCGCACTGGCTGGACGAGATTCAGTGGATCACGGACCGTGTGATCGAACTCTTCTGGCAGGACGAAAAAGGCGTCTTCTACGACGCGCCGAGGGATGGCGAGACGTTGATCATCCGGCCCCGCGACATCATGGACAACGCGACCCCCTCCGGGAACTCCCTCGCCGTGGAGCTTCTACTCAGGTCGGCCCACCTCTTCGGGGACGAGCGGTATAAAGACATCGCCGAGCGGGTTCTCGAGCGTGAGGCCGGGTCACTGGCACGCTTTCCCGCCGGCTTCGGACGACTCCTCTCGGGATTGGACCGAACCGTCGCCACGCCGGTAGAGATCGCGATTGTAGGAGAGAGAACCGACCCGGGGACCCGTGGACTGCTTGCAGCGGCGTTGGCACCCTACCTTCCCAACCGGACGATGGCCGGGACGGCGCCGGGCGAGGTCGTGGGCCATTCCCTGCCGCTCTTACTGGACCGAACCGCGGTAGACGACAAGCCCACGGCCTATGTCTGCGAGAGCTACTCGTGTCGCGCGCCGGTGACCGCACCGGACGGATTGTCGGAGCAGCTCCTGTCTCGTACGGGCCTCGAAGCGTAGCGTGATGCTCCTCTCTGATTGGACGTTTGGCTATGTTATCGGCTGTCCGACCGAACCCTGATTTCCGGGAATAGATGGCAACGAAAGAGCAGGACGTTATCACGACCACGGACGAGCCGGGTCTAGACCCCGACTGGTTGCTTGATGCCTACCGCACCATGGTCACCGCCCGCCGGCTGGATGACCGTGAGATCGCGCTCAAACGCCAGAACAAGATCTTCTTCCAGATCTCGGGTGCGGGGCATGAGGCCATTCAGGTCGCGATGGCCGCCCATCTCAAGAGCGGTCACGACTGGTTCTACCTCTACTACCGTGACCGAGCATTGGCCCTCGCCGTCGGTCAGACTCCCCTCGACCATCTTCTAGGAGCCGTAGGGGCTCACGACGATCCGAACAGCGCGGGGCGTCAGATGCCATCCCACTTCGGCGACATCAGGTACAATATCGCCAGCGCGTCGTCACCCACCGGCACACAGTTCTTGCAGGCTGTCGGAGCTGCGGAGGCGGGCATGCGGGTCGGACGGATTCCGGAGCTCGAGGGCAAACTCGAGGGCTTTCAGGCCGACGAGGTCGTGCTCGTCTCGTCTGGAGATGGCGCCACCTCGGAGGGTGAGTTCTGGGAGGCCCTCAACAGCGCCTGCAATCTCAAGCTCCCGGTGGTGTTCCTGATCGAGGACAACGGCTATGCGATCTCGGTCCCGGTCGAGGTCAACACGGCCGGTGGGAGCATCTCGAAGCTGGTCGAGGGTTTTCCGGATCTCCTGATCCGAGAGTGTGACGGGACCGACGTGGCAGACAGCTATCTCGCTGCTGGGGAGGCCGTTGCGCACTGTCGGGCCCGGAAGGGTCCCGCCCTGGTCCACGCTCATACGATCAGGCCCTACTCTCACTCCATGTCGGACGACGAGCGGATGTATCGTCCCGCGGCCGAGCGAGAAGAGGAGGCGAAACGGGATCCGCTCTTGAGGGCTCGCACGCGCATCCTGAACGAGCGCATCGCATCGCCCGACGAGCTCGACGCTCTGGAGCAGGAGATCCAGGCGGCCGTCGCCGCTGCAGCCGATGAAGCCGAACTGCATCCTCAACCGGGCCCGGAAACCGTGCTGCAACACCTCTTCTCGGAAGAGGTCGACGTTACGGGACCCGAGTTCGACACCGAGGATTCACCCGACTTCGGAGACGACCGTGATCTGACGATCGTCGATCTCCTGAACGCGTGTATGCGCGACGAGATGGAGCGGGATCCTCGAATCGTCGTGTTCGGCGAGGATGTGGCCGACGCCTCTCGCGAAGACGTCCTGCCGGAGGTCAAGGGTAAGGGCGGCGTGTTCAAGGTGACCCACGGTCTGCAGACCCGCTTTGGGGGAGAGCGCGTCTTCAACTCTCCCCTCGCCGAGGCCAGCATCGTGGGCAGGGCCATCGGTATGGCCCAGCGCGGTCTCAAGCCGGTGATCGAAATCCAGTTCTTCGACTACATCTGGCCGGCGTTCATGCAGATCCGGAATGAGCTCGCCACCATGCGATACCGGACGGCGGGCGCCTTCTCGGCTCCCCTCGTGATCCGGGTGCCCTACGGAGGATACCTGAAGGGCGGCGGACCCTACCACTCCCAGACCGGCGACACGCTCTTCACGCACACGCCGGGACTCCGGGTGGTGTTGCCATCGAATGCGTTGGATGCCAACGGACTCTTGAGAACAGCCATCCGTTGCGACGACCCCGTCATCTTCCTGGAGCACAAACACCTGTACCGGCAGGTCCACAACAAGGGTCGGTATCCAGGTAACGACTACATGATTCCGTTCGGCAAGGCGAAGGTCGTGCGTCCGGGATCGGACCTGACCATCGTCACGTGCGGAGCCCTGGTCAAACGGTCAATGGACGCAGCGAGGACCGCGGCTGACCAACACGGCATCGAGTGCGAGGTCATCGATCTGCGGACGCTGTCGCCCTTCGATATGGAGTCCATCGCGGCTTCCGTTAAGAAGACGAACAAGGTGCTCGTGACACACGAGGACTCGCTCTCCTGGGGTATCGGCTCCGAGGTCGCCGCCCGGATATCGGACGAGCTCTTCCCGTGGCTCGACGGTCCTGTCCGGCGTGTCGCATCGCTGGATACGTGGGTCGCCTATGCACCGCAGCTGGAGCAGGTGATCCTCCCGCAGCCCCAGGACGTTCTCGACGCCATCGTGGACCTGGCCGAGTTCTAGCAGCCGCCGAGAATCTCTAGGACTCGGTTGTAGCGGACCCCTTCGTTGCCTCAGGCAAGATGAGGCGGACGGCCCGGCGGTAGAACACGTAGTTCCAGGCCCAGTTGACCAACACCAGGGCCCTGTTCCGGAATCCGATGAGCCAGGCCAGATGGATGGTCAGCCACAGGACCCAGGCAGAGAGCCCGGTGAAGGACCTCCCCCAGACATCGGCCACTGCCGCATTCCGCCCCACCACCGCCAGCACCCCCAAGTCCTTGTAGACGAACGTCACCGGCGCCTTCCCTTCGAGGATCCGCGCGACGCTGTCCGCCGCGGTGCGGCCTTGCTGTAAAGCGACCTGAGCCACCTGTGGCAGAGGGGTTCCGTCGGCCTCGCGATAGGCCAGGTCACCGACCACGAACACCTCCGGGTAACCCGGCACCTGGAGCGTCGGGTCGACGGGTACCCGTCCAGAGGGCCCGGACGGGAGCCCCCACCGTACCGCCATCGGGTCGCCCTGCACTCCGGCTGCCCACACCACCGTGTGCGTCGGGAGTTCGCCGTGGCCGCTGGTCACGGCCGCATCCGGCCGAACCGCCAACACCCGTGACCCGGTGCGCACCGTCACGCCACGCTTCTCCAAGCGCGTACACGCATAGTCCTGCAAGCGCCTCGACATGCCCGGCAGGAGCCGCTCCCCTCCCTCGAGGAGTGTCACATCGACGTCGTCGGGCGAAATCCCCCGGTAATCCTTCAGCAGCGGCCCGTAGATCAGCTCCGCCAGCGCGCCGGCATACTCCACCCCTGTGTGGCCGCCCCCCACGATAGCGAACCGGAGCAGAGCTCGACGCTCCTCACGATTCGAGCTCTGAGCCGCCCGCTCGAAACAGGCGAGCACGTGGTAGCGGAGCGGAATGGCGTCGTCCATCGTCCGGAGTGGAAACGAGTAGCTCGCTGCACCCTCGACACCAAAGAAATTCGGTACGCTACCCGGAGCGAGCACCAGATAGTCGTATCCGAGGGAGCCACCCTCGGTGCCGATCTGCCTCTCGGCGAGATCGAGCGCCACGAGCTCGATCTTCCGGAAATCGACCAGTGGCTCACGCCGGAAGAGACTACGGATAGGGTACGCGATCTCTCCAGGGCTGAGTTCGGCGGCGGCCACCTGATAGAGCAAGGGGAAGAACGTGTGGTAGTTGTTCCGGTCGAGCACGGTCACCGCTAGCCGATGCCGTACGAAGCGACGGGCGGCCCATAGACCGCCGAACCCCGCGCCCACGACCACGATGCGAGGGGTTGATGGGCTATTCACGAGGGTCGCCTGCTCGGACTCCGTCAGTACTTGGGAAGGCTCGGATCGACGTAATCCGCCCAGGCGAGAACACCACCCGAGAGGTTGTCCACTCGACGGAAGCCCGCATCCACCAACGCACCGGCCGCCATGCGGCTGCGCGCCCCGGACCGGCAGTACACCACGATATCGCGCTCGCCGGGCACCTCACCCATGCGTTGCGGTAGCTGGCCGAGCGGGACACGCACCTCTTCGAACTCGTTCAGGCTCACGATGTCCCACTCGTAGGGCTCCCGTACATCGAGCAGCAGCGGCGGATCGGAGCCGACGAGCCGCTCCTTGAGCTGTACGGCGTCGATCTCGCCGAAAGTGGCGGGCAGCTCCTGTCCCTCGTCCCGGGGCATATCATCCTCCGCGCGTATACCACAAAAGTCCTCGTAGTCGATCAGGCCCGTCTGGGTCGGTTCGTCGCCGCATACCGGGCAATCGGGGTTTCGGCGCAACTCGACTTCCCTCCAAGTCAGGTCCATCGCGTCGAAGATGAGGAGCCGCCCGCTCAGTGAGGTACCGGTGCCGAGAATGAGCTTGATGACCTCCAACGCCTGCAACGAGCCTATGATGCCTGGAAGCACCCCCACCACTCCGGCCTCCGCACAGTTGGGCACCAGGCCCGGCGGGGGCGGCTCCCGGAAGAGGCAGCGGTAGCACGGCCCATCACCATGCCCGAAAACGGATACCTGCCCCTCCCATCGGAAGATCGAGCCGTAGACGTTCGGTTTGCCGAGAAGCACACAGGCGTCGTTCACCAGGTAGCGCGTCGGAAAGTTGTCTGTCCCGTCCACCACAACGTCGTAGGGCTCCAAGATCTCGAGCGCGTTGTCGGAGCTCAAGCGGACCGCGTGAGTGATGACGTCCACATGCGGGTTGATATCGGCCAGTCGGTCCTGGGCCGATGCGAGCTTCTTTCGGCCGATGTCCTTGGTGCCGTGCAAGATCTGTCGCTGGAGGTTGGACGCGTCGACCTCGTCGAAATCCACGAGCCCGAGCGTGCCGATTCCGGCTGCGGCGAGGTAGAGCGTGAGGGGCGAGCCGAGCCCGCCCGCTCCCACGACCAGAACGCGAGCGCCCTTGAGGCGCTGCTGTCCCGCGAGTCCCACCTCCGGGAGGGACAAATGACGGGCATATCGCGTCAACTCAGCCGGCTCGAGCTCGGGACTCCGCGGATCCGCCACTACTGCTCCGACGGAAGGAAGCGGCGGCCTCCCAAGGCCGTCGTACGGAACGCCGCAGCCTCCTCGGCCAGTTCGTTGATCTGATCAGTGGGCACCCCCGCCAGCGCCGCTGCGTCGGCGAGTTGGACGAACAGAAACTGATAGTACAGGGGGATATTCAGCGTGCTGCGATCCTGCCAAATCTCCCGGTCACGGATGCCACGGTACTGATAGACGTCATTCACCAATGTGAGATTACGGTCGATGTCGAACCACTCGCCTCCCATCCGCGGGGTCCCCTGGGCCCATCCCTCGGGCGCCTCGGCGCTCAGGTCGCGCATGACCAATTTGGTCGCGAGCCCGTGGCGGATGCCCCAGTCCTGCAAACCGAGATCACCCAACAAACCAGCCACGCTCGCGAAGTAGACCGGGCGCTTTCCGATGGAGTCGTGGATAAAGTTCAGCGCCAGACGATGGCCACGGTCCAAGTACGCCCCAGCCGGGTAGGTCACTACGACATCGCCGAGCGACAGGTCCAGATCCTCGGGAATTCGGCCCGACCCAACGGCATCGAGCATCTCGTCGGTCGCGCCGGTGATGGCCGTTTCCGGCATCGAAGTGGAGGAGTACAGGCCTACCACGAACTCCTCGTTGAACGGCCGCTGTCGCTCCGGCTCGGTCCAGTCCCGGAGCTGCTTCGGATACCAGTCGGTATAGAGGTATTGGATGACGATGACGCTCACGTCCTTCCGAATCTCCTCGACCTCCTGCAGGTACCAAAGCGGAAACGTGTCGTTGTCTCCGTTCGTGAAGAGGATTCCGTAGGGCTCTACGCTCATCAGAAGATCGTAGGCCCAATCCCGTGCGGCGTAGTCTCCGGTGCGATCGGCCCACGCCCAGTTGTACGCCAGCGGGATCAGGGCGATCAGGAAGACGGGAGCCGCCTTCTTGTACGCCGCGCCACCGCCCCAGTGCTCGGAGAGGGACGCCCAGAATCCCGCCAATCCGATCCCCGCCAGGTTGCCCCACAGAATGAAGCTGGCCACGAAGAAGTAGTCCCGTTCACGCACTTCGTGGGCGTACCTGTCCGCGATGTGAGGCGCGAGCGAGAACCCGTGCTTGAAGTTCAGGTAGACGACGAGCCCGAGTGTCAGCGTGGCGGTCAGGGCCACGAGATACGCGAATATGTGCCGGTCGGCTCGCCACACTACTAGAAGGCCCATGAACCCCAAAGCCATGAAGAGCATGGTAGCCGGCAAGCGCGCGCCCATGGGGAGCGCACCGAGATCGGCCCCTCTCGCCCACTGCCAGTCGAAGTATTGGAAGTAGTTGAGCAGTTGATCTCGAAGCGGTGCCTGCCGCTCCGTGAGGGGCCGCTTGTCGTACTGTTCTCGACTCAATGAGGAGGCCAGGGCCTCACACCCGGCCTTCCCGTTGCTGTAGATGGCTACGGCCACCTCCCCGGCAGACGCACACACCGGATCTCCCTCGTTGATGATGGGGTCCTGAGCGGCGCGGATAGGGAGGAAGACGTTGAACGAGAGGCCCAGGATCACGAGCGGGAGCGCGCGGACCCAGAACCTCGATGTCAGCAGAACCGCGGGGCCCGCCAAGAGCACGAAGAGGCCGAAAGCCGGCGCCGGCAGCACCGACATGAGGTGGTTTGCGGCACCGAGAACCATCAGGTAGATCGCCAGAAGCAGCGCCCTCAGGCCGGCCGGTTCGTCCTGCCGGTCATACCATCGCAGCAGGAGCCAGGACACCGCCGCGAGGATGGCGACGCTCAACGTGTAGACCTTCTCGTTCACGTTGGACTGATTCCACACCGTGTAGGCCGTGGCTCCCATCAGGGCGCCGGAGGCGGCTCCAAGAATAGCCATCCATCGCTCTTCGACGACCTCGGAGAGGATGCGATGACCGATCATGAAGAAGAAGAAGGTCGCCGTCGCACTCGTCACAGCAGCCAACAGGTTGATGCGGACCGCCACCGGGAACCCGAGGGGCGCCAACAGCAGGCTCCAAACGCGGGCTACGGAGACGAACAACGGATTCCCCGGTGGGTGGGGAATCCCCAGGAGATGGCCAGTGGTGATGTATTCGCTGGCGTCCCACCAGCCCGTCGTGGGTGCGAGGGTCAACGCGTAGAGGGCGAAGACCGCGGCCCCCATGACGGCGCCCGCTCGGTACGGCGGTCTATAGTCCGTCATCCCCTACCTTGGTGTGAGATGTGATGCGCGCGACCGGATTGGCAGGAACTTGTAGCCCATCGGCCCGCCACGGTTCCGCTCCCCTACGGTCGGCGTCACGCGCCGGCCGGCAATCCCTCCCGACCTACCTGGTCGAGAAGCTCGAGGATTCGATCGAGATCCGAAGGTCGGTTGTAGATGTGGGTGGACAACCGCATCCAACCGTAGTCGTACTCCCCGATGACTCGCGTTCGGATCTTGGCCGTGCGACTCAAGTGCCTCTGCAGCGCCAGGGAATCGATACCCTCCATCTTGAACGACACCATCGCGGACGACAGAGCCTCATCCTCCGGCGACGCGATCTCCACTCCCGGCAGGCCCTTCAACTCTGTTTGGAGGAGTAAACGAAGGTGGCGTACCCGGTCCTCGATCCGGTCGACTCCGAGAACGCCGTGGAATTCGACGGCCGCCAGCAAACCGGCCAGGCGTGACTCGTCGAACGTCCCGAAGTGGTTGAAGCGCTGTGCGCCGAGATCGAGGTCGTCCCAGCCACCGGAAGCGAGGGTGGGCCACAGTCGGGTCCGCCAGTCACTCGTCATGTAGAGCAGTCCGGTTCCCTGGGGCGCCAGCAGCCATTTGTGAGGTGAGGACGCATAGAAGTCACCGCCCAGGTCGCGCAGGCTCACCCTGAGCATGCCGGGCGGGTGGGCACCATCTACCGCGAAGACGATCGCCCGGTCTCGACACTCCCGGGCCAACTCGGCGACGGGCAGCATCGTACCCGTCGTAAACGTGACGTGGGAGAGCGCCAACACCCGAGTGCGGGGAGTCATCGCCTCCATCACGGCACCCAGCAGCTCATCCGACGAGCGGGCCGGAACAGGGATGTGCGCCGTGACCAGCGAAGCCCCGCGCCGGGTGCAGATCAACTCCCAGGGCTTGTACCCCCCGATGTGCTCATGGTCGGTGACGACGACCTCGTCACCAGCCTCCAATTCGAGACCATTGGCCACGAAGTTCATCGCCTCGGTGGTGTTCCTCGGAAAGACGAAGCCCTCCGGATCGGCATCCAGGAGCGCTCCCATGGCCCCCTTGAGGTCGTCCCAACGGACGCCAGGTGGATACGTGGCGGCGACACGTCGGGTGTGCTCGGCGACCGCCTCCACGACCACGCTGGGTGAAGGCCCCAACGTCCCGTTGTTCAGATAGATGCGATCGCTGGGGATGAGGAACTGGCCTCGGACGAACTCCCAGAACTCCTCGTCAGCGGGGGCCCCACCCACCTGCAGGTCCCGGCCGAGCGCGGCAACGGCACGCGGCCAGGCCAGGGCCGCGGCCCCGGCGGTCTGAAGAAAGCTCCGTCGTCCGATGGTCATCGATCGGATCATGTTCGACCCCCTGTGGGAGCGCAAGCCACGAGCGCAAGCGTGAAGACGGCAGGTGGCGGTCCCCTCCGCCCCGCTCTTAGCTTCTCGATCACATGGGTACCATCCGAACATTCCGCGCGGTCAAGAGCTGGCTTACCGGCAAAACCGCCACACGCGAGTATGAGACGCTCTTGAACCGGGGAGACCGGCAAGTGCCCGCCTCGGTCATCGTGCCGCGCGGTGCGACTGGACAGTTGCCCGGGTGGATCGTGCTGCACGGCATCACCCGCCCGGGACGGTTCCACCCGAATCTCCTTCGCTTTGTCCGTGCTCTCGCGACGTCAGGCGTCGCGGTCCTGGTCCCGCAAGTGCCGGAATGGAAGAACCTGCGTTTAGCTCCCGAGGTGACACTCCCCACCATACGGGGCGCTCTGGAGGGCCTACGCCGCCTCGACGCCACCAACGACGGTCCGTACGGGATCATCGGCTTTTCGTTCGGTGCGCCCCAGGTTCTGATAGCGGCATCGCACGACGACGTGGCCGAGCAGTTGGGAGGCGCCGTGGGCTTTGGAGGCTACTGCGACATGGAGCGGATGGTGCACTTCCAGATGACTGGAGAGCACGAATGGGAGGGGGTCACACACCGCCTTCGGCCTGATCCATATGGGAGATGGATCATCGGTGGCAATCACCTTACCTCGATCCCGGAGTACCGAGAGGCCGAAGATGTCGCTCAGGCGCTTTGGCGGCTGGCCGTGGAGGCCGGGGAGCGGCGCATCCTCGCCTGGGATCCTTCGTACGACGCTTTGAAGACCGAGCTGGCGACGCAGGTATCCTCCGAGCATCGGTGGCTCTTCGACCTGTTCGCTCCCCCATCCGATCGCGAGCCCGACCTGAGCGGGGCCCAGGACATCTCCCGACAGCTAGCGGTGGCCGTCAAGGAATCGTCGCCCCTGATGGATCCCACTCCCTACCTGACCAGCATCCGCACGCCGGTCCAACTCATCCATGGCGAGGACGATCAGCTCATCCCCTATACCGAGAGCCTGAGGATGCACGCCTCGCTCCGGGCAGAGCAGAGGGTAGAAACGACCATCACGGCCTTCTTCTCGCACTCGGATCAGGGGGGTCGCCTCTCGTCGCTCCGGCACGAGATCAGGGAAGGCCTCAAACTGGCGCGTACGCTCAATCGGGTACTGGGTATCGCCTGACCCGATAGGTGCGGGTGCCGTGCCGTTGACCCTACTTGGCGGCGAGCACTTGTTGGACGACGGCTCGCACGTTGGCGTCCTTATCGTCCTTCGCCGCTTCCACCAGACTCATGGCATGGGGCGTCCCGATCGAACCCAACGCCGACAACGCCGCCACACGAACTTCGAGGGTGGGCTTCGAGAAGAAGGACCCGACCGCACGCTTCTCGATCAGTGGCACCGCCGCCGGATCACCCAACTGACCTAAGGCCCGGACTACCTGTTCGATGACGAGGTCGTCGTCGCCATCCTCCAGGATCTTGAGCAGCGGCTTGAAGGCGCGTTCGGACTTCAACACCGCAACCGCTCGTGCTGCCGCCGTGCGCACGTCGGCATCCGCATCGCTGAGCATGCCCACGACCAACTGGGCCGCATCCTCTCCCCCGATCCTCGCCAGGGAAAGCACCGTCTCGCGACGCACGCGCGGGTCCTCGTGGGCCAGAGTGCCTGTTAAATGGGCGATGCCGGTCTCGCCACCAACCTCGCCGAGCACCGCTACGCCATTCCTGACCACAAACCACCGAGAGTCCTCGAGCATCTCCTCGACGACGCGCATGCCCGACTGCCCGAGCGCCACGAGAGCACTCACGTAGGTCTTGCGAGCAAGCCGGTCGTTGGTCTCGGTGAGCGCGCCGGCGATGGCGGCTGCCATGGGGTCACCCAGCTTCGCGTAAGCGTGCACGAGACCTTCCCGCGCTCGCTCCTCACGAACGGCTCCCATCAGAATGGCCATCCGCATCTGAGTGGCGGCGTTCATCAGCTCGTTGGCCAGGGCCTCGGCATCCGGATCGGGCACTGGCTGGACGAGGAGGGCGTTCATCGCTCTAGCCAAGCCGTCGAGGGCGTTAGCCGCTCGTGCCTCTTCCGCCGCCGCCCGCACCGGATCGCTGAGCGCGGAGCGCTGGTCGGAAGTGCCCCTCAAATAGTCAGCGACGGCCCCTTCGAGTTGAAGCTCCACGGGTGTGCGAGGCTCCTCCTCGGGCTCGTCGACGGGGGCTTCCGACTCGATGCCTTCCGTAGTCAATTCCGGAAGCGCATCGACCTCGGGGGTCGGATCCTCGGCTGCTGTGTCAGGCTCGGCGGGCCCGTCGAACGCCAGGCCGGGTTCCTCGACCCCCGTCTCTACTGCGGCCTCCGGAAGCTCGGTGAAGTCCAACATCGGGTCCGGCTCGGGCGCCTCGTCGAGGTCCCCGTCGAGCTCCCCGTCGAGCTCCTCGTCGAGCTCGTCGGGCTCCGGGAGCTCGGCGAAACCCGCCATGGGATCCGGCTCAGACATCTCGTCGGGCACCTCGTCGGGCACCTCGTCGGGCTTCTCGGGAGCCGGGAGTTCGGTGAATTCCGACGCGGGCTCGGGTTGGGCCAGATCCGCTACCGGAGGCTCGGCGAAGTCGAGGGCCGGCTCCGGCTCGGGCTCCGACACGGGCCCGGACTCAGGGTCGACCTGGACCGCGGCCGCGTCGGTAGACGGCATTACTGCATCCCCCTCGGGCTCCACCTCGGCGAAGAGGGAGTCGATGGAGCGTGCCCATCCCTTGAGTTCGCGGTCGTCGTCTTGAGTCACGGGGCATCGGATTGGGGGAACAATTGGCCAGCGTCGCCCAATTTAGGCCGCTTGTCGGCGGGGCGCGAGAATATTTCGACGAGCAGGTACTCAGGGCATGGGAACTGTCGTCAGATTTCCACGGTGGTCCCGAGTCCCACTTCCGCGGCAGCCTCCAGGATTCGACCCGCAGCCGCGACGTCCTGGGCGGCACTTCCAACGGACTTGAACAGGGTCACCTCGTCCGGACTCTCGCGTCCCGGGCGGTCTCCGCTTACCACCTCACCCAGCTCGGCATGAATGCGGTCGAGAGAAAACGCACCTTCTTCGATCGCCTGCACGAGGTCGCCGGCCTCCGCCATGACCGTGTCCCGAGAGTCCACCACCACTTTCGCGCGCTCGACCAGGACCGCGTCCAATTCTCTCATCTCGGGAGTGAACGCCCCCACCGCATTGACGTGCGCCCCCGCCTCGACGAGCGCCCCCGGAAACACGGGCCGACGACTGTCGGTGGCCGTCACGATGACGTGTGCCCCGGCTACCGCACGGCCCGGATCGTCCGTGACGGTCACCTCTACCCCATCGAGTTCGCCTGCCAGCTCCTCCGACTCCGAAAGGGACAGGGAGGCGATCCGCACCTCGGAGATGGGCCGAACCGCCCGCACGGCCTCGATCTGGGTGCGTGATTGAGGACCCGCGCCGAAGACCGCGAGCACCGAGGCATCATCCACAGCGAGGACCTCGGTAGCCAGGCCACTCGCCGCGCCGGTTCGCAGTGCGGTCAGGTGAGTCCCATCCATGAGAGCCGACGGCAGGCCGGTCTCGCTGTCCAAGACCAGCACCAAGGCGTTGATCACGGGCAAACCCCGCTCCCGGTTTCCCGTGAACACCGAGACGATCTTCGCTGCCAGATGCTCCCCGTCGGGCAGGTACCCTGGCATGAACAGGCTCACGCCCTTGCCCGTTGATACGCCGAGCCGGTCGGGCACCACCGCGTCACCCGAGGAAAGCTGAGCAAACGCCGCCCTCATGGCGTCGATGGCCGCAGGCATGTCCATGCAGGCACGTATGTCGGCCGCTGTCAGGATTCGTAGTTGCATGACATCCGTCCCGGAAGAAGGTTGGGCAAAGTCGTCCGTCCACGGCCTTTCAGCCAGAACCTCTAGCGAATCCCTCTCCGAGAGGACCTATCAAGGTGGAACACAGTGAAGTGGTTGTCGTGGGCGGCGGGGTCTTCGGAGCGACCGCTGCCGTGGAGCTAAGGACCCGTGGTCACGAGGTAACACTCGTGGACCCTGGCCCCCTCCCCCATCCGGACGCCAGCTCCACCGACATCAGCAAGGTCATCCGCGCCGACTACGGTCCGGACGTCTTCTACGCCCGGCTTGTCCGGGAATGCATCGACGGCTGGCACGAGTGGAACGCGGAGGCCGGACGGACGCTCTATCACGAGACCGGGTATCTGATCCTGGCTCGAGAAGAGATGCGGCCCGGCGGCTTCGAGCACGACAGTTGGGAAGTGCTGTCCCAGATGGGGCACCCGCTCGAACGGCTGGCATCAGGCGAGCTCGGCCGCCGCTGGCCGAGCTGGAGTGAGGAGAGCTACCCGGACGGGTACTTCAACCGCAGGGCCGGGTGGGCCGAGAGCGGCAACGTGGTGTCGTGGCTCCTGGGGAAAGCGCGGGATTCGGGAGTGCGGCTCGTCGAGGGACAGACGATGAAAGCCCTGCTCGACAGCGGGTCGCGGGTATCGGGCATCGTCACCGAGAGCGGCGAGGAGTACTCGGCTGACGTGGTGGTAGTGGCCGCGGGCGCGTGGACGCCCACGCTGCTCCCCTGGCTCGGCGACGCCCTCTGGTGCGTGGGACAGCCCGTCTATCACTTCCAACCGGCGGACCCGACCCCGTTCGATTCGAGAGTATTCCCGCCTTGGAGTGCGGACGTCGCGAACACCGGCTGGTACGGTTTCCCCATTCAGCCCGACGGGGTCCTCAAGGTAGCCAACCACGGGGACGGAATCCGGATTGATCCCCGAAGTGAGAAAGTCGTCCCGCTGGAGAATGACGAGAAGTTTCGAGCCTTCTTCGAGGAGACGTTGGGAGGACCGGCCGACACCCCGATCGTCAAGCGACGCCTCTGCCTCTACTGCGATTCGTGGGACGGAGACTTCTGGATCGACCGGGACCCGGCCCGGGAAGGGTTGGTCGTGGCCGCCGGCGGGAGCGGGCACGGGTTCAAGGTCGCACCCATGCTCGGGCAGATCACCGCGGATGTGGTTGAGGGGCACGACAACCCGTTCGCCTCGCGCTTCGCCTGGCGGGCACCCGGAACGCTCACGACCGAAGCCGCGCGATACACGAGCTAGGCGTTGGTGCCTAGGGTGGTGCTTAAGTAGTTGTCCACGAGACCTCTCCGGTGATGGATCTCGTGTCCGGCGACTATGAAGGGAAACGTGCGGATGCTGAACGAGAAGCCGCTCGCCACGCCGGACCGGGTCCACGCCGCGTCAGGCAGTCCTCGGAATAAGGCAAGGGTCGAGCGCCTGACCGCCTCCAGCTCGGCCGCGAGTTCCGCGAGCGGACGGACCGCAGCGTTCGAGGCCGCCATGTAATCGTCCTGGTCCATCCCGGGGAGTGTGGCGGCGTCGGCCCGCGCGAACGAGAACGCACGGTGGGCGAAGATGCGCTCAGTGTCGATTATGTGTCCCACGACCTCACGCACGGACCACTTGTCGGATGCGTACCGATGGGCCTCCAATTCGGGCGAGATCGATGCCAGCAGATCGAGCGTGGTCACGATCTCCGTGCTCAGAATCTCAAGAACGTCGCCGTCGGGCACCTGGTCTATGTAGGTGCTGTAGTACGCCTCGTATTCCTCTTGGCTCGGGCGTTGGAGGACTACGGTCATCGAGAACTCCTGGTGAAGAGCAGCCTGTTGCCCGACGGGAACAGCAGCGTCATCCGGTCGCCCTCCACATACGCGTTGGACGGCTCCCGAGGTGCATCCTCGAGATCGTGGTATACCATCTGCAGCGGCGCCTCCGGCCGCCCTTCGATGGCCTCCCCCTTTGAGAGGTTGTAGAGGTGCACGAACAAGAGTGCGTCACCCTCCAGTGTGTAGGTGCCCCCCTCGGCGGAGCCTCTCCTGACCTCACCGTCCTCGCCGACAACGAAGAACAGGACCTGCCAGTCGGACTCCGTGAAGAAGATCCGTCCCTCCGCACGGTGCTCGGCGCCGTCCTTCATTTGGTACGTGTGCGCGCTCCAGGCACCCTTGATGTTCTGCTCCTGAGCAGATCCCGGAACCGCCCAAGCGCCCAGGGCGACCAGGGCACAGACGATGCCGACCAGGGCCCTCATCGGATTCCCGCCCTCGGCGTGGGCTGGGCATCGCTCTGCCAGTAGAAGGGACCCGCCTCCCGCTGCCGAGGCCAAATCTCGTCCAGCGAATCACCATCGTAGAGTCTTCCGTCTTTCATGACTTGATCCACCGTATTCGTGTTTCGAAGATCCTGAAGCGGATTCCCGTCCAGGATCACAAGGTCCGCCAGTTTGCCGGGTTCGACGGATCCGAGGTCTAGGTCCAGGCCGAGTGCCTCCGCACCGATCCGCGTAGCGATGGCCAGCGCCTCATGCTCCGTCATGTCGCTCGAGGAGCCCACCAGCCAAAGCTCCCAGTGGTACCCCAACCCCTGAAGTTGTCCGTGACTCCCCACACCCGCACGCCCGCCTGCCTCGACCACGTCGTCGATGAAGTCGGAGATCTCTGAGAATATGAACTGGCTCTCGTGGAACCACCCCGACGGACCTGGGCCGGGCCGGGGGCGTCGCAACGCCTTTCTCTGGATCTCCTCGAACGGAGTGAACGTCCGCAACTTCTGGTCATCGAGCACGTCTTCGGTGGCGTAGAAGTAGTTCTCACCCCAAGGTCCGCCGTAGGTGACGAGAAGGGTGGGCGTGGTCGCCATACCGGACTGCGCCACCAATTGCACTACATCGTCGTACAGGGGCACGCCGGGCAGATTGTGCTCCGTGCCCGAATACCCGTCGATGGCCATGGTCAGGTTGACCTTCAGGTCCAAGCCGCCCTCGGTGGTGGGCATGAGTTCCAACTCGCGCGCAGCATCGATGATCCACTGGCGCTGCTCGCGGTTGCCCGCCGCGTACATCTTGATGGTCTTGGTGTCGTAGTAGTTGCTGTAGCGTTTGAGCACACTAGTGGCGTGGTCCAGGCTCTTGATACGCTCCGAGCTGAATACGCCCGGTCCGGTGGAGTAGACCCTGGGGCCTAGTGCCGTGCCCGCCCGGACTCGGTCCTCGTACGACAGCACGTCCGTGGTCCCCGTTTGCGGGTCCCGAGCCGTCGTCACCCCGTAGGCCAGGTTCGCCGCGTAGGACCACGGTTGCACCCGGTGGAAACCATTGGCGGTCCGCAGGTGGGCATGAGTGTCGACGTAGCCCGGTACCACCGTCTTGCCCGTGATATCGATGACTTCGGCACCCTCGGGAACGGCCACTGCGCCTCGCGGCCCTACCGACACGATCCGGTTTCCTTCTACGACCAGATCGGCGTTCTCGATGACCTCGTCGCCCCGCATGGTGATGACGCGCCCGCCGCGCAGGACGGCCGTGCTCTGGTGCGAGTCGCGTTGAATCTCGATGCTGATCCTTGTCTCCGCCGGCTCGTAGGCCGCGTCGTCCTCGTCACCTTCCTCATCTCCCTCGTCCTCCGCAGCAGGGTCGGCGTCTGGCGCGTCCTCCACCTCTGCCCGTGCCGCTGCGGCCACGCTGTCCTCGAACGCTTCGGCGGCATCCAGGTCGTAGACCACGTGGGCGTTGCCGATCGACCAGTGGACCGTCCGACCGTCACTGGCCCAGGCGGGGAACTGGCCCCCGATGTCGGTGAGCTTGCGCGCGGGGAACGATGCCTTGTCGGGATCGTCCACCGAGATGGTGGGGGTCTCACCACCGACCCTCGGTACCGTAACGACGTAGAGGTCGTGCAGTACCTGAGCCAGGGCCTGATCACCTGTGGGAGCCATCAGGACGAAGGATGCACGTTGAGGCTGCTCGGCTCCAGGCACGGTACCGCCCGTCACCTTCACGAGTCCCTTTCGGTCGGTCCCATCCCACCTCATCGAGATGAGCCCGTCGGTGCTGCTAGACGCGAAGATGCGCGCCGGGTCGTTCGTGAAGTGCGGCGCCGAGAGCGACCCCATGGGTGTGACCAACGTGGTGGGGCCACCTGCCGCCGGAATCCAAACGAGATCCTGTGGCTCGGTGGGGGAGCCACGCTCGATCGCCTCCTCGTACGCCCGTGCAGAGCCCTGTACCACAAGGATCCGCTCGCCGTCCGGGGACCACTTGGGGGTGGTGTAGAGGCCCGCGGCTTCGGTCAACCGCTCCGCATCGCCGCTTCCGTTCGAACGGACTCTGTAGAGATGTCCCTGCGTGTCGTCGCGCCAACCGCTGAAGGCGATCCACTGACCGTCCGGAGACCAGGCAGGTTGGTGCTGCATGGCGTCGACGTCGGTGGCGAGCCGCTGTGGCGTACCGTCGGGATAGTCCATGACGTACAACTTGCTGAGCACGGTGAACGCCAGCCGCCCACCACCCGGTGCCGGAACCGCATCCCGGACTTGCTTGGCGATGAACGTCGGCGCGTTGTCGATCAGATAGTTGAAGTCCACCGACGGACCGATGGGGATATTCACGTCTACCACGAACTGCACTTGCGTCGGTTCGGAGCCGTCCACGGGGACTCGCCAGATGCCGCCGCCGTAGCTGACCACGACCTCGCGAGAGTCGGGCGTGAAGGACATTCCGGGGTAGGCGTCCCGACTCGCGCGGCTCTCCTGGTCGTCTCGTTGAACGGGGTGGGCGAGCCAGCGCTCCTCCCCGTTGGTGAGGTCTCGAATCCGGAGAGCCGTCTCGGCGACGTGCCGCGTCGCGTAGACCAACCAACGCCCGTCGGGCGACAGGGTCGGGCGGACCGCGCCGCCGTACCGGCTCGAGCGACTGAAGGTCTCTCCGGTCTCACGATCGTAGACCCTCAACTGATAGTCGCTCCCATCCGAGTTGTACTCCCAGGAGCCGGTCCTTTGGGCATACCAGACGAATCGCTCGTCGGAGCCGAACGCGGCGCCGGTGGCCCGAATACCGTCGTCGTCGTCCGAGGTGACCTCGACCCCGGATCCACCCTCCACATGGTACATCCAGATCTTTCCGGCTCCCGGGGGTCGCTTCGTGGCCAGGACGTAGTCCCCGTCGGGGGTCCATTCGGGCGACTGGTACGACGCGTCCTTCCCCTCGGTGACCTGGACCGTGTCGCTCTTGTCGAGCGAGATGATCCACACGTTCTCGCCACCGTCCCGGTCGGATGTGTAGACGACCCGCTGACCATCGGGACTGAACCGGGGCTGGCCGTCGAACGCCATTCCTTGGGTCAGCTGCGTGGGGACTCCGCCGGAGATGGGCATGGTGTACAGATCTCCAAGGAGGTCGAAAACGAGCATCCCCCCGTCCGGGCTCACGTCGATCGAGAGCCACGAGCCCTCAGTGAGGGTCGCTTGGACACGCCTTCCGACCTCGAGAGGCAGACCCTCCTGCTCGATGTCCTCCTCATCCCCTCCGGGTTCGGCCTGCCCTGCGAGGGGCGACGCCAGTCCCAGGAAAAGCGCCGACACCACGACCACTGACCCTCCGGCCACCATCTGTGCTCTGTTCATGAAGCTCGTTCCAACGAAAGCGTTTGCATACAGCGTTTGCATACGAAGTAAGGCATCCCGCCACCCTTCCGGAAACCGGAAACACTGGCGGCGGGACTCCAAGATGGGACGAACGGCGCCGGCCGCTACCCTCGCTCTCCGAACCGCGCTAGAATCGGGGCACGGCGGTCGATTCGAGCTTCCGCCACAGGCGCGGCTCGCCGACGCGCCGTCGATGGATAGAAGAGCCGAAGCACTCCCGAACGAGGCCGAAATGCGTAGTTGCTCCACGTACACTCCTCCCCGGACGACTTCGGGGTGGAGCCGATCGGGGGGAACTAGGCGCGGCTAGCGTTTCCTACTAGCGCTTCCTGATCAGCACGGAGAGGACGATGCCTGCGGCGATCGCCAGGCCGAGTACCGTCTTGGCCGTTTCGCTGAGCCGGTTCTCCAGGTCTTCGATGGCCTCGCGGCCAGTCGGAGCCGCCGGATCCTGACTCATATGGACTGCACAGAACTCGGAGCCCTCAAGCGCGTTGAGCCGACACTGAGCCCCCTTTTTTGTCGTAGCGTTGCAGCGTGCCACCGACCAACCTCCTAACCGCTATCAGGCGAATCGCGTCGCCCGGTGTCTTTGGTTCCACACAAACATACGTACGAGCGGACGATCCGGATTCATCCCGAGGCCTCTTCTACCCGAACTCGATGCCCTGCGCCAGGGGCAGCTCCGTACTCCAGTTGACCGTGTTCGTCTGACGCCGCATGTAGGCCTTCCAAGCGTCCGATCCGCCCACCCCCCGTCTCCTTCTCACCACCAAAGGCCCCACCGATCTCGGCACCGCTGGTGCCGATGTTCACGTTGGCGATCCCGCAGTCGCTTCCGCGGTGCGACAGGAAGTACTCGGCCTCGCGGACGTGGTCCGTGAAGATGGCGGAGGAGAGTCCCTGAGGGACGCCGTTGTGGATCGCCATGGCTTCGCCGAGCTCATCCACCGATCCCCTGGGCGAGGAGGATGCCTCCCCGTATCCGATGATGTACAGGATCGGAGCGAACGTCTCTTCCTGTACGATGTCGTACTCGTTCTTGGCCGCAGCGATGCACGGGGTCACATAGTGACCACCCGGATACTCATCTCCTTCGAGTCGTTCGCCACCATAGAGCACGTCTCCACCCTCCTCTTGCACCCGTCGAACCGCACCAAGCAGGTCGTCTACGGCTCCATGATTCACGAGCGGACCCATGAGCGTTTCGGGGTCGCGCGGATCACCGATGCGCACTCCTTCATACGCGCGGATGAGCCGGCCCACCAACTCTTCCCGCATCGACTCGTGCACGATGATGCGCCTCGTGCTCGTGCAGCGCTGGCCCGCGGTGCCGACCGAACCGAAGACGATGCCCGGCAAGGCAATGTCCAGGTTGGCATGCGGCGTGACGATGATCGCGTTGTTTCCGCCGAGCTCGAGGATGGACCTCCCCAGCCTCTTGCCCACGACTTCGGCAACGCGATAGCCGACGGCACAACTTCCGGTCGCGGACACGAGGGGGATGCGACGGTCGTGCAGCAGACGATCCCCGACGCTGGAGCCCTTCCCGACGGTGAGCGAGAAGATCGCCGGATCCACTCCGTTCTGCTCACAGACCTCCTGGGCAATCTTGGTCACGGCGATCGCCGTCAACGGCGTCTGGCTGGCCGGCTTCCACAGGACCGAGTCGCCGCAGACCGACGCCAGCGCCGCGTTCCAGCTCCACACCGCGACTGGGAAGTTGAAAGCACTGATGACACCCACCACCCCGAGAGGATGCCACTGCTCCATCATGCGGTGGTCCTGGCGCTCCGAGGCAATCGTGAGTCCGTAGAGCTGTCTGCTGAGTCCGGTGGCGAAGTCGCAGATGTCGATCATCTCCTGCACCTCGCCCTCACCCTCCGCCTGGATCTTCCCCATCTTGAGCGCGACCAATGCACCCAGATCTGTCTTCAACTCGCGAAGCCTATCGCCGATCTGTCGCACGACCTCGCCTCGCTGAGGCGCGGGTACGGTCCGCCAGTGGAGGAACGCCTCGTGGGCCCGGTCCACGATCCGATCGTACTCGTCCTCGGTGACCTGCTGCACCGTCCCGATGACCGATCCGTCGATGGGGGTAGTGACCTGGAGTTCGGGGCCCGAGCCCAGCCACTCGTCGCAGAATCCTCCGAGGTTGTCGCTCTCGATGCCGAGGGTCTTCAAGACGTCGCTCATGCAGTTTCCTATGCAGATATGGCCGACACAGGGGGCGTGCGACCGATCTATTCCGATGAGAAGCAGCAGGAAAGATGGCCGGTTCCTGCCGGGGTGTCCACGAGCGGAGAGACCGTGAAAACACCGCGGTCACAACCGGGTCCGGTCCGCCTTCCCGGCAATGGACGAACTCTCAGGCTCCAGGACGGTATGAGAGGCGTCGGCGCCCGAGGGGGGCCACGGAATCCGCGGTGGACGGGGTGGGGACAGTGGTCGTCCGTGGCCTGAACCGCGCTTCATTGGAGGTCCAGCATGTCTTTCCGTCATAGCACCGCCATCGCCCTCAGCCTGCTCCTCGTTACCGGATGCAGCTCCGACGGCGAAGCCGACGGGGGAGCCCGACGTGGAGCCCAGCGTGGAGCCCAACGTGCAGTGGAAACCGGAGCCGACCGGGCGGTAGGGGCGGCTATCGTAGCACCCGGCACGCTGTCGACCGATGCCGGGGAGTCCTGGATCAGCTTCGATCCGACCCAGCAGATAGCCGTGTTCGGTCGGCACGACTCAGGTTGGGGTGACCACACCGTCTACGTCGCTCGCCGCACGGCCGACGGCTGGACCGAACCGAGGGTGACCCCCTTCTCCGGGCAGTACGCCGACCGAGGGGCCCGCCTCACAGCCGACGGCGCCGTCCTGTTCTATTCGTCCAATCGGCCACGCGCCGACGAAGGTGAAGAGGCCCAGGACGACTTCGATATCTGGCTCATTCAGCTTCTGGCGGACGGCTGGGGACCGCCGCGACCGCTCCCCGCCCCCCTGAACAGCGATGCCAACGAGATCCACCCGTCCGTGGCCGTGGACGGGACGGTCTACTTCGCTTCGGATCGCGAAGGGGGACTCGGGCGGTCCGACCTCTATGCGGCCACGCCCGGTCCATCGGGCTATGCAGTGGAGTCTTTGGGACCCGTCGTGAATACCGAGCACTCCGAACCCGACGTTTACGTGGATCCTCAGCAGCGGTTCATCATCTTCGCCCGGACGGACGATCCGGAAGGGTACGGCGGGGATGACCTATGGTTCTCCATGCGCACCGAGGACGGTTGGTCGGCGCCTCGCAACCTGGGGCCGGAGGTCAACTCATCCGAGTACGAGTACGGCCCGACGCTCTCGGCAGATGGTCGCACGCTCTACTTCACGAGCCACAGAGACGGCGATGCGGACATCTTCGCGATCGAAGCCGCACGGGCGGGGATTCAGGTCTCCGAGACCAACTGAAGGCCAGCTCGACTCGACCGTGGCTCCGGGCTCGGGCCTTGGCGCAGAGCGCAATCAGTTCCTGAACAGATACGACGTCTTGAAGAAGAGGCGCCGCTGCATCTCGCTGAACCGGTCGCTGGGATTGAACCGTCCGCCATCCCATTCGGTCCTCTCGTAGAGGGACCCGTACCCCAGGTGCATCACCGTTCCCGGGATGTACGTGAACGAAGCGAGGAAGTCCGTGACCAACTCCTCGCGGAAGTCGTTGTACTCCACGATTCCCCGGAAGAAGAGGTACTTGTTCATCTGGTACGTGATCCGGCCGCGGAGGATGGGATAATCGTAGATCTTCTCCGAATCTGATTCCCGAAAGAAGTCCACGTAGGTCAGCCGGAACTCCGTATCGATATTCTGAGTCGGTCGCGCCCCGAACGTGGCGGACATGCGACGAGACCGGCCCTGGTACGGATCGGCTGAATAGAAGGGCGATTTCCCGCTTCGAAATACGGTGCCGACGTTGATGCGGTCCGAGAACTGATTGATGACGGTGAAGGAATACCCGCCGGTGTCGAACTCATCTCCCAAGAAGATCTCAGTCGAATAGCCGAACTCTCCTGTCACCGTCAAGCTCCCGAACAAGAAGTTCGTGAGGCCGACGCTGTTGGCGGTCTCCCAGCGGTCGCTCTCGACGTCTAGCGTCTGGGTGGTGGAGAGGTTCAGATCGATCCGACGCACCCAGTCGAGCTCCGGGTAGAACTTGGGCTTGAGCTGGCCTCCGATCTGCCGCACGCCGGTTCGCGTGAGGAATCCCATGTCCACCTGGAAATTTTGGGAGATGTCCGTGTAGGCCACGTTGTAGTCGATGTTGCGGCTCGCCACTCCGAAGCGTGCACCAACGGCGTGCCCGCCGACCGTGGAGCCCAGTGTGGAGCCCAGTGTGGAGCCCAGTGTGGAGCCCGGTGTGGAACCGGGTAAGGACGGCCCGCCGGGGGTGTCGATCACGTCCCTCGTACGAGACATGAGGGCGTGGAATCCGATGGATCCGGAGGCGCTGACACGGAAGTAGCCGTCGGCGCCGGCGACCCGGTTGAACTGACCATCCAGCTCCCGTCCCGCGTAGATCCCTCCAACGTAGGTGTCGTCGTCGAGAGACCGCTTGTAGCGCACTACGGGCACGTGGGCATAGGCCGTCCCGCCGTCCGACGCAGCACCGGGCAGTTCGTCGGCCGCATAGACCGTCGCGATCGTATGATTGCTCCCCAGCCTACCCGAGACGCGTGCACCCGTGATGGGATCGACGACTCTCCTCGTGTAGAAGACCGAGCGAAGCGGATCCAGGCCCGACTTCGCGGTAGCGGCGATACCGAAGTGCTCGCGGCCCTCGAGGAAGAATGGTCTCTTCTCGGGGAAGAAGAGATCGAACCTGAGGTTCACGTCCACCTGTCCCGCGTCCGCCTCGATCTGACTGAAGTCGGGGTTGTAGGTCGCATCGAGAACCAAGTCGGAAGTGAGCCCGTACTTGGCCGTGAGGCTGAACTCCCCTTGCTCCTCGGTCGTGTTCAACCGCCCGGCCTCGTTGGCCTGGTCCACTCCGTAGGTACCCGCGGGCAGCAGCTCCAGGAGCCGATCGCTCTCGATTCCCCGGTACGAGAGCGGCTGCATTTGGTTCAGCCACTGCCCCGCCAAAGCCGGGTCCAACTCCGGAGCCGTGCCCTGCTGGGAGTTCCGGAAGACATGCCGCTCGAATATGACGCCCATGCGCACCGGGTCCGTATCAGCGAAGCGGATGCTCTTGAGCGGGATGCTCATCTCGACCGTATAGCCGGTCTCGTCGATCCGGGCGCCACTATACCAGACCATGTCGACGTTGCGGTCCTCCGTCCCCGATGCGAATCGGCCGTCCCCTTGGATGCCGAGGGCGTTGGAGTAGAACGCGTTGAGCGACTGTTGATCGCCAAAAGTATCGAGGTTCACGGCGACCCAGTCCTCCCCGAACATGTTGTCCCGGCTCGTCACCGTGGCCTTTAGCTGGTCCGGCTCAGGGTCGTACGCGCGAAAGGCGAAGTAGAGGTTCTCCTCGTCGTACGCCATGTACACGTCGGTGTCGCCCACCATCTCCACGCCGTAGTCGGGACTGAAGGTCCTGAACCCAGAGAAAGGTGTGATAGCCCCCCAAACATCGTCGTCCAGCACCCCGTCGATGGTCGGGGCCGAACCGGTCTGAAAAGGCTCGATCAGGTCTTGGGCAGAGGCCGGAGCGGCCAATGACAAGCAGAAGGCGAGGGCGGCCAGAATCAGTGCATCGGTGCTCTTCATATCCTCTTCCTCACATAGCCACCCGAGCTCGGCAGAAGTCCGAGCCGACCGAACGTTGATCCAAGATCCGCATCGTGTTCGCCGAATATCGTTGGGGTCCACGAGGCGGTCAACGACGTATGTAAAGCTGGCCTGACACACGTCGGCGGGCCCTGGGCACCGCGAAGCAGGAGCCAGATACTGACAACCGAGGCCATCCAGATCCCGATCCAGATCAGGTTGAAAGCAGGCTCTTCCCTTTGCGCCCCACATCCGGGTGCGTGTCCAGGAGTCGGTCGTACGCTTCCACCTGTCCCTTCGAGTACCAGTGCCGCGTTGGCGCGGTTCACTAACGTCCGACAGATTAGCCCGTCCCTCTGACCCCGCATTTGTGAGGTGCCTGCGCGATGGCGCGATCTGGTTTGGTGCGTGAACTCGACCCAGATCGGGTGCCCGAGATCGTCGGCACGAATAGGGTGTCACCCGACTGACGACCTGGGGCTTCTATAGGGAGGACCGATGACGGAAAAGCACCGGACCGTAGCCATCGTCTGCGTGGCGGCGATAGGACTGTGGGCCTGCACGGATGCTCCCGAGGCGGCTTCGACGCCCGATCTGGCTCAGGTCTCGATCGAGGTGGAAGCAGCTGTCTGGGCCTTTCATGCGGCGGATACGGCGAAAGACGCGGAGGGAGTCATCGGCCTCTTGTGGCCGGACTTCACGATGCTCGTGGATGGCAACCGGGTCGGCTACGACGACGTGGTTGCAGGGTCCCGCGAGTACATGGCCAGTCTCGAACTGTTCGACGCCGAGTGGACGGACCTTCAGATCACCGCACTCGGGCCCGACGCGGCCGTCGCTTCGTTCCAGTTCAGAGACTCGATTGTGACCTTGGCAGGGGACCTCATCCAGAACCGAGGGCCGACGAGCTTCGTGTGGAAACGGCGGGGTGGAGAGTGGCGGCTTCTGTTCGCAGACGCAGACCACTATCCGATCGATCCGTGATACGCATCTTCGCGGGGGAACTCCCCACGGCCGTCGGGGTGACGCCGTTATGACACATACCTTGGCGAGGCCCCGAGAGGAACTCGCAAATGCCCTGAGTCATGGTTTGGGTCTCGTCCTGGCTATAGCGGCGACGCCCGTGCTCATTATCAGTGCCGCGAGTCGCGGCAGCGCTGCCAACATCGTCGGCAGCTCCGTCTTCGCCGCGACCATGGTGCTCCTCTACCTTTCGTCCACCTCGTATCACGCGGCACCGAAGAGCCGACTCAAGGATCGCCTGAGGAAACTGGACCACGCCGCTATCTACCTCCTCATCGCCGGCACCTACACGCCCTTCACTTTGGGAGTCCTGGGTGGCCCGTGGGGTTGGACCCTGTTCGGCCTGGTCTGGGGCGCGGCGACTATCGGTGTCTGCGAGAAGCTGATCTCGGGAATCCGCTATCCGCGCCTTTCCACCGTCCTCTATCTGGTCATGGGGTGGTTGGTCTTGATCGCGATCCGCCCCCTCGTGCTCCATGTGCCCCCGGAGGGCATCGGCTGGCTCGTCGCAGGAGGCCTCTCCTACACGGTCGGGACATTGTTCTACACAGCCCACCGTCTCCCCTACAACCACCTGATCTGGCACTTGTTCGTACTGTCCGGCTCGACTTGCCACTTCTTCGCAGTGCTGTGGTATGCCACGTGACGCCGGGGTCCCGCTAGGAGGATAACGAGCGATATGCGCAACATCGTAACCGTCTCGGCCACGAGCCGGCCCGACAACTACACGTCGATGGCCCTCGCCATCGTAAACGACGAACTCGCGAAGCGAGAGGTGTCGTCGACTTCGTTCGATGCCCGTAATCTGTCCTTGTCCTTCCCTGGACACCCACCCACCGAGGACGCTGAGCGGCTGAGATCGGCCGTAGAAGAGGCGTCTGGAGTGGTAATCGCGACCCCGGAGTATCACGGGAGCTTCTCCGCCATGGCCAAACTGGTCATCGAGAATCTCGGCTTTCCGTCCGTGTTGGCCGGTAAGCCGGTAGCCCTGGTCGGGGCCGCCGCCGGACGAATCGGCGCCATCAAATCTCTGGAGCAGCTGCGCGGCGTCTGTGCACACACGGGTGCGCTCGTCCTACCGGGAAGCGTATCGGTAGCCGGCGTTCAGGCCGCGTTCAACCCAGAAGGCCAATGCACGGACGAGGGCGTGGAGGGAGCGCTACGAGGGATTGCGGGGGCTCTGCTCGAGTTCATCGAGCACTACGTTTGCCCGAAGTACGCGCTGGAGGCGATGGTCCGTGGAGAGGGTCGACCTTGGACTTCGACGCTCTGAACCCCGTGATACTCTCCTTGCAGGGAGACACGCTGCGGCCATGAGCGTCGGGCGACGATGGAGCTTGGCATGGAGCTTGGCATGGGGTTTGGCCCAGATCGCGAGGCTGGCCGCTGCGGTCGTCATTACGGCCACCGCGACGACCCAGGGACTGTCCGGGCAGGAGCGCCAGGAGCTGGTGGTCTCTGATTCGGTCGGCCTTCGTACTCCCCCAACCATCTCACCCCAGAGTGGAAGTTCGGGCACCGAGGTCACTGTGAGCGCCATTCACCTGCCTGCCATCACACCGGTACAGATTGGTGTCGGCGCGATCGGGACGGGCTTCGAGGTGCTTGATCAGCTGATGACCAGTCCAGAAGGCGAGATCACGCATACGGTCCAGGTTCCGCGATGGGCCACCCGAGACCGGTCCCACGTCTTCATCGTGCTCGACATCTACTTTCGCCCGCTGTCCATGTCTGGTCCGTTCCACGTCACGGACCGCAACGGCCTCGTTTCAAGAGCCGGTCGCGTCATGACTCGCGACTCCCAGTGTGTGACGATGCTCGGCGGAGACGATCAGTTGTACTCGCTGACGGGAGATCTCAGGGGACTGCGCCCGGACGACGAGGTGATCGTGGAGGGAGGGTTGGCCGAGAACTCGCCGTGCGATCAGGGCGTTGCGTTGGACGTGGTGCGGGTCAGGCGACCGTAGGTGGGCATCATCTGCTCATCCCCATCCCGGGAGTAGCCTCCATGCTCATCAAGCAGGCTACTCTCGAGGGCGTAAAGGAGGGCCGAGTCACCCTGGCGTTCAGGCGCTGGCAGCGGCCCACGGTCAAGACCGGGGGGACGCTCCTGACGTCGGCAGGCCTCATCGCCATCGATGCCGTCGATGCCGTGGACCTCGACACGGTGACGGAACCTGAGGCCGTGGCCGCAGGCTTTGTGGACCTGGAGACCCTACGGGCTACCCTCCAGCAGCGGGGCACAGGTCAGGTGTACCGGATCGCGCTGCGCCTGGCCGGACCGGACCCGAGGATCTCGCTGCGACGGCAAGTCCCGGACAGCCCCGCAGAGTTCGAGGGATTACGGACACGCTTGGCCCGCATGGACGCGGCCGCCAAGGCGGGACCCTGGACGCGTAAGGTGCTGTCTCTCCTCGAGCAGAGGCCGGCCGTGCGCGCAGGTGATCTCTCCCTCGAGATGGGGATGGAGAAGGACCGCTTCAAGGCCAACGTGCGGAAGCTCAAGAGACTGGGCCTGACCGAGAGCCTCGAGGTGGGATATCGACTCTCCCCCAGAGGCGAGGCCGTGCTACGCTTCCTCCAAGAAACGGAACCAGCGAGGTGATGAAGGAGTTGCGCTGATCATGACTCGATCATTGGAGTGGCGGTACCACCGCCCCGGCTGACAGAGCTGCAAACACACGCAGGAGTTTCTTGCGCAGAATGCCATCGGCGATGGCGTCGTGCAGACCACGACAAAGGAGCCGCTGGCCGGTGCCGACGCCTTGTCCGTGCTCGAAGGGGTATCCGAGCTCTTTGTTGCGAAGGGGAAGACCGTCCTCCACTTCGACCTCGAGAATGAGCCACTCACGGACGATGAACTGCTCGCCCTGCTGTTGGGCCGCTCGGGGAAGCTCCGGGCTCCAACGCTCAAGACCGGACGCCGGCTGCTGGTGGGGTACAATCGGGCGCTGCTCGAGACGACCCTGCTCTAGCGGATGTCGAGTCGCTACCAGCCGCCGCAAGCCTGCAGGGCGACCATCAACGCGAGCGTCGACAGCCGTTTGAACCAGAGAGCACCATGATCACCTCCGCTCAAAGGCCCCGTTGATGCGTAGGCGGGCTCCCTTAAGATCGCACATTCCGGTACTGGCGCCGAGAGCCGCGCCTGCCCACGTTCGGCCTGCAGAAGCAGTTGAACCCGGAGAAGTGCCAGGCCAATGAAGTACCCGTCCCACGCACCGCATCCTGCCGCCCTCTCGCGGCGGCGTTTCCTGAAGGCGACGGGGACCGGAATCCTCGGCTTTTCCGCGTTCGGATGCGACGTGGGTACGCCCCCAGCGACGGATCGGGCTCGGTCGGCACTCACACGGCCCACGGGTCTGGACGACGCGGCCTGGGCCCATGTGAGGGAGCAGTTCATCCTGGAGCCGGGCGTGGCGTATATGAACAACGCCAGCCTGGGCATGCCTCCCGGCGTCGTGGCGGAGGCCGTGGCGGCCGGGTACGAAGCGATCTCCAAGGAGCCTCTCCACGGCAAGCACGACCTCCAAGACGAGATCGCACAGCGGGTCGTCCCCGGGCTCGCCAGCCTGCTCGGGGTGACTCCCGGTGAGGTGGCGCTGACACGGAACGCCACGGAGGCGCTCCATCTCCAAGCGGTGGGGCTCGACCTGAAGCCGGGCGACGAGGTGATCTTCACCACGCAGGAGCACCCAGCCGGCCTGAGGCCTTGGTTGTTCCGTGCAGAACGGCACGGAGTCCAGGCCACATCCATCTTCGTCCCGAGCCCCCTCGAGAGTGAAGACCACGTGGTTCGGCTTTTCGAGCAGGCCATTACGCCCCGCACACGAGCCATCGCCTTTTGCCATGTGACCCGGGGCGGGCACCGCTACCCGGTGAGGCGACTGGCAGAAATGGCCAGATCACGCGGATTGCTCAGTCTCGTGGACGGCGCCCAGGCCTTGGGGCAATTCCCGATCGACCTGCACGATCTCGGGTGCGATGCCTACTCGGCGAGCCTTCACAAGTGGCTCCTGGGCCCAGTCGGCACGGGGGTCCTCTATGTGCGGGAGAGCGCCCGCGCCCAGATACGATCGGCCTTCGCCCACGACGCGACGACGGACGCTCCGGCCCTCGCCCCCCCGGGCACCGCGGACTTCCCTCTTCGGGCCGGCATCGGCGCCGCCCTCGACTTCGTGGAGGCCATCGGGCTGGACAATGTGGCGAGTAGGGCGCGATATCTGTCTGACTACCTGAAGACGCAATTGTCCGACTTGGGGGGGGGTCACCCTATTGAGCGGGACCGCGCAGATGTCATGCCCAGGCTCCACGATCTTCGAGATGGAGGGGGTAGACGCGATGGCCTTGGTCCCGGTCATGGACGAGGAGCACTCGATCCATATAGACGAGCACCAACGCGACGGACACGATGCAATCCGCGTTTCGACACATATCTACAACACCACGGTCGAGATCGACCGCCTCGTAGCAGCGCTCGAGGCCCAGACCTGAGGAGGACCGATGCCGATCTACGAATACTCATGCGAAGAGTGCGAACACCAGTTCGAAGAGTTGGTGCGGGGCGACGAAGTCCCCCAGTGCCCCTCGTGCGGGAGCGAGCAGCTCGAGCGGCTCATGTCCCTTCCACGGGTTAGTTCGGAGTCCACGAGGGCCTTGAGCATGAAGGCCGCAAAGAAGAGGGACGCGGGACAGGCAAACGACCGCATGCACGATCGGCTGCACTACGAAGAGAGCCACGACCGGCACGGCTGACCGGAACGGGAGCAAGAACATGGACCCGTCCTCAGCGTCTTCGTCCCGTACCGGCCTTGCCGCTGCACTCTATCTCAGGCTAGCCCTGGCGACGGCCTTTCTCTCCGCGGTCGCCGACCGTTTCGGGATCTGGGGTGACCGGGGTGACCCGGGTGTGGCGTGGGGGAACTTCGATCAGTTTCTCAGCTACACGGCGTCGCTGCTTCCATTCTTGCCGCCAGCCGGGGTAACCGCCATCGGATGGACGGCGACCGCCGCCGAGATCGTCCTCGCTATCGCCCTGATAGTCGGGTTCAAGGTCCGGGCGGCGGCGGCCGGGAGCGGTATACTGCTCCTGGGCTTCGCTCTCGGAATGGTGCTGGGTGACGGTCCGAAGCCCCCCCTCGACGCCTCGGTGTTCACTGCGTCGGCGGGTGCACTCCTGCTCTACGCGTATCCGCACAGCTATCTGAGCGTGGACGGAGGCGGTTGAGCCATGCCGGACCGATCGCATCATCTACGGTCGCTGCGATCTCGGTCGGCGTCGTCGTGCTCCTCTCGCTCGGTCCGAGCACCCCTGTCATCCTCTGCCGTTGGCGAAGACTCGAGGTAGGCCTGCGCCGCTCCGTGCGGATTTCCCGGGGCGGAGGATCTGGGTAACATGTTCCAGTTCAAGCGGGATTTCGAGGAGTCCTACTGCGGGGCCAGGGACCTGGACCGGGCGCGCGGGCTGAATCCGGAGCTCCAGACGTTGTCCCAATGGCTGGCCGCAAACGGAAGCCAAATCCCTATCGACTAGGCGCCACTGGGAGCAGAGGCCGCCCGCATCGATCCACAACGGACGTGCCGAATGCCCATCCCCTCCGTCCCCCTCGATCAGGTCGTTCGGCTCTGGTTCCACCGACAGGGTCTAACGGGGCCACGAGGCTCGTCGAAGCTTGGCAAACGCACGCTCACCGATCACCTGGAGCGCACGGGGGCGCTGCAGCTCGACTCGGTCAACGTGGTCGATCGGGCGCACTACCTGACGCTCTGGAGTCGCTTCGGCACGTACGATCGGAAGCGAGTGGACCGCTTGGTCTACCACGACGGGGTGGGCTACGACTATTGGGGGCACGAGGCCTCGATCCGGCCCATGTCGCACTTACCGCTCGGCCGGAGGCGCATGCGCGGCTTCCCGCCGGAGAGCTGGAGTGGGAAGTCGTATTGGAGTGTGTACAAGACCTCGACCGCCTCGAAGCGTCGCGTCTTGAAGCGGCTCAGGGACGAGGGCCCCTTAGAGAGCGCGGATTTCGAGAGGCGTAAGGGCGAGCGTGAGGACCCGCGGGGCACCGGCATGCTCCTGCCCAAAGAGGACAAACGGTCGCTCAAGGTGATGTGGCACGATGGGCGTGTGGCCATCCGCACCCGTCGACACTTCCGCTGCGTGTACGACCTTGCCGAAAGGGTGTATCCCGCCGGGCCCACCGCGAGCGCGGTCGAGTTCGAGGACAGCTGGCTCTTCATCGGGCTCTCCGGCAATGGAGTCGCCAGCGAACGGCACCTTGCGAACTACTTCACGGCCCCCGACCTGACCGCGCGGGACCGGAAGCGGGTCATCGCCCGCAACCTCGAGAAAGGACGCATCGTCGAGGTTCGGGTCGAGGGTCTGAACGGACGGTTCTATGCCCTTCCGGAGCACTTGGACGCCATGGACGAGCTCACCGAGCCCGAGGGCACCACGCTTGTCTGTCCCTTCGATTCCTTCATGTGGCAGAGGAAGCGCGCCGAAGAGCTACTCGGGTTCCACTACCGCATCGAGATCTACGTGCCGGCGGCCAAACGGGAGTTCGGATACTACGTGCTCCCGATTCTCCACGACGGAAAGCTCGTGGGACGGCTGGACCCCAAGCTGCATCGGGACCGAAGCGAGTTGGAGATCAAGGCCATCTATCTGGAAGCCGGATTCGAACGGGACCGAAGATTCGACCGGGGACTGGCTGAGACACTGGCAAGCCTGACAGAGCATCTGGGAGCCGACCGTCTCACGCTTCCTGAGGGCTGGCGTAGCCTCGGCTAGTAGACTCGGCTAGTAGACTCGGCTAGTAGACTCGGCTAGTAGACTCGGCTAGTAGCCTCAGTCAGTCCGTTGTCGGCTCGGTTAGTCGGTCGTCGCCGCGAGACGGGCCCGGAACTCCGACTCCCTCTCGGGAGAGAGAGTGGTGAACAGTGACACGATCGGGACCGTCAGCAGCGGGACCACCGTGGTCACGTAGGCCGGATCGAGACCCCCGCCCTGCCCCGTCAACAACGTCACCAGCGCGCGAACCGGGGCGGGAGCGCCCACCGGAGTCTGCAGGTCGATCCAAAGCGCCCACTTCAGCAGGACGAACCACGTGACCCCGGCCACATATCCGCCCAGCATGCCCCAGTAGGCACCCTGCTCGGTGGTCCGTCGCCAGTAGAGCACGAAGGCGACCACGATGGCCGCGGGCAGCACCATGGCGAACGCGAACAAGAGCAGATCCAGGATCGAGACCCGGGTGCTCATGGCGATCCACCACGCGATCAACGCCGACACGAGCGCGAACACGACCGTGACGACCTGGTAGGCGCGCAGCCGGCGCTCGGATGAGTACCTGCGTGCAGAGGGGACCCAGTCCCGCACGAACATCGTGGCGCTGGAGAGAAGGATCGGCCCCCCGGACGAGATCACTGCCGCCAAAACCGCCGCGAGCGCCATACCACCCATGATCGGGCTGATCTCGGCCGCCAAGGTGGTGAGGTTGCGATAGCCGGCCAAGCCGGAGTCAGGCCCGAACCTGGCGAGTGTCAGGATGCCCACGAGCCCAGCGAGGAGGGGCATGAGCGCTGCAATCGCACCCGCGGCGATGAACGCCGGCGCAAGGCTCCGCTCGGACCGGGTGGCAGTGGAGTAGTTGGCGTAGATGGATGCGGCAGGAGAGTGGACGGTCGCCGAGAAGAACATCGCCAGAATCGCCATCCACCCTCCCCCCGCGAACCCCCACCACGCCGCCGGCGCCTCCGGGGACCGCGCCAACTGCTCATTCACCTGCGAAGTCACCACATCCCACCCGCCGAGCTCACGAAGGCCAAGAACCCCGACGGCCGAGAGGGAGCCGAGAATCACGGTGCAGTGAATGACGTTGGTCACTGATGTGCCCCATAGGCCCCCCAGAGACACATAAGTGGCCAGGACCACTGCGGCGATGAGCGTGCCATGCAGCATCGACAGGGGCGTCAGGGAGCTGATGATGACGCCGATCACATAGGCCTCGATCACTACGACAATGGCGTATTCGGTCTGCACGCAAAGACTGGTCAGCCATTGGCATCGCTTGGAGCCGAATCGGACCAGGAACAGCTCACCGACGGTCTGGAGGCGTAGGCGCCGGTAGTAGACTGCGAAGGCGAGACCCACGAGCACGAGTGCCGCGAACGAACTGATCGCATACCACCACAGGTTCCAGACACCGCCGGTCACCACGTCGCCCGCCACCCCGTACGTCCCGGCGCCCCCGATGCGCGCGCCCGCGAGCCCAAAGGCGACGAGCACACCGGACATACCCCCACTCGCCACGGCCCAGTCGCTGGAGCCCTTCGATCGACGAGCCATGAGGCCCCCGACGACCGTGACTCCGATCAGATAAAGGACGATGACAGAGACGGCGATGTAGTCCACTCAGGCTCCCCTCACGGACCGATCACACGTTGAACCGCACGTGCATGATATCGCCGTCGGCGACCACGTAGTCCTTGCCTTCGACCTGCAACCTCCCGGCATCCTTCACCGCTTGTTCCGAACCGAGCTCCATGAAGGCTTTGTAGGGAGTGACTTCGGCGCGAATGAAGCCGCGTTCCAGATCCGAGTGGATCCGTCCGGCCGCAGGACGGGCGGTCGTGCCGCGCCGGATGGTCCAGGCCCGCACCTCGTCCTCACTCACCGTGAAGAACGAAATGAGGTCGAGCAGGCCGTAGGCCGTGCGGATGAACCTGGCGAGCGCCGATTCGCGCAGGCCGAGGTCCTCCAAAAAGGCAGCCTGGTCTTCGGCGTCGAGTCCCGCGATCTCAGCTTCCACGCTCGCGGAGAGGACGAGGCCTGCGGCCTTCAGCTCGCCCAGGCGAGAGTCCAGGTCCGAGGGCAACTCCTCGGCCGCCCGATCCTCAGCGCGATTGAGCGCCACTAGGAGGGGCCGATCCGAGAGCAAGCCGTATCCCTTCAGGTAATCCCGGTTGAGGTCTTGGGCCGGAACCGAACGAAGCGGTCGCTCTTCTCCGAGCGCGGCTCGCATCGTCTCGAACGCGGCCACCTCCTGAGCTTCGGCCTGTTCCTTCTTCGCTCGGTCGAGTCGGCGTTCGACGATCTCGAGGTCGGCGAAGATGCACTCGGTGTGAAACGCCTCCAGATCCGCCTTGGGGTCCGGATTCCCTTCGATGGCAGGATTGGCGAAGTCCCTGAGCACGAGACAGAGAGCCTCTTGGTCCCTGATCTGTTGGAGAGCCCGAGCCGAAAGTCCCTTCTTCTCGGCTCCGTGCTCTCCGGGGATGTCGCAGAAGCTCATCTCGGCATAGGTGGTCTTCTTCGGCGAGAAGATGCGGGACAGTGCGTCGATGCGGGCATCCGGCACGTGCACGGTTCCAAGGCGGACCTCGCCGGCGAAACCCACCGGTACGTCCTGCCCTGTCATTGCGTTGAATACCGTGGTCTTCCCCGACCCCGCGAACCCGACCAAACCGATCTTCATTACCTCTCCGTCGTTTCAGGAAGCATACAGTATAGCGGAAATCTGGACGCCCACGTGGCCGGCACAAACTACGCTCATCCGGAAAACTATCCCGTCCAACGGCGAGTTTTCCACAACCAAAAGACCAGTCGAAAGGCCCTTTGCCGCTGGCACGGATCTCGCCTCAATAGGTTTTCGTAGTCCATTTCAAGCAGCATCTCCACCGGTCGTCCTCACTCCGAGGTGATGAGTCAGGAGAAGCTCGAGCGGGAGAGCTCTCTTGCGCATCTTCTCGTTCCCACCCCGTGCCGGACTCAGTGGCCCGGATCAGTGCCTCTTCGCAGCACAGATGTGTCCCAAACACTGGGACGGCATACGACTCTCGGCCAACGGAGGGATGACCCATGTATAGAAGACCGGGTTCATCCGGCGGCGCCGGGCTCTTCGCGTTCTTCCTCGTTGTCTGCGGTGCTCTCTACCTCGGTGCGTGTCCGGATTCCACGGGCACGCCGGAGCCGAAGGAAGCGCAGGTTCGACCCTGGGCCTACTAACGTTCCGCCTGGTACGTTTCGGCAGTACGACAAGAACCGAGTAGGATCGAGTAGGCGCACAGGACCTCACAGACCCCCGTCGGAAGTAACGAACGGCGCTCGAGCGGTGGTTCAGAGACATTCGACGACCCATACGTTCGGCCTTCCGGCGGGTATCCAATGCCTTGACAGTCCGGGGCAGTTTCCGTCATATCTAGGCGCTTCCATCGTTCTTTGGCCGTACACATGGCGCGGTAGGCGTCCCGCCCTTATGCGTCCCGCCACACAGAAGAAGAGCATGAACCGGAACAAGACAATGACCTTTAGTCTTGACTGCCTTCGACTTACCGGGCTTCTTCCGCCGATAAGAGGGCACCGGTTCGTGCAGCTCGGGACGACCTGAGCGAACGGAATCGGAAGCGCGAAACGCGCGGGCCCTCTCGGAAACGAGGGGGCCCGATTTTTTTGGGGTTGGCACTAGAAGGCGGTTGAAGGAAACACAATGGCCAAGATCACAGTGTTCGATACGACACTCCGGGACGGCGAGCAGTCTCCGGGTTGCACGATGTCCACCGCTGAGAAGCTCAGGATGGCACATCGACTCGACGAGTTGGGGGTCGACGTCATCGAGGCGGGTTTTCCCGTCGCGTCCGACGACGATTTCAACGGGGTCCGCTCCATCGTCCGCGAAGTACGGCGGCCCATCATTGCCGCGCTCGCACGAGCGCATCCGGTCGATGTCGACCGGGCTGCCAAGGCGGTCGAGGAGGCACAAAATCCTCGCGTGCACGTCTTCCTCGCCACCTCCGACATACACCTCGAGCACAAGCTCGAGATCACGCGCGACGAGTGCCTAGCCCGGGTCGTAGAGGCCGTGGAAAGGGCGCGCCAACTCGCGGACGACGTGGAGTTCAGCGCGGAGGACGCTACCCGAACCGACGTCGGATTCCTCTGTCAGGTCGCGCAAGCAGCAGTAGAGGCAGGCGCCACGACCATCAACATCCCGGACACGGTGGGCTACACCCTGCCCAGGGAGTACGCCGCACTCATGCAGACGCTGTTCCGTGAGGTGGAAGGTCTGGACGAGGTGGTGGTCAGCGTGCACTGCCACGATGACCTCGGACTGGCCGTGGCGAACTCTCTGGCCGCCATCGAGGCGGGAGCCCGTCAGGTCGAATGCACGATCAACGGCATCGGTGAGCGGGCGGGTAACGCTTCGCTGGAGGAGATCGTGATGGCCCTCAAGGTGCGCGGCGACCTGACGGAGCACTTCACGGACGTCAACACGCGTGAACTCTACAAGGCGAGCCAACTCCTGTCTCACATCACAGGGATGAACCCCCAGGCCAATAAAGCCATCGTGGGCAAGAACGCGTTCGCTCACGAGGCCGGCATCCATCAGCACGGAATGCTGAAGGAGAAGATGACCTACGAGATCATGACCCCCGAGATGGTTGGCCAACCCGACACACAGCTCGTGTTGGGGAAGCACTCGGGTCGGGCCGGGCTCAAGAACCGGTATGAGGAGCTGGGCTACGAGTTGGAGCCCGAAGAGCTGGATCGGGCGTACAAGCTGTTCACCCTCCTGGCGGATCAGAAGAAGACCGTCCTGGACGAGGATCTGCTGGTGATCCTGCACCATGGGGCGATGGTGGATACTCCGAGGTCGTTCCGCCTCGTGGAGCTCGATGTGCACTGCGGAGGGGAATGGTCCACGGCGCGCGTAAGGCTCAGGCACGGTGACGGCGCACCCATGGAGGCGTCTGGCAAGGGAGACGGCCCCATCGCGGCGACGTTCTCGGCCATCGACGAACTGATCGACGCCACGGTGGAAATCGTGGACTTCGAGATCGTCGCGGCCACGCCGGGCCGGGACGCCGTGGGTGAGGTCAACCTGCACGCGCGCATCGGTGGTCAGACGTTCTCCGGCAGCGGGGCGTCCACTGATGTGGTCGATGCCGCAGCCCGCGCCTACGTGAACGCCCTCAACAAGGCGGAACAAGCCAAGGCGCTGGAGGGCATGGAGTTGGAGAAGGAGAGCTACCTGTGGGGTGTCTGACGTGACGTGGCGCCTCGCGGTCCTTCCGGGAGACGGAGTCGGCCCTGAGGTAACGGACGCCGCGGTACAGGTGCTGCTCGCAGCGGCGGAGCGGTTCGGGCACGAAGCGGACCTGCAGTTCCACGACGTGGGGTGGACCGCCTTTGATCGACACGGCGTCCCTCTCCCGGATTCGACACTCGACGCCTGCAAGGCCGCGGACGCGGTACTGCTGGGAGCGGTGGGGGACCCGCGCGGAGACGGCCTCGATCCCGAGCTCCGTCCCGAGGCTGCTCTCCTCGCGCTGCGGCAAGAGATGGGCTGCTTCGCCAACCTGCGGCCGGTTCGTCTCGTTCCGGCCCTGGCGGACGCGTCTCCTCTGCGGCGCGACCGCGTCGACGGCACGGACCTCGTCATCGTCCGGGAGCTGGCCGGCGGACTCTACTACGGACAGCCTCGCGGACCCGTCGATGACGGCGACGCCGCACTCGACACCATGAAGTACAGCCGCGACGAAGTGGTCAGGATCGCCAAGGTCGCCTTCGAGACCGCGCGTGGTAGGCGACAGCAGGTGCTGTCCATCGACAAGGCCAACGTCCTGTACAGCTCTCGGTTGTGGCGTGCGGTGGTCAACGAGGTCGCCGCGGACTACCCCGACGTAGAGTGCACCCACATGCTGGTCGACCGGGCCGCAATGGAGCTGGTGCTCGATCCCGCTCAGATCGATGTGATGCTCACGGCCAACCTGTTCGGCGACGTGCTGAGTGACGAGGCGGCCGCGGTGGTGGGATCGATCGGGCTGCTCGCCTCGGCCAGCATCGGCGGTGGCGGTGGGATCTTCGAGCCCGTTCACGGCTCTGCTCCGGACATCGCGGGCACAGGCACCGCCAATCCGCTGGCTATGATCCTGTCGACGGCCCTGCTGCTACGTCATGTGTACGGACACGAGGAAGAAGCGACGGCGATCGAAACCGCCGTGGAGCAGGTGCTCGGGACGGGCTTGCGGACCGCTGACCTGGCTCGCGACGGTGAAGCTTCGATAGGCACCGAAGCGATGGGTGAAGCGGTCGCGACGGCCGTGGAGGCATCGGCCCTTGCCTAGGACAATGCTCGACAAGATCTGGGACGCCCATCTCGTGCACAGCGAAGAAGGCAAGCCGGACCTGCTCTATATCGATCTCCACCTGCTCCATGAGGTTACCTCCCCGCAGGCGTTCGAAGGGCTTCGCCTGGCGGGTCGGAGCGTTCGGCGCCCCGAACTATGCGTGGCCACCGTCGATCACAATGTGCCCACGACCGATCGCTCGCTTCCCATCGTCGACGACCTCGCGCGTCTTCAGATCGAGGCTCTGAGGAAGAACGCTAAGGAGTTCGGGGTCGAGCTCTTCGACGTCGACAGCCCCAACCAAGGGATCGTCCACGTCATCGGACCGGAGATGGGCCTTACGCAGCCGGGCATGACCATCGTTTGCGGCGATAGCCACACGTCGACTCACGGAGCGTTCGGAGCGCTCGCTATGGGCATCGGCACCTCTCAAGTCGAGCATGTTCTCGCCACACAGTGCATGCCCCGCGCCCGGCCCAAGTCGATGGAAATTCGGGTGAACGGAGATCTACCCCCCGGCGTGACGGCAAAGGACCTGATTCTCGGGATCATCGCCCAGATCGGGATCGGGGGCGGCACCGGACACGTCATCGAGTACACGGGCGAAGCCATCCGCACCCTCTCCATGGAAGGGCGCATGACGGTCTGCAACATGTCGATCGAAGCGGGCGCGCGCGCGGGCATGATCGCCCCCGACGAGACCACCTTCAGATACTTGGAAGGGCGGCCTCGAGCGCCACAAGGCGCCGATTTCGATAAGGCCGTTTCCCGCTGGCGGAAACTCGCCACCGACGACGGTGCGAGATTCGACAGCACGGTGGAGATCGACGCGGCAGGGCTGGCGCCTTGGGTCACGTGGGGGACCAATCCAGGCATGTCGATACCGATTACCGGCACGATTCCGGGGGCCGAAGCCGATGGGTCGGCCGACGACCGGGAGGCGGTCCAGCGGGCCTTGGCCTACATGGACCTGACGCCTGGCACGCCGATCCAGGACGTCTCCATCGATCGGGTCTTTCTCGGCTCGTGCACCAACGCCCGAATCGACGACTTGCGGGCGGCCGCCTCGATCCTGGACGGGCGCCGGGTACACGACGACGTACGCGCGATGGTGGTGCCCGGATCGGCGGCGGTGAAGAAGGCAGCCGAGGAGGAGGGCCTCGATCGAGTGTTCATCGAAGCCGGTTTCGAGTGGAGGGAAGCCGGGTGCTCGATGTGCCTAGGGATGAACCCGGACATCCTCGATCCTGGTGAGCGTTGTGCGTCGACGTCGAACCGCAACTTCGAGGGACGTCAGGGTCGAGGTGGGCGGACGCATCTCGTGAGTCCGCAGATGGCGGCGGCAGCGGCCGTGGCTGGTCACTTCGTCGACATCAGGGATTGGGGCTGACCCATGGAGCCGTTCACCACACACACGGGGTTGGTCGCACCGCTGGATCGGGTGGATGTAGACACCGATCAGATCATTCCCAAGCAGTTCCTGAAACGCATCGAACGTACGGGCTATGGCCAGTTCCTCTTCAACGACTGGCGGACACTCGAAGACGGGTCTCCGAATCCGGAGTTTGCTCTGAACCAGCCCGAGTACGAGGGAGCGAGCATCCTCGTAGCCGGCCGCAATTTCGGGTGCGGATCGTCTCGCGAGCATGCCCCCTGGGCGCTCAGCGATTTCGGATTTCGGACCGTCATCGCGTCGAGCTTCGCGGACATCTTCCGGAGCAACAGCTTTCAGAACGGCCTGCTTCCCCTCCAGCTCACCGAGGATGAGGTCGAGCACGTGATGACCGCCGCGCTGTCAGGTGACGGGTATACGCTCACGGTGGACCTGGAGGCACAGCGGGTAAGCGATGGGACGGGTTGGCAGGCGGACTTCTCCGTGGATCCGTTTCGCCGCGACTGCCTGTTGAACGGGCTGGACGACATCGCATTGACCCTGCAGGTCGAGGATCGGATCCAGGAGTTCGAGGACGCACGCGGGGTGTCCGCGGGCTGACGCCCTAACCCGCAGGATCCAAGCCGTCGCGACTCGCGGTGGTCAGGGTCCTGTCAGGCGCTCCTCGATACGGGCCAACCGGGCCTCGATCTCACGGAGCTGGTGGAGGATCATGACGTGCGTCTTCTTGGCGTCGATTCCCACCGGGCTGGCTTCGCTGCCGATCTCTGCCTCGATGGCCTGATATTGATCCTCCGGGATGTTCATGGCTGGCTCCTGACCGTCGTTCGAGTCCGTAGGGTGAAAGCTGTGGTCGTCCGGGCAGGACCACAGACGTCGTGTGGGCAGAACGATACGGGAACACGGACCGGCCGGCCAAACCGCCCCCACCGGACTCGGATCCCCTGGCCCGGAGACGGCCAGTAGAGAAGATTGCTCGTGCAGTCGCTTCAGCCGTCTCCGTTTGGTGCGGCTCGTTCCAAGGAGGAATGTCATGGTCCGGTGTCTCCCTCGATCGCGTGCCCTCGTCACCTCGTTCCTGGTCGGCCTCGTCCTGGTGCCTTCGGCCGCCCTGGCTCAGGACCGGACGGGACGGGCCTTCACCCCCGAGGACGCTCTCGATGTGCGCACCGCTCGGATTCAGGATGTCTCCGAGGACGGCGCATGGATCGCGGCTACCGTGCAGCGCCACCGGGACCGACTCAACGTGGACCACGAGCGTTTCGGAGACCCCACGTACGTCTCCCCCTCTCTGGCCGAGGTCCTGGTCGTCGACACGCGCACGGGTGAAGAGCGATCGCTCTTCGACAAGCGGCTGGTGGCGAGAGCCTTCTCCTGGTCCGACGACAGTTCCCGGCTGGCCTTCTTCGCTCACGTGGACGACGCTTTCCAGTTGATGCTCTACGACGCCGGTCGAGACCGGCTCACGACGGTGGCCCTCCGCACCGAGCTGGAAATCTCATCCAGCTCGCCGCTGGATTGGAGTCCGGACGGATCGGCCGTTCTGGTAGGGTTCCGTCCCGAGGGATGGGCCGACGAGTCCCGGAGTGCGTACTTGGCCATGGCGGAAGGACCGATCGTGGTCCAAGACTCCGCCAACGACTTCCTGGCGTGGGACGCCGTTCGGAAACGGTCGGCCGACATGATCACCGCCACGGTGACGCTTTCCGACGGCGCCGTCCGCGAAATCGTGCCCGAGGCGCCGGTGCAGCAGCCGCAGTTCTCACAGAATGGGTCCTACGTCACCTACATGGTGGCGACCCGCTTGAAGACCTCCTACGAGCGTGCGAAGGGTACCGAGTACGAGATCTTCCAGCTCGATCTGTCGGGTGGGGACCCCCGCTCCGTACACCCTGCCACCGAGACCCGGCTCCGACCGGTTTGGAGTGAGGCCGGGGATGCCTTCGCGTATAGCGACGAAGGCAACGTCTTCGTCCGGCTCCTGTCGGCCGACAGCGTGGTGAACCTCACGGAAGAGCACCGCACGCCGCTCGCGGAGGACGACTCCACGAAGATGAAGTTCACGGCCATGCAGTGGCGCCCCGACGGCGACGCCCTGCTCGTGAGCTCGCAGGAGGGCTATCACCTCCTCGACGCCGGTTCGGGCGACCTGGAGATGGTCTACGAGTTCGAGGGTGAGGAAGAAGAGCGTCCGCGCCTGGCGCTACAGTCATGGAGCCAGGACGGGCGCTATCTCTACCTGAGCTACTCGGCTCACGATCATTGGGAGCGCGGCCTGGTGCGCTACGACCTCCAGGACCGCGAGATGGAGGACCTGATCAAGGACGAGAGCCTCTACCGAAGCTGGAACGTCTCCAAAGACGGGGGCACCATCGTCTACGCCCATTCCGACGGGAACGAGCCCGACGAGCTTTGGGCCGCATCAGGGTCCATGACCAACGCGCGTCGGCTCACCGATCTGAATCCGCAGCTCGCCGATGTTCAGCTCACACGGAGCGAGCTCATCGAGTACCTCGATGTGGACGGCGAGAAGCTCTACGGCATCCTGTATTATCCCATCGATTACGAGCCCGGAAAGAAGTACCCCCTGGTGGCCGAGATCTACGAGACGTTTTTCGACAACGGCTACAACGCCAACATGAACATGTTGTCGAGCCAAGGATGGTTCGGCTTCCGCCCCTCCGTCGACCTAGAGATCGGGTACCCCGGTGAGGCGTGGCTGAAGGGTGTGACCACCGCCATCAACAAGGTCGTCGACCGTGGGCTGGTGGACGAAGACAAGTTGGGGGTCCACGGCACCAGCTACGGCGGGTACGCGACCAACCTGCTCATCACGCAGACCGACCGTTTCGCGGCAGCTGTGAACATCTCAGGGAAGGTCAACATCATCAGCTTCCTGGGCGACAGCGAGAAGATCACCACGCGGAACTACGGCGCTGCCGAAGAGGGCCAGGACCGGATCGGCGCCACGCTCTGGGAGCAGCCGCAGAAGTATGTGGAGCACTCGGCCATCATGTTCGCCGACCGCATCGACACGCCCCTGCTCATGCTCTCCGGTGAGGGTGATTGGAACGTGCCCGCCACCAACCAGCGCGAGATGTACTACGCGCTACGCAGGCTCGGGAAGAAGGTCACGTGGGTGAACTACATGCGGGCCGGACACGGCGCGGGTCGCGCCGGCACTGAGGAGGATTTCCACGACCACTGGAACCGCATGTTCGAGTGGTACGGGACGTACTTCGAGAACGAGGACGCAGAGAAGGTCACCACGGACGGAGGCGCATCGTAGGGGGGACGCTAGATCACGACCCGCCCCCGTCGCTGACCGGCTTCCGCTCGTTCTTCTGCTCCTCTACCATCCGAGCGACGTCGGCCAGGAGCTCCTTGGCATCGTACACGATGCCGTCCTTGATCGTGTACACAACCCCGCCCACGCGGTCCGACATTCCGGTCTCGTCGTTCAGGCGTACGGCTCCCGTGCCGTAGAGTACCTTCAGATCGTCGATGGGGTTTTCTCCAACAACGACAAGGTCAGCCAGCATTCCTTCCCGAACGATCCCGAACTCGATCGGCTGGCCCTTCGGCTCGAAGAGAGCCTGCGCACCGTGCATGGTGGCGCCCCGGATGACCTCCAGGGGATGGAAACCGGCCTCCTGGAGAAGCTCCATCTCCTCGATGGTTGAGAATCCGAACACGTTGTAGATGTAGCCGGCGTCGGAACTCACAGTGACCCGCCCGCCCATGTCCTTGTAGTCGTCCAGAAGCTGGAACCACACGTTGTAGAAGTTCTTCCAGGCGATCTCGTCCCACGACGTCCAATCGTAGTAGTACGACCCGTGATTCTCACGGCTCGGCTCGTAGAAGTCCCACAACGACGGCAACGTGTACTTCTCATGCCATTCCGCTGAACGGGCCCGCATGACGTCGCGGCTGGCGAGATAGGCCGTCATGGTCGGATCCATGATCAGATCGAGCTCGAGCAACTCCTCGAGTAGCGCGTTCCACTCGTCGCTTCCCGGGGGGTGGATCATGTCCCACTGCCGAGCCACCTCACCGAAGCGATGCTGCTCGTTGGCGTAGTTCATATCCGCCGGCCAGGGCTGGATGTCGGCATCGGCATAAAGCGCCTCGAAGAACCCGTAGTAGTGCGTGACGGTCCCGAGTCCCAGGCGGGCCGCGTCGAGAGCGTTCATCTGTGCGACGCCCGTCTGGGCGAGGTGGGCTGTCGAGCCCAACCCCTGGACCTGCGCCTCGGACAGGATCGCTTCCATGAGCTCGGGGGGATGGGCACCGAGCTTGATCCCATCGATGCCGTTCGCGGCGGCCCAGCGTACCCAAGCCCGGGCCTGTTCCGGAGTCCGTACCGGACCCTGATCCCACCCTTGCCCCGGCCGGTGGTACACGAACATGCGGGGTGCCGTGATCTCGTTCCGGGCGCTACGGGCCTGTTCGCTCAGCGAGAAGTCCACGGGGCCGTACGACACGCCCCGGCCGGCGGTGATCCCGTGCGCCATCCAGAGTTTGTAGACGTATTCGGCCTCCGGCGTCTTCGGATCGCCGCCCGTGTGCAGGTGGAGGTCGACGAAACCGGGCATTACGTACATGCCTTCGGCATCGATTTCGCGCGTGGCCCCCCCGGGTCGTCTCGATTCGTCGATAGGCACACCGGGCACGCCCACACCGACGATGGCCTCGATTCGGTTTCCCTCGACGACGATGTCGACGGGACCTCGTGGAGGCGCGCCTGTGCCGTCGATCACGATGGCCCCTCGGAGAATCAGTCGATCGAAGGGACCCTCACCCTCGGTCCGATCGGGGGCCGGCTGCACCTGCGCGACAGCCGAGGCCGGCACCCAAAGGACGGTGAGGGTTGCCACCACCCGCATCAAGGATTCGGGGCTGAACGACTTCATTCCTTGCCTCCTGGGTCTTACCAGAGATCTCCGCATTCCCGGCACGTGGGGGACCGATCCCGGGCCCCCTCGTCGGGCGTACAATATGGCATGCACGCGAGGCGTCAGGCGAGCGACCTCCCGCGTCGCCCGGGCTTGCCTCCCCGTGGACCCATCTCCACAATCGCACGATTCGATCGCACTGCACCTGATCCACTCACGCACAGCAACTTGGGAGGACCCCGAGTATGGAAGACCTCTTCCTGGAGCACCTGGCCTGGCCCGACGTGGCGAAGGCACTCGAGGAGGGCTACACGACCGTCGTGGTCCCGGTGGGCGCCGTGGAGCAGCACGGCCCCCACCTCCCGCTCTGCGTGGACGCCGAGCGTGGCACCCGACTTGGCCTCGAAATCGCGAAGCGACTGCGCCACGCCCTGGTGGCTCCGACGATCCGGGTCGGGTGCTCGGAGCACCACATGGCCTTTCCGGGGACGCTCTCTCTTCGAGAGTCGACCCTTCGGGCGGTGTGTAGCGACTATTGTGCCAGCCTCTCGAAGCACGGCTTCACGAAGATCTGCCTGGTGCCCTCGCACGGCGGCAACTTCGCCCCTCTCACGCGAATGCTCGATGACCTCCAGCGGGCCGTGTCCCCCGGATGCACCGTCCTGGCCTACACGGACCTGATGGGATTCCTCGAGGTCTGGAAGCGCGTCGTGGGCGAGGCCGGGATGGGTGAACGCGTGGGCGGCCACGCCGATGTGGCCGAGGGATCGGAGATGCTGGCCATCCGACCCGAACTGGTGAGGACGGAACGCGCCGAGAGCGGGTACACGGGCGAGACGTCCCCAGAACTGCTGGATCGGATCTTCCGTGAGGGCCTCCAGTCCGTCACCGAGAACGGCATTCTGGGCGACGCGAGAGGATTGAGCTCAGAACTCGGAGAACGGTGCCTCGCGGAGGGAGCCGACGTCATTGCGGCCTCCTTCGCCAGGCCTGAGGGGGCTTCGCAGCCACCGCACGGATAACGCTCTCCCGCCTCGGACGATGAGGCCGGTACGCACCGGACGTCGGCTGGCCGCAGTTCGGAGCGAAAAGCGTTGGTCCACCCCACCCCTGGAGCTATCGTGTGGTGGGCCTCCTGTGGCCCGGGCGAAATCGTCACGCAACTCTTGCCTGGAGATGCACATGTCGGGTATCGCGAAGCTCTTCGTTCTCCTCTCCCTTGTCGCCTTCCTGCTTGCCGTAGTCGGCTCCTGGATGGGTGCCATGCTCGGCGTCGGAGCCGAGGCCTACTCCAGGGCCTGCACTAACCTGGCCCTGATGGCTATCGCCATCACCATGGTCTTCCCGGAAGAGGGATCGGCCAGCTAGAACGCCGTCCACCGGGCCCTCAGGGGTCCGGCCCAAATTGGCGTTTCCCGTCCTCAGACGTATTGTGTCCGCCGAGATCCTCCGGTGGGGTTCGCGCCGCCGCGCCGGAGGTTCCGGCTATACGAGCGATCCTCGGATTGGTGCCCCCGTCGGTGCCAGAAGGAGCACTGCATGGCGTCAGGTACGACCTCGCTTCCGGTTCGAAGGTCCTTCGGTCAGACGACCCGTCCCGGCGCGTGGTGGCTGCAGCCCGTAGCCGTCTTCCTGGGCCTGAGTGCCTTCATCGTCTACTCCACTTGGGCCGCCTTCCAGGGCGAGCACTATTCGTTCGCTAGCTACCTGTCTCCCTTCTATTCCCCCGAGCTTTTCGGGGCGACGCACCACGCCTGGTTCGGCCCGCAGCCGAGTTGGTGGTTCGGCTGGCTCCCTTGGTCCCCGGCATTCCTCATCTTGTGGGCACCGGGCGGCTTCCGGCTGACGTGCTATTACTACAGGGGAGCCTACTACAAGGCGTTCTGGGCTGACCCGCCCTCTTGCGCGGTGGGGGAGCCCCGCAAGACCTACTGGGGAGAGCGTTCCTTCCCGCTGATCATGCAGAACGCGCACCGGTACTTCGTGTACAGAACCGAGCAGGGAGTGGGGCTCTGCAACATCACCAAGTGCTGCACAAAGGTCTGTCCGGAGGGTATCACCATCACCGACAACGCGATCATTCCGCTCAAGGAGCGGGTCGCGGACGGGGCATACGATCCCGTCGGAAAGCTGATCCAGTTGGTCGCAGGACGTTCGAAGGATTGAATTATGGAATTCGAGCTGAAAGCCATCTCACCGGATAATATCGAGGCCGCGAAGGAGAAGGCCGTCCGATACCGGTTGCTGAACGAACCGGCTCTTGCCGAGAGTATCTGCCGCGACGTGCTGTCCGTGGCTCCGGACGATCGCGAGGCCACGATCACGCTGCTGCTCTCACTCACCGACCAGTTCACCTCTCCGAGAGGATCTCGCGTGCGGGAAGCGACGGAGCTGGTCGAGCAACTCGAGAGCGACTACGACAAGCGGTACTATTCCGGCATGATCTGCGAGCGGCGGGGTCTCGCCGCCTTGGCCAAGCCGGGTCCGGGAACCGGTCCCATCGCATACGACTGGCTACGCAGGGCCATGGATCACTACGAGTCGGCGAACGAAGTCGGGCCCGACGGCAACGGAGAGGCACTCCTTCGCTGGAACACCTGCGCCCGGGTCATCATGCGCGATCGCCAGATACGGCCTGTATCGGAAGAGCACGCGCCCACGATGCTGGAGTAGTCTCCCTACGCCTTTTCACCCTCCGGATGCTGCAGATCGAACACCGCAGCGGCCGCCACACCACCCAGGACCGGGCCCACGAGGTAGATCCACAGGCTCGTCAAGGATCCATCGCCGGCAAACGTATCCACAAGGATCGGGCCTGTGCCAACGGCAGGGTTGAAGACGCCGCCCGACACACCTCCGACTGCGAACGCACCCACCATGACGGTGAATCCGATCGCGAGGCCATAGTAAGAGTTACCGGCGGTCGCGTCGTCGGTCGCGACGTTGAGAATGACGAGCGCCAACGCGAAGGTGAAGAGCGCCTCACTCAGCAGCACCGCCACCAGCCCGACCTCGGCTCCCGGTGCCGGGGCGAAAGTGCTGCCGGTGATTACTAGCACCGCGAGGCTGGCCAGGACCGCGCCGAGGACCTGCGCGACGATGTAGGGCAAGAGGTCGCGGCCCTCCATCTTGCCTCTGATGAGAATCGCGATGCTGATGGCCGGGTTGTAGTGCGCGCCGGATATGTGTCCACCCATGTAGACCATGACCATGAGGGCCGACCCGATGGCCAGTGGAGCCAACGGAGTCCCGTCCAGCACGGTCAGCCCGATGGTGAGCACCAGAAAGAACGTCCCGATGGCTTCGGTCAGGTAGCGACTCATGGTATGGAGACTCCAGTTCTAATGGGGGCGGCGAGTCCCGTCCGTCGTCGGACGAAGACCGCGCTCACGGCGTCGAATGGCCCAGTTTGCGCGCCGGCCCGCCGGCCTGCAACCTTCGGCATGAACGCTGCCGCGACGGACTCGACATGACCGACACCCCCCGCGCCCGGGCGTACGCGCCAGCGACCGTGGGCAACGTCCTGTGCGGCTTCGACGTGTTCGGCCTGGCCCTCGAGCGCCCCGGAGACGTAGTCGAGGCCCGGCGCTGCCCCGAGCCGGGAGTGGCGATCAAGGCGATTCACGGGGACGGCGGGCGCCTTCCGGTCGACCCGGAGCAGAACGCGGTGGGTGTCGCGGCAACGGCGGTGATCGAGGCCGCGGGTCTACAGGGTGTCGGAGTCGAGCTCGAGGTTTGGAAGGGGCTGCCGCTCTCGGGGGGTATGGGTGGCAGCGCCGCCAGCTCCGTGGCCGCGGTGGTCGCCACCAACGCCCTGCTCGGCGCGGGACTGAGCATGGAGGACCAGCTGCTGTGCACGTTGGAGGGTGAACGTCGCGTCGCCGGTTCCACGCACTCGGACAACAGTGCCCCTTCCCTTCACGGCGGCATCGTCATGGTGCGGCCCGAGCGCCCGGGCGTCGCCATCCCGCTCCCCGTGCCCGAGGGTCTCGCCGTCGCTCTGGTCCACCCTCCTCTCGAACTGGGGACGGGGGCGATGAGAGAAGCCCTCCCCGAGGCGGTTCCGCTCGACCGCGCCGTGGCCCAGTGGGCGAACTGTGCCGCCCTGGTCGTCGGCCTCTACGAGGAAGACTGGGACCTGATCGGCCGAGCGCTGGTCGATGAGATCGCAGCGCCATATCGGAGCCCGCACGTAAAGGGCTTCGATGCGGTCCGCTCGGCGGCCATCGAGGCCGGCGCCGTAGGGGCGGGGTTGTCCGGGTCCGGCCCTTCGATGTTCGCACTCTGCCGGAACATCTCAGACGCGGCAGCCGCCGCGGACGCGATGAAGCTGGCCTTCGCCGACGTGGGCCTCGAGGGTGTCGACCGCTTTGTGTCCCTGGTCGGGAGCGGGGCGCGCGTCGTCGAGGACCTGCCTTGAGGCTGATCAGCACAGCCGGCGGCAGTCCTGCAGCCGACCTGAAGACGGCACTGCTTCAAGGGCTCGCCCCGGACGGGGGTCTCTACCTGCCCGAGCGCTTCACACCGCTTCCGGCGGCCACCCTGGAGAGTCTGAGAGGTCGACCGTTCGTGAGGGTCGCACGGGAGGTGGCGAACCACCTCCTCGCCGGCCAGGTCGCGGCTACGGAGTTGGAGGCCATCGTGGACGCGGCGCTTGACTTTCCGGTACCGCTCCTCGAGTTGGAGCCGGACCTTCATGTATTGGAGCTCTTCCACGGTCCGACGTTGGCCTTCAAGGACGTAGGGGCTCGCTTCATGGCGAGACTCCTCGGCCACGTCAGAAGGGACGACGAAGAGGAGATCACTATTCTGGTGGCGACGTCGGGCGACACGGGAAGCGCCGTCGCCGATGCGTTCCTGGACGTCTCAGGGGTCCGGACGGTAGTCCTGTATCCCCGGGGACGGGTGAGCGCGCTTCAGGAGCGGCAGTTCACCACACTCGGCGGCAACGTTCACGCGCTTGAGATGGACGGCACCTTCGACGACTGCCAACGGATGGTCAAGGAGGCCTTTGCCGACCGCGAGCTCCGATCTCAGCTTCGCCTGACCTCGGCCAATTCCATCAACATCGGCCGTCTTCTACCCCAGATCTTCTACTACTTCCACGCCTGGGCCCAGCTGCCTGAGGGATCGCCACCTCTGTTTTGCGTGCCTTCCGGCAACTTCGGCAACCTCACGGGCGGACTCATCGCGAAGAGGCTCGGGCTCCCGACGCGGGGGTTCGTCGCGGCTACGAATGTGAACGACACTGTGCCCGAGTACTTGAACACCGGCGTTGTACGGACCAAGCCCTCGGTACAGACCATCTCGAAAGCCATGGACGTGGGGGATCCCAGCAACCTGGCCCGTATCCTGACGCTCTATGACCAGGACGTCGGCAGTCTCAGGGCCGACGTGACCGGGAGCGTGCATGACGATACCGAGACTCGCCGAGCCATCCGGGAGGTACACGAAGCGACGGGGTACACACTGGATCCCCACTCCGCGGTGGCCTATCTCGGAGTCGCGGCTGGCCGGGCCGCGTTCGGCGACGGACCCGCCGTATGCATTGCCACGGCCCATCCGGTGAAGTTCCGCGACGTGGTTGAAGTCGAGATCGGAGTGTCGGTACCGGTGCCGGAGCGCTTGGCCGCCCGAATGGCGGGAGAACGATCCGTCACGACGATAGGGGCACCGGCGGGGGCACCGGCGGGTGCACAAGCGGGTGCGCTACGCGACGTGCTACTCGGCTGACCTACCCCCGACGACGCCCCCTGGGGCCCGCGTCGTTGAACTCCTCTTCGCTGAGCTTGAACCCCTCCGCCAACTCTGCGTCCTCATCCAGGCCCATGACGCGCCTGGCGATGTACTCTCCCAACACAGGCCCCTGCTTGAACGACTCGGCCGATCCACCGCCGGCCAGCCAGACGTTGTCGAAGTCGGGATGCTTGTCGATGTTGAAGTTCCGGGAGACGCTGCTCTCGTAGTGGCACGAGCGGGTCTCGTTGATCGGCATGTCGGCCAGGCCCGGGAACCAGTCCCGCAGTACCTGCCGGGGTCGTTCGTGTTGATCTTCGGGAATCCACCGGTCACTCACATCCGGATCTTCGGGCGGCTTTCCCCCCGTCCTCACCCTGAAGCCACGATGGTCGCGTCCGAGCGCGGGCCAACCAGTCACGCCGGGAATCCCGTAGCTCGGGAGGTTTGGGAATGAATAGCTGTTGTCTCCCGGGGGAACCGCGAAGTAGAAGGTGTTCCCCATCGAGATCCTCAGGCGTTTGCCCATGAGTTCGGGGAAGACCTTCGGGAACCACGGGCCGCAGGCGAAAACGAACGTCGCCGCAGAGACGGAACCGCCCGGCTGAAGGTTCACGCTGTTCAATTGTCGACCGTCTCGCTCGCCCATCTCGGCCGCGGCCAGGGTCACTTCGCCGCCCTCTTTGCGGAAGACCTCGGCCACCGCCTCGATGGACCGACGAGCCCGCACCACACCCGCCTGCGGCTCGTACAGGCCTACACCCATCTCCTGCTCCGGACCGATTACCGGCCATCGGTAGCGGATCTCGTCGGGGGTGAGCACCTCGTAGGGCACGCCCAATGTGTCCCAGTCGGCCATGGTGTCCTCGAGATACGGCATCATCTCGGGCCGAATGATGAGGTCACCTGTGTTGAAGAAGAGCTTGGGCAGAAGCTGACGACCCCACTCCTCATCCCACATCGCCCAACGCGTCCTGGCCTCGTTGGCCCAGCGATTCCAGAGCAGCCCGTTCGGCCGGCCGCCGTAAGACGAACGGACCCCGCGGGTCTCGCCTCCGGACGTCGACCGGGAGTTCCCCGGCCCGTACTTGTCGACGACGGTGACGTTCGCGCCGAGCCGAGAAAGGTAGAAGGACGTCCAGATGCCGAAGTTGCCCGCTCCGATCACCACGACGTCCGGAGCCTGACCCGAGCGCGCATCGGGTGCACCGCGCAGTTCGGGTGAGTGGATGGCAGCTGAAGACGGCGTGAAACCGGCGAGGCTCATCCCCGCGCCCGCCGTCGCCACTTTGAGAAAGCTTCTTCGGTCCACGCTCATGAGGCGTTCATCCCTATCGGGCCGACTGCACGTCCGGCCACAGGGCGAGGGCTCTCATCGCCGTCCGGTTGGGCTTGAGCTCGGTGGTCCCCGGGGGATATCCGTTGAGCTCGAGCATGTACGCAATGATGTCGGTATAGGTCTGGGCGGGGAGCCCTCCCGGGTTGTCGTCCGGCATGCTGAACGCGATGGAGGCATACAGATCACGGACCGTCCGACCTCTCCATTGGCGCTCGAAGGTGGAGCCGCGAAACTCGCTGGATGCATGGCAAGAGAGGCACGTCTCTCTGAAGAACCCCTCACCCCGAACCGCTTGGTCGGCAGAGTAGAAGGCAGGGAGGGCTCGAGTATCGGCGCCCGAATCACTGGCCACCGCGACGGATGCATCAGACCCGGCGGCCTCCGACGCAGACGTTGCCGTCGCTCCCTCAGAGTTCGTAGGCGCGGCCGAGCCGGTCGCCACTCCCTCAGGAGACGATGCACAGCCGGTGAGAACCAGCAATGCCCAGGTGGCCCAAGGCTTGATGTGTCCCTTCATGCATGTCCTTTTCTTGCCGAACCCAAACGTGGTGCCTACCACCGACCTGAGGCAAGAGCCTACCGCCGACGAGTTCGTACACACCTGACCGCCGACGCAAGATGACACGTGTCACCGCCTCCGCGTTGAGAGTGGATGCCCCGGGCGAAGCAACGTTCGCCCCGATCGGCGGCATCATTGTGGTGAACAGCGGTGCGGAAGGGATGTTCATTCTGCGTAAGCGGGAGCGGAATCTGATTCCGTAACCTCCCGACGACCCGGCGCTCGTGGAGCGCCTTACGCCCTCCTCGCGCCTAGGTGCGGGGAGGGCGTTTCCACTCAGATCGCTTCGAGCACCTCGAGGTGGACCCAACCCACCTTGCCATCCTCCAATACCACCTCGGCCCATGCCTCGGCCCGGCGGTCCACCCGCACTTTGGTGCCCTCGTGGACCGTGAAGATCGCGAGAGTCTCGTCGTCTACGGGGGCGCTCATGACCTCGACCTGAGGTACCATGATGACGGCCTCCTCCGCCTGGCCGATCCCCAACTCCCGGATGGCCAGGTTGAGCCCCAGCACCAGCAGTACTCCTCCCGCGGCGATCGCGACGCGTCCGCCCCAGAGCGCAGACCACGTTCCCCGCCTCATCACCAGGACGATCACACCGACCATTCCGGTCACATAGGCGCCTGATACGAGCAGAATCAGCAGCGATCGGGGCAGAAGATCGACCCACCACGTCCACGCATCGAGCACCCAGAATCTGGGCAGAGGTTCGATGTCGTCGGCCGTGAGGGACCGGGCGAGGGCGAGGTTGGCACGCACGTCCTCGTCCCCGGGAAGCAACCGGCGTGCTCGCTCATAGTTCAAGATGGAGCGGGCCAGGTCGCCGATCTTGAAGTACGTGTTCGCGATGTTGTAGTGGACCTCGCCGCTCTCGAGCCCGGCGTCGACCACTCGCATGTAGCTGGACAGGGCACCCTCGAAGTCACCCTCCTGGTAGAGCCGGTTTCCCTCCTGGTAGAACTCGACCTGGACCGAGGCCGCTCCGGAGGCGGTGAGCACGAGAGCCCACAAGACGAGGGCGGAGCTGCGCGCAACCATCACGAGAGTCCCTCTTGGACGGCAGCCATGGCCCTGGCGGCTCGCTCGTAGAATCCGGCTCGCTCTTCGTCGGTGGAGCCGGGCGGAGCGAAGCGCGCCCTGTCACAGACTCCGAGGCACTCCAAGTACTCCCGAACCGTCTCGGGGGCGACCCCACGGGCCGAGAGTGCCGACTCGGCGCTGTCGGACATGAAGCCAGCCTCTGCCAGGTTGAGCTTGTCCGCGAGGAATCCCCTCAGAGCTCGCTCGACCTCGGCATAGAACTCGCGAACATCAGCATCGGACGTGAGGCTCTGGGCTCTCCCGAGCCGCTTTCGCGCAATGCGGCCCGCCCTGCGGCCTCTGGCAAACGCCACATCTCCTTCCAGTCGGTCTTGATGCCACCTCGAACCCAGCGCACCGAGCATCGCGACCAGAGGCAGCAGCGTCACGATCCAGAATCCGGGATTGTCGAAGATGGTGTCGTCGGCTACCGCGAATCTCGGCGGGGCGATGCGGATGAACCGGATGTCCTCCCGAAGAGTCTCCACACCGGTGCGTAGGCCGGGTGCGATCAGCACGGCGTCCCCGGTCACCGAAAGGCTCAGGGGCTCGGTCTCCGTGGTCGCATAGCGTCCGCTGCCGGTGTCGAAGTAGCTCATCTCGATCGAAGGGATGGTCTTCGCACCGGGCGTCCGGGGGATCAGCACGTACTCGTACGTTTTGGTCCCGCTGATGCGGGCGCCGCTCCGGTCAATGGACTCCGAGACCTCCGGAGGGAAGACCTCGAAGTCACGTGAGAACTCGATGGCGGGCGCCCCGAGCCCTCGCAGGTTGCCCTCGCCAGCCACCCGAACCGAGAGTGTCACGGCCTCGTTCGTCTCCACGTCGGTTCGATCGACCGAAGCCGTGACATCGAGCCGGCCCACCAAACCCGTGAAACTCCCCGGCCGACCCTCTGCGGGCAGCGGTAGGACCTCGACGTCGACCGGGTCCGACGACACCAGGGTGGGTACGTCTGTCCCGAAGAGCGAGCCGCGGTTGAAGAAATCCTGGAAGGGGTCCCTGCTTCGCCTTTGAACGCGGACCCGCGCTTCGACGCTCATCGGCTCCACCGTCTTGGTGCCGGGCCCCGTCGGGAAGAGGACGGAATGTCGGAGGACGGCCGTGGCATACTGCACGCCATTCCTGACCACCTGCTCGACCTGGGGGTTCTGCGTCTGTGGAACGTCCTCGACCCAGAATCCCTCGTTTCCTCCGGTCTGTGTGACGCTGTAGGAACTGACGTTGACCCGAGTGAAGAGCCGGTAGCGGACCACGACGGGTTCGTTCTCGTAGACCTCGCGTTTGCTCACCTCGGCCAAGATGAATAGATCGTCTGGAGACACCCCGGAGACGTCCTCGGGGGGCGGCTGTGCTCCCTGACGTGTGGGAGGCACCTGGCCCTGTGACGAAGGAGGCGCCGCCGTCACCGTGAGGGTGACAGGGTCCGTCGCGAGCACCTGACCACCCGCACGAACCCGGACAGGTCCGATATCGAAGGTGCCCTCTTCCATCGCCTGATACCGATACTGAATGATCATGGAGATGGTGGTGACCCCGTTGATCACCTGCATGTTGGTGGAGCTGCTTGCGCCGAGGTAGCGCCCGAAGCTCCCCATGACCGGGAGGTCGGGGTCTGCGTCCGTACGCTGTACGCCCCGCACCTCAACATTCAGTACGAACTGACCGTTGAGGCTCACCGACCCAGGGGTGAGAAAGGCGCGGGCGGACACGTCCTGGGCTTCGCCATGAAACGGCGCAGCCAGAGCTAAGAGTACAAACACAGACAACACGGGGCTCGAGCCGCTCCACGCGGACGCTACGGGGCGACGTACGCTCATCGCTGACCTTACCAGGGCCTTCTGGAGCGGCGACCGCGCGCGGGCTGCGCACGCCGAGTCACATCGTCGGGATCTTCCTGAACCGCCTGCAACAGCCGCTCCGCTTCTTCCCGGCTCATCTCGCCTGGAGCCTCCTGCTGTTGCTGCTGCTCCTCTTCCGACTCGTCATCCTGGTCTTGATTCTGGTCCTGAGGATCCTGCTCGCCCTCCTCCTGGTCCTGCTCATCGCGAGGATCGTCGCCTTGGTCCTGCTGGTCCTGTTGGTCCTCTTGATCCTGCTCCTGATCCTCTGGATCACCCTCGCCATCCTGCTGCTGCTCCTCTTGCTCCTGCTGTTCGAGCTGCTCGAGCACACGCTCCAGGTTGTGCTTGTAGTCCTGGTCGCCGGGGTTGGCGCGGAGAGCCTGCTTGAAGGCCTCTAGGCTCTCTTCCAGCTGCTCCCCGCGATACAACGCGTTCCCGAGGTTGTACCAGGCCGGGGCGGCCAGCGCCGGATCGCCGCTCTCGATCGCTTGGCCATACGCATCGAGCGCGCGTTCGTACTCCTCGCTCTGATAGAGGGCGTTGCCGTCGTTGAACAAAGCCAGGGGCGAGCCGGGAGCATCGCGCAGTGCCTCGAGGTACTTCTCGTGCGCCTCTTCGAAGCGACCCTCCTCATAGAGACGATTGCCCTCGTTGACCTCGGCACGGCCCCGCTGTGCAGCTGCCGACAAGGGTGATCCCCCGAGCACCATCGCGGCGGCGATGACTCCGATGCCGAACCTCATGAGAACCTCCCTTCCCATGCTTCCTTCATCCGTCGACGATCCGGTACCAGTCCTTCGGCAAAAAGCAGTAGCAATGCCACTCCCAGGAACAGTTGGAACTGCTCCTCGAACTGGGTTACCTGCCGGGCCTCGAGCTCGCGGCCGTCCCCACCCGTGATCTCGTCCACCAGAGGATCCAAGCTTGCTCCAGGCCTTGTGGCCGCGAAGTAGCGCCCCCCGGTTGCGAGGGAGACGCGTTGAAGAGTCGCATCGTCCAACCGTGTCGTCACGACATTCCCATCCTCGTCCCTCTTGAAGCCATTTCTCACCCCGGCCTCGTCGATCTCGGGGATGGGCACACCCTCGAGAGATCCGACCCCGACGGTATGGATCTGTATCCCTTCTTGTACCGCACGCTCGACGGCACTGTCGATCTCACCCTCGTGGTCCTCTCCGTCTGTGACGACCAGGAGCACCCTATGATCCGCGCTGCCCTCCTCGAACGCATCAAGCGCCACGGTGAGTGCCTCGCCCAGGTTGGTCCCCTGCAGAGGGATCAGATCAGGATCCATCGCGTTGAGGAACATGGCCGCAGCCCCATAGTCCACCGTCAACGGTGCCTGAACGAAGGCACTCCCGGCGAAGGCCACCAAGCCGATGCGGTCGCCGTCGAGGCGCTGCAGGATCCGCATGATCTCGAGGCGGGCCCTCTCCAACCGGTTCGGACCGACGTCCTCGGCGAGCATCGAGAGCGACACGTCCAGGACGACCATCACATCCTGCCCCTGGCTCCGTACCGTCTCCACCCGGGTGCCGAACTGGGGCCGCGCCAGCGACAACACGAGGAACGCCACAGCGACCAGCAGAAGGACCCCCTTGGCCACCCGTCCTCGACGACTCACGGTAAGGCTCAGCTTGCGCACGAGCTCCAGGTCGCCAAATCGCGCCAGGGCCTGACGGCGCGCCTTGAGCGCCCCCAAGAAGAACGCCGCCAGTGCCGGAATCAGCAGGAGCCCGAACAGCCCCTCGACGGATGCGAAGCGGAACACGTCTCGCCCCCTACGGCAGCTTGCGGAGAACGGTCTGACCCAAGCCCACTTCGAGCACCAGCAGGAGAAGCCCTGCGGCCAGCGGGTAGTGGAACAGCTCTCCGTAACTGGTGAAATTCTGCACTTCGATCTCGGTCGTCTCGAGTTGGTCGATCTCGCGGTAGATCTCGGACAGACCCTCCGTGTCCGTGGCCCGGAAGTACCGGCCGCCCGTGAGCTCCGCGACCTCCTGGAGCGTTGGCTCGTCCACATCGACCTGAACATTCACATAGCGACGGCCCAGATTGGGATCGTCGATGGGGATCCGAGCCGTGCCTCGGCTACCGGCACCGACCGTGTAGACCTTGATACCGAGCGCCTGGGCCATCTGTGCCGCGGTCACCGGGCCGATCTCACCGGTGTTGCTCCGGCCGTCGGTGAGAAGGACGATGACCTTGGACTCGGCGTCTGAAGCCTGCAGGCGCTTTACGGCCGTCGCGAGGCCCATTCCGACCGTGGTGCCATCCTCGATCATGCCGACTTCCATTTGGCCCAGAAGGTCCGTGACGACGGAGTAGTCGAGCGTCAGGGGAGCCTGTGTAAACGCCTGGCCGGCGAACACGACCAGACCGATACGGTCGTCGCGACGGCCGTTCACGAAGTCGGCCGCAACCGTCTTGGCCGCCTCCAGTCGGTTGGGTTCGAGATCTTCCGCCAACATGGAGCTCGATATGTCGACGGCCAGGACGATGTCGATGCCCTCGGCCGTGACGGTCTCTCCCGTGATCCCCGTCTGAGGCCGCGCGAACGCGACAACAAGCGCGGTGAGCGCGAACACTCGAAGAACGAACAGTCCATGCCGGAACCGGCCCGTCCGTCCGATGTCGGCCTCCTTGAGCGACGCTACGTCGGAGTAGCGGATGGTCCCCGCCCGCTGGCTACGACGTGCGAGATAGCGGTACACGATGAACGGCACGAGGGCGAGCAGAACGAGCAGCCAGGGGTCTTCGAATCGATACATCAGGCGCCCTCGGCTCCAGCGGTCTCCAGGACCGGCTCGTCTGAGCCGTCGGGCCCGTCCGCGCCGTCGGGCGCCTCCGGTCCCTCGGGCTCATCCACTCGACCACGCGTACGATCGACCAACTCACGGGCGGCCGTCAGCGCCCCTCGGCATTCGTCCGGTGAGGGCCGATGCTTGGCGAATTTCACCATGTCGCACCGGCTCAAGAACTCGTAGAGGGCGGCCTGGACGTCGTCCTCCAGCCCGATCCCCCGGAGGCCCTCCATCACCTCGCCCGTTGTCATCTCGAGGGCGAAGACGTCGAAGCGGGCCTCCACGTAGGTCCGGATGATCTCGGAGACGCTGATGTGGTACTCCTTGATCTCCGCTCGCTGGAGCAAGTCCGAAGCCTCCAACCGGTCGAGCGCCTCGTAGGCCTCCTCGTGCGGAAGCCGGGGGATGATGACCGATCTTCTCGACTGCGAGTCGTCCCCTCGGCCTCGTCGACGCCAGAGCCAAAACGCGAACGCGCCCAGGGCCACGAGTAGCAGCAGCCAGGTAAGCACATAGATCACGCTGATGGGGATGCCGAGCGGGCCCCGAATGGCGCGGATGTCTCCACCCTCGTCCAGACCCACGCTCTGCACGGTCACCCCATACGGATCCGTGGCAACCGCGGTGGACGATCCATCTGCACCCACCACGCTGAACTCGAAGCTGGGGACCTCGAGGTCACCGAGCTCGAAGATCGTCAGAGTGAGCAAGACCCCGGTGACGATTCGGCCCTCGACCTCCGTGGGAGCCAGAAGCTCGGCCCCGAGGATCTCGAAGGGGTCCAGGGACAGAGAGTCGGGCCAGACGACAGATCCTCCCGGATCGTGCTCGACACTGACCGTCAGCTGCAGTCGGTCGCCGACGCTGACGAGGGTCGTGTCGAGGCCCGTGCGAACACGCGCCGCCTGGGCCAAGACCGCATCAGGAGCCGCCGCGGCGAGCACCGTCGCCACCACAGTCCAAAGAAGGAGTCGCCGACCCGCGCTCATCGGAATCGCCTCTCCCGCTCCTTGAAGAAGCGCATTAGAGGTTGGACGTAGGACTCGTCGGTCTTGATGTCGATGACGTCTACGCGTCCCCTACGAAACGCACGCTCCAGCTTCTCGCGCGCGGTCACGGCCCCCTGTTCGAAGGCGGCACGGAAGCGGGCGTCCGAAGTGTTGACCAGAAACTGCTCGCCCGTCTCTGCATCCTCGAACTCGACATACCCGAGTGGTGGCAACACCTCTTCGCGCTCATCTCCCAGCCGCACCGCAATGAGGTCGTGCCTCCTACCCGCCACCGAGAGCGGTTTCTCGAATCCCTGGGACATGAAGTCGGAGACGAGAAACGCCACGGCACGCCGTCGAACGACATGAGTCAGGTATTCGAGCGCCCCCGCAATGTCGGTCCCCCGCCCCTCGGGCTTGTGGTAGAACAGCTCTCTCAGGACCCGGAGCACATGCGCCCTGCCCTTCCGGGGCGGCACAAACTTCTCGATGCGGTCGCTGAAGATGATCAGGCCGACCTTGTCGTTGTTCTTGATCGCGCTGAACGCCAGAAGGGCGCAGATCTCGACGGCGACCTCACCCTTCATTCGCTCTCTCGTGCCGAAGTCGCCGGAAGCGCTTACATCCACCACGAGCATGACCGTGAGTTCGCGCTCCTCCTCGAAGACCTTCACGAACGGATGCCCGGTACGGGCCGTCACGTTCCAGTCGATGCTCCGAATGTCGTCGCCGTACTGGTATTCGCGAACCTCGGCGAAATCCATCCCGCGACCCTTGAATACCGAATGGTATTCACCCGAAAAGACCTCGTTGACGAGCCCCCGGGTCGTGATCTCGACCCGGCGGACCTTCTTGAGGATCTCGCGCGGGATCATGACCTCGACCCCTTTGGTGAGGCGGAGGGCCTTCCGGCTGCGGACGGGCGACGACGGATCACGTGGAGCCTACGGAACTTCGATGCTGTCCAGGACCCGCGTGACCACGTCTTCGGGCGTGACCTCTTCGGCCTCCGCCTCGTAGGTGAGCAACACCCGGTGGCGCATCACGTCCAATCCGACTGCCCGGACATCTTCGGGCGTCACGTAGCCACGTCGCCGCAGGAAGGCGTGCGCGCGGGCCGCTTTAGCCAGATTGATGGTCGCCCGCGGAGAGGCCCCGTAATCGATGAGGTCCACCAAGTCGCCGAGCCCATGCTCGGCGGGGTCACGCGTGGCGAACACCAGATCGACGATGTACCGCTCGACCTGACTGTCCATGTAGATCATCTGAACGGCCGCCCTGGCCTTCAGAATCTCCACGGGCGTGATGACGGGAGATACCTCGGCCATCGGGCCACCGGCCACGCGACGCAGAATCTCCAACTCCTCGTCCTTGTCGGGGTAGCCGACCGAGAGCTTAAGCATGAAGCGGTCGACCTGAGCCTCGGGCAGGGGGTAGGTCCCCTCCTGCTCGATCGGGTTCTGCGTAGCGAGAACGAGGAACGGGTCGTCCAGCGGGAAGGTGTTCTCCCCGATCGTGACCTGGTGTTCCTGCATCGACTCCAGAAGAGCCGCCTGCACCTTGGCCGGCGACCGGTTGATCTCGTCGGCCAAGATGATGTTGGCGAAGATCGGCCCCTTCTTGGTCTGGAATTCCGACGACTTGGGGTCGTAGATCAACGTTCCGATCAGGTCGGCCGGCAGTAGGTCGGGTGTAAACTGAATGCGCTGGAACTGCGTCTGGATCGCCTTCGCCAGTGTACTGACCGTCAGGGTCTTGGCGAGTCCGGGCACCCCCTCCATAAGAACGTGTCCATCGGCCAGCAAGCCGATGAGAAGGCGCTCTACCATGTAGCGCTGGCCTACGATGACGCGGGCGACTTCGTCCTGGAGGCGGCTCACAAACGCGCTCTCCTCCTGGATCTTCGCCTGGATCACCTCGATCTCCGCGTGCATGGCCGGAGCACGCGGCGCTTCGGTAACGGTCTCCATCTCTTCTCGATCTTCCATCGGGTTCGTCCGGCTGTTTGAAATCGACGATTGAACAGCCAGAAAATATACTCAACCAGGTGCTCCGTGGGATTACCGTCGGGCAACACCGTCGGGCAACACCGTGGATGAGTCCTACCGATGTATGATTCAGGAAGAGGGGTGAAGGGTTTCCTCGGATCCCGGTGGCTCAGATGCTCACCGGGGATCCGAGATGAACCACTACTCCGCTTTCAGCGCCCTCACGGGATCGATGCGGCTTGCCCTGCGTGCCGGCACGTAGGCGGCCAATAGAGCCACGCCGGCCAAAACCAGGGGCACGACGGTGAACGCTACGGGATCCATGGCGTCCACTCCGAACAGGAAGCTGGACAGCAGTCGAGCGAACAACGCCGCCCCGACCAACCCGACCACACCCCCGACTGCCACCAGCCCCAGCCCCTGCTTCATGAGCATACGCACCACGCTGCCCGCCTCCGCACCCAAGGACAGCCGGATGCCCACCTCGCGGGTCTTCTGAGCCACGGAGTAGCTGACCACCCCGTAGAGGCCGATGCAAGCCAGCGCCATGGCCAAGGCGGCGAATATCCCGGAGAGGAACACCGACAGCCTCGCTGGCAGGAGCCGCACGGCCAGATGTCGCTCCAGGGTCTTGTAGTCGAACGCCATGGTCTCCGGATCGATCTCTCGTGCCGTGGCGAAGAGCTGAAGGGCGACACTTTGAGCATCAGCCGTGGTCTTTGCGACCATCGTCAGGAAGGCCGAGTAGTCCTGCGAGAGCGGCCAGTAGATCTGGGGCCTGGGTGACTCTCCCAGGCTACGGACCTTGGCGGCTCTGGCCACACCGACGACCACGACCTCCTCCAGCTCGTCACCCTCCAGGAAGACGCGGCCCACCGCATCACCGTCGGGCCAGAACTGGTCTGCCATCGTCTGGTTGATGATCGCGACGCGCTGACCGTCACTCGTGTCGGTCACGTCGAAGTCCCGGCCTTGGACCAACTCGATTCCCATCGCGCTCAAGGTGCCGGGTGAGACAGCAGTGTCATCGACGCCAAAGGCACTCTGGCCCGGGGCAGGCTCGAAACCCTCCACATTGATGCCCGTCGACGTCGTATTGAGCGGGTCGAGATGTAACCGCGTGATCATCCCCACTTCAGTGACGCCCCGAATCTGCCGGGCCCGGTCCATGAGGGTCTGGGCGAAGGCCTCCCCCTCCTCCTGGGAGAAGCGCGTCGTCGGCAAGCCGATGCTCATCATCGCCGTCGGTTCGTAGGCGAATCCGGGATCCACGGACTGGCTGGCCTGCAGACTCCTCACGAACAGACCCGCCCCGACCAAGAGAACCAACGATGCCGCCACCTGGCCCACCACCAGAGCGTTTCGCAGCGTGAGACGCTTGCGTACGCCTCCTCCGGTTCCCTCGTCCCGCAGGGTCGACGCCACGGCGGGGTTGGTGGCCTGAGTCGCTGGCGCTAGTCCGAAGAGCAGGCCGGCTGCGAGGGACACACCGAGAGTGAACAGCAGCACACGGGTGTCGAGGGCCAGATCCATGATGAGTGGCAACGGAAGTGGCAGATCGGCGTTGAGGAGCCAGGTGCGAGCCCCGTATGCCACACCGAGGCCGGCAAGGCCGCCCGCCAGCGACAGAATGACCGTCTCGGTGATCAGCTGCCGTACCAGGGTCACACGTCCGGCGCCCATCGCCAGCCGGACGGCGATCTCCTTGCGTCGATCGGTCGCACGGGCCAACAGGAAGCTCGCCAGGTTCGCGCATGCGATCAGCAGAACGAGCCCGACCACGCCCATGAGGAGCCCGACGGCCGGAGCGAGAACCTGGTCGACCGAGGGGTGCATGATCACGTCGGCTGTGGGAACCGCCACGAACCCACGGTCGACCGTCCAATCGGTGGGGTGCTCCACCCGGATGTCCAAGCTGACACGCTCGAGCGCCGCCTCGGCCTGGGCCAAAGTGGCTCCGGGCTTCAGCCGTGCCCTCCCGAAGTAGCTCTGCCAGGTCCGAGCCTCCAACTGGTCGACCTCGGCCGGCACGAGGTCGTTCACCATCATGTTGGACGCATAGACAGCCGGCACCAGACCTCGGAAATGTCCCTTATACTCGGGAGAGACGACGCCGATGATGGAGAAGGAACGCCCGTTCAGCCGGATCTCCTGCCCCACGGCTCCCGGGTCGGCTCCGTACGCACTCTCCCAATACTCGTATCCGAGCACCACCACCGGGTGTGCACCGGGTGAGACGTCGTCTTCGGGAAGGAGGGTGCGTCCAACATGCGCCCCGATGCCCGATAGCGTAAAGTAGTTTCCGGTCACGACTTCGGCCGGAGCGAGCTGTACGCCGGCGTCCGTGTCCGTCTGGATGAGCGAAAGGCGCGAGGCGCTCATCGCCGCGAACACGTCGGTCGTGCCGTCCTTCAGATCGCGGAACGTAGGATTCGACAGCGCGCCGTAGGGGAAGTCGTCGCTGCCTCCGTAGATCTCGAGCAGTTCGTCAGCGTCAGTGAAGGGCTGCGGGCTCAACAGCAGCTCGTTCACAACGCTGAAGATGGCCGTATTGGCTCCGATCCCGAGGGCGAGCGATACGATCGCCACCAGCGTGAAGCCGGGGCTACGCGCCATCTTGCGTATGGCGTATCGTGCGTCTCTTCCCATGGATCCCATGCTCAACAACTCCTTGATTCCGCCGATCATCGTCTTCCTCGCCTCTCCGTCGTCACCCCAGGCTGCCCGGACATTCTCAACCTTTATCCGGAACCAGAGGATCATGGATTCCCTAATGAACCAAGAACGGGCGCCCAAACGCCCGTGGTAGCCCTCATACCCCTCGATGAGATCGCCCACGACGGCGGGCCGAGTCTTCCGACCGACCGCCCTCTCGACGATCCACCGAGCGACCCGGGGGACCGCGCTCGCATTCTCTTGTGAGTGCTCGGGTGAACCGGGCGACTTCCGCCCGCGAGGTGCGCTGGTCATGTGTTCTCCTCCGTAACCTGATCCAAGCCCTTCCACAGGCTGAGGAGAACGGACCGAGACTCACGCAGCTTCGACAGCGCCTGGGGATTCACGCTGACCATCCGGGGCGGCCGCCCGCCGCGGCTCTCGGTTGGCGCTCCCAGCTGCTGTCGGATCAGTCCCTTCGTCTCCAGACGCCGGAGGGCAACGAAGACCGCACCGTGGCTCGGTCGCCTTCCGGTGTGCGCCTCGATTTCTTCCAGGATGGAGACCGCATAGGCCTCCTCGCCCAGCCGCAGCGCAGCCAGCAGCACCATCTGTTCGAACTCTCCGAGAGTGTCTCGACTCACCGCTCCGCCTTTACTGACAATGCAAGTAAATGAGGCCGCAAAAGGCCGCTCATGGGAACACTACGGGGGGGGTCGACAAGAAGTTTCCGAGGGGCGACTGAGTGTCGACCCCGCATCACTCGGCGCGGTCGGTGGCTCGCCTTTCCACGGGACGCTACACTACCGCGCGGCCCGCGCAAACCCACCCACCGAGCGATCCTAGTGCCGGAACCAATCGACGAACCAATCGACGAACCAACCGACGAACCGACCGACGAACCAACCGACCTCAGACCACCCGCAGACGCTTCGCCAGCGCGCCACAAGACCTACGAGATCATCTTCGGGAGCGAGACCTGGGCGGGTCGGACGTTCGACATACTCCTGCTCGTCGCAATCCTCACCAGCGTCGCGGTCATCATGATGGAGAGCGTGGCATCGATCCGCACGGAGTACGGAGCACTGCTCAGGGGAGCCGAGTGGTTCTTCACTGCGCTCTTCACCGTCGAGTACGTGACCCGCCTGTGGTGTGTGAGCCGGGCAGGCGTTTATGCGCGGAGCTTTCTGGGGATCATCGACCTGCTGGCCGTGCTGCCGACCTATGTCTCCGTGCTGGTTCCCGGAGGACAGGTCATCACGGTGGTCCGCATTCTCCGTGTGCTCCGCGTGTTCCGCATTCTCAAGCTCGCCCACTACGTCGGAGAGGCCCGGGTCCTGGGTCAGGCGCTGAAGGCGAGCCGCTTCAAGATCACGATCTTCGTGTTCACCGTCTTGAGCATCACGGTGATCGTCGGATCGCTCATGTATCTGATCGAAGGCCCCGCCTCGGGGTTCACCAGCATCCCTCAAGGCGTCTACTGGGCGATCGTCACCCTCACGACCGTAGGGTTCGGAGATGTCACCCCACAGACCTTCTTCGGACAGACCTTGGCGAGCATCGTCATGATCATGGGTTACGGCATCATCGCCGTGCCCACGGGGATCCTGACGGCCGAGATCGTGGAGACCGCCAGGACCCAAAAGGGACCCAAGTGCCCCGGGTGCGAACGTGGCGGACACGACCGGGACGCGAGCCACTGCAAGTGGTGCGGCCGCACGCTCTGACGACGGCGTCGTGGACCATCTGGGACGCATCGTCTGGTACTACCGGACCGAAGGCGACATCTGCGGGTTCGTTCAGCGGAGGCTGTACGAGGCCACCCGGGGCCGCTCGGATTCCAATCCAATCCACAATCATCGCACCGTTGACTCAGCTTGTGCGCAAGACCAATAAGCGCATCGATTGGTCGCTGCCAAATACCCTTGCGCTCCCTCTCGCGGTGCGACATGGTGCGAAGCACGACGCTCACCCGCGCGGTCGAGGTTCCCACAGCTCGTGTGATCCAGACGACGCTCCAGGCCTGGTTGGAGATCCGCCATGATCCGTCGAAGCCTCGTGCTCATCCCCGGCGTCAGCCTCCTCGTGATCGGGCTATCCAACGCGCCGCTTGCCGCGCAGTTCGATTGTGAGCCCTTCTGCCTTCCCCCCTCGTACTCGCTCACTGGACCAGACCAGGTGCTGGAAGGAGACTCCGTCCACACGGGGGATCACGCCGTCCAGTATCAGCTCGTCCACACCGCGGACGACGGAACCGAGACGCTTGTGAATCCGAGTTGGGGTGTCATGGATCCGGACGATGTGCTACGGAGCGGGTCCCTTAACTACGCCTTCCGTGCCATCGACGACGCGGGCGTGTTCCTTGTCATGAACGCGGCGCGAACCGGAGTGGTCTACGTGAGGGCCGGTCTCTTGGTCGAGGGCGTTAGCCGTGTTCTATTCAAGCCGGTCACGGTGACACGGAGACCGCAGAAGCTGCTCGGTCTCAGCATCCCGTTCGACGCCGACCCTCCGGCACTCGGGACCCGCTCGGTCACCCAGCTCGAGGCGGTCGCCGACTTTCGAAGCGGCCTACCCGGGGCGACACCCGCGGTCCAACCCGACGAGTGGTGGCTCGAGCAAGCGCCCTCGGACGCGTCGGTGAGTCAGACCGGGGAGCTCACCCTCGGCTGCACGCCCCAGGTCGGGTGGACGCTCAAGGCGCGCTACGAGTTCGAGGGCATCAGCAAGATCGCTCAACGGACCTTCTTCGTGTGGCCCAACGACACGATGGAGCCGGACCGCCTTTACATGACCGGGAACTCGGCCATTCCGGAGAGCGTGATCGAGGGGCAGACGGCTCAGATGGACTCCTTGATGCTGACTCGACGCGCCAGCTTCCCGGACGACTTCTACGACGAGGCCGTTCCCGCCTCCGAGGTCCAGTGGAGTGGATCTTCGAGCTACGGGGCGATCTCCCCCTCGGGCCTCCTCTCCGCCGCGTTCTATCCTCCGGGCACGATCTCGCCGGCGGGGACCGTGCCCGTGACGGCAGAGTACTCGGAGTGTGGCCAGACGGTGTCGAGGACCTTCGACGTTTCGGTATCGCTGATAAGCGTCGACGAGCTGAGGATCTACGCGAACGGGTCCAGGCACGTGACCACCGAGCCCGTGGCGGGGGCCCAGAGCATCGAGCTGACGGCCCAAGCCCTCCTCCACCCCTCGCAGGGTGGAGGGAGCTTCATGGTTCCCGCGACCTGGGCCTTCCAGAGCTCGGTCGAGGGGCCCTCCCTCTCGGAGGACGGCGTGTTGACTACGCTGAGCGCACGGTGCGACGAACTGGTCGTCGTAACGGGGACGTTCCGAAATCGAAGTCGGACGGCCGGCTTTCACATGCTGCCGAGCCCGAACTCGATGAGCTCGTTCACCGTTTCGCAGTCTGGGGCTTACGAGGGCACCGTCATTACCGGGTCCATCGAGCTGGCTGGACCAGCATGTGACCCCATCACGAGCCCCTTGTCCATCTCGACGGAACCGGTCGTCGCTCCTCCAGGCGCTCCGGTCGAGCTCGCGGGGGCGACCCAAGGGAGGTCCGTCCGGATCGAAAGAGGGGAGCGATCCGGCTCGTTCGACCTCGTCGCCTTGACCGCCGACGAAGGCATGCGAGAAGACATCGCGGTCACACGAGTCATGATCGAGGCTGCGTACGAGAATGACGTCCAGGGAGCGGACTTCGCGCTCTGCTCGACCAGCGCCACGATGTTCGCCCTGACCGCGCCCGATGGCACCACCCAACAAGAGGTGGACGAGGGCGAGACTGCCCGGGTGGCCGTGTCCTTTCCCGGGGGCGCACAGTACGCTCAATCGTGTGGACCCATGAGCATCCAGCTAGAGAGCTCCAATCCGAGTGTTGTCTCGGGGACTTCGCTCACGCTTTCCGGCGAAGCCGAGAACATAACCGTCGAGGTTCGCGATGTATCGGAGGCGACAGAGGTGGGGATCACCGCGGTCTTGGACGGCCCGTCCTACGGCCCGGCATCGCAACCCGGGGACGCGCAGCACACCATCGTCGCGATTCCCGTCCCCTCGCTCAGCTCGATTCGCATCTCGCCCTCCATGACCTTCGAGGGTAGGCCCACGACAGTCGAGGTCTCCCTGGATGCCGCAGCTTCAGGGAGGGACATCCCGATCCGACTTGTGTCCGACGACCCCTCACTCTTGGCGGACCTCCCCCGCACAGTCATCGTGCCAGATGGAGCGCGAGATGCCACCGTGGCGTTTACAGCCCCCGAAGTGATCGAGACCCGCACCGCTACCGTCGAGGCGTTTCTCGGCGATGTGACGCTCTCTGCCACGGTCTCGATTGGGCCGTTCTCGACCCTTACGACCCTGACCGCGCGGTCGAACCGGATCATCGTCGGACAGACCCTCGACGTCATAATCTCGCTCGACAAGGTCGCATCGACGGGCGGGCTCCGGATCGGCCTCGAGAGCAGCAACCCCGATCTGCTTCTGATCGATCGATTCGCCACGATCCCCGCTGGAGAGCAGTCGGCGGTCGTTACGGTCACCGCGGCCGCCGTTCGAGGGATGAGGGGAGGAGTGGAGGTGGTCCTGCGTGCCATTCAGGGGCGGACTGTCGTCGAGTTTACCGTGTCGGTGGAGGCACCCGGCCAAGACACTGCTACGGGAACCTAGAGGAGGGTCCTCGATCATGGCGCCTGCCACCGATGCCCGCGCCGATCGGTGATCCCGATCACCAGGCCGGTTCCATCCAGAGCCACGACCCTCCACAGTAAGCCCGAATCCCCTGCCCGGTCGGCGAGCCACCCGGGAGCCGAATAGCTGGTGGTGCCCCGCTCCACGAGCGCCGACAGCACCTGCTCACCCTGCAGCGTGGTCACCTCCAGTCGATACAGGGTCGCCGTTGTATGCTCCAGCCAGCTGAACACCAGATCCCCTTCCCGGTCCAGCACGGTGTTGAGCATGGGCTCCAGCAACCCGAATCCCGTTTCGGGGTCGGGCCTGACGATCGCCAGCGCGTTCCCCACGAAATAGCGGAGGATCGGCATGGGGAATCCGGCGACGGCCCCGGTATGGACCAAACCGTCCCCCGCCCCCGCACTGGCCAGGTCGGTGTCCCCTTCCTTGTCGTCCGAGGCCTCGATGCGAAGGAGGATTTGGTAGAATCCCTCCAGGTCGTTCGGAATCGACTCGATAGGCGGACCCTCGAGCGTGTACTCCCCGACCGGGGGTAGGAACACGTTGAAGCGGGAGAGCTCGGTGTAGAGCTTCTGGGTTCCTCGGAGCTCCTCGGGCAGCGTCGCCTCGGTGAGGAGATCCTCGGCCGTCGGAGGCTCTTCGCCCGGGAACACGACCTCCCAGCGACCCACCAGGCGACCCGTACCGTTGTAGACGATCTTGGCCGAGAGCGGTGGGAGCTCGCCTTCGGCGTCCACCACGAGCACTTCGTCCTCGCTCGCGAAGTCAACCTGAACATCGAGCAGCGAGAACGGCACTCGCGCTCCGCCACCGGAGAGCCGGCAGGTCGCCGTCACGTACTGGTCTGGCCCCGCACTGGTGGGGTCGATGAAGCGTCTCACGTAGAAGAACTCGGACGAGGCCCCGTCTACGGCCGCCTGATACGCCCGCCTCGCCACGGAGGGCGGAATGGACATGATGTCCGTAAACCCGTCGTCACCACTGGTGGTCGAGAGGTCGAACCGCAACGGCAGACTGCCGAAGATGGTCGTGGGATCGCACGTGTTGCCGATGTCGGGCGCGGCCGAGATGAGCTCGCCACACCAGATCGCCTCGTCGGGGACGTAACCGTCGAGGTTGCCGAAGGTCAGGAAGACCGTAGTCGCCCCTTGAGCGTTGACGTTGACGCCCGTCGGGTTGCGCGAGATCTGGCCCACGGCCGGCTGCACCGCGAAGCCGAACAGAAACGCCAGAACGAGGGCCGGCGAGGTGACGCTGATTCGCATGGTCTGATTCCAAAGCCGCTTCGAGATCATGTCTATCTCCCCCCGAAGCCGAAGCTGAAGCCTGTGTTGACCGTCCAGTTCTTGCGGCGACTGTCGGTGTCACGCGTCCGGTCCATCCGCTCGGCTACGTTGCGCGCGTAGCGAATGTAGTACTGCCCATTGAAGCGCTCCGTACGAGGTACGGCGCCGCTCCAGTTGATGTTGATCCGCTTGTCGCTCTGTTCCTTGGTCGCAGCCTGGTCGTCCTTGAACGTGTCGGAAAACTGGATCGCGAGGGCGGAGCGTTGGATCGGCTTCCAGTTGACCCGGGCACCGAACCGGCGAGTGTTGTCGATCTCCTCACGCTGAATGCTCTCGGCCTCTTCGAAGCCCAGGTCGAGGGACACCGAGAACTTCCGTGAGGGATTCAAGCCCAATGTGAATCCGCTCTTAGCGTTGTTCAGATCCGCGTCTTCGCGCCCTTCCTGGCGATTGTCCTGCTTCGAGAAGTTCAACTGGTAGCTGAAGTTGACCTTGCTCCAGCGCCATCCGGCCGACGCAGTGTGATTCGTGCTGACCTGGTCGGGAACATGACCGGCGCTGAACCCGCTGTTGTCCGGAATCTCCTCGCCGAACTGTGCGTGCGCTGCATGCGGTACTGCAAGGCCGGAAGCCACGTGACCCCAGACTTCCCACGAAGGATGTTGGGGAGCGGCACGCCCACGTTGAGGCCCGTGCGCTCGGTGTTGGACTTCAGAACCGAGGCGACCTCATCCAGGTTGTCGTTGGCGTCCGAGAACGAGGCCTGAACCGCAACGCCCGCGACATCGGCCTTGATGTCGTACTGGTTCTGGAGTTGGTCGGCCCGCGCGGAAGCTCCAACACTCTTGTAGAGAGGGTCGACCCGCTGATGCTTGAAGCCGACGGAGACCCTGGCCGTCTTGCCCCCGCCGAGCTTCACACCCTTCAGCACGTCGAGGTTGGCGTTCAGGTAGCGGGCGTTCTTGGTTTCCTCACGTACGGCCACGACGTTCTGGCCTTGGTTCAACGTGGGGTCATCAGGGTTGTCGAACGTGCTCCGAGAGAAGCCACCGTCCAGCCGGAGTCGCCGACCCAGACCATTGGCCTTGAAGTTGAACCCGAAGCCGTCACTCTGCTCCGCGTCGTTCACGGCCCCCTGGTTGAAGTTGTTCTGGGGCAGCTTCGAGGCGTCGAGATAGGAGAACTCCATGCGGAGCTGTCCGGGCGTCTTCATTACCTCTACTCCCCAACGCGCATTGAGCATGCGGTGATCGGAGTCGTTCAAGCCGACGATGTTGTCGAAGCCAACGATGCTGCTTCCGTTCGTGACACCCACTTCGGCGTCGACACGAGAGACGGGTCGCACCGTGGCCGTCGCTCCGCGGGCACCGAACCCGCTGATGAGGTAGCGCTGGTTGCCCGTCCGGACGTGACCCACGGAGACGTCCAGCTTCTCGGAGCCGTACTTCAGGTCATAGTTCGACAGATCCAGTTTATATGCGTCCTCGCCCTTCTCGCGGAAACGCAGAGCGTTCTCCTGATGGTTGAAGCCGAGCAACATCGAGTTCAGGCCCAGCGTGAACCCCGAGTGGACCTGCTCGACCTGAAAGCTGACCTTGGTTTCCACGTCGCCTGTGACGGGCAGGTCAACGCCGGGATCGGGCTCCTTGCCCTCCCAGGGCTGGCTCTTGAAAGAGACGTCCGCTTTGGGGGTGACCTCACGGGATTGGAAGCCAATAGCACCCTCGACCCGCAACGTCTCCGAGGTGACCTCGTTCCACCCTCCAGCGGCATCGATCAGGTAGACCGTGACGGCGCTTTCACCAGACGGAAGCTCGACGACCGAGGGCGTCAGCTGCACGCCGCTGCCGGTCGGTCGGAAGAGACTCGTGAAGTCGGTCGCACCGATGAAGACGGCAACGCTCTCGTTCTCCGCATCGAGCGCACGGCTGAACGTGAGTTCGATCGGCGCGGCGGCGGCCAGAAAACCCTGCGGCGGGAGGTTCGTCGAAACCGTGAAGTCCTGCGCGGCCACGCCTGAGGACCAGATCAGCAGTGCGGCGAAGACGCATAGTAATGAGACGGCCCACACCAGTAGCGCAAGTGGAGAACCCGATGAGGCGGTCGGCGGCTTGCAGTCCTTGCGTTTATCATGTAGTGTGGGAACCCGAACAAAAACCGATAACCCGCCCACCGCAGGAGGCGACGATGTCGATGACACAACCACAGCCCGCTTCGATGGCTGAGAACCTACTCGCTCAGTTCAAGCAGGAGATGGTCGCGACCAGAACCACCCTCGAGAGGGTTCCGTTCGAGAAGGCAGAGTGGGCGCCGCACGAGAAGTCCATGACGCTCGGTCACCTAGCTGGCCACATCTCGGAGATGCCCGGCTGGGGAGCCGCCGTGATCACCACCGAGGAATACGACATGAATCCGGTTGATGGTGAGGGCTATCAGGCCGCCGAGCCGAAGTCGCTGGATGATATCCTCACCGCGTTCGACGCCGGCGTGGCGGCTGCGGAGGGGGCTCTGGCGGGGGCGTCCGATGAGGACCTCGCGGTCCATTGGAGCCTGAAGTCGGGTGGCGAAGAGGTCATGGGAGCCCCTCGGGGCGCGTTCTTCAGAGACGTAATTACCAGCCACCTTATCCATCACCGGGCCCAGCTCGGCGTTTACCTCAGGTTGCTGGACATTCCGGTTCCTGGTCCGTATGGCCCGTCGGCAGACGAGAAGGAAGAGTAGCCACCACCCAGTCTCGGGGCCGGGGCCGCCGTCCATAGGGGCGGTCCCGGCTTTCTCTGTAAGCGCGGCGGCACACGTCGCTGCCGCAGGATCGGGTACACGGTGCCCTGTTTGGGCACTCTTTTCCGGGCGGTTACGCGGATGAGCGGCCAGAATCGCCTGAACCGGGCCTAGTTCGGGGTCCACTCCAGCCCCAGGGACCTGATCAACACCAGCCGTTCTTGGCATGAGCCTTGCGATTGTAGATCACGGCTATCCGAGAGGTGTGCAAGAATTCGGGCTCCGAACGTCACCCTTCGAGACAGCAGCAGAGACACATACAGGACTGGGAGGCTACGGTGCGGAAGGTTTACCTACTTGGACTGCTCTACATCGGCCTGAGCGTTGCGTACATCATGAGGGCGGGGGAGCCGATGGCGATTCCTCCCGACGACCCTCCGTTCACGATCACGGTTCAGGCACAACCCGACGTCGATCCCGCGATCGATCCGGACGACGCCGTGGCCTGGTTCCACGCCATCAAGCAGTACTGCAATCCGGTGGAGGTCGAGACCAGGGTCGGTTGGAGCCCCGCACCCCGATCGGCCGACGGCACCGCCTATCAGGCCGCGTGCTTCGCGCTCGCCGGGCAGATCGACACGGCTCGCGAGTTGATCCTGGAGTTGCAGGAGGACCAGCGGTGGCACGCAGCCGGAGTCGTGTTCAACGTCGGCCATCCCGTTGCGGATGCCGGTGACGACCTGGCCGCCGGTCCGCTGATGGAACTGGTTGTGGAGTTCTGGCCCAACCATTACATGGCGCTGTATCACGCCGGAGCCGCCCGGTATGCGCTCGGGGATCACGGAGCTGCACACAAGTACCTGGTGAGCTTCCTCGAGCACTACGATCCGGACGACGGCTGGCGCCAGAGCGCTCAGAGCATGATCGCCGCGGTTGAGGCCCTGTGAGAAACCTCATCGTCCCGGAGCGGGACGTCGGCTCGTGCGTGCTCTGCAACGGGCCCGACCCCCTCGACCTCAGCGTCTGCTTGGACTGCGCGACTCGTACAGGTGACGGTCTCGTGTTCGTGCGCCAGTCCCTCCGAAAGGTAGACCGTGCCGGGGTCGTCCAGCGGCTGCAGCGGATTCTCCCCCCGGGAGTCGACCGGGAGGCGTTCGATCTCGCGGCAAAGGGGTATCTGCCGCTGGCATCGGTCCCTCTCCCGGCCGCCGAGCAGGTACTCGGGGTCTTCGCTCACGAGAGCATTCCCACGCATGTGATTCCCAAGCGTTGGGGTATGGCGCCCATCCCGCCGGCGTTGACGTTCACACTCCTGTCCGTGCTGGTTGGGGGCTCCCTGGTCGGCCTCCTCACGGGTCAGCTCTTCTTCCTGTCGAGCCCCGTGTATGCAGGTCTACTGTGGATCCTGGCCCAACTTCGTCTCCGCAGACCCGCGGCGTGTGAGGGCCGACGTGTCGCCTGGCTCCCCCACGCCGTCGAGGCCCGGGTCGTGACGGCGCTGGTCAGCCTTCCCTTCGGGTCACCCCGGACGCTGCTCGCGGACGCGGTGCGCCTCGGTCGCCTATTGTGGGAGAGAGCCGCAGCGACAGGTGATGTCGACATCGTGGCAGACACGGGGCAACTCCTGTCCATCGCAGCCGACGTCGCGACCGACCTTCATCGCATCGAAGAATCTGAACGGGTGATCGCCAGCCAGCGGGCAGAGGGCTCTGCAGCCCACATCACGAGGACCGAGGCGCTAGACGCCCTCGAGGTGTCGAGGCAACGACTCCACGACCAACTGCTCGACGTCGCGCGTGCTATGGGCGGCGCGAACCGCCGGCTTCCCGAAGCGGGGGGACAGGCCACCGAGCTGGTCCGACTGGCGGAGGCCATCGAAAGGAGTCGCTCCGCTCAGACCGGAGCCATCACCGAAGTCGAGCGACTCCTGGCATAACCCCGCCCGCAGTTGACATGCGGGCCCGAACGGCTAACTCCTTGGATCGTCTGGCAGGGGACCTTCGTGAGGAGTTAGCAATGACGCGCACATCCGGTGGCCGGTGGTGGCCTGTCGTTTCCACCTTGTTGCTCGCCGGATGGGGCTGCTCCCCTGCGGGCGACGCCGTCCCGAGGGCCGGCACACCCGACCTACGCGCGGCCCTCTTCGACTCGATCATATCGCTCACGGCCGCCCGCGAGGCGTTCTCACCTCCCAAGGAGGAGCACTGGGGCTTCGATCCGCTCGAGTCCATGTCGGCGTTGCGAGATGAGTTGATAGCCGCGGACACGGAAGAAGCTCTCTTCTATGCACTCGAGAAGTTGAGCAACGCCCGGAACGACCGGCACCTTAGCGTGAGCCTGGTTCCCGGCGGGCTTCGGCTCGCACAGTCCGCGGGGGTGGATGGGGGAGAAGGGCCGGCACCTCACGCCCCGGTGCGCATCCTTCCCGACTACAGCGACCCCACGGTGTATTTCGTGGCTGATGTGTCGGAAAACGCGGAGCATTTCCCTGAAGGACAGGCCCAGCCCGGCGATCACGTGCTTTCCGTGAACGGGTTTCCGATGGCCCAGTACGAGGAACTGATGCGACCGTACCAAGCGTCCTCGTTCAGGCCCAACCTGCGGTGGCGGTTGGCCGAAGACATCAGCGCCCGAACCGCCATAGTGCCGCCTTCGTTCTACGGAGACGCTCTCCAGTTGGAGCTCGAGGGCCAGGACGGAACCGTGAGAGCGGTGACCCTCCCCTACCTACACCCCGATTCCATCCCGTGGGAGAACCTCGCGGAGCCACACTACCCGGGATTCGCGCTGGAGCACTCGACGCCGACGTATGACCTCTACCTGCCCGAGGATGGTTCCTCCGTCTTGGTCCTGACGTGGTACGGCTTTCGAGAGACGATGATCGCCGATGTCGACGAACTCATGGAGTTGGCCGCGGCAGGAGACTGGCTCGACTACGACCTCATCATCGACGGCACGCGGAGCCGGGGAGGCTCGGCCGGCGCCTACGCGGTACAGCGGTTCACGTCGAAGCCCTTCAAGACGACCTTCGGCAACCTCCGAGTCAGTGACGTCGTACCGATCTTCACCGAGCAGAAGCGGGCCGAGATCGCCGAGGGAGGATCGTTGGACTCGGGTGTGCAGGAGGCCATGGATGACGGGTCCTGGCTCATGGAGTGGCTCGACACCGACGTGGCCGATTCAGTGGCATCCGGGGCGATGTATACGAGCAACGTGCCGTTCAAGCTGGCCCACGCCTCCAAGGACTCGGACGGGGTGCTGCAGCCGGCACCTGTCCACTTCCGGGGTCGAATGGTGGCCTTCTTCGTCCCACGAAGGGGATCTCACCTGGACCAGTTCGCCTCGATCATCAAGGACAACGCGCTCGGACACATTATCGGGATGACCCCCGGCGGCTACAGCAACACCTGGGAGTGGGAAGAGGTGCTGTACTTTCCCGGAACGGATCAGCCGGTCGCTCAGTTCATGTGGGACATCGGCCACACCATCCGCCCGAACGGCGAGATCCAGGAGGGCAACCCGGCCCAGCCCGACGAACTCGTTCAGCTCACGAGAGAGAACTTCCGAACGTTCTACCCCGAGTTGGTGCGACGCGCGGTGAGGCACCTGGGTGGCTGAGGCTCCTCTGGAGGACGGGACGGACCAAGTGCCCGAGAGCCCCCGGGCAGACGTCGACACTCGCCGTACCGTGTGGAGCCGATATCGTGAGCTCTCGCTGGGATCGAAGATCCTGCTCTACATGGTGTTGGGTGGCATTGTCGGGATGGTGCTCGGGGAGCGCGCCACCGTGGTTCAGCCCCTGGGGGACCTGTTCATCCGGCTGTTGGTCATGGCAGCCATCCCGCTGGTCTTCTTCAACCTCCTCGCCGGACTCACGAGCCTGGTCGACCTCAAGACCCTGGGCCGGTTGGCAGGCAAGATCCTGTCGTACTACGTGCTGACAACGACCCTCGCTCTCGTCTTCGGCCTCACCTCCATGCACCTGCTGAAGCCCGGATTGGGCATGACGCTTACCGAGGACGCCAGTCCCTCCGTGGGAGACGTGCCTTCCGTGGTCGACGTGATTCTGGACCTCTTTCCCGAGAACGCGTTCGAGGCGTTCACCAGCGGAAAGGTCTCACAGATCGTGGTCTTTGCGCTGTTCCTGGGAATCGCCACGGTGCTCCTTCCCGAGGATCGGAGGGCCCCCCTGCGCTCCGGCTTCGGACTCGTGGCCGAGCTTCTCCGAAAGTTGGTCGACGTGATCATGTGGTTCGGGCCCGTAGGCATCGGCGCCCTGGCCGCGGCGACCCTGGGCCAATACGGATCGCAGATCTTCGGACCGCTCGCGCTCTTCATCGGAGGCATGTGGCTGGCCCAGGCGGCCATGGTCGTGGTGTACCTGACGCTCCTCGCCGTGCTCACGCCCTACTCCCCCGTGAACTTCCTGAAACAGACCGGGACCCTCTGGGCCACCACCATCGCGACGTGCAGCAGCCTGGCGAGTCTGGCCGTGGCCTTCGAGGTGGCCGAGGATCGGCTAAAGCTCCCCCAACGCATCTACTCGTTCACGCTGCCGCTGGGGGCCCAACTCAACAAGGACGGCACGTCCATCATGCTGGCGGGGGTCCTGCTGTTCACGGCCCAAGCGGCCGGAGTCGACTTCACACTGGCATCTCAGATCAGCATCATCCTGATCGGGCTGGTGCTGTCCGAGGGCTCCGGCGGGATCCCGGGCGGTGGTCTGGTGATCGCCCTCATCTTCGTACAGGCGTTCAGCTTGCCCCTGGAGATCGCCGCGATCGTCGCGGGTATCTACCGGCTCATCGATATGGGAAGCACGACCATCAATGTCATGGGAGACATGGTGGGCACAGCAATCGTATCTCACTCAGAACGGCATAGCACAGAGGCTGCGGCATGACCAGTGACATCTTCGCCGACTTTCGGTCGAATTTCCCCGGGACCAAGGAAGGGGTCTTCACCAACGTGGCCCAAAGAGGGCTCATGCCGATTCAGGTGAGGGATGCCATCACCTCGTACCTGGAGCGCCGGACCGGCCTGGGTTGGAGCAAGAAGGAGTCGTTCGATCTCGCGGAAGGAACCCGCACGACCTTCGCGAAGTTCGTGAACGCCCAGCCCGACGAGATCGCGTTCATCAAGAACGTCTCAGAAGGGATGAACCACATCGCGGCCGGAATCCAGTGGCAGGCCGGCGACAACATGGTCATCTGTCCTGCAATCGAGCATCCCGCCAACGTGAACCCATGGTACAACGTGGCCCGTCGTTGCGGCGTCGAGGTGCGCACGGTGGATGCCGACGACGGCTGGCTCGCCCTCGACACGTTCATGGCTCGTGTCGACGACCGCACGAGACTGGTGTCCGTCTCGACGGTCACCTTCTCCCCCGGTTTCGTCACGGATGTCACCGCGCTCTCGGACGCGTGCCGGGACCGGGGCGTTCGGGTGGTGGTCGACGCCGCGCAGTCGATCGGGATTCTCCACACCGATGTCGAGCAGCTCGGCATCGACGCCTTCGCCGTGGCGACCCAAAAGGGCCTGCTCTCGTGCTATGGGATGGGCTTTCTCTACTGCCGGAAGGACTACGCAGAGGAGATGCACCCCGCCGCGCTTGCCCGCTTCTCGGTGACCCTGGAGGAGGGCGCACACGAAACGGCACTGACCGGCGAGGACTTCACCCTGGCTCCCGGTGCCCGGCGCTTCGACGGAGGCAACTACAACTATCTGGGGATCACCGCTGTACGCGCGGCTCTGGGGCTCTTGAACCAACTCGGGACACCCGCGATCGACGCTTACGTGCGCCGTTTGGCCGCCCGCATGGCCGAGGGGTTCCTGGAGCTGGGCTTACCAGTCTGCGGAGGGGCGCCCGGGCCGCATCTCGGCAACATCGTGGCGTTGGGCAAAAGCGGCGGGGGACGCCACTACACGGCCGACGACCCAGCGATGAACACGCTCAACGACCTGCTGACCCGCGAGGGCGTCCATCTCTCCATCCGGAATGGCGTCCTTCGATTCTCGCTCCACGCGTACAACAACGAAGACGACGTGGATCGGATCCTTGAGATCGCGAGAGAAGTCCCCGGCTAACCCGGGTTGGGGCTAGCCGGGGGTAGCTTCCTCGACCTAGCTGGCGTTCTGGATTTCCTGTGCGACCGCTTGGACCTCGTCCAGCACCCGCAGGAGGTTACCGCTCCAGAGCATGCCGATCTGCTCCTCGCTGTATCCCCTCTCCACCAACTCCAGCGTGACGTTGAACGTCTCCGCGGCGGAATTCCAGCCGGCGACGCCACCACCACCGTCGAAGTCGGAGCTGATGCCGACATGCTCGAGACCGATCAGGTCGACCAGATAGTCGATATGGTCGACGAAGTCGACTACGTCCACCGGAGGCGCGACGGCCATAACCTCTGCCTCCATCCTGGGCGCGGCCTTCTCGCGGACTTCGTCCATCTTCGCGTCGTATGCAGCCCGGTCCTCCGTGCTCAGATCACGGACGGTCCGGCGATCGAGCATCTCGAATCCCATCTCCGCGGCGATCTCGCCATCGAGTGCGCCCTGGGCCTCCTGGTTGGCCGTGTTCTTCACCGGGTCCACATAGCTGCGGAAGGCCACCGTCTGCACTACGCCACCGTTTTCCTTCAGGGCGAGAAGCTGCTCGTCGTCCAGGTTACGGCTGACGTCACCGAGAGCCCGAGCGGCCGAGTGCGAGGCCATGATGGGAGCCTGGGACAGCTCGAGCATCTCCATGATCGCCGGCTTGGACGGGTGGGAGATGTCGATCATGATGCCCACCTTGTTCATCTCGGCTACGGCCTGGCGACCGAGATCACTCAGTCCGTTGTGCAGCCACACGCCGTCCCTCTCGCCCGTATTGGAGTCGGAGAACTGGCTGTGGCCGTTGTGGGCCAGCGACATGTAGCGGCCACCCAACTCCTCGAACTTCCGGATGTTGTCGAGATCGAGCCCCACCTGATACGCGTTCTCGATGGCGATCATCGCGACCTTCTTACCCGACGCGACGATTCGGCGAACGTCGTCCGACGTGTAGGCGATTTCGATGCGATCGGGAGCCTTCTCTTCGGCGAGCCAGTGGATGGCGTTGAACTTGGCCATCGCATCTTCGGTGGCTTGCGCGAAGCCCTCGTCGGTATGCGGGCCCTGGCCCACAAACACCACCATCCACGACACGTCCAGTCCGCCGGCCTCCATCTTCGGAAGGTTGACCTGATTGGGCAGGTCCATGGTGTAGTTCCGCTCTTCCGTGAAGTTGGCGGGGCTGATGTCGTTGTGGGTGTCGAGCGTGATGACGCGCTCGTGAATGCCCATGGCCCGTGCGACCAAGTCGTCCTCTGACTCCTGGCCCGAGTCGGCTCCGCCACAGGATACCAGCCCAAGCATCGAGAAGAGGAGCGCCAGTCTGGGGAGGTGTCTAGCAGTATTCATGATGGTCCCTGCTCGGATAAATGGTGCAGTGGACGACTCCCTTCACCGGCGATAATCGCTGCGGCGAGGAGTACGCCCGGAGTTCGTGCGTTGAAGATGGATTGTACAAGCCGAGCACCCCACGGGCCACTGCACGCTAGTCTGCCCTCAAGGACCGGATGGGATCGGCCCTCGTAGCCTGAAGCGCGGGGGCCAGTGTCGCGAAAAGGGCCACCATGGCGAGTCCTCCTGCCACCATCGCGAGGTTGGCGAGGCTCCGGGGAGCCACACCGTAGAGCAGGCTGGTCAGCACCCCGGACATCGCCAAGGCTAGCCCCGTCCCGATGACCATGCCCCATATGGTCAGGCGTAGGCTTCCCCCGAGTACATTGGCGACCACCGAGCTCTTGTCGGCACCTAACGCGAGCCGAATCCCCATCTCATGGCGCCGCTGCCCGACCCGGAATGTCATCACACCGTACAGCCCCGCGGCCGCCAGAACGAGTGCGATAAGGCCCAAGGCCAACGCCATCTCGGCTCCCATCCTGAACAGGAAGAGCGCGCTGTACGCATGAACGTCAGCCGTCTTCACGTCAAAGAGGGGCAGAGCCGGGTGCAGGTCCTTGAGGATGCCGCGGATGGGGGCCACGAGGCTCGCAGGATCCACGCTCGCATGCACGGTCAACACGGCCCGTGACCCCGGGGCCTGCTCGAACGGCCTGAACAACGCTGGTGTGGTGGCCTCCATGACGGCCCGATACCGGCCGGTTTCGACGATGCCGACCACCTCGTACGTATCCGCCCCCGCATCCCGGTCGAACCGGATCCGTCGACCTATGGGATCTTCGTTCGGCCAGAGCCGCGCCACCGCCGCAGCGTTGAGCAAGACGGTTGCCGGGCCATCGGCACGGTCCTCGAGTCCGAACGGACGACCTGCGATGAGTCGGGTGCCAAAGACCTCGAGGTAGTCATCGGTGATGGATGAGCTCCAGGTGTTGAGTCCTCGCTCCTCTGGGGCGTATGCCCGATCGTCGGCGTAGATCCGGGTGGACGAGGACCAATCTCCCAAAGGGAGGCCTGTAGAGACCGTCGCACCGATCGCTCCCGGTAGAGCGGTGACCTGATCGATGAACTCTCTATAGAAGGTGACCGCGTCCAGGGACTCGTCGCCGGCCAATGACAAATCGAGCGTCGCCATGATGCGTGCTTCGGTCTGGAAGCCCACCTCCATCTCCCGCACGTTGCCGAGACTCTGCGTGAACAGGCCGGTGAGGAACAACGTGACGAACGAAAGAGCCACCATGCCGACCACGACGGCATTCAGCAGCTTCGTGCCCCCGAAGCGGAGACCTCCCGAGGAACTCTCGTCGCCACGCAAGACTCCCGCCACCCCGGGCTTGGAAGCCTGAAGGGCGGGCGCCAGTCCAAAGACGAACGTGGCCATGAGAGATGCCCCGACCGTGAAGAGCACCGCTCGCATGTCCGGAGCGGTCTGAATCACGAACCGGTACGGAAGGGACGGGAGGAATCGATCGAACAGGCCGGTGGTCCACATGGCGAGCGCGAGCCCGAGGGAGCCTCCGATGACGGCTAGCAGCGTGCTCTCCGTAAGGAGCTGCCGCAAAAGTCTGCCCCTTCCCGCACCCAGCGCGACACGCAACCCGATTTCACGCCGTCGGACCACCGCACGGCTCAGGAGCAGGCTCGCGACGTTTCCGCAAGCGACCAGCAGCACCAGCCCGGAGGCCGCAATGGCGAGCAGTCCGATGAGGTTGGGAATCTGCGGGGCGTCAGCGGCGACGGAACTCAGCCTCTCGGGCTGAGCTCGAAAGGTGAGACCGGCGTTGGTCTCCGGATACCGCTCCGCAATCCTCTGCCCAATCACCTCGAGTCCGGCGTTCGCATCCGTCATGTCCGAGCCGGGAGCCAACCGGGCCACGGCGCGCATGTTGTGGCTACCCCTTCGCTCTTCCCAGTCGCCCCAGACCTCTGCGGCCCGCCAAGAGCGGAGGGGCACCCAAAGGTCCAGTCCCAGGCCCCACTTGGTGCCCTCGAACCCTTCAGGAGCGACACCGATCACGGTCACGTCGCGGCCGTTGAGCTTGAGCACGCTACCGACCACGCTCCGGTCGGAACCGAACGATTCCCGCCAGAGATGATGGCTCAAGACGGTGACCAGGGGTGACTCCGGTAGACCCTCGGTCGGAGCGTCGAAGAACCTGCCAAAGGCGGGCTCGATCCGTAGAACCTCGAAGTAGTTGGCCGAGACCACCTCACCGTAGCCGATCTGGCTGACCTGGTCGGATGTGATCCCGAAGGTGCGCAGAGTGTGAGCGAAGACTCCCTCGAAGAAGTCACCCTCTGCCTCTACGTCGGCGAGATTCGGATAGGAGAAGTTGCCGGAACCATCCCGCACTTCGAACAACCGCACCAGACGATCCGCCTCTGGGACCGGCAAGTCCTGCCAGAGCATGCCACTCGCAAGGCTGAACATGCTGGTGTTCGCCCCAACGCCTATTGCGAGCGATAGCACGGCGAGCAGTGTGAATCCGGGACTCCTCAGAAGGCCCCGCACCGAATAGCGTATATCCTGCAGCACGGTCTCCATCGATACCCGTCCCATCGTCGTCGCCCTTGCCCTTCGGTCGTCAGCCCGTGCCCGCCAGGCGCTTACCGGAAGCTCCGTATAGGTGCGAAGCGCCACCCCCATCGAACCCAGGAGTCCCCCGCGCCGATAGGCTGCCAGACACAGGTCCCTAAAACACTCCTCCATGTCCGCCGCGACATCGAAACGGGTCCCGGCCGGATACAGCCCGAGGAGCACGCGGTAGATCCTGACCAGCAGATCGATCGTTCGCACTAGATGAGTTCCATAGCTTCCGCCATGCCCACCAGCCCGCGCAGCCGCTCGGCTTCAGCCGTGACCACGCACCGTCCCAACGCGGTGATCGCATAGTACCTTCGCCGCTGATCGTCCAGATCAGGCGCGGGACGCCGATCCGTCTCGTCCAGCAGTCCCTTCGAACGGAGCCGTTGGAGAACTGCGTAGAGGTTGCCTGGAACCAGCCGAATCCGGCTCTCCGTACGTTCGGCGATTTCGGCAACGATGCCATATCCGTGCAGCTCACGGCCGGCCAGGGTCAGGAGTACCATGAAGTCCACCGGCTTCAGCGGAATCAGATCCTCGACGTCGTGGGATTCGATCTCTCTTGTCATGGCGGCCGTTCCTGGAGTGAGTCCGTTCGCTTCCACTGTACGGAGATCCAGTATACTTAGTTTCAGCATACTCGAATTCAGATCTCGAGTACCGCACCCTCCGGACCGACATTGTGGATCTCCGTCAATCCCAGGAACGAGCGCTGACCCCAGCACCCATGGATATGGCCGCACACGACCAGGCTTGGCTCCGCACGCTCAATCGCCTCGAGGACGGCACGGCTCCCCAGATGCGCTCCTCCTCCGGCCTCGTCGACGTGCCCGTACGGAGGCGAGTGGCTCACCAGGACGGCGTGCGAAGGGCAAGCCTCGAGCATCTCATGCGCTTCTTGCTCACTGAGGTCGAAGCTCCAAGAGCCGAAGGGGGTGGCGGGGATACCGGCACCGATGCCGAAGAAGTCGACACCGTCGATGCTCACGCCGCCGCCGTGCAGCACGTGGCCCGCCTCCCACCCGCGGCAAACCTCCCGCAGCTCCGCGTCGGACTCGCCGTTTCCGGGCACGAGCACCGTGGGACGCGCGATCTCCCGTAGGATATCCATCACGTCCTCGATGCCTCCGCGCTTGACCGCGAAGTCCCCCGCCCCGATGACCACGTCCACACTATCCGAGCGCTCCACGATGGACCGGGCCGCCGCCTGGTCGCGGTGCAAATCACTGAAAGCCAGAAGCCTCATGGCTTCAACCTCTTCTCGATTCGGTCCGGGAGCGGGGCGTCCCTAAGTGTCGCCAATGATCCTTCCCGAATCCAGCGGTGCCGAGGGACCGTCAGAGCGAGAGCGGGGATCTACCAACCTGCCATCGCCTCCAAATCAGATAGACGGCAGGGATGACCACGAGGGTGAGAACGGTCGTACTGATCATCCCCCCCACCATTGGGGCCGCGATGCGCTTCATCACGTCCGATCCAGCACCGTGTCCCCAGAGGATGGGCATGAGGCCCACCGTGATAGCCGTAACCGTCATGACGACGGGACGTTGATAGGAATCGGACCGAAGATGCTTGACCTTGGAGTGTACTCCAGGCTTTAGTTTACGCTTATGGTCGAGCGAAGACTCGGCCGGGGCGTATCGTTCGGACGTCCCCAACGCGGCGCAGCAAGGAGGAATCCGATGAAACAGCAGGCCTACTCGCTTTGTCCGGAGTGCACGGCGTGTCCGGAGGTGACGTTTCTCGAGGACGGCAAGGTCAGCATTGGTGAGGCACCGAACCTCGTTACCCTGACGCGGGAGGAGTGGAACGTCCTGGTTCGCCTCGTGCGCTCCGGCATGGTCGCGGAGTCACATGGCTGAATCCCGCGCCGCGGCTTCGTCCGCGCTGGTCGCGGCTTTCGGGACTCTCGTCTGCTGTGCTCTGCCGTCGCTCCTAGTCCTGCTCGGCTTTGGATCTACGGTCGCTGCGGCGGTCTCGGCTGCTCCCTGGCTCGTGGTTTTGTCTCAGAACAAGGCGTGGGTATTCCTCGCGTCCGGTCTGTTGATCATCGGGAGTCGAGGGTACTCCGAGTACGTCGTGCCTCGCATCGTCCCGGAGGGGGCCACGTGTCCGCCCGCGCTCGGGCGGTGGACTCGCGCCATCTGGTGGACTTCCGTCGGGGTGTATGGTGTTGGATTCTTCGTCGCTTTCGCCCTCGGGCCCATCCTGATGAGGCTCGAAGGCTGATGCCTCTTTCCGTCCTGAGGTGCCTTCTCGGTATGACCGCCGCCGCGGCGATCGTGGCGCCGCCCTTGTCCTCCCAGGGACACGGGCCAGTGTACGGGCTCTCTACGCCGACGCTTGGGCGCGGCGGGTGGAGCCTCGACGTGGCGGGCATGGGACGGTTCATCGAGGGAGGTCGGATGGCGATGATCCGCCCCATGCTCAGCTTCGGAGTAACCGAGGACCTCCAGGTATCGGTGTCGATTCCCGTCAGACTGGAACGCGATTCGGTGACTCCTGGGGTGCGGGCCTTTACAAGGATGCCAGCCTCTCAGGACGTCGAGATGATGGTGGGCTGGCGGTTGCAGAGACGGGGCACGGGTGTGGGTGCCCGACGAGAGACGACGGTCTGGTTGGCTGCAGACGTACCGACGGACGGGCGTCGCGAGGGACTCGAGACGGCACCCAGTCTCTTTGGCTCCATCGTCACCGGGTACGCTTCGCGTTCGGCCTACCTCTGGTTGGGAGGGGCCTACGAGCGCTCACTCACGGCCGGACTGGAACATGACCGTGCGGGGGACGTCGCGATGGGAAGCCTGGTCATCGGCTATCGACCGCCGTCGTTTCGCGGAGACTACCCATCTGCGGACTGGCGTGCCTTCATCGAAGTCGTGGGAGAGGCCGTACGGCGCGACCGGGTCGGAGGCGTCGAAGTGGCGGACAGCTGTGGCCGACAGCTATACGGCGCCCTCACCCTCCTCGGCCTCTACGGCTCCTGGGGACTGGCCGGCGGGCCGGCCTTCCCCCTATATCAGTCACTGAACGGGAATCAATCGGACGAAGGCGTGCGCCTGGCTTTGAACGCGACGTTCTGGTTCTAACCCAAGGAGAGACTTGCTCATGTACAAACCTATCCTTCTGGCACTCACTGCCGTTGCGCTGCTATCGGGAGCGGCGGAAGCCCAGCTTCGCTCAGTCGAGCAGTCGATCTATGGGATGGACTGAAGTGTCTGCGCCCACGCCGTGAGCGTGGCAGTGAAGAAGCTCGACGGGGTCGAGAGTGCAGACGTCAGCCTGAACGAGGGTCGTGTCAGCGTACAGTTCTCTTCCGAGAACGGGGTGACAATCGACCAGCTTCGCCGAACGATCCGGGATCAGGGCTTCTCACCGAGGGACGCGATGCTGACCCTGTCGGCGGTGATCGAGATGCGTGACGGGGCACTCGTCGCGGTGGTTCCTGGCTCCGGAGCGGCCTACACGCTAACGGCCGAAGAGTCGATCCGCTCTCGGCTGACGAGCGCCACCGGTGGCACGGTCATCGTCCGGGGACGCGTGGAGGCGGACGAGAACGATGAGACTCCCACCTCACTAGCCGTAACCCTTGTGGGTGGTGGGTGATGGCAGAAGGTCTCCCATGAGAATCGGTGAGTTGGCTCGGCAGGCTGGGGTGACGCCCGATGCGCTTCGCTTTTACGAGCGCTCCGGGCTCATCTCACCGCCTCCTCGCACCCCGGGTGGATACCGGAACTACGGGGCCGTCGTCCTTGAGGACCTGAGCTTCATTCGTAAGGGACAGGCCCTTGGCCTCCGCCTCGCAGAGATCCGTGAGGTGATGGCGATGACGGCGGACGGGCAGGTGCCTTGCGCACATGTGCGCTCAGCGGTCGTGGCTCGGCTCGAGGAAGTGGAGCGCCGGATCTCCGAGCTTCGGGCGCTACGCACGGCGTTGAAGAGTGCGTTGACCCGTCTCGACACGACGGGTCTCTCGGCGCCGGGGTGTCGCTGCGCCGCGATCGAGGGGCTCGACTAGGAGCACACCCAACCAGTTGCGACTCGACTGACTCTGACGCGGCCGGCCTTGACCCTGTACTACGCCACAGGGTTTACTCTTGTATATGACCAAGACCGAAACGCTCACGATCGGTCAGCTGGCGGCTTCGGCCGGTGTGGGACGCGAGACGATCCGGTACTACGAGCGGAAGAGCCTCCTCGAGGAGCCTCCGCGTTCGGCTGCTGGATACCGCCACTATCCTCCCGATGTCCCTCGGCGGCTCCGCTTCATCTGTCGCGCGCAGGAGTTGGGATTCACGCTGGCCGAGATCTCGGGCCTCCTCGATCTGCGCGTGGACGAAGTCTCCGCGTATGCCGCGGTGGAGACGAGGGCGCGCGAGAAGCTGGAGGTTGCTGTGAAGGAATCGATGAAGGCCACGGTATCGGGCGTCGGCGGTGTCTTGGCAGCGACAGGGTCCGCGCTGTGCTGCGCCGGACCGGTGGTGGCTGTGAGCTTGGGCGTTTCGGGTGCCGGACTGTCGGCTTTCGAGCCTTTCAGGCCCTACTTCCTCGGTGCGACCGCCGCCTTTCTCGCGACCGCGCCGAGGGGTTCGTCACGTTCGATACAACCATGACATCGGTGGCCGAGATCGTAGCTGAGTTGAGACGGATGACGGCCTTCAGCGCGACCGAGCGACCGGATTCAGGAGGCTGAAGATGAATACCCCACGCATCGAGCTGGTCTACTTCGAGGGCTGCCCGAACGCTTCGCAGGCAAGGGAGAACATTCGGGCCGCCGTTGAAGCCTCCGGAAGGCCGCTCGAGTGGTCCGAGTGGGACCTTATGGCGGAGTCAACGCCCGAAGACCTCCAGCGCTACGGTTCGCCCACAGTGTTGATCGACGGTCAGGATGTAACTGGAGAAGGCACCGGCGCGGTCGCGATGGCCTGCCGGGCCGACGGAGCCCCTTCGGTCGCCTTGATCGCAGAGAGACTACAGTAACCGTCGTCGAGTTCGGAGCCCTGAGTGACTCAGGCCAAGAGGATGGTAAGTCATCAAGAACGCCCTAACTCGCGAGTTGCCCCGGGTCGGACCCCTCGATGCCCACGGGCCCGGGCGCGATAGTTAGCCTGGTAGACGTGAGTTCGGCAATGCGGTTCGCCTAATCGCGCCGCTAGTAGGACGGAGGACTCGGAGGCCAGCCCTTGTCCTTGCATGATCAGGATCGCAACGTCGTTGGTTGCTACAGGATCTCTCCCATCGATCTGAAACCCGAGGGCAAGCCCATGAATATCCAGCGATGCCGAAGCGTGTGGACGCTGGGCGCTGTGTTGATTACTGCCCTCGCCGGCGACGCCGGGGCGGCGATGCAACAGAGTCCCAAGGATGAGGTAGCCTCGGTGGTCGGCGCCTTTCATGTGGCTCTCGCGGCAGGCGATTCGGTCGCCGCGCTGACCCACCTGGCCGATGACGTGGTCATCCTGGAGGGCGGTGCGGTCGAGGACAAGGAGCACTACCGCTCCGGACACCTGGCCGGGGACATGCGCTTCGCTCAGGCCGTGCCCCGAGAGCGTAGCGAAATCGAAGTCCGCCTCATCGGTGATGTCGCGTGGGCTCATTCGACCAGCATAACCCAGGGCCAAATGGGCGACCGTGAGATCAATTCGCAGGGTGCTGAGCTCGCCGTGTTAACCCGAGAGGGTGGGACTTGGCGGATCAAGGCCATTCACTGGTCATCCCGACAGCGACGGTAACCTGTTTGCGGGAGCACAGTGTGGATGGGTCAAGGCGGGTCCATGGGCCCCGGAGTGCCTCCTGGATGGACGCCCATGGACGGTAGTGGCCGTACAGGCGGGGGCGTCTAGAGATTTTGAACGCACCCCGAGGGCCTGCGCGGTCACCTCGACGTCGCCCTCTCACGGACAAGCCCCTACTCGTCCGGGATCGGCCTCTCCTCACCCGTAGCCAGGTTGCGATGATGCATGATCGTATTGAACACGAGGCCATACGACCCCAGCGTCTCACTGCGCCAGAACGGATTGAAGCTGAACATGATCACGTGTCCATCGCCGAGGGATACGTCCAGGAGTGCCGGGGCGCCGGCCAGGGTCTCGCCATTGCGAAGGCCACCGCTGATCAGGAGATCTTCAACGTCACGGCTGTACCGCATGACGGTGCGAACGCGATTCGTGGCCGTGGAACCACCACCCTCGTCGTCTCCCTGCTCGGCCCTGAACGCTTCGACTCCGGCCTCACCCAGGTCACCGCGACGCCCCTGGACCACATCGGCCTCGTCCGCGCCTCCACGACCCGTGCGCCGAGTGGTCGTGCTCCCCGGTCCGCCCAGATCCTCGGGCTCGCTGAAGCCGAATCCGCCGAAGCCGCCACGGCCGCCCCCTCCCACCTGGAAGATGGGAGCGGTGTTGAAGTACACACCCAGATCGTCACCGTAGCCGTAGGTGATCGGACTGTCGGGGTCGGCCACCTGAGCTCTGAAGACGCCACCCCGAGCCCAGAGGTCGGGTGTCGTGCGAATGGTCACTCCCTGCGCCAACCCGAAGTGCGTGGGCAGAGACGAACTCGAGGAGAGCGTCACGAAGACACCGCCGGCCTCCACGAACGACTTCAGATTGACGACACCATCGAGACCGAGGCCGCCCCGCATGTCCTCCGTCGAGTCCTGCCGCCCGATGTTCGGGGTGAGCGAGGACGCCTTCCACGGAATCGGCTCATCGCCGCTGAGTCCCTCGATGATGCTGAGAGCGTTGGCACTCGAGGGACCGAAGAGTATCACGTCATAGCGATCCCGCAGGTTCGGATCGTCCCGCACTGTGTGTACGGATATGTACTCGTACGGGACTCCGAACTGGTCGAGCCCCAACCTCAGCCAGCCCTCGCTTTGCGTCGTCGTCCAGGTATGCATCACCGCCACCCGCGGCGTCTCGACGCTGTGGGTCGCCACGTCGGGCCGGGCGTCCACACCGTACGCGACGAAGCCGTGCTCTCGTGCGGCCATCTCGATCGCGCGGCCCAAACGCTCGTTGCCCTCGGCCCGGATGATGAACGACCCGGCGTTGAAGTCTCGGTCACCTGAGGTGAACGCACGCTCCGCGGCCTCGACCGAGATGTCGGGGTTGGCGAAGCGGAAGGCCGTGAGGTTGTTGTCGGCGTTGTAGTTGACGAGGTAGTAGCTGGGACTGCGGTCACCCTCCACACCCCCGGGCGCCACGATGGCCTTCTCCGCCAGGGTCATCGGGACATCCAGGATCGAGGTGTCCTCTACGCGTTCGGTCAGGACGTTGTGGAGCGGGCCGTGCGTCCAACCCACGTCATCGTACGGCCTCGGATCGTTGGGGTTGTAGTACTGCTTGTCGAGTATCATGTCCGCGCCCCGCGAAAAGGGCTGATCCATGCGCACCAGGTAGGTCCCCTCTGCGTATTCCGCCTCGCCCACCTCGAAGTCCGAGTCGGCCCGGTGCACCTCGAAGCCGTGCTGCTGAAGCAGAGAGAGCAGCCTCGCCTGCTGACCGGGTCGGGGATCGTCGGCCGGGAATACATAGGCGGCGGGGCCCTCGGCCGTGGCTTTGGCCACGGAACGGAGGGACTTCCGCCAGAAGTTGGAGACGAATTCCTGGCGGTTGTTGGCTACTTCGTTGAGAGCGATCAGAATCGCGCTCTGCTGGAGATTGACGTTGTTTCGAATGGACCACACGACCTCGGACAACGGCGTGTTGGGCCGGTGCCACTCCCGTTGGACGTCGGCCTGGATGACCCGGGTCTCTCCGCTGCCCGCACCCTGCGTCTCGTAGAAGCGCCCCATGCCGTTGTGAAGGTGTGCCACGAACATCATGTAGTTGGGGGCCCATCCATCGTAGAAGTCGTGCGTATAGACCCCGGGCACCCCCAGAGCCGTCATCTCCTCGACCTCCTTGTAGGCGAGGCGGTTCCACTCGTTGATCACGATGGGGTCGACCCAAGCGTTGTAGGGCCCCCGGCCGGTAGACGTGTAGAGGTGGGACGCCGACTCGTGAAGGTCATGGAAGACGAGCGGGCGATACTCGAGAAACGTCTTCACGACAGACTTCGAGAGCGCCAGCGAGAGCCCCATCCCGTCACGGTTGTTGTCGTGAGCCACGTACTCACCCCAGTAGAGCGGACGCGTGGGCAGGTTGGCATCGGGGTCCTTGCGGGGGCCCATATGTAGGTCCACGACCTTGGCCCGGCCGTCCACTTCGATGACCGGCGTCGTCAGGAAGATCAGGTTGTCACGAATGTCCCGAACGAAGTCGGACTCGTCCACGGCCAGGCGGTAGACGAGCTCCATGAGCATCTCGGGCGATCCGGTTTCCGGCGAATGGATGGCCCCGGTGGCCCAATACATCGGCACCGTCGACGAGATGAGCCGCTCTGCGTCCGCCTGGCTCGTGATGCGTGGGTCACCGAGCTTTGCGATGTCGGCCTTGTGCGTTTCCAGATTCCGGATGTTCTCCTCGCTGGATGCCACGACGAGGATGAGCTCCCTGCCCTCTTCGGTACGCCCGATCGTGTGCACCTCGACACGGGGCGAGGCGTCCGCGACCGCCCTCATGTACCGGTAGACCTCCTCCGGATAGCTGAGCACATCCGCCGCCCCGGCGATATGACCCAGGACGTCGAGTGGAGTCGGCACGGTCACGGACTCCGGCAGATGATCCACGTGGGGAGTGGAGAAAAACTCCTCGGTCGTGAATTCGCGGATCTTGGCCGTGTACTCCTCGTCGATCGACTGCTGGGCAGCGGCGACGCCCGGGAGGATCTGAAGAGTGAAGAGAACCGAGAACGTCACCCACAGCGGGCGCATCGACCGATCTATCCTCGACGACAGCATATTGAACTCCTTAATTGGGCAAGCGACGGCGTCGTTTGGCCACCTTTGGCCCGGCGGATCTTAGAGGGAACGCGCGAGGCGCTTCCCCAGCTCGCAAGGTCGATAAAATAGCACGCGGAGCGGGGGCAGACACGGGGGGCGGGGCGCCCCTAATGCCGGAGTGTCGACGACGATGTCGACGCGTGGCGGCGAAACGTCGCCGAAGGGTGGGGGTGGCCGTCGCCGAAGGGTGGCGGCTAGCGCCGCCACCCTTCAGACATCAGGCGCCTATCGGATCGATGCCGTTCCAGCGGGCAGCGAACCGGCGTTGTTCCCGAGCTCGTAGGTCGTGTGATCCACAGCGTCGGTCGGGATCGTGCCGACGAGCGGTTTCAGCGTGAAGGGCGCGGCATCGTCGTCGGGAGACGGCTCGATCGAAATGACCGCTGTGCCGCTGGCGAGGTCGGTGGGAAACGTCAGGCCCGCGGGGGCGTTTACCAGGTAGTCCTCACCAGGGAAAGGCGGACCGTCCATGGTTCCGCTGAACGGATCGCTGTCATCAACGACATCCACCGCGATGAAGGTCCCCGAGGTCACCGGGGTGCCGCCCGTGACCACCCAACCCTCGTACTTCCAGCCCGCCGGGAGCGTGGGCAGTGTCAGTCCCACGGCCGGCGCTCCAGAGGCGAGGCTCAGAAACCAGATCCCGCTGTTCTCATCGGTGTCGGCGCCGTTCGTCGGTGTGGCCAGAATGTAGTCTCCCGCCGCCGTCGTGAAGTCGCTCCCGAGAGCGGACGCATGCCCTACCGAGAGCGTCGCCGATGCGTTCGCCACGGTGCCTGCCGCGATGTGCGTGTCGGCCGGAACCGCGTCCGTATCCCCCGACGGCTCGACCGTAAGGACGATGGCAGAGGCGGCTGACAGATCCACGCCTGTAACGAAGTCCCCGCCCGGAATGCTGGCACCGGACGTAGTGATGAGGCCCCCGCCTGAATCGAGGTTGAACTTACCGGTGGACACCGGCGCTCCGGCGATGATCGCCCAGCCCTCGTAGTGGAAGCCGTTCTGCAGCGGGTCGAATCCCGTCAGCGTCAGCCGAAGCGTCTCCGTCAGGGGTGCGGTAGGGTCGTCATCGCTGCAGGCGGTACCCAAGCACACCGTCAGTGCCAAGACGCCGGTCAACATGAGTCTCTTCATCGATCTCTCCTCGTAGGGGAGTGCATCTCGCTGGTTAGGTCACGCAGACCGCGTGACGAGCAACGAATGCCACTCCTTGCACGAGGCATGCTCACCCCTGGGCTGGGGGCCAGAAGAGGCAGTTTCCCTAGCCAGGAGGCCGATTCTCCTCGGCCCTCGACGCTCCCGTCGGCTCCGCTCATGCGTTCCACGAAACAGCCCTGCCACGTTCCATGGCCTGCCACTGAAACGGTCCGCACTCGGCCGAAACCCCCGAAACGCCCGGAATCACGGGATCTGTAGGCAAGGAACGGTTCGTGCATCAGGAGCCCTGGAGTCAAACCGGCTCCGGTACTCGGCCTTGGCGGTCACACCGACGATCCATTAGCGTGAATCCAGGCCGAGATCCCGGCCAAAGGAGTAGATCCGTGACGCTACAGCGTTCACTCATGGCCCTGGTGGCCCTCGCCCTCTTCGCGGGGCTCTTCCCTCTGGCTCTGGTCCTCGACCGGCGGCTCGAGTCCGCCCTGGAGCAGAAGGCTCGTGAAGACCTGGAACTGGCCCCGCTCGTTCTGGAGAGCCGGGTCGCGGACCTGGCAGGCGGCCGGATGATGCACGCCAAGGAACTGGGGGTAACGCCCGGCCTAGCCGTCGCGCTCGCGAACAGCGACAACGACCGGGCTCGGAGTTTGCTCCGAGACGCGCCGGGTTACCCGGGTGAGCGTCCCCTCCTCGTAGGAGCGGAGGGCCAGTCGTTACTCGGACCGCTACCCCCCGGCTCTTTGGTCGACCAGACCCGAGATGGCGGCATGCCGGTACGTGTGATCTTGCTCGGAGACAGCTTGCTCGCCACGGTCGCCCTCGCCCCCGTCATGCACGACGGCAGCTGGGCTGGAAGCGCGGGTATCTGGACACCCATCGACATGGATGAGTCCGCGCATCTGGCGGCACTGACTCGGACCAACGTCTTGATCTCGTTCGGGCCGGGCACGTTGGGTCCCTACTCGGGTCAGGGCGAGGCGGCCATGGGCCTCCAGGCGGCGCTGGTCGATCGTGGCTCGCCGGAGAACGAAGTGGTCGAGCTCGAGTGGGAGGGTGCCCGGCACCTACTTCGCAGCGCCCTCATGGATGAGGCCAAGGTGACCTTCGTGCGGAATCTGGACGACGAGATGGCCATCGTCCCTGAGCTCCGACGGGCCGGCCTGATGCTCTTGATGGCCGCCCTCGCGTTCGCGCTGGTGGTGGGCGGCGGCTTCGCCACCCGGCTCGCACGGCCCATCACAGCCTTGGCGGCGGCGGCAGATCGGGTTGCTGCCGGTGATTTCGAGACACCGGTGCCCGGCTCCGCCATCCAGGAGGTGGAGCAGGTCAGAGAGGCGTTCGACGTGATGCGCGTCGCCCTGGCGGAACGCTTGGAGGAACTCAAGGTCGCGAATCGGGAACTCGCCGACGGTCAGGCCCGCCTCGGCGCGCTCCAGGGCGAGTTGATCCAACGGGACCGACTGGCAGCCGCCGGACGGCTCCTGACCCAGCTCGCCCACGAGATACGCAATCCTGTGGCCAACGTGCGCAACTGCCTGGAGATCCTCCGCCGCCGAGTCCACACCGATCCTGAGGCCCGGGACTTCGCCGACATGGCCATCGATGAGCTCCTGCGTATGCACGAGCTGGCCGAGCAGATGCTCGACCTACACAGGCCGCGTGATCCCACCGAAACGGAATGCGACGCCGCCACGGTGGCGAGAGAGGTGGCCTCGCTGATGAGGGTGGGACTACGAGACCAGGATATCGAGGTCTCCGTGACGGCCGAGGAGTCCGCCGAAGCGGCCCTGCCGCCCGATACACTCAAGCAGATCCTCCTGAACGTCACGCAGAACGCATGCGAAGCGATGCGCACGGCCGGAGATGTGCATCTCGACGTGCATCGGGAACCCCAAGCCGTCGTTGTGGAGGTCCAGGATACCGGACCGGGCATCCAGGCTGAGGTTCTGCCTCACATCTTCGATCCGTTCTTCACGACCAAGGCATCCGTGGACGGCGTGGGCCTCGGTCTGTTCACGGCGGAGGGCCTTCTGCGGGGCGCCGGTGGTCGTATGACGGCGCGGAACCGCGATGACGGTACCGGAGCAATCTTCAGAATCGAGCTTCCCGCCGTGGCGACGGCAGAAGCCGAGGCGGGGGCCTGATGGGCGCCGGTCGGCTGCTCCTGGTCGACGACGACCGCGCGTTCCGACGGTCCACGGGCACATTGCTCGCACAAGACGGGCACGAGGTCGCGGAGGCCGCGAATGCGTCCGAGGCCGTGGACGCTCTCAAGGAGCGTAGCTTCGACCTCATCCTCCTGGACCTTCGCATGCCCGGCCTGGACGGCATACGGCTTGTGGAAGTGCTGCGGGAGTGGGGAGAGGACGTACCCATACTCATGATCAGTGGGTTCGGATCGGTCGAAGCGGCCGTACAGGCCATGCACACGGGTGCCGACGACTTCCTGACCAAGCCCGTCGAGCCCTCTGTCCTGAGTGCGCGCGTATCCGACCTCTTGGAGCGACGCCCGGTCGCCGATGGTGGCGCAGACAGCCCCGGAGGAATCATCGGCCGATCGCCGGCCATCAAGGGTGTCTTCGACGCCATCGAGAGAGTGGCTGGGACCGATGCGACGGTGCTCATCGGCGGCGAGACAGGTACCGGAAAAGAGCTCGTTGCTCGAGCCATCCATGACGCCTCGCCACGCTCGCAACGTGCGTTTCTGGCGGTGAATTGCGCGGCACTCTCTGATGGCGTACTGGAATCCGAGCTCTTCGGACACCTGAAGGGTGCGTTTACCGGTGCGGTACGTGATCGAGAGGGCGTGTTCCAATCCGCGGACGGAGGGACCCTGCTGCTGGATGAAGTCGGTGACATGGCACCGGCCATGCAGCACCGATTGTTGAGGGTCCTTCAAGAGAGGGAGGTGACGCCCGTCGGAGGCGCTCACCCTATCCCCGTTGACGTGCGCATCATCGCCGCCAGCAACCGCGACCTCAAGACTGCCGTAGCCGAGGGGGCCTTCCGCGAGGACCTCTTCTATCGGTTGAACGTCTTCCGCATCGACCTGCCTCCCCTGCGTGAGCGCCGCTCAGACCTGCCCCTACTGGTGGAGCACTTTCTTAGGGGCCGCGGCTCGTCGGAGGCCGGGGCCTTCGCTACGTCGTGCTCACCGTTTGCGATGCGGAAGATCCAGGGATACCACTGGCCGGGGAACGTCCGGGAGCTGTTTGCGGCTCTGGAGAGCGCCCGGATCCAAGCCGGGGGGGACCGCGTCGAGGCGCAGCACCTCCCGCAAGAGGTCCGTACCGCGGACGGCGCGGGGCCATCTCCGCTGGAGCGGTATCGTCATGGGGGCACGCTGGCCGACGAACGAGCTGCGATCGAGATCGCCTTGGAAGAGGCCGAGGGTCAACGGTCCAGGGCCGCGGAGATTCTCGGAATGGGCCGAACCACGTTGTGGCGCAAGATGAAGGCGTACGGGTTCATCGTGGAGGGGGACGCGACCCCGGAGGATTCGGACTAGCCGGACCGGCCCGAGGATCCGTCTGTGTCGGTCCCGGGGATCCGTCTGTCGGGGTTAAGATCCGTCGGGTGCGGGCCTCGGGTGGAACGTGCTGGCCACGATGCGCCATGAGCCGTCCTCCTGGCGTTCCATGACGGACAGCATCTTCCCGTACGTGGTCGTGGGCCCGTCTCGCCCGGGCACCATCTCGTGCAGGTCGAAGTCCATCCATCGGTAGGCCATGTCTCCTCGGCCCTCGATCGTGACGCTGGGGAGATCATAGTCCAGGAAGTCGAGCCCCCGGTCTCCAATGGACCGGACCATATCCTCTAGCGCCGGCCGGCCACGCGTCATCGACCCACTGCGGTCGCCCTGGCTCTGGGCGTCGTCGGCATCTATGGCGTCATCTCGTACATCGTGAGCCAACGCACCCGAGAGATCGGAGTGCGCATGGCGCTCGGGGCCGGCGGTAGCGATGTGAGCCGTATGGTCCTACGCCAAGGGATGATCCTGGCAGGCAGTGGGGTGGTCATCGGGCTGATCGTCGCGATGGGGCTCACGCGTCTGATGTCGTCGCTGCTCTACGGGGTGGAAGCCACGGACCCGGTCACGTTCGGGGTGGTCGCGGCGGTGTTGAGCGCAGTAGCGCTACTCGCGTCCTATCTGCCGGCATTGCGCGCCTCGCGGACCGATCCCGTCGAAACGCTGCGTTTCGAGTAACGTTGACGCCGCGTGTGACAGTTTTTAGGTTTGCCTAAATAAATTAGGCCGACCTAAAATCAGGAGATACGCGTGACGCCCATCTGGATGCGGGGAATCGTGATGGCGGGGCTGGTAGCCACCGGCGCGTGCGACATCCTGGCGCCGGATACGCCGCACGACGGTGACGTCCTGGCGGGCACCATCGACGGCATGCCCCCCGGACAGGTGCGACAGCACCTCTCCGGCGACGAGGAGTTCGCCCGTGTATTTTCCGTGGCCGACGGCCTGGGGCCGGTGTTCGTGGCGACCTCATGCGAGCAGTGCCATGTCGGCGACGCCAAAGGCCATCCGGTTTTCAACCTGACGCGATTCGGACGGTACCTGGACGGTGTCTGGGACGGTCTGGCGGCGCGAGGCGGGCCGCAGTTGCAGCATAGGGCCATTCCCGGGTATCCCGTCGAAACGGTTCCGGACGAAGCCACTGGAGTGGCACACCTCACGCCTCCGGCCGTGACCGGCCTCGGGTATCTCGACGCGGTCGACGACACCACCCTCCTGCGACTGTCGGACCCTAACGATGCGGACGCAGATGGCGTGTCCGGGCGCGTTCAGCTCCTGGAGCCCAGCGACCTCATCGTGAGCGCCCTCGCCCTCGAGGCGGGCCAGTCCCCCGACCCGGGCGCGCGGGGCACCCTGGTGGAGGGCCGCTACATCGGCCGCTTCGGGAAGAAGGGCCTTACGGTCAACCTCCTGCAGCAGGCGGTGGGGGCATACCAGCAGGACATGGGGGTGACCAGCGACCTCCTTCCCGAAGACCTTGTGAACCCGCTAGCCGGCGATCGCGCCTCGGACGGCGTGGCCGATCCGGAGGTATCCAGCGCGGTGGTGGCCAACGTGGTCTTCTACCTGAAGACCCTCAGGGCCCCGCCGCGGCGTGATGCCGACGACGCGATGGTCGTGGCGGGTGAGTCCATCTTCTCGGCGGTGGGGTGCGAGCTGTGCCATGTTCCGACCCTTCGCACGGGCCGCTCCAACCTGGCCGTGCTGGACCGGGTGGACTTCCGCCCCTACACCGACCTTCTCCTTCACGACATGGGATCTGGGCTGGACGACGGGTACACCGAAGGGCGGGCCCTGACATCGGAATGGCGGACCCCACCCCTTTGGGGCATCGGTCTCCAGGGTGCGTTCCAAGGCGGGCAAGCGTTCTTCCTCCACGACGGCCGGGCCCGGACCCTGTCCGAGGCCATCGACTTCCACGGAGGTGAGGCGACGGCATCGCGGGCGGCATTCCGGGCACTGTCGCCGGAGGACCAACTTCGCCTGATCAGCTTCTTGGAGTCCCTGTGAAGGGCTCGGAGATGGACCGGCGAGGCTTCGTGCGTGCCATGCCGCTGGTGGCCCTCGCCGCGTGGGCTCCCACGGCGTGCGGCGGTGCGGTCTATATCGTGCCTCGGGACCTGGGAGGCCGCGTGGCCGTACCGATCGAGGTCCTCGGCGACGGGAGCGGGGCCTTTGTGGCCCACCCGTCCAGCAATCGCGCGATCTTCGTGCGCCGCAGGGCCGGGGGTGAATGGGTGGCTGTCCACGCCCGGTGCACCCACCGCGGATGCCAGCCCGAGCCGGTAGCCGAACGACTCGTGTGTCCGTGCCACGGAAGCGAGTTCACGCTGGACGGTGAACTACTGGAGGGGCCAGCTCGATCGGATCTGGCGCGACTCCCGGTCGAGCGCGTGGGCCCGGATCTTGTCATCCGCGTCCGCGAGGAGGACGCATGAGCGGCCGTGTGATGGGGCCGACGTTCACGATGGGTCTGGCGTTGATGGTCGTGATAGGTGCATTGGGGGGACCCCGAGAAGCGGCAGCCCAAGCCGACACTACACTGGCGCAGGAAGGTGTCTACGACCGTCCTTTCATCACTGCGGTAGGCGGCACCTCCATTGGCGGCTACGTAGAGGGCAACACCAACTGGTTCGTCGAGGACGGCATCGGCGAAGGGTTCTCCATGGAGCTACGCCGCTTCAACATCTTCCTCTACTCCTCGATCTCATCCCGAGTGCGATTCCTTTCGGAGCTGGAGTTCGAGCATGGCACCGAGGAGATCGCGCTGGAAACGGCGCAGCTGGACGTCCGGGTCCGGCCGTCGCTGGTGTTCCGGGTCGGGATCCTCCTGCCCCCCATCGGCTACCTGAACCAGAACCATGACAGCCCCAAGTGGGACTTCGTGGAAAGGCCTCTCGGCACCACCGAGATCGTCCCATCCACCCTCAGTGAGATCGGGGGCGGAGTGTACGGCAAGGTGCCGGTGGGTACAGGGGTCCTTTCATACGATCTCTACATGACCAACGGCCTGGGTGACGGCGTGGTGGAGAACGATGTCGGTCGCACTCACATTCCGGCGGGCAAGCGTGAAGAACAGTTCGCTGAAGACAACAACGGGTCGCCGGCGTTGTCGGCACGGGTCGGTTTCCGCCGGCCGGGTCGCGGTGAGGTGGGGGTGTCGTGGTATGGCGGCACCTACAACACCTTCCGTGTAGAGGGCGAGGACGTGGACGAGCGTCGGCGGGTGGACCTACTGGCCGTGGACGCTGGTGCGTCCGTGGGTCCGGTGGACATCCGGGGCGAAGCCGGGTGGGCGCGCATCGACGTGCCCGACGGACTCGTGGAGGTGTTCGGTACGCGCCAATGGGGGGGCCATGTCGACCTCATCATGACGGTGTGGCAGCCGGCGATCGCAGACTACCCCGAAGCCAAACTGTCCGCCGGCCTTAGGCTGGAGCGGGTAGACTTCAACACCGGAACATTCTCCAGCACCGGGGAACGCATCGGCGACGAAGTCAGCGCTCTGGTGCCCGGGTTGGCCTTCCGTCCGTCGGCCGAGACGGTCTTCCGGCTCAACTACCGGTACGCGTGGATCACCGACTTCGTGGGCAACGAGCCGGCCCGTTCGGCCGGGTGGCAACTCGGGTTCGCCACGTACTTCTAGGCGGGCGGACACGGACGCGTGCGGTAGGGACGTCACCCGCACGCGTCGCGCTCCGGACGCTCGCTACTCGGACACTTCTACAACCTCGGACGGCGCTTCCTCGGTCGTCTGCCCGTAGACCTCCGGGACCCAGTTCATGCTGTCCAACGGTGGCCGCCGGTAGTTGGGGGCACTCTGAAGGTCGGGAAGCTCGACGGGCTCGTCCGGGAGGTCCTCGTAGGGGATCTGCTCCAGAAGGTGGTGGATGCAGTTGAGGCGGGCATGCCGCTTCACGTCCGCCTTGACCACGTACCACGGGGCCACGTCGATGTCCGTATACATGAACATGGCGTCCTTGGCCCTGCTGTAGTCGGTCCATCTCGCGCGTGAAGCCACGTCCACCGCGCCGATCTTCCAACGCTTTCGCGGATCGTTGATTCGCTCGCGGAAGCGCCGCTCCTGCTCCTCCGAGCTGATGGCGAACCTGTACTTGATGAGAATCGTGCCGGAACGCACCAACATCCGCTCGAATTCGGGGCAGGATCTGAGGAACTCCCGGTAATCGTCGTCGGTGCAGAAACCCATCACCCGCTCGACTCCGGCCCGGTTGTACCAACTCCGGTCGAACAGGACCATTTCTCCAGCCGCCGGGAGGTGGGGTACGTAGCGCTGGAAGTACCACTGGCTCTTCTCTCGCTCCGTCGGAATCGGGAGCGCGATGACCTTGACGATGCGGGGATTGAGACGCTGAGTGATGCGCTTGATCACCCCGCCCTTCCCGGCGGCGTCTCGGCCCTCGAAGATCACCGCCACCCTCATTCCCGTATGCTTGATCCAGTCCTGCAGGCCCACGAGTTCTTCCTGCAGCCGCAGGAGTTCGCTCTCGTAGAGCTTGCTCTTAATCCGGCGGTCCGGCCTGTACTCCTCCGTCATCTGCGTCCTGTCTCCAGTGTTGTCAGCTCCGTCGGGAGATCCGTGTCTCAATAGACAAGACGCGGTATACCCTAGGCAACCGCGGCATCCCATTCCAGGATCACCGGGGTCCCTACCTTGGCTCGGGCTCGATCCCCACCTTGGCCCCTACCCCCGGGCGTGCCACGCTGCCAGGACCTCTGCCTCGCGCTGGGCCGAGATGCCGGCCCTGAGCTGCGCCTGCCTCTCGGCCGGCCGCGAGAAGTGGTAATCGAGCGTATCGCGGGCGGTGACGGCGAGAGGTCTGAAGGTGAGTCCGGCCTCGACCTCAGGTGTGAGATCGAACCGCGCGAAGCCCTGCCGTCCCTCGGTCGGGGGCATCCAGACCGGCATATCTGAGTATGGCCTGATCCCGATGCCCGTGAGGAAGTCGAAGTTCACCCACGTGAACGTCGTCTCGGCGGTCGTGACAGCTCGAATCCCGTAGAGGAGTTCGGCAAGGGGGCGAGGAGTGGCCGGGCCGACCCCGTTGAACACTCCCGTGTGGCCGGTCTCCGCCATGCGGATCATCCACTCCGTAAGGTCTCGCACGTCGATGATCTGTATGGGGTCCGAAGGATCGCCGGGTGCGAGCACCTCTCCACCGCGATGGATACGGACGGGCCAATAGGTGAACCGGTCGGTCTCGTCGCCGGGCCCCATGATGAGCCCGGGGCGTACGACGTTGGTGCGCCCCACGAAGATGCGCTGGGCCTCTCGTTCCGAGAGGGCCTTGGCGAGTCCATACGGCAGTCGCTCGGCATCTCGCGACACGCCGGCCGTCTCGTACGTGAATGAAGGCGCGTCCGCGGTCATCGGAATCCGGCTCGTATCGGCGTAGGCGGATCGAGACGAAACGTAGAAGTACCGATCCACCGAGTCCTTCAGGAAATCGGCCGACATGCGCACCCAATCGGGGTTGGCCCGGGAATTGTCGATGACCACATCCCAGGTCCGGCCCCTCAACGCCTCCAGTTGGCCGTTGCGGTCGCCGATGAGCGTCTCGACCTCGGGAAACATCCCGGCATTGGTGCGGCCCCGGTTGAAGAGAGTGACCGTGTGACCACGCTCCAGAGCGTAGCGGACCTGGAACGGACCGATGAAACCGGTGCCACCCAGGATCAGGATGCGGAGAGCTCGCCCGGCAGCTCCCTCCTGAAACACCTCGGTCGTCTCACTCGTGGGCGTAGGCAGGACTCCGAACCCCAGTGCTCCACCGGCCACCGCAGAAAGTCGCAGGAAATCTCGTCGATCGGTCGACATACAGGTCCTCCTCTGTGGCGCTCGGTCAGTCCGGTACCCTCGACCCACAACCTGTGACGGCGGCCACCGCCGCTCAAGGCCGAGCGGGTTGCGGCAGGGTCCAGTGAGCCCCTAGCATCGACCTGTGCGCCACCGATGAGCGGGGCGGGCGGACGGTTTACTGCAGAGATGGAGCAGATCGATGAGCAACGAGCAATCCGGTATCGATCGGCGGGACTTCTTCCGCCACAGCGTTGGCGTCGGCGCGGGCGCCCTGGCCTTGGGCCGACTGCCCGAGGGCATGACCCGCTCGAGTACCGGAGCCGCCGGCACGCCCCTCATCATCACGAGCCACTCGAACGAGACCGGCCAAGAGGCAATGCGACAGGCCTGGGAGATCCTGAGCAGCGGAGGCTCGGCCCTGGATGCCGTAGAGCGCGGCGCCAACGTCATCGAGGTCGATCCGGAGGACATGAGCGTCGGCTACGGAGGCCTGCCCAACGAGCACGGCGTTGTGCAGCTCGACGCGTCGATCATGGACGGAAAGACCTACAACGCGGGCTCTGTCGCATCTCTCGAGAACATCATGACGCCCGCTTCCGTCGCCCGGCTCGTCATGGAGCGCACCGACCACGTGATGCTGATCGGCAAGGGGGCGCTCGAGTTCGCCCGGTCGTTCGGGTTCGAAGAGGTGGACCTCATGACCGAGAAGTCGCGCGCGGCCTGGCTCCGGTGGCGTGAGGAACACAGTGATCGGGACGACTGGGGTGCGCCCGACCACCTGAAGAGGCCGCGGGGCGATGAGATGGGCGACGAGCTTGGCAGTTGGGAGGAGAAGATCGACTTCCACTACGGCACGACGAACGTGTTGGCGGTGGACTCGAACGGAGACGTCTCCGGCATCACGACCACGAGCGGGCTGAGCTGGAAGATCAACGGACGCATCGGTGACTCACCGGTGATCGGCGCCGGCCTCTACGTCGACAACGACACCGGTGCCGCCGGAGCGACGGGCCGTGGAGAAGACGTAATCAAGTCCTGCGCATCCTACTACATCGTCATGCGATGAGTCAGGGACGCTCACCCCAGCAGGCGTGCGAAGACGCGTGTGAGCTGATCGTCCACAAGTACCGGAACGTGAACCCGAACTTCTTCCCGTCGGAGAAGTTCGTGGCCATGAACAAGGACGGGCAGTACGGCGCGGCCTCGATGGGGAACACCCGCGGTCGGCCTCAGATGACGGTTCGGCATGCTCAGGGTCTGGAGATCTACGAGGGCAGCACGCAGTACACAGGTTGATCGCCAGAGCGGGCACCGGATCCACCTTGGTCGCTCGGCGCGCGGGCAGCCAACTCGCCAGCACACTCACGATCGCCCGGACCATAGGTGCCCCGGCGAAGGTCCACCGCTCGGAGGGAGGACTCGGAATGAAGTCCCTTACCGGAAAGATCGCCGTCGTGGCCGGGGCAACTCGAGGTGCAGGTCGAGGCATCGCCACCATGCTCGGTGAGGCGGGCGCCACGGTGTACTGCACCGGCCGGAGCGTGCGCGGCCACGCCGCCTCGGAAGGGCGCCCTGAGACCATCGAGGAAACCGCCGAGCTGGTGACCGAGCTCGGGGGCACGGGCATCTGGGTGCAGGTGGACCACGAGGTGGAAGCGCAGGTCGAGGCGCTCTTCCAAAGGGTCGGAGATGAGCAGGGGCAGCTCGACATCCTCGTCAACGATGTCTGGGGGGGTGATGTACTCACCGAGTGGGGGAAGCCCTTCTGGGAGCTCTCCACGGAGAAGGGCCTGGCTATGCTCCGGCAAGCCGTCCACTCGCACATCATCACGAGCCGGCACGGCGTGCCTCTGATGATCGAACACGGCCAGGGGCTGATCGTCGAAATCACCGACGGCGACTTCCTGGGCTACCGCGGCAACCTGTTCTACGACCTCGTGAAGGTGGGCGTGATCCGACTCGCCTACGACATGTCGCTGGACCTGAAGGGTAGGGACATCACGGCTCTAGCCGTGACACCCGGGTTCCTCCGCTCCGAGGCCACGCTCGATCACTTCGGGGTGACGGAGGCGAACTGGCAGGACGCCACAAAGACGGATCCTCACTTCGCGGAGTCCGAGTCCCCGACGTTCGTGGGCCGGGCGGTGGCCGCCCTGGCCGCCGATCCCGACGTACGCAAGAAGGCTGGCCGCGTTTGGGCTTCCTGGACTCTCGCCAAGGAGTACGGCTTCCTCGACGCATCAGGGCGGCAGCCCGATTGGGGCAGCTACTTCGATCGGACGGTGGACCAGATCATCGAGCGGGGAGCCGAGTTGAGTGGCGGTGACCGCTTCCTTCTCGAGATGCGCCGCTTCCAGATCGACCTCGACCCGGAACGAAGCGACCAAGCGAAGCAGATCGATGAGCTACTCGAAAAGGACCGTACATGATCACACGAATCTGGCACGGCTGGACCACCCACGAGAACGCGGACACCTATAAGGAACTGCTCGAGGCGGAGATCCTCCCCGGCATCGCCCGGAAGGAGATTCCGGGCTACCGAGGGGCACACCTCGTACGTCGCCCGCTCGAAGACGAAGTCGAGTTCATCACCCTACTCTGGTTCGATTCGCTCGACTCGGTGCGGTCCTTCATGGGGGAGGACTACGAAGTGGCCTACGTTCCCGACGCGGCTCGAGCGGTCCTGGCTCGCTTCGACGACCGCTCTCAGCACTACGACGTGATTCTGGAGCCGGGCCAGACCATCTCGCCCTAGGCGCCACGACGCGCGGGCGCCAGAGCTTCAGCCGGCTTGCTCGGCTCCGGTGAAGTCGAACTCGACCTCCGCAAACTGACCGGAACCCAACGTCACACTCTGCTCGCGCATCCCGAGGTACGGGTGCCAGACTTTCAGGGTGTACTCCCCAGGTGGGATGTCACCGATTTCGAACGTCCCATCCTCTCCCGTGGCCACCGTATAGGGTGTGTCCGCAGCGAAGATCCACCCCTGCATGAAGTCGTGGGCATCACACTCGAGCCGAATCTGGTTTCCTCTCCTGGGGCGTAGTGCCTGGGTAATGACCTCCTTTTCGGGAGGCTGGCCCAGGTTGAACAGGGTCCTGCCGCGCTCTCCGATCAACTCCCAAGCGTGGATGTTGTGGAGCACCGGGTCGCTGTTCACGATGTCCATGTCGACCCAGCGGGGCATGACGAGCAGGTTCGGCTGGAAGACACAGTCCCTCTGATCCACCACGTGTCGGACCTCCCCGTTGGGCCACGGCTTCCCAGCAGTCACCCCCTCCAGGAAGACGACCGCCTCAGACAACTCACCCGCCTCGCCGACCGATACGTCCTGACGCTCTTGATAGCCGAAGCCACACACCTCTTCGTCCTTGGTAACCAGGAGTCTCCGAACCGGCGGCACTTCGCCGTGGAATACGGCCCTACCGGAGAGCGTGGCCCCGTCGGTCACCGGGGTCACCTCGTAGTCACTCTGGGCCTCCAAACCTCGAGGCCCGAGGCTGAGAGCGAGCAGCATGAAGCATGCTGGGAGCAGGGCTTCCGCCCGGGTCGGTAATCTATGTATCAGCCTCATGGGATCTGTATCAGCCTCTGAGATCTCGTCGTCGTATCGGTTGCATGAGCGGAACCGGTTCGGTCCGTGCGCGCATCACGTCGTGCACCGCTGGCCCCCCGGATCCGCTCCGGTGTACACAGAGAGTATCGCCGATCTTGGACGGAAAGTTCCAAAGCCATTAAACGTTCGAGGCCGTTGAGCCGAACGGCTCTGCTCTCGTGACTCCGCCCCGTTTCTTTGGAGAACTGACGTGAAGGCCACGACTGGTTTTCTGCTCTGCCTATCAGCCCTCGCGACCACACTGGTGGTGGCCGCGACACCCGCACCGACCCCCACCGACACCGCACACCTCGCGGCAACCACCGCGCAGTACGGTGAGGTCCAGAGCGTATTCGATGCCAAGTGCGTGAGCTGCCACACCGGAGCCGACGCCGCGCGCGGGCTTCGCCTCGATTCCTGGGAAAGCACGATCGCCGGGTCCGACGAGGGAGAGGCCGTCATCGCCTACGATGCCGCTCGGTCCCTTCTGGTCGAGCTGACCACGAAGCTCGTGGAGGGTCCCCATCCGGCGGAGCTGGACGCCGAAGGACTCACGGAGGACGAGGTGGCCCTCGTGGGCACCTGGATCGACGAGGGAGCGCCATCCGCGTCAGGGGAGATCCCCTTCGCCGACGCAGAGCATCTTCTCTATGCAGCGAACCAGAGCGAGGCCGTGGTCTCGGTCATCGACATGGAGACGAACCAGGTCGTGCGCACGGTGGACCTTCAGCCCCTCGGACTCCCGGCCAACGCCTGGCCGCATCACATCGCAGTCGAGCCCGACGGCTCCTACTGGTACGTCTCACTCATCGCGGCCAACCAGATCCTGAAGTTCGATCGTCAGAACAACCTCATCGAGCGCATCGACTTCGTGCGCCCGGGCCTCCTGGCTCTAGACCCGGGGGGCGAGAACCTCTACGCCGCCCGGTCCATGGCCGCGGTGTCTCCGCCCCAGGAGATCGGAGTGATCCGGCGCTCGGACATGAGCTTCGAGGAGGTCGGGATCTTTCTGCCCAGACCTCACGCTCTGACCGTCCAGCCCGGGACGGGCACGGTCTTCACAGCCAGCCTCGCGGTGAACCAGATCGCGTCCTTCTATCCGGAGGACGAGGCGCTGGAGCTCGCCGACTTGGGCGGGGACCGCCCGCACACGTTCATCGGGTTCGCGACCTCCCCCGACGGTCGGTGGATGGTGGGCACGACCGAACTGACGGCCTCCGTTTTCGTGTTCGACCTCGAACGGACCGACATGATCCCGGTCGATACGATCGCTGTGAACGCGGCCCCTTGGCATCCCGCATTCACGCCGGACGGCCGGTGGGTCTACGTGGGCAACAACTGGGACAACACGGCGAACGTCATCGACATGGAGACCCGTACGCTCGCAAAGGTCATCGAGGGGAACGGTCTCGCGCAGCCACACGGGGCCGCGGTCTCACATGACGGACGCTTCGCCTACATCGCAAGCCGCAACCTCGAAATGCCCGAAGGGCACAGCAAGTACGGACATATGTACACGCCGCGGTACGACACGGGGGACAACGCCCGGGCGGGCACGGTCGTAGTGATCGACACCGAGACCCAGGAGATCGTGAAGGTCATCGAGATCGAGGGGTACGGTGCGGGGTTGGGTACCGCGGCTCCGCCGGGGACGGCTGCGCTGCTGCCCTGACCCCCCCCTACTGGTGGGTCAACTCGTAGTCCACGACGTGCCGGCCGCACTGCCCCAGATGCCGCACATAAGGGGCCGCCATCTCGGAGACGATGAAACGAACGGCCAGTTCGCTGCACTTCACCGCGCTGCTAGAGTAGGAAATGCTGTAACTCTGGTTGACTCGCGCTCTCACACGTCGGAGGACGCGTTTCGGTGATTCGACGAGTTCGACCATCACACTCTCGAATTCGCTTCCCTCAGGCGCCTTGATTTCGCCACTGACGATCCCGTTCACGGCCTTTTCAACCGCGTTAGGGAAGCCGGCCGGGGGATGTCCATCTTGCCCGTCGCGAGGCGGAATGGGCATGCCGCCCACCACGTCCTCAGGGGGCAGGCCACCCCCCTGATCCGGCCCGGGCTGGCCCATCCCGGGCACATAAGTTCCGCAAGCGCCGAGGCCCAACGCGAGTACGAGTGAGAGCTCTCTCACAACCATGCTGTTCTCCTCCCCTCATGGTTACGACGAGATCGGAGCGATGTTTCCCTCCACTACCGCATCACCCCCAAGACCAAGTGGGACGGGCTCTCCGCCGACCGGTAGACGGTCTGCGTGGCCACCTGGTAGTCCTCCGGCTGCGCGTGGTAGATATCCACGAACGTCTGGGGATTCCGGTCATAGGCCGGGAACCACGAGCTCTGGACGTGCACCATGATGCGGTGGCCGGCCAGGAACGTGTGGAACTTGTCCTTCAGGTCGATGTCGATGCGGGCGACCTCATCAGGCACCATCGGCTCCGGGTTCTCCATGCTGTTCCTGAACTTCCCGCGCATGATCTCTCCGGCCACGTGCATCTGGAAGCCACCCATCGGCACGTTGCACGATTCGCTCCGAGGCGCGTCGCCCGGGTAGACATCGATGAGCTTCACGATCCAGTCGGAGTCCGTGCCCGTCGTTGAGACATAGACGTCGGCCAGGATCGGCCCGGCGATGGTCAGGTCTTCCGTCAGAGGCTCCGATACATAGGTGAGTACGTCCGGCCGCGTGGAGGCGAAGCGCTGGTCCTCGACCTTCCAGAGGTGCCCCAGCGTGGTCCGGATCTCGGCCGAGAACGGGACGGGATGATTCGGATCGCTGACATAACTGTCGGACGCGTCAGCTCCCCTCTCGGTGGGCGCCTCGAAGGAGAGCGTGCCGTCGTCCCGCAGATAGAGGTTGGTGGCACTCACGCCGGGCGGGGGCCAACGGTCATACTCCCTCCACTCGTTCCGACCCGTCTCGAACACCACCGCTTCGGGGGCGTCCCAATCCCCCTCCCCCTTCAGATGACGCCGGAAGAAGGGAGCCTGTACCCGGTTCTGGAAGTCGAGAGAGGTGGGTTGGTCGAACTCGACGCACCCCAGGAAGTCTCCCTCCATGCTCCGCCATCCCCCGTGAAGCCACGGCCCGACGGCCAGTGTGTTCTGGCTGGCAGGGCTCATCTCTTCGACGGTCCGATAGATCGACATCGGGCCGTAGAAGTCCTCCGTATCGAACCAGCCGGCGACGTTCAGCACGGCGTGATCGATACCGTCCAGGTGTAAGAGGGCATTCTGCTGCTGCCAGTACTCGTCGTACGTACCGTGCTCCATGAAGTCGTTCCAGGCGATCACGTCGCCCTGGAAATACATGTCGTCGATGTTGGCTGCGGACCCCGCGTTCAGGAAGAACTCGTATCCCCAAGGCGTGCCGTAGTCGAAGCGCGCTCCCCGGGTGTCGGTTGGAGCGTTCCGTACACGCGCGTTACCCGAGAGCCAACTGAAGGCATACATGATTCTGAACGCGCCGTTGTGGTGCCAATCGTCTCCCATGAACATGTCCGACGGTGACGCCTGTGGGGACGAGGCCACCAGAGCGGGGTGCCGGTCGATCATGCCCATGACCGTCTGCCACCCGGGGTAGGAGATGCCCCACTGCCCGACCCGACCGTTGTCGTTGGGTAGGTAGTTCAGGGCCCACTCGATCGCGTCGTAGTTGTCGGTACTCTCGTCCGTCTCCGGTGCGCCGGGACGATCGCGGGCGAGCGGTTTGATCACCTCGAACTCGCCCTCGGAGCGGAACTTCCCTCGGACGTCCTGGAAGACGTAGATGTAGCCATCGCGATCGAAGTCGGCCGTGGGCCCCAGAGGCGTGCGGTATCTGTCCGGCTCGTAGGGCCCGATCGAATAGGGAGTCCGGAAGAGCATCACCGGATACTCCCTGGTGTCGTCCTTGGGAGAGTAGACGATGGTGTAGAGCCCAACACCGTCCCTCATCGGCACCATGTGCTCCGTCTTGTCGTAGTTCTCGCGGAGGTAGTCCTCGTGGCTCTGCTGCGGGGCGGCTGCAGCGTCGGGTACGCTCCAGAGCGTAGCCGTGGGTAGGAGTAGGACGGCTGCCGACAGGAGTGCGTGGGTGGTCTTCATGATGGTGTGCCTCTGCTCGGCCTATGACGTGGCAAGGGGGTAGAAGGGCAAGTTGACTGCGGTCGAGTGCCGTCGCAACTCTCGATTTACGCGTGCCTCTCCCGGGCGCCACAGAGCGTTCGAGGCGAGGCCTGCCGACGTTCCTGGGAGGCCGCGTGTGTATCTGTACCGTGACCATAAGTACGACAGCTAGGCCTGCGGAGCCATGCGCCTCAAGTCGAGGCCAGCCTTACTCGGGCACCTCAAGTTTGGTCACTGTAAGACCAAGCTCCGCTCGAAGACGAGTCCATCGACTGCAGTCCAGCGAAATATCATATGGGAGCTTCACGGGCGCCTCACTTCTCAAACCGGGCCGGACGTTCGGGGCTCGCCGGCGCGCCAACTCGTACGTCGACTTTCTCTCGGTGGCGATGTGGAGTGTCTCGACGTTCAGTTCGCCGCAGTTGAGAATGGCCGAGGCGAGCTCCGGTGCCACGATGTCGACGTAGTCCTGACTCGTGAAGACGTCGGTGAATGCCACCTGGTGCGGCCAAGCACGCGGTCGGAAGCTCGAGCGGATGACCAAGTGCTCGGGAGCCGACCTCGCTACCGCTTCAGAGACGATCTTGGTCAACGCATAATAGTTCAGCGCCGCGCCGAGCGGATCTTCTTCTTTATAGCCCCCGTGCCGACCGTCGAATACGTAGTCCGTAGATATGTGGATCAGAAACGCACCGGCCGCGGCAGCACCGAATGAGACATTGCGGGTTCCATCGACATTTACAGCCCAGCACTTGCTTCGCTGCTCTTCGGCGCCTTGGACGTCTGTAAAACCGGCGGCATGGACAACCACCCTCGGCTTGTACGTGGTAAGCACCCGTCGGATAGCCCCTGGATCGAGGACGTCCATTTCCTCCCGAGTGGGTGCGACCACACCCGGAAGCAAGCGACGAAGCTCCGTGCCGAGCGTGCCAGTGCCGCCCGTGAGCAGCACATCCGATGGGGGCGTCGACACGTTCAGTACGTTGGGAGTGCTTCAGCACTGATTTCCGCCATAGTCGGCGCGGAGGCGTCCTTCCCCGACAGAATCGGGCAACTCAAGGGCCAGTCCACTCCGATCAGAGGATCATCCCAGCGGATGCAGAAATCCCCGGACGGATCGTAGTATTCGGTGCATTTGTAGCTGAGTACAGCGCGGTCGGAAACCGCCACGAAGCCATGCGCGAAGCCGGGCGGGATATAGAGTTGGCTCCCTCTCTCGGCGCTCAGAGTCAGTGCGGTCCACTCCATGAAGGTCGGGGAGCCACGCCTGATGTCTACGGCCACATCGTACGCTTCGCCGTAGAGCACCGTGACCAATTTCCCCTGGGGGCGGGGGGTCTGGAAATGAAATCCACGAAGTACGTTCTGTTCGGACACTGAGACATTGTCCTGAACGAACACGGCTTGGATGCCCGCCTCCCGGTAGGCTTGCTCTCTCCAAGTCTCGAGGAAGAGTCCTCTTTCATCCTGGTGAACCTGTGTCTCGAAGAGGAGCACCTCCTCTAGGGCTGTCGGCTTGCGAATCACCTCTCACCCTCCGCGAACCGAAGGAGATACTCGCCATAGCCGCTGCCGACCATTGCCTTGGCAAGTCGCAACAGCTGCTCCCGATCGATGTAGCCCATCCGGTACGCTACTTCTTCGGGCGCCGCGATCCGAAGACCTTGTCTGCGTTCGATAGCTCCGATGAAGGCGGAGGCCTCGGCCAGTGAATCCACCGTCCCGGTGTCCAGCCAGGCCATCCCCCGTCCAAGTACTTCCATCCGAAGGCGACCTTGATCGAGGTACTGCTGATTGACCGCTGTAATCTCGTACTCCCCCCGCGCAGACTTGGGAAGTGCCGAAGCAATCGAGACGACGTCGTTGTCGTAAATATAAAGACCGGTCACCGCGAGATCCGACTTCGGATCGCGGGGCTTCTCCTCGATGGAGAGAACGGATCCGTCACGGGCGAGTTCAGCGACACCGTACCGCCCTGGATTCTCGACACGATATCCGAAAACGGTTGCCCCTGACTCCTGCTCCGCGGCCAGTTGCAGCCTCGAGGCCAGGCCCTGTCCATAGAAGATGTTGTCCCCGAGGATGAGTGCGACCGAGTCGCTGCCGACGAACTCTCGACCGATTACGAACGCCTGCGCGATGCCTTCAGGCGCATGTTGGATCGCGTACTCGATCTGGATCCCCCAGTCCTCACCGTTCCCCAATAGGTGTTCGAAGATTGGAAGATCTCTCGCCGTCGAGATGAGGAGAAACTCACGGATCCCTGCAAGCATCAGAGTGGACAACGGGTAGTACACCATCGGTTTGTCGTAGACCGGGAGGAGCTGCTTGCTTACGGCCTTCGTGATCGGATGCAGACGAGTACCCGATCCCCCAGCCAGGAGTACGCCCTTCAAGCCTGCCCCGGCGGGTGTAGGCCGAGCCGTTCGCCCCTGTACTCGCCCGTCCGGACGCGCTCCCACCACCACCGATTATCCAGATACCAGCGCACTGTGTCCTCCAGCCCCGTCTCGAAGTCTCGGGAAGGTTCCCAGCCCAACTCGTTCCTAATCTTAGAGGCATCGATAGCGTAGCGCCGATCGTGGCCAGGTCGATCATCAACGTACTCGATCAGATCGCGTCGTCGAATCCCGTTCGGGCTCGGAGCGAGGTCGTCCACGAAATCTGCGATGCTCGTCACAACATCAATGTTACGGCGCTCTGCCGCACCGCCGATAAGATATGTGTCGCCAACGCGTCCAGCCTCCAATACCCGAAGGATGGCCGTAACGTGGTCGTCGACGTGGAGCCAGTCCCGGATGTTGGATCCCTGTCCGTAGACCGGGAGGCGTCTGTCCTCCAGAGCATTCAGAGTCACCAGCGGGATCAGCTTCTCCGGGAACTGGTAGGGCCCGTAGTTGTTGGAACAGTTCGTAATCAGGATCGGCAGTCCATATGTACGTCCCCACGCCCTCACGAGATGGTCGGAGCTCGCCTTGGTCGCGGAGTATGGGGAGCTAGGGTCGTAGGCCGTGGCTTCGGTGAACCAGCCGTCTCCTGATAGGGAACCGAAGACCTCATCGGTGGACACGTGGTGAAACCGGAACCGAAGTTTCTCGCTCTCCGAAAGGCGACTCCAATGTCGGTGAGCCGCCTCCAGTAGATTGAGCGTCCCTGTGACGTTCGTCTCGACGAACCCCCTGGGACCGTCGATTGACCGGTCTACATGGGTCTCGGCGGCCAGGTGTATCACCGCCGAGGGTCGGTGAGTATCGAAGACGCCCCGAAGGGCTACTCGATCACGGATATCGACGTGCTCGAAACGGTAGAGCGGAGCCCCCTCCACGTCTCTTAGAGAATCGAGATTCCCCGCATAGGAGAGGGCATCGACGTTGACTATCTGGGCAGTGGCAGCATCGATGGCAACTCGCACCAGAGCGGAACCGATGAACCCGGCACCGCCCGTGACGAGAAGGCGTTGACCATCAAGAAAGTCTAAATCGGACATAATCCCCGCTGGTGGACTCGGACAGATGCTCGCAACGACAGACTGCAGCAGGAGGCACGGACTGCGCCAACCGTACGGGGGGCGGGTCAAAGTCGGCGCGTCTCCATACCTGCAACCGTCCGGCGGCCAGAATCTAAGCTATGTGATTATGCGCTGCAGGCACCCTGCGGAAAGGGGCGGGTGGCTCGAAAGGGACCAGGGGCTGACTTGCCGTTTGTCCTGGCCGCAGACGTCCGCATAGCTTGCATGGACAGATCGCCGACTCAGGGTGGGCGCATTCTTTTGGGCCCTGTCGCGGGACGGCGAATCGCAGATTGAGGAATCCAATGTTCGGTTTGCGGAAAAGTCGGCAGCAAAAGGTATTCTGCGTCGGTGATGAATAGGCTCCTCTTCGACTCGCCGGAGGACGATCCGTACTGTCGAGAATCGCTGATTCGCCACTACGAGAACCATGTCTATTCGGTTCGCCAGTACTTTCGACATCATCCAAAGGACCTGCTCGTTATCGATCCCTCCCAGCGCGATGCGTACAGAAGACTCTGTGAGTTTTTGGGGAAACCCGCTGTCTCTGAAGGATTCCCACATCTGAACAGGACCGATGCCGAGTAGAGTCCATCGAGCCGTGCTCACGCCAGACGTGTCCCGGGCGGGGACTCACGGCCGTCGGTCGACCCGTTGATGACGAAGACCACCTCGTATCGGAGGCCGTCGACCCGCTGGCGGGCGAGCTGGGGCACTGTCCTCTCGAGGAGTGTTCGTCGATTGAAGGTGGGGATGACGACGGAGATATCCATGAGGCTTTCGGAAGTCGGTGGGTCGCGTTGCTAATCGTCGTCAGCGTCAGTTCGTCAACATACAATAAGCGGCGTGTGCGGCCAAAGAACGATACCGACCGTGGCGCTGGAAGGAGTGTGAGGTTGTCGAGAAAGCAGATCCGGCGTGTGTACCTCGGACGAAGACGGACCGGCGCGTGGCCGGTCTCTGGAGGGCGGTGATGTCGGTGGTGGTTGTAACCGGCTCTGCCGGTCTCGTCGGTTCGGAGGCCTCCAGATACTACGCCGAACGGGGGATGGATGTGGTGGGCGTCGACAACGACATGCGCCGAACGTTCTTCGGCGCCGACGCCTCCACGAGTTGGCAACGGAAGAATCTCGAGAATCACCTCGGCGCAAGCTACCGGCACGTGGACGATGATATCCGGGACACCGACCGTGTCGCTTCGCTCTTCGGCGAGTACGGGAACAAGATCGAGTTGGTGATTCACGCCGCCGCCCAGCCCTCTCACGATTGGGCCGCGACCGATCCGGTCACCGACTTCACCGTCAACGCGAACGGCACGCTGAGCATGTTGGAGGCCACCCGCCGATACGCCCCCGAGGCCGTCTTCGTCTTCTGCTCGACGAACAAGGTCTACGGCGATGCACCCAACCGGCTCCCGCTGGTCGAAATGGAGACCCGCTGGGAGATCGAGCCTTCGCACCCGTACGCCGGCGGAATCGCGGAAAATATGTCGGTGGACCAAAACCTCCACAGCCTGTTCGGCGCCTCGAAGCTCTCGGCCGACATTCTCGTGCAGGAGTACGGCCGCTATTTCGGCATGAGAACGGGGTGCTTTCGCGGTGGTTGCCTGACCGGCCCCAACCACTCTGGCACACAGCTTCACGGCTTCCTGGCCTACCTGATGAAGTGCGCAGTGACCAGCGAGCCCTACACCGTGTTCGGGTACAAGGGCAAGCAGGTAAGAGACAACATCCACAGCGCGGACCTGATTCGGGCCTTCGACGCGTTCTTCGAGGCGCCTCGCGAGGGGGAGATCTACAACATGGGGGGCGGCCGCGAGAGCCACTGTTCGATGCTCGAAGCCATCCACCTCTGCGAGCAGATCGCAGGACGCGAACTGAATTGGAGCTACTCGGAGGACAATCGGGTCGGAGATCACATCTGGTATGTCAGCGACCTCGGCAAATTCAAGAGCCACTACCCGGATTGGCAGATCCAGCACAACATCGAGGCGCTCCTCACCGAGATCCATGCGATGAATCGCGATCGCTGGCTGGAAGAGGGCCGGGGGTGATCGACCGAGGCAAACGCAATGTGGTCGGCGTCATGGTGGACGTCGTGGATTACGACGGCGCCGTGACTCGGATCGTCGATGCCGCACGTCGAGAACACGCTCTCGGGGTCTCCGCCCTTGCCGTTCACGGAGTGATGACCGGGGTTCTCGACGACTCGCACCGATTCAGGCTCAACCATCTCGACCTCGTCTGCCCGGACGGCCAGCCCGTGCGATGGGCCCTCAATTGGTTGCACGGGGCGGGCCTGCGCGACCGCGTCTACGGCCCGGACCTGACCCTTCGGCTGTGCGAAGAAGCCGCCCGGGAGTCATTGCCGATCTACCTCTACGGCAGCCGACCCGAAGTGCTCGAGTCGCTCGGAAGCAACCTTCAGAGCCGCTTTCCGGAACTCGAGATCGCCGGGTCTCAGCCATCCCGCTTCAGGGCTCTCTCCGAGGAGGAGAGGACAGAGGTGGTTGGTCAGATCGTGGACAGTGGAGCGCGTATGGTCTTCGTCGGACTCGGCTGTCCGCGCCAGGAGGTGTGGGTCTACGAGTACCGCGATCTCTTGCCAATGCCGCTCATCGCCGTGGGTGCCGCCTTCGATTTCCATGCGGGCAACACCGCGCAGGCGCCCGAGCGCCTGCAGAGCGCGGGCCTGGAGTGGTTGTTCCGGCTCTTGCACGACCCCGCCCGGCTTTGGCACCGGTACCTCGTGCTCAGCCCACGATACCTCATGCTACTGCTGCTTCAGGCTACCCGGCTCCGCCGCTTCGACCCGGCGGCGTCACCCCCGAGCGCCGAGCTGCGGCACGGATGAGCCTTGCCGGCCCCCACCGGGCCGAGACCTACAAGTACCCGTCGTAGTACTCCCCGAGGTACTCCCGCAGGGCGATCCTCCAGTCACGCATCTTGTTCAGGTTTCGCAGGGTCAGCTTCTTGTTCACCAACCGTTCGGAGGCCGGGCGTTCCGCAAAGTACTCCTTCTTGAAATGATCGGAGTCCACCTCGAGGATGGCCACGTCGTCCTTCAGGCCGAGTAGCCCGATGAGCTCCCTCGCCACCTCGAGTCGTGACGTCATGCCCTCACAGACGACGTTGTACAGCCCCCAAAGCTCCTCCTCCAGGAGCCTGCCCACGTGACGCACGAAGTCGTGCGTATACGTAGGCGTGCCGAACTTGTCGTTGACGACGTGGAGGGTCTTCTTCCCGTCTTTGAGCTGCCGCATGATCTTGTGCACGAACTTCTTGTCCTTGCGTGGGCCCCCACCCATCATCCAGCCGGCACGACACACGAGATACCGGTCGGCGTTCTCGACTACGTAGCGCTCTCCCATGTACTTTGAGCGGGCATAGTGTCCGATCGGATTGGGAGTATCCCAGTCATCGTACGTGCCTTTCTGGCCATCGAAGATCCCGGCCGTGCTGACATAGACGACGGGGATGCTCAGAGCGTTGGCAAGGAGAACGCCGTTCTCGACCGCCATCGTATTGGTCGCATACGTGTCCTCGACGTGGAGCTCACAATACTCGAGATCCGTGTACGCGCCCACGTGGAACAGATAGTCCGGCCCGAACGATTCGACGGCGTGACGATATGCGTCGAAATCCCTGAAATCGAGTGGGCTGAGCCACTCCTCATTGACATCGATATCGGAGCACTCCAGTTCGTACGCGCCACTGAAGTGCTTGTAGAACGCCTCTCCGAGCATGCCACCGCACCCGGCAATGTAGATCCTCTTTTTCATTCTTCCTGGCTCACGTGCGGGGCTAGGTCGACACCGTTGGGGGTACCATCCGAAGGAAGCCGAGGGAGGCCCTCCCGCGTGAATACGGTCGACCGTTTGTGGGCGTTTGGATACGCTCAGTCGGCGGCCTGGTGCTCTGTCACGCACGTGGCCGTCGACGTTCGGCGACAAGGTGCGTACATGGCGTGTGGGCGGCAAGCAGGGGGTCCGTACCCGATGTGACGCCTTCCTTGCGTTCCTACGCTCAAAGCCCAACTGTAGCCTCAAAACCCCCAAGGACAAGGCTCGCCGACCCCTCGGGACCACACGGAACGCCGTTGGATGGGCCTCTGCCCGACCACCGGTGCACTCCAACGCTCGAGTTGGCCGCCGTGGAGGTACATCATGAGCGTTTTTGGGACCAAAGGAGTGACCTACTCGGCGGACAGCGGGGAGTTCTCCTGCCAGCACTGTGGAGTGCAGCGAAGGTATTCCACGAAGCGCGTACGGAAGTACTTCACACTGTTCTCGGTTCCTGTGATTCCGCTGAGTACGGTCGCCGAGTACGTTCAGTGCAGCGCGTGTAAGGGCACCTGGAGGGACGACGTGCCCCGTGATGGGGAAGTCACGAGCGTCAAATCCGAGAAGTCGGTCAAATCCGAGAAGTCGGTCAAGTCCGAGAAGTCGGTCAAGCGACGCAAACGGCCCAAGGCGGGAAGATCCGACTAGCGGTAGGCTCGGGGCCCGGCCCCACGGTCATGTCAGAGTGCTGCCGCCCGGGGTCGGCGCGATCGTCCCTAGGGTTACCTCGCTCTTTGAGAAATCAGCCCTTCCCGTCCCTCAGGATCTCGCGCGCCGCGTTGTACCCGGGGTATCCGGTGACCCCGCCTCCCGGATGCGTCCCCGCCCCGCACAGGTAGAGCCCGGCCAGGTCGGTCCGGTAGCGAGCGGACCCCGGCACCGGACGCATGAAGAGCAGTTGATCCAGCGTATGCTCTCCGTGATTGATGTTCCCTTCCGGGAGCCCGTACGTCTCCTCCAGATCCAACGGAGTAAGCACCTGCCGGTGGAGGATGGTGTCGTCGAGGTTGGGCGCATACTCGCCCAGCGTCGCCACGATCGTATCGCCCAGCCGATCCCTGGCCGCGGCGTCCCACTCGCCTGCCGTGAGCCGATAGGGCGCGTACTGCGCCACGATCGACATGACGTGGGTGTCCGGCTCGGCCAGACCCGGATCGGTGACCGAAGGGATGGACACCTCCAGCGTCGGGCGACTCGACGGCGCTCCGTACTTGGCGTCGTCGAACGCCCGCTCGACGTACTCGAGACTGGGGCTGATCGAGATCACACCGTTCAGGTGCGCCGCCCCCTCGGAAACACCCGTGAAGCGCGGCAACTCCCGAAGGGCTAGATGCACCTTGGCGCAGGCGCCCCGGAACCGGATGTTCTTCACCTTGCGCACCAACTCCGGATCGAAGTGGGTCGGTCCCACGAGATCGAAGAAGGTCGTGCGCGGGTCGACGTTCGAGATGACCCGGGACGACGAGAATTCCTCGCCGCTCGACAGAGCCACGCCGGTAGCCCTACCGTCCTTCACGAGCACTCGACCGACGGGTTGATTCGTCCGGATTTCGACCCGATGCTCCCGGGCCGCCGCCCCCAACGCATTGGCCAACGCACCCACGCCACCGCGGACCCGAGTAGTGGGCCGGAGCACGCCACGGGCGGCCCCGACCTGCTGGTGAAGCAGGTTGTAGACAGTCCCGGCGGCCATCGGCCCCTGCATCAACCCCGAGACGCCGGCGGCGGCGAGGGCTCCCTTGAGGATGTCGCTCTCGAACCAATCCCCCAACAACTCGGATACCGCCATCGGGAGAATGCGCACGACCTCGACCATGTCCTTCTTCCCGAGCCGGCGGAGCTTGGCACCCAGCTTCACAACGGACCAAAGGTCTCTCGGGTCGTTGCCGGCGACGTTGGGAGGAGTGGCGGACCAGGCGGACTGCACGATTGCCGCCGCCTTCCCGATCAAATCCGTAAAGGGGACCCAGGCGTCAGCGTCCGGCGGCGAGATCTCGCGCAGCGCCTCCGCAGTCCGTTCGGGGTCCCGCCAAAGCTGCAGATGGCGCCCGTCTGAACAAGGAGCGAACACGGCAGGGTCGGCCCTGAGCAGTTCGAGGCCGTGACGGTGCAGATTCAGGTCGGAGACGATCGCCGGATGAAGCCCGCCGATGCGGTGCGCCGCGGTGTCGAACTTGAAGCCCGGGAAGACCTGCTCGGTGACCGCGGCTCCTCCGATGACCTCGCGTCGCTCCAGGACCAGCACCCTCATTCCGGCCCGGCCGAGATAGGCCGCGGTGACGAGTCCGTTGTGACCGGCACCGACGATGATGGCGTCGTAGGGCTGGTTCGTGCCGCCGGAGGGCCGGGTCATCGCGGCGACTCCCCGAGGATCTTGAGAGCGGCCAGCCGTCCGGACGCGCCCGTGATGCCTCCCCCGGGATGAGTCCCCGACCCACACTGGTAGTAGTTCCGGACCGGCGTGGTGAAGTCGGCCCAGCCGACGGCAGGACGCATCGAGAAGAGCTGATGCAGGGTCAGTTCGCCATGGAAGATGTTGCCCTGGGTGAGGCCCATATCGCGCTCGATATCCCACGGGGTCAGCACCTGTCGGTGCAAAATCGCTCCGGGGAGGTTCGGTGCGTACTGGGCCAGCGTATCGATGACGGCGTCCCCGAAAGCCTCCCGCTTGGTCACGTCCCAGCCTCCGTCCAGATCCGACGGGGCATACTGGACGAAGATCGACATGACGTGCTTTCCGGGGGGAGCCATGCCTGGATCGATCATGGACGGCAGGATGATGTCCATGTAGGGCCGCTTCGAGAATCCTCCGTACTTGGCGTCATCGTAGGCGCGTTCCAGGTAGTCCACGCTGGGACTGATGGAGATGGCTCCTCGCAGGTGTGGTCCGAAGCCCGGCAGGCTCGTGAAGTCGGGCAGCTCGCCCAGGGCAAGGTTCACCTTGCCTGACGAACCCCGGATCTTGAAGCGCTGGATCGCCTCGACGAAGTCGTCCGGAAGGTCCTTCTCTTCGACCATCTGTAAAAAAGTCCGCTTGGGGTCCAGGGCCGAGACCACCACGGGCGCCCGGATCTCGTCCCCGTTTTCGAGCACTACCCCGATTGCCGTCCCACTCTTGACGATCACGTGCGCGACTCCAGCCTCGGTGCGGATATCCGCGCCAAATCCGCGCGCCGCACTGGCAATGGACTCGCTTATGCCTCCGGTCCCACCCCGAGCGAATCCCCAGGCACGCATCGCTCCGTCGATCTCGCCCATGTAGTGGTGCAACAGCACATACGCCGTGCCCGGAGATCGAGGACCGAGGAAGGTGCCGATGATGCCACTCGCGGCCATCGTGGCCTTCAGCGCCTCGGTCTCGAACCACTCGTCGAGGTAGTCGGCGGAACTCATGGTCATGAGTTTGAAGAGCGCATGGAACTGCTCCTCGCCCAGGCCCCTCATGTGTCCCGCGAGCTTGGCGAACCCCATGAGGTCCTTCGGGCTCAGCGACGTGGGGTCGGGTGGCACCATCGACAGGATGGGCTTCACGGCCACGGCCAGTTGGTACATCAGCTTGCTGAAGTCGTCGTACGCATCGGCGTCCTTGGGAGAGTGCCGGTACAACTCCCGGCGGGTCTGATCATGGTCCGACCAGCGCACCAGGTAGTCGTCATCCGAGATCGGAGTGAAGGTGCTCTCGAGCGGGAGGATCTCGAGACCGTGGCGAGGCAGGTCCAGATCCTGGATGATCTCCGGCCTTAGAAGGCTCACGACGTAGGAGCACACCGAGTACTTGAAGCCGGGATGGATCTCCTCGGTGACGGCGGCTCCCCCGAGCACGTGTCGCTTCTCGAGCACGACGACTCGCTTGCCCGACCTGGCCAGGTATGCGGCGTTGACCAGGCCGTTGTGCCCTCCCCCGATGACGATCGCGTCGTATCGGTTGGCAGCGGTCACGGCGTCGACCTCTTGCGCGCGGGGTTGTAGAAGGGTGTCTCGACCACTTCGGCCACCGCCTGACGCCTTACGTGCTCCACCGTGACCTCCATGTGGACAGTCGTGCCCGGCCGCGCATGGTGGGCGTGAAGGTGCGCCAGAGCGATGTACTTTTTGAGGATCGGGGACCAGCATCCGCTCGTAGCGTACCCCACCTGCTTGCCATCACGGTAGACGGGCACGCTGGTCCTCCAGGCCACCGAAGGCAGCTGGGGCGGAAGACCCACCTTGGCGTACAGGTCCTCCAACGATTCCCAGCTCACCTCCAGGCCACGAAGCTCCCACTCCGGGCCCCGCCGCTTCTCCTCTACCAGCGCTGCCCGGCCCACGAAGGCCTCCTTGTCCAGATTCACCGTCCAGCCGAGACCCAACTCGAACGGCGAGGACTTCCGATCTTCGATCACGGCCCGGTGCGCCGGCACGTAGTCTACGTCGAGAAGCACCAGGCCGGCCTCGATCCGAGCCACATCGAGCGCGAGAATCCCCGCAGGCGTGATCCCATGGGAACGACCCACTTCCATCAGGGCGTCCCAAAGGTCCGGCGCGTCTCCGGAGTCCACCCAGATCTCGTATCCGAGATCCCCCGTGTACCCGGTCCGGGTGACGGTCACCGGAACGTCGCTCACGTGCGTGACGGCGAGCCGAAAGAACCCGAGCCCGTCCACCTCCCCATCCGTCGCGCTCCCCAAGATGGCTCGCGCGTTGGGACCCTGGAGCGAGAGGGCGGCCAGAGAATCGGAGATGTCCGTGATCTCCACGTCGAGGCCGAAAGCGTTGTCCAGGAGCCAACGCAGATTCGGTTCGGCTGATGTAAGCCGGTACGCGTCCTCTTCCATGCGGGACAGCGTACCGTCATCCATCACCTTGCCTTGTCCGTCACACCACGGCGTGTAGAGGACCTGCCCGGGCACGCACCGAGATATGTCTCGGGTCACCACCCGATCGAGGAGGCGCGAGGCATCCCGACCCCGAATCTCGTACTTGAAGAGGGGCGACACATCGAAGAGGGCCGCCGCGCTCCGGATGGCATAGTACTCTCGGTCGGGCGTGAGCTCGTACGACCCGGCGGTGATGAAGCCCGCCCAGCGACGCCAATTCTGGGCTTGGCAGAGTGGAGCCGTTCGGGAATGGAAAGGGGTGGTCCTCAGCATGCCGATCCGAGGTGTGGGCGTCGGGGCACCTGCTAGTAGCCGGGATCTTACCCGAGGACCGACGGGGGGGCAATCGCACCGCGTCGTGGACCCTCGCGGGGAGCCAACCGCGTACCCATCTTCCGGAGCACCGGTCGATCACGAAGGTGCGATGCTGCCATGAGACCAGATCCGGTAGGGGGCCGTGTACATGACAGAAGGAACCGTCACCCAGTGCGAATCCCGCGGTGGAATGCGCCGAGAAGCGCCGTCGCGGGGAATGTCGATCGTGGCGTTGTCGACCGCCGCGATGTTGACCGCTGGCCTTCTAGCCTGCTCGGGGGATGCGGGGACGCCCGGCGGCGCGACCGTCTCGGGCGCCTTCGACGGCCCGCCGCCGGCCCGGGTCGCGGGATACGATTGGGCACGCCACGGCGGCAACTACATGTACAACTACTACCTCCCGCCTGCCCCCAGCTCCACGCCCTGGGCGCCGGCGTGGTCTCCGAGGGGCGATGCCATCGCCGTGGGCATGAGTGGCTCCATATGGTCGATAGCCCTCGAGGAAGGGGTCGATCCCGAAACAGGCCAGGCGACCGACCCCGGTGTCGCCACCGAGCTTACGCGAGGCTCCGCATATCACTCCTCGCCGGCCTGGTCACCGGACGGACGGTGGATCGTCTACACGGCCGACAACGGTGCCTCGGCGGGTGAGGGGCCGCATACCATCCAGTTGGCAATCCTGGACGTGGAATCGGGGGAGTCCCGCGCCCTGACCGACGACGAGTTCGTCTACGCCGATCCGACGTTCTCGGCAGACGGAACCCAGCTGGCGTATGTCTCGACCCAGCCCAACGGGTACTTCAACGTCTACGTGCGTCCGATCCAGGACGGCCAATGGAACGGATCCGCCGTAGCCGTGACATCGGACAACGACTTCGGACGTGAGCGTCTCTACTTCGGTTCGCAGGACATGCACCTGTCTCCATCGTGGATGCCGGACGGCGAAGAACTCCTCCTCGTCTCCAATCGTGACGTGGCTCTAGGGTCGGGCAACGTGATCAGGGTGCCGGCCGAAGTCGGGGGTATCGAGAGACGCAGCACCGTTCTCGCCGAACAGACCCTCTACCGGGCCCGACCCGACGTGTCCCCGGACGGCACGCGGTTCGTGTATTCATCGACCTCCGGCTCCGCCGATCAATACGTAAACCTGTACGTGCAGCCCACCATCGGTGGGGAGCCGTACAAGCTCACGTTCTTCCAGCACGACGCGTTCCATCCGCGATGGTCCCCCGATGGCGAGTGGATCGCATACGTCTCGAACGAATCAGGTCTCCCCCAGCTCGAACTCCTCGAGACGTTCGGCGGAGCGCGGCGCCGGATCGAGATCACACAGAGGCGCTGGAAGGAGCCCATGGGCACACTGGTGGCGACCGTCCGGGCTGAAGGCCTTTCTGGTGAAGGCAGCAGCGAACCCACAGCGGCACGCGTGACGCTGATCGCAGCCGACGGCAAGGTGTGGGCACCCAGCGACGCGTACGCGCGGATCGGTGGCAGGGGCGGCTTCCCCGCGTTTCATTCGACCGGCAGCTTCTCCCTCCAGCTTCCTCCCGGTCCGGTGGACCTCACGGTAATGAAGGGTTTCGAATTGCACCCCGACCGGCGGCACGTAGAGGTACGGGCCGGCGAGGTCACCGAGGTGGAGGTCGTCCTCCGGCGCATGGCCGACCTCTCGGCCGAAGGATGGCACAACGGATCCACGCACCTCCACATGAACTACGCGGGGAACCTCCACAACACGCTCGAGAACATGATGATGATGTCCGATGCCGAGGATCAGGACATCGTCAACGAGCAGGTCGCGAACAAGGACAACCGCATCCTCGACCATCAGTTCTTCGTCCCGGGCGGCGATGCCCACCCCCTCTCCACTCCCGACCGAGTGCTCGTAGTCGGGCAGGAGTACCGGCCCCCGTTCTACGGCCATGTCTTCATGCTGGGACTGGAGGACCATCTCATCTCGCCCTTCACGACGGGCTACGAAGGGACGGCCATCGAAAGTCTATATCCCTCGAATACAGACATGCTCAGGAAGGCCAAGCTCCAGGGTGCGACAACCGGCTACGTGCACGCCTTCGGAGGGGACGCCGATCCCCTGGAAGGCAACCTGGGCGGCGGTAAGGGCTTCATGGTCGACGCGGTGCTGGAGGCACTGGACGCACTGGAGTGGTCCTCTGCGGGGCACGCCGGCTTCTTCCCCCTCTACGCGGTTTGGAACAACGATCTCCGAATCACCGCTGTTGGGGGCGAGGATGCCATCAGCAGTCTGCACTGGACGCCCCTGGTCGGTGCCATGCGGACCTATGTGAGAACACCGGACCGCCGGCGCACTATGGAGGGCTGGTTCGAAGGACTGCGGGATGGCCGTGCCTTCGTGACCAACGGGCCTCTCGTCTCTCTCATGGTGAATGACTCCATTCCGGGCTCTGAACTAGCGCTGCCCGCCGGAGCAACGAGTATCGCCGTACAGGCGCGCGTCCGTTCCATCACACCGCTCACGCGCGCCTGGCTCGTGCACGACGGCCGTGACGTTCAAGAGGTCGCGCTGTCCCCGGATCGCATGAGCGGCGAGTTCAGCGGGGACGTCCCTATCACGGGGAGCGGTTGGATCCATCTGAGGGCCGAAGGAGAGCGAGAGGAACACTACCCCCTCGACGCCACCTTCGCCCAAGCGTTCACCAATCCGGTGTGGTTCGAGGTGGACGGAGCACCCATCCGCGACGCTGCGTCCGCCGAATACGGCATTCGATGGATCGAGAAGCTCACCGCGATGGCCGAGGCCTCGCCCGGTTGGCGCTCCGAGGAGGAGTGGCGTCGGGTCCGCTACCAGTTCCTGCAAGCGAAGGGTGTGTACGAGCGCCTGAGGGCCGAGGCGGAGGGATCGACACCATGAGAGCGGCTGCTCTGCTGGCGGTCGCCCTCCTCGGAATGCCCAGCCAAGAGGCCGAGGTGCTGGGGAGGTACTCGTTCGACGCCGACCGTCGTGTGCAATGGGGCCTGCCCAACCGCCTGAAGGAGATCTCGGGGCTGGCCGTCACTCGGGCGGATCGTCTGTTCGCGCACAACGACGAGAGGGCCGTGATCTACGAGATCGACGTCCCAGGCCAGAAGATCGCGAAGGCATTCTCCATGGGGCGCCCGACGGTCCGGGGGGATTTCGAGGGACTGTTCGTACTGGAAGACCGCTTCTTTCTGGTGACGAGCGATGGCGTGCTCTTCGAGAGCCTCGAGGGTGAGGACGAGGAGCGGCTCGACTACAACATGTACGTCACCGGTGCGGGTCGCCTCTGTGAAGTCGAGGGGCTCGCCGCGAACGTCGAGGGCACACGCCTACTCCTGGTCTGCAAGACCCCCAGGGCCCGCGAACTGCGCTCTTGGGTAACGCTGCTACCATGGTCGATCGAGGAACGCCGGCTGGTCCCCGAAGAGGCGATCCGGATCCCGTTGGACCCGTTCACGGATCTCGTGAAGGGCAACGAATTCAGTCCCTCTGGCCTTTCGTTGGCTCCCGGAAGCGACCACTTCCTCCTGGTTGCCGCGAGGCAGAACGCCATCGCCGAGATCTCGCTAGACGGCCGCTTGTGGGCGATCACCTCCCTCGATAAAGGACGCCACCAGCAGACGGAAGGCGTCGCCTTCCTGTCGGATGGCACATTGGTGCTGGCCGACGAGGGGACGGGACGGCGTGGCCGACTGACGTTTTACGGCATCGACAGGGACGCTCACGACGACTGACCCCGACACTCCCGTCGGTGATCCCCGGGCGGGCAAGAGGACCCGACCCAATGTTACATTCCCTTCCCGCATTCACCGCACTACGAGGACATACATGGCCAAGAAGAACTCCTTCGACATCACCACCGGCATCGACCTTCAAGAGGTCGATAATGCGGTGAACCAGGCGCACAAGGAGATCGCTACCCGGTACGACTTCAAGGGCACGAACTGCACCATCGAACTCGACCGGGCTGCCAATGTGATCAAGCTCGAGGGCGACGACGATTACCGGCTCGGCGCGGTCCTGCAGGTCCTGCGGGAGAAGCTCGCGCGGAGAAAGGTCCCGCTGAAGAACCTCGACGTGAGCGAGGTCGAGATCGGCTCCCTGGGCCGCGCGCGGCAGACGATCGGACTCAAGCAGGGCATCGACCAGGAAACGGGCAAGAAGATGGTCAAGGCCGTCAAAGACAACGGCTTCAAGAAGGTGCAGGTACAGATCCAGGGAGACGAGCTGCGGGTCACCAGCCCTTCGAGGGATGAACTGCAGGCGGTCATGACCTTCCTCAAGGGCACAGATTGGGGTATCGAACTCCAGTTCGGGAATTACCGGTAGAGCCGGGCGACGACGTGCCATCCGCGATGCAACCTCCCCGCCTGAGGAGCCGGCCTTGAGTCGATCGGCCACCTCCGGCAAGAGGAGCATCATGCAGAGGGTCGGCCTCATCCTAGGCCCGGCCCTGTTCCTCGTGACGAACCTCTACGACCTCGATCCCGGAAACCCTGAGGTCACCCGCATGGCCGCCGTGGCCATTCTGATGGCCACCTGGTGGATTACAGAAGCGATCCCGCTGTTCGCGACGGCTCTACTTCCGTTGGTGCTCTACCCGTTCCTCGGGATCGCCCGGGGCGGCACCACGGCCCCCATCTACTTCAACAGCACCATCGTGCTGTTCTTGGGCGGGTTCATGATCGCCCTCACGATGGAGAAGTGGAATCTGCACCGGCGGATCGCCCTGAAGATCATTCGGACGATCGGCGGAGGCCCGTCTCGAATCGTGCTGGGGTTCATGGTGGCGGCGGGCTTCCTCTCCATGTGGATCTCCAATACGGCCACCGCAATCATGATGGTCCCCATCGGCCTCGCCATCATTCTCGAGATGGAAGAGGACTTCGGGGTGGAGGACACGCACCCGTTTTCGGTCGGGGTCATGCTGGCCATCGGGTACGCGTGCTCGGTGGGCGGAATCGCGACGCTGGTGGGGACCCCACCCAACCTCTCCTTCGCTCGGATCTTCGAGATCACCTTCCCGGACGCACCAACCATCTCCTTCGGCCAGTGGATCCTGGTGGGATTACCCATCTCGGTGACGATGCTGGTGATCGCCTGGCTCCTCATCACGAAGGTCTTTTTCCGCGTGCCGGAGCATGTCACCGTGGATCGGGAATTGGTCGATCGACAGGCGGCGGCGCTCGGACCCGTCGCCTACGAGGAGAAGGCCGTGCTCGTCGTCTTCGGACTCACCGCGTTCTTGTGGGTGTTCAGGATCCCCATCCAGCTCGGGTTCGTGACCATTCCGGGCTGGTCGCAGCTGATCCCGTTCCCGGAGTTGATCGACGACGGGACGGTGGCCATTACCATGGCGACCATCCTCTTCCTCATTCCGAGCCGCACACCCGGAGCCGCCTATTCGACGCTCGCGGGCAGGGATCTCATTCCCCGACTGCCCTGGAACATCGTGCTCTTGTTCGGCGGCGGTTTCGCTCTGGCCTATGGCTTCCAGGCGACTGGTCTATCGACGCTGATCGGGAATCAGTTCGCCGGGCTCGCCGGAGTCTCGCCCTTCATTCTGATCATCGTGGTCTGCCTGACGCTGACTTTCCTGACCGAACTGACGTCGAACACCGCCACCACCGAGATGATTCTGCCGATCCTCGCGTCAGTGGCCGTAGCCACCAACGTCCATCCATTGCTGCTGATGATCCCAGCCACCCTTTCGGCGTCCTGCGCCTTCATGATGCCCGTGGCGACTCCGCCCAACGCGATCATCTTCGGCAGTGACCGGGTCCGCATCCCCGAGATGGCACGCATCGGCATCGTACTCAACCTGATTGGCGCCCTGGTGATCACGTTGATCTTCCTCTTCCTGGGAACCGCGATCTTCGGCATCGACGCAGGGGTCATGCCGGAGTGGGCGACACTGGGGACGGTGGGGACGGAGCCGTAGGAGGCCCCTACCTCGGCCAGCCAGGCACCATAACCGGAGCCGTGACCGGCGCTCCCGCCGCTATGCCCACCTGCCCCGACGTGTTGAGACCCCAGCAGTAGATCTCTCCGAGACCGTTGAGCCCGCACGTGTGATCTCCGAGGCCGGGCAACAGAAGGGAGATAGCGTGCTGTGAGCCGGGAGCAAGCAGGAACGGCGCCGACTGGTTGACCATAGAGCCGATCCCCAACTCTCCGGATGCATTCAGACCCCAGCAGTAGGTGAGGCCTCCGACGAGGCCACAAGTGTGTCCGCCTCCCGCCTCGATGCTGGTGAACGTGAGACCGCCCAATACGAGCAGAGGAGTCGGGTTGGCTTGCGGTACGGCACCGCCCGCGCCGAGTGAGCCGCTGATGTCCTCGCCCCAGCAGTAGCCCGCCCCCGCTTGGGTAACGCCACAAGAGTAGCCGGCCCCGGCGGAGACCTCGGAGAAGAGCAGTCCGCCCGTAACCGCAACGGGCACCGTACGAGTGATCAGAGTGCCGAGTCCGAGCTGTCCTTGGTCGTTGAGACCCCAGCAGTAAGCGACGCCGGCGAGCGTGATCGCGCACGAGTGATCCTGTCCGGTACTGATCTCCTGGAAGGACAGTCCGGCCACTGCTACCGGAGAAGTAGCGTCGGTCAACCCGGCGTTGCCCAACTGGCCACTGCCCCCTTCGCCCCAACAATACGCCGCCCCGGTGCCGTCGAGCGCGCACGTGTGGGACGCCCCGGCGCTGATCGCCACGAAGTGGAGGTTGGTGGTCACCCTGGTCGGGGTGGAACGTGTGATGTTCGTGCCGTCGCCGAGTTGGCCACTGGTGTTCAGCCCCCAGCAGTAGGCCTCCCCACTGCTGGTGAGGCCGCAACCGTGCTCGCCCCCGGCCGACACCCTTACGAGCGTGACGCCGCCGATGAGTAGCGGTAGGGACGAGAAGGCCGGGCCCGCACCCAACTGTTGGTTGAGGTTGTTGCCCCAGCAATACCAGGACCCATCGGTCCCGGCCCGTGCACAATTGTGGTTCGTGCCCACGGTAAGGGAGGCACCAAGCCCTACCTGAACGAACCCCGTCGCCGTAAACGTCACATCAGGCACCCCCGCCGTCGACACGGTGACTGTGGTCGTACCCGCACCGGCCGGTAGCGTCAGCACGACGCTGACCAAGCCCTCGCTGTCGGTTCCGAGCGACGCGGCGCTCAACGAGCCCGCACTCGAGGCGAAGGCAACCAGCGTCAACGGAACCGGATTGCCCGAGGCGTCCAGCACCCGGGCAATCAACGGGAACGGAAGGGCGGTCGAGCTCGGCGCCACCTGCAGGTCCCCTGAGACCTTCTCGATGGTAGTAGGCACACCGGCGATCGCGGTGGCTGTGAAGGTTGCCTCCAGACCGAGGGCCGTCACCGAGGCGGTGACCGTGACCAGCCCGACCGTTGCCGGCAGGGTCAGCGTCGTACTGGCGAGGCCATTCTCGTCCGTAGTTCCAGTCATGGTGCTCAAGGAGCCGGCCGAGGTCGAGAACTCAACCTCCTGCCCCACGGTCGCATTGCCCAGAGCGTCCTCGAGCTTGATGACCATCGGGAGGCCGAGCGTCGCCAGGACCACTCCAGTCTGGGAATCACCGGAGACCTTCGCGATGCTGGCAGCAGGCCCTGCTATTGCGGTCGCAGTGAAGTCGACGCTGAACTGCGCGATCGTCGCCCGCAGGCGCTGCGCGCCCAGCAGGGTGCCCAGCACCCACTCGACACTCGCTGTTCCATCCTGTCCCGTGGTCGCCGTAGACACGACGGATCCGCCCCCACCCGTGACCCCAAACTGTACGATCCGGTTCGGAACAGGGCTCCCCAACGCGTCGGTCAACAACACCGTGGGTCGCTCCGGCAGGGCCGATTCCACAACGCCGGTCTGACCGTCACCGCCCGACTCTACGAGCGCCACGGCCGCTCGATCCACCTGCAGCCCCACCGATCCGCTCGCCCCACCGGCAGACGCCGAGATGATGGCGGTGCCATGCCCTTTAGCGGTGATGAGCCCCGTGCTGCTCACCTCCGCGACCGGCGCATTGCTGGAAGACCAGGCAACCGCCTGCCCCGCCATGACGTTCCCGTTCTGGTCGCGAACCTCGGCCGAGGCCTGGGTAGTCTCACCCACCGCGGCCAGAATGACCTTGGAGGGGATGACGCTGATGGAGGTGGGGGTCAGAGGGGTCACTCCCCCACCGCTGCCGTCGCTCTTACAGCCCACCACCAGCAGGAGCATCGCTGTGGCATCGACCTGGTTGGAGCGTGTCATCCTACCGAGCCGGATCACGGATCCAGTCGCAGCTCCCTGAAGTCGTCCCACTGCACCTCGTGGACGCTACCATCTGCCGCGCGGACCGTGATCCCACGGTTGCCCGGGTTCACATCGTTGCTGCCGGACAGGTGAAACGTACGGCCATCGACCAACACGACTTCGGCGCTGTAGCCCTTCTTGGAGATGGACGCGATCTGGCTGAATTCGACGTCGAAGTCGATCCCCTTGTAGTCGCCGTTCAACATCTCCCAGGTGTACTCCTCGTCGTTGTCCCACCGGATGTCCCCGGTGAGATCTTCACCCGATTCGGTCAATACGGAGCCGTGAATCAGGCGGCCCCCATCGAACTCGTCGTACCTGGTCTCGGTTGGTGCTCTCTCGAAACGCACGGCCGCGAAGTCCTTCCACTCGACCATCACCTGGCCCAGCGACGGATCGGAAACGGAGATGCCTCTGTTGCTCCGGTCGACGTCGTTGGAGTCCCTGAGGATCATCTCTTCACCGCTCTGCATGATCACACGGCTCGCCCGTGAACTCTCACGGCTTATCGAGGCGATCTCGCCGAAAGCGATCTCACGGCGAACTCGATCCTCGTCATCACCATCGAGGATGTCGGTGGTGAAGATCTCGTCCACGTCCCACGCCACGTATCCAGTGAACTCGAGCCCGGCCCGCGTCACCAGAGTCCCGTACAGTAGCTCGCCCTGCGGGATGATCCCGTCGGGCGCAGCCATGAACTCCACCGCCTCGAGGTCACTCCATTCGAGCTCCGCGACACCCAGCCGTGGGTCATCGACCACCAGGGCACGGAGCCCACGCCCGAGATCCGTCCGGCGGCCTCCGAGCTCTTGCTCCTGTCCGGACTTGAGCGTGAACAGGGCCGAGCGTGAGTTCAAGACATCGATACGCTTGATGTGCCCGAAGCGGATGCCCGAAATCGCGGAACGACGCCCCTTTCGGTCGACGTCGAGCAGATCCGCCCAGCCGCCCTCATTCTGATCCCAACGGATGTAGCCCTCGAATTCCTGGCCCGACCGCGTGGTGACGTTGCCGTAAAGGCGACTGTCCAGGGCCGGTCCCTCCAATCGTTCTTCAACAACCGGAGTCGACACTGAGACATCGCTTGGAACCGTCACAGTGTAGGTGTGGTGTTGGTGGGGAGCCGCCCTCGCCAAAATCGCCATGGTAAAGGCAACGCTCAGGAGACCGGCACCGGCGATGACCGATAGGTTCTTGGCGTCTTCGTTGCGCGTCGGTGCTCTCATTTTCTCCCCCCATCCAGGATCACGAAGCTCTTCTCCAGGCTAATATCGTACTGGCCAGAACGCGAGCGAGTTCCTCTAGGCCCAACCCCCCGTCACCTCGAGCAGACGATCGATCTCCTCGTCGGTGTTGAAGAGCGCGACACCCGCTCGGAGTTGGGCGCCCTCCTCCCGGACGCTCACCAGAATGGAAGCCTCCTCGAGGGTGCGGCGCACCATGGCGGGATCGTGCCCGTGCTCGAACGTGACGATGGCGGACCGGTTGCCTCGGGGGGTCAGTACGTCGTGCCCCTGAGCCCGGAGGCCTTCGTTCAGCCGATTGGCGATGGCCACGGTGTGCCGCTCGATGTTGTGGACACCCACCCGGAGGAGGTAGTCGAGCGCGGCGCTGAGCTGGAAGACCGCCCCGAACGCCATCGTGGCGTACCCGTACTTCTTCGCGTCTTCATGGAGTCGGAAGCGATGGCCACCCAGATTCTCGGCCGACTGAAGTGATCCGAATCGATCGACCGTCACCATGTCGAGGAGCTCTTCCTTGACGTAGAAGGGCGCCACACCGAAGCCTCCGAGCAGCCACTTGTACGTACCAGCGGTGAAGAAGTCGATCCCGGTATCTCGGACGTCGAGATCCAGCATCCCGACCCCCTGAATGGCATCGGCATACAGGTACGCACCCCGCGCGTGGGCGATCTCGGCCAACGCCTTCAGGTCATGGTGGTATCCGTTCACATGCGAGACCCAGGATACCGAAACGAGCTTGGTGCGCACGTCCACCTTCTCCGCAAACGCCTCCGGCGGGGCCGCGCCATCACGGTTCTGCACCGTCCGCACCTCGATCCCTTTGGTCTCCCGCAGGTGCTGGTACAGGATGTAAGTGGTGTCGTAGTGGAGGTCGTCCACGACGACGTTGTCACCGGGTTGCAGATCGAGAGCGTTCGTGACGATGTTCTCACCGTCACTCGTCGAGAACAGAACACCGATTTCCGACTCCGAGGCGCCGACGATCTGCGCATACTTGCTCCGCATGGCGTTGGTTTCACCGAGCATGGCTCCAAGGCTCACGGGGTCGCGGGCCTTCCGCTCGGCAAATGCCTGCGCGGCCTCGACGGCCTGTCGGGGAGACGGCGTGATGTAGGCGGAGTTCAGGTAGATGCCCTCTTCTACGACAGGAAAGTCCTGCCGGACTCCAAGGGGGTCTTGCTGCAGACCTAGGCGGTCCTGCTGCAGGGCTGCAACCGTCCCGGGCTTGAGCCCGCTGACCGCAGCGGCGGCGGAAACGCTACCGAGAAATGCGCGACGCGTGAGATCCACTTTGCTACCTCCGAGATGTGACCGACGGCCCACTGCGGTTTACATGAGCCGCAGCTGCCTCGAGTACTTTACGATGAACGAACGGTTCATCGGTCCCGTGAGGCTCGTCAGTCCATGGGACTCCTGCGCCTCGTTGTATACCACATACAGGCCCGTACCCGCCGTGTCCAGCCAGCCGAAGCGGGCGTTGACCGACCAGACGTCAGCCTGATCGGAATACTGTAGGAGTGTCTGAAGGAAGATCCGCGGCGTGAAAAAGTAGCCGACCTTGAAGCTCGTCAGCGTCGTCTCGAAGTCACCCTCGTCCAGCCGGATGATGTTGTGATCCACCTTGAGGTCGGCCGTAATATTCTGGCCCTGCCGGTATGTGATCGTGGCGTCACCACCGTAGCGCATTCCCGAGAAGAACTGGCCGGTACGCAGCACCGTCCGAAAGGACAGCTTATCCGACGGGTCGGTCCTCACCTCGAACCCCGGAATGAAGTCCCTGTAGGTCCCGACCGGGATGACGATGCCGGGAGCAATCTCGAACGGTTCGTTGAGCCCCTCACTCGTGAAATTGAACTCGGGACCGAACAGCCCTCCCCCTTCGGTGACGAACTCGGGATCGATGTGGAAGTACCCGGACGAAAGAGTTCCGTCGAGATCCCAATGATACCGCGAGTTGACGTGGGGCGAGAACTCACGGATCCAACCCACAGAAGGCATCCGGAAGGCCTTCCGAATGTTCGCATCGAAGTAGCGGTAGGCCACTCGGCTGGTGAACCCCACTTCCGGGTTGAAGTCCTTGCCGACCGCCCGGTACTGCACGCTCGTGCTGAAGTCCCGAATCTCATACAGCAGGTTGATGTTCATCGCGCCGTCGCTGCCGTCCAACCCAGGCGTCTCGGTCTTGGCGAGCCAAGCGTCTACGGTCCACCGATCCCCGATACCGAGGCGCCCGTCCACCGCATAGGTGCGGTTGTAGTCATCCCCGTCATGGGTCGCGCGACGCTGCACGAACATCGCTCCGGCCCGCGAGCGGTTGGGCAGCTCACGAGTCACCCGGGCGACGGAGAAAGAGTTCTGGCGCACGCCGGACTCGATGTCCTCATCGAGTCCATCCGTGAAGATCTGCACGAATCCGATGCCCAGGCCCTGCACTTTACCACTTAGTCGGCCACCCCCGAGGATGGGTACGGCGTTCCCCCCGGGGGAGATTCCGACCTTCCGGCTGAAGAAGAGGTCCACCGCCCGCGGAGTGCCCATGGCGAAGGTACCGGCGTTTTCGAGAAAGAACGGACGCTTTTCCGGGAAGAACAGGGGAAAGCGGGTAAGGTTGGTCCTCCGCTCGTCCACCTCTACCTGAGCGAAGTCAGTATTGGTCGTGAGGTCGAGCGTCAGAGACGGGGTCAACGTGATCTTGGCGTCAACGCCGATGTCGCCGGTATTGTCCGTTTCGCCCGAGCCGCTCACATAGTCTCGCTCCGCGGAGCCCGACACATATGGGGTCACGGTCGCCGCTCGCTGGACGGGCACCGGCACTCCCGATAGGTCACCTGCGAGGGAGAGACGCATCAGGTTGTACTGACGAGGAATCGGAGCCCAGAAAGACTCCTCGTTCCGCCGCCGGATGCGCCGCACCATGTTGAAGCCCCACGTCTGGACCGATCCTCCCGCGTATCGCAGCGTCGAGAAAGGAATGCGAAACTCGGCGTACCAGCCCTCCCCGTTCCGGGAGGTCGCGACTTCCCAACTGGCATCCCAGTTGAGGTTGAAGCCCCCCGACGACCCGGTCTGCTGTCGGCCACCACCACCCGGCACCCGCCCGCCCCCGACGCCTTCCGTTACCACCTGCCCGTCATACTCGATGGCCGATGGCGTGGTTGCGAAGATGAACCCGTTCTGACGGTCTCTATAGGTGTCTAGGATGATGCCGAAGTGGTCGGCCACCTGGATGTTCGCATCCCTAAGCCGTTCCCCCGTGACGATGTCATCCGGGCTCCGATCATAGAGCCAGGCACCGACATAGAGTGCCTCGGCGTCTGCGAGGATACGGACCTCGGTACGCTCCGAAACCGGTTCACCCTCTACCGGCTCGCGCTGAAAGAAGTCCATAATGGGCGCCCCGAGCGCCCAGGCTTCGTCGTCCAGCCGCCCATCGATCATCGGGGGCGCCGTGGTGATCCGGGTCACATAAGCCATCGGCCCACCGTCGCCTCCGGCGCCCTGCTGGGCAAAGACGGCGATCGGGGCCGTGACGGCTCCGAGAGTCAGAAGAAAGGCAATGCAAATCAGGCGAAATCGCGAGTTCATATAGGAAGCAGACTCCGAAATGATGGCGGTAGAAAAGGGGGGATGGGAATCGGGATTCTAGAAGAGCCTCAGTTGCCTCGAGTACTTCACGATGAACGATCGAGACATGGGGGTGACCAAGCTCCTCAGCCCGTGCGACTCCTGGGCTTCGTTGTACACGACGTACAAGCCGGTACCGGCCGTATCGAGCACTCCGAAGCGTACGTTGGCGGACCACGTGTCGGCCTGGTCGGAATACTGAATCAACGACTGCAGGAAGACCCGAGGGGTGAAAAAGTAGCCGAAGCGCACACCCAGTAAGGTCGTCTCGAAGTCTCCCTCGTCGAGCCGGACGATGTTGTGATTGAGGGCGAGAGAGGCCGTGAGGGCAGCACCACGGCGGTATGTCACCGTCGTATTGCCACCGACCTGGTGGCCCGAGAAGAAGCCCCCAACTTCGAACCGGCCGACGACGGAGAACGGCGCCGACGGGTTCGTGGTCAGGTCCCAGACGTTCTGTATGTAGTCGTAGTTGCCGGCCGGAATCACCACACCCGGCGCGATCTCGAAGGGCTCTCTCAGGCCCTCGCCGTGAAAGTTGATCTCAGGACCGAACCGGCCACCACTCTCGAACTGGGCCTCGGTATCCAGGTGGATGTAACTCGTCTCCTGGAACCATGCGAAGTCCCAGTAGGCCCGGTACGTCAGGTGAGGCGTGAACTCTCGGATCCAGGGGACGGACGAGCGGATGTACTTCTGCACCTGGGCGGTGATGTTCCGATACCCCGTGCGGTTCAGGAATCCGACCTCGGGATTGAAGTCCTCTCCGACCTGGGTATAGCGCGCGTAGACCTCCCAGTCGCGCGTCCGATACTGCCCGTACTGGCTCCAGCCCACATCGCGGCCCGTGAGACTGGGCGTCTCGGTCTTCGCGATCCAAGTGTCGAAGGTCCACACGTCGCCGATCCCCACCCGACCGTCCACGGCATACGTGCGGTTGTAGTCGCCTCCGTCGTGGGTCGCACGGCGCTGCACGAACATCGCTCCTGCGCGGGAGCGCCCCCCGACCTCCTTGGTCACGCGAGCCACCGTGAATGAATTCTCGGCGACGCCGGCCTCGATGTCCTCGGAGAGATCGTCGGTGAATATCTGGAGGAGGCCTACACTCAGTCCTTTCACCTTCCCACTGAGGCGTCCTCCACCCAGGATCGGCACTGGATTCCCTCCGTCGGAGATCCCGATCTTCCGGGTGAAGAAGAGGTCCACGGCCTGAGGTGTCCCGGCGGTGAATGTTCCGGCGTTTTCGAGGAAGAACGGCCGTTTCTCCGGAAAAAACAGAGGGAAGCGCGTGAGGTTGGTCCGCTGCTCGTCGACTTCGACCTGGGCGAAATCAGTGTTGGTCGTAAGGTCGAGGGTCATCGAGGCCAGCGTGAGCTTGGCATCCACCCCGATCTCCCTCGGATAGTCGGTGTCGTCGGGAGAAGTGACGTAGTCACGCTGAGCCGAGCCCAACACATAGGGACTCACCGTTGCCGCCCGCTGTACCGGGACAGGCACTCCGACAAGATCACCGGCCATGGAGAGACGCATCAGATTGTATTGACGTGGCACCGGTGCCCAGAACGACTCCTCGTTCCGACGCCGAATGCGGCGTACCAGGTTCATGCCCCACGTCTGAACCGACCCGCCGGCGTAGCGAAGTGTTGAGAAGGGAATACGGAATTCGGCGTACCAACCCTCGCCATCCTGCGAGGCGGCCACCTCCCAGCTCCCGTCCCAGTTGACGTTGAAGCCGCCCGCTGAGCCGGCCTGTTGTCGAGTCTGGCCCCGCTGAAAGACGCCACCCCCCTGCCCCTCTCTCACGACCTGCCCGTCGTACTCGATCGAGGCGGGAGTCGTGGAGAAGATGAAGCCGTTCTGACGGTCCCGGTACGTGTCGAGGATGATGCCGAAGTAGTCACCTGTCTCCAGGTTCGCGTCCCGCACGCGCTCCCCCACGACGATCTGTTCCGGGGTCCGATCGTACAGCCACGCTCCGACGTACAGGGCCTCTTCATCCGCGAGAATGCGGACCTCTGTCCGCTCGGAAACCGGCTCGCCTTCCACGGGCTCCCGCTGGAAGAAACCGGTGATCACCTCGGCACCGGCCCACGCGTCGTCATCGAGGCGTCCATCGATGACCGGAGCGTTGGAGTCGATGCGGAGGACCGACGCCACGGGTCGGCTACTTTCCTGGCTGGTAACCTGCGCATCCAAAAGGGGGGGGGTGGCGGTGGAGCAGAGGGCAGCGAAGAGCCACGCGCGGGTGGCCCGCCTAAGCATATCCATCAGAGACCCAACTCCCGGCAATATCGAAGTAGGGAGAGGGACGGCTCTCCGTAAACCCGCTAGAAGGTACCGCGGCAGGTTGATTTTGAGGAGTACCGGATGGGATCAGGCCGGCCCAGGGTCTCGGCGGCCAGATGTCTTCTCGGCTTCTCAGCCATCGGACGCTCCCGCTGACCCTCGGCTCCATCGAAACCCGAAGAGTATGCGGTGGGTGAAGGGCGGGCTAGAGCGTCCTCAACCCCTCAGGACTCACCCGGTACGCTATAATTGTTGGATCCCCCAGAAGGCTGTTGAAGGAGACATCATGACGCGATCGGTGGCGATGCTCGGTGCTGCCCTCTTCGGTGCTGTCCTCGCACCTGATGGTGCCTCGGCCCAGGACGGGTCGTGGGGCATCACGGCAGTGCAAGGCATCACGGTCGGGCACCTCACCATGAGCGCCAGGCCGACCGGCTGCACGGTGATCCTCACCGGCGAGGGTGCGGTCGGAGGGGTGGACGTCCGTGGCGGTGCGCCTGGCACGGCAGAGACCGACCTTCTCGACCCCGTAAACACCGTCCAGGAGGTGCACGGCATCACACTCTCGGGCGGCAGCGCGTTCGGACTGTCGGTGAGGGACGGCGTCATGCGGTACCTGGACGAGCGCGGTATCGGCTACCGCGTCGGCTCAAACGTGGTGCCGATCGTGGCAGGGGCGATCCTCTACGACCTGTCGGTCGGCGACGACCCGAGCATTCGGCCAAACGCCGAGTGCGGGTTCGAAGCGGCGTCACGCGCTACCTCCGACCGACCCGCCGAAGGGTCCGTCGGAGCGGGAGCCGGGGCGACGGTCGGCAAGTCGCGTGGCATGGCTCGCGCCATGAAGGGTGGCATCGGGACGGCGTCGATCACCCTGCAGGGCGGTCTCACGGTCGGAGCCCTCGTCGCGGTCAACGCCGTGGGCGATGTCATCGACCCCGGGACCGGCAAGGTCGTCGCAGGCGTTCGTACATCTGACGGTCGGGCCCTGGCCGACGCCAGAGTCCTGATGCGGCAGAACCGTTCATCGGAGGAGCCACAGAGCGGCGCCAATACCACAATAGGAGTAGTCGCCACCAACGCGGCACTCACGCAGGCGCAGGCCACCAAGGTGGCGCAGATGGCGCAGGACGGGCTCGCCCGTGCCCTCTATCCCTCTCACACGCCGGGCGACGGAGATACCGTCTTCTCCTTGGCGACCGGCACGCTGGACGGGGAGGCTTCGGTGTCGACCATCGGCACTCTGGCGGCGGACATGATGGTCGAGGCCATTCTGCGGGCCGTGCGAGCGGCCACCGGAGTGGAGGGAATCCCGTCCGTCGCAGATCTCGACCAGGCCCGGTGAGCCACCCCCACCAGGCTCGACCGTGAACATCGAGCTCGCCGTCCTCCTGGTCTACTCGGCCGGCCTCATCGGGCTCGGTCTGTGGATCGGGCGACGCGTGGAGAGCAGCGGCGGGTTCTTCGTCGCGAACCGGAAGCTCGGAGCGGCCCTCATCTTCTCGACGGTACTCGCAGCCAATATCGGGGCTGGGAGCACCGTAGGCGCCGCGGGGCTCGGTTACACGGACGGGCTTGCCGGATGGTGGTGGGTAGGGTCGGCCGCAGTGGGGACGATGGTGCTCGCCGTGTGGATCGGCCCGAAGATCTGGCGTATCGCGGCCGATCACGGCCTCTACACCATGGGCGACTACCTCGAACTGCGGTACGGAAGGTCGGTGCGCGCCTTCATCACCGGGCTCCTATGGATCGGCACGCCGGCACTTCTCGCGGCTCAGCTCATCGCGATGGCCAAGATCCTCGAGTTCGTGGCAGGAGCCCCGGAGTGGGCCGGCATCCTCATCGGTGGCGTGGTAATGACGGCCTACTTCTCGGCAGGCGGGCTCCTGACGTCGGCGTGGGTCAACATGGTGCAGCTCGTGGTGCTCGTCCTCGGTTTTGCGATCGCTCTTCCGTGGGCTTGGAGCGCGGCGGGCGGCTGGGAGGGTGTCGTCGCCGCGGCGCCTCCATCGGCCGACTATCTGGATTTCTGGCAGGGGGGCAGGTCGGGTTGGATCTATCTGGCGATCGTGGGCCCCAACTTCGTGGTGTCCCCGGGGCTGATTCAGAAGGTGTATGGCGCAGTCGACGAACGAGCGATCCGGTTGGGACTCGGAGCCGCAGCTCTCGCGCTCTTGGTGTTCGCCCTCGTCCCACCCCTCTTCGGCATGATCGGGAGGGCCTACGATCCGGCCCTGGTGGACCATGAGCACGCCCTCATGCTCGTCCTGACCACGGGGCTGCCGACGCTGCTGGGGAGCCTCGGCCTGGCTGCCGTCTTTTCCGCCGAGATCAGCTCGGCCGACGCCATCCTCTTCATGCTGTCCACTTCCCTCTCGAAGGACCTATACAAGCGCTTCCTCCGTCCCGAAGCGGATGACGCTCAGGTCCTACGCGTGGCCAGGGGGGCTGCCGTCGCCGGGGGCATTCTAGCGATACTCCTCGCCCTCGTGCTGACCTCGATCATCGGGGCGCTCAAGATCTTCTACTCGTTGATGGCGGTGTGCCTCTTCGTGCCCGTCGTGGCGGGGCTCTACTCGCGCCGACCCGGGACACCCGAGGCCCTGGCGGCCAGCGGGGTGGGTGTGACGACCCTCATCGCCGTGAGACTCATGGACTTCGACGGCGCGGCGTGGTGGCTCGACGCCAGCTTCATAGGGCTGGTGGCGTCGGCGGCCACCTTTGTACTCGTCCTACTGGTGAGACGGCCGGCGGCCCGGGACATCCCGGCGAGTCGGCAAAGAGGCGGGCCTACTCCCTAGGTCGAGAAACGGCCTCAGCAGGACAGGCAGTTGTGGTTGTTCTTAGCGCCCAGGCTCTCCAGCAACGCGAGCGCTTCAGGGAACGGTTGTATGCGCTGCACCGGACCGTTGGCCATGTCCGCCGTGGTCTGCCCTTTTCGGCTCACATAAGTGACGTCCGCTCCGTGCTCGACCAGATACCGGATCATCTCCACATCGCCACGTGCGGCAGCATGGTGAAGCGGCGAATAGCCGTTGTGGTCCCGAGCATTGACGTCGGCCCCGCGTACCTCGACCAGATACCTCAACGCCGGCATCCACGCCTTGGGCACATGGCGATGGGAGTTGCCCGCGAAGTCCTCGCCGTAGCCGACACCCGTGGCCGCATGGATCGGATGAACCGCAGGCCCTCCAACCGGAACCGGGGGCAGCCCGGACATATCGGGCTGGTTGCCGCGTCTGCGGCGCTGCGGCACGGTCTGCGTCGCCGTCTCGGAGTCCGCCCCGTGTGCCACAAGCAGCTCCATGGCCTCCACGTCCAGAGCGTACGCGGCCCGCCAGAAGGGTGTCGCACCCTTCGTGTCCACACCCAGGAGGTCGAAGGTGTAGGACATGTACCACAGGTGCTTGGTCAACCGGACGTTCGGGTCCACTCCCGCCTCGAGGAGCGTCTTCAACACGTCCAGGTAGGTGAGCCGCTGCTGTTGATACGCCTGCTGCTGGGGGTACCGAGCCTTCGGCGCCCAGTGTGCGTTCAACGCTGCATAAAGGGGCGTCGCGCCCGAGGTACTCGCCGATAGTGGATCCGCCCCCCGATCGAACAGCCGCATGGCCAGGTCGAAGTGCCCGTTGATCATGGCGATGAGCATGGGACTCGTATGATCGCCCAGGCTCACTTGGTCGACGTCTGCGCCTCCGTCGAGAAGCGCGGAAACTGCCTCGGCGTGGCCCTCACGGGCGGCGTACAGGAGGGCCGTGAGGCCACCCTGACCACCGACCAGCTCGGCATAGCTGAGGGGCTGGGGTTGGGCCTCTTCCACATCGACGACTTCCGGCTCGGGGTCACCGGTCGGGGCCCGCTACTCCTCCAAGGCGGCCTGAACGGCCGTCTGGATCTGGCTCGGTGTGGGGCCACGGGTCTGTTCGGATCCCTGTGCGGCGCGAAACGCTTCGAGCACCTGGTTCCTACGCAGGCCGGCGGCCCGGTCCACTCGCTGCCTGTCGGGCATGGACTCCACCCGGTTCGCCATGCTCACGTCGGCCCCGCCGTCGAGCAACGCATGGATCGCCGCCACCCGGTTGAACGCCGCCGCGAACATGAGCGCGGACTGATCCCGAGCGGAGTCCAGGGCGTTGACGTCGGCCCCCGCCTGCAATAGGAGTGCGATCGACTCGGCGCTCCCGGACGCCGCGGCCATGTGGACGGCCGTGGCACCACCGGTAGTCGTCGTAGCGTGGGGATTGGCTCCCGCCTCCAGAAGCTTCCCGACCACGGTATGCATCCCCGCCCGACTCGCCATGTGAAGAGACGTCAGGTCGCCGATGCGGGTCATCGCTTCGAGATCGGCTCCAGCGTAGATGAGCATCTCCGCCATCTCCACAGAACCGCCCTCGGCAGCCCAGTGCAGGGCGGTCATTCCGTCCCCCTGGGCGGCGTTCACGTCGGCGCCCTGCCGAAGCAGGACACGTACGGCCTCGACTTCCCCCCTCATCGCGGCATCCGCGACGGGAGAGTCGGACACACCGATCCACATGACGGCCGTCAGGCAGAGAGCGCCTGCGACGTTCACTTGCAACGGGCTTCTCATCAGATGGTCAGCGAGAACTCACCGGTGCTGTCACCGAAGCTCTCCATGTCGTCGTGCCCCAGGCCGTGCAGCAAGCTCAGCATCACGTTCGCCATGGGCGTCTCCGCCTCGGCCTTGAGGTGCACATTGCCCTGGAGCTGGCCGTTGGCTCCACCAACGACGATCAGCGGGCAGCGCTTGTGGTTGTGGACGTTGGGATCGCCCATGGGGGACCCGTACACGATCATGGTCTTGTCGAGCAGCGAAGCGTCCCCTTCCATGGTCTCCTGAAGCTTGTTCAGGAAGTAGGGCAGCATGCCGACGTGGTAGCGGTTGATGAGGGCGAACTCCTCGATGGCCGCCTCGTTCCCGCCATGGTGCGACGCCGGGTGGAACGGCTTCTCCGATCCGCTCTCGGGGAAGACACGGGCCGAAGAGTCTCGTCCCATCTTGAAGGAGAAGACGCGCGTCATGTCCGACTGGAAGGCCAGGGCCTGGAGGTCGAACATCAGCTTCATGTGCTCTTCGAAGGAGTCGGGCACACCCGCCGGCGCCTCCGGCATTTCACGCAGCTCTCCGCTGGTGTTGTAGGCCTCGACCATCTGAATGCGCCGCTCGATTTCACGAATGTCCTGGAGATAGCGATCCAGTCGCTGGCGATCGGCCGGACCCAACTCCCGCTGCAACTGGGCCACCCTACCGATGATCCAGTCCAGGATGCTACGGTTGGCCTGCCGGCGAGCGGCCCGCTCCTTGGCGGTTCCGCCTGACCCGAACAGCTGCTCGAAGGCGACCCTCGGATCCCGAATAACGGGGAGTGGCTCGGTCGGTGACTTCCAGCTGATGGAGTCGGTGTAGACGCAGGTGTAGCCGTACGCACATCCCCCGGATTGGTTGATGTTCTCGATGCAGAGCTGCATCGAGGGGATCGGCGTGTCCTGTCCGAACCTCTGGGCATAGAGCTGATCGAGAGACGTGCCGACGTATACGTCCGAGCCCTCGGTCTGCTTGGGATGGGCCTGGGTCAGGAAGGTGGCGCTGGACCGGAAGTGATCTCCCCCGATCTCCGGGGCGGTCGTGGCCTCGGCACCCCTGACGTCCGTGTTGCTGACGATGGTGAGGTAGTCCTGGTACGGCGCCAGGGCACTGAGACTGGTAGGGCTCAGATCGAAATCGCGACCGACTGCCGAAGGGGACCACAGGTTCTGGGAAGCGCCGTATTCACTCGCCCCGGCAGCACCGTGCACCATTTCGATGGCCACTAGGCGGGTGGCATCCGTCAGCGCAGCCCCACCCGAGCCAGCCATCAGCCGGGCCGGTATCATTGCGTCGAGGAACGGCAGCGCAACCGTGGCCCCCAGGCCCTTGAGGACCTCGCGCCGCGAAAGGTGCTTGCCCGTGATGAAGTCCATCTCCTACCTCCTCGATACGATGTCCACCGACCTCATGTCGGCCGACTCGGAATCAGCCACCGCCATCCTCCACCACTTGATGTGTCCTGCTCATCTGGAACGCCGGACTCTTCACGACTCCCATGATGAACGAGGAGAGCCGGTAGTCGTTCTCTGCCGCGTCTCGTGCGATGGCCCGGATCGTCGGCTTGTCGTAATACTCGACTCGACGCCCCAACGCGTAGGCCATCAGGTTCTCCGTGAACGTCCGCACCAACGGAATAGGACGCTCCAAGAGCGCCTGCCGCAGATCCTTGGGACTCGTCACAGGCGTCCCGTCGTACAACTCACCTTGGGTGTCCAGCGGCATCCCGTTCTCGCGGATACGCCACTTGCCGGTGACGTCGAAGTTGTCCAAGGCCAGGCCGATGGGATCCATGAACTTGTGGCACGAGGCGCACACCGGGTTCGAGCGGTGCATCTCCATCCGCTCGCGGGTGGTGAGCATCCGGCCGCCGTCCGACCCTTCGGTCTGCTCCAAGTCCGGCACCCCCGGCGGAGGCGGCGGCGGCGGTGTGCCCAGTAGCACCTCCATCACCCATTTGCCTCGAAGCACAGGCGACGTCCGATTGGCGTGAGACGTCAGCGTAAGCACGCTGCCGTGGCCCAACAGGCCCCTGCGACGCTCATCCGCGAGCTCCACTCTTCGGAAATGGTTCCCGGTGATGCCGGGAATCCCGTAGTGCTTGGCCAGTCGCTCGTTGACATAAGTATAGTCGGCGGTAAACAGATCGAAGAAGCTCCGATCCTCGCGGACCAGACTGTAGAAGAACAACTCCGTCTCGTGCTGCATAGCATCAGCGAGCTGCTGATGGAAGTCGGGATACATGAGCCGGTCGGGGTGGACCTTCTCGAGATCCTGAAGCCGGAGCCACTGAGCGGCGAAGCGCCCGCCCAAGGCCTCGGACCGTGGGTCGGCCAACATCCGGACGACCTGCCGTTCCAGCCCCTCCTCGCTCGACAGCGCCCCTCGGCTCACCGCATCCAGTAGAGCCTGATCCGGCGGCGTTCCCCATAGGAAGAACGAGAGACGCGAAGCCAGGTCGAGATCGCTGATGCGGTAGCTCTCCCCGGGCTCGTAGTCCTCCGGCGGCTCCTCGAACCGGAACACGAAGTCTGGACTCGCCAGCATCGCTTGGAGGGCAAAGGCGATCCCCGACTCGAAGCCTCCGATTTCGGCCCCGGCCTCGTAGAAGGTGCGCAAAGCGACGAGGTCTACCTCGGTAAGAGGCCGTCGATAGGCCTGGGTTCCGAGCCTGATCAGGATGTCCTCAGCGCACTCGGTCTGTTCCCCAGGCGACGTGGGGCGACACGTGAAAATCCTGCGGCGACTGGGCGTCTCAGAGACGCCCGTCGGATTGTGCGGCCCGTTCACCACGAGATCCTTCAGGTGTGCGAGAGCGGTGACGCCGTACCCACTCACCCCGATCTGTCGATCCGCCAACGACCACTCGTGAGGTGACATCAGGTCATCCACCGGACCCTCGGACTGCCGGATGAAGGCCGCCGTAACCCGCTGAGGGCCGGACCGCACGAAGATCGGCTCGGTCTCCATGTTCACGCCGTTCGGGTCCGAGACGCCCATCCAACGATCCACCTCGAGCAGAGCCATCCGCTCACCGTTGATGGAGACCTCGATCTGCTCGTCACGGGACACTCGGCCGTAGAACCCACCGGTGGTGGTGTGCTCGAAGGCCAACTTGAAGACGTACTCCCCGTCGGCCGGGAAGTTGTGAATCACGGAGACGCCGCCTCGGGTGCCGCGCGGGGCACCCTCTACGCGGTCCCACTGAGTGGTGTACCCGGGATTGGTATAGGTCGTCGAGGTCGGGATGGCATCCGGGTCACCGATGGCGAGCCGGGTGATGTCGCTCGCGGCCCGGAGGTAGGCATCCATCAGCGTCGCCGACAACATCTGCACGTCTTGTCGAAATTGGCGCTCTTCGTGTCCAGAGGCAGATAGTCCCCGGCGTCGATATCCAGGTCCAGCAGGTCGTGAATGGAACTGGCGTACTCGGCCCGGTTCAGACGCTGGAAGGGGCGACTGCCCGGGTTGGGGTCGTTCGCGGCGGCTTCGTCGATGAGGGTCTCGAGAGTCTCGACCAGCGCGAGGAGCGTATCGGGGCCGGGCCGTGGCGCGCCCGGAAGCGGCATCATGCCCGCCCTCAGCTTCACGATCATCTTCTCGGCCCTCTCGGGCATCTGTGCAGCCCGCTCAACCTCGAAGTCCGTCAGCGTGAGGTTTCCGGTGAGCATCACGTCGTTGTGACAGACGACGCAGTACTGCTTGACCACCGCGGTAAGCGAGTCGGCCGGGATGGATAAGGCAGCGTGGCTGGGCGAGTCAGCCGGCAGCGCAGGTCCCGGTCCGCGCACGGAATGATCCGAGTAATCCATGAGATACCGCTGGAGGAGGTCGCCCATCGAACTGGAAACCGGATCTCCGTGGGCTACCGTGGCGAGCCTGGCGGTTACCACCGGCGCGCTCTGCGCCCACGCTGTTGCCGTGGACGACGAGGTCGCCGGGAGGTAGCCGAGGGAGACAAGGGCGCACAGAAAGCCGACCGCTGACCTACGTAGTCTTCTCATCAGCACGACACGCAGTTGTGGTTGTTGATGGCGCCGAGGCTCTCCAGCAGCTCCACGGTTTCCGGGAACGGCTGGATGCGCTGCACCGGGCCGTTGGCCATGTCGACGGTCGTCTGGCCCCGGCGGCTCACGCCGGTGACCTCGGCCCCCTGTGCTACCAGGTAGCGAATCAGCTCGTTGTCCCCTCGGGCCGCTGCATGGTGAACGGCCGTGTAGCCGTTTTCATCCGGCACGTCCACGTCCACTCCGTGCTCCTCGACGAGGTACTGCACGGCCGGCAGCCAACCGTCGATGACGTGGCGGTGAGAGTTGGCGGCGAACCCCTCCCCGTACCCCACCCCCGATGCCGCATGGATCGGCCAAGCCCCCGGCCCACCCACCGGAACGGGCGGCAGCCCCGAGGGATCGTCCCCGCTGGGCGGGCGACGCTCAGGCATCTTGGTGGTCGGAACGTTTGGGTCGACACCAAATGACATCAGCATGCGCATGGCCGTGATGTCCAAGGCGAACGCGGCCCTCCAAAAGGGCGTGGCTCCTGCCCGGGTCACCCTCAGGAGATCGTTGTTGTAGGTCGTATACCACAGCGGCTTCCCCAAACGAGCGTTGGGATCGACCCCTGATTCGAGCAGGGCCTTCATGACCTCGAGGTAGGTCGCCTGCTGCTGCATGTAGTCCGTCGTCTGCGGATGCCGTGACTTGGGGGCCCAGTGCATGTTGAGCACGGCGTAGAGCGGCGTTGCCCCCGCGTCACTCGCCAGCGTGGGATCCGCCCCCCTCTCGAATAGAGCCATGACCAAATCGAAGTGCCCGTTGATGGCAGCGATGAGCATAGGGCTGGTACGGTCCGCCGCGCTCACACCGTCTATGTCGGCGCCCGCCTCCACGAGGGCGATCGCAGCCTCGCTGTGACCCTCCCGGCCCGCCAGCAGCAGGGCCGTTAGACCGCCATGGCTGCCCACGAGATCCGCATAAGAGAGGGGATCGATCTCGGTCGTCCCCCGCAGCTCGACCTCTTGGGGTAGCACCCGAGCGTTTGCGGCGGTCTGTTGCGGCTCCGGACCCGCCGGACCCGTCGGGCCCTGCGCCGCCCCAGCGCTGGGTGCCACCCGCCTCACGTCCGGGCTGCCCGGGCTGCTCGCCTGGCGAAGCTCGGCCAGCATCCGGTTCCGACGACCACGATCGACCCGGTCCTCCTCTTCCCGCACGGTGATGTCGATGACCTTCGCGGTGACGGCAGGATCAGCGCCGCCCTCCAAGAGAGCATGGACCGCGTCGACCCGGTTGGCTGCCGCGGCGAACATCAGCGGAGTCTGGCCCCACTGGCTCTCTCGCACATCGGCCACCGCACCGTGGTGCAGAAGTGCCGTCACGGTCGCGGCGCTGCCGGCGGCTGCCGCGAAGTGAAGGGCGGTGGCCGAACCGGTGCCCGTTCGCGCGTCGGGGTCCGCTCCGGCTGCCAGCAACGCTTCGACGGTATTCGACTGCCCCACCTTGCTCGCGAGATGCAGGGGCGTGTAATCCCCGAGACGCGTCACCGCACCCGGGTTGGCCCCCGCATAGATCAAGATCTCGACGATCTCCAGTTCGCCGGCCTCGGCGGCCCAGTGCAGAGCCGTCATGCCGTCGCCCTGCGCCGCATTCACATCGGCGCCCCCGCGTAAGAGCGTGCGGACCTCCTCCAGATCGCCCCTCATGGCGGCGTCTGCCACCGGGGATTCCGGGACGCCGACCCACATCAGCAGGGTCAGGACGAGCGCGGACCCTGCGTTGGCACGCAGCACCGTGCTCATCGGGCGGGTTGCATCTCTCATCAGACAGTGAGCGAGAAGTCGCCCGAGCTGTCCCCGAAGCTCTCGATGTCGTCGAGGCCGAGCTTGTGCATCAGGCTGAGCATCACGCTGGCCATCGGAGTTCCGGGATCGGCCCTCAGATGCATGTTGCCCTCGAGCCGGCCGTTGGCCCCGCCCGCGATGAACAGGGGGCAGCGCCGGTGGTTGTGGACGTTGGGGTCGCCCATCGGGGAGCCGTAGATGACCATGGTCTTGTCGAGCAGGCTCTGGTCGCCCTCCATGGTGCTCTGGAGCTTCTCGAGGAAGTAGGGAATCAAACTGACGTGGTACCGGTTGATGACCGAGAACTCCTCGATGGCACTCTCGTTTCCGCCATGATGCGAAGCCGGATGGAACGGCTTGTCCGAGCCGCTCTCGGGATAGACCCGGCTCGAGGCGTCGCGACCCATCTTGAAGGAAAAGACCCGTGTCATGTCCGACTGGAAGGCCAGAGCCTGGAGGTCGAACATGAGCTTCACGTGCTCCTCGTAGGAGTCGGGCACCCCGGCGGGGGCCTCGGGCAGCTCGCGCAGCTCACCACTCAGATTGTAGGCCTCGACCCTCTGGATTCTCCGCTCGATCTCCCTGATGTCCTCCAGGTAGCGGTCCATGCGGATGCGGTCGCCCGCACTGAGCTGCCTTTGGAGGCCCGCCACCTCCGACGTGATCCAGTCGAGGATGCTGCGGCTGGTCCGCCTGCGCGCCGCGCGCTCCTCCGCACTGCCACCGGCCCCAAACAGCTGGTCGAACCCGACCCGGGGATCCCGGATCATGGGGAGCGGCTCCGTCGGCGAAGCCCAACTGATAGTGTCCGTATAGACACACGCATAGCCGTAGGCGCAGCCTCCGGCCTGATCCACGTTCTCGATGCAGAGCTGCAGCGACGGGATCGGCGTATCCTGGCCGAATCTGCGGGCGTAGATCTGGTCTAGCGACGTGCCCACAGCGACGTCCGAGCTCTCGGTCTGTTTGGGGTGCGCCTGCGTCAGGAACGTGGCGCTGGAGCGGAAATGATCACCGCCCACTTCCTTGGCTTGGAAGGCCTCCGCGTTTCGGACGTCCGTGTCGCTGATCACGGTCAGGTAGTCCCGGAACGGCTCCAGAGAACTCATGCTGGTCGGGCCCAGGTCGAACTCGCGACCGACCTCCGCGGGCGACCAGAGGTTCTTGGAGGCACCGTACTCGCTGGCGCCCGCCGCACCATGCACCATCTCGATCGCCACGAGCCGGGTGGGATCCGTGGCCGCTGAACCGGTTCTTGCCCACACCCTCCCGGCCGGCACCATCGCATCGAGGAACGGCAACGCGACGGTGGCGCCCAGGCCCCTGAGGACCTCCCGCCGCGACAGGTGCTTGCCCGTGATGAACTCCATCTACTGACCCTCCTCCTCTACTGCAGCCTCGGCCCGGCTCATTTGGAAGGCCGGACTCTTCACGATGCCCAGGATGAACGACGAGATTCGGTAGTCGTTGTCGGCCGCGCTCCTTGCGATGGCCCGGACCGTTGGCTTGTCGTAGTACTCGACCCGGCGCCCGAGGGCATACGCCATGAGGTTCTCCGTGAACGTCCGGACCAACGGGATCGGCCGCGCCAGCAGTGCCTGGCGCAGGTCCTCGGGACTCGTGATCGGCGTGCCGTCGTACAACTCTCCCTGAGTGTCCAAGGGCATCCCGTTCTCCCGGATGCGCCACTTGCCGGTGACGTCGAAGTTGTCCAAGGCCAGGCCGATGGGATCCATGAACTTGTGGCAGGAGCTGCACGCAGGATTGGAGCGGTGCATCTCCATGCGCTCCCGCGTTGTGAGCATCCGACCACCGGTCGAGCCCTCGGTCTGTTCCAGATCGGGTACTCCCGGGGGAGGCGGAGGCGGAGGCGTGCCCAGCAGCACCTCCATCACCCACTTCCCTCGAAGTACGGGAGACGTCCGGCCTGCGTGCGACGTCAGCGTGAGCACGCTGGCATGGCCCAACAACCCCCGGCGACCTCCGTCGGCCAACTCCACGCGGCGGAACGCACCGCCCGTGACGGCGGGCATTCCGTAGTGCCTGGCCAGACGCTCGTTCACAAAGGTGTAGTCGGCCGTGAACAGATCGAAGACGCTGCGATCCTCGCTCACGAGGCTGTTGAAGAACAGCTCCGTCTCCCGCGCCATGGCGTCCTTGAGCTGCTGATCGAAGTCCGGATACAACCGGACGTCGGGGTGGATCTTCTCGAGGTCCTGCAGGCGCAGCCACTGGCCGGCGAACCGGGCGCCCAACGCCTCGGAGCGCGGGTCGGCGAGCATCCGCTCGACCTGTTCTTCGAGCTGCATGGGATCCGAGAGCTCTCCACGCCCGGCCACATCAATCAGCTCCTCATCCGGAGGCGTCCCCCAGAGGAAGAAGGAGACGCGCGACGCGAGATCTTCATCGCTGATTCGGTAGTCCTGACCCGGCGAGGGGCGGCCGGTCGGCTCCTCGAACCGGAACACGAAGTGCGGACTCGCGAGAATCGCTTCCAGGGCCATCGCGACCCCCGCCTCGAAGCCACCCTCTTCGGACACCATCTCGAAGAACGACATCAGGTCGTCCAGGTTGTCCCCGGTAAGGGGTCTACGGTACGCCCGAGTCCCGAGCCGTGTGAGGATCTCCTCCGCGCAAGCCCGCTCTTCTCCCGAAGAAGTCGGGCGACAACTGAAGATCCGCCGTCGGCTCGGAGTCTCGGAGACGCCCGTCGGGTTGTGAGGGCCGTTGATGGCGAGGTCCCTGAGGTGGGGCAGGCTCGTGAACCCGTAGGCGTCGGCGATGCTGGTGCTGGCGAGCGACCAATCATGTGGAGACACCAAATCCTGGAGCGGTCCCTCGAAGCGTCGAATGAAGGCGGCAGACACGCGATGAGGACCCGACCTCACCGGGATCGGCCCCGTCCGGAGGTTCGTCCCGTCGGCGTCCGATCGATGCATCCACCGGTCGACCTCCAGAAGCGCCACCCGCTCGCCATCGACGGAGATCTCGATCTGCTCTGGCGCCTCGGCCGTGTGGAGCGCAGCCCTGCCACTGCCGTAGAGCGCACCCGTGGTCTCGTGGTGCAACGACACCCGGAACAGGTATTCGCCATCCGCCGGGAAATTGTGCACCACCGAGGTCCCGCCTCGGGTTCCTCGCGGAGCTCCCTCCACGCGTTCCGTCTGGGAATTCCAGCGAGAGACCTTGAAGGTGGCTTCGCTGGCCGTGGCGTGGGGGTTGCCGATCGCCAGCCGACCGATCTCGCTGGCCGCCGCGAGATAGGCGTTCATGAGCGTGGGCGAGAGCATCTGCACATCGGCGATGTTGTCGAAGTTGGCGCTCTTGGTATCCAGAGGCAGGAACGACCCGGCGTCCACTTCGAGCCCCAGCAGATCGCGGATCGAGGCGGAGTACTCCGCTCGATTCAGTCTCTGAAACGTGCGGTGGCCTGGATTCGGAGACGCGGCAGCGGCCTCGTCGATGAGCGTCTCCAGGGTCTCGACCAGGGCCAGCAGCGTATCGGGGCTCGGACGCGGGGCTCCGGGAATAGGCATCATCCCTGCCCGGAGCTTGACGATCATCTTCTCCGCCCTCTCCGCCATCTCCGGTGCCAACGCAACGTCGAAGTCGGAGAGCGTGAGGTTGCCGGTGAGCATCACGTCGTTATGACAGACGACGCAGTACTGCTTCACCACGGCGGTGAGCGAGTCGGCGGGAATCGTCGTCGCGAGGCGAGCGGTCGCGGCGGGCAGACCGCCCGGGCCGGGCCCCCGCACCGTCGGACTCGCATACCCCACCAGGTATTGTTGGACCACGGAATCGAGAGGGCCTCCTGATACGGCATCGCCAGGCAATGCCTGATCCTGTGCCGCGCCGGGTCGGGCCATGCCCACCAGCGCGACGAGGGTCAGAGCACCTGATGCACCGCGTGTCTTCATCGGCCTATGGCCCCTAGTGCCCCGCTCCGCGCATCGCCGCGTGGATCGCCTTCACGGTGACCTTCGTCCGGAACTCCATGAGCTTATGCCCCACCTCAAGCGCCTGGTGAATCGGGGCGATGCTCAGGCCGTTGATCGTGGCCTCGTCCGCCTCGACCCGTTGGTGGTACCGGACCGCCTCGGGGGACGTCACCATCATCAACGATGTGATGTAGAAATCGTCGTGGTACCCGTCGCTCACGGTCTCCACGTAGCCCAACTCTTCCTCCATATACTTCCCGACATCGGGGTAGTTGTAGAACTCGGGAATGAAGTACGCGGTGGCTCCGCTTCCGGCCCAGCTCGCATTGAGCGCCGTGGCGGCGGCGGCCAGGCCCCTCTGGTTCCCGCCACTGTCCCCGATAAGGATGATGTCGGTGAAGCCCTGACTCTTTAGGCTGTTCCCTACATCCTGCAGCACCATGAGGAACGTCTCCTGCCGGAGACTCAGCGTTCCCGGATACGAGATGTTCTCGGGATCGCCCTCGGGCACCAGCTTGAGCACGGGCGTGCACAGAGCATTCCCCAACTCCCTTGCGATCTGGTCGCAGGCGCCTTGAAGCACGTAATTGTGCTTGCCGTTGGCCAGATAGGGGCCGTTCTGCTCTACGCCTCCGGTCGGGATAATGGCGGTCGTCTTGCCCGAGGCGATCTCGTCGCGGACCTCGATCCAGGTGAGCTCGTCGATCCACACCGAGTTGAGAGGCTCGATCGGGTTCGGCATCTGCATCATTACCTGCCGCGCACGTTCACGCTCGGCCTGTCGGCGAGCCTGTTCCTCGGGACTCTGGTTGCTCCCGGCCTGGGCGGCCGCAACCGGAGCCGCGAATCCAATGGCCAGAGTCACGGCCGCGGCCGTAGTGAGTGCCTGCTTCATGGCGCCCCCTCTTGTCCCCGGGAATGAACGACGGGTCTGTACGCCGGCGTCCGAAGCCCTCGAGCCCAAACGGCTCAAAGAGCCCCGACGTTCACTCAGGCAAATTAGCGATCGAGCCGCGCCACCGCTAACAGTTCTTATTATTCTCGACGGACAGCCTTAAATGCTCCTTAGGCAGTGCGGAGGAAGCGATGCGCTCGCTCGCAAGGTCCCCCGCTACGTCAAGTTCGTGGACTCCTTTCCCATGACGGTCACGGGCAAGGTGCAGAAATTCGTCATGAGAGAAGCCATGATCGACGAACTGGACCTCGGTGGCTCCTGACCGCAGCCGTCCGGCTTCACTCGTTGCGCTTGCCCTGCGCCCTACCCACCCTACATCATGCACTCGATCGCCTGAAATTCCGCCCGACGGGTTCCGGGATTTCGATCGGGTCGATGATCGTAGTTAGCAGCTCTCTCGGGGTACGTGATGAATAACGACGGGCCGCATAGGCGGATGGATCCTTCTGTTCTGACCAGGCGCCAGGTACTTCAGCGCTTCGGCATGGTGGGCACCTCCTCGCTCATGATGGGCGCAATGGGAGCGTGGGACCTGATGGGCCAGCCGGCCGGTCCACGACCGGTGTTCTCGAGGACCGACGCCGACGCGAAGGTCATCATTCTCGGGGGAGGGTTGTCCGGACTCCTGGTAGGCTACGAGCTGGGCAAACTCGGCTACGACTATCGGGTTCTCGAGGCGCGCGAACGGGTGGGCGGCCTGATCTGGAGTATCCGTCGCGGAGATTCACACACCGAGCTCGACGGCGGGGAGCACCAGGAGTGCCAGTTCGACGAGGACCAGTACTTCAACGCAGGTGCCTGGCGCATTCCGCATGCGCACGAGGGAGTACTCGGATACTGCCGTGAACTCGGCGTTCCCATTGAGGTCTTCGTGAACACCAGCGACGCCAACTACATGTGGGAGGAGGATCCGGAGCGCGGGCCGCTCGCCGGCAAGAGGGTCCGCCTACGCGAGGTAAAGGCCGACCTGCGGGGGTCGACGAACGAGTTGCTCGCCAAGGCCCTGGACCAAGGCGAGATCGACGTCGCCCTCTCGGACGAAGACAAAGAGCGCCTCATCGAGTTCTTGGTCAGTTCGGGGTACCTCGACTCTGCCGACTATGTGTACAAGCCGCCCGCACAGCGTGGCTCGGAGGAGCGGTACGACCTCAGCGCCCTCCTGCAATCCGGGTTCGGCAATCAGGTCCGGTCGTTGGTGCGCTCCACGGGCGGCGGCCCGCCGGTCTTCCAGGCGGTTGGCGGCATGCAGGAGATTCCCAAAGCTGTCGCTCGAGCTGTTGGCGATAACCTCAGCCTCGGGTCGGCAGTGAAGAGTGTCACCCAAACGGAATCAGGCGTTCGCGTGGTCTATGGGGATACGCGCACGGGCGAGGAGCGAGAGGAAACCGGCGACTACTGCGTTTCCTGTCTTCCGATGTCGGTCCTGCAGACGATCGACGTCAACCTGTCAACCGAAACGGCGGCCATCCTGGGCGAGATCAGCCACAGTGGCAGCGCGAAGGTGGGGCTGCAGATGAAGCGGCGATTCTGGGAGGAGGACGACGGGATCTTCGGTGGACACATCTACGGGCGAAGTCTCCAGCTCGGCGAGTTCTCGTACCCGTCCAACGGCTACTTCACCAAGAAGGGCGTGCTCCTCGGCTTCTACGGCAACGGGACCACGGGAGACATGGACACCAAGCCCATCCAAGGGCGCATCGAACACGTGCTTACGCAGGCCAGCAAGATCCATCCTCAGATGAGGGAAGAGCTCGAACACGCGTACTGCATCTGGTGGGACAGGGTCGAATACAGCCTGGGTGCCTACGGTCGGCGTACGGAAGAGGAAGATATGGCTACGCTCCACAAGGGAGACGGACGCATCTATTTCGGCTCAGCAGGAGCGGGAACGCAGCCGGCCTGGATGGAAGGCGCCGTCGCCTCCGCATGGCGATGCGTGGAGAGCATCCACGAAAGGGCATCTCAGGGCTAGCCCTCTCGCCGCCGCCCCACCCGACCCGCTGGGATGCAGGGGACGCCTCGACGGAGGGGCGTCCCCTCGTCACATTCAGGGATCGGTGAAGTTGACCGTGACCGTCGTGCGCCGGCGAGGCCGGGCCCCCGGCCCTCGCAAGACTCAGAAAAAGACTCAGAAAGTGGAAGCGGATGAAGCACATACTGCTTGGGCTGGCCCTCCTGACGGGTGTCGGCGGTGGGCTCGAATCGACCGACACCTACCCCAAGAACCCGAACATCGACGCCCTCAACTACGCGTTCCGCATCACGCTGAGTGACGCCACGGACGAGATCGTGGCAGAGGCCACCGTGGACATCCGCTTTCTCGCGGATGGAATCACCCGAGTGCGTTTGGATCTGATCAACCGAGGTACCGATGGCCGCGGGATGGCGGTCAGTGGCGTGACCTCGAGTGATGGTCCGGTCACCTTCACTCACGAAAACGACGAGCTCTTCATCACGCTTCCGGAAGCCACCCGGGCGAACCAACGCAGCCAGTACACGGTCCGCTACCGAGGCATTCCGGCCAGTGGGCTCCAGATCGGGCCCAACAAGTACGGTGACCGGACCTTCTTCAGCGACGACTGGCCCAACCGCGCCCGCAACTGGCTGCCCACCATCGATCACCCGTACGACAAGGCGACTAGCGAGATGATCGTCACCGCGCCGGACCACTACCAGGTGGTCTCCAACGGGTTGAAGATCGAGGAGACGGCCCTGCCCGACGGAATGCTGCTCACCCACTGGAAGCAGTCGGTGCCGATCGCCACGTGGCTGTACAATCTCGGCGTGGCGCGCTTCGCGGTGCAGCACGTCGACGACTACATGGGCAAGGCAATTGAGACCTGGGTCTACTATCAGGACCGTGACGCCGGATTCTACGACTTTGCGGAGACCACCAAGCTGGTGTTGGAGTTCTACGGCGACTGGGTCGGCCCCTACTCCTACGAGAAGCTCGCCAACATCCAGTCCAACAGCGTGGGCGGTGGTATGGAGGCTGCCAGCTCGATCTTCTACGGTGACAACTCGGTCACCGGTGAGCGTACGACCCGCTGGCAGAACGTCATCATCCACGAGATCGCGCATCAGTGGTTCGGCAACGCCGTCACGGAATACGATTGGGACGACGTCTGGCTGAGCGAAGGCTTCGCGACGTACTTCACGCTTCTGTTCCGGGAGCATCAGTACGGCCGGGACGACTTCGTGTCGGGTCTCGAGCAGAGCCGCGATCGGATACGGGCCTTCTACGAGGAGAACCCCGACTATCGGATCGTCCATGACAACCTGGACGACATGAGCCGCGTCACCAGTTCCCAGACCTACCAGAAGGGCGGCTGGACCCTGCACATGCTACGGGGGATCATCGGGGAGGAGGCGTTCTGGAGTGGCATCCAGGACTACTACGCCCGCTTCCAGGACAAGAACGCCACGACGGACGATTTCCGGCGGGCGATGGAAGAGGCATCGGGCCAGGATCTATCCGAGTTCTTCCAGCAGTGGCTCTACCAGGGAGGAGCCCTGGAATACGAAGGCGGCTGGAGCTACGATGCCGGCTCGGGAATGCTCGAGGTCGAGCTGAACCAGGTGCAGGACGGTGGCTACTCGTTCAGGATGCCCGTCCAAGTGGCCATCCATTCGGACAATGGGCGGCGCCTTGAGCTGTTGCAGGTAAACGACCAGACGAATCGGTTCACGATCTCCGTGGACCAGGAACCCGATTCGGTCGTCCTCGACCCCGAAACGTGGGTTTTGATGGACGCCGATTTCGAGCGGAGGAATTGATCATGAAGAGGCTCTTCCTATTTCTGACCCTCGCCCTGGCAACGGCGGCACCACTTCAGGCTCAGCGATCTTTCGAGCCGCCGGACAAGCAGCTCCACAGCCAGCGTCGGGCCAACTTCCTCAACGCCATGGAAGGCGGGATCGGCATCATCGTGGCGGCCATCGAAGATCAGAACAGGATCTACGAGTTCTTCGTGGATCACTCGGATCTCCACGACTTCATTTACCTGACCGGACTCGAAGCGGGCGACGCCTATGGGTCGGCGCTCGTCCTCGCCCCCGACGCCGAGACCTATCGGGAGATCCTCTACACAGCGGGAGATCCGGAGGAGATGGCGGAGCTCACGGGCATCGAGCACGTCTACCCCTACGAGTTGCTCAACGAGCACCTGTCGGACGCCATCACCGACTACTCTCTCCTTCGCACACATCAGCGAGGAGCCAAGGCGCTCGCCTCGGATCTGTCCCGCTCCTGGGGGGACGAGAAGGTCACATACTTCAACTACCAGCGCTTCCTGAATCTGGCCGAGACACCCCCCGAACGACTCGACCTTGCCAACCGACTCCGGTACTTCTCGCCCGAGATCCAGATGAAGGATGCGTCGGACATTCTGAATCGACTGCGGATGATCCACGACGAGGCTTCGATCGCGATGCTTCGGAAAGCGTCCGACATCACCGTCCAGGCGTTCATGGAGTCGGCCAAGGCCGTCCGTGAAGAGATGACGACGCAGCAGATCGCATCAATCGTCAACTTCACCTTCGAGTACGAACACGCGGCACCTTCCTTCCGCACGAACGTCACCCCTTCGGGCCCGAACCTCGCCCCGCGCGGCCGGGGTGGCAGTGATTGGCCTATCGGAACCCGCCCAAGGCTGGGTCCGTGGCATGTGAGCGACGGCCAGATGCTCAGCTACGATATCGGCGCGGAGTATGCACACTTCACCGCCGACTTCGGGCGAACGATTCCGGTCAGCGGCGAGTACACACCCGAGCAGCGACGCATCGCCGAGACCGTGACACGCGTCCAAAAGCAATTGATCGCCGCCGTCAAGCCCGGCGGAACGTTCGCCGGGAGTCAGGCCCTCAAGGACCGGCTCATGGGCGAGGCCGGGTTACTGGATGTCACGAACACGTACGGCATCAGCCACTTCGTCGGGATGGAGATCCACGACGTGGGCTCCTACGACATTCCGTGGGAGCCTGGAATGTGCTTCGTCATCGAGTGGCGTGTGAGCCACGAGGACTGGTCGATCCGTTTCGAGGACGTAATCCTGGTGACGGAAGACGGCCAGGAGTGGCTCACCGGGCACTCTCCCATCGAGCCCGACGAGATCGAAGCGCTCATGGCGCAGGAGGGGGTCTGGGAGCGGGGTCGCTAGTGTTCCGTCCCAGAACTTCGTTACGCACCGAGGGTGCTGAGGCGCCATCCTGGCAAGGCACGACGACGAGGAATAGCGCCGCTATTTCGAGGAGAAGTAACGCCGCCAGGATGGATGCATCAGTGCCCGAATGCCAACGAAGTTCTGGGACGGGACACTAGGTCAGCGGAGCAGGTGCCGGGCGATTTCGTCACGAAGTCGCTCGGCACGCCTCCGGAACCTCTTGGTCGCGCTGGACCAAATGGTACGCGCGACCCCCAGCCCGGCCGTCGCCCCGGCCCCCAAGATGGACACCGTGACCATCATGGATTTTCCCGGCTGTAGGTGCCGGGGACGACCGATGATAGAGCAGTGATACCCCGCCGCTAACCTCTGTGCACGTCGCGAGCCCCCCTTGGAGGCAGGCGATTCCCAACCACAGAGGAGGACCGATGGAGACTCTGACGCCGGACCGCATGCGGACGCTGCATGGGATGAAGATCGACGAAGGAGAGGTGTGCGGCCTCATGGTCGGCGCCTTGTCGGGCGCCATCTACTTCAGTTGGACCGTACCCGCCGCATTCATCTTCATGTTCACGCCGATGGTCTGTGTCCTGGACTACGGTCTCCGGTAGGCAGAACCGACGCCTTCCGCCCCCCCCATCACTCGGAGGTTCCCATGAGAGCACTCACCGTCGACGAAATGGCCGACATCGAAGGGATGAAATTCTGGGCCGGCTTCGGCTGTGGTGCAGGCATCATCGCATCCATCGCGGTGACCGGTACCCCGGACGTCATCGCCCGGTGGTCCATCTACAGCGGCACGATCGCGGCCTGTGGAGCCGCGTTCTTCTAGGGGGTACGGGCTGGGCGTCACCGGGGCGCCCAGCCCACCTCGTCTCGGCCCCGGCAACCCGAGGTGCGGCTCCTGCCGGGCCCTCGCCTCGATCACCCGGCGGAAGCTCCTCATCGGGAGTCGTCGTTTCCTCTGGTCCGTCCGGAATACCATCGAGGGAAAGATGGCTTTAGTCGTCCTGGTGGCAGCCCCGTTCTTGATGCGGAACATGCTGGTGTCCTCCTCGCTGCGTGCAGCACGCACGAGCCGAGATCTGGCGGACGCCACGATGTTGCTCGCCCATGCGGCCATGGCTGCCGCGCTGATGCTTGCGGTGGTCTCGCGCACTGCCCGCTCCCTCATAATTGAGAAGGCCCCCGAACCTCTGGCTGTCTACCCTGGTGGCCGACGGGGATTGGCGACGTATCACCTCTGGGGAGAAGTCGCTACGACGGGACTCTGGCTCATCGGCTTCTTCTACCTCTTCTACGGTCCCCTGGTGTACGACCTGGCTCCTCGACCGACACTGGCTCTCCCAATGCACTTGATCGCGCAGGCTTTGGTCTTCTGCGCTTTGGGAGCCCTGGCCTACCGCATCACGCTCTGGACGCTCGAGAGCCGACCGTCCGTCGGCCGGTCGCTCTACTCCTGGGCAAGCGCCGGAGCCATCCTCGCCTTCCTGGGCATGGCCGCCTCGGCTGCCGTCATCGAGGACCTGCCGAGAGGGGGACTGGAGGGCTCGCGTGCGTGGGTCAGCGCGGCGGCCGGCGCCTATCCACCCCTTGGCGCCCTGGGCCGATCCGTCAGCAGCTTCCCTAGTGCGGTGACGTGGCTGACCGGGGTCGTGTTGGCCGGGACCGTCGCCTCGATCACGGCAGTCCCCCTCTCGAGGCGGGTGAGTCCCCTGCTATTGGGAGACCTCGAGGGGCTCCTGCACCCTCGCTTCAAGAGCGTATTCGGAGGACGGGGCAGAGCCGGCGGCGGAGCGCGCCTCTTCTTCCTCAAGGACCTGTGGCTTCCCGCGGTACGGCATCCGCGACGTGTCTTCACGAGACACTGGGTTCTCCTGGCCATCGCTCTGACGGGGCCAGTCCTGACGTGGCAGCTGCGCCGCGAGGGCCGCGTGAGTGAGATCGTTGCAGCGGCGGCCCTGTGGGGTGTGGTGATGGCGGTGCCGTCGCTGGCCGCCTATCTGAACGGCTTGGGCGCACTGGGTCGGGAGGGAGCGGTGTCGGCCTTGATTCGTCCCGTCCTGCGGCCCGCCGCACTCTGGGGCTGCAAGGTGCAAGCGGTACTGGTGGCCGTCGTTCCCCAAGGCCTCGTTTACGGAGCCATCACCGGATGGTCAGCCACGAAGCTGGGGCTGGAACCCGGGCCGCTGGAGGCAGCGGGCGCGGGTGCCCTTGCCGGACTGGTCGCCTCGACGAACGCAGTGGGCCTCGGGTTCCTGATTCCCGACTTCCGGCGCAGGAGCTTGCTCACCCCGGGTGCGTCGCGGTCCGCGCGACGCCTCTTCGAGGCCCTCGCAGTCTATGGGATCGCCTCCTGCATCGCGGTGCGGATCATGACCCGCACGGGCGTGCTTCCTCCAACTCTCTTTCCTGTCAGCGTCGCCACCACGGCGGGTCTGGGTCTGACCCTGGGTGGCATCGTCACCCTGCTCGCCCTTCGTCGATTTCCCTCGCTGGAGAGTTGATGTGACGGATGGCCCATCAATCTGCATCGACCGCCTCACCAAAAGCTTCGGCGCGATCGAAGCTGTCTCCGAGTTGAGCCTCACGGTCGGTACGGGGGAGATCGTCTGCTTCTTGGGGCCCAACGGCGCAGGCAAGACGACGACCATCAACACCGTCATGGGTCTCAAGAGACCGACCTCCGGCGACGTCTTCATCAACGGCGTGAGCGTCCGCGCGCCGCAGGTGGAATCCGTCCGTAGAAGGATCGGCTTCATGCCTCAGCAGCCGGTACTCTACGACTATCTCACCGGACGGGAGTTCATCCAGTTCTTCGGCGAGTTGTACGGCACCGACCGGCCACTCGACACGTGGCTCGAAGAACGCTTCTGCGCGCTCGAGATGAGCCATCACGCGGATCGGCTGATCAGAGACTACTCGGCCGGTATGAAGAAGAAGATCTCGTTCCTGACCGCCCTGGTCCATCAGCCCGACATCCTGCTGTTCGACGAGCCCACGGGGACTCTCGACGCACTGAGTGCACGCATCGTCAAGGACGAGATGCTCGCGGCCCGTAAAAGGGGTTCGTTGGTCTTCTTCACCACGCACGTCCTGGAAGTCGCCGAACGCCTTGCGGATCGCATCGCGATCATCCGAAACGGGCGCCTCGTCGCCGATGGGACGCTGCGCGATTTACGCGCGAGACACGGCCGGGGAGCCGGGGAGTCGCTCGAGAACATCTTCCTCCGTCTCGCCCATCAGGCCGGGACGGAAGGCGGCGCTGGCACGCGGGGCGCGGGCGGGTGATCCGATGCTCACTCACTCGGCTGATCCTTAGATGTGCCCGCCGTTTGAACCCGCACCCCGTGGTGCGTCAGTATGACCGGGTCGATTGCGGCCCGGCCTGTCTCCTGTCCGTCCTCCGGTTCTACGGAGGAGAGATAGGACTCCCTCGACTGCGATCCTGGTGCGGCACCGACGCGAACGGCACGAGCCTACTCGGCCTTCAGAGGGCTGCGACCACCCTCGGATTCGAGGCCCGGGGTGCCAGCGGTACCTTCGAGCAGCTGAGCCAGGAGCATCTGCCCTGCATCGCTCACGTGGTACAGGAGAAGGCACAACACTACGTCGTCATCTTTGGGGTGCGAGGGCGTCGACTGGAGGTGGGCGACCCCGCGGCCGGGCTCCGCTGGCTCACACGTGACGAATTCGAGCACATGTGGAGCCATCGAGCGGTGCTGCTCCTCCGGCCGGGCCCGAAGCTCCTTCGCGAACCTCCACCGCACTGGTTCAGCTGGGTCCTCTCCCGTATCCGCCACGACTACGGGCTATTGGTGCAATCGGTATTCCTCGGGGTCATCTCCACCGCCCTGGGGCTGGCTACCGCGGTCGTCGTCCAACGGTTGATCGATGACTTCATCCCACAACACGACGTCGCTCGGATCCTGTGGGCCGGGGGGTTCCTTCTCACGCTCCACGCGGTGAGGGGGCTCACGGCGTACCTGCGACAGCGCTTCTTGGTAGGGCTCGGGAAGCGGGCCTCCACCGCGATCGCCTCGGAGTTCCTCGAACAGCTCTTCCGGCTTCCCGCCGGATACTTCGACACGCGAAAGCGCGGCGACGTCATCGCCCGTCTCCAGGACGCCTCGCGGATCCAGAGCGCGGTCCTGGACCTCTTGGGGAGCACCACCATCGACCTGCTCGTCACCACGCTTTCGATCGCCGCAGTCTTCTACTTCTCACCGCCTTTGGGTTGGATCTCGCTCGTGCTACTGCTCCCGTGCGCGCTGCTCGCCGGGTCGACCGCGAGGCGGATTCACCGAGAACACGACGCGGCTCTCGGCGCCTACGGGCTTCTGCACGCCTCCTACGTCGATGCCGTCGACGGAATGGACACCATACGAGGGCTCGGCGTGGGGCGGGTCTTCACGCGGCAGAACCTGGCCCTCTTCGGCCGGTTCCAGACCAGGGTCGAGCGGCTGGGTCTGACACGTGCCGCAATCGGGTTCCAGGTAGAGAGTTTGAACGGTGCCCTGTTGGCAACGACCCTCACGGTCGGCGCCGTTCAGGTCGTCGCGGGGAATCTGGGTATCGGGGCCATGATGGCGGCGTATTCGCTGGTAGCGGGCGCTCTGCCGAGCATGCAGCGGGTCATCGAGGGCCTCTTCACGTTCCAGGGCGGAGGAGCCGCCGCCCAACGACTTCAGGACCTCCTGCTCACTGACCCGGAGAGCAGCGACGGCGTGCTGCCCTTCCGGATGGACGTCGAGTTGAGTCTCGACGGTGCCGGATTCGAGTGGCCGAACGGGGACTCTGTCCTGAAGGGAGCCCACCTGACCCTGAAGCGCGGTCGGATCGTCGGGGTCAGCGGCGCAAACGGATCCGGCAAGACCACCCTCGTCCATCTCCTGTCGAGGCGCTATCCGCTCAGGGATGGCCTGCTGAGGGTCGATGAAGTCGATGCATCGAGCATCGACCTTGAAGCGTACCGGCGCGCGGTGGCCGTCGTCCCGGAGACGGTGAAGATCTTCCATGGCACACTTGGCGAGAACATCGCCCTCGGGGCGATCGGCCTGTGCGCCCAAGAGCTCGGCCACCGCCTCCGCGATCTCGCGGTGGGCCCGTTCATCAGCCGGTTCAAGGATGGCCTGGAGACGGTACTCGGCGAGGACGGTCGACGCCTCTCAGCCGGGGAACGCCAGATGATTGGACTGATACGCGTCCTCCTAGGGCGGCCCTCCGTTCTCATCGTCGACGAAGGCCTGAACGCCCTCGATCCCCAAACCTATCGGACGGCCGCCCAAGCCCTCTCCGCCCACGCCGAGCGAGGCGCGATTCTGCTCATCTCTCATCACCCGTCGGTGCTGGCGCTCGCCGATGAGCGGTTCCGCCTCGAGGGAGGGGCCCTCGCGCCCGTCTCCGAACCCGAGGCCCAGGCGGCGTGAGGCCGCTGGCATGACTACACAGCGCGCCTTTCTGTTGATCACGCTCGCCTGGTTGGGCGTTACGCTCTACACGAACGAACGGGTTCTCGCTCCCGAGGTCATGGCCGATGTGGTTCAACGCACGACCGGTGTCGAGACGCCGGTCGACCAACTGGAGCAGCTGCGTAGACAGGGCCGGTGGGCGTACCCGCTGCTTCCCGTGCTTCTCGCCATCCGGGTCGGCGTCGCAGGGCTGGTGCTGCAGCTCGTAGCGATTCTGATGGCACACCCGCTCCGGTACGTGGAGGCATTCCGTGCGGGTCTCTGGGGATTCGGAGCCGTAACGTATGGCACCTTCATACGGATGCTGAGGTTGGATCTCCTGCCAGCGGGTTCGCTTACGCGGGCGGAGCTGCTTACGGTGCCCGATTCGCTGGCTGTCCTTCTTCCAGGCCCTGGGCTCAAACCGGGGCCGGCGACGACCGTCCTTTCGGCCACACTGAGCACACTCACCCTACACGATGCCTTGTGGATCGGAATCGTGACGGCCTGCCTCATGCGCCTGCCCGGACTCGAAGGTCGGCGGGCCTTCACGATCGCCCTGGTCGCTTGGGGCATTACAGCACTAGCGAGAGTCGGCGCCCAGGTCTTCATGGCCAGCGTGCTCATGTGCCCCGGACCTCGTTGCTCTAGGCCTCCTTGCCCCCACATCGGTCCTCCCCTTACCGTGCTCGTCCGCCCCAGTCGGCGCTGTCACACCCATTGCCAGAGAACCGTGCCATGAGCATCAGAAACGTCGCAGCCTTCGCTCTCCTCGCGCTGGCCACCTTGGCCACCGCCGATCTCTCCGCCCAGGACCGGACGTACTACGGCGGACGCTCCCCGGCCGACGGGGACAGCGTGACGCCGTTCAGCGGCGCCGTGCAGGTGGGTAACACCCTCTATCTCTCCGGAATGCTCGGACTCGAAGGGGGACAGGTGCCCGCTACGGCCGAAGCCGAGGCCCGGAATGTGCTCAACGGCATGCAGAGCGCTCTGGAAGCCGCCGGTATGACCATGAACGACCTGGTCATGGTGCAGGTCTACAGCTCGGATGTCTCCGACTACGGCGCGTTCAACAGCGTCTACCGGACCTACTTCACGACCGAATTCCCGGCCCGGGCGTTCATCGGCGCCGGCACCCTGCTATTCAATGCACGCTTCGAGGTATTAGGAGTCGCGGTCAAACGGTAGGAACGCTCTAATCCGGACCGGGTGCCTCCTCGCGAAGGGGCCCTGGACCTCGACGCTCGACATCCCGTGACTCCGAATGCACATTTAATGGCGCAGGGGAGCGACGTTGGGTCCATCTGGGCCCCAGACATGGTCCGGCGGAGTTCGCACCAGGCCCCTCGCTAGGGGGCACTGGATGGCGAATCTACAGACACGGACCGGCACTCGTATCGGCTCCTGGAGCGGTCCGACCGACAGCCTGCTCACGACGCCGACGGAGCGGGCGGAGGGTCTGGCGCGAGTGGGCCTCCCTCTCTACGCCGTCGATCACGGCGACACCTTTGCGTTCTCGCATGTGGGTGCCGCAGAACTCGGCGGCGAGCCCCGGGTCGAGGGCTTTCCCCTCCTCGCCCTGGCCCCCGCCTGCAAGCCCCAAAACCTCGGATCGGCTGAATTCGCGCGGGACCATGGCGTCCGTTTCTGCTATCTGGCGGGCGCCATGGCGAACGGAATCGCGTCTGTAGAACTCGTCGAGGCCATGGGGCGGGCGGGAATGCTGTCGTTCTTCGGCGCCGCCGGCCTCGGACCGGACAAGGTGGAGGACGCCATCGACCACATCTCCACACGTCTGGGTGACCTGCCCTGGGGCTTCAACCTGATTCACAGCCCCTATGAGCCACGGCTCGAGGAAGCCGTAGCCGACCTATATGTGCGGCGGGGCGTGAGTCGAGTATCGGCCTCGGCCTACATGGATCTCACGCTGCCGCTCGTGCGGTACCGGCTGCATGGGATCCATGCCGATTCATCGGGCCGGGTCGTGACCCCGCACCGGGTGGTCGCTAAGGTCTCTCGCATCGAGGTTGCCAGGCGGTTCTTCGCGCCGGCACCAGCCAAGATGGTGGCCGAGTTGGTGGCTCGCGGAGACCTGACCGAAGAACAGGCCCAGATGGCTAATCGCGTCCCGGTCGCGCAGGACCTGACGGTGGAGGCGGACTCCGGCGGCCATACGGACAACCGGCCCGCCATCGCCCTTCTCCCCACGATGCTTGCCCTACGCGATCGACTCCAACTCGAGCACGAATACGAGATGCCTCTGCGTGTAGGTGCCGCTGGCGGAATCTCGACGCCGCATTCCGTGGCCGCCGCGTTCGCGATGGGTGCCGATTACGTGATGACGGGCTCCGTGAATCAGGCGTGCCGAGAGGCCGGCACGTCCGATACGGTGCGCCAAATGCTCGCTGAGGCGGAGCAGGCGGACGTGACCATGGCTCCGGCCGCGGACATGTTCGAAATGGGCGTCAGGTTGCAGGTCCTCAAGCGTGGGACGATGTTTCCCATGAGGGCTCACCGCCTTTATGATCTCTATAGAGCCCATGCAGGGCTCGAAGACATCCCCAACGACGAACGGCAGAATCTAGAGCGTACGATTTTCCGTACGTCATTGGACGAGATCTGGAACGAGACGCGCAGCTTCTGGGAAGCACGTGACCCGGTTCAGGTCGAAAAAGCCGAGCGCGATCCGAAACATCGGATGGCGCTGGTCTTTCGGTGGTATCTGGGGATGTCTTCGCGGTGGGCGAACCGCGGTGAACCGGGTCGTGAGATGGACTATCAGGTGTGGTGCGGCCCGGCGATGGGAGCCTTCAACGAATGGGTAAGGGGCAGCGTGCTCGAGCCCTGGGAGAATCGTCGCGCGGTAAGCGCGGCGCACAACATGTTGCACGGTGCTGCGGTCATTGGACGAGCGAACGCTCTACGCAGCCAGGGAGTGGAGTTGCCGGCCACCGATGTGGACGTCCGCCCCCGAGAAACAGATGAACTCGAGGAATTGCTGTCTTGAGCGATCGGAATGAGAATCGGGCCGCGGCCCAGTCACCCATAGCCATCGTCGGCATCGCCTGCGTATTCCCCAAGGCGGGCGGCCTGCATGACTACTGGGCCAATGTGCGGAACGGTGTTGACGCCATTACCGAGATCCCCGGGGCGCATTGGAAGACGTCGGAGTACTACGACGCCGACCCAAAGCGGCCGGACATGACGTATGGCCGCCGCGGCGGCTTCATCGATCCCATCGACTTCGAGCCCATGGCCTTCGGCATCCCGCCGCGGGACCTCGAAGCCACGGACAGCACCCAACTTCTCGGCCTGCACGTGGCCCGTCAGGCTCTCGACGACGCCGGCTACGGCGCCGAGGGTCGCGAGTTCGATCGCGAGAAGACGAGCGTCATCCTAGGCGTGAGCGGTACGCTGCCGTTGGTGATTCCTCTAGGCGCCCGCCTCGGACACCCCATCTGGCGCAAAGCGCTGGAAGATGCCGGGGTCGACCCCGAGACGACCGAAGACGTCATCGAGCGTATCGGCGAAGGCTACGTCCCGTGGCAGGAGAACTCCTTCCCCGGACTCCTCGCCAACGTCGTGGCCGGCCGCATCGCGAATCGCCTCGACCTTCACGGGACCAACTGCATCGTTGATGCGGCCTGCGCTTCGTCGCTCAGCGCGGTTCATCTCGCGGCTCTCGAGCTCGAGTCCGGCCGGTCGGACATGGTCCTGAGCGGTGGCCTGGACACGTTCAACGACATCTTCATGTACATGTGCTTCTCCAAGACGCCGGCGCTGTCGGCCACGGGGAATGCTCGCCCGTTCAATAATGAGGCCGACGGCACGATTCTGGGTGAGGGCGTCGGCATGCTGGTACTCAAGCGGTTGGGGGATGCGGAACGAGACGGCGACCGCATCTATGCCGTGATCAAGGGCATCGGATCTTCTTCCGATGGCAAAGGACAGGCCGTATACGCGCCAGCCCCCGAGGGTCAGGCACGGGCGTTGCGATCGGCATACGAGAACGCCGGCATCCGGCCCGACACCGTCGAGCTCGTCGAGGGTCACGGCACGGGCACCCGTGTCGGTGACGCCACCGAAGCGAAGGGCCTGACGACCGTCTACCGAGAGGCCAACCCTGAGGGCACGTGGTGCGCCCTCGGATCCGTAAAGTCGATGATCGGTCACACCAAGGCCGCGGCGGGAGCGGCGGGCCTGATCAAGACGGCTATGGCGCTCCACCACAAGACTCTTCCCCCAACCATCAAAGTGGAGAGCCCCAACGAGGCAGTGGCCACAGGGGAGACCCCGTTCTACGTGAACACCGAGAAGCGCCCCTGGCTGCCCAAGAGCGCGCACCCGCGCCGCGCCGGCGTGAGCGCATTCGGGTTCGGGGGCAGCAACTTCCACTGCGTGGTGGAGGAGTACGAGTCGAACGCCACGGAGGTCGATTGGGACGGCCGCGATCAGCTGATCGCCTTCTCAGCCGCCGATAGGGAGGCCCTCGCAGCGCAGCTCGAGGAGTTCGAGGCGGAGGGCGACTGGTCTGACATCCGGGGACGGGCCGCCGAGAGCCGGGTCCGCTTCGACGTGTCGGACGAGATAAGGCTGCTTCTTGTCGCCGACCGGGACGGGACCCCCGTCGCCGATCTGATCGGGATGGCGCTCTCGCAGTTGAAGAACGAACGAGCGTCGTGGACGATGCCCCAGGGCATCTACTTCGGGTCCGGGGCCGCCAAGGGCAAATGGGCGGCGTGCTTCCCTGGACAGGGCGCCCAATACGTCGGAATGCTCCGCGAACTGGCGTGCCGCTTCCCTGCTGCTGCCGACGCCTTGGCGGCTTCGGACGAAGTCACGCCGGGGCTTGCCGACCGGGTCTATCCGCATCCGGCCTTCGACGACGCCACTCGATCGCAGCAGGAGGACGCGCTCCGTGCCACGGAGACCGCCCAGCCCGCCATCGGCGCGGTCAGTCTGGCCGCTCTCCGAGTGCTCGAGCAGTTCGGTCTCAAGCCCGATGCTACGTGCGGCCACAGCTACGGTGAACTCGTAGCCCTGTGCGCCGCAGGACGCCTCCGGCCCATGGAGCTGTACCAACTGTCGCGGCGCCGTGGTGAGCTCATGGCGATCGGGGACGGAGACCACGGCTCGATGCTGGCCGTGGCGGCAGAACTGGAGTGGGTCAAACAGTTCTTGCGGACCCATGACCTGGACTTGGTCGTGGCGAACCACAACGCGCCGGAGCAGGCCGTTCTTTCCGGGATCACGTACGAAATCGAGCGCGCCCAGGATCTCTTGTCCAAAGAGGGCGTGAGAGTAAAGCGCCTCGCCGTAGCCGCTGCTTTCCACAGCAGCCTCGTGGCCCAGGCGGGTGCGCCGTTCGCCGAGAGCCTCACGAGCATCGACGTGACGGGCAGCGACGTGACGGTGTACGCCAACGCCACGGGCGCCGCCTATCCGGAGCGCTCGGCCGACGCCCGCGAGCTACTGGCGAGCCAGCTGACGTCGCCCGTGGAGTTCGTCGGGTGCGTGAAGTCGATGTTCGAGGATGGCGTGCGGACCTTCGTGGAGGTGGGCCCTGGGCGTCGCCTCTCGGCCCTCATCGACGAGATCCTGGCCGGAGAGGACATTTCCACCGTGGCCATCGATGCTTCCTCCGGCCGCCGAGCCGGGCTGGTGGACCTTGCCCGAACGCTGGCCCAGGTGGCCGCGGAAGGGCATCCTGTGGCCCTGGATCGGTGGGATGATGGAGCCCTCGAGGCCTGGCAGCACGAGATCGCTCGCGGCAAGCCGACAATGACCGTTCCCATTTCTGGTGTGAACCACGTGGACCCAAGACCGAAGCGGCCGCCGAGAGCGGCTGTGCCGACTAGGGCGCCCTCGTCCACATCGGATCCACAACTGTTGGCCGAGGCCATGCGCGCGAGTCAGGCGAGCCTCCAAGCGCTGGTGCGGCTCCAGGAGCAGACGGCGGACGTACACCGCCGATTCCTCGAGTCTCAGGAGCGGACCATTCAGGCCATCGCAAGACAGCAGGGACTGTTGCCAGAGGCGTCGATCCCACCGGCCATGCCGGCTGCGGTGGCGGCTCCCGTTGTGATGCCGGAACCCGTTCTGCTCCAGACGCCCGCGGTGCCTGCTGAGCCTGCACCTGTTGAGCCTGCACCTGCCGGGCCTGCATCTGCTCAGCCGACGTCCGTTGAGTCCGCACCTGCGCCCGAGTCGGACGCCCCCGTGCCCGGCATCGCTGCGGCGCTCCTTTCGGTCGTGTCCGAGAAGACCGGGTATCCCGAAGAGATGCTCGAGCTTTCCATGGGACTCGACGCGGATCTGGGCATCGACTCGATCAAGCGGGTTGAGATCCTGTCCGCCCTCCAGGAGCGGCTTCCGGGCGCACCGGTCATCACACCCGAGCACTTGGGCGAAATCCAGACGCTCGGACAGATCGTCGAATTCCTGGGCGGGTCTGCCTCCGAAGCGGACGGACCGTCGGTGGACGCCGGCAACGGTGGGGTCGAAGCGACGCCCGCAGCCGAGTCGACCACCGCCAGCATAGCTGAGCCGGAAGCAACGGTGGCCGGCAATGGCGCGGCCGACACTGAGACCAACGGAACCGCCGATGCGCCACGGATCGCGGAGGTCCTGCTCGCGGTGGTCGCGGACAAGACGGGATATCCCGTCGACATGCTCGATGTGTCGATGAATCTGGACGCGGACCTGGGTATCGACTCGATCAAGCGGGTCGAGATCCTGGCCGCACTGCAGGAAGCGCTCCCGGAGGCTCCGGTCGTGGCTCCGGACCAACTCGGCGAACTGCGTACGCTCAGCCAGATCGTGGACGTGCTCGCGCAGGGGGGCGAGGCCGAGCCCACGCCCTCGCTGGCCGTTGCAGACCTGCCGGTTCAGACCGCCGCGACCGTCGCGACCGGTGTCGAGCGTCTCGTACCGACGCTTCGGCCCCTCGGCGCGATCGGAGATCCGATCGGGCTGCCGGCAGGATCCAAGATCTGGGTGACCAAGAGTGGCGACGTCCTCTCGGGCCAGATCGTCGAGGAACTCAGTGCACAGGGCTACTCCGCCGAAGAGGTGGAACTGACCGACCCGACGCAGGACCCACCCGATGACGTAGCCGGCCTGATCGTGGTCGTACCTCCCCGGGTCACCGACGAGGACATCCTCTTCGGCTTCGGGCGTGTGCGGGCCATGGCCCCCGTCCTTCGTCGCGCAGCGCTGCAGGGCGGTGCCCTCCTGTGCAGCGTGACTTGTCTCGGCGGCGGCTTCGCCCTCGAAGCGGCTCCCCCCGAAGATGTGGACCCGACGGGCGGCGCTTGGGGTGGCATGACCAAGACGGCCGCAGCGGAATGGACCGAGGTCGACTGCAAGTGCATCGACGTGGACCCCAACCGCATCGACCTCGCGTCGGACGTAGTCAAGTACGCCCTCTCGGAGGGGCCGGTTGAAATCGGCCTGGGGAGCAACGGGCCAGTCACGGTGGTCCTCGAACCACAGCCGGTCGAGCCTGCGGCACACGCGGCCCTGGGATCCGACGACGTGGTGTTGATCACCGGTGGGGCCCGGGGTGTGACCGCAGAGGTAGCAGTAGCCATGGCCGAGGCGGGACAGCCACGGCTCATCCTCATGGGCCGCAGCGCCGAGCCGACCAGTGAGCCCGACTGGCTCATCGGCCTCGACGGAGAGGCGGACATCAAGCGCGCCATCGTGGCCCAGGCGGGTCCGGGCGTCAGCCCCCAAGAGGTGCAAGCGGAGTTCAACCGCATCCAGGCCAGCCGGGAGATCCTGCGAAACCTCGCCCGGATCTCGGCGGCAGGTTCCGAGGTCGTGTATTCGTCTGTGGATGTACGTGAGCCCGAAGCCGTACGTGCCCGCCTCGAACCGCTGATCGAGGCGTATGGACCGATCACTGGGCTCGTGCATGGAGCCGGTGTTCTGGCCGACCGCAACATCGAAGACAAGAGCGACGAGGATTTCGCTTTCGTCTATGACACCAAAGTGGGTGGATTGCGCTCCGTGCTCGCTGCGCTGGAGGACGCTCCGCTGAAGACGATGGTGATGTTCTCCTCGTCGACAGCCCGCTTCGGGCGACGCGGGCAATCGGATTACGCCGCGGCCAACGAGGTGCTGAACAAGGTGGCGCAGGTCGAAGCCGCCCGCCGGGAAGGCTGTAGAGTGGTCTCGGTAAACTGGGGCCCGTGGGATGGTGGCATGGTGACCCCGGCCCTGAAGGACATGTTCTCCGCCGAGGGCATCGAAGTGATCGGCATGGAGAGCGGAGCCGCCTACCTGCTCGACGAGATCGCGTGCGACGGACCCGCCGAGGTGCTCATTCTCGGGGCAGGGTCACAGCTGCCCACCGAGAAGTACGCGTCGGTGGAAGCCACCAACAGCGCCGCGCCGGACGAGTTGCCGGTGGTCTTCGAGCGGACGATCACTACCGACACCCACGAGTTCATGGCGTCCCACGTCCTGGACGGTCATGCCGTGCTCCCGGCCGCGATGACGTTGGAATGGCTCGCCCACAGTGCTCTCCACGGGAATCCGGGACTGCGTTTCGTCGGCGTGGACGACTTCCGCGTCTTCAAGGGCGTGCTCGTTCAGTCACAGGAGTCCGTGCAGGTACGCGTTTGTGCCGACGCGGCTCGCCGACGTGGAGACGAGTTCGTCGTGACCGCGGAGCTCTGCAGCGGTGGCAGCAATGGCCGCCGGGTGCTCCACGCCAGAGCCGAGATCGTCTTGGCGGCGAGGCAGCCCGACGCGGTAACGCCCAACGCCTCCAAGGACCTTCCGGCGCTCAAGCAGTCGATCGAAAGCATTTATGCCGAGACACTCTTCCACGGACCGGCAATGCGGGGCCTGGTCGACGTGGAGAGCTGTGGTGACTCGGGTCTCGTGGCTCGCTGCCGGGTCGCTCCGCCTCCCCGGGACTGGATGCAGGAGCCGGTGCGCAATCGGTGGATCGCCGATCCCCTCGTGCTCGATAGTGGACTCCAGGCCATGATCGTCTGGACGTCCGACCGGGTCGGCGAAGCCTCTCTGCCCTCGCGATTGACGCGGTATCGGCAGTTCGTCCCCGCCTTCCCCGATGATGGGGCGCGCATCGTCATCAGCGTGCGTGACCGCACGGAGGCCCGAGTGGTGTCCGACATCGACTGGATCGGTGTCGATGGACGCCTGCTCGCGCGCCTCGAAGGGTACGAGTCGGTCGTGGACTCCTCGCTCAGCAAGGCGTTCCGCCAGAACAGCCTCGACAAGAGCGCGTCGACGAAGGCGTAGCCGCTATGTCCGCATCCGAGCCGATCGCCATCGTCGGCCTCGGCGGGATCCTCCCCGGCGCCGCTACCCTCGATGACTTCTGGAATGTCGTCGAGGCCGGCGTGGACACCGCCTCAGAGCCACCCCCGGGTCGCTGGCATCTCGATCTCGAACAGGCGTACGACCAGGAACGCGCCCGAGCTGACCACATCTACTCGCGACGGGCCTGCTTCGTAGGGGAGTTCCACCTCGATCCCACCGGGCTGGATCTTCCTTCGGAATTGTTAGAGGCCGTCGATCCCATGGTGCATTTGGCGCTTCATGCGGGTCGGCAGGCGTGGCAAGACGCCGTCACGGATCCAGTGGATCCCGGACGCGTAGGCGTCATGCTCGGCAACATCGTCCTCCCCACAGTGTCGGCATCCGCGATGGCGGATTGGATTCTCGGGCGCCGCTTCGAGCGGGAGGTGTTCCGGGCGGCCGGTGTGCCCATGCCGACCGAGGATCGTGTGCCCGTCGGGTCCGTAAACCGCTGGGTCGCAGGACTTCCCGCCGCGGTGCTGGCTCGAGGCCTCGGGCTGGGTGGGGATCGCTTCTGCCTGGACGCCGCGTGCGCTTCGTCCCTCTTCGCCGTGGACCTCGCGGTCGACGCTCTCCGAGCCGGCCGCCTTGACGCCGTCCTCGTGGGCGGAGTCTCACGGCCCGACTCACTCTACACGCAGATGGGCTTTTCTCAGCTCCTGGCCGTGTCGCCCACCGGACGCTGCTCACCGTTCGACCAGAAAAGCGACGGACTGGTGGTCGGGGAGGGCGCCGGAGTGCTGGTGTTGAAACGCCTGTCCGATGCGCTCGCGCACGGCGATCGTATCCGGGCGGTCGTAAGAAGCGTCGGCCTCTCCAACGATGTGGAGGGCAGCCTGCTCGCTCCCAGTCGAGAGGGGCAGTTGCGAGCGATGCATGGCGCCTACCGGGCCGCCGGGTGGCGGCCTCGCGACGTCGACCTCGTCGAGTGCCATGCCACCGGGACCCCGGTGGGAGACGCGGTGGAATTCGCGAGCCTGCAGGCGTTGTGGGCCGAGGAAGATGCACCGGCTACCCGGTGCGTCATCGGCTCGGCCAAGTCCAACACCGGCCACCTGCTGACCGCGGCCGGCGCCGTCGGGCTCCTCAAGACCGTGCTGGCGATGGAGCACGAGACCCTGCCGCCCACGGCCAACTTCGAGGGGGCCGGAGAGAAGATCGACCTGGCGGGAAGTCCCTTTCGCGTGCTCCAGGAGGCAGAGCCGTGGGAGGCCCCGGAGAACCATGCACGTCGTGCGGCGGTCAGCGGATTCGGTTTTGGTGGGACCAACGCCCACGTGCTCCTGGAGGAGGCGAGGGAGCACGTCGCCGGACGGGCCAGCGTGGCCGTGCCGGAGCTCCCAGGCGAGTCGAAGGCCACAGCCGAGTCTTCCCCAAGCGAGTCGCCGAACACCGGAATCGCGATCGTGGGCATGGGCGCCCGCATCGGCCCGTGGCAGGACCTCACCGACGTCCAGCAACGGATCCTGGGGCGAGGGACCGACCATCCCGTTCGGCCGAAGGAGAACCATTGGGGGGTCCCGGATCCCCCGCAGGGTTGGTTCATCGAGGAACTCGAGATTCCGTTCGGCCGATTCAAGATCCCACCGAAGGAGATCGAGGAGGCACTTCCCCAGCAGATGCTCATGCTCCAGGTGGCCGAACGCGCGATCGCCGACGCCACCATGGACGATGTCGAGCGGCTGCGTACGGGTGTCTTCGTCGGGGTAGAGATCGATCTCAACACGACCAACTACCATCTGCGGTGGGTGGTGCGCAACAGGGCCGCCGACTGGGCCGGTAGGATGGGACGTCCGACCGCAGGGGCAGAGTTCGAGAGTTGGGTGGACGAGCTGTGCGACTCGCTCACACCGGCACTCAACGCAAACCGCACCATCGGCGGTCTGGGCTCTATCGTGGCGAGCCGGATCGCGCGGGAATTCGAACTCGGTGGCCCGAGCTACGTGCTCGCGAGCGAGGAGACGTCGGGCATGTCGGCCCTACAGGCAGCGATCCGGTCCCTCCAGACCGGCCGGCTCGACTGTGCCGTCGTAGGAGCCGTCGACCTGTCCGGAGACGTCCGCGCCCTTCTCTCGCTGGCGAGTACCGATGGCCTGGCGAGTGACGGCATCCCGCGCCCCTTCGACGGGCAGTCTCAGGGCGTGGTTCCCAGCGACGGCGCGGTAGCCCTCATTCTGAAGCGCGAAGACGAAGCACGACGTGACGGTGATCGGGTGTACGCCGTCGTCCGCGGAGTGGGAAGCGCGGGCGGAGAGCTGGCTCATGCGGGTGGCGAAGCGGCCCTCCGCAGTTGCGAAATCGCCGGAATCTCACCGGAAAGCATTCCGTATGTGGAGGGCCATGGAGGCGGGGTCCCGCGCGACGATCGTGCCGAAGCGCGAGCTCTGGCCGAGATCCACGGCGCGGATACGGTGCTCGGATGTACGAAGGCCCGCGTCGGCCATGCCGGGGCTGCCGCCGGCCTCGTCTCGGTCCTCGGAGCGAGCCTGGCGCTCTATCAGCAGGTGCTTCCTACCGCCAATGGCCGCGACCGGGCCGGACCGGCCACTGGCGCTCGGGGGGATGCGGCTCGCGATGACGCATCACCCACAGGACTCACTCCGCTCGCGGACTCCCGGCCATGGGTCTGCGATCGCTCCGAGGGCCCGCGGCGGGCAGGAGTCCTGGCGGTCTCTCGAGGCGGATCGTGTTCCCACGTTGTCCTCGAGGAATCGGTCGATACGGTTCACGAGGAGGAAAGGACGAACCCTCTCGGTTCGTTGGAGGAAGGCCTGTTCGTGGTGGAGGGCGACGATGACGAGGCCGTAGTCGCGGGCCTGAGACGCCTCGCGGATTTCGTAGGAGGCCCGGCGGGAAGCTCGGCGGGAGGCCCGGCGGGAGGCCCAGCTGGAGGCTCGGTCGGAAGCTCGGTGGCCGTGTCCCAGCTGGCGCAGCGCTGGTGGCTCAATGAGTCCCTGAAGCCCGAGGCCGACCGGGCCGTGGCCCTGGTGACCCGGGATGCCGGCGAGACCGAGGACCTTGCGCGGGCCGCCGCCGATCAGATCGAGACAGGTGCCGATCCCTCCGATCGGGGTGCCGGGCGGGTCTTCTTCACACGTGAGCCACTCGGACCCGAGGGTCGACTCGCGTTCGTGTATCCCGGCTCCGGAAGTCAGTTCGTCGGCATGGGCCGCGAGCTCTGCCTGCAGTGGCCGGACGTCCTTCGGGGACAGGAGGGGACCAGCGACAGGCTGAACTCCCAACTTAGGGCATCCGAGATATGGCGGACCGGTCCTGCCCCGACCGACGCGCAAACGGTGATCCTGTCTCAAGTGGCGCTGGGTACGCTGGCGACCGATCTCATGTCTCGATTCGGCGTGAAGCCCGATGCGGTCGTCGGCTACTCGCTGGGTGAAACGGCTGGGTTGTTCTCCACGGGTGCGTGGCACGAGCGGGACGAGATGCTTCGCAGAACCACCGAGAGCGATCTGTTCGAGACCCAGCTCACGGGGCGCTGCACCGCGGCCCGATCCGCATGGAATCTGGACGCGGATGCGTCGCTGGAGTGGAAGATCGGCGTGGTGGACCGTCCCGCCGACGAGGTCCGGCAAGTCCTGGACGGCCGCGAGCGGGTCTATCTGCTCATAGTGAACACTCCGGACGAGTGCGTCATCGGTGGCGATGCCGAGGCGGTCGACCAAGCCGTCGAGGCCCTCGGTTCCGCATTCCACGAACTCCAGGGCGTCACGACCGTGCATTGTGAGGTCGCCCAGGAGGTCGCGGACGACTACCGGAACCTGCACCTACTCGATACCCGCCCACCCGAGGGCGTCCGTTTCTACAGCGGAGCCTGGGGCGAGTCGTACGAAGTGGACCGGGAGCGGGCTGCCGACTCCCTCCTCGCTCAGGCACTCCACGGGGTGGACTTCCCCAAGACGGTGCGCCAGGCCTACCAAGACGGCGCACGCATCTTCCTGGAGATGGGTCCGGGGGCTTCCTGCACACGCATGATCTCGAAGATCCTGGACGGCCTCCCCTTCAGGGCACGGTCGATCTCGTCGCCGACTCAAGACGAGCCGTCCGCTGTCCTCAGGGCCCTTGCCATGCTCTTGGTCGAACGAGTCGACGTGGATCTCGGGCCGCTCTACCCGACGGCGCTGGAGCCTGAGAGCGAATCACAGCCGGTCATCAGGGTCCCCATCGGACAGGCCGGATTCGGGTCGATCCCGGTGGAGCCTTCGGTCGACCGGGACGCCGCGCCGCTCGAAGCCGACCCCGTGCCCGTCGAGGCCGAGGCCGGCGCCATTGCGGTCGCTGGCACCGCTTCCTCCCCGGCGACGTTTGCCACCGAGTTCCCACAGGATCTGGCGGCCGCCGTGCGGGCCGCGGAGACGACGCTGGAGGCCCACCAGGCCTTTCTTCGCTCCGCCGAACACACACGCCGGCTGGCGGAAGCACAGTTGGCGCATCAACAGGATCTCTTGCAGGCTCTGACCGTGGGGGGAGAGGCGCCCCTGCTCGCCACGGATCGATCGGCAGCCACGGAGCGCCCGGTGGTCGAGGATCGATCGCTCGCCTTGGACCGGAATCAGCTCATGGAGTTCGCCATCGGCTCCATCGGCAAGGTGCTTGGCGATCGCTTCGCCCATGTGGACGGCCACCCCACCCGGGTGCGACTTCCCGACGAGCCGCTCATGCTCGTCGATCGGGTGATCACCATCGAGGCCGAGCCTCAGTCCATGACCTCCGGGCGCATCGTGACGGAGCACGACGTCCTAGAGAACGCATGGTATCTGGATGGCGGACTGATCCCCACGTGCGTGGCCGTCGAGGCGGGCCAAGCGGACCTGCTCTTGTCCGGGTATCTGGGAATCGACTCTGAGACGCAGGGCCTGGCCGTATACCGCCTTCTGGACGCCGTGGTGACGTTCCACGGAGATCTGCCCCGGCCCGGCCATGTAATCGTGTACGACATCCAGATCATCCGCTTCTTCCGACAGGGCGACACCTGGCTCTTCCGCTTCCACTTCGACGCCACGGTCGACGGTCGCCCGCTCATGACCATGCGAGAGGGCTCAGCCGGGTTCTTCAGCCAGGGAGAGCTCGATGCCGGAAAGGGCATCGTCCTGAGCGCCCTCGAACAGCGAGAGATCGCAGGTCAGCGACCGGACGATTGGCAGGATCTCGTGCCGATGCGCAGAGAGTCGTTCGACGAGGCACAGGTCGAGGCTCTTCGGCGGGGAGACTTGGAAGGAGCCTTCGGCAGCGAGTTTGCCGGACTGGACTTGGCCCAGCCACTCACGATTCCCGGGGACTTGATGAGGCTGGTCCACCGAGTCACCGAACTCGACCCCGAAGGCGGGCGCTACGGAATCGGGAGCATCGTAGCCGAGGCGGATATCCACCCCGACGACTGGTTCCTGACGTGCCACTTCGTCGATGATCAGGTCATGCCGGGCACGCTGATGTACGAGTGCTGCCTGCACACACTGCGCATCTTCCTTCTCCGCATGGGTTGGATCGCCGAGGAGGGCGCAGCCACCTGGCAGCCGATCGTCGGGGTGGAGAGCCGACTCCGGTGCCGGGGCCAGGTCTTGGCTTCCACGGCGATGGTCACCTATGAGATCAACCTGCGAGAGCTCGGCTATACCCCAGAGCCCTACGCCGTCGTGGACGCGATGATGTATGCCGACGGCAAGCCGATCGTCGACATTCGAGAGATGTCGGTGCGGCTGAACGGCACCAATCGGGAGCAACTGGAAGCCCTGTGGGCGGGTCGCACGACCGAAGGCGTGGGCGCCTTGTCGGTCGACTCGCCGGAGCGTGACACCCCGTCGGTTCATCCCGTGCCCGAGCGTAGCACCCCGTCGGAGATGCCCGTCGTCGAGTCGCCCGGCGCCGAATCCGAGCTGCTACCCCTCCAGCGGGACCCGTCGGTCCCGTACGACAAGGCGAGCATCCTTGCCTTCAGCAGCGGCAAGCCTTCAGAGGCGTTCGGGGATGTGTACAGTGCCTTCGACCACGGCCCCCGCCGCATCGCCCGGCTCCCGCGCCCTCCCTATCAGTTCATGGACCGGGTCACATCCGTGGTGGGTGAGCCGTTTTCCATGAAGGCGGGCGCCAAGGCGACGGCCCAATTCGATGTCGCGGCGGACCACTGGTACTTCGCGAGCAACCGTCAGCAGGAGATGCCGTTCGCGGTACTCCTCGAGGTGGCCCTCCAACCCTGCGGATGGCTCGCGGGTTACGTGGGCTCCGCCCTCGCCGCCGAAACGGACGTGCGCTTCCGGAACCTGGGGGGCGATGCGGTCCAACTGGCGCGGCTCAACGCGGGTACGGACGTGATCACGACCGAAGTCGAGCTCACCAGCGTCTCCATGTCCGGCGGGATGATCATTCAGCACTACGCAATGTCGCTCGAGAGCGACCGGCTCGGTCCTCTGTATGAGGGAAAGACCTACTTCGGCTTCTTCTCGGAGCAAGCGCTCGCCGATCAGGTCGGGATGCGCGACGCCGTCATCTATGAACCCTCCGCCGCCGAGCGCGAGCGCGGGTCGAGCTTCCCGCTCTCCATCGAGCGGCCGCTCCCGGACCCGAACTTTCGCATGGTGGACCGGATCGACCTCCTGGTGCCCGACGGCGGTCCCGACGGCCTCGGCTGGGTCGAAGGATCCATCGACGTGGATCCGAGCAAGTGGTTCTTCGAGGCGCACTTCTATCAAGATCCGGTCTGGCCGGGTTCACTAGGCCTGGAGGCCTTCGTGCAGCTCCTCAAGACCTACGCCGTAGACCGCTGGGATCTCCACGAAACGGCCGAATTCCATACGATGCCCCGCGAGGGTCGACATCGATGGGGCTATCGGGGCCAGATCGTGCCGGGTTGCGAGCGGGTGGAGGTGTGCGCGAGCATCACAGCAGTAGACGACGAGCTGCGGACCCTCACCGCCGACGGATTCCTCACGGTGAACGGCAGAACGATCTATTCGATGAACGCTTTCAGCCTGGGAGCACTCTAAATGTACCGATGCCGAAAGGTACGCCCGTGAGATACTCGCGCGTGGTCATCGAACGCTTCGGGTACGAGCTGGCACCTTGTGTCGTCACGTCGGACGAACTCGAACAGCGTCTGTCATCGGTCTACGAGCAGCTCCGCATCCAGCCGGGTCAGCTCCGCCTCATGACCGGCATTCACGAGCGGCGATATTGGGATCCCGGATATACGGTTACGCAGGGGGCAACCGCCGCCGCACTGAAGGCGCTACGGGATTCATCCGTGCCGGCAGACGCACTCGACATGCTCATCTACGCCGGAGTGTGTCGCGAGCACTTCGAGCCGGCCACCGCCTGTCACGTAGGCGCCGGACTGCAGCAAGCGGGTCATACGATCCGGCCCTCCGCCCACGTCTACGACGTGAGCAACGCATGCCTTGGTGTCTTGAATGGCATCCTCGACGTCGCCAACCGCATCGAGCTCGGCCAGATCCGCGCCGGCATGGTGGTGAGCTGTGAGACCGCCCGGGACATCGTCGATACGACCATCGCCCGCCTGAACGGCAATCCGGACATGGAGGAGTTCAAGACGGCCATCGCCACCCTCACGGGTGGGTCGGCGGCCGTGGCGGTGATCCTGAGTGACGGCTCCTTCGGGGAATCCGATCGACGGCGCCTCCGCGGAGCCGTGGTGGAGACGGCCCCCGAACATCACATGCTGTGCCGGTGGGGCGTGGAGGCCCACCCCGCGGGACAAGCGAACGGGGCCGAGGCCAGCCTGAGGGAATTCGCGAGCACCGATGCGGCGGCGGTCCTCGAGCACGGTGTGGCCCTGGGCGCACGCACGTGGGACGCCTTCCTCAGCGAGATGGAGTGGCCGGTCGCAGCGGTCGATCGCACCGTCTGTCACCAGGTGGGATCAGCCCACCGCGAAACCATGCTCCGGACCATGGGCCTGTCTCCCGAGCACGACTTCGTGACCTACGAATACCTGGGGAACACCGGCACGGCGGCGCTTCCGGTAGCGGCAGCCCTGGCAGAGGAGCGGGGGTTCATCGAGCCGGGACACAAGGTCGGCCTTCTCGGCATCGGCAGTGGCCTCAACTGCATGATGTTGGGAGTGGATTGGTGAGCACGCTCTACCCCTTCGATCCGCACTACCACGATGTCGCCGGACACCGCCTCCACTACGTGGACGAGGGTTCGGGCGAGCCCGTGCTCATGGTCCACGGCAACCCGAGCTGGTCCTTCCTTTACAGGGATCTCATCGGGTCGCTGAGCGGTGACCACCGGACCGTGGCTCCGGACCACATCGGGTGTGGCCGCTCGGACAAGCCCGACGACGGGCAGTACGAGTACACGCTCGACTCCCGGGTGTCGGACCTGAACTCACTCGTCGAGCATCTCGACCTGCGCGATATCACGTTGGTCGTGCACGATTGGGGCGGGATGATCGGGATGGCTTGGGCCGTCCAGAATGTCGAGCGTCTCAGGCGCCTGGTCGTGATGAACACCGCCGCTTTTCCGCTTCCGGATACGAAACGCATCCCCGCCTCCCTCCGGATGGCGCGCGCGCCGGGGCTGGGCGCCCTACTGGTCCGTGGCGGCAACGCCTTCGCCCGCGGGGCGGTCCGTACCTGCGTGACCCGTGCGCCCATGTCGAAGTCCGTAGCCGTCGGCTATTTGGAGCCCTACGACTCCTGGGCAAACCGCATCGCCGTCCACCGCTTCGTGCAGGACATCCCGCTGAAGGAAGGGGACCCTGCCTGGGCGACCGTCCGGGACACCGCCGACTCGCTCGACCTGCTGACGGACCTGCCGATGCTCATCTGCTGGGGCTTGAAGGACTTCGTCTTCGATGGCGAGTTCCTCGACGAGTGGACCGCCCGCTTTCCCGCGGCCGAGGTGCATCGTTTCCCGGACTGTGGACACTACGTGCTCGAGGACGCGTCGCAGGAGATCGTCCCCCTGGTGCGGGGCTTTATCGAGGCGCATCCGCTCCAACCCTCCGTATGACCGACGAGGTCTCCCCGCCGTCACCGGCTCCCGCAGCGGGACACGTCAATGTCGGGGCTTATCTACCTGAGATGGCGCTGAGGCAACCCGACGCGCTGGCGGTCGCCGTGGCCATAGGGAGGAACCCCGACGGCACGGGTCGATACGCCAAGCTGACCGCCGCTGACCTCGATCGGCGCTCAGACCGCGTCGCCCACGCCCTGGTCGACATCGGCATCGGCGAGGGCGTGCGCACGGTGCTCATGGTCAAACCCAGTCTCGAGTTCTTCGTCCTCACGTTCGCCATGCTGAAGGTCGGAGCTGTTCCGGTCATGGTCGATCCGGGCATGGGTACGAAGAACCTCGGGCGCTGTTTGGCAGACGCCGAGCCCGAAGCGTTCATCGGCATTCCGAAAGCGCACGTGGCGAGAATCCTGTTCGGGTGGGCCAAGGCTACCCTGAGGACCAAGGTCACCGTAGGCCGTCGCCTGTTCTGGGGTGGGCACTCCCTTGCCTCCCTCGAGGCTCGCGCGACCGCCGACCCCTTCCCCATGCTGGATCCGGACCCGGAGCAGACCGCAGCCATCCTGTTCACCAGCGGAAGCACGGGGGTCCCCAAGGGTGTGGTGACGCCCTTCCGGGTGTTCTCCGCCCAGGTCGACGCGCTCCGCGACGTGTACGGCATCGAGCCGGGCGAGCGCGACCTCGCGACGTTCCCGCTCTTCGCCCTCTTCGGGCCCGCGCTGGGGATGGCCTCGGTGGTACCGGACATGGATGCCAGCCGGCCGGGAGCCTCGGACCCCGAGCTGCTCTTCCAGGCGTTCAGTGACTTCGAGTGCACCAACCTCTTCGCATCGCCGGCCCTGATCGAAAAGCTGGGACGGTATTGCGATACCCAGGGTCTGGAGTTGACCTCGCTGCGGCGCGCGATTTCGGCCGGTGCCCCCGCGTCGAATCCGGCCCTCGAGACCTTCCAGAAGTGCCTTCCTGAATCTGTCGAGGTACTCACGTCGTACGGGGCCACCGAATGCTTGCCGGTGTCCTACCTGGGCAGCGAGACCATCCTCCGGGAGACGCGGCAGCTCACCGAGCAGGGAGCGGGCGTCTGCGTCGGAAGGCCCGTGCCCGGAATGGAGGTCCGGATCCTACCCATCACAGAGGAGCCGATCGAGCGCTGGTCGGAGGAGCTCGCCCTGCCCACCGGTGAGATCGGCGAGATCACGGTTCGTGGTCCGGTGGTGACGCATACGTACTTCCGCCAGCCCGACGCCACGAAACTCGCCAAGATTCCAGCCTCTGGTGGAGGCTTGTGGCACCGAATGGGGGACGTGGGCTACCTGGATGCGATGGGCCGCCTGTGGATGTGCGGCCGGAAGGGCCACCGTGTAGAGACGGATGGCGGAACGCTCTTCACCATTCCGTGTGAAGCGGTCTTCAACACGCATCCCGCCGTGCGGCGAACCGCACTCGTTGGAGTTACACGCGGAGGTGGAGCAACGGGGGGCGGTGTAACGCCCGTGCTCTGCGTCGAGAAGGAGGCCACGGCCGGCACGGATGACCAAACGCTCTCGCAGGAGATCCTCGAGATCGCTCAGAAGCACGAGCACACGGCGGAGATTCGGACCGTGCTCTTCCACGAGTCCTTTCCCGTGGATGTGCGGCACAACGCGAAGATCTTCCGCGAGAAGCTCGCCGACTGGGCCGAGGGCGAACTGGCATGAAGGCGCTCGTCACCGGCGCGGGGGGCTTCCTCGGGGGTGCCATCGCTCGGGCACTCAAGGCACGGGGCGACGATGTGCGTGGATTCTCTCGCGGTGATCATCCCGAGCTTGCGGCCGATGGCATCGAACACACGCGCGGATCCGTGGTCGACGTGGACGCCGTGATCGAGGCGGTCCGAGGTGTCGACATCGTGTTTCACGCGGCCGCCAAGGTGGCCGCAGGGGGAGCCCGCAGAGACTTCTGGGACACGAACGTGACGGGCACCGAAAACGTGGTCGGGGCATGCCGTGAGTGCGGGGTTGGAGCATTGGTCTACACATCGACGCCCGCCGTCACCTTCGGGAAGACGGACTTGGAGGGTGTCGACGAGTCGATCGGGTACTCCGACCGCTTCGAGGCATTCTACGGTGAGAGCAAGGCGGCGGCCGAGCAGTCGGCTCTCGCCGCGGCCTCCGATGACCTCCTGACTGTGGCCCTCAGACCTCATCTGGTCTGGGGTCCGGGCGATACGTCCATCCTGCCCCGTCTGGTCCAGCGCGCCAGGAGGGGCCAGCTGCGTCGCATCGAAGGCCCAGCCAAACGTACCGGACACACGTACATCGACGACGCCGTACAAGCGCATCTGCTCGCCGCTGGCAGACTCCTCTCCGGTGGGGAGGCCGCCTCCCGCATCAGTGGGCGGCCCTACTTCATCACCGCCGGGGAGCCGGTCGAGATCTGGACATTCCTGAACGGTCTGTTGGCTGCAGCCGAGGTGCCACCCGTCGAGAAGCGTGTCTCGTTCCGCGCCGCCATGGCGGCGGGGTGGGCGTTCGAGAAGCTGCACGCCCTCGCCGGTGGCAAGGGCGACCCTCGCATGACCCGGTGGATCGTCAGGGAACTCACGACTTCGCACTGGTTCGATATCAGTGCGGCTCGGAGGGATCTGGGGTACGAGCCCAAGGTGACGATGGAAGAAGGCATGCGCCGGCTCGCGGAGTGGGTGGCCGCTCAGGGAGGAGTGCCGGGTGCCTGAGCGTGGAGGACCCACCGGGCGTTGGAGAGCCGCCTCAGAGTGGACGCCTCCCGGCATGGATGTCATCGACATCTGGCGGTTGGACCTGACTGTGCTTGACGAGGACTGGGACCTCCTGAGCCCCGACGAGACCGAGCGCGCGCGCCGAATCGTCGTGGCGGACAAGAGTGGCCAGAAGGCGTCGAGCCGCGCGCATCTCCGGCGAATCCTCTCTCGCTACACGGACATCGATCCGGCGGGCCTCCAATTCGAGTACGGGGAGCACGGCAAGCCCGCTCTCTCCGAACACTCCAATCCGAGCTTCAACCTGTCTCACTCTGAGACGGTCGGGCTCGTCGCGGTGACGGCGGATCTTCGCATCGGAATCGACGTGGAGCACAGACGCGACGGTCGAGACTTCTCGGGTCTGGCCCACCGCTTCTTCTCGACGGACGAGAGCGCGGAGTTCGAGAGGCTCTCGGAGGCGGATTGGCCTGAGGCCTTCTACCGGGCATGGACCCGTAAGGAAGCCTACCTCAAGGCGTTAGGCACGGGTCTGAGCTTCCCGTCGAACGGGTTCAGCATCGACTTCGCGGCGGGAGGACCGGGCCGGGTAGTGAGCACCGACATGCCGGCGGACGACCCGTCTGTTTGGCGGTTCGCCGACATCGAACTCGGTGCTCACTACGCTGGCGCCCTTTGCTTCGAAGGACCGGACCGTCCGATCCGGTGGTGGGAGATCCGAACGCGCTAGCCGGCCAGCGGCTGCATGTTCGATACGTCCCACTTGATCTTCCAGCTACCGTCCTCGCCCTGCTCGCAAAGGAGGAGGAACGAACCCGCCGCGACGGGATCCCCTCCGTCGGCTGCCTCCAGCAGGAACCAACCACCGTCCAGGGCCCACCCCTCTCCGAGCTCGATCGTGGCGACGTCATGAATGGTGACTTGAACGCCGGGATTCGCCTCGAAGAGCGCTTCGAAACTAGCCGTGACCGCGTCGCGACCGACCTTGATCGCTTCATCTGCACTGGCCACCGTCGCGTCCTCCGCGTAATACCCCGCGGCTACCGATGCATGGCCCATGTTGAAGTGTGTAGCGAGCCCACCCAACATGTCGGTCATCGTGCCCTCATCCTCGGGCGGATCCTCGCCATCCCCCACCACATACGCCCACCCCTCGGGCCGGGGCGAGTCATAGTTGGTGACCACAGCGTCGATCTTCCAATCACCGGACTCTTTGGTGAACGAGGTCAGGTATGAGCCCGAGACCGCCATCTGCTCACCGTCGGGCGTCGCAGTCTCAATCGCGTAGGAGCCCAGGGCAACCGCCCGGCCTTCGAAGACCATCATCTCTTCACCCATGAGCGTAATGGTCGGGGTTCCTTCCATCTGAGCCTCGAGGGCAGCCGCGTTGGCCTCGAGTCCCATGTGGACCCCGCCGTCGGCGCTCAAAGTGACGGCGTCGTCGGTGTAGTACTCGGCCACGACGGACGCGTGGTGCATGTTGTAGTGCTGCGCCCAGCTGTCGCGAAGCTCGGTCAGCGCTTGCTCGTCAGCGGACATCGCATCTGCGGGCGCGTCCGCGGCCGTCTCATCCCCGTAGCCGCAGGTGATGAGCAGCAGGGTGAGCAGTACGGTGGTCAATGAGCGGGTCTTCATGGGCGTACCTCCAGCGGATAGGGCGCGGTTAAACCGCGGACACGTAGAGTGGGGCCTCTGTTGAAGCCCGTCAAACACTTCGGCGCACTCCGGACCTCGAGGCGAACCTTCAGACCTCGACAGCCAACTCCCCGTCGAGGATGACGGCTCGCCCATCGAACCACACCGACGGACTTCGGATGATGGCATCGAAGTGGGTCTTGGCCTGCACCTGGCCACCCAGATTGGCGGAGGTGCCGATGCCCATGTGAATCGTCCCGTTCACCCCTTCGTCGTTGAGCATCTCACCGGTGAACTCGGTGCAGAGCGGATTCAGGCCGATGGCGAACTGGGCGACGTTGTAGACCGCCGGGTCATCCTGCCGCGCCAGGAGCTCACGCAGAAACGTGGCTTGGTCCCCACCCTCGATCGACCGCACCACACCATCCGAGACGTCGAAGACGACCGGCTCATCGATCACTCCCACTCCGTAGTACGGAATGCTCCCGTCCACCACCAACCGGCCCTGCGTGGTCCCCTCCAGAGGCGACGTGTTGGCCTCGATGTTCGGAACCGCCGTGAAGCCCGGCGCCTGGACGATGCAGGAATGGCTGTTCCCCGCTCTTCCAGCCGTCGAGAAGCTCAGCTCCGTTCCGGCCGGACCCGTGACCCGCACGTGCTCTGAATCGGTGAGAGCCTCGGCCAGGTGATCGCAGAGCGGCTTGCGAGCCCGAAAGTCCGCGAACAGGCCACCCTCGCGCATCTGCCGCTCCGTGAAGGCGCTCATCGAGACCACGCGAGCTCCTTCCGAGATGGCCTCCCGCGTGGCCCGTGTGTGAGCCAGCGAGTGGGTCACCACCAGGAAGATGACATCCGCCCCCGCCATGGCCTCCGCCACAGAGGGGATGGGCTCCTCGTTGTCGATACTCCTGGGAGGAGATACGACGATGTCGGCCGAACCACCGACGGCGGCCGCCTCGTCCCGTACGGCCCTAGCGATTTCCACGCGTTCCTGGTCGGTGACGATCACCACCCGCTCCCGGGGCCGCACCCCGGCACACATGCCCACCAAGACAGCGGCACCTTCCCTCATAGCCGCGGCGGGTGACTCAAACCAGGATCTCCTTGTCGCGCTGGATGGCCACCCCGTCCACCTCGATCGTCGGCGCCCACATCAGCAAGTCGTAGTGGGTCGGAGCCATGATCTCTCCACCGAGTGTGAAGCTGGTGCCGATGCCGATGTGGATGGTCCCCAACACGCCTTCGTCGTCGAGCATCGCACCCGTCAGCCGGGCGTTCGGATTCAGTCCTACTCCGAGCTCCGCCACGTTGAAGCAATGCGGGTCATTGTGGGACTCGAGGTCGGCTCTGAGCAGGTCCGCCTGAGCTCCCCCGGTCATCTCGCGGATGTAGCCCTCGGTGATCTCGCAGACGACCGGCTCGTCCAAGACCCCGATGCCGAGGTACGGAACGCTCGCGTCGGCGATGAGCCGACCCTCGGCGCTCCCCGTCACGGGGACGACGTTGACCTCGATATCCGGCACGGGCGCCAACTGCCCGGGGTCCGGGATGTTCGTCAGTACGTTTGCCGTGCGCCCCTCGATCGAAAAAGTGAGGTCTGTCCCCTTCGGCGAGGTGAGGCGGACCGACGTGCCGTCGGTGAACGCTGCTCCGATCCGTCGACAGACATCGACCTGCGCCTCGAAGTCCGTTTCGAGGAGCGCAGGGCACTCGAGCATGTCATCGGTATAGGCCGTCATCAGAATCGCACGGGCACCCGTCTCCAGGGCCGCCCTCATTGCTCGCGTGTGCGTGATGGAGAAGCGCACGGGCGAGAAGATCACATTCGCCTCGCGCATCGCGGCCGCCACCGGCGCCGGGGGCTCCTGTCCATCGTGCTCCCGCATGGGCATCACACACGTCGTGACCTCTGCACCCACTTCCCGGGCCTCGATGATGACCAACTCCGCGATGTCCCGCATGGTGTAGTCCGTGACGACCACCACTCGGTCTCCGGGGCTCACACGTCCGTTTACGTGAACCAGTTTCTGGGCGCCGGCATTGCCTGAAGTCATGTCGTGTTCTCGATGGTTGGCACGGCCGAACCGCCGTGTGCGGGGCCGTGAAAGTGATCCATGAAGATGGCCGTGAAGCCGTCCCCGGTGCAGTTGGTGGCGGTGCGGAGCATATCGGGGACACCGCTCGACAGCGCGATCCAGGTCGCGACGAACTCGCTTTGAAGCGGCTCCTGCAGACCCAACATGGAGGCGAACAGAGTCGCACTCCAGAGGGAGGTGCCCATTCCGGCCGGCAGGCCCGGAGCAGCGATCGTAAAGAGCACCACGGCGGGCCAGGCAGCCAACAACAACGTCCAACTGACGGGCACGCCGAACACGTAGGAGAGGACGAAGGGGGCGTAGGCCACATAAGCCAATGCGCTCGCGTCCAGGTTCATCACCGCCCCGAACGGCAGCACGAAATCCGCCACCTCGTCGCTCACGCCATACTGCTTCGCATTGGTCAGGTTCACGGGAAGCGTCACGAGTGATGACGACGTACCAGCGGCGAACACGGCCGTGGGGAGGTAGTAGGTCTTCAAGACCCTCCCGATGGGCTGCTTCGCGAGCACCCGTAGCACGAAGAAGACATAGAACGCCCACCATCCCAGACAGAGCAGCGCCGTGTAGCCCGTCATGAGCAAGTAGTTCGTGACACCGAGTCGAGCACCGAACCGGACGCCCACCGAAATGCCGAGGAGGAAGATGAACGGGATGAGGACCAGCCCGATACGCGGACCCGCCGCACCGATCCGAGCTTCCACGACCGCGAGCTTGCGGTAGAGGGGATCCCACTTGGCGCCGACCAACCCGGTCAGCACGGCACCCCCGATGGCGAGCAGCGGAATCGAAGCGCCACCCTCACCCAGAGACGCCAGCATTCTCCTAGCCTCCGTCCATCCCGTGCCCGGACCACCCCTTATGGGCATATCGAAGATCAGAGACGAGATGATCAGCCCGAACAGTCCGGCCAGGATGGACGTCAGCAGGTACCAAGCCACGACGGACCCGGCCAGGCGTCCCGCCCGTCCCCGCCGCACTAGACCCGCGATGGCCGGGCTGAGGGCGGCGAATATGAGGACCGGCACAAGCCGGATGACCCATCTAATAAGAACGATGATCGCACCCGAGACCGGAGCGAGCGGACCGGGGAAGATTCCACCGAGGGCGATGCCCGTGACGAGCACCACCAGCATCCAGACATAGCCGGGAACGGCCGCGAGCTTCTTCAAACGCGTCACCCGACAGCCCTCATCTGCGTTGGATGGCGTTGTCCATGTCCGCGGCGATAAGCCAACGGCCGGACGAGTCCTGTCGCAAGGCCAGGAGGAACTTGCCCTGGTCCGGCGCCTCACCGTAGGCGTAGAGCCCCACGATGTAGCCCACTCCACCCCCGGTTCCGTAAGCCAGGGCCTTCAGCACCAAGTCCCCACTCGGATCGTCATACCGACCACGGATGGCCGGTCGTCCCCGCGCCGGGCGCCGTTCATTCGAGAGCACGAACCCGTCCTCCATGAAGAGCTCAGCCAGGCCGTCGCCGTCGCCCGCCTCCCAACGCGCCTCGTAGTCCCGCAGTACACGGTCGAGTTCCGTCGGGAGCGTGATGTATGGAATCGTCTCCCCCAGTTCGCCGTCCTGTGCCCCCAGCGACCCCGAGAGCGAGAAAGTCAGCAACACCAGCACCGAGAATCTCATGTTCGCCTCCCCTCCCCTCAGACCACTAGTTCGTCAGTCGATTGTACTTCCGAAGCACCTCACGAAGCCGGTCGTGCGGCAACGCGTGGACCGTTACGTCGTTCGCACCGGTCATGGTCTCCGCCGCGATCAGCGCATTGATGACCGCCTCCTCCGTCGCCTCCACCGTAGCCGCGAACAAGGGATTCAGATCACGGTTGGTCAGCATCTCGAGGCCGTTGGGGCTCTCCATCTCGGACGCGGACTCGAGATTGGCCGTGGAAAACGCGATGAAGATATCGCCCGAACCGTTTCCGGATGTACTGCCGTTGCGGGCCAATCCCAGGGAGATCCGCCTCGCCACCCGCTTCAGCTGATGGGGAAGGATCGGCGCGTCGGTCGCGACCACGACGATGATGGAGCCCTCACGGTCGGAGGCATCGGCACCGTCCTCGAGAGCACCCTGCCCCGCATCGGGCCGCTCGGGCAAGAGGTCGGGAATCTCCACACCGACCGGCACGCCAGCGACGCGGAACGGAGCCCGGCTGCCGTAGTTGCACTGTACGAGGACACCCAACGTGTAGGTTGCCCCGTCGTACTCGACCAACCTGGACGATGTGCCGATCCCACCCTTGAAGCGGTGACATATCATCCCGGTCCCGCCACCCACGTTGCCGTCCACGACGGGTCCGCCCGCCGCATCGTCGATCGCCGCGAGCGCGTCCTCCACCGCCACATGCTGGCCGTAGGTGTCGTTCAGGGTGCCGTCCCAGGTCTCCGCGACCACGGGGAGCGAGGCCAGCCACCGGCCAGGCCCTCCTTCACCACCGAACACCTTGTCGACCCCCCACTGGATCACGGCGTGATGCACGATGCCGACACTGAGGGTGTTGGTGATCATCACCGGACCCTCGAGGATTCCCGAGTCCTGAACCCACGTGGTCCCGGTCATCTCGCCGTCGCCGTTGAGCGAGAACCACGCGGCGAATACCGGATCGGGCGAAGCCGTGCCCCGTGGGAAGACCGCCGTGACGCCCGTCCGCACCGGACCCTCCCCGATCACCCTCGGGTCGCTCCCACGGATGACCGTAGCATGCCCGACTTCCACCCCGGCCACATCCGTAATGGCGTTGAGCGATCCCGGTGAGCCCTCGAACGGAATCCCGAGGTCGCGAGCTCTCGGCTTCTGGGCCGAAACAGGCGCCGCGAGCGAAATCAGGACTGTGAGTGACACGGCCAGCATCGGCAGTGTGGGCCTCCGCCCTGCACCGCTACGGCTGGACGGGCTGTTCGGACTCGGCATGGTGGATCCTCCGGTGTGACTCGGTGGCGGTTACGGCGGCGTCTCGAAATGAGCGATCACGCAGCCCCACTGCAAGGAGACCCCGTCCCTGAAGGAACGGGGTCTCACTGTAAGACTGTGCTCGGTCGACCTGGGTCGACCTCTTGAGCCTGGGGTCAGCCTTAGCGGTGGCCGTCCGGAGGCGGCGTCTGCCAGAGCACGTTGATGATCATCCATCGTCCGTCGATCTCCACCAGGTGCATGAGGTCGACACCCCAGACCGCCGTCAGCTTGGCCGATGCCGTCTTGTTCATCACGTCGAGGATCTCGACTTCCTTCAAGGCGGTCTTGGCGTCGACTTCGCCCGAGGCATTCCAACCACCGGCCAACTCGACCAACTCGTCGAACGTCATCGGAGCCGACTGATAGTTCTCTCCGTCACGACTCATGTAGCCGATCTTGCGAAGCGTGGGGTGGACGCTCCTCCGGATCCGATCCGGTTGGACCTCATAGATGCCCTCCACGTAGTCCAATACCGCGGCCATGACGCCCTCGTCATGGGACATCTGCGCGTCGAGCCGCGCCGCCGCGAACGTGAACACGACTGCCAACGAAGCGCCGATCAGAATCGCTCGCTGTAACTTCATGAGGTCTCCTCCTCCACCCGGATTGATGTTCCCAGCTTCACCGAAGCTCCTTCTTACCTCGACGACCTTCATTCGGTCCCGGCCGTGACTACGGCGTTGCTCCTGCCATCGTTGCACCCGCGGCCTCCACCAGCTCGATGGCGAGCCGATCGAGGTCCTCGATCATAAAAGCACGCGTGTCTCCGAACGGGTGCGGTTCCTCCAGAATCGTCACGCCCTCCTGCTGCAGTCGGGCAAACCACTCGTCCAGGTCCTCGACCGTGAAGGCCACGTGGTCGTACACCTGCCCCCGTGACGGAACGAGCGGCTGGTCGGTGCCACAACGCACGCCGACACATTGGCGGGGATAGGCCGACATGCTCCCGTTCGCGAATCGCCACGGTGCCTTGAGGCCCCCGGATCGTCCCGACGGACTCCAGAGACGGCCAACTCGGCTCTGCTGTCTCGACCCCGCATGGGTCGTAGAGAGGTCGACGCGACTCTGCCCCGGATTCGTCTCGCAGGGGCGGCAGGTCCATCCCCAGGTGCTCCACGTACCAGTTGGCGGCACAGAGCGGCTGCTCATGGTAGAAGTGCACGTGCGCGAAGGAATCGAGTGTGTTCGGCCCTCCCGAGATCTCGAACAGCGCGCCGTCCGGCCCGAGCACGTAGCTGAACCCGCCGTCCTGCGGTCCGGCCGCCTCGGCCTCGGCAATCTGTGCTTCCGTGCGGATTCCTGCGTACGGGGCGAGTCCCGAACGCCACACTCCTTGGTCGTCGGTGGAGGACGTGAAGAGGGGCAGATGATCTATGCCGACGGCGGCCAACCGCTCCCGCACGTCGGTCGTATTGGTGTTGGCTCCGATGTGCCAGAAGGCGCTCTGAGCCTCGGCCCGATCCAAGTCCTCCCAATAGGCTCCCGGAGGGGGCGTATCCACTCGATTGAAGAGGACGTACATGTCGCCCTCCACGGCGGGGTATCCTGCGACCTCGGTCCTCGAGGCCTCAGGCCAGACCTTGAGATACCACTCGATCGCCGCGTCAGGGTCCACCGAGTTGAGCATCACGTGATGCAGGCTCGGCATCGAAGAGACAGACGTGGCCTCGGCCGATGCACCTGAACCATCCGGCACCTCGCCGGGGGAACATGATCCCGAAACAGCCACCGATCCGGCCACGATCAACGCCGCAGCCTGGAGGCCGCGGCGCCCTCCTCGAACGTTCTTCATCTTCCCGTTCCCCCGTCAGCAGGAACGTCCATGATCTCACCAGGCTCGGCGACCGTCAAACCCGACTTCCTCCTTGCGGCGTCGGCTGTCAGATCGTACCGATCGGGCAGTTCGGGCCCCTTTTCCCAAGCTGGATCGTCAACGATGCACAACGCCCTGCGCGGCTCCCCGCAACGTCATCCCTTACTCACCGTGCTCGCGTGCACGGCGGTGATTACCTGGACTCCCCTTCCGAGCTCTGCTCAGGAGGCCTCCTCCGACTCTCTGCCCACGGTCGTCGTGCTCTCAACCGGTGGAACGATCGCCAGCGTCTACGACCCGGAGCGCGGCGGATTCGCCCCCGCCCTGAGTGGCGAGGACCTGATTTCGGCCGTTCCGGGGATCGACGATGTCGCCCAACTGGAGGTGGAGCAGATCGCTAACATCGCAAGCACCGACATGACGCCTGCGATCTGGCTCGAGATCTCGCGCCGGTCCGAGGCCTTGTTGGCCCGCCCCGACGTGGCGGGGGTCATCGTGACCCACGGCACGGACACCCTCGAGGAGACGGCCTTCTTCCTCGACCTCACGGTCAACAGCACCAAACCCGTGATCCTCGTGGGAGCACAGCGAGCGGCGTCGGAGCCGGACAGCGACGGGCCCAGGAACTTGGGCGATGCGGTCCGTGTGGCCGTGTCGGAGGCCGCCCTCGGGATGGGCACCTTGGTCGTGATGAATGGAGAGATCAACGCGGCCAGGGAAGTCACCAAGACCCACACCATGCGCGTTGAGACGTTCAGATCCCTCGAATATGGCCGACTCGGAACCGTCGACCCCGACGGTGTTCGTTTCTACCGAGCTCCGCTGAGACGGCAGTCCGTTCCCCTCGCAGCCAACGCCGATTTGGGGCGAGTCGAGATCGTATCGACGTACGCCGGAGCCGACGGTCGCGTGGTGCGCGGGATCATGGCCATGGGTGGTCTCGACGGTCTGATCGTCGAAGCCGCGGGCGTGGGCAACCTGGCCGGCGCATTGTTCGAGGCGCTCGTCGAGGTACGGGATGCGGGGATCCCGGTCGTCGTCAGCACCCGGGTCACCACGGGGCGCACACTCCCGCTCTACGCCGGCAAGGGGAGCGGCGTGAGCCTTAGTGAGATCGGATGCATCTTCGCGGACAATCTCAGTCCCCAGAAAGCGCGCGTGCTCTTGTTGGCGGCCCTGGCCGCATCATCCGGCGACGAGGAGCTGGAAGCGTATTTCGCGCGCTGACCCCCTTCACACGGGCATGGTCAGCCCGTAGAAGCGACCTTGGACGCAGGTGTGGATTCACCAGGAAGGACATGCCCCGACAGTAGCCTCATGTCCCGAGCGGAGCCACGGGCACACTCGGGTTCCAACCATCCTCCGTTTTAGGCCGTCTAGTGTTGTAGACGGTCTACCATTGTAGGCGATCTACAATTACTGTAGACGCCCCACAGTCGCAGACAGACAGCGGAGAATCGGCCGAACCAATGACAGACTCGAAGAGGGACCTTCTGCAAGGCACGCTCGACCTGTTGATCCTCAAGACGCTGGCGACGGAATCCCTTCACGGCTGGGGGGTGGCGAAGCGGATTCAGCAGGCGTCGGGGGACGTACTGCGCATCAACCAGGGGTCCCTCTACCCCGCCCTGTATCGACTCAAGGAGAAGGGGCTCGTCCGAGCCCGCTGGGGAGAGTCGACCGACGGACGTCGAGTGAAGCTCTACTCGCTCACGGCGGCCGGAGAGAAGCGGTTCAAGACGGCCAGCCAGGACTGGAGATCCGCCTCGACCGCGGTAAACGACGTACTGGCGATGACCTAGGGAGGCGATCGTGGATTGGATGTGGAGATGGGTGATGAAGGTGCGCGACCTGTTCTTCGGTCGTCGTTGGGATCGCGAAGTGGAACAGGAGATGGCGTTCCACATCGAGATGGACATCAAGGAGCGCGTCCGCCGAGGGACGGACCCTGCTGAGGCACGCCGCACCGCGCTCGTAGCGTTCGGCGGCGCGGAGCGCTTCCATCAGCAAGCCCGCGAAGGCCGATGGGGAAACACGGCGGACACATTGCTCCAAGACGTTCGGTACGCCGTCCGGGGACTGATCAAGAACCCCGGCTTCGCGCTCGCGGCAATTTTGACGCTGGCCCTCGGCATTGGCGCCAACACGGCCATGTTCAGCGTCGTAAACACGGTGCTTCTGCAGCCCCTTCCCTACGCCGACGCGGACGAGGTCGTGCGAATCCAGAACAGCTGGGCGGGCTCTCCCAAGGCCTCGATCTCACCGGCCGAGTTCTTGGACTTCGAGCAGCGACTCGAGGGCTTCTCGGCCATGGGTGTCTACTCGTTCGGCGCGGTCAACGTCACGGGCGACGGAGAACCCGTACGGATCTCTGCGGCCTTCCTATCGTCCGGGGTCTTCCCCGCCCTGGGCGCGACCGCAGCCATCGGGCGTGTCTTCAACCGGGACGAGGACCTCGCGGACGCGCCTCTCCTGATGATCAGTAGCGGTTTCTGGAGGGACCGGTTCGCCGGCGCGCCCGACGTGATCGGGCGTACGCTCAACTGGAACGATCACGAATACGAGATCATCGGGGTCATGCGCCCGGATTTCCGCCTGCCCGAGCTCCTCACCTCGACCACGCCCGTGCAACTCTACGTGCCGGCGGGAATCACACCGGCCACCGTCACCAGTCGCGGCAATCACTACCTGAACGGCGTCGCTCGAAGGGCCCCTGATGTGAGCCAGATCAGGGCCGCCCGGGCCGTGCAGGAGTTGGCGGCCACCATGGTGCAGGATTACCCCGACGCCTACCCCGTGGACATGCAGTTCACGGCAACGGCCGTTCCGCTGGCCCAGGACGTCACGGGCGACGTGCGTTCACTGCTCTGGATCCTCTTCGGATCGGTAGGCTTCGTGCTGCTCATCGTAGGAGCCAACGTGGCCAACCTGCTGATCGCTCGAGCCGACGGAAGGGAGAGGGAGTTCTCGCTTCGCATGGCACTCGGAGCGAACCGCACGCGTATCACGGCCCAACTGGCCGTGGAGAGCATGGTCCTGGCGGTCGTCGGCGGCCTCCTGGGGATCGTCCTGGCGGTAGCCTCGATGGACGTGCTGGCCTCCCTGGAGGCCACGAACCTGCCTCGTCTAGGCGAAATCCGCCTGGATCGACGCGTACTCGGCTTCGGCATCGCCGTATCCCTGGCCACCGGGCTGCTCTTCGGATTGGTCCCGGGTCTTCAGGTTTCCCCTTCCCGCCTGGCTGACTCCCTCCGCGAGGGCGGGCGTTCGGCGACGGGTACGCGCCGGAGTCAGCGACTGCGGCAACTGCTCATCGGAGGCGAGATCGCGTTCGCGGTGGTCCTCCTTTCGGGCGCCGGGCTGCTCACCCGCAGTTTCGTGGAGCTCATGGGGGTCGATCCGGGATACCGGAGCGATCAGGTACTCACGACACGGATCACGCTGCCGACCTCCCGATACCGCAGCGACGAGGAGCGGAGGACGTTCTTCAGAGAGTTCGTGACCCGGCTGTCGGAGATGCCGGGTGTCCAGGCCGCCGCCGGCGTATCGAACCTGCCGCTAGCCACCAGCCTCGGCGACCTCAATTTCCGAATCGAGAATCGAGAGATTCCCGAGGGTGCCGTTTCGCCACGCGGCGATTGGCAGATCGTCACGCCCGGCTACTTCGATGCCATGGGCATGACGCTGCTCGACGGGCGCGCTATCGACGCACGAGACAACGCCGCCACTCCGGGTGCCGTCGTCGTGAGTGAATCGCTGGCTCGACTGCACTGGCCGGACAGGCAAGCACTGGGCAAGCGTTTCGTACTGGGCGGTCAGGCGGGTCCCGGCACCGTCACGATCGTCGGGATCGTACGCGATGTCCGACATAGCGGCCTCGACGCGTCCCTAATGCCCCAGATGTACCTCGCTCACGAGCAGTTCACGTTCTGGAACGGAGGGAGCGCCGCGGAGGCCCTCTCGATCGTCGTACGCTCCGGCGCCCCTACCGGAGAGCTACGCACATCAGTCCAGGGCCTGGCACGCTCCATGGATCCGCAACTTCCGCTTTCCACGTTCCGCTCGATGGACGAGGTGCGTGCCGCCTCGGTCGCCCAGCCGCGACTGTTGATGATCCTGTTAGGCGGCTTCTCGGTGCTCGCATTGATACTCGCGGCCGTGGGCACCTACGGCGTCATCGCTTACATGGCGGGAAAGCGCACCGCCGAGTTCGGGGTCCGTCTGGCCCTCGGAGCCCGGCCCGGACAGGTCTCGAGCCTGGTGCTCGGCGAGGCGCTCCGTCTGGGGGCCGCCGGGATCACGGTAGGCATCCTGGCCACTGTGGCCCTCACTCGAGTCATGGAGGGGCTCCTGTACGGAGTCAGTGCCCGGGACCCCATCACGCTTCTGGGGGCCGCGGCGATTCTCGGTGCGACAGGCCTCCTGGCGGCTTACCTGCCGGCGGCGCGGGCAACGCGGGTGGATCCGGTCGAGTCGCTCCGCGCCGACTGAGGCACCGGGAAGCCACCCGGGAGCGACGGTCGTCAGACCCGTGCACGGGGCCCGTGGATCCCATATTCTGACAGGATGAAGACCCCTGTGATCTACCGACTGCGACCGGCACGCGTCGCGATGGTCCTCGGACTCATCCTCGCGGTGCTGGTCGTCGTCCATGTCATCGCCATGCAGATCATCTTCAACGACGATCTGGCCTTCACCGACCAGTGGGGACTGGAGTACTGGCACTTCTCCATCTTGGATCTGGACGAAGAGGCGAGCTTCGGCACCTGGTATAGCGCGGTGATCCTCCTGGTGGCGGGTCGTCTGCTCCTCGCACGGGCACGAATGCTCCGCGACGATTCAGACAAGTGGCACCCGTGGTGGCTCCTTCTGGGGATCGGCTTCCACATCCTGTCCATCGACGAGGTCGTCGGCATGCATGAGCTCCTGAACACGCTCATGGAGGACGCCCCGTGGACGGTGGTGGGGTTCTGGATCGTGGGGCTCGTCGGTCTGTCTTACATCCCGTTTCTCTGGCAGTACCGGTGGCGGCCGGCCTCTTCCTCCTGGCCGGAGCCATCTACGCCGGCGGAGCGGTGGGCGTGGAGCACTGGACGGGCGCCGACGTCAACTCGCTCCACTACAACATGTGGACCACGCTGGAAGAGGGCATGGAGATGGCAGGCGTGGTCGTCTTCATCTACGCGCTATTGGACTTCATGCCAGGGAGTGGGGACGGCGGGGGAAGCCTTCGCCTCGAGCTGAGCAGCGACGTCTAACGGAGCCCCGCGACGCATCACAGCTCCAGCTCCCAGGTCTCCTCCATCATGTCTCCACCGAAGCTGGAGTGGGGCTGCTGGTGCACCAGCTTGAAACCCAGATCAGAGTAGATCCGTCGGGCGGCGCGCAGAACGTCGTAGGTCCACAGAGTGAGGCGGTGGTACCCTGCCTGCTGCGCGAACCGGATGCACTCCTCCACCAGTCGGCGTCCGATCCCCAACCCTCGTGCCTCCGGCCCCACGAGAAGCATCCGTAGCCTGGCAACCTCGTCGGACTCTCTGACGCAGAAGACGGACCCGACGTTCTGACCGTCCTTCTCCGCAATCCAACACCGCTCCCGAGCAGGGTCTTGATTCTGTACGAAGCTCGCGACGACCTCGGCCGTCAGTCCTTCGAACCAGTCCTCCCAACCGAACTCGTTCACGTAGAGGATGCCGTGCTGACGGACGACCCAACCCATGTCTCCCGGGCAAGGCGGGCGAAGCAGGTAGGCCGCGGCTGGCTGAGCTCCCCCACCGAGCAGCGTCACGATCGTATCCATGGCGTCGACGAGCCTTCGTCGGTCCTGGTCCACGAGGGGGCCCACCAGTTGGGCCACCGAGGCCTGGGCGATCTGGTCCAGCTCACTGCGCGCGGAGCGACCGGCCGCCGTCAGTGCCAGCAGCGTGCTGCGGCGATCTTCCATCGAGGGCCGCTTCTCCACTGTTCCGTCCCCGTGTAGACGGGCCAGCATCCGACTCATGTGTCCAGCACCGATACCGAGGGCCTTTCTCAGGGCCGTCGCCGTCGTCGGTTCGGAGAGTGCCAACTCGACGATGATGCGTGCCTCGGCTTGGGAGAATCGACCGTCCGGCGCCCCATGCTCGAGCGCTCGCGTACGATCACCATAGAAGCGATGGAACCGACGGACGGCATCGATCGTTCGGGACATATCGGTCTCAGTCATGCTCGAGCTCCGACGGTGTGAGAGGACCACGCTACTGAGGATATCGGTGATGTCATTGCCTGCGTCAACTATATAGTTGCCGTAGACAACCATAGAAAAAATGTCCTTGGTGCGCTGCCGGGGCTGGCCGGGGCGATCTCTCCCCCGTACGATCGGTACGTATTCCGGGTGGGTGGTGGTGGTGAGGGCGGATTCCGAAAGTTGGAGATTGAATGGGCAAGCAACCCCTCGCACTGCTCCTCGTGCTGGCCGGCGCTGCCGTATCGGCAGCGTGTGACGCCATGCCACGGGAGCGGGTCATGATGGGACCACACGACGGACTCGATCTTCCGGCCGTGGATACGGGACGCGTGGCAGTCGGAGACGTGGCTCCGAACTTCTCGGCTGTGACCTACGACGGGCCGGTCGTCACCCTCTCGGACTATCGAGCCGACAAGAACGTCGTTCTCGTCTTCTACCGCGGCCACTGGTGACCATGGTGCGCCGGTCAGCTCGGGAAGCTGAGAGAACTGCTAACGCCGGAACAGTTGGACGGCACCGAGATTCTCGCTGTCTCCGTGGATGACCACGAGAAGCAGCAGATGATGATCGACCGTGTCGCGAAAGACGACGGCATACTCATCGAGTTTCAACTGCTCTCGGATCCGGAGCACCGCATCATCGACCGGTACGGGTTGTTCAATCCCGACGAAGCGAAGATGAGGCCGGTGCCCCACCCCACTGTGTTTGTCCTCGACCGTGAGGGCGTCGTGCAGTGGAAGTCCATTGAGATCGACTACCGTGTACGCCCCACCAACGAGGACATCCTCGGCGCGTTGTCGGCTCTGGACTGATCCCGGCTAGCCGCCCGATCCGGGAACACTGGCCCAAACGGAGAGGAATCTGCATGAAGCCGGCGATCCTGTTGATCGGCTGCGCCTTGGTCGGGGCCGTCCCGGCCACGTCACAGACGCCGACCGCGGTTGCGGAGGGGGTGGCCGTGCTTTCGGCCACAGGAGACGTAGCCGCTCCGGGTCCGAACGCCGGATGGGTGGAGTTGGACGGCTATCTGATTCTGATAGACGCAGACCCTGACGCCGTCGCACCCTCGACGATCGACGTCGCTCTCCGCTCGACAGGAAAACCCGTGCGATTCGTCGCCCGCACCTTGGGCGGCCCGGACGGTCCCGTCTTACGCCTTCCGTCGGGCGCCACGCTCGAATCCGGCGGACGTCGAGTGGAGCTTCACCCCATCGACGGGGGGGCGGGGATCGACCTCGCCGTCTACGTGCGCGACACCGGCACCCTGTTCGCAGGTGATCTGGTCGGGAGGGGCCGCGGGTCGAATCCGCTTCCGATCGACGCCTGGATCCGATCCCTGCGCCGTCTAGAAGGCCTTCGTCCCCGTGCGGTGGTTCCCGGACGGGGTCGGGTGGAGGGCCCGGAGGTGCTCGAGACGACGCGCACGGCCCTAGAGAATATCAAGGGACAAATTGCAGAGGCGATGGCCACCGGGAGAAGCCGGGCACAGGTGATGAGCGCGATGCGACCGGGTGATCTCCGGGTCCTTCCGGACGGTACGGTTGATGCGGTCTACGACGAACTGACCGGTATCCGGCCCGCCACAGCCTTCGTTGAAGGGCTCGGGCTGCGAGAGGGCCCCTCCCCCACCGCCGCCTCTCCCGGCTGGACCCGACCCACCAAGGTGGTGGTCGCCGACTTCTGGCCGGGCCGCACCGAACAACTCGCCTTGGTCGCACCCGGCGTGAACGTAGTCGTGGCAGCCACCCCCGCCGAGGCCGCCGAAGTCGGGCGCGACGCAGATGCCATCCTGGGATGGCTCACGCCCGAGATCTTCAATGGCTCGCGGAACTTGCGATGGGTCCAACTCAACGCCGCCGGTGTGGAGAGCTATGTCACCATCCCCGGCTTCGCGGAGAGTGACGTGGTCCTGTCCAATGCCCAGCGGATCTTCGGTCCGGGAGGCGCGGAGCACGTCCTGGGCATGGTGCTGGCGCTGAGCCGCCGACTCCACACTGCCCTGACCTTGCAACAGCAGCGCCGGTGGGACATCACTCCCCTCACCGGTCCCACGCCCTACGAGGGAGCCGGCAGCGAGCTGCTCGAGCTTCGGGGCCGAACGCTTCTGGTCGTGGGGTTGGGGGGGATCGGTACTGAAGTGGCGCGTGTGGCGAGCGGCATCGGCATGAGGGTCATCGCCACGCGCGGGAGCAGCCGTAACGGACCATCCTTCGTGGATTACGTGGGGCTGTCTTCCGAACTCCTGGACCTGACACCCGAGGCCGACGTGATCGTAAACGCCGTCCCGCTCACAGCGGTCACGGAGAGGATGTTCGACGATGCGTTCTTCGCCGCGACCAAACCCACGGCGTTCTTCGTCAACATCGGGCGGGGCCGCACGGTAGACACCGACGCCCTCGTGCGAGCTCTTCGTGAGGGGCGAATCGCCGGGGCAGGCCTCGACGTGACCGAGCCAGAGCCGCTCCCGGTCGACCACGAGCTATGGGGCATGCCCAACGTTCTCATCACACCTCATCTGGGTGGGGACGGCGATGGGCATATGGAGCGCATGTGGCTGCTGTTTCGCGAGAACCTCCGACGCTTCGTGAACGGGGAGCCTCTCCTCGCGGTCGTCGACAAACGCCGCGGGTATTAGGCGGGTACTGAGTAGGAGTCCCAAAGGGATGGACGTTGAACCAGGAGGGTGGATGAACCGGATCGCTGTATTTCTCACCGTGGGACTGGCACTGGCCGGACCCGACTCGCTCAGAGCCCAGAGCGTCGATCTCTCGGACCCGCTGGCCACGGCGGTGCTGCCGCTGCCCCAAGATCTCAGAGAAGGCGCCACGATCATCGACCAGACCGCTGAGTCGATTCTCAGACGTGGCAGCAACGGCTTCACCTGCCTCGCCGATGTTCCACACGACGACCGCCTCAGCCTCCAATGTCATCCGTCGGCCGTCGAGCCCTATATGCGCCGTGGGAGAGAGCTCTCCTCCGAGGGGATTCGCGGCAGCGAGCAACGCTCCGTTTTGGCCGCCGAAGTACGCACCGGACGACTGTACCTGCCGACGGGGGCCATGCTTCGCCTCATCTCCGGCCCCATCAACGTCGAAGTCGGCGTTCCGGACTCAGTGCGCGTCTGGTCCGAATTCCTGTTCCCCTTCGGCACCACCACGGAACTGGGAATCCCTGCTACGGATCAGGGCCTCGACCCTTGGATGATGCGGCCGGGGGACGTGGGTGCCCACGTGATGGTGCGGTATCGCTCAGTGCCGTGGAGCGAGATTCACTGATCGCGCCCCAACACGGTCCAGGCGCGTTGCGATCAGGGCCGCGGGTTTCATGGCGTATCTCCTTTTGATACGTGGCTCGCACGCCCCGGCTCACGAGGTGCGTGAGGCTAGCGTGGAGCCGCTTCATCATCTGAATCTGCCCCGCGTGATACGTGTCATGCAGGACGATGCCCGTCAGAAGGTCGCCGTACGTGTACTGACTCTGCTCGCGGCACGCGTCATCCAGGCGGGACGGATCGAAGCTCTGCATCGTCTCACGCATGATGTCGTGGTATTCACGCACGAGAGCCCGGTCCTTCTTCCAAGCCTCCGCAGTAATCTCTTCCGGAGGGTCCGGAAAGTCGGAGGGAGATCGCGGGAATCCACCGTGGGGCGCTCCAGTCACCCTACGCCACACGGCATAGTTCCAGTACGCAACGTGCAGGGTCAGATTCCAGATGCTGTGCCGGTCCGGTGCAGGCTTCCACGCCGCCGCCTCCGGTTTCACTCCGCGGAGCGCTCCGATCACGGTTGCCCCACCGTGCCAAAGCCTCGTTCCCGGCGGGGGCTCGAAGAGCCCGAGCGTCATATCGAGTCTACGGTCTTCCACGGGTGCCATCGCCTTCTCGGTGTCCCCTCGCGACCCTAGGCGTCGCTCGCATGCTTGGCTACCAACCTACGAACACTCGTCATGTTGCGCGTGGTGTTGGGAACCTTGCCGGTTGCCTTCGACACACCGGGCCCAAACAGCGGCGACTCACTGAGCTTGCCTCGTATGAGCCAATAGACCTCACGGCCGTAGAACTGAAAGTCGTCTGTCGCGCTGCTCAGATCGCTGAACCGGTCCCGCATCTGGGCGTCGGGAGGGGCATGCAAGAACATCACATACAGTGAGTCCTCATCGCCCCGGCCCCACGGCGCGACCGGTTCGCGTTCGGCGACCGCCGCTAGCTCCGAGGGAGACCGAACGAAGGTCGCGACCTCATAGCCCAGCTGCTGATGGAGATGGGCCTCGATGTCTCGCTCCAGCGCGTCGGCATCCGTCGACGGCGCGCTGAAGATCACGTTGCCGCTGGCGATGAACGTGGCAACGTCCGAGAAACCGAGCTCTCCGAAGAGTTCTCGGAGCCGGTCCATCTTGACTCTGTGGCCTCCGACGTTGATCCCACGGAGGAGGGCGACATAGCGCTGCACGTCGTTCAGATCGCCTTCGCTAGACACAATCGATGGCCGCGACCAACAGGACGGCGGCCGTCACGAGATTCACTGCCAGATCACGCATACGCATTGGTGAGCCTCCTGTCGGTTGTTGATTGAACTCATCGATCGGTGGTGCCGCACGCAACAGCCCTCAACGCACGGCGAACTTCTGTACGCGCCGGCCCGTCGACGCCTCGCCTACATAGATATTGCCGTGGGAATCGACGCTCATGCCGTGGGGGCGCAGGAACTGGCCCACCTGGCGGCCGCCTCTGCCGAAGTCACCCACCACCTCCATGTCCGCCCGCCGAATGATCCAGACCTTGTGGTTCGTACCGTCCGCCAGATAGAGCCACTCCTGCTGCGCATCGGGCGAAAATCCGATCACGAAGGCCGACCCAGACGCACGCGTGAGCGGTGCGATGATCGTCTCATTCAGGTAAGTGCCGTCCTGCTCGAACACCTGGATGCGGTTCCCCCTCCGGTCCGCGACGTAGATCAAGCCGTCGTTCGATCCGATGAGCCCATGCACCGTTGAGAATTCGCGGGGCGGCGGTCCGTTCGGATCGCGATCCCCGAAGTCGTAATCGTCGTCGGGCGCCTCGCCGTACGCTCCCCAGTGGCGGAGGTAGTTGCCGGTGTCGCCTTCGAAGACCACCACCCGGCGATTCCGGTAGCCGTCGGCGACGTACACCTCATTGGTCTCCGGGTCCACCCAGATACCAGCCGGTCCTCCGAGGAGATCAGGATCGTTGCTCCCCGAATTCACGTCGTACTCACCCAGGGTCATCACCAGCTCACCCGTACGCGTGAACTTCATGACCCGGTGGTGCCGATAGGTACCGACCCAGACGAAGTCGTTGTGATCGACGAACAACCCGTGCGCGTTCCTGGGGAACTCCGAGACGTCCTGCGTGGCCGGATCTCCCCATCCCTGCACGACGTTCCCTGATGCGTCGAACTCGATTACGACGGGGGCAGGCACGCAGCAAGTCCCCAGAGGCGGGTCCTGCACGGCGGACGTCTCTTCCGGCGTGAGCGTCTCCGGGAGGTGCGTCACCCAAACATGGTCCGAAGCGTCGACAAAGACGGCGGTCACGGCTCCCATGATCCACTTGTCAGGCATCTTCCGGGGCCAAGAGGGGTCGACCTCGAAGGTCGGCACAGCCCCGTCGGTGGCGGAGGCCATGGCGCCCGCATCCCCCGACTCCGAACCACACGCCCCGAGCGCCGGCAGGATCGCCAGCAGCAATAGGACCGCGAAGGCGGGCGGGGCGTCAGGAAATCTCTTCACTTCTCCTCCAGCGTGGCCCAGCACTGCGCCGGGCCTGACGGGTGACGGCCTACGCTTGCTCCGCCTTCTCGGCCGTCATCAGGACGGCCTTCACTCCGTAGGCTTCGGCGGAGTTCTGTGTCGATTGCTTCCGGAACCGGAAGCGGGGAACCACCGCCGACTTTACGCGGCTGAACCCGGACTCTTCCAAGAGCCTGAACATCTCTCCTTCCAGGAGAGCGCCTCCGATTCAGGCAGCCCAGAGTTTGGGGTCGTTGACGATGTCCTGTGAGAGCTGTTTACCGCTGACGATGTCCGTTATGGAGATGCGCCCTCCGGGTCGCAGAACCCGGAACATCTCCTCCATCACCCGGCGCTTTCGAAACGACAAGTTGATGACCCCGTTGGAGATGACCACGTCCACCGAGGCTTCGGGCAGTGGGATTTCCTCCATCCGACCTTCGTGGCACTCCATCTCCGAACCGGTGGCCGCGACATGAGCCTCGGCCTTCCGGCACATGGAGGGATTGAGATCGATACCGATCACCTTGCCCGTGGGCCCGACGCCCCAGGACGAGATGATGGAGTCGAGTCCGGCGCCGCTCCCCAGGTCCAGGACTGTCTCGCCTGGCTGGAGGTTGCTGCGAAGATGTGGGTTGCCGACTCCGGCGAAGGAGTCGACGGCTCCGGGGGGAGCCTGGTCGAGCCAGGCAGCGGGGTAGTCGAAGAGCTCGGCCGCTTGCCGGCCGTGAAAGAAATGGAACTCGCCTTCCGGATTGTCCGCCACATCCTGGTACATGCGGACGATCTCGTCCTTCAGGAATCCCTCGAGTGAGGCTTGGGCTTCGGCAGCGTCTGACATGGCGGTCCCTACAGGTCTAGAGCGGGCAATGGTGCACGCCACCCTACAATTCGGCCTGCCCGGGAGCAAGCTGCCAGCGCACGGGCCCATCTGTGCTCGCGGCGCCCACTGCGTCGATGCACTGGCGCTTGGAGTATCAGACGGCCGATCTTCTCCGCAGTCCCCGTGAGTAGGCACTCGACTTCACAGACAGTGACATGGCACGAGATCAGGACAAGCGACTAGCGGACAAGCGACTAGCGGACAAGCGACTGGCGGACAAGCGACTGGCGGACAAGCGAAACGACGAGCAAGCGGACGCGACCGTACTGGCGCAGGCCGGCCATTCGTTCGATGAAGCGACGGGTGCGCTGGTCCCGCCGCTCTACATGTCGACCACGTTCGGTCGCGATTCCGACAACGAGCTGATCGGAGATTACCTCTACTCACGCTACCAGAATCCTACCGTGGAGCATGCGGAGGGGCTTCTGGCCGGGCTCGACGGGGGCGCGGACGCCATGCTGTTCGCTTCCGGACTGGCCGCGGTTGCCGCCGTTTTCGAGACCGTCGAGAGCGGAGGGCGTGTGGTCGCGCCCACCATCATGTATCACGGTGCCCAGGACTGGCTCTACCGGATCGAGAGTCGCCGGGGGATCGGCCTGACCCTGTTCGACGCCACGGACCCCGACGCGCTCTCCCGGGCTCTGCAAGACGGCGAGACCTCGATCGTCTGGATCGAAACGCCCGTCAATCCGACGTGGGACGTCATCGACATCCGGGCCGCAGCGGATCTCGCGCACGCCGCGGGGGCGATCTTGGCCGTCGATAGCACCGTCGCGTCGCCCATTACGACACGAGCGCTCGAGCTCGGTGCCGATCTCGTGTTCCACTCGGCCACGAAATACATGAACGGGCATTCGGACATCTTGGCGGGAGTCCTCATCACGCCCGAGGTGAACGAACTGTGGGAAGAGCTCCAGCTGATCCGGAAACTCAGTGGTGGAGTGTTGGGCGCACACGACGCCTGGATGCTCATCCGCGGCCTACGTACGCTGCCCCTGCGCTTCGAGCGCGCCTCGACGAGCGCACTCGCGATCGCCCGTCATCTCGAGGGACACCCCAATCTGGAGGCCGTGCTCTACCCCGGGCTCGAGAGCCACCCCGGCCACGAAGTGGCCCGGCGCCAAATGACGAACGGATACGGCGCCCTCATGTCGATCCTGGTGAAGGGCGGCGCCGAAGAGGCCCTGGCCCTGACCGGCCGCCTGCGTGTCTTCCTGCGCGCGACTTCGCTCGGCGGCGTGGAGAGTCTCGTGGAGCATCGGGCCTCTGTGGAGGGTCCTCACAGTCAGGTGCCGCCCAACCTGGTACGGCTCTCGATCGGCATCGAGGACCCGGCAGACCTGATCGCGGACCTGGACCGGGCGTTGTCCGGGGACTAACTCAGGGCGCTCGCCAGACGGCCCTTCCCCCGACCATCACGAATCGCACGGCTTGCAGCGCTTCGATCTCCTGGGTGGGGTCGCCCTCTACCGCGATGATGTCGGCCAACCAGCCGACGCCGATGGTGCTCGGCGCTTGCGCGACGAGATTGGACGGGGGAAGGATGACAGCAAACGCTAAGAGTGCGGTGATCCACGAGATACATATGCGCATTGGTACCTGTTGCCCTGAGAATGTCTCGTCCGGAATCGGGGGATAGCGGTCTATCCCCCCAAGCCCGGACAGCCATCCACGATAATACGTTGAGACGGCAAAGGGGCAGTGGGGGAGCCCTATCCCTCAGCGTATCGTCACCGGCACCGTTGCGTCTGCCCCACCCAGCGTGATGATGCAGATCGGACCTGTCGTTCCGGTGCATGGCCCGCCCCACGTCAGACGATCATCAGGTGGAGCGGGGATCACACTGAGCGTGACCCCTGCGCCGATCGCGAAGGGAGCACTGGCGGAGGTACACTGCGGGCCGCAACTGATCCGCGGAGGTTGGGGCGCGATCGCTGCGAATACGCCGGTTTCCGCACCGGGCCCCGCGGCCTGCCTCGACACGCTCACCGTCAGCGATACGGTCCCGGCAAACTGTCCATCGACGGTCCGGTCTCGGTTCATCGTAATCTGGCAGGTCGTGCTCGACTCCCCCGCGCAGGCCTCGCCCCACCCACCAAACGTGAATCCGTCGAGCGCCCCGGCGGTCAGGGTCACCGATTCGGTCAAGTCCCGAGTTGTGTGTAAAAGTGAGAGGAAGCTCCGATTCACCACCATCGACCACTGCTGAGCACGCGCCCGGACAGTCGATCCCGTGGCTAATAGCCGTCACCGACCCACCGGTGTTGACGGTGACCGTCAGATCGTGCACGGTGGTAAACGTGGCCGTCACCGCACGCACGCCCGCAACCGCGAGTGCGCACGTTGCGGATTCCCGGAACTCACAGTCCCCACTCCATCCACCGAACCGCGACCCGAAGCTTGGCGTCGCGCGGAGCACCACGGGTCTCCCGCCCCGGTGCACTTCACACCGGACACCCTCGTCGGCAGCACAGCCCTGAATCGGACTGGCGGACGACGCCACATTCCCGCTGCCCGTCCCGGCCCTGCTGATCTCGAGCGTCCCGGTCGCGTCCACGGGGGCAACCGAGAATCCCGCATAGACGGTGTCGTGCTGGCCCGTGGTCATGTAGAACCGGCAGGTCTCGCCAGTCTCGTCGTCGCACTGTTGTGCCCAACCGCCGAACGAGCTGTTGCCGAGCGCGCTCGCCCTCATGTGCAGAGCGCCTCCTGGAACGCTCTCGCGCTCGTGTGTCAGTGTCACGCACGTGCTCGGACACTCGAGGTCTATTTCGGGCACGGTGACGGCTCCGCTGCCTTTACCAACCTTGATGAGAGTGAGTGCAGGCCCTCCGTGGTCACAAGCCGTCAGGGGCAACAAGGCCAGGAAGAGGGTAAGGGTTGTCCGCCTGACTGCAACATGAGGCGAACGCGTTTCTGATGGGGGGGCTCCAGTGCGCACGTCCACGGTGATTCTCCCTCCGAACAACGACGGGTAACTCCCACTCCCGATCCGCACCCAAAGCTTGGTAATGATATGGATCGGAGCCCGAAAGGGTGTCAAGGATTGCGATCCTCCCTCATGCGAGATCCTTCAAGTGTCACCCCTCCCGGGGCCCGTTGTCCTCAGGGATTCGCTCCTCCGGGCGACACGCTCAGAGCGCGCCGGACCGTCCCTGCCTTCTCCGACGACACGACCACGACGGATAGGCGATCCAAACGCGCTTTTTGAGTCCGGCACCCTGCTTGAGCGAGGCGAGATCCTCCCCTTGCAAGGCTGACCTCAGGCTAAGATGAACGCTCGTCGTCCGGCCATGCAAGGATCGGACGATCGGATGCGTGGATGGGCAGGAGATGGTGAACGGATCCGACCCCGCGTGGGGGACGGCAGGTCCGTGGTCCGTCGGGCAGGTCACAGTCGGGTAGGGACTGATCGAATTCGAATTCCGGAATGGGTTCCGGATCGGTGGGGTCGAATTCGTCGGTCTGATCGAACGCGAACAGGCCCTGGGGTGGCGCCCGAGCGGGAGACAGTGGAGGGGGTCGGGTGGGGAGATCGAGATAGGACAGAATGGAGCGAACGGGAACGGGATCGGTGACGAAGGCGATGATGCTCATCGAAGCACCGCAAGACGGGCAGACGAGAGGCAGCACGTCGTAGATACGCGCGATGAGGGAGGCCCAGCGCGAGACCAGTGACGAGCGGCCCTGAGGGCGACTCCTGTTCAGGCGAGCATCCGAGCGTCTCAGTTGATGACCATCGTGACGTTCTGGAACCACGCCTCAGGCTCATGGAGGCCCACGGGCGTGGCGCCCATCCGTTCGGATGCCATCCGTTGATGTCGGCGCCCCGCGGCTGGCGATCCGAGCCTTGCTCGATGAAGTCACCGTCGTTCAGGTGCCAACCCGGCATGTGCTCGAGCCACTCATGCGGCGGGATGCGTCCCATGCGGGGCCGTGCCGTCGGCGGCCCCGCGATCGTGCCATACCCCCAACCTACCAGCGACAGCTCGCCCTGGTATCTGGACGGATCTCCACCGGTCGCGCCGAAGGCGTCGAAGAAGAGGAGCAGCGGGCCGTCGAGCCGGGGCGCCAGGCTGCTCCCCGTGGGATTGGCCACGATAACACCGACCCCCTGAAGCTGCACGAAATGATGGGGGAGCGTCGTGTACCCGGCGGCCCCGACATCGGACCAGCTTCGGATGCCCCCGTACCGTAGGAGCACCGCACGCTGTGCCGCGATCAGGTCCGGCTCGGCACCCCCCGGGCAGCCGACCTGGAAGGCCTCCCCCCGCGGAGACCGACGCGCCTCGTTGCCGCTCGGCCCGACGACGCTCCACTCCTGGAGGATTACGCGCCCGTGCTCGAAGCGGTCGTCTGCGGTTCGTGCGGTCCACACCTGTGGATCGCTCCCACTCCGCGTCGCCGAGATCACGTTCGTCGGTGAGTCCCCGGCGAACCCCCGCGGCATCTGCCAACTGTAGCGCACATCGACGGAATACCCGGCGCCGAGCGCCGTGTCGCCCTGGGAGATACGTGCCCGGAACTGGTAGAGACCGGACACGACCTCCATCCCCGTCGATGCGTTGATTCGAAGCGGGTTCGCGTTGCCCCACGTACCTGGGCACGCCGCGAAAACGAACATCGAGGCCAGCGAGGCGAGAGCGCCGAATCGAGGCGTCACGGTGCTTACCTCCTCCGTTCTTGGACAAGGGGGGGCAGACCGAGCGTACGGCTGCAGGCCACGGCTGGCGAACCGCTGCTCGACTTGGACAGGCTTCTCGACGGGGCGTACTCTGTCTGACAGTACGTGCAGATCACGTCGCAGCTCTTCGGCCTACTCTGGTTCGGGCTCTGGTGAAGCGCGCGTGGAGTGATCGGCCGCGGGTCGCCCGGCGGAGGGGGCCGCATCATGACGCCCCTCGCCCTCACCCTCATGCTGACCAGCATGGGTCTGGTTACGGCCCTCGAGATCTACTGCCTGTGGGGACTGCTGTCGCCGATGCGGGACCCAGCCTCCGGTGAGCCCGGCAAGACCCACGAGGAGACCGAGTAGGGCCTGTACCGATAGGCGTCAGCACAGAGCACCCCCTCGAGAACAACTTTCAGGTCTCCGTATTGTAGATCCGGACCTCGCGCACCACGGCAGCAGGAGACAGCCGGAGCAGGAAGACCACTGCCTCGGCCACGTCGGCGGGGCGTATCATCTTCGGGCGCTCGGGGTCGTCCCCGTGCATCCTTGTGTCGACCTTGCCTGGGCAGACCGAGGAGACGCTCACGCCGAAGCGGGCCGCCGCCTCCCGGAGACTGTCGGAGAGCGCGATCAAGCCGCCCTTGGACGCGCAGTAGGCGCCGAATCCTTTTTGTCCTTCCCTTCCACCTAACGAGGCGATGTTGACGATCGCACCGCGACGGGCTTTGCGCATGAGCAGGAGACCGTGACGGGCAACGAGGGCCGGGCCAATCAGATTGACCCGGAGCATCTCTTCGAAGTGGGCCTGATCGGCCTTCACCAACAGCCGCGGCTCGCAGATGCCGGCCGCATTGACGAGGACGTCGAGATCGTCGTAAGCGTCGCGAAATCCGTCGAACAGGCTCGCGATCGATTTCTCGTCGGCCAGGTCGCAGAGAAAACCGCGAGCGTCCACCCCGGACTCGCGCAGCTCGCGGATGACATCTTCAAGCCGCTCCTCGGTCCGGCCGGTGATCGCCACCCGATACTCAAGCTGCCCGAGCCTGGACGCAACCGCCCGCCCTATGTCCCCTGAGCCTCCGACGACGAACGCTACCTGAGGCCTCTCGCTCATGACTCGGCTAACGACACAAGCTCTCGCCGCAGTACTTTGCCCGTCGCGTTGCGCGGGATCTGATCGAGGATTGTGATGCGGCGTGGGACGGCGCAGGCAGGGAGTCGGTCGAGGCAGCGCCTGTGCAGGGTCGTGACGTCGACGTCGCTGGGCGATTCCGCGACGACGAAGACATTGACGACCTGCCCTTTTCGAGGATCCGGCACTCCGACGGCGGCGGCCTCGCTCACGGAGGGGTCGGACAGCAGCACTTCCTCAATCTGAAACGGGTAGAACTTCTCTCCGGCGATGTTGATCTGGTCATCGACGCGGTCGAGCAGGTAGAGGTAGCCGGGCTCGTCCATGTAGCCGATGTCCCCCGTGCGCAGCCAGCTCCCATAGAAGCGCTGCGCGTCGATCTCCGGCGCCTCGAAGTAGCTTGAGATCACGTTGGGCCCCCGCGCACAGACCTCGCCCCTTTCGCCCGTCGGCACGTCGTGTCCGTCGGCATCAGCGATCCGGATACTGACCCCGGGATGCACCCGGCCTACCGATGCCTCGCGATCCGCAATATCGGTCTCCCCCTGGCACGTCAGCGCAGAACTGGTCTCGGTCATCCCGTAGCAATTATAGCGGGCAGCGTCCGGGAAGTGTTCACCTAGTGAACGGATCACCGACGGCGGAGTCGGTGCCGCACCGTAGATGATCGTGTCGAGGCTCGACAAGTCGTATCGGTTGGCCCAATGCTCTGATGCGAGCTGCCGCATGAAGGCCGGGGTGCCCATGAGCGCCGTCGCCCGGTGGCGCTCGATCGCTTCGGTGACCGCATGGATCGAGAGACGAGTTTGTACAACGGTCGCGCCGAGCCGGCGGTGGGCACCGAGAACCAACGGGTTGTACACCACGTGGAAGAACGGCGCGGCCATCAGGCTGATCGTCTGCTCGTCGAACGACCAGCGTTCCGCCCATGCGTCGACCCCGAACATGACCTGCGCCTGGCTCAGGAGTACGCCCTTCGGAATACCCGTCGTACCCGACGTGAAAAACAGAAGCGCCGGATCAGCGGCGGAGCTTTCATCCGTCGCGGCGAGCGGCGGTACCTGATGGAGTGCGGCCACACGCAGGTCCACCGACTGTACGGCTCGACGCGACCCGAGGGCGCTGCCGTTCTCGTTCACTACGACGAGCGTCACCGCTTGCTCTGCGGGCTGGTCGAGGTCGGGGAGTGCCGCGATCAGCGACTCGGTTCCGATCAAGCAGACCGCGGCAGATTTCTGCAGTATGTAGCTTACGAGATGACCGCCGATGTGTGCGTTGATCGGTACGATCACTGCCCCGAGAAGCGCCAGTGCATAATGGGCCGTCACGAAGGTTTCCCCATTCGGGAGCAGCAGCGCGACCCGGTCGCCCCGGCCCACACCGCCGTCGGCGAGATACGAGGCCATGCGACGGGATCGGTCGGCAATCTCTCGGAAGCTCAGGACCTGGTCGTCGACGTAGAGGCCCGGACGATCTCCGGCCTCGCGTTCGGCTTCCAGAAGTATCGATGCGATCGTGCCGTCCGGTCGGCTCCCGGTGCGCTGCATGATGGACACCTACCCGCTAGCCGTTGAAATCGGTGAACCGCGTGCTCGGGACACGGGAGGGCGCGCTTCCATGCGTCGACCGCACTCGGGTGTCAGCTAGTCCTGAGGGGGATCTGGACAACCTTGGGCGGATAACATACGGATGTGCGGTCGTTGCAGATCTGATACCGGAGACTTGCTGATGTCTCCGACGTGCCCACCGGAGCGGGCACCAAACGAAATCGGAATTCGGTGCGACCCCGCAGGACCTGTGCCCGGAAGTCCTCGTCCCGCACGCCAGCCGGTCTGGACAGTTCTTCAATTCTGACCCCCGCCTCTTCGAGCGCAGGGAACGAAAAGGTGAACGGAATCAAGAACCCATCGTCCCCCTTGTCGAGGTAGCCGTGATGATTCGGCGGGACCTCAACCCGGATGCTGAACGTGACCCCATCGGTGTCTGTCGAGAAGCTGCCGGGCACGACCCCGGCAACGATGACGGGGACCTGGCCCCTGGCCCGCGACTGCGCGGCGACCGACCAAGGTACACCTACCAACAGCATGGATAGCTGAAGAATCGCTAATCGTGCCGTCATGCCACGCACCTCCCTACCGATTGCGATGTCTCCGTCACCGGCTCCCCGCGATTCGATCCAAAAGGCCACGAATCTCGGAGATCGACGGGGGACCCCAACGGGCGAGTAGCACCTCGCCGTTCGCGTCCGTGACGATAGCGGCCGGCACTCCGTCCAGCCGGAGCTCGTCGAGCGCCGCATTCTTGACGGCATTGATTTGGGTTGAACTGAGGTCCCGCAGGATCTCGTATGGCGGGTTGTTCATCTCCGCCCAGGCCTGGAAAGCGTCGGAAGTCTCCTCTTCGTCATACGGAATGCCGTAGATCGCGAGGTCCTCGCTGCCGAACGTGGTCCGCAGCAGGTTGAGACTCGGGAGTTCCTCGAGACACGGGACGCACCACGTGGCCATGGTCGTGTAGAGGATCAGTTGTCCAGGCGTTCCCCGGCGCGCATCCAGGATCCTTCCTGCGGGCGGGCGGACGTCCCGGGCCGAGCGGCGCCGGGGCATCTGAGTTGAGGGATGATAGGGAGTCAGCACGAACGGTGCACCGGTGGGGGAGAGGGCCGGGTCCTCGTACGCGGTGACAAGGGTTCCGACGGGAACGGCGGTCGTGTCCCACGTCTCCCCGGAGGGCCATCGGACTCCAGGTGGTCCGCACGGTCTGACTCACCGATCCCTATGCGCATCGTGGGGGAGTTCTGGGCCGCAAGGCCTTCGCCGGCCCGGTGCTCCCGAAGCAGGGTGCGGCCGCCCAACTCGACGAGAACGCGGGCTCCGTATCCATCGCGAGCACTCCACTGGTCGTTGGAGCTGGCGACGCGATTGCCACCTTCGAAGCGCAAGGCCACGATTCCGGCACGATCACCTTCACCGTCTCCGATCTGGTTCCGGTAGAGCTGGAGTAGGGGGGCGTTGGCGTTCACTACCGCCAGGTCCTGCCAACCGTCGCGGTCGAAGTCGAGGACCGCGAACGCTCGGCCGTCCGCCGGATGATCCAGGCCGGAAACCCCGGACACGTCGACGTAATCCTCGCCCCCTTGATTCAGAAATACGTGATTGCGTTCGTGTCCGCTGAAGGAGGCACCGCTGGCAAGTCGGTCGATCCCCCGCGCACCCACAAGGAACAGTTGCGGTGATTCCTCACCGTCCGTGCGTGCAACTGCACGCCAGAAATCTGTTCATATGTCAATCGGAAGCTCAACGGCCGACGGGGCGGTGTAATAGCCGCTGAGCGCGTACAGGTCCAGATCAGTGTCATTGTCCAGATCGACGAACTGGCTTCCCCACCCCCATCCGGCCGCCTCGACCAGCAGTCCAGGTCGCTCGAGGCTGGAGACCCGTTCGAACCTGCCGGGTGTGTTCCGGAACAGGGTGTTTCCGCGAGCCATGGAGGCCAACCTGGGATCCAGTTCGCCTAGTTGTTCCGTTATGCGAAGTCCTGCCTTGCTGTACATGTTCGTGACATAGAGGTCCTGGCGCCCGTCCCCGTCGAAATCTCCCCAGGATGCTCCCATGCCGAACCCGATATCGGAGGTTCCGGTAGCCTCGGTTATGTCGGTAAAGCGACCATGGCTCTCGTTGCGAAACAAGTTGTTAGGCGCCCAGTCATTGACGACGTACACGTCCATATCGCCGTCGTCGTCGTAGTCGGCCCAGGTTGCCTGGTAGGAATTCTTGAACAGCCGTAACTCACCGACTTCTGCCGGTGCGAATCGGCCGCCGCCTAGATTCCTCAGCACGACGTTCGGTGGGCCAAAACGGTTCAGGACGACGTGGTGCTCTGAAGTTTCACGCAAGCGGATCAACTCTTCCGCATCACCAGACGGGAGATAGGAGGCCCATTTCCGGCTGGGCTCGTCAGTCGTGAGGCCCGCCGCATAGGTGGACACGTACAGGTCCAAGAGCCCGTCGTTATCATAATCCACGGCGGAAACTGCTGATGCAAATGCTGGCAGTGGTCCGTCGACCAGCTCATCGGACCGGTCGACGAACCGGCCCCGCTCGTTCACCAGGTAGACGCTGGGGCGTAAGGTTCGTCCCAGGAACGCATCGACATCACCGTCATTGTCGAAATCGGCAAAAAGCGCTGAGGACGTGTGATCGGCGATATCGAGGCCAACGGTCTCCGAGATCTCCTCGAATGTTCCATCTCCGTTGTTCTGGAAGAAGAGGTTGCGGCCCCAACGAGCCATGACGTAGATATCGTCGAATCCGTCTTGGTTGAGGTCCGTCACCGCGATTCCGGGATGACGATCGAAGGCTGGAATTTGGAAGAAGGGATGAGGCGGAGCGAAGCCCTCCACGCGCAAGAGCATGTTGAGTACGTGCTCTTCGTGGATCGAGCGTCGCGCACGGACGAGGGCCTTCGGAGCCAATACCTGATCGAGAACATCAGAAAAGAGCGGTCGACGCACCGACATGGTTTCTAGTCCCTCATTGTGCCAACCCACGATCTTCCAAGTCGGATCCGCTCCTTCTTCCAACGCCGGCTCCGGAGTCCAGGTGACCTTCTGATGGCCGCGGATCCAGGACCGGCCGCCCCCCATACGTGCCAGCGCCTCGAAACCGATGTCCGTCTCCAGGAGCCCCGATCCATCGTCCAGCAGGGCGCCTCGAATCACATAGAACTTTGCGTGCTCAAAAAAGACGACGACGTCCAAGAGTGGCCGCCAAAGGGCGACGTCCTGACGAGCCACCGGTCCGGGAGATCGAGGGTTGGCGCGGAATCCCGCCTCGACCGCGCCGAACCGGAGGTCCTGGGGGCTCCCGACGACGCGGATGTCGCGAACGGTGACCGAGTCACCAAAAGACTGACGGGCAGATGGATCTGGAAGCTGGAGATTCAAGACCGAGTGGGATAGGCGTCTTAGCTCCGGCCCCAACGCCACGATCGCTTCCTCCGCAGCTTCCATCTCAGTCCAAGAGGCACTGGGGACTGCCAGGAGGCTTCCCCAAGCACCCCATACCACGACGAAGCCCACCGCGATCGATGCGGTGGCCTGGATGGTGGAACCCGACCGGCGGGTGCTTCGCGTGGCGATGACCCAGAGGCCGGTAACGACGCACACCACCTGGAACGCCACGATCGCGGTCAAAAAGAGGATCGAGTCGACGCTCTGATCGCGGGCCAGAAGGCGCCCGACAGACCACTTGTTTACGGCCACCGCAGCTAGGACAAGAAGGACGCCGAGGCGGAGTGTCCAAAAATGGTGACCCTGCGGGACCTCGTTTGCCGGTTCGCTCTTCATCTGTTCAGCTTACGGGTTGGTCTACCCGGAGAGAAGTCGAATCAACTGCCTTCCCTGGCAAAGATCTGTCGGCGTCGCTCTGGCGCAAGGTCCGCGCCTGGTAGCCGGTTACAGCGCGAGCAGGGGAACGCCCCTGGACAGGTATATCGGACTGGACGTGCGTGCGTCAAGCTGCACGCTGGCGGTGGTAGGGCCGAGCGGCAAACGTCTGGGCACGCACGGGTTACAGGGGAAAGCATCCATTGAAATGCTGGGCTGGGCGGTGTGGCCCGAGTCCCCAGGGATAGGCTATGCGCCCCTGGAGAGCCGAACGAAGCGATGGGCCACAGAGCCCCAGATAGAAGGATGGTTCCCGCTCCCGAGCGGAGAACGCCACGGCTGTGAAGGACTTTCGGACTGCGATGCGGAGCCGACCAGCGCACCCACCCCCGAGTCGTCGAACACTGGCAATTCAAAGCAAGCGGACGCCTGCGGCAAAAAGATGGACCGACGGCGTGTGGTGGGCGTGTGTATTGACCTCTGGCCCCGTGATGTCGGTCAGGGGGGGCCACACTTCACGGGAGGTCGCCCCTCTCCCTCACCCGTCACGCTCCGACAGGCGAGGAGCCCACTCGCCGGCCTTGAATGTCTCATGAACACTATTCCAATATTGGTCAATATCAACATGTTTCCTTCCTGTTAGTATTAATTGCAGCCTCACATCTTTCTTGAAAATCAAAAATTCCCTGGTCACATCACATGATCGTGTCCAGTATCTTATGATCTTTTTCGCAAATTCCCGCACCAACCTGACACGTGACGTTGTCTTAGCCCGATTCATCGTCCAATGATCCAACAATTCCAGTTTTAGTGAACGCATTGTAGTAGAAAGTCCCTTTCTATTAAAAAATGCACATGAAGTTGGCTCATACGGGCTCTCTTCAACCGGGCAGTATAGAAAGTCCTTATTCTTGTAGGTTGGACCTACAAGCATTCCGCTTTCAATCAACAGAATACCCTTGTCGGATAAACAATCGGTCACCTTCTTCAATCCCCAGAAAGGATATCTAAGATGATATAATACACCGAAACACAAGATTACGTCGAATAGTCCAAATTTGTCAGGAGTTAAGTCATATAGATTCAACTCATGCATTTGTACTTTAGATCCGAATAATGGAATCAAGAATTCGTCGGCTCCTTTAGATATATCATTATCAAGCCCAATGACTTCCGTCGCGCCTCTCCTTTCAGCCTCAAATGAAAAAAGACCATCACGACACCCTATGTCGAGCACTTTCTTGTCTTGAAAATCTATGTTGTCCATAGATTTCAGGATAAAATCCCACATAACCTTAAATTGTGGAACACCAGATTTGGTGTATACACCATCCGCTACTTGTATGGTGTGATACCACGTATATTTGTCAGTGATACCTTGCAATGTTTCCGCTTGTTTGAGTGTGTCGCTATCTATGTCGTTGTCTTCTACCACGACAATGCCTCCTTCATGCGTTGCGGGGGGTATCATGGGTGCGCTCACGCGGAACAACATCGCGTCGGACACCATGAACGTGCCGGCAAATCAATGAACGCTAGTACGGAACACCCCTCGACCCCAACATAGACACGCCAACGACGCCCGAGTAACACCACGGTAACGTTGTCTGTGACCGTGACTCTAGGGGCACTCGTCATGCCCCTCCTCCTTCCGCAGTCTGCTTCGGCCCAGCAGGTCTCAACCCGCCGAACGGGGTCGATCGAGGTCCGGCTCGCGACAGCCAGCCGACAGGCCCAGCAGGTGGCCAACGCCGGGGCGGCGAAGGGCGCGCGTGCGATCGAAACCCTCCGTGAGTTAGCCAAGTTGCGGCAGACTCAGCCACAACTGGCGGCGGCACTGAACGGCGCGGGGTATTCGCCAGAGGACGTGCTGACCGCCCTGAGGGCGGAGTTCCGACCCAGACTCACGGCGCTGGTCACGTGGACTGCGGAAGGCGGATACCTGAGTGATCCTCATCGGGCCGAGACTCTGGGACAGCTCTACGGCATGGCGATTCAGGCGAATCAGGTCGAGGATATCCTCTCCGGACTCGTCGAAGTCGGTGGCGCCACGACCTTCGAGCTGACCACGGCGGACACTCGTCTGACTTCCAACGCCAGCAATGATCGACGGGAGAGCCTCCGGCAGTTGAGGGATGCGGTCAGAAACGACGAAGCGTTGGCGGTCGCCGTTACGAGCACCGCTCGGTGGACGGCCAACCGGACCGCTGAGACGTGGTTGGGCATCGGGGCGACGCTGGAGACTGTGGCGTCGACCACCTATCGGGCCGCCGGCCAGAACGCGTGGCGGACGTATTCGGCGATCGTACAAGAGAACGACGATCCGACCGCTACGACCAACGCCATGAGTAGCGGCCTCTCGATCGACGCGGCGGTCGTTTTCGCTGAGGCGGTCGCTGCAAACGCCTCGAATCAGCAGCTCACTGATCTTCTCGGGCTGGCTGCTCTGTCTCCTGAAGACGGCGCCCACCTCGTGGCGCTCCAGGGGGCGGGACTCCGTGCACAGGTCCAGCTGCTGGAGTACGCTTATGCGAACTCTCAGGGGGCGTGGGAAACATGGGCGGACTGGTACGTCCTGGTGCGCAGCCTCGGGGCCGAAGCTGATGAGGCCATCGATGTCGTGAACGAGGAGATCGCCTCGGCTGACCCGGCCGAAATTCTTGCGGCGGTTCGTGACAGTGATGGGGTCCAGGTGGTGGCTGCTGTAGTCGCGAGGGTCGTCGCCATGCTCGATCCGGTGGCCGCGATCATGCCGGTGATCCTCGTGGTCTACAACGTTGTCGATTTTCCGTCGGAGTTTTTCCAGGTTTTGGCAGCGTCCGGCTGGGACGCCACTGACCTCGTCGACGCTAGTGCCCTGTTCCAGGGTCTGCTGGAAACGGAGAGTGCCTCAATGCTGACCCAGACTGCATCGGTGGCCGGCCTCAGCAACGCGACCCAGAACGCGGGGATGCCGGCTGGGGTCCTACTCGCAGCCGTGTATCTCGAGAGCGCTTCCGGAGATGCGAACACCGCGCTGGGTTTGTTCGCATCACACATCGAAGGAGCGATGGCACAAACGATTCCGGTCGTCATCGACTTTCTCGCGAACGTCATTGGTCTCGACCAGATCGTCGACGCCCTCAGGAACGGGGTCGGGCTAGACCCGGCGCAGACGGCCAGCGCGCTCTTGGCGTCGTCTGTCGACGTGGTGGATGGCTTCAATGCCCTCCTCGATGAACAGGGGGTCGCCAACCTCGACGACATCCTCACGTTCGGCAGGACCGTCGACTATCCCCCGGTCCCGGTGCTGACCGCCGCTCATGCTCGTTTCGGCCTCGGCCCGGTCGAATATTCGTTCGGCATGAGGGACGCGTTCTGGCCAACGCCCGACATCATCGAGGCCGTCTCGGTTGTGTCCCAGATGCCCGAGAGCTGGGTGCAGGGGCTGTTCGAGGAGATCACCATGACCCCCGCGGCCCTCTACGATCAGGCCCGTCAACAGGGCCAGAACGCGTTGGCGGCCGTCGAGTGGATGCTGGGCCAGGTCGAGGCGACCGCGACCCAGGTCATCGAGATTGTCATAGTCTACGGCGATGGTGATGTGCCGGTACTGGCCGACATCGCTGTCGGGCCGCTGGGGCTGACGGCCGAGACCACGGTCGAGGCGATCCAGCACCGGATCGTGGACATGCAGGATCAATACACCCAGACTCTCGTCTTTGGCTTGGTCTATTCAGTCTCCAATAGGGTGTTGGGCATGATGCAAGCGTTGTTCGACACGCAGCAGAAGCTCATGGCTGCCGGTGGGGAACCAGTCCACGTGCTTGGTGGAGCACGTTCGAACGGCATCACGTCCACCCAAGCCGTCGCGGCGCTAGTACAGAACGGCCATGCCGTCGCCGAGGCTGTCCCGTGGATGATCGAAGCCTACGGGTGGACCGACCCGATGGAGGCCATGGGGGATCTCGTCGGAGGAGGGTATGAGGCTGGGGCTGCGATTCCCCGGGTCGTGGGCAGTTTCTTGGCTCAGATGAGCCTGGATGTCGCGGAAGAGATGTTCAATGAATACACCGACAACTTCGAGATCTACCTCCAGGCCTACCTTTCCGCCGTAGGCGGGATGGACTATCCGACCCTGGCATCGGGCATGATCCAGTGGGGCGCTACGCCCCTCGACATTCTCAATGCGGCGTGGGCGTTCGGAATGTCTTCAGAGGACTGGATCGAGTGGGCCGTCCTCTCTCAATATGCTCAGTTCATCGCCGCCGCGGCCGGGAACAGGGAGGTGCTAGTGGAGTCGGCTGAGGGTGCCGAAGACACGATGGTGGCGCGCGCCCTGGTTGTCGGCGCTTCGGCACAACAGGCCTGGGACCTCGCGATGGCTCTAGGGGCGACCCCAATCGCGACACTCCGAGTCGCCCTCCAGACGGTTGGAGACGGATTCTTCAGCTTCGTGGACAACGTCGAACAGCACGTCCTGCCGATCGGACTCGGTCCGGTGCTTGCGATGATGAACAGCGCCGGTGCATCGGACGACGACTTGGTTCAAATGGCCACAACTGTGTTCAACCCAAGTCTCTCGAACATGGCGGTTGGACTGAATCCCTACCTGTCCGGCGTCGAGCTTGTCGAGACCCTGATGGCGTCGGCGCGGGGCGCGGGTAGTTCGACACAGCAGGTGTACACCCAGACCGTGGCGGCACTGCTCGCGACCGACCGGACGGTGGACCAGGCATCTCTCGACATTCAGACCTTGATGATCCAAGAGCAGATGGTCGAGTCGGAGTTAGACGAAGCCGCGAGGTCGCTCAGCGAAGCCGGAATGGTCTTCCAGTCTGTCGTGAACTTCGTGGTGGGGGCTTCATCGATGGCCGCGACGGAGGCGGTGGCATTCCTGGTGGGACTGGGGATCAGCTGACGCACAGGGCTCTTCAGGGTCGCATGGCGTGGGAGAGGACCCTTCCGATCCTCGCGAGCGCGATGACCTGATACCTAAACTTGGCATTGGGAGCCAGGACCCCGTGATAGCGGTGGCGGTGAATGCGTGGAGGGTGAATGAGTAGGGCGAGTCGCTCGAGGAATTCGAGGGGAGTGGTGGAGTCGTTCTTCATTCCGTTCGCCTTTCCTTGAACCGCGTGGGGCAGCCTAATCACAGATTTCTCTTGCGTCCCGGAAGTGTGCCGAGCATGGTAGACGTTCCTGATAGACCCGCCTCTTCCCAGGAGCTTTCGATGGGAGTCTCCCAACTTCGGCATGGCCCACTGTCGGGTTAGACAGGTGGTCGGTTGGGGTTGCTGGGAGTCGTCCTTTCGCTCCTCGCGCCTGTGCCGCTTGCCGCGCAGACCGCGCCCGCAGTCAGCGAGGCTCGCGTGGTGCTCCAGGCATCGGGCGACGAGCATACGATCGGTCTCCGGGGCCAGGGGCTCGACGCCTTCACCGAGGTCCGGATCGTCCCCGTCGACGGGCGGACCCGGCCCGACGGGATCAAGGCGGCGCTCGGTGCGCTCCAGCGAGATACGCGATCCCTGAGCTTCTCCACCAGTCCCGGAGCCCCAGCGGGCGACTTTACGGTCCAACTCGTGACCAGCCGAGGCGACGCGGTCAAGATCGATTTCACACTGACCGTAGACGCCGTGGATGCGCCACCCGAGGTTGCAGACATCGCCGCTCCGCGGTCGGTAGAGGCTGGCCAGAGACTCCGACTCAGCGTGACCGCTCTCGACGATCAGGCGTTGTCCGAGTTGAGGGTGGAGTGGGTCGGCGGGAGCACGGTAGTGCGCCTTCGCGGTGAGACGAAGGAGATCGGAGAGGTGGTCGTCGAAGGCCTCGCATCGGGGTCGCAGAGTCTCGAGGTCGTAGCGGTGGACCGCGCGGGCAACCTGAGCGACCCGGTGGCGGTGACCGTGATGGTCATGGCCGATCAGCCGCCAACGGTGGTCTCCGTCGACTCCCCGTCTGAGGTGACCGTGGGCGAAGATCTCACCGTGAGCGTGAGCGCCGACGACGACCTGGGGCTGGCCACCGTCCAGTTGGTGTGGGTGGGGGGCAGTGCCACCGCACCGGCCGCCGGGACAAGCGACACGGCGACCCTGGCGATCTCGGGGCTGTCCGCCGGCGTGCACGAGATGGTCGTGACCGCTGTAGACGCGGCCGGGAACACCAGCGACCCCATCACGGTCACGGTCGAATCTCTCGAGGTCGTCGCCCCCACCCTCGCCGGTCTGTCACTCTCGGGGGCCACGGTGGAGAGGACCCAGGCCTTCAGCGGGACCGTCACGCTCGATGTCCCCGCTCCCACAGACGTGACTGTCGCTCTTTCAGCGACGCCCCTCGTCACGGTGCCGAGCTCCGTTACGGTCATGGCCGGGGCACGGTCGGCTACGTTCGACGGTGTCGCCGGACCGGACGCGGGCGGCGCGGCCGTCACCGCGTCCTACGGGGACGACCAGCAGCAGGCGATCGTGGAGGTGCTCGCCACGACGCCGGCGTACGACCCCGTGGTCGTGCCGGCCGGGCTGTTCCAGTTCACGCTCGATCCGATAGTCGAGGCGGCATCGTTTGACCCCGTGGTCGTGCCGGCTGGGGTCTTCCAGTTCACGCTCGATCCGATAGTCGAGGCGGCATCGTTCGACCCGATCGTGATCCCCGTGGGCACCTTTCAGTTCACGCTCGATCCCAACGTCCCCGGAGGTGGTGATAGGCCGGACCAGCCGGACTACGACGGAGCGAACCCATGAGGAGGGCCCCTTGAGGCGGATTCAGCGCACGAGACGAAGCTATGAGCCGGGAGAGGCAGCCATGAAATGGAACAAGAAGATGATCCGATCCACGGTTCTCAGCCCGTTGGCGGTCGCGGCACTGGTCGCCCTGCTTCCTGCGGGTGCGAGCGCGGTGCAGGGGTATTGCTTTGTGGATATGGGTGATTGTGACGAGGCTTACGCGGTAATCACGCTGGCGGGTGGCCTCCAGTTGAACCTCTCCCCAATCGAGCACCCCCAAGACGGGCAGCAGACGCTGGAGGTGAGCGCGATAACGGTCCAGTGCTGGATCTGCCTTGCAGGCACGTGTGATTCGAACGGCGATGTCGGGCCGGCGGTTCAGACCATCGACCTCAACGAGGATGATCCCAGCCAATTTACGGTATGGTTCGGCAATAGTAACTATGACAACGCTGCTCTTCCCGTGTCGCCCGGGAACTACAACAGCTACTACTGCGGGATGGCCGTATCCGGTACGGGGTCCTTGGGTGGGATCTTCCCGCTGGTCGAGCCGAGCTATGCCATTCCAATGGAGTGGGGCACCGAACGGCATGGGAGAGCCCTAGACGGAACACAACTCGTGACGGTCCTCGAGGGGTCCCTCGCGGTACCGGGGCGGCTCGAAGACGAGTGAGGCCGCGGCGCAAGATGTGGGCGCCGGCCCGAAGCACTCCGTGAATCCGGTTTCGCACGGCCCCCTCCTCGTTGGCTCCGTCTCGAGGCTCACGGGTCGATTGGTCCCCGTCTGTTCCGTCCTTCTGATCTCGGCCTCGGCATTGTCCGCCCAAGACCTTACCGTCCGGACCAACCTCCCGTCCCAGGGTTTCCACGCGAGTGACGCTCCCATCGAGCTCACCTTCAGCCGCGTGCTCGATCCCGAAACCGAGAGCGTGGCAGTGTTCATAGGCGCGACCGACTTCACAGGGCTCTTCCGGCCGTCCGGCTCCGGCTTGCTCTTTACACCCAGGCTCGTCGAGCTACCGTCTGGGAACAGCCCGTTCACCGTCTACCTCATCGACGCCACCGGCGTCTGGAACGAGATCGCGTCCGAGACGCTGAGGGTCGAAGGCGCTTTGGGCTTCCAGTCCCGGGACGTCACGCCCAAGGTGGACGTCTCGTTCAAGAGCCAGCCCTGGGAAGGGAAGGAACCCGATCCCGGTACCGATATTCCCGTGACAGGGGACGTGGAGACCAAGATCAGCTTCCAGGCCGAGCAGGTCCACTCAGGATTCACAGTTGGCTTCAACTCGCTCTTCCTGGGCTTCAACCACCAGGAGAATGCGCTACGCTTCCGTGAAAAGAGCGGGGACGCCTCCAAGATCGACCTCTCGAGCTATGACCTGAAGTACGGATCCGAGAAACTCGACGTGTCGGTGGGTCATGTCAGGACTGGCAATCAGCGCTACCTCATCAGCGGATTCGGCGCGCGTGGAGCCACCGCCACCCTGAAGCCCGTGTCCCGGGTCGAGGCGCAGGTGGCGGTGACGAACGGAAGCAGCATCGTGGGCTTCGACAACCTGGTCGGCCTGAACGACTCCGATCACCGCATGCTCAACGCGAGCTTGGGGGTGGAGGCACTCAAGACGCCGGGCCAGCTGCGGATGGAGTTCTCCTATCTCGACGCGTCGAAGCTGCCCCAGAACAACTTCAATCAGGGAGCGGTGAACGACGCCGAGAGGAGCGAAGGCTTCGGCTTCAATTTCAAGGCCAATGCGTTGGGGCGGCGCCTGCGCCTCGACGGGGGATTCTCGCGAAGCCGATTCGACAATCCCGACGATCCCACGCTGACTCAGGGCCAGGCCGTCGTAGCCGTGAGGGAGGAGACCAAGAACGCGCGCTACCTGAATGCCAACCTCGACGTCCTCAAGGGCGTGAAGCTGGGCGGGAGCAAGACGGCGCGGCTCTCGGTGGGGTACAAGCATCAGCGGGTCGATCCGCTCTACAAGAGCGTTGGGGCTTCGGCGCGGGCCGACCAGATCCAGAACCAGTACGACGTGAAGGCCGACGTGGCGGGGGTGGCGATCCAGGCCACGTTCTCCGACGCCAACGACAACCTGGACGAGCTCGCTTCCGTGTTGAAATCGAATACCGAGCGGACGGGGCTCAACATCGGCGTGCCGCTCCCCAACATCTTCCGTGGCAAAGCCGGTGTGACGTGGCTACCCGCCCTGCAGTACCGCATGCAGCGCACCCACCAGTTCGGCGAGGAGATTCCCGTCGACGGCGGGTTCAGCGCCGGGCACGTGCCCGATCAGCTGAGCACCAATCACACCGCCTCGGCCGGGTGGCGCTGGAGCAAGGTCAACTTCAGCTACCAGTTGAACTTCTCGAAGCAGGACAACCGTCAGGAGGGACGCGAAGACGCCGACCTCAACAACGCCAAGAGCGGGTTCTCCCTCGGCGTGAATCCCACGCGCAAGCTCTCGGTTACGCTCGACCTCGGCTTCGAGGAGGCGGAGAACCTCCAGCGCGACGAGATCGACAACACGCGCAGGTTCGGTGCCCGCGTCAACTGGAAGCCGATCCCGCGCTCGACCCTGGGAATCCAGTTCTCCGACACGTTCAAGGACGACCAGGCCGCCACGAAGGAACAGAGCGACAAACGTATCAACGTCAACTGGAGCGGCGCCGTACCCCGTACGGAGCGCTACAACGGTCAATACTTCATCCGTTACGCCCGCAACGTCTCGGAGCGTATGGACGTGACACGGAACACCGACGATCGCCGGGAGAACTGGACGATCAATACGGGCTTCAGCTTCAGCTTCGGGGGGTGATAGACATGCTCTCGAGGCTGTTTTGGAATCAGACAATGCGAAACCGAGTCACGACAACCGCGCTCGCTCTGGCCGTTGCCTTCGGCACCGCGGTACAGCCGGTTCACGGCCAGGTCTCCCGCAACCCGACCGGAGTGAACGTGAACGCCCAGGGAGCCACCACCGTCTTCCTGACCTTCGGCAATCTCGACGGATATGTTCCCGACGAGGCCATCTGGTGCGGGGAGCTGATCTCGGCGGCGCCGGATATCGGGAATCGGTGCGACCCGACGACGATCTTCGGCAGCCTACCGCTTCGCTTCGACCTCTCGACCACCAGTGGCGACGACGGGTTTACGGACATCATGTCGATCCCACCCTCGGTGGCCAGGCGCGCGTACCAGGCGGCTGTGGACGGCGCGTCGTCGGCGTTCTTCTACGTCCGCCGCTTCATCGATCCGACAGGGGCCGGGCCCGACCAGTACGTCACCGTGACGTGCCGCCTTTCAGGTGGCGGCGCACGCGTCCCGTTCTCGCTCCTCGACGTTCAGGTGGACTTCGCGAGCCAAGAGGAAGTGCTGGTGGTCGACGCGGAGGAGGAGCTCCCACCCCTTTCAGCCAAGATCGTCTACAACGGGACCGGCCGTCTGGTCGGGCGCTGGGAAGTGGTGTTCCCCGGTGAAGATCCCCCCACGGCCAACGACCTCCTCACCGAGGCGACGCTGCCAGAGGAGCTTCGGGGGACCCAGAAGCTCCACACGGAGCTCTCAAGGTTCAACATCTTCCTGCCACCGGTAGGTGAGTACACTCTCGAGGGTCCGCCCATCGAGTCGATTCCGAACGAGCTGGGGGGGTTCTACCAGATCCTCCTCCGTATAGAGGCGTCGGACGACAAGGAAGGCGACTCCGATCTGGCCTCCGCGGGAGCGGGTGACGGGCTGGTGCACAGCGGAGCGGTGGCCGGATTCCCCATGCCGATCCTCCGTTACTTCGTCGGGAACGCGCTGGCGATCACGCGCCCCGACCCCGAGACAGGATTCGGGCTTCTCGAGCCCATGCTCAACACCCTCCTCGACCGGGATCTGGATCTGGAGTTCAGTTGGTTGGAGCACGTCACGGCGGTTCTCTATCGCCTCGAGGTGACCACGATGAGGGGCGCGGGGGTTTTGTCGGCCCTTACGGAGCGGGGGGCCACGAGCTACTCGGCACCGGGGTGGCTCGCCGACCGGGCAGGAGACGGGGGCTTGCTCTGGAGGGTCGTGGCCCTGGATGGGACCGGGCAAGTGATCGGGCTCACGAGTTGGCGCGGCCATCGTTGGCAGGTGCCGAACTGACGTGGTGAGCAACCGCAGCACGCATAATCGAGGAGCAGTGCGCAGCACAGAATCCCACTCGTCGGTCGGGAGCGGCCACACACGCGAGGCGGGTTCTTCGTCGGCTTTGGGGGTGGCTGGCGCTCCGTCGGTTGCTCCCAACGTGATGAGCGAGCGGCATGCCAGAGTGGCTATCTCGCGCGATAAGGAAGGTCCAGTGGCTCATGTAATCTTCCATTGTCGGCAAGGTGATCCCCATGGGGGAGGCAGCGATCACTCCACCGCCACCCGCTCGACGTTCCCACGATGAAAACGGCTAGGATGGACGCCCCCTACGAGGGAGTTGAAGCATTTCCCGCTCATCGTCTTCTCGGGGCCACGGGAGGGAACGTGCTCTGCTTGGTACGGATAGGCGATCCAAACGCGGCAGCACGTCGGGAGGCAAGAGCAATCCCCTCAGCAGGCCACACGCCGCCTCCGCTGATCCGGCACCGCGAGGCGGCGTAGATACCGGGCGACTTCTCGCATCCCGTCGACCCCCAGTCGAGCGCCCAGCGTCCGGTTGTAGTTCGTGGTACCGTTTACGTCATACGTGTAGCGATGTCCGTCGACGTCCTCCACGAATTCGATCCCGGCGATCTCGATTCCCTCCTCGCTACACAGTTCGATGTACTTCCGAACCAGAGGATCATCTGCGGTAACCGGAGATGGGCTGAACAGGCCGCTCTCTCCCACCTCGATCCCATCTTGCTCTGAGGGCATAGGGTTGCAGGCATCCGAGGGGCACAGCTCGAAGCCTCCAGCCGTGGAACTCCGCATGGCAAACAAGAACCGACCGGCGACAATCTCCACCCTCGTTATGAACGGCTCGGGGGCGCTGATGTACTGCTGGAGGATCATTCGAGCGCCGGGCCCGGCATCGAAGCCTTCGCCATCGAGGTGATCTTCGAGTTCACTCGCGTTCTGGAAGAGCTGAATGCCCAAGCCCTTCCCCCCTTGGTCGTGCTTGGTAATGAAGGGTCCGCCGAAAGTGCCTGCCGCCGCGAGGAGGTGATCCCTGCCCACAGCGAGCACCGTACGAGGCGTTCTGATCCCCTGCCGCCGCAGAGCGAGGTCCTGCCGTAGCTTGCTCATCTCGAGCTCGAAGGCACAGAGCCCGTTGACTACTCGACGTCCGTGCGACTCCAGCCAGTACAAGAGCTGACGGGCCAGGTCCACGGCGTGGATGTGGCCGCGCGTGTGTGAGGACGGGCTGATGCGATTGATCCAGATGCCGTCGGGCGGGGTCGAAGACGGGTCGATACTGCCCTCGTTGACATGAACGAGGCGGGTCCGAAAGCCCTCGCTCTCGAGTGCCTCTCGCAGAGGGGGAATCCAGGCGGGATTCTCGTACAGAACGTGGACCGTCGGTAGAAGGGAACTGACCATGCTGTTCTCTCGGCTTGAAGGAAGGTCAGACCCGGCGGCGCCTAAACGACAACAAGCCACCCGGGTCGGCTGACCGGGGCGGCTCGGAAGCGGCTTCGAGTTTCGAACTCAGCGCATCAACGCACCCAGGTCCACGCAGTACACGAACAACAACACATACAGGTGCATTGGGCTCGGCCAGCGTGGAGGGATTGGATGTCGATTGCGCGATTCATGACGAAAACATGTACGAATCAGGGCTGGGGAGCAACGCTCAGCATCTAGTCGTCGCGCAGCGCGGTCACAGGATCCACGGCCATCGCCCGCCGGGCCGGCACATAGATAGCGACCAAGCTGACGGCCATCAGAATGGCCGGGATCCCCACAAACGTGACCGGGTCGGTCGCCGTGACACCGACCAGAAGGCTCGCCACCAACCGGGTCAGAACGAACGAGGCCGCGAGGCCTGCCGTGACGCCGAGCAGGGCAACGGCCATGCCCTGTTTCAGCACGAGCCTCACGACATCTCCCTCGCTCGCACCGAACGCGATGCGAACACCGATCTCCCGTGTGCGCTGACGTACCGAGTAGGAAATCACGCCGTAGAGGCCTAGGGACGCCAGGACGAGGGCCAGCACGGCGAACACGCCGATGAGCGTAAGAGTGAATCGCGTCTGCGCCATCGCATCATCCACGTAGTCGTCCATGAAGCGTACGTTCGCCACGGGCACGTCGGGGTCCATGGCGTTGATTTCCCTCCGGACGAGCGGAAGGATCTCCGTGGGATTTACGGATCCACGAAGCGTCACGGTCATTGGCAGGAATGGCTGAAACCGATAGGGGAAATAGACCGTCTCGCGTCCCTCGGCGGCTAGACTCTCCGCTCGCACGTTGCCGACCACACCGACCACGCGCACCCTCGTCTGTTCCATGCCGAACACCTCGACGGAGAAACGGTCCAGGACGATCTGCTGGCCGATTGGATCCTCATCGGGCCAGAGACGGTTCGCGAGCTTCTGATCCACGACCGCCACTTCCAGAGCGTCCTGCTCGTTGTCGGCGACCAGCAGGGTTCGGCCAGCCAATAGCGGGATCTTCATGGCATCGATATATCCCGGCATGACCGCTCGGTAGTCCGCCACGTTGCTGCTGTACTGCTCCGGGGTGACGTCGTCGCGACCATAGGGGCCTACCGAGTACTGGTCTCCGCCTGCCAATGGGAGCGGCGCGACACCACCCACCTCCTCCACCGCCGGTAGGCTCTCCAGCCTTAGCCTTAGCCGATTGACGAAATCCCCGCGCACATCGGGCATTGGATACTTGAACATCGGAATAGGGACCGAGAAGGTGACGACGTTCTCCGACTCGAATCCCGGTTCCACCCGCTGGAGCTCGGCGAAGCTGCGGAACATCAGCCCAGCCCCGATCAGCAACACCACCGAGATGCCCACCTCGGAAATCACCAGAGCCGTGCGAAGCTTGTTCCCGCGGATGCCGCCCGCCTCGCTGCCCCTCTCCTTGAGGGCATCAGCAAGGTTCGTACTGGCCGCGCGAAGAGCCGGTGCAGCGCCAAAGACGAGCGCCGAGAAGACCGTGGCCCCGGCGGTGAAAAGCAACACGGTTCCGTCGATCGTCACGCTCTCGATACGAGGCAGGTTTCCCGGCCGCATGGCCACCAGAACACGGATGCCCCACCACGCGAGGAGCAGGCCCAGCAGGGCCCCGGCCGTGGCGAGCACGCCACTCTCCGTCATCATCTGGCGAATGATCCTCCCGCGCCCGCCGCCCATCGCAGCACGCACGGCAATCTCGCGGCCCCGGGAGGCCGCACGCACCAGCAGGAGGTTCGCCACATTGCTGCACGCGATGAGCAACACGAAGCCCACGGCGCTCAGCAAGGCGAGCAGCACAGGCCGCGCGTGGTCCACCACGTCTCGATGCATCGAGTTCAACACGATCTGCATGTTCGCGTTGGCGTGCTCTTGATACTGTTCTCGCAACCTCAACGCCAGCGCGTCCATCTCCTCCTGCGCGCGCTCCAGGGTGACGCCCTTCTTCAGGCGCGTCACCACCGTGAGCCACTGGGTGTCGCGGGAAAAGTCCTCCGCCATGTTGCTGGGGATGACGCGCCACGTATCGATGTTCGTGGGCATGCCGGCATCCGCCGGCAGATAGATGCGGAAGTCGGGAGGAAGGACCCCAACGACCACGGATCCAAGACCGTCCATCTGGATGGTTCTGCCAAGGACGCCCGGGTCGCTGCCGAAGCGTCTTTGCCAGAGCCCGTGGCTCAGGATGACGACCCCGGGCGGCGGGGTCGCGGTGGGATCCATGTAGTCCTCGAAGTTGACCGGGGCCTCATCCTTCACCTCGAAATCGCGGCCGAGCATCGGCGCCACCCCGAGGATCTGGAAGAGGTCGGGCGTCACCCATGCACTCATGACCTCTTCGGCAGGTCCCTCGCCCGTGAGGGAGCCGGCAAGCGCGATCGCACCCGCAAAGCCCACGAACGATGTCGTCTCCCTTCGGTAGTCATAGAAGTCGGGACCCGATACCAGAGCCCGTGGGACGTCGGTGGCGAGCAGGCGGTTCCAGACCAGCACCAGCTCCTCTGGCTGCGAATAAGGGAGCGGCCTGAAGAGCACGGCGTTGGCCACGCTGAAGATGGCCACGTTGGAGCCGATACCGAGCCCGAGAGTGAGCAAGATCGCCGCCGTGAATCCCGGTCGCTTATAGAAGGAGCGTAGTGCGTACCGAATGTCTTCGAGTAGCAGCGTCATGACTTCCCATCCCCGGCCCTGGCGGGACCTTCAACGACAAAGGTGACAGCATCGGGAAGATGTACCGAACAAATCCCGAATCGACAATTGTACTGCGTGTGAACCCAAACCACAATATCATCCCCTGCATGCTCCGACCCTCACACCCCTTCCCCAAGTACGCAGCCCTCGTCGTCGCCTCCGCCCTACTCCTGACGTCGTGCACCGAGGGGGACGGATCTGACGATGAGGAGCTACCAGGATCTCGGGCGAGCGCTGCCAGCGGGCCCGTTGTCGGCCATGTGGATACGGTACGCGTGACCCTCGACGAGTATTCAATCGGAATACCACAGGTGCTTCCCCCCGGGGAGACGGTGCTGCGACTGGAGAGTCAGGGCTTCGAGGAGCACAATCTCCTATTCGTACTGACCGACTCAGACTCCGTTGTGTGGCAGACCGAACGCCGACTGAGCCCGTACGAGAAGCGCACGGTGACCGTGGACTTGGTGCCTGGCGACTACACCGTGGTGTGTGACTTCTCCGGGCATGAGGGCCGCGGGATGTTCACGAAGCTGGTGGTGAAGCCCGACTCGCTTCCATAGCATCCACCGTGGGTGGGTTTGGGGGGGGTGGGTGGCCTGTTTCGGCCGCGGGGCCAGCCCGGCGTGCGGACCTCTACCTTCGTACGAGCGTCGCGTCCCGTATGGCCTCCCGGACCTGGCTCGTCATTCCCGCCGCACCGATCGCCAGCCACAGGCCCTCGACGAGCTGCCCGTCGACCAGTCCCGCCGTGCGGGTGGACAGACCTTCGGCGGCCCGGAAAGCGTCCACCGCCTCCACCAGATCGGCCGTATAGCTCTGCGCGGCGCCGTCCAGCGCGATTTCGTCCACCTCGGGCCGGTACTGGCCAATCGCATGGAGCATCACACGGAGTTGCCACACGTCGTTACCCGCGAATCGCCGGAGTTCTCGATAGCCCAAGGTCTGCGAGATGGAGTTCCACACCCTTCGGAGTTCGGCGACCGGCCTGGGGTGCTCACACACGTTGATGTCCGTCGTGACCTGGTCCGGTCGTCGCGAATTGCCGGGACGCGGATCCGCCACCACAACGGCCGCCGACTGCAGACGCCCGGATCGGCTGTCACCACCCAGCGCCTGGCCGGCTGCCAAAGCCTCGATCAAGCGATCCGAAAGGTGTCGGCCTGAACCCTCGGTGGCCTCGAAGCTCCGAGCGACGACCTCGACCACCTCCGGACCTACGAGGATGTTGCCTTGCGTCACGTAGTTCGGTCCGTCACGGTGTCCCGCCCAGTAGCTGGGACCCGTTCCGGTGTGTTGGGCTCGAGAGCCGTCCAGCGAGATGACTCCCACCTGCCGTCGGGCTGATCCTGTGTCGGCGGCCACCGCTCGGGCCAACGCGGCGTCGGCACTCATACCGTCCTCGATCATGTCCAGGAGCTCGTTCCCGTACGCCACCCTCGTGCTGGCCTGAGTCGCCACGGCGCCGACACCGGCCCGCACCCAGGGGACTCCGTTCCCCACGCACGGAACGCGGGTGGTGACCGCCACGCCAGACTCGCCCGTCTCAGGATCGATCGCGGCGATCGAGAACGTGGCGAAGTAGAGGTCGGGACCCCACTCGACCGGCTCCTGCGCGGCGGCAGAGCCTGCTGCAAGGAGTCCGAACAGCAGGATCGGGCAAGGCGAGCTACGGAACATGGCATCCCCCTCAGTGGCTTCCGGCCGCCGATACGCAGAGACGACCGGCGTCGAGATCGTGGACAACTTCTCGGGACCGTGGGCGGAACGCCAGGGCCCCGCGGGCGTCCGACACGGGAGTGAGAAGACCGTTCAAAGCCCAGACGCAATGCGGGGTCCCACCTCCTGAGGAGGCAGGACCCTCTGAGTCGCTCCTCCCAGCTAGTCGACCTTGAGAACCTTGATCGGATCGACCCGCGTCGCTCGAATCGCGGGCACCATGCTCGCGGCCAGGGCTGCAGCTGCCATGACGCCGGCCGTCAGGAGGAACGTGACGGGGTCGGCGGCTCGAACACCGAACAACAGGCCCTCCATGAGTCGTGTCGCCGCCAGAGCCCCAATCGCCCCCAACACGATTCCTAAGATGGCTAGCCGCAGGCTCCAGCGCAGGACGAGGCCGTGGATCGAACTCCCGCCGGCCCCGAGAGCGATACGAATGCCCATTTCGCGGAGTCTGGTGCTAACGGTGTACGAGACCACCCCATACAGCCCTACCACGGACAGCAGAAGCGCAACTACGGCGAAGCCGGTCAGGAGTGTGGTCGTGAAGCGATCCGTGGCGAGCGACTGCCCGACCCAGTCGTTCATGGGCTGAAGCCGAGCCACGGCCATGGACGGGTCGATCGCCGCCACCTCACGCCGGACGGCACCCATGATCGAGGCGGGCTCGATCGCGGTTCGCACGACGGTGAACATGCGGCCGGACGAGACCTGGTAGAACGGCACATACATGGCGTTCCGACTCTCGGCTCGGATCCCGAAGTTCTTAATGTCACCGACAACGCCCACGATCTCCCGCCAGATGGGGTCCGCGGGGTTGCTCACGTTGATTCGCTTGCCTACCGCTTCTCCACCGTAGAAGTCGTCGGCCAGAGTCTGGTTGACGATGACGATCTGTGGCTGATCGTCGGTATCGACGACGCTGAACTCACGCCCGGCCACGACCTCCAGACCCATGGCATCGAAATAGTCCGGCGTGATGCGTCGGAACCAGACGGCGTTCTCCTGCCCCGGCTCCGGTATGGGATCCCCCTCGACGTAAAACGTCACATCGCCGTCTTGTCCCGCCAGCGGCAGGTTCGTGATGGAGCCTACGGCCTCCACGCCCGGGATCGCTGCGAGCCGTTCCTCGAGGGGACGCATGAAGGTGTACCGCGACGCAGCGTCCGGATATCGGACCCCCGGCATCTGGGTTTGCAGCGTCAGCACTCCGTCGGGCTCGAAGCCGAGGTCCACGTTCTGCAGATTCTGAAAGCTGCGGATGAGTAGACCGGCGCCCACCAGCAGAACTAGGGCAAGCGCGACCTGTCCCGTCACCAGGGAGTTCCTCATGCGACCCGACCGGAATCCAGACGCGCCCCTCCCTCCTTCGCGCAGCGTCGTGGCAGGATCAGCACGCGAAGCACGCAAGGCAGGAAATGCACCGAAGAACAGCCCCGCCAACGCCGTGGCCACTGCCGCAAACGCGAGGATTCTCCCATCGACCGCGACCTCGTCGATGCGAGGGGTCCCCGCCGGTGCCAGCCCGACGAGTGCGTCGGTGCCGACAAACGCGAGGCCGACGCCGATCACTCCGCCTAGAACCGCCATCAGGAGACTCTCGGTGAGGAGCTGGTTCAGGATGCGCCTGCGCCCAGCCCCGATGGCCACTCTCACCGCGAGTTCACTGCTTCGAGCGGCACCACGAGCCAGCAGCAGGTTGGCGACGTTCACGCAGGCGATCAGAAGCACGAGGCCGACCGCTCCCAACAGGACCCACAGCGCCGAGCTGGCCTGATGCACCAGATCGAAACGCAGCGGATAGACGTTGTAGCCGACCCCGGTGTTCGCGTCGGGATACTCCTCCTCGAGCCGACTTCCGAGCTCGGTGGCTTGAGAGCGAGCGAGTTCCAGGGTCGCCGCTGATGCCAGACGTCCGACCGAGCGGAGGAACGCGGAACCACGCCCGCCCCCGTTGCTCCTGTCGAATTGCATCAAAGTCCAAACGTCGGTCCCGAGGAACGACGGTGGGCTGAAACTCGCAGGCATGACGCCGACGACCGTGAATGGGCGGCCGCCGAGCAGCACGTCCGACCCGACCACGGAGGGATCCCCTCCAAAGGCTCGCTTCCAGAATCCATCGCTCAGCAGTGCCACGGCCGGGCCATCCGGTTCATCCTCCTCCGGAAGGAAGCCTCGGCCCATGGCCGGAGCCACGGCAAACACCTCGGAGAACATCCCGTAGCTGAACATCGCGCCACTCAGCTGCTCGGCGTCGCCGGCGCCCGTCAGTGTGGGACCCCACCCCATGAACGTCGACGCGGCGCCGACGGCGGTCACCTCGTCTCTGAAGTCAGCGAAGTTCGGCCATGACAGCCACTCGCGTCGCAGGTCGGGAAGGACTACGTCGCGTCGCGTGTAGTCCGCCCAGATCATCACGAGCTCATCAGGCTGCTCATACGCCAGGGGACGTAGCAAAATGCCGTCGACGACGCTGAAGATCGCCGTTGTGGAGCCGATACCCAACGCAATCGTGAGCATCGCGACTACACTGAACACCGGATTTCGGAGAAGTTGACGCGCCGCAAAGCCCACGTCTCTCCCGACGTTGTCGATCAGGTCACTCTTCCCCGCCGCTCTCGCCTTCTTCTTCATCATCTCCTCCACGTCTTCACGAACCTTCTCGATATCGCCGAACCGACGCTGCGCCGCCTCCCGTGCGTCCGGAGGTGGCATTCCTTCCGACTCGTACCGCTCGGAACGCATCTCCAGGTGGAACTGAAGCTCCTCATCGACCTCCTGGCGGATGCCGTCCTTTTTGAACGGGAGTCGGAAGAAGCGGCGACGGGGGCGCTCGCTCACCGGGAGGGAGCCTCCATTGCCAGAGCCCTGCCCACGGCAGCCGTGAAGCGACTCCACGAATCGGCCTCGCGCTCGAGGTGCCGGGAGCCGTCACGGGTCCGCTCGTAGTACTTGGCCCGACGGTTGTTCTGGGACAGACCCCACTCCGACTCGATCCAGCCTTTCGCTTCGAGGCGGTGAAGAGCGGGATACAGAGTGCCCTCCTCCATGAGGAGCGTCTCGTCCGTGACGGTCTCGATCCACTCACTGATCCCGTAACCGTGCTTCGGCTCCCAGGTCAGCGCTTTCAGGATGAGTAGGTCCAACGTTGCGCGTACCAGATTCGGGTTCTGTGTCATCTTCGGGCTCTCTGCCATCGGTCTCCCCTTGTGTGGCCAGGGAAGAAGGTAGGGCCCGACCCCTAGGGAGACAAGGGGGCTGCAGGCCCTCCCTCCCGAGCTCGCAGCGCGACCTCGGTTGCGTATCCCCCGACCGCGGAATAAGACAGAGGCTGTGATTCGTCCTGATGCCACGCCCTCCTCGTGGACCTCGTGATGCCGCCTCTACAGGAAGCCGACGCGCCGGTCCTCAAATGGAACGCTTAGGGATGCAGACTGCCGAGACTGAGGCAACGTTGGGTCGCTGGATGGATGCGTTCTTCGCGTCCTACTACAGCCGACGCCCGGTCAATGCCACGTTCATCGGGGTCCATGATTGGGATCACGAGCTCCCCGACTACTCCGAGGACGGTGCGGGGGACACCATGGCGGACCTCGAGAACCTCCTGGCCAGGTCGGTGCGGATCGACGTGGACACGCTCTCGACCCATGAGCGCCTCGACCTCCGTCTGGCCCGTGGCTTTCTCGAGACCCAGATCTGGGAAATGGGCTCGGCCCACTTCCATCGGGGGAATCCCAGTCTGTATACCGGCGAGGCCGTGTTCTCCGTGCTGTCTCTCTTCCTCACCGACTTCGCCCCTTTAGCAGACCGAGTCGAAGCCGCGACGGAGCGGATGCAGGCCATCGGAGGCCTGCTGGATCAGGCCAAGGAGAACGTACGATCGGCCCCCCTGGATTGGACCGAGCAGGCCCTTGCGGAGTGCACCGGAGCCATCGCTTTCCTGACCGGAGGCGTCGAGGCCCTATGCGCCATGGCACCGATCGAGACTCCGAGCTTCATTGCGGCGGCGGAGACCGCGGCGAGCGCGTTTCGGAAGTATCAGTCTCACCTCGACGGCGAGCTGCGGCACAACCCCTCGGCCACATGTGCCTGTGGGGAAGAGGCCCTCGACCTGTACGTCCGCAAGGGGCACTTCCTCAACCTCGATGTCGATGCCTTCGTCGAGTACGCCGAGTCGGAGATCACCGCAGCACGGACCTACCTGGACGAGCATGCAGGGGACTTCGGCTCGCCCACCACCGATGGCGCGCTCGCGCAGTTGAGCGACGCGCATCCGACGACCGACGAGTATTACGGACGATATCAAGAGATCTGGGATGCGACCCGCATCAGGGCCGAGGAGCAATCGCTGGTGACCTGGCCCGACTTTCCGATTCGGTATGTGCCCCGTCCGATCTGGTCTCGCGAAGCGGCCCCTCACCTCTACTTCCTCCACTACCGATCTCCGGCGGCCTTCAACCGGCCCCTGATTCACGACTACCTCGTACTCCCCATCGACGGGGCCATGTCTCCAGAGGAGCAGGAGAAGCGGCTTCGGGCGACCAACGACAGCGTGATCAAGTCGAACCACGTGATCCATCACGGCAGCATCGGACACCATATTCAGAATTGGCACGCGTACCGGGCGGAGTCACGCATCGGCCGCGTCGCATCAGTCGACTGTGCGACGCGCATCGCGATGTTCTGTGGCGGTACGATGGCCGAGGGGTGGGCGACCTACGCGACCGACCTGATGGCCGAGTTCGGCGGATTGACCCCACTCGAGGAGTACGCACAGCGCCCGGGACGCGCCCGGATGTGTGCCCGGGCGGTGGTCGACATCCGGATGCACCAGGGTCGCTTCAGCCTCGATGAAGGAGCCGAGTATTACGAACGCCGTGCGCTGTTGAACTCGGGGGCGGCCAGGTCTGAGGCTGTGAAGAACAGCATGTTCCCGGGAGCCGCCATCATGTACCTGGCCGGCAACGACGCGATCCACCAGCTCCGCGCGGAGATGACCCGACTGAGGGGAGACGACTTCGACTTGCGGGCCTTCCACGACGAGTTCCTAATCTACGGCTCGATCCCGGTGTCGCTGATCAGCGCGGACATGAAGGCGAAGGCCGGCTTCGAAGCGACCAGCCAGAGTGAGAAGCATGAGTGAAAAACTACGTGTCGCAGTGATCGGCGCCGGCCGCTGGTCGACCATGTCTCACCTTCCCGGGTTCCAACGCTCTCCCCTGTGTGACCTCGTGACGATTTGCGATCTCGACCGGGAACTCGCCGAGGCCAGAGCCGGCCAATTCGAGGCCCAGGAGGTCGAGACGGACTACCAAGAGGTCCTGGCCCGAAGCGACATCGACGTGGTGGACATCGTCACTCGTGGAGAGCACGAAGACCTGGTGTTCGAGGTGCTCGAGGCGGGAAAGCACTGCCTTGTGGAGAAACCCGTGTGCCACCGTTATCAAGACGTATGGCGGGCCCATGAGCTCGCCGAGTCGAAGGGGTTGAAGACCAAGGTCGGGCTCACCTTCAGGTTCGCTCCGTCAATGTTGTACATGTTCGACCTGATCCAGGAGGGGTTCATCGGTCGGCCGTTCATCTTCAACGGCTACGAGCAGAACTCGCAGTGGCTCGATCCGGACAATCCGATCGACAAGCGCATCCACAAGACCAAGCCCGTCGATGAGCCTCCCAGTGGAGAGGACCCGACGCGAGAGGGGATCACGGTCTCGTCTCTCGAGGGGTACGGCGCGCCGATCATCGACATCGGGCTGGAGTGTATCGACAGCGACCTGTCACGGGTGTCCGGCATTCTGTCGAACATGGTCCCTGAGCGCCGCCGCACGAACCTCGACACGGAGCGCGAGCCGATCAACGTCGACGACGCCGACATGTTCATGGCGGAGGCGGAGAGCGGAGCCATCTTCTCCATTCAGTCCAGCTACGTGACGGTCGGCAACTACCCAGGGATCGAGGCCCGGGTGTATGGGTCGGAGGGAGCCATTCATGTGCGGCTCGTCGAGGAGTTCGGTGTGATCGAAATCATCCACACGGCGAAGCCGGACGCTGTGGAATTCGTGCAGCAGGAGATTCCCGAGCGGTACTTCCCTCCCGGACGGCAGCCCGACGATTGGTGGGGGACGGCGTTCTACGGCAACCTCGTCCACAGCTTCCTCGAGGAGATCATCGACCCGAGCAAGAAGAACACAGCCAACTTCGCTCAGAGCGCTCGGGTCCAGGAAATCATCAACGCCGTCACGCTCTCCCACCGGGGGCGACGATGGGTAGACCTGCCGCTGGAGAGCGAGACAGGTAGCGGTCGTCCATGATCGTCCTCCGTTCTAGCTCACCACCTACTCGAGTGCCTCCAACAATTGGGACCGCGCTTGCTCTTCGGTGAAAACGAAGGGCTCGAGAAAGGAGCGCAGGTCCTCGGGCAACGGCTTCGGCCTCATCGTCGAGCGATCCGTGGCACACAAGATCTCGTGGCCAATCGCCGCGAGTTGCTTCGCACCGAGGTGCAGGACGTCGAAGTTCAAGCGCAACGAAGTCGTTCCGAATTTCGCCACATAGGCCGCGACCCGGAGTTGGTCGTCCAGGCGCGCCGGATACTTGAAGTCGCACTCCAGATGAACCCGAGGCAGCCACACGTCGAAGCGGTCGAAAACCTCACCGTATGAAAGGCCCGCGGATCGAAACATCTCTGTCTCCGCGATCTCGAAGAAGCGCACGTAGGCGCCATAGAAGATGATGCCTGCGTGGTCCACATCGGACCACCGAACGTACTCGTCTATCGTGAAGAGTTTCGTAGTCATGCCGGAACGTAGAGGGCATGGAGCGGTACGACCACCGCCCGATACCTGGAGGCTCCACTTGACGCACGACCCTTCCTCCGCGGTCCCCATTGTCGACGTCGGTCCGCTGGTGACCGGGCTGGGCGATCCGTCGGCGGTCGCCGACGCGATCGGGCTGGCATGCCGGGAAAGCGGCTTCTTCTACGTGGTCGGACACGGGGTCGGCGAGGACCTCCAAGGTCGGCTCGAGACGCTCAGTCACGCCTTCTTCGCCCAAAGCCTCGACGCGAAGCTCGAGATTCGCATGGCCCTCGCGGGCAAAGCGGGGCGGGGGTACTTCCCGGTCGGTGACGAGTTGACGTCCGGCAGGCCCGACATCAAGGAGGGGCTGTACTTCGGATCGGAGCTGGGCGAAGACGACGCGAGGGTACGAGCGGGCCTCCCACTGCACGGACCGAACCTCTTCCCCGCCGAGATTCCGGGCTTCGGTGACACCATTCTGGAGTACATGGCGGCCCTCACGGATCTCGGGCACGCTCTCATGCGGGGTGTGGCCCTCAGCCTCGGACTGGAGCCCGGCTACTTCCGCGACCGCTACATGGCCGACCCCCTCACCCTGTTCCGCATCTTCCACTACCCACCCGTCACGCTGGACCCCGACGCCGAGGAACAGTGGGGGGTCGGTGAACACACCGACTATGGGGTCCTCACCATCCTGCGGCAGGACAACGTGGGAGGGCTCCAGGTGAAGACCGAGGGACGGTGGATCGATGCTCCCCCAGTGCCCGACTCGTTCGTCTGCAACATCGGGGACATGCTGGACCGCCTGACCCGCGGCCTGTACCGATCGAATCCGCACCGTGTGCAAAACGTCTCCGGACGAAACCGGCTCTCGTTCCCCTTCTTCTTCGATCCGGGGTTCGAGGCGCGGGTCGAACCCGTCGACCTCAGTGGGGTCGCAGTGCCCGCGGACGACAAGCAGGAGCGCTGGGACCAGGCCAGCGCACACGAGTTCGAAGGCACCTACGGGGATTATGTGCTGAGCAAGGTCTCGAAGGTGTTCCCGGAGCTGCGACGCGAGGTGATGTAGAAAGAGCCGGCTCGCGCGCTTCGCTTGTTCTCCACATGTTTGTCGCGCAGAGGAATCCCGTTCCGTTGGATGGCACTGTGTGAGCCTGTCGCAATGAGCCCCATACGCAAACTCCTTACCGAAGCGCACCGTCGGGGCCTGCTGCGTGTGTTGGGGATCTTCGTAGGCGGGGGCTGGGGTGTGCTCCAGGTCCTCGATCTCTTCATCGAGCGAGGTTTCGTGCCCGAGTGGGTCTTTGAGGGGGCGCTCCTCGCGCTGGTCCTTGGGCTGCCGGTCGTTCTGACGACGGCGTTCGTCCAAGGGGGCCGAAGAGCCGCCGAGGCGGCAGAGGGCGAGAGAGCAGAACCGTCGGACGCCGAGCACGGGCTCGACGTAGCGGACTTCTTCACATGGAATCGGGCGATCCTCGGTGGGGTGCTCTCGTTCGCCCTTCTCGGCGTCGCGGCGTCGGGCTACATGGTCATGCGCGTCACCGGGATCGGGGCACCTGCGACCCTAGCGGCGCAGGGCGTTTTTGAGGTCGGAAGTCGTGTCGTGCTCGCGGACTTCGAGAGCTCGGCCGGTGACGTCGCCCCCGGTGACCTCGTGACCGAGGCGCTTCGTATCGATCTGGAGCAGTCGACGGCCCTCACGCTGGTTGAATCGAGCGAAATCTCCTCAACGTTAGAGCGCATGCTGCGTGAGTCGGGGGAGTCCATGACGGAGGAAGTCGCCCTCGAGGTCGCGATACGTACAGGCGCGGCTGCGGTCATCAGTGGAGAAATCGGCCGACTCGGCGCCGCCTTCGTCCTCACCGCCCGGATCCTGGAAGCGGAATCGGGTGACGGGTTGGCTTCCTTTCGCGTCACTGCAAGCGATGCCGACGACCTGATCGGCGCGATCGACGACCTCTCAGCGAAAGTGCGGAGCAAGGTCGGCGAGTCTTTGCGGTCGGTCGCGACGACCGAGCCTCTGACGCGGGTAACGACCACCTCACTCGAGGCGCTTCGAAAGCACACGGCTGCCGTTCACAACGTCGGACGTGGAGCGATATCGCCCTCCACCGCCCAGCAGCTACTGTTGGATGCCGTCCGTCTCGACTCGACGTTCGCGGCCGCATACCGCCCACTCTCCGTGATCATTCGCAACTACGGTGGTGACCGAGAACTGGCGCAGACCGCTGCCGAAGCCGCCTTCCGTCATCGGGAGCGTCTTCCTGAGCGGGAACGGCTCATCGTCGAGGCCAGCTATCACACGTTCAGCTCTGGAGATGAAGGCAGGGCGATCCGGGCCTATCGGGCGCTCTTGGCTCTCGATTCGACTGACGCAACGGCCGCCGGAAACCTCTCGGACGCGCTCATGTACGCCGGGCAGTACGAGGAGTCGGTTCGCGTCCTACACCGGACCCCCAACTGGGAGAACCAGCCCTACACGTGGAATCTCACCACGTCGCTTGTCGCGTTGAACCGCCTGGATGAGGTGCTGGCCGCGCGCGATACGGCAGAGACCGCCCAACCGAACAACCCCTATAGTGCAGCGACCAGGACGCTGGCCCTCGCGATGTCGGGCGAGGTGGAGGCCGCTCGGACCGCGATCGAGGGTTCCCCGGAGGCGTCGGATCCGGGTGACCTCTGGCGCTCCTACGTGAGGGGGGTGATCCATGTCCTCTCGGGCGAGTTGAGGAGCTGGGATCGGGGCGCCCAGCTCCGCGACGCGATCTACGTCGACGCTCAGGACTCCTCCGGTCGCCTGCACTACGGCTTGGCCGGGCCCTGGGTCACGGCTTGGGTGCGCGGAGACCCTACCCGAGCCGCACGTGAGTTGGAGGCTCATCTCGCGCGGATGGACCTCCCCTCCCTGTCCCCGTTCAATCGCAACTACCCGCAGATCGGTCTGACGTACGCGATGCTGGCGGACGAGACCGCGGCGAGAGAGATGCTCGACCTCTACCATGTGGAGGCCGCATCTATTGCCGATCCCGCCTCCAGGAGTCGCGTGCAGATCGCTGAGGCTCTCCTGAGTGTCCAAGCGCGCGGAGCCGCTGGTCTCGTCGATCTCGAGGCGGCGGTCCGATCAGACCGCTGCGCGCGCTGCCGAGATTTCTATCTCGGACACGGCTATGAGCTCACCGATCGAACCGAGCAGGCCATCGACGCCTACGAGCGCTACCTCGCCTTCCCGTTCTACGACGGGGACACCTACGTGACACACCTGTTCACGTCTGCCGTGCATGAGCGGCTTGGCCGCCTGTACGAAGAGGCCGGGAATGCTGAGCAGGCCAGTGAGCACTATCTGCGCTTCGCCGAGCTGTGGGCCAACGCGGACCCGGACCTCCAGCCACGCGTGCGTCAGGCTGCTGAGCGAGCTGCGGCCCTTCAGCCGCCCGCTCGGCGGACCAACTAGAACGCCCACCAAAGACGGAGTCCGACGCGTCGCTCGTCCCCGTCGTCCGCCTCGGCCTGAACTTGCTGGTAGGCAGACAGCAACAGCCCGGCGTTCCGCACCACTCGATACCCCAACGACCCTTCGTAGCGGTATACGTCGTGGTCCCAATCAGCCGTGCCGCCCGGCAGGGGTGAGGCAGGACCCAGCCCGTCATCGATGGCCCGGAAGTCGATCAGGCCACCGCGCACGGCAGCGAAGAAGCCGGCCGCCAAGTCCCGCTGCACCTCCAGGTTGATGCTGACCTCCATGGGCCTGCCCACGACGTTCGGCACCTCCCAACGGTCGACAAGCGCCTCCACGCGTACCACCGTCGGTCCGCGCTCGAGGCTGATATCCGCGGAGAACAACTCCTGATCGAACTCCCGGCGTCCTGGCGCTTCGGTACCGAGGGGGGAACCTGGAGGCGGCCGGATCGTACCGTCGATGATGTCCTCCATCCACGGACCTCGATTGTACGCGATGCCGATTTCCAGCGACGCGGACGGTCTCATGCGCGCACCCACGACCCATGAGGGGCGCTCGAACCGACTCCATTTAAACCTCCAGGACTTGGGCCCGCTCGACGGCGCACTGTTCATGGCGGCGGCACGGAGATCGAGGGGACCGAGCCTGCCGAACACCATCGCGCCCCACTGGTACGGTACCTCCCACACGGGCGGTGACCCGGGACGGTCGACATCCTCCGGTGCATCTTTCCAGTACAAGAAGTCCGGAGCGTCCATGGGCGCCCGCCAACGATTCATCACGGATCGGTATTCATAGGCGAGCGGCGGCCCGATGAAGTAGTCGACCGTCGAGAGGTGCCACGTCGGGTACGCACCAAAGGGTGTTGCGAAGCGGCCGGCCTGAATGCCCACGGCCGCTGAGCCGCTCACGAGCCTCACAAAGGCCTGCTTGATTTCAGACCGCGGCGAGCCGTCCACCGCATCCGAACCACCGTCGCTCCGGAGCTCTAAGAGCGAATAGAGGTGATCGCCGAGGAACAGATCCGCGAAGATCCGCAGCCGGTGTGTACCAAGCGCGTCCTCGGCTCGACGAAGCTGTCTCGCGACGTTGACATGACAGGTCTCACAATCCGTGTTTGAAGGCGTGGCCCCCCATGCGCGGGTGATGTGCATTGCCTCTAGATCAAGTTGGCCAGACACGGAGACCTGAAAGCCGCCAGAGCTCGAGATGTACTCGGCGCCGAGGGCGGGGAACTCGGGGAGCTGCGCGGTGGCCCCCGAGGAGAGCCCTGCGCCCGCGACCAGCCCCACACTAAGCGCCGAGGGAATGCGGGTCAGCCACCCCCTCAAGGGAAGTTCGTCCCGGCCGCTCGTAGGCCGTCTGGACCGGTGTATTTCTGGGCTTGCGCTATAGACGGGAGCACGAACAACGCGATGAGAATAGAAACGACGGAACGTTGCATGATGACCTCTGGAGTCGAGATGGATCAGGTAACGGGGTCTTGGAGTCAGTGGCTGAGAATCTTGCCGACGAACTCCTGGCACCGCGCCGTCTGAGGGTTGTTGAAGATCCGGTCCGCGGAGCCTTCCTCGATCACCTTGCCTCGATCCATCATGACGACCTTCGTGGAGATCTCACGAACCAATCCCATCTCGTGAGAGACGATCAGCATGGTCATCCCGTCGGCGGCCAAGATGCGGATCGCGTCGAGCACCTCACTGACCAGCTCAGGATCGAGCGCCGACGTCACCTCGTCCAGAAGTAGGATGTCCGGCTTGAGCGCCAGGGCCCGAGCGATCGCCACCCGTTGCTGCTGGCCGCCTGACAGCTCGTCAGGATACGCGTGCAGCTTGTCGCCGAGACCCACCTTCTGGAGAAGAGCGGTCGCTTCCTCCTCGACCTCGCGGGCATTGCGCTTGCGTATCTTGACCGGTGCGACTGTCACATTGCGCAGTGCGTCCATGTTCTGAAACAGGTTGTATTGCTGAAAGACGATGGCCAGCCGCTCCCGGAGCGCCTTCACGCTCTTCTTGTTCCCGTAATCGATCTTCTCTCCGTCCAGTATCACCGCGCCGGACTTCGGCACCAGGAGCCCCATGAGGCTCCTCAACAACGAGCTTTTCCCCGAGCCCGAAGGGCCGATCACGCTGACGATCTCTCCCTTCCCGACCTGAATGCTGACTTCGTCGAGTACCAGATTCTTCCCGTCGTAGCTCGCAGTGAGGCGGTCGATTTCTAGGTGGTGCATGGGACGGAGATCCGGAACAGCTCTCCGGGATTGGTCGAGTTCATCGTGCGGATCTCCCCTTCACTGAAACCGGCGCTCTCCAAGAGCAACATGTACTCCCGAAACGCCTCGACCGGCGGCGGCAGCAGGAAGATACCCGCGTCGCTCGAGACAATGGCCCCTTCGGGGGTCGCGGCCCGAATCCTCGGAGCCATCTCGTCGATGGTCATGCCCTTCGCTCGGTGCTTTTCCTTGTCCACGTGGGTCAAGCCCACCTGCGTCGCATGCGTCAGGACGAAGAACGAAAATTCGGCATACGCACCGGCGGCGACGATGGCCTTAATCTCATCTTCGGCGTAGCGTGCCGCATGGGTCCGCAGTCGCTTGAGTCCTCTCCGCTGCCCTTCCTCGACCAACGCGACGGCTTCGTGCCCGGCGACATGACCGCAGTCGAAGACCGCATCTGCCTCGGCGACCAGATCCATGATCTCCAGCACCACGTCCGGCACCTTGCCCGACTTCGGCACCGAGAAGGTCGTCTCGAGGAATCCAGGACTTCGGCCCTCACGCTCGGCGACATGCCGCGTGTGATGGGTTGGCAGCGAGACGAAGCGAGCGCCCGGTCCCGGTCCGTACCCGTATGCCAATGCCGTGCGTGCGGCCTCGACCGTGACCCCGCCAGCCATCGGCTGCATGATGATCCCCCCGAACACCTCGACGCCCAAGGACCCGAGTTCGGCCATGGCCAGCGCGGCAAGGCCTGAGCTGTTGCCGAAGTTGTCCATCAGGCCGATGGCACGAATGCCGGCGTCTGCCGCTTGTCGTGTCGCCTCGAACACGTTGATCGACCGGCCGTTGATGTGCGGGCAGACATGGGTATGGCAGTCGATCGCACCTCGTAGATACTGCATCCCGGGACTCGTCGATGTCGTCATTTTTCACGTCGGTTGGAGTGGTTGGTCGCTGTCATGCAGCACCGGCCTCGGGAAGCAGCGCGTGGGGCGGCGGTGGGTCGCCCGACTTCCAGCCACGAGGCCGCTCCAGCTTCTTCTCGAGCCTTCGTGCGTAGAGGTTGAGCGGGTAGCAGATGAGGAAATATAGAACGAGCAGTGACCCGAAGCTCAGGACGGGCGAGAACCCCTTCTGGTTCAGGACCTTCGCGGCGTAGGTCAACTCGAAAACGGAGATTTGCGAGGCGATCGACGTCGACTTGATGAGGCCGACCGTGAAGCTCAGTGCTGGCGGCAGAATGACCTTCCACGACTGCGGCAACGCCCAGAGTCTGAGGCTCATGACGCCGCCCATGTTCATGGATTCCGACGCGTCCCACTGACTCTCGGGTAATGACTCGAGCCCAGCGCGTATGATCTCCGCTGAAAAGGCCGCTGCGGCCAGCGCAACCGTGGTCGCCGTGACGGTGAACATGGAGACGCTGAGACCGACTACCTCAAAGGCGAAAAAGACCACCATCAGCTTTACCAGGAAGGGAACCCGCCGGAACGTCTCGCTAAACCCGACGGACAGGACGCGCGCGGGCAACAAGTCAACCACATGGCGGTTACGAATGAAGGCAAGCAGCGAGCCAACGGAGTACCCGATGACGCAGCCGACGATCGACAGGGCCACGGTCGCGCCAAAGGCCTTGGCCAGAAACGCCATATTTGAATACGACAGGAAAAGTGGCAGCTGCTCCAGGAGGGACCCACCCATCAGACGAGCCTCGCCTTGACGCGGAACAGATAGCGTCCGATGAGCCACAGCACGGCGCTGGCGATGAAGGTCAACACCACGTAGAGGACCGCCGACATCGAGAAGACCTCGAAGGAGCGGAAGGTCTCGGCGCTGACGTTGTAGGCCCGGCCCGTGAGCTCCTCGAGGCCGAAGATCGACGCGATGGAGGTCGTCATCGTCAGCAGGATGTACTGGTTGCTCAGCGGCGGATATAGGACTCTGATGATATGGGGCAGAATGACGTACCACGTCATTTGTGTAACGCTCATGCCGAGCGTTTCCGCCGCTTCGATCTCCGCCTTGCGAACGGACTGGAAACCGGCACGCAGGGTTTCCGTCAGGTACCCGCTGACATTGAGCGTCAATCCCAGCAGAACTGCCTGGTAGGAAGACAGAAACACACCCATCTCCGGCAGCGCGAAGAACAAGAAAAATATCTGGACCAGGACCGGTGTGTTCATGAAGAAGGCGACGTAGCCGCTCACCACACCGCGCAACGCTCGGTTCTTGCTATAGGACAGAACGGTCGCATTGATGGTGGCGATGGTTACGCCACCAGCGAAGGCGAGAAACGCCATCTGGAGCGCGAGCCAAGCTCCCCCGATCAGGTAACCTGTGAAGCCTAGGACCTGCCCCCATTGCAGCGTGTAGGCCACGTCAGTCCACTAGAAGAACGGAGTGATCGGTACGGGGGTAGCCATCGGCGCGCCGAACCACTCCTGCCAGCGAGTCGTGATGAAGCCGGACTCGTGCATCTCGTAGACGGCGACGTTCAGCCAATCTCGGACCGTGTCGTTTCCCTTGGCGACCCCGAACCCCGAGTAGTCGGCAGGGCGGAAGTCGGGCGTGGCGAACCAATACCAGTCGACATTCGAGAACGCCCGAGAGAGCCGGAACTCCAGGGTGTCGATCCCGTCCACCGACGCGTCCGCGCGCCCCTGGGCCAGGGCCCGGTCCCGGTCCGTGTAGTTGTCGAGCAGCAGGAGATTGGCCTTGGGTAACAGTCGTCTGACGATTTCGACGGTGACCGTCCCCCGTACCTGAACGAGGGTGATACTCTCGTCGTTGAGCTGTTGCCACGTGGTGATGCCCGTCTCCTCGCGGGTGAGGACACCGTAGCTCGACGTGTGAATCGGAACGCTGAAGTCGATGACCTTGGCCCGTTTGGAGTCCCGCGTCATCGCTCCCATGACGGCATCCACCTTTCCCAGGGCGACGAACGGAATGCGGTCCGGTGAGCCGAGGACAACGAGCTCGACCTCGACGCCGAGCATGCGACCGATCTCCGCCGCGACGTCAACCTCGAATCCGACGATCTCGTTCTGGTCATCGTACAGGGCGCGCGGCGGGATCTGGGGATTCAAGCCGATCCTGATAGTACCCGCCTTGAGGATGTCGTCGAGTGTGCGAGCCCCCGTGCTGTCCGCGGTGCGCTCCGACGCACATCCGCCCGCTCCCACAAGCACGAGAATGCCGAGGATGGACCCTCGGCAAATGCCTCGTGGGGCAGAATAGCGCGTCTTCATCCTAGGTCCCTCCGGGACTCGAGAAGTAGAGTCACGGCGATGGTCCCAGGGCCCCAACGTGCGGGGGGACGGGAGCGGCGCCGTGGGGCCGAACCGTATTGTACCGGTAGGCGCGACACCGGAACAGACGGGAAAACGCGGGTCGCAAGAGACACAAGAGCACGAAGGGATAGCCGAAACAGAAGCTCTGCTGGCTCGCGCGCTCCGTCCGCGGTCACCATCTTAGCGCATCTATAAGGCGAAGGAAGTCAATAGGGCGTAGCCCTCCCTTACCCGTCCGGGGTCCCGGAGGGGTGGCTCGGTCCACTGGGCTGTAGCTCAAGGCCTGCGTGATCATCTTCTAGTTTTCAAGTTCAGTACCGACGTCGCGTCCGATCTTGGGCGAGTCTCCTCTCACGAGGGCTCAGGCATCTATTCAGGTTTCGTCCCAGACGTGGGGACGTCCGAAGATCTGCTATGCGAGTGGGGGGCTCAGTCAGCAGAAGCGGGTCGTCTACTTCGAGCGACATGCGCGGCTTGGAGCTCACCCCTGTCGTGGTACGGTGCATCATGGTGTGTGATCTCAGTTTAGTTGTGTCACAGGCTCATCGTGCCAGACCTCACCGGTACGCAGCATCGCGTGCACGGCGCGAGCGAGACGACGAGCGGTGGCGACCCGGGCGACTTGCCAGCCGAGACGCCCTTTGATCTGTTCGTAGGACCGCGATAGCCAGCTGTCGGGCGCGTGCGTGACGTGGCTCACGACGGCCCGAACGAAGGTGCCCCTCAGCCAGCGGTTCGCACCGGCGGGGATCGATCCGTGGCGAATGGGCCGGAGCCCTGACTGTGAAGAGCGTGGAGCGAGACCGGCGTAGCTGACCAGGTGGCCCGGAGTCCGGAATCGTGTGATGGGCAGTGTCTCTGTCGCGATGAGCAATGCCCGGTAGGGACCGATGCCGGGCACCGTCTCGAGCAGCGCCACGGCCGGGATCTTTTGGCCCATGTGCCCGACCCTGCGATCGAGCGTTCGGATCATCGGTACGATCTGGTCAATGAGGGCCCACTGCATGTCGATGAACAGACGCCGCTCGGCTCCGAGCAGGGGCCACGCCACGTCGCGCACCCACTGGCGTCCGTTCTGGGTGAGCAAGCGCCCACGCTCCAGATGAAGCCCGACGTTGTGGATCTGGGCGTGGATGCGGTTCACCATCCGGGTACGTTCCCTCACGAGTCTTGCCCGGTTGCGCAGAAGCACCGCTTGCTCCCGCTGCTCGATGCACTTCGGATGGACCTCGGGGATGAGGCCTGCCAGCCGCATACGCGCCAACAACTCGGCGTCGATGTCGTCACTCTTGTAGTTGGACTCGGCGATGACGCGGAGCCGCTTGGCGTGGGCGAGCACGAAGCGGATTCCATTGCCCTGGAGTTGATCGAAGAGCCACGGCCAGGCCGGACTCGTCTCGACGACCACCTCGAGGGGGCGATACTGCTCGAACAGTTCATCGAGTCGATCCGCTTCCTTGTTATTGATGCGAGCGGGTCCGTGCACGAGCTGACCTTTGTTGCTTACGATAGCGATCACTGAATACGTTGCGTGAGCATCAATCCCTGCGACAAACATGGCTGGCCTCCTTGGGTTGGGTGCCGCAGGCCTTTGAGCAAGTTCAGCGTAACGCCCCGCTCGAGTGAGGTCAGCCTTCGCCTTATAAGATCGCGCAGAGCCGCGGCGCCGTACTGATTTCGAGGGGCGGTTTGCTCCACGCCGAGACCACCGAACGCAGCGAGGTGCATCGCGATCGGTTAAGTACCCTGTCACCGAGACTGAGGTTGTAGCGTGAGCCAGCCCAAAAGAGGCCACGACCCCATGTCTGCGCCGCGGTACATGGACATCGCCACGTTCATGCGGACACCGCTGATCGATGATCCGGCCGACTTTGACATCGCTTTGGTCGGAGTCCCTTACGATGGAGCCGTGACGAACCGAGCGGGTGCACGACACGGTCCCCGCGAGGTCCGAAACGCATCGAGCATGATGCGTTCCATTCATCCGACCACTCGTGAGAGTCCGTACGATGTGTGTCGAGTAGGCGACGGTGGAGACGTTCCGTTTACACGTCTGTACGACCCCGAGTTGGCACACGACGATATCGAGAAGTTCATCTCCGGCTTCAGTGCCGCTGGTGCCGCGACGGTGGCCATCGGCGGCGACCACTCCGTCACACTCCCGATCCTCAGAGGACTGGGCTCCAGTGAGCCGGTGGGCCTGATCCACGTCGACGCACACACGGACACGTGGGACGAGTTCATGGGGTCGCGATACAATCACGGCGCTCCCTTCCGTCGATCCGTCGAAGAGGGATTGATCGACCCATCGCGCACCATACAGATCGGAATCCGCGGTGCCCAAAACTCTACGGAGGGGTGGGACTATTCGGCCGAGAGCGGGATGCGCGTGGTTTTCATGGATGAGGTGTCTCGGGTGGGGGTTGAAGAGGTCGCACGGGAGGCGATGGAAATCGTCGGCGACGGGCCCACCTACCTGTCGTTCGACATCGACAGCGTCGATCCTGCGTTTGCGCCAGGGACGGGCACACCGGAGGTGGGGGGACTCACTTCGGTCGAGAGTCTCACGCTTCTCCGTTCGCTTCGAGGCGTATCGTTGATTGGAGCGGACGTCGTTGAGGTGGCCCCCCCGTTCGACCCGACCGGGAACACCTCATTGTTGGCCGCTACGATCATGTACGAACTGCTTTGCCTCTTGGCGGACTCTCGTCGTTAGCGGGCTTGGACGTTCGGCTACAGAACAGGAACTATCGCTCGACCATCAGTCCTAGTCGTCCCTGATGAGAACATTGAGTGACGACGCGAAGAAGGGCGGCTTGGGGCGCTCGTCCAGGTGCAGTTCCAGTAGGCGGCCACCACCGGTCACTCGGCCTAGAACTCGAATGACCTCGGCCTCGCCCTCGGTGGTTTGGACCCGCTCACCGACCTGCGGCACGTAGTCAGACCTCGCTTGAAATCCCGGGTAATCGGCTGAAGTGACGCGGAGGCTTTCCAACCGCACACGCGATGTATTCGGAGAAATCATGGTTCCTCACTCTGATGTGGGGCGGGTCGCTCCGCCGTGTCGCCGCGGCGTGGGCTCCACACCGAAAAGAAGCGGGGCCGCCCCGACACTCGGAACGGCCCCAGATCTGGATCAGATCCAACTCATCGAGCGGTTAGCTTGCGACGACGTTCTCAGCTGCGGGGCCCTTGGCCCCCTCAACGATATCGAACTCAACCTGAGCTCCCTCGGCGAGGGTTTTGAAACCCTCCGCCTGGATCGCGCTGTGATGGACGAAGCAGTCCTTGCTGCCGTCCGCAGGTGTGATGAAGCCGAAGCCCTTTTGGTCGTTGAACCACTTCACAGTTCCGTTGGTACGCATCGTTGCGCTCCTCGGTTTTTGCCTGTCGGGGGTCACGTGATACGCACTTGCCGACCTGCTGGTAGTTGCGCGGATCAGCCGCGCGTCATCGTGACCGAATGGGCCACAATAGAAAGAGGGCGGGTGTCTCCAAGAACGAGACCCTCGCCCTCATCAATCTTGGTACACTCCGACCGGGAGTGACTATGAAGCCTCGCGGCAATCAAACACGCCGTCAACAGTTCTCCACGAATCCGCCCGGTCGTCATGCACCTAAACAGCTTGGTTCTCCCCCTCCACCACTCCCTCGCCTCCAATGAAGTAACGGGCGGAGGTGGCCGCCAAACCGGACAACGTTCCGTTCGAGGTGTGGCTGCCTTGGGCGCGGATACTGTAATCCAAACTCGCGCGCCTCGCCCGCAGTCACCATCTTAGCCACGGGCAGAATCGCATCTCCGTTAGGACGCTAGGTGAATGAAGTCCTTTGCCGCACTACTGTTGGCGACACCCGCCATCATCGTTTCACACTCCGGAGGCGCGGATAGCGGTGCCCCGCCGCCCCAGCTGCCCGAAGTCGTGGTCAACAGCGACTACTACGACGGAGGATCACCGTCCTCGGCACGAGTCGAGTTGGGACGTATGCTCTTCTTCGACAAAATCCTTAGCGGGAACCGCAACATCGCCTGCGCCACGTGCCACCACCCCGACCTGGGCACGACGGACGGGCTGGCCCTCGGACTGGGTGAAGGCCCACACGGGCTGGGACCCGAGCGCCGGGTGGGATCGACCAAGGCCGCAGGGGTCCACGGTCGGGTGCCGAGAAACGCTCCGGCCCTGTTCAACCTCGGTGCGAAGGAGTTCATCAGGGTGTTCCATGACGGACGGGTCGAGACGGACCCGGACGGGCTCTACGAGGGTGGGTTCGTCACTCCTGCCAGGTGGAGGCTGCCCAAGGGGCTCGACAACGTCTTGGCGGCACAGGCCATGTTCCCCGTAGGTGCATCCGTCGAGATGGCAGGCCAGAAGGGTGAGAACTCCATCGCAGACGCCGTATCGCTGAAGAGCGTGGCGGGCCATGGCGGTGTTTGGGAGCTGCTCGGGGAGCGATTGCAGGGTATCCCGGAGTACGTCGAACTCTTCAAGAGTGCGTTTCCTGAGCGGGTAACCAGTGCCGCAGATGTCAATTACGTAATGGCTGCCAACGCTATCGCAGCTTTCGAGACCAGTGCGTTCCGAGCCGACCGCAGTCCGTTCGACCGCTACCAGAGGGGCCAAGCAGACGCTCTGAGCGCGAAAGCGGAGCGCGGGGCCGACCTCTTCTACGGAAGTGCCGGCTGCAGCAGCTGCCACTCAGGCAAGTTCCAGACCGATCACGACTTTCACGCCATCGGCATGCCCCAGATCGGACCCGGCAGGTCCGACAGTGGCGACACCGACTACTGGGCGGTGACGGGGGAGAAGGCGTTCCCAGAGGACCTGGGGAGGGGGGAAGTCACTGGGTGGCCAGAGGACGACTTCAAGTTTCGCACGCCGTCTCTGCGCAATGTCGCCGTCACCGGCCCTTGGGGTCACGACGGGGCGTACCAGACATTGGAGGACGTTGTGCGGCACCACGCCGATCCCCTAGCGGCGCTGGAGGACTACCGGCTCGACCCGAGTCTGCTCCCTCCGTTGGATGGGGTCCTCGAGCTCACGACAATGGCCTCGGGGCTGAGCGAAGACTGGCTCAATGAGCATCGACTCCGGGCGTTCTTGATGCGTGACGATTGGGTCCAGACCCGGACCGCGCTACGCGGACGTATCGCGGCCGCCAACGAACTGGTCCCACTCTCGCTTTCCGATCAGGACATCGACGATATCGTGGCCTTCCTCGAGAGCCTCACTGACCCTTCTTCGCAGAGCCTCGCACACCTGATCCCCCAGCGCGTTCCCAGCGGTCTTCTGGTAGCCAACTGAGGCTCGCGGGTGATCCGGGCCAATGGGCACAAGAATGGGCACACAAGGACCCCCGGATCATGTGTCAGGTGTGCACCAATTGAGCGCAGTCCGATGGCAGTGCCGCCGTCTGAGTCGTTTACGCACGTGTTGACCCGATCTCCGCACTTATCCTGGCGATGATCTCGGTCGTGGAAATCCCCGGCGTGTAGCCCACCGAGCGGTAAATGCCCATCTCGATCGGAATCTTGTAGCAGAGCTCTTCCATCTCACTGGAAAAGTCATCTCCGTGCACGATCAGGTCGATATTGTGCTGTTCGATCCAGGCACCGTCGATCGTGAGTGGTGCGTTGGATACTACTTCATCGACGTAGCGACAGCCCTCGACCGAAGCCACGCGCTCCGCCATGGACAATATCGGGCGGCTCTTGTAGCTCATCACCGTTTCATCGGCGTGAACACCCACCAACAGGTAGTCACCGTGTCTTCTGGCCTGTCGGAGGAAGTTCACGTGACCGTAATGGAACAGATCGGCCACCATATCGACGTACACGCGTGTGATTTCAGGTTCTCCTGGTCTAGGTCTATGCGTTATTGATCGAAGCCATTGTCAGACCTGTTCAGCAATCAGGGCGTCCGCTCTGCCCGAGGGATTCTGGGGATCCGGTTTGTAGACGTAGTCAACACCAGGTGTGAGGTATTCGACATAGAGGATCTCCTTATGGTCTCCATATTGGACGGCGACCACGTATCCAGCTTCCCCCGGCAGGCTGAAGTAGACATAGCCATGTGTATTGGTTCTTGACCTGTCCAGCCCTGTCAGAACAGTCGTGGCGGCTAACGAGACCTCGGCCCCCTCAACCGGACGACCCTCGAGATCGAGGACCCTCAGACTGCCGTTGTGCCGTTGAGGTTCAAGTTTGTTAGCCAGGCCCATGATCCCATCGGAGGCAGTGGGAAGAGCGTTCTTGGCCATAAGATCTAGGACTTCCTGTTCGAACCCGCCCGCTCTCTTTGGGATCATCCATTCCGGACCGTACTTGAGCCGAAGGTATTCTTCGGGCGGATTCGGTACCAAGAATTTCTCGCCAAGGAAATCGATCTCTTTCAGGTCCGTGTGAAGGCTCACCGGGATTTGAACGACCGGCCACTGGTAGATGCTGTCGTCAATGATTCGATAGCAGGACCAGTCCATCTTGGTGCCGGATTTCTCCAGATCAACGCTCAGACTGAGTTCATTCTCTTGGATTTTCGCATCGAACCCGTGCTCCTTGAACACGTCCGCTGCACTACGTACAAGTTCTTCGGTGAGCCCGTGCAGGCCGATCACCGAACCGATGTCCAGGTCATCGTCCCATTCGATGAAGGCGCGATCCCTCACAGCGCCCAAACACGTGCCGTGGCGCAAGAAGAAGACCAGTCCGAGTCGATCCAGGATCTGTTTCGCTTCTTTCAGCAGCGCTTCGGCATTGGTCTTGTCCATTGGCTCGAGAACGGTGGGCTTCATGGTCGTGGATAAGCTCCTGTGTGGTTGTCTTGCGTGTATACACTGCAACTCATCCGGCGCTTCGGCGGCTGCCGACTCCTTCCTCCGACAGCGTTCTCCCCGTGGGAGGCACGCGAACCCCCCGATAGCGAACCGGCCCGCAAGGCCGGCGAACCTGAGTGGCATATCCAACGGATATGTCTACGAGGGTTCGATGTAGATCACAGGCGAGAGCTTGAGTCAGGCGTTACGTGACGTGAGTGCGGTCAAGGTACCGCGTCGGGGGCTCAGAGAACCGCGAGCAATCCGTCCAGAGACTCCGCCAGACTGCAGCAATCGCTTCTTAGCCGGCCACCTCCCCTGCGGCGCGGGAATCAACCTCTATTAGGCCAGGTCGCGGATCTCGACGGACTCGCAACTCGAAGACGTCAGGGCGCGAATAGTGCCCCGCTATGTCCAACTGCCAGCGAGGTCCGACAAGTTGATCCGGTTCTATATCCGCGTAGAGAATGCCTTCTTCCCCCTCCAGCGGTCCCGCAACGACCTTGCCGTCTGGATCGACGATCAGACTGAGGCCTGGATTCAGCCAGCCCTCCAACTCAGCCAAGTACTCGTCCTTGAACGCCAGGTGATCCGGCACATCGTCTTTGTGGAAGGCCTGGCACGCCGCGATCACGAAGCAGCGCCCTTCTTTCGCCACGTGCCGCATGGTCGAGATCCACGGCTCTCCGCGGTCCCATGTTGGAGCCACGTGAACCTGCTCTCCCCACGCCGTGAGTGCGTAGCGAGCCAGCGGCATGTAGTTCTCCCAGCACAGGAGTCCGCTGAGGCGTCCGAATGGGAGATCGAACACTTCGAGGTCACTGCCTGCGGCCTGCCCCCACACTAGCCGCTCACCAGCGGTCGGGATCAGTTTCCGGTGCTTTCCGAGCACGCGTCCGTCCTGGCCCAGGTAGAGCAGCGTGTTGTAGAGCGTTGAGTCGCTGGCCTCTGAGTTCCTCTCGTTCACCCCAATCGCAACGGTGACACCGCAATCACCGGCGGCGTCAGCCAAAAGGCTCACCTCGGGCCCAGGAATGGAAACGGAATTGCCGTGGAGCTGAGCGTAGAGCTCCCGGAGGGGGTGCGTCTTTCCCGGCGGGATGAACCAGACCCACAGTGGATAACCGGGCACGAACGCCTCTGGGAACGCGACGAGCGTAGCCCCCGCGTTTGCGGCGGCCTCGATCAGTTGGCACGCCTTCGCAATCGTGGCGTCCAAGTCTAAGAACACAGGGGCGGCTTGGACCGCCGAGATTCTGAAGGGTTCCGACACCGTCCTGGGTCTCCTTCTTCAAGGGTCCGTCCAATCTGTGATTGTACTTCGAAAACTCATGTCCGATAACGGGCTCACGGACTCAAGACGCGGAGGTGGCGAAGCCACCGGAGTGTCCGCGAAGCGGCCGGCCCGTTGCTCACGTTAGAGCTTCGCGCTCCAGAGCGACAGCGGACCCAGGGCCATGCGTGAGTCTGGCGTTATCGGGCGTGAGTGCGGTCGCACCATCACGATCGCGCCAGTGCGATGCACTCCACCTTGCGCCGACGCCGGTTGAGAGTAGCCCTTCCCCCAGGCCCTCTGATCCGTTATACGTACATTTGGATATCACTCATACGTAGGGGGACCTGTGGCCAAGACCAAACTCACGTTGTCGGTCGATAAGGCTTTGGTGGTGAAGGCGAAGCAGTTCTCGCAGAGGAACGAGACAACGGTCTCGGAGTTGGTATCACAGTTTCTGGCGTCGTTGGACGATGACCGTGGGATAGCGGCACCCATTACCTCACGCCTTCGTGGCATATTGCCTTCTAGCGTCGAACGCGAGGGATACCGCGAACATCTCGAGGAGAAGCACGGGTGACGCGGGTGCTACTCGACGTCAACGTGGTGCTCGACGTCTTGGCTGACAGGAAGCCTTTCGCAGAGGAGGCTACCGCGCTATTCGGCGTGATCGAAGCCGGTGGACTGCACGGCTTCGTGGCGGCCCATACGATCACCACGCTTCACTATCTCCTGGCGAAGCACCTTGGGAAGGCGAAGACGCGCAGGGTGTTGATGGACCTACTTCAGCTACTCCGAGTGGTGGAGGTAGATGAGGATCGTCTGCGGCATGCGTTGGGACTGAATTGGACCGACTTTGAGGATGCCGTGCAGGCAGCCTGCGCGGAGAAGGCGGAGACGGACTATCTCGTAACCCGGGACAAGAAGGGATTCACGCGGTCCGCGGTGAAGCCGGTAACGCCTGCCGAGTCGTTGGTCCTGATCCAAGAATAGACCGAGCTAGCTGATTAGCGTGAGCACCTCCAACATTCATGTCCGATAACGGGCTCACGGACTCACGACGCGGAGGTGGCGGAGCCACCGGAGTGTCCGCGAAGCGGCCGAGCCGCTGGTCATCGTAAGACCCGTCAGCCTACTCGCGAAAGCGAGCTGAGGCTCGAGCTTGAGTCCGGCGTTATGTGGCGTGAGGGCGGTCACGGCGCCACATGAGCTCGAGTGCAATGCACCCCACTTGCTCTGTCAGAGTTAGGCGGCCTCCGGTTGAGCGAATCAACAGCCGGCCTCGGCTCACAAAGCACCTGTGATTGAGTCCTCCTCGTCCCACACAAGAACCCCCAAGGGTCGTCGTGGCGCCAACACCTAGCTTATTAGCGAAAGCCCCCAGGACCTCATCGTGTCCGTGGTGCTAAGTCCTGCCGCCGCACCTACCAGTACGATCAGGCCGACAAGACCTCCCAGGAGCACCCAAGGTGGTCGCCGCCGTATGATCCAGTCGCTCCCAATGACCGTGACGACCAAGGCGAGCATCGACAGGGGGAACCACACGTCCATTGCGTTTTCGACGCCGGACCGCCGCCAGATGCGATCGATCGCCGGAAAGACGATAGTGATGGACGCCAACAGCATGAAATGCTTATGGATTTGAGGTGTCCGCCGGTAGTACGCCGCACTCCCCACAAAGATGGTGAATACCAACAGGAAGGCGATGTTCACGCAGAGGTCGAGCACGGCCTCCGCCATGAACGCCAGTGCCCGTTCAGGGCCCACCAGACCAACGAGGCGATGCGGGATGAACAGAAGTGTCGTAACTGCGCTTGCTACAACGACGGGGATGGCCAAAAGGAGCCCCGCAGCGCCGAGTCTTCGGTGCAGGTCTGGGCGACGCGACGCGATCAACAGCGTCTGCGTGAAGAACACGACAAACCAGGCCGTGAGAACCCCGCCGTGTACGTGTATGTAGAGGGGTAGCTCGGGTGTCTCGAAGAAGACCTTGAGAAAGAAGCTTGGTGAGAAGCCGACCAGGACGATCACGAGTAAGACACCGGCAGTCACCACAAAGAATCGATCGTACAGTTGTGCGCCACCCCACGAGCGTGTTCCGTTGCTCAACCTTTGGAGTCCTGTGGCTTCGAGACTTCACACCACGGTGTCAGAGTTATTAAGACCGTCTAGCTAAGTTAGTGATTGCACTTCAAAAACTCATGTCATATAACGGGCTCACGGACTCACGACGCGGAGCAGAGCCACCGGAGTGTCCGCGAAGCGGCCGAGCCGTTGGTCATCGTAAGACCCGAGCTGCCGGAGCGCGACAGCGCGGAGGCCCTGCATCGAGACGGGATCAGGACGGCATCGCTAGGCCATCGGTGTCAGTCTTCGCCGCCCGGGGTGGGACGGGCCTGGGATACAAACAACCCCGTCACGCCACCATGTACCAACACCGACAGCGCGACGTACATACCCGTCGGTCCGCTCTGGGTAATCGCGCCGACAGTGACTGAGGTGAGCAGTCCTGCGGCTACGCCGAGGGTGCTGCCAAGGAGCGCGCGGCCCGACGAAGGTGTGCCGTTGGCACGACGAGCGCCTGCGTGGGCGCCGATGGCGCCTCCGACCCACCCTCCGACTAGGTAGCCCAATGCTCCCCCAACATCGCAGTCATCGTAGCCGCAATCCGAGGTGAGTGACTGACCGATGAGGTAGCCCAGCGCCACGCCCGTTCCGGAGCCAATCACGCCTCCGAGCACCGCAGTGCTCCGCAAGCGACCTGAGACGGTGTCCTCCTGTGTCACCCGGGGCAGCCGACTCGGTAAGAGCGATTCACGACTACCCGCGCAGTTCGCCGAAGAGCCGGGCAGAGGTGTCACGAGCAGCGAGCCCGGTTCCGCCGAGCCCACGCGGGGGTTCGCTGGAGCGTTTCGGTCCAGTGAGCCAGTCGCGCATCCGGCTGCGAGGACGGCCGCCACAAGAGGTGGGAAACGGCAAGTCAGCATAGGCCCTCCAAGAACCAACGCGGTCGCTACGACCGATGGCGCTCGTCTTCAATAACTCGTGATGCTACTGCAAAAACTCATGTCATGTAACGGGCTCACTGACTCACGACGCGGAGTGCCGAAGGCACGGAGTGTCCGCGAAGCGGCCGGCCTGCTGCTCACGTTAGAGCTTGTAGCCTACCAGCGACAGCGGCTCCGAGGGCCGTGCTTGAGTCAGGCGTTATAGGACGTGAGTGCGGTTACTCCTCGCTCGCTGGTGTAGCAGGCTCTCTCAGACGTGCGCCGAGAAACCCCCCGAGACACGCGGCTATAAGGCCAGAAGCGAGGAAGGGCAAGTCGTCCCCGAAGAAGGATGCGAATTGTCCAGAGGAAATCAGGCCGATCGTGACGAGTAGCAAACCGGGGGCAACTACCCACAACCCCCATCTCCAGGCACCACCCGGCCAGAGGATGCCGGGAAGTAACCCCGCGGCACCGAAAATGGCCGTTGAAATGAGGATCGCTGTGGCGAAAGACGGCGACTCCAATGGCAGGTTGGCTGGCGCGGCTGCCGCGAGGAGACCGAGGAGGACGGCGATCACGTAGGCGTAGCGTGGCTGCCGGTTCATTGGGACTTCCTCTGAGATGGTGATCGTCGTCCAACTAGTCGTTTAACTTCGAAAACTCATGTCCGATAACGGGCTCACTGACTCAAGACGCGGAGGTGGCGGAGCCACCGGAGTGTCCGCGAAGCGGCCGGCCCGCTGCTCACGTTAGAGCTTCCAGCTTCCCCGCGACAGCGGACCCGAGGGCCGTGCGTGAGTCTGGCGTTATGTGGCGTGCGCTTGGTCTCGTGACGAAAACGCCACCAAAATGGTGCGTCCGCATGGACAAGACGGTGATGGGATCATTGAGACGAAATCAGTAGTAGGACGTCACAGGATACGATGAGCCGTCCAATCCACCTGGATGTCGGCAAGGTCCGGTAGAGTGAGGTCCCGATGAAGAAGTGGTTGCGGCGCATCCGAGGTGCGGTCGGAATGGGATTGACGTGGGCGGCTGGGTGGGCACCCATAGGAGCTGTCGTCGGCCTGGTGCTGGGAGTCGTTATGCCCCCGGTTCTCGGCCTTGGTGCAGTCGTCGCACTCAACGCTAAGGCCTTCGCCGCACTGGGCTTCGTAGGTGGGACGCTCTTTTCGACGGTCCTCCGGCTAGCAGAAGGTCGTCGCAGGTTCGATGAGTTGGCGCTTCCACGATTCGCCGCCTTGGGCGCGCTGGGGGGCTTTCTGCTAGGAGGGCTCGCAGTCACGCTGGGGATGTGGGGTTCGGGTTTCCAGGCTTTGGGTGTCGCGATCACCGGCATAGCCACCCTACTGGGCGCGGGCTCTGCGGCCGGTTCGCTTGCGCTCGCGCGAAAGGCTGACCAACACGAGCTGCTCGAGGCCGGTGCCGACGTGGCGGACGTTGGATTGACGGAGGAGGAGAGGCACCAATTGCTTGAGGGCCCGGCTTAACTCTCGCATGAACCGAGTTTCTCGATGGCTCGGGCCCGCAAGCGATGCGCGCGCGCCGGACAGCCACTCTGAGTGATCTATGCGGGAGCGCATGTCACATAACGGGCTCACGCGCTCCCGGCGCGGAGTGCGCGCCAGCGAACGGAGTGCCCCGAAGGGACGGGCCCGTTGGTCTCCACGATAGTGTCACAACAGGTAATGCGCGAAGGCGCACCGGAGGGTCCGGCGGGAGAGCGGCGTTATACGGCGTTCCCGCCCGCCCGCCTCGAGCAGTCACACGTTGGACGACGCGATCAAGATGCCGCACGCGGTTACGGCACCTGAGGGAAAGCAATCGCCTGCTAGACCTCTTCCTGGCCCGAATCTGCGGGAGTCGGCATCACCTTAAGCCGGGGATCCAAGATCTGTGCGGCGATCCAAAGGTACCAGACGAGAGTTGTCAGGCCATTGGCGATCTGTGCGTAAGAGCTCGACCTCGGTTGTGCGATACCGCTCTTCCAGTTCCGTAGTGTGGAGGGCTCCACTCCGAGCAGTCGAGCGAGATCACGTTGCGTCACGCACAGCGTCCGCACTGCATCGGACACGGTCTCCGGAGGAGCCAGACCGGATGTGGAGATCTCCTCGTCTTCGAAGAAGAGAGACCACAGCGGGTCGCCTGTGGTCATGCGCTTGAAGCGAAGCCCGACGGCCCAGAAGTAAGCGACCTGACGTTGTCGTAGGCAGAGTTCGGCCAGCTTGCGGCGATAGAAACGACCCACGCTTCCGGACGAAGACCAGTTTCGGACTGTACCGCGCGAAAGCCCAAGGAACTCGGCGAGTCGAACTTGCGGTATGCAGAGGTCTTGGACGAAGCCCCCAGCCGTCATCTCCTCGTAGACACGTTCCGCGTAGAACGTGAAATCAAGCAGCCCGAGGGACTCTAGTTCGGTCATGCCTTGGGGTCATCGCCTGTACGTGGCGGACAAATCATCATCCAGCCAGGACAGGCAGCTAGGACGGGCGAAATGCGTGGGTTGCCAGGCACCGTGTCCGCGGAAAAGCATGGAACGAAATGGACACATGGCAATCTTTTTTTTCAAGAAGGCAAGCAGAATAAGCAACAGCGCTAGCAGCTTGCCAAACGGATCCGGAAGCAGGAGCTCAAGAAGGTCGATGAGCAACGACGGATCCAGGGCGTGATCCAGGATAAGGGCAGGCATGGCTAATGGACATTATAGCACGCATCAGCTGAGAGACCAAGCCAGAGAACGTGCATCCTGTTACGCTTCAGGGCCACCAGCTAATCCGCCGACGAACTGACCGCTATCAGGAATGCCGTATAACGGATTTTATACGGCGTCGTTTCGCCACGCCCTCCGGGACGCTAGCAGGGCGTAGCGAGTAGAGTATTGAATTCCGAACGGAATTCGGGCGAAAACGTGCCCCTCGTGGCGCACCAGCGCGGTTGGTATTGCGGGAAGGTCATGAAGCCCCGCCACGCCTCCCGTTGGGCGGCGAACTCAGCCTCGTCGTACAGCCCCCGGCGGTACTGGTAGTGCACGTTCTCGAAGTACCGAAACATCGCCATGGTGCGGTGGTTGAGCTGGACGGAATCCGTCGGCGTCAACGCTTCCGCCCTGTTCGCTCGCCTCACCAAGTCGGCCAGTTCAGGGTTTGTGGCGCCGTCACTCATCAGGTCGACAATCTGGACGGCTATCTCGTTCCTTGTCTGAGCCTCCATCATCTCTCGATTCTGTGCGAGTTCGAACGCCACGAGGAGGATCCCAGCCAACACACCGACCTCTGTAACGATAGTCAGCCATCGATTCAGTCGATCATGCTTCGGTCGTGACTGGTTCATCGCCGCCCTCGGATTCAACCGTTGGTTCTTCCTGCCTGCCGATGCCGTATAACGGGCTCACGCGCTCCCGACCGGAGCCGCATCGCGGCGTAGGTCCCGAAGGGACGGGCCCGTTGCCCTTCACGATAGTGCCTGTCCGTCCATCCCGCGAAGCGGGTCCGAAGGGCCCGGCGGGAGAGCGGCGTTATACGATGCGCCGGATCGGTGACTTTAGTCGTCACTCTCAGTGGCAACCCAACCGGCGCGGGGTTGTAGTATGTCGAAATTGACATAGTTTCCACCATGAGTCCTGACGACAAGCCGATCGTATGGATTGCCGGTGAGGTGAAGACGCCGCCTTTCTCCGCAGAGGCGAGGATTGAGGTGGGCATGCTGTTGCGACGACTCCAGAGGGGAGATCGTCTCTCGATGCCGCACTCGCGGCCGATGACTTCAATTGGACGAGGGTGTCATGAACTCCGGGTTGTGGATGAGGGCGCAACGTGGCGCATCGTGTACTTCGTGGACTCGGATGCAGTGGTGATCCTCGACGTGTTTTCGAAGAAGACGCGGGCGACACCGAAGCGAGTGATGTCGATCTGTCAGGGACGTTTGAGAGACTACAAAGAGGCTAGGCGGTAAGCGCCCGAGGGAGACGCGAGAATGGACAAGGCCACAAAGAAGAGACTTGAGCGGGCGGGGTGGAGCACCGGTGACGCCAAAGACTTCCTCGAACTCTCAGAGGCGGAGGCGGCGTTCATCGACATGAAGTTGGCTTTGGCAGAAGACGTCCGAGCTCTGCGCCTAAACAGACACCTGAACCAGACACAGGTAGCGCGAATCCTCGGATCCAGTCAATCACGGGTCGCGAAGATGGAGGCGGCGGACTCGAGCGTGTCGATCGATCTCCTCATCCGGTCCCTCTTGAAGCTCGGAGCGAAGCGGAAGGATGTCGCGAAGGCGGTAGCACGGAAGAGGGTTGAGGCAGCAACCTGAGCCCTAACGCCAGGTTGAAGTAGGCGTGTCGTATAACGGATTTTATGCGATGGAGGCCGGACACTACGCCATTGACGTATGTGCGCCAATGGCGCATAGTTGTGATGGTCATCAAGGAAACCTCCGTGTTCACGAGGCAAGTCGATAAGCTGCTCGACAAGGAGTCCTTTCGACTCCTTCAGCTTCGGCTCGTGGAGAACCCTGAGGCAGGAGATCTGATCAGAGGCACCTGGAGGGCTCCGCAAGATCCGTTGGCAGGGCTCGGGCCGCAGTAAGCGCGGGGGAGTCCGAGTGATCTACTATTGGGCCCGCGAGGATGAAGTCGTTCTCCTCCTTCTCATGTATGGGAAGAACGAGCCGGGCGACCTCTCTCCCCAACAACGGACGATTCTGAAGCGCTTGGTGGAGGAAGAATTCTCATGAATGACGATCTATTCAATGAACTCGTAGCGAGTGTTGAGGAGGGCGGAGCCATTCTTCGAGGGGAGAAGGAGGCCTCTCGGACTCACGTCGTCGAGGATCCCGACGTCGCCGCGATTCGAGAGGGGTACGGTCTCTCTCAGGCGAAGTTCGCCGCTCTCCTCGGAATCAGCGTGAGGACGCTCCAGAACTGGGAGCAAGGACGTCGCCATCCCCATGGACCCGCGCGAGTGCTACTTCGAGTTGCCGCTCGCCATCCCCGGGCGGTTCTTGAGACTGTTAAGTAGCGACTCCCACTCGCCACTCGTTCGTACCTCCGTCGCATAACGGGCTCTCGCGCTCCCGGCGCGGGCTGAGCGCCAGCGAACGGAGTGCCCCGAAGGGACGGGCCCGTTGGTCTTCACGATAGTGCCGCACCCGCTAATGCGCGAAGGCGCGCCGAAGGGTCCGGCGGGAGAGCGGCGTTAGCAGACGTGCCGGTCCATCTCACCACCTGTCGGTGCGGAAGGATGATGCTGGAAGCCCAGCGTTGTTGAAGAGAGAACCGACAATCCAATTCGTCCAGGCGTATCGGACGGCGGTAGGATTCGGAACAGCTTCACTTGAGACACGCAGGTTTCCACCGCCAACGATGACGGCTTCGGCGGGATGGAACACCTTGTCTTCACCCGCCACAGTGAAACTGGTCAACTCGCGGCCGAAACTGGATAGGCCGTCGGGTGCGTGGTCGAACTCCAGGACGGCTGCACCCTCTTCGACCGTGGAGGACGTGCTCGACGTGCCCTTCGGCGCCATTGACAGCTCTTGGGGCGGTACGCCGCATCGACTTCGGCCAACGCGTTGGACTTCAGCGCTATCGGGCATGCGTTCATCATCGTTGCTGCGCAGGACGGGTTGGCTGGGGTAGCCTCTGAAGGGCATTTGCATGTTGGACTGGCCAGACATGAGCCAAACTTCACCGACGACGACATCTTGGAATCGAACGGTCTCGGTCGCGTCACCCGTCCGGGCTTGGACGGAGAGCTCACGAGGCTCAGCGCTGGCCTCGGGAGAATCGAGGCGGATCATCCATCTCCCGTCGGCCGCGGAGGTAGTCGAGTAGGACTGCCCGGCGAAACGCACGGTGACCTGGGCGCCCGCAGCGGCCCATCCCCAAACAGGATCTGGAGCGCCGCGCTGCAGAACCATATGGTCGGAGAAGATCGATGGGAGACGAAGTTGAGCGGAAGCAGGGGCCGGAAACAGAAGCGCGGCAAGGACCGATAGATAGGCTACTCGTCGTGGCATAGGTGTGCTCCGTCCTAACTCGCCATTGTGAAGCTCAAAGCATGTCTGCTAACGGGCTCTCGCGCTCCCGGCGCGGGCTGAGCGCCAGCGAACGGAGTGCCCCGAAGGGACGGGCCCGTTGGTCTTCACGATAGTGCCGCACCCGCTAATGCGCGAAGGCGCGCCGAAGGGTCCGGCGGGAGAGCGGCGTTACGCGGAGTCGCGCACCCTAGTGGTGGGCCAGGTTCCGCACGTGGAGAATCTCGCGGGCCTCAATCGGACGCAGATCAGCGCTCGAAAGAGTGACGACCGCCACCGTTCCACCTTCCCCGGAGACGAATTCGACCTCATAGGAGTCGTCGGCGTGCCGATGCACAATCGCCCCGACGTCGCCCACCTCGAGTCCGGCATCTGGAAGGTCCCGGCGCAGAACGACCGTATCGAGCTCTTTCATACCTCTATCTCCGCGTCGGGTAAGCGGTTACCAGTACAGGGACATCCTCACCCGTGACCATCCATACGGTGCCGAGGGACACGAATCAACACGTCCTGCTGTTTCCAGTCGCTGGCCAAGTCCTCTTCAGAAATCTCGGACGTGAGCGACGAGACTCGCTCTAGCGCCTGAAGCATGTGGGCCAGAAAGGCCCGGTCACGATTCATCGAAGACGACGACGGCCGAGCCGAGAATGGACTCGCGCATGAAGGGGCTGATACCCGGCTCCGTCAGTAGGTCAACCGGGCGCCTGAAGAATCTGGCCAATTCGTCTTCGGCGCGGATCAACTCGAAATAGCCGATGCCGCTTCCGAAATCCGCGATCAAATCAACGTCGGAATCGGAATGCTCCTCGCCCTTGGCCGCGGACCCAAACATCCGAAGCCTGACAATGGCATGGCGACGACAACACTCGGCGAGCCGATCTTGATCAAACTGAACCATGTCGAAAGGTCTCTCCTAACAACCTCCAACGTCAATCGGCACCCCTCACAAGTGCTTTGTCCGATAACGGATTTTATGTGACGCGCCGTTGGTGGACCTCATCAATAGCTACGAAACCCCAAAGGACCTAAGGCAAATCGCGGTCTGCTCAGTCCCAGGCGACCACCTCGACCTCGGTCGGCTCGTCGAACCCCTTGAGACTGATGGAGCCGAGCGAAGTGAACGAGAGGCCCTTGCCCATGCACAGATCCCGGACGACTCGGGCGGCCAGTATCTGACCTGGCTCGGCGTGATCGCAGATGCGGGATGTGAGGTTGATTGTCGATCCGAACAATGCGTCGCCGTCGAGAACGGGCTCTCCTGCCCCGATGCCGATCTTCGCCCGCACGGGGATGCCGTCCGCGCCGTCAGAGGCATCCGCAGTCAGCTTGGCCTGAATCGTCATGGCGCAAGAGACTGCGGCGAAGGCCGACTCGAAGCTCGTCAGGAATCCGTCGCCCGCGCGGTCAACCTCCCGTCCACCGTGCTCGACTAAAGCTGCTCTCACCGTGTTCCGATAACGTCGCACGACTTCGAGAGCTGCAGCATCACCCAGTGTTCGAGTGATGTCCGTCGAGCGGACCATGTCGACGAAGAGGATCGCTCGAAAGGCACTCTCTCGAATCGGCTCCGAGTCGACGCTTTCGGGATCGGCGACCCGACCGAGGAAATGCGCGACAGTGGTTGGGTCGACCTCGATGACTTGGTGGGGAATCAGCCCGTGAGCTTCTCGATGCATCTCCCGGACGGCCTCCGCTGAGGGAGCCTCGACGAGGCAGAAGGCGGCTCCCCGAGGCTCGTCGTACCAGTAGGTGAGGGCCTTACAGGAGTGTCTGCCCTGCACCTTGACGTCCTGGTGATGGGCCGCCGCCACTTCCTCTGAGGTCACGTCCCGAATGTCGTGTCGATCCATGAATAGCGGCATGCGTACGTTTCCTTCCGTGGGGTCCGGCCCAATAGGACGAATCGAGGCTCGCTCTGCGCTTCACCCGCCAATTGTACTACCCGACAGGCGTGTCATGTAACGGGCTCTTCACGAACCATATCAAGTTATCCGCCAAACGGCGACGTCATAACGTCTGACGTCGCCAAGACGACCACGAGGCGACGCACGTCGCCGCCCCGGTCCCATAGCGATACGCCTACCCACTACTCCTCCCGCAACAGCCTATCTAGCGGGCTCTCTACATCCGTGGCCTCCCGGCGTGCGACGTGCGTATACAGCACGGTCGTCTTGATCTGACTGTGGCCGAGCAACTTCTGGATGTAGCGAAGGTCGGTTCCGGCCTCGAGGAGATGGGTGGCGAAGGAGTGCCGGAGCACATGAGGGGTGACGGGTCGGTCGATCCCGGCACGTTTGGCGGCGGCCGCCACTTGCCGTTGTACGGTCCGGGTCGTCAGGTGACGGTCGCGGCGGTGACCGGCCGGGAAGAGCCAGTCGTGAGGCCGTTCTACCGCAGCGTACTCGCGGAGCACCGCCAGCAGCACAGCCGAGAGCATCACGTAGCGGTCCTTGCCTCCCTTCCCGTCGCGTACATGGATCATCATCCGATCGGAGTCGATGTCCGAGACCTTGAGGCGTACGACCTCACCCACACGGAGACCGCTCGCGTAGAGGACGAACGCGATGGCTATCAGTCCGCGCTTCCAGAAAACGCCTGGTGTGGGCCAGATAGAGTCGCTTCGTGCCGCGGGCGAACCCGCGAAGCGCCATCTCTTCCTTCATCCGAGAGAGCAACTCCTCGGAGTGAGCCGAGCGCCTAGGGTCTTTTGGATGGGGCATTCCCAACGCTGCACTGGCCAGTCGGGCAACTCCATAGCGCCTCGGGTCCGGGTGGGAAGTCGGGCACCACTCCCCGACCGGCGACTACATCATCAAGGTCGCCGGCGGAAAGGATCTGATGAGCACTCGCACGCACGGGACGGCGTCCCTGTGGTCGGATAGCGACGCCGATCTTCGTGAGGTCTTGGATGGTGTCGACGCGCTTCTCGCGGACCTACGCCCGTAGACGAGGACGAAGGCGGACCCCAGCCCGAGGTCGGTATGCGATAGATCGACTAGCGCTGGCCGATCGGGCCCGCCAGTAGCGATCAGATCGCCGAGCCCCCTCCCCCGCCGTCCAGTTTGCGCCAAGTAACCGGAGTTATTGCGGCCCCACGTGGGGTCCCGAGGCCCCATTCCCACCCCTAACTCACCGACGCCAAAAAGCCGGAAGCCCAGATCCCTCCTAGACTCCCGGCGAGTGAGCCGGGTGGGTCTCGAACCCACGACCTACGGATTAAAAGAACCTGGATGGATGCTCGCCAACGCTGGTAGCCGCTTGACTGCTGGGTTTGACGCTCGTGGGCGATCACTGGGCTCGTGCCCTAGGGTCCAGGGCACGCTCCCCTGCCGCCCATCCACGCGTCCCGGCGTCTCATCCGCGTATCGGAGTCTCCACTGCCGCCCTTTCCATCCGATCACGCTTCGGTGTGCCCTTACCCAGAGTCTTCCCTCCAACTGGACCATCCATCACTGCACGCCATACCTCGGCCTTGGACCCAAAGGGCGGTTGGATCTCCTATCCATCAGCGCGGAGATCGTCGAGGAGAGCGTTTCGGAGCTGGGCAAGCCCTTCACGGTCGTCATGTATGGCAACGGCGATCGCGGCTTACGGGACGCCGACAGCGGACAGCCGATTCCCTATTGGAACGATTTACTCCCCTGGCTAGACGGCGTCATCGAGTAAGATCAGGCTGAGTACGGACCATCGCGTCGTGGGATTTCGTCGGGACTCAGTCACGCGCGACCTCGAGTCCCTGCTCCGCCCACTCGGTGGTTCCGCCATTGATGCTGCGCACATTTCGGTAGCCCAAGGAAGCGAGGAACAGGGCTCCGGATAGAGATCGTACACCCGTCGCGCAAACGACGAGAACGGGGGCCTCGCGATCCTCGGGCAGGAAGTCGACGTAACGAGTCATCTCCTGCAGTGGCATCAGAAGCCCACCGGGAATACGCACGGCCGCGTATTCATCGGGCTCGCGAACGTCGACCACCACAGCATTCGCGGTCTCGATGAGGTCGTGGGCAGGCCCGACCTCGATGGTGAGGCCTGGCGCGCCCGCCGCGTTCTCGAGGAGCACGTCCATCATGTGCTCACGTGGACTGGGGGCCGCGGTCGAGCCCAGCTTTGGGAGGTACTTGGGCACGGACGAGGCGTACTTGAAGGCACTGTCCGGGAACAGAACTACAGCCAGCACCCCCGGCTCATCCGGCACCAGGTCGAAGGCACCCGCGAGCGCCATGCCTGAACTCGGACCGGCTATGATGCTCTCCTCACGGTTGAGCCGGAGGCAGAGGTCGAAGGCCGCCTGGTTGGTCACCTCAACCAGAGTGTCATACTCGTCGGGCCGGAACAGCTCGGTCTGCTGAAGCTGGCGAAGGCTCCGCACTCCCGGAATGTCGTGTCCCTCTTCCGGGTGCACACCATGAACCTTGATGACGGGGTCCTTCTCCTTCAGGAACCGGCCCGTCCCCGTAATCGTTCCGCAGGTGCCCAGGCCCGCCACGAAGTGCGTTACCCCGCCGTCCGTCTGAAGCCAGATCTCGGGGCCTGTGGTCTTGTAGTGCGCCTCGGGATTGGCTTCGTTCTGATACTGATTAAGCATGTGGAAGTCGGGAGCCTCGGCCAGGTCGTTGGCTCTGGCGATCGCGCCCTCGGGAGCACCGGGAGCGGGGCAAAGCGTGTCCTCGAGCTCGATGACGTCCGCGCCGAAGAATCGCAGCATCGTGCGCTTCTCGAGTGGGATCGCCGATGACAAAGGGGTGGTGAGCGAGTACCCCCTCGCATTGGACATCATGGCCAAGCCCATGCCGGTGTTCCCCGACGTAGGCTCGACGAGCTTCTGCTCCGGGTGCAGCCCCCCCCGCTCTTCGGCATCGGCGATCATGTTGGCGGCGATGCGATCCTTGACCGCACCGAACGGGTTGTACCACTCGAGCTTTGCATACACTTGTGCGTGCTCGAACGGAACCACACGATTGAGCCGCACGAGAGGCGTGGGATTCTCGGCGTCGCAGAGGAGGCCGAGTACGGAGTCGTATACGCGTCGTCGGTGATCTCGCATGAGCCGTTCTCCTTGATGTCGACGGTGGGACCCGCCGGGCCTTCAGTTCCCGAATTCGCACCCCCCCTTTCCTAGTCCTCCGGAAGCCAGCGAGGGTTCTCCCGTCTCGGCTGTGAAGGCCCTACGGGCAACCGACTGGGTGACGCTGTCTCACTTGGCCGCCCCTTCGCGGGCCGAGAGCTCGTCCCGCTCCGTCGTTACTCGGGCCATTTCACCTGACCTACACCACTGCAATAAGGACACAATATTGAACGGAAAGTGAGCGCTCGTCCTCCCCGACAATGCTATCGATCCTAAACTACCTTGACGCACCGGTGTTGGACAGACAAGTTTGGTTTCGCTACTATCTTTCCCACGGTGTAAACGAATGTTTTCTTCCCCCCATGGTCTGGATTCGTTCGATCAGTACCTGCAAGACGTAGAGAAATACCCACTTATTCAGGACCCGTGGGAGGAGCGTGAGCTCGCGCGACGGGCGCGCGCTGGGGACAAGGAGGCCGCCGAGCGGCTCGTGACCGCGAACCTCCGATTCGTGATCTCCTTCGTGAAGAAGTACCGGGGCCGAGGGCTCGAGCTCAGCGAACTCGTGTGCATCGGCAACGAGGGGCTCCTCAAGGCAGTCAAGAGGTTCGATCCGGACAGGGGAGTGAAGTTCATCTCGTACGCCGTGTGGTGGATCCGCCTGACCGTCTTCCGGGCGCTGGGTGAGCAGACCCGCTCGGTGCGCATCCCACTGTATCAGAACTCGAAGCTCGCGAAGCTCGCGCGCACCAACACACAGCTCACGCAGTCGCTCGGCCGCACGCCGACCGACGCCGAGATCGCCAGTGAGATGGAAGAGCCGGAGGGGACCATTCGGGCTCTTCGTCGTGGCGCGGCCTCAGAGCTCAGCCTGGACGCTCCCATCGGCCGGAGGGATCGTGACAGCGCGAGTTTCGGTGAGCGATTCTCGGGGGCCGAGGCGTCGGATATCGAGGAAAACGTCGACGCGATCGCCTGCAGGGACTTCCTCGAGACGATGTTCGAGCAGTACCTGACGGAGCGCGAGCGGAAGATCCTCTACCTGTACTACGGCCTCGACGACGGCGAGGAGAGGACCCTGGAGGTGATCGGATCGCTTCTCGGCGTCACACGCGAGCGCATCAGGCAGATCCGCAACCAAGCGTTCGAGAAGCTCCTCGAGAGCCCGCACGGCGAATCCCTCTCAGGATTCTGGAACGCCAACTGAAGCAGCGCCGGCCAGGGCGGTGGCGCCCGCCAGTAACGCTCAAGAGAGTGCCAGACACCCGGAGGCGAAGACGACTCGGCCGTCGGCTGCATGTCACGATGATGGCATGGTCCCGCCGAGTCGACATGGGTTGGCCCAGGTCGAGTCCGATTATGACAAATAGACAACGTAAGAAGATCGAATTCCCACGCGGGTCCCGATCTCAAAGATTCACCGTCCACGCGGCGGCCTCTGCGAGAGGCGGCATCTACGTGGTGTGCCTGCGACCGGCCAGACACGCCCAACGCGGCGAAAACGCCATCTGACGCGCCAGGGTAGACATTTCACCGATCCGATGGAGTTAGCGTTCACCTCCGCTCGTCAAGCGAGGCGGAGAAGAAGCCGAGCTCACAGCGCATCGCGTAACGGTAGGCCAGAGAGACGTTGTGCGTGCCCTCGGCTAGCTGGTCGAGCAGCGACTCGAGCTCGGCTGCCAGCGCCTCGAACTCCTCACTCGAGTAGGTCTCGATCCACTCCCGATAGGGGTTTTTGGAGTGATCCTCTCGGGCCAACTCCTGTCCTAAGTATGCATAGAGGCGCATGCAGGGGGTCATCGCCGCCATGATCTCACCCGCCTCGGCGGTCCAGGCCGTCCGACGGAGGAAGTTCGTGTAGGCGCTCGTAGTCGCGTACGGCCGGACGTTCACCAGCTCGATGCTCAGACTCTCCGCGTACCCCTCGTGAAGCTTGAGTTCGTCGAGCACACCCCCGATGAGCCCGTGGAGGCTTCGAACGATGTCGATCCGATCTACTGCTTTGGCCGCAGCAACAGCGTAGGCGCTAAGAAAAGCCCTCAGGAAGAATGCGTCTTGGGACACATATCTCGTGAATACCTCTGCATCCAGAGTCCCGTCTCCCAGCCCGCGGACGAATGGATGTGCTAAGCAATCCTCGACCAGCGCACGATTCTCTCGCCACAGGGTCAGGTGCAACGGCTCCAGCGACAAGCTCTGCTCAGCCTTCCAAGGTCATACGCCAGAAGTCCCGCTCGTGGCGCAACACCGCGTTGAACATTTCCTGCTGCCGCGGATGGCGGTGCTGGTCCGCGAGTTCACCAAGAGAATGCACATATGCCTGAAAGTCCTCGCTGGTCCAGCGCTCAATGAACTCGGTGTAGGGCCCCCTGGGCTCGAGGGTACTCCAGGCGACCGTATAAGCCACCTCGACGCCATAGAAGATGGCCAGCAACACCTCGAAGGACTCGCTATAGGCCATGGCGACGAGAAAGTCCACATAACGCCGGCACACGGGATGCAGTTCGGCCCCGAGATCCAACGACCGGGCTTTGGCTTGTTCTTCGAACCAGTCGAGCTCGGCGTCCAGGGCTGAAAGGCCCCAGATCAGGAGCCTCTGGGCCGGCCTAGGTGTCTTCGCGACCGTGAGAGCCACGAACTCAGTGAAGCCCCCGACGAACAGGTAGTCCTGCACGAGCCACCGGTTGAATGCCTCCTCGGGCAGAGAGCCCTCGCCGACAGCGTCGAGGAAGTGGGCCCGGGTGCCGCTCTCCCAGAGTTGTCCGGCGCCCGAGGCGAGGCGTGATTCTGTGAACTCTTTCACGTCGGGCGGCATCCTAACCCCCAACGTGGGACATCTCGACCTTGGGCCACGACGCGGTCTCGGAGGTACGTATCTCAGAGTAACGATCGCTGCGGCCGGACCAGATGGCTCGAACCGTCTCGGAAATCTCCTCGTCTGACCGACCATCACGAAGCAGGTGACGGAAATCGTGCCCGCGCGCGCCGAACAGACACGTGTATAGCACGCCTTCGGCCGTAAGTCGCGCCCGTGTGCAGTCTCCGCAGAAGGGCTGCGTGACCGAGGCAATCACACCGATCTCTCCTTCACCGCCGCGGTACCTGTAGCGTCTCGCGACCTCACCCCGGTAGTTCGGTTCGGCCGGCTCGAGCGGAAGCTCGTCGTCTATACGGCGGACGATCTCGGCGGCGGGCACCACATCCTCCAGCCGCCAACCGTTTGTCGTTCCGACGTCCATGTATTCGATGAATCGGAGGATGCAGTCCGTTCCTCGAAAGTAGCGCGCCATGGGGAGCAGCTGATCGTCGTTCACGCCCCGCTTGACGACCATGTTGATCTTGATTGGGGACAGACCCGCGGCCCGCGCAGCTTCGACACCCTCAAGTACGCGCTCAACCGGAAAATCCACGTCGTTCATGGCCTTGAAGACGGCATCGTCGAGGGCGTCGAGGCTAACGGTCACCCGCCGCAATCCGGCGTTCTTGAGCCCTGTAGCCTTCTTAGCCAACAGGGAGCCGTTCGTGGTAAGGCTCAGGTCCCGCAGGCCATCGAGCCCCATTAGCATCTCAATCAGCCGCTCGAGGTCCCGGCGCAGCAGCGGTTCCCCACCCGTGACGCGGATCTTCTGCACGCCATGGTTAATGAATATCCGCGCGAGGCGGGCGATCTCTTCGAAGGTCAGCAACAGCTCCCGCGGAAGAAACCGGTACTCTCTTCCGAACACTTCTTTCGGCATACAATAGGTGCAGCGGAAGTTGCAGCGGTCAGTGACCGAAACGCGAAGATCGCGGAGCGACCTCCCGAGAGTATCAGTCACGCCGCCGGGGGTGTCCCCCATGACGAGGGCCCGCATCAGACGACCACCGTGATCGGATAGCTTGGGCATCGGTCCCTTGCGAATCCCTCAATCAAAAGTGGGCCTTGTTCTTCTCGGTGTAGGAGTTCCACTCAGGCGGGACGTCCGTGTCCAGGAAGATCGCCTGCACGGGGCATTCCGGCTCGCAAGCTCCGCAGTCGATGCACTCGTCCGGGTGGATATAGAATTGATCTTCACCCTCGTAGATGCAGTCCACGGGGCACACCTCCACACAGCTGGCGTCCTTCGTGCCGATGCAAGGTTGAGCGATGATGTAGGTCATCAGGTGCTCCTCACCGCGGCTTCGCACATCTTGATGGTCAAGGTGGTCGAGGGTGGTGGAGGGCAGCCTTGCGTGCACGAAAGTCCGGGACTAAATAGTAGCGATACCATACTAAAGCCTGGTGCCGGGCATGTCAATCTGGAGTTCGGCCCGCGGCTGAGTGGAAGCCAACGGTCACGGTACCGGCGTGGTCAGGGAGATCCGGCATCGCTACTATTTCGGAGATGGATCCAGATACTGATAGGCGTACCCTCGCTGAGTTGATCGTCTTGCTGGGCCGGCTCGCGTATAGCGGAGGCCGACTCGCTGCTCTGACCCCCGCCCAATGGGCCGTCCTCCGCTACTTCGCCAGAGCCAATCGCTTCTCACGGACGGTCTCGAGCTTCGCGGAGTTCCATGCGACCACCCGAGGGACGGCCTCGCAGACAGTCAAGGCACTCGTGGAGAGCGGGTATGTGACCCGCACCCGCTCCTCGTTGGACGGAAGAAGTACCCGCTTCGATCTGACGGATCAGGCGCACGCCGCCCTGAGGGAAGACCCCTTCAACGACGTGGCCACGGCGGTTGGTCAGCTCCCAGCCAAGGCGCGGGCAGAAGCGGCGGGAAGCCTCCGCCGGATACTGGCTGAGCTCGTCAAGGGCCGGGGAGGGAAGGAGTTCGGCACCTGCCCCTCCTGTGGCTACCTTAGGAGATTCGAGGATGGTGATACGTTCCGATGCCATTACTTCGGTGTTGCCGTGGAACCCCTCGAGCTGGAGCTGCTCTGCTCGAACTTCGCGCGAAAGGCGTGACCGACGGGCAGGGTTCCCCCTCCCTCGTAGCGCTCAAAATGAGGCTCAGAACGAACAGCCATTTAGTAGCCATACGACACCACTTTGTCTGTTCCAGTGATGGCAAACGGGACTGGTACCGCACAGGTAGAGAGATCCGATGGCGGTAGCTGGCGGCGGTGATGGGGCCACAGCCACAGGTGGCTCGAAGCACGGAGCGGACGCAGTTGCTCCTTGTCACCGGTGCCGGGGAACCGGTCCGTCATCACATGTCCAGTGAGTAACACAGGTCGCCCACGAAGAGCAGTGGCGGCACCTGAAAGATGCTCTTGACGAACGCGTACGCCTGCAGTTCTTTGATTTCCGCTCTTGACGATCACAACAACAATGAGGAACTATCTTGAAAACTCAGACCCAGGCCGCGATCGCCATGCTCTTCCTGGTTCCTGCGGTCTTGGGAGCTTCACCGGCAGATGCTCAACAGTCGCTGACGTTTGAGCAGGCCAGGATCGCCATGGATGCCGCCGAGGCGCAGGCGCGTGAGAACGGGTGGCACGTGGCGATCGTTGTCGCCGATACGGAAGGTGTGCCCATCTACGTCAGGCGACTCGACGGTGCGAGCACCCGCGCGTATGGAATTGCCATGGGAAAGGTTCAGACCGCATTGGCCGCAGGGATGCACACGGGCGATTACGGCGAGGCGCTGGCGGCGGGGCGCGCGGATACGATTCCAAATGGGATCACCTTCGAGGGCGGGTACCTGATCCGTCTCGGCGGCGAGGTTGTGGGTGCGATGAGCGCGAGTGGTGTGAGAGGCTCGGAGGACGCTCAGGTGGTGCGGGCCGGAATGGCCGCTATTGGGGCGCACCCGTAGAGAAGGTGTCGAGGAGGTCGCTAGCTCGATGGCGGCTGCGTCGTGACATCTATAGAAGTGCAACGCCGCCCATCTCGAGACGCCGAATAAGCGTCGCCACCAACACTCGACCGTGCCCTACAGTAGTCATGAAGTCCCCCGAGTCCCCTCCCCCACCGACCAGTTCCAGACAGGTAACCGGAGGTTTTGGGGCCCCATGTGGGGTCCCGTAGCCCCATTTCCGCCCCTAACTCACCAACACCAAAAAGCCGGAAGCCCAGATCCTTCCTAGACTTCCGGCGAATGAGCCGGGTGGGTCTCGAACCCACGACCTACGGATTAAAAGTCGATCGCAGCTTATACGCAGAGTGCTCGTGAGGTAGCTTAAGTTGCTGCGAGTTAGGGTGTTAGGGAGTCTGCTGTTCTCTTGAGCGTTCCCCAGACTCGACCTGTTTCGGGGACTTGGGGTCCCGGTTGGGGTCCCATGCCGGGGTTGTTCACCACGCACAGGACTCGAACTACCGACCTCACGCTTATCAGGCTCCTACGGAAGGAGACCCGCTGATAGCCGTTCACGTAGTTGTTACGATCCGCCCTCTTGGTTACGACGCAATAAATCAGCGTGAGTCATTCCCGAGCCTTCCGCGCTGCCCGTCGGTTCCTCAGCACCAGGGCGCCCCTCGAGAGACGATCTCGATCACCACACCGTACTCTTCGTATGCACCTGGAGCACCCACCATACGCAGAATCTCCTCGACCTCGGCTCCGTTTCTGTCTCGGAGAATCCGGGGCGAGCCCATCCAGACCTGTCCATCAACGAAGAGGGTTGCTCGGAGTCCATCCCCATTCGTCCATTCCGGCCGCTCGAGGCGGATGATCTCGTATACGGAAAGGGTCTCGTCGAGCGCGGCGATGTCCTCCCGCACAATCAGCTCCATCATGACGATCGAGTTCTGGGGCGACGCCCCGGAGGGGACGACCCGACGGCGGCGGCCTCCTCCCCAAACACTCGGGTTGAGGCTGACACCGACCTGGAATGAGAGGGCAACGTGCTTCCGAGCATAGAGATCGTCGTAAGGCGCCTCGTCGAACTCCGTCACCATCCTCGTATAGCGGGCGTCGAGGGTAACCCGGGTGGGGCCGAGACCGAACAAGAAGTCCGCCCCGACAGTACCCCCATAGTCATTCCCCTTCGTGTTTAAGGTCAGCGGGTTGGAGTAGGGAATCGACCCGGGTGCGGGTTCCGTGCGACAACGCAACTCCCCTGTGTCAACTTGGCGAGCGCACATGGTCAAATCGCCCCCCACCTTGCGACCTGTTGCCTTTGCTCCAACCCGGAACGAAACCACGGGTCCGGTGAAGAGGCTCAACGAAGGCAACGATTGTTTGGAGGTCACGCGCAGCTTGAGGAGCACCGCGAAATCGAGATAATCATAGCGCCATGCGCCATCGATGACGTCACCATCAACGAAATTGGGAAGGTCGAACTCCTGTGCCCCTCGCTCCGTGTAATACGCCTCGGGCTGCAGCGAGAGCGGGCCTCCGAAATCGATCAGTACAAACGCTCCGAAGTTGTACCCCCGCGACGTCTCGGAATCGCCTACATCTGTGCCGTAGAACTTCGACAGGTTGAGGCCACCCTTCAATCCCACTCTGATTGAGGAGTCCTGCGCAAATAAGGGGACACTGATCAGAAAGCTGCTCAGACTCAACACGATCAAGAGAGACGACCGCCCACTCGGGAATCCGCTAGGGTCGGTCATCTCTGAGTGTAGTCCTTCGTCCAAATGAGGATCGCGCCGCACGGGCTAACGGGTCCAGCCACCCGTTCGGGCAACCCCGCCTGGCCGGCATATACTTCGATCGCTGCGACGTCCCTGACGTTGAGGCTTTCGTGCCACCCCGAGCTCTCCTGGCCGCCTCTTTGCTCGATCCGGTTATCGATTGTGACGCTGGGGCGACAAACCGCCTCCGATCGTCGGTTCGAGAGATTCCATTCTCTTCCATTCTCTCTCACACTCGTTCGGTTCGAGAGCACATCGACGGCAAACGTGCCGCGCGGTTGAACCACTCTGACCCCACTCATGCCCCAGAGTAGGTCAGAGAGATCTCGAGGCCTCCTGGTCTCGAGTTCTTCTGGAGTCCGGAATTGACCGGCCCCCATCCGCTGTCGCCTGTAGAAGCCGACTCCAGCCAGGACGACATTCTGCCCTGCGACGATGGCGTCCAGTGGGTTCAGCTCAACCGGGTCGAGTTGCAGACGAAGCTCTGCCATGACACCCTGTCGCGGCGCGAGCGCGAAGGCGTCCGAGGTGGAAGGCTCGTAGCCGATCCGCGTAGCGCGGAGCCGGTACAATGCAGCATCAGGCATGCGAGCGACGAACCGCCCGTTCTCGTCGGTGACATACCAGCCGACGATGCTGTCATCCGTGCCCAGCAAAGCGACCTCGACCGTTCCCATGGGGACGCCGGATTCATCGTCTACCACGGTGCCCCGAACGGTTTGGGCCCCGACGGTTGTGGCCGTCGTGAGGAGGAGCGCCGACAACCATCCGGCCGACAAGCTGGCCGTACCTCGCATGCTTGCCTCCTTCCCTTCTGAAGCGGTCGATTCCATTACGGACGACTACAGTTGGTCACCAGTGACCTCAACGCCTCTTTGAATCCCACAGTCCCCGACGGCAGGCTGAGTTCTTTCCCCTTCCCTTTTCCCTGAGCATTTCGGCAGTAGGGTCCGGTTCACCCACAGAAGGCACAGGCCGTTCAGGTGCGATCCAAATCGCATGCCCACTACCGTACCCATTCCGGTGTGAGCCCAGCTATCCCCAACTCAACGACATCGGCACCGTCTGCTCGCATCACGTATATGCTGTGGGGTCCAAGAATGGACATTCGCTGGCCTCTCGCGTCCCACACTAAGCCCCCGGGACAGGCTACATGGAACACGATCCAGCCGCCGTCGGGGGACCACTTCGGGGTCAAGGCATCGCACCCGGCGAGCGCCGTCAATTGCTCGATGCCGGTGCCATCGGGGTTCATGACGAAGATCGTCTTGCCCTGATCCAGCTCTCTCACGAACGCAATCCGGGCTCCGTCAGGCGACCAACTCGCCTCCCCGTCTCCACCCCACGTACCGTCCGTGAGTTGCTCCACATCGCTGCCATCGGGATTCATGACGAAGATGCTCCCCAGGACGAAAGGCCCTTGGAAGTCGGGTCCTCCGGCGCGATGAAAAGCGATTCGGGTACCATCGGGGGACCAGTCCGGTCTGTCGTGTGTTGGCCCGTTCCCGGAAATCTGCGTGAGCCCGGTGCCATCGGGATTGATGACGAAAACCCTCTTCGCTGTGCTATATGCACCTGCGGAGTACGCGATCCTGAAGCCATCCGGGGACCATGTAGGGGAAATGTCATCCCAGTTGTTGGTATCCGAACCAATCCCGGCAGAGCCGGTCAGCTGAACCTGGCCCGAGCCGTCCGCGCGCATAATGAAGATGTGGGGGAATCCATCATCATCGCCCTGGAATAAGGGGATGTCTTGTTCGTAGGCGATCTGCTCTCCGTCGGGACTGACCGAAAAGCTCAGGACGTCACGGGGTCCGAACGTTCTGCTTTCGCCTCCGATCGCATTCATCGACGAGAACCTCCGAAAAGCCCCGATGCCGCCCAATGTATAGTAGATCGTCCCTGAATTCGGCGGCAGGCAGAACACGGTTAGCGTGTACGTGTTCGATCCGGCCGGGTGATCAACTGTCGTCTGGCGACAGTTCGACGCCACACCGGTCAGCTGGAGAGTGTGCAATGCGACCGCCAGGTCGCGAACGGTCAACTGTTCGCTTGGGCCGATCGAGACTCCAGGCCGTCCGTCGACGACCAGCGAGTAGCCGTCTAGATCCTGCTCGTCACCCACCGTTCTGGTCGTGACGAGGATCTCTTCGCCCTGCGACCCCGGTGGTGGCTGAACCGGTGGTTGAACCGGACCGTCCGAGCCGCCGCATCCCCAGAGCACGAGGCAGGTCGCTAACCCGGGCAAAGAAAGCCTAGAGGTAGTCATTGTCACCCTAGTTCTATTGTAGGTCGGGGTCTGTGTCGTAGCCCGTTAGCTCTATGACTGAGGCACTAGCCAGAATGAGGTCGTCGCCACTGCAGCAATTCTTGCGCTCGCTCTTCGACTGAGCCTCCATGGAGGCATTGTTGAAGGTCACGGTCATAGTCTCCTCGGGCTCGGGCGGAAAGATGCTGCCCGGCGAACCGGAGGCGTTGTTGCCGAGTGTGGAGGCGCCGTGGATAACGGCAACCGAACGAAGATGTCTTGGTCGGCTCACTTCAGTTCCTCCCAGTCTGACCAAGGTGTGCCTTCGTCCAGATCACCACGGCTCCGCAACCCCCGGATCCAGCCAGCCATTCCGGTAGGCCTGCCGCACTAGGATAGACCTCCATCGCCGCGACGCTGAGGGGGCTTAAGGACTCATTCCATGAGCTCGGCCTGCCCGAACCACCCACCTGCACCACCACACCATCAACGCTGACGCTTGGTCGACACGACCGTCCCCTGGTAAACAGGTCCCAGCGCCCCGAACCCGCTGGATTGCCTTGGGTGCCATTCATGCCCCTAAGCAGGTCCCTCGAACTCGGTCGTTCAGGAAGTGCGACCACCCCAGGGATGTCCCTGAACAGATCCTGCAGGGAGGTCAAACCCGGCTTGGTTTCAAAATCCTGTGGGGTGAGAAAGTGCCCGAATCCCATCCTCTGGCGATCATAGAAGCCGTCGCGAACCAAGGCCAGCGACTGTGCGTCAACGACCGCTTCGACCTCATCCAGCAGGAGCGGGTCGACCTGCAGCCGAAGCTCAGCCATGGCGGCTTGCCCCGGCCCCATCACAAACGCATCCGAAACAGAGGGCTCGTATCCAATGCGTCTTGCTCGAAGGCGGTACGAGCCAACGGTCGGCAGTCGAGCAATAAAGCGTCCATCCCCGTCGGTGACGTATCGGCCTACCACCGCATCGCTGGTGTCCAACAGGGTTACTTCAGCCGTCAGGATTGGTACCCCCGATTCGTCTTCGACGACGATGCCTCGGATGGAGTGCGCGGAGGACATTGGGGCACGCCCGGGGGTTGGGGCTGCAACGCCCCCGCCAGACGTCGAGATCAGGCCCAGGGTCGGAGCCGCCGGGCCCAGGGGGGCGACTAGATGAGGGTAGGACACCAAGGACATCCCGGCGCTTGGCTCAAAGTACTCCGGAAGGGATTCGAGGACGGTTCGGAGTTCATTACCGATCAATGGCACATCATCGGGAGGGTTAGACACAGGCGATGAGTCGACGAGGTCTAGGCGTGTCATGTCGGGTTGGTCGGCACTAGTCCAGCGCGCTCCTTCGGCCTTCGCGGAAGCGATCTCGGCGGGAGGAAGAGCCGGAGCAGCGGCCACGGTTCCTACACCGACGCCGAGCCCGATGATGAGCGTCGAGACCCGCCGGCACAAACTCACGCCACCTCGGTGACGCCCAGGGTCGAGCACAGCCAGCAGGCGCTCGCCCAATTGTGACGGTCGAGCCATCCTGATCGCACCCGGCGTGAAACCCGAAGTCCTCAAGCTGGTCACCACCTCAAGGAGATCACGCGCGTACTGGGCTGGACTAGAGCCCCCAGCTAAGACGAGGTCGTCGCACGCGTGCTCCCGCTCCATGCGCATGCGGGATGCCGCGAGCCATACGATCGGATTGAACCAGTGGATCGCACATGCCACCTCGCAGATCAATAGAGCGACGGGGTCTCCGCGCTTAAGGTGGGCCATCTCGTGAAGCAGGACGTTCCGGAGCCGACTCTTGGTCCAAACCTCGGCCTGAATCGGTAGGAGGACTCGCGGGCGGGCGATCCCCCACGTTAGAGGCATCGGTGCTTCGTCGCTTACGAGGAGAGTCGGTGCAGATCGTAGACCGAGCTGTCGGGCGACCTCATCACGCAGTTCGATCCAATCACCGCCGCGAACCCTTCGCGCCCTCCTCCCCAACACACTAACACGTAGTAATCCTGCGACCAGAAAGAGGAGGATCGCGGCTGAGATCAACGCCCAGAGCCCCAATAGGGCGCGCCAGGGAGACTGCAACCGGCGTGTGGAAGGAGGTCGAACGGCGGGTAGGACCGAGCCGACGTCATTAAGGTTTCGGACCTCACTCAGGTCCGTAGCAGTTGTGGTCGGGTCGGACGGAGTCGTCTTTGGTGTCTCAACGAACTGCGGAGGCGACAGGCGCGGGTATATCGGAGCCTCAGTTAGGGTCGCGAGCCAACTGGGAAGGATCGCCCACGACGGAGCGAAGCGCCCCGCCACCGGGAGCAGCAAGAGGCAACAGAACGACGTGGTCCAAACCATGTGACGAGTTGCGGCACCCGCCGTCCGAAATAGCAATGTCGTGCACCAGGCAAGCATCATGAGGAAACTGGCTCGGGCAAAGAAGAGGAGTAGGTTCGCCCCTGCCATATCGCGGCCAAGCTCGAATAAGAAGTCTGCAGTCATCATGTCTCGCCGCGTTGCCCTCTCTGCCAACTTAGGTGAGACACGGAACGAGTAAAGAATTAGAGTAGGGCGAAGGCAGAGAAACCGAGGATGCTGAGACACCGAGAGAGAATGGAAGAGAATGGAATCGCCCCACTAACCTGGGAGGGTAAGCGAAGCGCGGCAGCTGCTCCGGACGCGGAGGTGGTAGATAAGCCGACGCGCCGACGGTTTAGTCCGTCGTACAAGCTGCGGGTCGTCGAAGAAGCGGACCGGTGCACGGAGCCGGGAGAGGTAGGGCGACTCCTGCGACGGGAGGGCTTGTACTCGTCGCACCTGACGACATGGCGCAAGGCGGTGCGGAGTGGGTCGCTGAGAGCGCTGTCGAAGAGACGAGGTCGAAAGCCGAGCGAACGGAATCCGCTGGAGGGGAAAGTGCGCAAGCTGGAGCGCGAGAACACTCGCCTGGAGAAGGAACTCGAGAAGGCGCGCCTGATCCTCGACGTCCAGGGAAAAGTTGCAGGGCTGCTGGGATTGAGCCTCAAGGACGGGACGAACTCGTGAAGGCGGCCGAGGCGCTGGCCACGTACGTAGGGGTAAAGCCCGCGTGCGATGCGCTCAGGGTCGCCCGAGCCACGTTCTATCGTCGTCGGAGGCCATCGACCGGGCATCAGCAGCCCCGCCCGACCCCAGCCCGTGCCTTGAGCGAGAAGGAACGAGACAAGGTCTTCGACACGCTGTGTTCGGAGCGATTCGTGGACCGGTCCCCGGCCGAGGTTGTGGCGACCCTGCTCGACGAAGACGTCTACCTGTGCAGCGAACGTACGATGTATCGCGTTCTGGCCTCCCAAGTGCCAGTTCGAGAGCGCCGAGCGCAGCGGAGTCATCCCGAATACCAGAAACCCGAGTTGATGGCGACGGGCCCGGGCCAGGTCTGGTCCTGGGATATCACACGGCTGCTGGGGCCGAGGAAGTGGAGCTACTTCTACCTCTACGTTATCATGGACATCTTCAGCCGCTACATCGTGGGATGGATGGTGGCGGATCGGGAGAGCTCGGCCTTGGCCGGGCGCCTGATCCAGCAGAGTTGCCTGAAGCATGGCGTCCAGCCCCAGGTCCTGACCTTGCACTCGGATCGAGGAGCTCCGATGACGAGCCAATGCACGGCTCAGCTCCTCGCCGATCTCGGGGTGACCCGCTCGCTGAGCCGACCTCAGGTGTCGGATGACAATCCGTTCTCCGAAGCCCAGTTCAAGACCTTGAAGTACCATCCCTCGTTTCCTGGACGGTTCGAGGATCAGGGCCAGGCCAAAACCTTCTGTCGCTCGTTCTTCCGCTGGTACAACGCCGAGCACCGCCATGGTGGTATCTCGATGCTGACCCCCGAACAGGTCCACTTCGGGAATGCAGATCAGGTCATCGCCGGCAGGCAGGCCGTGCTACGCGAGGCCTGGGCCGCTCATCCCGACCGCTTCGTCTCCGGTGAGCCGAAGCCCAAACCGCTCCCGGAGGCCGTCTGGATCAATCCTCCAACCCCCTCCCTCACGACACAGGAGATTGCTCTCTAATTAATTCCCAAGAGTGTCTCACTGGCGTTGACAGGCTCCGAACCCCCTCCCTCACGACACAGGAGATTGCTCTCTAATTAATTCCCAAGAGTGTCTCACTGGCGTTGACAGGCTCCGTTGCGCCCTGTCGATCATGTCCCGGAGTCGTTGCAGTTCGTCTTCAGACATGTCTCTGGAAGAGAGATCGAGCAGTGCGGCCACTGCCCTCTCCGTCGAATTGTCGAAGAACGTGGTGAGGACCCGCTTCAGGGCCGATTCGGTAGCCACGTCCCGGGATCTCACAGGGGCATATATGTAGCGTGTGCCCTCTCGGTGATGGGTGAGGTGTCCCTTCTTCTCCAACGTGCCCAACATCGCGCGGACCGAGGAATAGCCGGGAGGGTCGGAGATGGCCTCGCGCACTTCGCCCACCCCGGCTTCACCGAGCCGATAGATCGCATCCATGATCTGCCGCTCTCGGCGCGTTAGTGTCTCGTCCATCGGCTCCACTCTCTGCGAGTTAAGTAGCACCTGCGAGATAACTCGCAGAATGCGAGGCGTCAAGCGCTAACGCCAAGGGCGCTGGCGAGACGGTTTCTTCAGCCGGGAATCAGCGTCAGGAGATTGAGGAGGAGCTGGCTGGGGTCTCGTAGGCCGACTCTGCGTGACATCAAGTTTGAAGTGCAACGCCACCTATCTCGAGACGCCGAATAGGCGTCGCCAACAACACTCGATTGTGCCCTCCAGTAGTCATGAAGTCCCCCGAGTCCCCTCCCCTACCGCCGAGTTCCCGCCAGGTAACCGGAGTTTTTGGGGCCCCACGTGGGGTCCCGTAGCCCCAAGTCCACCCCTCACTCACCGACACAAAAAAGCCGGAAGCCTAGATCCCTCCTGATCTTGAGCGCGACAAGCACGCCCAGTGGTTCTACGGCAAGCTGACTTGCCCCTATATCGACGGGCGTAGGGGTGAACGACTCGAACTGCTCGAGGATCCGGAGGCGCTCCTCCTCACGGTCGAACCCCTTCCGTGGGTCGCAGTCGACGTGGTAGAAGGCGAGGCACGCGACATCCTCTTTCTTGGCTTTCTTCCTCACCACCGCACGGAGAGGGTTTACGGAAAAGTAGAGATTGTGGGTGCCGCTGTAGTTCTTCAAGAACGCTCGTATCTCTTCGGGCCGATCGCTCGGGAAGGTGCGAGTAATCGTTCGGCCGCCTCTGGGCGGGATCGCCGATAAGGTGATGAGCCCCCCCTGCGCATGATCCAAGAGGAAGCGTACCGCGAGGTCGAGGTCGGATCGGAGGGTCATAAGATCGCCTCCTCCTTTCGCCATCCGTGGGCGAGTGATTTCCCCCCGTTTCCAACAAACTCCTCAATCTGGTGGGCGTCGAAACGCACAGTGCGACCCAAACGCACGCAGGGGATTACTCTCTCTCTAGCGAGCTCGTAGACCCTAGCCGTTGAAATGCTGAAGGCGTCGGCCACCTGCTCCGCGGTGAGAAAACACATCCACTTCCTGTCAGTATCCATAACGACTCCGTCGGTTTGGCCTCCCCCGAGACTGACCCCAACAGGGAGGGCGGTAACTGGGTAGACGTGCCATCTACGAGTCGCAATTGTATGCTATCGCTCTAAGGAGTCTTATATGGATATTACGGAATGGCGCACCTGGGCTACTGATAGCCTCCGAGTAGAGGCTATCCCGGACGAGGTTTGGGACTTCGTAGAGAAGAGGCGGTTCGTCGCCGAGAATATGGACGACCAAGAAAAGAAGTCGCTGCTCGAGGTCATCCGTGATTTACGCACCCTGTACGGAGGCAGAAGTCAAGCTGCGAGGCAGCCGCCATCGAGATTCGAATTCGTCGAAGATGCGTTGTCGCCTTATGTGCAGAAGCGCGTTCAGGCGACCACCCTGCTCGGGGACGTGCCAGAGGATCATCTCCCCGTGGCGATTACCGGCACCATAGAGGACGGGTGGATCTCGGTAAGCGCCGAGCCGTGGGTACCGGCAAGGGACTTCCAGCGGTACTACCGGGTGCTACAGAATCTCGTCTTCGATGGAAGACGCGTTCGACCTATGAAGACTGAGACGCTCAAGATGTTTCGGTGGACCACCCAACGTCGTCATGAGAACGCTGACGAGACCTGGGACGCAACGAGGCGAGCCTGGAACAGAAGTCACTCGAGGCACTATTCGGAAACATCAAATCTTCATCGTGACTACCATCGAACGAAGAAGTCCATCGATGAAGTGAAGCGGAAGACGAGGAAGTTGACTTCCGCTTCTGAGTAGGAGGCACGGGCCGAACAGCCACAGCCGAGATGCCCGAAACCCCACCCTTAGTCCCACCGCTATGAGGTACCCTTTTCGGGGGGCACCTCCACCCGAAGATCTCCTACCTACAGCGATCCGCCGGCGGGTGCCGGTAAACCCAAGATACCCGACCCCCTACCCTAGTCTCCCGCTCGGGCACCGCCCCAGGGCATCTTCGAGTTCGATCAGACCGACGGGTTCGACCCCACTGACCCGGAACCCATTCCCGAATTCGAGTTCGATCAGTCGCTGCCTGACTGAAAGCACACCGACCGGCCATGGACCCTACGTCCCCGACTCGGGGCCGGCGCCGTGCGGCATCTCTTGCCCATCCACGCATCCCTTCGTCTCGTCTTTGCACGGCCGGACCGCGAGCATTCACCTGAACCTGTGGTCAGCATTGTAAAGGGACGATCTCGCCTCGCTCAGGAAGGGTGCCGGACTCGAAAGGGTCTTTGAAATGCCTATCCTTGGATGTCGCCTCGCTCAGGAAGGGTGCCGGACTCGCATAGGGTCTTTGGAATGCCTATCCTTCTCGTTCGGGGCCACGCATTCGGCGGGCGGATCCGTCGCGGCGTGGGCTCGTGGGCCCATCACCCGCCTGAACGCATCCTTTGACGGTTTCAAGTACCGAGGAGTGATCATGCGCCAGCGAACATTGCCGGTTCTGTATACGCTCACCCTGTTGGCGATCGCCGGTGGCCTCACGGTCCCCAGGGCCGTAGCGCAAGTGACGTGCTTCGGCGACCCGACCTGCATTCAGCCGGAGACGGGATACCCTGTGGGCCAGCGCGGTACGCCCAACATCGAGGTGGTCTCGCACATTCCTCTGCCCGGGGAGCGCTTCAGCCACGCCGACATCGAGATCGAGCAGGAGATGGATCGGCCTTTCGTCTACATCGCACAGCGATTAGGTGCGGCGGGCTTCTATGCGATCAGCCTTGAGGACGAGGAGCATCCCCGGGTCCTGTACCGTTACATCGTGGACGACCCGGATCTGCATCTCGGTTCCGGATGTCTCGATCCGAAGTACGCCAAGGCAGAGGGACGGTACTACCTGATCGTGTCCTGCCAGTTCGGGCAGGGTGGGCCGGACTCCGACTTGGGGGCGATGGTCTTCGACGTGACCGGACTTCCGGATGCATCGACGGTGCGGAAGGTGGCGGACCTCCGGGCTCCGGATCTGCCGGGCGGCTTCCACAACATCTTCACCTACAAACACTCGAACGGCCGCTCACTCCTGGTCGCGACCACGCAGTCGAAGGACGCGTTCGTTTACGACATCGCGCAGGTCGCGGCGGGCTCCACGGATCCGGTCTCCGCGATCGCCATCCCCGACCCGACGGCGACGGACTACCAGCAATGGCACGACATGTACCTCGGGTTCCTCCCTGACGTCGAGCAGGACCGATTCTACGGCGCCGGGGGAGGGGGCTACCACGTTCTCGACGTTACGGACGTGGAGAACCCGCGGCTCCTCACGTCCGTCACCGGCATCCCGGGGGTCCAGGACGGACACACCTTCACACCCACCCCCGACGGACGCTACGGACTCGGGATGTCTGCGCCCACCTACCAGCACGCGCCGATCCGCTTCTTCGACCTGCGCCCTCCCGGGTCGGAGGGTCAGACTCCCAACATCGTGCGGGGATCCGGTATCGGGGCCTGGATCGCCAAGTTCGGGGGTGCGACCCACAACCATGAGATGCGGTGGCCCTACGTCTTCATCTCGGCGCAGGACGACGGGCTCCAGATCGTCAACATGACCGATCCCACGCATCCCTTTACCGAGGCCTACTACCACACGCGGCAGGGCCCCAGCCTTCACGGTGACGCCATGTTCGGGGGAGCATACGGCACGACGGGTAACATCTACGATGGCGCATGGGGCGTGGACATCCGGAACGCGGACGGGCTCATCGTGGTGAGCGACTTCAACACCGGATTCTGGGCGTTCAGGCTCGACGGATTCCTGGGCTGGAACGGAAACGACTGGAACATGCCGAACATCTCGAGCGCGCAGATGTGGGACGAGAGCCCGGACCAGCCGCAGCAGATCCGGTAGGCTGCGGCAAGTCGCGTAGGTAAGAGTCGATCAACCGGGAGGTCCTCATGGTAGGCCGATCCTCGATCCTCGTTGTGGCTGCGTGGCGTTGGCCGCGTGCGAATCGTCGACGCCCCAGCCGGACACCATCTTCACCGGCCGCTTCGTCACGTTGGACGAGGCCCAGCCCGAGGTCGAGGCGCTGGCGGTAGCCGGCGGACGGATCGTGGCGGCGGGCTCCCGGGCGGAGGTCGAGGCACTGGTCGGCGAAGGCACCCAGACCGTGGCGATCGGCGGCGTGGCCGTGCCCGGCTTCGCTGCGTCGACCCCGGAAGTTGAACCGCGCCATCTAACCAGCGTATGTGCTGCGACAGCTCATGTCCGATAACGGGCTCACGAACTCACGACGCGGAGTGAGCGCAGCGAACGCAGTGCCCCGGAGGGGCCGGGCCCGTTGATCTTCACGATAGTGTTACAGCAGCGAATTCGCGAAGGCGCAACGCGGGGTCTGGCGGGAGAGCGGCGTCAGGCGTCGTCAGCCTGTTCGAGCAGTTCGCCCACCAGATGTGGACGCCAAACCCTGCCCACCTCAACCTCGTCATGGATCCGCCCCGAGTAGATTCCCAGAAACGCTGTGGCTCCTCCTCCGATGTTGAGAGCCCCGCTCTTAGAAGGGTAAGACCCCATCGATCGATAAACTACCGGTGACCCGGACATCCCCCCACGAGTGGTCGCGTCGATCAGAAAAGCGGGTTTGCCGTCATAGTCAATGTCCGGATCGGACGCGATGTGTCCCGTCTTCCAGATCGGAAAGGCCACTCCGGTCGCAAGGCCATAGGGGTATCCGATGATCGAAACGGACATCGCCGGTTGTAGCCGCACATCGTGCTCGGCAGACCCGAGGTCAAGGGGGTGGAGCTGAATATCGGAGTCAGATAGGTCCAATTCGAGCCCTGCAAGATCAACCGCTGCGCCTTCCGGATGCTCGACCCACAGGGCCTCACCCTCACTATCCACGAGGGGCTGCGTGATGTGCTTCCACGACCCGAGCCTCTTCGCGTGATGAACAATCATGATCTCGTCAGGAGTCGCGCCGGTCGGTGAAAGCGGTTGGTTGTCCTCAGGGTTCCTGCCGGAGAGAACGTGCCAATTCGTAATCAGATGCGACCCACTCTCAGTTTGAACGACGAAAGCAGTTGCGGTGCCGAGTTGCTTGCCTCGTGCGCGGAGTTCAACTCTCAGACTCGTGCAACTAAGAGGATCGATGACAATCGTCTTCGGGTCTGCCATTTCTTGGTCAATTCAGATTTCGAGGCGATGACGTATAAAGGGCTCACGGACTCACGACGCGCAGTGTCCGCGAAGCGGCCGGCCCGTTGCTCATCGTAAGATCAGGGCTGCCGGAGCGCGACAGCGTGGAGGGACGAGTGCCCACCTGATAGCGGACCGACCCCTAAGGTCGGCGATTGCGAGCCGTGTGACTGAGCCACGCGCGGGAGCACTCGTTATCGAGGGCCGCGCTTGAGTCCGGCGTTATAGGACGTGAGTGGGGGGGCAACCGCATATCGTGGTGCGGCGTCCATCTGCGGATTGGAGATCAATCGGACACCGGCGCGGCTGCGTTCCGCGCCGGTCATGGCCCGGATAGGGCTTGTTGTCGGGCCCGGACGTCTCCGCCGCCTTCGGGTCAGAAGCGATCCCTATTCCCTACTCCACCGAAGCGCGTGTTGACGACGTTGTTGAAGATCGAGCCGAATCGGTAGCGGAACCCGAAGCTGAGACCCGCCTGGTAGTTCGTCTCGAGCTGTCTCCGCCGTAGGAGAACCTCCTCCAAGTCGGCATCGCCCTTCCGCAGGTTGAGCTGATTGTGGATGAGCTCGAGCGAGCCGCCGATCTCGATCGAAAGCCCCTGCGCGATGCGGACGTCGACAGCTCCGTTGAACTGAACGCTGTGGCGTGAGAGATCGTGCAGATACTGCGATGCGTTGATGCCGACGTCGATCTCGCCCCACGGCTGGATCACTTCGTAGCCCGCGTTGAGGATCTGCTCTGGAAGCAGCTGCTCGGTCTCCTCGTAGATCGTCGTGTCCCGATAGGTGATGTGTGACGCGCCGACGCGGTAGGTGATGGTCAGTTGTCGCCGAGTCGCCTCCCGGTACGGGTACAGGCTCCACTCGATGGCGGGCATCAGACGGTACCGCCATTCGACGTTGGCGAACGTCGATGTGAAGACATCTCCGAAAGCCCCCATCGACCAGTGTGGCGAGACGCTTCGGACGACGTAGCTGGTGAAGCCGTCCCGTCGCGCAGAGCTCTCGATCGTCTCGTCCTCTCGGTCGAAACGGTCGTAGTTGTAGTTGAAGAATGGCCGGAACTGGAGCTTCCAGTCCTCCGTCACACGGTCGATGTACACACCGTACCGCGTGTCGAAGGATCGCTGCTTGGACTCGAAGTCTGCGCCGCCGTCCCAGTACATCTCGAAGATCCAGTGATCCCACGGATCATCCTGCAGCTGCGCTTGTCCGCTGGCCTCGTCCTCCGCCGGGGCGATGTCGACCCGCAGGCGGTCTCCCATGGCCATTCGCAGGAGGTATGGCACGAGGACCGCTCTGAGCGTGCGGAGGAATCCCTCGCGCTCTTCGGCCTCGGTTGCATCCACGTTCGTCGTGTAGACCGTGGAGAAGTCCATCCCCTCGAACGGGCCCAAGCCGATGAGGTCGAACGTCTGCGCCTGGCCGCCTGCACCTGTCTCCTCCTGGGTCACGAGGACGTGGATTCCGGCGACCTCGCGGTCGCGAACGTGATCCAAGTACGTGATCTCCGGGCGGATGAAGGTCTCGTCGCAGAAACCGCAGTCCAGGAAGATGGCAAGTCGCGCGGGCATCTCCGTCTCGACGTCCTGGGACGCGGCTGATTGGGCCGAAGCCCCGAACCATGCGAGGACCGTCAGACAGAACGCCGCAGCGCGCACTCGGCGCCACGCGAAGATGTTCACCCGGGGTGTTGCGGAGGCTCGAAGCATGGGGCTTGCCTGGGCAGAAGTTCAGACGGGCGTGCGTCCCGGAAGGGACGCGATCCGCCCTAATGACCACTGACGCGCCCTGGGTGTTGAACCCGCTTGGGGGATCCGATCTCCGGGATTCCGTGCCAGAAGGGAGGGGAGATCTCCGCACCATCCCGAGAATCCATGTCCGATAACGGGCTATGTGCGACGTACGTCACTCCGCAAGTAGGCCTGTCGACTCGCCGCGGGCGGGTGCCCGCAGATAATCGCCAAGCGATTCCTGCAGTCCCGGTAGACGTCTAGCTCGCGCGCTTCGCTTGCGGTCCACATCTTGATCGCGCAGCAGAATCGCAATCCGTTAGATGGCGAACTCGAGGAGACAATGAACGAGCAAGGTGGCTACATCCTGACCGAGATCTGGAACGCGAGGCCCTCTTGGGCAGCCCTCCCTCCGGACGAGCGCCTTCGTTTCTTCGAGGAGAAGGTCGGACCTCTGCTCATGGGCCTCATCGATGAGGGGGCTGAGATTCTCGCCTGCGCAATCAATGACAATACGGGCAGCGAGCGCATAGACTATCGGTACATGGCCGTTTGGCGGGTTCCGGACAAGGCATTCGGCGATCGCCTCGAGGCAGCGGCCAAGGCTGCCGGCTTTCTGGACTATTTCGAGCAGGTGAACTTCAGTGGCAATGCGATCACACCCGATGCGTTGAACGGCGATATGCTGCAGTTCGCTCTCTGATGCACGGGGCGTGCGCCGTTCGGGCCTACATGTCCCGGCCCACCCCCGTCACCTAACGCGTGGTTGTACCGGCCAAAGCACGTTACGTGATGCAGCGTGGCCGACATCCGCAGTGCGACGTCGCTCATCTAAGGCGGTCTAGTGGAGGCACGCGACTCGCTCAGTGTCAACAGGGTTCAAGTCGCTGGTTCAGGAGGATCGGTTCGGCTAGTTGGAACAGGATGCAGCCGCCTTGGGGGCGGGGTGGACCGATGGGGTTCAAGGCGTCGGACTCAAGCGAGGCACTGCCCAGATCGCCAGCGACCTGGCTCGTACCGTCCAGGAGGTCGAAGGACCGGGCCGAAAGCCGGTAGATTCCGCCTCCGCCCTCCACCCCGACGTAGAAGATGACTGACTCCCGGACCAAGGGCTTCGAGAGGAGGGGGTGGAGGGCTGGTGCGACTTCGGACAGAACTGTCACGACCTCACGATTCCAGAAGGACCACGGGCCAAGGGTCCAGCAAACGGAGTCCCTTCCGCACTCTTCCCAGCGAGATCCGCTGTCCATGACCGGCTGATAAAGGAATCCGACTGAGCTGACCAGGACTCCGGAAAACAGGTCGACCACATCTACCGGATCGCCGTCAACCACGAGTGTGGCCATCGATCCTTCGCCGACACCATCCGACCAGGTCGCGGTATCCGTGAGCAAGTAGTCTTGGCCTACAAGTCCGTCGGGGAGAAGGGCAGCGAGGGCGATGCTCACGACGAGCACACGGCATAGAGTTCTGGTCGGAATCATGGCGTTAGATAGCGACGCGTAGAGAGATGTGTCCGTCGACAAGCTTTGTCCCATAACGGGCTCACGAACTCACGACGCGGAGTGAGCGCAGCGAACGCAGTGCCCCGAAACGACGGGCCCGTTGGTCTTCACGATAGTGTTACAGCAGCTAATGCGAAGGCGCACCGGAGGGCCCAGCGGGAGAGCAGCGTTACAGGACCTGCGTCAGCACCCTGATCGCCTCTGGGGCTGGTGGTCGATAGCCCAGGGAACTGTGGGGCCGGATGGTGTTGAACTCTCGGCGCCATTATCCGGCGAGCTTCTCGAACAGTAGGTTGAGCACCCGTCCGTTGGAGACACGCATACCGGTCGGCTCACCGGAAGAGTCCATCTCGAATCGAGCAGTTCCGAAGAATGGCGCGCCCGAGTAAGTGTCCTCTTCTGTCGGCGTCAACTCGAAGTCTGGGTGCAGACGATGTTTCGCCATGAGCTTCCCGCCTTCCACCACCAGGGTATAGACGGTCTCCAACTCCGGGCTGAAGTAGTGTCCGGCTAGTGCGGCTAGATCCCGCAAGCTCGGCATCCACGGCTCTACGCGCGGTGCTGGGAAGTCAGTTTCATGCTGGTGGACGGTCAGCCCTGATATGGTGCCATCAACTCCTCGGTTGAAGGTGACTACCGCCTCGACGTTGGTGAGATAAAACGTAGAGTCGGACAACGTGATCGCGGCGTTCCGCGTCGGTCCCTCACCCCGAACAAAGAGGGTAGAGCCGTCGTGGGAGATATTGAGGGCGAAGGTCGGGTAGAGCTGGTAGGCCCCTACGTACTCCGCGAGGATCGCCTCATCGACTTCGATCTCTGCGGGCGCTCCGGTCACCATGGGCTCGGCTCGAGCTGCGGGCTCGGTAGGCTGCTGTGCAGCGGCGAGGAGCGAGGTGCCAAGCATCGAAATGACGAGCGATCCCACGGTTGCTACGGCATTGATGCGACGGATCATGAGCCTGCCTCAAGCTGTGGACGTTCGGCGCCGGCGGACGGATTGAGAATGCGCCCGGGCTGCAGATATCGCTAGCGAACCGATTCCATCCATTGTGCTACTCGCCCCATCTGACTGTGTAGTGCATAGGTGCAGTTCCGTCCTGTGCCGACCAGTGCCCGCCAGGTAACCGGAGGTTTTGGGGCCCCATGTGGGGTCCCGTAGCCCCATTTCCGCCCCTAACTCACCAACACCCAAAAGCCGGAAGCCCAGATCCTTCCTAGACTTCCGGCGAATGAGCCGGGTGGGTCTCGAACCCACGACCTACGGATTAAAAGTCCGTTGCTCTACCAGCTGAGCTACCGGCTCTGGGCGTAAAACTAGCCGCTAGCCGGTAGAAGCTCCACGGTCTGGTGGTTCGTCTGCAGAGGGGGCGGACCAGCGCCGTGAACTCCTCGGCGGACTCACGTATTCAGCCTGAGACCAGAGTTACCGGCCGACCCGCCCTTTCGAGCGCGGTTGCGGAGCCACTTCAGTCCCTCCATTTCAATGCGTATCGAGACCTACCGCGCTTGCCCCGTCCTCGAGAGGGACCCTGCACCCGTTGGGCCTCATCGCCCGCGAGGAGAGAACTAGTGATCGAGACCGACGACCAAAGGCGAGCTCCAGGTGCCGGTACCCAGGAGACGGCGGTCCAGGACCGATATGCCTCTGCGGCCCAGGCCCAGGCGCCCGCCCTGTGTTGTCCCGTGGACTACGATCCTCAGTACCTGGAGATCATCCCGGAAGAGGTTATCGAACGGGACTACGGTTGTGGTGACCCGAGCCGTTACCTCAAGACGGGAGAGACGGTTCTCGACCTGGGCAGCGGTACGGGCAAAATCTGCTTCATCGCGTCGCAGGTCGTTGGAGAGACGGGCAAGGTCATCGGTGTCGACATGACACCGGAGATGCTCGAGGTGGCCCGCCGAAACGCCCCGGTCGTCGCCGAGCGAACCGGCTACGCCAACGTGGAGTTTCGACGCGGCCGCATCCAGGATCTGTCGCTCGATCTGGATCTCCTGGAGGAGCGCCTCAGTGATCATCCCGTGTCGACCACTGAAGGTTGGCTAGAGCTCGAACGGACGACCTCGGATCTTCGGCTCCTGGAGCCGCTGGTTCACGACGAATCGGTGGACGTCGTCGTCTCGAATTGCGTTCTGAACCTCGTCGAGACGGAGCAGAAGCAGAATCTCTTCCGTGAGATCTACCGTGTCCTCAAGAACGGCGGACGGGCGATCATCTCGGACATCGTCTCGGACGAAGCGGTGCCCGAGGAGCTCCAGATGGACTCCGAGTTGTGGAGCGGATGTGTTTCGGGAGCCCTCACCGAGGAAGGCTTCCTCGCGGCGTTCGAAGAGGTCGGGTTCCATGGAGTCCGTGTGCTTGAGCGCCAGGCCGAGCCTTGGCAGACCGTGAACGGGATCGAGTTTCGCTCGGTGACGGTCGAGGCCTTCAAGGGCAAGGAAGGGCCCTGTTGGGAGCGCGGGCAGGCCGTGATCTATAGAGGCCCGTTCAAAGAAGTACTCGACGACGACGGTCACCGTATGGAGCGCGGTAAGCGCTACGCGGTGTGCGACAAGACGTTTCGTATCTACGAACAGGAGCCGTATGGGGAGCTCTTCGACTTCGTGGAGCCTCTCGTGGAGATTCCCCTGGAGGAGGCGGAGCCCTTCGATTGCACCCGGACCACGACCCGACATCCCAGGGAGTCCAAGGGCTTGGACTACGATGTGACCACGGACCCTCAGGGAGTGTGCTGTGAACCGGGCGACTGCTGCTGACCCGCCGCCTGGTGGTCGCGTGAGCCCGGGCACGGACGGCGGGGTGACCCCGACTCCGACCGCTAGTGAGTCCCCGGCGGTCGCCCTTCGATCGCTCGACACGCTGTGGTTCCAGGTGGGTGGTACGCTCTGCAACCTGACGTGCACGCACTGCTTCATCTCCTGCTCGCCTACGAACCACACCCATGAATTCCTGAGCCTGGAGACTGTCCGATCCTACCTCGACGAGGCGGTGCCGCTGGGTGTGAAGGAGTACTACTTCACGGGTGGAGAGCCCTTCATCAACCGCGATATGGAGGCCATCCTCGCCGAGACGCTCAAGGTCGGACCGGCCACGGTGCTGACGAACGGCCTACTCCTCGATCGTGACCGATGCGCTCGGTTGGCGAGGCTGGCCGAGGAGTCCGACTACTCGCTCGACCTTCGCATCTCGCTGGATGGGTACACCGCCGAGACCAACGACCCCATCCGGGGAGAAGGCACGTTCGAGCGGATCCTCGACGGAGCACGCCGCGCGGCCGAGGCGGGGCTGAACCCGGTTCTCACCGTGACGGAGGTCCACGAGGGCAACGGGACCGACCAAGGTCGCACGAGGTTCCTGGAGCTGTTGACCGCGAGAGGGATTACTCCCCCGCGGTTGAAGGTTCTGCCGGTCTTCCAACTCGGTGCCGAAGCCGAGCGCTCGGGCTGCTACGAGAGTTGGCAGAGGCTCTCGGCAACGGACGCCCCCGAGGACGGATGGGATCACCTGCAATGTTCTTCTTCCCGCATGGTCACCGACCAGGGCGTCTGGGTGTGTCCGATCCTGGTCAACGAGCCAACAGGGCGCATGGGGGAGCGGCTCGCCGACACCTTTGGCGACTACCCACTCAGCCACCAGGCGTGCTGGACCTGCCATGTGTACGAGGTCAGCTGCAGGACATGAGCAATCGTCACAAGGGCATGGCTACCTGGGGGGAGCGCCTGGTACCCCTCCCGGAGTTCCGAGCGGCGGCGGCCCAGTCGGGTCGACCTCTCTCCGAGATGGATCGACAGTCTGCGGTCGAGAAGTACTTGAGGCCGTTGAATGATGCGACTCCCGTCGAGGGTCCCTACGACCGGATTGCCGTATTCGGAGGCGTCTACAACAACCGGTTCGGCCTCGAGGCCGTTCTCGACGACGCTCGCCGACGCGGGGCGGAGGAGTTGTACTGCCTTGGAGATCTGGGGGGGTTCGGTCCGAATCCGGAGGCGGTGTGGCCGCTCCTGGAGAGTGCCGGCGTCCGGGGGATCCAGGGGAACTACGAGCAGTCCTTGGCCTCGGACCGTGGGGACTGCAACTGCGGATACACGGACCCACGGGACAACCACTTTGCGGCTCTCTCGTATGGCTACACCGAGCGTCACTGCTCGTCGGGATATAGGGAGTACATGGACGGCCTCCCCTCCCGGCGCCGCGTCCGCGTCGGCGATCGGGAATTGCTCCTGGTCCACGGATCTCCGAGACGGGTCAACGAGTTCCTGTTCTCGTCCACCTCGTCCACGCCGTTCCTTGAGGTGTTGTGCGACGAAAACCGTTGCGACGGGATTCTGTGCACGCACACCGGTCTGCACTGGCACCGTCGTCTCCCGTCCGGTCGCGACGTGGTCAACGTTGGTGTCATCGGACGGCCGGCCAACGACGGCAAGACCAACGTGTGGTACACGATCATCTCGGCGACCGACAACGGGATCGACGTCGAATTGGTTCCGCTCGTATACGACCACGAGTCCTTGGCCGCCGAGATGCGCAGAGAAGACCTTCCCGAGGAGTTCGTCGAGACGATCCTCACCGGATGGTGGACGACGTGCCTGGAGATCCTCCCCGCCAAGGAGCGGGCGGCCTCGCGGTTCTAGGGCACACAACGATGACGAAGCCCCAACCTCGCATCGCTATTGTCGGCGCCGGCCCCGTAGGGCTCGAAGCTGCGCTCGCCGCGGCGGAAGCGGGCTACCCGTTCAATGTGTACGAAGCGGCACCCGGAGCTGCGGGACATGTCCGCGAATGGGGCCACGTAAGGCTCTTCACTCCCTGGGAACTCAACGTCTCCGCGCGGATGAGGCGGGCTCTCGAACAAGCCGGCACAGAGGTGCCCGCGGGAGCTGCGTGCCCCTCTGGGACCGAACTGGTGGAGAACGTGCTCGCGCCGGTCAGTGCCCTTCCCTTGTTGGCCGAACACATCCACTACGGGGTTCGAGTTCACCGCCTCGGGCGCACCGGACTTCTCAAGCACGAGGAGATCGGCACAGGTCGACGAGCCCAGCACGCCTTCCGACTTCTGCTCCGGGACGATTCAGGTCGTGAGTGGACCGAGGAAGCCGATGTGGTTCTCGACTGCAGCGGAAACCCCGAGCCGAACGCTCTGGGCGACGGCGGCATTCCCGCGCCAGGAGAGGCGCTAGCATCTCAGATCATCAGCCACGACATGCCGGATGTGTCGGATGCCCCAGAGGCTTGGGCCGACCGCACCACGCTAGTTGTGGGCGGAGGACACTCCGCGACCACGGCCGTGGCGGAGCTCGTCGAGCTCGCCGGCGAACGGACGGGGATCGAGGTCATCTGGGCTCTGCGGGACGCGACCCCGTCTTCGGATCCTGACGATCCGCTGACCCAACGCGCTGCCCTCTTGGACAAGGCCGCTGAGCTATCCGCCGATCCACCATCCTCCCTCCGCGTGCTCGTGGGGGTCGTTGTGGACGCCCTGACGCTCCAAGGCGGCGACAACGCGGAATCGGCGACCCCTCATCGAGCCCGGGTCGATCTCCGTCACAAGGACGGAACGGTGGAGGCCGTGGAAGCCGACCGTATCTTGGCACTCACCGGGAAGGTCGGGGACCACATGCTCTACCGGCAGCTCCAGGTGCACGAGTGCTGGGCGACGCAGGGTCCCATGAAGCTCGCTGCGGCACTACTCGCGCAGAGTGGCGATAGCGGTGACTGCCTCGACCAGACCGGTCTCGGTGCGGCGACACTCGTCAACCCAGAGCCGGGCCTGTTCATTCTGGGAATCAAGTCCTACGGACGACGGAGCGACTTCCTCATGCGGGTAGGTTGGGAGCAGGTGGACGAGGTCTTCGGATTGCTGGCCGAGGGCTAGTAGCACAAAACGGCCCGCCCCACCAAAGGGACGGGCCGTCTGCATTCCCAGGCTGAGATCAGCTTCCCGTCTGGATGACCAGTCGAGGGGCGAAGCTGAAGTCGCCCACGGCGCCTGCACCTTCCTTCGAGAAGAACACGATGCTTCCGTCCTTCTGACCGGCCACCTCGAGCACCCACCGGGTGCGACCCTTCTTCAGGTCCTTGGTGACGTCGAAGCTCACCGTACCCGTCAGGTCGTTCATGATCTTCACACGATCGGTCCTCTTACCGCGCTTCTTGGCACCTTGCCATCTGTCCTTCTTGGCGCAGTCGCCCTTGTTGTTCGAGATGTCCTGGTCGGCAGAGCATCGCCACGTGGCGCCCGCATCGGTGCCCCTGAACTGCTCTGCTTCGGGGCCCGTGTTGATGCCATTGCCCTCGACGAAGTCGCTCTTCAGGTGATGGATGTCCGCTTTGACACCCTTGTTCTTCCAGCCAGTCGATCCATAGGTGGGATCGATCGTGAAGACGACCTGGGCTCCGGTCACCGTCGAGAAGTCGAGGTCAGCGACATCGAAGGCCACCAATACGTCCTGGTCCTTCTGAAGCTCCAGGCGTGGGTTGGCACCCTCGTTGGTGTGGCGATTGTCTGGGGCCTGAACCGTCTTCCCCTTCTTGTTGCTCTTTTTGCTCTTGTTGCTCTTCTTGCTGCCCCCGCTCTTCGCGCTCTTCCCGCTCTTTCCACTCTTCCCGCTCTTCCCGCTCTTGGCGCTCTTGTCGCTCTTTCCGCTCTTGTCCTTGCGCAGGAAGGTGTCCTTTACGCCGATGTCCACGGGCGGCGGTGGGTCGTCACTCGGCTCGACGAAGGTGTCGAGGCCGTTGAGTCCACCCGTGATGCTCGCGTCGAGAGTGAGGTTCTGAATGCGCACCTCACCGCTGGACGGGTTGATGCGGTATACCTCTTGGAGGCCGCGCCCACGAGTGGCATAGAACCGCCCGTCCGGGAGAATGCCCAACCCGTCGAAACCGAAGTCGAGAACCTGCCCATTCAAGCGGAGTTGGACGTGGGCAGACCCCGCCCCGGTCACCGGGTCGATCTTGAAGATCCGCGGGAACTGATCGTTGCTCTCGATCCCCCAGAGCTGGCCCGTCTCCGGGTCCAAGGAGAGTCCACCGTTGCCGACCACCAGGTTGTCGAAGGTCCCGAACGTGCCCTTCCGAGCGGCCAAGCCCGTAGCCAGATCGATCTTGACCAAACCACCATCTCTGATCACACGCTCGTTGATGAACTCGCTGCCCAGCAGCAAGCCGTCGGTGCCGAACTGCAGATCGGACAGATACTGGATGCCCGTGTTGCCGATGTGAGCGGTGATCTGGCCTGTGCCGGAATCCAGCTGGTACACGTGGGCACACTTGCCCTTGTTCGCTCCGTAGTTCGGCTCACTCGGATCTGGGAAGACCCCGTCGTCACATCCATCGGTCAGGTTCCCGTCCCGGTACCGGGCGCTCGCGAACAGCCGTCCGTCCGCCGAAAATGCGAGCCCGGTCCAACCTATGCCCGTCCCACTGCCGCCCCCTGCACCACCGCCGGCCCCGCCACTACCGTCACCGCCGCCACCGCCGCCACCGCCGCCACCGCCGACGGTAGCCGTCCCGATGAACGTACCGGTCCCGGCGCCCAGGTCGATCACCAGCAGCTCGCCGGCATTCGTTACCGCATAGAATTCGCCACCGGCCTGGGCGGGAACACCGCTCGGTACGCTGAAGGTCGCCGCACTCTCACCGACGTCGTCGCCCATCTGGAGATTCACCGCGACGGGGGCGCCGATCAGGTTGTTGAGCGTGAGCCCCATCCCTTCTAGATGGAGGGTGCCGCCATCCTCGTCGACGGCCACTACCGTGAGGCCGGGTCCTGGCGAGGTGTACTCGAATCCCCCAGCCACTGTGATGAAGGACCCCCCCGGGAGGGTGAAGACGAGGTCGCCCATGTTCATGACGAAGGCCTCGTTGGGGAGGTCCAGTCCGTTGTTGCCGGCTCCCATCGCGAAGGTCGCGTCCATCACGAAGTCGTCACCGCCCGGATCGCCGGTCGGATCGAAGTTCACGGTGGCGCTGGTCACCGAAAGCGTCAGGGCCCTCGGAGCCGTTGTTGTTTCGAGCCCGTTGGGGATCCCCTGGAGACCAGCCGGAATCGTGAGGCTGACCTGCGTCGCCTCACCCGTCGACGGGTTGATCTCGAAGAGCTGGAACGGGGTCCCCCCTCCACCTTGATTCGGTCCGCGGCTAGCGAACATCCGACCGTCGGGCATGATCTCGAGCCCGTCGAACCCGTGAACAGCATTCGCACCGCCGATGGTCACCACGATCGCGGGCGAGTTTATGGCTCCCGTACTACCGTCAATCGTAAACAGCCGCGGTCCCTGCGGTCCGGTGGTGTCCCAGTGGAAGTTGTTCTCGATGCCCCAGATGACACCCGTGTTGGGATCCACGGACAAACCACCGTTGATCAGTTCGAAGCCACCGTCGTAAGCGCCCGTCGTACCGGTGCTGAAATAGCCGATGGGGACGGCGGGCGATGTCGGTACTAAGGTGGCGTCGACGGCGACGAGCAGCCCTACTGAGTTCTGCACATCGAGCATGCTACCATACACGGTTCCCGGAAGCGGGCCGGGGCCATCGATGTCCGAGACGTTCGCCTGCCCCACCGACCCTCGATCGGCGGTGACCAGGCCTGTGCTCGGATCGACGTTATAGAGGTGCGTGCAAGCTGCCCCTGAACCGCTCGCCGGGAAGCAACCGTCGAGACGAGGGTCATCCTTGGTTCGGCTGGTAGTGAAGACCGTCCCCGAGGCGTCCTTGGTGATCCCGGTCCATCCTGGCTTGATTGACGGAGTGCCGAACGCCTGGGATTGGCCGATCTGCCGGACAGATCCCGCATCGACGTCGATCTCGAGGAGCTTACCGGAATTGGTCGTCGCTAGCAGGACATATGCGTCACCCACTGCGAACGCGGTGCCGTCGAACATCTGATATGGAAGCTCGGCCTTCGCGGGCCGTAGATCGGTCGGTGTCTCAGTTGGGGAGTCGTAACAGCCGGTGAGGGTCACCGCCGTCAGCGACAACAGAATGAGTCTCTTCACGGTCATGCATTTCGCATCCCAAACGTACAGCGGGTAGATCCTCGGACACCGATCGAGGAGGAGTCCTGGGGGGACTAAAGGTTACATATCAACGTTGGGCACAAATAGGGTCAAAAGGCAACAGGGAGATATCGCCCGATAACACCGACAAATGCGGCTATTGCGGGTCGGCCCCTACGACTGGTAGCGTTAGAATCGGGAGTGTGCCTCCGCTCCCTTGGTTGGCGACGTGCGTCGACCCATGAAGATGAGCTTCACCCTCTGACCTCCGAAGGAGGCGACATGCCCCGGAAGTATCGTCTGCAAGCCGTTTCTGCTTTGTTCGCACTGGCTGTATTGGGATGTGAGCAGGGCGTTACTGATGTCGTCGGTCCGCCGACGAAGGATATAGCGAGTAGTCCGGCCGCCGTGCCGTTCAGTGGGACCGCCGAGATCGTTTCCGCAGTCACGGTGACGGCCGCGCCGACATTCTCGCGTGCCTGGAGTTGGACCATCGACAAAACGGTGGACCCGACCAGCACGACGATCTCGGCCGGGGAGAGCGTGTCCCTTGCCTATGCGGTCGACCTCGACGCCGCATCGGTGGATAGCGATTGGGCCGTGAGCGGAGACATTTCTTTCGTAGTCCTGCCCCCCGCTTCGATCACGGATATCACCGTGTCGGTTGGTGGTACGCCTGTGGTGCCGACATGCAGTACGCCTGTGTTCACCCCCGGTGGCCCCCCCTTCCTCGTGTTGCCTCCGAGTCCTCCGGTGCTGTTCACGTGCTCGTACGCCGCTAGCCTCGGCAGCGGCTCCCCACTGTCGGTGGATGTGGTAGTGGTGGACGGCTTTGGACCACCTGGATTGGGGTCGGTGGGCGTCGACTTCGACGTGGCCACCACCGAAGTCGATGCCTGCGTCGACGTCACCGACAGCGAGACGGGCTCTCTCGGCACCTCTTGTGCCGCCGACCCGCTTTCGCAGGTCTTCGGATACGGCGTGACCATGGGTCCCTTCGTGGAGTGCGGCGACCATGTGATCGACAACACTACCGTCGTTCGCGGCTCCGGCTCCGAGCACCGCCTCGGGCTCCGCCACGGCATCCGCGACCGTAACCGTCGATTGCACAACCGGCCCGATCGACGTCATCGTCGACATCAAGCCGGGCAGCGATCGAAACCCGATCAACCTCGGCCGCGGCGACAAGAGCGCCAAGTCCGACAAGAGTGAGAAGTCGGAGAAGAGCGCCAAGAGCAAGAAGTCGAAGAAGAGCAAGAAGGCCAAGGCGACCCGAGGCAGGGGACCGAAGAGTGGCAAGAGCGCTAAGAGCGGCAAGAGCGCCAAGAGTGGCAAGAGCGCCAAGAGTGGGAAGAGCGCCAAGCGCGGTCGTCGCAACGCCAACCTCCCGGTCGCCATTCTCACGGCCGACGGCTTCGATGCGGCTGACATCGACGTTGGCTCCGTGACCTTGGGTGAGAGCATGACGGTCGGCGTTACGGTCAAGAAGAACGGCACTCTGCGGGCCGCCCTCAAAGACGTAGACAACGACGGGGATCTCGACCTGGTGATGCACTTCCGCATCCCCGCCCTCGTCGCCAGCGGAGATCACGACGAATTCACCACCGAGCTCTGCGTAAACGGGTCGACCACTGGCGGTGACGAGATCACAGGCTGCGACTTCGTGACGATCGTCGGTGGCGGCGGCGGCGGGCCAGTGTAGTCCCCGACCGCTCAAGCCCCCCCCAGATCGGGGCGGTCTCCCCACCGGGAGGCCGCCCCGTTTTCTTGTACCGCCACCCGGGGCGCTCGGTGACGGTTCAGTTTTCCACAATGCCCTCCCATTCAGGACACTCTTTGCCAGCGGACCGCACATTCTGCTAGCGGAAGCCGGCTTTCCACAGTGGGACATCAAGCCCCAAATCATCTCGGAAGGCATGCGCTGCAACGGTTTTCAGCCCCGAAGACCGCTTCTGCACGCCGTCGGCACCCCGTTTGCACCAATCGGTGCCCTAGACGGCGCAAAACCCCAGGCAAATGACCCGGGAGTCTGCCTCTACTCCCCTCACAGTCGGCCCGAACCCAGATAGCGCGCCCCATGGACCGACCCTCGAAGAAAGCTCCAGGAGACATCAGATGCTCCGAAAGCAGACTCTCTTAGTCGTGACGCTCGTACTGGCATTGACCCCGCTCGGTTGCGAGCTGTCCCTCACGGCTCCCGACATCGTGCCTGATCTACCCGACGCCAGAGACGCCAAGGACGCGTTGGCCATCGAGCAGATGGCACCTCTGGCGGCCGCCACAGTGCAGGGTCCGACCTGCGTAGCACCGGGATCGGCCATCTCGTGGTGGCCGGGGGAGGACACATACGACGACGTAGCCGGCACGAACCCGATCGTTCGCAATAGCGGCGTCGTGTTCGAGCCCGGCGTGGTGGGCCAGGGGTTCCGGTTCAACCAGGGCCTCGGTCAGCCGTTCCTGGAGATCGACGACTCGCCTAGCCTGCGGCCCGCGACCTTCACGATCGACTTCTGGGCGCAGCGTCTCAGCGCAGGCCAGAACAACGATGCGTTCGGCAACATTCTCGTCGAGAAGGCGATCGATGATGCCAGCCTAGCCGGACTCGGGCTGTCGTACTTCGTCTCGTGGACCCAGGACGACCGAATCCAGGCGGGGGTGTTCTTCGAGGACGACGTTGCCGTCGACGTGCGGCTGGTCGGAACCTCGGTCCACCCGTTCGGCTCGGTCGTCCACATCGCCCTCTCGTTCGACGGCACGACGGCGACGCTTTACGTGAACGGCACCGCAGAGGACACGTACGACGCCTCCGGGCGTCCGCCGGTGGCCTACGGTGCAGGGTCACTCGTGGTCGGAGCGACCTACCTGGCCGCACGTAACGCGGGCTTCCCCAGATCACCCGACGGCATCGTCGACGAGTTGGAGATCTTCAACTTAGCGCTGGCGGCGCAGCAGATCCTGGACATCTACCAGACGAGCGGCGCGTGCAAGGTCGCGACGGAGCCCGAGCCGGAGCCCGAGCCTGAACCCGAGCCCGAGCCAGAGCCTGAACCCGAGCCCCCCTCGGACCTCGAGGTCGACGTAGACATCAAGCCGGGGCGCGACCGTAACGTGATCCGGGTCAAGTTCCCTCGGAAGTGGGGACACGACAAGAGCGCTAAGAGCGGCAAGAGTGATAAGAGCGGCAAGAGCGGCAAGAGTGATAAGAGCAGCAAGAGCGAGAAGAGCGTCCGCGGTCGCTGGCCCGGGCTCAATGTCACCGCAGCACTGCTCAGCAGCGACGGGTTCGACGCAGCAGGCGTAGACGTGGGGACCATCACACTGGGCGACGAAGTCGATCTCGACGTGGGCGTGACCATCAAGCCACGCAAGAAATGGCGCCGGAAGAAGAAGGACGATCGGCCGCCTCGCTTCCACGCGTCCCTCCGGGACGTGGACCGCGACGGCGATCGTGACCTGATCGTACACTTCGGCCTGAACGCTCTGGTCCGCACCGGCGACCTGACCCCCGAAACGACGCAGCTCTGCCTCAATGGCGTGACGTCAGAGGGGGCTCAATTCCGTGGGTGTGACGAGGTCATCGTGAAGGCCAAGAGGCGGCGGTAGAACGGGGTGGTCTCCTACAGGGGGCCGCCCCGTTACAGCTCCAGACCGTACTGGAGTCCCAGGAACGTCTGGCGGTGGTGCGGCGTGGAGCCCAGGCGATCCAATGCATCGCGATGTTCCTGGGTACCGTAGCCCGCGTTGTGCTCCCATCCATATCCAGGGTACCGCTTGGCCAGGTTGGACATGAGGCGATCGCGGCAGACCTTGGCCACGATGGACGCGCAGGAAACGGAGTGCACCAACCCATCCCCACCGACCACGGCGTCGTGCTTCCATCGCAATGACTTCATGGGAAGCCCGTCGACGACCACGTGATCGGGCGCTACGGCGAGCCGACGCAGGGCTCGGTTCATGGCCCAGGCCGTCGCCACAAGGATGTTCGCCCGATCGATCTCGCGAACGGAGGCGGCCCCCAGGGCGACCGCCTGAGCGCGCTCGAGGATCACTTCTACCAGCTCCTCGCGGGCCTTGGCGTCGAGTTCCTTGGAGTCCGTCGCACCCTCGACGACGGTGCCTTCCGACAAGATCACGGCGGCCGCGACGACGGGCCCGGCGAGCGGGCCCCGCCCGACCTCATCTACTCCCGCCACCCCGGAAAGACCGCGGCTCCAGAACCGCCTCTCGTAATCGAGGGGGTCCTGGAGCCGCTCGGTTCCAGAATCATCCGGCGACGTCGCCGGCGAGTCCATTCTAGTTGGTCCGCTTCTCCCGGATCCGGGCCGCCTTGCCGCGTAGACCTCTCAGGTAGTAGAGCTTCGCCCGCCGCACTCTTCCGCGTCGGACGACCTCGACACCCGTGACGGTCGGGGCATGAAGCGGGAATACCCGCTCGACGCCAACGCCGCTGGAGATCTTACGGACGGTGAAGGTCGCGCCGGTTCCGCCGCCACGGCGGCCGATGCAGACTCCCTCAAAGGCCTGGATGCGCTCCTTGACCCCTTCCCGGACATTGTACAACACGCGGACCGTGTCACCGGGAGCGAAATCGGGATTGTCGTCCCGCAGCTCCGCCTTTTCGATTTCTTGTATCAGATCAGACATTGTGGTCCTCGTGGGTCGGGCGGAACGCCCTGTTCGTCAGAAACCTGTAAAATAATGCCGGGCCGGGCAGGGGTGAAGAGGTGGGAGTTATTAGTTTCACCGACCCGCCCGAGAACCGCTATTCCTCTTCCTGCTGCCGAGAAAGACGAGCCGACAGGCGGGCCGCCTCGGCCCGCCGCCACTCTTCGATCTTGGCGTGGTCCCCCGTGCGAAGCACCTCGGGTACCTCATGTCCCCGATACTCGGCCGGCCGCGTATAGGAGGGCGCACTGAGAAAGCCCTCGTCGTAGAACGAATCGGTGGAAGCGGAGTCGTGATCACTCATCGCCCCAGGAAGGAGCCGCACCACCGCATCCGTCACGGCCAGAGCGCCGATCTCTCCCCCGGAAAGGACGAATCGCCCCAGGGAGACCTCCTCGGTTGCGAGATGGTCCGCCACACGCTGGTCTACGTCCTTGTAGTGGCCGCACAGTAGCGTCACCTCGGGTTGGACTGAGTAGCGGACGGCATCCGTGTGCTCGAACACCTTCCCGCGAGCCGAGAGCAGCACGACCGGTCCCGAAGGCTCAATGCTGTCCACCGCCTCGAAGAAGGGCTCGGGTTTCATCACCATGCCGGCCCCACCCCCGTAGGGAGTGTCGTCCACGGTGCGATGCCGATCGTGCGTGAAGTCCCTGAGGTCCACGATGCGATAGCGCACCAGTCCGGCCTGCTCAGCACGAGCGGGAATGCTCGTCGCCAACGGTTCGCGGAAGAAATCGGGGAAGATCGTGACGATGTTGATCGTCAGGGGCGGCCGCCCGGCGTCAGTCATCGAGCAGCCCCTCCGGAGGATCGAGAACGATCCGGTTCTCCTCCACGCTCACCGACTCGACCATCTGTGAGATGTAGGGAATCAAGATGCTCTTCTCGGGGCCCCGGATCTCCAGGAGATCCGCCGGCCGCAACTCGTATACCTCGGTAACCTCGCCGAGCTCGCGACCGTCCACCGTCACGACCTCCATGCCCAGCAGATCATGATAGAAGACCTCACCTTCCTCCAAGTCGGGCACGTCTCCGATATCACGCAAGACGTACCGGTCGCACAGAGCCTCCGAGCCACTTCGGTCGTACACGCCCTCGAAGCCGACGAGAAAGCCTCGCCGGTACGGGCGGCTCGTCTCGATACGACGGGTTGGGCGATCGGGTGACAAGACGCCCTCGGCATCCGCCAGGTACAGAACCACCCCGGGAGCGAACGTGCTCTCGGGGTGGCTCGTGAGAGGCCAGATGAAGACCTCGCCCTTCGTGCCATGCGCCTTATTGAGGTGCCCCACTACCAGGTGCTTCGGGGCGTCCGTCTTACCCATGGTCCAGGGGCCTCCAGTCTCGGAGCGTTACTCCGACTCCTTCTCCTCATCCTCTTCGGCATCGGCCTCTTCAGCTGCTTCGGCTTCAGGCTCAGCTTCCGCCTCGGCGCTGGGCTCTTCGGCAGCCTCGGCCTCCGGGGCCTCCTCTTCAGCTGCTTCAGCCTCGGGCTCAGCTTCTGCTTCGACCTCTGGTTCTTCGGCTGCCTCAGCCTCGACGGCCTCCTCCTCGGCAGCTTCAGCCTCGGGCTCTTCGGTGGCTTCGGCCTCCGGGGCCTCCTCTTCAGCTGCCTCAGCCTCGGGCTCTTCGGCAGCCTCGGCCTCCGGGGCCTCCTCTTCAGCTGCTTCAGCCTCGGGCTCGGCTTCTGCTTCGGCCTCTGGTTCTTCGGCTGCCTCAGCCTCGACGGCCTCCTCCTCGGCAGCTTCAGCCTCGGGCTCTTCGGTGGCTTCAGCCACAGGCTCCGCTTCCTCTTCAGCCTCGACGGCTTCGGCCGCGGCGGCTTCCGCAGCTTCGACCTCGGCAGCCGCGGCGGCGGCAGTGGCCTGAGCCGCTTCAGCCGTAGCGGCGGCTTCGCGGGCTTTGGTCTCGGCCTTGCGACGGTCCTCCAGAGCGGCGGCCTTGAGAGCCTTCGCCTCCTCGGGATCGAGCTCGCCCAAAGCGACCGAAGCGTCTCCACCCTTGCGGGCCTTGTTGAGCAAGGTGCGCACGGTGTCGGAGGGCTCGGCGCCCTTGGCGATCCACTCATCGGCCTTTTCGAGGTCCACGATGAGACGGGCCGGCTCAGTCAGAGGCTTGTAGTACCCGAGCGTCTCGACGAATCGGCCATCGCGCGGAGCTTTGGAGTCGGCTACCACGATGCGATAGTGGGCCTGCTTCTTACGGCCCATGCGGCGAAGTCTGATTTTTGCTGACATATGTGCTTTCCAGTCGGTCCCTATAGGCCGGTAGTCCCGGCGTCTGCCTCAATCATCAGAAGGGCATCATGCCCTTCATCTGCTTCATGAACTTCTGTGTTTCCTTGAACTGCTTCATCAGCCGGTTCACTTCCGCCACCGACCGTCCACTTCCTTTGGCGATCCTCGCCCGCCTCGATCCGTCCAGGATCTCCGGCCTACGTCGCTCACCCGGCGTCATCGAGAGGATGATGGCTTCAACATGCTTCATCCTCTTCGGGTCAACCCCTCCTGCGGGCATCGCCTTCGCCGCCCCGGGTATCATTTTCAACACCTGTTCCAAGGGCCCCATCTTCTGGACCTGCCTCATGGCGGTCAAGAAGTCCTCGAGCGTGAAGCGACCCCGGAGCATCTGCTCCTGGAGCTTCTCCTGGGTCTCGGTGTCCATGGCCTGTTCGGCCCGTTCCACCAAACCCACCACGTCGCCCATCTGGAGGATCCGTCCGGCCAACCGCTCCGGATCGGCCAATTCCAAATCGTCGACCGTCTCGCCTACGCCCACGAACTTGATGGGCTTTCCGACGACGCCACGAATGGAGAGCGCCGCTCCCCCTCGTGCATCACCGTCCATCTTGGTGAGGATCACCCCCGTCAGGCCCAACGCCTCGTCGAACCCTTCGGCGATCTTCACCGCCTCCTGACCGGTCATGGCGTCGGCCACCAGGAGAATCTCCTGGGGCTCGAGGTCCCCCTTCAACCGGCGCAACTCGTCCATCATCGGCTCGTCGATCTGCAGCCTTCCGGCCGTATCGACGATGAGGACCGACCTGTGGTCCCGCCTGGCGACCTCGACGGCCGCCTTCGCCACTTCTACCGGGTCGCTGCCCGGCTCGCCCGCCGCGTTGCCCGCCGAGCTCCCCTGGTGGACCGGCACGCCGATCTGTTCTCCCAGCGTGACCAGCTGGTCCACCGCAGCGGGCCGATACAAATCGCAAGCCGCCAACAGCGGCTCCCGGCCCTCCTTGGCCAAACGCTTCGCGAGCTTCGCCACAGTGGTCGTCTTACCCGACCCCTGCAGACCCACCACCATGAAGATGGTCGGCACCGACGAAGCCCAATGCAGCGTGGGCTTACCCTCACCCAGCAGGTTCGCGAGCTCGTCATGGACGATCTTCACGATCTGCTGTCCCGGAGACACGGCCTTTACGACCTGCTCCCCCAGCGCGCGCTCCTGCACCTGCTGGAGGAATTCCCGCGTCACCTTGTAGTTGACGTCGGCCTCGAGCAGCACCCGCCGGACCTCACGGAGCCCATCCTTGATCATGGGCTCAGTCAGGATACCCCGCTGTCGGAACTTCCCGAGAGCGCTATCAAGCTTCTTGCCGAGTTCATCGAACATCGGCGACCGATCCTCCTCGTTGACGACCCAACCCGCTCACCTCACGACCAGGTACGTACGAGGTGGATGCGACAAAGCTTTGAAAGATAAGAGTTCCGCGGGATGGCCTCAACGGGTGTACGGAAGCGGAGCCGCTGGGCCCCGGCAACCTACACCCGGATGATCTGGCTCCGTCGTGTTCCTACAGAAACCATCTGCACCGGGGTGCCGGTTACCTCTTCGATCCGATCCAGGTATCGACGAGCCGCCGCAGGCAGGTCCGTCAGAGAGCGGGCGCCCTCCGTGGACTCCTGCCAACCGGGAAGGGTCTCGTACACCGGTTCCACGCCGTCGAGCAGCCATGTGTCCGCCGGAAACTCCTCTACGACTCCGTCCGGCGTGCGATAACCGGTCGCGATGGACACCTCGGGCAGGGTGTCCAGCACGTCGAGTTTGGTCACGGCCAGACCGGTCAGTCCATTCACCCGCGCAGCGAGCCGTGCCAGCACCGCGTCGAACCAACCGCATCGGCGAGGCCGACCCGTCGTCGCACCGAATTCACCGCCGAGCGCTCTGACCTTTTCGTCCATGGCCTCGTCGAATGCGGTCGGTAGGGGTCCGTTGCCCACCCGGGTGGTGTAGGCCTTCACGACCCCGATCACGGTGTCGATCGCTGTGGGTCCGATGCCCGACCCGGTGGCGGCCCCTCCGGCGGTCGTGTTCGAGGACGTGACGAAGGGATAAGTGCCGTGGTCCAGATCAAGGGCCGTACCCTGGGCGCCCTCCAAGAGGACCGTCTTCCCTGCTCCGAGCGCCTGCACGATCTCCAGGCCGGTGTCCGTGGCCAACTCCTTCAAGCGCTCACCGGCGGCGAGGACGGATTCGACCGTTGCATCGAGGGCATCGTCGCACTCGCCTCCCATGGCGGCGATGCGGGCCCGAGCCCGCTCGACACCCTCTTCGACAAGCGCCTGAGCACGCCCGGCATTCGCCAAGTCGGCGACCCGCAAACCGCGTCGGCCGGCCTTCTCCTCGTATGCAGGCCCGATGCCGCGACCCGTGGTGCCGATCTTCTGCTTGGCCTGACCCTCCAAGGCATGATCGAGAGATTTGTGGTACGGCATGAGCAGGTGAGCACGTTGGCTCACGCCCACCCGGCCATCGAGATCGATGCCCCGCTCGGCCAGCTCGTCATACTCCTCGAAGAAGTCGAGCACGTCGAGGACCACGCCGTTGCCGAGCAGGCACCTCTTGTCGGCATGCAGGACGCCGGACGGGATCTGGTGCAGGACGTATTTGTCTTCGCCCACGTAGACCGTGTGGCCGGCATTCGCACCACCCTGGTAGCGCGCCACAACGTGCGCTTCCTCTGCCAGGACATCGACGATCTTACCCTTGCCTTCGTCGCCCCACTGGCAGCCGACCACCACCAGGCATCGACCGTCTATACCACCTTGAGACACATCAGGACTTTCTGTGTTGAGGAGGCCATCAGGGCCCCAACGAAGGGCCCTGATGGACACGAAAAAAGCCCATTCTTCGGGGAATGGGCTCTGGGCGGTGCTTCCTTTGGTAAAAGCTAGATCGACGGAAGAGTCGGGTCAACGCGTGGCCCCACGCCTGGCCCCACCCGAGGGAAATCGGAGGGCGGCTCGAGGGAAGTCGGAGAGTGGCGTTCGACCGGTCAGAAGGAGCGACCGACGAAAAGATAGAAGGTGTCGGAGCCCGAAGATGCCCGCCCATGCGCCAAGAACAGCGGGCCCAGAATCGTCTCTAATCCGACGAAAAGGCTCGCCCCGCCCCTCAGCTCACCGAGTCCACCGACGTCCGGATCGGACCAGGCATTGCCGGCCTCGAGTGAAAACCCGAGGTGCAGATCTCCCCCCTCCGGCGTCGTGTTGAACGTGGCGACGTTGCGTCGAAACGTGGCCTGAGCCAGAGCATAGCGGCTACCGACGAGTTGCCGAGGCCGTAGCCCCGAGAGCTGCTGGAAGCCTCCCAAGCCGAAGTCATGGTGCACGGGCAGATCGGAACCGAACGCCGTTCCGAAGCGACCCTCCAGGACGGTGGTATTCCGCCCCTTGGAGAGGGTCGTGAGGAGGGCGGCGTCCAGGCGGGTGTAAATCGGGTCGGCGCCCAACGACCGAGCGGAGCGGAACGCCTCGACGCGACCCCACGTTCCGCTCGTCGGGAACGACGCGTCGTCGAGAAGGTCCACTGAGAGTCGCGCCAGGACCGCACCGACGTCGGCGTTGAGATCCTGCTCCGTCGTCTCGTCGACGCCCCTCTGCTCCACTCGTCCGCGCACGAGTTCGACCCGGAACTCACCCCAGTCCGGCCACTGCACTCCGACAGCGATGGCGGCGTTGGTCTCCCGGACTCCTCGACTCACCTCACCCGCGCCGAGAACGGCCACCTTCAACGACTCCTCCTGGTAATCCAAGCGGGGCGCGATGAAGAACCGTGCCCCCACGTCGATCGGCTGAAAGAGCTCGATCTCGGCTCCCTGACCCTCTCCGAGCCTAACCTCGGCCAGAAGCTCACCCCCGCGACCGTTGAGTTGGGTCTGACGGTGAGTGGCGAGAATCGTGAAGCTACTTCGGCCCCGTTCCAGGTCGTTCCCGAAAGCCAACCCGAAGTTCATCAGCCCCGGACCCCAAGGCTTTTCGCTCACCTCTACCAACAGCCCGCTGGCCCCGTTTTCCTCGACAAGACTGTAATCCACTCCCTGATAGAGGCCCATAGCGAAGATCTTATTGAGAGCCCGCTCCAGCGTTTCCGCCTGCAACGGCCCACCCGGCACGAGCCCCAGGCGCCCCCTCAAGGCGTCCGGGCTCATCCGTACGGCCCCCTCGATGCGCACGAAATCGAGCGTCTCGGGCGGCTCCTCGGTCCGTCGGCGACTCTCCCGGAACGTCCGGTAGGCTTCCGGGCTCATGCTCCACTGGGCGAGGTCCTCTCCGGCAGCCCGAGCCACATCGGCCCCCGCCGCGAAGGTCGCGGTCAGCGAACGGAATTCGGTAATTGGTACATCGGCGACGTCGGGGCGCAGCAATACATCTCGGCCGGAGACCAGTGCCTCGCGTTGCGGCACCGTATTCTGGAGCGTGGAAATGCGGAAGGTCTGGGTCGAGACCTCGATGGCGCTTTCGAGTTCCTCCGCGTCATAGAGGGGCGGCGTCAGATCCACGGCGATCACTACGTCTGCACCCATGGCTCGGACCACGTCCACGGGCAGATTGCGGACCAGTCCGCCGTCGACCAGGACCGATCCGGCGACTTCCACCGGAGAAAACGCACCGGGGATCGACATGCTGGCCCGCATCGCCGTCGATAGATCCCCCCGGTCGAGCACAACCATGCCGCCGGTCACCAGGTCGGTCGCCACGGCAACGTAAGGCGTCGGCAACTCCTCGAACGACCGTATATGGGCCACGGGTAGCGTGGCCGACCGAAGGGTCAGTTCCACGTTATGCCCGGTGACGATCCCTGTGGGGAGCCGGAACTTGCCTCGGTTGAATCCGACCTCGAGCCGCGACGGAACTCGCCGGTCGGTGCTCTTGAGACGGAACGGTTCATGTCGCCGCGGCGGTCGGTCAGAGAGCAGATCCTGCCAATCCAGCGACTCCAGAAGCACCTTCAACTGTGGAACGCTCATGCCGGAGGCATACAGGCCTCCTATTGCCGCACCGATGCTGGTGCCCGCAATGAAATCCACGGGAATCCGGAGCTCTTCCAGAACCTCGAGAACTCCGACGTGTGCCCCGCCCTTCGCTCCACCACCACCCAACACCAGACCGATCTTCGGACGCGAATCCTGGGAAGCACGCGCGGATTGGGACCCGGGGGCCTGGGCGATAACAGCCACCGGGGACGCCACCGCCAGAGCCAATAAGGCTCCAGCGCTGAGGCACGAGGCCCGCGATGTGAGGAACGCCAATCCGGGTGACCTACGTAGCGGAGCCCGCCGTTGCGGTCAGTCCGGCACGATCCAACACCTTGACGACGTCGTCATGGCAATGATCCGGCAGCGGCTGCAGCGGAGGCCGGGGGTCGCCACCACGGAGTCCGAGATGGTCCATGGCCACCTTCACTCCCGGCACACCCATGCCTCCAACGATCTCCTCATGCACCGGTCCGATGACCTCCTGAATACGCCCGGCCTCGGCTGAATCACCCGCCACGAACGACTCATGCACCGCCGCCGAACCGCCCGGCGCCAGACAGGCCACCGCCAAGATGCCGCCCACCGCGCCCAACTCGAGTCCACCGTAGAAGGCAGCACCACTGCCGACGAGTACTTGGAAGTCATCGTGGGCCCGGGACACCACTTCACCGACCAGCTCGAGGCTACCCCTGCTGTCCTTCATTCCGATGATGTTGTCCACCTTGGACAGATCGGCCAGGAGGTTGGTGGAGAACTCGATGGTGCTCAGCCGAAGCGGTACCTGATAGACGATGACGGGAATGGAAGAAGCCTTGGCCACCGCTCGGTAGTGAGTCAGGAGGGCCGTATCGGACATCGCTCCTCGATAGAACGCCGGGGGTTGGACCAACACTGCATCGGCCCCTGCTTCGGCGGCGACGTGACAACGGCGGATCGTGGCCCGCGTGGACTCGGCCCCGGTGCCCGCCAGCAACAGTCGATCGGCCGGGATGACGTCCCGGGCACCCTCCAGACAGGCGGCACGCTCGTCTTCGTCGAGCAGGAGCGCCTCGCCCGTAGAGCCTCCGACCAAGATCCCTCGGATGGGGTGGGCCAACCAACTCCTGAAGTTCGCCCGGAGTCCGACGAGATCGACCTCGCCTGTGACCGGATCGAACGGGGTCGTGCAGGGGATGAGTACTCCGGCTAGATCCACGCTCATTCTCCGAACATCCCTGCGCCGCTCGGATCGCCGTCCGGTGCTCCGCCGCTCGGTACCCCGCCTGCATGGCCGCTCCCCGGCCCGCCGAGGATGTTCATCTTGAGGTCGAAGTCGCTGGGGCTGTTCGCCGCCGCCTTCCCGACCTCGAACGTGATTTGCTTCGTATTCACGAGTTCCATGAGATGCTGATCGAAGGTCTGGGACCCGTACTGTTCCTTCCCGTCCGCGATCAGGTCGTGGATCTCCTCCATGCGCTCCACATCCATGATGCAGTCGCGAATGGTCCCCGTGACCCTCATGACCTCGGCCGCCACCACGCGGCCCAATCCATCGACCGTGGGGACCAGCCTCTGGCTGACGACGGCCTGAATCGAGTCGGCCATACGCACGCGAATCATCTCCTGCTCTTCCGGCGAGAAGACGGCGATCATACGAGACAGGGTTTGTACCGCGTTCTTCGTGTGGACCGTGGAGATGACCAGGTGACCGGTCTCGGCGGCCTTCAGACCCGTGTCGATCGTCTCCTTGTCTCGCATCTCACCGATCAGGAGAACGTCGGGGTCCTGCCGGAGGGCGGCCCTCAGTCCTGTTGAGAACGACTCAGTATCGGTGCCCACGTCCCGCTGGGTTACCGAAGAATTGAGATCCCGGTGCAGGAACTCGATGGGGTTCTCCAACGTGACGATGTGTTTCTTCATGTTGCGATTGATGTAGCCGATCATCGCCGCCATGGTGGAGCTCTTTCCGCTCCCGGTCACCCCCGTCACCAGAACCAGCCCACGCTCCGTCTGGGAGATCGTCTCGAGAACGTCGGGCAGATTGAGATCGGCGAAGCTCGGAATCTCGATCGGGATAATCCGCATGACGATGCCGAAGACTCCCCGCTGCCTCATGATGTTTACGCGGAAGCGCCCCAGCCCGGGAAGGCCCCAGGAGCAGTCGTAGTCCGTAAGCTCGTCGATACGTTCCCGGTCGTGTTCGTGCGGGATCAGCTTGACGGCAAGCTCCCTCACCTGGGCATGGGAGATCTTCTGATCCGTCAGCGGGAGCAACTCTCCGTGGAGGCGGGCCCGGACGTAGTCACCAGCCTTGATGTGGATGTCGCTGGCCCCATCCTCGATCGCCTTCTTGAACATCTCATTCATGGGCGCATCACCTTCGACAACTCCTGTTGCAGGGTCCTATCGCAAGGTACGGACGTTCCGCCACGGGCGAAATCGCCTTGGGGCGCCCTGCCGGGAAGACCACCCCGGGGAGCGCGAGCTCAAATAGCAGAGGGCCAATCGATCCCCATGCTGTGACGGGCGTGGGCCAGCGTCTCCTGCGCAATCGATCGCGCATGCGCGGCGCCGGCCACGAGAACGTCTCTCACCTCGTCCTTGTGCTCATGGTAGTAGAGGGACTTCTCTCGAATCGGAGCAAACGCCTTCGCAATGCTGTCGGCGAGGATGCGCTTGCAGTCCACACATCCTCGTTGAGCAGTCCGGCACTGCTCTTCGATGTCGGGGATCATCTCGGCGTCGGTGAGCATCTTGTGCAGAGAGAACACGTTGCAGACCTCCGGACGGCCCGGATCGTCCCTGCGAATGCGCTGAGGATCTGTCACGGCGGTCCGGACCCGGGCCCAGATCTCTTCCTCATCGGCCAGAATCGGCACGGTGTTGTCCAGCGACTTGCTCATCTTCGCTTGACCATCGAGGCCGATGATCTTCCCCACTCGAGGGATGATCGCGTCGGGCTCGGGAAAGTAATCTCCGTAGCGCGCGTTCCATTTTCGGGCGATGTCGCGGGTCAGCTCCAGATGTTGGCGCTGATCTTCACCGACCGGCACCGCGTCGGCTCGATAGATGAGGATGTCGGCCGCCTGCAGGACCGGGTAGTTGAGCAGCCCGGCCGGGATGGACTCGTACATGGCCGACTTGTCCTTGTACTGGGTCATCCGCTCCAGGTCGCCGACGGGCGCTACCGTGTTGAAGAGCCACTGGAGCTCCAGGTGCTCGGGCACGTCGGATTGGACGAAAATGGTACACCGCTCCGGATCGAGGCCGACCGCGAGCAGGTTGATGGCCGCGTCGACTGTGCGGGCCGGCAGGTCCGCGGGATCCCCGTCTCCGAGGATGGCGTGTTGGTCCACGATCGCGTAGAAGGCCTCGTACTCGTCCTGCATATCGACCCACTGCCGGAGGGCCCCGAGGTAGTTCCCGAGGTGTACCTCACCCGTGGGCTGAATGCCGCTGAGTACCCGCTTACGCCGCGTCGCCGTGTTGGGATCGTTCATCGCGTAACTTACGTACCGCCCGAGAATATGTGAATCTTACGACGTACCCGCCGATCCTCAGGACCGATCCTCCGCGCCGACCCTCCGTTCCGATCCTTCCACCCGATGCTCATGACCGACCTTCTCGAGACCGCTCTGGAGACCGCCCGCCTCGCTGCCGATGCCGCCGCGGACGTACACCAAGCCCACGGCACCTCGGTCACGGTGGCTGATGCAACCGAGAAGGGCCGCGCCGACTACGTGTCCACGACCGATCTCGCGGCCCAAGAGGCGTGTCTGGCCATCATCCGCGACCGCCACCCCGAGCATGGGATCATGGCCGAAGAGGACGCGGAGGACGGCGCCGCGACCCGGCCACTCGACGGTCCTGTTTGGGTGGTGGACCCGTTGGACGGCACCGCGAACTTCCTGCACAACCATCCGATGCACGCGTCCTCGGTGGCTCTCGCCATCGACGGGCAACCCATGGTGGGAGCCGTATCGTGCGCGCCCACCGACGAGCGCTGGTGGGCCGCACGCAGCAAGGGAGCCTGGAAGAACGGCGCAGCGATCGAAGTCTCGGCGGTCTCCGACAGCGACCACGCCCTGGTCGGGACGGGCTTTCCGTTCAAGAGTGAGGCGCTCCTCGAGGAGTACGCCGCCCAACTGGTCCGGGTGCTGGCGGCCACCGGAGGGGTCCGTCGCGGGGGTGCGGCCGCTTTGGACCTCTGCTACCTGGCAGAAGGGCGATTCGACGCCTTTTGGGAGCTCTTCCTCAATCCGTGGGACTTCGCAGCCGGGTGGGTGATCGTCGAGGAGGCCGGTGGGGTCATGAACAGAGTGGGTGGGGTCATCGGCGGTGTGGGTGAGGTCTCGAGCGGCGCCGGTGTCGAGGTCCTCACCTTGGCTCCGGGGAGCGTAATGGGTGCCAACTCCTCGGCCATGCGCGAAGCGATCTCGAAACTCCTGGCATAGGAAGAGCGGGCCCGGATGTCTCCGGACCCGCGTCCGCCTCCCTCTCCGTTCGCAATAGGGGAGACATCCTATCCCGCACCTCGTGTCTTGTCGTCTCCCTCCTCACGCTCCTCCCGCTTCTCACCGCGGATGGTTAGGATATTGTTCTCGATTTTCAGAGTGACATCCTCTTCGGCCATGCCCGGAAGCTCGGCGGTGAGGATGAGTACTTCCACTCCCTCTTCCACGTTCACGGCAGGGAACCACGATCCGGTTGGCTCGGGGGTGTCCCAGGGCTCGTCGAAGAGTCTCGGTAGGCGATTCGCGAAACCCGTGAACTCAGGCCAGGGAGATCGGACTCGCCGTGGGGTGTATCTCATGATTGCCATCGGAGTACTCCTTTGATCGGATTGGTGCGACATAAGGCGGATGGCGGCCCGGAACGTCTCGAAACGAGTCAGCGGGACCTCCGAATTCGCAAAGACGACACGCCTGCAATCTGTGTGCCAGCACACACAGGATAGAATCTGCCAAATGTGTATGTACCAAGGACTTGCGGCGGTTCGACAATGCCGAATTGGCGCCTTGTCAGGCCTCGAGGCTGTCGGTTTGGCAGCGCAGGAAAACCGCAACGGAGGATTCGGCCTACTCCTTGCATTTGAGATAGGTCGAGGCGACGCCGTCGGAGGCGACGGCGCTGCCCATCAGACGAACGAATGGAGACCAGCAGGTGGATGATCGGATCACGGTTCGGACCCCGGTTAGGACCGGGGTAGGAGTCCTCGGTGCGACGGGTACGGTCGGCCAGAGCCTCATTCGGCTCCTGGACGGCCATCCGTGGTTCCGCGTAGCAGAGGTGAGCGCCTCGGCCTCGTCTGCCGGGCAGAGTCTGGGCGAGCGGGTGCCCGGAGGGACTCTTCCGGAAGAAGCGGCCGCCCTCACCCTGCGCGCACCCGACTCGATGTGGGACTCTCCGCTTCTCCTGTCGGCCCTACCGTCTGAAGCAGCCCGCGAGGTAGAGATCCGCCTGGCCGAGGCCGGACACGTGGTCGTGAGCAACGCCTCGGCGCACCGGATGCGCCCTGACGTGCCGCTCCTCATCCCGGAGGTCAACGCCGATCATCTCGGCATGCTGGAGAGTCAGACGTGGGACGGGGCCCTGGTCACGAACCCGAACTGTGCCGTGGCGGGCTTGGCGCTGGCTCTGACGCCCCTGAACGACGCGTTCGGCGTCGAGCGCGTAGTCACCACGTCGTTCCAAGCGATCTCGGGCGCCGGCACGCCCGGGCCTCCGGCGGGCAGTCTCCTCGACAACGTGCTGCCCTTCATCAAGGGAGAAGAAGAGAAGCTGGCCGAGGAGCCGCAGAAGATCCTCGGATCCGTGGACGCGGGCGTGCTGTCCGAGGCCGACTTCGCAGTGAGCGCGTCGTGCACTCGCGTGTCGGTCTCCGACGGGCATCTCCTGTCGGTGTCGGTGGCGCTCAGGGGCGACCCCTCGCCCCAGCAGGTGACCGAAGCCATCCAGGGGTTTCAGGCTCCTGATGCGGCCAGGAACCTACCGACCTCACCGGATCAGGTTCTTCACGTGACGGCCGAGGAGGATCGGCCCCAGCCGAGGCTCGACCGGGACCTCGGGCACGGGATGACCGTGACCGTCGGCCGGGTCCGGACGTGTGAGGTGCTCGACGTGAAGTTCTTCGTTCTGGCCCACAATCTGGTGCGTGGTGCGGCGGGTGCGGCTCTTCTGAACGCCGAGCTGTGCAAGGCGGAAGGCATCCTGGAGGGCATTCGATGACGGACCGGCCCGCTCTCACGGATACCGATTTCTGCGCCGATCCTTCGGCACGCCTCGGTGCCGCCCAGGAGATGACCGACAACCCCACGGCCGGTGTGCTTCGCGTGCACAAGTTCGGCGGGACGTCGGTCGACGGAGCCGAGTGCCTCAAGGCGCTGGCCTGCATCATTCGGGACGAGGAGGGACCGGCCGTGGTCGTCGTCTCCGCCATGGCCGGCGTCAGCAACAAGCTGAGCGGGCTGCTCGTCGGCACGGACGATGGGCAGGCCCCGCTCGATCCGTCCGACGTGGTGGCGGGTCTCCGGCGCCGGCATCACGACGCCCTGATGGAGCTGACCGAGGAGGGTCCCGAGCGAACGGCGGCGGCCGACCGAATCGACCAGATCCTGGACAGGGTGGGAGAGCTGGTCCCCCTCGCCCCCGGAGCGGACACACGGCAGGACCGAGACCAACTGATGGCGGCGGGCGAAGATCTCACGGTCGAGCTGACGGTGGCGGCGCTCGAGGCCGAGGGGGTCACGGCCGCCGCGATGGACGCTCGGAGTGTGGTATGGACCGACGCCGGGTTCGGTGCCGCCATCCCGGACGTCGACGCGATCGGCCGGCTGGCTCCCGAACGCATCGGGCCCCTGCTGGACGCCGGCACGGTCCCGGTGCTGCAGGGGTTCATCGGCAGTGAGGCCGGGGGCAGTACGACGACCTTGGGCCGGGGAGGATCCGATTTCACAGCGGCGCTTCTCGGAGCGGCTCTGGACGCCACCGAGGTGGTCATCTGGACCGACGTGGACGGTATGTTCTCCGGAGATCCCAACCTGGTGCGGGCTGCCGAGGCCCTGCCAGAAGTGGGATTCGGCGAGGCGGTGGAACTCGCCTACTTCGGGGCGCGGGTGGTCCACCCTGCGGCCGTGAAGCACGCCGTCGCCAGAGGCATGTTTCTCAGGATCAAGAACGCGTTCAAACCGGACGGACCAGGGACGCTCATCCACTTCGATCGACGGGATACGGCCGCCTTTGCCGCGGTCGCTCACAAGACCGACGTCGCGTTGATCGAGGTGCGAGCATTCCCGACCGCCATGGCCTACGGATTCCTGGCACGGGTGTTCGCCGTACTGGCACGCCACAAGGTGCCCGTCGATCTGGTGGCGACCTCGCACAGCAGCACGGCCTTCACGGTGGATCGTGACCAGGAACTGACAGAGGTCCGGCGCGCCCTCTCGGTGTTCTCCGAAGTCGAGGTGACCGAGGACGTCTCGACGGTCACCGTCGTGGGCCGTGGGCTACTTCGGGAGCCGGGACTGGACGCTCTCGTGTTCTGGGCCGTAGAGAAGACGCCCGTCTACCTGATCTCACAGGCGTCCGATGTCAGCATCAGCTTCGTGGTCGACGAGGTCGAGGCTCCAGCGCTGGTCCGCAAGCTCCACCTTTCGCTGATCGAGCTGAGGAGGACCCAGGAGGGCGGAGCTTAGACGAGGACGACGAAGATTACGAGGACGAAGAAGAGGAGGGAAACATGAACGCTAGTCGATTCAGGGGCGTCGGTGTGGCGCTGGTCACACCCTTCCGCGAGAACGGATCCGTGGACACGGAGGCCCTTCGCCGGCACGTGGACTACCAGATCGACCACGGTGTCCAGGTCCTGGTGCCGTGTGGCACGACAGGAGAGAGTGCCACCCTTTCGGCGGATGAGCAGGCCCTCGTGGTGCGCAGCACCGTCCGTGCGGCCGACGGACGGTTTCCGGTCCTGGCGGGGGCAGGCGGCAGCGACACCGCCGACGTGGTGCGACGGGCTAGAGCGGCTAGAGAAGCCGGTGCCGATGGCATCCTCTCTGTTAGCCCCGCATACAACAAGCCCAGCCAACGGGGGCTCATCGAGCATTTCCGCGCGGTCGCCGATGCGGTGGACTGCCCGGTCGTGGCGTACAACGTTCCCGGTCGCACCGCCTCCAACGTGCTCCCGGAGACGCTGCTGACTCTCGCGGAGGTGGACAACATCGTGGGTGTCAAAGAAGCCTCGGGCGACGTGAACCAGATCATGACGATCCTCAGTATGCGGCCCGAGGGCTTCCTGGTGCTTTCCGGGGACGACAGCCTGGCGATGCCGCTCATCGCGGCCGGGGCCGACGGAGTGATCTCCGTGGTGGCCAACCAAGCGCCGGGCCTCATGTCCCGCTTGGTGGGCGCGGCTCTTCGAGGTGACTTCGACGAGGCGCGGACGCTCCACTACCGCCTGCTGCCTCTCATGCAGGCGAACTTCGTGGAGACCAATCCAGTGCCGGTGAAGGCAGCCCTGCAGATGATGGGGCGATTGGAGGCCCGGTATCGGCTCCCGCTGGTCCCCCTCGATTCCGAAAACGAGCCGCGCATTCGTAGGGCGTTGGAGGAAGCCGGTCTGCTCCAGGCCGAGTTGGTCCCGGGACTGGTGCCCTGATCGTGGATACGGCGGCACTCGAAGCGACCATCACCCGCCTGGCCGGGTCGGACGTCAGCCAGAGCACCGAGAGCACGGAGGAAGCCCGGGCTGCGGTCGAGCAGCTTCTCGTCGCCCTGACCCGCGGCGAGGTCCGCTCGGCTCGGTGCGTGGGAGGTGAGTGGCAGGCCGTGGAGTGGGTGAAGACCGGAATCCTGCTGACGTTCCGCGTCGGCCAGACCCGGGAATTCCCCGCTGATCCCTCCCCCTTCTACGACAAGGACACGCTACCACTCCGCGATACACGAGGCCTCGAGGAGAACATCCGGATCGTACCGGGCGGGAGTTCGGTGCGCTCCGGGGCGTTCCTCGGAGAGAACGTGATCATCATGCCACCGGCCTTCGTGAACATCGGAGCCTACGTAGGCCGCGACACCATGATCGACTCCCACGCGCTGGTCGGTTCATGTGCTCAAGTCGGCGAGCGGGTGCACTTGAGCGCCGGCGCACAGCTCGGCGGCGTTCTGGAGCCCGTCGGGCTGAGGCCGGTCGTGGTGGAGGACGACGCCATGATCGGTGGCAACGTCGGCGTCTTCGAGGGCACCCTGGTGGGAGAACGAGCCGTGCTGGCACCCGGGGTTCAGCTCACCTCTTCGACCTGTGTGTACGACCTGGTAAAGGAGACTACCTACCGAGGTGCCCCGGGTCGGCCTCTGACCATTCCGGCCGGTGCCGTGGTCGTGCCCGGCTCGCGGCATGTGCAAGGCGATTTCGCACGGGAACACGGGGTCCAGCTCTACGCACCCGTCATCGTGAAGTACAGAGATGCGTCTACGGACGCCGCCACGGCTCTGGAGGACGCGCTCCGCTAGTCGGGCCCCTCATCGGGCCCCTCATCGGACACCTCCGACACGGATGAACCGGATTCGCGGGCGAGATCGGCCGCCCCTCGGGCCGCATCGACCACACGGTCACGCGCCTGACAGAGCATTCCTCCAATCGCGACCGAAACACGCTGCCGGAGCGGCCCATCCTCATCGATGAGCCCGCCAACGAGCGCGACCGCAGGACGGCCAGGCCAGGGGCCGAGACGCTTCACCACGGTGAGGACGTGGGCTGCCAGGTCTTCCACCGCGTTCTCGACGATGGTCGTGGCAACTGCGTCTCCCGCCTCCGCCTCGCGGCATACGATGGGGACCAGAGCCGCCACCTCCGCCTTGTTCGAGGTGGCGATCCAGGCGATCAAGTCCTCCGGACGATCCACCTCCAATGCAGTCAGAATCGGATCGCGGAGTCGTGTCTCCATGCTTCGGCCGTCCTCCCCCCGGACCAGCGCGCGCAGGGCGGCCATGCCCATCGCGTAGCCGCTTCCCTCGTCGCCCACCAGGTCGCCCCAACCACCGACACGCACCCAGGTACCATCGGTCCCTCGGCCCAACGCGCTAGAGCCGGTCCCCGAGATGAGCAGGATCCCGGCCTCCGCTCCGAAGGCGTCGTGGAACGCACACTTTGCGTCCGTGCCCACGTGGACGGCTCGGGCGATCCCAGCTTCCTGGAGTGCGTTCCGGACCAAGCTCTGGGCGGGGTCATTTCCGGCGCCTGCGATTCCGGCCCAGAGCACGTCCGCCGGGGGAGTCGCTCCCGCATTCCCCATGGCCTGACGGCACACGTGAGTGAGCACGCCGATGGTGGCACGCGGATCGGCTTGATCGATCAGCGTGGCCGGCCCCTCGGCGCGGGCCAGCTCCTGACCCTCTGCATCGGTCAACAAAGCGCGGGTCTGCGTGCCTCCTCCGTCTACGCCGAGAAAGAGGTTCATGTGGCCTCCTCTGGCTGGAGGTCGGCCGGACGCGCCGCACCCAGCGTCCAGCCCACCGCAACCGTGACCGCCGTGCCGATGGGCACGAACCAGGGCCAGGCGACCGAGGAGCGGGCGAAAAGCCAGATGGACGTGACCACCGCGATGCCGGCGATCATACCCAGGATGACGCTACGCTGGTCGGCGCGGTGCGATCGCACGGCCAACACGAATGCCCCGAGTAGGCCTCCGTACACCATGGAGGCGATGGCCAAGGCCACCTCGACCGCGGTCGTCCCCTCACTGAGAGGGATGAAGACCACGGCTCCGCCGATCAGCAGCACGGCCCATACGAGCGTAAAGAGCCTCCCGGCCCGGAGCACCCGGACCTCATCGCCGTCTGCTCCTACCAAGGGCGCCCAGAAGTCGTAAGCCGTGGCCGACGCCAGAGAGTTGATGGATGAGGACAGTGACGACATGGCTGCGGCGAACACTCCGGCGATGAGCAGTCCGGTGATACCCGGAGGAAGGACGTTCACCACGAAGCTGGCGAAGATCTCGTCTCCCCGACTGAACTCCTGCCCTCCGTAGAACTCCCACAGGCCGAGTCCCACGAGGAGGAACAGGGCGAATTGAACCATCACGGCCACACCGCTCCCCACCAGGGCCTTTCGGCTGGAGTCCAGGTCGCGGCAGGTGAGAAGGCGCTGGACGATGAGCTGGTCGGTGCCGTGCGACGCCATGGTCAAGAAGCCCCCGCCGAGAACGCCGGCCCACAGCGTATACGGAACGGCGAAATCGAGGGACAGGTTCAAGACGGACATCTTCCCGGCCTCGCCGGCACTGGCGAGAATCGTGGCCCATCCACCCGGGACCAGAGTCTGCAAGGCGACGATGGCCACGAGCGCCCCGAGCAGATAGAGACCCATCTGTACGGCGTCGACCCAGATGACGGCTTTGATGCCTCCGAAGTAGGTGTAGACCACGGTCATGAGGCCGATAACTGCGATGGACACGGGATAGTCCCAGCCCGTCACCAGGGCCAGGGGAATCGCCGTGGCGAATAAACGCACCGAGTCGGCGAGGAGCCGGGTCACCATGAAGACGGCCGAAGCGAAGCGACGGGCGCCTTGTCCGAATCGACCCTCAAGCAGCTCGTACGCCGTGCTCAGCTCGCCCCGGTAGTAGGAGGGCAAGAGGAACGCCGACACCACCACCCTTCCCGCCAAGTACCCGAAGGTGAGCTGCAGGAAGCCCAGGGTTCCCAGATAGGACACTCCGGGCACGCTCAAGAAGGTCAGGGTGCTCGTCTCCGTGGCGACCACGGACAGCATGACGGCCACCCACGGCAGTTCCCTGTTTCCGAGAAAGTAGTCGCGACCGCTGGTCTGCCCCCGTCCCAGCCAGGCGCCCCATGCGGTGATTCCCACCAGGTACAACAGCAGAACGGAGAGATCGAGAGACGTGAACGCGCTCATCGACAAGCGCTCGGATGAAATCCGGTGGAGCTAGGGTTCACGCCGTCTCACATCCCGGTCCGTGATCGCCAGAGCCGCCGCATCATGAACCGCCCTTCGGAGAGGCACGTGCCTCGAGTTCTCCCGGGTGGGATTGACCCTGTTCGTCAGCAAGACGACGAACAGGTCGAGCTCCGCGTCGATCCAGATGGACGTCCCCGTGTACCCGGTGTGCCCGAAGGCATACGAGGTGAAATAGTCGCCGGCCGAAGACCGTCCACTGGGGGTGTCCCAACCCAGCCCCCGACTGGCCGAGGCGTCGTAGGGCCGCGTGAAGCTCCCCACGGTCTCCTCGGAGACGATGCGAACGTCGTCCGCAGCGCCACTGATGCAGATGGTTCCGTCTGACGATCCTCCGACCGTACATCCGCCGACACGGCCCCCGTTGAGCAGCATCTGGGCCACGACGGCCAGGTCGGACGCCGTGGAGAAGAGCCCCGCATGGCCGGCCACTCCCCCGATGGCATAGGCATTCTCATCGTGGACGACACCGTGCACGTGCACGCCCCGGAAGACCGTGTCCATCTCGGTAGGCGCGATGCGCCGCTGAAGCTCCGGGGCGGGCCGGAATCCCGTGTCCGTCATTCCCAGGCGATCCCAGACGCGATCCTCGAGGAGAGCGTCGAGGGGCTGGCCGGTGATCTCCTCGATGATGAATGCGACGGTCATGACCCCGATGTCGGAGTAGACGGTGCGCGAGCCGGGCACGTAATCGAGCTGCAGATCCCCGATCGCCGTCTCGTAGGCGTTGCGGCCCTCCATCTCGAGGTAGAAGCGACGGAAGGGTGGAAGTCCGGCGCGATGGAGGAGGAGGTGACGCACGGTGACGTCGGCCTTGGCCGGATCTCCCCTGCCCCACCAAGGGAGATAGTCGACCACGGATGCGTCCAGGTCGAGGCGGCCCTCGTCCACCAACATCATGGCCGCCGTCGTCGTGCCCACGACCTTCGTGAGGGACGCCAAATCGTAGATCGAGTTCTCATCGGCAGGCTCGGCGGACGGATCCCAATCGAGGCGGCCGTAACCCCTGAGTCGCACCAGCTTGCCACCCCGGCCCACGGCCACGACCGCACCCGGCGTCCCCCCGGCCATGATGGCCTCGGTCACGAGGTAGTCCAGCGCCTGGAGACGACGGGCACTCATACCGACCGATGCCGGATCGGCTTCGCGCTCGGAGATCGACACGCCGACGGCGGTGGCAGCAGCACCCGCCGCCGCACCCGTCACCGCGCCGGTCGATTCCGTACCAGCGGGCACCGGATCGGCTCCCCCAGATGCGGTGCCCATCGACCGGGTGATCCCATCTCCTATGGCGTGGAACGGAGGAATGGAAATGGGCAGACGTCCCTCGATCGCCGTCTCCCCGAACAGGGCTCGGACCGCGGCCGTCTGCGACACCTCTCGGTCCCCCCAGGCGATCAGATAGGCGGGCGCATCCGGCAGGGCGCCCAGCAAGTAGGGGTTCCCGAACGACGTGACGAGCAGCGGGCGTTCACTCCCGACCTCACGGACGAAGTCGGCGAGGGCGTCGGGGGCGGCGACCTCTCCCGCCCCCGCCCTCGGCGGCACATAGGCGCTGACCAGCACCAAGTCGGCATCTCGCGCTCGGACGCGCAGTGAGTCGTACGCCTCCTCCGGGGTGTCGGGATCGACCCGTGCGCGCCGCACCGAGGCGACCCTACCGGACAGGGCCGGGTCGAACGCAGTGCCCGCCACCAGATTGTCGGCCCGCGCATAGGTCACGCTGAGGATCCGGCGCGTGACGGTGGAGTCCACCGGCACCGCCCCCGGGCGGTCCCGAAGGAGGGTCATGGACCTCGCCGCAGCAGTGTCGGCGAACGCGAGGTGCGCAGCGCTCCCTACGACGTCGTCCACGGCGTCCAGGTCTACCATGCGCCCCCTATGGAGTCCGGCCCGGGCCTTGGTCTCCAGCACACGGCGGGCGGAGGCCTCGATGCGTCCTTGAGGTACACGCCCCGAGTTGACGGCCGCGACCACAGCGTCGATGGCCTCGGTCACGTCGGTGGGCATGAGCAGGACGTCGCTCCCGGCCTCCAGGGCCAGAACGACCAACTCCCCTGTTCCATACCGATCGGCGAGGGCCCCCATGACCAGAGCATCGGTGAGGAGCAGACCCTCGAAGTCCATCTCCTCGCGCAGGAGTTCGGTCATGAATCGTGGATCGAGGGTCGCGGGTGGCCCTGATGTGCCCTGCACGCCGGACACCAACACGTGGGCGGTCATGACCGCGTCGACCCCCGATGTCACGGCTTCACGGAAGGGCACCAACTCGACGGTGTTGAGACGGTCCCAGTCCGCAGGGACCACCGGCAGATCGAGATGAGAGTCCGTCCGTGTGTCTCCGTGCCCCGGGAAGTGCTTCGCTGTGGCCAGCACCCCGCCCTGGTGGGCGCCCTGGATGTAGGCGGCACCCAAGCGCGCGACCGTCGCCGGGTCCTCACCGAACGAGCGCGTGTTGATGATCGGGTTGTCCGGGTTCGAATTGACGTCCAGCACCGGAGCGAAGTTCAGGTGGACACCGACCGCTTTCGCCTCCACCGCCGTGATGCGTCCGTATTCCCGGACGAAGCGCTCGTCGCCGATGGCCCCGAACGCCATGGTGGGCGGGAAGCTGGTGCCGCCGCCCTGCGGCAGCATGGAGGGCAGCGCGTAGGAGTGGTTGATCCGCATTCCCGGCCCGCCGTTCTCGAAGTCGGAAGTGACCAGGAGTGGGACGTCGGACCGTGACTGCAGCTCGTTGATCTTCGCCGCGTAGGAGTGCGGCAGCCCGATGGACAGGTAGATGCCCCCGATCTGGTCGTCCTCTACCCACCCGGCCCACTCCAGAAACTCGGGACTGGTGGTCGACGCATATGACCCCGGCAGCCACTGGATGACGAGTTGGCCCACCTGTTGGCGCAGCGTGAGAGAGGCCAGCGTCTCGTCCACCCACGCCAGCGCCTCACTACTGAGCGCCCTCTGGCCGGGCGTGAACTCTCCGGGGGCGGAGCCGGCCATCGGGCCGACCACCCACTCGCCCGGTCCCACCGATGTGCAGCCGACGACCCACAGAACGGCCAGGACGGCCGCGAGAAGACGTGGCCTACCGCCCACTGGCAGAGACCTTCAGCGGAATGTGGAGTCCGTCACCCAACTCGAAGTAGGGAGGCATGCCCGTGGGAGCCCTGCCCGCGACCTCGATACCACCGAACAGGGCCTCGGCCGCGGCCCGTTGGCTGGCCGGAGCGGAACTCCACGCCACGATGTACGACTGAGCATCGGGGAACTCGGAGATCAGGTAGGGATTGCCGAACGAGATCACGACGTGCGTGATCCTCTCTCGCGCCAGCAGGTTGATGAACTCGACGGTCTCCTCGGGCAACTCCACCCGCCCGGCGAAGTTCGAGTAGACGGAGACCACGACCAGATTCGAGGAGCGCGCCCGCCGCCTCAGATCCTGGTAGACCTCGCCGTTGGTGTCCTCGTCCACCCTGGTCGTAACCAGGCGAGGATACGTCTCGCGGAGGCGCGCGTCGAAATAGCGGCTCGCCAAAACATCCGTCCGAGACCGGTACGTCACCGAACTGACGCGAGCGGTTCGGGTGCCCAGCAGAGGCAGTAGGTCTCGCTGGTTTCGGAGAAGTGTGATCGAGCGCTCGGCGACCTCTTGAGCGACAGCGGTGTGTTCGGGAATGCCCACCACCTGCGGGACCCCCTCGAGCGGCACCTCACGCTGCTCGTGGAGCCCCATCTCCTCCTTGAGCCGAAGCAATCGCATGACCGATCGGTCGATACGGAATTCTGGAATCCGACCGTCTCGAACCGCGCCGAGAATCGCGTCGATCGCCTGTTTCACGTTGGGAGGCATGAGGATCACATCGGCGCCGGCCAGCACGGCCATCACCGACGCCTCGCCCCGAGGGTAGAGCCGGTTGACCGCGCTCATATCCATGGCGTCGGTAAACACGATGCCGTCGAAGCCCATGTCCGAGCGCAGGAGATCCTCGAGCACGTGACCGGACAAGGTGGACGGAAGGAAACCCCCGCCGAGCCCCGGGACGGCGATGTGGGCCGACATCATGCCCCGCATGCCCGCGTCGATGGCGGCCTGGAACGGCACCAGCTCGAGCGAGTCCATGCGTGCACGAGGTGCACGGATGATCGGCAACGCGAGATGAGAGTCCACCTCGGTGTCCCCGTGGCCCGGGAAATGCTTGCCGGTAGCCACCACGCCATTGTCCTGGAGCCCACGCACGAACGACACGCCCATCGCCGCGACCGCATCCGGATCCTCGCCGAACGAGCGGATGTTGATGATCGGGTTGTCCGGGTTGTTGTTGACGTCCAGTACGGGCGCGAACGGTAAGTGGACGCCCATCGCCCGGGCCTCCAGTGCCGTGATGCGGCCCATCTTGTACGCGAAGGTGGGATCTCCGGTGGCTCCGAACGCCATCAGCGACGGGAAGATCGTCGCTCCGCCAAGGGCGATGTTCGTGGGCACGTGCACCGCCCCCCAGAACCGGAACCCGGCTCCGGTCTCGAGATCGGCCCCGACGAGCAACGGGTACTTCGAGTGGCGTTGCAGATCGTTGAGTTTCACCGCCACGTCCGTAGGAGCGCCCACCGACATGATCACCCCACCGATGCCCTCCTCCCGGATGACGTCGACGATTCGGTCGTGAGTCTCCGACCCCTCGGGAGCGAAGTTGCCCAGGACGAACGGCATGATCATCTGGGCGATCTTCTCGCGCAGCGTCATCTCGTCCAGCATGCGCTCCGGCCAGGCGAGAGCCGGTCCCACGGGCATGGCGGCCTGTCGTGCGGTCGGTCTCGTAGGCGATTCGGTGCTCGTCCCACTCTCCGCCGACGTAGGGGGCTGGTTCGGGAGGGGGGCCGCGGTCTGAGCGGGTCCGACGCTCGTACCTGCGCTGGCACCCGCGCTGGCACCTGCGCTGGCACCCGAGCAGGCAGCCATGAGAAGCGTCAGGATCCAGAGGCTTCCCGCCGGGTTACTCAGGGTGGGTCGGGGCTTGCTCCGGATTGGCATCAAATGAGCTCAGCGACCTCTATATTGGGCAAAGGGAGCAGCCGAAGTGCAGATCGGAGAGCAAGTTACGGAGATGTCCAGAGTGCCACAATCCTGGCTCATAACAGCCCTCTTCGCGTGCGCGGCCTGCGGTTCGGATGTCGACGCCGGAAGCCTTGAGGGGCCTGGTGCCGCCGATTCCTTATACCGGACTACCGCTGATGAGTTCGGTCCCGTGCGGCCGGGCATCGAAGTGCTGCTCGAGGACTCGATTCATCTGGTAGTCGGAAAACGCGTCGGGCTCATCACCAACCAGACCGGCGTGGACGCAACAGGGCGCTCCTCCATCGATCGTCTCTTCGAGCACCCGGACGTGAATCTGGTCGCGCTCTTCGCGCCGGAACACGGCATCCGGGGGGACGCGGACCCCGGCGAGGCGGTCGACGACGGGGTCGATGCCAGGACCGGTCTCCCGATTCACTCGCTCTACGGGGCCACGCGAACGCCGACCCCCGAGATGCTCGAGGGACTCGACGTCATCCTGACCGACTACCAGGACATCGGGGCCCGATATTGGACGTACGTGTCCACGATGACCCTCGCGATGGAGGCCGCTGCCACTCAGGGCATTCCGTTCGTCGTGCTCGACCGACCCAACCCGATCGGGGGGGCCACACAGGGCAACGTCCTGCTCCCCGCGTATGCGACCTTCGTAGGACGTCATCCGGTACCGATGCGGCACGGGATGACCCCCGCCGAGCTGGCGCGCTACGCTCGGGGTGAGCACGACATCGATGTGGAGCTGCATGTGGCACCCGCCGAAGGTTGGGAGCGCGACATGTCCTTCGAGGAGACCGGACTCCCTTGGGTCCAACCGTCCCCGAACATGCCCAGCGTGGCAAGCGCGACCCACTATCCGGGAACGTGCCTGTTCGAAGGGACCAATCTGTCGGTCGGCCGAGGGACGGAAATCGCCTTCCAGCACGTCGGAGCTCCCTGGCTGGACGGAGAGGCTCTGGCCCGGACGATGAACGGTTACGGCCTGGAAGGCATCAGGTTCGAGGCAACCCGATTCACACCGCGGTCACCCGGGGACGGCAAGTTCGACGGAGTCGAGCTCTCAGGCGTGCGCCTGATCGCGACGTCGGTCGCCTACGACCCCACCGAGGCGGCCGCGGCTCTCCTGGTGGAGACCCGAAGGATGGCGGGCGACGATTGGCAATGGCTGGTGTCCCACTTCGATCGCCTGGCCGGAACCGATCAGCTCAGGAAGGCCGTCGAGGCAGGTGCCGGAGCAGAGGAGATCACGGAGGGGTGGGATGACGCCCTCGCCGAGTTCGTACGGATGAGGGAGCCGTATCTGATCTACCCTTGAGACACTTCCTCTATGGCACCGGCCTTGAACGCCTCATAGAGCGCTTTGGCCACCGGGCCCACGTTCCCGTCGCCCACCGGTCTCCCATCCAGCTCCACCGTCGGCCGCACCTCTGTCGTCGTTCCCGTGAAGAAGATCTCGTCCGCCTCTCGCATCTCCTCCAACGGGATGGCCCGCTCGACCACGGTCATGCCCAGGCCCTTCGCCAATTTCATCACGAAGCCGCGCCCCACGCCATGTAGGATCTCGTGGGTGGGTGGATGCGTGGTGACCACTCCGTCGAAGACGCCGAACACGTTGTTGTGAGAGCCCTCGATGGCCACGCCGTCCTTCACCTGAAGCGCGTCGGCGGCACCGGCCTCAACGGCCGCCTGCTGGGAAAGCACGTTGGGAAGAAGTCCGATGGTCTTGAGATCGGCCCGTGCCCACCGCCGATCGGGCACCGTGATAGCCGAATACCCCTGCTCCCATCGTGCCTGATCGGGCCGATTATAGGCATTTGCGAACGCGTAAACCGTCGGCACCGTGCCCTCGGGCGGGAAGTAGTGAGTGCGGGGAGCCACTCCCCTTGTGATCTGCATGTAGACGATCGAGACCTCCTCGCCCTCGAGGCCGTTCTCGGCAAGTAGGCGGAGGTGCATCTCCTTCAGCCCCGTCGTGTCGTAGCTGATCCGCAGGGCATCGAGGCCATGCCTCAAACGTCCCATATGCTCATCGAAGCGAAACAGGCGACCCTCATACGCCGGAGTCACTTCATATAGGCCGTCCGAGAGCAGAAAGCCCCGGTCGTCGACCGACACCTTGGCCTGCTCTTTGGGGAGGTACTCGCCGTTCAGATATACGGTGCTCATGACGCTCCGAAGTGTTGGAGACAACCAGCTATTGCATGGGAAGATGGCGGCTGGCCTCGCCCCCGCTAGTCCCTCACGGACCAAAAGATTGCACTGCAACTCGCACAGTGCTTCCTTTAAGGAGTAGGTCACCCCGGCGCGGGGTCTGACCCGGCGTCCTGATCGTCAGAACACCAAAGAAGGAGCCCATATCCCATGAGAAAGCTCGTTGCCGCCGCTGTAGCGGCCCTCCTTCTGGCCCCGGCACCCGCCTTGGCACAGGGATTCGCAATCTCCGGCCACGTCGGCTCCATCGGCGTCGGAGGTGGGGTAGTCATTGGTGTCGCCCCCAAGCTCAATCTCAGGGGCATGTTCGGGTTCATTCCCGGAGACCCGAGCATTACGGCGGAAGACATCGACTTCGCGCTGGACCTGCCGACGTTCATTTTCTCGACCGTGGATTTCTATCCCATCAGCGGCTTCCATCTCAGCGCCGGCGGACTATTTGTCTCCAAGGGTGGCGACCTGAGCGTGACCGGAACCTTCGAGGGCCAGTCGGTTGAATTCGGAGGCCAGACCTACACTGGCTCGGCGGCTGACGAACTGGTAGGGACGTTCTCGCTGAAGAGTTTCCAGCCCTACGCCGGCATCGGGTTCGGCAATGCCATCGCCAAAGCCGTCGGCCTCAACCTCGACGTCGGGGTCGGGTTCGGTCAGAAGCCCACCGTGGCCATCACCCCGCGGGGACCACTCGCAGACGATGCGATCACGGGACCCACCTTCCGGAATGACGTCCAGGCAGAGGTGCAGGACATCGAGAACGACATCCCGGAGTTCCTGCGCTTCTTCCCGGTCATAGCGCTCTCTATCTCCATCGGCCTCTAGAGGGCCCGGTTAGACAGGAGAGCGGTACATGCACGCAGTTTTCGTGATGGTCAAATGTGAGCTCGGGAAGTCCTACGAGGTCGCTGACTACATCGTCGACAACATCGAGGAGACGGCCGAGGTCTTTTCGGTCTCGGGGCAGTACGACCTACTGGTCAAGTTCCACATCCAAGATGGTGACGACGTAGGTCACTTCGTCTGTGATCGGCTGCAGGTAACACCCGATATTCGCGACACGTTCACGATCGACACGTTCAACGCGTTTACGAGATAGGCGACAGGGCCCTGCGGGGTCTGTCCGGTGGGAGTCTGAATACAGAGAGGGGGGTGGGCTGCTTCGGCCCACCCCCCTCTCTCTTGTCTCAACCCCGCTTCATCAACCCCAAATCGGCAGCGCCGGCGGGGCCCGGGGTCGTCGGAGCTTGCTTCCTAGTTCTCCTGCTCCAGCTTGTCGAACTCCTCGATGAGCTGGGCCTCGTGAATCTGAGGCTCGGCGTCGGCGGCCTGTGGTTCCGCGCCTCCGTCCGCCTCATCGCCGTCCGCAGACGCATCACCCTCGGCATCCCCGCCGGATGAAGCCTCCGCAGAGGCCTCATCTTCGTCGCCCGACTCGAGCTGCTTGGGAGCCTCGGACTCGGGGGCAGCGATCAACCCCATCTCGTGCTTGAGGGCCAGTAGTCGGTCCTCTACGTCGCCGGTATCGCCGCCGGACTCGAGCACCTTGAACTCGTCCTCGAGCGTGCCGGGGCCGAGCGCCTCGGTCACCTCGGCGTGCGCAATGCTCTGGCGCTCCTGCTCTTCGATCTTCTCGGCCATCCGGTTGAACGCATCGAACGCCGATGTGTTCGAGAGACCCGACATGGTCTCGTGGATCCGCTTCTGCGCCTGGGCCCGCCGCTGCTTGGCGACGAGCAGGTTCCGCTTCCGCTTGGCCTCTTCGATCTTGTCGTTGAGCTGCCGGAGCGAGCCCTTGAGCTTGTCGGTCTCCGCAGCTTGTGCCCGCCAGGTGCCCTCTAGGGTCGCTGCCCGCTCGGCGTGCTCCTGCTGCCTCAGAAGAGCCTGCTTGGCCAGGTCGTCCCGGCCCTCCTTCACGGCCAGCATGGCACGGTGCTCCCACTGCCGGGCTTGCTTCACCTCATCATCGAGCTGAGCACGAAGCTTGCGCTCATCCGCGATGGCGGCCGCGACTTCCCGCTTGGCCTTCGCGAGCTGGTCGCGCATGTCCAGGATGATTTGGTTCAGCATCTTCTCGGGATCTTCCGCCCGGGAGATGAGGTCGTTGATATTCGACTTGATGACGGTCGAAAGCTTGGTAAAGATGCTCATTGACTCAGCCCTCTCCTTCCGAACCGCTGTCGTCGGGCGCTGAAGCGTCACCGTTGAGTCCCGCCAAAGCCTTGATCTGGCCCAGGTGACTCGATGCGGCGAATTGGAGGCTCTCCACAGACGCCTGCAATTCCTCGTAGTCCAGGGTCTGAAGCTCCAGCGTATCGCTGAGGATGATCTCGCCTTCCTCTATGCCATAAGCCCCATGGACGATGTCGTTGGCGTTCCACTCGAGCAACGCACGATACAGGTCCGACAGGTCTCCTTCACCCGGAAGGTCCATGACGTTGAGCCGAAGCAGCAGGACAGGCTCCGAATGGTGGACTACTACCGCCCCGTTCCCGCCTCGCACCAGGAACATCCCCTCTCCAACCTCTTCGTAATCCAGATCCATCCGAATGAGGAAGCTCTCGAGATCCTCTCGGGTTACCATGGCCAACTCCGTGGTTCAGGGCGACCGACATACCGGCCGCCGACAAATTATCGCAGGCCCCCTCGGTCGAGGGGTGATTGTCCCTACGGTCAATCGAATGACGCTGTTTCTTAGACGCCCGAAGCGATCAAACAGGTCGCATGGGTCAAGATTCTTAGTCTAACACGAACCGCTGTCCTGCCGCGACTCCCCGGGGCACCGCGTGCCTTCAACCCACAGTCCCTACTCATGTTAGCCGGGCTCCGACCCTGCGCCGTTCATGAGCGGCCGGAGATAGTGCCCCGTGTACGAATCCGGCTCCTCGGCGACCCGCTCCGGTGGGCCCTCCACAACGATACGGCCCCCGCCCCCGCCGCCTTCAGGTCCCAGGTCGATGATCCAGTCCGCAGTCTTGATGACCTCGAGATTGTGCTCGATGACGACCACGGTGTTTCCCCGCTCCACGAGTTGATGAAGCACGTCGAGCAGCACCCGAACATCCTCGAAGTGGAGCCCGGTCGTGGGCTCGTCCAGAATGTACAGCGTGCTCCCCGTGGCTCTCTTCGAGAGTTCGGTGGCGAGTTTGACTCTTTGGGCCTCTCCGCCCGACAGAGTCGTGGCGGACTGGCCGAGGTGGATGTAGCCGAGGCCCACGTCGTCGAGAGTTCGCAACTTCTCCCTCAAGCGAGGGACCGCCTGGAAGAAGTCGAGCGCCTCGGTCACCATCATGTCCAGGACGTCCGCGATGTTCTTGCCCTTGTAGTAGACGTCCAGCGTCTCGCGATTGTAACGCCGGCCCCGGCACACGTCGCACGGCACGTAGACGTCCGGCAAGAAGTGCATCTCGATCTTCACGAGCCCATCACCCGAGCAAGCCTCGCAGCGCCCCCCCTTCACATTGAAGGAGAAACGGCCGGGAGCGTAGCCCCTGATCTGAGACTCGGGCAGGTTGGAGAAGAGCTCCCGCATCGGCGTGAACAGCCCCGTGTAGGTAGCCGGATTCGACCGGGGCGTACGGCCGATCGGCGACTGATCCACCTCGATCACCTTGTCGATGCTCTCCAGGCCGTCGAGCCCGTCGTGCCCACCGGGCACGACCTTGCTCCGGTAGAGATGCCTCGCCAGAACCCGGTACAGGGTCTGGTTGATCAGGGTCGACTTGCCCGATCCGCTCACCCCGGTCACTGCTACGAAACACCCCAGTGGGATGCTCACGTCCAGATCCTGCAGATTGTGCTCACGGGCTCCCCTCAGACGGAGTACCCGGTCCTGATCCACCTCTCGGCGCGTCTCGGGGACCGGAATCTGACGTTCGCGCGACAGGTAGGCCCCCGTGAGGGACCCCTTCACCTTCAGCACGTCCTTCAACGATCCCTCGGCAACCACGTACCCGCCGGCTCTCCCGGCTCCCGGTCCAAGGTCGACGATGTAGTCGGCCGCGCGGATGGTCTCCTCGTCGTGCTCTACGACGATCACCGTGTTCCCCAGATCGCGCAGCGCCTGGAGCGTGCCCAAGAGGCGCTGGTTGTCTCTCTGGTGGAGACCCACGGAGGGCTCGTCGAGTATGTAAAGCACTCCCACCAGGCGGCTCCCAATCTGCGTGGCCAGACGAATACGTTGCGACTCCCCGCCGGAAAGGGAGTCGGCGGAGCGCCCCAACGTCAGGTAGGTCAGGCCCACGTTGACGAGAAAGCCCAGCCGCTCGGTGACTTCTTTCAGAATGGGCCCGGCGATGTCTCCGTTGAGAACGTGCTGATCCGGACCGCTGCCCACCGGCTCGTCGACCGGCAATCCCTCGAAAAACTCCAAGGCCTCGGAGATCGACAGGCCGACGATGTCGCGCAGCGACTTTCCCGCCACGGTGACGGCACGCGACTCGACCCGCAGCCTGCTCCCGGCACACGCGGTGCAGGGCAGCGTCGACATGTACTCGTCGAGCTGTCCCCTGACGGCCTCGGAGCGAGTCTCCTTGAAGCGCTTCTCGACGTTGGCCACCACCCCGGTCCATGCGTCCTCGTAGTAGCCCTTCGACTTTCCGGTGCCGGTCTGGTAGGGGAAGCGGATCTTCATGCGGCCCGAACCGTGCAGGATCGCTTCACGAGCCTCTTCGGGCAGATCGTGCCATGCCGTCTTGGGATCGAACTCATAGGCCTCGGAGAGCCCCGCGATCACCGATTTGCGGAGATGGCCCGAGGGTTCACCCCACGGAAGCACCACACCCTCGAGAAGAGAGAGGCTCCCGTCCGCCAAAAGCAGGTCGGGGTTCACGTCCTTGCAGGTCCCGAGCCCTCCGCATGCCTCACAAGCCCCGTAGGGTGAGTTGAAGGAGAACTGCCGCGGCTCCATCTCGGGCAGGCTCGTGTGGCAATGGGCACAGGAGTAGTGCTCGCTGAAGAGATGTGGGACCCTCTTGCGGCCCTTCCGCTCTACGACTTCCAATATCCCGTCTGCTGCCCGCAGAGCTGTTTCTACGGAGTCCGAGAGTCGATCCCGGTCCTCTTCCTTGATGACCAGACGGTCTACGACGATCGCGATGTCATGGTTCTCGTAGCGACTCAGCCTGGGCGGCTCCCCCAGATCGATGGTCTGGCCGTCGACCACGGCTCGAACGAACCCTTCCTTGCGAGCCTTCTCGAACAGCTCGCGGAACTCGCCCTTTCGCCCGCGCACCAGCGGGGCCAGAACCTCGATCTTCGTCCCCTCCCCCAAGGTCAGCAGTCGCTGAACGATCTGGGATGCGGACTGGCGAATCACCGGCCGACCGCACTCGGGACAGTGTGGCACGCCCACGCGGGCCCAAAGAAGCCTCAGGTAGTCGTAGACCTCCGTGACGGTCCCTACGGTCGATCGGGGATTCCGGCTTACCGTCTTCTGCTCGATCGAGATGGCCGGGGAGAGGCCCTCGATGGCGTCCACGTCCGGCTTCTCCATAAGGCCCAGGAACTGTCGGGCGTAGGCAGAAAGCGACTCCACATAGCGTCGCTGGCCCTCCGCGTAGATGGTGTCGAACGCTAAGGAGGACTTACCCGACCCGGAGAGCCCGGTGATGACCACGAGTCCCCCGCGCGGGAGCTCCACTGAGATGTTTCGGAGGTTGTGCTCGCGGGCACCGCGGACGATCAGAGATTCTCGAGCCATAGCCTTGAAGGATACCAAAGACGCGGCTTCGGCTCAAAGGGGGGGTACTCAGCGCTACTCGCGATCCGAAAAATGAGCGAAGGTGACGGCGTTGCCGCCGGGCTCGCGCACGCTGATCTCGTCGGCGCCGTAAAACGTCGTGCGCCTCGGAACGATCACCTCGGCACCCTCTACCGCGGCGGCCACAGCCTCCAGATCACCCACCTGGATGAAGAGGAAGGCCCCACCCATGGGAGTATCGGCCAAGGCGGGCACATCGTTCTCGACGCTGGTCCGGGTCTGGTACATGACCTCGACCGCCTCCTTCCGGAGTATCACGAATCCCAGTCGATCACCCTCGGGGACCTCGGCCATCACCTCGAATCCGAGGCGTGTCCAAAAGTCCAGCGCAGGCTCGATCTCCTCCACATACAACACCGGGGTCACACTCTTCATCTGCATCGACGTTCCTCCTGTTCTATGCCGCAGTTCAGTTCTGTGGAATGGGAAGCTAACGCGCGGGTGGAAGACGGCGCTCGAACGGCCTAGTACGCCCACTCCCGGAAAATGAACAGTCCGAGACCCTTCTCGTTCTGAATCCCCAACTCCCCGAATCCAACGACGCGGCCCCGGAAGAAGCGATCCTCGAAGAATGACTCGACCGTAAAGGCGTTCGAGGCCACCCACTCGAAACGGATGCCAGCGAATTGGCTCCCGGTGCCCTGACTGGAGAGCGGCCTGAGAAGCAGCGTCACGAAGAAGTCCTCGGCGAGGTAGAAGCCCGTCTCCACGACGGTGGTGCCCAATGTGCCGCGCAGGCTCGCGTCTCCGAGGGCCCCCAGGTCCTGTTGCGTGATCGTCAGGTAGTCCACGCCCAGTTCCTGGGCCACGGCCGATCCGAGTCGATTGCTGAACGTGCTGAGACCGAGCGTCACGCCCGAGCCCAGCAGGGCGCCGGCGGCCCCCAGCGCCTGAGTCTGCCCGGACGTCAACGCATATGTGGGCCGCCCGAAGTAGAGATAGCTGAGCAGGTCGTCTTCGGTGACACCCGCCTGATCACTCGTGAGCCCGATCCTGGGTGAGACCAGAGTACCCGTCACGGCCGCGGTGATGGTAAAGCGATCTCCTTGGGCTGAGCGGACGCGATTGCTCGCCTGGATATTCAGATCGGGGTTGATTCCCGGCGTTCCAAGGAACCGCATGGTACCGCCGTCCACCTGGAACTGACGGCCGAAGGCCCCGTACGATCCACGTACGGCCTCCAGCGTCCCCACCATGGCCAGGTCCTGCGTGAGCCGGTCATAGAGCACCTGGAGCTCACCGTCGAGCTCGACGTCCATGCGGTCGCTACGGATCCAGCTGTTCCGCTGCACCGTCAGGGTCATGTTCTCCATGCGGATGTTCCGCAGGAACGGGTTCTGCCCGGCCAACAGCGGACGGAGGTCGACAACCGTGGTGTCCACAACCTCGTAGAAAGCGGGGTCGGAGAGGTCCACGATCTCGGCGGCGCGCTGGAATTCCTCTACGAAGAGCGTGCCCTCGTCCACCAGGAGATTCCCGGAAACCACGGGGCGTCGATAAGAACCCTCGACGCGGAAATCACCACTCAACCGGCCGGTGACATCCTGCCGATCCATGCCCTGGAAGGCATCGAGGCTCACCGCCAAGTCGAATCCCGGGTCGGACGCGGGAGCCAGGGTCACAGTCCCCAGCACGTTCGCCGTCCCCAGAGCGCTGACGCTACCATCGACCTCCACTCGACCGTCGGGGAACCAGTCCAGCGTACCGTTCATGTCTCGGTGACGGACCCCGAGTCCGCGAAGGAACGCACCGCCGCCAGAGATGACGAGTTGCCCGCTGGGGGCCAGGCTCTCCGTTGTGCCTCCGAGTTCCACTCGCCCGGAAAGTGTTCCCTCGACCTCCTGGTAGCTCTCGAACGGGGCCATCAGCAGGGAGAGGGGTAGTTCCTGAGACCCGACCACGAGATCGATCGGCTCGTCGGGGATCCGGTCGGGCACCGTATGGAAGGCCAGATCCAGGGGAAGCTCGCCGCTCACCGTCAGGACCTGGATCGAGTCCTTCCAGAGCTCGATCCCACCCACGGCGGCGCGGTCCTCATAGTCCCAGGCCCCAACCAGTCGCTCGAAGTCATAGTCCCGGAAACGGAAGTCCGCGGCTGAGAGCGTTCCCGCCATGATCGGCTCTTGGTCACTACCGGCGACCTCGAGCTCCACGTTCACCATACCTTCAAGGCGCTCGTTCATCTGGAGCACGTGGGCGATACGGCCGACATCGAGACCCTGAACGCTGAGATCGAAGTCCGCCTCACCCCGGAACGGCAGGCGGCCCTGGGCCCGAAGGCGCATCCCGCCGACCCCTGGGCGGATCAACCGCAGGTCCCGGAAGGTGAGCCCGTCCGGATCCCACGCGATGGTAGCGGGCCCCCCGAGATTCCAGCGCTCGTCGGGAAAGCGCAGCACCAGTTCGTCGAGGTGGAGGGTCCGCACAGCGTCTTCTTGCTCGAACGCCACCCGGGCTTGGTAGCTCTCCTCTTCCGAATGAACTACGAAGAGGTTCATCCGACCTCGAGGCTCCTGGTACTCCAAGCGGACGGAGACGGAGTCGAAGACCCGATCGAAGACACGAATCTCGTCCGCGTCGATATCCGCCTCGAAGGCTCGCTCGGGCGATAGCAAGCCACTGGCCGAGAAGGACACCGCGGCATCTCCCAATCGGCTGTCGCCGTAGCGTCCGTCCTCCAGTCGAGCCTGTCCTCTGACGTCGAGGTCCTCCAGGGAGCCTCCGATCGTCAGGCCCCCATCCATACGCCCCGACACGAATACCTGGGCCAGCGTCGGCAAGGTGTCGGGATCGATGTCCTCAAGCGCCAAGATGCTGAGCTCGAGTGCGGAGAGCGTGTCGCGGGCGATGACGTCGGGGCCCAAGACGAGCGGACGGAGTCCCTCCAGATTCTCCGTTTCGAACTGGATCTGGAGCTCTTCGGTGGATCCGCTGCCAGCCATCGCGAGGCGGCCCGCTCCCTGCACCTCCACGCCGCCGATGACGCTCTGGAGGGTGTCCACCGTGAGTATCCCCTCAGAGATCCGGAGTCGGACCGCGGCCGTGTCCACATCCAGATGGGCGAAGCGAGACGCCCTCAGCTGCACGTCACCCGACAGTTCCGCTGTCCGCAGAGAGCCGCCCTCCCCCCTTAGGTCCAGGGAACCCGAGAAGACGGTGCCCTCCGGGAGTGCGGGAAGGACCTCGGGTAGATCGAAGTCACGGGACTCGCCAAGGAGACGATACGAGGTCAGCGGCGACCGAACGTCGAAGCGACTCTCCAAAGTGAGCGCGCCACCGCCCGTGGTCAGATCCGTCTTCAACGCCATGGCCGACAGGGGCCCTTCGGCCTCGACGGTCCCGCGAGCGACCCCCAGTCGGGACAGGGGCGACTCCTCGCCAAAGAGACCCGCGATGGATAGCGGCTCGAGATCACCTTCGAGGGACACGAACACGTCGCCTTCCACGTCGGTCAGGCTACCCTCAACCGTGATGTGGGACTCCTCCGACTGGGGGTCCGGATAGGTCGCGTCCAGGGCCACCTGGACGCCTTGATCCATGCGCCCGTCCGCTCTGATGTCGAGGCGCATCGCGCCGTCCAATTGAAGGCCTTCCGCGAACCGGTTGGCCAGACCCAGATCGATCGGCGTGAACCGCGCATGCAGGTCAGTGGCGCCCAGAGGCGGACGAAGGTGCAGCACACCCTCGATCTCGCCGCCCGACGGTCCCATGCCCGGCTCCATGAGGGCCACCCTTCCGGTCACCGACAACGCGTCCATGGTACCGGACAGACCTACATACCCATGGACCCTACCGTCCAACGCCGGAGTGGAAGGCAGGTATCCGGCCAGAAACGCGACCGGAATCCCCGACACGTCGATCGAGACATCCTGTAGCGACGCTTCCCCATCACTGGGCTTGCGGAAGACACCGTCACCCGCCACTTCGCCGCCCTCCAGCCCCAAGCGCGCCGCCGACCAGCGGACCTCGAGCCCTTCGGGCCCCAGATTGACCCCGACTCCCGCGCTGCCCCGTGCATCGGGGAGTGTGGGTTGCAGCCATTGGAGGTCGGCCAGGTCGAGCTGTGGAGCGACGAAGTCCAAGCTCAGCTCGGGTACCGATCCCTCGATCAGGTCGACGGTGGCGAGCCCGCTGGCCTCCGTGCCGGGCAGCGCGAGGCGATCAGCCGTCACCTGGATGCGATCATCGAGCCACTCGACCCGCCCCCCGAACTCCCTTATCCGGACCGGGTCGGAGAACACATGGCCTTCCATGGCGAATCGGTCGACTTCCGCACGCAGGCCCTCGATCTCGGGATCGACGATCGAGAGTCGCTCGAGGTGGGCTTCAATCTCCTGGAAGGCGAGGCTCCTCACGGGTCCAACTCCGTCGGGCCCTTGTGCCGTGACGATGCGCGACTCGGGTCCCGGGGCCGAAGCAAGCGGGTAACGCACGTCGAGGCTGCCGTCGTGGATGGTCACGTCCTCGAGGACGAGCCGACCTCCACCGCTCGGCTGCTCCTCAGCGGCCACCTCGTCGGACGGGGGCGCCTGAGTCTCGTCCTGCCTGCCCGCAAGGAAGGCGGAAACGTTGAAGCGTTCGCCCCGTCCGGGACGCGTGATGCTGAAGGTGGGCCTCCACAGGGTCACGCCGGCCAGCAGTACGTCACCCCGAAGGATGTTTCCGATCGAGTACTCCGCCTCGACCGAGTCGGCGACGAGGAGGGGACTCCCGTCGGGAGCGTTGACCTGGACGCCCACGAGCCTCGCACCCCGGTGGAGGCCCGCAGAGCGGATTCCGGACACCAGGATCTCCCCGTTCACCACGCCCTCCACCCGCTGCAGTGCTGCCTCCAGAACGAGGGCCTGCCCCACAGAGGTCCGGGTCAGAATGAAGAAGCTCGATATGGCGCCGGCCCCCAAGGCGAGCAGCACGATCGCACCGAGCCTGAACGGCTTTCTCATGCGTCCCATATCAGAACGCCTGGCCGATGCTCAGATGGAGCTGAAGCCGGCTCAGCGAGAAGCCTTCATCCGGTCCGAACGCAACGGAGGGACCCAACACAGCCAGCTCGTCCAACAGGACGAAATCGAGGGTCTCGTCAGTGCCGTTCACGGAGCGCTTGATCCGGTCCGCCGGATCGTCGCGGCCGGGGTCGAACGGGCGAATCTGAGAGGTAACCACCCTGAGGTCCTCGACGCCGCGGAAGCGGTAGCCCAGATCGACCCGGATGGGGCCGATGGGGCTCAGGTAGCGGATACCGACTCCAGGGGCCACCTCGAGGCCACTGGCCGCTGCGGACCCTTCCTCAGCCCAGACCCGTCCGAAATCGGCGAAGACGGCTCCCTCCGCCCGCGGGCCGAGGGGGATCCTGTACTCGAGGCCCCCCTCCAACAGCACACGGCCTCCCGTGGGACGTGGGGTGCCGAAGCTCCGATCCTCCAGAGGATTGGCGTCACAGGTCAGGTCCATGACCTGCGACGGCACGCACGGTGGCCCTTGTGTGTCCGACACGTCGGATAGGAGGGGCGCCACGTCCGAGGTGAGCACCCTGGGACCCAGCTGGTTCTGGGAGAAACCCCGTACGCTGTTCGCACCACCAGAGTAGAAGCGCTTCTGGGGGTGGATGATATCGGTGCCTCCACCCAACAGGGCGAACGTACCGGCTCCGACCCATCCTCCCTGGACTCGAGCGGCGAGCACCTGGCCCGCACCCAGGCTCAGGTAGCGTGTCAGCCCCCCGAAGACCCTGTTGTATTGAAAGTCCGACCCGGTGATGGCCGAGGCGTGCTCCGCATTGAAGCGCACCTGGTAGCCTTCCGTCGGGTTCAGGAGGCTGTTGGAACGGTCCCGCACGAGATTGACGGCCACGGGCGCCAGCCAGTTCGGATCCTGGATGCCAGAGATGTCCTCGGGCGTGCAGACCAGGAAGGTGGTGCAGAAAAAGACCTCGGCCGCCTCGAGCTGCGTGAGCTGCGGCCGATAGGCAAAACTGAGCGACGTATACGGGCCCACGGTTCGCGAGAGGGACAGGTCGATACCGACGGCTTGGCGAACGAAGACGTCCTGCAGGCTCTGGCGCTCGTGGAACAGACTCACGCCGAGGGCGAAGCGCTGGTTGAAGATCCACGGTTGGCTGAAGTCGGCCGATACCAACCAGTTGACGCCACCGAATTCGCCGACGCCCGATTGGTAGCAGATCCCGTCGTGAAGTCCCTCCGTCATGAGGTTGGACAGACGCCCACGCACCTGGAGACGCCGCGCACCCCCGAAAAAGTTGCGACTGGTCCACCGGCCTTCCGTATTCACGCAGTCCGATGTGCTCCACCCGGCCCCGCCCCGGACGCGATGCACACTGCCTTCCGTCACGGTGACCTGGAGAGGCACGACCGTGTCGGGGAGCAACCCGGCGGGATCCACCGCCTCATCGAGCGACGCATGCTGGACCATCTCGATGGAGTAGAGATTCCGCTGCGCCTCTAGCCGGCGGGCGTGTGAGTACTCCTGCCCTTCGGCAAAGGGTAGCATGCGCCGAACCACGCCGTCGGACAGCTTGATGTTGCCCACGAGAGTGACCGGCCCGAACACTGCATGGGGGCCCGCGTCTACCTCGAAGGTCACACTGGCTTGGTATGGCGTGGCCGCAGGCACCAACGACGTGCGCATGACATCAGCCCTGGGATATCCGCGGTTTTGCAGCCGCTGGATCAAGCTGTCTCGGGTAGCATCGAGATCGATGGAGCTGAGAAGGTCGCCCTGGCCGATGGGAAGGTCCGTGGCGAGATCCAGCGCCTCCAGCCCGTCGAGCCCCAGGACCTCGAGCGTGGTGACCCGCACCGGGCGGCCCTCATCGATTTGGAAGAGAATCGACGCACGGTCCGACTCCGGCCGGGTGATCACCGTGTCGACCTGAGCTTCCTTGAATCCCCTGCTGCCGTAATAGCTTCGAAGCCTGAGGATGTCGCCCGGAAGCTCGCGCAGGTTTAGGGGCTGATCGTCGATGCTGAAGCCCGCACCAAACATGCAAAAAGGGGCCAGCACGAACGACCGGCACCGGGTCTCCCGATTGAAGATCGCCCTGGAGAGGGAGTCCTCGGGAAATGCCACGTTTCCCCGGAAATCGATGCGGCTGAGTTCGACTTGAGGGGCTTGGGCGTGCAACTCACCGAGCCCCGCGACCGCCGGAAGGGGGCCCATCAGGGCCAACAGCGCGAGAAGGGTGACGGCGCGCATATCTGGGGCTAGCCGGCCGAGCCCGCCGCTGGAGCCTCGTCACTTCCGGACCCGGCCAGCCGCTTGGGGGCCTCCCGTTCGAACGTGTCGCGTGCCAAGAAGAAGCGCACCAAGAGGAACAGCGCGCCGCCCACCCCCAAGGCCACCGCGAGAGCCGTAAGGCTCTCACTCGGCTCGGGATCGCGACGTAGGTAGAACTTGCTCATACACTCCTCGCGATGGATATGGCGTCGCGGGCCACGAATCGATCTTGGTCTTTCTCGAACCAGTGAGGGGTCACCACGATCTCGTCAGCGCCGATCTCGAGCACATTCAGGCTGTTTCTCCCCTTTTCGGCCATGCGGCCCCGGTTCGACATCGCCGTGCCGCTGTGTATGTGTGCGATCGCCCCGCCACACGATTGTACCACGTAGCCACGATGAAGGTGTCCGCTCAGGATCAACTCGACCCCCATCTCCCGGAAACGCTCGAGCAGATCAGCACTTCCGGGAAGAATGTGGTCCGACCCACCATCCGGCGGACGAGCCAGCGGATGGTGAGTAACCAAGATCCGAACGTCCTCCGGTGGGCACTCCTGGAAGATACGTGCCGCAAAGGCGAGTTGCCTCTCCCTGAGCCGACCATTCACGATGGCCCGGTGAGGTTCGGCGGAGCACACGGAGACGAATACTGCCCCGTCGATCCGCGTCGAACTGTCCAGATCAGCGGTGATGTACGTCCGATAGTTACGCAACGGGCTGAAGAGCCGTTCGAGCACCCTATAGAGCGGGATGTCGTGGTTCCCCGGTGTCACGATGACGGGAACGTCGGGTAGGGCGTCGATGTACTCGCGCGCCTGTCGGTACTCACGGACCTTAGCCCGTTGTGTTAAGTCGCCTGCCAAAACGATGACATCCGGCTCGGCACCGCGAACGAGGTCGCGGAATGCGGCCGCTACCCGCGGAAGGTGCGGCTTCCCGAAGTGGACGTCCGAGCCCTGAACGATCGTCAGCATCCCGATCTCAGCTCGGCGGGCCGGTCAGGCCGGCGCCTCCGCCGCTTTCCGCCCGGCTGCCACCGCACGACTCACGCCCCAGACGCTGAGGACAATCAGCGACATCGCGATGAGCTGCGCGAGGGTGAATGGACCGAGGAAGCGATCGTCCTTCACTCGAACGAATTCGACCAGGAACCGCTCGAAGCTGAGCAGGGCCAGGCAGATCCACCAGAGCCATCCCGGCCCGTGTTCGTGCTTCCGCAGGCGCCAGAGGATCACGAAGATCAAGCTGGCCATGGCGATCTCGTACAACTGCGTAGGGTGGACCGGCACGACCTGACCGAACTGTTCGATGAGAGCGGGGTCGACCTGGACTCCGAATTGGTTCTGGAGCACGTCGACACGGGTGGGAGGTGTCCCCTGAGGGAAGCGGATTCCCACCCACGAGGCGGTCGGTCGGCCGTAGTCGTCCCCCACCAGAAAACAGCCCATGCGCCCGACGGCGTATCCGATCGCCAGGGTCGGGGCGATGATGTCGGCCGTCTTACCGAGAGGCAGCCCCTTCCGCTTGATCTCCCAGACGATGAGGGCCACGGCGCCACCGAAGCCGCCATACCAGACCATCCCTCCTCGGGAGAAGATGGCCCTCACAGGATCGTCGAAGAGCCGCGGGTAGTTCAGGAACACGTAGTACAGCTTGGCCCCGATAATGCCGCCCAACACGGCCATGAAGAGCAGGTCCCAGGCAACCTCGGGATCCTGTCCGGACCGCTCCATCTCCGGTCGAAGCAGCACCCCGGCTGTGAGGAAGGAGAGGAACATGAACACGCCGAAGGAGGTGATCGGCTCGCCGCCCATGAAGGGCAACCATTCGGGAAGGCGGAAGAAGATGGGGTACACGCTCAGTGTCCTCTCATGCCGAGGCCCGCACCAACCCGGGGAACGGGAGGTTCGGATCCGCGGACGTATTCAAAGGCGCGAGGTCTCCGCGCTCTAATCGGTAAGCTCCGGCGCGGGCCACCATGGCCCCATTATCGAGCGACAGCCGCGGCGAGGCGTGAAACAAGACACCCCCGGAATCGAGGCGACGTCCAAACTCGTCTCGCAATCGAGTGTTGGCCGACACCCCACCCCCCAGAAGCACCCGCGTGCAGCCGGTCTCCTCCACAGCTCGAAGGGTCTTGGTCGCCAGCACGTCTACGACCGCAGCCTGGAAGGAAGCCGCAACATGCTTCCTCTCGTCGTCCAGGGTGCCCAGGCTCTCCAACTCCGAAACGAGCGTGGCCACCGCGGTCTTGAGTCCGCTGAAGGAGAAGTCGTAGAAGTCGGCATCGTCAGGCTGCTGGTTCGAGCGCAGCATCGGTCGGGGGAAGCGGTACCGGGCCTCGTCTCCTTCGGAGGCGAGTGCTTGCACGGCCGGACCACCCGGATAGGGCAGCCCCAGCAGCTTCGCTACCTTGTCGAAGGCCTCGCCCGCCGCATCGTCGCGTGTCTCTCCGAGGAGGTGATACTCACCCCACTCGGGCGCATAGAGGAGAATCGTGTGCCCTCCCGAAACCAGCAGCGCCACGAACGGCGGCTGCGCGTCCGGGTCTTCGAGTGACGGAGCGAAGAGGTGCGCCTCCATGTGGTGCACGGGGATCATGGGCTTGCCGAGTCCGAACGCCACCGCCTTCGCCCAAGACACGCCGACCAGCAGCGCTCCGACGAGACCGGGCCCCGCCGTCACCGCCACGGCATCCAGATCGCTGAATGCGCACCCCGCCTCTCGCAGCGTCTCCTCTACCACGTCGTCGATCCGCTGGAGGTGGGCTCTAGCGGCGATCTCGGGGACGACTCCCCCGTAGAGGGCGTGTTCGTCTTGAGACAGGATCACGTGACCCCGAACCGTGGTGGGCGCCTCGAGGAGCGCCGCCGCCGTCTCGTCGCAGCTCGTCTCGAGACCCAGAATGAGCGGCCCGCTCATGGCTCCGTCTGGCGGCGGACGACCACGGTGTCAACCGCCGGTGCAGCGGTCATGTAGGTCGGGAGACCTTCTACAACGATCGGGACCCTGCGCTCTTCGGCCACGCCCAAACCAAGCAGTTCGCCGGACGGCACCACCACCCGCAGACGGCTCGGATCGAGATTCGTGACCTGGGTCCGGGCGCCCCGGAGCGTGAGCTGCACGGTGGCGGGGAGAATCTCCAGGGTCCCGCCCGCCTCCTCCAACTCGACCCCGACGTCGGCCCATACGGGCACGGAAGCGAGCACCCTGTCGATGGACTCCTCGACGGGAATCCTCAGAGTGATCTCTAAAGGGACCACAGAGATGCGGGCCAACCCCGTGGTGTCCACCGTTGTCAGCACGGCTCCACGTTCGTCGACCTCGCCCAAATCCACCGGAACGATGTCCAGCGAGTCCAGTTGCTGTATCAGGCTGGCCGGCCCACTGACCCGCACCGCAGAAGGCGTGACCGATACGGATCGGGTCAACGCCAGGTGCTCGGGAAGGCTCCCCCGCGTGGTGATACGGACTGGGACCGAGGCCGTCGCCACATGGTCGAGGTGGACGTGTACCGTGCTGGGGAGAATGTCTTCGACGATCACGCCGCGGTAGCCGTCCACCGGAATCCACGCGTCCTGCAACGCGATGACCATCTCCTCACCGGCGACCTCCGTGAGGGGCACGGTGACGGAGACCCCGTCGATGGCCGTCAGGCGGAATACCTCGGTCGGCGGACCGCTGAATCGCACCTCCACGGTGGCCGGCACGGGATCGTCCATGAGGATCCACTCGGGATCATTCAGACTCACGGTGACGGGAATGGAGACCGCCCGCTGGTCCGGCGCTCCAACTCGGACCAAAGCCCACAGAAACACGGCCATGAAGAAGGCCGCGAGCTTGAGCCGCCAATCACTGGCGAGCGATCCTCCGAGGGAGCGGGGTTTCACGATCTATCCGGTGCCAGAATCGGTAAGCTCACTCCGCCGCCGCCAAGAGCCGCTCGATCAGCTCCTGGTGATCAGGCGCATCCCACTCCGTCCCCCCGGCCACCTTCTTGTAGATGATCCCGTCCCTTCCGACGAGAAAGGTCTCGGGTACACCCGTGGTCTGATACAGCTGCTGGATGTCACCAGAAGGGTTGTGGAGCAAGGGGAAGGTCAGCCCGAGTGAATCCGCGAACTCCTGGATGTCGCCTCCCGGCCGGCCGAAGAAATCGAAAGTCCCGGCCTCGGCATCGATACTCACCGCAAGAATCTCCAGACCGTCGGCCGACAACTCCTTGTACAGGCGTTCCATGGAGGGCATCTCGTACCGACAGGGACCGCACCAGGTCGCCCAAATACTCACCATTACGACGTGGCCGAGATGGTCGCTCAGGCGCACGACGTTCCCGTCGAGATCGGGTACCGCGAACTCGGGTGCGGGGGTGCCGGGAATGACCGGCTGGAGGCGATCTCGATTGAGCCACGCCATGAGCACCACGAGAGCCACGCCCAACAGGGCGAAGGCATAGGGGAGGCGGGAGTATCTCGGCTTTGGAGTGTGTTCCGAGGTCATCGTATTTCTGGCGCGAGTCGAGTCAACTGCTGTGGCAGTGAATCTAATTAGTTCCTGCGGTTTCTGCGCGTATTAGAACGTCTCCCAACGACGAGACGGACCGGGCTCCCCGGGGCGAGCAGGCTATCCGGCTGCGGGTCCTGCTCGACGACGCGTCCTTGGTCACGACCAAAGCGGAATCGCATGAGTATCTCCGACACCACGAACCCCAGCGAGTCCAGCATCGCTTCGGCAGAGGCCTGCTCGATTCCAAGCAGTAGTGGCATGGCCACCAGCGGAGGACCTGTGCTCACGGCGATACGGACCTCCATCGGAAGATCCACCTCTGTTCCGGGCTCCGGGAGGACCTCTACGACCTGACCCGCAGGCAGCTCGGCCTCGAGACGGTCGACCGCCACCAGGAACCCGCTCGCCTCCAGCACGTCGCGGGCCCTTTCCTCCCTGAGGCGAACGACATCGGGCACAGGCCGCCGCACCGGACCCAGACTCACCGTGACGTCTATCGTGTCACCGCTCACGGAGAGCTGACCGGCCAGAGGGCTCTGGCCCAACACTTCGCCCCGGAGGGCCAACGGGTGGCTGAACGAGTCGGTGACCGCCATCTGAAGGCCCATGGAACGCACCGTCTCGAGCGCGGCGGATTGATCCACTCCGCGGACGTCGGGGACCTCGAACAGGTCCCGGGGCCGCGGAGGGACGGGAAAGAGTACCCGAGTGGAAAGCAGATAGCCCAGTCCGAATCCGACCAGCAGAGTGAACGCCACAACGCCCCATGCGCCGCGTGATGGCCTGTAGCTCCGCACAGTCCCCCACCACTTGCTTAAGGATTCCAGGCGGGGCTTTCCGCCACCGCGTCGTCGTCGAATCGAACTGCCTAGTCTCATCCCTGCTGTTCTCGCCTCATCGCTTTCTCAGTCGGGCCGCAAATGCCCCGTCGAACCCACACTCCTGGGGCAGCACACTGAGGTGGCCCCGTCCACTCAGATACCTCTCGTCGACGCCAGAGCCAGGCTCCGCATGGAACTCCGGATGCCGGTCCAGAAACACGGCAACCCGGTCCTCGTTCTCTTCCGGCTCCAGGCTGCAAGTGGAGTACACCAGCAGTCCTCCGCTGGGTACTACGCCCGAGCAGGCCTTCAGGATGCGGTCCTGAATGTCCACCAACTCGTCGAGACGCTCCGCCGTGAGCTTCCAGCGCGCATCCGGATTCCTCCGGAGCGTGCCCGTACCTGTGCATGGCACATCCAGCAGCAGCATGTCGACACTCTCCACAATGGGGGCAAGGGCGTCGGCCTGCACCACCGCCACCCTCATGTCCGATCCCGCCGGCACTTTGGGCGCGAGCCGGGCCACATTACCCCGAACCAACCGCAGGCGCTCCAGCGAACGATCGGCCGCCAGCACCGAGTTACCGCGTGCCGCCAGCGCCATGGTCTTTCCACCGGGGGCCGCGCATAGGTCGGCCACCCGATCGCCCGGGCCGGGATCGGCGTACGGAACGACCAAGGCCGCAGCCGGATCCTGCACCACCGACGGAACCACCGACATTGCCTCGATAGGAGAAGCACCCGCGCTCAGCACTACACATCCCGTGCCAAGACCCACAGGTCGAGCGTCTATGCCGGCTTTGACCAAGGCCTTCGCGGCCTCTTCCGGAGTGTCCCGGAAGCATCGGAGGTAGATGGGGGGCACCTCATTGTTCGCTTCGACCAGCTTCCGAACGTCTGACACGGGCCAACGTTGGAGCCAGCGGTCCACGAGCCACCTGGGATGTGATCCCCACGTGGACAAGTACCCGGCCGGATCTGCGTCGAAGTCCGGAAAGTGCTCTTCGCCCGGTCCCTCGCGGACGGTCGCCCGCATGATGGCGTTGGCGAAGCCGGCAGCTCGGTCGCCTCCTACGGTGCGCGCCAGATCTACCGTCTGAGAGGACGCCGCATACTCCGGAATGCCGGCCATGTAGAGAATCTGATACAGACCCAGCCGGAGAACGTCCAGCATCTCGGGGTCCACGGAGTCCAAGCCCCTACGAACCCTTCGGTTCAACACGTAGTCGAGTCGACCGCGAAGCCGCTGAGCCCCGTAGGCCAACTCGCGGCACCAGGCTCGCTCGCGTGGGTCGAGGTCGCGCGCCGCGTCGGAGAACGCCCGGTCGAGACGTTGACCGCGTTCAACCGCACCGAACACTGCAAGCGCAGCCCGCCTTCCGGGTGTCACCTCCGCTCCAGAGCCGGGAGACGTCAGTCCAGCATCCCCCGGGTGGGCGACGACGGAATGGCGATCTCCTTCGCCTCCATGCGACCGGCGAGATAGGCCAACCGGCCCGCCTGGATGCCCAGCCTCATGGCGTGGGCCATGGCGACCGGATTGTCGGCGGCAGCGATAGCCGTGTTCATCAGCACCCCGTCCACCCCCTGCTCCATCGTGACGCAGGCGTCGGAGGCTGTGCCCACGCCCGCATCGACAATAATGGGCACCTCGCATCGTCGCTTGATTTCCCTGATGAAGTAAGGGTTCACAACGCCCAAGCCGCTTCCGATGGGACTGGCCAGGGGCATGACCGCGACACATCCGACATCCTCGAGTCGAAGGGCGGTGATCACGTCGTCGTTGGTGTAGGCCATGATCTTGAAGCCCTCGTCCACCAGCGTCTTGGCCGCCTCCAGAGTGGCCTGCGTGTCGGGAAGAAGCGTCGTTTCATCCCCGATCACCTCCAGCTTCAGCCACTCGTTGAAGCCCGCCGCCCTCGCGAGCCGCGCGTAGCGCATGGCGTCCTCAGCCGTGTAGCACCCGGCGGTGTTGGGGAGCAGAAAGAACTCGTCGGGATCGAGGTGGAAGAGGATGCCCTCTTCCTTGGTACGGTCCAGGTCCACCCTACGGACGGCGACCGTGACCATCGCCGTGCCCGAGGCCCGGATCGCTTCGATCATGGTGTCGTTGTCCGAGTACTTACCGGTCCCCACGAACAGGCGGGAATCGAACTGCCGTCCCCCCATGTGTAGGGCGTCGGCGGTCCCTACCGCCTCCGCCTGGGCTTCCATATCGGTCGGTGTCATCTGTTCGCTCATCCTCCGCCCACGAAGTGTACCAGCTCGACCTGGTCTCCTTCCGAGACCTGGATGTCGCCGAAGCAGTCGCGACTGAGGATCTCCCTGTTCAGTTCCACGACGATCAGCTGGGGGTTGAGGTCCAGCGACTCGACGAGTTCACGCACGGAAAGGCCAGAACCGATCTCGCGGTCCTTTCCGTTGAGTCTCACGTTGATGGTCTGCCCTTCGCTCATGATCTGTTCGCTGTAACGGTTTGATGCGTCTCGTTCGACTCACTAGGCCAGGGCCTGAAGATAAGCCTGTACGGCGTCGCTTGAAGAGGGGGCGTGCCAGATTCCGCTGACCACGGCCGCACCGTAGCCGCCCGCGTCGAGAATCGGCGGCACCCGCTCCGGCGTCACACCCCCGATTCCCAGAACAGGCACCGAGACGGAGCCGACCACCTCGCGAATCAGATCAGGTCCAGCCGGCGTTTGGCCCGGGTGGGACGGGGTCTCCCAAAGAGTCCCCACGAACAGGAAGTCGGCCCCCTCTCGAACCGCCTCTACGGCTTCATCCACTCCGTGCACGGAGGCCCCGATGAGCCGCTCGGTCCCGAGGAGCCCGCGAGCCTCCGAAGGGGGCAACGAGCGGCGGCCGAGATGAGCCCCGTCCAGTCCCGAGCAGAGTGCTACGTCCACCCGATCGTTGACCAACAGTTTGGCTCCGGATGTAGCAGCGATTCCACGGAGCGCTCCCGCCAACTCGGAGAGGGACCGACCAGTCCCGCGGGGTCCACGGATGTGGAGAGCGACAGCCGCACCGACCTCCAGCACCTCCCGGGCCCGCACCAAGAAGTCCGCCTGGGTGAGCACTCCGTCGTCGGTCACGACGTGGAGCCGAGGGATCACTCGAAGCGTTGGCCGGCGCTCGCTCCCCGGCCCAGCACCCAGTCGCCCGCCGTCATGCGATGCTTGCCCGCCGGTTGGACCTCGCCGATCTGGACCGCGCCGTCTCCGGTTGCCACCAGCAGACCGGTCGCCCGATCCGCCTCCACGATGGTCCCCGGTGACCCCTCCGGCGTGATCTCGGGCGCCGCCTCCGGCCGGAAGAACTTTACAGGATCGCCGTCCAGTTCCGACCAGGCTCCCGGCACGGAGTCCATGCCGCGAATCAGATCAGCCACATGAGTGCAGGACGCCGTCCAGTCGATGCGGGCAGTGGCTCGGTCCACCTTGGGCGCATAGGTCGCTTCCGACTCGTCCTGCTCGCGCTCCTCGATGACGCCGGCTCCCAGAAGGGCCAAAGCCTCGACCAGCGCCCCGGCACCCACCTCGGAGAGCCGTGTCGTGAGTTCCGACGCCGTTCCCCCCGGGTTGATGCGCTCCTCAGTCTGAAAGAGGATCGGCCCGGCATCCATCTTCTCGATCATGCGCATCACCGTCACACCCGTGACCTGGTGCCCGCGAGCGAGCGCCCAGTTGATCGGAGCCGCCCCTCGAAGGGCCGGGAGCAGCGAGGCGTGGAGGTTGACCGATCCCATCGAGGGGACGTCCAGCACATCGCGCGCGAGAATCTGGCCATAGGCGACCACGACCGAGAGATCGGCCCCAAAGGCCTTGATCTGCTCCAGGAATGCTTCCCCCTTGGGGGACTCGGGCTCGAGAAGGGGCATGCCCTCCTCGAGTGCCGTCTCCTTCACGGCCGAAGCCTTGAGCTGTCTTCCACGCCCGGCGGGTCGGTCGGGCTGAGTGACGACCGCCACGATGTCGTGTCCTTCATCGCTCAGGGCAAGCAACGATGGGACCGCGAAGGGGGGGGTGCCCCAAAAGAGGATTTTCATGGACTAGTCCTCCTCTTGGCTCTTCTTCCACTTCTTCAGAAGCATCCTGCGCTTGAGTGGGCTCACGCGATCGATGAACAGGATCCCGTCCAGGTGATCGATCTCGTGCTGGAGAGCCCGGGCCAACAAGCCCTCGGCCTCGACCTCGACCGGCTCTCCGTCCGGCGTGAACCCGGTCACGGTGACACATTCGGGTCGGCTGACCACCTCCTCGAGTCCGGGAATGCTCAGGCAACCCTCAGGGGCCTTGTCCGTCTTCTTGCCTGCGTCGGAGACCACCGGGTTGACCAGGGCGAGACGTCTCACTTCGGGGTGGTCTTCCTCACGGACATCGACGACGCAGAGTCTCAGGGACACACCGATCTGCGGGGCGGCCAGTCCGATACCTTCGGCGTGGTACATGGTCTCCCACATGTCGTCCACCAGCGAGCTGAGGTCGTCATCGAACTCGGCGATCTCCTCGCCGGGAGTACGCAGCACCTCGTCGCCCAGGAGGACGATGTCACGAATAGCCAATAGCGGCCTCTACTCCCCCTGAGTGACCTTCCGGGAGATGCGGCTCCGCTCGATCGTGACCTTGGTCTCGCCGCCCGTCTTGATGACCAGGCGATCTTCCTCAGCCCGGATCACCGTGCCGATGATCCCGCCCGTCGTCACCACCTCGTCGCCTTTCCCGATGGCGGCGATCATCTCCTTTTGCTTCGCCTGCTCCTTCCGCTGAGGGCGGATGAGCAGGAAGTAGAAGATGAGGATCACGGCGGTCATGTTCAGGAAGAACACGAAGGTGCCGTCCGCCCCTTGTCGGGGAGCCATCAAAACTGCCAACGCCGCCTCTGACAAAACCAATCTCCGCTAAGGCTCGAGTGTGTGGCGATGCCCATACGGGGTCGCCAGGTCCGTCGACTTCATTCCGTTACCGCTCAAGCCCGGCGCGATAGCGCTCGAGCCAGTCTCCGGACCACGAATGGAAGGTACCATCCGCAATGCGCTGCCGGGACTCTTCGGCCAAGCGAACGAGGAATCGCAGATTGTGGATCGAGACGAGCCGCTCGCCGAAACGCTCCCTGGATATGCACAGATGCCGAATGTAGGCCCGGTCGTAGCTCAGGCAGGCGTAGCAATCGCAGTCCGGATCGATGGGGGATGTATCCCGCATGAAACGGGCCCCCTTCATATTCATCTGCCCCTCGTGGGCGCACCAGGTGGTGCCATGGCGCGCGTTCCGGGTCGGAGCCACGCAGTCGAACATGTCAAAGCCGCGTGCGATCGACTCGAGGAGGTCATCCGGGTAGCCGACCCCCATCAGGTAGCGTGGAGCCCCCTTTGGCATCTCAGGGTGGAGCGCCTCGAGCACCCTCCACATGTCGTCCTTGGCTTCACCCACGCTGAGTCCGCCGATCGCCATCCCGTCCCAGTCCCCCAGATCGAGGAACGCTCGGAGATGCTCCAGCCGGAGGTCCTCGAACACGTTCCCCTGGAGAACGGGAAACAGCGTTTGAAGCCCGGCCGGCCCCTCGGAGTCCAGCTCCTCGAAGCGAGCCCGGCAACGCTTCAGCCACTCCAGTGTGCGGCGGTTCGCCTCTTGGGCCCCCGCGCGATCCACGCCCCCCGGTGGGCACTCGTCGAAGGCCATCGCCACGTCAGCACCGAGGTCCCGCTGGATGTCCATCACGATCTCGGGTGTGAAGAGATGGGTCGACCCGTCGATATGGCTTTGGAAGACCACCCCATCGTCCCTGACCTCGCTGATCTTCGACAGTGAGAACACCTGGTATCCGCCCGAGTCCGTGAGGACGGGCCCATCCCAGCGCATGAACTTCCTTATCTGGCCCAGGTCCCGGACCAATTCGTGACCGGGTCGCAGGTAGAGGTGATAGGTGTTCGCCAGAATCATGGACGCGCCCACACCCGCGATCTCCTCCGGCGAGACCCCCTTCACCGTTCCGATGGTACCGACCGGCATGAAGACCGGCGTCTGCACGTCGCCATTCGGCGTCGTGAACGTTCCGGCTCGGGCCGGACCGTCGGTGGCGTGGACCGTGAAGTCGAACATGGTCGGTAGGCGAAGGCGCGCGGCCGTGATAGGATGTGGCTAGACGAGATAGTCTCGGGGGTGTGCACGGGTCCGTCCACCCCATGGCTCCGACGGTTGCTCTTCAACGCGTTCTTCAGCGGGGGGCGCCCTGCGGCCTAGGGATCGGTCCTGGCCCCTGGGGCGCGACGCCAGCTTCGGCGACGTCGCGCTCCAGGGAGCTAGGAAGCGTGGGGTACGCTAGAAGCCGGCCGCATCTCCCCCGGTGTGCTCGTCCGGCGGTGGTGGTGGTGGTGGCGGTGGTGGCGCGCTTGCAGCGGCGGGCGCGGCCGAACCGCCCCCCATGCCGAGCACGACGCCGATGACCGCTCCAACGATGGCCGTCCCGATCATAGCGACGATCGGATCAACGAGAGAGGCGGTCAGGTTCGCGATGTTCGCCGTGCCGTACATCGTGAGGTTGATGCTGGCACCCATGATCAGCCCGACGATCCCGCCGGTCTTGAAGCCCGCACCGGCGGAGGCATCCCCCCTCCACCCCATCACCATGGTGAGGAAGCCGGCCCAAAGGAGCTGGCCCGCACCGAATGCCCAAAAGATGGGCACGTCTCTGTAGACACCGGTAGCTGATCCGAGGTTGCCTTCGTAGAAATCCGTCAGCAACAGGCCGTAGAAAACGTACCCCAAGACACCGGCAGTGACCCCGCCGGCCAGAGTGGCCATCAACTGCTTGGAAGCCATCTCTCCCTCCTTATCCAATAGGTTCGATTGTCCCGCCTCGACCCAGCCAGCCCCCTCGGCCACACCGGGCGAAAGGCACAGTGCGGACAATCTACGGGGGACCATCGGCATTTCCTAAGGAATTCCAGTCGAGCTACTTTAGAGGAGCACCCACCAGAGGATCTTGGACCCCACATGGACGCCCTGATCGGTGTGAAAGCCGATCCAGTCCTCACACTTGGCGTAGTCCGTGAGCCAGTGAAGCACGGTCTCGGCCAGACCGAGCCACCAGACGCCGGTGATCAGCGCGACGAGCCCCCCGTGGATGAGGGAGTGGCTGGTGATCCAATAGAACCAGTGAGGAAAGTGCTCGGTATCGGGCGGTGGCGCCCGGTAACTGCGGCTCTTTCCTCGGGCCATAGCCTCCGATTGGAGCGCGAAGTCGGCCAGCGCGTGGCCGGCGATCAAGAGAAAAAGGGTCTGCATCTATCCGATAACGGTGATGGCCTCGAGAATCGGCAGGTACATTGCCACCACCATGCCACCCAACACCACCCCCACGATCACGACGAGTGCCGGTTCGAGCGCCTTCACCAGTCCCTCGACCGTAACGTCCACCTCGGCCTCGTAGAAGCTGGCGACCTTCGCGAACATCGCGTCGAGCTGGCCGGTCTCTTCGCCCACGCGGACCATCTGAGCGACTAGCCGCGGCAGCACGCGGGTGGAGGCGAGGGGGTCCGCGATTCCGAGGCCTGCGGCAACTCCTTGGTGACTCTTCATGATCGCCCGGGAGATGACGTCGTTACCCGCAGTTCTCGCCGAGACGCGAATCGCGTCCAGGATCGCGACGCCCGAGTAGAGAAGCGAAGCCATCGTACGCGTGAATCGAGCCACCGAAGCCTTGCGTACCAGACCTCCGATGACCGGCAGTGCGAGCAAGACGCCGTCGAAGAGGATTCGGCCACGCTTGCTGTCGTGAATCTGCTGAAGAACGAACACCGTCACGGAGGTTCCGAGGAGCAGCCATTTCCATTCTGCCTGGAGGAAGTCGGAAGAGTCGACCAGGATCTGGGTGGGGAGTGGAAGCGCGACCCCTCCCACCGCGAACATGTCCACGAAGGCCGGCACGACCAGGGTCAGCATCGCGACGATCGCCCCCAACGCCACGAATACGATCAGGGCGGGATAGGCCAACGCCGCCCGCACCCGCTCCCTGAGCAGCTGGCTCTTCTCGAGGTACTCCGCCAACCGCTCGAACGTCGTATCCAGATGCCCCCCTTCCTCACCGGCCTCCACCATGTAGATGAAGAGCGGTTGGAAAACCTTGGGGTGCAGTCTCATGGCATCGGCCAGCGTCGCGCCGGCCTGAACGGCCCGACTGATGGATTGGGTCGCCTTACGGAGCGGCACGTCGTCGGTAATCCCGTCGAGAATGTCGAGCGCCAGCACGAGTGGAATCCCAGAGTCCACCAGAGTCGAGAACTGGCGCGTGTACATCGCCAGTGCCCGATGGCTCGGGGTACGGCGCAGTTGGAAGCTCCGGTCCTTGGGAGCGGGTCTCACGACGTCGGGAATCAGGTTCCGGGCGGCCAATACGCGTTTGACTTCGTCAGACGTCGCCGCCTGCATGGTGCCGGTCTTGATCTCACCGTCCCTCGTGTGCGCTCGAAACCTCCAACCATGGTGCTGTGTCGTCATCGCCGCTCCGCTCGCTCAATCAAGGGTCTCGAACCAACTCCGTCCGGGTAAGGGCGTGACCGACGACAGACCTGTCATCGCACGCTGAACCGCACAGCTGCTGTACTGGATCCTGCTTCCGCTCTGAACGCGGGACGTCCCCGTGCCACCCGACCTGTTCCGCACCATCACGCCGCCTTGGATTTCGCTGCCGCGTCCTTGGTGCCGCAATTGGCCCTGGGCGATCACGATGCCGTAGTAGTCGAAGTTGCCACGGATGGTGAGGTTGCCGCCGACGAGGAGAATGCCCTGCCCGACCCCACTGCCCGTGATGGTCAGATTCCCGGTCACGTGAACGACAGGCAAATGACCCCAACAAGGGTTGGCGGGATTAGCAGGATCACCCCAGTTCGTGTTGACCGAGGTGTCGCACTGCGCGACCGAGGTCCGGGGTCCGATGTTGTTACCGAACGATCGGTTCCCGGTAAACGTGATGTTGGCGATGCTGGTGAGCTGGGCGTACGTGTACCCTCCGAAGTCCGTGAACGTCGCGTTCGAGATCGTACCGTCCTGGGTGGATGGCGGCGCACCCGCGAGATCGCCGAAACGGAGGATGCGGAGCTGGGCGAGAGATCTGATATAGACTCCGTCCACATCGACCGGCGGCGCGAGACACTCGCCGAACCAGGCCGCCGGGGTACGATCGGTTCCGTCCACCTCGGGAAGGACCGGATCATTCGCGCGACGCCCCCGCACGTCGAAGCGGCCTTGAATGAGCACCGCCCCTTCGCAGCAAATGCTCCCCCCCGCGCTGGCCTGTACGACCGTGACGACATCCCGGCGGGCGGTGCTCTGGGCACTGGGCCGCCCCGTCGATCGCAGTTGGTACAACCCGACGCTGCCGCTTGAGGCATCGTCGACCCGGCGTATGACCGTGCGGTACGACGACCCGTCGGGCAGAGATTGCCACCCCAGGTCGAGGCTGTCCCCCGGGAGCAGCGCGCCTACAGGAAGGCTCTCCCAATTGGCCACGGTCTTGGCGGCCCCGGCATCGCCGGCGTATAGGGCTTTCACCGAGCGCCGGACGGCGATGCTCGCAGCCAGGTTCGTCCGCGCGACGTACATGCCCGCCATGCCCATCATCGACATGATGACCAGGGCGATGATCGCTAGCGGGATCATGAACCCGCCGCGCTCGACGGAGGGATGGGCGATCGGGTCGGACATCAGTTCCTCACACCGGTGCTCAACACCAGAGTGTCCCGACGGAAGGGGTCGACTCCCCGGCGCCCTTCATCGGCGTCGAGCACCGCCGTCACGCGCACCCGCGCTGCCGACGCAGGCGTACCGGTCACTTGGCCGACACTGTCGATAAGCTCGACGACGAGTCCGGAGCCGTCGCTGGCAAAGGGTCCGGTCAGAATCTCCGTACTGCGCGAGTCGCTGCGGGCCAACCATGGAGCACCGTCGACGGTCTGGAGGTGGTACGTGAAGGAGTGGAACGCCCGCACCGTCGCACCGGCGGGAACCCCGTCCACTCGGGCGAACGTCCTCACGACAACGTCCGGCGCGACTCCGCCTCCATACGGGCACGTCAACCTCGGCCCCCGCGGGTTCACCCGCCGGACCCGAGTGACGATCCAGCCCGACGGGTGATAGACGAGAAGGCTATCACCGGTGGTCCGGTCCACCCGTCCGCTCGTTCCGGTGAGGGCGAGCCAGCGGCGTCCGGTGTGAGTGGTGCAGGCTATGCCCAGCCCAACGGGAGACCTCACGCGAAAACTGTCGGATGAGAAGACCGTCACGTCACCGGCCCCGAGCACGGCCTCGCGGAGATCGTAGGCCAGGATCGCGGCGGTCGTCCGCACGGCATCCTGCCGTTCCATCTGCGAGCGGACCTGTCGGTAGAATCGCTGCTGTGAGAGGATGGCTCGCTGTAGCGACACCGCCACCAAGGACCCGAGCACCAACACGATCATGAACTCCACGACAGTGAAGCCGAGTCGAGGGCCGCGTGCGGGTCTCACAGCCTGAGCCGATACGCCGAAATGGTATCCCAAAGGACGACGCCGGTGCCCGACCGGAACTCCGTGATGAGCAGGATCTCCTTGAACGAGACACTGTCGGCCTCCGTCCAGGTCGCCACCCCGTAGGGAAGGTTCCGCGACCCCGTGGAGAGGGAGTCGTAGGGGAGCGTGAGCAGACGCTCGATCTCTCCTTGAAGGAGGCTTCCGGCTCGCATCTCCATGCCGGAGCGCCGGACCGTGGTCGACACGTACTGGCTCGCCCCGACCAGAGATATCGCCACGACGGTCAGCAGTACCATCGCCACCAAGAGTTCCACCATCATGAAGCCTGCGCGGCCGCCTCGGTGGCGGCCGGGGCCCCGGGGCTCCTCGACGGCACGCGTCCTATCGGGCATGACGCACTCTTCCCACCGAGCTCACCACCACCGTGTCGACTCGCGAGGAATGGACCAGCTCGATGCGCGCGCCCGGAACGGGGCAGGTAGACGTGCTGACACCGAGTCCCCGGCCATCGAAGCAGATGCGGTCATTGTCGCTCCGAATCGAAATCCCCAGCTCCTCTCCGAGGTCGACCCTGCCCTTGGTGATCAGCCCGGACCGGTCGAGCGCTCGCGAAGTATCGACCTCGACCCAGAGAATCACGTTCGCGGTGTCGACCCGGAACGCAGCGACGCGTCCGTATCCCACCGCGGTGGCCCGGGCCAACGACAAGGTCGCGGTGACCGCGTGCCTGGCGTTCTGAATGGCGCCGTCTCGTCGAACACGAGTGAAGGACGGAAACGCGAACGCGGCCATCAACGACAGTAGAGCCAGCGCCCCGACGAGCTCGAGGAACGAGAATCCACGGGGGCGACCCCCCCTCGCAAATGAGGCATACCCCTACAGGTAGCGGTACGCGCCACGGGGGGGGCGATCTGTCGTAGTGTCCATCTCGCTCGAAGTCTACTCCTGAGCTCCCGAGGGAGCAACGGAATCTACCGCCCGCTTCCGAGTAGGATTTCTACCCGACGGTTCTGTCGCTGTCCCTGAGCCGTGCCGTTGTCGGCGACCGGCTGAGACTCGCCGGCCCCCTCTGCCTCGACCCGACCCGCAGCAAGGCCGGAGAAGTTAGCCAACAGATAATCCCGCACGGCCTGCGCCCGTCGCAGACTCAGGGCAACGTTGTACGCCTCCGGCCCCGTTGAGTCCGTGTGTCCGATGACCCGAACACGCTCCCCTGAGCGCGCAATGAGCGCACGTCCGGCCTCATCGATGCGTGGGTAGGTGTCGTTCTCGAGCTCCGCCGAGTCGTGCGCGAAGTTCACGCCTCTGAAGGTAAAGACGGCCATCTCTGGCTCCGGCTCCGGCTCCGGCTCGGGAACGGCGCAGCCGTTCGCGTCCACTTCAGTGCCGGCCGGCGTGTTCGGACAACGATCGATGCCGTCGGGCACACCGTCGCGGTCACCGTCGGTCGCACAACCGTTGGCGTCCACGAGCGCTCCGGACACGGTGTTGGGACAGCGGTCCAGGCCGTCGAACACGCCGTCATCGTCCCCATCGGTCGGGCAGCCGTTGCCGTCCACTCGAGCTCCCATCGGCGTATCGGGACAGCGGTCCGAGTGGTCCGCCACTCCGTCCCTGTCCGAGTCCACACCACAGCCCATGGCGTCGACGGTGGCACCCATGGGAGTGTTCGGGCAGCGGTCGTCGGCGTCAGTCACCCCGTCGCCGTCCGCATCTGGCGCACCGCCACCAAGGAAGAGGGAGGCACCCACGGTGAAGCCCCATCCCCAGAAGGTCTCCTTCCCGAGGGTCGCCGCGGCGATCGCCGCCGCGGTATTGGCGAGCGCGTCGGGGGCCTGATGCATCCGGGCTTCTGCCCGGAGCGCAAGCCGGGAGGTCAATGAGAATCGGGCCCCCGCCCCGTAGTTCAACGCAAGATCGGTCTCGGAAGCGAATCCGTCAGGGGTTCCATCTCAACGCTCCCACGCCGGCGACACCGTATGCCTGGAGCTTCTCGGTGAGGGGCACGTTGTATCCGGCCCCGATGCCGTAGAGCAACAGGTCCATATCCACATTTCGGGTCCCCGTCCGCATGACCGTGGGATAGTAGGCGCCCTCGAGGTCCAGGAAGAGCCCGGACGCAAGGTTGTACGCAACATGGGCCCCCAAGAGGACGTTGCTGGCCGGGTCGACGAATACGGAGCCGCCCGCCGCTGGATCGTACTCCGGGGCATCATCGAAGACGCCAATAAACGGAGAGATTTCCCAACCCTTGGGAACCCAGCGGTCGGAATCCTGAGCCGTCAAAGAACTCTGCGGCATCAGGAGACCGCAGGCCAGGACCAACGCGGACAACGTACGAATCATGGTTGATACTCCTTTATAAGAACGGTCCATCTGGTTATCGAGCGGTACGGTGCAACCCCTAGAACAGTAGGGTGCAACCCTTAAATATAAGCACACAAAGGGCTTAAGAGCAGAAAAATGGAGAAGGCCCGCCGGCTTTCGTGAAACGTCGCCCCTCAGGATCCGAACGTGTAGGTGTACTTCAGAATGACCGTACGTGCGTCGGTCAGAGGGAGACGAGGATTGGCCACGCCGCGATCGGTATTCAGACCCTCGTTGTAGACCAGCCACAAGTCGTTGCCCTCCCGGAAGTTGTACCGAATCCGGACGTTCGGTGTGATCAGGTCCGCAGAGGTGTTGTACTGGAGGAAGGCATTGGCCGAGACTTTCGTGTCGAGGGCCACTTGAATCTTCACGCGCGGCACGTGGACGATGAAGTCCTGATCCAGATCGGGGAACGTGGCCCACGCGATCTGATAGTCGGCCCCCAACTCCAGATTCCTAGACACGTTCCAGGTCGGTGCCAGAGTGAAATTCACCCGCCAACCGTCGTAGAACGCTCCAGCCTCGAAATTCGTGTTGAAGCTGAGTAATGACGAGCGCGACTTGTTGTAGCCGACGTTGAGCGTCCAGAACTCGTAGCGCCCTGCCGGGATCTCCACGTCGTCCGGCAGTGCGAGCGGCTCTGCCAGATCTTCGATATTCCCCTCCAAGCCGACCCACCCTCGCGTACCGCTCTTGAGCTGGTAGTTGAACCAACTCCCGAACGCGGCCGACTCGATCGATCCGTCTTCGTTCCGAAGCCAGAGGTCGCCGGTCAGGAGGTTGGGAGTGACCGATGTGAACCGGGAGTCCTCACCCGGAAGCCAACCATACCCCAACCGTCCGATCAACGCGGTGACACCGTTGCGTTGAACGAAACCCATACCCGGCGTGAAGTCGCCACCCAGATAATTCACCTGTGCCTGGTAAAAGAGGCCTTGCTGGGTGCGTCTCTCCCAGAACGCCCGGAACATGGCGGCGCGGCTGAAATCGAAACCCGTCTGGTCCGCGACCTCGTCGTCGAAGCTCTGGGCCCACTGCAACGTGAGATACTCATCGCCCACCAGTCGCAAAATGCCGTCGGCAGCGTACACTACGTTGTAGCGACCGTCGGTTCCGACCCGGCTGGTGACCATGGTTCCGGCATACGAGAACGGGTTGAAGAGCTGCCTGCGGAGACGCAGCACACCGAAGTTCTCCGAGGCGAGATCATCCGACTCGCCGGTCTGCAGGTTCATGAGGCCCACATCCCACGAACCCACACGGCCAACCATCCGCCCGCCGCCCAGCAGGCGCACCTGCTCACCGTTGTGGAGTCCGATCTGGCGGGAGTGGAAAAGGCGGTCCGTCTGGCCCGTACGGAACTCGAACGTGCCGGCCCGCTCCTGAAAGAACTGACGTTTCTCGGGAAAGAAGAGTGAGAAGCGCGTGAGGTTCACCTGCTGATCGTCGGCCTCCACCTGGGCGAAGTCGGTGTTGACCGTGACGTCGAGCGTGAGATTGTCGCGCAGGCTGTACTTGAGGTCGAGCCCGATCTCCCGCTGCGTGTCGCTCTCCAGGTCGTACTGAGATGCGCCCTCGGGGAGTCGGGATTCCTGACCCAATCCGGCGAGAGCGTAGGGGGTGATATAGAGAGGCTTCTGACTGGCGACCCCCTGCAGCACGATCTTCCGGGCGTTGGAGGGCTTGGCGTAGGCCCACGACTGATCGGGCGAAATGTCCGGGAAGATCTGCCTCTCGCTCCTGCGGGCTAGATAACGCTGCACGATCAGACCCATCTCGACGCGTCCGTCCAGGTCCTGGAAACCTAGGCTGGAGTAGGGCACCCTGAATCCGCGAACCAACCTGATTCGTTCCGAGTCACCGCTACGTCCCAGTACGTATTCCAGCTACTCTCGAACGGGTACGCACCCCAGGACTCGGCGTTGGCGTCACCCGTTACGGTCTGATCGAACCGCACCCCAGCCGGGTTCGTGTAGAACCAGAGGGCGTTCTCGTTGTCGTTGAAGGTGTCGAGAATGAACCCGAACGTGTCGTCGCCACTCCAGCGATCTCGATAGAGGGAGTTCTCGCGAACGCCGTCCGGGTCGGAGTCGTAGAGGTGACCCGCCACGTAGAGATAATCGTCGTCGTAGGCGACCCGAACCTCCGTGCGCTCCGTCGGAGTCCCGCCATAGGTGGGCGTGTGCATGACGAGCGGCAGCGGATCGATCCGCTGCCAGGCCGCCTCGTCGGGAACTCCATCGAGCGTGATTGGGCCGTCGATCCTGGGCAGGCCCAACGGCTCCTGGGCGGCTGCGCTGACCGGGCAAGCACACAGCAACAGGAGGACCCGGAAAACCGTCGCCTCGCTGACCCGACGACCCGCCTCCATGCTCGTATCTGCCATGTGATAAGGCTCGTTAGGAACGCCGCCTCTGGCAACGGGTGGAAAGGACCCCAACCGTGTGCGTTCTGGTACTAGAAGGGAGTACGCAATTCCGAATTGGGAGTGGACGATGACGAGGAATATACTGATCGCCCTAGCGATGTTGTCGGCGGCCGCTGCCTCAGGCGCCCAAGAGACACAGACTCTGCTTGGAAGCGACATACGGCACGGCGGTTTCGGGGGGCCGGTGGTGAAGTTCACCCAGGTCGATGGTGAATTCGGTGTCCTGGTGGGTGGACGCGGCGGATGGATCATCAACGACTCGTTCGTGCTCGGAGCAGGCGGCTACGGGCTGGTCAACGAGGGCAGCTTCGACAACTACTTCGACGTCGTCGGAGATCGTTGGAAGCTGCTCATGGGATACGGCGGCCTCGAGATGGAGTACATACTCAGGCCCAACGAAGTCGCTCACGTCTCCCTTGCCGTTTTAGTCGGAGCAGGGGGTGTGCTGTGGGATCCCTTTGGTTGGGATCATCACAACTGGGAGGACGATGTCGACGCCTTCTTCGTCGCCGAGCCCGAACTGAATGTGCTGTTCAACGTGACGAAGCACTTTAGAGTCGGCCTTGGCGGATCATTCCGATTCGTGGGCGACGTGGAACTGAACACCCTGGACAACGGCGATATCGCCGGGCCCGCAGGGGTAGTGACGATCAAGCTCGGGGGGTTTTAGTCGGACAAGCCGCCGGGCCGTTTCGCCGGGCCCGCCACACGGGTGCAATCGTCCTGCGGATCTTGACGGCGGTCCTGGCCGTGGCGGTGGCGGCCCGGATCAGCGTTCCCATCCCGGGCTCCCCGGTGCCGCAGAGCCTTCAGACGCTCGCCGTGCTGCTGGTGGGGTTCTTCCTAGGGGGGCGGAACGGAGCACTCGCCTTGGCGGCGTACCTCCTCCTCGGCGCATCAGGCGCTCCGGTCTTCGCGGATGGCGCAGCCGGATGGACTCACCTGGTCGGCCCAACCGCTGGCTATCTGATCGGCTTCGCGGTGGCGGCGGGGTGGGTGGGATGGCTGGCGGAGGGCGGCCGCCTCAGCCGATTTGCTCCGGCCTTCGGAGCCATGCTCGTCGGCCACGCCGCGATCCTACTGCTCGGCTGGGCGAGGTTGGGGGCCACCCTCGGTTACGTCTCGGCTTTCGAGCAGGGCGTGGCTCCATTCCTGGTGGGAGGAGCGGTCAAGTCGGCCGTCGGCGCCGCGATGGCTGTTGCGGCCCTCCGGCTCGGATGGCACCGAGGCGCCGACACCCCTGCGGCCGACGTATGAGGTCGGGGTCAGTCCGGGAGGAACTCCCCCAGGTCGAGTAGCTCGATGTCGTCGCGCGCCCTCAGGCGCTCCAGCAACCAGTATTTGTGCCCCGCCCCGAACGTCACGAGAATCCGTTGGCCGCGGTGCTCGGCGAGGGTCCGGTCCACGTAGCGGTAGTGCTCCACGTTGATGTTGGTCCAGCCCCCCGGACCGATCAGATCGTTCTGATATTCGTCGTAGAGCCCCAACTCGCCTTTCTTCCGACGGTCGTACTCGTCCGAATGGAGATAAGCGGGATCGTCCGCGGCGGCGGGCAGTTCACCGAAGCCGACGGTCAGATCAGAAAGGCGGCGCGCGTACTCCTCCCGCGGCCCCCTCCACCGGGCATCGGAGTCGAACTCGGCGATGCGGGCCACTCGGAGATCCGACATCTCGAGCGTCCACCCCGCACAAGGGACGACCGAGAACCCCATGGACGCCGAAAGCCTCAGCATCAGGTCGGTGTACTCGGGAAAGCGCAGCACCCGCGGATCCTCGATCGCGTCTCTCTCACGCAGATCTCGTTCGATGCGATCCCAACGGTCGGGAGCGATCTCGGCACACACGATGTCGGGCTCGAAATTGCGAATCGTCTGCTCGACCTGATCGAGGCCCCAGAGCCGGCTCGTTCGGTGCTCCGAGTGGATCATGCCCATGACCGCCACCTCGGTGATGCCCGCCTCTTCATCGGCATCGCTCGTGCTGCTCGTCCCGGTCGTGGCCGTCGGGTCGGTGGGAATGTTGCGTGGGTCATCCCTCCACGAGTCAGGAATCGAGACGACTGTCAGCCGATGCACGCCCTCGGAGGAAACCCACAGCTCACTCCCGGAGGGATGGACCGCCATCACGATCGGTATGTCGGGCATCGGGATCCGTTGGATCACACTGCGATCGGCCAAGTCGATCACCGAGACGTCGTGGCTGGCCGTGTTGTTCACAAAAGCCAGGCGTCCGTTCGGGGCCACCACAATCGAGAAGGGGGACTCCCCGATCCCCTCGGTCAGTTCATCCACCATTAGGTGGGACGCGGTGTTGATGAACGCCACGCGATTCTCGCCGCGCACCACGACCGCGTAGTCGATGTCGTCCGGGAGGACCGCTCCCCCGCTCGGATTGGTCCCCACAGAGAGGGTCTCCAGGACGCGGTTGTTGAAGAGATCGATGACGGTGACCGATCCGTCGGCATAGCCCGGTATGAACGCCACTCGCCCATCCGAAGTGGCCGCACCCGGAAAGGGGCGGTCGCCGGTCGGATAACTCGCGACGAACGAGAACGCGGAAGCGTCGAAGACGTGAACGGAGTCGGCCTGCTCGATCGAGACCAAGTAGCGATCTCCCGGATACGGGCCCGTGATCAAAGAGGCTCCGGCACTCGTGCCCCGGTCCCCACCGAGCGGACTTCCAGTTCGGGCGTATCGGACGATCCCCCCTGCCTCGAACCGGGCTACGGCAAGGTCCTTCCCGTTCGGAAGGGGGATGACACCGAGGGGCGTTCCCGGCGTCGGGATGGTGCCCGCAATCTCATATCGGACGGCGTCGATGACGGTGATCCGGTCCTCCCCCGCCGTCGCGACATACGCTGTGCGCCCATCCTCGGAGAACGAGATCTGGTGGGGGTTCTGCCCCACGTCGAGCTGGGCAACCACTTCGAATTCATCGGTCGAGGTGGTCGATCCACCCCCGCAGGCCGCCAGAAAGAGGCACAACGGAGCGAGTTTGCGGGTTGCTTTATTCATCCGGCAGCTTGTCGACGGGAGGGCTCACGGGCAAGCCGCGTATGTACCCTGCCCTCTTTGAGTCTCAACGTTTTATCTTAGGAGTCTGTCCGGGCTTGGGGGGAAACACCGCCGCACCCCCGATTGACGGACGTTAGCTATTCTCCGGACATAGGTACCGATGCGCATATATACATCGTGGCCGAGCACCCTCGTCGCGCTTGCCCTGATTCTCCTCCCGGCCGAGGTCGTTGGCCAGGTGTCCAACGGACCTGCCGAGAGCAAGCACTCGACCTTCATGAGCGGCGCCGCACTGCAGCCGCACTCCGAGGCTCCAGAAGCCCAGGCGATCCGCGCCACTATGGGTATCGAGGTGGACGGACGGCACGACGAAGCCATTTGGCTGCAGGCGCCTGCCATTACGGAGTTCACCCAGAACGATCCGAATGAGGGCCTGCCCATCAGCGAGCCCACCGAGGTCCGGTTCCTCTACGACGACGACGCCCTATACATCGGTGGATGGTTCTACGACTCGGAGCCCGTCACGACGCGACTGGCGCGTCGGGATGCCCGCGTCTCGGATTCGGACTTCTTCGTCATCTACCTCGACAGCTATCACGATCACCAGACTGCCTATCGCTTCGCAACGAACCCGTCCGGCATGAAACGGGACGAGATCGAGTCGGGACGCGGGTTCGGCGGCAGAGGGTTCGGCGGTGGGGACACATCTTGGGATCCGATCTGGGATGTAGAGACGTCCATTACCGACGAGGGCTGGTTCGTGGAGATCCGAATCCCCTTCAGCCAGCTACGGTTCAGCCCTGCGGAGAATCAGACGTGGGGCATCCAGGTGCAACGAGCCATCAACCGTAGGCAGGAACGGGCCGACTTCTCGTTTACGTCCAAGCTCGACCAGGGCGGTGTCGCGCGGTACGGGCACCTTACCGGAATCCGGGGGGTCGGTGGCGGGAAGAAGCTGGAGTTGCTGCCCTACGTGGGTATGAGCGCCGAGTACATCCCCCAGGACGTCAGCTCTGAAGTGAGCTTCACCAACCCGTTCCGCTCGGGCTCCGACTACTTCAGTCGGACCGGATTGGACATGAAGTACCGCCTCGGCTCCAACCTCACGGTCGACGCCACGGTGAACCCGGATTTCGGACAGGTCGAGGTGGACCCGGCCGTGATCAACCTCACGGCGTTCGAGACGCGCTTCCAGGAGCGCCGCCCCTTCTTCGTGGAGGGTGCCGAGATCTTCGAGTTCGCCACGGGCGGACCGAGGGGTAGCACGGGCCGGGCTCCCGAGATCATCTACTCGCGCCGGATCGGACGGCGGCCTCAAGGGAGCGTGTCGTCCGACGCCGCGTACTCCGACGCACCCGTTGCCACCACGATTGTCGGGGCTGCCAAGATCACCGGGAAGGTGGGGAACGGGTGGTCCCTGGGATTGCTGGAGGCCGTGACCGGACGTGAGTCAGCCCCGTACATCGACGAATCAGGTGTCAACGGCAACTCCGTCGTGGAGCCGTCCGCCAACTACTTCCTCGGCCGCATCCGCAAAGACATGCGGGCCGGGCAAACGCGCATCGGGGCCCTCGCCAGCGCTGTCAATCGGGACATCACCGACCCTGACCTCGCCGAGGATCTCCGCACGGCCGCGTATACGACCGGACTGGATTTCCAGCATGAATGGGCGGACCGCACATGGAAGCTCAACGGCGCCTTCGCTTCGAGCTTCGTCCAGGGCAGCGAAGACGCGTTGATCCGTACCCAGCGCTCGTCGGCCCGCTACTTCCAGCGCCCCGACGCCGACTACCTGAACGTGGACTCGACGGCGACCTCGATGGGCGGGTACTACGCCATGGTCGACCTGAACAAGCAGGCCGGATACGTACAGATGAAGTTCGCCATGGCCGCCGTGAGCCCGGGGTATGAGGTCAACGACATGGGCTTCCAGACGGAGACCGACCGGTTCATCATCGATACCGATGTCTCCTACCAGCAGCCGCGGCCCGGACGGTACTTCCGGAACTGGCGCGTGTGGGGCAGCCCGGACGCCAAATGGAACTCGAACGGCGACCTGATCTTCGCGAACTTCAACAGCAACTTATTCTACCAACTCGTCAACTACTGGGGCGGGTCCCTGCGGGTCGCCCACGACTTCGCGACCGACGACGACCGCCTGACGCGGGGTGGACCCTTGGCCAGGCGTCCGAGCCAATGGTCCGGCAACATCAGCCTCAACTCCGACTCCCGGAAGGCGCTGAGCATGAGAACGCGCTACAACTGGGAGTCTCAGGAGGACGGCTCCTGGCAGCACAGCGCGAACGTCGACTTCACCTACAAGTCTGGTGAGAAGGTCGAGATACGTCTGGGACCCGACTTCAGGCGCAACTTCACGGCCTCACAGTATGTCACGTCCGTAAGTGACCCGCTTGCGACCGCCACGTACGGTCGTCGCTACGTGTTCGCACCCCTCGACCAGACCACGGTCTCACTCGAGACCCGGCTGAACATCACCGTCTCTCCGACACTCACCTTCGAGCTCTTCGCCCAACCGCTTCTCTCCCGAGGCAACTACGGGGGACTGAAGGAGTACAGCGAACCCGGGACCCTCGACTTCAAAACGTACGGCAGCGAGGTCGGCACCATCGGACGGGGCACGGACGGATACTACGTGGTGGACCCGGACGGATCAGGAGGTGCCGAGTCATTCTCCGTGAGCGACCGGGATTTCAACTTCCGGAGCCTTCGCGGCAACGCCGTCCTACGCTGGGAGTGGAGCCCGGGCTCGACGCTGTTCCTGGTCTGGCAGCAGAGCCGTTCCCACCGGATCCGCGGCTCCGACTACGATCAGGAGAGCTACGACGGAGTCGGCACTTTCGACCTGGGCAACGACGCGGGCGAGCTGTTCGATCTCACGCCGGACAACATCTTCCTGGTCAAGGTGAACTACTGGCTGAACATGTAGCTGGGGGGCAGAGCGACTACGCTCAGGGCAGGAACCGCTTGATGGCACGCTGGGTGGCGTAGAGCCCGACGCCGGTCCCCACCATGCTGACGATGAACGCGGTGAAGAAGGAGATTGGAGCCCCGAGCGCCCATCCCGCCCAGCCGCCCGCGGACATGCCCATCAGATTGAGAAAGCCCTTCATGGACTCAGCATGCCGGCCCGGGTCCCGGACAGCAAGGAACCGTCACGCGTCCACCGGCTCCAATGCATCGAGTATCCAGGGCATGAGCTCCGACACCGTGGGGTGGACGAGCACGGACTTCCGGAATTCACGGCAAGGAAGACCGCTGTACATGTAGGCTGCGAACATGTTCACGATCTCGTCGCCGCCCGGTCCCAGGATGGCGGCTCCCAGAATTTGGTCGGTATCGCCGTCGACGAGTAGCTTCGCGAAGCCGAGTGTCTCCCCCATCTCCTTGGCCCGGCTGATTCGCGACATGGGCCGGGTGGCCTTCATCACGTTGTGCCCCTTCTCGACCGCTTCCTTTTCGGACATCCCGACACGACCTAGGGGTGGGTCGATGAAGAGCGCGTAGACGGGAATCCGGTCCGACAGCTTTCTCGTGCCCCCGCGCATCTGGTCGAGCACGATTTCGGCGTCGTTGACCGAAGTGTGGGTGAAGGCACCTTGTCCGTTGATATCGCCCACGGCGAACACCCCCTCGGCGCTGGTCCGACAGTAGTCGTCGACCTCGATGAACCCACGTTCATCGAGTCGTATACCGGCCGCATCGGCGTCGAGCAGGTCGGAGTTCGGTACACGCCCGATCGCGACCAAGAGGTGCGAGCCGGTGACCTGCCTCTCCTCGCCAGCCTGTGAGATGGTGACCGAGACGCCATCTCCTTCGGGACCGACCCCTACCACACTCGCATCCAGACTGACCTGGATGCCCTCGAGCTCCAGGATCTCCTTGATGGACTCCGCGACGTCGGCGTCCTCTCGAAAGACGAGCTGGGACCCCCGCTCGATGACCGTGACCTCAGCGCCGAGTCGGCGGAAGATCTGACTGAACTCGAGCCCGATGTAGCTCCCACCCACGACGATCAGGTGCTCCGGCACCTCGGTCAGCTCGAGGAGTCTGCTGTGATCGAGCCAGGGTACTGAGTCGAGGCCCGTGATCTCGGGGACCAGGGGTCGAGCGCCGGCGTTGATGTAAACCCGGTCGGCTGTGAGCACCTCTTCGCCCACGCGGATCCGGCGCGGCCCCTCGAACCGGCCCCAGTCTTCGTAGAGAGTGACGTTCTCGGCCGAGGTGATCCACGAGGCCATCCCCGAGTTGTCGCGAATGGCGTTCATGCGGGCGCGCACCGCAGCGAAGTCGATCTCGAGGCCGTTCGGGCGGATGCCGTACTCCGGGGCCCGCCGCACCATATGAGCCACCTTGGCGGTGGCCACCAGGGCCTTGGTGGGAGTGCACCCTGTGTTCACGCAGGTGCCGCCGATCCGGTCGCCCTCGATGACCGCGATGGACTCGCCCGTGGGGAGCAGGTCGCCCAGGAGCGTTCCTGTAGCCTGGCCGGTTCCGAGTATCAGGTGCTGAAAATGGGACATGAGAGGACTCCGAAATGTGGGGCTGTCACCATACCTGGAGGGTGGCCCTCAAGCAAAGACCGCGGGAGGTGACGGCACGCCACAAGGGGCCGTGTGCCTGGAGCTTGAGTTTACCGAACGTTCGGTTTATCATGATCGCCATGAGTAAGATCACCGACACAGAACTGCTGAGATGCTTGACGGAAGTATTCCGCACGCACGGCTATGAAGGGGCCAGCCTGAGCAAGATCTCAGAGGCCACGGGCCTTCAGCGGGCGAGCCTCTACCACCGCTTTCCGGGTGGCAAGGCCGAGATGGCGGAGGCCGTCCTGCACCGCGCGGGTGAGTGGCTGGCGTCGAACGCCCTCGCTCCCCTCGCGGAGTCCGGGCCGCCGGAGGACCGCCTCCGCCAAATGGCATCGAAGCTGGACGAGTTCTACGAGGGTGGGAAGCGGTCCTGTCTGCTGGACGCCCTCTCGTTCGGTGTCGACGAGGGTGGAATCCGAGATTACCAGAAGGCTGGAATGGAGGCATGGATCGAGGCCATCGCCGCAATGCTCCGGAAGTCGGGCCTCCCGGCGAAGACGGCGAGAGAGAGGGCGGAGGACGCGCTGATCCGCATCCAGGGTGGACTCGTGATGGCCCGAGCGAAGGGCGACGTCCTCCCTTTCCAGCGGACCCTCAAGAACCTGCCTCAGGACCTCCTTCGGAAGCCGGAATAGACATCATGCACCACTCACCCCGAGCGAAGCGCTCTGTTCTATTTCCCAAGATCCTTTACCGAACGTTCGGTACATGGAATTCAAACCCAACACTACCACAACGATGACAAGGAGAGGCTGAACCATGATGAAGATCAACGCACAAGACACGGCACTCGTAGTCACCGATCCGCAGAACGACTTTCTCAGCCCAGACGGAGTGACCTGGGGAGTTGTCGGTGAAAGCGTCGTCGAAAACGACACCGTCGAGCACATCGGCTCTCTCTTCAAGGCGGCGAAGGAGAACGGATTCCAGACCTTCATCTCGCCGCACTACTACTACCCCACGGACCACGGTTGGCAATTCGAGGGCACGCTCGAAAAGCTGATGCACGACATCAACATGTTCGACCGGAAAGGTGCCCTCGACCTCGACGGATTCGAAGGGTCGGGCGCGGACTGGCTCGAGCGCTACAAGCCCTATATCGAAGCCGGCCAGACCGTCATCGTGAGTCCCCACAAGGTCTACGGTCCCGAAACCAACGACCTGGTTCTGCAGCTCCGCAAGCGAGGCATCGACAGGGTGATCCTGGCCGGGATGTCGGCCAACCTGTGCGTCGAATCCCACCTCAGGGAGCTCCTCGAGCAGGGCTTCGACGTCGGCGTCGTGAAAGACGCCACCGCCGCGGCCAAGACTCCCGACCTGGGAGACGGCTACGCCGCCGCACTCACCAACTACGGATTCATCGCCAACGACGTCGTCACCACCGACGAGGCCGTGGCCGCGATGGAAGCAGCATGAGCACCCGTCACCCTTCCCTACCACCCACTTGGAGACCTGTCATGAACATCAAGCATCTCATCTTCGCAACGGCGATCGCCTCGGTACCGCTCCTTCCCGGCATCGCCTCGGCGCAGACCCCTGAACCCACGCTGTGGGGCATCTACGGCGCCCACAACCGGCACGACTGCCCGGTCAACAACCGTGAGACGGCCAAGGACGTCATCACGCTCAGCAAGACGGACCTGGGACCGTTGATGGAGAAGTACGGAGTTACCGCCGTCGTGGACCAGTATCACTCGGGTCTCGAGCACACGTTCCTCTGGGTCGTTGAGACCACGGCGCCCCACATGCTGGAGGAGTTCTCCATCGAGATGGGCGTTGCTCGCTGGAACGACCTGAAGTTCGTGCCCGAGCGCACGTTCGGCGACGTGATCACGGACATCACGGCGATACACGGACTCGAGGACTGGAAACCTGCCGCCAGTAACTGAGGCCCCACCGCCCCGACGGCCCCGGCTTCTGTGTCTCGAGGCCGGGGTCGCAGGGGTCGTCGGATCCCTCGGGACCGTCCCACGTATATCGCTCTCAGGGCTACAAGGAGCCGACCATGGACTGGACCACCACGCTGCAGACCATTCGGAGTACTCGCAACGACCGCGCCGCGGCGGGCATACGAATCGCCGTAGGCGCCCTTTTCGTGATGACAGGCGTCATGAAGATCGCGGTGCCCGCGCTGGGAGCTGCGTTCGCAGGACAGCTCGCGGCTGCGGAGATCCCCTTCCAGGATATGAGTCGCTGGGTGGTGCCCTTCATGGAGATCGGAGTCGGGGCTGCGTTGATGATCGGCTTCTACACGAGGGTCGCTACTCTACTCGTGTTCAACATCATGATCGTTGCGACCTACGCGCACCTGGTCGTCAACGATCCCACACTATTCCCTCTCCAACCCGAGGAGCCGATCATACCCGCCGCGGTGATGGTGCTGTCAGCATACATCCTCCTGCGCGGTGGCGGCTCCGGCAGCTCAGATCTGAGGGCCTCGACATGACCGACGAAACACGAATGGCGCTGGCGTCCGTGAACGTGGGTCTGCCCAGGACCGTTCCGTGGCGGGGCCAAGACGTCACCACCGGCATCTACAAGAGCCCGGTCGAGGGCCCGGTGGCCCTACGCGGACACAACCTGGCCGGGGACCGGCAGGCCGACCTCTCCGTGCACGGTGGGCCCACCAAAGCGGTCTACGTCTATCCGTCTCAACACTACGACTATTGGCGGACCGAGCTACCGGATGTCGAGTTCGGGTGGGGCCATTTCGGCGAAAACTTCACCGTGGACGGCATGGACGAGGAGTCGGTGCACATCGGTGACGAGTTCGGGATCGGAACGGCGCGTTTGGTGGTGACCGAGCCACGCATGCCGTGCTTCAAGCTGAATGTGCGCTTCGACCGCCCGGACATGGTAAAGCGGTTTCTCCACAGTCAGCGGAGCGGCTTCTATTTCGGTGTGCTGGAAGAGGGGGAGGTCGAGGCAGGCGATGCCATCGAGCTACTCTCGAGTCATCCCAACGAGCTGTCGGTTGCCGACGTCACGCGCCTGTATACGACTGAGAGGGATATCGTGGTGCTCTTGAAGAAGGCTGTGGCCACGACCACGCTACCCGACAGCTGGACCGGGTTCTTCGAGCACCAGTTGGCAGGGTTGGAACCATAGGACGCGGGCCGAGCCAGAACAGGAGGGTGTGGGTCGGCTTGCTCATGTCGGCCCTCCTACATGATCCTCCGGGTAGCCGCGAACCGCTGCAGAATCTCCAGCGTCATCGTCACTCCACGCCGCACGTTCTCCTCCGTGACCCGCTCGTCGTTCCCGTGCACCCCGCTCGCATCCGCCTGGGGCGTCGCCGTGGCCTCGTAGCCGTAGCTCACGATTCCGAGATCCCGGAAGAAGTGGCTGTCAGTGAACCCGCCCACTACCTGAGGAACGAAGTTGGCCTCGGGAAAGACCTCGAGCGTCACGTCACGAATGGTGCGGTAGAGCTCGGTGTCGGTGGAAGAAACAGCGGGGCTGAATCCCATCATCACCTCGACCTCCACTTCGGGCCCGAGAACTCCGCGGAGCTCGGCGAGCCAGGCGTCGGGGTCCTGGTCGGGTAGGAGCCGACAGTCGATCTCCGCGGTCACCTCCGAGGATACGACGTTGATCTTCGGACTGCCCTCGAACCGAGTGATCGAGCACGTGTTGCGCGTGAGCGCGTGCAGCCCCGGATCATACTCCTGGAGCTCGAGAAGGAGGCCGGGCTCGTCAAGGACCGACCCGAGGTCCGCGAAACGGGACCGCCACGGCTCGGGATGCCCCGCCGCCATGCCTTTCAGGTGCTCGTCCACCGACGGCACGATGCGTGCTTCGAAGCTGTGACGACGCAGCTGATCGAGTGCCTCGACCAGTTTGGTCGAGGCGTAGGAGACCAACGGTCTGGATCCGTGCCCCGGCTCACCAGAAGCGGTGACCTTGATCCAGTAGGGCACCTTCTGCGTGACCTCGAGGCCGAACTGAACGTTGCCGTCCACGTCCTCGCCGCCACCCCCCTCATTGAGAAGGAAGCCCACGCCTTCGAAGATCTCCGGCCTGTTCTCTGCGAGCCAACCCGCACCGAAGAATCCTCCGGCCTCCTCGTCCGCCGTGGCCATGAAGATCACGTCGCGCTGGAGTGGCGTGCCCGAACGATGGAGCGCCAGGAAGGAGGCGAGGTGCAAGATGCCGCTGGTCTTGGTGTCCAAGGCGCCGCGGCCGTAGATGTAGCCGTCCCTCAGGTCACCCGAGAGCGGGTCCGTGCTCCAGAAGCGTTCGTCAGCAGGCACGACGTCCATGTGATGAAGCAGAACCATGGCGGGCTCGCTGCCCCCCTCGAGGCGGGCCCAGATGTTGCCTCGCCCCGGAGCGGACTCTGCGATCTCGTACGGAATCCCTTCCGCATCGAAGATCTCCGCGAAGAAGCGGGCCCCTCGGATCTCGTTCCCGGGCGGGTTGATCGTATTGATGCTGATGTAGTCCTGGAGCCACTGAACGGCCTCGTCCTGCAGGGAGGCCAGGTCTACCTGGGCGACAGCTCCGGTGGGCGCGAGCAGGGCGAGGGTCCCGAGTAGGGTCCACGTCGATAGGGGTGGGCGCATCGTTTGGGTCCTGGTCTGATTGCGGGGGCCGCGGCGGTCACGGTGAGCATTCTAGCGAAGGCGACGAAGGCGAACCAACCCTCCATAACGCCTGGCGTTATTAACGCGTGGCGTTAAGCTTCTCTTGTTGACTACCACTAGGAGCCGGTGATGTCGAAAACGAAGATGGCACCCATACACCCGGGGGAGATCCTCCTGGAGGAGTTCCTCGAACCAATGGGGATCAGCCAATACAGGGTCGCGAAGGACACGAGCGTCCCGCCGCGCCGAATCAACGAGATCGTCCACGGGAAGCGGGCCATCACCGCCGACACTGCCCTGCGACTCTCACGCTACTTCGGTACGTCCGAACGGTTCTGGCTCAATCTCCAGACCCGGTACGACCTGGAAGTCCAGAAGGACCGACTGGGGGACCGCCTTGAACGGGAGGTGCTGGAACGCGTCGGTTAAGCCTGCTCGGCAACCATGACGGCCGCCCCTCCCCTACTCTTCCCTCAGTGTGATCGCCGGATCCACACTCGCCGCCTTCCGTGCAGGCAGGAAGCTCGCCACGCCCGCAACCAGCATGGCCGCTAGAGGCATTCCGATGAATACGCCCATGTCCAGCGCGTTCACTCCATAGAGCAACGACTCCAGGAACCGCGTGACCCCTCCCGCGAGCAGCAGCCCCACGACCGAACCCACAACCGCCAGTCGGAGACCCTGCCGCACCACCATTCGGACCACGTCGCGCTGGCTGGCCCCGAGCGCCATCCGCACGCCGATCTCGCCCGTGCGCTGGGCCACCAAGAACGTCATGACCCCGTAGAGCCCCACGGAGGCCAGGAGCAGCCCGAGACCGCCGGCTATAGAGAGGAGCCATGAGGCGATCCGCTGCGGCAGTAGCGTCCCGGCCACGGCCTCGTTCACGGTCCGCAGCGAGGAGATCGGCAGCCTGGAGTTGATCGCCATGACCTCGGCCCGCATGGGACCCAGGAGATCTTCGGCGCGGTCCGGATCAGTGCGCGCGATGAGCGTCTGGGCGGCAGAAGGCGTTTGCGCCAGCGGAGTGAAGAACGCGATGCGCGGGTCCTCGTTGAGCGTGCGGTAAGCGGCGTCGGCCGCGACGCCTACCACCTGTGCATCGGCGTTGCCGCTCCAGTTGACCAGCTTGCCCAGAGGGTCTTCACCCGGCCAGAAGTACTCGGCGAACGCCGCGTTCACGATCACCGCTTCGGCCCCTTCCGGCCCATCCTCGTCGGTGAACTCCCTGCCCGCACGGAGCGGTGTCCGCAGGGTGGCGAAGTAGCCAGGACTCACCGCGAAGAACTGGAACTCCATGTCCTCGCCTTCGAGCGGCTCGTAGCCGGGAACAGAGACGTCTCTCCGGCGACCCGCGGAGATGGTCAGAGGCAGCGCGTCCGTCAGGGCCGTGGACTCCACGCCCGGCAGCCCGGCTACACGTTCGTTCAGATCGTCGTAGAAGAGTCCTGCCTCCTCGACGCTGAACCCTTCACGCGCCAGGCTCAGGGATACGGTGGCCAGCCCCTCCGGCTCAAAGCCCGCGTCCAGCCGCATGGCGGACTGGAGGCTTTTCAAGAACAGTCCCGCGCCCACCAGAAGCACCAGGGAGGCCGAGACCTGGGCAACAACAAGGGCGTTCCTCAAGTTGAAGGAGCGGCGCGCCGCTCCGGATCCGTTGCCACCCTCCTTGAGGTCGGTCACCAGATCGGGCCGCGAGGCACGGAGTGCTGGAAGCAGCCCGACGGCAATGACCGTGAGCAGGGTCACGCCGATGCTGAAGATCAGCACCGTGCCGTCGACTCCGAGGTCGAGCGAGATGGCGACCCCGGTGGCCGGGCGATACGACTCGGCGAACCGGATTCCCGCGAACGTCAGAGCAGCCCCGGCCAGACCGCCGAGCACTCCGACGATGCCGCTCTCGGCGAGCAACTGACGCACGATGCGGCCTCGACCGGCTCCCAGGGAAAGCCGCACCGCCAACTCGCGGTTGCGGCGCGAGGCCCGGGCGAGCGTCAGGTTGGCCATGTTCGCGCAGGCGATCAACAACACGATCCCCGTGACCGCCATCAGGAGGGCTGCGAACCCCTTTGCGGCGGTCTGAACCTGCGGCGGAAGGCGCGAGTCCTTGACCACGGAGATCCGACGCCCCTGCTCGCGGACGTCCGTCCAGGATCCCGGATCCTCTTCGAGGAGCTGCGAGGCCACGACATCGAGTTGAGCCTGGGCGGCTTCGATGCTCACGCCCTCATGCAAGCGGGCGCGAATCAAGGAGCCACGGGAACCCCTTCGCTGAAAGCCCCGGTCTCCCTGGATCAGCGCCTGGGTCGACACGGGGATCCAGAAGTCGGGGGTGACCAGCGGCAGCGACCCCGTGAAGCCGGCTGGCGCAACGCCCACGATCGTGACCGTCTGCCCCGACAGGCGGGCCGTCCGCCCCAGAACCTGCGAATCCAGGCCGAAGGCGCGCTCCCACAGACCCTCGCTGATGACCGCGACGGACACGGCCGACGTGGGGTCCCCCTCTTCTTCCGTGAACCAACGGCCGAGGCGGGGCGCCACGCCGAGCACGTCGAAGTAGTTGCCGCTCACGAACTCGGCGAGGCGGATCTGCGTGACCCCGTCCTCACCGGCCATGTTCACCACGCCCGGGCTCACCGCGAGGGCGTCTTCGATTCCGGGAGGCCGGTCCCGATAATCCACGTAGTCCATGTAGGACGACGTTCCGAACGGGGGGCCAGAGAAGTCGGACGTCCAGATCGAGACGAGCTCGTCCGGGTTCACGATGTGTTCTGGCGCGCGTAGCAGCACGCCGTTGACCAGGCTGAAGATCGCCGTGTTCGCACCGATGCCGAGCGCCAACGTGAGCACACCGACAACCACGAACTCGCGAGCCTTCGAGAGTGAGCGCAGCGCAAAGCGCAGATCTTGTACCACTGCCTCCATCCTATTCCCCCTCGAGATCGTTCTGTCCCCATTCCGGCGTTTCGATCGAAGTCGAATCGCCAGCTCCACCACGTCCGCCACGCCCCGGAACCAGGCGATGACCGCCAACGACACCGCCCGTCGCCAATGGACCCCGAGCGCTTCGAAGAACAGCTCCTCCATCTCGGCACCGTGCTTGGCCCGGAAGTCGGGCGGCAGAAGCCTCAGGAGGAGGCGGTAGGCCATGCGGCCCAACCTGTACTTCATCCGGCAGCCTTGCCGGCGGCCACCCTCTCCAACGCCGCGCTCGCGAGCGACTGAAGTCGGTTGGCCTCTGCGGCGAGGATGCGGGCCCCCGACGGAGTGATTCGGTAGATCCGCTTCCGTTCGCTCTCGCCCTTGGGTCGTCCAGCAGCCTCAGTGAGCTCCGCTATCCAATCCTTGCCCTCGAGATCCTCGAGCGAGCCGTACAGGGTAGCGGGCCACAGGCGCAGCTTGTCGTCTGTCTGATTGAGCACGGCGCGCACGATGCCAGAGCCGTGCTGCTCCTTCTCGGAAAGAGCGAGGAGGATGTGGAACCACTGAGGCTTCAGGGGCAGCGAGTCGGAGAGCTGTTCCCCATTGTGTCGGTGCTTACCGTCCACGGTGTGTGTCTCCTGATGTTGTACTGTGCAGTATTATATGAAACAGTACAATAGAGAAACCCCGAGGACAAGTACCGAGGAACCTCCTGGGGATGCGCTGGCCGGATCACCCCGGCTGCGGCGTCAGCAACTCCCCGGTAGACCGCGCCAACCCCAGCAGCTCGTCCACCTCACGATGACCGGCGAGCAAGTGGTCGATGTCATCGGACAACTCCTGAGCGGAGTTGAGGTCCATCGTCAGGCTCTCGACGCTACCGGCCCCGCCGTGCAACCGTAGCAGGCCGAGACGGATCTTCTCGAGCGCAGAGACGGCCTCGGTCATACGACTCTGGGCCACGTCGCGCGTCGCCTCCAGGTCGGTGCGCAGGCTGGCGCGCTCCTCGGTGCCCACCCTAACCGGGTCGTCACCGATCTCGGCGAGCACCCCGTTCAGCTCGTCGACCTGGCGGCGCATCTCCTGAGCATCCACCTCTAGCTTCTGGATTATCTCGGGCAGACCCTGGAGCTCCCGCTTCGTGGCCTTGGGTAGCTCCTCGAAGAGGCGATCGGCCGCGATCCCGATGGCCATCTCGGTCGGTCGGTGAGCACCTCCACGGGACAACAAGCGCTTCTCGAGGCCTAGGCCGCCCAGCTTGAACAGCCATTTGCCAACCTTCCGCTTGAGGAGGCCCAGCCACCATTCGCCTATGGCGTCTCGTCTACGCTTGTTGCGAGCCGCTTTGAAGATGCTCGACCAGACGGCGATTTCGACGGAGAAGACTGGAATCAGGTCCAGAGACTGCGGCGCACCCAGGATGAGGGCCGGAATGGAAACCAAGCTCACCACGACCCCGGTCCAGGCGCTACGCGTCAGTACTCGGTCGACCCAGGTGATCTCCTTGCCGTACTCGAACCGGATCTCCTCGTTGCGCCGGGCGACGTCCTTCTCGAACGCCCGTCGGACATCCTCGAAGGCGAAGCCCGCCCGAAGCAAGCGCCTGGTGTGGGTCGCGAACGAGCCCACGGGCCCGAAGGTCATGCCGAGCAGAACCAGGACGAACACCACTCCCGCCCCGATTCCCCAGGCTGCCGAGAATGCGCCACCCTCGACGCCTATCACGAGCGAAATCCAGGCGAGCGGTGCCGACAACCACATGATGAGCATCATCGGCACGCCGGTCACCAACTCGCGGATCTGCTTCATGAAGACCCGCACGGGGATGGGTAGCTGGCGCTCCACATCGGTACCCTCCCCGATCGCCTCCGCCAGCATCGCGCCGTCGGCGTATCGGTCCTCGGGGCGCTTCCGCAGACACCGGTCGATGGCCTTTGCCACCTCGGTCGGCACCTCCTGCGCAACGGAGGCGACCGGAGGTGCGGGCTCGGTCAGGTGCCTGGTGAGCAAGGCCGTCGCGTCGGAGCCCTCGAACGGAAAACGACCAGTGAGGGCATAGAAGCCCACGATGCCAAGCGAATAGAGGTCGCTCCGGGCGTCCACCTCCTCGCCGCTCGCCTGCTCGGGACTGATGAACTCCGCCGTGCCGAGTATTCCGGTATCGGCTGCGGTGCCCGGCTCCTGACCTACGTGCGCGATCCCGAAGTCGGTCACAAGGGCGCGGCCGCTCCCCTTCTCCAGCAGGATGTTGTCCGGCTTGACGTCCCGGTGCACCACACCTTCGGCATGCGCATAAGCCAGCGCCCACGCCACTTCTTGGAGCACCGTCACCGCCTGATGGCTGGGCAACGGGCCCCGACCGCGAATCCTCTCGCCCAGCGTGCCGCCGTCGATGTACGCCATGACGAAGAAAACGAAGTCGTCGACCTCGTCCACCGAGTAGATGGGCACGACGTTTGGGTGGGACAGCTTGGCCGCGGTCCGGGCCTCCCGCAGGAAGCGCTCCCGCAGCGCCGGCTGAGCGGCCATGGTTGGGGGTAGGAGCTTCAGCGCGACCGGTCGGTCCAGTGCGACCTCGTGCGCCAGGTAGACGATGCCCATCCCACCACGGCCGATCTCACTCTCGAGAGAGTAGCGACCTAACAGCGCCTCTTGCAGCGCAAGGAACTCAGAATCCATCGGGCCAGGCATAGTCCACGATGCGTCGTGGTTGTGGGAGCGGCAAGCAGATCGCGTCCCGTGACCGGTTGTGGAATGGCAGGCCACCCCACCGCGCTCCGGCTGCGCCTGCGTACCGAACGCCTAATTGCGACGGGCCCCCCGAAGGAGGCCCGCGCTTGTCCTTGAATCCCTCTCTGACCGCTAGGGCAACGCCATCGCGGCCAGCCCGTCCGAGAGCTGGACCATCACGTACTGTTTGCCTTCGTGCACCCAGCTCGACATGCCGTAGCGGGTCGCACCTGGGATGTCGATCGCCCCGAGTCGCTCACCCGAGTGTTTGTCGATGGCATAAAGCTGCGGTGTCCCTTCGCTGCTCGTACCCGACAGCAGAAGCAGCGTGGGCGTTGCGACCATGACCGCATGTCCTCTCCGTCCCGGGTTCGTCGGAACTCCCTCGACGCCCTGAAGCAGCGGATGGTTCCGGATCATCTCCTGCTCGGACTCCGGCGCGTCGCCGTTGGGGATCACCCACAGATGCTCACCCGTGTTCATGTCAATCGCCGTGATCCGTCCCACGGGTCCCTTCCAGATGGAGAGGCCGTCGAGCTTGGCCAGGTCGGGGCGCGGCCCACGCAAATCCGGCTCATTCGCCCAGTCGGAGCGGGTCGTTCCAGTCTGCTTGTTGGCGTCCAGCGAGGACTCTCCTCCAGGCACCAGGCCCACCGTAGAACACCCGCTGCTCGATGCGATGAACAGAATGCCCTCCCCCGGATCGGCCACGGCCGGGCTGTAGATATTCGCGCCGCCGCCACCACCCGGGCAGATGAGCGCGGGTGGGTCGCCGCCCCCCACGTGGGTGGGCGGATTGAAGAAGGGCACGAAGAAGTCATTCTCTTCCGCGTACTCGAACGCCGCCCGCTTGATCTCGGGTGTGTAGTCGATCAGGTCCCCTTCGGTCCTCCCTTGGAGGTCGAACGGGGCTGGCTTGGTCGGGAACGGCTGTGTGGCGGCGAGCTTCTCGCCCGGCACCTTGGACTGCGGCACCGGCGTGTCGACGAAGGGCCAGATGGGTTCGCCCGTTTCACGGTTGTACGAATACACGAACGACTGCTTGGTAATCTGGAAGATCCCCGGGATCGTCTCGCCATTCACGTTCACGTCCATGAGGACAGGCGCGGTGGGGGTGTCGTAGTTCCAGATATCGTGTCGCACGAGCTGCTGGTGCCACGCCCGCTCACCCGTCTGAGCGTCCAGCGCGATCAGGCTGGTGCTGAAGAGGTTGTCGCCCGGATGGAAGCCACCGTAGTAGTCGATGGTGGCGCCGTTGGTCGGGATGTAGACCAGCCCACGTTCGAGGTCGGCGGAGATAGGGGCCCACGACGAGACGTCACCGGTGTACTTCCACGCGTCGTTCTCCCAGGTCTCGTGACCGAACTCGCCGGGCTTCGGGATGATGTGGAACTTCCACTTCATGTTTCCGGTCCGGGCGTCGAAGGCGAGGATATCGCCCGGGACCATCTCGACACGGGACTGATAGTAGCCCTGCTCGGCGGAATTCCCCACCACGACAACGTCATCGACCACGATCGGCGGAGACGATGACGTGATGTAGCCCAACTCGAGCGGGATTCCCTCGTCCGGATCGTACGGCTTGTTGTTCTCGAACCACGGGCCCCAGTCCTCGACCAAGGGCGGAATCAAGTCGACGACGCCGGTCGTCGGGAATCCCTCGAGCGGCACGGGGGAGCCCCAGTTCTCGAGGGGCTGTCCGGTCTCCGCGTCCAATGCGTGTAGGAAGAACGCAGGGCTGATGATGAAGACCACGCCTCTCCCATCGATCTCCGCGTAGGAGATTCCCTTTCCGTAGCCCTTCCGCATGGAGTATTCGTAGCGTGCCGTCTTCGGCTCGGAGTAACTCCAGAGGAGCTCACCCGTCGCGGGATCGAGCGCCACCACGTGTCGCCGGTCGCCCGTGACCGTGATCAGCTTGCCGTCCACGTAGGTCGGCGTCGCGCGCGGGGTGCTCGGACCGAAGCTCGATGCGTCCCACTGCCACGCCACCTCGAGGTCCTCGAAGTTCGAAGCGTTGATCTGATCCGACGGCTGGTAGCGTGTGTGACCGGCGTCCCCGCCGAGGTAGGTCCACTGGCCGTCTTCCACGCCGGGGCCTTGAGCCCGTAGGGACATCGGCGACGAGAACACGAACCCCAACGCGGTCAGCGTCAGGAGGGCGAAAGAGAGCCTAGAAGACCGGTGACGGGCTTCGTTCCCCATGATGGCATTCCTTCTCGAGTGCGAAAGGTCTTGCGAGATCCCAACGGCTGAGCGCGGCAGACGGATCCGGGCAGCAGAATACTGGGGGATGGCGAGTTTGGGCAACTCGGGGAGACGGATGAAGGGGAGCGGCACCGCACTGGGGGATGGTCTACCCCACCACCATCGCATCGCCGTACGAGTAGAACCGGTACCCCTCCTGGACCGCCGCTCCATACGCCTCCATCACCCGCTCGTAGCCGCCGAACGCGGCGACCAGCATCAGGAGCGTCGACCGCGGCAGGTGGAAGTTCGTCACGAGTCCGTCCACCACCTGAAACGCGAAGCCCGGGCGTACGAACAGGTCCGTCGCCCCCGCCCCTGCCTGCACGACCCCTGAGCGACCCGCACTCTCGAGCGTGCGAACCACGGTCGTGCCGACCGCCCAGATCCTACGGCCGTCCTCGCGCGCGGCGTTGATCGCCTCCGCAGCCTCGCCGGACACGAAGTAGGACTCGGCATGCATCTCGTGATCGGCCGGGTCGTCCACCTCGACGGGGCGAAACGTCCCCACCCCCACGTCCAAGGTGACCGCCACCCGATGCACTCCCTTCGCGGCGATCGCGTTGAGCAGCTCGGGGGTGAAGTGCAGCCCCGCCGTCGGGGCGGCGACCGACCCGGGCACCCGGGCGTACACGGTCTGATAGCGCTCGCGGTCCAGCGGTTCGTCCTCCCGCTCCAGATAGGGCGGCAGCGGCACATGCCCGTGCTTCTCCAGCGCCTCCCGCACCGACCCCTCTACCACGAGCCGCACGATCCGCCCGCCTCCCGGCGCCCCGTCCACGATCTCGACGTCGAAGCCCGGCGCAATGTTCACCACACGGCCCGGCTTGAGTTTGCCACCGGGGCGCACCAGCGCCTCCCAGATGGTGGTCTCGTCGGCCTGCGGATCCAGCGCGGAGGCGGGCCCGCCCCCACCCCACGGCCGCAGAAGCAGGATCTCGGACGGTGCTCCGGTGGGCTTTCGGCCAAGAAGCCGCGCGGGAGCCACGCGGCTCTCGTTCACCACAAGCACGTCGCCGGAATCGAGCAGATCGACCAAGTCGGAGAACACCTGGTGCCGAAACGGCCCGCCGTCCCGCGGCACCACCAACAGTCGGCTCAGGTCCCGCCGCTTAGCTGGATATCGGGCGATCTGCCCGGCGGGAAGGTCGTACTCATAGTCGGAGACGTGCGTCCCGTCCTTCACACGATCCCCTATGCTCCACATCACCGGCCTCCGTCCCGTCCCGAAGCAGCATCGAAGCGCCCCCGCGTTTCCGCGGAAACGTGCGTCCACCCTTTCACCACTCCCCCAAACCTATTCGAACAGAGAGGACTGCCCGCCCCCTGCTTCACCCTCCTTCGGCGCCTCGTACCCGAACCTCTTGTATGCCCGCAACGTGGCCACGCGCCCGCGTGGCGTCCGCTGGATGAACCCTTCCTGAATCAGGAACGGCTCGTAGACCTCCTCCAGCGTCGAGACGTCTTCGCCCAACGCGACCGCCAGCGTCTGCAGCCCTACCGGCCCGCCCTCGAATTTCTCGATGAGCGTCTTGAGCACCCGCCCGTCCATCTCGTCGAGCCCGTACTGATCCACCTCGAGCATCTCGAGGGCATCTTCGGCGACCTTTGCGTTGATGATCCCCTCGGCCCTCACCTGCGCGAAATCCCGCACGCGCCGGAGCAGCCGGTTGGCGACCCGCGGAGTGCCGCGCGCCCGACGCGCCAGGATCTCGGCGCCTTCCGTCGAACACTCGATTCCGAGGATCTCCGAGCTGCGGGCCACGATCACGGCCAGTTCCTCGGGCGGATAGAAGTTCAGGCGTTGGATGATGCCGAAGCGGGCCCGCATCGGGGCTGTGAGAAGGCCGAAGCGCGTGGTGGCCCCCACCAGCGTGAACTTCTCGATGTCCATCGTCATGGTCTGAGCCCGGGGGCCGTCGGCCAACCGGATCTCCACCCGGTAGTCTTCCATGGCGGGATACAGAAACTCCTCGATGATGGGCCGGAGCCGATGGATCTCATCGATGAAGATGACGTCGCCTTCCTGCTGGTTCGTGAGCATGCCCACCAGGTCGGCGGGCTTCTCCAGAACGGGGCCGGACGTGCCCTTGAAGCTCACGCCCATCTCACGCGCGATGAGCGAAGCGAGCGTGGTCTTGCCCAACCCGGGCGGGCCATGGAAGAGCAGATGGTCCAGCGGTTCCCGGCGCTGCTTCGCGGCCTCGATGGCGATCGACAACGTCTCTCGCACCTTCTCCTGGCCGATGAACTCGTCCAGGCGGTGGGGCCGCAGGGACGGTTCGACCGTGGCGTCTTCCTGAAGCGCCTCGGGCGTCGTGATTTCGCGTCGCTCGGTCATCTTCGGTGCGTCATTGTCGTCACCCCTTCGCCAACGCCCGACGGATCAGCTCATCGGTGTTCTCGACCTCGCCCTTGGTCAAAGCCTCCCGGACCGCCGCATCGGCATCGACGAACGCATACCCCAGAGCCACCAGGGCAGCCACGGCCTCCTGGGCCCCGGGCGCCGGCCCGCCCGGCTCGCCCTCTGACCCGATGGCCAGGTCCTCAACCTTGTCGGAGAGCTCGAGGATGATGCGTTCGGCGGTCTTCTTCCCCACCCCGCTCACCTGCGTGAGCGCGTGGATATCCTTCTCGGCCAGGGCCTTCGCGAGCCGGCGGGCCGAATAGGTCGAGAGCATGGCCAACGCCATGCTCGGCCCCACACCCTTGGCACCGAGGAGCCGTGCGAACAGCTCGCGTTCATACGGCTCCAGGAAGCCGTACAGCGTCAGCGAGTCCTCCCGCACCACCTGCAGCGTTCGGATCTCGAAGTCGTCGGCCGGCGGCTTCGGCAGCCGCTCCAGGATCGAGAGTGGGATCTGCACCTCGTAGACCACGCCTCCGGGGGTCTCGAGCTCGATGTGGTCGAGCTCACGGGTCACGAGCGTTCCCTTGAGGCGGCTGATCATGAGCGCACCCTCAAACCCTCAGCGCTCCCATCACACAGTAGCACAGCGCCGCGGCCACACCATCCGCCGCGTCGGACGGCGAAGGAGCCGTCTTGAGCCGGAGCTGCTGCTGCACCATGAAGCTCACCTGGTCCTTGGTTGCGTTCCCGTTTCCCACCACGGCCTTCTTGATCTCGCGGGGCGTGTACTCGGCGATCTGAATCTCTCGGAGTGCACCGGCCAGGAGAATAGCGCCACGGGCGTGTCCCAGCGTTAAGGCGCTCTTCACATTCTTCCCCTGAAAGACGTCCTCGACCACCATGACCCCGGGATGATGGCGGTCGATGAGGTCACAGACCTCGTTGAAGATCTCCATGATGCGGTATGCCAGCGGTTGCCCCGCCGAGGTCCTCACCACCCCGCACTCCACCAACGAGACGGCGCCGCCGCCCGTCTTGGCGACAACGCCGTAGCCGGTCACGGCGGTGCCCGGATCGATTCCCAGTATCAGCTCGGAGTCCACCTAGTGGCGTCCTACCCCATGGCCTGGGCGAGAATCTCTTCGTCGATGTCCCCGTTGGACGACACCTGCTGGACATCGTCGCAGTCCTCAAGCGCGTCCACGACCCGGATCAGCTTTTCGGCGTCCTTGCCCTCGACCTTCACCTCGTTCTGCGGCACCCACTGGAGCTCGGCCCGATCGAACTCGACACCGGCGGCCTTCATGCCTTCCTGCACCTGATGGAAGGCCGAGGCTTCGGTGGTCACCACGAACTCCTCGCCCTCGTCGCTGACGTCGTCGGCACCGGCCTCGATCGCCGCCTCGAACACCGTGTCTTCCGTATACTGCCCGGAGTCCACGTAGATCATACCCTTCCGGTCGAACTGCCAGGCCACCGAGCCCGTGGTCCCCAGACTCCCGCCGAGCTTGGTGAGGATGTGGCGCACGTCGGCCACGGTCCGGTTCTGGTTGTCCGTCAGGCACTCGATGTAGAGCGCCACCCCGCCGGGGCCGTAGCCCTCGTAGGTGACTTCGTCGTAGACCACGCCCTCGATCTCGCCCGTGCCCTTCTTGATGGCGCGGGTGACGTTGTCGGACGGCATGTTACCGGCCTTGGCGTTGTCCACCGCCAGCCGCAGGCGCGGGTTGAAGTTGGGATCTCCGCCGCCGTCCCGGGCCGCCACCGTGATCTCACGGATCAGCTTGGTGAACATTTTGCCGCGCTTGGCGTCGGTCACCGCCTTCTTGCGCTTGATGGTGGACCATTTGCTATGTCCGGACACCTGCACTCCTCCCGATGCGTTCCAGATGTTGGGTCGCTATAAAAGTAAACGCCTGTCCACCGGGCGGGGGCCCCTTCCCGCTGCAGCGACAGTTGGAATCGCCTACTCCGCCAGCTCGGCTAGCTATGCAGTACCCCGTCCCTCGCGCAGCAAACACCACCGCGGTGATTCCTGTCGTCGCAGCGGGAACGGGGCCCCGCCCGCCTAATGCGCCTCTTCCGCCTCTTTCGTCGCGGCGATCACCTTCGGTACCTCGTGCGCGGGCACGGGCTCATAGCTGGAGAACGTCCGTGTGTGATGAGCCCTACCCTGCGTGATCGCACGCAGGGACGTGGCGTACTTGTACAGCTCCGACTCGGGCACCAGCGCCTTCACCGTAGTGCGGCCGTTCCCGGGATCCATCCCCAGGACCTTTCCGCGACGTTGGTTCATGTCGCTCATGATGTCGCCCACATAGTCGTCGGGCGTGGTCACGGCCACCTCGACGATGGGCTCGAGGATCACCGGCCCACACTCCGCGGCCACTTTCTTGAAGGCCGCGGATCCGGCCAGCTTGAAGGCGATGTCGCTGGAGTCCACGGAGTGGTAGGAGCCGTCGTAACACTCGGCCTCGAAGTCGACCAGCTTGAATCCGGCCAGGATCCCCCTCGCCGAGGCCTCCCTGATGCCACGGTCCACGCTGGGAATGAACTTGCCGGGAATGACGCCACCCTTGATGGAGTTCTTGAACTCATAGCCCTCGCCCGAAGCGCGGGGCTTGAGACGGATGTGGCAATCACCGAACTGACCTCGGCCACCCGACTGCTTCTTGTGTCGTCCCCGGCCCTGGGCGCCCCTCGTGATCGTCTCACGGTAGGCGATCTTCGGCTGCTCGGTCTTCACGGACACGCCGTACTTACGCTTCATGCGCTCGAGTTGAACGTCGAGATGCAGTTCTCCGAGTCCCCGAGCGATCGTCTGATGCAATTCTGCGTCGAACTCGGCCACGAAGGTCGGATCCTCTTCGTGCAGCTTCGGGAGCACCTCGCCGAGCTTGTCTTCGTCGTGCCGCGCCGTGCCCTTGATCGCGACCGCGATTTCGGGCGTGGGTAGAGCGATCTTCTCCAGTACCACGGGGCGATCCGCCGACGCCAACGTGTCGTTCGTATGGGAGTGCTTGAGCTTGGCCACCACCCCGATATCACCGGCATGGAGCTTCGAGACCTCGAAGCGGTCCTTGCCCATGGCGATCGAGAGATGGTTGAGCTTCTCGAGGGCTCCGCTCTCCGCGTTCTTCACCTCGGCGCCGTTGGCCACGGTACCGCTCACCACGCGGAAGAAGGACAGCTCGCCCACATGGGGCTCGGCCGCCGTTTTGAAGATCAGCGCCGAGAACGTCTCGTCGTCGGAGGGTGCGAGGTGCACTTCTTCGTCCATGCCGGCCCGCTTGGCGGTCTCGCCACCGGTCTCGGCAGGGCTGGGGCACAACTCGATGATCTTCTTGAGCAATGCCTGCATGCCGTACGAGTGCTCGGCGGAGCCACAGAAGAGTGGAATCACGTCACCACGGGCCACACCGAGCGCCATGGCTTCGATGGCCTCTTCGCGCGTGATCTTCTCTCCCTCGAGGTAGCGCTCGAGGAGGTCTTCGTTGGTCGTGGCCAGCGTCTCCTGAAGCTCGGTCTCCCACTGCTCGAACTTCTCCTGAAGCTCTTCGGGAATGTCGGCCTCCTCGTATTCGCCCTTCTCCGTGCCCTTCTTGTAGATGTGGGCGCGCTCACTGAAGAGGTTGATGATGCCGCGGAAGTCGGCCCCCTCACCGATCGGGATCTCGACGGGGATCACCTTCTCGGTCAAGCGCGACTTGATCTCCGCGTAAACCTGGTCGAAGGAAGCGTGATCCTTGTCCATCATCGAAACGAAAAAGAACCGGGGGATGCCCCGGTCCTCGACGTACTCCCAGACGGTCTCGGTGCCCACCTCAACGCCGGAGGTGGCTCCGACGACAATGACGGCGGAGTCCGCGACGCGGACGGCAGATAGGGTCTCGCCCACGAAGTCCATGAATCCGGGGGTATCGATGAAGTTGATCTTGGTGTCCAAGTGCTCGCAGTACGCCGGCGTGCACTGAAGGGACATCTCGTGTGCGGTCTCTTCAGGAGTGAACATGCTGAGGGCATGCCCTTCGTTCACGTTCCCCTTCCGCTTCGATGTACCCGCCGTCCAACACAGCGAGTCGATGAGGCTGGTCTTGCCTGATCCGCCGTGGCCCAGGACCACCACGTTCCTGATGTTGTCCGTTGTATACTCTTTGGCGGACGCCATGAACACCTCCTATTCTGTATCTTGTGCGTTCAGCTAGTCGTCTGTTTTAGCGGACGATGATTGTAGGCCGGAGGGCCTGACTCGTCCAGACTGAACTCGCCCGGCGGGGGTGGGACCGAATGGTGCAACCGGTCTCGGGGGACGAGACCTCAATGATCGGGCGGAGCCCGTTCAGTTCGTGCGGTGTTTCTTGGAGACCTCATCGAGAAGCCTCCTCTCGTCATCGGTGAGTGAACTCATCCCCTCGGCAGAGATCTTGTCCAAGACCCTGTCGACGGCGTCCAACATCGCGTTCTCCCTCTCCCCAGCCGCGGCGTTGCGACCTCTACGACCGCCGTCGGCCTCCTCCTCTGCGTCGTCCCGGGGGACGATGGCGAATCGTCTGGCGCGGGCGGCCCGGCCCATCTTCTGAATCTGCTCCGCCGCCTTCCAGTCGGTCTTCAGGTACAGGAATCCCGAAATGAAGCCGCCCAGGTGGGCGAAGTGCGCCACACCACCGCCTGCTCCGCCGAACGCGCTCGTGAACGTGATCAAGAAGAAGAACGCCACCAGCCACTTGGCCTTCACGGGGAAGATGCCCCACACGTAGATCGGAGCCTCGGGCCACGCCATGGCGAACGCCAGCATGATACCGTAGACCGCGGCCGACGCGCCGATGATGGCGTAGGAGACGAAGAAGAAGCTGAGAGCGACCCCTCCGAGTCCGCAGATCATGTAGTACTTGATGAACTCCTTGGATCCCCACTTGGACTCGAGGGGAGGGCCGAAGAAGAACAGCACCAACAGGTTCACGAAGAGATGCATGAAGTCGCCGTGCAAGAACATGTAGGTCACGGCGCCCCAGGGACGGAACAGCACCTCGGAGGGCTGGAAGGAGAACCAACTAAAGACGAAGTCGCGCCCGACGATCCAGGTGAGCAGGAATACGACCGTATTGGCGATCAGCAGCTTCTTGACCCACGGAGTGAGCTGATAGCTGAGATTCATACCGCCGCCGGCCACGTACCCCGTGCTTCTCACAGGCACTTCTCCAACGTACACCGAAAAAAAAGGTCCCTCCCCTGCATCCTGACTTCAAACCCCGGGCCAGGCAAGCAGGTTCCGCGGTGGAGATGGCGCGGAGCTTGTGGTCGCACGCCGGCAGGGCGCATGTTGACCGCCATGATCAAGCCGATAAACATCGCCCGAAACCGCTCCATCACCGCCGGATTGGCGGTCACCCTGGTCGTGTCCGCGGCTCCACCCCTCCGCGCACAAGCCCGCTTCGAAGTCCCCAATACCACTGGCCTGTCCTGGTACCTGGGAAACACCCACACACACACCCTGGAGAGCGACGGCGATTCGCCTCCCGAGTACGTGGTTCGGTGGTACCGGGACCACGGGTACAACTTTCTCGTCCTGTCCGACCACAACACGCTCACCGACCCGGCCCCGTTGGCGCACCTGACCAACTCGGACTTCATCCTCATTCCCGGTGAAGAGGTGACGTCCAGTTACGAGGGCCTCTCCGTGCACGTGAACGGGCTGAACCTCCCGGGTCTGGTGGATCCCAGGACCGGCTCGACGCTGGTCGCGACGATCCAGAACAACGTGGATGCGATTCGTGAGGTGGAGGGGGTGCCGCACATCAACCATCCCAACTTCGAGTGGGCGTTCGGGGCCGAGGAGCTGGCCCAGGTGGAGAACGACCGCCTGCTAGAGATCTACAACGGCCACCCGACGGTGCATAACGAGGGTGGTGGAGGGTATCCCTCGCTCGAAGAGATCTGGGACATTCTCCTCAGCGGTGGAAAGCGGATCTACGGAATCGCGGTAGACGACGCACACCACTTTCAGGGCGAGTTCGCCGCGGACCGCGCCAATCCCGGTAGGGGTTGGATCTCCGTGCGTGCCCGCTCGCTCGACGCCGCCGAGATTATGCAGCAGTTGGAGGCGGGACAGTTCTATGCGAGCACCGGAGTGGAGCTGGCCGACATCGTGACGGAGCGGGATCGTCTCGAGATCCACATCGCCCCGCGCGGCAACTTCCGCTACAGCACGACGTTCATAGGATCGGGCGGACGCGTGTTGGCCGTGTCGTCGGACAACCCCGCCGTGTACATCCTGCAGGGACGCGAGAGCTACGTGCGCGCCAAGGTGACGGATTCGCGGGGGGACGCGGCGTGGGTGCAACCCGTCTTCGTGGCTGTCCCCTGACGGGCTCTCGATCCGTGCCGCACCGTCCACTGAACGCCGTGCTGTACCATCCGGCGATCGCTGTATGCCTTCTCGCCCTACATGCGTGCGGACCTGAGGCACCTCCTTCCCCGCCGAACATTATCTACATGCTCGCCGACGATCTGGGCTACGGAGAGCTCGGCTCGTACGGCCAGACGAAGATCCGGACTCCGCACCTCGACGCGTTGGCCGCCGAGGGCATGCGGTTCACGCAGCACTACTCGGGCAGTCCGGTGTGCGCCCCGTCTCGCGGGACCCTCATGACGGGACTGCACACGGGCCACAGCCAGGTCCGCGACAACTTCGAGGTCGGCGGCTACCCCGACCCCGACGAGTTCGGGCAGATGCCGTTGGATTCCGGCACCTACACGATCGGGAGCCTTCTGCAGGACGCGGGCTACGTGACCGGCGCCATCGGAAAGTGGGGCCTCGGCGGGCGTGAAACGCTCGGCCAGCCGCACTATCAGGGTTTCGACTACTTCTTCGGCTATCTCGATCAGCAGCTCGCCCACAACTACTACCCCACCCACCTGTGGCGTAACGGCGAGCGGGTCGAGCTCGACAACGAGTACTTCAGCCCGCACCAACGGTTGGAGGGGGACGACCCCACGGATCCGGCCGAGTACGACCAGTACCAGGGAGGCGAGTACTCGCTCGATGTGATGGCGGACGACGCGCTGCGCTTCCTGGATCAGCACCAGGACGAGCCCTTCTTTCTGTACCTGCCGTTCACCGTCCCACACTTGGCTCTGCAGGTGCCTGACTCCTCGCTCGTCGAGTACGAGGGGGTGTTCGAGGAGGAGCCGTACCTAGGGGACCGGGGCTACCTGCCGCACTACCGGCCGTTCTCCGCCTATGCGGCGATGATCACACGCATGGACGCCCACATCGGCCGTATTCTGGCTCGCCTCGAGGAGTTGGGCCTCGCCGAAAACACCCTGGTCATGTTCACCAGCGACAACGGTGCGACCTATACGGGAGGAGTCGACGCGGAGTACTTCGACAGCTCGGCGGGACTAAGAGGGCTGAAGGGTTCTGTGTACGAAGGCGGCGTCCGGGTACCGATGATCGCGCGTTGGCCGGGGCGTATTGCGGAGGGCTCCCAGAGCGACCACGTCTCCGCGTTCTGGGACATGATGCCGACGTTCGCGGATCTGGTTAGAGCCCCGACTCCGGAAGGACTCGATGGGGTGTCGTTCCTTCCGTCCCTATTGGGCGAGGCCGGACAGGCCGAGCATCCACCGTTGTATTGGGAGTACCACGGCCTCTGGAACGGGGCGCAAGCGGTGAGGATCGGTCAATGGAAGGGCGTGCGCTTGGGCGGGCACGACGATGCGGATGCCCCGATCGAACTCTATGACCTGAATGTCGATCCGACTGAAACGACGGATCTCGCGGCTGATCACCCCGACATTGTGGCGCAGGTGCGGGCGGTCATGGAGAGCCGCACGGAGTCGGATGTGGCTCGTTGGAACTTCGCCCGGTAGCGGCGAGCCCGCCGAGCCAGCGGCTGCGGCCACCCCTATTCCGCCAACGGATTCCGCCAGCTCAGCCCCGAGAACCGCGCGAAGTCAGCGTCTGTCGAACGGATCTCCGCCTGATGCTCGATGGCCAACGCCGCGAGGTGCGCGTCGGTGGTGAGATTCCCAGCCGTGCCGAGCCGCCGGAGAAGGTCGAAGAGGATCGATGCGTGCCGTTCCCCGGGATGCAGCAACGACACCTGCGGCTGGGCGAGCCAGGCCTCGACGTGGTCGCATACCGAAGACGGCGGCAGCGGATTCTCCAAGATCCGCGTGTGCGTCGCAATGCGGATGTAGCCCAGCACGACAGACCACGCCAAGCCGACCGGTTCGGGCGCCCCGAGCGTCTCCTCCCACCACCGCCTCGCGCGCTCGTGAACCTGAGACTCCGCATTGTACGCGTGCACGATCACGTTGACGTCGGGAACGATCATCCGCGCAGCATCTTCGCCGCCTCTTCCACCTCTAACTCGTCGGCGAGTTGGTTCAGCCGGTCCAGATCGGTACCCGGCTTGAAGCCGAAGGCGTGTGGCTCCACACAGAAGGGGGCCGGAGTGATCGGCTTGTCGGTCATCCCGAGTCCGACCCGGAGAGCCCGGTTGACGACGGCCTTCAGCCCGTCGTCCGAGCGCTTCATCTCCAACTCCAACCGGGCCGCCACATCGGGGTCGAGAGTGAGCGTGGTTCGCATGTACGCATCATGATGTGCTCGACTAATGATGTCAAGATGTCCGACTCCGGGCGCACTGTGCACGATTCATCGAAGGTCCACCTCGAGGGTGGCACCCTCGTCTCTAGTCGGAGTCACACCGGTAAGGGTCCGGAGCCGGTCGGTGCCGGGCTCGCCGATCACCAGGGTGTACGTGCCGCCGGCTGTGAAGACCCTCGGGCGGAATCGCTCCCCCTGCGCCCGGACGGTATACAGAATCTCACCGGTACCTTCCTCCACCACTTGCACGACCGGATCGACCATACCGGTCACGACCACCTCGGGCAGGTACGCCACCGCGTCACGATCGTACTGATCGGACTGAGATACCGTGACGGGCCAGCCCGGGTACTGCTCCGCATTCGGTGCGGCGGGGTCCACCCACCTGGGCCAGGCCTCGACCGAGATGTCCCGGTCCTCCCGATCGAAGCGCATGATCCCGTAGCCCGGCACGCGCTGGTAGAGTTCATGCGGCTCGAAGTCGACCTGCGTGGGATTGGCCACGGCCAGCACGGTCATCCAATTGCCGAACCCGTCCCTGAAGTCGCCGGTGTTCCTAGGCGAGTGCGGGAGCGGATTCCGGCCCGGCTCGGGGGGGAACCACCGACGCGGCCACAGGTTGGCGATCGACGGAACGGTGAAGACGTGCCCGGCGTCGTTCCACTCGTCCACCCCGTACCGGACGAAGTGTCCCAGATGTTGATCCCCCACCACGTGGAACGCGAAGCCCTTTCGCATGGCGCGCACCGCACGGTCACGCCCCGACCTCGGCCAGCCGTTCGAGTCCATGTCTTGAGCGATCTTCTCGCCTTCCAGGTACTCCCCGGGTTCGACGATGTACGATCCGGGAAGCACGGCGCCGCTCATGGCATCCTCAGGTAGGGTCGCCACGTCGACGAAGGGGGTCTGCGAGAGAACGACCTTCATCCAGGCCCCGTCCGACCAGTCGTTGGCCCACTCCTCGAGGAAGCGCTCCTGCCCCTCTCCGAGCAGCGACACGCCGGGCAGATCCTCCTCCTCGGCCGAATCGTACCCCGGCCGCTGGGGCCATCCGTTCAGGACGTCCCCTCCAGGCACCATGACGGACGGCGGCGACTTCCACATGCGATCGGCGAGCACGGCAAAGCTGATCCCACCGTATTCGAGGCGCGTGTGGTAGGTCGTGATGTCATGCGCGATGGGCTCGGGATCCACCGGATCGGGCAGATGCGCAACCTGGGTGCGGTGCATCGCGTTCACCCACTCCCCGGCCATGCGGTACCCACCACGGTCCTGCTCCGTGTAGTCACCCGGCTCCCGCACGCCACCGTTGCCCCAAATGTTGCCGTGGTAGGCGTCGTGGTCGTCGGGAATCGTAACCGTGGGCCGATCTCGTGTGATATCGCGAAACGCCCACACAAAGCGGAACCAGTGGCCGAGGTAGTCGATCGCCGCGATGTCGGCTGGATCCCTGACCACACCCTCCAGCCCGCTCTCGTAGATCTGGTCTCCCGCGAAGAAGACCATGTCCGGGTCGTGGTACGCCACTCCCTCGACCGTCTCGGCGTGCGGATACCAGAAGTGGCTCGAGTTCCACTGTCCGTCCCCGCCGGAGATGTGGTGACAGTTGAGGCCGGCCAGCACGAACTCTTCTTGATCGTCGGGGATGCGTCGGATCGTTCCCCCGAAGTAGTGGCGACCCGTCCCTCCACGGCCCGCCGTCAGATCGTACGCCACTCGGTACGGCACATCGTCGTCGCCCAGCCATGATTCGACCCGGAAGTGTGCGGTCGCGCTGAGCGGCTGGATGTCCGCCGTGGCCACCTCCGTCCACTGACCGTCGCGGCGAACCTCCAGGTGAGCCAGAGGATCGTCACTTGCACCCAGAGGCCCGAGCTGCGCGGTCATCTTGAGCGTGCCACGGCTCAGCGTGTACATCGCCCCCATCACCGGGCCGAACGCCCGGTCGTCGTGACGTTCGACCTTGGAGCCCTCTACCGTCCAATTGCGGAACCAGTAGCCCGGACCTTCCAGGAGCGGGCTCCGGTGCGAGACGAGGGCCACGTTGCCGGAAAGCTGCTCGGCGGGGATTCCCGAGTAGGTCGAACGGGCCAAGCGCCCTCCGTTCTCAGGATCGGTGAGCGTCACGATCAGCTGGTAACGCGCAACTCCCGATGGGGCTTCAGGATCGGGTGTGGCCTCGACCATGAGCAGCACGTCGGGGCCAGGCACGCCGGACTGCTCGGCCTCGTCCGGCTCGACGAGCGGCCAGTGCTCGAGCGGAATGTTCGGGTTGGGCCCCGTGTAGCCCTCGTTGATCGAATTGTCCCGCACGATGATGCGGCCCGTGCCGTCCACGGCGACGATCAGTCCGCCATCCGTCGAGGGCCAGTGATGGCTCAACACGCTGATTCGGAAGTCGACGTGCGCGCCGCCAACACCCACCAGGAAGCCGGACCAGGTGTCCTCGTGCGCCGGGCCTGCCTCGATGGCTCCCGTCCGTACGGACAGTCGAACCATACCGGACTCCTCACCCAGGGCCCGGGTGAGCAGGTGGAGCGTCCGCATCGGCTTGGCCGCGCTACCCTCCACGCTCTCGATCCGTCCCTCCCGCACCCGCCAGTCTTGCAGACGGTTGGCATAGAAGTCGGGGCCGATCCAGATGCGGTCGGCGTCGGTAGGGACGCTTGCAATGAACCCGGTGTCCGGCGAGGTGCAGCCGCTCAGCATTGTCGCCGAGCAGGCAAGCACCCGGGCGATTGTGCCGAGATGGACCCGCACACTGCTCATGATGCCTCCAGACTCAGACGCCTCCGGAACCGGTTCGGCTCCCAATAGAACGGTCGGTCCGCGGATCGGCCACGACGCGTCGCTCACTGCTTGCCCCTGCCAAGTCCCCACCTCAGTTTAGCGCACATCTTATGCGCATGCCGCCGAGCCGACCGACCTGAGTCGACCGATGAGTGCGTAATGCCCTCAAGGAGGACCCATGCGAACCCGCACTCTCCCCTCGTTCGCCGTCCCGGTCGCCCTGGCTCTCGCCCTCGTCGGGACGATCACCTCACACGCCGCTGCCCAAGACTACGTTCAGTATGAAGTCGAAAGGCTGAAGCAGCTCCCGGGTTCCACGGTCGACCTCGGCCAGCGCATGGTCGAGCACAATCAACGCTTCCACTACGGAGGCCCCACACACGGCCGTGGCGTTCTACATGGTTACCGGCCCCTGGAGTGGCCAGTACACCTGGGCGATGGGACCGACGACGATGGCCCAGTTGGATGATCGGCCCGCAGACCCGGCTCACGTATCGGATTGGTCCGACCTGGTCATGTCTGAAGCCGAGCTGCAGGCAACCGAGTTTTGGGTCCGCGTAGACGAACTATCCTATACGCCGGAGTCACTGGCCGAAGGCAGCCGCCCGCTCTCCCGGGTACGCCGATTCAAGGTCGCGAACGACGAGCTCTTCCAGAAGGTACAGGGTCAGATCGTGGAGGCCTGGGCGGCAGCAGGCTTAGCGACGCCGCGGCTGATGTACCGCCGACGTGGCGCACACGAGGATCTGGAGAATTGGGTCACCGTGGTCACGTACCGGAATTGGGCGGAGATAGACGAGCCCGTCCCTAACTTCGAAGAGGCGTTCAGAGCGCGTCACGGAGACGGGGCATGGGCCACGTTCGAGCAGGAGGCCGATGAGGCGGTCATCAGTCGCCAAGACGCCTACCGACAGTTGGTCACGGGCAACTAGAGCGAACATCCGACGATAGGGCCCGGTGGTGTCCGCCCCGCCGCCGGGTCAGTTCGTCTTGGTCGAGTCCGGTAGGAGCTGCCGGAGGCTGTCCTCCAGCTTCATGAACCAGGGATCGTTGACGCTGTCGCGCTCGAAGTAGAGGATCAGCTCCCGCTCGTCGATCAGCTCGTTGAGGAGGAGCTTCGCTTTCACTCGCGCCTTCACACGGGCCCGCAATCCACTCGAGTCCATCTCGGCGAAGACGATGTCGAAGCCCATGATGTCGAGAGCCTCGGGCTTCACCGTGAACAACCGCTGGATCAGGAAGGGGATGTCCACGCTGTCCCGGATGTCGGGCGCGTGATAGCTCGCCGCGCTCACGAAGTCCTTGAACTGGACGTCCTCCAAGAACTCGAGCGCGATGCGCCGTAGCGCGCCGCGATCCCCCCCGAGAGCAAGGCCGAGCGTCGAGAACGCGCCCCCCGAGACGTGCGCCACGGTCAGGTAGCCGCCCGTGAGGACGATGAGCACCGTCAGAGTCGTCAGGACCTTCTTCATGTCACGATCTCACGCCGGGGAATCAAGGCCACCGTGGCTGCGGCGACGAGCGCCACGCCCATGGCCAGCAGGATCAACAGAAACAGAGCCACCATGTGCCAACGCGGCTCGAGGGCGGCGCTTCCTCGAAGACGCGGAAGGCCCAATGGACCGGCATCGCCGTTTCCACCGTGGCGACGACGTCACTGTACAGATTATCGGGGATGGCCAGCTCGGAGAACAGTATTTGTGGAAGCAGCAGGAGCGGCACGGCGAACACGGCTCGCTCCTGGGTCGTCGCGACCGCACTGACGAGCAGCCCCAGACCCGTACCGGCCAACGACGCGCCGAACAGCGCCAGCAGCTCGACGCCCATGGGGCCCCTGAGTTGCAGATGCCATTCCACCGTCCCCTGCAACAGCACCACCTGCACCGCTCCGAGCGAGGCCAACACCCACACCTTGGAGGCGATGTAGGCGCGGGGGCGGACGCCGAAAAGGCGCTCCCGCTCGAGGATGGCGCGCTCCTTCACGATCTCCCTGCTGGCGTTGACGCACCCGAACCAGATGGCGGCCAAACAAAGCACGAAGTAGAGAGCCGGCGTATCGCTCTCGATCGACCCCCACACCACGGCGCAAAGCCATCCGATGAGCGGCGCCTGGGCGAGCAGCAGCAGGAGGCCGCCCTTGTCTCCAAAGAATCCGTCCCGGTATCGGGCTGCCAGGACGTGTGACTGCGAACGCGCCGTACTCATGTTGATCGCGGCGCCGGCGCCGGCCGGCGAAGGAACGAGCGCTGATCGGAATCGGCGCTCGCCGTCAGGTGCCATGCCGACGGCTGTTGCTTCTCGAGCTGCCGGAAGAGCTGTGCGTAGCGGTCGACCCGGAAGTACGAGAGTGCCTCGCGAGGAGGCCCGAAGAACGCGAGGTGCCCACCCACCAACACGCACAGGGCTTCGGCGAGCTCGATGCTCTCCATGGCGTGCGTGGCTACCATGACGATGCGGCCGGTGTGCGCCACGTCGGACAGAAGCTGCATCGTCCGCGCCTTGAGTCCGGGGTCCAGGCCCGAGGTCGGCTCGTCCAGGATGAGCAGGGGCGGGCCGGTCAGAAGCTCGAGCGCCACGGATACCCTCTTCCGCTGTCCACCCGAGAGTCGTCGGATCCGGAAGTCGGAGCGATCGACGAGGTCCACCTGCTCGATCACCTCGGCGACCCGCGCGTCGCGCTCCCCTTCGCTCGATCCCGGCATGCGCAACTCGGCGGCGTAGGCCAGCTCTCGCCGTACCGTGAGTCCCCGATGAAGCGCGTCGTCCTGGGGCACATAGCCGACCGGTCCCAGCTCGGCGACCGGGACCGATCCCAAGGTCACGCGCCCATCCTCGGGCTCCCGAAGGCCGAGCAGCGCCCTGATGAGCGTGCTCTTCCCCGCCCCCGACGGACCGATGAGCGCGCATAACTCACCAGGGTGAAGCGTGAGGTCGATACCGTGGAGGATGCGGTGCCCGCCGATCGAGACGCCCACGTTGTCCACACGTAAGGGACCGGAGGAGAGGCTCGTCGTCAGCGTCACGTGGGGTGGTTCGCCTACGATCTGACCGGCGAGGTCGTCAACGCGATGTCCCCGTCGAAGGAAGCGGATTGGATCTCGATCCCACGATGGGCCAGGACGCAGCGCATTGGCAAGCGTACGATCGCCCGTGGCTCCGAACCCATCGACCTCGCATGTTGCGGACTGGGGCCCTGCCGACCCTCGTATGATGGGGATGAGACCTTCCCGCCTTGATCGAGGCGGCGCGTTGTCTTGACACGAGAAACGTGCTACACGATTTTCGTGTATGACACGAAAGCTCAGGAATGTCACCGTAACGCTGGACGAAGAGACCGCCCGATGGGCCCGAGTCCAAGCGGCTCAAAGGGATACTTCGGTGTCGAAGCTTCTCGGTGAAGTGCTCCGGAGGGAGATGCGCCAGGAGTCCCGGTACGAAGCTGCGAAACGGATCTACATGGCACAGGAGCCCGACGTCTACCGCAAAGAGGGCAGGCCACTGCCCACGCGGGCCGCGTTGCACGATCGGTGACCGTCTTCGTCGACACGAATGTCCTCGTCTACGTTCGCGATCAGACGGAGCCCGACAAACAGCGCAAGGCGGCAGAGTGGATCGCCGCGCTTTGGGACACCGGCCTGGGTAGGCTCAGCTATCAAGTGCTCCAGGAGTACTACGTCACTCTGACAGCCAAGCTCGACCTCAAGCGCCCCGTCACAGGGGTCCGAGAGGACGTCGCCGCGCTGCGGGCCTGGAACCCTGTCGGTGTTGACCACGCAACGATCGAGCGGGCCTGGGACGTTCAGGATCGTTACGGCTATTCGTGGTGGGATGCATTAATCGTGGCCGCTGCGCTCCAAGCCGGATGCCGCTATCTGCTGACCGAGGATCTCCAGCCTGGCCAGGCGATCGAAACCGCGACCGTGATCAGTCCCTTCGAACGTGATCCCGACGAGATCTTGTCGTCCCTCTGATCGTCAGGAGAGTGCCGGGGGCCCCATGTTCGTCACGACACCGGCACCTTCTTCCGGTACTTCTCGAACCACGCCTGCAGGTAGAGCTGATTCAAGATCCGGTGCGACGGCCGTCGCCACCCATGGAACTCCTCCGGCATGCGAATCAACAGCGTCTCCTTGCCCTGCATCTTCAGCGCCCGGAAGAACTCCTCGCTCTGACCCATGGGGGTGCGTAAGTCCCGCTCGCCGGTCATGAGCAGCACCGGCGTCTCCACATTGCCCACCGAGGCGATCGGTGAGCGCTCGTACCAGTCCAGCGGGTCCTCCCAGTGCGGCTTCATGAACCAGCTGTACTTGTCCGTAGGATCGTCGGCGGTGCCCGCCGCGGAGATGTAGTTGACGATGGGCCGCATGGCCGCGGCGGCCTGGAAGCGGTGCGTCTGCCCCACGATGTAAGACGTCAGGATCCCTCCCCCACTGCCTCCCAGCACGAACAGGTTGTCGGTGTCGATGAAGCCCTCGGCAATGGCGGCGTCCACCCCCGCCATCAGGTCGTCGTAGTCCTTCCCGCGATAGGAGTGCTTGATGCCGTCTACGAAGGCCTTCCCGTATCCGGTGCTGCCCCGCGGGTTCATGAAGAACACGGCGTATCCTTGTGCGGCGAAGTTCTGCCAGGCCCAGTTCCACTGAACGGAATACATCGAGTACGGTCCGCCGTGGATCCAAAGGAGGAGCGGGTACTTCCGAGTGGGATCGAACTCGGCGGGCTTCATGAGCCAGCCCTGTAGATCCAGGCCGTCGGGCGACTCGAACAGCAACTCGTCGACCTGGCCGAGGCGCACCCCGTCCAGCACGTCCGCGTTGACGTCGGCCAACGCGCTCATCGCAGAGGCGGTCGTCGTCGCGGACACCCCCATCGGGAACGTCACCAGATAGCCTGGCCGATCGGAAGTGGATCGCACCGCCGCGGCCTGTCCGTTCGCAGCCAGTGTGAGCTGCGAGAGCACGTGGTTCCCCGTTGTGACAGGACGACGCTCACCGTCGCGCGACACGAAGTAGACGTTCGCCACGCCACGCTCGGACATCAGGTAGTAGACTCCCGAGTTGTCCGGGGCCCAAACCACGCTCCGCACCGAGTTCGGAAGGTCGCCCGCCAGCAGGCGCTTCCTCCCGCCACTGCTGTCCATCAGATAGAGACTCGAGATGTTGCCGTCGGCATAGTCCTGGTCGTCGAACCCGGTGTAGGCGATCCATTCCCCGTCGGGGGAGAGCTGCATGCCCCGATCGGGGCCCTGGCGGTCGGTGAGCTGCTCGATGTCCCCAGAGCGTAGGTCCATCGAGTAGATCTCCGACTCGTTGATCTCCAGCTCGACCTCGGACCACGGCTCCAGCCAGGCGACGAAGTAGAGCCTCTCACCATCCCGGGACCAATGGACCTCGGCCGCAAACCCGCGCGGATCGTTGTAGCTGTGGCCCTCGGTAGTGACCTGGCGGGGAGTACCTCCCGCCACCGCGTCCAATGTGAACAGATGGATCTCGCCACGGGGCAGATCCCCCCTGCCGTCGTATCCGAAGATGATCCGGTCGATCACCTTGGCGGGCGGAGCGAGCTTGGCCCCTCGGGGGAACTCCGGAAGCTCGACCGGCAGGATCGGGGTCGTCTCAGGCACCCTCATGCCGAACACCAGCGTCTTGCCGTCGGGCGACCAGTGCAGGGCGTGCGGCGTCTGCTCCAGGTGCGTGAGCTGCGTCGTCTCGCCCGTATCCAACCAGAGCACGTGGATCTGGCTCGAACCGTCGCGGTCCGACAGGAACACGATGCGCTGCCCGTCGGGAGACCAGACCGGCGACGAGTCGCTCCACGTGCCTCGGGTCAACTGACGCACACGCGATCCGTCGGCTTCGGCGATCCAGAGGTTGCTGCGGGTGCGGTCCTCCATCTTGTCGACCCACCCGCGCGTGAAGATCACGTGGCGTCCGTCGGGCGAGATCTGCGGGCCGCTGACGCTCTCCATCTCCAGATAGGTGTCGGTGTCCAGGAGACGGTAGCTCGCCCCGGCCTGCCCGGCGGCGGCCGTAGGACCGAAGACCGTGACACCCAGCGCGGTCGCCAAAGCCAACAGGAAAGTCGGCGGCGCCACCGTACTGCGTATCGGCCACATCGCTCTGTTTCGCATCGAAATCCCCCTCATTCGGGTCGTTCTGAGACTCGCGCCGACGATCATCAAGCGGCCCGCCTACCGGCCGAATCGATACGTCGGTCCGAAGTAGTATGGCTCCCCCGGCCTCCCCCGCTCCCGGTATACCGGATGCTCGTCGTCGAGCGACGGCATGCCGTCCAACTCCGAGAGGTGCCAGGCCAACCGCACCGCCCGCTTCGCCATCTCGGCCGGCGACTCCATGGTGAACGTTCGTTCGTCGAAGTTGTCGGCGGGCCGATGGCGCCACTCGTCGTAGTACTTGAGGCGATCGGCCAGACCGACCTGCCAATCCCCGTCGACCGTATGCCCGGGCTTGAGGTCGATCGCCGGTACGCCCGCCAGAAGGAAGGGGTAGTGATCAGACGAGAAGCCGACGAGGCTCGTGAGCGCACGATCCCGCTCCATGACGCCAACGCCCGTCTCGGCCATGACGTCTCGTACGATGCGCCGCAGATCCGAGAGGTCCGCGGCGTTGTCGATCACGTCCTCGGTGGCCACACCCTCCCTTCCGCCGTCCTGGTTGATGTTGGCGACCATCCGTTCGACCGGAAACGCCGGGTTGCGGACGTAGTACCACGATCCCAGGAGCCCCCGCTCCTCCGCCCCCACTGCGGCGAACACCACGGACCGGCGGGCTCGTAGGCGCACCATCGCCTCAGCTGCGGCCAAGAGCTTCGCGCTGCCGATCGCATTGTCGTGCGCACCGTTGTTGATGGAGTCTCCTGATGCGTTCGGGGATCCGATCCCCACGTGGTCCAGGTGCGACGTAAAGACGATGGACTCGTCCCGGTGCGCCGGATCCGTTCCCGGCACGATGCCGACGACGTTCCAGCTCCGCACGGGCTCGAGTCGGTGCGTTCGAGTCAGGCCGACCGACTCGACAGAGGCGGCACGACTCTCGCCCAAGTCCGCGAGCGCGGTCGCCTCACCGGGGTCGATGCCCCACGCCTCGAGTAGCCGCCAGCTCCCTTCCGCCGTGACGGTCGCGTGGGCCCGGACTCTCGGTGCGGTCCCGTCCGCGAGGGCCAGGACACGGCGTGGATTGCCGGGTGGCTGCGAAGGTCGAGAGACGGCGGGATCTCGAGGCGTGCTCAACTGGACGACCACGGCCGCACCTCGCCGGATCGCGATCTCGACTGCCGCGTTGGCGGCGCGAGCCCGATTCCGGTCGGCGGCCCACTCCTCGGGCTGGCCCCTGAGCAGGAAGACCGCCTTGCCGGACACGTCGGCGCCCATGTAGTCGTCGCGTCCGTGGGTCGCGAGCCCGTAGCCGACGTAGACCCCCTCGCCCGTCCAGCTCGCCGAGCCGTCGAGCCACGACGGCTCGAACCTCGCGTCGGGCTCCTGCAGGCGAAGGTCCCCCGCCCGAAGCTCACTCCCGAGATCCTCCACGGCCTCCAACAGATCGAACGGCTGTAGGTACGAATCTCCGTCGAGGGGGGTCAGACCGATGCGGCCGAACTGCGTAGCCACGTATTCCTTGGCGATCTCGAATCCGCGGTCATTGGTGTCGCGACCGCGGAGCATGTCGTGCGAGAGAAACCTCACATGGCTTTTCACGAGCGCGGGGGTGACCACGTCCAGGGCCTCGGCGACCGGATCGTGCTCCTGGCAGGCGCTAGCCCCCGTCAGGGACACCCCAAGCGTCACGTAGACCCAAGTCGTCCGCATCAAGCGCTCAGCCTCCCCCGGTATTCGGAAGCGCAAAGTGGAAGGCTGCCCCCCCGTCGGGATTCTGCTCCGCCCACAGCCGACCGGAGTGGGCCTCGATTATCGACCGACTGATCGAGAGACCCATCCCCAGGCCGTTCGGCTTTGTCGTAAAGAAAGGATCAAACATGTTCTCGGCGATGGAAGGCTCGAGTCCGACCCCTTCGTCGAGCACGACCACCTCGGCCTCCTCGGCACCCCTGTTGCACGTCCGGATGGTCACCCTGCGCGGGGCGGCACTATCGTCTTGGGTCGCGTCGATGCTGTTCAGAAGGAGGTTCATCAGAACCTGCTGTAGCTGAATCCGATCGCCTTCCACGAGGGAAAGATCGGGGTCGAGATCCATCTCGAACAAGGTGTTGCTCAGGATCGCTTCTTTCCGCAGGAGGACCACCACTTCCTCCACGAGGCCATTCATGTGCAGCGGGGAGCGCTCCTGCTCGCCCTTTTCGAGCAAGGCCCGCATTCGCCGAATCACCTGTCCCGCTCGCCGAGCCTCATCAGAGATGTCGACCAACGCCGCGCGGGCCTCGTCACTGTTCGGCCGCTCGCCGTCCAGAAAGTACCCAACGGCTACCGCATTGGCTGCGATCGCCTTGAGCGGCTGATTCAACTCATGGGCCAACGATGCCGTGAGTTCTCCCATGGTGGCCACCCGTGAGACGTGGGTGAGCTCTTCAGCGAGCCTTCCGGCGCCGGCCTCCCACTCCAGATCACCCAATACATTGGCAAACAACTGGCCCACGATGTTGTCTCGCTCCATCAAGACGCTCGGCCAATCGGGCGAATCTCGATGAGTGAACGCAGCCACCGAGCCGAGTAGTCTTTCACCCTGAAGCAGGGGCATGGTAAGGCCCGCCTTCACATGGTTCTCTTCGACGACTTCTCTGAAGGTCTCCCATCGACTGGGAATCTCCTCGACGTGTGCGAAGAAGTGCGCGTCCCCACCCTCTAAAAGGGTGACCACGTCCGAGAACCCTCTCAGCCCCTCTCGCCGAACGGCTCGGAGCCTGGGTGTCTGTTCACCGCGGGTCCACTCATAGGCTCCGGCACTCACAGAGTCGTCGTCGGACATATGTATGAGAACACAACGGTCCGCGCCGAGGAACTTCCCCAAGTGCTCCAGTGCACGAACGATGGCCCCACGCAGCTGGGCGTGGGGCGCTTTGGCAAAGGCCGTCGACACATCCGAGACCATTTGCTGAAAGGCGAGGCGTTCCTCGAGTTTAGCGTTCGCAGCCTCAAGCTCCTCGGCCTTCTCACGGAGCTTTGCCTCGGCCTCCTTCAGTTTCGTAATGTCGGTGTGCGCCCCAAGCAACCGGATCGGATTCCCCTCGGCATCTCGGATCGCGACGCCCCTGCACCGCACCCACACCGTAGATCCATCGCGATGACGGTAGCGGACGACTTGATCGTATGGGTGTGTCGCATCGGAACAATGACTCTCAAAGTTCGCGATCACCCCCGGGAGATCCTCCTCGAAGATTAGGTCCTTCCACTCGGAAGTCAGGTGCTCGCGCTGACTAGGATCTTGTCCGAAAACCGTCCAAAAGCGGGGACTCATCCACTCATGATTCGGGTTCTCAAGGTCCCAATACCAGATACCGTCCAGTGACCCCATTTGGATGAACTCGAATATGCTGCTATCGGACTTGATCAGTGTATAGAGTTCATCTTTGAGATAGTGGTCGGCTTCGCTCATCGTTCATCATCCTTTGGAGGGGGCTTCGGCTTCTGGGTCACCAAAGTCTTCAGTCGCTCGATCTTGCTCGGGTACCAGCGGGCAGCGCCTGTCTTTCACGCGTCTCCCCCGGGGGGGGAAATACTTCCGTGCCGTTCGCGCCGCGACATTTCCTCGCCGCGAGATCGTTCCGGCTTCACATCGAACACCGGCAAATCCGATAGACGACCCGCCCGAATGTTGGGCCTGGTACGACAAAGGAGTTAGTCTTGGGCGGTTATCCGCAGTCATGTAACGATGTCAGATATGAGTGCAAGTATGACGCAGAGTCCGAGGACCGACGGGTTTCAGCGTGTGGGAACCGTCTTCCTGGTGGACGACAACACCGCGGTCCGAACCGCACTCGCCAGGGTCTTCCAGTCCGTGGGGTACGAGGTTCATCGGTTCGACTCCGCCAAAGCGTATCTCGAAGAGGTGTCCCCGGAAGATTCGGGATGTCTCGTGCTGGACATCAAAATGCCTGGCATGACCGGGCTCGACCTGCAAGAGCGGTTGTCCACCCTCGGATTCACAAACCCCATCATCTTCATAACCGGCTATGGCAACGTTCCGGCCAGCGTTCGCGCCATGAAATGGGGCGCAGTGGACTTTCTCGAAAAGCCACTCGACCACCAGGAGTTGCTGGATGCGGTGGAACGGGCCGTGAAGCAGGATGCCGACGACAGGGAACGGCAAAGCGATCGGGCCGACGCCCGGCTCACGTTCGAACTCCTAACCCCGCGAGAGTTCGAGGTCATAACGTGCATGGTTGGCGGCATGCCGAACAGAGAAATCGCGCAGGAACTCGAGATCAGTGAGAAGACCGTTAAGATCCACCGTGGACGTGTCATGAAGAAGATGGGGGCGCGGTCGCTGGCGGACCTCATGCGTATGGCTCGGGGCGCCGGCATCGAACATCGCCGGACGGACGCACCTCCGATTTCCACCTGATCGGCCGCGCCTACCGGATCACCTGCGGCTGGTCGGGGCTCTGATCCCACATCTGCGCGCTCGAGATGTTGGGCATGTTCCAGTCGTTCCCGTTCCAGCCCTGGAAGCCCTCCATCCTGAACGCCCAGAACCCGGTGTTGAAGTCGCTCACCACGATCAGACCGTCGGCATTGCGGACGTCCACACCCCAGGCCCCGTCGTAGATGTTGCCGGTAGTGGCGAAGGCAGAAAACAAAGCTTCGCCGTGGAGGCTGGGGCCCTGCCGCGTGTGGTAATACGCCTCGGTGAAGGGCCGCGTGGGATCCGTCATGTTGACGATCTGGAGTCCGTCGTCCTGGGCGGAGATGAAGACGTACGGCCACCGGACCTCATGGTTGTGGGTCGCACCCCCGAACTTTGCCATCCAAGCTCCGATCCCGGATCCCCTGACGATGTTGGGCGTCTGTCCCTCGGAGCCGGGAGGCTGCAGATCGAAGAAACGGATCGGGGAGTGCTGATAGGTGGGCCCGGACATGCCGAGCCCGTACCGTCCGTCCGGCGTGGGCGTGAAGGTGTGCCCGTTCGCGACTCCCGGGATGCCGGTGACCGAGGTGAGGAGCCGCGGGTTCTCGACGTCCGTGAAGTCGAAGACGTGGTAGCCCCCGGTCCCGGCGCCGTAGAAGCGATCCTGCCCGACGTCAGGCAGGAAGCCCAGGTACATGTCGTGCCACTCACGGGCGCGGGTGGCCGAGGGTTGGGGCACGCTGACCGCGGAGACCGGGTCGGTGTTGCCCGCCGCGACCTGCGCGATGTCGTACACGAAGGCGTCCTCCGACGTGGTCGTTGCGACCAGGAGTGAGCGGCCGTTTGAGTGCTTGTAGGTGAAGATGTTGTGAAAGCCCCCGGGCAGTCCTGGGACCCGCAGGTCCGCCACCTTGCGCACCGTCGACGCATCGGGTAACCCGGTCACGTCGAAGACCATCGCCCCTAGGTCGGCGTCGGGCCCGCCCTGCCCGAACTCGCACGAAACAATGAGGTAGTAGCGGCCCTCGGCCTTGGCGTACCTCGGATCGAGACATCCGGAGCCGAGGTGAAGATCGGGGTCGTCCACGATGTAACGGTAGAGGACCTTCGGACGTTTCTCGTCCTCGAGGCTGATGGCGTAGAAGCCGGCCGCGCCCCCGCGTTGCGCGATGTAGACGAAAGGCCGATCGAGCTCCTGTTCGATCTCGATGTCGGCGTGGCTAAAGCGCTCGCCCGGGAGAGGAATGTGCGAGACGACCTCGATATTGGGGGTGCCGCGCAGACCCACCGTGTAGCCCGTCTCGGGCTGCAGGCAGGTGGGGTCGCCGAAGCAGGTCACCTGGGCTAGCGCACTCGAAGCCGAAAGGCCGACGGCGAGGGCTACCATGATGAGCGCATACGGAACCGGCATCGCTATTCGCTGGTGCATGGATCTCTCCCTGATATCAGGGCCCCCAAGGGGACACTAGTTCCTCTGTTGTTGTGCAACGTCGGGCTCTTCGTCCCAGAACTGAGCGCTCGAGATGTTGGGCATCGCCCAGTCGTTCCCGTTCCAGCCGTTGAAGCCTTCGAGTCTGAACGCCCAAAAGCCGGTGTTGAAATCGCTCACCACAATGAGTCCATCCGCGTTGCGGATGTCGACGCCCCAAGCGCCATCGTAGATGTTTCCCGTCGTGCCGTATGCTCCCCCGAACATGGCGTCACCGTGAAGGCTGGGGCCCTGCCGCGTGTGATAGTAACCTTCGGTGAAAGGGTGCGATGGATCGGTCATGTTGACGATTTGCAGTCCGTCGTCTTGGGCGGAGATGAACACGTACGGCCACCGCATCTCGTGGTTGTGGGTCACGCCGCCGAACTTTGCCATCCAGGCTCCGATCCCCGACCCCCTGACGATATTGGGCGTCTGTCCCTCCGACCCGGGCGGCTGCAGATCGAAAAAGCGAATCGGCGCATGCTGATAGGTCGGCTCGGACATCCCGAGGCCATATCGCCCGTCGGGCGTGGGCGTGAACGTGTGGCCGTTCACGGTCCCAGGGATGCCTGTGACCGATGTGAGAAGCCGAGGGTTCTCTACGTCCGTGACGTCGAAGACGTGATATCCCCCCGTGCCGGCCCCGTAGAAGCGGTCCTGAGCGGCGTCGGGGAGGAACCCGAGGTACACGTCGTGCCATTGTCGGGCGCGGTCGGCCGAGGGTTGGGGCACGCTGACCGCCGAGACCGGATCCGTGCTGCCCGCCGCGACCTGCGCGATGTCGTATATGAATGAGTCCTTCGACTGGGTGGTTGCGACCAGGAGCGAGCGTCCGTTCGAGTGCTTGTACGTGAAGATGTTGTGGAAGCCCCCAGGCAGGCCCGGGACTCGTAGGTCTGCCACCTTGCGCACCGTCGACGCATCGGGTAACCCGGTCACGTCGAAGACCATCGCCCCCAGGTCGGCGTCGGGCCCGCCCTGCGCGAACTGGCAGGACACGATCAGGTAGTACCGCCCCTCCGCCTTGGCGTACTTCGGATCGAGACATCCGGAGCCGAGGTGGAGATCGGGGTCGTCTACGATGTAACGGTAGAGGACCTTCGGAGTCTGCTCGTCTTCGAGGCTGATCGCGTAGAAGCCGGCCGCGCCGAAACGCTGTGCGATGTAAACGAAGGGCCGATCCAGCTCCTGCTCGATCTCGATGTCGGCGTGGCTAAAGCGCTCGCCGGGCAGCGGAATGTGCGAGACGACCTCGACGTTCGGCGTACCGCGGTGCCCCACAGGGTAGCCCGTCTCGGGCTGCACGCAGGTTGGGTCCCCGAAGCACGTCACCTGCGCCGGTGTGCGGGAGGCCGTGAGGCTCATGGCGATCGCCGCCAAGGCGAGCACATTCAATACGGGCGAGGTTCGCTGGTGCATGGATCACTCCTGAGTGTTCGTCAACCAGGTTTCTAGTTCATCGGTGGCGCATCGTTGGGCCCGTCGTCCCAAAACTGAGCGCTCGAGACGTTGGGCATCGCCCAGTCGTCCCCGTTCCAACCGTTGAAGCCGTCGAGCCGGAAGGCCCAGAATCCAGTGTTGAGGTCACTCACCACGATGAGCCCGTCCGCGTTGCGGATGTCCACGCCCCAGGCGCCGTCGTAGATGTTGCCTGTGGTCGCGTTGCCCGTCGGGTCGCCAAAGAGCGCGGGGCCTTGCCGGGTGTGGTAGTAGGCTTCGGTGAAGGGGTGAGTGGGATCGGTCATGTTGACGATCTGGAGTCCGTCGTCCTGGGCGGAGATGAAGACGTACGGCCAACGCATCTCATGGTTGTGGGTCGCCCCCCCGAACTTGGCGATCCAGGCTCCCACCCCCGACCCCCTGACGATGTTGGGCGTCTGTCCCTCGGAGCCGGGAGGCTGCAGATCGAAGAAGCGGATCGGCGAGTGCTGGTAGGTGGGCTCGGGCATGCCGAGCGCGTAGCGCCCGTCCGGGGTGGGCGTGAAGGTGTGGCCGTTCTCGACCCCCGGTACGCCGGTAACGGAGGTGAGGAGCCGCGGGTTTTCCACGTCGGTGATGTCGAAGACGTGGAATCCCCCCGTTCCGGCGCCGTAGAAGCGATCCTGCTCGGCGTCGGGCAGGTAGCCCAGGTACATGTCGTGCCACTGGCGGGTGCGAGTGGCCGACGGTGAGGGGACGGCGATCGCCGACACTGGATCCGTGTTGCCCGCCCCGACCTGCGCCATGTCGTATACGAAGGCGTCCTTCGACTGTGTGGTCGCGACCAGCAGAGACCGGCCGTTGGTGTGTCTGTAGGTGAAGATGTTGTGAAAGCCTCCGGGTAGACCCGGCGGTCGGAGGTCGGCGACCTTCCGCACGCTGGAACCGTCCGGTAACCCGGTCACGTCGAAGACCATCGCTCCCAGGTCGAAGTCGGGCCCGCCCTGCCCGAACTGGCAGGACACGATCACGTAGTAGCGGCCCTCCGCCTTGGCGTACTTGATGTCCACGCATCCCGTGCCGAGGTGCAGGTCGGGGTCGTCCACGATGTAGCGGTACAGGACCTCAGGATGCTCCTCGTCCTCAAGGCTGATGGCATAGAAACCCGACCCGTTGAGCCGCTGCGAGATGTACACGAACGGCCGATCCATCTCCTGCTCGATCTCGATGTCGGCGTGGCTGAAGCGCTGCCCGGGTAGCGGGATGTGTGAGACGACATCGATGTTGGGCGTACCTCGTTGGCCCACTGCGTAGCCCGTCTCCGGTTGAATGCAGGTAGGGTCGCCGAAGCACGTCACCTGGGCGTGGGCACTGGCAGCCATGAGGCCGACAGCGAGGGCCGACACCGCGAGCGTAACCGGAGTCGGTATTGTTCGCTTTCGCATGGATCACTCCTAACGTACTTGAAGCCTTGATAGAATACGTTCAGGTGGTGACGGGCTGGACATGGTCCGTCTGTTGGGCCGCTCGACGGTACTGCCCACCACCGACATTTGGGCGCGCACCGCCTTCTACGCCGACGGAGCCAGGGACGCAGCAGCAGCTATCAACCCGCGCATGATCCCCCTCAGCGGATCTGCTGTGGCTGATCCGGGCTCTGGTCCCAGTTCTGCGCGCTCGAGATGTTCGGCATGTTCCAGTCGTTTCCGTTCCAACCCTCGAATCCGTCGAGCCTGAACGCCCAGAAGCCGGTGTTGAGATCGCTCACCACGATGAGTCCATCCGCGTCCCGAATGTCGATCCCCCAAGCGCCGTCGTAGATGTTGCCAGTGGTGGCCTGGCTCGGCCGTTGGCCGTTCCCATAGAGCATGGGACCGATGCGTGTGTTGTAGTACCCGACCGTGTAGGGGTGCGAGGGGTCGGCCATGTTGACGATCTGCAGCCCGTCGTCCTGGGCCGAGATGAACACGTAGGGCCACCGGATCTCATGGTTGTGGGTCGAGCCCCCGAACTTGGCGATCCAGGCTCCGATGCCGGACCCCCTCACGATGTTCGGAGTCTGCCCCTCCGATCCCTCGGGCCGTAGGTCGAAGAAGCGGACCGGTGAGTGCTGGTAGGTGGGCTCGGGCATACCGAGTCCGTAGCGCCCGTCCGGCGTGGGCGTGAACGTGTGCCCGTTCTCCACGCCGGGTACGCCCGTGACGGAGGTTAGGAGACGAGGATTCTCCACGTCCGTCATGTCGTAGACGTGGAAGCCTCCCGTGCCGGCACCGTAGAAGCGGTCCTGTCCGGCGTCGGGCAGGAACCCGACGTACATGTCGTGCCACTGGCGGGTGCGCGACCCGGAGGGCTGAGGAACGGAGATCGCCGAAACGGGGTCGAGATTACCTGATGCGAGTTGGGCGATATCGTAGATAAAGGCATCCTCCGACTGGGTCGTCGCCAACAACAGAGACCTTCCGTTGGAATGCCGGTACGTGTAGACGTTGTGGAAGCCCCCCGGAAGATCGGGCAGCCTGAGCTCCGCGACCTTCCGAACTGTCGACGCGTCCGGCAGTCCGGTCACGTCGAAGATCATCGCACCGAGATCGAAGTCCGGACCGCCCTGGCCGAACTGGCAAGAGACGATCACGTAGTAACGGCCCTCGGCCTTGGCGTACTTGATGTCCACGCATCCGGTGCCGAGGTGGAGGTCCGGGTCGTCCACGGTATACCGATAGAGGACCTCGGGGTGAGCCTCATCCTCGAGGCTGATCGCGTAGAACCCCGACGCTCCGAACCGCTGAGAGATGTAGGCAAACGGGCGATCCATCTCCTGCTCGATCTCGATGTCGGCGTGGCTGAAGATCACCCCCGGTAAGGGTTGGTGTGAGACGACCTCGATGTTCGGCGTGCCCGGCCTGCCCACGGGATAGCCCGTCTCCGGCTGGACGCAGGTCGGATCGCCGAAGCAAGTCACTTGCGCCGACGTGCCGGACGGCGACCAGCCGACAACGATCGCCGCCAACGCGAGTGTGAACCACAAAGGTGGTGTTCGGTGGTGCATGGATTGCTCCAAGAAAAACAAGCGAGAGGTCTTCGAAGTTGCCGTCCTTACAGAGACGGCTGAACACGAAACACATGTTCGCACGTGTCCGCCCGTTCAGCCGTCTCTCTGTACCCTAGGAAGTGCCTGGCGAGCAGGCACCAACCCTACGCGTCCGGTGACCTATAGATTCGGAACGAAAGTAAGCCCTACGCTCAGGCTCGTGTCGTACTGCGTTCCCTCGCCGGTGCTGGTTCGTCCGTAGAACCACTTCGAGCCCTCGACGAAACCCTCGAAGGATGAATCCGAAAGCGGAAGCGCGAGGCCGCCGCCCACACGACCGGCAACCTCGGAGAACTTGTAGTTCCTGCTGGGAGCCGTCCGATCGACCGTCACCATGCCACCACCCGCGATGAGGTAGGGGATTACCCCCGACACAGGAAAGCGGGCCTCCACCGCCGCGCCGTAGTAGATGCGGTTAAAGTCCACCCCCTCGCCCGCCAAGACAGTGGTTTCTTGACCGCTACTCCACGCTTTCGACACGTCGCCGCGGACCGCCACGTTCGGGCTCATCCGGAACCTCAGCGTCGCGCCGATGTGGTACGCTGCGTCGAACTCGGTATCTCGAAACACGTCGAAGCCTCCGGGATCGGTCGTAAAGCCCCCGAAGCCGCTGAACCCAACCACGGTGCCGGGGGTCTGAGCCATCAGGGGCGACACGGAGGCACCAAACGCGACCACCACGAGGGCTGCGAAGCCCGCCCTGGTTCTGCATGTAAAGTTCATTTCGTCTACTCTCGTTTCACGGGAGCCTAAGGGGAGTCGGCGACTTCTCACTTTCTCAGTTGACGTCCCACCATACCGGCGTGGTGGGGCTGTCCCCCCCCTGCCGGGCTATCGCCTCAGCCAAGTTGGACTTGTTCAGATCTTCCTCGTTCGACGGATAAGGCGCCCGTAACGGGACCATGGGCTCGACCGCTGCCGGTCCCGGCACCAAAGCGGGAATGCCCGTCCGACGGTAGTTCGCCCACGCTTCCATCCCGTTGTCGAACAGCGCGATCCACTTCTGGAACGCGATTTGCTCACTCCACGACGCAGGATCGTACTGGATGCGTGGCTGCGCCAAGTAATCGTCGATCTGTGCCTCCGGCACCTCGATTCGGGTCATCGCGGCACGGATCCCGTCATGGTAGAACTCGGCCGGGTCTCCGGCGATCCACCCTCGGGCGGCCGCCTCGGCCTTGAGGAAGAGGACCTCTTCCAGTGTCATGAGCCACGTCGGCCGATCCGCCTCCTGGAACCACAAGCCCATGCGGGAAAGGCTTTCGAACGCAAGTCCGTGGGTGTCCGGCGTACCGTTGTCCTTCCCGACGTAGGTGTCGGTCTCGAAGGCCGCCTGGTACAACACGGCGATTCGGGGATCGTTTGTGCTCTTGAGCGAATCCGTCAGTGTGAGGCTGGCCCGGTAATCGTTGGGCCGGTTCCGGAAATACTCGGACCAGGGCTGCTCGTTGGGTGGCGCCCCGGGGTACTTCAGCGAGGCCGCTTGACCGGCATCGGTAATCGTCCCGTCCAGCACCGCCGACGCCACTACGGACTGAGCCCGCCCTGGATCGACTTCCGTCAGGCGCATGCCTGCCCGGAGGCGCACAGAGTTGGCAAAGCGTCGCCACGCCTCCATGTCCCCCTCATACAGGATGTCGAAGGCCGGGGCGGAGAAGAGGCTCTGCGAGGTCGTGATCATGTCCTGCGCCGACTTCAGGTCGCCGAGAATGGCGTCGTAGATGGCGGCCTGGGCATCGTACACCGGGGATATGGGTCCGTCGGTACCCTGGGCCGACTGGGAGAAGGGGATGTCGCCCCAGATATCGGTCATCACCTGGAACATCCACGACCTGTATATGAGCCCCACCGCCTCCACGTTGGGCCGCTGTTGCTCCCGACCCTGCTCGACCACTGCTTGAATGTCGACCACTGGTCCGAGCCAGAACGCCTCCCAGCGGCCGTCGGAGAAGGTGGCCGGCATCTCATACCGGTCGTCATATCCGTAGTCGAGCGAAGCGTAGTGCTGCACCCAAGGGCTAGCCCAGTCCATGCTGACCGATCTCTGGCCCAGCACCGTGTTCACGCTCTCCTGAATCAGTGCCGGCATCAGGAACTGCGCGTCCACCACCTCGGGGGCGTTGGGGTTCCGATTGACCTCGGTCAGGCTGTCCGTATCACATCCCGCCGAGAGCCCGACCACGAGGGCAAGGCCCAAAGCCGTGACTCCTCTTGTTGTATTCATCCGTCTGCTCCGATTTTCAGGCGATCTCGGCTCGTTCGTTGAGGCACTGGTGCCTCTCGTTTCCCTCCGTTCGCCGCAGCTCATCGGAAGCTCACCGTGAACCCGATGCTCCGGGGAGTCGGGTTCAGGAACAGCTCCATCCCCTGGGCGTTCCCGCTGCTCGAGGTGAGCTCGGGGTCGATGTGCGGCACGTCGCTGAAGGCCAGGAGGTCCCGCCCCACGATCGCGATGCGGCCGCTCGAGACGGGCATCCTCCGGATGAGGGCCTCGGGGAAGGCGAAGCTCAAGGCTACCTCACGGAGCTTGACGAAGCTCGCGTCGTGCATGACGCGTTCATAGGCGTCGCTGTAGAGGTTCCGCCAGTACACCGTCAAGGGCAGGCCAACGTCGTTCGGCGTGCCGTCGGGCTTCACCCCTTCGTGCACGAGCGAGAAGGTCTCGCGTCCTGCCAGGGTCTCGATGAGCTGGCCGGTCCGCCGCTGGATCGCACAGGTCTGGCAGAAGATGTCCCCGCCTTTACGGACATCCAGCAGAACGGTGAGGTTCAGCCCGTGATAGCTGAAGGTGTTCCGGATGCCGGCCATCCAGTCCGCCTGGAAGTTCCCCAAGACCTGCTTCGTGTCCGTAGGGATCACGCGTCCGTCAAAGCCCACCATGACCCGGCCCTGGGCGTCCCTTTGGGACACCTGCCCCATCATGGTGCCGTAGGGCTCGCCGACCCGCGCCTCGACCGTTGCGCCGCGGCCCCCGCCGAGCACGATGGTCTCCAAACCTTCGGTGAGAGAGATCACCTTGCTTTTGTTCGTCGACCAGTTCGTCTGGGTCGTCCAGGTCAGCCCGTTCACGTTGCGAAGGATGTCGAGGCCGAGCACCAGCTCGACGCCCTTGTTCTGCACCTCGCCCGCGTTCAGTAGGCGCTGGGCATATCCCGTGGTGTGGGAGATGTCCACGGGGAGGATCTGGTCGCTCGTGTTCGTCTTGTAGTACGTCAGATCTATCATTCCGCGATCGTTGGCGAAGCGCAGCTCGGTGCCGACCTCGAAAGAGATGGTCTCCTCCGGCCGGAGTTCGCTGTTCGCGAGCTGGTTCGGGTGGGTAAAGCTGGGCGTGGACTCCCAGAACGGGCCTTGGCTGAAGACCGAGAGGAGCTGGAACGGTGCGGCTGCCGCGCCCACCTTCGCCCAACTTCCCCTGAGCTTGGCATAGGAGATAAGCTCGGGAAGCTCCAACACGTCACTCAGAACCAGGCTGCTCGACACCGAGGGGTAGAAGTACGAGTTGTTGTCCGCAGGGAGGGTCGACGACCAGTCTTTTCGGCCGGTTACATCGATGAAGGCCCAGCTCCGGTAGGAGAGCGTGGCCAGGCCATATAGGGAGTTCACGTGCTCCTCACCGAGGTACTGGTTCACGATCGGTGGTCCCGCGGAGTTCCCGACGTTGTATAGGCCCGGTACGTTCAGGCGCTCAACGTGCGTCAAGTTTTCGTCAACCAGGTTCCGCCGGATGTTGCCTCCAGCCCGGGCCGTGATCTGCACGTCGTCGGTCGGGTTGACATCCGCGGTGATCAGAAACTCGGCATTCGTTTCCTGCCGGTAGACCTTGTTGTTGATGAACTCACCCTCGGGATGTATCAGGCTGGCTGCCGGATGCTGCTCGAACCGCCGATGCGCCGACCAGTCCGTGCCGGCCCGGCCCATGGCGCTCAACCACCCGTTGAACTGGTACTCCCCCCTGATATGGCCGATGAATCGGTCCCGCGTGTCGTTGGTGGTCCGCTCCGAGGTGGTGTAATAAGGGCTGTCGAAGAAGTTGTGGTTCCAGTTCGGAATCCGGTCTTCCGGATGTCCGCTACGGGGGGTTTCACCCGTTTCCTTCCAAGCCTCGTATGCACGCTTCAGCCGGTCGGTATCGTTCTGACGCTGCCAGTAGCTCAGGTTGATCGCAATGCTCTCAGGGAATCCCCGGAAGCGGGGGCGGTTCGACCCCTCGGTCTTGATGTAGCTGCCGGCACCGGTGACGCTCAGCCTATCCGTGAGGTCCAGACCACCGGCCAGGTTGAAGGTCTGACGCTTGAGCCCCGAGGTATGAACGAGCCCCGCCGCGTCCATCACAGTCGCGGAGAAACGGACGTGTCTGCCCTCTCCGGCCGCGGAAACGGCCAGGTTGGTGGTGGAGTTGTGTCCCGTCTCGAACATCTTGCGGGGACTGTAGGGACTGGGCAGGAACGCCTGTGGGTTCTCGTCCCACCACTGCGAGTACAACGTGCCGTCCATCGCCGGACCCCAACTCTCGTCGGTGGCGTCGTTGAAGCCCGCCCCGGCGCCGTTCACCCAGTTGTAGCCGGCGGGCGTCTGGCCGCCGCCGTACAGGTTCTGCAACGTCGGCATCTTGGCAGGAGTGCTAAAGGTGATTCCGGTGCTTCCCTCGACCTGGAAGCCGCTGGCCCTGGACCCGTTCTTGGTCGTGATGAGAATCACGCCGTTGGCCGCCCGGGAGCCGTACAGTGCTGCCGCGTTGGCGCCCTTGAGAATGGTGACGTCCTGGACGTCCGCGGGATTCAAGTCTTGAATCCCGTTTCCGTAGTCGACTCCGCCGGCGCCCAGGTAGGTCACGCCGAAGTTCCCCGTACAGCCGGTGTTGCACTCGGCGTTGGAGCTGTTATCCACCGGGACCCCGTCCACGATGAAGAGGACCTGGTTGCCCCCGGAGATGGAGTTGAAGCCCCGGAGCACGACGCTCGAGGAGCCGCCAACGGGCCCCAGGTTCTTCACCACCAGACCCGCCGCCTTTCCCGCCAAGGTCGCAGAAATGTTATCCGTTGGCACCTCGCTGATAGTCGATCCGCGGATGTTGTCCACCGCATAACCGAGGCCCCGCTCATCCCGGCTGATGCCGAGAGCCGTGACGACCACGCCCTCGATTTCGATGGCCGAGAGGTCGAGGACGAAGTTGACAGGGACCGTCTGGCCAGCCTGAACCGTCACCTCTTGGCTTACGGTGGCGTACCCGATCAACTGAGCTGTGATCGTGTGAGTTCCGGCCGGCACACTCTGGATGACGTACCGACCGGTCCTGTTGGTCAGGGCCCCCATTTGCACGTCTGCGATCGATACCTGGCCACCCTCCAGCCCGATACCATCCGAGCCGGTGACGCTACCACTGATGATGCCCGTCTGTTGTGCCTCTATGCCCTGGGGCAAACAGAAGACAAGAGTCGCCACCACTACTGCCAATGCTGTCAGCTGACCAATGTTCGAACGCATCTGAACCTCCTTGAACGATTCGCCCTGAACGATTCGCGTGTGGCGCCCCCTGGCGCCTTGATACAGTCGTTGAGAATGCCAAGGCCCCGGATACGACCAAGATCCTACATGCATACACTACAAACGACGTATCACATACTACAAACGACGTATACGGTCGGGGCGAGGTTGTCAAGGACGGCGGAGGCCTGGCCGGGGCTGCGGAGCAACATCGTCCGGAAGGAGCCGGCCGTTGCCAGGCCTGCTTTAGAGGAGGTGCGCCGCCTGGCAGCGCGGGAGAAACGGCCAGTCGCGGTAGCCCTCGCTACTGATCCGGTAGTCCCTTGCTGTTGATCTCGATCACCCCTCTCGGGTATCCCATCCCGAATCTGACGCCCGCCGGCCCGGGGCCCCAGAACCGAAGCCCACCGATTTGCATCGCGCTCACGGTCCAAAGGTAGTCGATCCCGCCCACGAACTGACCGTCCACGAAGACGTCTGCGTACCTCGACGTTCGATCGGTGATGGAGTTGACCCCGCGGGTCCGCAACCACTGGGGCCGGAGCACCTCGATGATCTCGTAGGCAGAGTGGAACTCGATCTGGTCGATTTCGTACTCCGAGATCCAGTTGGGGTCTGGGGGGTCTTTCGCCGAGCCGGTTTCCTCGGTCCGACTCGTAGGTGAGGCGCCCGGATGGAGAGGGGCGCAACCCATCAAAAAGGGGAGAGATGCAAGAAGGACGGTCGCAATCACCGCGGTCCGAAAAACTCCACTGCTGGTGCGATTGTCCATTGGAGAGGGCGACGGGAAGCATACGCATGCCAACACGAATGATATATAGCCGTGGCACACCCGTCCGTCCAGCAAGCTGTCCGCCGAGAAAAGCCTTTGCGCACCGCAATACCGGCGAGAGCACGCATCCACGGGTATCTCGTGGCCGTCCATCCCCGGCGTGTTAGTAGGTTGTCCAGATGGTACCTGCCCGCGCAGGCAGAAACGCCTGCGTACTCCACACTGCCCTCTGGCGCTCGGCCGACGGCCCCCATAGGCTTGGCAAAAGCCCGTCGTACGACAAAAGAACTATCGGTCACCAGGAGCTTGCCAGGCGTCGTCGCTCAGGGGTTGTGAGGAGCGTGCGGCAACGCCGATTGCCTATGCGGCGGGTCGGGTCGCAAGATGGCTCGACTCTTAGCCCAGCCGACCCCACCCGTCGAGATCCAAGTGTCGGTAAACTCTACATCCATAGCTAGCCCTCCACGTCGCCGCCTGGCGCATCAGGCGGGACCGACCGTGATCGCCGCACTGCTGTCCGTCTTGGCCACTGCGGCATGTAACGACGCCCAGTCCCCCAGCCCCCCCCGCATGAACCTCATCACCGGGAGCACGGGGAGCAGTTGGTATCGGATCGGGGCGGCCATCGCGGAACGCGCCAACCAGGGGTTCGACGGCCATCCCATCTCGACGCTCCCGGGAGCCGGGGGCGTCTCGAATCCGGCCAGGGTCGGGCTCGTGCCGGGCGACCTCGGCATGGCGTTTCTCCCCTTCATGCGAGCGGCCCACCGGGGCGATCCTCCGTTTCAGAGGGCGTTTCCCGACCTCCGCCACGTCGCCACACTCACGCAGAACAAGTTCCACGTGATCGTCTCCGAGGGGTCGCCCCTCACGAGCCTCGACGACATTCGGACGGGGCGTCTCTCCGTCCGCATCGGGACCGGACCGCCTGGCTCGGGCGAGGAGTTCCTCCTCCGGGAGAGCCTTCGTGGGTACGGCATGAGCTACGACGATATCCGCGACTGGGGCGGACGCCTGGACCTGATGGGATCGGTGGAGCGGACCGATCAGTTCAGGGACCATCACATGGACCTGATCATCTTCAACATCAACGAACCCGCCTCGATCGTCACCCAGCTCATGCTGACGCGCCCCACCCGGTTCCTGTCGATCTCGGACGAGGTCCGCCGGGAGTTGGAGCGCGGGTGGCGAGTGAAGGTGCTGGACATCCCGGCCAACACGTATCCCGGTCAGACCGAGGCGGTAGGCACCGTGGGGCTCGTCTTCGGGATCTTCACGACGGCAGAGGTCAGTGAGGACATCGTTTACCATCTGACCCGGACCATCGCCGAGGACAAGGACTATCTGGAGACGGTCCACCCCGGGTTCCGGAGCTGGGAACCCCGGGACATGGTCGAGAACGCAGATGTCCCGACGCACCCCGGGGCGCTGCGCTACTACGCGGAACGCGGTTGGATCGACTAGCGTCTCCGGGCGAAAGCCCGTCGGGGGCTCCTGAGGGCGCCCTGATCCCGGGGCAGAGATCGCTCTCCGGGGGCCTCGCAACAGCGGCGAGGTGGGCCGCATGGGTGCTGCCCACGCTCACGATCCTGGTCGCCTTTACCGGGTGGTTCGATTCCGTCACGCGGCGAGCCGGCCACCTGGCCATCGCCATCCCGCTGGTGTTCCTCTTCTATCCGGCGAGGAAGAACCGGGGCGACGGGACGGCGCGCAGAGCCGGCAAGGACGGCGTGAGCTGGTTCGACGTCGTCCTGGCGCTCGCTGCCTTCGCCTCCTTCGCGTGGATGCTGGCCGATCGCGAGCGCATCATGTGGCGGCTCGTCTACATCGATCCGCTCACGACTCCCGATCTGGTCTTCTCGGCACTGGCCGTAGCGCTCGTCCTCGAGGCGACCCGCCGTACGCTCGGGATGACGCTCGTCGTCGTGGCGTTGGCGTTCATCGCCTACGCGCTGGCCGGGCCGATCATGCCCGGGATACTCGAACACAAGGGCGTGAGCCTACCGCTGCTGCTCGAGCACCTTTACATGGTCCCCGAGGGCCTGTTCAACCAGGTCACCGGTGTGATGGCGACCTATCTGCTGGTCTTCCTCACGTTCGGATCCCTACTCCGCGTGGCGGGCGGCGACAAGATCTTCATGGACCTGACGCTCGCGGCGTCCGGACGTTGGGTCGGCGGACCCGCGAAGGCCGCGGTGGTCGGAAGCACCATGATGGGCTCCGTGTCGGGGAGCACCATCGCCAACGTGGTGACCACGGGAACCATCACGATTCCGCTGATGAAGCGCACCGGCTTCGCGCCGCACGAGGCCGCGGCGATCGAGACGGCGGCGGGAACCGGGGGCGCTCTGATGCCACCCGTGATGGGGGCGGGGGCGTTCATCATGGCAGAGATCACCGGAATCCCGTTGCTGACGATCTTGAAGTACTCGTTGATCCCGGCGTTGCTCTTCTTTGGGAGCCTCTACGGTTACGTGCACGTGAAGGCCCGTAAGCGGGGTCTCGGCGCCCTCCAACTCGACGGCGCCGACGCTCCGGGGCAGGTGCCGCCCATCTGGCGAACGCTGGTCAGCGGAGTCCACCTCATGGCTCCCCTGGCTCTGCTCATCTATCTGCTGATCCGGGATTACAGCCCGTTTCTGTCGGCGTCGGCGTGCGTAGTGGGGCTGGTCCTGGTCAGCTACCTGCGTCCCCACACGCGCATGAGCTTCGGGACGCTGCTGCGCGGTCTCGAGGCCACCACACACGGCGCGATCGGGCTGTCCGCCACGATGGCCACGGCCGCCATGATCGTGGGGGTCATCAGCCTGACGGGGATCATGCTCAAGACCACATCCGTCATGGTCACCCTCGCCGGAGGATCGGTCCTGCTCGGCATCGTGATCGTCGCGCTCATCGCGTCGGTGCTGGGCATGGGGCTGCAGATCACCAGCGCGTACATCATCGTCTCCACATTAGGCGCTCCGGCACTGATCGAGCTCGGCATCCCCCTGCTCACCGCCCACCTCGTCATCTTCTGGTTCGCCCAGAGCGCCACCATTACGCCGCCCATCTGCCTGACCGCCTTCGTGGCCGCGCAAATCGCCGAGGCCGAGCCGATGCGGACGGGGTTCGAGGCGCTCCGTGTAGGCAAGGCGCTCTACATCGTGCCCGTCATGTTCGGATTCACAGGCCTGTTGTCGGGGAGCTGGCCCGCGATGTTGTTCGCGGGTGTGGGCGGCATGCTCTTTCTCCTCATGTTCCCGGTGGTGACGACGGGCTTCTATCAGGGCCCGCTCGGTGTCGGGGGCAGGACGGTCGGCGCGCTGGCCGGCGTCGCGTTCATCAGCTCGACGCTCGCGGCCGGTCCTGGAGCCGGGTTCACGTTCCTGGGCCCCGGCTCGCTGCTTTTGGGTGCGGGTGCCCTGCTCGTCGTCGCGCTCCACGTCCATCAGAAGACGCGAGCGAGTCCCGTACAGCCGGCCTTCGGAAGCAACTCACGGGGGGGAGAGTCCTAGTGGGGGGCATCAGGGCCGCCGAGACCGACGTATGCGTGATCGGCGCCGGTATCATGGGTCTGTCCGCGGCGTGGGAGCTGTCGAAGCGCGGAGTTCGAGTGCTCTGTGTCGATCGCGCCCGCCCGGGCGGCGAAGCGTCGGGATCGACCGCCGGTACCCTGGCGATCCAGAACAAGCGTCTCGGATCGATCCCTCTGGCTCTGGAGAGCATTCGAGCTTGGACAAGCCTGTCGGAGGAATTGGAGGGCGACGTCGAGTACGAACGGCGGGGCGGTTTTCGGGTCGCACACTCCGACGATGAAGTCCGCGTGCTCGAGGAAGCGGTGGCCGCACAGAGCGCCCTGGGCGTCAACGTGGAGATGGTCCATGCTCCGGAGCTCTTCCAGCGGGCGCCGTATCTCTCCCGGGAGGTCCGGGCCGCGAGCTACTGCGCCGACGACGGAATGGCCAACCCCTTCGTGGCGATCCGGGCCTACCTCGCGGCCTGCAAGCGGGCCGGCGTCGCCTTCGAGTTCGACCGCGACGTCGAGGCGCTCGAGTCACGCTCGGACGGCACGTTCAGAGTCCGGGCCGGCGATCTCGAGGTCATGTGTGAGACGACGATCATCGCGGCAGGCGCATGGATCACGCACTTGTGTCGCCCCCTCGGAATCGAGCTCCCCCTCTACCCGAAGATCCAACAGGTGATGATCACGGCGCCGGCGCCCCCGCTGTTCCCGGAGATCGTGACGCACATCGGAGGACGGCTCACCCTGAAGCAGCAGTCGGGGGTAGGCAAAGTGCTGGTGGGCGGCGGCTGGCTCGGCGACGGATCCGAGCACGACGGGGACCCGCACCGGCTCCGGCTCGAAAGCCTCTCGGGGAATCTGGATCTCGCCATTCGGACGATTCCGGGCTTGGCGCAGACCCACCTGCTCCGCGGGTGGACGGGGGTCGAGGGGCGCAGCCCGGACCGGCTCCCGCTGATCGGCAGTGTGGGCGAGCCGGCCGGACTGCACTTGCTGGGATGCGCGGGGGGGGGATTCACGCTCGCCCCGATCTGCGGGGCGCTGGCCGCCAAGCAGGTTGTCGGTGAACAATCCACCTTATCTTCAGAGAAGTTCAGCCCGCGTCGATTCGTCGATGCGGCGCGATCCGGTCAGACACAGAAGACGGAAGCGAACCAATGAACAACGGAAAGATCCAGTGGGAGGGAAACTTCGTCGCTATCGTGACGCCGTTCCACAAGTCCGGTGAGATCGACGAAGCGGCGTTCCAGCAGAACATCGCCTTGCTCCTGGATGAAGGCGCGGAGGGATTCGTCGTGTCCGGGTGTACCGGTGAAGCCTGGGCGCTCAGCCCCGAGGAGCGCCTGCGTCTCTTCAAGCTCAGCGTCGACGTAGCGGACGGCGCCGTGCCGGTCGTCGCCGGCACGGGAAGCATCTCGACCCAAGACGTGATCGAGCTGAGCGCAAAGGCCCGCGACTTGGGCTGCGACGGGATCATGGTCCTTCCCCCGTACTACTGCCGACCCGGAAGCGCAGAGGTGGTGGCGCATTACAAGGCGATCTCCGACGCGGTGGGCGTGCCCATCCTGCTCTATAACATTCCGAAGCGGACCGGGGTCGATCTGACGCCCGAGCTCCTGGAGCAGCTGGTCGCCCTGGAGTACGTCGCGGCGATCAAGGAGAGTTCGGACAGCTTCATCCGCGTCGAGACGCTCGTGAACCGGTTCGGCGGCGACATTCAGGTCTTCACCGGCCACTCGGCGGAGCGTGGCGTGGCGGCCATCGTCATGGGAGCCAAGGGATGGGTGAGTTCGCTCGAGTCCCAGATCATGGGACGAGAGGCGGTACAGATGTACGACCTGGTCAAGGACGGGGACTTGGAGGGAGCGAGGAGGGTGCAGCTTCGGACGTTAGCCCTGGATCAGGCCGCTCGCGGGCTGGGCACGTTCCCGGCCAACGTGAAGGCCGCCATGAACCTGTTGGGACGCCCGGGAGGCTACCCGCGCCCGCCGTTGCTTCCGCTCACACAGGCCCAGATCGACGGTGTCGCCGCGCTGCTGGAGCGGTTGGAGATCCCGGGGGCGCTCGCTACGGCGGGTTAGCGGAGGTAGCGGACGCGCCGGACTGGACCCGGTGGTGGACCCCGAAGTCACGAGTATTCGGCGACCACGTCCCCGTCGATCTCGATGCCCCAGCCGGGCCGATCGGTCGGGCTGACGAACCCGTCCCGCAAAGCCGGCACCCCCGCCACCAGGTCCCTCCGTAGAGGCGACTCTCCCATCGGATACTCCACGAGGTCGCCCCCCGCGGCCGCCATCCAGTGGATCGCGGCGGTCGTATTGATGCCCGTGCCGAAACAGTGCGGCACGCAGCGCCGGCCCCGTTCGCGAGCCACGCGGCTCAGCTCCATTCCGGCGGCCGGTCCGCATCGGCCCAGGTCGGGCTGGATGACATCGAGGCCGGCGTCCAGATACCGGACGAACTGCTCCACGGTCTCTTCGGTCTCGGCTCCCGCGATCGGCACCGGGGACGACTCGCACAGGCGCCGATACCCTTCGAGATCGTCGGGGTGGAGCGGCTCCTCGATCCAGATCAGCCCGAAGTCACGCAGGGCCGCACACTCTTCGATGGCGCGCGGGGCCTCCCACTTCCGACCCACATCGACCATCAGTTGGACCCCGTCGCCCAACTCACCGCGCAGGGTCGTCAGGGTGTCGACATCCTCCTGGATCGTCCCGAGGCCGAAGGGCCCGAAGCCGAATTTGAGCGCCGTGAAGCCCTTTTTGAGCAATCTCCGTGCGTTTTCGACCGTTTCGGGGAGCGTGTCGCCCCACAGAACGCTGGCATAGGCCCGAATCGGCGGGCCTATCAACGCCCCGTCCGCCTTAAGGGAGGCGGACGTCGGGGCCGAGGGTCCGATCCTGGGCAAAAGCCGGTGCGTGGGCATAGAGGCGGCCTTCCCCTTGATGTCCCAGAGGGCCATCTCGACGCCGCTGATCGCATGGATCGCGACGCCCCGACGCCCGAACCAGGCGGTCTCCTCGTACATCCGTCCGCACACGGCGTCGATGTCCGTGGCGTCCATCCCCAGGACGACCTCCGCTAGTCCGTGCCGCCCCGCACCCGAACGAGGTGCCTCGATGATCGCCTTCGCGACATACGACGACGAGACGACCTCACCGAGGCCCGTCAGGCCCGACTCGGTGGTGACCTCCACAACGAGCACATCCTGGGTCCCGTCGAAGACGTCCGCGATCTGGGGAATGCGGAGCTGGTGCGCCGTCACGCTCGCGATCTTCAAGACCGACTTCCTTTCGCCAATGCCGACGTCCTTTCGCCTGTGCCTCGTCCCGATAGTCTCGGATTCTGGACCATGCGGAGCCCGAGTAGCACCCGCAAGACGAGGACTCAGCTTGTGGCCCTGCACAGGTTAGGTGCATTTTGGCAGCCATGTCCGTCCTGCCCCCCCGTTGGCGACCGCCGAGCACCAACCATGAGCACCATCCCCGTCGATCGCCTGAACGCCGCCCTCGAGGGCCGCTACGCCATCGAGCGTGAGCTGGGCGAGGGGGGCATGGCCACCGTCTTCCTGGCCGACGACCTCAAGCACGAGCGTAAGGTCGGCCTGAAGGTGCTGAAGCCCGAGTTGGCCGCAGTGGTCGGAGCCGAGCGCTTCCTCTCCGAGATCAAGACGACCGCCAACCTGCAACACCCGCACATCCTGCCGCTCTTCGATTCGGGCGAGGCCGACAGCTTTCTGTTCTACGTGATGCCTTATGTGGACGGGGAGACGCTACGGGAGCGCATCGACCGAGAGAAGCAGCTTCCGGTCGATGAGGCGCTGGGAATCGCAACGGCGGTCGCCAGCGCACTCCAGACCGCTCACGAGGCGGGGATCGTCCACCGCGACATCAAGCCGGCGAACATCCTCCTGAGCAGAGGGGAGCCCCTGGTCGCGGATTTCGGAATCGCCCTGGCGGTGGGTGCCGCTGGTGGCAACCGCTTGACCGAAACCGGACTTTCGATCGGGACACCGTTCTACATGTCGCCCGAACAGGCGACAGGGGATCAGGTCGTGGGGCCCGCGAGCGACACCTACGCGCTCGCATGCGTCCTGTACGAGATGCTGGTCGGCGAGCCTCCGTATATCGGCAACACGGCCCAGGCGGTGCTGGGCAAGATCATTCAGGGTCTACCAGTGTCGGCGACGTCCGTGCGAAAGTCGATCCCGCCCAACGTCGATGCCGCCCTGAGGAAGGCGCTCGAGAAGCTGCCCGCCGATCGGTTCACCGGTGCACAGGAGTTCGCGAGGGCACTCGCTGACCCGGGGTTCACTCACGGTGACGTTGCCGGAGTGGGGACAGCCGGCGCTGGATCGGGACGATGGCGCCTGGGAACCCAGGTCTTCGCCGCGACGACCTTGGTATTCGCGCTCCTCTCGACGTGGGCCCTTACGCGACCGGCTCCGCTCGCGCAGACGCACCGTGCATCGGTGGTCCTTTCGGAGCCGCTGGAAGGCTTCGGAACGATGGCCCTTTCGCCGGATGGCTCCGTCATGGTCTACGAAGGACCGAGGGATGACGGAGGCAACCTGTTGTGGGTCCGGAGGTGGGACGAGCTCGCTTCTTCGCCCTTGGCCGGAACGGCCAACGGCTTAGTGCCATCCATCTCCCCCGACGGCCGGGAAGTCGTCTTTTCGGTCCCGAGCGCCATCCCTCGCCCGCTGGTGATCGTGCCGCTGTCGGGCGGGGTCGCTCGGGTGCTCACGGAAACGGCGATCCTCTCACCTCACTGGGGGAGCGACGGTTTCATCTACTTCACATCAGCGGAGACGCGCGGTATCAGCCGGATGCCGGCCCAGGGAGGCGCGCCGGAGGTGATCACCCGATCGCCGACGGAGTCGGGAGAGGGCATCCACCTCCCGTCCCAGTTCGTCGAGGACGGCGAGGCGGTGCTCTTCCACGTCTTCGTCCCCGGGGGCCCCCAGATTCGGGCCGCCCGTGTCGACTCCGGCGAGGTGATCAACCTGGGGCTGATCGGCGTCCAGGCCCACTTCATGACCACCGGATATCTCGTCTTTCTGGCGCCAACGGGCGACTTCATGGCTGCCCCATTCGACCCGAAAGGACTGCAGGTGACGGGTCCACCCATTCCGGTGGTCAGTGGAGCCGACTATAGCGTGGGCAACGTTCAATCGATGGCTCTTTCGGAGAATGGAACGCTCGCTTACTCGACTGGATTGTCCAACGCCAGATACCAGCCGGCCTGGGTCAGCCGCGACGGTTCGACGAGCGTTATCGATCCGGAGTGGAGGTTCGATCCGGGCAACAACAACCGCGGGCTGGCCCTTTCCCCCGACGGGAACCGCCTGGCCGTCTCGATCCTGGGCGATCTCCGGGAAGACGTCTGGATCAAACAACTTCCCACGGGTCCGCTCACCCGGCTCACGGCCGATAGCGCCCAGGACGTACGGCCCCGGTGGACAGACGACGGGCGAGTGACGTTCATCTCGGATCGGGACGGGACGGCCGACGTCTTCGTGACGAGAGCGGACGGCACCGGGCGGGCCGAACTGCTTCTGGATCATGAGTTGTCGCTGTGGGAGGGGATCTTCTCGCGCGACGGCGAGTGGCTGGTGGCCCGGACGGGTGGAGTGTTGGGAGCCGTGGGAGGCCGGGACGTAATAGGGCTTCGACCGGCGACGGACAGCCTACCCGTTCCATTGGTGACAAGCGAGTTCGACGAGAAGGCGATCATGCTGTCTCCGGATGGACGGTGGCTCGTGTACGAATCCGACGAGACGGGCAACAACGAGATCTACGTGCGACCGTTTCCGGACGTCGAGACTGGCAAGTGGCCCGTGTCCGTGGACGGCGGCGTCATGCCCCTCTGGGCCCACAGCGGGACCGAGATCTTCTATGTGAACGGTCGCAACGAAATGATCGCCGCTCAGGTCCGGACCGCAGGCTCGACCTTCGAGGTCACGGGACGCGAGATCCTCTTCTCGATCGATCCCGCGTTCCTGATCGGACAGGCCGAGCAGTACACCCTCTACGACGTCACACCCGACGATCGGCGGTTCGTGATGCTGCGGCGGGTCCAAACGGAGGCTCCCGAGTTGATCCTCGTGCAGAATTGGCTCGAGGAGATCGAGCAGAGGGTAGGAAACTGATATGAGCACAATCCCCATCGAACGCCTCAACTCCGCCCTCGAAGGCCGCTACACCGTCGAGCGTGAGATCGGCGAGGGCGGCATGGCAACGGTCTTCTTGGCCGACGACCTGAAGCACGAGCGGAAGGTCGCCCTCAAGGTCCTGAAGCCCGAGCTGGCCGCAGTCGTGGGCGCCGAGCGCTTCCTCTCCGAGATCAAAGTCACCGCGAATCTGCAGCACCCGAACATTCTGCCGCTCTTCGATTCGGGCGAAGCCGACAGTTTCCTTTTCTATGTGATGCCCTACGTGGAGGGCGAGACCCTAGGCGACCGTCTGGGACGGGAGCAGCAGCTCCACGTGGACGAGGCCGTGAAGATCGCCACGGATCTCGCCGAGGCCCTTGACCATGCCCACCGCCAGAAAGTGGTGCACCGAGACATCAAGCCGGCGAACGTGCTGCTTCGGGACGGCCGACCGCTCATCGCGGACTTCGGGATCGCGTTAGCGGTCGGAGCCGCAGGCGGGACTCGCCTCACCGAGACCGTCCTGAGCGTCGGAACCCCGTACTACATGAGCCCCGAGCAGGCGACCGGCGACCAGTTCGTCGGCCCGGCGAGCGATATCTACGCGCTGGCGTGTGTGCTCTACGAGATGCTCGTGGGCGAGCCGCCCTTCCCGGGTGCGACCGCGCAGGCCGTGTTGGGCAAGATCATCGCCGGAGACCTGGTCTCCGCCACCAAGCAGCGCCCTTCGATTCCGGCCAACATCGACGCGGCCCTCCGGTGCGCGCTCGAGAAGCTGCCTGCGGACCGGTTCACATCAGCGCAGAACTTCGCCCGTGCGCTGGGGGATCCGCACTTCCGGCATGGCGGTGCGTTGGCTGGCGCTGCTGGAGTGGGCGGAAGCCCCTGGAACCGCCTCACCCTTGCCTTGGCGGGTCTCGCGGCGTTGTTCGCAGCGGGCTTCGGGTGGGCGCTGACACGCTCCGATCCTTCTTCGCCTGTCTCCCGGTTCTCAGTCTCGATCCCAGAGGATCAAGCGTTCCGTGCCGGCGTGGAGACCTTCGACCTGTCTCGGGACGGATCGTTCATGGTCTATCGGGGAAATGCCGACACCGGATTGCCTCAGCTGTGGCTGAGGCGATGGGACGCGCTGGACGCCGCCCCGATCCCGGATGCGAGCCCGGCGACTGACCCCGCGATCTCCCCGGACGGTCGAGAGGTGGCGTTCCGTGTCGGGGGAGCACTTAGAGTGGTTCCGCTCGAGGGCGGTGTATCCCGTACGCTCACGGACGATGCCTTTTGTTGCTTACGATGGAGTCCTGAAGGGGCATGGGTCTACTACGCGAACGGCGAGGGATTGAGTCGCGTACCCGCAGGCGGCGGTCAGGCTGAAGTGCTCACGCAGCCCGCCGGGGGGTTGCACTTCATGCCCGACCCCTTGCCGGGTGGGCGGTTCGCCCTCTACACGGCCACTACAGAGGAGGGGGCCGAGGCCGACAGAATCGAGGCGGTGGACCTCGAGTCCGGCGAAGTCAAAGTGCTCACGCGCGGTACCTATCCGCGCTACAGCTCCACTGGCCACCTACTCTTCGTAGAAGCCGGAGGGAGCACTTTGTTGGCTGCCCCCTTCGACGCAGACGAAGTGGAGCTCACGGGCCCCGCGGTCCCCGTGGTCGAAGGGCTGCTTCAGCACCCGCAGGGATATCAGTTCGTCGCTCTTTCGGAGACAGGCAGGCTGGCATACAGAACCGGCACCACCACCGCTGGGGGTGTCACTCCAGTGTGGGCAGACCGTAGCGGGGCCTCACGGCCGATCGATCCTGAATGGAGAATACCGTTCGGGACCAACAGCAGCAGCCTCGCGCTCTCCCCCGACGGCACCCGGCTCGTCGTCTCGGCGCGGGGTCAGGAGGGCACTGTGGACCTGTACGTGAAGGAGTTGGAAGACGGTCCACTGACCCGGCTTACCTTCGAGGGCACGGTCAATCGGTGGCCAACCTGGTCACCGGACGGTCAGTCCTTGACGTTCGTGTCCAATCGATCCGGTCAGGACGATCTCTGGAGGCGACGGGCCGACGGTAGTGGCCGGGCAGAGCTGGTGCTGGACTTGGACAACCCCATCAAGGAGGCTCTGTACTCACCTGACGGCGAGTGGCTGCTCTTCGTCTTGGGAGAGGGAAATTTCGGCGGCGGCATCTACGGGATTCGTCTTGGGACGGACAGCGTGCCGACCCAACTGATCGCTTCGGAGGACTGGGGCGCGCTCGAGATGTCGCTTTCTCCCGACGGTCGCTGGCTGGCGTATGCCTCGAACCGGCTGGGCGACTCGCCTATCGACCCAGATTCCTGGCAGGTCTGGGTGCAGCCGTTCCCAGACGTGGATGCCGGCCTGTGGCAGGTATCCACGACCCGTGGCGACGAGCCCATTTGGGCCCACAGCGGTCGCGAGTTGTTCTACAATGCCGGCCCCATCGGCAACCAGGATCTCACGTCCGCGCAGATCAGTCTGGAGCCCACTTTCGCGGTTGGGCAGAGAACGATTCTCTTCGCCGTGCAGCCCGCGTATGCGACCCCGAACGGTCACGAGCAGAAGGTGAGCCTCGACGACCAACGATTCATCATGCTTCAGAACCAGATCTCGGCGGGCAACCAACTGATCGTGGTCGACAATTTCTTCGAAGAGCTGAAGCGGGTGGGGAACTAGGCGGGTGGAGATCTAGGCGGACGATGGGCTACCGAAAGTGCCGCACGTGGCGTTGCAGCTTCAATATCGCGGCGGACAAGAAACACTGCCCCGGCTGCGGGTTCCCGACCGGCCTGGCCGGTCGCCTGTTCGTGCACCTCAGGCTCGCTCGAAAAGGCCCATCCCTCAGCCCCTTGGAGGCCGACCTCTGGAAGGTCATCGACAAGGCGAAGGACGAATGGCAGAAGCTCGCCACCCTGGAGGGTGATCTGACCGGCTACCACAAGCCGAAGATGCCGCCAGAGCAGAAGGCCGCGATCGCCAAGGGTAAGGCGCAGATCACGCGAAAGGTCCAGCCCGCGCTCCAACAGCTCAAGGAGATCGAAGTCGCGCGCTGGCAAAACGGGTGGACCCCGGTCGCCCTTAGACTAGCCTCCGGCGACCACAGTGACGCCGAGTTGGCCAAGATCGACCAGGAACTCTACGTGCACACCAGGGCCGGCTCGGCGCTGAACAAGCGCTGGAAGAACGGCATTCCGGAGTACGAAGGGCTCTTCACCTCGAAGACCAAGTCGATGGAGCCGTCGGTATTCCGCCTGGCCGTGACGATCATCCGGATCCGCGAGTGGATCAGCGCGAGGCGGACCGTGCTGGCCCTCGGTGACATCTCCGCGTTCGCGGATGACAGCGGGCACCCTCAGGAACTCCCGACCGACGATGTCTCCGAGTGGCTGGGGATGATCTACGATCGCGAGGAGCAGCTCCAGCAGCTCACGAACGAGGCACTACGTCTGGACGTGGAGGAGGACGTGGACCGGTTGCTGGAGTCGGGGTCGCACGAGCGGCCGGAGACCCCATAGCGGCTACCCTTCACTCCGGTTCGGCACTACTGTTGCCGCCTCACGACCCATACCCAGACCCCAAGGCCCTCGTCGATGACGTGTGACGCTCGCTCCTCCAACCCGCCCACTCACTAGCCCGTGCGGCCCATTCAACGAACGAAATCCGGCAGCCGGGTGGTGGCTTAGTATCCCTGACCCTCCTCGCCCTCCTCACCGTCTCCGACAATGCCACCGCACAAGAAGGCGCAGGAGTCAGCCAGGACGCGAGGCCATCGGTATCGGCCGGAGCATTGGATAGCGAGCTGAGCATCGACGGAGTCCTCGCCGAGTCCGTCTGGCGTGGGGCCCCCGCCATCGAGGCCCTCACCATGATCGCGCCGGTGGAGGGCGGAGATCTCGTCGGCCTCACGCGGGTCCAGATCCTGGCCAATGCCGAGTACCTGGTCGTCGGCATCGAGGCCCGCGATCCGGACCCGTCGGGCATTGTCAGCACGTCGAAGGCTCGAGACCCCCACCTCAGATCAGAGGACTACATCAAGATCGTGCTCGATCCGTTCCTCGATGGCCGGACGGGATACATCTTCGCCCTCAACCCGGGTGGCGCTCGCTATGACGCTTTGGTCGCCCGCCGTGGTGAAGGAGAGGACTCGGAGTGGGACGCCGTGTGGGAAGCGGCAACCTCGAGAGACTCCCAGGGATGGTCGGCGGAGATCCGCATCCCCCTCCAGAGCTTGACCTTCGATGGTTCGCTCGATCGATGGGGCTTCAACGTGGAGCGGAGAATCGAACGGCTTCAGGAAGTAAGCCGTTGGGCCAGTCCCTTCCGTGACGCCAAGATCGCCCAGACCGTGCGGGCGGGATACGTGACCGGCCTTCCTACCTTCGACACCGGCTTGGGCCTCACCGTTCGCCCCGCCCTGGTCGTCGGAACCGACAAGTCCGGAGAGAACGAGCCTTGGAACGAGACCTTCGAACCCAGCCTGGACGTGTTCAAGCGGCTCGGCAACAACACGACGGCGATGGTCACTGCCAACACCGATTTCGCTGAGACCGAAGTCGATACTCGCCGCACGAACCTCACCCGATTCCCCCTCTTCTTCCCAGAGAAAAGAACGTTCTTCCTGGAGGGCTCCGACGTCTTCGACTTCGGCGTGGGGCTCTCGAACTTCCGTAGTTCAGACATCGTGCCTTTCTTCTCGCGGCGCATCGGCTTGTACGAGGGAGAGGCCGTGCCGCTCGACGTGGGGACCAAGATCAGCGGCAAGGCCGGCAACACGAACTTCGGGGGACTGGTCACCCGGACCGGTGATGTGCGCGGTCTGGTTCCTGCCACGACAATGGGGGCGTTCAGGGTCAGGCAGAACGTCTTGGACGAGTCCAACGTCGGCGTCCTGGCCACGTTCGGCGATCCGTCCGGGGCCGATCGGAGCTACCTGGTGGGAGCCGATGCCACCTACCAGACCTCTCGGTTCCGGGGCAGTAAGAACTTCATCACCGGAGCCTGGGCGATGGTGACCGATCGGGAGGGTCTGTCTGGAAACCAGACGGCTTTCGGTGCCAAGATCGACTACCCGAACGACGACTGGGACGTCGCGCTCACCTATCTCCGGATCGGATCAGGCTTCGATCCGGCCATGGGCTTCGTCCCGCGGGCAGGCATCCACAAGCTGAGCGGCGGCATGAACTACCGCCGCTACCCCGAGTCCCTGTCGTGGATGCGGACGATGTTCTACGAGTTCAGGCCCACGCTGTTCTGGAACCTGGCCGGGGAGTGGGAGAGCTATCGGTTCTTCACGGCTCCCATCAACTGGCGCCTCGAGAGCGGTGACCGCATCGAGATCAACGTGAACCCGGAGGGCGAGCAGTTACTGGAGCCGTTCGAAATCTCGGACGGAGTCGTCATCGACCCGGGATCCTACCACCACATCCGGTACCGCATCGAATGGGCCATGGCGACCAAGCGCCTCGTCAGCGGGCAGTTGACCTGGTGGTTCGGCGATTTCTACGACGGCAAGCTGGATCAGATCCAGGCGCGGGTTCAGATCCGGCCCTCGGAGCTCGTGGTGTTCGACCTGAACGCCACCTACAACGCCGGAAGGATGGCAGCAGGCGACTTCGACCAGCAGGTCTACTCCCTGAGGGCCGTAGCCAATGTCTCGCCGGACCTCCAACTCACCAGCTTCGTCCAATACGACGACGAATCGAAGCAGTTGGGCACGAACACCCGGCTCCGCTGGACCTTCCACCCTCTTGGAGATCTGTTCGTGGTCTACAACTACAACGTCGTGGACCTATCTGGAGACCCGGATGCCGGCCTGACTCCAGGAGATCGCTGGACGCTCGATGCTACGCAGCTGAAGCTGAAGGTCCAGTACGCGTTCAGGAACTGACGGCATCATTGGCGGCGGCATGGATGGCTTCGCGGTTGCGCTCGCGGGCCTGCGAGTAAGATGTTGCTCGACATGGCCGACCCTATCACCCGCCTGAACGCCGCCCTCAAGGGCCGCTACGTCATCGAGCGCGAGCTCGGCGAGGGCGGCATGGCCACGGTCTACCTGGCGGACGACCTGAAGCACGAGAGGAAGGTCGCCCTCAAGGTCCTGAAGCCGGAACTGGCCGCCGTCGTCGGCGCCGATCGGTTCCTCTCCGAGATCAAGACGACCGCCAACCTCCAACACCCGCACATCCTCCCGCTGTTCGATTCGGGTGAGGCGGACAGCTTCCTCTTCTACGTGATGCCGTACATCGAGGGGGAGACGCTCCGGGAGCGAATCGATCGTGAGAAGCAGCTTCCCGTCGACGAAGCCCTCGGCATCGCCACGGCCGTGGCCAACGCGCTGCACACGGCGCACGAGCAAGGGATCGTCCACCGGGACATCAAGCCGGCCAACATCCTGCTCAGTCGGGGCGAGCCGCTCGTGGCGGACTTCGGCATCGCACTGGCCGTGGGAGCGGCGGGAGGCAACCGCCTGACCGAGACGGGACTCAGCATCGGCACGCCCTTCTACATGAGCCCGGAGCAGGCGACCGGCGACCAAATGGTAGGGCCTGCTAGCGACACCTATGCGCTCGCGTGTGTGCTCTACGAAATGCTCGTTGGAGAGCCTCCTTACATCGGAAATACGGCCCAGGCAGTCCTCGGGAAGATCATCCAGGGGCTGCCAGTTTCCGCCACGTCCGTCCGGAAGTCGATCCCGGCGAACGTGGACGCGGCGCTCCGGAAGGCGCTGGAGAAACTTCCGGCCGACCGGTTCACGGGAGCGGACAGCTTCGCGAGGGCGCTGGCTGATCCGGGGTTCCGACACGGAGAACTTGCCGGCGCACCCTCCGAGATCTCGAAGCGCTGGAAGAGAATCGCGATTGCAGCGAGCGCCATCGCCGCCATGGCCGTGATCGCTATGGCCGGGGGCTTCGTGACGAGGCCAACAGGGGTCCGTTCGGTGCTGCGTCAGAGAATCGCCCCGATCGCGGAGAGCACAGCTCGCCCGATCGGGACGTTCACAGCGCTTGCCCCGGACGGCTCTAGCATGGTCTACGCCGAGCGCCAGGAGGGCGGCGACCAATGGGAGCTCTGGCTCAAACCCCGGGACGCGGCGGAAGCCACTCTGCTGCCGGGCACCGAGGGTGCACAGAATGTCATCTACTCGCCCGACGGGCAGTGGATCGCGTTCGCCGCCGGATCCGAACTCAAGAAGAGACCGGTCGGAGACGGCTCGACCGTTACCCTCGCGGAAGGCCTCACGCCAGCGAGCAACAGCATGATCGCACTCGCGTGGCTCGACGACGGTAGCATCCTCTTCGAGCTGCCCGGGAGTACGCTCATGCGCATTCCCGAGGAGGGTGGCCAGGCCGACACGGTCGTGGCATACGGCGCGGAGGGGTTCATCCAATTCAGCTACGCCGGCGCCCTACCCGGATCCCGTGGGGCGCTGGTGACTTTGTGCCCCGGTCAATGCGTCCAGAGCATCGCGCTCGGTGTCCGGGACTTCGAGAGCGACACGACACGGATTCTGTTGGATGAGGTCGTTCGAGGCTGGTACACCCCCACCGGTCACCTGATGTATGTACGCCGCGACGGCGCCGTCTTTGCAGCCCCCTTCGACCTGGACGCCCTGGAACTGACCGGCCCGGGCATCCCACTGTTCGCGAACGTGGTCGTGAACCTCACTGCGCCGGAGCTGGCGGTGGCGTGGGATGGGACGGTGGTCTACGGAGAGGGCGCAACACGGAACGCCGGTCGAGACCTCGTATGGGTCGATCGGAACGGCCAGTCCGAACCGGTCGATCCTGCGATGGCGTTGGGCCGATACTACACTTTGGCGTTGTCCCCGTTCGACGATCGCATCGCGGTTACTGCGGCAGGGTTGGAGGGCGCCGACGGGGTACCGCAGCTTTGGGTCAAGGAACTTCCAGACGGACCCATGACGCGCCTCACGACCGACGGCGGGCCAAGGCGTCGTCCGGCCTGGTCGGCGGATGGCCGGACGATTTCATACGTCACCTATACCACCGGCGGGGGAGGGCCGCGTCACGCCCGGACGATCGTGGCCGACGGAAGCTCGGCGGGCGCGTTCGAAGTCCTGTTGGAGCGAGAACGAAGCGTCGAGGAGGTCGTCTTTACACCCGACCAACGTCAACTGGTCTTCCGCGAGGGCGCAGGCGCCGATGGAGACATCGGTTTCGTCGACCTGGCAACCGAGAGCGTCTCCGAAGCGGTACTCGCGTCGAACTTCGGCGAGGCTTCCGTGCTCTTGTCGCCGGATGGGCGATGGATGGCCTACGTCTCGGACGCCTCCGGGCGGCGTGAGGTCTTCGTGCGGCCCTTTCCCTCGGCGCGATCTCGAGTCCAGGTGTCCACGAGCGGTGGCGCCAGTCCTGTGTGGGCGCACAACGGGAGAGAGCTCTTCTTCGTCGGGGAGGACGACTGGCTCTACGCCGCGACCTACACGGCGGACTCTACGTTCGTGGTCGAGGGGAGAGACCGCCTTTTCGACTTCAGCTCATACTACTGGGACTCTCCCAACTGGAGAGTGTTCGACGTGACGCAAGACGACCAGCGGTTCTTGGCGATACGAGACGTCGGTGGCGCCTCCGATTCGTCGGACACTGAGGTGAAGTTCATCTACATCCAGAATTTCTTCGAGGAGTTGAAGGAGCGAATGGGCAACGGCCGCCGGTAGCAGACGCTACGAATTCGATCCTTACAGGTCTCTCGGCCAGAGCTCCGGTCTCCCCACCAGCTCGACCGGCCCGAAATCCCGCAGATCGAGCGTAGCGATCGCTCTCACACTAAGCCGTTCCGCCATGGCCATCACCACCGCGTCGACCAGCCCAAGATTCAGATCGCCGTACTGCTCGTCCAGATCCAACGCACGTCGCAGATCCGCCCCGCCCTCCCACTCGACCGTGAACAGACCGTTCGCCAGATCCGCACGAAACGCCCGTGCCGCGGCCTCCCCTAGCCGCGACGTAACGATGTAGTCCACCTCCGGCAGGATCGCCCACGGCAGTACCCACTCGTCGGGTTCGGCCTCGAACGCACGGCGGAGAGGCTCATGGTGTCGATCGTCGGAGTCGATGAGCGCTACGATCGCACCTGTATCGGCTACGATCACGAATCCTCTCCCATACCTTCCAGCAGCTCCTCAGACCTCTCAGAAAGGCACCCATCCCCGCTGCTTCCCGCCCCGAGGCTGCTCGGCAGTTCGCGAGGGGCACGTCGCCCGGCGTATTCGGACACGGCCGTTCGTATCAGCTCGGCCGCCGAAGTGCCTTCAGTCGCAGCCAGCGCTTTCAGGCGACGGTAATCCGCCGCGTCCAGGTAGACCGTGGTCTTCATCGTGGACATACTCAAGCATATATGGTTGCCATATATGGCACCAGGCCTAAGAGCCACGATATCCGGCGGTCTATTCGTCCCGCACCACCGCCATCTGCACGATCTCGTCACACAGCGCCGGGAAGCTGATCCCCCCTGCCCTGGCCGCCTTCGGCAACAAGCTGTTCCCCGTGAGCCCCGGAAGCGCGTTGGCCTCCAGGCACCACACGTCGCCCACCTTGTCCACCATGAAGTCCACGCGAGAGAAATCACGCAGGCGCAGAAGCTCGTGCACCGCCAAGGCCTGCTCCTGCAGCGTCTCGGCGAGCCGGTCCGGGATGTCGGCCGGGAAGATCTCCTCGGCCATCCCTCCCTGGTACTTGCACTCGTAGTCGAACAGCTCGTGCTCGGATACGATCTCCCCCACGGGCAGGACGCGATCGCCCAAGATGCCCACGGTGAACTCCCGACCCTCGATGTAGGCTTCGTACATCATGGGCGAAGGCGCCGTGGCATCCTCCGACACGGCGGCCACCACCTCGACCTCCTCCTGCAGCAGCGACAGCCGCACGGAGGATCCGCCGGCCACCGGCTTCGCGATGACGGGGACGCCGATCTGCCCCATGACCTCATCGACGGTAGGGCTCACCAGCCAGTTCGGCGTGGCGATCCCCGCGTCGCGTAGCAGTCGCTTGGTGACGTCTTTGTCCATGGACAAGGCGCAACCGAGCATGCCGCTCCCCGCGTACCGGACTCCGGCCAGGTCCAGGAGAGCCTGGAGCGTCCCGTCCTCCCCCATCCCTCCGTGGAGCGCCGGGAACACGACGTCGGCGCGTTTGATCTCTTTGCGCTTGGTCAGGGTCTTCCGGGAGGCCCCGCCCTCGGTCACGAGCTCCCCGGGCGGCAGCGCTCTGACCCCGGATTTCAGGATGATGCGCTCGCCGATCTCAGTGATCACGCCCTTCGCGGGATCCACGCACACGACCTCGTGTCCACCCTGCCTCAGCGCGTCGGCCACCTGGCAGCCCGACACGAGCGAGACGTCGCGTTCGTCGGAACTGCCCCCGAGTAGGACGGCGACCCTCATGGATGGACCTCCCCCGTCGGTGCGCCAGAGGTGACCACGCTAGCCCGCCGCCCCCGTGAGATCCCGCACCACGTCGTAGCGCGTCAGGATCCCTTTGAGCTCCCCACTATCGCGCACGAGGACCGCCGGGTTCTCGCGCGTAAGCAGCCGGGCGGCCTCATCGGCGTTCAGGTGGCTGTCCACCACGGGGAACGGCGCGTCCATGACCGACTCCACGGGCCGGTCCAGCAGCTCGGGGTCCTCGATCACCGTCGACATGAGCTCCCCTTCCGTGAGCGAGCCGACACACTCGCCGTCCAGCACGACCGGGAGCTGCGAAACGTCGAACGACGTGATGGTCGAAAGCGCCACCCGCACCGAGGTGGTTGGCTGCACCGTCACGAGTTCCGGAAGATCGGCGCCCTTTCGGGCAACCACATCGTGGATGGTCCGGTGCGTGCGCCTGAGGAAGCCGTTCTCCCTCATCCAGTCGTCGTCGTAGAGCTTGGTCAGGTAGTGTTCGCCCCAGTCGCACAGCAGCGTGACGAACACGGCGTCGGGATCGTTCGTCTCCTTGGCGATCTCGACGGCCGCATGCACCAGGAGCCCCGATGACCCTCCAGCGAACAGTCCCTCTTCCCGGCACAGCCGCCTGGTCATGGCAAAGGCCTCGGCGTCACTCACAGTGACCCACCGGTCGGTGACGCTCATGTCCAAACATCCGGGAATCTTGTCGCTCCCAAGACCCTCCACCTTATAGGGCTCGCCCTCGCTCATCTCACCCGTCTCGAAAAAAATCTTCAGGATCGATCCCACCGGATCTACACCGATGATCTGTACCTCCGGGTTCCGCTCCTTCAGGAACCGGCCCACACCCGTGATCGTCCCGCCGGTGCCGGACCCGGCCAGGAAGTGCGTGACCTTGCCGTCGGTCTGCTCCCACACCTCGGGACCCGTGGTCTCGTAGTGCGCCTCGGGATTCGCTTCGTTGTAGAACTGATCCGCAAGAATGGCGCCAGGCGTGTCCTTCACGATGCTCGCGGCCTTCTGCGTGTAGTGGTCGGGATGGTCGGGAGGGACGGCCGTAGGCACGATCACCACGTCGGCGCCGAACGAACGAAGGAGCTTCACCTTCTCCTGGCTCATCTTGTCGGGCATGGTGAAGATGCAACGATAGCCACGAAGGGCCGCCACCATGGCGAGCGCCACGCCGGTGTTGCCGCTCGTGGCCTCGACAATGGTCCCGCCGGGCTTTAGGGACCCCTCCCGCTCGGCCTTCTCGACGATAGCCAGGCCGATGCGGTCCTTCACCGAACCGCCCGGATTCATGAACTCACACTTGGCGTAGATCGTCCCGGGCACGCCTCCAGTGACGCTGTTGAGCCGGATGAGCGGTGTCCCGCCCACCACCTCCGTGACATTGTCGTAGGGGCGGGCGTGGTTCTCACTCACGGAGTTCGCTCTCGTTCCATGTCAGGGGCGGGGCTTCTTCGAGAAGTGCACGGGGACCTGGGCCCACACCTCGATGCGCTCTCCGTCCTTCCGAGCCGGGCTGAACTTGAGGGTCCTAGCACCTCGGATGGCCGACGAGTCGAAGGCCATCTGGCCGCTCGACTCCACCACCACCACGCTGTCGACGTCTCCCATATCCGTCACCCGGACCTTGAGAAGGCAACGCCCCTCGATGCCCTGATCCCACAACTCGAGCGGGTATTCGATCGGCACGGAGGCGGACAGAGGGGACGGGCTTTCGATGTCCGGATCGCTGGTGCAGGCCACCACACCGGCGAGGAGCGCGCCCGCCAGCCCGGCGCGGGTCAGCGAAGAGCTACCGCGGCGCACACGAAGAGTCGACGGTCGGTTCACTCGCTATCTCCCGATCCGGACTCGTTCCGGAGCTCGAACAAAAGGTCCAAGGCCTCCCTCGGCGTCATCGTGTCCGGATCGATGGCCCGGAGCCGCTTCAGAACCGGCGGCTCCGCCGCTGCGAAGAACGACAGCTGATCCGGAGGAGGCTCGGACGCGGGCCGATGTTTTCCGAAACGGCCCAAGCCCTCTCCTCCACCCGAATGTGTTCCCTCCAGCTCGGTCAGAAGTTCCCTGGCGCGGGCGATGACGTAGGTAGGCAGCCCGGCGAGGCGTGCGACCTGGATTCCGTAGGAGCGATCGGCGCCACCATCGGCGAGCCTCCGGAGAAAGACGATCTTCTCGCCCACCTCGCGCACGATCACGTTCATGTTCTTCGCACCGGGCAGCAGGTCTCCGAGCTGAGTCAGCTCGTGGTAGTGGGTGGCGAAGATGGTCTTGCAGCCGACCGACTCGTGCAGATGCTCTGTAACCGCCCAAGCGATGGACACGCCGTCGTAGGTGCTGGTCCCTCTCCCGATCTCGTCGAGAAGAACCAGACTCCGGTCTGTGGCTCCGTGGATGATCGACGCCGTCTCGTTCATCTCGACCATGAATGTCGACTGCCCGCGAGCCAGGTTGTCCGAGGCCCCCACCCTCGTGAAGATCCGGTCGCACACCGGCAGGCGGGCCCGGTTCGCCGGCACGAACGAGCCGATCTGGGCCATCAGGTGGATGAGGCCGATCTGCCGGAGCACGGTGGACTTACCCGCCATGTTCGGCCCTGTGAGGATCACGATCCGTCCGTCCTCATCGAGCGAGAGGTCGTTGGGAATGAACGACTCGGCGGGCATCATGGTCTCCACGACCGGATGCCGGCCGGCCTCGATCTCCACATCGAACCCCGTGTGGACCTCGGGGCGGACGTACTGCCTCCGCTCGGCCACATAGGCCAGCGTGGTCAGAACATCGAGACGAGCGGCTCGGGCACCGGCGTCCTGAATACGCGCCACCTCGGACGCCACCTGCCGCCGGACTTCGCCGAACAGTTCGGTCTCGAGCTTCTCCATGCGGTCCTCGGCACCGAAGACCTTCTCCTCCCACTCCTTCAGTTCGGGCGTGAAGTAGCGCTCCGCGTTGGTGAGCGTCTGCTTCCGCACGTAGTCCTCGGGCACCTTGTCGAGGTTCGACTTGGTGACCTCCAGGTAGTATCCGAAGACCCGATTGAAGCCGACTTTCAGCGAGGTGATGCCGGTGCGCTCGCGCTCGCGACTCTGCAGGCTCGCGATGAAGTCCCGAGCTCCGTCCCGCGTTTCCCTGAGGTCGTCCAGCTCCTCCGAGTATCCCTCCCGGATGATCCCCCCGTCCTGAAGCGTGGCGGGTGCGTCGGCGGAGATGGCGCTCTCCACCAGCTCGAGCACGTCCTCGAGAACGTCCATCTCCGCGACGAGGCTCTTCAGCAGGGCGCTCGCTGCCCCCTCCCCCGCCTCCTGAATGGTGGGCAGCTCGGCCAGAGAGCGTCCGAGGCCCAGGAGCTCGCGCGGCGAGACGCGCCCCGCCCCCACCTTGCCCGCCAAGCGCTCCAGATCGGTCATGCGGCCCAGGGCCTCACGAAGCCGATCCCGCAGATCTACGTCACTGAACAACTCGATGACCGTGTTCTGGCGGTTCCAGATCTGCTCGGCGTCCACCAGGGGATGGAGCAGCCAGCGACGGAGCGTACGGGCCCCCATGGCCGTCACCGTCTCGTCCAACACCGAGATGAGGGTGCCTCCCTCCTCGCCGGTCCGCAGCGGCTCGACGAGCTCGAGGTTCCGCCGCGTCATCTCGTCCAGGAGCATGGCGCTTCCGCGGCGGAGGATCTGCGGGGTGCGCAGGTGCTCCACACCACCGGGCCGGATCTCGCCCACATAGGTCAGGAGAGCCCCGGCGGCGCGCACCAGCACCTCGTCGTCCTTCTGGAAGCCGAACGCATCCAGGCTCTGGACACCGTATCGACGCTTCAGCTCATCGGAAGCCGACTCGTAGTCGAACACCCAGTCGTCACGGTAGGTGCGGAGCACGCCGGGGGCCGCATCGGCCAAGACGGCAGCGTCGTCGCCCCCGTCTTCGAGCGACCGGGGCAGCAGGAGCTCCGTGGGGTCCCGCCGCCCAAGCTCGGCCCGAAGCTCGGCGGGAGGCACGGCCTGCGCCGAGATCTCACCGGTCGAGAGATCGAGCGTGGCGACGCCTACACCCAGCTCCGTCTCATCCGTGAGCGCCACCAGGAAGTTGTTTCGCTTGGCGGTCAGCAGCGTGTCCTGGAGAACGGTGCCGGGCGTGACCGTCTCGGTCACCTCGCGGCGGACGATCCCCTTGGCCTCGGCCGGGTCCTCCACCTGATCGCAGATGGCCACCTTCTGACCCAGCTTGACCAATCGGCCCAGATAGTCGTCGATGGCCTTCGCCGGGACGCCGGCCAACGGAACGCGGGCGGCGGCCCCGTTGTTCCTCGACGTCAGCGTCAGGCCCAGAAGCCGAGACCCCTCCTCGGCATCACCGTAGAACAGCTCGTAGAAATCCCCTACGCGGAAGAACAAGAGGGAGTCCCGGTTTCGGGATTTCACCTCTCGCCACTGGCGCATCAGTGGAGTATCGTCAGCCTTGGGCATTCCGCGGGGTCAGTGGCTTGAGCGCCGTGTCGAGCGTAAGTGTGGAGGGTCTCGTCACGTAGGATACCCACCCGCCGGAACCCGATCAACCGAATCGACACGATAGAACCTATGCGCATCATCGCCCACAGCGGCGCCTCCGAGTGGGGTGGCGCCGAGAGTGCTCTCACCGACCTTCTGGCCGGGCTCTCCGAACGTGGGCACGACGTGACCCTGTTCGCCAACCGAACGGCGATCATGCAGGGGGCGCGGGCCAAGGGAGTCGACACGCGTCGGGTGCACCTGGGCGGCGACATCGCAGTACACGACTCCTTCTTCTTCAGCAGGGCGCTTCGCAGCGAGAGGCCCGATGCCCTCTTGATCGGCACCTTCCAGAAGATCTGGCTGGGGGGGTTGGCCGCTCGGATGGCCGGGGTGCCCCGTGTGGTGGCCCGGGTGGGGCTCTCCACCGACACTCCCCGAGGTCCCAAGTACCGCTTCGCACTCAAGCGTTGGGTGGATCAGGTCGTGTTCGTGGCCGACGGAATGCGCCGATCCTACGTGGAGCAGCTGCCCGAACTCGAGGACCGGTTCGTCACCATCTACAAAGGCCTACCACCTCTCGGACAGCGAAGAAACCCGGAGGACGCTCGCCGGGCACTCGGCCTTCCCGACGATGTCCCGCTCGTGGGGAGCGTCGGGCGGCTCGTGGCCAAGCGACGCTTCGACCGCCTCCTGGAAGCGATGGTGTTCCTGCCGAACGACGCTCATCTCGCCGTCGCCGGTGAGGGTCCCCTGCGGGGAGCGTTGGGTCAGCTCTCCGACAAGCTCGGCCTTCGCGATCGTATCCGCTTCCTCGGCTACTGTCCGGATCTCGGACCCCTGATGGATGCACTGGACGTGTTGGTCATCACGTCCGACCGGAAGGGCATGGCCAGCGTGATGCTGGAGGCGTTGTCCCGCGGGGTCCCCGTAGTATCGACCGACGTGTCGGGCGCGCGGGAGGCGCTGGAACCGGGGCCCGACGGCCAACCACCGGGGCTCGTGACCGGCTTCGCACCGCCGGAGATCGCTTCGGCCATGAACTCCATCATCTACGATCGAAAGGTCCAACACGCGATGGGCAGAGCGGCTGCCGAGCGCTATGAGGCACGCTTCTCGTTCGAGAGAATGCTTGACGGTTGGGAAGCGGTGTTGGCGGGCTAACGCTCCTCCGAGAGCCAGAAGTACCAAACGATCCAAGCGATGGCGAGCACCGCTCCCACGTTCACCAGAATGACGTCCGTCGCCATATGCGCTAGGCCTCCACGCCTCTGGGGGTGAAGCTCCGCAACCGATTGGCGTTGGTGACCACCGTCACCGAACTGAACGCCATGGCGGCGCCCGCGATCACGGGCGAAAGCAGGATGCCGAAGAGGGGATAGAAGACCCCGGCGGCCACAGGAATACCCAGCGTGTTGTAGATGAACGCACCCACCAGGTTCTGGCGGATGTTTCTGAACGTCGCCTCGGAAATCTCCATCATCGCGACGACCCCCTCCAACGACCCTCCCATGAGGGTCACGTCACCGGCCTCCATAGCCAGGTCGGTCCCGGTGCCGATCGCGACGCCGACGTCCGCCTGAGCCAACGCGGGGGCGTCATTGATGCCGTCTCCGACCATCGCCACCCTGCGCCCGCGGTCCTGGAGATCCTTGATGCGCAGGGCCTTCTGGTCCGGAAGGACCCGTGCAAACACCTCATCGACCCTGACCTCGCGGGCTACGGCTCTCGCCGTGGCCTCGTGATCTCCCGTCAGGATCACGACCTCGAGACCCATCTGTTGGAGTCTGGCGATGGCCGCAGCCGACTCCGGCTTCACTGGATCGGAGACTCCCAGCACTCCCAGGGGCTTGCCGTCTGCAGCCACCAGAACGGGGGTTCGGCCCGATTCGGCCAGCGTAGATGCCTGCGCCTCGAGTGCATCGATCTCTACACCGGAATCAGACAGGAACGCCGCCGTACCGACCAGGACCGACCGGCCGTCCACCGTGGCGCGGATGCCCCGTCCCGGGATCGCCTCGAAGTCCGAGGCCCTGTCGTACTCCACGCCGCGGGCGGCAGCGCCCGCGGCCACCGCCTGGGCCAAGGGGTGTTCCGAGCCGGTCTCGGCGGCGGCCGCCAACCGGACGAGCTCCTCGTCGGAGACCTCGCCGAGCGGCACCACGTCCGTGAGCGTGGGCGATCCCTGGGTGACGGTACCCGTCTTGTCGAGAACGACCGTGTCCACGGTTCGGGCCCGCTGGAGCGCCTCTCCATTTCGGATGAGGATGCCGTGCTCCGCGGCCTTCCCCACGGCGACCATGATGGAGATGGGCGTGGCCAGTCCCAGGGCGCACGGACAAGCGATGACCAGCACCGCGACGGCCACCACCATGGCGTAGCTCAGAACCGGCTCGGGGCCGAACGTGTACCAGACGGCGAAGGAAACCACGGACACGATCATCACCGAAGGCACGAAGTAGCTCGCCACCACGTCGACCACCCGCTGGATGGGCGGCTTGGCCCCCTGGGCCTCACGGACCATCTCGACGATCCGAGACAAGACCATATCGCGGCCCACCCGTTCGGCACTGAAGTGAAGCACCCCGGCGCTGTTCATCGTGCCGCCGACGACCTCGTCTCCGGGCCCCTTCTCGACGGGAATGCTCTCCCCGGTGACCATCGACTCGTCCACGGCGCTCCGGCCCTCCTGAACGCGGCCGTCGACCGGAATCTTCTCGCCGGGGCGGACCACGACGATCTCACCCACCTGGACCTCGGCCGCCGGGACCTCCACCTCGGTGTCGCCGCGAAGCACCCGGGCCACCGGCGGGCGTAGATCCATGAGGCGCCGCACGGCCATGGAGGTCCGCCCTTTGGCGCGAGCCTCCAGGGCCTGGCCCAGGACGACCAAAGTGATCACCACGGCCGCGGCTTCGTAGAACGGGTGGCCGGTCCCCTCGGGAAAGAGGCCCGGAAAGGCCACCGCGACCGTGGAGTAGATCCACGCCGCACCGGTACCTAACGCGACCAGTGTGTCCATGTTGGCATCGTGACGCCGGAAGGCGGACCATCCACCGGTGAAGAAGCGACCGCCCACATAGACCATGATGGGCACGGTCAGCACCCCGCTGAGCGCCCAAAGCAGGCGCATGGTTCCGTGTTCTATGCCCTGGAGGCCGGGAATGAACTGGGCGTGCCCGATGATCACGACCGGCAGACCCAGCACCGCCCCCACCCAGAAGCGCCGTAACAGACTTCGAGCCTCTTGCTCGCGCTCTTCATCTCGGCGCTTGAGGGTCTCCTCGATGTCCTCGGCCTCCGCCGCTGCGTCCACCTCGTAGCCGGCGGCCGCGACCGTGTCCCGCATGGTCACCGTGTCGAGAACACCGGGCACGTACTCGATGCGGGCGGACTCGGTTGCGAGGCTCACTTCGGCCGACGTGATGCCGGGTACGCGGTCGAGTGCCATCTCCACGCGGCGCACACAGGCGGCGCAGGTCATACCGCTGATCGCGACCTCCCGGGTGAGGGCCGGCACCGCGTGGCGGTCCGTTTGAGGCGTGTCATTCATGGCGTCCTAGAATACCCCAGAGGGTTCCCGATGCGTCATAAAGGAGGCCCCGAGGGGCCCCTTGTGGCCCATCGAGAATCCCGCGAGCTGGCGCGCGAGGTGGGGGAACGGATGGGGCGGGTGCTCGCGGAACTCTAGGCACCGGCACAACCCGCCGGTTCGGTTCTAGAAGGCGCCCGCGAACTTCCCGAAGATGTAGAGGCCGACAAACACCGCGACGACGACAACCCAGCGCAGGACATTCGAGGTGAGTATGGCCTGCGGGTTCACCGCGCTGACAGCGGTGGTCGAGGTCCCGCTCGATCCGCGGCGGATTCCGCTCAACTCAGTGAGGTTCCGTAGCAGCGCCCTGAGCTTCTCTTCGAGCTCGGCAGGGCTCTCCGGCTTTGTAATGAAGTGGTTTCCACCCAATCCGTAGCTCTTGGCCACGTCCTCGTCCCGGTCCGACGACGTGAGCACCGCGACGGGGATCGAGCGGAGCTGGTCGCTGCCCTTGATCTCTTCCAGGACCTCGTGACCGGCCATTCCGGGCATCTTCAGGTCCAGGAGTAGCAGATCCGGCGGTTCTTCGTTGATCAGCTCGACGGCCTCTTCGCCGTTCCGTGCTCGACGAATCGTCACCGGCACGTCTACGGCCCTCTCGAGTGCCATCTCGATGAGAAGCGCGTGGTCGTCGTTGTCTTCCGCCAACACGACATTCCACTCGGACTTCTCTGTTCGCTCGATTACGCTCATCTGATCGGCTCCTCTTCCCTCACGTCTGAAACCACTGCAGCGTCGTAGCCCAGTTCCTCGATCTCCGCCATCAACTCGGATGCCGCCGATCGCTCGGTGAACCGCCCGATGCGTACCCGCACCAACGCGCTGCCCGCGACCCGCACCACCCGGGTTTCGAACCCAGCCCGGGCCAACGTCCTCGCGAGTCCGTCAGCGCGCTCCTCGGTAGAGAAAGCCCCGAGCTGCACTGCATGTCGCCCGTCCACTTCGGGCGGGGCGTCCACCTGCTCCGCCTCGGTCGCCGGCGAATCAGTGACCACCTCGGCCAGCGAGTCAGCGGCTGCCTGGGCAGCAGCGATCTCTGCGGCAGCTATCGCCGCCTCCGCCTCGGCGGCCTCGATCTCTTCCGAGTGATCCGAAAGCCACTGTCTAGCGACCACGCGCTCCGGGCTCCGAGGATAGTCCTGCAGCAGCGAGCGATAGTACCCTGCCGCACCCAACAGGTCCTCACCGGATCCGGCGATCATGGCCAAGCGGACCAAAGCCACGTCGGAATATGGCCCTCCGGGGTAGGACACCACCAGTCGCTGATAATCCAGGGTCGCCATCTCGGGGTCCACGGTGAGGAGCCCCCGCAGCCACAATCCTCGCTGCCGATCACGCCGGCTGGACTGGCTCCGGTCGCTGTCCCACCACGTCTCGAGCACGCTCCGGGCCTCCTCCGTGCGTCCGGCCGAGGCGAGTACGTCCACTGAATCCAGACCCTCCTGCCCCGCGGCGCCGCCGGGGAGAGTCAGCACGGCCGCGAGTGTCCAGACGGCCGCGGATAACGTGTGTCGTCCGATCATGCGGCCTCGTGCTCGAACGACATGATCGTCAGCAGCCATTCCTCCAGGTGGTGCTCGTCCGAGAGCGAACTCGCCTTGAGCAATCGGTCCACACGGAGGAGCCCCAGAATGGCCTCCCGGATGGACGCGGAGGTCCAGCCGTCGGCCTGTCGAGCGATCTGTCGCGAGAGCCATTTCTGGTGCGGCGGCAATACCTGCTCGATGGCGCCTTGCCCCTGTTCCACCACAACGCCGATCCGTAGGAGGTGGGTGGCCAGACCGACCGCGAGCCCGACCCCACTCTCGCCCTGGGGCAACAGTATGCGAAGCCCTATGGACGCCTGATCAAACTGGCGGCTACCCACCAGGTCGAACCACCGCCAGCGATCTTGCGTGGGCAAAACCGTTCCGGCGGCGCGCACGTGCTCTATGGTGATGCGATCACCCTCACTCGCGACGCCGGCCAGCTTCTCGAGCTCCCTGGACAGGATGCCGAGATCGGTTCCGATCCCGTGTGCGAGCGCGCGGGCCGCATCGGGCTCCAACGTCATCGAGAACCGCTGTTTCGACTGCCCCATCAACCATCCGGGGGCGTCGTCTGCACTGATGGCGGCGAACTCTACCGAGTGCGCGATCTTCTTGAGCCGTGTGTAGTACCTGGCCTTCGACTTGTTGGGAATGCTGGCGGTCAGGATGAGGGCGAGATCGGGTGGAGGGGACTCAGCCAGGCCCAAGACCAGGTCTCGAGACCGGGCCGCCCCGGCGAAGGCCTCAGCCCCCCGCACGACCACCACGCGCCACTCGGCCATCATCGGAGGCGTGGCGACGATGCGGGCCAGGTCCTCGACGTTTACGGCCGACGCCTGGACTACGTCGAGGTTGAAGTCCTTCGTCGACTCGTCGACGTGAGCATCGACGAGCTCCTTCACGGCCTCTCCCTTGCGATGCTCGTCCTCACCCCAAAGGAAAAAAACCCCGCCCCGGGATCCCTGTTCGAGGGCCTTCCGGAGGGGGCTCGTCATGGCGCAGCCCGGTAGGTCGTGGCCTCAGATCCGGTCAATCGAGACCCGTTCGTCGAAGCGCCGAGTTGTTCCGGGACCGCTCGCTCATGGGAGAGTACTCGTAGAGCAGCGTGTTGGGATTCGACCAAAGTCCGCTGCCGAGGGCGCGGGGTGCCGTTACGGGCATGCCGAACGCATCGGTCGTGAACAGAGGCTCCCCTGCCGGGGGAGCCGATACGATGATCGCCGGAAGCATGACCTCGGGCGTGGACCGCCCCAGGGACGGGGACCAGGCGATGAAGGCGAGAAGAATGGCCATACCGACGGCGGCGGCGACCGGAACCGCAGAATCACTGGTCGCGCGAAAGCCCACGTCGCCATCATCGATGTGGAACAGCCTGTGCTGGAGGCGAGGACGGAAGGACTCGGCCAGCTCCACCTGTGGCATGGCTTGGAGGAGGGTTACGCCTTGCGAGACGACCTGCTCGTAGCGGGCACACTTCTCACACTCCGCCATATGCGCTTCCGCCGCCCTGCGGACTGGAGCGCCCGGGGGAGCGTCATAGAACTCGGAAAACCGACCAAGAAAATCCGAGCAATCCATGTGCCAAATAATCTCCTGTTACAGTACTCCCGCCCCGCGTTCGTCGGGGAGGCTGAGATACTACGTAGAGGGGTCTTGTGGTGTTCCCCCTCCAGGACTTGGTACAGGGGGGAGTGGAGCAGGTTCCCGCAAAAACAAGAGGCCCTCGGCGATCAAATCGCCGAGGGCCTCGCTTTCTCCGGAGGAGCTCGATGGCCCGCCCGATGGCCCGCCCGATGGCCCGCCCGATGGCCCGCCCGATGGCCCGCTCCGATCACTCAGAGCGGACACCGGCTGCTCCTAGTCCAGAGAGGGTCCGATCAGCCGAGCGAAGTTGTTGCGCGCCCGGTTCAATCGGCTCTTCACCGTGCCGAGGTTGCACCCCGTAATTTCAGCGATCTCCTCGTACGTCTTACCCTCGAGCTCACGCAGCACGAAGACGATCCGGTGATGCTCCGGCAGCTCGGCCACCGCCTTCTCCACCATTTCCTTCAAGAAACGCTTGCGGTAGAGATCGTCGGGCTTGAAGGACGAGTCCTCCCACTCCAGGGGCCGGTGATCGGCTTCCCAGTTCTTCCGGATGGCCTGGAAGAGCATGAGGGGGTTTCGTGACCGGTTGCGCAGCTCGTTCTTGGCCAGGTTCCCGGCGATCGTGTAGATCCACGTCGAGAACTTCTTGGTCTGATCGAAGCGGTGCATATGGCGGTACACCCGGACAAAGGTCTCCTGGACCAAGTCCTGGGCACGCTCTCTGTCACCCACCGTCCGGTAGACGAAGTTGAGCAACCGTCCATCGTATCGCTTGACCAGCTCCCCAAACGCACGTTCGTCACCCGCCAGGAAGGACCGGACGACTTCGCTGTCGTCCAGCTGGCCGAGCCTCTTTCGATGCTCTTTTGCCGGTTCCCCGGATACGACCTGCAATTTCGCTTGATCCGTCACGTCTCACCCCCGCGTCACGGGTACGCACCAATCCCCTGCAGATTCGCCGCAGGTTCCGTGCCACCCCCTGGATCGCCCCAGAACGGGCCGATCCTGCCATTTGGGCACTTCTCTCGTCCCACTATAAGGACGTCTCATGTCACGATCGGGACACACCCGGCGCGCTACGCCGCGCCGTGCCTACGACACCCTCCCGCAGCGCGCGCTACGTCGCGCGCATGACCCACAGCACTTGCCGACCCGCTTCTTCGTACGCCCACATCCGGACTTTATGACGCTTGGCGGTCCTGATTCATTAAGAAGCGATCGGCATAGAGGATCGTCGAGATGCTCTTACCGTCGGTAATCAGGCCCTCTCGGACCATCTCCACAGCTACCGAGAAAGGAAACCGCACCACTTCGATGAACTCGTCCGCGTCGGTTTCGGTTTCACCCGGCTCCAAGTCGGTGGCCGCGAACAGATGGATGATCTCGTCGGTGAACCCAGGCGTGGTGTAGATGCTCGTCAGCCGGATCAACTGGCCCGCCCGCATGCCTGTCTCTTCCTCCAGCTCTCTTCTGGCGCAGTCCTCCCAGCTCTCGTCCGGCCCGAGGGGCAGACCGGCCGGAACCTCGTAGAGGTACCCATCCGTGGCATACCGATACTGCCGTAACAGCAGGACCTCCGGGTCGGGATCCGTGATCTGACCCACGAACGGCAGCGCGGCCGCCGCGCCCACATGCCGGATCATCAGGGAGCCTCTTCGACCTCCACCGGTCCCAGCCCGAGCTCCTCCAACGGACCTCGGACGGCAGCCGCATCTCCCCCGACCACCACGGTGATCTCCTCCGGACGGATGCAGCGACGGGCGGCGTCCAGCGCCTGATCGCGGGTGACCTGTCTGATCCGGTCCCTGTAGGTGGCGTGATAGTCCTCGGGAAGGTCGTAGATGATCAACTCGGCGATCCGGGAAGCGATCTGCCCGGTGGTCTCGAGTCGCAGAGGGAAGACGCCGGCCATGTAGTCGCGTGACGCCTCCACCTCCTCTTGGGTGGGGCCGTCGTTGAGCAGGCCTTCGACCTCGCCTACGGCCTCTCGTACGGCATCTGCGGTCACCTCGGTGCCCACGGCAGTGGAGACGGTCCACGGCCCCGCTCCTCGGCGGAAGGAGAATCCCGATCGCACACCGTACGTGAATCCATGGCGCTCACGCAGATTCAGGTTCAAGCGGCTCGTGAAAGCACCGCCGAGGATCGTGTTGAACACCAGGAGGGGGAAGTAGTCCGGCGTGGAGCGGGGCTGTCCCACATGTCCGATGCGGATTTCGGACTGAACCGCATCCGGCCGGTCGACAATGACGATCCTCCGCTCACGGCTGCGTGGCTCGACCTGCACCGCGCTCCTCTCGGGTCCCGCCCCGTTCCATTCCCCGAAGCAGCGCTGCGCCAACTCCTTCATCTCGCCTTGATCGACGTCGCCCACAACGACAAATCCCGCGCCGGTCGGTCGGTAGCGGGCTTCCACGAATCCAGCGGCCGCCTCGGGACTGAAGAGCGACACGGACTCCTCGTCGCCTCCGAGCGAGCGTCCGTACGGAACTCCATCGGCATAGGTCAGTCGACGTGCCGCATCGGTCGCGATGCTCGACGGGTCCATCTTGCGCTGCTGGATGGCCGCCAGGCGCTGGCCCCTGATGCGATCCAACTCGTCCGTCGGGAAGCCCGGGCGAAGAACGACCTCCGCCAGAATGCCCAGAGCCTCGTCCAGGCGCTCCGGTAGGCAGGACAGAGCGATGGTCGTAGCGTCCCACCCGGTTCCTATGGAGAGCCCCACTCCGATCGACTCCAACGCCTCGGCCAGCTCCGCCCCGGAGCGCGAGGCCGTTCCTCCTTCGAGCGAGTCACCGGTGAGCACGGCAAGCCCCGCCCGGTCGGCACCAAGCGAAGCCTCGCCGGCGTCCAGGACCAGGCTGACCGTAACGATGGGAAGCCTATGCGCCTGAACCGACCGCATCTCCAACCCATTGGCGAAGCGATCGACCTGAACGGGTGGAAAGTCGAAGCGTCGGATGGCTCCGGGAGTCGGAGCGTCGGAACGAGGTGAGGGGCTCATGAAGCCTCCTTCGCACTCGGTCGGTCGTTGGCCGGTACGTAGGTCAGCACCGCCCGATTGTCCGGTCCCAGGTGACCTTTCGTGAACTCGGAGACCTGGGCAGGTGTCACGGCGCGCATACGATCGAGCTCACTGTTCAAGCGAGAGGGATCATCGAAGAACTGGTCGAACATGGACAGGAGATCGGCCCGCTCGCCGACCCGCTGGATCTCGCGAACGAGCTGCGTCTCGGTCACGGAGATGGCTCTTTGAATCTCCTCCTCTCGCACGGACTCGAGGCCTTCGAGCTCGCCGGCGAGAGCCGATTCCAACTTCGCGGGGTCGGACTCCGGAAACCCTGTGGCCCACACCAGGAACATGCCGGCCCCTGATGTGAGCGGAAGCGTGTGGCTCACCACGTCCTTCGCCACTCTCCTCTCGCGCACGAGCGAGCGATACAGCCGAGAAGCCCTACCCGACCCCGCCACGGCACTCGCAAGGTGCGCCGGGTAGTACGCCGGATCCGTATAGGGCGGAATGCGATGTGCGATGAGCACCCTGGGAAGCGGCACCTCGGCTTCCACACGTTCCCGGACCGTGGACCCGATCGTGGGACTCAGCTCGGCATCGCCCGGCATGGGCGGAACGTCCCCACCCCTCGGGATCCCTCCGAATTGCCGCTCGATCATCTCGAGGGCCTCGTCCTGGTTGAAGTCTCCGCAGACGGTGAGCACCGCATTGTTGGGCACGTAGAACGTCTCGAAAAACTCGGCCACGTCTTCCAGGGTGGCGGCCTCGATGTCGTCCATCGAACCGATCACCGTGTGGTGGTACGGATGGGACTCCGGGTAGACCATCGCTTGGATCCACTCGTCCCAATCACCGTACGGCTGGTTGTCGTACCGCTGACGCTTCTCGTTCATGACCACGTCACGCTGGTTGTCGAGCTTCTCCTGCGTCATCGCCGGAAGCATCCAGCCCATCCGATCAGACTCGAGCCAGAGGGCCAACTCAAGGTGATGCGACGGCATGGCCTCGAAGTAGTTGGTGCGGTCGAACCAGGTCGTGGCGTTCAGCGTCCCCCCCGCCCTCTCCACCAACTCGAAGTGCCGATTCTTGGGCACGTGTTCGGAGCCCTGGAACATCATGTGCTCGAAAAGGTGGGCGAAACCCGTCTTGCCGGGTCGCTCGTTCCGTGACCCCACGGCATACCAAACATTGACCGCCACCACGGGCGTGGAGCGGTCGTGGGACAGATTGACACGCAGGCCGTTGTCCAGCGTGAAGCGCTCAACAGGTATCGATAGCATTCGTTGTATTCCTTCGTTCAGGAGGCCATTGGAGAGCCGAGAGCCTCCTGACGGACAGGACCGGGGGGGTTAGTCCATTACCGTCGGATCGGTGATTAAAGTCACGGAACCCAACCCCAACCCGTCCAGCCCTTCCCGAATCGCAGAGTGATCACCGGCAATGACGATGACCATCCCCACAGGATCCAGGTACTGCCCGGCCACACGCCGTACATCCTCGGCCGTGACCTCCATCACGCGGTCCACATACGTCTCGTAGTAGTCGTCGGCAAGATCGTTCAGCATCTGGTCGGCGATCTGGGCAGCCACGCCCGCTACCGTCTCGAAGCGTTGGGGCAACCTTAGGGCCAGGTACTTACGGGCCCGATCGAGTTCGGCGTCACCCACCGGCTCGTGGGCGAGTCGCCTCAGTTCTCTCAGAAACTCCACGACCGCCTTGTCGGTGGTCGGCGTGTTTACGGCGGCCCGGGCAACGAACGGCCCGGGCTCACGGCGTAAGGCGAAGCTCGAGCCGGCACCGTAGGTGTAGCCCTTGTCTTCACGTAGGTTCGCGTTCAACCGGCTGGTGAAGGACCCGCCCAGGATCGTGTTCATGACCATGAGCGGGAAGTAGTCTTGTGTGGCCCGGTCGACGGCGACCCGGCCGATACGCACCTCGGACTGGGCGGCCCCCGGTTTGTCGACCACGTAGATGGACGGACCTGCGAGCGCCCTCGGCGACTGGCTGATGAAGTCCGCGCCAGAACCTGAGGGGAGAGAGCCCATCGCGGCCTCGAGCTGTTCCTTCAGTTCCGCGCGGTCCACGTCGCCGACCACCACCATCGACATGTTGCCGGCCTTGAACGTCTGCTCGTAGAGAGCCGCGACCAGGTCGCGGCCGACGGACCGCAGCGCGGCTTCCGTGCCCAGCAGAGGCTGCCCGTAGGGGCTGCCCGGCTCATAGAGCCGGTCCGCGAAAGCGTTGTCGGCCAGGTCCCTCGCTTCATCGCGAGTCTGCAAGATGCGGGTGATGCGCTCCCGCTTGACCCGATCGAGTTCATCCTCGTCGAAAGCGGGATTCAGAACCACGTCAGCGAGGAGCTCCAGAGCCCTGTCCAACTGAGGCTTCAGGACCCCCATGCGAACCACTGTTCCATCCCGGCCCGCACCAGTCGACAGGGCGGCACCGATCCGTTCGACCTCCTCCGCCAACTCCACCGCAGTGCGGGTGGTCGTCCCCTCGTCGAGCATGTCGGCCAGGAGCGCCCCGAGGCCGGGTGTGCCCAGCCGGCTTCCGCCCTCGATGTGTATCTCGATGCTTATGATCGGGAGATCGTCATCCTCCACTACGCTCACGGGAAGGCCGTTAGAGAGAGCGAAGACGTGGCGCTCCGGCACGTCCATGGAAGGCGGGGGACCCACCGACGGTGGGACGCTCCGATCTAGGCTTGCTTGCATGTCTCCATTCCGCTCGTCGCTGATGCTCACCGACCCTGCGCCACCTCCACTCGAAGCACTCACCGAGCACCCGGCTAGCCAGGTGGCGACGACCCAACCGGTCATCCATCGCATTCGGCTCATCTGCCCGCCTCCGCCACGGCCAGGTCCGTTCTCCCTCGAGGCACGATCGAGAGGACCACTCCATACGCGTCCCGCAGGAAGCTCTGCGCGTGCTCCCGCACCGTCGCCGGCGAGACCCTGCTGTATCGCGCGAAATCCCGACGCACGAAGCCGGGATTCCCCGTGACGAAGAAATACTCGTTCAGCCGCTCGGCCTTACCGCTGAAGCCGCCGACCGGCTCCAGGGCCTGTACGAACCCCGCCTCGATCTGATTGATCGAACGCTCCATCTCCAGGTGGGTGACACCGGTGTCGACGAGGTTGCTGATCTCCTCGCGGACGGCCCGCTCCAGCGCGTCCAGTGCTCCGTCCGGCTTGGCCGTGACGACAACGACGAACGACGACCCCATTTCTGCGGGGTCCTGGAACGCCGAGACGTCCTGGGCTACCTGCTCTTCCAACACCAAACGCCGATAGAGCCGGGAGCTCTTCCCCTCCGCCAACACCGACCCGACCACCTCCATGTTTGCGTCGCCCTGGCTGAAGGCCTCGGGCGAGTGCCACGCCATGTAGAGGCGCGCGAGCTGCACGTCGTCCTCCAGGACCACGTGCCGGTCGGCCGAAAGCGTGGGGTCTGGAACCTCGACATCCGGGATGGGCGGGCCCGCCGGAATGTCACCGAAGTATTTCTCGGCGAATTCCCTGACGTCCGAGACACGCACGTCGCCGGCGATCGCGAGGCTGGCGTTGTTGGGGGCGTAGTACGTACGGAAGAAGTCGCTCACGTCCTCCAGGGTCGCGGCGCTCAGATCGTCCATATAGCCGATCACGGGCCAATGGTAGGGATGGTCCTCGGGGTACAGGTTCGCGGAGATGGTCTCGAACGCCCTGCCGTAGGGACGGTTGTCGACACCCTCGCGCCGCTCGTTCTTCACGACGTCACGCTGGACGTCGAGCTTCTCCTGGGTCATGGTGTCCAGCAACCAGCCCATGCGGTCCGCCTCGATCCAAAGGGCGAGCTCGAGGGCGTTGGACGACACCGTTTCCAGGTAGTTGGTCCGATCGGTGGAAGTCGACCCGTTGGGCGCTCCGCCCACGGCCTCGAGCAGGTTGTCGATATCTCCCTCGGGCACGTTGGCGGACCCTTCGAACATGATGTGCTCGAAGAGATGGGCGAACCCGGTCCGGCCCGGACGCTCGTTCCTGGAACCCACGTGATACCAGAGGTTCACGGCCGCCAGGGGCAGAGACCGGTCACGGTGGACGATCACGTTGAGGCCGTTATCGAGGGCGAACTGGGTGTACGGGATGTACACCTGCAAGGCCTCACGAAAGGCCTCACGCAAGGGCTCATCCATGGCCTCCTCCTCCTGGGCTGAAATGGAATCAGGCCAGACCGCCAGGAAGGCGAGGGCCATGAGGCACCCCCCAACTACTCTCACCATCACTACCCACCATGCGTCAAAGAGCGGGCCGTACCTGAGTCGTGCGAGGCCACGACGCGGAGCCACCCGCTCATAACGGTTCGACGAAACATAGGTTCCGATCAGGGACGCGTCATGAGCCTCTCGCGCAAAGCCCCGGTAACGAAGTCCTCTTCGAGGAACGTCTTCGCCACTTCGTAGCCATCTTCCACCCGGTCGGATACCTCCTCGACGAGCGGGAGATCTCCGGGAATGGCTCGCAGACGGGCCCGCTCCTCCTCGCCCGACGCCGCGGACGCCAACCCTGCCAGGAGAGCGAGCTCCACGTCCTCCGGACGTAGGTCCGCGGCCCCGATGAGGTCGGCGAGCGCGTCTTCAGTGCGGCCGAGGCTCACCAGGACCAGACCGGCCAACGAGCGAGCCCACCCATCCTCCGGATCGGCCGCCCAAGCCTTGGAAAACGCCTCCACGGCCTCGTCGTAGCGCTCGCCGAGGGCCATCGCTACGCCGCACTCCGTGAGCGCCTCGGGATCGTCGGGCGCGAGTGCGAGCGCCGCGGTGATCTCACGCAGGGCGTCATCGATCATCCCCTCGCGGGACAGATAGGCCCCATACATGGTACGGACGAACGGCATATCCTCGCCCGTGAGCGCCGCGGTCCGCAGCGTCGATTCCGCGGCGGGATCGTCGAAGTGCGCCAGGCCGGTACCCGCGATGGCGAGGAGGTGGGGGTCGCTCGGCTCGGCAGCGACACAGGCTCTGAACCGTTCGTAGGCGATGCCCTCCATACCCAACTCGCGCTCGGCCACCCCCAGCCAGCAGAGCACAGCCGGATCGCCCGGATACCGTTCGAGGGTCTCGCGCAGATACTCCGCCATCCCGCTCCAATCACCTTCATCGCCCATTCCCACGGCCTGCTCCAACTCCTGATCCAACGCCGCGTCCGACTCGGACCCGCCTTCCGGCGCCCCGTCGAAATCGCTCTCTGCGTCGAAGCCGCTTCCCTCGCCCAACTCGCTCCCTTCGTCGAAGTCACTCATCAGGCGCCGTATTTCTCCAGCCGGGTGGCGTGGGACAGGGCGAGGGACATGAGGCTCTTGCCCGGAATCACGCCCAGATCTCCAGCCCTGCAGGCGGTTTCGCCGAACTCGGTCGCCGAGGGTCGCGCCCATTGGGACGCAACGAGTGCCGGCACATGATGCCAGGAGTGCTCCCGGTACAGGGCCGGCGTGGAGTGGTCGCCGGTGACGATCAGCACGTCCGGATTCAACGCCGTAATCCTCGGAAAGAGGGCGTCGATCTCCCCGATGGCGGCCGCCTTGCCCTCGAAGTCACCGTCGTGGCCCAGTGAGTCGGGATCCTTGAAATGCACGAAGTAGAAGTCGTAGTCGCCGTAGTGACCCTCCAGGATGTCTACGGTCTCCTCGTTGGATCCGGGGACGCCATCCACCGCCATCCCCACCAGGCTCGCGACTCCCCGGTACATGGGGTACTTGGCCACCGCCACGGCGCTGAGGCCGTACCGCTCCTCGTAGCTGGGATAAGGCGTAAACTGGGCGAATCCTCGCGCCAAGAAGGTGTTGGCACGCGGCTCTTCCGCGAGGATCTCCCCGACCCGGTCGAGAAGGCCCTGGATCATCCCGGCCGTCGCCTCGGATCCCGCATCCGTCGCAGTCAAAGGAGCCGGTCTCAGACCAGTCCGCTGTGGGTCGGTGTCGTCGAGGTCTGCCCCCAATCCGGTACCCCGGAGGACGAGGACCGCACGGTGCTCCTTCTCGTGGATGAGCGAGACCTCCACGCCCTCGGGCGGACGGATCGTCGCAAGCACCTTCTCGATGACTCGGCGTCCATCCTCGTCCGAAGGGCGACCGGCCCGCCGGTCTGTCACCAGGCCATCGTCGTCGACCGTGGCGAGGTTCAGGCGAGCAGCCACGTCTCCCTCTTGCAGGTCGAACCCGACTCCCAGAGCGCTCAACACCCCGCGGCCGATCATGGAGGTGACGGGATCGTATCCGAAAAGGGAGAGGTGCCCCGGCCCGCTGCCCGGTGTGATCCCCTCGGCCACCGGCATGATCATGCCCAATGAACTGCGGGCCGCCAGCGCGTCGAGGTTGGGGGTCTCAGCCGACTCGAGTTCCGTCCTGCCCGTATCCGGATGGGGAAGGCCACCCAGGCCGTCCAGCACCACCAGGATTATCGTTCCGCCATCGACACCTCGGAGCACGAGGTCATGAGGGAGCGAGGGTTGCGTCATGGATCCGTCCCGATCACTTAGAGTGAGATTCGACACGACTGAAAACGGATCATCCCCGAGCTGGAGGATGATCTGTTCGCCACACAGAGAACATAGCGAGTCCGTGGAGCCGAATCGACGCGTGGGTGTATCCGCGCATACAATGACCTACGGGACCCCGATAGTCCCTCGACAGCGTGTTAACCAGGAGGACCAGAACGTGAGGTACAGCCCCTTCACTATGGAGCGGTGGCAGTCCACCTACGAGCACAGCGTGAGCTTCAACCTGTCGGAGAGCGGCGTACACCCGCTCTCGGTCTCAGAGCTCCTGGAGCTGGCCGACCTCGGGCCTGACAAACTGGACGTGCGCCTCGGCTACGGGCAGTCGAACGGAAGCGACGAACTCAGAGCGCGCATCGCCGCCTTGTACCCTGGAGCGACGGACGCATCGGTCCTGGTGACCATCGGCGGCGCCGAGGCCAATTTCACGGCCTTCTGGCACCTTCTCGATCCGAACGTCCCGGCTGCGGTGATGCTCCCGAACTACATGCAGGTGCCCGGGCTGTTGGAGAGCTTTCAGGCGCCGATCCTGCCCTTCCACCTCCTCGAGGAGGCGGGGTGGCAACCAGACCTCGAGGAACTCGAGCGGCGTCTGGAAGAGGGAGCCCGCTCCATTCTGGTCACGAATCCGAGCAACCCGACGGGCGCGGTGCTGAGTTCGGAGTCGATGTCCGCCATCGTGGCGCTCGCTGAGCGCTACGGCGCCTGGATCCTGTCCGACGAGGTCTACCAGGGCGCCGAACTCGGGGCCGAGCAGACCCCATCGTTCTGGGGGCGGACGGAGCGAGTGATGGTCACGAACTCCCTGTCCAAGGCCTACGGCCTGCCGGGGCTGCGCTTGGGCTGGGTACTCGGCCCGCCGGACATCATGGAGTCCATGTGGGGCCGTACCGACTACACGACCATCGCGCCCGCCAACCTGTCCGATACCCTAGCTTGCGTCGCCCTCGAGCCCGTGACCCGCGAGAAGATCCTCGCCCGCACGAGAGGCATCCTCAACAACAACTTGGATCTACTGACCGAGTGGATGGAGGGTCAGGAGGGTCGCTTCACGTACCGGCGGCCCGACGCCGGAGCGATCTGCTACGCTCGCTACAGCACGCCGGTGAATTCGACCCAATTCGCCGAGAAGCTGCGGACGGAGATGGACCTGCTGGTGGTACCGGGAGACCAGTTCGGCATGGACGGATACCTACGGCTGGGGTTCGGACCGCCTGCCGACGAGCTATCCGAGGCTCTTACCCGGCTGGGTGAGGCCTTCGATCAGGTCGAGGCGGGGGCCGCCGCCGGCTGATCAACCCGAACGCAGCCAGTCTCCCAGGCGCTCCATCGCGCGGACGAACTGGTCCGCCTCCGCCCGAGCGGACTCCGGCACGGATCCGGCCAAATCCCGGGCCTTCTCGACGTCCTCTGAGATCGTCTCGGAGTTCGACAACACCCAGATTTCTCTGAGTTGATCGATCACGACTCTCCTCGAGGGGCCCTTCTTCGAGCTTTGGATTTCCCGTCTCCCAGCGTTGCCGTTACTGAACGATCACCACGAAGCGACCGGCGACGCAAGCGTGGGACACGTTGCGCCTCCCCCCGCTCCTGCCGTTATTACGGTCGCTTTCGCTCCGGTGGTGTCGGGGACCGACCCCGTGGCTGCCTTTTCCCAGGGAGGACGGGACATAACAAGGCACATCTCAAGCATCGATGACGTGAGGTCGCGCGAGTGACTCCGCGGGATGCCCTGCACGATCTGGTGCTCTTGGTCAGGGCCGGACACCAGTTGATCCACCTGGATACGGACGAGGAGGAGCGCGCGTCAGGCCTGCTCGATTACTTGGCCGAGCAGATGGACCAGCCTCTGTTTACCTGGACTCGCATCCGCGGCCTGAGCCGCGTCGATCTGTCGGGAGCGGTCTACGACACCGAGAATCCGGCCAAGGCCTTCCGCCACGTGGCGGCCTCGCAGATGGCAGCCCTCTATCACTTCAAGGACCTCGGACCTCACCTGGGCGAGGACCCCATCCTCGCCGCTCAGATGAGAGAGGCGGCGGAGACGCTCAAGGAGACCGGGGGCTCCATTCTGGTCACAGGCCGAAGCCTGACCTTCCCGGACGCCGTGGAACGGATGGTCACTCCCTTCGTCCTGCCTGGAGCGTCGGATGAGGAGTACCGAGATCTCATCACGCAGATCGTTCGCGACATGCGGAGCCGAGGTCACGTGGACGTGGACATGAGCAAGGAGGAGCTGGCCCTGCTCCTGCGCCACATGGCCGGTCTCACGCTCATGGAGGCCGAGAAGATCCTGACCAAAGCCATCATCGAAGATGGCAAGCTGGCCGTCGAGGACATTCGGCATGTGATCGAGGCCAAGATCGCCGTGGTCGGAAGGGACGGATTGCTGGAGTACTATCCCGTCGAATCCACTATGGAGAACATCGCCGACCTCCGGAGCTTGAAGGACTGGCTGGTGAAACGGAAGGCGGTGGTGACGCAGCCGGAGAGGGCGGAGGAGTTCGGATTGGGCTTCCCGAAGGGCATGCTACTTCTCGGCGTCCCGGGCTGTGGGAAGAGCCTTTCGGCCAAGGCGGTGGCCGCCGAGTGGGGCATGCCGCTGCTCAAGCTCGACCCCTCCAACCTCTACAACAAGTACATCGGAGAGAGCGAGCGGAACTTCAAGCGCGCCATGCACACCGCCGAGCAGATGGCGCCCGTCGTGCTGTGGATCGACGAGCTCGAGAAGGCCTTCGCCACCGGAGGCAGCGAGGATGGTGGGGTATCTCAGCACATTCTCGGGAGCTTCCTTACCTGGATGCAGGACCGACGCGGCGATGTCTTCATCGTAGCCACCGCCAACGACATCAGCCGGCTGCCTGCGGAGTTCCTACGGAAAGGCCGGTTCGACGAGATCTTCTTCGTGGATCTCCCCGACGCCGACACCCGTGCCGAGATCTTCCGCATTCACCTGGAAAACCGTGGTAGAGCGTCTAGTGACTTCGACCTACACGCCCTGGGCGCCGCCACCCCCGGTTTCAGCGGATCCGAAATCGAGGAGGTAGTGGTTTCAACCCTCTACTCCGCGTTCTCCGGGACGGATGACGTGACCATGGACTCACTCCTGAACGAGGTCCAGGGCACACGGCCTCTCTCCACTACCCGGGCCGAACACATAGAGGAGTTGCGGGCCTGGGCAAAAGAGAGGGCGCGGCCGGCGAACTAGAACCGGACCCGGTTGGGACTCAGAGGGGCTCGACACACTCCGGGACGTCGTTCGCCGGGGAGTTCACCAACGTCGACACGGGATATGCGTGCAGCTCGCCCTCGTAGGGTCGGAGGATCTCGAGGGCGTTCTCCGTCCGGACGGTCTTGTCGAGCCAGGTCGATCGCTCGTCCGCAGGCACGATGGCAGGCATTCGATCGTGGAGCGGACGGACCGCCTCGTTCGGCTCCACCGTGATGATGGTGAACGAAAAGACCGGTTCGGATTCTGCGCCGTCCCAACGCTCCCAGAGGCCGGCGAACCCGAGCGGAGAACCACTCGGATCGTGGATCCAGTGCGGCACCTTTCCCGCCCCTTCGCCGGTCTTTTCGCCGGTCTTTTTCTTCACCCACTCGTAGAAACCGTCCGCGGGAACCAAGCAGCGGCGTGCGACCGCCGCTTCCTTGAAGGCGGGTTTGTTCCGCAACGTCTCGGCCCGCGCATTGATCATGCGAGATCCGATGGAGATGTCCTTGGCCCAAGAGGGGACCAGGCCCCAGCGCATCAAACCCATCCGGGTGCCCTGCCGATCCGACGCCACTACGGGTGCCAGTTGGGTGGGGGCGATGTTGTACCGAGGCCCAAGGTCGAAGGTGACCGGAGGCACGTCGAAGACTTCGACGAGATCATCCATCGGAGTGGACAGGCTGTAGCGACCGCACATGGCTCGGACTCAGTTCAGTGGGCTATTGAGTCGAGTGCTCTCCGCGACGATCCACGACAAACCGATCCTCCTCCTCCGTCTTCTTCCGAAAACCGAGAAGGTGGAGGATCTCCAAGGCGAACCAGCGGGCCACGTGCTTGTCGGCCACGAGAGTGCCGGGCCGGGTCGGATGCCGTCTCACTCCGGGAAGCCAGTGGATGATCCGATCGAGGTGCAGGTGTCGCAGCAGGGCGGACACCTGCAACCAAGCAGGGTGGAACGACCGTACGATGAAAGAAGCCGTCGTCGCCCTGCTCCTGATAGAGCGGCATCAGGATCCGGCCCGCCTCCGGGGACCGCACCTCACCACCACCGTTTCTCCCCAGTACCTCTCCACCCCTGACCGGCTTGAAGTTCTCGTAGCCCGGTCTCATGAGGAAGCCACTCCCCGGCTCGATGTGGTACTTGTGCCGCATTTCGAGCACGGGCGGCTGTCCGATCGCCTCGCGCGACAGACGCTCCCGGCCCTTCGCGACCTGGGGTACCACGTCCCGGGGAATGAGCCCGGCCGCCTCGAGTGCGACCCACACGGCTGCCTCCACCCGGTCGACCGCCTCCGGCTCATCGTGCTGTCCTCCCTCGAAGAGGGCGGCGATGAACCCTCGCCGGCCCATGTACTCCAGCATGGTACCGTCCACGAGCTCCTCGAGTCCGAGCACGAAGGGAACCTCGAGGCTCAACGCGAAGGCGCGGTTGCGCAGGGTGTCGCCCGCCGTGGTGAAGGCCCCACCCGGACCCGAGGTGGTGTGGATGTCCAGCACGTAGACCTGTCCGCGCGCGTCGGCCACCGCCTCGTCGAGGGCAGCGAGCAACTCGATCTGCTCGTGATCTTCGGGGCAGGACTTCAACGGACCGCCGTTCTCCATGAGAGAACTCATGCGATCATTGCCCCAGGCGCGGTTCAGGTCCCTCCCGATGAAGCGGCAACCACGTGAGAGTGCGGTGAGGTTGCCCGCCAACGCGACGAGATCACCAGCGAGGGCGCCGTTCACGTGGGCGGTTGAGCCGCCTTTGGTGCCGGCGGTGGAACCGCCGTTGGTGCCGGCGGCGAAGCCGCCTTTGGGACCCTGGAGTCCATCCAGAACTCTGCGGAGCCCCTGGAGCCCCGCCGGCTCGTTGCCGTGGAGACCACCGACACAGATTAGGGTCGGGCCCGCACGTTCCCCCCGGATTCGACCCAAGACCCGCTCGACGCCGCTCTCCGTCGCCGTTGTATTCTCTTCAATCCCCGGATGCTGTGTCACTGGCTGTGTGCCGTTCCTCCGTCAGCTTGCTCTGCAGTAGCTGATACGCAATGGGCATGAAGTCCGCCTCACTCACCAACCCCACGAGCTTCCCGTTCGTGACCACTGGCAAGCAAGATACGGCGTTCTCACGCATCATGTCGATCGCCTCTAGGGTCGGCGTCTCGGGCGTCACTGTGATCGGATCGACGTCCATGATCGTCCTGACCGGAACCGTGTGACTGACCCGCTCACTGCCGAACTCGGACACCATCCTCAAAATCGATCGATAGGAGACGAGACCCACGAGACGGTGCTGATCGTCCTCCACGGGCACGTGCCTGATCTGCTTGCGATCCATGAGGAAGGCCACCATCTCCAGCAGCTCGTCCTCCTGGACCGTAAACAGCTGGGTGGTCATGTACTGTTCCACTTTTGTGTAGTTCATCGTCCAGCCACCTGCTTCATCCAGTCGGGCCAACTCCCACTCGTGTCCAGGCTTCCGAGTATTCTGGTTACGGACCGAAGCGGCCGTGAGCGCGGCCAGGCGTTCGGAGCGCGTACCCTGGTCCCGCATCTCCTGCAAGGAGCGGATCATCCAGTTGGACCCCGTGCGCCGACTCTCCACCCGGTCCTTGATCACGCCCAGGTACTTGTCCAGCTCCGATGCGTCCACACGACTCGCCAGTCCGGCATGTGCCAGGGGAAGCAAGGTGTCGAGAATCAACTCGGGTGCGCTCACCTGCTCACCGTCGAGCCAATGGAAGCCCGCGTTGAGTCCGTGTCGTGACGCCGCCAGGAAGTTGTACTTGGCCTCGTCGAAGTCGAGCCTCTCGGTGATGTCACCAAACTCGGCTCTTGCGCCCCGCACGAGCCCGATCCAGAACACCGCGTTGGCCACCTCGTCGAGCACCGTGGGTCCGGCTGGCAGTGCACGGCACTCGATCCTCAAGTGCGGCTTACCCTCGGAAATGCCGTAGCAGGGTCGATTCCAGCGGTACACCGTGCTGTTGTGGAGTTGGAGCGTCTTCAGCTTCGGCACCTCGCCGGCCTCGATCTGAGCGAACGGGTCTTCCCCGAAGTCCTGGGCCAGCAACACCCTGAAGTCCGTGATGTCGGCCTGGAACAATTCCGTCACCGACCGCTTGACCCACTTCTCGCCGAAACGCACTCGGGGGCTGAATTCCCGGAGATGTACAGTCGTGCTCCGCGTATCCAATGACTGCTGGAAGAGCGCGATGCGCGTCTCGGCCCAGAGCCGCTTACCGAACAGGAGGGGCGAGTTCACAGCAGCGGCCAGCACCGGTCCCATGACCGCCTGCGACATGTTGTACATGTCGGCGAATTCGTCTGCATCGACCTGTAGGTGGACCTGACAACTCGTGTTGCAGGCCTCGAGCATGACGGAGTCGTGCTCGATCTGAAGCTCGTCCCGCCCCTCGATCTGCAGTCGGTAGGCCCCGCCGCGCATCTTGTTCAAGGCCTCGTTCAGGGCGTAGTAGCGAGCCTTGGGCGTGATGTTGTCGAGCGTCAGGTCGGATTTGCTGAGGGTGGGCAGGATTCCCGACAACACGATCTCGGCACCCACCTTGTGCGCCGCATCGCGGGCCATGCCCAGCAGCTCTTCGATTCGGACCTGGAGTCCACCGAAGCACCCGCCCTCCAACATCATGGGCTCGATGTTCATCTCGAGATTGAACTGAGCCAACTCCGGCGTGAAGCTGTCTTCGTCGAGAAGATCGAGGACCTGTAGAGCCACAGGGGCCGGTCTCCAAGCGTGGTCGACCAGGAACATCTCCTGCTCGCAGCCGAACCGTCGCACCCCCGACTCGATCATGCCGTCTTCCAGCATCTTCTCCAACGCCCTCAGGTCGGTGAGAAGGGCCTTGGTGAACGACCGGATCGCTTCGCTCCCCTGCTCCGGGACGAGGTCTTGACCCATGCGTATCGCTCTAGAGGGCTATTGGAGGAATCGCGGACACGAACTCACTCGATAAATGTAGCGATCTCGTCGATCGATTTCTTGGTGATATCGGGCACCTGGGCGTCTTCTTCCGGATAGCCCACCACCAAGATCAGGAATACTCTCTCGTTCTTGGGTCGTCCGACGATCTCGTTCAGAAAACCCATCGGGGACGGAGTGTGCGTGAGGGAGGCCAAACCGGCCTGGTGAACCGCCGTAATCAACATGCCCGTCGCGATGCCCACCGACTCGGTCACGTAGTAGTTCTTGGACTTGTGACCGTCCCCGGCGAGCTCATAGCTCTCCGCTAGAATCACGATCAGGTAAGGGGCCTTCTCCAGAAATGGCTTGTGCTCGTCGGTGCCCAGATGCTCCAGGGCCTCGAGCCACTCGTCGCCCGCCCGGCCCGCATAGAACTCCCGCTCCTCTTCTTCCGCCGCTTCCCGGATCTGACGCTTGATGTCCGGGTCACCGACGACCACGAAGTGCCACGGCTGCTTGTTGGCTCCGTTGGGGGCCGTGCCGGCCGCCAGCAGGCAGTTTTCGATGACTTCCCGCGGGACCGGGCGATCTGAGAAATCCCGGACCGTACGCCGCCTGCGCACCTCTTCGAGAAAGCTCGCCGAGCGGGTCCTCATCTCGTCTTCGGGTAGCCGGACGTAGCTGGGAAGAGGTATGAAACCGGCTTTGGGCATGGATTCAGCTGCTCGTTAGTTGTTGGTGGACCAGGACCAGATTACGGACACGCTCCCACGTTGCAAGTACCCGCGCGGCAGGCACACCCAATTGGTTCGCTAGAACGCGGATGTTCACCAGTGCCACTAAGGCCCCATCCTCCACGGGCAGCGAAGCCCAATCAGCCCGTGGCGTCTCCCCGAAGCTTCGATACGTATCAGCAAGCGGACCCAGGCTCGTGTCCGGCTGAAAGGAGATCCGAAAGACGTCGGCGCCCACGCCGTAACGCTGGGTTATCGTCATCCAGGGCGCCCCGGCGTCCCGTTGCGTTGCGATCGCGTCCGGCGACACGCCGGCTCGTCTCGCAACAAAGAGAACGACCGTGATCTCCTCGGGCGGCAACTGCCACTCGCCCAAGATCCGAACCTCCTCCAACGAGACCGAAAAGGCTGCACCGACCGTCCGGTAGTAAGCCTCGACAGCAGCATCGTCCGGTCCAGGGAGCTGGGCCGACGACGAAGGGGGTAGGACGCACATCACCAGGAGCGCTCCAAACACGGCTTTTACGACTGAGCCCATTGCTCTCTCCCGACCGGGGTGCGCCTCCCAACGGACTCAGCGCCCGCCGAGGATCCGAGAATCGCACGCTTCCACAATCTTCTACTCGAATGGAGGATCCGCCATGCACTGGCCCCATCCTCTACCGCAATGCCCGTGCCGCCACTTCGTATGGTCAGGGTGCGGCATCGAGTGAAATAGCGCCAACGCGTGGGACGTTCGAACTCTTGACTGCCAAATCGGCGGGTTCACGGGCACCTGTGGCACGACTCTTGAGGTGTAATAAGGTGGAGCGGCCGCCACGACGGCGACCGACCAACGACGCGAGGAGGTCATGATGAACGGGCACGATAGCAACAGGTGGGGTCGGAAGCTTCCGGCTAACATGCCGGTTGTTGCCACCGCGCCTACAGAGGCCACATCCCTCGAGACGCCCCCCGAGGCGTCTCCGGAACTCGATCTCGTCATCGACTTCCATGGGGCGCAAATCTTTGGCCTGGCTGGACTTACGATGCTCTTGACGGCGCAGCAGATCGCCGACTCCGAGAATCGACAGGTTTGGCTGATGGACCTTCCAGAGGGCGCGTGGCGTCTTCTCAGGGCCCTGGGTCTGGATGACCACTTCGTATGCGTCCCCCTTATGGGAGACCAGCCGAACTAGTAGTAACAGAGTGGAGAAAGCCCTTCGCCGAGTACCGGCGAAGGGCTTTTTTTTCGCATTTCGGACCAAAGTGCCCACTGAATGGGTCAGATTTCCGACTACTCAGACACGATCTGACTCCAGCTCTCCGGGTTCCACTGCGGCCGTTCGGTGCGTTCGGCCACTTCGTAGCCGAGGAAGAACAAGAGCTTGGTGATCCTCGACGCCTTGTCCGTATCAATGCGATCCACCTCGTCGTCGAGCCCGTGGTAGTCGTCGTGCGTCCCGTTGAAGAAGAACAGGATCGGCACACCCTTCTGGGCGAAGTTGAAGTGGTCCGACCGATAGTAGAACCGCTCGTCCGGCCAGATATCGTCGATGGCGGTCATGTCGAGTTCGGGGTGCGCACCGTTCACCTGGTTCATCGTCGCGCCCAGGTCGGAGTGCTCCTTGCCGATGACGACGATCGTATCCGACCAATTCCGCCCGATCATGTCGGCGTTCAGATTCGCCACCATGCGATCGTGCGGTATCGGTGAGTTGTTCGCGTAGTACTCGCTGCCCCACAGGCCCTTCTCCTCCCCGCTGACGGTCAGGAAGACCATCGAACGCTTGGGCCTCGTGCTCATCCTCGCGTAGGCCTCGGCCAGCTCGAGGATGGCCGTGGTTCCAGAAGCGTCGTCGTCGGCACCGTTGTAGATGCTGTCTCCCTCGGCATTCGGTGTTCCCATACCGATGTGGTCCATGTGCGCACTGAAGATCACGTACTCGTCTTTGAGCACTGGATCACTCCCCTCGAGGATGCCCACCACGTTGGGGGCCGAGTCGTCGTCGATGACCCGGACTCGCGATGATAGTCGGAGAGTCAGTCCCGGAGCATCGAGGACGGTGACGTTCCGTCGCTCACGGGCCGCGGCGAGGTCCACCCCGTAGGCAGCCAGGATCGGCTCGATGGCCCGGTCCCTGACTTCCAGGGTCAGACCACCCGATCCACCTCCGCCGGAGCCAACGCGCACGCTCGACGTGTTCTCGAGGCTCTGGACCACGCTGTTCCAATCGCGGTCGGATTTGCTCGTCGCGACGAGCACGGAGAGGGCCCCCTCTCGCCGTAGGTTGGCAACGAATCGGAAGCTGCTCCGGTCCGTTCCCGCCGGTGAGGACGCCACGATCACATGCTTGCCATTCACTGCCGCACCGATCTCGGGGGTCACGCTCCCCAGCCCCGCCAGAACCACCACCTCACCTTCCGCCTCGGCTTCGGATGCTCCACGGGGCGAAATGAGATCGCGGCCGAATCTCAACTCTCCACCGCCACTCACTTCGGCGGAAGATGCGACGATATCGGCACCCACCCTCTGAATGGCGTACCGCTGGATGTAGCCGCCGGCGTCGCCACCCGGAGTCAGTCCGAGTCGCTCGAACTCGCTCGCGATCCAGGCCGCGGTCATCTCCAGACCGGGACTCGGGGTGTTCCGCCCGCCCATGCTGTCGTGGGCGATCACGCTGATCTTCCTGAAGTAGTCGTCCGGCGTGATGGATGCGGCCGCACCAAGCACGTCCGCCGTAAGGGGTGCCAGAGAGACCTCTTGTTCGGAGGGCGTGACCCCCGACTCCTGGGCGCAGGCGGAGGCCGTGGCCACCACGGTCCCGACCAACAACGCAATTGCCGTCTTCATCTAAGCGATTCCAGTCAACAGTTCGAAATAGGCCTCAGTGCGAAACAAGCCTCAAAGAGATACGAGACGAGGCCCATAGTTTACCGCTCCGCTCATCACGGGCCAACGAGTGGATCGCATGACGGCCATGCGGAAGAAGTAGGGCAGGTAGCGGGGGTCAGCGCCCTGCCACTGCCCGGTCGAGCAGATCCGACAGCTGCGCCTCGCCAAGGGGCCCGCGAAGGATGCCCAAGCCACCCGGGACGGCGCGGACCACCTGGCTCCATCCCTCCGGGAGGGGCAGATCCATAAGACCCTCCGCGTCCTTCAGAGCGTCTCGCTCCGACCGTTCCGGACCCTGCGCCTCGCGTAGGGCCACCTTTCGGCTGTCGTCGCCACCCTCTCCAGGCACGAACCGCAACTCGATCGTACGCCCGTCGGGGAGTCCGTGGACGATCGTCACCGCCGGACCAGTATCCCCGAATACACTCGACACGTAGACGTCGCGAATCGGCAGCCCCGGAATCACGAAGGAGCCCGTGCGTCCGGCGACCGACACCTCATCGGTGACGATCGCCGCCGCCGCCTGAGGCAGGGCCTCCGATACGCGCTGCTGGACGAGCTGGCTCGCTGCGCCTCCTACGTCCCGCCGTCCGACCTCGGCTTCCTCCGCAGATTCCATGCGGGCCACATCAGGAGCGTCCGCGGTCGGAGCGTCCACAGAAGGGGCCGAGACCTCGGAGATCGCCGAGATCGCCCCGCGGGCGGCCGTCGGTGCGGTCTCCGCGTCGAGATCTTGCGACTGAACCGGCGCTGCAGCGGAGGCGGAGAAGTCGTCCAGTTCCGCCTGTCGGTCGCCGGAATCGGCGTCGAAAGCGTTGACGGCCTCGTTGGCCCGGGACTCGAGACCTCCTTGAACCGCTCCCGCGGCGAGCGAAGGTGTCGTAGCCAAGTCGCGGGCGGGCGACGTGAGATCGCGGGCCAGCCATCCGGCTCCGAGCGATACCACGATCGTGGCCGCCATCCGGAGGGTCCGGAAGCTCGAACCACCAGCGGCCGGGCGACCCGGCTCAGACTCACCGGCCCGAGCGACCAGCTCCTCGAACGGTGCGAGGTCCAACGGGGCCTCGGCAGTCGCGGCCAGAATCTCCGAAGCGACCAAGCGGAGCTGCCGCTCCTCGTCCAGCAACCGTGCGCAAACGTCGCACTCGTCCAGGTGCTGCCTGACGCGCTCGGCCTCGTCCTCGGGAAAAGCGCCCAGGGCGCCATCGAGGTAGGCGTGGATGTCTCCCTTACTGACGTGCGGCATCTGCTTGCTCCAGCTCTCCATGCGCCTTCACGAGCCGCTGTCTGGCCCGGGCGAGCGTGGTCCCCACCGCTCCCACGGACAAGTCCAGCGCCTCCGCGATCTCTTCGTAGTTCTGCCCTGCATCCCACAGAAGAAGGGCCTCACGGTCCCGTTCCCCCAGGCACTCCAGCGCTCTCCGGACCTCCGCCTCGCGCTCGCCTCGCTCCAACTCCGCCTGCGGATCGGGAGCGGGCCCACGAACCTCGACCTCGGACTTGAGAAGGGTGAGGTGCTTCTTACGACGCATGGCGGTCCGCGCCTCGTCACGAGCCAGGTTGGCCGCTACAGTAAACAGCCAGGCCCGGGGCTTTTCGGGTTGCTCCCGCAGCGCACGGACGAACGTCTCCTGTGCCAGATCCTTGGCCCGCTCCAGATCCCACACCTTGCGGTGGAGGAAGCGAACCAGATCCGGCAGAGTCGTTCGGTAGAGCTCTGCCCAGTCAGCGTCCACAGCGTCCTCGCTCGATCACGTAGGAGGCCCATTCTCCATGGTGGGGCTCCGAAGCTTGGCTCAGGTACCCCACGGACGACCCCTGAGAGCCGTCCTGCATATCTGGAGACGAACGAGACGCATCGACTTGCACACACACGTACGGGCGCACGGGTCGACTCAAACCGCGTGGCATGACCTCGCCAGCGGGGCAGTTGGGCCTAGTCGGCCCTCAATGCAGCAACCGGATCGATGCGGGTGGCTCTCCGAGCGGGGATGTAGCTCGCCAGGAGCGCGACCGCGATCAGGAGTCCCGAAACGGTGACCAACGTCACCGGGTCCCCCTCGGATACGCCGAACAGGAGTGACGAGGCCAGGCGACTGAACCCGAAGGCCGCTACCAGGCCGAGGGCGAGCCCCCCCAGGGCCAGACGAAGCCCCTGCGCGACCACCAGGCGTCGAACGTCGCTGGGTTGGGCGCCCAACGAGACCCTCACGCCCATCTCATGGGTGCGCTGCGAGACGGTGTAGGAAAGGACGCCGAAGAGGCCAACAGCTGCGAGGACCAGCGCTACTGCGCCGAAGACCCCCAGGAGCACCGTGTTGAACCGGCGTCCAGCGACCGATGACGACAGAGCCTCTTCCGTAGCAGACACGTTCTCCACGGGCACCGTCGAGTCGAAGCTCCAGACGGCCTCGCGGATCGCAGGCAAGACCGTCGCGATATCACCGTCCGCCCGCACGAGAAGGGTCATGTCGGTCATCGGCCGCTGACCGTGTGGGAAGTAGAATCCCGGCTGGGCTTCGGCCTCACGGCCGAAGTACCGGACGTTGGATGCGAGCCCAACGATCTCCCAGCGGCCCGTGGGAGTCCCTTCCCACCAGGTTCCCAACTGCAGGACCTGACCGATCGGATTCTCGCCGGGGAAGTAGCGATCGGCGAACGCCTGGTTGATCATCACCACACCCGGCGCCTCCGCGTGGTCGAGATCCGTGAAGTCACGACCCCGCACCAACGGGATGCCCGCCGTTTCGAAGTACCCGGGCGAGACCGGTCGGTACTGGGCCTCCGGCCTCACACCACCGTCCGGCTCCGGCCGGCCCTCGACCCAGAAGCTCGTGGTCCAACTGGGGTCGGTGGGCCCTGCATAGGCCACTGCAGCGTTGCGAACACCCGATGCGTCGCGGGTCTGGCGTGTGACCTGGTCGAAGAAGGACGCCACCTCCGGCCACCTCTCGGGGGTGTACTGCGTGAACGGCAGTGCCAGCGTCACCTCCCAGAGGTCGTCCGGGTTGAAGCCCGGATCGACGGACTGGACGGCGATGAAGCTCCGAATCAGGAGGCCGGATGCGACCACGAGAACCATGGCCACGGCGGTCTCGAGAATCACGAGCGACCCACGGAGTCGACCGCCGGAGATGCCTCGCATACCGCGTGAACCGTCCTTGAGTGTCTCAGAGACCCGAGCGTTGGAGCCGCGCAGGGCAGGCACAAGACCGAAGATCACCGCCGTCATGAGTGTCACGCCGGCCATGATCGCCAGGATGCGTACGTCCATAACGATCTCGTCAGCCCGGGGCAGAGCCTGCGGTGGGGCCGATGCGAGTATCACACGAAGGCCGGCATAAGCCAGGCCCAGGCCGGCTACCCCACCGATCACGGCCAGAAGCGCACTCTCAGTGAGAAGCTGCCGAACGAGCCGGATACGTCCGGCACCGAGCGCCGTCCGGATCGCCACCTCCTGGCCCCGGGCCGCCGTCCGAGCCAGAAGCAGGTTGGCCACGTTGGCGCAGACGATGAGCAGCACCAGACCAACCGCGCCCAAGAGGATGAGCAACGCCGGTCGGGCGTTGCCTACCATGGCCTCTTTGAGTGGCTCGACCCAGGCCGATCGCTCCAGGTTGCTGTCCGGGTACTGCTCTTCCAGAAGCGACGCGATGGCGGCGAACTCCTCGGAGGCCGCCGTGGCATCGATTCCCGGCTTGAGGCGTCCGACCACGATCAGGCGGTGCATGCCTCGGTCGTCACGGCCCACGTCCTGGGCTGCCGGCAACCACATGGACACCCCGCCCGGGTAGTCGAAAGAGGCGGGCATCACTCCGACGATGGAATGGGTCACCCCGTCCACCTCGACGGAGCTACCCAAGACCGTGGGATCGCCTCCGTAGCGCTGCCTCCACAACCCGTGTGCAAGCACGGCGACCGGCTGCCCGTCAATCACATCTTCTTCGTCGAGAATGACCCTGCCCAGCGCCGCCGGCACCCCGAAGGCGCGGAACAGGCTGGACGTCACCCGTCCGATCGGAACCGATGTCGGCTCCGCATCCCCTGACGTGACGGTGGCCTGTGGGGTCCGATACGCGCCCAACTCCTCGAAGGACTCCTGGGTCGAAAGGAAGTCCTGGAGGTCGGGATACGAGGTCCATCCTCGCCCGAAGCTGCCCGGCTGGGTGGACCTCCCCCACACCAAGGCGAGCCGATCCCCTCCCTCGAAGGGCAGCGATCGGAAGAGTACCGCGTCCACGACCGTGAAGATGGCGGTGTTGGCACCGATCCCGACGGCGATCGTGGCCACGGCCACAAGAGCGAACCCGGGGCGGCGCAGCAGCGCCCGCGACCCGTACCGAACATCCTGAGCGAGCGTCCCCACCCAGTCACCCCTCCCATATCTCGTTCTACGATTCCCTGCCAGTTCCTCGACCCATTCACCCGCCACGGCCCGGGTCACGTCGAGCGCCTCTCCGGCGACGAGTCGCATCGCCGCCCCCAAGCCCGCCGCTCGAGCTCTGCCTAACCGCTGCGCAAAGACGAACACCATCTCATCGCCATGCTCCCACCGGAAATCGCGAGGGAGAAGGCGAGTCACCGCCCGGTACAGCCACACCACGGTCCGCATCTATCAGCTCCGCTTCGCGGGTCCAGCGAACGCGGGAAGCACGTTCTGGGCCCGAGCGAGATCTGTTAGGCGCTCGTGCCGACGCGCCTCCGCCTCCACGACTGCGTGTCCCAACGGCGTGAGTTCATAGTACTTACGCCGGGGATCCGTCTCCTCGGCCGGACGCGCCGCCTCGTCGATGAGACCGTCCTTCCGTAGACGCTTGATCGCCGAGTAGAGCGTGCCCGTCCCGATCGTCACCTCTCCATCGGTGCGCCGCTCGACCTCGAGCAGGATTCCGTAGCCGTGGCGGGCGCCCTCCACCATCGACAGCAGAATCAGGAACACCGGCTCGCTTATGGGCTGGTGGTCCGAAACGTCGTATTCACTCATGGATGACTCCATCTCGAGCCTCATTCTCCGTAGATACCTCGTCACTAACTATATCAGTATACGATATAGCGAGAGGTGACCCAATGGCGCCTGGATACGAAAAAGGGGGCGACCGTGGTCGCCCCCTTCGACGCGCTGACCGCTCAGCGCCTAGACGTCGAAGCCGGACTCCTCGAGCTCTGTCGCGTGCTCGGCCCGCTTTGCGTCTTCTTCGTCGACCACCTGGCCGTCGAAGAGGTGCACCGAACGCTCCGCCACCGTGGCGTAGCGCGGATCGTGCGTCACCATGCAGATCGTGGCGCCCTCGTCGTGGAGCTCGTTCATCAGGTCCATGACGGCGTTGCCGTTCTTGGAGTCGAGGTTACCCGTCGGCTCGTCCGCCAGCAGGATGAGGGGTCTGCCCACAATGGCCCGGGCCACCGCCACACGCTGCTGCTGACCGCCCGAGAGCTGGCTCGGGTAGTGCGTCATGCGGTGGGCCATGCCCACCCGCTCCAACGACGCATGCACGCGCTCCTTACGCTCGGCTCCACCCATGCCGCGATATGTGAGCGGTAGCTCGACGTTCTCGAAGACCGTCAGGTCCCCGATCAGGTTGAACGCCTGGAAGATGAACCCGATGGCCTGGTTGCGGATCTTGGCCCGCTGAGAAGCCGTCAGGTTGGCAACCGGCTCGCCGTCGAGCAGATAGTCGCCGCCCGTAGGCGAATCCAGCAGCCCGAGAATCGAGAGTAGAGTGGTCTTACCGCAGCCCGACGGGCCCGCGATGGAGACGAACTCGCCCGCCGCGATGTTCAGGTGGATCTCGGAGAGGGCATGAGTCTCGACCTCTTCCGTGTAGAACACCTTGCTCAGACCGTTCAGGTTGATGAGGGCCGTGTCCTGTGTCGAATCGCTGGTTTCCATCCGTGCTGCTCCCTATCTGTGAACCGACTCGCGGGAGGTCCCCCGCTTGGTCATAACTATAGACGAGATTTGTCCGTCAGAAGTTGCATTCGGTGAATCAGCGAACGTCCTGGCGTGCTCAGTTGTTGGAACAGGACAGAACTACCAAGGTCGGTGGCCAACGGCGAACTCTTCTTGGGCCAGCTCACCCAAAGGCCGCCATTAGGTCGCAGCCTCCGAGACAGATCGGGGAAACGAGCCCGGAGTTCGCCTTCATCGGTCACGAAGACGATGGCCACGTCGAGCTCGAGATCAGAATCCGGCTCCGCCTCGACGAGTACATCGTCGGGCAAGGGGTCGATCAGCTCGGGAAAGTGGGCCGGGGCGTCGAAGGTGCCGACGCGGTGGCCTGTCTTGATCCCCAGCTTCTTGGAGAGTGGAGTGCCGGAGTATCCGGCGGGCACGGGTGACATCCTGGTATGGTAGGACCGGGTCCTGAGCGGGGCCACCGGGTCTGTCGCAGATAGGATGCTCCATGGATACTGAGACACCCGCTCCACGGGAACACGGCAGACCGATTCGGGTGTGACACCCCCAGACCTCGCGTAAGACCTCAACGTTGGGAAGGCCCATGGACCAGCTTCGGCACGACGTCCGCTTCGCCTTCCGATCGATCGTGCGCAATCCCACCATAAGCCTGGTCGCCGTCGTCTCTCTGGCGCTTGGAATCGGGGCGAACGCCGCGATCTTCAGCGTCGTCGACGTATTCATGCTGAGGCCCCTCCCGTTCCCCGAGGCCGAGCAGCTGGTGAAGCTCTCGGACACCTTCGCGGAACGCGGCTTTAGGGGGGTGGACACGTCGATGCCCACACTCATCGACTGGCGGACACAGAGCGAGACGATGGACATCGCCGGCTTCGACGACGTCGGCCTCAACATGTCGGGCGGCGATCAGCCCGAACGCCTGAGCGGACTATCCGTCTCCTACAACTTCTTCGATGTGCTGAGGGTTCAACCGGCCCAGGGACGAGGCTTCCTCCCCGAGGAAGAGAAGGAGGGGTCGGGCCGGGTGCTGGTCATCAGCGATGGTCTCTGGCAACGCACCTTCGGCGCTGATCCCGAGATCCTCGGCCGGATCATCGGGCTGGACGGTGAGCAATACACGGTCGTGGGTGTCATGCCGGCCAAGTTCGAGTTCGACAGACCGACCCATGAAATCTGGATTCCCCAGGAGGATCCTGGTGAGGAGTGGCGGGGGACCCACTACATGGATGCTTTCGGTCGGATCGGATCAGGTTCGTCCATGGAGCTCGCACGAGCGGAGATGAGCCAGATCCAGGCCCGCCTGGGCAACATCCACCCCGACCTGTCCGGCTGGGGTGCACAAGTGACTCCCCTGCGCGACGAGTGGTTCGACGAGGGCTTCAGGCAGGGCAGCGCCATTTCCAGCGTAGCGGTCTTTTTCGTGCTGCTCATCGCCTGCGCCAACGTGGCCAATCTGCTGCTGGCCCGCGGAGCGGGTCGGGGACGGGAGATCGCCCTTCGAGGGGCGCTTGGAGCCGGCCGGCGGCGCATCGCCCGGCAGCTCCTCACGGAGAGCGTCATCTTGGCGTTCGTCGGTGGGGCTGCGGGGCTCTTCGTGGCGGTGCTCGGCATCCGGGGCATCGTCGGGCTCATTCCACCGATCTTCCCCCGCCTCGACGAGATCGGGCTGGATCCGCGGACGTTGGCGTTCACCGCGGCCCTGACCCTGGTTTCCGGCCTCGTGTTCGGGCTCCTTCCCGCCCTTGGTGCGTCACGTTCGAACCTGCGAGACGCCTTGAGTGAGGGGGGGCGGGGCGGATCGGGCGGACGAAGCGGGAAGCTCCGCGGCGCCCTGGTCATGGCTGAGATCTCGCTGGCCATGGTCCTGTTGATCTCGGCGACGCTGCTGGTCAAGTCGTACGCCGGATTGCGGAACGTGGAGCTCGGCTTCGGCACCGAGGACATCGTGACGGCCACCGTCACTCTCCCGGAGGTCCAGTACCCCGCGGAGGAGGACGTCACGACCTTCCACCAAGAGCTCCTGATGCGCCTTCGGGCGCTCCCCGGGGTCGTGGAGGTCGGAGGCGTCAGCAGGCTGCCGACGCGGGGCGCGAACCAGACGCAATACGCTCTGCCCGGTCAGTCACCAGTGGCCGAGGGACAGGAACCCTTCACCTTCTTCCGAGCGGTTACGCCGGGCTATATGGAGTCCATGAGCATGACGTTGGTGGCCGGCCGAGCGATCGACGCCGGGGACGTCGAGGGCACGCCCGAGGTCGCGGTCGTCAACGAGCGCTTCGCTGAGCGCCACTGGCCCGACGAGAGTCCGTTGGGAGAGACGATCGCCTTCGGCGAGACCGTCGTGGAGATCGTGGGAGTCGTGGGGAATACTCGGGACTTCGGCCCCAACGGCTCCGCTCCCGTCATGGTCTATCAAGCTGCCTACCAGGGCGGCGACCGGCGCATGACCTACGTCGTACAGACCACCACCGACCCCGCATCCCTCATCGAGGGCATCCGGGAACAGGTCAGGGCGGCCGATCCCGAACAACCGGTCTATTCGGTAGCAACCATGTCCACGTTCATCGCCGAGTCCCTCAGCGGGGATGTCGCGATGGTCAAGATCCTCGGGGTGCTGGCGATCATCGCGTTCATACTGGCGGCGGCCGGCGTGTACGGAGTGCTGGCCTACTCGGTGGCACAGCGGACGCGTGAGATGGGCATCCGCATGGCGTTGGGAGCACAGCGACGGGACGTGCTCACTCTGGTCGTGCGCCAGGGGTTGACGTTAGCCTTGGTGGGCATCGGAGTGGGGCTGCTCGCGGCCTTCGCGTCCACTCGAGGGCTTGCTTTCTTCCTCGTTGGGGTGGACCCACTGGACGTACAGGTCTTCGCGTCCGTGACCTTCTTGCTGTTGCTCACCGGCATCGCGGCGAGCTACCTGCCGGCCCGCCGCGCCACACGAGTCGATCCCATGCTGGCTCTCCGTCCGGACTGATTGCTCTCCATCCGGATCCGTCCTTCCCTTCCCCTCGGACCTCTTTGTTGAGTCCGCTTTCGGCTCCATACTATCTGGATGGAATTACTAACCAGCCCTGAAGCGTGGGTGGCTCTGGCCACCCTCACGATTCTCGAGATCGTCCTCGGAATCGACAACATCGTCTTCATCTCCGTCCTCGCGGACCGACTGCCCGCAAAGGAGCGGCCCAAGGCACGTCAGTTGGGCCTGGCCCTGGCGATGGGTACGCGCATCGTGCTGCTGTTCTCCATCACCTGGATCATGCGGCTCACGGCCCCCCTCTTCACGGTTTTTGGGCATGCGACTTCCGGACGGGACCTGATCCTCATCATCGGGGGCCTCTTTCTGCTCACGAAGTCCACCCGAGAGATCCACCACAAGATGGAGGGGGCCGACGGCGACGGACACGGATCCGGTGGCAAAGCGGTGACCTTTAGGGGAGTCCTGATTCAGATCGCTCTGCTGGACATGATCTTCTCACTGGACTCGGTGATCACCGCCGTGGGCATGGCAGACGATCTCGCCGTCATGGTCACGGCCGTGATTCTGGCCGTGGGCGTCATGATGATTTCGGCCGGACCGGTCGGGAACTTCGTCTCCGAGCACCCCACCGTGAAGATGCTCGCCCTCAGCTTCCTCTTGCTGATCGGAACGAGCCTGGTGGCCGATGGCGTCGGCTTCCACATCCCGAAGGGCTACATCTACTTCGCCATGGGATTCTCGGTCTTCGTGGAGTTCCTCAACCTCCGGGCCCACCCCACGGGCGCCGGGGGCTCAGGTGCGGGCACCCGGCACCCGCCTGAGGCGCAACAGGCGACGGCGGGCGGCGGCGACAGCTAGAGGTCGCCCACCGCCCACCACCCGCGGCGCAGCGTCGCCGGTGAAGCGTCGCCGGTGAAGCGCCAGTGGAGCTTACATGCTTAAGCCAGGCTCCCCGTCGGAGACGTTGAAGCGGATCCACATGCCGGTCACGGCGTGTCCGGGGATGTAGCACACAATCGCGTATTCACCGGCTGCGTCGGCCGTGAACGTGAACGACTCGCTCTCGCCCGGGAGCGTAGACTCGGTCATCGACGTCGGATCGCCGGTGATCGCGCCGGCGAACACCGGCTGGGGGTTGTCGAACATGGCGCCGTAGCCGCCCACCTGCGCGTCGACTCCAAGGCTGTGGGCCATGGCGGCGTCGTCGTTGGTGAACTCGACGGTGATCTCGTAGCCCACCGGCACGGTGATCGTCCCCTCGCCGTTGGCCATGCCATTGAACTTCCACCCGCCATCCATCTGGGCGGCGATGTGGAGCTCGACGGTCATGGCATCGTTATCGATGTGATACCAGTCAGGCATCCCGCCCGCGGGAGCAGCTTCCGCGGCCGGCTCGGCGGCCGGCTCGGATGCCGCGGGAGCAGCGTCGGGGGAGTCGGAGCCGCCACAGGCCACGAGCCCGGCGGTCATCATGGCGGTCAGACCCAGCTTGGCTGAGTGCTTCATTGTCAGGTACTCCTGTTGCAACGATGGGCCGGCCCTTAGGTAAACGACGGCCCTGAGAACGGACGCTGGAAAATACCGAACCGGTGGTGGTGAGGTAAGACGTTGGAATGCCCTCCAGAGGACGCCGGGCGAGAAAAAAAAAGAGCGCCGCCCGAAAGGCGCCGCCCCAAGAAAGGCTGGAGAACTCGACTCTAGTCGTCGCTCTGACCCCCCACGGCCGGCACGACGTCACGACGCTCCACCGGGAGCGCCTCTTGGGCCATCCGCCGAAGCAGCTCGGCCCCACGGCTATCCCCCTCATCCTCGACCCGACTCGCCGCTCGGAGTAAGTGTCTGATTCTCTCTTCCACGCTCATCTTCCTCTCCTTCCTCACCGGGCCGATCTCTAACACGGCCCTCAGCCCCTCTCTCCCACTATTTCTACAATACGGTTCTGGACTCTCGCTGTTTCAGGCTCACCATAAGAACCGACCCTTCTCTTGCTCTGACGTATACAAGACGAGGAAGGTTGCGTCCAAGTCACATCGGGGGTCACATCGCTTGACAGCCGTGTGGTGCAGTGGCACGCTGCGGGATGACTGACCCAGCTTCGAACCTGCCCGCCGGCGGAGCTCGCGCGCCCGGCCTTCTCAAGCGGTACCTCCTCCCCGGATTCGTCTTTCAGTCGGTGATTATCGCCGGCGGATACGGCACTGGAAGGGAGTTGGCCGAGTTCTTCCTGCCCTACGGTCCCAAGGGCGGACTCCTGGCCATGATGCTGGTGTCCATGACGTTTTGGTCGCTTGTGTGCGCCGTCGCCTTCGAGTACGCGCGGGTCTTCCAGGCGTATGACTACCGGACCTTCTGTAAGCATCTACTTGGTCGCGGGTGGGTGGTCTTCGAGTTGACCTATGCCGCCCTGCTGATGGTCGTGTTGGCCGTGATCGCTTCGGCGGCGGGCTCGATTCTGCAGGAGACGTTCGAGCTCCCGTATGCCGTGGGCGTCGTCGGAATCATGGTGGCGATCGGGTTCCTGGTTTTCGAGGGGACCGGCCTCATCGAGAAGGTGCTGGCCAGCTGGTCCTTCGTGCTCTACGGCACGTTCATCGTCTTGTTCGGCTGGTCATTGTCGGCGTTCAGTTCGGAGATCTCGACGGCACTCGAGACGGTTCCCGTAGGCAAGGGCTGGTTCGTGGGGGGCATCGCCTACGCGGCGTACAACGTGGCGATCATCCCCGTGCTGCTCTTCGGGGTGAGACATGTGACCACCCGGAAGGAAGCGTTGATCGCGGGGGGCCTCTCCGGACCCATCGCGATCATTCCGGGCTTCTTTCTGCTCCTGGCTATGATCAGCCAGTACCCCGCCATAGCCGACGAGACGGTGCCCGTGAACCTGATCCTCGAAGGACTCGGCTCCCGAACGTTCCAGATCGTATTTCAGATCTGCCTGTTCGGGACCCTCATCGAGACCGGCACCGGCCTGATCCACGGCGTGAACGAGCGGTTGGCCGTGACCTTCAAGGAGGCCGGGAAGGAGCTGCCACCGAAGGTCCGCCCGGTGATCGCCGTGACGCTGTTGGTGATCGGCGCGCTGCTGGCCCAGTTCGGACTGATCGGCCTGATCGCCCGTGGGTACGGCACGCTCACATGGATCTTTCTGGTCGTGGTCTTGCTGCCTCTCCTGACCTGGGGCGTGTGGCAGATCGCGACCGCCGACACGGCACGAGAGGGCGCAACCGCCCCCACGGCCTAGGAAATCGGTCTGCCGTCCGGCGCCTGGTAGCCGGGGCCGCGCACCATCATGCCCGGTTTGGCATTGGTGTGCTGCCCGTTCCGCACGACCGCAACGCCGTTCACGTAGACGTCCCGCATCCCCTCCGACACCTGGTGGGGCTCCTCGAACGTGGCCCGGTCGATGATCGTCTCAGGGTCGAAGATCACGAGATCGGCGTAGAAGCCCTCCTTGAGTACGCCGCGATCGGGGATCGAAAGGCGCGTGGCCACAGCCGAACTCATCTTCCGGATGGCGTCCTCCAGCGGCAGCACCCCCTGATCCCGCACATAGCGACCGAGAATGCGCGGGTAGGTTCCGTAGCTCCTCGGATGCACCAAAGCACCTGATGCGTCCGGATTCACACCGCCGGCATCGGTCCCGAACTTGATCCACGGCTGCTGCATCTGTAGGGCGACGTTCTCCTCGCTCATGAGGAAGTAGATGGTGCCCACGCGCTGACGTTCGTCGAGAACCAGGTCCATCGCGGTATCGATCCAGTCCTTGCCCATCTCTGCCGCGATGTCGTCCAGGTAACGACCCACGTACTGCTGGTTCTCGGGCTTATCCAGGCCGAGAATCAGAACACCCGCCGGCGTGGCGAGAGTGCAGAAGCTCTCCCAAACCTCCTGCTGGTTCTCGATCTCCTCACGGATCCGCTGCCGCGCCTCACTATCCGCGAGGTTGGCGAAGAGCTTTCCATCTGCAGAGGCCGACGGAGGGAAACACGCGTTGAGTCCCGTGCCGCCTGCGACATACGGGTACATGTTGGCCTGCACGTCCACTCCGGCGGCCCGGGCCGAGTCGATCTTGGCGATCGCGAGAGCGGCCTTGTCCCAGTTGCGCCGGCCTGCGGCCTTGAGGTGATAGATCTCCACCGGTACTCCCCCGCGATCCCCGATCTCGATGGCCTCATCGATCGCCTCCAGATAGTCGTCCGCCTCGGAGCGCATGTGCGTGATGTACACGCCTCCGTAGCCGGCCATCGCCCCGGCGATCTCACCCAGCTCGGCGGTCGACGCGAAGTTGCCCGGGGGATAGACCAGGGCCGACGCGATACCGAACGCACCGTCCTCCATGGCCCGCCTCACCACCGCCTTCATCGTGTCCAGCTCCGCGGGTGCGGCAGCCCCCATGCGCATTCCGACCGCGTACGTACGCACCGTGCTAGCCCCGAGGAACGAGCCCTGGTTGGCCGACGTGCCGTGTGCCTCCATGGCCTTCAACCACGCGTCGAAGCCGTGATCACCGGAAAAGCTGCGAGCCAGGCGGTCGGCCTGTGAGTCGTCGTCCTCACGTGGCCCAAGGTCCGACGGGTTCACCGGGGCGTTCGTGCTGCCCTCCCCCATGATCTCCGTCGTGATGCCCTGTGTGACCTTGCTGATGACCCTTCCGTCTCCCTCGAGGAAGGAGTAGCGCGAGTGGCTCTGGATATCGATGAAGCCAGGGGCGACCACGTGTCCGAAGGCATCGACCCGCTCGACCGTCGACGCTCGGCGCAGCATGCCGCGGGGTGCGATCTCGGCGATGCGGCCGTCCTTCACGGCCAGGTCTCCGAAGAACCATGCGTTGCCGGTCCCGTCTACGATCTTCCCGTTCTCGATGATGAGATCGTACTGGACCCCGGGCTCGGGTGCCGGCTCGACCGCGGGCTCTGGCTCCGGAGCGGGAAGAGGCACCGCTACCGCAGGGGGAGGCGTACCCGCTCCGCATGAGGAGAGGGCCAAGACAGTGAAGAACAGGGCGAGCGGTCGTAAACGAAGCAGGTACATTCTGTCACCGATATCCGTAGTAAGTGCGGCCTTGAGGCGGCGAGGGCGGAGGCGGAGGTGTCCAGCGCCCAGACTCGTAGTCGAACCAGCGCTCGAAGAGCCGGGCAGAGAACTCGCCGCCCGCGTCGGGGTCGAGCCCCCTCAGTACCTCGCCCATGACACCGGAATAACCCGCCTGGGCGACGCTGATGAGGGCCGTGAGTCCATCGTACGCGTCCCCGAAGCTCTCGGCCGTGAAGGTCACGGATCCTGAGTCGTAGCGAATGCCGGGCACCCCTTCGAGAGAGGCCAGTGAAGCCGGTGGCACGGCATCGAGGGTCGCCTCGACCGGAGTCGCGGCCCGCATGACCCGGGCACTGCCGAGTCCCTCAATGGCGGCCTGAGCTTCCGCACGGAGCTGGGCCCGGACTTCGTCGACGGGATACACCTCGGCCGTGGAGGCGCTGGTGGCCTCCTTCACCGTCACGTATCGGATCCAGGGCATCGTCGCCAGATCGGCCGCGAGCTTGTCATCGCCTGATGCGAAGATGACAGGGACGCCGACCCGACCCCAGGAGAGGGCCACGATCTCGGTCTCGGTGATGCTCTGCCCATTGAGCCGGACTCCGATGCCGAGCGTGTAGGTGTGAGAGGCAAAGCCCCGGCTTCCCGTCTTGGCATGCATCCCCACCACGGCCACCGCGTCGAAGGCACCCGCCTCGACGATATCGACGTAGGCCTCGAAGGGCTCCGACCGGCTGAGCATCTCGGCTCGCGGGTCGAGCCGATCGAGAATGATGTCGGGCTCCGGACTGCCACTCCCATGCCCATCCACGACCCGCACCACGTCCGCTCCTCCGTCGAACAACCCAGCGATGACGGCGTTCACGTCCCCGATTAGATATTCCCGGCCCTGCGGATAGAACTCGGTATTGCGAGCCGAGAACGTGCGGGGGTCCGACTGACCGGAAAGGCCTTCCATGTCGTGCAGGACCAACACCCGGAGCTCACCATCGTCGTCGGGCGCCGGGTCGGCGAGGGTCCACGGATCGCCTTGGCCGACGTTGCCGTCAACGTCCTGCCCGGACTCTATTGCGCACCCCGCCAAGGCCGCGCTCGTCAGGAGTGTCAGGGCCCAGTGTGCTCGAAACTTCATGCTTCGGTGCCTCTCGGCGTGGGAGATCCGGCCATGGCCAGCATGATAGGGACGAACGACTCCCGGAGCCACGCTCCGGTCTTGCCCAGGACATCCTCTCGCTGAACCTTGCCCGCATGCCCACGCGACTTTTGAGCCCAGAGCAATTCAAGGAGGCTGATCGAGCCGGACGCGATCAGACGGAACTGGCCCACCTGCCGTGGCAGAAGAGAGCACTCGACATCGCGCTGTCCTTGGGCCTCCTGGCGGTTCTCGCCCCGCTCATGCTCCTCATCGCCATCGTGATCCACTTAGAGGGATTGTTCCGGCCGTCCATCCGAGGCCCGACGTTCCTATCGGAACCGCGAGGCTCGGAGGGGAAGGTCTTCCGGATTCCGAAGTTCCGGATCATTCGCATGGACGTGTACCGGAAGGTCTCGGCCGAGCAGAAGTACCTTCACATCAAGCCGATGGAGCGGGTCCCGGAGAACCTCACGGCGACGGGGCACTACCTCAAGAAGTTCTACCTCGACGAGCTTCCTCAGCTCTTCTCTATCCTGAGGGGTGACATGAGCTTCGTCGGCCCCCGACCGTGGCCGCTCGAGCCGTACTACGACGAGATCGAGCGCGGCATCCTCAGGAAGAAGTTGATCCGGCCGGGGCTGACCGGGTTGGTCCAGGCGAACAAAGGGAATGCCGACTCGCGAGACGAGTGGACGCTCGACTACTCGTACCTCGGATTCATGGCCTCGAGCCGCAGCGGTTGGGCCAAGTTGTGGTTCGACCTCAACATCATGTTCTGGTCCCTCAAGACCGTGCTTCAGGCCAAGGGTCTCTAGGGGACTCCCACGGCTGGGCACAACTGGGAACCCCCGCGGGATTGACTCCGGCCATATCTACCTGTTACAAGTATACCTTCTGATAGTATACCTGTAAGCTAGCGAGGGGATTGTGGCCACGACTCCATCGAGGGCGGCGGCGGATGACGTCGACCGGCATGTCCCGCTGACCAACCTGGCGTTTCTGATCCTTCTCGCCCTCGCCGATCAAGACCTGCACGGGTACGCCCTCATCAAAGAGATAGACGCGCGTTCGGGCGGATACACGAAGCTGCGCTCCGGCACGTTGTACGCCGCGATGCGTAGGCTCGACGCGGCCGGCCTGGTCTGTGAGTCCGGGGAACGTCCGGCACCCGACCAGGACGACCAACGCCGGCGGTACTACGGGATCACCGAGTTGGGGCTGGCGGTCGTGCGGGCCGAAGCCAACCGCCTGGCAGGCCTGCTGAACGCGGCGGAGAGTAAGAACCTCGTGGGCGAGGGGGCCTAGGGCGCCGACGATGCGGGCTCCCCTACCCCGACCCATCGTCCACGTCACCCGGTGGCTGTGCCGTCTTGCCCTACGGGCGTTCCCCCATGTTGAGAGGGACTCCGACGGCCCGGCGCTTGAGGCCGCCGTCCTGGACGCACTGGCCTCAGCCCTTCGCACGCGTGGCTGGCTCGGTGTGATCTGGACCTTGGTGGCGGAGACGACGGACGTGGTGTGGGCGGGGATCGGGATGAGGCTTCGGGCTCCCGATCGGGGGGTCGGGGAGCCGAGCGGGCGGGGCGGAGCGATGGGGGGATGGGTACGGGACCTGCACTTCGCATTTAGGGGTCTACGTAGAAACCCGGGATTCGCCTGGGCAGCCGTATCCGTGCTAGCACTCGGCATCGGCGCCAGCACGGCGATCTTCTCGGTGGTGGACGGAGTCCTCCTCCGTCCCCTGCCCTATCCCGAGCCCGACCGTCTGGTCCTCCTATGGAACCACATCGAGAGCGAGCCGAGCCGAATGATCCCCATCGCCGGCCCGGACGTCGCCGTGTTCAGAGAACGAACGCGGCTCTTTGACGGCTTCGCTTTTGCGAGCCGGGTTACGGATGCGACTCTGGTCACGACAGACCCGACGCATGTCCGTATGGCGCTGATCACATCGGATTTCTTCGACCTTCTGGGCTCTTCGGCGCAGTTGGGCCGGACGTTCGTGCCTGAAGACGGCGCCGCCCCCACGGACGATGACGGCCCGACCGTGGGCACGCCGCCAGCTCCGTTGGTGCTGAGCCACGGCTTCTGGGTTCGCAGGTTCGGTCAGGCACCGGACGTGGTCGGGCGCACGGTCCGGGTCAATGGCGAGGCCACCATGGTCGTAGGCGTGATGCCGGAGGACTTCTCCGTGCTGCTCCCGCCCCACTCGGGCATCCCCGCAGACGTGGACGCCTGGTCGCCAATCCGCGTCGAGCTCCGGGCGTTCGAGCGAACGAGCGGCCGTGCCCTGGACCAGGATTCGGACAACAGCGGCGCGGTTCTGGCTCGTCTCGCCCGCGGCGTCACGCTCGCCCAGGCCCAGCGCGAGATGGACGCCGTCTCGCTCGATCTACGTCGGGAGGTGCCGTCCTACGAGGCTGCGCGTCTCGGGGTGGAAGTGCGCTCAATGCAGGATGACCTCACACGACGGGCGCGTCCAACGCTGATCGCCGTTTGGGCAGCGGGCGGCTTCCTCCTCCTGATCGCCTGCCTCAACGTGGCCCTCCTGGTCCTAGCTCGAAGTACCGGACGGGTCTCCGAGTTCGCCCTTCGTACCGCCTTGGGGGCGAGGCGCCTCCGGATCGTGAGACAGATCACCGTCGAGAATCTCACCCTCGCTGCGCTGGGATGCGTCGCCGGATGGATCCTGGCAGGCGTCGGCGTCGACATTCTGCTTCGATTCGCTCCGCCCGGGCTGCCTCGCCTGGATGGAGTCGGTGTCGACGGAAGATCACTCGGCTTTGCGGTGACGTGCGCCGTCGTCGCCGCCGTGATCTTCGGGGGCCTTCCTGGCCTGCTGACGCTGCGCACCTCCGGAAGGGCGGCGCTCGGCTCCGGGGGCGGACTCGGTAGCCGGCGTACCAGCAGGGCCCGCTCGGCGTTCGTCGTCGGTGAAGTCGCCCTGGCGGTCGTATTGCTCGCGACCGGAGGGCTGCTGGTCCGGTCCGTGAAGGAACTCGAGCGAGTCAGGCCGGGGTTCGACGCGGAGGGAGTCCTCACCTTCTCACTCTCCCTCAGGGGAGCCAATCAATATTCGGGCCCGGGAGACCGTGCGCGCTTCGTCAGGGCCTTCGAGGACCAGGTAGAGGCAATCCCGGGAGTCGAGGGTGTTGGCCTGGTCGGACGGCTACCCCTCGGAGGCCGTGCCTGGACACAGCCGTACGGACTGCCCGGACAAGGCGAGAGGCAGTGGGCCGAGAACCGGGCCGACTTCCGGATGGTCACGTCCAACTACTTCCGGGCCATCGGTAGCCGGCTGCTCGAGGGGCGCTCGTTCACCGAGGAGGAGGACCTCATTGAGGAGCGCCGGGTCGCGGTCATCGACGAAAAGCTGGCTCGCCGACTCGCCCCGGGGGGATCAGCGCTCGGCCTGAGGATCGGGATTCCGTTGGACGGGGATCCAGTGGAGGCCGAGGTGGTGGGAGTGGTGGAGGATGTGCGCTACGAGGATCTCAAGGCCGAGGGTCGCGAAGCCATCTATGTCCCGTATCGGCAGGAGGCGTCGCGTGACGTGGCGTTCGCGGTGCGAACCCAAGTGGACCCCGAAACCGTGACCACACCGATCCGGCTGGTCCTACAGGCGTTGGATCCGGAGCTGACGTTGTACGAAGTCAGGCCTATGCCGGACTATGTCCGCGCCTCCATCGCCCCGACCCGTTTCGTACTGACCTTGGTCGCCGGATTCGGGGTGGTGGCTCTGATCTCCACGCTGATCGGGCTCTACGGGCTCATCGTGTTCACGGTGAGCGATCGAAGCCGTGAGATCGGGCTGCGTCTGGCCATCGGAGCCGATTCGGCACGTGTACTCTGGGACGTCGCCGTCGGCGGAATGAGGCTCGTCGTCGTGGGGCTGCTCGTAGGCCTCGGCCTGGCCTTCCTATTCGGATCGGCGCTCGAAGGGCTGCTGTTCGGAGTCCGAGCACTGGATCCGTCCTCACTGTTCGGGGCAGCCCTGCTGCTACTCGCGACGGCCGGCGTGGCGATTTGGGTGCCCGCTCGGCGCGCGGCGACCATCGACCCCGCCTCGGCTCTGCGCGCTCAATAGGGCCCTCGGGCAGAGCTCCGATAGAGGGCGGAGCCCGTTGTGCTGCCAGTGTGACCTATCCGTCCCGGATTTAGGACGCTCCCTACCGGCCCGCCGCGCCGATCAGTGTGGACCCAACCCCGCCACAGGGACCCGATCCTCGGATTCGGAGATCCCTGTAACTTCTTTGCGGTCAATCACGTAAGGACCCAACACACGCTCCGAAGGGCTCGGAGATGCTCTGCGGAATTCGGGTTTGGCCCGCTTTCTGCATAGCCCATAACAACACAAGAGTGGTGGATTGAATTGTGAAATGGTCGAATCTGGCCCGGGAAGAAGTGAGGAGAGGGATGTTTATCCAGGTGACACGTCCGAGGAGCAGCAAAGCGTTACGAGTGGGGCTGATTCTGGCCTCGTGGGCATTCCTCGTACTCGGCTTCATGCTTCATAACGCATGATCAGATAGGCGTCCAACTAACGGACGCCGTCCCGTTCTGCCGATTCGGCAGACGAGATAGATGGGTGGATGGGATGGGACCCGCCGTTTTGACTCGGTGTTGAAACCCGGTGTTGAGACTCGGTGTTGAGACTCGGTGTTGAGACTCGGTGGGTGGCAGGAGAGGCTCCGTGGCCGATGGCCGCGGGGCCTCTTTGCGTTTCGCTTGTGGGTGCCGCGCCCTTCCCTCAGGTTGCGCGAAGTCCCTCTACCACCCAGCGCACCACCCAGCGCACGACCCGGCGCATGACCCGGCGAGCACCTGCCTCACGCGGGGGAAGCACTTGGACGACGCCCGATTCCTGAGCCAATTCAAATCTCGTACGCTTCCGTACGACCCGTCGGCGGCCTTCTGCGAGGGACACCCTGATTTTCTCGACAAGAACGTCCTGCTGAACTTCTATTCCAACGAGCGGCTCATGAGCGCTTCGCGATCACGGCGCTAGCCCGGACGCTGCTCGGCGGCTAGATGCTGCTCGGCAGCTAGTAGAGCGCCTGCGTGTCGAGCACGTTCAGTAGCGGCTCGTCTGCCAAATAACGCCTGAGGTTCTCGCAGAATAGGTCGGTGATTCTACCATTCTCGCGGTCGCTCGTGCTTGCCGAGTGAGGGCTCACAATCACCTTTGACATGTCCCAGAGGGGGGAGTCCGTCGGGAGCGGTTCCTCGGCGAACACGTCCAACGCGGCCCCTGCCAGATGCCCCGACGTGAGAGCATCGGCGAGCGCATCCTCATCCACCAGGGCGCCACGCGACACGTTGATCACCACGGCTCCCGGGGCCAGCAGTGCGAGCTCACTCTCGCCGATCAATCCCTCGGTCTCCGGCGTGTGCGGAGCCCCCAACACGATGTGCTCCGCCCCCTCGATCGCTCTGTGGAGGTCCGTGAACGCGAACAGCTCGTCGAGGTACAGCGAGTCCGGATCGACGCCGTCGACGGTGCGCTTCACTCCCACGGTGCGCATCCCTAACGCCCGAGCCATTCTGGCCACCTCGGTCCCGATGGACCCCATGCCCACGATGACCACGCTGCGGCCCGGCAGATCGGTAGCGGCGTATCGCTCCCAGTGATGCCGCGCCTGGTCCTCGAGCGTCCCGATCAGGCGCTTCCGGAACGCCAACATTGCCATGATGCTGAATTCGGCGAGGGGAATGGCGTGAACGCCGCTCGCGGTCGTGAAGACTGTGTTCGGCATGCGCTCCGCGTAACCCAAGCGGTGCACCAGCTGGCCGATTCCAGCGCTCGTTGCCTGGATCCAACGCACATCGGGAGCACGCTCAGGTAGGTCGTCGAAGTGGGTCCGATCGAAATCGAAGAGCACCTCGGCGCTCGCCAGGTGGGCGAGCCAACCCTGCTCGTCCGTTTCCGATCGTTCGAACGGTGCCCCGGTGTGGTCCGCCCCGTATCGCGGTGTGGCGAGGAGGGTCGGCTCGTAGACGACGTCCAGGCGAGGATCGACCCCGCGAATCCGCTCTACGTGCTCCGGCTCGAGATAGCTGGCGATGACGAGGTGCATGTCCTCTAGAGCAGGTTCTGCCTCGTCCTGGCCCCTGACGTCATGCGTGCCAGAGTTTGATTCAGCTTCTTCTCCAGCGCGGCGGTGCGTTCCTTGGCCTCGGTTGCGGAAAGCCGCTCTTGCCCGAACAAGTGGCACGTCGTGTAGAACTCGCGGAAGTGACTCAGGATTTCGCCGACCTCTCGACGTGCGTCGTGATCGGCTCGGCGATCGGGATCGTCGCTCGCCGCTCCCTCCAAGGCGTCGTCGTCACCACCCGAATACACCGCGCGCTGGGCCAGCAGAAGGGCCGGCACCATCGACATGGCCACCCTCACCACGACATCATCCACAAGCACGACCGCAATAGCAATCAAGACGAGAAGGAAGATGATGGTGCCCTTGTCACTGCCATTCATGGTGACGCCTCGCGCTTCTTGGTGACTTGGAGAGCTACTTCAATGGTACACTCGTCGGTGCCGTCGGGCCTCCCTTTTTTTGCTCTACTGCAACCTTTGACGCCCTCGCGTCGTCCTATAGACAACGCTCTTGTAGACAGGCGAGGGGAACTCCTGTAGGCTGTCTAGGAGACGCCTTGTAGGCTGTCTAGGGGAAGACATATCAAAAGGGAGCGACGCCGCGTGGGCACAGCACGAACCGATCTGCTACAGGGGACCCTCGACCTCCTGGTCCTGAAGACACTCCAGGTCGGGCAACCGATGCACGGATGGGGCGTCGCCGTGCGCATCCAACAGGTCTCCGAGGACACCCTTCGGCTCAACCAGGGCTCCCTGTATCCGGCACTTCACCGGCTCGAGCACAAGGGATGGGTCCAATCCGAATGGGGAACGTCCGAGAACAATCGAAGGGCCAAGTTCTACAGCCTGACGACCCTGGGCGGGTCGAAGTTGGCTGAGGAGCAGGCTCACTGGGATCTGTTCACGGGTGCGGTCGAGCGCATCCTGACGTCGGGCTGAAGCCGAGTAAGGGGCGGGAATGATGGGGATGTTCATGGACTGGCTCAGGGGTTGGCACCTCAAGCTGAAGACCATTCTGCGTCCCGACGCCGCATGGATGGCGTTGGACGACGAACTCCGCTTCCACGTGGAGATGGAGATCGATCGCCTGATCCGAGAAGGACGTTCACCGAAGGACGCCCGCCGAGAAGCGATGATCCGCTTCGGGGGTGTCGATCGATTCGCCGAGAAAACCCGGGAGGCCCGGGGCACACAATTGGGGGAGGACGTAATGCAGGATCTCAAGTACGGGATACGGATGATCGTGAAGAACCCACTGTTCAGCACGGTGGCGATTCTTACGCTCGCACTCGGCATCGGCGCGAATACTGCCATCTACACGGTGGTCGAGGCCGTCCTTCTCGAGCCGCTTCCCTTTGAGAATCCGAACGAACTGGCCCTGCTTTGGACCCGCAACGACGCCGAGAACCAGGACAAGTACATGGTTTCGCCGATGGACTTCGACGACTGGCGCACCATGAACTCGACGTTCGAGTCCATGGCAGGCTTCTGGCCAACCACCGGTACGCTCACCGAGGTCGACGGCAACCCGACTCGTGTGCGCATCGTGTACACGACCGAGGACTTTTTTCAGGTGATGGGCGCGGCTCCGTTCTCAGGACGCACCTTCGGGCCGGATGACGGCCCGGGGTCGACCCAGGTCGTCATTCTGAGCCACGGATTCTGGCAGCGTCGCTTCGGAGGGGACGTGGCCATCGTGGGGCAGACGATCACGATCGATGGCAACCCCTTCGAGGTGATTGGAATCGTGCGACCCGAGCACACATACCCCACCGACGCCGAGATGTGGGTCAACATGAATTGGCCTATGCAGATCCAGAGCCGCGGTGCCCGTTGGATGAGCGCCATCGGCCGGCTCTCGGATGAGGACGGTATGGCCGCCGCGCGGGCAGACCTGACGGCAGTGGCGGCTCGCGTCGAACAAGCGAATCCAGCATCTAACCGGGGCTGGACCGTCACGATGGAGAAGCTCCACGCCGAGATGGTGGGCGATACCCGAACCGCCCTCCTGATCCTGCTGGGTGCGACCGGCTTGGTCCTGCTCATCGCATGCGCGAACGTGGCGAACCTGCTGCTTTCCCGCTCGGAAGTCAGAGCCAAGGAGATCGCTGTACGGGTGGCGTTCGGGGCAGGCCGTGGCAGGCTCGTGCGACAGTTGGTCACCGAGAGTCTGGTGCTCGCGGGAGCGGGCGCTGTCCTTGGGCTGGCCTTGGCGCAGGTCGGGGTGAGGGTGCTGCTCGGGATGGCCCCCGTGACCCTTCCTCGCGGAGACGCGATAGCACTCGACGGCACCGTGTTGGGCATCATGGCCGGGGTGAGCCTACTCACGGGGATCTTGTTCGGGCTGGCCCCCATCGTGCGTCTGCTGCGCTCGGACCTGCACAGCTCCATGCGGGACGGATCGCGATCCACCGCCAACGCCAACAAGCACCGCATCCAGAACGCTTTTGTGGTCGGTCAGTTCGCCATGGCCCTGATGCTCGTGGTCGGGGCCGGGCTGCTGGTGCGTAGCTTCCAGAACCTCCGCTCGGTGGACAGCGGCTTCGTGTCGTCTGGTGTGCTCACGCTGGAACTCGACGTCTCGACGGCCATCGCCGCCACCCATCCGGAGGTCATCGACTTCTACGACCAGTTCGAGCAGCGGGTTGCAGCGCTTCCCGGTGTGACCGGGGTGGGTGACGCATCGACGCTCCCACTCGCCGAGGCGCTCGACTACAGCGTGCCCTTCAGCTTCGTCGACTGGGAGGTGCCGGCCGAGATCGAGACGCGAGCGTTCATCCGTCCCGTAAGTCCAGGCTTCCTGGAGGCCATGAGGACCCCCATCGTGGCTGGCCGCAACTTCAACTCCCTGGACCGGGTGGGGGCTCCCGGCGTGGCGCTCATCAACGAGGCGCTGGCCGAGCGCTTTTTCCGGGGAGAGGATCCCATCGGCACGAAGATCGGCAACATGCAGACCCAGTACGGACCCCTGGGCGGGATCCACATGGCCGGCGACATCAGTGAATCCGAGATCGTGGGCGTGGTGAAGGACGTGAAGTACGACGGTCTCAAGTCGGATGCCGTTCCGGCTCTCTACCTCAGTGGACTCCAGACCTCGATCAAGCGGAGAACCATTGCGGTCCGTTCCACGGGCTCATCCGCTACGCTCCTGCCCGCCATCCGCAGAGAACTGGCCGCCATGAACCCGAGCATGGCTCTCACGAACGTCAAGACCATGGACGATGTGCTGTCGAATGCGCAGTCCCGAGATCGGTTCAGCGCTCTCCTGCTGACCATGTTCGGGTTCGTGGCACTGATCCTGGCTTCCGTGGGTGTCTATGGCGTACTGGCCTACGCCGTGGAACAACGGACCAACGAAGTCGGAATCCGCATGGCGTTGGGAGCCGACCGGAGCGACGTGCGGAGCATGGTGCTGATCGACGGAGTCAAGCTCGTGTTGATCGGGTTGGGCGTGGGAGTGGTGGGAGCGATCTCGCTCTCAGGTCTTCTGGCCAGTCAGCTCTTCGGCGTGAATCCCCGCGAGCCGTTTACCTACATCGCCGTGGCCTCAGCTCTTCTGGTGGTGGGATTGGTGGCCAGCTACGTGCCCGCGTGGAAGGCGACGAGGGTGTCGCCGGTGGTGGCGATGAGGTGCGAGTAGGGGGATCGAGAGGCTCAGGACGTGCGGGCTTCCTCTCCTACCGCGTAGTCAACTCCTCCGAAAAACCCTCGATCACCACGAGAGGCATGAGATCCGCCTCGTTTGACAGCTGGATCATCACGAACCGATCTCCGTCGGGGTGGACGTCGTATTGAGCATGGGTTCCGCCTAATGAAGTGCCGGCAAAAGAGAACAACGGCCGCCTTCGACCGATGATGAACGTGGCCCCGGGAAGGACCTCCGCCGCCATGAGCTGGAAATCCCCGCTCTTGTAGTACAGCTCGTTACCGTCGGGCGCCCAGCGCGGGGACGTGGCCCGATCTGTCGAAACCGGCCACTTGCCATCATTGACGTTGGGGAAGGGCCTGACGTAGATGTGCTCCTCGCCGGACTCGTTCGAAACGTACGCGATCCACCGGCTGTCCGGTGAAAGGGCGAAGTTGCCCTCGAAGGCGTTCGGATCGTTGAGCAGGGGCGTCAACTCTGATCCAGTCCCAAGCCGCGTCGCGTAGATGTCCCCGGCCATGCGCACCACCATCCACTCGCCATCTCGAGAAAACTCGACTTCGGCGATCCGCCCGGGGGCGTCCAGCACCAACTCGGCGGGTGCCGCGGCGTCACTGCGACGCGCGTACACATCTTGGTTCTCGATGCGCTGCGACAGGAAGGCGATCGTGGTCTCGTCCGGCATCCACACGCCGCGAATCGAGTTCTCCTCAAAGGTCAGCTTGGACTGGGGCCCGGCGTCGAGTTCCTTGACCCAAACGTGTCGCTCGACCCCGTCGACAATAGTCACCGACAACCGGCTCCCGTCCGGCGAGAGTCGGGGATCCACGAAGAGCCCGCGCCAACTGGCGTCGATCGGCACGGCGTTCCCACTCCGGTCCATCCAGACCGCAGTACGGTCCCCGGATGTCGTTACGGTACCAGGCGTGTACACCAGAGTCCCGTTCTCCGAGACGGCAAAGTCGGCCGTGACCAACGCCTCGACCTCAAGCCCCTCGAAGACAGGCGTAACAGGGCCCAACTCGAGGGTGGCGGGATCGAGCGAGGCCGCCACCAGCGTCCCGTCTCCTCGCACCGCCAGGATATGGCCGGTGTTGGACCATACAGCCTGGATTCCCTGCAGAAGCACCGTGACCTCGCCCGTCTCGATGTCGGCGACGGCGATGTCCCGGGTGTCCGCGTCGTACTGATTCACCCTGGCCCTCGCGAAGAGCACCAGCCGAGAGTCCGGAAGAACGTCCGGAAAGTAGTGGCCAATCTCCTGGCTGGTGGAGTCCGCCCGCGTGATCGTCTCGACGTCACCGCCCGTCTCGGACACGCGATACATTGAGGACGGCGATTCGACGTCCAAATCCCACTGGCTGAAGTAAAGGTACCCGTCGTCCCCCCAGGACACGCCCGCGCGGCGGAGCCGAGGGTCGGCGTAGAGCGTTAGCGGCGGGCGGCCATCGAGCGAAGCGACCGCGAGGGTTCGGTCATCCGTGATGAATGCAACCCGGTCGCCATCGGGCGAGAACGTGGGCTGGCTACCGAAGTCGGTGCCGGGGAGCTCGACCGGCTCGAGTCGATCACGCGTCCGGACCCAGAGGGCCGGCCGACCGGATTCCTCGGTCATGCCCGAGTAGACGATGCTGCGTCCATCCGGCGAGATCGTCACGTTGCTTCCGAAGTCGGTGTTGGCGCCCAATCCAACGGGCACGTCGAGCTCATAGCGGAGGACGCCCTGCCCCTCGGCCGCGGGGCGACTGAACGCTACGAACGCGAGGGCGATCGTCGTCGCGGCGAGTACGCCCGTCGACAGCATCCAGCGACGAGAACTCGCGCCGCCCGCCACCGCACCCGTCGGCTCGCCACCGTGCCTGAAGCCGGGGTCGTTCAGCGCGTCGGCGAGGGCCTTGGCGGTCGGGAATCGGTCGGCCGGCAGCTTCTCGAGCACCCGCCGGATCGCCGCATCCACATTAGCCGGAATCGTCGGCCGGGCGGTCGTCGCGGACACGGGTCCGCCCGCGATGATCTTGCCGAGCACCGCCTGGGCCGTCGCCCCCGCGTAGGGCGGCTCGCCCACCAGCGTCTCGAAGAGCACGCAGCCGAGCGCGTACATGTCGCTCTGCGGGCCCACGAACGTGTCGCCCGTCGCCTGCTCCGGGCTCATGTAATAAGGCGTGCCCACGCTGAGCCCTGTCTCGGTGAGGCGCGCGCCGCCCGCCGCTCCCACAGCCAACGCGATCCCGAAGTCCGCAATGACGGGCCTACCCTCCTGGAGTAGGATGTTGGCCGGCTTGATGTCGCGATGCACAACCTTCTGGCGGTGCGCATAGTCGAGCGCCTCAGCCAGGTCCGTGGCGAGACGAACGGCCTCATCGACCGGCAGTTGGTGCTCCCGGTTGAGACGGTCCCGCAACGACTCGCCCTCCACGTAAGGCATCACGTAGTAGAGGAACGTGTCCGCCTCGCCCGAATCGAAGAGCGGAAGGATGTTCGGGTGCTGCAGGTTCGCGGTGGTCTTGATCTCAGCCAGGAAGCGTTCGGCTCCGACTACGGCGGCCAGTTCGGGCTTCAGGACTTTGAGGGCGACCTTGCGCTCGTGTTTGAGATCGTCCGCCAGGTAGACCGTCGCCATCCCGCCTTCACCCAGCTCGCGCTCGATTGCGTAGCGACCCCGGAGGGCGGCGTTCAGTCGTTCGATGGGATCGGACATGGCGAGGCTCCTGGATCAGGCGGTGCTCAACATCCTATCCGCAAGTCGGGGAGGCGCAAGCAGAGGCGGTCGATTCGCTCATCGCCTAGAGCCGGATTCAGTTCTCGAGCGCCTTCAACTTGCGGTGCATGTCAAGTCGGTCGGCGCGGAAGTCGGACTCGTAGCGGTCGAAGCGGACATCCAGGCCGTCGAAGCGGCTCTCCAACCCGTCGAATCGGACCTCGAGGCGGTCGAAGCGCTCCTCCAACCCGTCGAGTCGGACCTCGAGGCGGTCGAACCACCCCTCCAATCCATCGAACCGAACCTCAAGGTCGTCGAAGCGGCTCTCCAGGTGGATGAAGCGGACTTCGAGACCCTCGAACTTGGACTCCAGGCGCTCGACCCGGGCCTCGATGCGGTCGAGTCGCTCGTTGGTGGCCACCAACCCGTCCACCACCTGGCGAACGTCGTCCCTCATCGCCTCGACGCCCACCTCCAGCTTGGTGAGCCTCGTTTCGATCCTGTCGAATCTCTTCCCCAGGAATTCGACTAACTCGGAGAATTCGCTGTCGGTCATCCGCGTTGGGCCATGGGTGTCGGGGAGGACGAAGAGGGCAATCTATGCCGGGGGGTCGGATCAATCCATGTCAGGATGGGAATCTGCCCAAGGGGGAGGTAGAAGCGCCACCTTGCGGCGGTTGAGTCAGTGGTGGAACAATGGTCTTCGTAGGTTCGCCCTCCGGCCGTGCTGTCCGTCACACGGCCGGCACGGCCCGTCTTGGGAGTGTCGGAGGAACACATGAGACCATGGACCCTTCTTTTCGGCTCCGCGTTCACCGTCGCGCTCATCGGCTGCGCCGACTCCCCGACTCCCGTGCCGCCGGAGGGCTACGTGGAGGTCCCGGGCGGCAGAATCTGGTATCAGACCCTCGGTGCCGAGTCGACCGGGACGCCCCTCCTCGTCATCCATGGCGGACCTGGTTTCGGCAGCTGCTCCTATGTCTCGACCCTCACGGGGATCGCCCAGGACAGACCCGTCATCCTCTACGATCAGCTCGCTGCCGGACGATCGGATCACGCGGACGACACCTCCCTCTGGGAGATTCCCCGCTTCCTTGAAGAGATCGATGCGCTGCGCACGGCCCTCCGGCTGGACGAGGTCCACGTAATGGGGCCTTCGTGGGGGGGCACGCTGGCGATCGAGTACATGCTTACGCGACCGGAAGGAGTGCGCTCGATCGTGTTCGTGGGGCCAATGCTCAGCACGCCTCGTTGGGTCGAGGAAGCCGCCGACTTGATTGAGCAGCTCCCTCCGAGTCAGCCGGAGGCGTTGAGGCAGGGGGAGGCGACCGGTGACTACGCGTCGCCGGAATACCTGGCCGCGACCGATTCCTTCTACGCCCGTTTCTTGGTGCGCAGCGAGTGGCCGTGGCCGGTGCTTCCGGGCTGTGAGGACGATCCCGGTCCAAACATGCAGGTCTACGAGCACATGTGGGGACCGACGGAGTTCACGGCGACCGGAACACTGCTGGACTTCGATCGGGTGGACCGGCTGCCGGAGCTCGATCTGCCCGTGCTCTTCGTCGTCGGCCGCTACGACGAGATTCCGACTGAGACCGTGCGCGAGTTCGCCGGACTGGTTCCCGGGGCCGCCTTCGAGATCATCGAGGATGCGGGGCACATGGTCAACATCGACGGCACGGAGGCATTTAACTCAGCGGTCGCCGCTTTCCTCGGGGACGTAGCCGTCCGCTGAGGGGGAGCTCCCGAAACGAACATCGCCCCGCCCACTCCCCGTGGACGGGGCGACTCGTCAGTGCGCTGTGCTACCGGTCAGTTGGTCGGCCAACGCTGGTGAAACGACACCTGGCAGGACTGGCGTTCTAGGTGCGAGTACCACGCCCCCCAAAGCTCTGCCCACCGTGCGTCGTTCGCCATCACCTGGCGCCTTCCCCGTTCCCTATCATCCCACTCGGCCACGTTGGCTACCTCGTAGATCGTGGTGAAGTGCGCGTCTCCCCACACTCGCTGACGGAACGACCCGTAAACGGCACCGGGCAATTCCGGCGTGTTGGCAACCGCGTACTCCACGAACTCCGAAAAAGCGGCGCGTAGTGCAGGTCCCTCCCCAGGCGGTATGTCGCACTGTCGCACGGCCAGCATGGCTGCCGGCTCCTGCGCTTGTGCGGTCTGAGGGGCGAGGATCACGGCAAGTACCAGAGCGACGAATCCGATGGCGTTGCCGGGGATGTGGACGCGCATGTTACTCCTCCAGTCTGATCGGGTCTGCTCCCGACAGACTACGAGGAGATCGACCAAGGTGGTGATCCTCAGCGGCGGGCTGCGGGAGGGGCCGCATGATAGATGCAGTTTGGGCGCGAGCGCAAACAAAAAAGCGCCGGCCGGACTGGAAAAGCCGTGCGCCGCTTGGTCCCCCGAGTGCGGAGGGTCGCAGACGCCACTATGATCCGAGGGTTCCTGTCGATCCCCATGTCGGTGAGCAATGCTATGAAGCATCCTAGCCCCCTTCTCTGGTTAACCCTCGCGCTGTCTGCCCTCGGGTTCGTTCCGCGGGGTGCCCAGGCAATGACCCAAACGATGGCTGCCGGTGGTCCCTTGGCCGGATACGGAACCTCTGTGGCTGTGAGCGACGGCGCGGTGTTCGTCGGAGAGGTTGGCAACATCATGCGGCCAGGCGCGGTCTATGTGTACCAAGAGGCCGGAGGCCAGTGGTCTGAAGCGGCCAGAATCGAAGCTTCCGACGGTTCCCCCGCCGACGGTTTCGGAGCGACCCTGGCAGTGGATAAGGCCACGATGCTGGTCGGAGCTATGCGTGAGGGTAAGGGGACTGTCTACACCTTCCAACGGACGGAATCGGGAGTTTGGGAGGAGGTGGGGCGACTCCTGCCCGACGAGGCGCCACCTCCAGGCTTCGGAGCCAGCCTGGCGATGCGAGACGGGATCGCCGTGGTCGGGGCGCCGGGAGCTACGGCAAGCTCACCAGCAGCCGCTGAAGAGGTGGTGTTCGTGTTCGAGCTGAACGGTGCCACCTCAACCCCGGGGGAACGCCTCGTTTCGGGGACACGCCCAGGCGGGTTCGGAGCGAGCGTTGCTGTCGAAGGGGACCGGTTCTTGGTGGGGGCTCCTCGAGAGGGTGGATCCGGAGCGGTCCATGAGTTCCGGCGCGCGCGGGGACAGTGGAAACACACCAGCATGTTGGCCGCCGCCGGCCTCAACGTTGACGACGGGTTCGGAGGTGCTGTCAGCCTAGACGGCGGTCGAGCGTTGGTGTCGGCTCCTGGCCGGGATGGTGCACGCGGCTCCGTGTTCGTGTTTGCGCTGGACGTTGAGACGGGTGCTTGGAGCCAGGTCGAGGAGCTTTCCCCGGCCCAGAGTGACGCCTCCGGCGGTCTTGGCACTTCCCTGGCAGCCGATGACGGTCACGTGTGGGCGGGAGCCCCCCGGGCCAACGACCGACGAGGGGTCGCTTACGTCTTTACCGCCGCACCGGGGACCGACCCTGCAGAGACCAGGGTCAGTCCTGAACTTCTCAGCGGCGACGCATTCGGTTCGAGCGTTGATGTGAGGGGTCCGGTGGCCGTTCTCGGTTTGACCGGGGCCGACTATGGCATGGGTCGAGCGATCATCTATGAGCGCAGGGATGGAGCCTGGCAGAGGGCCCAAATCGTCATGGGTCAGGTCGAACAATTCGCGGCGGTCCGTGGCGGTCAGATCGATTGTACGGGTGGCAAGGCCTTGGCGTTCGACTGTAGCGAGTACGACCTGGTGGCTTACATGCCGATTGAGGAGCTCGGTGGTCCCCGCGGTGTGAGGATGAACGACATCTGGGGATGGACCGACCAGGTGACAGGACGCGAGTACGCGCTGGCCGGCCGACGCGACGGAACCTCATTCGTAGATGTCAGCGATCCGGCCGACCCGAGGTATGTGGGCCAACTCCTCAGAACGGCAGGGTCCCCGGCGAGTACGCACCGGGACATCAAGGTCTATGCAGATCATGCCTTTATCGTCGCCGACGGCGCCCAGGAGCACGGCGTACAGGTGTTCGATCTGACCCAGCTCCGGGACGTCATCGAACCGATCACGTTCGAGGAGACTGCCCACTACGACGGAATCGCTAGTGCTCACAACATCGTGATCAACGAGGAGTCCGGCTTCGCGTACAGCGTCGGGAACAAGGCTGGTGGAGAAACCTGCGGAGGAGGCCTTCACATCATCGACGTCAGGGAACCCACCAAGCCGACGTTTGCCGGGTGTTTCGCCGACCCCCTTACCGGCAGATCGAACACCGGAACGACACACGACGCCCAGTGTGTTTCCTACCGAGGACCCGATCAGGACCACGTCGGCAAGGAGATCTGCCTGGGTGCTAACCAGACCGCGCTCAGCATCGCAGACGTGACCGACCCGGCCAACGCGAAGGCGATCGCACGGGTCAGCTATCCCAATCTGGGCTTCACTCACCAAGGGTGGCTCACAGAGGATCATCGGTACTTCTACACGAACGATGAACTGGACGAGATCGCCGGTCTCCCAAAGACCCGCACGTTGATCTGGGACCTCTCAGACCTGGACGATCCGCAACTGGTCAAAGAGCACTTCGGCACCCAAGCGGGCAGCGATCACAACCTCTACATCCGCGGCGATCTGATGTATCAGTCCAACTACCGGAGCGGTCTGCGTGTTCTCGACATCAGCGATCGCGAGAATCCGGTGGAAATCGGGTACTTCGATACCGTGCCCTACGGAGACAATTCGGCCGGTATGGGATTCGGCTCGTGGAGCAACTACCCATTTTTCGAGAGCGGCATTGTCATCCTGACGAGCAACTACGAGGGATTGTTCATCCTCAAGAAGAAGCAGCCCATAACCTGAGGGCCGGACTTCGTTCGGCCTCTCTCAGTACGCCCGACAGGATTGAGCTGCGGGGGCCCCTTCGGGCCTCCTCGCTCGTCTCGGCGAAGCGCGGGCTGCCCGCACTGCGGAAGACCAGCCCGGACGCCTCGGCTCGAACCTCAGGTCGTATCCGCACCAGACCGTAATAGCGAAGGCCCCAGGGGAAACCGCGTCCCCTGGGGCCTTCGCCAGTACGCCCGACAGGATTCGAACCTGTGACCTCTGCCTCCGGAGGGCAGCGCTCTATCCAGCTGAGCTACGGGCGCATTTGCAGGGCCTCATCCGGCCGCTGCGATGCTAATGATCGCCACTTCACTGCGCGGGTCAAGGTTCGGGGGCGACCGCTGAAACGGGAAACGCGCCCGCCGCCGGTTAGGCGACGGGCGCGACAACGGACGCGCGGAATAAGCCGAGTTCTGTCCGCCGCCGAAGCGACGGGAGGGTCATTTCTCTAGGACCGTCATTGCTGACGGCCTCGAGCAGCCTACCCGGGATTCAGACGGAGCGGGCAGCTCCTCATCCCCTATTTGGCCTTGCTCCGGGTGGGGTTTACCATGCGACCTCCGTCTCCGGCGGCCCGGTGCGCTCTTACCGCACCCTTTCACCCTTGCCTGTGCCCCCGAGGGGGCCATCGGCGGTCTACTCTCTGCGGCACTTTCCGTCATCGGCCGAGGCCGACGCCCGGGCGTTACCCGGCACCCTTGCCCTGTGGAGCTCGGACTTTCCTCCACCGGCATCCCGAGGGACCCGATGGCGACCCACACTTCGCACGCCCTACAAGCCCATGCGGACCAAGAATCCGGCGCCGAAGCGCCGGATCTCGCTGGTACGTCTAACTCTAAACCCAACCGCAGTTTGGAACAACGATGGAGCCGTGATCAGAAGGTCCAGAACAGTCCCGCACTCATCTCGGTGCTGGACTGCGTGATCAGCTCGTGGTTGTCCTGCCGGAAGCGGTACTCGGCCCGGACGCCCAAGTGGTCGGAGACCCAAAGGCGGAACCCGAACGGGAAGTAGAAGGTGTTTCGCGAGAAGCGCTGACCCTCGGAATCCTCGTCATACCGGGCGAAAATACCAGCCGACGCGCCGCCGTACGGCTCGAACGGACCCATGACGTGACGAAACTGCACGCCGACGGTAAGCGCGAAGAGACTCGCCTTCTTCGTCGGCAGCGAAGGGGCGAACTCAAAATCGTCGTCCTGCTGCACGTCCGGACGACTAAACCACGCCTCGACCTCTACGCGGGCGTAGTCGGCCATGCGCGTGTCCGCCCTGACCGAAAAGGCCGGAAACTTCTCATTAGCGGAGGGTTCGTAGCTCAGTGCTCCGCCCATCACGGCGACGCTCCAGCTATCCCTGAGCGTTGGCGAATCGGACGTCTGACCCGCGAGTGGCGAGCCCACGAGCACCATCAGGGCTGCGGCGGTCGGAACCTTCACTTTGGATATCCGGCTGAGAGATCGATTTCTTCGGACGGGCTAAGACTAGTCGTCCGGTTCAGCACGGGCCAGAAGGAGGAAGCCCTGGCCTCAACACCGCCGGCCGTCGATGTTTGGCCCTTCGTCGCAGAGCATCCGACCGGCAAGGAGCGTTTCAAGAAGTGCAGCCGAGACCATCCTACGACATCGATGCCTGGAGGGCCCAGATACCCATCCTCCAGACCATGATTCCCATGAACAACTGCTCGCAGGCGCCGCAGGCGGTGTCCGTACGCGAGGCGGCCGAGCGCTACCTGGACTCCTGGCGCGACGACGTGATGGACTGGGAGCCCTGGATCGAAGAGGTGGAGCGCGCGCGCGCCGAATTCGCCCGACTGATCAATGCGGATCCGGAGGACGTGGGGGTTTGTGGTTCGGTGTCTCAGGCCACGGCTGCAGTGGCCGGTGCACTCTCGTATGACGTCCCGCGAGACACGGTCGTGGTATCGCAGGCGGAGTTCCCGACGGTGGGGCACGTATGGCAGGCCCACCAACGCCTCGGCGCCAAGCTGCGGTGGGTGCCCGTGGAGGGTGGAGAGATCTCGTTGGATCGGTACTCAGAGACGCTGGATGCCGACGTGGCCCTGGTCTCCGCCTGCCACGGCTACTACCAGACAGGCTTCAAGCAGGATATCGACGCCCTCGTCGACCTTGCCCACACTGCCGGCGCTCTCTTGTTCGTGGACGCGTACCAGACGCTCGGCACCCACCCGATCGACGTGCAGTCACTGGACGTCGACTTCCTGGCTTCCGGTAATCTGAAGTACCTCATGGGCGTGCCGGGAATCGCCTTCCTCTATGTGAGACGGGATGTGGCCGAAGGGCTGGAGCCCAACGTGACGGGTTGGTTCGGCCAGCGGCATCCTTACGCGTTCGAGGTGGACGTATTGGAGTTCGCCGGAGGCGCTCGCCGTTTCGACACGGGTACTCCCCCAATCCCCAACGCCTATATCGCTCGCGCCGGGATGGAGATCATCAACGAGGTCGGGCCCGCGGCGATCAAGGAGTGGACCGAAGAGCTGTCACGGTGTCTCATCGAGGGTGGTCTGGAACGAGGCCTCGCCCGGATCGGTCCGGACGACCCCGCACGAAAGACGCCGAGTACCGCCTTCGTGTGTCCCGGAGATTCCCATGTCGCGGAGGCGATGCTGCGCGAGCGCGGCGTGATCGGCTCAGCTCGAGGACACGTGGTTCGGATGGCTCCCCATTTCTACTCCACGATCGAGGACGTAGACACGGCGCTCGACGCCTTGGCCGAGGTATTCGGGGAGCTCGCGTGACCGAGGGCGCCGGGCTGACCCGCGAGACCTTCACGTCCCGGCTGGGGCTTGTGGCCACCATGATCGGTGTGGCCGTGGGGCTCGGGAACGTGTGGCGGTTCCCCTACATGGTGGGGCGTTTCGGCGGAGCGGCGTTCGTGCTGGTCTACCTGCTACTCGCACTTCTGATCGGGATTCCGGCGCTGATGGCCGAGTGGTCCCTCGGCCGCCACACACGCCGCGGCAGCGTCGGCGCCTTCGCCCAGGCCGGCCTCCCGGCGGGAAGGGCCCTCGGCTGGTTCTTCTTCTTCGCGGTCACCGCAGCGAACGGCTACTACAGCACGGCCATCGGGTGGGTTCTGTATCACGGCGTAGGGGAGGCCGCGGCGTTGGTCGGAATGCCCTTCGACGCATCAGGGGTCCTTCCTCCCGAGGCGGGATTCAGTCCAAGGTCGTTGGGACTGCAGCTGCTGTGCACCTCTACCGTCGTACTTGCCTGTGTCGTGGTGTTGGTGAGGGGACTCAGGTCGGGAATCGAGCGTGCCAGCTCGGTGATCACCCCCCTGCTCTTCGTGATCCTCATCATTCTGGTCGTGCGCGGGCTGACGCTGCCCGGAGCAGAAGAAGGGGTCCAGTGGTTTCTGTTCAAGTTCGAGTTGAGCGACTTGAACGCGGCCGTGGTTCTTGCAGCGCTGGGCCAGGTAGTCTTCTCTTTGGCGCTGGGCGGCACCTTCATGGTTGTGTACGGATCGTACCTGAATGAAAGCGACGCCCTCGGGTCGAACGCCATTCTCACGGTCCTGGGCGACACCGGAGCGGGCCTCCTCGCCGGGCTGGCCATCTTCCCGGCGGTCTTCGCGCTGGGCCTCGAGCCTGGAAGCGGTCCGGGGCTCATCTTCGCGACCCTTCCCCAGGTCTTCTCCGGCATGCCCGCGGGACACCTCTTCGGCCTCCTTTTCTTCGTCGCGCTGGGCAGCGCCGCCTACCTGAGCGCGGTGGCGGCTTTCGAGGTGCTGGTCGCCGGTCTGACCGACAACACGGACATGGACCGGAGCCGCGCCGTCTGGCTCGTGGCAGGCAGCGTCGTCCTCTTGGCGATCCCGCCGATGATCAACCTCAAGATCTTCATTCCCTGGGATCTCACGTTCGGGACGGGCTTCCAGACGGTCGGAGCACTCGCCGCAGCGGTGACCGTCGGATGGGCGCTGAAGCGAGGTGACGCGCTGAAACAGCTGGCGGGTGACCGGGCGGACGAGAGGCTGTTCAGATGGCTCTACTTCTGGATCCGCTTCGTCGTCCCGGGAGCCATTCTGGCCGTGGGCACCTGGTGGGTGCTCACGGAAGTGCTCGGTGTCGTGGGCGGCGTCTAAGGACCGCCGGCCATCCAGCGGTAGATCCCTCGGACATTGAGAGAGAACCACGCGTCGTACTGGCCCCAGTGGCTGAACTCGGGCAAGCGGATCTCCTCAGCGGCTCTGTCTTCCGACCATCCTGCTTCGATCGCGGCTCTGACCTCGGATCGAAGCTGATCGTAGTAGGCGATCTGGCGACGGATGGAGCTTCGGTCCCCGGACGGGCCGTGCCCGAAGACCATGGTCTCGAAGTCGATCTCCAGGAGTCCGGTGAGGGATTCGAAGAAATCAGGAAAGACCCAGGACCCCATGTCCTGATAGCCGACACGATCGTGGGACACGAAGTCCACGGCGAACGCCACCTGTACGTCCGGAACGAAGACGACCGTCGAGTTGTCGGTGTGGTTGGCCCCGACGTAGTGGAGCTCGATGTCCCGGCCACCCAGGTTGAAGGACATGAACTCTTGGTATGTGACCGTGGGCACGGGAAGGTCGGGGCTACCGGCCGCAGCAATGGGCGCGGCCGCGTTGCGGTGCGCCAGAATCGGCACAGTCTGACCCATCTCGCCCATGAGGGCCGGAGCGCCCGTCGCGTGGTCGGCGTCCTTATGGCTATAGACAATGGCCACCAGCGGAGCGCCGGGTGCCACCTTCTCGATCTCCCTGGCGTACTGCGTCGCCGCCTCCGGAGAGATCGGGTCGACGGCCACGACACCGGCCGGGGTGACGATGAAGAACCCGTTGTGTCCCTGCCACCGATACTGATAGACCCCATCGGCGACGCGGGTCGTCTCGTAGTCCGGGGTCTGTGCCTCGACAGCGCGTGCACCGACCGCCAGGGCGCCGACCGCCAGGGGACCGACCGCGAAGGGACCAAGCGCCATCGGCCCGAACGCGACCAGCGAACCAGCCACGAACCCGGCCAAGGACCACATCGTCTTCGACCGCAGGGAACCGCATGTGACTCGTCTCATGGAAGTGGTCCTCATGGAATGGTGGGCAGCATGGCGCCGCTGTCTAACAGGTCCGTGGCTATCGTCGCATCGAGGGCGAAGACGAGCACGAACCCTCCGACGCCCAGGATCAGAGCGATCATGAACACAGTGTAGGATATCCGAAGCAGCTGAAATTTCTTCTTGAGCACCTGACCGAGTCCGTACAGATCCCTCACCATGTTGATGTAGAGATGGTCGGGCGTCAGCATCAGGTCCTTCATGCCTTCCACGAAGTCGCCCTCGGAAAGGTTCACGAAGTTGCCGAAGAAGAGGATGTTGGCGTCGTTGCGATCGATGTCCTCCAGCGTGAGCGGCTGGCTACTGACTCTGGGGCGCGCCGCCAGGACCGCGAAGACCAGGGCGGCAAGGCAGCCCAGAAGCAGAATGCTCACGGGCAGGACCAGGAGCGGCAGGCCCCCGATACGCGGTGCCAGCGCGGCGAGTGTGATCGAGATGATCAGACCGTTCACGCTGATCATGATATTGGCCTTGCTGTCGGCCAGGCCGACCAGATCCTGGTGGACCCGGTAGCTGGTCCGGAACATCGTCTCGATGCCACGCGACGATCCGAGAGATGTCGGCTTGTTCTTCTTCTTCTTGCCCTTCTTGGCGCCGTCCGCCACGGGGGCCTCTCCTCCACCGCCAGGGACTCCCGCGGACACGTCCGCCTCGACGCCCTCGCTGGCGGCCTCCGTGGCGTCTCTCGGTTCGTTCTGCTCTAAGTCCATGCGTTCTCACTCTGGCTCAACGGGATCGGACCTCCCCCAACAGTTCTTCCAAGTACCGGTACGTGTCAATCTGGCTGCGCACGGACAACGCTCCGTCGGCGGTCACGAATCGGTTGCTCTGCTCCGCGTCGATCATCCGGGCCTTGGTGTTGTCGGCGAGCTGAAGGCCCAACACGTGCTTTAGCTGGGCCTTAACGTCGGGATCATAGATCGGAAACGCGACCTCGACCCTTCGGTTCAGATTGCGGGTCATCCAATCGGCCGAGGCCAAATACAGCCGCTCGGCACCCGCTGCGTTGAACAGGTAGATGCGCGAGTGCTCCAGGAATCGGTCTACGATGCTACGGCCGGAGATCGTTTCGCTGAGGTCGTCCACCCCCGGGCGGAGGCAACAGATACCTCGAATCAAGAGCTGAACCGGGACACCCGCGGCACTGGCCTCGTAGAGCCGGTCGATCATGCCACTGTCCTGGAGGCTATTCATTTTGGCGGTGATTCCCGAGGCTCGCCCGGCCCGTGCCTCGTCGATCTCGGCCTCGATGAGCGCGTTGAAGCGGTCCCTCAGGTGATGGGGCGCCACGAGGAGGTGCTCAAAGTGAGGCTCCACGTCCTCGCCGCCGAGAATGCGGAACACGCAACGCACCTCTTTCGTGAGCCTCTCGTCGGCGGTCATGAGCCCGTGGTCCGAGTAGATGAGTGCGGTGTTCTCATTGAAGTTGCCCGTGGGCCAGGAGCGCGTAGTACCGGTTGGCGTCACCCTCGCGTCGCTGGATGAGCGCCAGCTTGGCGTGCACCTTGATCCCCTGCCGGCCATAGAAGGTGCGCACCCCGGCGCGCTCCATCCGCTCGGCCCACTCCAGGTTGAGCTCTTCATCGAAGCGCGCCTGAACCTCGACGAAGGCCGACACGTCCTTGCCGTTCCGGGCGGCCTCGATGAGGGCTTCGACGACCGCGGAATCCCGGGCGACCCGATACAGCGAAATCCAGATGGCGTTCACGCCGGGATCGGCCGCCGCCGCCTCGATAAAACGCACGACACGGTCATACGACTGGTACGGGAAGTGCAGCAACCGGTCCCGCTCCGAGACGGCTTCGAACAGGTTCGTGGCACTGTCCAGCGCCGGATGGCCCAGCGGGGGGAGTGGCGGATCCTCATGCTCGGGCGCGTCACCCGCCGGGAATCCGAACAGGTCGTGTAGGTTGTGGTAGCGCCCTCCCAGGATCAGGTCCTCATCCCGGATTCCGAGGCCGACTTTCACACGGTTCATTATCACATGAGGGAGTCGCATGTCGTAGAGGAAGCGGATCGGGATCCCCGTGTCGCGCTTCTTCAGGCTCTTCCTGATCGCCTCCTTGAGCCCCTGGTCGAACTCGTCGTCGAGATGCAGGTCGGCGTCCCGGGATACCTTGACCGCGTATGCCCCAGCCACGACCTGGTCCGGGAATACGCTCGGGAGGTTGTGTCGGATGATGTCGTCGAGGAATACGACGTAGCACCGGTCACCGGTGACCGGAATGGAGAGGAACCTCGGGAGGGGCGGACTCGGGACCTCCACGAGCCCCAACCTCGGTCCGGAGGATCCCACTCTTATGTCCTGGCTGGGCTGGAGCTCTACGACCAGGTAGACCGTGTGGTCCTTCAGGAAGACCCCCTCTCCACCCTCCTCCAGATACGTAGGCTTCAGGAGGGGCCCGACGTGCTCGACGAAGTAGTCCTCAAGGGTCGAGTGGTACTCCTCAGGTAGTCCGACCTCGTCGACGAGGTCGATTCCCGCCTCGTTCAGCGCTGGGAGGATCTGCTCTCGGAAGGCGGCCCCGAATCGTTCCTGCTGTGCGAGCGCGACGTCGTGGATCTCGCGGAGTAGGCGCGAAGGGTTCAAGCGGCGCTTCTTGCCCTTCTTATTCTTGATTGAGAGAAGGGCCCTGAGCGACGCCACTCGTACACGAAAGAACTCGTCCAGATTGGACGAGAAGATGGCGAGGAACTTGAGGCGCTCGAAGAGCGGAACCGCCGGGTTCTCCGCCTCTTGGAGCACCCGCTCGTTGAAGGAGAGCCAACTCAGCTCACGGTTGACGTAGCGCTCGCCGGTGGAGTCAACGCCCAACCCCGCCTCGGTCGGATCCTCCTCCGCCACGAGGGCGCTCGGAGTGGTGCGATCCGTCACCTTCAGAAGGAGAATCCGAGGCCCCCGAGGAGTCGGGTCGAGTCGTCGGACTGAGCCACGGTTACCGAGATGAGAGGCGTGTGTTGCCGTAGGAACGAGAACCACACGCCGCCGCCGTAGGCCCAACGCCAGAGGTCTGAGTCCTCACCCTCGAGGTACACGCGCCCCACGTCGACCATTCCGTGGACTCCGACCTGTCCCGGAAGAGGGCTACTCAGCGCACCCAGGCGCAGCCGCAGCTCACTCTTCGCGAAGACCATGGCGTCGCCGGCGTAGCGGTCATCCGCCGCACCTCGGAAGTTCTCCGCACCGCCAAGATAAGCCGCGCTGAGATAGGGATAGTCGCCCCACAGCTTCTCACCGCCCACCTCGAGCGCGAGGACGGGTGACATGGGCATGGTCGCCTGCAGGAAGACCTCCGCAGAACCCGCCACGCTCCCGTAGTCGGACCGCAGCTCCGAGAACTCCGGGAAGTACGTGGCCTCTACCTGAATGCGAGCGCCCTTGGTCGGAAACCAGGCGTGGTCACGAGCATCCCAATCGATCCCCGTCTCGATCCCGAACTGGAACAGGTCCGAGAACCCGTACGGACTCTCCTGGGCAATGAGCCGTCCCTCGTTCTTCGACTGCGAATGCAGATCGAGTTCGAACAAAGCTCCGCCTGTCAGGACCACGTCGCCCGACGTCCAACTGAGTTCCGATTCGAAGGTCAGAGCCTGGCGATCGACCTGGTAGAAGTCGAGATCATCCGAATCCGACTGGACGGTCTCGTTCCCTAAACCGAAGAATCGGTACCGGTCGGCCCCCTGGTATCGCGCGCGTGCCTCGCCGCGAAGCCTACCCACGGGAAAACTCGCGCGCAGCTCCACGAGCGGAAGCTGAGTCGCCGTCCCGATCCCGACCGTATAGCCCACCGAGCTACCGTACGGGTACTGGCGAAAGGCGAAGCTTCGCCGGTTCGCACCCATCTCACCGTATACGCCCTTCCTCCCGCCGATCTCGAAGAACGGGAAGTACGTCCACGCGTGACCCCAGTCCCGGGGAGGTGCTCCATAGCTCTCGACCACGTCGGGAGCATCGTAGTCGTACTCGTGAACCGATGTGTTCCGCCCCCGGGTGATCTCGTTGTTCCCGCGATCATCGTGGAACTCGACTCGCCCCGAACCACCGGTCTCGTCGAGGAGTACATCGGCCCGGCCGCCTCCTACGATACGGAGGGTCACCCGCGCATCGGCGTCGCCCCGCACCACAGCCCGGTCCTGCTCACCCAAGAGGTAGAGCCGCACATCTTCGGTTTCTGAGCCGAGGAAGGTCCGATCGTAGTATGCGTCTCCCCTGGGCTGTTCGTCGCTGTCCTTTTCCCAGAGCCGGACGCGCACCCGGTCTCCCTCCAACCACTCTACGAGGGCGTACTCCTCCTCGTCGGTTCCGTACACGTCCACGTTGCGCACGAGGAGGTCGTAGAACGCACGCGCCTGGACCATCAGGTTATCGCGGCGCTGGGTCAGGGCGCCCAACATGAACTCCCCCACCCGATCGTAGTACGGAGCGGGCATGCGCCTCACCGCATCCCGAATCACATCGTCGTTCAGCCTCTGTTGGAGGTCGGAGGCGATGGCCTGCCACATGCTCCATTCGAGGCCGGTGAGGAACTTCCGGTCCAGGGCTCGGCCGGACCAGGTGATCTCGATGGCCGATGGGTAGTCCTCCTCGAAGCCTACCAGGTGGCGCGCCACGCTGGGAGAGATGCTCTTGAACCACTTCAGGAGGAGGCCGTCCAGCCTCGTCAGAGCCCAGTCCCGATCTCTGGGCACGGGCCTGAAGACGAGGACACCGTCGTTCTCGAAACCGGCCCAACGCCACTGGTCGGGGTGCCGGTCCCAGTCCCCCACGAACATGTCCAGCAGTCGAGCGCGCAAGAAATCCTCCGCGTCGACGCGGTTGTCCGGGTCCTCTTCCAGTCGCTCGAAGAGGCGATCGGAGCTGATGACCCGAGTGGACCCCGCGAAGCCCGGCTCGCCGTTCTCTCCCTCGTCGGGCCGCTCTTCGATGAACCCCAGGAGTCCGGCGAATTCCTGCTGGAACTCACCCAGGCGAGGCTCGTCGGGCATGACCACGAGTGTCGGGTCGGGATGCAAGACCCCCGCAGCCTCGAGGAGCGGGGCAACCACGATGGCAGACATGGGGAAAATGGCAGAGATCTGGTCCTGCTGTGCCCACGCGACGAACGTCTCCTGCAGCAGCGGGTCTAGACCCCGAGCTGCGTCCTTGTCGATCGAGCGGAAGTTGTAGAGGACCCCGTCCTCCCCGCGCATCCTCAAGGATGAGGTCTGCTTCCCTCCGCCCCGCCGCACCACCGTGAGTCCGCCGGCGTAGTCATCGAAGTCGAGTACCTGCGCTCTGACGGGAATCCGCCAGAGCTCCCGCCAGCCATGCCCCATCATGGCGGCGCGCCACGGGTGCGCATCGTAACTCCGCCCCGCCGCACCACCGTGAGTCCGCCGGCGTAGTCATCGAAGTCGAGTACCTGCGCTCTGACGGGAATCCGCCAGAGCTCCCGCCAGCCATGCCCCATCATGGCGGCGCGCCACGGGTGCGCATCGTAACTCATGCGCGGAGTCGCGAGCACCGAGTCTCCTCCCGAAGGCGTCTGCGCCGCCCGGGGCCGGCCCAGTCAGCAAGGCCAGGCCGAGCAACACGAGCCCCAGCCGGCTCAGTGCCGTTGGCGAGAGGATCATCGTTGGCTCCGTTGGAATACGGGGTGGAGAGGCGGTGTGCATCGGGACGAGAGGTGTCGATCTAGTAATGGCCATCGGCCCCACACGGGGCAAGCGTCCTTGTTGCGTGCCGCTTCCTTGTCGATCTTCGGTCGATCTGCGACTACTCTCAAAAAGCACAGGCGATGCTGAACGTTCCACACACGCGGCTCTTGGCAGTCCTACTGGCGGTTTTCCTGCTGGCTGTGCCACGTCAGGCTCTATCGCAAGACGGGGCCACGGTGGTGTACCTCGTTAGGCACGCCGAGAAAGTCGACGACTCCAAGAACCCTCCCCTTTCGGCGGCCGGCCGTGAGCGGGCGGCGCTTCTGGCGAACATGCTGCGCGACGCGGGACTCACACACCTGCACAGCACCGATCTGGAGCGCACGCGAGACACGGCGGCGCCAGTCGCAGCCCAGCTGGACCTCGAGATTCACTTCTACGATCAGCGTGATCTGCCGGGATTCGCCGAACGACTCCGCGCCACACCCGGACGGCATCTGGTGAGTGGTCATTCGGACACCACCCCGACGATGGTGAGGCTGCTCGGGGGTGAGACGTCCGACATCGCCGATCCGGAGTACGACCGCCTCTATGTGCTCACGCTCGAGCCGGGCGGGCAGGCGACGACCGTACTGATCCGCTTCGGGGCATCCTCCGGAGGCTGATCGGCCCGAAGGAACCACGCTCGTGCCCCGTAGTGTAGGCTAAACGCGCGTGGAAGAACCCTCACCGAGACCCACTTGGCCAGCATCGCACTAGCAGAAACCCAACCCGACGTTCTGAAAGCCCTGAGATCTCTCGGTGGCCGCGGTACCGTGGGCGACGTCGTCTCGAACGCCGGACTCCCCCGCGACCAGGTGGAAACCACGCTCAAGGGCCTTCTCGAGACCCACGAAGGGCACCTCGAAGTCTCGGACTCGGGGGAGCTGGTCTACCTGTTCGACAAGAAGCTGATCCGACGCGATCGCGTCTCGACGATCGAACGCCTCAAGGCGACCGCCCGGACCTTCCTGACCGGTGCGTTCAAGGCGTGGATCGTCACGATGCTCGTGGTCTACTTCGTGGTGTTCGTCGCCTTGGTCGTCGCGGCCTTGGTGGCGATGGCGTCGCGTGGCGGAGACCGGAGGAGTGGAGGAGGCAGTTGGGGACGAGGCGGCGGTCGGCACAGCGGTCACTTTCACTTTCCGAGCTTCTGGCTCTGGTACTACATCTGGACCCCGCGCTGGCGGCTGGGCCGCCCGTACTACGGTCACCGCTGGGAGAGGACCCTCGAGAAGGACAACCGCCCGCCCTTCTACAAGAAGGTCTTCGCGTTCGTCTTCGGTCCCGACCGGCCGAGGCCGACGCAGAAGCAGCTCGACCGATCCACCCTCCGCCTGATTCGGGCGCGAAGGGGCGTGCTGACCACGGCCGAACTCATGGAGCACAACGCCCTCCCCCGCCCCGAGGCCGAGGACGAGATGGGTCGACTGCTCGGATCGTACGCGGGGGAGCCGACCGTCTCACCGGACGGAGAGCTGGTGTACGCGTTCCCGGAGCTGATGGTGAGCGCCCACGGGCCTGTCACCGCCAAGGAGCCCAACCCGGCCTGGCTCCGCATGGAGTACCCGCTCGAACTCACGGGCAATGAGAAGAAGCACGATGCGCTGATCGCCGGGATGAACGGATTCACGCTGGTGGCCGGAGCCACGGCACCCTGGTTCATATTCCCGCAGCTCGGCATCTCCGGGCCTGCCGCGTTCGTCGGGCTCGTGTTGGTGCCCGTGGTGTTCAGCGTGCTCTTCTTCGGTGTGCCCCTGCTGCGCATGATGGGAGTGCGACGCGAGAACAAGGCACGCAAGGCCCGCAATGTGAGACGCCTGGTCCTGGGGCTGGTCTACCGAGAGGCTCTCGCCGGACGTGGAGCCGTGACGGTGGAAGCGGCCGCCGGCTACGTGCGGAACCGCCTGAAGGACCAGGCGGTCGATGATGTCGAAGTCGAGGCAGCCCTCCACTCCATCGCCGCCGAGTTCAATGCCGACGTCACCTCGGGAGCCGACGGGTCCTTGGTGTTCACGTTGCCTGCGATCCGGCGAGAGTTCGTGGCGAGTGAGATGGTACGTCAGGGCCTCGCACTGGAAAACCGCAAACTGGGCGACATCGTGTATTCGAGCGCCGACTCGTCCGTGGAGGCCTCCAAACGAGACCTGGACGAATTCGACCGGCAACTCGCCGGCGCGGAGATGGACCTGAGCGGTTATCTGCCGTCGCCAGACCGGGCGGGCTTCGAGGACGACTACGAGATCGTAGCGTTCGATGAGGAGCTGCGGGGCAAAAGCATCAAGCGGGGCTAGACCCAACCTCGACCGACCCGCGGACCCCCGACGCTCGACCCCGAAACCCCGAGGACGCTCGAGCCCGAAGCTCCGATTGCGCTCGACTCCGAAACCCCGATGTGGACGATTCAACGGACACTTCCAGGGCCTCGAGCGCCCGCTTGAACACGTCGGAGGGGATGTCGACCTCGCGCTTGTAACGGGCCGACCCGGTGAAATAGTCGGGCTCGATGCCTCGGGCCCGGTTCTCCTCAATGAGCGCCTCGACAGGCTCGGGAGTCAGCGGTGGGGTCGGGGATGGCTGGTCGGGGATCATCCTCATCTTCGGATCGAGGAAGTAGAGCCGCTCCCCCCGAGGGAAGTGAGCCGTATACCCTTCCTCGTGCACCAACCGATGATGAAACTGGCACAGCAGCACCAGGTTCTCGAGCTTGGTCGCTCCACCGTCGGCCCAGTGCCTGATGTGATGAGCGTCGGTGAAGCGGAGGCCGCAACCCGGGAATCGGCATCCTCGGTCCCGGGACTCCAGCGCCCGCCTGAGCGCCGGCGGCATCGTGCGAGTCTTGCGGCCCACGTCAAGAATCGAACCAGCGGGTGACTCGATGAGCCGCACCACGCTGGCGTCGCACGAGAGCCTCCGGGACGTTTCCGCGGAAACGCGTGTGCCGTCTTCGAGGTCGGAACGGCCGGGCTCCGTGTCGGATTGCAGCGTGGGCGCCTCGACGTGCAGGACCACTTGGTAGCGTTCGGCCCGGGTGCCGCTGATGGGGGCTGTGTGGTCGCGTCGATCTTCAGCACGCTCCTGCCCGAACCCGGCCGCCAGCGCTCTCTCCGCCACCAGCCCCACCGCATCTGCCCGCCGCTGCTTCGGTGTGACGTCCTTTGAGGAACCGGTCAAAGCGTCCTCGCCAGAAGCGCTCTCACGGAACAGCGCGTCACTCGCCGCATCCACAGCCTGCAGGAGCATCGCTCCCGCCTCCGGATCCAACCGGCCACGCACCACGTACATGCCCTCTTCGTCCGGGAACACTGAAAAGCAGCGCGAGCGATGACGCATCCGCTCGAACTCGGCCTCGTCGTGCCGGCTCAGGCTACGCCACGCCCGCACCACCCGCTCCAACTGGGCCGCCGTGCACGAGTGGGCGAGCTCGAGCAGCTCCCCCTCACTCGCGGGAGTGGCCACGCGCGTGAGCGCCCTCACCTTGGCGAAGGACAGCTCCCCCTGGGCCATGGACGCACCGATCCGAGGAAGCTCCACGAGGGCACGCGAGGCTCGCACCCTCTCTCGGGCGGCCCCCAGATCGATCCCGGTGCGGAAGGCGAGCCAGTGGGCGCACGACCTGTGGCCGCCGGGCTCCCACCCTCTGAGCCGGTCGAACTCAGCGATCAGGGTGAGAAGGCGGTGCTCAGCGGCATGGATGTGCGCGGCGAGTGTAGCGATCTCGTCCCCCAAATCCTGGAGGTCGTCGAGGTGGTTGTCGGAGCTGGTGGGAGCGTACGGGACATCTGGAACAGTGAGCGTGGCGGGACGCATCGGAAACCCCTGATCTGTAATGGCGGTAACGACTTACAGTGAAATATAAGGGGCATATTTCGGGCCTCTCAGAGGCCCCTGGAGGCGCGAGGAGGGGTGTCGAGGTCAAAGAAGTCGCAACGACCGTGGTTGACGGGGCGGCCGGCACGGGGAGGCCGTAGACAAGCCGATTCAGACACACTCCCGGACCTAGCGGACTACGTCTTACGCAAAGCCGTCCATAGCTGGATGGGACTACGCGCAGGCGGCGGACTACAGGTAGAGGATGGGTGTGGACTACGCATGGGGGACGGGCGCGGACTACGCGCCGGATGCGGAAAACGTACGGAAAACGCGTGGCGGTTGGGACTAAGCAGTGGCAGGGGGGTGCTGGTAAGGGCGTCCGTCAGTGGGTCAGAGCGTATAACACGATGTTGATCCCCAGGGCGTATGACTGGGGCGAGAACTGGAAGAAGAACTGATCGTCCTCGCCCTCGCGTTCCCAACCATCCGCGATGTCCGTGTTGTGGGTCATGACCACGATAAGCCGCCCCGCCTTGTCCCGGATGCCGCGAAGGTGTGCCTCCTCGCTGTCGCGACCCTGCTCTGAGGTCCCGGAACGCCCACTCCGACGCCAATACTGAATGGACGGGACTTGAGGCACCTCGTGGACATCGTAGAGGGCATTCAATAAGAGATGGCCGGCCGGGATGTCGACGATCGGAAACTCGGCGGGCGGGAGCGCCTTGCCGATCTCGCGCGCCCATGTCGCCCACGCCCGACTGCCCCAGAAGTCGTCTGCCCAGAGGAAGCCCCCCTGCTCCAGGTAGAGGCGCAAGCGCTCGGCCTCCTCGGGGTCGATGCCGTTGGTACCGACGTCGGACATGAAGACGAAGGGGCATGCGAACAACTCGTCGTCCATGATCTGGACGATGCGGTGATCCGGCTCTCCGTATTCCGTTTGCCGTATAGGGGTCGTCGTGAGCTGGGAGAGACGCAGCATGAGGTTCCGATCCCCATCCGGATAATCGGTCCTCCAGCCCTGGCCCAGCGGCTCCCGGCGCACCTGGCGATAGGCTACGCGGCAGAACGTGAACGAGCGCTGATCGAGGTGGAGGGGAGCTTGATGCCTCGATAAAAGGTCGGACGTACCCCACATCGTCCCCAATATCGTGGCGGTGTAGAGCAGTCCTTTCATAGGCCGAACGTGCCCGGGGGGCCTCTTCACTGTCAAACTCCCCTCCCCTTGAGCGGCGCCCACTTCGCGTGCAGGTTGGTACCAAGACGGCGTTCGAGCGCTCGACGCTAGAGAAGATCGAGCAACTCAAGGCCGTCTACGACATGGACTATGGCTCGGAGGCGAGCCACAAGATGGTTGAGGGAGACGGGGAGTAGGCGACCACCCCAGGGCGGTCGCTTGCGGAGGGAGGAGTCGTCACGCACGTTAACATCGTTTCTTACCACTCCCCCACGGCCCCGGGTTCGACGTTGTTGCCCCCGCGGATCGGGGACCGTAGCTATGGAGACCGCCATGACCCACGCAGCGACCCAACCCACAGGCCTGTCTCCGGAAGACAAGGCCGACATCGTCTCGGCCCATCCGGACTTCGAACGATTCCTGTTGACCGGCGACTTCCAATCACTCGGCGCCCTCTATACGGCTGACGCCACGCTGTTGCCGCCCGGTCAGCCCGCGGTCCAGGGACAAGCAGCGATCGCCGAGTTTATGAGCGGCTTCCCTCCACTCAGCGAATTCAAGCTGCACGTCGACCAGATCGATGGCCGCGAAGATATGGCCTATGTGATCGGCACCTACACGATGACCATGGAGATCGACGGTGAGTCGGTCCCCGATCAGGGGAAGTACATCGAGATCCGACGTAGGGAGCCCGACGGCCAGTGGGCGATACACGCAGACATCTTCAACTCGAGCCAGGGCTAGTACCGGCTCCCGCCATACCGCTAATCCAGGAGGATCCAATGCACCACGTTGCACCCGCACGGTTCGCCGTCTCTATATGTCTCGCTCTCGCAGTGCTCATCGGACCCGCGACGCATCAGGCCCTCGCTCAGGACGATGAAGCACGCGTCCTGCAGGTAACCACCGAATCGGAGCAGGCCGAGGCCCACTTCTGGGCGGGCGTCGACGATGTCGAGAACGTGTTCTTGAGCCGATCGGCAATGCACTTCGAGCAGGCGCTGGAACTGGACCCGGATTTCGGCATGGCTCAGTTCATGCACGCCCGGAGCGCGCCTGGAATGGGCCGTGCGGAGCGCCTCGAGAAGATGGCGGCGGCCATGGCGGTCCTCGCAAACGCATCCGCCGGTGAACTGGCGTTTGCCTCGGCCATACGGGAGCAATTCGCCGGCAACGCCCGCGAGGCACGGGCGATGTACGCCGCGGCAGCTCGAATCTCTCCCGACGATCCACACGTCGCGTTCCGCCGCGCGGCCTTTACGGGTGCGGGGGGCTCGGCGGACCGTCTGAGGGCCCTGACGAACGTGCGGGAGGCGCACCCCACCTTCGCCGCCAGCGCGAACACTCTGGCATACCTACAGTGGAACATGGGAGACCAGGCCAGAGCCCGGCAGAACGTGGCTCGATACATGGAGCTGGCCGGTTCGCATCCGAACTCGCACGACTCGTACGCCGAGCTCTTCCAGTTCAGCGGCATGATCGAGGAAGCCATCGCCCACTACAACATGGCCCTCGAGTTGGACGAGACCTACACCGCAGGGTACACGGGACTCGCCGAGGCCTATATGCTGGCGGGCGACGGCGACATGGCTCGCGATGCCCTTGAGCGTGCGGCCCCGCACTCGACTACGAACGGTCTGAACAACCTTGGCCGAGCCGTGGCCAACACCTACCTGATGGAAGGTGACACACGCAGGGCCGAAGAAGCGCTCCAGGAGGCGGCACAGAAGCTCGAGGCGATCAACAACAATGGCCTGACCGCCCAGGCGCACCGGGAACTGGCGGTGTTGGCGGCGCTCGGTGGCGATGCCGCCATGGCGCACGGGCACCTCGAGAAGGCACTGGAATTCCAGGATGCGAATGCAGCTCAGCACGCGATGGCCGCGATCACCCACGGCCTGATGGGTCATGCCGGACCGGCCGCCAGGGCCGCCGCCGCCTTCGAGGAGGCGACGGGGCCCAACAACACGTTCGCCGCCACTCTCACCGGCTACGCGCAGCTCGTCGGTGGAGACGCCGAAGGAGCCCGCCGGTCGCTCGTCAAGTCGGGCCTCCGCGGTCCCTGGGAGAAGGCCTTCATGGCCCTGACCGAAAAGGCTCTCGGGAACGAAGATGAGGCGGAGCGCTGGGAGCAGGCCGTCTGGGCCCACAACCAGCACACTGCGTTCAACTTGGGTGTGGCGTTCTCCCGCTTGATCGTATCCGACTAGGAGAGAGATCCCCTCAGGAAGGACGGAAGGCCCCGACCCCTGGCGGGTCGGGGCCTTCTTCACGATCGCAACGATCGCCGTTCCGCTCAGTCCGCGCCGACCGCCGTCTGCAACTGCACCAGCCGCGGCTGGATCTTCTCCATGTCGTGCTTGCAGACGCCGGCCTTGGTCAGGAGCTTGACCTCGCAGATGTTGCAGCGGACGCACTCCTTGAAGTCAACGTCCGGACCTCTGATAGCCCCGGTGGGACAGCTCTGCTCGCAGACCTTGCAGATATCGCACTGCTTGACCCGCGGAATGCGGAAGAACGACACCAGTGAGGCGACGCCGAGAGCGGCGCCCAACGGGCAGGCGTACCGGCAGTAGAACCTCGGAATCACGACGGAGGCCAGCAGAACGCTGCCGGCGATGCTCCACATGAGCACCGAAGAGCTGAGGAAGAACACAGTGCCGAACGGCTCGAAGTACCCGTAGATCGAGAGGTCGCTGTTGACCACGGCGGTGACGAGGATGAGCCCGAGGATGCCGTACTTGATGTAGATGGCCCGGTCATGGATCTGGCTCGGCACTTTTCGCTGGAAGCGCTTCGGAACCACGCGCTCGATGAAGTCCTGTAGAGCCCCGAACGGACACAGGAATCCGCAGAACACGCGCCCCCAGAGCAAGGTCGTCACCACGGTGAAGATGATCATGACGAGCATGACCAGGTCGCCGAGGTAGACACGAGGACCACCGGCGATTCCGCTGGTGATGTGGGAGATCGAAAGAAAGCCTCCGTCGACCCACCCCAGATACACGAGGGTGCCGCCCAGAGCTACCCACCGCGCGGGCACGCCCTTGAAGATGAAGGCGTTCAGCGCAAGACCGAAGATTATGAGAAGCCCCACAACCCGGCTCCAGCGTGTCTGCGCCAGCATCAGAGAGAAGGCGGACTCCTCCTCTTCCTCCTCGAAATCGAAATCGAAACCCAACCCGGCCTGGTCGGCCGGCAGGGCCGTGGCGGCGTCCGGCTGCACCGTCACCTCCGGCTGCGGCGGCACCGCCGCGGCGGTCTCCGCGGGGGCCCCTGCCTCTGCCGTGGTCCCGTTCACGTCGGCTTCGGGGTCGGCGCCATTCGTCCCGTGCGTCTCGCCGGCAGCGGCGGTAGCCGTGGCCGTGGCGGTGTCGGCATCCGCTGCCGCCGCGGGATTGCCTCCAGATGTGCCACCATCGGGCGAAGCGGCCGCGGTGGTCTGAGCAGGAGTCTCACCACCCCGTACGAATTCCAACACGTCCGGGGCGATCGTGTACTCGATCGTGAAGGGATCGCCCTGCCCGTCATCGTACTGGATCGTAAAGGGCTGGCTCAGGTCTACCGCGGGGTCGATCAACAGCATCGCAGCATAGAAGACCTGCTCGGCCATCTTGCCCTCTTCGGGCCTGCCCCAGTACACCACCTGATTCCTGGGAAGCGGATAGGACTCCCCACCCTGCAGCACGGTGATGGCCCTGGGCCGGAATCCCGCGATGAAGCTCCCGTCGAGGCCGAGAATCATCAGGTGGAAGTCCTCGTACCTCGGACCCACCTTCTCGAGCATGGACGCATAGGAGTCGGCACCCACGACAATGTCGCCGAGCCTCTCGTTGCCCACGTAGGTGAACGAGAGATCGAGCCCAAGAGCGTTGTAGCGGACGACCTCCATCTTCGCGATGAGACCACTCGAAACCAGCTCGAGCCAACTGAGCTGCTCGATCGCGTCGGCCGTCAGCCCCTCGCCGCTCGAAGCGGCCACCACCGTGGGTGCGGGTCGACGCAGATAGGCCATCGCCACCCGACGAGCCGAGTTGCGGATACCCCGGGCCATGGCCCCGGCGGAGATCGTGGCCCCACTAACGCCGTCGAGGTCCCGGTAGATCCTGAACGCATCGGCGACATGCTTTCCGGCGTACTGCGACTCGACACCCGGGCCCCTGAGAAAGTCCCCAACCGAGGCCACCAGGGCCTCGTGGTAGTTGATCACCGTGGCCCCGGTGAGGTTGCCGGCCAGGTCGACGCCGACCAGCACCTGGATGGTCCCGCTGTATCCAAACTCCTCAGGGGGTAGATCGGACGTCAGGAACAGGTAACCGACGAGTACTTGTGAGGTGCCGTTCGGGTCGTCGGCAAAAGCGTGGTAGACGGGGGGCGATCCGCTCTTCTCCGAGAAGCTCGTGGCCTCGGGCATGACCCCGCGGAGCCTGGCATCGTCGATCTTCAGGGGAATCTGGGCGTCCGCGCCTCGTGGCAGCATCAGCAGCAGCGCAAATGCTGTAGCTCCGCACAGTCGAAGCGTGAAGCCCTTCCCGGGCATGTTCCTCGCCATCATTCTCCCCTGACCAATCACCGGCTCGGTAAGCGCGGGCTCATTGAGCTTTGACGCCTTCTCCGGGTATGTCAAGCTTACGCTCTCTCCGCTGACACAGCTTCTACTACGGCTTCTGCCACCGCTTCTGCCACCGCTTCTACCACCGCTTCTGCCACCGCTTCTGCCACCGCTTCTACCACAGCTTCTCGATCTCGTCTTCGAGGCCCGTCATCTCCCACCGAATCAGCGACACCGGGATCATCCCAGCGGCGTGGAACTCGTCGACGAACCGGCCCAGGCTGAATTCGTCGCCGAGCTGCTGAGCCCGGTCCGCGAGCAGCTTGTCAATGGCGACTTTGCCGATCACGTAGCTGGTACCGTAGGTGGGCTGCTCCAAGTAGAGCTGCTGCTCACCCCAGACGGTGTTGCTTTCGGGCGGCATCCAGTTCCGCGGCGTCCACTTGGAAGCGTAGTCCACGGCCTCCTGGATGGTGTATTCATTGCTATGCATCTTCAGGCCGCCCATCGCCCGGGCGGCACGCTGGGCCAACAGGATGTAGACGAGTTCCTGCGCTCTCGGCAGGTCGTCGAGGTATCCGGCACCCATGACCAGCTCTTCCATGCCGGTCGCGTAGCCCTCGGCCCGGGCGGACCAGATGTTGTAGAGTAGCGGGACCCGGCGAATGGGACTCGAGTGAGCCTCGGCATCCATACGAGCCAGATCGAACCAGTGCGTTCCGTGCGCCCTCATCGGCAGCATGTTGCGATAGCTGACTTCACTGAAGAAGCCGATGTCACCCTCAGGAGGTGAGAAGCGCCCCTCACGGGCCATGAGCGCCGGCTCGGCATACTCGGGCACGGTGAAGAAGTCCTCACGATCGAGGAACCGGATGAACTCACGGACCGCTGCTCTATACTGGCGCTGATACTGGCCCTCCGACGAGATCAACGGGAGCTCGGACCGGTTGCGGTTCTTGTTCTCGAGCAGCTTCAGGTAGGCCCAGGACCGGCCCAATTCCCGCTCGACGATCGCGACCTGATCGGCCCAGGTGTAAGGCAGGAGCGCCACGTTCTTCAGGTACCAGTCGTATTCCTCCACCCCGACTCCCGAGGAAGCTGTCGTGCCGGCTTGCCGCTCCTCGATCCAAGCGATGTACTCGTCGACGGCGGCCTGGGCGGCCTCGGCGTCGGCCGAGAGGTCCGGGTAGTCGTCAGAGACCCGCTCCGCCAATCCTCCCAGCGTCCGACTCACGCCCCCCATGGCCCGCATGCTGAGGAACCAAAGGTCCGCAGCCTCGACGACGAGGTTCGTCTTCGCCTGCTCTAAGATGGCGGGCATGACGCTGACGCCCTCTTGGATCTCGGCCGCGCTTCGATCGGACAGCGGGAACTGGTAGGTCCAAAGTTCGACGGCCCCGTGCATGACCTCGCCCTCACGGGCCGGAACGTCGGACTGGGACCCGTGAATGAGCATGTAGAATGCGGGATTTCTCGCCCAAGGGCGCAGCACCCGGTGGTCGAACTCCAGGCCGTTCATCTCGGCTCGGACGATGTGGTAGTCGACCTGCTCGGAGATGGGCCATCCCCCGGGGTCGATCGCCGCCAAACGGGTCTGGTATCCCCTGAGCTCCTGCGCCTGCTGGGCCATCGCGGCCGCGGTGTAGTCGGGCACGCCCTCGGTCACATCCGGAGCCTGAAAGCTCCGCCACTCCTGGTGGAGTGTGAGGAGGTCCTCATACCGGGTGCTCTGGGCCACGTCCTCTCCCGCCGGGGTCGATGCGCCCTGACAGGAAACGAGAAGCACCAGAGCTGCAACTACGGTCGGGCGAATCCGTGCGGTACGCATCAGCATGCCAACCTCCTTAAGGGCGAGCTGGCGGGCCCCCCTTTGGATGGGAAAAGCGGTGTGCGATTGTACTTCAGGCCGGCCCGCGCCACCAGCACGGCTCTAGAGTTCCTGATTGAGTCGTGGGTGCCCCCCCGGTAGATTGCCTGCCATGAGCCCACCGGACGATTCCTCCCGCCGTTACGGCGACCGTGAGATCGGCTTGATCCTGAAGCGTGCCACGGAGCTTCAGGACACCGCCCCAGAGCCGTCGGGAAGCGGGCTCTCCCTCGCGGAACTGGAAGAGATCGCCCTCGAGGCGGGAATCGATCCCACTCACCTTCGCCGCGCCGCGGCCGAGGTTGAGGCCGGGGCACCCGCATCGGGGATCTCCGCCGCCTTCCTCGGCACGTCACCCACGATCTCACTCGAGCGGGTCATCCAGGGAGAGATCGAGGAAGAGGTGTTCGAGATTCTCGTTCCCGAGATTCAACACGTGGATACCGGACAGGGCGTGCCCAGCCTCTTCGGCCGGACGCTGACCTGGCGCTCGAACACCCCGTCGAACACGCGGGCCCTCCAACTCACCGTATCATCGCGCGATGGCGAGACACAGATCCGCATCGAAGAACAGCTCCACGGATTTGCCGGTGGACTCTTCGGTGGGCTCGTGGGGGGCGGCGGGGCGGGAATCGGGGTGGGCGTCGGTGTGGGGGTGGGCGTCGACGTGCTGGGATCGGTCCTTTTCAGCGTGGCCTTCCCGCTAGGTGTGATCGGGGGGTGCTACCTGATCGCACGCTCCATTTTCGGTGCCACCGTACGCCGTAGACAGCGAACGCTGCACGGCTTGATGGACCGACTCACCGAGATCGTGAAGCGTGAGATGTCACGGAAGGAACTAGAGGGTGGCGAGCCCACCCAGGCGCTCCCGCCAGGGGATGCCGCACCCTCTTAAGTCGGCGGATCAGCGACTGTGCTGGCTCCCCCAGGCTTCGCAAGCGAATAGGACGTAGCCAACCCGGTTCCCGTTGCCGCCGGGAATGCGCCGCCGTATCCTCGACGATTCACCCTGCCTGCCTCACTCACACTCCGGAGCGCTCTTGGACCTCCTTCTACTGATCCTCGGCCTGGTCGCGCTCTGGCAGGGTACCGACTTCGCTCTGGAGGGCGCCCTCCGGATCAGCTCCCGATACGGTGTCTCGAGGGGCTTCGTCGGCCTCACCGTTCTAGCCATCGGCACCGGGCTGCCCGAGCTCGTCGTGGGGGTCGTCGGGGGCATGGAGCAGCTGAGCGGGATCGAGGCTTCGGGAGTCGTGGTCGGCAACATGACCGGGAGCGTCGTGGCTCAAGGCGCCCTGGTCCTGGGCGTATCGGGGCTCTTCACATACCTGCGGCTCGCCCCCCGCATGATCCGACGGGACGGGACGATCCTGCTGCTGGCCATCGGGCTGTTCGCGCTGGTGGGTAGTGACGGCGAAATCGCCCGCGCCGAAGGGGCGGTTTTGATCGTCGGCTACGCGATCTACCTGGTGGCGCTCTTGCAAGCCGAGCGGAACGGGAAGTATGCACCGAAGCCCCCGGAGGGACGGGCCATCGTCGACTTCCTGACGGTGGCTCTCGGCCTCGCCACGGTGGTGGTCGCCGCGCACGTGGTGGTCCTCAACGCCATCTCCATCGCGGAGAGCTGGAACGTGAGTCAGACCGTCATCGGCATCTTCCTCGTCGGGGCGGGAACCAGCCTCCCCGAGTTGGCCCTGTCGGTCCGTGCCGCTGCCAAGGGGCAGTCGAGCATCTCGGTGGGGAACATCATCGGAAGCAACACCTTCGATCTGATGGTGCCCCTGGGGGCGAGTTCCCTGCTCTTCCCCCTCACGGTGAGCCGCGACGTGCTGTTCATCGACGTGCCCGTCATGGTGATCATGACCATCACGGCGCTCTTCTTCTTCGTCCGGACGAAGGGACTCCAGAAGCGCGAGGCAATGACGCTTCTGATCATGTACGTCACCTACGTGGTCCTGCGCATCTTCATCCTTTAGGCCCGTGGACGGTCCTTACGGCCCCATTCCGGGGACCCCAGGCGCGGAGTCACCCGCTTCCAGTTGTAGGCACCCAGGGCTCCGACCACGGGCACCAGTCCCGCCTTCAGCAGCAGAACCCTACCATAGGGCGAGCCGAACAACCCGCCCCAGGATCCTACGTGAAGCCATGACGCGAAGAGTCCCTTGCCGACGAGGATTGCGACGCTCCCTATCGCCAGAGGGAAGAACGAGACGACGGCTCCGGGAAGCACGTCGCGCGCCTAGAACACCGGCTGATCCCGCTTCTTCAGGATGAACAACCCTTCCTGCAGGCTCGTCACGATGATCGTACCACTCTCGAAGAACGGATAGTTGCTCCAGGCTCCACTGAACCCCGGGCCATCCTGGTACGGGGACGTGTCGAAAGAGCCCACCTCCCGCGGGTTTTCCGGGTCGGAGATATCGAGAATGTGGAGTCCGTACCGGTAATTCGCCTGATAGACGTGGTCGTCCTTCACGTAGAGATTGTGGGCGCTCGCCGTCATCGAGCCCATGAACTGCTTGGTGAGGACCGGGTCGTCGACGTCGCTCAGATCCCAAATGAGCGTGCGGGTGGTCGGAACGTTGCCACGGACCACATCGCTCTCGTCGTCTACGTAGAAGAAGCGATGGTCCTCCGTCAGCCAGCCCTGATGGATGTACGCCGAGTTGGGGGACGTAGCACGCGCTACCGCCACGGGGTTGTCTTTGTCCGTGACATCGGAGATCGCGAAGAATCCACCGTTCAGGTTGAGGCAGAGTTCTCGTCCCTGATAGTCCCGGTCCGGGCCGCGGTAGATGACGCACTGAGAGTCGTGCGTGCCGCGCTCCTCCACGAAACAACCCACGAACTCGGGGTTGAGAGGCTCCTGGATGTTCATCATGTGGAGCCCGCCGCCGCAGGTCTCGCCGCCGGCCCGGTTCCCGACCGTGTAGGCGAAACCCGTCTCCTCATTGATGATGATGTTGTGGGAGCTTCCGAAACCCGTGTAGTGCACGTCGGGTTCGAAGAGCGCCGGTGGGTTCGCAACGCTGCGCAACCGGGTCAGGTCGAAGACCTGCATGCCGTGGGCTCCGGCTCCATCCGCCACGATGAACGCGTGGTTCTTGTACGTCTTGATGTCGCGCCACAACTGCGACGGTGGCGTGTCGGCCGGCTTGGGGAGATCACCGATGAGGACCGGATTCGTCGGATCCGTGATGTCGATGAACGAGGTGCCGTCGTTCCGGCCCACCAGAGCGTACTCCCGATTTGTGTCCGGATCCGTCCACCCCCAGTTGTCGTTTGTCCGGACACCGCGAGCATTGTGTCCGTCCCGGAGAATCGAGTTGGGCACGAAGGACAGGAGCTCCACGTCGTCGCAGTCGAAGGGGCCGACCTTGCCGTCGGTGCACCGCCGCTCCTCTCCCGTCAGAGCCCCGAGGGCGTCCGGGGCGCTCACCAATATGTCACCACCCTGCCAGTCTCCTGATGAATCGCGCTCGTAGACGTAGACGGCGCCTGACTGGTGGTGCATGCCCGTCGCCACGACCGCCGCGACCCCACCGGCCGCGAAGATCTTGTCGCCGTAGGCGTCCCGGGTGACGGTCTCCGCGAGGCGCATCCGACGCGGGGCGTCGAGATAGCCCTCGTCACCGCCGCGGTACACGTATACGGAACCCATGTCGTTGCCCCTCGGAGCGGGCGCACCGACCCAGATGTCGCTGCCGTCCAGGGCCACGGCGTCACCGAACCGGTCACCCGCGATGCTGTTGTACGCGGCGAGACGGGACTGCTCAGACCAAGCGCCCGAACCGGAGTCCCGTCGATAGAGGAAGGCTGCGCCGTGGCCGGCCCCGCTGCCCGGGGACCCGACGATCGCCGCGTCGCCCTGCATGGAGATCGAGACGCCGAAGTTGGCCCCCTGTTCGATCCTGGAGTCCAGTACGGCGGTCTCCCGCCAATCCCCATTCTCCAGCCTGAACTCGTAGACGCGGCCCACGCCCTCGATCTTGGTGTCGCCGAGGACGCTCCAATTCGGAGCACCGATGAGCGTTCGTCCGTCCGCCACGACCACGGTGGCGCCGAAGCGGTCGTTTACCACGCCGTCCGAGGCCCGCATGCTGCCGCGCTGAACCCAGTCGCCTCCTGCGTCGCGCTGGAAAGCGTGGACCATTCCTGGCGGGATGTCCGGGACGCCGGCGCGGGGGCGTGGGGATCGTGCCCGGCTCCCCCACAAGGAGCCAGTCGCCGTCGGCCGCTATCTCGACGCCGAAGTCGGTTCCGCAGTAGCCATACTGACCACACCCCGGGTCGGTGCCGTTCACGCCATCGCCCGACACCGTGCCTGTGTGACGCCAGCTACGTCCATCCCGCTCGTAGGTGTGCAAAGGCCCGTTCCGCTGGCCGATGAACAGTGTGTTGCCGGTCGTCGCGAGCACCGTGCCGAATCCGTCGGCTCGCTCCGTGTCGGGTGCCTGGATCCGGGCCGACTCCTGCCAAGCGTTGCCGGCCTTGCGGTAGACGTAGACCGCCCCGGACCGGAAGGTCGGGTTGGGCTCGGCGATGATCAGCTCGTCATCGCCTACGAGAACCGCGTTCCCGAACGAACCGGACTGTGCGAGAGCAGGTACTCCCGCGACGGCGAGGAGGGCGAAGGACATGAGAAGGGGACGCAACGAACGCATGGGACCTCCAGGAATGGCGACTGATATCGACCTCCGCCGGTTGAATCAACCTCCGACGAACAGCGGTCGATCAACAAAGTAGGGGCGCCTGCCGACGGCGGCGAGAACCGCCCCTTGGATCTCCCCCTTGGATCTCCCCCTACGATCTCCGCATCGCCAGGCCCAGGAGAATCACCCCCCCGGCCGCCATGAGGAGCATGAGCACCATCGTGTCGACGAGACCCGATCGTGTTACCGCGAGAGGCGCGTCGAGCGGTGCGATCACCTCGAGCACTCCACGCACGTCACCGTCGCTCCAGTCGGCCTTCGGCGTTTCCGGGTGGGCGTTGTGGCACGCGACGCACTCCGGGCGCATCAGGTCGGCCGTCGCATAGCGCAGGACCTCGTGGCCATCGAGCGATTCGAATCGGTAGAAGGGGTCTCCAGGGTCCTGATTCAGTGCCTCCCACGCCTCACGAGCGAACGAGTCCGCGAGCCCTCCCGTCTCCCCGCGCCAAGGGAACGGGTAGGGGCTATAGAGGCGGGTGCCACCGCCGGAGTCCAGGGCTCCAATACGGTTCCCCAGAAGCATGCTCAGTGTCGCGGGGAGCGGCACCGCGCCCTCGCGAAGGAGGTAGTCGTGCGTGATCTCCACGCCACTGGGACGCAGGCGCTCGACGACCTCCGAGGTGTAGACCGTGCGAAACTCGGCGATGACCCCGGAGAGCAATTCAGCGTTCTGCAGGGCCCCCGCTCGGACGAGTTCGTTCTGGAGCCCCCGGACGTGTGCCAAGATGATCGGCACGGCCGCAAGGAAGAGCACGCCGGTGATGAAGATCGGTCTCCGGTGCGGTGCCGGGCGTTCCGCGACCTCGGGAGGAGACGGTGCGGCATCACTCATGACGTATTCGATCCATGTGCAGCCTTTACACGCGACCCGAAACGGAGTTGCGGCGAGGGAGCCCGACGGGTAGTCACGTACGGTGACAAAGCGGGCCCACCGCACTATCGTCTTCGGTCCAACTCGTTCCGTACGGCTCCAGCAAGAGCATGCTCACGATCGTGTCCCCCTCGCACCCATCGTCCGGCCTCTCCGGGAGAGCCGTGTTCTTGCTCGTCGGCCTGATGTCCTTCGGCGCGTCGGCCGACGCCCAGGACGTGTCCTGGCTCACCGACTTCGTCTTCTACGGGGACAATACGGAGTTCTTCAATCCGTTCAGGACGGGCGAGACCCTGCTCGGCGGTCAGTTTCAGTCGGCCGTCGCCTTCGATGTCAGCCCTCGTATCCAGGTGCTGGCCGGCGGTTCGCTGGACTATCGGAGCGGGGGCGAGAGACTCCGTGAGTTGGAGCCCGTACTGAGCTTTCGCTATCGGAATGACACGTCCACAGGCGTCGTCGGAACCTTGATCAGGAGTGACCGGCACGGGCTGATCGACCCGCTCGCCGTCAGCACGCTCGAGTTCAATCGTCCGACCGAGCAGGGACTACAGTGGATCGAGCGCCGCATCGGGCTCGACATGGAGATGTTCCTCAATTGGCAGGCGCTCAACACCACCAACAGCCGCGAGATCATCGACTACGGAATCACCATGGACGCGCGGCCGAGCGACCACTTCTCAGTCCTGTTCCAGCTTCACGGTGTCCACCACGGGGGTCAGCTCTATGACGCCGGGCAACCCGTCTCGAACAACGTCGCGCTGGGACCCGGCGTCCGTCTCGGAGCGGACTTGGGTGGGCTCGGAACGAGCAGCGTGACGCTCTTCTACTTGGTCAGCATGGGGGACATTCCCACTCTGCCTTCTGCGGAAGTGGAACCGGGACACGGGGTCTTCCTGCGCGGGGCGGTGCATCCGCTCCCCTGGCTCGAATTGAGCACGGTGCAGTGGTGGGGCACCGACTTCATCGCGGTCGAGGGCGACACGAACTACGGATCCAAGACGATCGACCCGGAGGAATACCGGCCGGACCGCAAATACACGGAGGTCGGGTTCAAGGGCACCAAGGCGCTGGAAGAGGGCGTGTCGCTATCCGGCGAGTTCCGTCTTCACCACGTTGACGGCGCCAGGGGCAATGGCATTTCCAGTAGCACCTGGGAGTACTCCTACCGGATCACGGCCGACGTACCGCTGGATATTTCAATCCGGTAGGAACCGCCGCGAGGCCGGGTAGGACACGCCACCAGACTCGGTCTGAACCGCCTTCCCTACCGGCGACCGACGGCCCCCCGTACCGAGTCCAACAGCTTCTCGGGATCGTACCCAACGCCTTCCTTGAAGACGATCCTCACGTTCTGGATCACGACCGGATCGCTCGTCAGGTCTCCCTCGATGACGACGAGGTCGGCGAGCTTGCCCGAGGTCACCGTACCGAAGGAGTCCTGGGCGTCGAGCACACGGGCCCCGTTCGCCGACATGATCTGAACCACCTGCGACGGCGAGAACCCCGACGAGGAGAGCAGCTGGAAGTTCCGCTGATCACCGAATCCCGGCAGCACCGGGCAGCACGGGTCCGTACCGGCGACCAGCACTCCACCCTGATCGACGAACGACCTCTCGAACGCCTGTGCATTCCAAAAGACCTGAGAGAAGGGCCATGGATCGTCCTCGCCGACGTTGGGACCGGCCCGGAACTCCCGCTCCCGTTCGATAAGTGTCTCATGCGCGAGGACATACCAGTCGCTGAGTTCCGGCGGCATCATCTCCAGCACGCGCTCTTCGATGGGCCGCCCACCCGGCACGAACAGGAACTCGTACGCGGACAGGGTCGAAGTGATGGGTGTGCCCGACCGGACCAGATCCTGGATCAGATCCTGAGCCTCCTGACCCTCGACGTCGACGTCCGCGAGTCGCAGAATGAAGCCCGGCGGGCAGACGTCCTGGGGCTTGTCGGCCTCGAAATCGCTGGCGGTGAGGAAGCCATGCTCGAGATTGTCGATCTCGAGCTCCATCGCCTCACCGAAGGTCACGGAGCACAGGTGGCCGGTGACCTTGGCACCCAAACGGTGAGCCTCGTCGATGATGGCCTTGAGGTTCTCGCCTTTGATGTTCGCGTAGGCCTTGAACCAGGTGACGCCCTCTTCGACCCAATACCGGACCACACGCTTGGCGTCCTCGGGCGACGCCGGCTGGTAGCGCGAAACGGGTGCACCCTCACCGTCGAAGTAGGGTCCCGTCACGTACATCCGCGGGCCAGGAGCCTCCCCGGCATCGATCTGGTGCTTCACGTTCAGCTCGCTGTAGGGCGAGATGCTCCCCGTGGTGCGAATGGTCGTCACGCCGTTGGCCAGGTAGAGCCGTGGGGACGACACGTCGAGCTGCGCCGTCGTTTCGCCCGCCGTGCCACGGACCCCACGGTAGAACGTGTGGTTGTGCATTCCAACCAGGCCGGGGATCACCGTGTGGCCGGTCAGGTCGTGCACCTCGGCGCCGGCGGGGATGGCCAGATCGCCTGTGGCACCCACGGCCTTAACACGTCCACCCGCGATGATGATGGTCTGGTCCTGAGTGGGCTCAGCCCCGGTCCCGTCGATCAGCTGGACGTGCGTAAGCGCAAGGAGAGGACCGCTCACGCTCACGAACTCCTGGACCGCCGGGCTCAGGGCATCGTGGGTCTGAGCCGCAGCCGGTCGAACGACCCCCGAGGTGGCTAAGTGGAGCGTACCGAGGGCGACCGTAACGAGAGCGACCGGGGTCTGTCTCATGATGCATCTCCGGATGTGAACCGACTGGCGTATGCGCCCGGGTTCAGGCGCTTACAGCGTAGGTCCACACGCGGGTGCGGGCAAAGAGAAGGTCCGCTACACGACCCCCTGATCGAGCATCGCGTCGGCGACCTTGAGGAAGCCGGCGATGTTCGCCCCGTTCACATAGTTGCCGGGCGTGCCGAACTCCTCGCTCACCTCCAGGCACTGCTGGTGAATGCTCTTCATGATGCCATGGAGCTTCTGGTCCACTTCTTCCCTGCTCCAGTGCAATCGCATGCTGTTCTGGGACATCTCGAGACCGGACACGGCGACACCGCCTGCGTTTGCCGCCTTTCCGGGTCCATAGAGGATCCCGGCGTCCATGATCAACTGCACGCCGTCGGGTGTGGTCGGCATGTTGGCACCTTCGGAGACCAGATAGACACCGGCGTCCAGTAGGTTCTGCGCGTCGTCGACGTTGATCTCGTTCTGCGTGGCGCTCGGGAAGGCACAGTCGGCCTTGTGGGTCCACATCGGATCCGTGCCGCGAGCCGGCTCCTCCACGAGAGGTGTGTAGACGGCCGAGGAGTATTCATCCGCATACTCCTTGATGCGGCCCCGGCGCTCGTTCTTCAACGCCGTGACGAAGTCCAACTTGCCGCGGTCGATGCCCTCCTCGTCGTAGATGTATCCGCTCGAGTCCGACAACGTGACCGGCTTGGCCCCGAGGTCGATCAGCTTCTCAGCCGCGTACTGAGCGACGTTGCCACTCCCCGAAACGAGGCAGGTCTTGCCTTCGAGCGTCTCTCCTCGCGTGGCCAGCATCTCGGCGGCGAAGTAGACGGAACCGTACCCGGTGGCCTCGGGACGGATCAATGATCCACCCCAATTGATGCCCTTCCCCGTGAGAACGCCGGTGAACTCGTTGGTGAGGCGCTTGTACTGACCGAAGAGGAAGCCGATCTCACGCCCGCCGACTCCGATGTCTCCGGCCGGCACATCGGTGTTCGGGCCGATGTGGCGGAACAGCTCCGTCATGAAGGACTGGCAGAACCGCATCACTTCGTCGTCGCTCTTGCCCGTCGGATCGAAGTCGGAGCCGCCCTTTCCGCCACCCATGGGAAGCGTGGTGAGGGCGTTCTTGAACACCTGCTCGAAGGCGAGGAACTTGAGCATCCCAAGCGTCACCGAGGGATGGAAGCGCAGGCCGCCCTTGTACGGACCGATCGCGCTGTTCATCTCGATCCGGAAGCCGCGGTTCACCTGAACGACGCCCTGATCGTCCACCCAGGGCACGCGGAAAAGGAGGACCCTCTCGGGCTCCACCATCCGCTCGATTATCTTCGAACTGCGGTATTCGGGCCTGCGCTCGAGTACCAGCTCGAGGGATTCGACGACCTCCTGCACGGCCTGATGGAACTCGGGCTCAGCCGGGTTCTTTGCCTTGACGTCTTCTATCAGAGTCGTGACGTAGTCCGACATCTGTGCGCGCTTCCTGGCTCAGGATGAGTGCCCGCCGAAGGTCGGCCGGGCGTAGCAATCGGACGCTAACGGGAGGCCCCGTGGTCGTCCGTAGGGAATTCGATGACGGCGGTGTAGGAAAACTCGGAAGTCGGGAACCGGCTCCCAGGCTCACGTTCAGCCCTCGCTCGGCTTGAGGACGACTCCGCGACGCTCGTGGCCATTCATGATGGCGACGGCGGGTGCGGGAAACCGCACGTGCCTCACGGCCCCGCGGGACGACACCTCTGGCTGATCTCGAAGCCAATCCCAATCGACCGAGCCTTCCCCGATGTTCGCATTCACCGTGAAGTACCCGACGTTGAAGGACGCCAGGTTCTGATAGAAGTGGGTCCCCTGCGAGGGGGTAACCCGTGCATCGCGAAATCCGGCCTCCACGATCACGCGCGCGCCTGAGATGTCCTCCCACTTCACCGGAATGCCGAGCCAGGGGTGCGTCGAACCCCACCGCCCCACACCGATCAGCCCATAGGGGCGGGCGGCGGCGTTGAGCTCCTTGTTGAAGCTCGCCACGTGCTCGGCGCACTCCGCGCTCTGGGCTCTCTGAAAGTCACTCCGGTCCACCACGATCCAGTCGCACAGGGTGTCGATCCGTCCGTTGCCGAGCACGGCCGGGCTCTCGCAGAAGACCTGCTCCGAGTCGATCCCTCCCAGCTCGACGTCCGCATCCTCGCGTGTAGCCGCCAAGGGACGGAGCTGTAGGAACCCGAACTTCGACCTCTTCCCGCGGCCGCTCCCGAGCGTCGCCGCGAACTCGATCTCGACGGGGAGTCGAGTACCGGCCCGTCCGAGGGCAAGCAACTCGTCGAGGATCTCGGCCAAGGGAAACACCCCGTGCTTGAGGATCGGCGCGAAGCTCACTAGGCGAGCGCCCGGTCTTCCAAGCCCGTCATAGAGTGCGCGGTTCTCGTGGGAGTAGCTCGAGGCGACCGGACCGAGGGTGCCATCGCGTTCGGCGGTCTTGAGGTCGAACCGACCGAGCGGGCCTCCATCGGACCAGCCTCCATGCTTGAGGCTCCCGCGCAGGTTCAGAGCCCAGAACTCGCGCTGGGCGTTCGCCAGCATTCCTTCGAGGGTCGAGTGCTCCAGCATGTGCCCCGGGTGACGGGGCACGAATCGCAAGCACGGCTCCCCATCGGCGACGGTCCTTCCCAGACCCAGCGCGACCGCGGCAATGCCGTCTTCGGTGTCGGCCGGAGGGGACGGATAGTAGTTGTGCGACCGGGCCACGCCGGAGATGTGGGGATAGAAGCGATCACCATGGGGCGCGCCGACCACCCCTTGGATGATCACCGCCATCGCCTCCTCCTCCGTGCGATACGATGTCGCCTGAAGGAACGCCCCGGCCTTCCTCGAGAAGGTCGATGCGTAGACCCGTTTCACAGCGCCCACGAGGTGCCGAAGTCGCTTCTTGCGGCTCCTCGCGTCATTGGGGAGAAGCCAGGTCCCATAGACGCCGGCCAACGGCTGGCTCGGCGAATCCTCAAGAAGGCTCGACGACCGGACGGTCAACGGATCGGTCATCACCTCGATGACCTGCTCGAGCGACGTCATCACCTCTTCGGGAAGGGGCGCCGCGAGTATTCGGGCCAGGGTCTCGTCCTCGTCCTCGCACTCGAGTGAGAACTTGCGAAGATCGTTGTCGTCCATGAACTGGTCGAATACGCTCGTGCCAAGCACCACAGACGGCGGGACCAAGATCTCCACGTCGGGGAAACGCTCTCTCAACCGCACCTCGTCCAGGAGCCGACTGGCGAACGCCAGACCCCGGCCCTTTCCCCCGAGGGACCCGCCGCCGATCTGGACCATCCCCTCTTCGCCGTCGAAGACCTTGTCTCGGAACGGATTGACCGACCCGCGGCTCCTCTCGCGCCGGTACAGATCGATGTCGTGGACCAAGGACTTCCGTAGCTCTTCGACGTTGGAGTAGTCCTCCAACAGCCGTGGGCGGAGCTCCGCAGCCAATCCGAACTCGGCGCGCGCGCGCACCCACCGCGAGAAGTCGTGCCGCTGAGCGTGGTACGCCAGACTCTCCCCGGGAATCGTACGGAGCTTCTCGACCAGAGTCTTGAGGTCGGACGCCCGGTCGATTTCCTCGCCGGTATCCGACCGGAAGACGAAGTCGCCGAAGAAGAGATGTTCCGACAGGTACTTCCTCAGCTGACCGAGGAAGTCGGGGGAGCGCTTCAGAAGGAAGCCGACCCCCAACGCTTCAGCTACCTCTTGGTTGCTCTCGTACGAGGACTGGAGGGCGATGGGCACGTCGGGCGCGAGGTCTTGAATGGCCAGCGCGAGATCCCTGCCGGCCATCTGCGAGTGCTCTCCACCCTTCGGGAAGTTCATGTCGCTGAACACGCCCATGATCGACTCTTGGTACGTCTCGAAGTCCTCGAGAGCGCGCTCGAACGTCGTGGACAGCAGAATCTTGGGACGGGCACGCGCACGCATCATCCGCTGGAGTCGATTCCCCGATTCGGCCGCTACCGCTTGTGTGAGGTTCAACACCTCGTTGTAGATGACCGGAAGGAACGACGAGTAGAAGCGAACGCTGTCCTCTACGACCATGAAGACCGGCACGCCGATTTGAGTGTCCCACTCGACGTTGAGCCGATCCTCGATGGCGCGGACGATGGCGAGGAGAATCCGAGCGTCTCCCTGCCACAGGAAGAGCGCCTCGATCCCGTCCAGGCTGTGCCGGTCCCGGAAGAACTCCAGTTCGCGGTGGTCATACCCCAACACGACGACCGGCACATCGAAGCCGCCGTCGCTGATCTCCTTCGCGAGCCGCGCGGCGTGCATGTCGCCGACGTGGGGGCTCGCGATCACGAGGTCCACCTTGGGCCGCTCACGCTTGAGAATGCGCAATGCCTGGCGTCCGGAAGAGACCCGGGTCAGGAAGGGAGGCTCACGCGGGCTGGCCTCCAGAAACTTGCCGAGCACACGCTCGTGCAAATGCCCATCCTCGGCGAGGATGAAGGACTCGTAGAGGGATGCGACGAAGAGAACATGACGCACCTGCTCCCGCATGAGACTGCGGAAACCGGTCGCCCTCGCGCCGAAGCGTTCAGAGAAATCGATCGAACTCTTCAAGGACTATCCCGTCTTAGATGGAACGGCCACTGAAGAATAGCCGACGGAGGCGGGAGGGACTACGGCTGGCCCACCACCCGGGCAGGAGCCCCCCGGTCCCCGGTGTTACCGGTGCCGATCTGCCCGAACTCGTTGGCGCCCCAGCAGAACGCGACGCCGTCCGTGTCGACTCCGCACGTGTGGAACCAACTGGCGCTCACCGAAGCGAAGACATGCGGACCGAAGACCAGCGTGGGCAGGCTCACCTGGCCCGACGAGGTCCCCAACTGCTGGTCGGTGTTCTTGCCCCAGCAGTGGGCGTCCCCGTCCGTGTCGACGCCGCACGTGTAGAATGCTCCCCCGCTGATACTAGCGAAGACGATGCCTCCGATGACCGGAAGAGGCTCATCCTGTCCCCCCAAGGTGCCTCGACCGAGCTGGCCGTTGTTGTTCCCACCCCAGCAGTACGCCTCTCCACCGGCGGTGACGCCGCAACTATGATCACCGCCCACGCCCAGAGAGACGAATTCCGGCACACCGGGCACGAGCCGAGGGTCGCGTGTCGTACTCCCCGATCCGAGCTGGCCCTGCGCGCCGCGGCCCCAACAGTAGGCCGTTCCCGCGCTAGTGAGCCCACAGGTGTGCTGGCCCGCCTCGGAGACCTCGACGGCCACGAACGTGAGCCCGCCGCCCACGGGGAGAGGGACGGCACTGCAGGAAATCGAGATCCGGGGTGTGAAGAGGGTCTCACAAATATCGACGGTGGCAGCGGTACCGAGCGCCTCGTTCTCGTTGCTGCCCCAACAGTAGGCCGCCCCCGCCGTCGAGATTCCGCACGTGTGTTCACCGCCGGCATCCACCTGAGTGAAGGTCAGCCCTCCTGCAACGGCCATGGGAGTCACTACGGCTAGCGTATCCCCAGTGCCGAGCCGGCCATCGTGGTTCACCCCCCAACAGTACGCCTGTCCCCCGGCGTCCAGGCCGCAGGTGTGGGCGTTTCCGACGCTCAGGGAGGCAAACGTGATCCCTCCGAGCACGGCCGCCGGGGTAGTGCTACAGTCGACGTCGCCGTCGAAACAGTCGCCCGTGGTCGGCCCGACCCCGAGCAGGTCCTCCCCGTTGATGCCCCAACAGAAGGCCGTGCCATCGGCGGCCAGGCCACATGTCCGGAAGGTGCCGGGATCCACGAAAGCGAGGTCCAGAGCCTGGACCGTAACCTCGGCCGAACCGCTCCTCTCTTCGAACGACGCGGTGATGGTGGCGGTCCCCGCCCCAACCCCGAGCACACCGACCGCACCCGGGTCCCCAGGCCCGACCGTGGCCACCAGGGGGTTCGACGACGTCCATACGAAGTCGGCCTCAGACAGCGCGTTTCCGTCCGAGTCCGCCCCACTCGCAGTCAAGGACACCGACTCCCCGAGCCATAGGGTCTCGCTGGCGGGCGTGACGCTGATGACGCCCGAAGCCGGACCGGTCGGGGAATCCGCTGTACCGCCACACGCCGAAGAGACCAGAAGCCCCAGAGCGATGACGAGGTGGAACGTGCGACCGCCGGGACGCTCGCGCGCTGGGCTATATGACATGCAGGGCCTCATGTTGCTTGGACAACGGGCGAGTGTGGTGGACTGGACCATTCTACGCGAGTTCTCCCGGGCGGGTTACCCCAGTCCGCCGCTCACTCCGGCACCAGCCGCTTCAGCTCCTCGAAGAAATTGTTCACGAGGATGACGCTGGGCGGCGCGGGACCACCGTCGTCCACCTCGCTTCGCACGAACTCTGCAATCAGGAAACGCTGGTCGTCGGGCGCCACGTCGTAGAACACACCCTCGAGGTTGGTTTCTACCCACCGGTCACCTTCCTCGAACAGCCGTATCGGACCTCCGGCCCCGAAATCCGTACCTGCACTCACTTCCACGGCCATCATCTCCTCGTCGGGACTCAGGAAGAAGATCTCGCGGCCGCTGTGGGCCCACTTGGGACCGCGACCGCCGTCGATCGAGACCTGCCAACGGCCCGCACCGACGTCGGGGAAGGGCCGGACGTAGACCTCGTATCGACCGGTCTCGTCGGACGCATAGACGATCCAGCGGCCGTCGGGCGACACCGATGGGCTGATCTCCCTGAACTCGCCCGCGAAGAGTCGAGACGGCACACTGTCCGTTCCGGGGCGGAGGGCAAAGACATCACGCTCGGAGAGCGTGCGGGTCCCGGTCGACGTGCGCAAGAACAGCCACTCTCCGTCCGGGCTCCAGTCGATCGTAGCTAGATCCTGCTCCATATCCACGAGGAGCTCCGCCTCGCGCGTGCCATCCGCCGGCTTGGACCACACGTCGTGGTTCCCTGATCTGTTCGAGAGGAAGGTGACGTCTCGCCCACCAGGTGCCCACACCGGCATCTTCTCCTCGGCATCCCCAAAGGTGAGGCGCGAGCGAGGTCCATCCGGGAGCCGCTTCACCCACATGTCGTATCCGGCGTCCGTGTACTCGCGGAGCGCGACCATCGAGCCGTCCGGTGAGATGCGCCACCCGTGGTTAAGGTCAAATCCGCTCCCGAACGTCCAATCCGGGTCGACCGGTGTAGCCTCCCCCGTCCGGGTCACCCAAAGCAACTGGAGTGGAACATTGGTGCCGGTGCTACCCGAGGCGAAGCTGCGGAAGAACTTCCCCTCATCCGATAAGGACCAGGCACCCACGTCGTCGACCACCGCGATGGGGGTGCCGAGGACCTCCAAGTCGTCGGGATCGAACCGAACGGCCATCACCGTCCCGTCGGGCAGACCATAGACGAGGTGTCCGGAGGGCAGATACCTCGACCGGCTGGCCCCGAATGCGCCGCCCACCCCCTCGATGAGGGGGGTCATCGCACCGCTCTCCAGATCCAGCCCCGACAGATCATCCGGTTGCTGGCCTTCAACTCGGACGTGTACGAGGGCGGCGCGCCCGCCCGGGAGAATGTCGACCACCCTATGGCCGTTCTCCCCCTCCCCGACACGGGACAGCTGCTCGACCGCCCCACCCGTCGAAGGGATGCGGAACGCTCCCGAGTCCGTAGCCACATAGATGAAGCCGTCCGGCCCCCACTCGGGGTGGTCGCCTGCTATGAGCGTGCGAACCGGCCCTCCAGCGAACGCGAGCACGTTGATATCGTCCCCGTCCTCAAACGCCAGCTCCAGCGCGTCGGGCGAGACGGCAGGACTGGACGCGCCTTCGGTCTCCCGAACCGGGGTGGCGCTCAGCTCGTCCCAGCGGCGCACCATCAGGTTCTGCCCCGTCTCGGTGTTGTGCCGATAGACCAGCATTGTCCCGTCGGGCGACAATTCGAACCCCGCCGATCCCGCGTAACCCGGCTCCTGCCCCTCGAGGAAAGGAACCGCGAACCGCTCGACCGGATGCGTGTGCTCGGGCCGGTTTCGAGCCTGGAAGGCCAAGCCACCGAACAGCACCGCCAGGCCAGAGGCCACCAAGGCGGCCGTGCGCCAAGGGCCGGCGCTGGCTGCGCCCACCCCCGCGGCAGCGTCCTCCCCGTGGCGGAAGGCCGGATCCGCGAGCGCCCTCGCCAACTCCTGCGCGCTCTTGAACCGGTCCGCCGGGAGCTTCTCGAGCGACTTGCGGATGGCGGCGTCCACGTTGGCCGGGACGGACGGGCGGGTGTCCCTGGCCGAGACCGGCACACCCTGGATGATCTTGCCGAGCACCGCCTGGGCCGTGCTCCCCATATAGGGCGGATCGCCGATCAGCAACTCGTAGAGCACGGCGCCCAACGCGTAGATGTCGGTGGCCGCACCGACCAACTGGTCGCCCGTGGCCTGCTCGGGGCTCATATAGAAGGGCGTGCCGACACTCAGGCCTGTCTCAGTCAGTCGCGCGCCGCCGGCGGACCCCACCGCGAGCGCGATCCCGAAGTCCCCCACAACCGGTTCGCCCGCCTGCAGCATGATATTGCCGGGCTTGATGTCGCGGTGCACCACACTGTGCTGATGCGCATAGTCGAGCGCATTGGCGATCGCCACCGTCACCCGTACCGCTTCCTCGACCGGGAGTTGTTTCTCGCGATCGATCCATCCCTGAAGCGTCTCCCCCTCTACGTACGGCATCACGTAGAACAGGAAACTGTCCGCCTCGCCCGAATCGAAGAGGGGCAGGATGTGCGGATGCTGCAGGTTGGCCGTCGTCTTGATCTCGGCCAGGAAGCGCTCGGCGCCCACGACGGCGGCCAGCTCGGGCTTCAGGACCTTGAGCGCGACCTTACGCTCATGGCGCAGATCGTCGGCAAGATAGACGGTGGCCATACCGCCTTCGCCGACCTCGCGTTCGATGACGTATCGGCCTTCGAGGGCCGCGTTCAGGCGGGTGACGGGATCAGACATGGGCGCAAGATGCGGTTAGGGTGTGTTGCACCACAAGCGGGAGAGGGGCCTCGCCCCGCGGGGAGTCACGAACGATCTGTCACCGCCGGGTCGCATGCGGCCTACCCGCGCGACGACCCTCGGGCTGACGGCGCATCGCACATTCGGCCTACCGGAGCACCGACTTGGCCAGCATCCCGTGAACACCCTTGGTCCCGTCCACGACCTGGGTGACGCGCAGGTCGAGCGCGACCGAGCACAGCACGTAGGCGTCCTCCGCATCCATGCCGCGCTCCCGCACCAGAAAGTCGATCATCTCCTGGGTCGCGATCCGCGCGGCCTCATCGAGGTCGGGATCGAGCCCCATCGACATGTAGTGCGTGGGGGTCTCCGCGCGGGGCCACTGAAGGCTCCGGTCCCGGTGCAGGATGACCTGGACCGTGCCGCCCAGCGAGGTCTCGATGGCCGTCCCAGTCACTTCTCCGTCGCCCTGAGCGGCATGGCCATCACCAATCGACAGCAGCGCACCCGCCGTGTGGACCGGCAGGAACAGCGTAGTGCCGGCGATCAGATCCTTGTTGTCCAGATTGCCGGCATGCTCGCCGGGGGCGGTGCTCGAGATACGGCCCTGCTCTGGCGGGGGCGCCACCCCGATCGAGCCGAAGAACGGCCGCAGCGGGATGGTGGCGATTCTCCCCATACGCGCCACGCCCAGCTCCTCGTCGAGCTCGAAGAGCCTCAGCCCCACCCCGGAGAAGGCATCCGGCAGGGCTCCCCCGCCCTCGCGGTACTGCGAGACGCCGGACGGCATCAGCAGCTCCATCTCGAGGATCCGGACCTCCAGCACGTCACCCGCTTGGGCCCCCTCCACGTATATCGGTCCCGTCATCGGATGGGCTCCGGGGCCCCGGTCCGTCACGGTGTTCTCGACCTCGAGCATCGCGGCGCTGAAGTCGCTCTCGGGGGCGCCGGCATCGCGCATTCGTCCTAGGCCCCGAGCGACCAAGGACTCCACCCGGACCAGATCTCCGGAACGGATGGTCAGCACGGGCGTCAGGCTCGCGTCATAGTGCCCCCAATGCACGTTGGCGGGCGTGAGGGGCAGATCGTGGAGGGTGCCCGTCTGGGCTTGGAGCGCCGTCGGAAGCAGCGCCAGGAGCACGAAGAGCCAATTCGATGAGCACTCCATCAATAGCCCCGATCGAGGTCGACTACGTTCAACATCCGTTCGCCAAGGACGTATCGGCGGAGATTCTCGCGATAGAGGAGGAACTGATTATCGCGATATCGGTTGGAGTAGTCCGAGACGTGTGGCGTCACGATCACGCGGGGCATATCCCACAGCTCGAAGTCGTTCTGAGGCAGATCGTCCGTCCCGAAGCCCGCGATGCTCCCAGACCGGAGCGCATCTTTCAAGTCATCCCAGTTGATGACCGGAAGGCGTGCCAGGCTGACGAAGTACGCGGACTCCTTCATAGCGTCGAAGAACTCGGCGTCGAAGAACACCTGTGTGTCGGGCGTGTTGGGCACCGAGGCGAAGACCACGTCGGCCTCGGCAGCAAGGGTGTACATCTCATCCGAGAGGCCCACGTAGTCGACGAACGACGGACCCGACCGACTGGTGTTTCGAGTCGCGATCACGCGCATCCCCAGGGCGTGAGCGAGCCGACCCACCTCCGTACCGAGACTCCCGAGCCCCACCACCAGCAACGTCTGATCCTGGAACTCCCGATCGAGGTTCTTGTCCTTGACCACGTCCGTCTGGGTTCTCCCCCAGACATGATTCCCCTGTCTCTCGTCGTGGATGTCCATGCCGCCGATCAGGGATAGCATGAGCGTGAGAGAGTGCTGAGCTATCGCGCGTGCGGTCATGCCACGCAACGAGGTAGTCACGATCTCGCGTTCACGGAGAAGCCGGTTGGTCTCTCCGGGTGGCGTGCCCCCCAGGAAACACCCCTCGACTCCGACACTCCCCGACTGCACCCAGTGCACTTCCGGGCCGATCGCCGCGACCGTGCTCGCGCCACATCCGAGTCCAATGACCGCCTGCGCATCCTCCAACAAGCCTCGCTCAAGAGCGTCTCTTCGATGTCGGACCGGAATGAGTTCTACCCCCGGGGCGACCGGCTGTAGAAACGCGATCCGTTCCTCGTGCCGATCCCACTCCTCGGGGACCACGACCACGACCTTCTTCGGAGGAGTCCACCTCGGTAGGTCGCGCATGGCCACATCGCCTTCTCTGAGACTGAAGACCCGAACGAGCTCCTCCGGAGTGAAGTCCTCATAGGACCCTGTGGGGGGAGGAAACGGCTCGGGGAACGACGGCTCGGAAGCCGACTGTCCGGGAGACGACTCATCGCCTCCCGCACAAGCGAGTACCGGGGCGCAGACAACGACCATTAGGGGCCACGATGCGAGTCTCCTGACGGTCGAGAGCGTCGTCGACATGGGGTTCCGTGCCTTTCCTAGAGAATTGGAGGCGCCACCCGGCGCATCGTCGCCTGCTCGAAAGCGTACGCCAGCTCGAGCAGCCGAGGCTCACTGCATGCCATACCCGTGAAGCTCACGCCGAACGGACGGGGCTTCGCGTCGAATCCCTCAGGCATCGGCGGACCGCCATTGGCGAGGAAGCCGAACGGCACGATCACCGTCGGATACCCCGGCTTCGCCGCTATGCCGGCTCCGCCCGACCCGGGAAAGAGCAGCGCGTCGAGCTCGAGGGCGTTCATCACCTCGTCGATGCCATGCTCGGCGTTCAGATAAAGGTCACGCACGCGATCGGCCTCGTACTCGGCGCGATCCTCATCGAGATCGATGGCGTCGGACCGGTCGAGATTGGCCTGAGCGTACTTCATCGAACCGGCCCGTTCATGGGCCAGATTCCACTCACGAAGCTCGGTCAGCGTCTTGACCGGCGCCGACTCGCCGAGCGAGGCGAGCCACGTGTTGAAGTCCCGCTTCATTCCGTAGTGGAGGACACTGCTGCTGCCTGCCGTGAGCAGGTTGTTCTCGGGGTCCGGATCGATCACGCTCGGGATCTCGGCCGGATCGACGATGGTCGCTCCCTGCGCAGTGAGGACCTCGATCGCTTCGGCCATCAGTGCCCCACCCTCCTCCGAGAGGCGATCCCGGAACTGGTCGGTTCCGGGGATCTGCACCGAGTCGTAGTACGAGGCACGGGGGATGCCGATCCGAGCCCCCTGCAGCCCGTCGGTCCGGAGAAACGCCGTGTAGTCGCCGTTCGGTGGAGGCTCACAGATCTGGGTCGCCGGGTCGTTCGGATCGGGCTCCGACCCCTCGAGCGCCCCGAAAAAGATCGCGGCGTCGGTCACAGTCCGCGCCATAGGGCCCGCGATATCCTGATCGGCCGTGATGGGGATCACCCCGTAACGGCTCACACGCCCCACGGTGGGCTTGATCCCGGTCAGCATGTTCGCGTTCGAGGGCGACAAGATCGAACCGGAGGTCTCGGTGCCGACGTTGGCGGCCCAGAAGCTCATGGCCGTGCCGATGCCCGAGCTCGAGCCACCGACTCCCATGACGGGTCGTCCGTCGTTCCGACCCTCGCGGGGGTCGCGGCGCGGGTCGTACGGATTCAGACCGTAGCCGCCGACGGCGCTGTAGTTACCCGGCATACCGGAGGCCATGAAGTTGGCGAGCTCGGTCATGACCGTCTTGGCCAGGATGATGGCCCCGGCTTCGCGGAGGTTCGTGACGAGCGGGGCCTCGTAAGGGGGAACGAACCCCTCGAACGCCAACGCCCCCCCGGAGGTCGATATGTGGGTGGTGAGGACGTTGTCCTTTAGGGCCACCGGGATCCCGTGGAGCGGACCACGCACGCGACCCTCGGCGCGCTCCCGGTCGAGCTGGTCCGCCTCGGCCAGCGCGTTGGCATTGATGGAGATGACCGCGTTTACGCGCGACTCGTAGAGCGCGATGCGTATAAGGTGGGCCTCGATCAACGCGCGAGAGGTGGTCCGCCCCTCCTCCATCGCCTGCTGCATCTGGGGAATCGTCGCCTCGACGACATCGAAAGGCTCTCCGGCGTCGGGCGCCGCGCAGGACGAGAGCGAGGCGCCCAGCAGAGTGACGACAAGCAGGACACCGGGACGATTCTCGAACGTGGTCATGGGCCAACTCCCTCAGAACCGGACATCGACCGGCCTCTTCTGGGCGGCCGGGCGTGGTCGAGCAACATGAGAGCGGAAGAGACGGGCCGCTAGGCGTAACCAGCGCTCCGCTCAGCCGTAGCATCGGATCTGCCGATCGCCACCCCTGCCCCGGTGCTCATGGAGCTGCTCGCCGGCTGCGGAACCGAACGGGCGGCAACGGACATTCAACAACTGCTCGCCCGATTCGAGATCCTCGAGGTGGAAGGCCTCGCCGACTTCGAGGACGCCGCGCTCATCCAGCGCACCTGTCGCCGGAAGGGCGAGACCGTGCGGTCGATGATGGACTGCCTGATCGCAGCGATCACTCTGAGAGAGCAACGGCCGCTCCTGGCGGTGGATCGGGACTTCGAGGTGATCTCCAGGCACGTCGGCCTGGATCTGGTGGACGCTGCGTGCGAGGAGTGACTAGGGGCTAAGGCTCTCCGGCGGGGTCCCGTCCCCCTGGGGGCTCTCCAACAACCCGCGCTCCTCGTCGGAACGCCCCAACTGTCGCTCGGCCACGGCGAGCTCCAGCTCCGCCGCGAATTCAGATGCCGCCAACTGATCCGAGCGGCGAACGGCCAGCACCAACTGTGCGGGGTGCGCCAGCCGCAGGCCATCTTCACCCGCCACCGCCTCCAGGGCCTGGAGGTCCGAAGCCATCAACACGATTCGGGGGCCGCCCCAGAACTTCCACCACGGTCGCCGCACGACCGCACCGGCCATTGCCGAGATCGGGATCGTCACCTCGCGCACCGCCTCGAACTCCTCGCTCGTGCTATGTGCCTCGCCTCCGAGGTCGAGCGTCTTGCGGGCCGTTCTCCATTGTACGGTCAGCTCGTCTTCTTCTAAACGCAGAAGACCGTGCACCGTCTCCTTGGTGGTCGTCATCGAGTCGGCTCCGTAGCTGTTCTTGGACCGACGGAGGATGAAGGGCACTGCGGCAAATCTAGACATGTCTTCCGGCTCGAATATGCGACCTAGTCAGCAACCAAACACTCACGCACGGTATGCTGCTGGGCAAGATCGGCATAGAACCGGTTCCATGGATGGCGGAACCCGTGTCCTTCGTTGGCCCCCTCCATGTAGGTGACGTCGAGGCCGTTACCCCGCACCCGCTCGACGACCTGTCGTGACTCACCCACGGGAACGCGCGGATCGTTGGCTCCCTGCACGACCATGAGCGGAGACGTGATGCGCTCGGCGTTGTTGAGCGGTGAGATCGACTCGAGGAATTCCCTCATCTCGGGGATACGCTCATCGCCGTACTCCGCTCGCCTGAGGTCCCGGCGATAATCGGCGGTGTTCTCCAGGAAAGTCACGAAGTTGCTCACACCCACGATGTCGACTCCGCAACGGATCCGAGGGCTGAAATGCACGAGCGAGGCGAGCACCATGTAGCCTCCGTAGGAGCCGCCCATGACTGCGACCCGGTTCTCGTCGAGATCCGGCTGCTCCGCGATCCAGTCGAGGAGTGCCCCGATGTCCTTTACGGCGTCCTCCCTCAGGTACTGGTCATCGAGCGTCGTGTAGGTTCGGCCGTACCCGGTGGAGCCCCGCACGTTGGGGGCGATCGTCGTGATCCCGTACTTCTGCCAGGCTCCCTGGGCGGCCTTGAGTCGGGCTTGGCCCTCGGGTCCTCCATGGATCTCGATGAGGACCGGACGAGGGCCATCACCCACTCCGGGATACACGAAGGCAGGGATGAGCCGCGCCGCGCCGTCGACCGCATCGAAGGTCGGATAGCGGATGAGATATGCGTTCTGATCATCGACGTCGGGGGGCGCCGTGCCCGCCCATAGCGTAAGCTCCTCGGTTCGAAGGTCGTACGTGTAGCCCCGGCTCACCCCGAATCGGTCGGTGTGGTTCACGAGGAGAACCGGGTCGTCGTGGTGGAACCGGGTTGAGAACTGCCCCGACGAAAAGAGATCCAGCAACTGCATATCCGCACCCAGCGGATCCGTGGTGTAGTGCAGCGTCCTGCCATCCTCGTTGACTGTGATCAGCAGCAACTCCCCGTCACCCGACTGCTGAACCGACGACACGTCCCACGGAATCTCGTCGGAGAGTACGGCTTCCTTTCCGGTGCCGAGGTCGAGACGCCGAAGGTGCGAGAACTCAGTGTCTCGGTCGCTAGAGTAGTACAGCGCTGCTCCGTCTCGACTCCACAGGGGGGAGCCATGCTGCACCGCACCGTCCGAGTCTGATGTAATCCGTTCCATGGAGCCCGTGCCGATGTCGAGCACGTATAGCTCGTTCTCCACAGTGGACACGGCATGAAAGAGCAGCAATTCGTCGGCCATACGGGACCATCCAGCGACGCGCCACAACCCCTCCACCTCCAGGATCCTACGGGCCGACCCCGGATCAAGCGGGTCCATGACGTAAACGTCGAAGTCCCTACCGTTTCGTAGGGTGCTGACGTATGCGATCCTGGGGCCATCCGGTTCGAAGCCTCCGAACTGAGCCAGCTCCGACTCGGAGGTGAGGAGGACGGGATCGGCGTCCCCAAGATCCCAGCGGTATAGCCGGGACTGCTCGTCTCCTCCGGTATCCCACGCGAGCACCATGTACCCGCGCCCGGGATCATCGTAGACGCCTGATACGTTGCGCGGAATCTGAGGGAGGAAGGCCGGCTCTTCACCGGCGCTCGCTTGAGTATGGAGCCGGGCATCGAGGATCATGCGACGACCCTGCACCAGCATGCCCGAGCCGTCCGGCATCCACGTGATGAGGCTCTTCGACTGCCGGGACCGCCAATGCTTGCCGGCATCGTCGAAGACCGGCTGCCACCCTACGCGTCCGACCCCCTCGGCCGAAATCGCAGGTGGTTTCGGCACACCGGTGAAGGCCAACACGACCACGACGTGAACGGGCAGCGTCATCACGAAGAGTGCGACCCACTTCAGGGGGCTCCACTTCAGAGTGCTACGCATCGATCCGCCTATCCGTCCAAGTCGACCCCTGGCCTCTCACCAGTCCCTGCGAGCCCTACGGGATCACATCCCGATCGTTTCAGAGATCCAGGCGGGGATTCACGCTCAGTACGGCAGGAAGTAGAGCACGAGTGCCAGGAACGGCGTCAGCAGGATCATCATGGTGATCCCGTAGCCGAACATGTCTCGAGCCCGGAGACCGGTGATCGCCAGCAGGGGGATCGCCCAGAACGGGTTGAACAGGTTCGTGTGCGCATCCCCGACGGCGTAGGCCGCGATGGTCTGCCCATGCGGGATTCCCAGCTCCGCGCCCGCTACCATCATCGGACCACCGATGATCGCCCACTCACCGCCCGCCGACGGTACGAAGACGTTGAGGACGCCTCCCGTGATCCACGCGGTCACGGCGAAGGTGTCCGTCGTGGCGATCGAGAGCAGCGACTCGGTCATCGTGTCGACCAGTCCGGTCCCGGTCATGATGCCGATGATTCCCGCATAGAAGGGGAACAGCAACACCACCCCGGCGCTCCCCTGCACCGAGTCGTAGAACTCACGCAGATACTTGGTCGGGCTGACATAAAGCAGCATCCCGATCATCAGGAACCCGAAGTTGAAATTGTTCAGGTCCAGGGCGCCAAGACCGCGGGTGAAGAACGCCCTCAAGAAGAGCACGACGCCGGTCAACGCGAGTACGCCCCCGAGGATTCGGCTGTTGTCGATCCGGTCGGCCAGAGCCGGCTTGACGCTAGCAGGCCTCTCGTCGCTCCGGACGGGCAGCGTCTCCAGCTGTGCGCCACCGTCCACGTTCAGGTCGGTGTCGGCTTCTCGCGACCCCGCGATCTCGACGTGCAGATCCTCGTCGTCTGCGAGGTCCACGTAGGCGCCGATCGGTCTGCAGTTCTCCGCGGGCGGGCTGAGCAGATACAGCATGATCGAACCGTAGACGATGGACAGGCCCGTCAGGATCAGCGGGTAGGGATGGAAGACCCACTCCGTCGAAGGGATCACCCGGTCGACGAAGCCCATCATCATCAGCGCGTTGCCTTCCGTGGCCTGTAGAAGACCGGCAGAACTCGACAGCCCCCAGCCCCACGTGAGGCTCATTCCCATGTAGCCGGCCACGGCCAAGAGCGGATAGTGCGTGGCCATCCCTTGCTTCGCTGCGTACTTGCCCATCTCTCGGGCCAGGATCGCCCCGAAGATGAGGCCGAGACCCCAGGAGATCCATCCGGTCAGCATCGATCCGACGCCCACCAAGACAACGGCCTGTCGGCCGTTCTTGGGGAGGCGGACGAGCGCGAGGATCATGCCCCGCACCTTGGGGTGGTAGGCCACGACGTTGGCGGTCACCAGGATGATCACCATCTGCATCGCGAACTGCAGAAGTGCCCAGAAGCCTCCGTACCACGAGAGGGCGATCTCGGTGACGGCGGAGCCCTCAGAGATGAACGCGGCACCCGCAGCGACGTACGTCAGCAGGATCGCGAACAGGAACGGGCTCGGCATCCAACGCTCGACCCGATCGGCGATCGCCTCTCCGAATTTTTGGACGGGCGTCAGATTTGGCTCTGCGCCCATCTCCACCGGGCTCAGCGTCCCGCCCTTGGAATGCCCGGCCGATGCCCGTCTGCCGCAGGCATCCAGGGGTCTTCCACACCGGCCCCCTCACAGACGTCGCCGGTATCGAGGAAGTGCGTGTGCAGGCACTCCAGCGTCGACCCCAGCCCCTGCAGCAGCTCCACGGTCTCCGGATAGGCCACCCTGGTGAAGAAGCCAGCGCGTCCGCCGCGGGCCATGTCGGCCGTGGATTGGCCGAGGCGAGTGATCGCCATGACGTCCGCACCCTGGGACATCAGATACTCGATCATCTCGTTATCGCCGCGCGAAGCCGCGTAGTGGAGAGGAGTATAGAGCCAGGAATCGAGCAGGTTCACGTCGGCGCCATGCTCTTCGAGCAGGTAGCGGACGGCGGGCAGGAACTGCTTCGGCTTGTTGCGTACGCTGAAGGCCCCGAGCCCCAGATATCCCCCACCCGCGGCGGCATGGATCGGATAGGCGTTCTCCACTCCCTCGGGGATCCACGGCAGCCCCGAGTCCTCCTGCTGCCGTCCGTCCTGTTGCCGGCGTTCCCGCATCCCCACAGCCGGCCAACGTGTCGGGATATTGGGATCGGCGCCGTAGGAAGCGAGCAGCCGCAGGGCATCGAGGTCCTGGGCGAAGGCGGCCCGCCAAAACGGCGTCGCACCGGTAAGGTCGATCCCCATCTTGGTGAGGCCGAACTCCCAGTACCACAGATGCGTGTTGAGACGCCTGTCGGGGTCGGCCCCCGCCTCCAGCAGCGCCTCCATCACCTCGAGGTACTCGGCCTCCTGATCGTCGTGCGCGCGGGGCTGCGGATAGTTGGACTTGGGAGCCCACTGGGTCTGCAGCGCAGCGAACAGGGGCGCAGCCCCGTCGGTATCAGCCGCCAGGTTCGGATCCGCACCGCGCTCCACCAGGAGCATCGCCAGGTCGAACTGGCCGTTCAGGGCGGCCATCAGAAGCGGGCTGGTGTTGTCGGCACTGACCTGATCGATGTCGGCGCCTGCGTCGAGGAGGGCGAGAGCGGACTCTACGTGGCCCTCCCGCGCGGCGTGAAGGAGGGCGGACATCCCACCCGTCTTCCCGACCAGCACCTCACGGTACGGAGGACGCGTCACCGGAGGTCCCCCGGGATAGTCGGGCCTCACGTTCGACAGCGACTCGCCGTCGACCCCACCCGGATCGTAGCCCGACAGCAGAAACTCACGCTGAGCCATGATGGCGGCCTGAGCCTGAGCCGGCGTGGGCTCCCAGTCCTGTCCCTCTGCTTCGGCTGCACCCAGTTCCTCGATCGCCTCACCCAAGCGACGACGGGCCTCACGATCGGCCGCGATACTACGGAGCACGTCGACGCTCTCGGTCTGCGCCCCGTGGTCGGCGCCGTGTTCGAGCAAGGCCACCACGGCCTCCGTCCGGTTGTAGGCGACGGCGAACATCAGCGGGGTCTGCCCCGAAGACGCCTCCCGGGCGTTAACCACAGCGCCTGATTCCAACAGTGCCGTGACGACCTCGGCACCATCGACGGCCGCGGCCGCGAGGTGGAGAGGGGTGACGCCGGTGTTCGTCGTGACCGCTTGAGGATCCGCACCCGCGTCGAGGAGCGCGCGGGCGACCGGTCCGTGACCGCCGCGACCGGCCAGATGAAGCGGCGTGTAGGCACCGATCCGGGTCTTGGCCTCGACCTCCGCACCCGCCGACAGGAGCACCTCTGCGACCGCGGCGTGACCGAGCTCCGCGGCCCAGTGCAGCGCGGTCATCCCGTCACCCGGCCTCGTATTCGCGTCGGCGCCCGATGCCAACAGGGACCGGACCGCCTCTACGTCACCCTGCCTCGCAGCGTCGATGAGCGGCTCGCCCGTCCGAAGCGTGGCGGCGCACAGCACCGCCGCCAAGCTCAGGGCGACCATCGACCCCACTCGGGTCATGCGCCGTTACCTCTACCGGACGACGCGCCCTGAGGATGGCTCAGGCTGAACGTGTCCGTGCTGTCTCCGAAGCTCTCCATCTCGTCGTGCCCGATGCGGTGCATCAGATCCAGGAAGGCGTTCGCCATGGGCGTGCCGCGGGGGGTCCTCAGGTGGAGGCCACCCTCCAGGTTCCCGTTCGCCTTGCCCAGCACCAGGAGGGGGCAGCGCCGGTGGTTGTGGAGGTTCGGATCGGCCATGGGGGAGCCCCAGACGATCGCCGACTTGTCGAGCAGCGAAGCGTCCCCGTCCATGGTGTCGCGCATCTTGGCGAGGAAGTATCCGAGCTGGCTCGTACGGAACGCGTTGATCTTGTTGAAGTCGAGGATGTCCGCGGGAACGTTGCCGTGATGCGAGGCGCCATGAACGCCCTTCGTCGTGCCGCTTCCCGGATGGGTCCGGTTCGACTGATCGAAGCCCGTCTTGAACGTGATCACACGGGTCAGATCGGACTGCAACGCGAGCACCTGAAGTTCGAACATCAGCTGCATGTGCTCTTCCCACGAGTCGGGAACGCCGGACGGCGCCTCGGGCATCTCCCGCTCTTCACCACTCGCATTGCGTGCTTCGACCAATTCGATCCGACGCTCGATCTCGCGGATGTGCGTGACGTACTCGTCCAACGCCAACCGATCCACGGCCCCCAACTCGCGCCGCAAGCGAACCACCTCTGAAGCGATCCAGTCGATCATGCTGCGGTCGGTCCGGCGCCGGGCCGCACGGTCCTCCGGTGAATCCCCCGACCCGAAGAGCCGCTCGAAGACGACCCTCGGCTCCCGGATAGCGGGGAGCGGCTGGTTGGGCGAAGCCCAGGACAGCGAGGTCGTATAGGCACAGTGGTAGTTGTAGGCGCAGCCGCCCCCACGATCGATGCCCTCGACGCAGAGCTCGAGCGACGGCAACGCCGTATCCCGGCCGAAGCGGCGGGCGTGCATCTGGTCGAGCGAGGTCCCCAGGAAGAAGTCCGACCCCTGTGTCTGCTTCGGATGGGACTGGGTCAGGAAGACGCCGGTCGACCGGTCGTGGTCGCCACCGATCTCTTCGGCGCTATACGCCTCGGCGCCCCGACAGTCCGTGTCGCTGACGATGGTCATGTAGTCACGGAATTCCTGCAGCGGGGCCAACTGGCTGTTCGCCGCGAACTCGAAGTCCCGACCGACCGTGGCGGGCGAGAACAGGTGCTGCGTGTCTCCCCACTCGTTCGAACCGGCGGAGCCCATGGACTCCTCGATGCAGATCAGGCGCGTGGCACCCGGAGCCCTGGTCCGGTCCAGCCATGGTCTCCCGGCAGGAACCATGGCGTCCAGGAACGGCAAGGCGATGGCCGCGCCCGAGGCCCGGAGGAACGTCCGGCGAGGAAGGTGCTTCCCTGTGATGAATTCCATGGTCCTAGTTCCCTTGCTGGGGTTCGGCGTCTTCCACCGCCTGAGCTCTCGTCATCTGGAACTGATCGCTCCGCACGACCCCCATGATGAACGAGGACATCCTATAGTCGTTCGCTTCGGCCTCCCGCTCGATCGCCCGGACCGTCGGTTGGTCGTAGTACTCGAAACGTCTGCCCATCGCGTAGGAGAGCAGATTCGAAGTGAAGTTTCTCACCAAGGGGATCGGCCGCTTCATGAGTACCTCGGTGAGTTCACTCGGAGTGCTCACGTCGGTCCCGTCGTAGAAGGTGCCGCGCGTGTCGAGCGGCATGCCGTTCTCGCGGAACCGGTACCGGCCCGTCACGTCGTAGCTGTCGAGGGCCAATCCGATGGGGTCCATGAACCGATGACACGAGTTGCACGTGGGATTGGCGCGGTGCTTCTCCATCCGCTGGCGTGTCGTCAGAGGCTTGCCGTCCACCGCACCTTCGGTTTCCTCGAACGCCGGCACATTCGGCGGCGGCGGCGGTGGCGGAGTGCCCATGAGCACCTCCATCACCCACTTGCCACGCAGCACCACCGAGGTCCGCGCCGACATGGAGGTCAGTAGCAGGACGCTTCCGTGACTCAGCACGCCGCTCCGGGTGTTCGGCGGATATTCGACGCGCCGGAACTCGTTGCCCGCCACTCCGGGGATGTCGTAGTGACGCGCCAACCGTTCGTTGATGAACGTGTAGTCGGCCGTGAAGAGTTCGAGCAGGCCCTGGTCCTCTCGCACGAGATGATCGAAGAACAACTGCGTCTCCCGCACCATGTCCGCGCCGAGCTGACCCGTGAAGTCGGGATAGAGGAACGGCTCGGGCCGGTTCTTCTCGGCATCCTGCAGCCGCAGCCACTGCGACGCGAAGCGCGTGGCCAACGCGAAGGAGCGCTCGTCCTCGAGCATGCGGGTGACCTGCTGCTCGAGCACATCAGGCTCCGACAGGCGGCCCTCGGTTGCGACCTCGAGCAGCTCATCGTCCGGGCCCGTGGCCCACAGGAAGAACGACAGGCGCGACGCGAGCTCGACCTCGCCCAACCGGTAGCTCTCGCCGGGTCGAACCCCGGCAGGCTCGCGCTCGAGCCGGAAGATGAACGACGGGCTGGCGAGAACGGCCTGAACGCCGGTCCGTACGCCGACCTCGAAGCCCTGCTCCGCCGCGGCGGACTCGTAGAAAGCCATGATGCCCGCGAGATCCTCTTCCGAAACCGGCCGCCTGTAAGCGTCCTCGGCGAGTCGCGAGAGGATCGACTCTGCGCAGGCACGGTCCTCTCCCGCGTCCGCGGAATCCGGGTAGCAGCTGAAGATCTTGCTGCGACTCGCCGTCTCGGAGACGCCGACGGCCACGGCTGGACCGGTGATCATCAACTCACTCAGGTGCGGCAGCGCGGTGATCCCGTAGTTGGCCCACGCCTGGGAGTCCTCTCCACCGACGAAGGACCAGGCGAAGGGGCTGAGCCGATCCTCATAGGGACCGTCGATCTTCCGGACGAAGGCGACCGCGATCTGATGCTGCCCGGCCCGGACGAAGACGGGGTCGGTCCGGATGGGCAGTCTGGAGCCACCGCTATGCTCCAAGGCCAGAAGCGCCACGCCCTCCCCGTCCACGGAGAAATCCAGGTCCTCGAACCCCCTGGCCTGGCCGAAGAGAGTCTCCACCTCGAAGACGTACTCGCCATCCGATGGGAAGTCGTGCGTCACGACCATGCCGCCACGGGTCCCGAACGGGGTGCCCTCGATGTGATCCCATGCGTGCTGCGAGACCTCGATCGGGTTCGTGTACTTGCTCGAGGCGGACGGCGCGGAGGGATTACCCATGGCGATCCGACTGATCTCGGTGGCGGCCCTCAGGTAGGCCTCCATCAGCGTGACGGAGAGCCCCTGAGCGTCGGACATGTTGTCGAAGTTGCCTAGGTACGTGTCGGCGGGGAGCCAACGACCCGGGTCCACATGGAGGGCGAGCAGGTCGGCGACCTCCCTGGCGTACTCGGCCCGATTGAGCCGCTGGAATCTGCGAGCGCCGGGATTCGGAGCGGCTGCGGCAGCTTCGTCGATCAACGTCTCCAGGGTCTCGACCAACGCTGTGAGCGTGTCGCCACCCGGTCGGGGGGCTCCGGGAGCCGGCATCATCCCTGCGCGGAGCTTGACGATCATCTTCTCCGCCGTCTCGGCACGCTCGGCCGCGCGCTCCACCTCGAAGTCCGACAGAGACAGGTTGCCCGTCAGCACCACGTCGTTGTGACACACCACGCAGTACTGACGCACCACACCGGTCAGGTCGTCCGCAGGGATGCCGGCGATCCTCGGAGCCGTACCCGGCATCGACACTTCCGGACCGGAGAAGCCGGACAAATAGGTGTCGACGGCGCTGTCCAAGGTCATCGCCTGCTGGCTTTGGGTAGAGCCGAGCGCGGCGTCGGGGCCTAAAAGGGCGAGCACGGCGAAGACCAAGGTGGCACTGAGCCTCTTCATAACCGTATGGCCCTCCGGCCACCTGCGTGTTCTAAGAAACAACTAAGGCCTCCCCGCCCAAGCCTAACGTGAGGGGCGGACCCAGACGGGTCAAGCAGAATCGTCCAGCACCCGATGATAAGCTGTCGGTTTCGCCTGAACGCCCGTTATACTCACCCCGAGTGCCTTTGGACCCTTCCAACCGGCTTCTTCGGGAGCGACTCAGGGGATGACATGGTGAGACTGAACCGCATGGGCGTAGGCCTGATCCTCGCCACCGCGTCCGTGGTACTCCTCTCGTGCGACGGAGAGAACCAAGCGGCTTCCCGGTCGGGCTCCCAGGGCGCGGTCGTGAAGGGTGGGGACGACCGGTCCGGAGAATACGAGGCCGTCGAGGGCTGGTGGAAGCCGGCGCCGGACCACACGGAGCCATGGAGGTGGGGCCAGGTGTCAGGGGTAGCGGTGGACAATCCCGACCGGGTACTCGTGGGCATCTGGGGGGATCGTGATGCGCAGGGCCGGGAGAGGGAGGGCAGCACCAACTACGTCGTGGCCGTCGATCGGGACGGGAATATCACGGAGAACTGGTCACAGTGGGACTCGATCTTCAACAAGCCGCACCAGCTCTACATCAGTCCTTACGATCCGGAGCGCCACGTTTGGATCGTGGAGCGCGGCGGTGGCAAGGGGGTCAACATGCAGATCCTCAAGTTCACCAACGACGGCAGCGAGCTGGTGATGCGCCTCGTCGATCCTGACCACCCGACGACCCGGGCCGAGGCACGGGCGAACCCAAACCCCGGGCCCTACACATACGGCGATCCGGCGGTGCTCGCCTTCTTCCCCAACGGCGACTTCCTGCTCGGCGACGGCTACTGGCACTCGCGCATCGTCAAGTACAACGCGGCTGGTGAATACCTAATGGAGTGGGGAGAGCTCGGGAGTGGCCCGGGGCAGTTCGACCTGGTCCACGGCGTCGCGATCGATCGCGATCACCGCGTCTACGTCGGAGACCGCACCAACAATCGCATCCAGGTCTTTGCGGAGGAGGGGGACTTCATCGAGGAGTGGCCCGGCATCTCCGATCCCGTCGGTGTGTTCATCGACGAGAACGAAGCGGTCTGGGTGATCTCCGCGAAGCTGAACCGGCTGCTCAAGTACAACCGGGACGGCGAGCTCCAGTACTACTGGGGGGCATTCGGTGGCACGAGGGGCGGCTTCGTGGGTGGCCTGTCCCGCCCACACCAGTTGGACGTGGATCAGGACGGGAACGTCTACGTAGCCAGCTGGGACGGCGGATGGATGGACAAGTTCGTACCGAGGCCAGGGGCCGATCCGAGCAAGCTGATCGGAAGGCCCCTCGTTCTCGAGCGTTAGCCCCTAAATCAGCCAGTTCGCAATGAGGGCCCCGACGTAGGCCAGGGACAGCATGTAGGAGAACTGTAGGGCCGGCCACTTCCAGCCGGCCGTCTCCCTCCTCATCACAGCGACGGTCGAGGTACACTGCAGCGCGAACACGAAGAAGATGAGCAGGCCGACCGCGCTACCCAGATCGAGGTCCTGACGGAGGGCGTCTTGCAGCTCGATCTCCGTCTCGTCGACGTTCTCGATGGCGTAGATGGTTCCCAGGGTCCCGATGATCACCTCCCTCGCGGCCAAGGAGGAGATCAGGCCGACCCCGATCTTCCAGTCGAACCCGAGCGGCTCGATCGCTGGCTCGATGAACTGGCCCATGGTGCCGAGCACGCTCTGCTCGATCGGGGGTGGTCCTTCCGCGGTGGGCGGGAGCTGAGCGAAGACCCAGAGCAACACGGTCACGGCGAGGATGATACGGCCGGCGCGACGCAGGAATATCCGGCTCCGGTCGATAAGCCGCATGCCCAACGATCGCAGAGTCGGAACCCGATAGGACGGCAGCTCCATCATGAACGACGCGCGCTCACCGCGAAGTAGCGTCCGCCGCAAGATCAACGTCGTCATGATCGCAGCCAGAGCCCCTAGCGCGTACAGACCGAGTAGTACGGCGGCCCTCGTGCCGACAATTGGGCCCAAGAGTGGGCGATCAGGGATGAACGCAGCGATCAGAAGAGCGTAGACCGGAAGCCGCGCCGAGCACGTCATGAACGGGGCCACGAAGATGGTGGCGAGCCGATCACGTTCGTCTTCGACCGTTCGCGCCGACAGGATGGCGGGGACCGCGCAGGCATAGGCCGACAGGAGCGGCAGGAAGGCGCGTCCCTGAAGACCCACCCGATACATCATCCGGTCCGCGATGACGGCGGCCCGAGCCATATAGCCCGAATCCTCGAGTACACCCAGGAACAGGAAGAGGATGAGGATCTGGGGCAGGAAGACCAGGACCGATCCGACCCCTGCCCAGACGCCGTCGATCAAGAGTGAACGGAACCACGACTCCGGAAGAAACGCCGCAATCCACTCACCGGACGTCGCGATCAGATACTCCACGCCGTCCATGGCCGGCACCGCCCAGGTGAAGATCGCCTGAAAGACCAGGACGATCACGGCCAAGAAGACCAGAGGACCCCCGACACGGTGCAGGAACAACTCGTCCAGTCGATAGTCGATCTTCGACCGGTGAGGCATCCGGTAGCCGGCCTTGTCCACGACGCCCCGAAGCCTGCGCCGCCGTGCCTCGAACACATCGATCATCGGGAGCTCGTTGCCGGCGGGGAGGTTGGCAATCGCGTTGGGGGCCTTATCTGCGGGCGCTCCCTCTGCTAGCACCTCCTCGAGAAACTCTCGAGCCTGCGCCACCCCCTCGCCACTCCTGGCGTTGGCCTTGATGACCGAGACGCCCAACTCTTCGGCCACGACCGCCTCATCGATCGCTCCCCCCCGGCTATCGAGCTCGTCCGTCATGTTGAGAACGAGCAGGGTCGGGAGTCCCATCGACAGCACGGGCTCAACCATCATCAGTTGAGACTCCAGCCGGGTGGAGTCGACGACGAGAATGAGAGCCACCGGCTCGCGAAGTCCCTCGAGCCGTCCCTCTAATGCGTCACGGGTAATCCTCTCGTCGGCGCTGCGAGCCGAGAAGCCGCTGACACCGGGGAGGTCGAGAAGGTCGACCGTCCGGTCGTCGCCGAGTCGTACTTCGCCCAGGTGCTTCTCCACCGTGACACCCGGGTAGTTCGCGACCTTTTGACGGAGACCGGTGAGCTGGTTGAAGAGCGTGGATTTGCCCGAGTTGGGCGGACCCACCATTGCTACGAGAGGTGCGTCGACGTGGTCGGGCGGAGGGAGTACCGCATGACCCGAGTGGGCCTCGGCGGTATTGGAGCTACGGGGAGACACGGAAGCGTACTACGGCGTGTTCGGCTTCGATCCCTGACACTGAATGGGAGCCACGGCGGTTAGCCGTCCTGCTCGCAAAGCTGCACGCAGAGACGGGCGGCAATCTCCTGCCTCACCGCGAGCACGGAACCCTCGATCTCGATGATCGGATCGCCCGACGGGCTGCGACGAATCGGACAGAGATCGCAGCCGGGAAGAATGCCCCTCTCGAGGAGAGGTTCGAGCTTCGCTTGAGGCATGTCGAACCGGACCAGCGAAACGCGCTCGCCCAACGCCACGTCGGCGAGGCGCAGGTCGGGTCCGTCCAGTCGGGGTTCGGGCATATTCTGCATGTTGTTGAGACTGATTCTCATTCTCTGAATACTACCAAAGTTAGGCCCTATCGGCCTGATGTCAACATCAAAGCTGGGGATCAAACGGCTAGGACAACTCGGCGACGGAGTCACGAATGTCAGCGAGGCACTGCTCCATCCGATCCCGGTGGGTGCGGAACGAGAGCACGCAGATACGAAGCGCAAAGCGGCCGTGCAGCACCGTGCCGGTGAGGTAGACGTTCTGTCGGGCATTGACCCGGTCGAGCAGCTCACGGTTCAGGGCGTTTAGGTCGTCGTCCGAACGGCCCTCCGGAGCCAGCCGGAACGCGGTAAGCGAGAGCCGCGGCTCCGCGAGGATCTCCATGTCGGGGATCTCCCGGAGTCGATCGGCCGCCCAGCGGGCGAGGTCGAGTTTCTCGTCCAGATTGACACGAAAAGCGTCGATCCCGAAGAGCTTGATGGGGAGCCATGCGCGCAGCCCTCTGAAGTCCCGGGTCAACTCCGGAGACACGTCGCAGTAGTCAACGAAGTCGGCGTCGTGCTGCATGTCCGGCATGTAGTCGGCGAAGGTCGTGTGCGCCCGCCTCAACGACTCGCCATCGCGCACTAGCAGCGACCCGGTGCCATAAGGAAGGAAGAGCCCCTTGTGCGGGTCGAGCGCGATGGAGTCCGCACGATCGAGGCCACGCAGCGCCTCGCGTCCGCGCGCCGTGAGCATGAAGAAGCCGCCGTACGCGGCATCGACGTGCAGCCAAAGCCCCTCTGCCTGCGCCAGGTCGGCCAAGCCCTCGAGATCGTCCACGGCGCCCGTATTGGTGGTCCCTCCGCTCGCCACTACCAGGAACGGCTCCAAGCCGTCGGCGCGGTCCTCGGCGATCCGTTCCCGCAGGGCGTCGAGCGGCAACTCACAGTCCTCGTGGGTCGGAATCTCACGAACGCTCCTCTCCGGGAAGCCCGCGAGGAGCGCCGCTTTGCGCACAGAGTGGTGCGTTTGATCCGAGGTATAGATCGATCCTGCCTGAAAGTCCTCCGGGAGTCGCTCCCTCCGCGCGGCCACCGCGGCCGTGAAGTTCGCCATCGAACCACCGCTCGTGAGGATGCCTCCCGAGCCCGAGGGATAGTCAACGATGTCACAGAACCACCGGACCACGTTGGTTTCGAGCTGCACCAAGGCCGGCGCCGCGACCCACACGCCCACGTATCGGTTCACGACGTTCGCGATGAGGTCGGCGATTGCGGATGGAAACACGCCGCCACCCGGGATGTACGCCAGATACCCGGGCCCCGCGGTGTTGAACGAGGCCGGCACCGCCTCTTCGAACACGAGGTCGAGCAAGGTCTCGAGCGATGCGCCCTTTGCGGGGAGCGGCTCGGCCAGTGCGCTCGCCACGGTCCGGCCATCGTGGGTATACGAAGCCGGCTGGTCAGGCAGCGACGCGATGTGTTCGATCACGCGCTCGGCGGCCTGATCGATCATCACCCGCATTTCTTCGGCCGACGGCTCGAGGGGGTACGGCTCGGTCCCCATTCACACTCTCCCTTGGGATCTCTGGATGACGCGTGTGTTTGAGATAGCATCGGAGCGCGGCTCCCGCATCAGGCGGCCGCGACGGCCCGCTCGGTCACCCATCATGGCGTTGGCCGGTCGCAAGGGCGTTCAGGACCCTCGCAGCCCGATCCCGGTAGAAGCTCGATGCCTGATCGGGCATGTGGGTCCCTCGCTGGCCCAGATCCCGTTGGTCGTCCTGAGCCCGTGAGGTGTCGAATGAGATTTCACTCCCCCCGACTGATCTCTCTGGTACTCCTCCTCTCGTCGATCCCCTTCCCCGGCGAGAGCCAGTCCCAGGGCCCGCTCTTCAGCGAGGACTTCGAGGACGGCCTAGGTGCGTGGTTCTTCCCGAACGGTTCCGGTGAGCAGTTGATCGACTCCGGTGACCCCGGTCACGGCACAGTACTCAGCCTGAAGACCCGGGATCGAGTTGCGCTCGCCCTCATTCGCGGAAGTGACCGTTGGGAGTCGGTTCGACTGGAGGGCGAGGTCTTCTTCCCTGAGGACGTACACAACTACCTGGGCTTCGTCTACCGCTACAGCGAGATGAACGGACGGAAGGACTTCGGCAGCCTCTACATCAAGGGCAACGGCAGCTACATCAGGGTGAACCCCCACCAGGATCTCAACGTCGGACGGACGTTGTTTGAGGAGTTCCGAACGCCACTGACCGGAGAGGCGGCCATCGAGATCGGGGGCTGGCAGCGATTCGCGCTCGAAGTGGTGGGTGGCGAGGCACAACTTTACGTCGGGGACATGCGAACGCCTCAGATCACGTTCCCCTACTGGGAGACGGATCGAGGAGCGTTCGGCTTCAAACCGCGCAATCCGGGAGGCGCGGTCTGGGTAGATGCGTTGCGAGTGAACGCGATCGACGGGTTCACTTATCAAGGACCACCGATACCCGATCACGACTACGACACCTCGGGCCTCGTAGTCCGCTGGGACGTGCTCGGTCCGCTGACCAAGTTCCACCCAGAAGTGGAGATGCTGCGCTTCGATGCCGGTCTCACCCTCCAAGACGGAGATCGCACGGTCCGCTGGCGCCCCTTCGAGACCGATCCGCGGGGCGCCGTGTTGACCGGCACGATCACGGATCACGAAGGACCGCGGCGGGTGGCCTACTTCCACGCAGTCGTGACGTCGGACCGTGAGCGGGACGTGCCGCTAGGCCTGAGCAACGTGGACGACCTGACGATGTGGCTCAACAACCAGACCCTGGGTTTCGTAGCTCGCCAACGGATGGCGTGGTGGGACTTTCGGACCAACGAGGACCATCGGATCGGCTCGGAGACCGTCCACTTGGTAGAGGGGGAGAACCACGTGTTGATCCGCGTCGTCGGGGGCACCTACGCGACCGGGGGGTTCTTCCTGAGTCTCGCAGGGAATTGAGGGATCGGGTCGTTCTGACGGCCGGTCTGGGCACAGCCCGGGCCACGCTCTTTCGTTCACAGCCGTCGGGCGTCCGACTGCTTCTACCGGCCCAGCCAGACACCGGTGGACGGGACGAACGTGGCCCACGCGTACCAGAACGCCACGTACGAGTTGGCGACCTGGACGAGTTGCTGCCCCTCCAGCCCACCCGAGGTCGCACGTCCGTCGAGCGTCCACTCGCTTCCGGTCTGAACGTCGACGTACCGTCCTTCTGAGAGCTCGAAGTCGAGAGCCTGGCCTGCGAGCGCGGATTCGAAGGCCACCGCGGCTTTTGAGTCGCGGTCCCAGAAGACGACGATCTCCCGACCTTCAGCCCGGGAGTGGACCACGTCCCGGTTCCCCTCCGAGTCGAGTGCGTTGAAGGGGAACGCCACGCCGCCGCCATCCGCAAATGGTATCCCCAGGACTCGCTCCTTGGGCGGGCGTCGGCCATCGAGATCGCCCTGCGGGAACAGCGTCTCGGCGTTGGTCAGGCTCTCGTAGTCCCCATACGGATATTCCTGGTAGTTGCGGTTGAGGCCGCTGTCGATCGCGATGACCTTCGTATCCGGATGGAGCGACAGCCAGGCGTCCCATCGCATCTCGACGGCTGGCACCATGTCCAGCATCTGCCCGTCGCGAGGCCCACACCGCGCGCCGCGCATCATCTGAGGCCAGAGCGACCGCTCCGCATCAGGCTCGTAGGGGTTGCCGTCGGGGTCCGACCTTTCCGTGCGGTCGTACAGGATCAGATTGTTCTGGAGAAGCAGCCCCGACACCCCGAACTCGGCTCCGTCCGCTGCGGTACGGTCGAAGACCATGCTCGATCCCGTGAGGGGGCAGTAGGTCACCGCGATCGGAATCGAGAAATCACTGAAGTTCACGATTTCGTGCCACCACAAGATGTTGTGGGGAATCGCGAGGTAGATTCCGTCGATCGCGATGCCGATTACCCGATCCCACGTACGGACGTAGGTCGCTGCGGGGTGATCGCCGCTCACCAGATCGGGGTCGGACAAGGCCGCAATCCCGTCGATGGGGACGCCGCCCGACACAATCTGGCCTTCCGGGATGCTACACGTGCCGTCTTCTTCGCGCTCGAGCTTCGGGAAGGCCTCGGCCACGGGGGACTCGCCACACGCCAGCGTCATCACTACCACGGCGAGGACTTCGGCTCCCAACGTGGTCCTCAGGCGTTGTCGCATTCCCCACCGTCCCGTCGTGCTCGGTCCTTCCGTTGGCCATCACGCTGAGCAACTCGTCGGGGGGGTGTGAGAGTTCCCGCATCGCTCACAAACTCAACGACAGACCTCGTAAACGACTCGGCTTCTTCACCCCTAAGGAGTGTTATGAAGAAAAACTATGAGCCCCTTGCATGTTGCACTTCAAAGTTGAACTCAAGAAGCCCAGAAGCACCTGTCTGGCCTAGGGTGAGGTCGCACCCTTCCATTTCTTGGCGAGTCGCACCCAGCGGACAGCCATCGACCGTGAGTAGGTCATCTGTTCCCCAGGATAGATTTCAGCTAACTCCGCGGACTCGTGCTCGGAGGCCCACGCAGTCAGCGGTATCATCGCCTCCGACAACGAGACCTTGCCCCACGTCACCTCGTGGAGCTGGCGGGATATGAGGCCGGTGGGGGACAAAGTGAAGACCGAGCGGAATGCGAGGCGCCCAACTCCGACTAGGTCGAGGAAGTCGTTACCCTCCGAGCCCTGAATCGTGACCGTACGGAGCGATTCCTCGACAAGTTGCCACTCCAATCGGCCGTTCGCGCCCACATCCCACTCTAGCGCGGTCGCCGCCTGACCCTTCGCCAAAGTGAATCCGGCTCCGGCGAACTCCAGTTCGAACTCCGGCGCGAGGCACGCCAAGGCCTCTTGAAGGGAGTGATCGCCTAGGTGCCCGAGGTATGCGCCAACGATCTCCGCCCCGTCACCCATCCTCTTCCTCCCCGTCTGCTGGGCTTTCTAACGGATTGCGATTCACCTCACTGCGTTCGGTGGTCTCGGCGTAGAGCAAACCGATCTTCGAAATCAGTACGGCGCCTCGGCTCTGCTACGCAGCTAAGATGGTGACCGCAAGCGAAGCGCGCGAGCGGGATGCCTACCGCGACAGTAGCAATCGCTTGTTAGATGTTGCTGCCGAATAGGTGGGGAGATTCGGCTTCCGGTAGCTGGCTGAAGCGAGGACCCAATGTGCCGCCGCTGAACGCCGCGCCGAAGCCGCCTAGGCCCATCAAAGATCGCCAGGAGACTCAGGCTCCACAATGCGACCCGGGCCAACGCCTGATCGGGAGCCCGAGTCGGGCCGCCCCCTTGCGGGTCGGCGTGCCCACATGCTCACTTGAGTGTTGGCGGGCACAGCTTCTCAAGGAGTGAGGCTGGGGTCGCAGTGCTGCCGCCCCTTTCCAGGAGGCCGAAGACATGCGCTTCATGAGAGTCGTATCCGCCGGTGCCTTTGCCTTGGTGCTCGGCTGTTCCGGGACCGATACACCGATCGAATACCTGGACGCCGTGACTGCCGATCCGAACCACTACTCGGTCGAGTTCGAGAACGACGCCGCGCGCCTCATCCGCATCACCTACGGGCCAGGCGAGTCTTCGGTCATGCATCGGCACCCGCCGAACTGCGCGATCTTCCTTCACGATCAGCCGGCGACGATGGAGTCCCCGGACGGCGAGGTGACGGAGGCGCAGGCGACCGACGCGGGGACGGTGAATTGCACCGAAGGCGAGGTCCACCTGCCGACCAACGCCGGTGATGGTGAGCTTGAACTCATTCTCGTCGAATTCGAAGACGCTGGGATGGCCGCTTCCGACGAGATGCCGGATGCGCCCCACGCGGTCACGGCCGACCCCGATCACTATTCGGTCGAGTTCGAGAACGAAGCAGTGCGGGTCGTCCGGGTCCGCTACGGCGCTGGCGAAACGTCGATCATGCACCACCATCCCGCGTATTGCGCGGTCATCATCCAAGAACAGCCGGTCACGTTCGAGCTTCCCGACGGCTCCGTGGAGGATGCGCCGGAAGGCGAGCTCGGAACGTTGAACTGCGTCGACGCCGGAATGCACTCGCCGACGAACAATGGCCAGGGCGAGCTCGATGCCATTCTCATCGAATTCAAGGGGCGCGCCACGCGGGCTGGCTGAGAGTTCGCCGAGCGATCCGCGGACGGGACGCGACGCCTCGGTGGACCGCGCTCGGTGCGAGAGTGTCTCGTGCTCGACAGCGCCCACCGGACGCGCTGGCGACATCTAACGGATTGCGATTCACCTCACTGCGTTCGGTGGTCTCGGCGTAGAGCAAACCGATCTTCGAAATCAGTACGGCGCCTCGGCTCGGAGCCTGTCAACGCCAGTGAGACACTCTTGGGAATTAATTAGAGAGCAATCTCCTGTGTCGTGAGGGAGGGGGTTGGAGGATTGATCCAGACGGCCTCCGGGAGCGGTTTGGGCTTCGGCTCACCGGAGACGAAGCGGTCGGGATGAGCGGCCCAGGCCTCGCGTAGCACGGCCTGCCTGCCGGCGATGACCTGATCTGCATTCCCGAAGTGGACCTGTTCGGGGGTCAGCATCGAGATACCACCATGGCGGTGCTCGGCGTTGTACCAGCGGAAGAACGAGCGACAGAAGGTTTTGGCCTGGCCCTGATCCTCGAACCGTCCAGGAAACGAGGGATGGTACTTCAAGGTCTTGAACTGGGCTTCGGAGAACGGATTGTCATCCGACACCTGAGGTCGGCTCAGCGAGCGGGTCACCCCGAGATCGGCGAGGAGCTGAGCCGTGCATTGGCTCGTCATCGGAGCTCCTCGATCCGAGTGCAAGGTCAGGACCTGGGGCTGGACGCCATGCTTCAGGCAACTCTGCTGGATCAGGCGCCCGGCCAAGGCCGAGCTCTCCCGATCCGCCACCATCCATCCCACGATGTAGCGGCTGAAGATGTCCATGATAACGTAGAGGTAGAAGTAGCTCCACTTCCTCGGCCCCAGCAGCCGTGTGATATCCCAGGACCAGACCTGGCCCGGGCCCGTCGCCATCAACTCGGGTTTCTGGTATTCGGGATGACTCCGCTGCGCTCGGCGCTCTCGAACTGGCACTTGGGAGGCCAGAACGCGATACATCGTACGTTCGCTGCACAGGTAGACGTCTTCGTCGAGCAGGGTCGCCACAACCTCGGCCGGGGACCGGTCCACGAATCGCTCCGAACACAGCGTGTCGAAGACCTTGTCTCGTTCCTTCTCGCTCAAGGCACGGGCTGGGGTCGGGCGGGGCTGCTGATGCCCGGTCGATGGCCTCCGACGACGATAGAACGTGGCTCGGGCGACCCTGAGCGCATCGCACGCGGGCTTTACCCCTACGTACGTGGCCAGCGCCTCGGCCGCCTTCACGAGTTCGTCCCGTCCTTGAGGCTCAATCCCAGCAGCCCTGCAACTTTTCCCTGGACGTCGAGGATCAGGCGCGCCTTCTCGAGTTCCTTCTCCAGGCGAGTGTTCTCGCGCTCCAGCTTGCGCACTTTCCCCTCCAGCGGATTCCGTTCGCTCGGCTTTCGACCTCGTCTCTTCGACAGCGCTCTCAGCGACCCACTCCGCACCGCCTTGCGCCATGTCGTCAGGTGCGACGAGTACAAGCCCTCCCGTCGCAGGAGTCGCCCTACCTCTCCCGGCTCCGTGCACCGGTCCGCTTCTTCGACGACCCGCAGCTTGTACGACGGACTAAACCGTCGGCGCGTCGGCTTATCTACCACCTCCGCGTCCGGAGCAGCTGCCGCGCTTCGCTTACCCTCCCAGGTTAGTGGGGCGATTCCATTCTCTTCCATTCTCTCTCGGTGTCTCAGCATCCTCGGTTTCTCTGCCTTCGCCCTACTCTAATTCTTTACTCGTTCCGTGTCTCACCTAAGTTGGCAGAGAGGGGCTCTGCTGCGCGACCAAGATGCCGACCGCAAGCGAAGCGGGCGAGCCAGATGCTCGTCGCGACTGCAGCAATCGCTTGTTAGACCGAAACGATGCCACCATCTGAATGACCTGCAGAGTCGACGCCCCTGCGTCCGCCTACTAACAGCATATGCGGTTGTGTTCGAATCAGTGCTGAGGCGAAAGCGTGGATCCCTCCGAGCTAACCCCCGGGCCGCCCCTGGTAACGGTCGAGCCAGCCCAGGGTCTCGCGGATCAGCACGTCGCGCGGGACGAAGTGACTCCCGAGCGTGACCACCCAATTCTTGTCCTGCTCTGGGGTGCCGACGAGCTCGAAATACCGTCGCGACCGTTTCGATAGGGCGTCGAACTCGCCGGTCAGCAATAGGAGCGGTACCTCGACCCTGGGAAGCGCGTTGATCGGATCGATCTCGGGTGTCGTGCCCAGGTCTATGAGGGGGCCCACGGAGATGATCGCGGAACGGAGGCGGGGCTCCTGCGCCAGGGCCGTGGGGCCATTCAAGCCTCCCCAGCTGTAGCCGTGGTACGCGACGGATCGGTTATCGATGTCGCGACGCGTCTCGAGGTAGTCCAGCGTGCGGCGTAGATCCTTGACGCCCGCGATCGTGTTGTCCCGGTACGCCGTCGTGTTGAGGTCGGGCATTCCCGTGCCGTCGCCCCGCTCGAAGCTCCCGAGATAGACGGGAAAGGCAACGGCCCGTCCGCTCTTGAGGAGGAAGTCGGCCTTCTTTGCGAAGTATTCGTCCACGGATTCGAGAACGAACGTGTCCCAGCCCGGCCAATACACGACTGTTCGGAACGGAGGCGACCCGATCGTAGGCAGATACAGGTAGAGCACCATTGGCTCGCCGTCGTAGCCGGGATCGAAGGTGACCCGCTCCCGGGTCCAACTCCGCGAGTGCACCGGCTCGTCCGAGACGACGTTGAGCGGCCCCCGGTCGTAGTCGAAATGCCCTCCCCACGCGGCGTATACCTGGTCCGACACCGGCTCTCGCATGATCGCCGGGGACGCGTCTTGGGCCTCGCTGACAGGAGCGCGTACGCGCGACGCCACCTCTGACTCCTCGTCGGTCATGGCGAGCCGGAAGCCGTTTCCCGGGGCCCGGTCCAGCGGAGGGGCCGCGGGGCTAACCTCTCCGACGATGTAGTACGGATCGTTCCAGCTGCCGCCGAGGACGACATACTGATCGCCGAGCTGTGTGGCCGTCCATTCCCGCACGTTACCGGCCATGTCGAAGGCGCCCGTGTAGCTCATGGCGCGGCTATCCAGGACGGACCGGGCCCCGGCACCGTCGAAATTGCTGGCGGGCAGGAGCCACGGGAGCGTCGCTATGGCGAGGCCGCGCCGCCAATGATGCGCGGTCGGGAGCTCCTCGCCGACGAATCGGGCGTATGCGGCCGCCTCGTACCAGCTGACGCCGGAGACGGGGAAGTCGTCCTCGCCCACCGCATAGTCCCCGGCCTCCCACGTGCTGGGGCCAGGCTGAAGGGTGCGATCCGTGAACAGAGTTCGCTCCTCGTCCCACGGAACGGTGTCCCCATCGACGACGACCGGATCCCACAGGGACGACCGCTGATAGCCGCCCGCATCGACGAATTCCTTGAACTTCGCGTTCGTGACCTCGTACCGGTCGAGAAAGTAGTCCCGAAGAAGGAGGGACTCGCCCTCGAGGTTCAGGCGCCAGCCGGCGACGCGGACCTTCCCATCGGACAGCGTCTCCTCCGTATCGAGCGCGAACGTCTCCGGACCCACCAGCAGCCCGAGTCCACGGTTCGCTGATTGCGTCGCCAGCGTCCCCCAGTTGACGTGCCCGCCCCCGACGGTGCGGTTCAACGGACGGTAGCCGTCGAGTTCGAGACGGAGGCGGGATAGGCCGTAGGGGAAGTGGATGTCCTCGAGCGGTGTCCTACCCAGGACCACCCACTCGTCTTCCGGACGATCGAAGGGTTGGTATGAGACGATCGCTCCAGCCGGATCGGATCCGATCGTCGTTCGCCACGCCAGACGAGGCCATAGCTCCCCGAGCTCGGGCGCTTCCGGAAGCCGAGCCTCCGCCTCCCTTGTGAGCGCGTACGCTCCGTGCCAATCCGCCACCGCCAGACGCGCATCGATGTCCGGCAGCGCGACGCGCTCCAGCCACTCTCGATCCGGGTCCCGCACGAGGAACGAATAGGAGGCCGCGCCGAGCAGCGCGGCCACGAGGGCGGTCGCCGCGTAGCTCACGAATCGAGGTGCGGCGGGCGCGGGCCCCTCCGAGACCGTGGGCCGTTCGCGCGCGATCCCCTCCGGGGTGAGCTCGTAGGCCCAGGCGAGGAAGACGGCCAAAAAGAACCCGAGCCCGAGCAGCACGATGACCAGGCTGTCCGTCCACGCCGGGAGGTTGAGCGGCTCCTCGACCGTCGTGATGACCTCTAGCAGCCCCCAGGCGACGACCGCATACGCGACCGCGACCCGGACGACCTTCCGCCGCCTCAATTCGCGCCAAATCAAGGTTCCAGTCTCCCAGCGTGAGAAACGCCATCCGTTCCCGGAACCGAACCTAGGCAAGATAGGCGGTCCAAGGACCGCCACAAGCGGCGCGCGTGGACAGGGAAGATGGTCGGGCCGCGTCCACCGGAATAGCCTCGGTCTTCGCCCAGCACGGTGCCCGCCCTCGAACTCTCCTGCCCGACGTGCGTTGTCTCCCTGATCCGTCGCTCTCATCAAGAACGCTCACCGCACTGTCCGTACCATCACGGTCGACAACGGTACCGAGTTCCACGGCTACAAAACCATCGAGGCCGCCACCGTCTTTCGCTTCTACTTCGCTACGCCCTATCACTCCTGGGAACGCGGAACCAGCGAGAACACCAACGGGCTCATCCGTCAGTATCTACCGAAGCGCCAGAGCATGGCTCACCTCACTCAGCGCCACTGCAATCGCATCGCTCGCAAACTCAACTCCCGACCCCGCAAACGACTCGGGTTCCTCACCCCAAAGGAGTGTTATGAAACAAAACTATGAGCCCCTTGCGTGTTGCACTTCAAACTTGATCTCAGGCGGCTCGCGTGAGTTCGCGTCTCGGCTAGTTTAGGTTTCTGGCTCCTCTCGGGAGATAGTGCCATGGCAGAAAGTCGATATCCAGTGCCCGATACTGGAATCCTCGTCACACATCTTGTCGTTGCCGAGGACGTCGCAACCACGAGCGGCTTCTATTCTCAGGTACTCGGCGGTGAGATCGTCCATGAGGGCCGAGGCTCCCCCACCTTCGTGCGGCTCGCCAACACCTGGATCATCGTGACCGAGGGGGGTTCCGGAACTCCCGACAAGCCGGATGTCGTCCTCGCCGTACCTAGCGACTTGAGTCGATTCGACGCGTTCCTCAACATCCGCGTTGCGGACATTGAGGAAACGTATCGGGAGTGGACTGCGAGGGGCGCCGAGTTCATCACTCCACCCCTCGACAATCACGGCTACGAGAAGCGGTGCTACGTTCGCGACCCGGACGGACGGATCATCGAGGTAGGGCAGCACACCGGAATGTTGGCAGTCTTCGGGATCGAAAGCGACTGAGCAGATCTGGTAGAGCCGCCTAACGGATTGCGATTCACCTCACTGCGTTCGGTGGTCTCGGCGTAGAGCAAACCGATCTTCGAAATCAGTACGGCGCCTCGGCTCTACTGATGCACGGCTAAGATGCGTGATCGCGGTTGACCCATTGCTTCCTGTACTCACGCAATACTGGCATGTACTAGTTGCGCTCGTCGAGATCCGGCGCCACCCAGTCGACCGGTGGAGGATTTCTCTTGCAGCGGTTTATATTCACTTTAAAACCTGCGTCGCAGCCATTCATTACCATACGCCGCTCAGCAATACGCCAATTCGAATCGACGCGCACTAATCTGTCCTGATACTGGCCAAGGATCGTTGCAGTCGATCCATCAGAACGTTCGTGCCAGGCATGAACATAGCTATTTGCCAGGGCACCGTCATTGTCGAATTTGATTTGAACGTTGGAAAGATGGTGTGAAGTTCTCGACCATCGCCACATCCGTTCAAGGGACTTTTCGAGCGCCGCAGCGCTGTTACTCTGAAGTCGTTCGTCCGGGCCGTAGTCGACTGTACAATCACTTGTGAAAAGCGCCGACAGCAACGGCAGATCCATTCGGTCAAGCGCATAGCAATATTGGATGAGCACATCGGTTATTTCTTGCCGGGCGATTAGAGATTCAGTTGATTGGGAACTTATGATCGGCCTCCTCTAGCGGACATAGGTCGCGCCGTTTACATCCAACGTGGCCCCGGATAAATGGCGGACGGTACCGGTGGCAAGAAATGCAATCAGATCGGCGATTTCTTCGGGCGGCACCCACTCACCCATTGCCAAAGTACTGGTCACAATATCTTCGCCGCCCTGCAGCTCCGCGAAGTCCAGCGACATCTTGGTCCGTACGATTCCGGGTGCAATGATGTACGTATAAATATTGTCTTTCGAGTAACCACGTGCGATTGACTGGGCTACTGCTTTAATCGCTCCTTTTGAAGCTGCATACGCGATCATGTCCGAGTTCGTAACGCCACGTTGCGCAACCCAGCTCGACATCAGGATGATGACGCCACCGCCACGTTCTCGAAAATGTCGAACTGCCGCTCGCATCAGGCGTGCCTGCGCCTGAACATTTACCTGGAGATGGCTGGCCCACGCAGCATTCCAGTTTTCCTCGGTGTCGTCGATTCCGCCGGATGGATCGATCATCGCAGCATTGAGCACGAGCACATCAACTCGACCGCGCCAACCGACCGCCTCCTCCCAAATACGCTCGACGGCCGCGTTGTCGTCAAAGTCTCCGCCAACGAAAAACTTGTGTTCAGTGGAAATTTTCGCGAGCGCAGCTTGCGCGCCTTCCAAATCGCCGTCCTTCCCCCGGTGATGTGCGATCAGCTCAGCACCGGAACTTCCGATGCGCTTCGCGGTTGCGGCACCAATCCCCTGCGATGCGCCGGTCAATAGAACAACTTTATCTTTCAGACTCTGCATGCTTTTGACTCGGGTTGGGTGTAAGAGCAAATACAAAAATCGCGTTGATACCGCGTGTCGGTTGAATCTCCGGGTGAATGGAAAGCACGCGTCGCTCCGGCTCAGCGGTCGCGCCACCAACAGGCACTGCAATGTACTGGCGGCCGTCCATTGCGTAACTTACCGGGTGAGCAGACACCGGTGCACTAACAATCGTCTCCCACAAAACTTCACCTTGCGCGCCTTCCAAATCGCCGTCCTTCCCCCGGTGATGTGATCCGCCCCCACCCGCGGGTAGCTTCTCCAGTGCCTTCCGGAGCGCCGCGTCGATGTTGGCTGGAATCGCCGGACGTTGCTCTGTAGCTGACACAGGCTTACCCGCAATGATTTTGCCGAGTACCGCCTGCGCCGTGGTGCCCGGGCGGGGCTCGTTCTTCTATTGTGTACCTCCACGCGGCGTGGTCAACACCCGACTCGCCAGGCGCATCAAGACACGACGGTCAGCCTGGAGGGACACCATCCTGCCGGTGCATACGCCCGCACATCCTCCGGTGCGATCCGCGCAACCTACCGATTCGAGTATCGAGTACAGAGGTCGATTTCGTCGGGCAGCGGATCGGAGTATTGCGACGGAGGGCGGCGTTCTTTGAAGGCTCCGGCGATCCACAGGACTCATCCATGGAGCGGTGTCTCGCTGGACCCTATGTGGACCCCAAAACGAAAAACGGCCAGCCCCTTAAGGGCCAGCCGTTCCCGTAACTCCTTGTCCTGCAACTAGTGCCCCGCCAGGGACTCGAACCCCGAACCTACTGATTAAGAGTCAGTTGCTCTACCAGTTGAGCTAGCGGGGCGGGCCTCCTCCGCTACGGAGGAGCATAGAAAGCTATTTTTCTGCACCGAGTGGTCAAGGTGCGGGAACGACCCTAGTGCCTTCCTTCCGGACCGGTCCTAGCTCCCGTCGTCCTCCACCACCTCGGGCCTCTGCAGGTCGAGTGAGTCGGAGTCCAAATGGGTCAGATGCCCGGCGGAGTTGCGGATCGACTCCCACGTCTCGGGATCGCCCTCGATGTGGCATTCGGCACAACGCTCGTTCGGCACGTCTGCATGGACCTCGATCTCGATGGGCCGATCCACCACCTGGCTGAGGCCCATGGCACTCCGCTCCACGATGGTGGGCTGATGGCAGGCCTTGCAGCCGAGACCACGATGGGCGCTGCGTGCGAACTCCTCGAACGGCACCTCCATGAGGTGACAAGAGACGCAGAAGTCGTTGTCGTGCTGGACGTAATCGTAGGTGCGATACGCGTAGAGGCCGGCCACGCCACCGGTGGCCACCATGCAAACACCCCTGCGTCCGTGGCCTGGGCTGCGGGCGTGGAGTGGGGCATTCCCTTACGTGTGGTTTATGGTCAGGAAAACGCCGGCACGTAGAGGCCTAGAACGCGGAGAGGCCGGTCACCGCCTGCCCCAGGATCAGGCCGTGAATGTCGTGGGTGCCCTCGTAGGTGTAGACCGACTCCAGATTGGCCATGTGCCGCATGGAGTGGTACTCCACCAAGATCCCGTTCGCCCCGAGTAGCCGGCGGGCCTCGCGAGCGATGTCGCAGGCCATGTCACAGTTGGCCCGTTTCGCCAGCGACACCTGCTGCGGCGTCACCGTTCCGGCATCCTTCAGCCGCCCGAGCTGAAGGCACAGGAGCTGTCCCTGTGTGATCTTGGTCAGCATGTCGGCGAGCCGAACCTGTTGAATCTGCTTGGCCCCGATCGGCTCCCCGAACATCACCCGCTCCTTGGCGTAGCTCCGAGCCTCGTCGAAGCAGGCCATGGCGGCACCCACGGCCCCGAAGGCGATGCCGAAGCGTGCTTGCGTCAGACACTTGAGAGGACTCTTGAGTCCCCCGCTCTCGGGCATAAGCGCACGGTCGGGGACGTGAACGTCCTCCAGGTGCAGCTCGCTGGTGTCCGACGCCAGCAACGAGAGCTTGCCCTTCTGGTCTCGCGCCGAGAACCCGGGGGTATCGGTGGGCACGACGAACCCACGGATCCCCTTGGTGTCGCCGATCTCACCGGTCTGAGCCCAGACGATGGCCACATCGGCCATGGAGCCACTCGTGATCCACATCTTCGTGCCGTTCAGGAGCCACCCATCGTCGGTCTTCTTGGCCGTGGTGATCATGCCGCCGGGGTTCGACCCGTAGTCGGGCTCGGTCAGGCCGAAGCACCCGATCTTCTCCGCCGAAGCCAGCTTGGGGAGCCACTCCTGCTTCTGCTCCTCACTCCCGAACGCGTAGATCGGGTACATGACCAACGCACCCTGCACCGACGCGAAGGAGCGGATGCCCGAGTCGCCCCGTTCGAGTTCCTGATTGATGAGACCGTAGGCCACGTTGTTGAGTCCGGCACAGCCGTACTCTTCCGGAAGGTTCGCGCCGAGCATGCCCATCTCGCCGAGCTCCGGAATGATCTCTTTGGGAAACGTGCGCTCGATGTACGCCTTGCCGATCAGCGGCATGACGCGGTCTTCCACCCACTCCCGGACGGTGTCCCGGATCATGCGCTCTTCTTCGCCGAGAAGACCGTCGACGTCGTAGAAGTCTATCCCCTGGTATTTGCCCGCCATGGGTATGCCTCGATTGCATATGGTCGGTACGAACCGCAGGCTCAAACTAGTGAGGATCTTCCTCGGGTGAAACGGCTTCGGAGGGACTCCCGTCGCTGGCCCGCGCGACGGTGTAGAAAACCTCGCGCGCCACTCGCGCACTGACATAGAACGCCGCCAGGACCGTCCCGATCCAGCCGCCGATCACAAGGTTGGAGGGCTGGACGTAGAACCAGATCCAAAGGGTGAGAACGACGGAGACGACGAGTCCCACGTACCAGCTCCGAGAGGTAGCCCGGCGGTGAGCGGCCTCACGGCATCCTTCGCACCAGAGCAGTCGATCGAGGTCGGGCCGGGGCTTCATGTCGCCGCACCGCAGACAGGCAATCTGCTCGCCGTGGCTGTCCCTCCAGCTCACGACAACGACCGCACCAGGGCCTCGGTGAAGTCCGCCGTAGAAGCCTCCCCACCCATGTCCCGCGTGCGGGCCTCACCGGAGCGCACCACGCGGTCCAATGAGGTCCTGATACGGTCGGCGACTTCGGCCTGCTCGACGTGATCGAGAAGCAGACACGCCGACAGGAGGAGTCCCGTCGGATTGGCGACACCCTGTCCGACGATATCCGGTGCGGATCCGTGCACCGCCTCGAACATCGCGGCGTCTTCGCCGATGTTGCCGGCCGGAGCGAATCCGAGCCCACCCACGAGCCCCGCCATCAGGTCGCTCAGGATATCGCCGAACATGTTCTCCATGACCAACACGTCGAACTGGTACGGATCCAACACCAACGCCATGGCCGTAGCGTCGATAATCCGGTCCTCCCACTCGATCTCGGGATACGCGGCGGCCACCTCGCGCCCGACATCCAGGAACAGTCCCTGTGTGTACTTCAGGATGTTGGCCTTGTGGGCGAGCGTCACCTTCTTGCGACCGTGCCGCTGTGCGTAGTCGAAGGCATACCGGACGATGCGCTCGATGCCGAACCGGGTGACGATCATGACCGACTCGGCCGCAGCCTTCGGATCACCCTCCATACCGATGTAGTGCTCGACGCCGACGTATAGCCCCTCCGTGTTTTCACGGATGAGGACGAGATCGATGTCCTCATACCGCCCCCCCGGTACGATGGTCAGGGCGGGTCGCACGTTGGCATAGAGATCGAACTCTTTACGGAGCGCCACATTGATCGAGCGAAACCCGGAGCCGGACGGGGTTGTGAGCGGCCCCTTGAGCGACAAGCCACTGCTCCGGATCGAGTCGAGCGTCGCGTCGGGAAGCGGGGTGTGCACCGCGTCCAGAGCGGCGATACCGGCCAACTGCATGTCGTATTCGAGGTCTGCGCCGGCCGCCCGCAGAATCTCGAGCGTGGCGTCGGTTACCTCGGGTCCGATCCCATCTCCGGGAATGACAGTGACGGTCTGGGTCATGCGATGGTGCGTCCTTCGGAAGGATCAGCGCTTCACGAACTCACTGCTGTAGGCGAACTCCGTGCGGTCTTCTCCCCACTCGACCAGATCCTCGAGGTACGAGGGCCGCTCCGTGCCTTCGAGTCGCGCCTTGCCCGCGACGTTCTTGGCGCGCTTCCAGGTCAGCTCATTAAGTCGATCCCTAGACAGGAACGCCCGAGCGACCTCAGTGTCGCGCCGACTCGTGCGCGTGATGACACGCACCCCGGCAAGACCGGGATACGCGTTGAGCACAGACTCGGTCTCTGCGGTGAACAGATAGATGTAGGGCCCCACCTTGGCCCACAGAGTACCTCCACGGCGAACCTGCTGGAGCGGTTGGTTGACCAGAATCTCGAGTACGTTCCCGTTCACACGGACGCTGATGTCCGAAGCGGCGCTATAGTAGCCTCGCGCCTCGGCCTCGGACGGCAGTGTGAGGTCGGGTGCCTCGCAAGATGCAGCGCCCAAGAGCCCGATGGAGGCCAAGGCGAGCCCGACTCTGGAAATCCTGATCGCAAGCATGTTCTTCATTCGTCTATCGCACATACCATAACAACGTTTCCGCCAGCCTCTCTACAGCCGACGCCACCGACCCGAAGTCCGATACCGGACCCGGTCGACCCGCCACGACTCCAGTCCACATGACCCGGCCCGTCCGCACGTCCAGGACCGCCGAGACGATCTCTACGACCGAAACTCCCGCGGCCCCCTCGGCACCCGACCGAATGGCCACCGGAATGATGGCGATGTCGGACCGAACCAACTCGGCCAATCGGCGAATCTGTCCGTAGAGCGGGTCGCCGACCCGATCGACCTCCGCCCCCAGAAACACGCCTACCGGCAAGCCGTCCACCGTGCTCTCGATGATGGGGGCACGGTCGAGCGTGGCCCGGAGTTCCTCGGGGAAGACCCAGTCGATCTCACTGCCCCTCCCCCGGAAGGCGAAGGCGATCTCCGGGTCGACCTCTCCCGGCACTCCCTGCCTTAGTTGCACCGGGTAGACCATGACCCGTCTGCCCCGCAGATCAGGTACGAAGCCCCGCATGCCCCCGGCTTCGGGACCCGGGGCCGAACCACCCCCGCAGCCCTGCATGGTCAGAAATGCAAGCACCATGCCTAAACAGCGGACAAACGCCGGATAGCACGCCGTACGGTCGAACAACTTCCGTGATTCCATCGGTCTCCCATGTGCGACCGCGAGGTACGCAGGCACCCGGCGGATGAGCCAGAAGCTGAGCCGGTGAAACCTATTCAAAGCGCTGAATAGGGTACACCCTACTCGCCGGTGTCGGGCGCCTCGTCGGGCGCCTCGTCGGGCTCCTCGTCGGGCTCCTCGTCGGGCTCCTCGTCGGGCTCCTCGTCGGGCTCCTCGTCGGGCGCCTCCGACTCCAGGGTCAGCGCGGCGGAGTTGATGCAGTAGCGGAGGCCCGTGGGCTGGGGGCCGTCGGGGAAGATGTGTCCGAGATGTCCGTCACACGCCGCGCACAACACCTCGGTGCGCCGCATGCCCAAGGTGTTGTCCTCCTCGGTGCGGACGTTGTCCGAGTCCGCCGCCTCGTAGAAGCTGGGCCAACCGCACCCCGCGTCGAACTTGGTCTCGGAGTCGAACAAGCGCGTGCCGCAGCCGGCGCACACATAAGTCCCCGGGGCGGTGGTGTCCCAGTGCTCTCCCGTAAAGGCCCGCTCGGTCCCCTTCCTCCTGAGGACCTCGTACTGCTCGGGAGTCAGAGACTCACGCCATTCGGCATCGGTCTTGTTCGGCTTGTCGGACACACATCACTCCTGGACGGCGGGGGTTCGACTAACCCGAAAATCTAGTGAGGCTGGCAAGCGCCTGGCGGGCAAATGCCCTCCTAGCTGCCCCGCCAGACACCCGTGTCGGGCCTGAACACGCCCCATGCGAACCAGAAGTGGTTGCCGTGGACGACCTCTGTGAGCTGCCGTCCGGCCAACTCACCTGATACGGCCCGGCCCGAGAGATTCCACTGAGTGCCGGTCTCCCGATCGCGAAAGCGGCCGTCCCCTGCCGACTCGAAAGTGAGTGTCCGACCGCCCACATCAGGGGAGAACGCCGTAGACGACCCCACGTCCCGGCCTTTCGAGATCGCCGCATCGTCGACGGCGCTGGCCGTACCGGAGGCCCAGAAGACCACGACGTCCAAAGCGCCGACCCTGACCCGGGCCACTCGTTCCTCTGCCAACACCGAGAAGGGCACGGCCAGGTACTCCCCGTCACTCTCGAGGGCCACGACACGCTCCATGGGCGGGAGCCGGTCGTCTTTGCGCCCGTATCGGAAGAAGCGGTCCCAGGGTCCGTTCCCCCGATCGTACCCCTGATACGGGTTGTTCCCGTACCGCTCTCGAAAGTCGGCCGGGAAGCCGGTGTCTCGTGACAGGACCAGGGCTTCTCCCAACTGTTCCTTCACATCCCGCCAACTCATGACCGTGGCCGGCACTAAGGTCAGCCGCTCTCCAGCGTACTCACCCACCAGCCCCTCGCCCGTGGCTTGCTGCCACCATGTCTCGGACTGCCGGTCGTACATCACCAGGTCCGAGTGTCTCAATCGTCCCGTGGTACCGAACTCGAGAACGCGGCCGTCGAAGTTGCGGTCGACGGCGATGGTCGTGTTGCAGAGCGGACAGTAGGTGACGGTCACCGGGTCACCGCCAATCTCGTCGTTCACGATTTCGTGCCAAATGAGGATGGACAGCGGATAGGCCTTGGTAACGCCGTTTCGCTTGACCACGGCCACCGGCTCACGGTCGCCCAACCAATCGTCCGCCTCGTCGATGGTCACGAAATCGGGTCGATCGATGGAGCGGATGCCATCCTTCGGTGGTCCCCCCGAAGTGATCTCCTCCAGCGGCACGATGGCCTTGCTGAAATCGGTCGACCACTCGTCCTGACCGGCTACCGCGGGACGCTGCTGACCCGACACCTCAGGGGGTGGTGACGAGCATGCCACGAACAGACCCAGGACGAGGATGTAGACCGGGTAGGTGCGAGTTGTGTTCATGGGTCGTCCTTGCTTCCAGGAATGCTCTCACCCTACTCAACCCACCGCGCCGACGGGCCGTTCCAGCATCCCTGCGGCGCATCTTGCTCGCCCGCCATCCACGTGGTCTCTTGCAGCGTCAAACAGTCACACCACACCTCTGATCGAGCCTAGACCGATGAGCGATGCCTCCGTTCGACATATCCCCTGGGACAGCATTCCCAAGGAGGAGCTGAATCCCCTCCTACAGCGACAGCTGATCACGGGAGAAAAGGGCATGTTGGCCCACGTCCACCTTGCGAAAGGGGCCGTCGTCCCACAGCACTCCCACCACAACGAACAGTTCACGTACATCGTGTCGGGGACGTTGCGTTTCTGGATCGGCGAGGACCAGTCGGAGGTGATCGACGTGCGCGCCGGAGAGGTACTTCACATTCCGCCCCACGTACCGCACAAGGCGGAGGCGCTCGAGGACACCCTGGACCTGGACATCTTCGTTCCGCCGCGTGAGGACTGGCTCACGGGGACCGACGACTACCTGCGGAGGTAGCTGGGATGGATCTGGGACTGAAGGGGAAGACCGCCCTCGTTGCCGCATCGAGTAAGGGCCTCGGCCGCGCCGTGGCCAACGAACTCGCAAGGGAAGGCGCCAAGCTCGTGATTTGCGCGCGCAAGGTCCGGCCTCTGGAGAGGGCTCGGTTGGCAATCTTCAACGAGACGGGCGCGGAGGTCGTGGCGGTTCCCGCGGACCTGAGTGAGCCGGCGGACGTCGACCGTGTCGTGGCGGCCGCCAAGGCCGAGTTCGGCCGCATCGACATCCTGGTGACCAACACGGGTGGGCCCCCTCCCGGCCCCTTCGAGAGCCACTCTCGAGACACGTGGAGCGAGGCGATACGCCAGAACCTCTACAGCGTGCTGAACCTCACTCGAGAGGTTCTTCCCGGCATGCGCGATGCGGGTTGGGGGCGGATCATCAACATCACGTCGGTGGCCGTGAAGCAGCCGGTCGACGGACTCATCCTGTCGAACGCGGTCCGCGCTGCCGTCACCGGCTTCGCCAAAACCCTCGCCAACGAAGAGGCCCACTTCGGCATCACGGTGAACAACGTCATGCCGGGGTATACGAAGACCGAACGATTGGAGCAGCTTGCGGCCGATGCCGCCGACCGTTCGGGACTCATGCTCGAAGAGGCTTACGCGCTTTGGGAAAACCAGATTCCCATGGGGCGGATCGGGACGCCGGCCGAATTCGCGGCGTTGGTGACGTTCCTCGCGTCGGAGCGAGCCAGCTACATCACGGGAACCTCGATTCCAGTCGACGGAGGAGCCATCAAGTCGCTCCTCTAGCGACCGAGGGCACAACGCGAGTCGGGGGTGGTATCAGCGGCGCAATCATCTGTATCAACCGGAGACAATCATGTCGGGGACGTTCGTGGAAGCTGAATACATATGGCGGGACGGTGAGGTCATACGATGGGAAGATGCGACGGTCCATCTCCTGAGCACGGCGGTCCAGTTCGGGACCTCCATGTTCGAGGGCATTCGCTGCTACGACACCCCCAACGGACCGTGTGTCTTCCGGCTGGGTGCGCACATCGAGAGACTCTTCCACTCCTGCAAGATCTACAGGATGGAGCCAGCGTATTCGCGGCAAGAGATCATCGATGCCTGTCTGACCACGATCGAGCGTAACGGCCTGAAGGACTGCTACATCCGCCCGATGGTGCTGCGCGGATACGGCTCTACCGGACTGAACCCCTCGGACAGCCCGATCGAGACCTACATCGCCACGTGGCCCTGGGGGGCCTACTTGGGGGAAGACGCGCTAGAGAAGGGCGTCGACGTCTGCGTGTCGTCGTGGAACCGGCCGGCGCCGAACACATTCCCGGTTCAAGCGAAGGCGGCCGGGCACTACAACAACGCCCAGTTGATCAAGATGGAGGCCGTGGCAAACGGATACGCCGAGGGGCTCGTGTTGTCGACCGAGGGTCGTTTGAGCGAGGGTGGCGGGCAGAACGTATTCCTCGTGAGGGGCGGAACCTTGGTGACGCCCGAACTCGATGGCTCTCTGCTGCGTGGAGTGACGCGCGACGCCGTCATCACCATGGCCGGAGACCTGGGCTTCGAGGTGCAGGAACGCCCCGTGCCCCGTGAAGACCTCTACACGGCGGACGAGGTGTTCTTCACGGGCACGGCGACCGAGGTGACTCCCATTCGTAGCGTGGACCGCATCGACGTGGGCGAAGGGAAAGCCGGTCCTGTCACGAAGGCCGTCCAGAACCGCTTCCTGGCAGTCGCCAAAGGCGAAGAGGAAGACCGGCACGGGTGGCTCACACCCGTGTGCAAGGGCAGCTAGTTCCCCACCGCCACCGCGTCGACGTTCCTCGGGTCGGCGGCGCCCAGACGGTCACCGTTCTCCGGATCGATCATGATCGAGTGGGCCAGCCCCTGCCCTCCCCTGAGGGACACCGTGTAGCCGCGCCGTTCCAGATCTGCCAACGTCTCCGCGGAGACTCCATCTTGCTCGATCCGGACGTTGTCGGGAAGCCACTGGTGGTGCAGGCGTTTGGCGTTGACCGCCTCCTGGATGTTCATGTCGAACTCCACGACGTTCAAGATCACCTGCATAACCGTATTGATGATCGTCCGACCACCGGGGCTCCCAACCACGGCGACCAGCTCTCCCGATTTGGCCAGGATGCTGGGAGTCATGCTCGACAGCATGCGCTGTTCGGGGCGAGCCAAGTTCGGCTCGGTACCGATCAACCCACTGTCGTTGGTGAGCCCCGGTCCGGCGTTGAAGTCACCCATCTCGTTGTTGAGAAGGAAGCCACCGCCCGGAACGGTGATGGCTGAGCCGTAGCCCGACTCGAGGGTGTAGGTGACGGAAACCGCCATGCCGTCACTGTCTACGACGGAGTAGTGCGTCGTCTCCGGACTCTCGTACGGCTCGGTGGCATCGGTCGGCACGGAAACACCCGCTCTGACCGGATCGATATCGGATCGTTGCCGCGCGGCGTAGTCCTTGTCCGTCAGCCGATGAAGGGGCACGTCGACGAAGTCGACATCGGCCACGAACCGGGCACGGTCACGGTAGGCCCTCCGCATGGCCTCAACCACGTAGTGGATGTAGTCGGCCGAATTGTGGCCCATGGAGGCGAGGTCGTAGCCCTCGAGGATGTTCAGCATCTCCACCATCGCGATCCCGCCGCTGGAGGGCGGAGGCATGGAGATGACGTCGTAGCCCCGATACGTGCCTTTGATGGGCGTGCGCTCCTTGGCCTGGTACCGCGAGAGATCTTCCAGCGTGATGATCCCCCCGCCTCTCTCCATCTCCGCCACGAGCAGGCGGGCCGTCTCACCCTTGTAGAAGCCGTCGCGGCCGTCGGCGGCGATGCGGTCCATGGTCCGGGCCAGGTCCGTCTGCACGAGCCGATAGCCGGCATCCAGCGGACGACCGTCCATCGAGAACGAGGCGACGGTGCCCTCGTACGCAGCGCCCCGCCCCTCGACGAGGCGCTGAAGGCCTCGCGCGAGTCGGTCCGTGATTTCGAAGCCGTCCCGAGCCAGAGCAGTCGCCGGGTTCACCAGACGACGCCACTCCTCGCTTCCGTAGAGGCGATGCGCCTTCCAGAACCCGGCCACGGTTCCCGGCACCCCTACGGCCATGTGGCCGTTGTGGTGCTTCGTGCGTGAGTACTCCCCTGATTGGTCGAGCCACATGTCGGGGTGTGCAGCCAGCGGAGCCTTCTCACGGAAGTCGATCGCCGTCGCGCCCCCGTCGGGAAAACGAATGACCATGAAGCCGCCACCGCCGATGTTGCCGGCGGACGGATGGGTCACCGCCAACGCGAAGCCCGTAGCGATGGCCGCGTCCACGGCGTTCCCGCCCGCGGCCAGGACATCGGCACCCGCCTTGCTGGCATGCACGCTCCCGGAGACCACCAAGCCATGGGGCGCACGAACCGGCCGTATCGTGTCGGTCTGTAGCGCTGCAGGTGCCGATGTGGAGAGCGGCTGAACGGCGACGAGTCCGGTCGTGCCCAACCACAAGACCGTCAGCGTGGCGAAGGCGAAGAAGCGACGACGGTCGATCATGCGGCTCTCCCTACTCTTGATTCAGATTTCGGATGCGTGATGGTAACTCAAGCCTCTGAGTTTCGGTCGTAGTCGACGATGTTCTCCCACTCGCTGGCGTCCGAGCGTGCCACAACGGCCACGACCGGCTCCGTATCGCTCATGTTGAACACCTCGTGTGGAACGTCGGGCTCGATGAAGATGAAGTCGCCCGCCTTGTTCTCCAACACGTGCTTCAGGCCCGGCCCGTACTCGTGGCGCACGTTCCCCTCGAGGATGTACAGCATGAGCTCGAAGCCGACATGGATGTGAGCATACGCGACTCCGCCCGGCGGAATCGTCGCCACGTTCATGGAGAGCTTGCTGGACCCCACGTTCTTGGCGGAGAGGCCCGCCTTGTATCGGATGTTGTTCCAGCCACGGAAGGTACCGCTGCCACGGATGGTGGAGATGCCCTCACCTCCTTCGACCATCGCGGCGAGATCTTGGGTGTCTTCAGACATTCGGTTTACGCCCCTGATTACAGTTCCTTTTTGAACAGATCGGCCAGGGCGGGTCCCACACCTTCATCCTCGTGCTTAAAGAACACGAAGGCATCGTCCCAGCCCTGGTCCTTGAAGACTTCGGCCCAGCGCGTCAACTCACCCGGCTCGTACGCCTCTTTGCGAAGTCGAGCATATCCGTACGAGGCGGTTGCGACCACCGGCGGGTCGTTTTCGCCACCGGTGTCGGCCGCTACCAGAGCAGCGTTCACCCCCCGCAGCACCTCGTAGACCTCTTCGTCGAACCAGGTCGGGTTCCGGAACTCGAACGCCGCACGAAACCCCTCCGGAAAGAGCGACACGAACCCTCGTAGGCGCTCCACGTCGACTTTCAGATTGGGGGGGAGTTGGAAGAGGATCGGCCCTCGTCGACCCCCGAGCTCATCCGAGACGTCGAGGAGGTAGGCGAGTTCGTCCGCGGCCTCGGGTTTGAGCCTCTTGAAGTGAGTGATCTTGCGGGAAGCCTTGAGTACGAACGCGAAATCGTCGGGCACCTTTCCACACCAGTCGGTGAGCACCTTTGGGGAGGGCATGCGATAAAACGTGTTGTTGTTCTCCACGGCGTTGAGTCGTTCGCCGTAGTACGAGAGCATCTGGTCGTTCTTCAGATCCTCCGGGTAGAAGCTCCCCTTCCACTCCTTGTAGGAGAAGCCGCTGGTGCCCACCCAAAACCGAGGCACTAGAGCAGATACCCGCCGTCTATGGGGATCACGGCCCCCGTGATGTGTCTGGCGGCTTCTGAACACAGGAAGAGAACCACGCTTGATACGTCCTGGGGATCGCCCAGCCTGCCCAGCACGCTCCGCTCTCGTGCCCGATCGAGGATCTCGGCGGGCACACCGGCCGTGAGTCGGGTCGTGCGGATATATCCCGGAGCGACCGCGTTCACGTTGATGTTCTTCGGACCGAGCTCGACGGCCGCGCTTCGGGTGAAGCCCATGATGCCGGCCTTGGACGCCGCGTAGTTGGCGATCCCGAATTCACTCTGAAGCCCATGCACCGAAGTGATGTTGACGATCTTGCCCCACTCCTGAGCCCGCAGATAGGGCGCCACCGCCCGGGTCATTTGGAAGACCCCGGTGAGGTTGGTGTCCAGGACGGTGGACCACTCGTCGTCGTCCATGCGCCAGAGGGCCCGGTCACGGCCGACTCCCGCGTTGTTCACCAGGACGTGGACCCCGCCGAGATGCTCGACGGACGTCGCCACGAAGTCGCTGACTTGGTCCGGATCTCTTACATCGGCCGACTGACAGTGGACCCGCACCCCAATCTCCTGCAGAGCGGTTGTGGTCTCCCGGGCCTCGTCCCTGGACTCCTCGCCTGTGTCCAGAAAGCAGAACGCCACATGGGTGCCGGCCCGGGCCAAATCCATGACGATGGCCCGACCGATTCCGGCCGACCCTCCGCTGACCAGTGCCACCTTGCCCCTGAGACCCTCGAGGTTGAGCAGTGGCAGAGGTTGGGTTCGGATGCCCACCTCGTCCAGCAACTGCTCCACGACGTCCTCCAACGCCGGCGGCTCCGCCGTGCCGATCTGTTCCTGCTCAGACGGGTCGCCGCCCAGCGCCGAAGCGGTCCTGTCGGGTTCTTGGTCAGACATGGGGATCGGATGTTAGGGCAATAACATATGTTATTGTCGATGTTAGGGATCGGACCCCGCCTTCCGCAACGGATGGGTCAGCGGGCGGACGGCAGCCTGATTCTGACGGTGGTTCCCGAGCCGAGTTCGCTCTCGGCCTCAACGGTACCGTCCATCGCGGAGACGAGGTGCCTCACGATGGCGAGTCCAAGACCCGTGCCGCCTTCGGCGCGGGATCGGGCCGCATCGACCCTATAGAAGCGCTCGAAGATCCGGGGAAGATCGGCGGCGGGAATACCGGCCCCATCGTCCGCGACCTCCACTGCCACGGTCTCCCCGTCGGGGACGATGCGTACCCAGACGGTCCCACCCTGATCGACGTACCTGAGGGCATTGTGGAAGAGGTTCGTGAGAATCTGAGTGAGACCCGAAGGGTCGGCCCGAACGGAGCCGTGGCCCTCCACCATATACCGAACGTCTTTCTCCCGCGCCTTGTGATCGAGGGTCGCCCACACCGAATCGGCCACCGAGCCCACGTCGATCTCCTCGAGGTGCGCCTGCCAAGCCCCCGAGTCCAGTCGCGATAGATCCAACAGGTCATCCACGACGCGCTGAAGCCGGAGCGAGCTCGAGTGAATCATGCGAAGAAAGTCCTGTCGGAGAGGCTCCGGAGGATCGTCTTCGATGAGCGTCTCGGCGAAGCCCCGCATGGTGGTCAGCGGTGTCTTGAGTTCGTGCGAGGCGTTCGCCACGAAGTCCTGCCGAATCGTCTCTAGCTTCCGACTCTCCGTGACGTCCAGGAAGGTGACCACGGATCCACCTTGATCGAGCGGCCGGGTCGAGACCATCAGGGTCCGATCGCGCAGGGGTACTTCCTTGGCCTTAAACCCCTCAGCGACAGAACTCTCGAAGATTTCGAGGAGCGGCGGGTGGCTGATCAGAGTGCCAATGGGGGCGAGAGGCGGAGGCCCGGCAATCCGCAGCAACGCCCGGGCGGCCCGGTTGATCCAGATCACGCGCGCGTCCTCGGTCAACGCCACGACCCCTTCGGCCATGCAGTCGATGAGCGCCTCCATTTCGTCGCGCTCGTGGCCCAACTCCGAGAGTCGGCTCTGGAGTTCGTCGGACAGCCGGTTGAACGCGGCGTACAGCTCACGGAGCTCGGCCACGGGGGCGTCCACCGGTGCGCGCTGTTCGAAGTCCCCCGCGGCCAACGCACCGGCTCGTTCGGCCAACACCACCAAGGGGCGGGCCAGCATCCGACTAACGAGGTAGGCCACCACTAACGTCAGCAGCATTCCGAAGATCCCTGCGACCGCTACCGTGCGCTGGCCCCGCCGTACGGCCTGATCGATGTCGTCCAATGGAGCGGCGATCCGGAGAACGACGTCCCGGTCCCCGAGAACAGCGGTCTGCGCACCGTAGAGAAAACGCCGCCCAACGGTGGCGCTCCGGCGCTCGGCGAAGCCCGTGACGCCCGACAGGGCGTCCAGCACTTCGGGTCGGTCGGCGTGGGTCTCGACGCCAGCCAGGTCTTGCTCCAGGACCTCCGAATCCCCCAGTACCTCACCGGCAAGGGCGATCAGCGTCACCCGATACTGAATGAGCTCGGCGATGCGGCCGGCAAGGGCGTCCGGGGAGTCCCCGACGTCATCCGCGAGAATCGACGCGGCGAGATTCAGCTCGCGAGCTAGGGCCGCCTCATACTGGGAATTCAGCTCGCTACGCAGGCCCCTGGCCAACAACACGACCGCGAGCGCGACGACGAGGACGACGACTGCGAGGAAGCCGAAGAAGATCGGCTGGTGGGTCTTGAACCGGGCTCCCTTCGCGCTCACTCGTCAACCTCGGGGGGCCGCAAGCGATACCCGAAGCCCCGCGCCGTCTCGATCCAGTCGCCCATAGTCCCCAGCTTCCCTCTCAGACGTTTGACGTACATGTCCACGGTACGCGTTTGAAGCCGCTCCGAGACGGACGACTCCACGTCCCACGCCCGCTCGAGGAGCTGCTGCCGGCTCTGTGTCTGGCCAGGGCGATCCACCAGGGCCTGCAGGAGTCGGAATTCCGTGCGGGTGAGGGTGAGTTCCTCACCCTCCAGGGTGACCGTGTGGGCCGTCAGGTCGATGATCAGAGGACCGGCGGAGATGGTTCGCCGTCCCTCCACGGTGCCAGCCGATCGACGGAGGATCGCCTGAACCCTCAGGACCAACTCTCTCGGGCTGAACGGCTTGGTGAGGTAGTCGTCGGCTCCGAGCTCGAGCCCGGCGATGCGGTCCTCTTCCTCGCGGCGGGCCGTGAGCAGAAGCACGGGAACCGACCGCGTGGCCTTGTTGCTTCGAAGCTGACTCAAGACTTCATCTCCCGAGATTCCCGGGAGCATCCGGTCCAAAACGACGAGGTCGGGGACTTCCTTCTCGACCGCCCGAAGCGCCGCGGAGCCCTCAAGGGTCGTCTCGACATGGTATCCGGCCCGGGTGAGCTGGTACGCCACGAGCGCCGCGATGTCCGGCTCGTCCTCGACCACCAGAATCCGCTGGGACTGTGCCACGTCGGACAAGGATTGCCTCTCAGCTTCCCTTCAGAAGCGCCAGGACCTCGCCTTCGCTCAGTGTATGGTCCGTGGCCTTCGCGGCCTCGAACAACGTGCGGCACGCGCCCTCGTCGTCCTGGTCATACCCGTGGGCGGCCAACCAGGCCTTCACATTCGAGAGCCCTGACATGGGGCCGATCTCGATCTCCTGAGCCCTACCCACCATCGAAGCCGGCACGCCCGAGTAGATGCGGTCGGCGAGCCACGCGTCCCCTTTGGCTGCAGCCTTCACGATAGCGGCTGCGTGTACTCCAGTACCTGTGCGGAACGCATCGCGGCCTACGACCGGATAGCTGCTCGTAAGGGGCACCTGGCAGGCATCCGCGGCGGTGCTGCAGTATTCGGGCAAGCGTGTGAGATCGGCGTCGTGAAGGCCGAGCAGCTTCAGGTTCACCAGCAGTAGGTCCATCTCCACGTTGCCGACACGCTCTCCGATTCCGAGGGCGGTACCGTGAATCCGGGTGGCGCCGGCCTCGATCGCGGCGAGGGCATTCGCCAGGCCCAATCCGCGGTCACGGTGTCCATGCCAATCCACCCCGACATCCTCACCGGACGGGTCGACGATCTCTTCGATCACGAAGCGAACCAGGGCCCGCACGCCTGTAGGGGTCGCGTGCCCAACCGTGTCCGCCAGGCAGATTCGGCGGGCGCCCCACTCGATCGCGTGGGAATAGAGCGCCCTGAGCGTGTCGGGCCTCGCCCGCACGGTGTCCTCTGTCACGAACATCACCGGCAGGCCCTCCGAAACGGCGAACGTCACCGCCTCCTCGGAAACGCTGAGCATCTTCTCGAGGGTCCAGTCCTCGGCGTACTGTCTTATCGGTGAACTCCCGATGAAGGTGCAGACCTCGATCGAGAGGCCGCAGGCTTGAGAGATCTCGGCGATGGGTCGTATGTCGGCCACGACGGTTCTCGCCGCGCAATTGGCCTCGATCGACAGGCCCGCCTCTACGATCTCCGCGGCGAGGGCTTGGACGGCCTCGACGGCTCGCGGCCCGGCGCCAGGAAGGCCGATATCCGCCGTGTGGATCCCCAGCTCGTCCATCAGGTGGAGGAGCCGGATCTTGGCTTCGATGGGTGGATCTACGACGGAGGGATTCTGGAGACCGTCCCGCAGGGTCTCGTCATCCAGTTCGATGTGGGACACGGAACTCCAGTCGAACGCATCGGGGTCGGCCGAGTTCCAGTCGTGAATGAGGTCCTGCTCGTCCATGGCCACGTTGGTTGAATTGCCCGTCCTGACCCCCCCGGGGCGAATCAGGGGCATCCACCCAAGATAGCCGGCGGCGTAGGAATCCTACAGGTAGCCCACGGCCTTCGGAGCCCGGTGCGAGCGGGCCGTCACCGTTTGACGCGCTCCCGACCGCCGCAGAGCTTGGCATCATGTCCCACTCCACCCAGCCCGATGTGATCGTGCTTCAAGACGATCCGGGTATTCGAGCCGCCCGCGATCACATCCTGGCGACGGACGACCGTACGCTCCGAGACCAGGCGGCACTCACGGAGATCCCATCCCCCACGTTCGGAGAGGAGGCACGCGGGCTGCGCATGGCGGAGCTCCTCGAAGAGGCAGGGCTGCCGACCGTCAGCGTGGACCAGGTCGGCAACGTGATTGGGGTTCGGCCGGGACTGGAGACTGGGAATCCGGTCGTGCTGGCGGCCCACCTGGACACCGTGTTTCCGGCGGGAACCGATCTCACGGTGCGTGAGGAGGACGGTGTACTCCGCGCTCCGGGCATCTCCGACGACGGGCGGGGCCTGGCGGCCCTCCTCGCCGTGGCGAGGGCCCTCTGCCAGACCGAAATCTCGACTCGTCGGCCCCTACTCTTCGTGGGAACGGTGGGCGAGGAGGGGAACGGCGACCTGAGGGGTGTGCGGCACATCTTCCGCGAGGGGGGGCCGGCCCACGACGCCAGCGCCTTCATCTCGCTCGATGGAGCGGGTACCCGGACCATCGTACACCGGGGACTCGGGGCTCGGCGCTTCCGCATCGCGCTTCGAGGCCGAGGCGGGCACTCCTGGACCGACTGGGGCACCCCGAACCCGATTCACGCCCTTGGACGGGCCATCGGAGCTCTAGCGGCCTGGCCGCCACCGACCCAGCCCACCCTGAGCCTCACCGTCTCGCGATTCGGCGGCGGGACCAGCGTGAATACGATCCCCGTCGAGGCGTGGGCGGAGCTGGACGTGCGCAGTGAGTCGGACCAGCACCTCGAGGTGGCCGAGGAGAGAATTCGAGCAGCCGTGGACCGATCCGTGGGCGAGGAGAACGCGGGATCCACAGACGATTCACACCACCTCGACGTGCAGATCACCATGATCGGCCTTCGACCTGCCGGCGCGACGGCCACGGAGTCTCCCCTCGTGGAGGCGGCGATCGCGGCGACGCGGGCCCTCGACGTGGAGCCGAAGCTGATGGCCTCGTCGACGGACGCCAACCTGCCGATGTCTCTCGGGATTCCCGCCATCACCTTGGGCGGAGGCGGACGCTCCGGCGGAGCCCACACGCTCGAGGAGTGGTACGAGAATACCGGAGGGCCCCAGGGCGTGTGCCGAGCGCTCTATACGGCGCTCCTCGTGTCGGGGGTCGGCTGACCGCTACTGTCCGCCGACGATCTCCGAGTGGTCGACCACACTGAGTTGTCCCCGAAACGCACGGACCTGAGAGTGGGCTCCGACGAGCGAACCCCTGAGGTCGGACCACTCGACGGAAGATTCCCTTCCGACCATGGTGTCGGCCAAGGTCGATCCTTCGACACGGGCGCCGGACTCGAGGGTGACGTTGGGGCCGATGGTACTGCCCATGACCAGTGCACCGGCCTCTACACGCACCGGCTCGATGATCGTACTGCCTTCGACGGTCGCGGAGTCGTCGACACCCGCCCTGCCGCCCTCCAGGAGATAGCGATTGGTGTCGAGCAGCGTGTCAGGCTTGCCGCAGTCGTACCAACCCTCTACGGGCGCCACCTGAATCTTGGCTCCGTGGTCGACCATGAACTGGAAGGCGTCGGTGAGATAGTACTCGCCGGACGGTCCCGGCCCGGCAGACAACGTGTGGGCGACCCCCTCGAACAGGAGCTGCCAGTCCCTCATGTAATAGAGTCCGATGTTCGCGAGCTTCGAGATGGGCTCGGAGGGCTTCTCGACGATTCGCACCATGTGGTCGTCCTCGTCGGTCAGGATGACCCCATAGCGCTGGTAGTCCTCGACCTCTTTCGCCCAGATGATGCCCGCCGCCGCCTCATCGACGCGGTGCACGAGGGTGAGGTCGGAGTCGGAGAGCGTGTCGACGAACAGGATGAGCACCTCGTCGTCCACGAAGGGTTCGGCAAGTGCCACCGCTCCCGCCGTTCCGTCCTGAATCTCCTGGACGACATAGTGGGCGGTGATGTTCGGATAAGCCTCAGCGACGTAGGACTCGATGACCCCGCGCAGATATCCGACGATGAAGACGATCTCGTCCACACCGAGCTCTGCCAGATCGTCCAGGATGTAGCTCATCACCGGCCGACCGGCCACGTGAACCATCGGCTTGGGGGTCAGGTGGGTGTGGGGACGGAGGCGCGTACCCTTTCCCGCCAGCGGAATGATAGCTTTCATGTGGGCGGACATTACAGGGCCGGGTTGTCCGGTGCAATCGACGAAAGGGGAACTCTCGTGGGGAGTCCGGGTCAAGACATCCGCTGTCGAACGACTCCTTCTTCGATATCGGCCCGGAGGCTAACCGGTTGCTGAGAGAACGCCTCGAGCGAGCCCTCACCACCAATCGGGCAGAGACCGACCCCCGGTCTCGTGATTCCCGGCTTCAGGGACGCACCTACGCCATCCCCTTCGACCAGGTCTGGACCGCGTGCCTGTCTCTCGTACAGGGGCGGCGACGCTGGGCCCTTCTCCAGGCCAACGATCTAGACGGCGTCATCCGAATAAGGTGCGAGACGTTGGTGTTCAAGTTCATCGACGACCTGGAGATTCGGATCAGCCTGGATGAGAACGCGATGACGCGAGTCGACGCCAGGTCCAAGTCCCGCAAGGGACGAGCGGACATGGGGACTAATGCCCGCCGGATCGGACGCCTACTCAGACGGCTCGACGCGAAGCTGAACGCGGGACACGGAGCGATCCTCGACCCGACGGTCCTGGAAGCGTGGCCTGTGGAAGCTGGATGACGGACGGAAGCTCCGTTCGACGTCGGGTCCTCCTAGCCGTGTTCTTGATCCTGGTCGGCTGCGGGCAAGACGCTCCCCAGCCTCCGACGTCCACACGGGGCCCCGCACCGGCGGCCGGCCCCGATCGCAACCTGGACGACCGCGTTTACGAACGGAACGTCGTGTTCATGACGGTGGGCGCAGACAGCGCAATCATCGTCCCATGGCTGTTCCGGTCCTCCGCCTCGGAGTTGGGCGTCGACCGGAGCGCTGAGGCCTGGCTCGCTCGAGCCGGCCTGTGGGAGCCGTTCTTCTCCGACCGATGGGAGTCGCCCTCGACCCGATCTCCGTTCCGTATCCACCCACACGGTCCGATGGACCTTGTGGTCGGTCCCGATGGTGTCCTGGACGAGATCCTCTACGAGGAGGGACCCAGGCAGTTGGAGGTGATCATCGACGAAGGAGTGTCGGACTGGAGCGGTAGTAGGGGAGAGACCTTCCGCATTCACCAGGGGGCCGCCCATTTCGGCAATCTGAGGATCGAAGGCATGATTCTCGACATGAGCCGGGCCTGGCTGCGAGAAGGACCGTTTCCCGGTGAGTGGATGTTTCTGACGGGACCGGGGCGGTTGGCGCTCATGATCGAAGAAACGAGCGGGTCTCCGAGCTACACGGCTTGGGGCAGACGTGGCGAAGAAGAGTATCGATGGCCTGAGGTGGAGGGCGTGTGGAGTTCCGTGCGGTCTTTCGAGGAAGCGCGCCGCGACGTGCCCGTCGCCTGGGAGCTCCGATCGCGCGACGGAGATCTGGACATCTCACTCGCCAGCGCCGGCATGGACCTACGCGCGGTGCCTGGAGAGGGACCGCTCCTTCCTGTGGAAGGGCTGTATCAGGTCTCCGGAACCGTAGTCTTGGGTGGGGATTCCTTGGACGTGCGCGGGCTCGTGCGCCACGTGCAGAGGTGACGGCGTGCCCGAAGAACTGATACGCGCTCTCGTCGCCATCGGCTTCGGGTCCCTCGCGGGAGGGCTCACGAACACGGTGGCGATCTGGATGCTCTTCCATCCGTATGAGCCCCCGCGTATAGGGAAGCGGGGCATCAAGATGCTCCAGGGGGCCATTCCCAAGAACCAGGCTCGGTTGGCGGCCGCCGTAGGGCGCACCGTGGGGACGCGGCTGCTCACCGAGGAGGATCTGGGAGAGATCTTCTGCGACGAGGATTTCCGGACGGCTTTCGACGGTCATCTGTCGGGCTTTCTGGATGCTCTTCTCCACCGTGAGCGGGGCTCGGTTCGAGACCTCTTCCCCGAGGCCATGCATGAGCAGGTGGAAGGGATAGTGGACGATGTGGCCGTGTTCGGCCTCGAGCGCCTGGACGAGTACCTGCTGTCGGATCGCTTCGCCGAAACGGTAACGGCACGAGCCGGAGACATCGTCCACTCGATCGCCGACGAGCCGGTGGCGGGCATCCTGACGCCGGCTCGAGAAGGAGCCATCTCGGAGGCCGTCGACGACTGGATAACCGGAGCGGTCGAGAGCGAGGACTTCAGCCAGGCCATCGACGACTACCTCGATCGGGCGGCCCGGAGACTCCTCGAGCCCGATCGCACCTTCGAAGAGGTTCTCCCACTCGGACTGGTCGGAGCGGTCGAGAAGGGGATCGCCGCGTACCTTCCGCTCGCAATCCAACGACTGGGATCACTGCTGGAGGATGAGGAAGCGCGTGCCAAGTTCGAAACGTTTGTGCACGACCTTCTCCATCGCTTCCTCGGTGATCTCAAGTTCCATCAGAGGGTGGTCGCCAAGCTCATCATCACCGAGTCCACCGTCGACATGGTCCTGGACACCATCGAGGCCGACGGAGCCGAGCGCCTCACCGAGATGCTCCAGGAAGAGGCCATGCAGGACGCGATGGCGCGCGGGATCAACGACGCGATCGTCGATTTCCTGAGACGACCCGTGACATCGGTACTGGGAGATCCGGACGATCCCAGCGTCCTGGACGCCAGGGAGACCGTCGTTGGATGGTTCGTAGGCCTGGCACAGGACCCGACGTCACGCAGCTTCGTGGTCGAGAAGCTTGAGGTGGCCCTAGACAAGATGGGCGCGCGTACCTGGGGCGAGGTCTTCGAGAAGCTGCCTCCCGATCGCGTGGCCGAATGGCTGGTGGCAGGGGCTCGGAGCGAAGCCGCTACGACGCTCTATCGCGAGGCCGCCGGCCGGCTCTCGAAGAAGATCTTGGAACGCCCCATCGGCACGCCGTCCGACTGGCTACCCGACGGTGCTGCCCGAACCGCCGAAGAGACCCTGGGTGACCCGATCTGGGAATGGCTGCAAACCCAGGTGCCCGACGTGGTACAGCAGATCGACGTGGCGGGGCGTGTGGAGGAGAAAGTCCTGGCCTTCCCTCCCTCGAGGATGGAAGAGCTCGTGAAGAAGGTCACGCACAAAGAGCTCAAGATCATCGTGCGGTTGGGCTATCTGCTCGGGGGGATCATCGGGATCGCGTTGGTGATCATCGACAGCATCTGGGGATGACGCTGACCTGGCTGGCCTATAGTCGGGTGGAGACCCGGTGGAGAGCCGTTGGTGTGTGGCCTCTAGTCCTTGGAGCGCTCTTCCGGCTGATCCCGAGCCACGGCCGTCTTGAAGTGCTGGCGTCCACGCCGCCGCTCGGAACCTCTCGGGTTGGCCTTCAGGTAGTTGAGCCACATGAAGTGCCGCTTGGCCTTACGGGGTTGTCCCTTGCCTAGACGCGCGGCGACTTCGTCCTGTGACTGGTTGAAGTTTCCCGCCCCCAGGTAGACACCGAAAGCGAGAGCGAGCACGCCACCCAGGATCTTGAGGAAGAGGACCACGCCTGGCTCCGGTTCGGATGGTCGGGACCGGCCTCAGGCCCGTCCCACCGACTCCAGGAAAAGGAGGGCCAGGCCCGTCGCCAGAATGATGGCAACCGCGTTGGTACCCACCGCCACCAAGCCGACCACACCCCAGAACACTATGTGGATGAAGTTGTAGCCACCTGGAAGAAGATTCATCGCTCTGCGTGTTGAGGTGTCAATCGTCCCGAAGACGCCCGGAATATGTGGAAGGCGTCATCGGTCTTCAATGGTCGGCCGTCAGTCCGGCTTGTGGAGGTGGGGATGGTCCTCGTGATCGGCCGAGTCCCGTCCAACCTCCACACGCTTCTTAACGTCTGCCAGGTAGCCCGGAGACACGTCGAGAAGATTGCAGACCTTTCTCAAAAGGGCCTCTTCGTGGTTCGACAGATCTCCGTCCGCGTAGACGAGCCCCCACATCACCTCCATCAAGACCATTTTCTGTCCCAGCGAGTAGCTGGCCTTGATGAGCTTCGTGAATTGATAGAGATCGACCGCCTCTCGCCGAGCCGCTTCGGCCAAGCTGATCAGCTCTGCCGCATGCTCTTCCTCGAGACCGTACTGGCGCCGGACCGCGGAGGTCAGGTGACGACGCTCGTCGTCCGAGAACTCGTCATCTGCATAGGCTAATTCGATGAGGAGGGCGCAGGCGGCAAGACGTACGTCTTCGTCGCCTAACTCCTCTTCCCCGGCCGTCGGGGCCATGGAGGCACTGAAAAACGACTTGATGGCATCGAGCATCGACCACTCCTTGACCCGACCGCTGACGCGGCGGTCAAAGTTCCGATCCGAGTGAGAGGAGATGCTAACGCGGCGTCCGGGTCTATGCCAGATCTCACGCGGGAGCCCTGGCAACCGCTGCCCAGATGACCCGAGGGACCCCGTCGACGGGCCCCTAGAGCTCCAGCTGTCGCACCTTCTGCACCCCCGTTCGCAGCGGAAGAACGATGCAGACCACCGTCAGGGCGAGTGCCCCCGCAGCGCCCAGCACCAGGGGTAGGATGCCCACCGATGCGCCTGGCGCCTCCAAGGGGGCCTGCAGGAAACGGTATACAGGCCAAGCCAGAAGTATGACGACACCGCCCAAGTAGCTGACGGCCGCCATCATGAAGACCAGTCCTCCGAAAGAGGTCGGAATCTCCGCCATGTTGTCGGTATCGTAGTTCGGGTAGATAGCCCCGAAGCCGAGGGCCAGGGCCGTCATGGCCAGCGTGATGCTGATCATGGCCACCGTCGTGAGCACGAGAATGAGGGTGGTCGCCTCGAGAATGATGTTCGTGAGGACGATGAGAGGCAGAGCGACGGCCAAGAGCGGGACGGTGCCCACCCAGTACTTCGTCAGGAATAGGGTACGCACGTCCAGAGGGGACGACCTCAAGAGCCAGGTCATCCTTCCTTCCAGCGACATTCCGGGGAAAACGAATCGGGCCGCGATGGCCGCGACCACGAAACCGGCGAGCCCGAGGTTCAGAAAGGAGACGGCATTGATCAGGAAGAAGGAGACCTGCTCGCCGGTATAGAGGGGGAGCACCTTGATGTTGTAGACGTAGACCACGACGAGGACCGCCAAGAGGATCAGCTGAGACCACTGGGTCGTGTCCCGAAAGAAGACCCGGATCTCCTTGGCCACGAGTTGACGCGTGGCTGGAGCGGTCCAAGCCAATCGCTTTTCCAGACTGGTCGTCCTGATCCGGCCCTCTCGCCGCTCGGAGCCTTCCTGGGCTCGAGTGAACCCGGAACGGAAGAACCGGTGGTGCAGCCAGGCACCCCCCACGAAGGCGGCCGCCGCGGTGCTCCACAGAAGCCCGAACGGAAAAGGATCGACGGCTCCGTTTAGGTGGGACATGAGAGTGCCAGCCGCCCACTCATTCGGGAACCAGGGAGAGGTCGGGGTCCTCAACACCGCCATGAAGTCCACCAGATCGCGGAATTCCTCGGGCCGCACCAAGCGCTCCGGCCGGAGAAAGCGAAAGAGGACGACCACGCCCGCCGCCGAGAACAGTCCTATGAGCGCCAGGAGATCTCGTGTGCGCCGGGCAGGAAACACGTTTACGAGGATGAGTGTGAAGGCGGTTCCGACGACGGCGGGCAGCACGAGGTAGGGGATCAGGGTGGCGACGGCGAGACCGTAGAACGACCACCCGGCACCGTACACCACTCCGTACGCTGCCAGGAGCGGAATGGCCAGGAGCGCCACCATCCACGAGGAGTCCACGATGGTCTCGACGAGCCGTGCTCCGTACAGCTTCACGGAGTCCACGGGCGACGCCACCAACAGCTCCATGTCCTTCGAGAGGAAGTACGTGGAGAGCGCGGTGATGACGTTGGAGAGGAGCAGAATCATCAAGAACGTCAGGAGCGCCAAGCCCAGGAGCTTTCCGGCCAGCAGGTCGCCAATGCCCTGCGTTCCCCGGAAGTAGAGCAGCATCCTGAAGATGATCCCGAAAATGAACGACCAGAAGAAGATGCCCACGAAGCCCAGTACGCCCCACTTGAACAGGCGTCCCTCTTCCTTCTTGTTGCGATTGAGCTTCGAACGGACCTTCGGCCGGAGCAGCCACAGGATTCCGGCACCGCGAAACGTGGTGCCGTTCACTGCGTCTCCTGAAGGCCGGCCACCACCTCGGCCATGTCCTCGTTGCCCGTCATCTTGAGGAAGATCTCCTCGAGATGGGCCTCGCCGGAGTCGACCTGCAATCGCAGGTCGTCCATCGTGCCCTTGGCGATGATGTCTCCGTTCCGGATGATGGCGATGCGGTCACACACGGCCTCGACGACCTCGAGGGTATGGCTGGACAGGAAGACGGTGCCGCCCCGGTTCGCGAACGCCCTGAACAGGTCCTTGAGGATCCGGGCCGATCGAGGATCGAGCCCCACCATGGGCTCATCCACCACGATGAGCTCGGGTTGATGGATCAGCGCCGAGGTGATGAGCAGCTTCTGGCGCATCCCGTGGGAGTAGCTCTCGATGAGCTCGTCCTTCCAATAGGTGAGGCTGAAGACCTCGAGCAGTCCGTCCGCACGCGCCTCGGACGAGTGCTCGTCCTTGCCCCAGAGGCCCGCAACAAAGCGCAGAAACTCCCCTCCGGAGAGCTTCTCATAGAGATAGGGTCGGTCGGGGATGTACCCGATGCGGGACTTGGCCTGCATCGGGTGGGCCCCGAGGTCGTTCCCGCCGATGACGATCTTACCGGCGGTAGGTTCGAGCACGCCCGCGACCATTCGAATCGTCGTGGTCTTCCCTGCGCCGTTGGGACCGAGAAACCCGAAGATCTCCCCCCTGGGTACCGTGAGATCGATGCCGTTTACGGCCGTGAAGCCACCATAGCGCTTCACGATGCCCTCCAGTTGGAGCATCTCCGGCGTCGCGTCTTCACCGGTCCCTACTCCGTCCATGAGTTCGGCAAGACGGGCCTCGAGGCCGGAGCTCGTACGGTGCATCAAATGACCTCGATGTTGAGGCGGCCGATGAGTCGGATGATCTCGACCTGCTGCGCGAGTCCCCCGATCACGAACCGGATGTGAGAGGCGTCGGCCGGGTATTGACCGAAGGTCGGGTCCACCGCGACCCACTCCCCAAGCCACACTTCGGGCCAAGCATGATAGAAAAACGAGTCGTTCAGGTAGACGAGCCCGACGGCCGTGCGGGCCGGCAGGCCCAGAGCCCGGGCCATGGCCACATAGAGCACCGTGTGCTCGTTACAGTCACCCTGCCTCGACTCGAGTACCTGTAGGGCGCTGGGGACGGAGAAGGTCACGCTCTTGGAGAGCATGCGATCCACGCGAGTGGTGAGCCGTTGGGCCGCCGCTTTCGGATCCCGCAGCCATCGCCCCACGGCCTGGCGGGCTTCGCGCTGGATTCGAGGATCGTCGCTCTGGATCAGCGGCTCCGCCTCGAGCTCACTACGCATGTCCATCAGCTTGTACGGGAGCGAGAAGTCGGGCTCGATGGCCGCCCAGTTCTCGCGACGCACGATGAGCGTGTCGCCTCTCAGCGTCTGCCGTCCCCCGTCCAGCTGGAACCCCTCGAGCTCCACACCCGTGAGGCGGAACCGGAGCACGTCATGCTCCTCCACGACCCCCAGGTCGGCGTTGCTCTGGATGGCGGTCGACAGGATCACGTCCTCGTCGACGACCAACGTGGCGAGGCCCTCGGCCTCTTCCTGAGCCTGCCTGGCCAGCTCGTACTCCGTCTTCTCCATCGTGAAGCCGAGGGCGCTCGAAGCGCTGATGACGCGGCCGTCGTGGTCTACCCAACTCTCGACCTGCACGCCGCCGTGCACCTCGGCAATCTTCCAAGCGGGAATGGAGTCGAACCGGGCCGGCTCCCAGCGGTTGGTGCTCGGGTTCAGATAGGCACTGTCCGGCACCATGATCGTGTCGTGCTCGAGGACCCGGACCTCGACCGCCCTGGTGGCCAGCGTGGAGGGGTCGAAGACCGGAAGACGCAGCGTGTTGCCGACCACCAACTCGCCGGCCATGGCGACACGAATGGGCAAGGCGGCCGAGAAGATGGGCGGCTCCGCCATTCGGTACGAGACTTCCTGTGCGGACCCGCCGGCCTCGATAGTGACGTTCAAGGTCGAGTCCGCACCCAGTGTACCATCGGCCCGGAATGTCCCGACCTCGGAGTCCAGGGAGAACGAGAAGGACTCCATGACCAGGGCCGGGCTGAGGCGAACCAGGGTCCGCGCGACCGCCGAGCCCGTCTGCCCCAGCGCCGGAAGGTCCAGGATCATGACGTCCTCGAGCTCGAACCCTTCGGGAATCGTGTCGAGGCGCGATGTGGCCTGGCCCACCGCGCGCTCACCCATGCGCAGCGTGTAGAAGCTCACGCCCGGAGCCAGCGACAACGCCGCCTCGGTCAGTCGAGTCAGCTCCGGCTGGAAGTACTCCCGCCTGACCTGCCATCCCACCATAGCGAGCCAGATCGCGACGATCGTCAGGGCCAACGCCTTCCGCCTCATGGGCTACGCTCCGTCACCATTCGAAATCCCCTCGTCACCGGCACTACCGACCTCGCTCGAGGCTCCGTTACCGGCCGGTTCAATCTCCGGATCGCCTCGCTCCCTGAGTTTGGCGGTGAACGTGTCGAGCTCGTACGACGTGGTCACCATGACGATCACCTGCTTCGGGAAGTCCTCGCGCTCGAGGTGCTCTCGCAGCACCGGCACCATGACGTCGGCGGCGGCCTCGGCATCCAGATTGCCTGCTCCCGTCCCTAGAGGCGGGAGTGCCAGGGTCTCGACGCCGAGACGACACGCATGCCTCAACCCGTTCACGAGCGCCTTTCGTACACCCGATCGGGTTACGGGCTCCTCGCCGGACTGAACGACCACGTGGACCATGAAATCAGCGTGCAGCCCGCCGCCCGGAGTGATCACGGCACCTCCGACCGGGAGCTCACCCATCCGCTCGACTCGCTCCTCGAGGTCTGCACCAGCAGCCGCGCCCACCGCCCGACCCAGGCTCGTCACCGGTTCCAGGTTCGAGCTGACGGCCCGAACCACGCAATCGACTTCAGCCACCACCAGATCGGCGTTCCTGACCTCGATCATCAAACGTTCAGCTCTCTGGCACGTCGGTGCATCTCGGCCGCTCTCTCGGGCTCGTGCATTCTGTCGAAGAGCATTCCCAGGGTGTGGTAGGCACGCCAGTTGTGTGGCTCGAGCTCGATGACCCGCTCCATCACGGGGACCGCCTCATCCACACGACCCAGCCTGTTGAGAGCCTCGCCCCGGTAGAAGTGGGCCGCGCTGTGATCGGGATCGCGCCTACATACACCGCGAAGGCCCGCCTCGGCGTCGGCGTAGAGCCCTTTACGAAACGCCAAGAGCCCTTCTTTGACGCGCACCTCGACACTCGCCGGCTCGAGGCTGAGCGCCACCTGCAGCTCGGCATCGGCATCCTCGAATCGACCCACGGCTCCGTAGGCCGCGCCGAGGCTCGCGCGCACTCGGGCGTTGTTCGGGTCCAGCTCGCTGGCCGCGAGGAAGCGTTCGATGGCCAGCTCGGGACGTCCCAAGTCATCGTACAGGGTGCCGAGACCGAACTGAGCCTCGGAGTGGAACGGAGTCTCGGTCAGAATCTGGATATAGAGCCGGACGGCGTCCTGCAGACGGCCTTCGGCGGCGGTGCGAACGGCCGTCGCCAAGCGCTCGTCCTCTACCGGAAGATCCTCTGCTGGGAGCTCGTCCGCGGGGAGTTCGTCCGCCGGGAGCTCGTCCGCCGGGAGCTCGTCCGCCGCGAGATCGTCGAGACCGACCCCGTGATCGTGATCAGTGGACTCGACCTCCGGGGACTCCTCGGACTCCTGATCGACTGCTTCATCGACGACTTCGGCCAGGTCGCTCACGAACACCACGGGGATCACCTCGTTCCCCCCATCGACGTCCCCATCGACGTCCCCGGCGACGTCCCCGTCCTTGTCGATCTCTTCGAGGAGGTCTCCCTGGACCGGCGGCTCGTCGGATTCCTCCGCGGCCTTCGCCCTTCTCCTTCGGCTCGGCTTACGGTTCTTTCTTGCCATCGGAAGACTCCGCCCGTGTGTACTCACGCACCCAATCGAGGTAGGGCTCATGCCCACCCTCGACCACCAACGTCAGCACTTCGGGAACGTCGTACGCATGCAACTCCGCGACCCTCTCGGCGAGTTTCGCCGCTCGGCTCGCACTCGTTTTCAAGGTAAGCAGAACTTCGGTCTCCTCCCGCATACTCCCCTCCCACTCGAACACGGAGGTGACCTCAGGTAGCACGTTGCCGCAGGCGGCAAGTCCCTCTTCCACGACCTGCCGGACCAGGGCGAGACCGCTGGGTCGGTCGCCGGCAGTGACGAACACGACCCTGACGTCCGACGGATGCGTCACGGCTCGAGGAAGACTGTCTGATCCAGATTCTCTTCCCGATAGAAGGCCTCGATGAGCTCCCGATAGCGCGCCTCGACGGCTCTCCGCTTCACCTTCTGCGTCGGGGTCAGCGTGCCGTCCTCAATGGTGAAGGGGGATTCCACCAAACCGATCTTCTTAGGCGTCTCGTAGCGCGCCAGTCCCCGCAGGGCGCCGAAGACCTGCTCCTCCATGAGTTCGTGCACTTCCGTCCGGGCCAGCAAGGCCGCGGGGTCGGAGACCTCGAGACCGATCTTCCGGGCCCAGGACTCCAGGTTCGGAAAGCTCGGGACGATGAGGATCACACAGAAGCTCTGGCGATCGCCGATCATCACCGCCTGCTCTACGAAGTCGTTCGTCTTCAGGAGGTTCTCGATCGGCTGGGGGGCGATGTTCTTCCCTCCAGCGGTGACGATGATGTCCTTGATCCTGTCCGTGATCCGGAGAAAGCCGTCCTCGTCGATCTCGCCGACATCCCCCGAGTGGAACCACCCCTCCGCGTCGATGGCCTCGGCGGTCGCCTCCGGCAGATTGTAGTAGCCCTTCATCACCTGTGGGCCACGAATGAGGATCTCACCGCTCTCTGCAATACGAATCTCGGTGCCGGGCACGGGCTTGCCGACCGTGCCGATCCGGAAATCGTCGAACGTGTTCACGTTGGTTACCGGACTCGTCTCCGTCAGGCCATAGCCCTCGTGGATCCGGATCCCACAGGCGAAGAAGAAGCGATTGATGTCAGGGGCCAAGGGCGCTCCACCGCTGATGAAGTAACGGACCCGACCACCCATGGCCGCACGGATCTTCTTGAAGACCAGGGCATCGGCGATGCGGTACACCGCCTTCAGAACGCCGCTCGGCTCGCGACCGGCCAGAGTCTCGTCGGCCCAGGCATCCCCGACCTCCCTCGCCCACTGGACGAGTCTCTTCTTCAGCCCCTCGGCCTCCATCACGGCGTTGTAGACCTTCTCATACAGGCGGGGGACGGATGGTATGATGGAAGGCCGCACCACCTTCATGTCGGTGGCCACACTCAGCATCGAGTGAGCGTACGTGGCCGTGACACCCTGCGAGAACAACAGATAGCTGACCATGCGCTGGAGCACATGCGAGAGCGGGAGGAAGACCAGCGCCGTGTCACCATCCCTGGGTGGCAGTACCTGGGACGCCGCCCAGACGTTGGTCCACAGGTTGTTGTGGGTGAGCATCACCCCTTTGGGATTTCCAGTCGTTCCCGACGTGTAGAGCAGGGTGGCCAGGTCGTCGGGCTTGGTCTCCAGGGCCGCGGCTCGGAAGGCTACATCGTCCATCTCCGCAACGACCTCGCGACCCTTCGCGAGAAAGTCCTCCCAAACCACGACGCCGTCCGGTAGCGAGTCCGAAGCATCGAACACCACAATCTGGAGGTCCCGGCCGACTTGCCGGGCCGCAGCACTCGCCTTCTGCGCCTGGTCCCGCGTCGACGCGAAGATGAGCGATACCCCTGCGTTCTCGACGATGTACGCTACCTGGGGGACGGTCAGAGTGCTGTAGATCGGTACGTCCAAAACACCGTTGCAGATGCAGGCATAATCGCAGACGGACCACTCGAATCGGGTCTCAGAAAGGATCGCCGCCCGGTCGCCCGCCTCGAGTCCCAACGCCTTGAGCCCACCTGCAACGACCCGCACGAGGTCGTATACCGCCCCGTAGGTCAGATCCTCGAGATGGTCGTCGTCTCCGGGGAAGTACCGGAACCCGAGTTGATCGCGCCGTTCGTCCACAGCCGAGAGGAAGAGCTGGCTCAGCGTCCCCGGCGGGAGATCAGCGGGATTGGACACGTAGTCTAGAGAGCCCATCCGATTCTCCTGTAGCTCTATGGGATCGCTGGAACGGGACCCACGGTCCTCAGACGCCCTCGACGACGGTCTCGAACTCGAGATCCGGACGGAGGGTGTGGAGGACGCTGCAGTACGTGTCGGACGACAGCTGAATCGCGCGATCCACCTTGGGCCGCTCCTCTGCCGCCACACCTCCCAACACGAAAGTCATACAGATCCGCCTGAAGTACCTGGGCTGATCGGGGTTCCGGTCGCCGTCGGCGCGAACCTCGAGGGAGCTCAACTCGACACGACCCTTCTGCAGAATCATCACCACGTCGATGGCCATGCAGCCCATCAGCCCCAAGAGCAGCGACTCCATCGGAGAGGGTCCGGCCTGGCTGGATCCGTCGATGGTCACCTCGGGTCCGGAACCGGAGCGACCCTCAAAGACGTCGCCCTGCCCGGTCCACCGCAGGGTGGCCTGCTTAGAAAAGGTCATCCTGGGTGTGTTGGGGACCCTCTGCAGCAGGCGCGGATCCACCCTCTCCAGTGAGTCTAGCGAGGGTTTCCCGGGCGTGGGACACGTGCTCGCCGGCGTCCTGGCCAACAGGCGCGTGCTCCAGGAAGGCCCGCAGGTGTGGGATGGCTTCCGGCTCCTGCCCTGCCCTCACGAGGAGGAACGCGAGACCGTAATGAGCCCCTGGCGCGTTGGGGTTCTTCTGAAGCACGTGCCGATATGTCTTGGCGGCCTCTTCCGTCATGCCGATCCGAGTGTACGAGATCGCGATCTGCTGGAGCACCACCGAGTCGCCGGGCGATTCCTTGAGTGCGAGCCGAAAGGACGTGAGGGCTTCGTGAAACTTGCCCTCCGCCATCAAAGCGAGGCCCTCGTCATAGTAGGCGACGCGTCCGGTGTCCCCGGATGTGCCGAAAACCTTTTTCCACCATGCCATGGAGGAAGCTCGGCCGCGAGAAATGGTGTAGCGAGACGGGTGAACGGATCACCGCGAAACGCCGAATTGGGTTGGGAACGAAAGTAGAGAAGCCCGAAATGCCACGCAACGACAGGCTTACTGTCGAGCCGCCACCACAGCAGTCTCCTCCGAGACCAGAAGCTCGAGTCCGGCTTGCTCCAACGCGGAATCCCAGCCTTCGACACCACCCCACACGACCACACGGCCCAGGCGCGACACTACGCGCGCGGCCTCGGCGGCGAGGTTCCCCTCGTCTCCGAACATGGCCAGGCCCCGAAGGCTCTGATCCCGGAACGGTAACCGGGAGCCGGCCGTCAGTCGGCTGACTCCGTCGGCTTCGCTCCAACCGCGAAGATCCGGCGAAATGCCTACGACCTCGACGGATGGCAGCTTCTCAGCGAGCGCACCGGCATGGCCGGCCATGCGCCCAAGGAGGACAAGGTGACCGGCACCCTCGGTGATGCCGAGCAAGCCGGCTACCTCTATGAGCGTCGGAGATTCCGGCTCCTGGAGCGTCTCGCCGTCCGCGACCCCGCTCCTGGGCGGAGGCCGGAGGTCACCGAATCCGGCCCGGACGGGGTAGCGATCCCTGCAGTTTGGACAGCCGAGTTCACCCTCCAGGACACGCCGGTCCTCGAGGCGGTCGGCGAGAAGGATCAACCCGAACTCGGGCCCACAGCGGGGGCACGTGAGGCGGTCGGTGAGCAGCAGATCCATGGGGCCCGAGCGGACCTTGGTTAGGGACCGGTGAGCACTAGGACAACGGGCTGTGGTCGGCCATGCAGAGGCGGAGGAACTCGTCACGCGTCTTCTGATCACCGAGGAACGTGCCGCGCATGGCCGACGTGATCGTCTTCGAGTTCTGCTTCTGAACCCCCCGCATCATCATGCACAGGTGGTAGGCCTCGACGACCACCCCCGCGCCCTCGGGTTCGACCAAGTCCCAGAGCGCCTGCACGATCTGCTCGGTCAAACGCTCCTGCACCTGAAGGCGACGAGCGAACACCTCGACCAGGCGAGCGGTCTTGGACAAGCCGACGATCTTGCCGTTCGGGATGTAGGCCACATGGACCTTGCCGAAGAACGGCAGCAGGTGGTGCTCGCAGAGCGAGTACATCTCGATGTCCTTCACCATCACCATGTTGCGATGGGACTCCTCGAAGAGAGCGTCGTTGATGACCTCCCCCGGAGACATGTCATAGCCCCGCGTCAAGAAAGACATCGACTTCGACACCCTTTCGGGGGTCTGCCTCAGCCCTTCACGATCCGGGTCGTCACCGAGCCGGCGGATCATCTCGGCCACCAAGTCCTCGAAGGAGGCTCCTGAAAGCTCACTACTCACCGGTGTACTCCACGTAGCTGCGAGGGGTCTCCCAGAGCGTGAGCTTGCTCAGCTCCACTCCTTCCGGCAGGCCGTCGGCGAGCCGGTTCCAGATTGCAACCACCAGGTTTTCGGCCGAGGAGATGAGCCCCGTCATCCAAGGCACGTCGAGGTCGAGATTCTTGTGATCGAGATCCTGGATCACACGCGAGTCCACGAGGGACTTCAACTCTCTGAAGTCGATAACGAATCCGGTTGCCGGATCGACCGGACCCTCGACCGTCACCTGAAGACCGTAATTGTGTCCGTGCCAGTTGGGATTGGCACAACCGCCGTATACCTCCTGGTTGCGCTCCTCCGTCCAGTCGGGATTGAACAACCGGTGTGCGGCGCTGAACTCTAGCTCCGTCGTGACTTTCACCCGGGGCATGGGCTCCTCGTTGACGATTCAGGGCATGATCGATTCAAGTCGTACTCGGCACGCAACTTAGCGGAACAGCTACCGCGTCGCATGGCCGAGACACTTCAGATGCCCCAGACTTAGGGCATGCAGAATACGGAATCGAAAGTGGCGCTCGTGACGGGCGGTGCCCAACGCATAGGCGCCGAGTTGTGCCGGACCCTCCACGCGGCCGGGTACCACCTTGCGGTGCACTACCGTAGCTCCGGCGAGGCGGCCGAGGCCCTCGCCGAGGAGCTGAACGGTGTCAGGAGCGGATCGGCGGCGTCTTTCGTGGGCACGCTGGGTCCACGCGGTGCCGCAGAGGATCTGGCGAGCGAGGTCATAAGCCATTTCGGCCGCTTGGATCTGCTTGTGAACAACGCTTCGAGCTTCTATCCGACACCCATCGGTGGCGTCAGCGAAGAGGATTGGGACACGCTGATGGACAGCAACCTCAAGGGGCCCCTCTTCCTGTGCCAGGCGCTGTCACCCGCTCTGGGGCAGACCGGAGGGAGCATCGTCAACATGATCGACATACACGGCGAGCGACCCCTGGCCGATCATGCCGTCTACAGCACGGCAAAGGCAGGGTTGGCCATGCTGACGCGGTCCCTGGCCCGGGAGCTGGCTCCGACGGTCCGGGTGAACGGCATCGCCCCCGGGGCGATCCTCTGGCCTCAGAGTGACGACGAGGAGGACGCCGAGCGGCGGGAGCGCCAGCTGCTGAGGGTGCCGCTCGGGCGGAAGGGAGAGCCGCAGGACATCGCGGAGGCCGTACTGTTCCTCGCCGACCGCGCTCCATTCATCACCGGTCAGATTATCGCGGTGGATGGCGGGCGAAGCCTGACCTGAGGTTGCCCCGCTCGCTCGGGAGGCTAGGGAATGACCTGCGGACTCGATAGCCGCTTGAGGCCAGACGGTACAGTGGAGTGGCGGCACTCCCATGTACGGGTTCACGAGTAGCAGCCTCGGCCGGTCCTTCGAGAAGATTCTGTTCGTCGAAGGGATCTCGGTTCTACCCTAGCCGTTACGTCAGGCGATATCCCGCTGTCAGGTCTCGGCCCTGGAGATCTGCACCCCGTTCCAGACGAAATCCACGCGCCACAACGCCTGGTCGCCCAAGTCGAAATCCTCCCACAACTCGGCGTAGCTGCGACCTATCGAGGGGTGTCTCTCCCCTCCGGCGATCTCGGCCAGCGGCCGTAGAACGAACGCGTTCTCGGTGATCTCCTGCCGGGGGAGCGAGACACCGTCGATCACGCCGGCGTGGTCGGCATACGTGAGAAGGTCCAGATCGAGCGTGCGGGCACTGAAGCGCGGAGTGTCTCTACGCCGTCCACCTCGATCCTCGATCGCCCGCAGCATCTGTGCCAGGGCTTCAACACTCAGGGTGGTGTCGATACCCACGACGAGGTTGTAGAAGGGGTCTCCCTCGAATCCCACGGACTCGCTCTCGAAGACGGAAGACAACACGAGCTCCCCGCAGACCTCAGAGAGAGCATCCAAGGCGGCCTGTACGTGTCGTTCCCGCTCGATGTTGGTACCGACGCTGATATAGGCCCGAGCCACCTACCGGCCCACGTACCGGCCCACGTACCGGCCCACGTACCGGCCCACGTACCGGCCCACGTACCGGCCCACGTACCGGCTCACGTACCGGCCCACGGCCGAAGCGTGATCACCCGGCATCTACGACCGCTCTCCCCGCTCGATGATGACGCCCACATCCGCGGCCCCAGTCACGGCGCCAGGTTTTCCAACTCGCAACCGCAGCCACTTCACGCCGAATTCCTCCTGCACGATGTCCGAAACCGCCTCCGCCATCCTCTCCACCAACAGGAACTCGGTTCCTTCGACGAATCCGCTGACGCGCTTGGCGACGGCCTTATAGTCGAGCGTATCGTCGATGTCATCGCTGCCGGCCGCCCCCCGGATGTCGGTGGCCATCTCCAGATCGAGGCTCACCGTCTGGCGCACCTCACGTTCCCAGTCGTTGATCCCGATGATGGTGTCGATCTTCAGATCACGGATGTATACAACGTCCATTACGCCTCCTGAAACGGGCCGAAGGATAGCAGAATCAGGCCTTGAGGTAGAGGGGCTTCAGACCACCTGCAGCTTCCACTTCCCCTTCCGGAACAGCCACGCCGCAACGACCGCCTCCATCGAGAAGGCGAGCATGACGGAGAGGTGGACCCCCCAGGGGCCCAGCCCGACCACCGTGGCCAGCCACCACGCAAGAGGTATCTCCCAGAGCCAGAAGCAGAACAGGTTCACCCAGGTGGGCGTCCACGTGTCTCCGGCCCCGTTGAACGACTGAATCAGGACCATACCGTAGGCATAGAAGAAGAACCCGGCGGACACGGTTCTCAACGCGAGGACCCCGTTTCGTACCGTATCGGGATCCTGCGTGAATGCCCGGATGATGGGGTCGGTGAAGACCATGAAGACGATCCCGACCGCACCCAGGACCAGGAAATTGATGAAGCCCGCGATCCACACGGACTGCTCCGCCCGGTCCGGCTTCCCGGCCCCCAGGCCCTGCCCCACCATGGTGGCCGCCGCATTGCTCATACCCCAGGCGGGCAGGAGCGCGAACAAGACTACCCGGATCGCGATGGTGTAGCCGGCTAAGGCGGCGCTTCCGAAAATCGCGATGATCCTCATGAGCCCGATCCATGAAGCCGTTCCGATGAACGTCTGGAACGTCGCCGAGCCGGACAGCCGCACGAGCCTCCACATGATGTGGAAGTCCGGCCGTAGGTGGGCCCATGTGACGCTCACTCGTCCGATGCCGCTGAACAGCGTGGCCAACTGGATGCACACTGCGGTGCCCCGCCCGATTACGGTCGACACCGCCGCCCCCGCCACCCCCAACTCCGGAAACGGGCCGACGCCGAAGATGAGCAGCGGGTCGAGGATCAGGTTGATGGTGTTGGCGATCCAGAGCACCCGCATGGCGATGGTCGCGTCGCCCGCCCCCCTGAACCCGGCGTTGATCAGGAAGAGCAGCAGAATCACCCCGTTGGCGCCAAGCATGATCGTGGCGTAATCCGTGCCGGCCGCGATCACCTCGTCACTGCCACCCATCCACCCCAGGAAGCGCTCGGCGTTGAGCACTCCGATCACACCGAGCACTGCGGCCACGCCGATCCCCAGGAGAATAGACTGCGCGGTAGTGCGGGACGCGGCCTCGGGATCTCGCTCGCCCGTGCGTCGCGCCACCATGGCCGTGACCCGATGCTCAGTCCCACCGCCACCGTATAGACCAGCGTGAGGAGGGACTCGGTGAGGCCCACGGCGGCAATGGCTTCGGCGCCTAGCCTGGATACCCAAAAGATGTCGACGACCGCGAAGACGGACTCCATCACCATCTCGAGGACCATGGGTACGGCCAGCAGCAGAATGGCGCGGCCTATCGGCCCTTCGGTGAAGTCCTGATTGGTCCCGCGCAGTGACTCTTTGAGGTCAGCCCACAATCCCGCTCTCGGGGCTTCGGACGGAGGGGTCAGCTATCATCCTCCTGATCGGAGATCGGCCGTCCGTCCAACTCCTCGATGGTCTTCACCGAGGGTCCGCGGACCCTCTGAATGCGCCTCGCGGCGGACTCCGCCTCCCTCCACGCCTTGAGGACGTTGCCGCCGGCGAGCTTGGCGAGGTCCTCCTCGCTCCATCCCCGGCGTGACAGCTCCGCGAACAGAGTGGGGAACGTCGATACGTCCTCCAATCCGACCGGAGTCGAGGAGATCCCATCGAAGTCCGACCCGATGCCAACATGGTCGATTCCGGCTACGTCACGAATGTGCTCGATGTGATCGGCTACGTCGGCCAGGGTCGCCCTCGGCGCGTCTCCTGGACCCTCGTGCGTGCGGTTGGCCTCCGAAACGAATTCAGGCACGAATGTGACCATGACGACCCCGCCGTTCTCGGGAAGACGTCGCAATACTTGGTCGGGCACGTTGCGCAGGTGATTGGTCAGCGCCTGTGCGGACGAGTGAGAGTAGATGACCGGTGCCTCAGCCACGTCCAGGACGTCATTCATCGTCGCCGGAGAGGTGTGAGAAAGGTCTACGAGCATTCCCATCCGGTTCATCTCACGGATGACCTCTGTCCCGAACTCCGTGAGGCCATCATGCTCCGGATCGTCCGTCGCGGAATCCGCCCAGTCGTTGTTTCCGGAATGAGTGAGCGTCATGTACCGGGCGCCGAGATCGAAGTACGCGCGGAGCGCTCCCAGGGAGTTCTCGATGGCATGCCCACCTTCCATCCCCAATACCGACGCGACCTTTCCCTCTCCGTAGATCCGCTCCACGTCCGAGACCGTGTATCCCTGCTCGAACACATCGGGGTATGCCCGGATGAACTGCCGCGCGATGTCGATCTGCTCGAGCTGGAAGCGAGCGGCGCCCTCCTCGACCGACTCCATGGGGATGTACACGGACCAGAACTGCGCGCCCACCATACCGGCGCGGAGCCGTGCGATATCCGTGTGTCCCGAGGTCGTCCGACGAAGGTCGTAGGCGCCCACGTCGTGAGGTGCATCGGCATCCTCTCGAATCGCCCAAGGAAGGTCGTTGTGACCGTCGAAAAGGGGCATGGCGTCCAGGACCCGACGGGCTTTCTCCATGTGCTGGTCCTGAGCCTGCGCGGCACTCGCCAGCAGCAGTCCAACCGCAACGAACAAGCACGGACACTTCCAGGTACGTTTCCAGGTACGCTTCATCATCAATCGACACCTCATGAAGGGATTAGTTCTCACCGGGGCGACGGCTCCACGCCTCGTCGGCGTCGGCCCCATGCCTCGTCGGGATCCACAGGATATCTTTCGCGCACTAATCTCACCACAGTAAGGGAATTCGTCATGCGCCTATATCCGACGCGGCTCCTCACGGCCGGTCTACTCGCCGGTCTTCTCTCGCTCGCATCAGTAGTCTCAGTAGCTCCGTCCTCCGCGCAGATCAGGGGATTCTCGGCCGCGCACGCCGAGACGGAGGCGTTCTGTGAGGCCCGACTCCAGGAGCTCCCGAGCCCCGAAGCGTTCAGGGAGCACCTGCGGACCGTGACCCAAGAGCCCCATCCCACGGGATCCGAGGCCCAGGACCGCGTAGCGGACTACCTGTTCTCGGCCATGTCGGAGGCCGGGTTCGAGGTGGAGCGTCACAGCTACGACGTGTACCTGCCCGAGCTGGGAGGTGAGGTCTTCGCCGAGATCGAGTCGCCCATCCGCATGCGGCTGAACAACCGCGAGCCCCCGGTGCCGGGAGATCCGTTCTCCTCGCACCCCGAGCTTCTACCGGGTTGGAACGCATACTCCGGCAGTGGAGACGTACGTGCGCAGATCGTCTACGCGAACTTCGGCCGCAAAGAGGACTTCGAGCGCCTTCAGGAGATGGGCGTCTCCGTAGCCGACAAGATCGTCGTGGCCCGCTACGGGGGGAATTTCCGCGGGTTCAAGGCGAAGTTCGCCGAAGCGGCCGGTGCCTTGGGACTCATCATGTTCAATGACCCCGGGAGCGGTGGCGGTGCGGAGTATCCGGACGGGCCCATGATGAACGAGAACACGATCCAGCGAGGGTCCGTGCTCACCTTGGACTGGACCGGAGACCCACTCACGCCCTTCGAGCCCGCCTACCCGGTGGATTCGGGCAAGAGCGTGAGCCGTCTCGACCCGGAAGAGCTGCCGTTCCACACGATTCCGGTGATGCCCTTGGGGTACGGAGCCGCATCCGAGATCCTGCGGCTCATGGAGGGCCAGGAGGCTCCCGACGACTGGCGCGGCGGCATCGATGCCACCTACCGAATCGAGGGCGGTGAGGCACTGACCCTCCGCATCCATGTCGACCAGCCCAAGAAGCTCGTGCGGGCAACCAACGTCGTCGGTACGCTGGTGGGTTCGGACCTGCCGGACGAATGGGTGATCCTGGGATCCCACTACGACGCCTGGGGCTTTGGGGCCCTGGATCCGAACGGCGGAACCGCGATGCTGCTCACCCTCGGAGACGCGCTGGGACAGCTCGACGCCGAGGGCTGCGGGCCGAGGCGGACGATCAAGATCGCCCACTGGGACGCCGAAGAGTACGGCATCATCGGATCGGTCGAGTGGGTAGAGGAGTTTCGGGACCAGCTGCGGGACAAGGCAGTGGCGTACATCAACGCAGACGGCGCCGTTACGGGAGGCAACGTCCGCGTCTCGGCCTCGCCGTCCCTCAAGAGGACCATCGTCGAGGCCACGCAGGACGTCGCGTATCCCGACGGCCGTAGCATGTACCTGGCCTGGAACAGCACCGACCAGGACGAGCCGCCCATTGGAGATCTCGGCGGCGGATCCGACCACGTGGGATTCTACACTCACGCGGGCGTTCCTTCGGGGGGCGTATCCATGGGCGGCGCGTCGGGCGTGTACCACTCCAACTACGACGACTTCGCGTTCTTCGAGAGGTTCTCCGATCCGGACTTCGTGTACGGGCCGGCGTTGGCCCGGCTCGACGGGATCATCACGCTCCGGCTCGCCAACGCGGATGTCCTCCCGTACGACCTGGCCCGTTATCCGACCGATATCGATCGTCACATCGAGGCCATGGAGGCGAGGGCCGGCGAGTTGGGCGTGAACCTGACCCTCGATCGCCTGAAGTCGGCGACGGACGAGCTGGCCGGGGTGGCCGAGGAACTCGAGACTTCGCTCTTCACCCCCGGCGGTCGCATCTACGACCCGGCGGCGGATCGGGAGGCAGCGAACCGCGGCCTTCTCGACATGGAGAAATCGTTCATCCGCTCGGAGGGCCTGCAAGGGAGACCGTGGAGCCAGTCACTCTTCGCCTCGCCCGACCCCTTCAGCGGCTACGCGTCGTGGATGCTCCCGGGCCTCCGGTTCGAGGTGGAGTCCCGTTCCGCGGTGGGCATCGCGGAATGGGAGGGCACATACGTCGCGGCCGTGCAGGATCTGACGAGGCGCATGCGGGCGCTCACCAACCAAGTCACCGAGCGGCGAATCGAGGGAGCGAACCTGGTCGACCCGGACGGCAACGTGGAGTGGAATCGTTATCACAGATGGCAGGACGTCCATGCCGTCATGGAAGTATGGAGTGAGATGTACCCGGGGCTCACGGAGCTTTACTCCATCGGGAACAGCTACGAAGGCGTGGACCTCATGCTTATGGAAGTCACGAACGAGGCCACGGGACCGGCCTCTGAGAAGCCCGCGATCTACTTGGACGGTGGGATTCATGCAGGTGAGCTGACGGGTTCGGAGGTGGCTCTGTACACGCTGGGCCGACTCCTCAACAGCTATGGATCGGATGCCGCGGTGACGGAGCTTCTCGATACGCGGGCGTTCTACATCAGACCCAAGTTCAACCCCGACGGCTCGAACCTCGTGCTCGACACCGATCAGTCCCTGCGTAGTTCGGTGCACCCCGTCGATCAGGACTCCGACGGGATGGCCGACGAGGACCCGGGCGACGATCTAGACGGTGACGGTCGCATTCTCCAGATGCGGATACCGGACCCGGACGGCAACCAGGCGATCAGTCCAGATGATCCACGCATCATGGTCTCCAGAGAGGACGGGGCTCAGGGGCCGTTCTATCGCGTCGTGTCCGAGGGCATCGACAACGACGGCGACGGGCGGTTGAACGAGGACGGGTATGGGGGCCTCGACATGAACCGGAACTTCCCGCGCAATTGGGAGCGGCAGCACGTTCAGTCCGGTGCGGGAGACTTCCCGCTGTCCGAGCCTGAGACCTACGCCACCGTGAAGTTCTTGAACGAGCACCGGAACGTCGCGTTCATCATCCACGGCCATACGTCGGGAGGCTTCGTGTACCGCCTTCCCTCGGCGTCGGCGCCGTCCCGGTTCGACCAGACCGATCTGGCCCTCATCGAAGACCTGAGCGAGTTCTATACCGAATCGACCGGCCGTCCAGTCATTCCGAGCTCGACCCACCCCACCGACCACCGCTACGGGACCCTGATCAGCTTCGGCTACTGGGACCACGGCGTCGTGGGATGGGTGCCCGAGTTCTCCCCGGGTCCGGACAAGTGGGTTCCCGACGCCGACGGCAACGGGGAGATCGACGAGGCCGACTGGCACGCGTACAACGACGGGGAGTTCGGCGGGAGGTACTTCGCAGATTGGACTCGGTACGACCACCCGGAGTACGGCCCCGTGGAGATCGGGGGATGGCACCGGAAGTTCTGGGGACAGAACCCGCCGGACGAGCTGCTGGAGCGCGAGTTGGAGCAGCAGGTGCCCTGGTTCCTGCACGTTGCCGGTCGAACTCCGCTGCTGGAGTTGTCCGAACCAGCCATCACGCCTTTGGGTGGCGGCCGCTATCGGGTCGGGGTGACGGTCAGCAACGTCGGGGATTTGGCCACCCACCTGACGCAGCGAGGGTTCGAGGGCCGTGAGAGTTCAGACGGCGGCTTGACGCAGCAGGTCGTGGCGCCGCCGACCGTCACGCTGGAGGTGGAGGGTGGCCGCATCGTGGAGGGTGGGGACTCTCCGAAGGCCACCGGCCGGATCACCATTCCGCACCTGGCGGGGATCAGCACGATCACCGACAAGGTCTCCGATCGTTCGCATCAGGTGGAGTGGGTGGTGGAAACCAGCTCGACGGACGCTACGGTCCGGATCACCGCCGACGCTCAGAAGGGAGGGAGGACGCGTACCGGAAGCGTGACCCTGCGCTAGGCCCCGATCCCCGTTACCGACTCTCTACCAGCCAGGGGAGAGCACGAAGCCGAAGTGCGCCCCTCGATTGCGCTGGAACGGGTAGGCCAAATACGACTCGAGGACGAGGAAGCCCAGGAAATTCGATCGAATGCCGGCTCCCACGGAAACGATGGGCTCCTCGTCCCCCACCGACTCCCGAAAATCGAGGTTCTCTAGGTCGTTCCACGCGATGCCCGCGTCCGCGAAGGCGAAGAATTCGGTGGGCAGGAAGGGGAAGCTGATCAGCCCGTGCTCGGGGGTGCCCAAGAGAGTCGTCCGGATCTCGAGGTTGGCCACCGCGATACGGTGTCCGAAGGGACGCGCGAAGCCGTCGCAGGCACTGGCACGGGCGCCTTCTTCAACATCCAGGTCACACTCGAAGACATCGTAGCTCTCGAACGAGTATCCACGCATGAGCGGCTCATAGCCGAGAAAGAGCGGCTGTATCTGCGCGTCGTTTTGGGTCGGGTCGAGCGCGCCCCCGTATCGACCGAAGTGCAGCCCACGCGCTGCGATGGTGACGCTACGATTGGGGCTGTAGTAGCCGCGCAGGTCCGCTACCAGAGACGTGAAGTCGATCGACCCGAACGTTTGGCCGACCTCGAGCCTGAGGCGGCTGCCGCCCGACGGCGAGGTATAACCCTCCGACGCATTGTCCCTCACGAAGGCCAAGGTGACCGCTCCTAGCGTCACCGGTTCGAGCCAGTCGATCGGCTCGGTCCGATTCTGATGCAGAGTCGTCCCCGCCTTACCCACGATCCAAACATCCTCTTCGAGCGAGTAGGAGTAGTTTTGGATCCCGAAATTCGTCTCCACTCGGGTGGTGTTTGAGAGAGGGTAGGCCAGCATCCCGCCGCCGTGCCTGAGGGCATAGGCCTGACGGCTGATGGCAAGGCGAAGATGATCCGTCGGGTCGTGCCATCCCTGAGTCACATACCCCTGCTTGTGGGGCGTCCAGCCCGCTACGACGCCCCAGTTGAACCGTCTCGCCTCGTTCAGATAGTGGACCTGCCCTCCGACGTCCTTGATATGTCCGAGGAGCTGCGCGGTCATGCCGACCTTATGGTTTCCCAGCATATCGCTGTAGTAGGCCGTGGCACCCCCGGCTGCATACGCTGTGAAGCGGTCGGTGCCGACGCCCATGTCCGGCTGGCCCGTGAAGTCCATGGAAAAAACGGGCTTGTAGTTCTCGATTCCCTCGGCGAGGTACGTGCCGGTGGGCACGAGTGCCGACTCCGGGTCCAGGAGGTACTCCGCGACCCGGCTCATCACCACTGGAGTCCCGGGAGAGAGAGCGCGTCCAGGCTGCGCGTCGGAGGACGCCGTGACGACTCGACCTCCCGCGTCGGCCTCGTTGGACTGCAGGCTGTACACGTGGAACTCGAAGTCGTCGAAGACGGAGTAGACGATGGTGCCCGCCTCGCGGGCGACCGATATCGCGGGCGACATCGAGCTGACGCCGCTCACTCCCGTCTGGAGCCGTGTGATACGGCGGATTTCCTCATCGTCGAACGTGTATTGGTAGATGTCGCTGAAGCCGTCTTGATCCGAGAGGAAGTAGAGGCTTCGGCCATCGGGGGCGTACCGAGGATTGATGTGTTTGGTCGCACCGAAGAGGTTCAGCGCGGAGACTTCACCGGAGGCCACATCCAGGAAGGCGATATTGGGTTGGCCGAACACGAGCCGGCTTAGATCGGTGCTAGACCCGCGATCAGACACGAACGCCACCGTCGACCCGTCGGGCGACCACGTGGGTTGGAGCGCCGCGTACTTGTCGTCGGTCAGTTTGGCCAACGCCCCGGTCTGCAGGTCCCAGCTGTATAGATTGCTCGAGCCTCCCTCCAGCCCGGAGAACACCACCGTCCGACCGTCCGGCGACCACGCGGAACTCGTAATCGCGATCTCTCCGAAGTCCCCTTCACGCTCTACCTCGCCGCTCCCGACGTCGACGATCGCGAGACGGGTATCACCCTCCGACGACACCGTAAACACGAACTTCGACCCGTCCGGTGACCAGTCGCCCGTGGCGTCTACGAAGCGGAGTGCATCGAAGTGTGGCGAGACCTCCGTGCTGACGAGCCTTCTCTGAACTTCCCCGGTTCGTGCATCCGCGACGAAAAGGTCGATCCCCAGATCCCGCTCGGACAGGAAGGCGATAAGCCGGCCATCGGGGCTCACCGAGGGAGAGACGTTCCGCTCTCCAGCTCCCGTTGATGGAGCCAGCAACAGCGCACCCGACTCGCCGGGGACCTGCTTGTCGGCCATCAGGGGTAGGTACTCCGACTCGACGGACTCTCGCCAGATCTCGGTAACCCGCGCAGGGCCTCTCTGGAGGGCGTCCCTGAGTGCGGTTTCCAGGCCTGCCCTCTGAGCCCTTCGGTAGACGTCTACGACTACCTCATCGCCGTAAACGCCACCCAGGAACGCCCAGAGGGCGTGACCGAAGTGGTGCGTGTAGAGTCGATCGTCCGTCGCCACGCGTCCGAGGCTGGGGAACACGTCACGCCGGACCGCCTCTCTCAGCCACATGGCGGTGTGCGGGTCCTCACGACCCATCGACAGATAGTCGGCGAGCCCTTCACTGAGCCACACCGGAACGTTCGCCAGACCACGAGACCCTGGGCCCGACCGGCTCTGGGCGATGTCGCTCTGGAACTCATGGACGAGCTCATGACCGATCAGGTGGTCGGTTTCCCCGTAGGTATCGGTCAGGGAGATGACGATCCGGTCCTTGAAGGACTCGATCACGCTGCCCGTTCCCTCTCCCAACTTGCCCGACACCGCGTTCGTCTGCTGGAAGTCGGCGTGACCCGCGTAGAGAATGAGAGGCCTGGGCCCTCTGAACTCATGCCGGAACAGACGGGCGTACCGCTCATACCAGCGCTCCGCCATCCGAGCCGCGTCTTCGATTACGTCCTCATCGTCGAGATAGAAGAGGACGTCGAAGTGGGGCGTGGTGAGGACTTTGAAGTCGAAGGTCTCGTACTGGACCTTGTTGCGTCCGAAGTACTGAGCGGACGCTGCGCGCGGTACGGTGAGCGCCGACGCGGCCAGCGTCAGAGACACGGCGAGTCCGCGCGAGGACCGAGCGGTCAGGATCCTGAATCCCATCAACGATCTCTCTCTCCGGGAGGCATCAGGTCCCCGCGTCCCGGAGGGCGGGCGAAATAGTAGGAGTGCATCGACCCAGTATACGGATCATCCGGGCTCATGTGTCAATCGAGGCGGTCGTCGCAGCCCCCGTCCGACCAGGGCGGCTCAACGGTTGGTCGACACTAACCCTCGGTGCGGGGCGCGCCCTTGAGCAAAGCCAACCCCAACCCGCCCGCGAATCCGACAATGAGGCCGATAACACCCCACCCTGCTCCGCTCGTGGAACGCGCGATGACCATTTCTTCGGCCGTGGCCGCCATCATCTCCGCATCATCGTGCCCGCCGGCATCATCATGATCGGCCGCCTCCGAACCGCCGGTAGCCGCAAGAACAGTGACATCCAGAGCTGCGGCCCGATCGCCACTCGGCTCATACGCCACAACCTGGTATTCACCGGGGCGTACGCTGGCAGGAATGAGGATCTCCTTGGTGAAGCCACCCTCGTCGCTGGCTGTCGCCTCACCAACCGGGTGCTCGTCGAAGACGCCGACGAGAGATAGCGTCACCGTCATACCTGCATGAAAGTCCGCACCCACGATCGGTAGGACCTGCCCGGCCTCGACGGACTCCATCGTGCTCTTCAAAACGGCACCGTGTACCGCGGCCATCAGCAATGTGACCAACGCCAACATCGCCGTCCTACTGTAGACGTGTGCGGACATGTCTGCTCCCTCCCTCGATTACATGATGTGTTCTCGGACCTCGCCGAACACACCGTAGAGCCAGAGGCACACAATAATGACACCCATGGCCACACCCATCCACCCGACCCAACCGGCTCGCCCAGGCGTGTCGTCGTTGCCACGATCTAGCAACGGTACCGCCATCAAGAAGAGAAAGACGCCCGCCGGCCCCAGGATCATCCCCCAGGCCCCCAACAGGTTCTCGAGGCCGTACACCCAGAGGACAGGCCAGAACGGTTTCGTTATCTCCACGCCCGGCACCGGAGGATAGCCGATCCCCTCCGGAATCAAGAGGGCCAATACACCCAGCCCTGCGAAAAGCAGCAGGCTGAACCCGGTCAAACGGGTGGCATGATCACGGAAGACTCCTGTCTCCGAGGAGTCGGCGTGGATCCCCAGATGGCGAATGAGCCAGAAGTGCATCGCGATGAGGAGCCCCAGTAACACCGGCAGGAGACTCGTATGAAGGCTGAAGATCCTAGACAGCAGTGACGTGCTCGGGGTGAAGTCGTCCGTGAAGAACGCACCGAAGGCCCCTGTGAGATTGCCTCCCGTGACGAAGTGCAGCAGAGCCTCGAATCCCTCCTGATCGTATCGCAGGGTCGTACCGGTTATCACCAGAAGGAAGACTAGGGCGGCCATGATCACACCGGCCCACCATGTCAACTCACGTGGCCGCTTGTACGACCTTCTCCAGAAGACGTAGGCCAGGTGAGCGGTCACCGTCACGACCAGAGCACCCGACGCGTAGAAGTGCAGGCTGCGAATCCAGTCACCCAGCGGGGCCCGAGTGATGATGAATAGAACGCTGTCGTGGGCCCCCTGGGTCGTCGGATTGTAGAACTGCGCCAAGTACAGTCCCGTGACGACGATCACGCCGATCAGGAAGGCCGTCACGCCACCGAGCATGTACCTCCAGCCCTCCGTCGACTTCGGCACCTCATAGTCGAGGGCGCCGAGGGCAAGACGTTCCTCGATTGCCCTACGCCACGTTCCGCTCACCGGCACTGGTCTCTTTCGTGAGGGTGGAGCCCAAGCCTCGTCCCAGCATTTCACTCTTTTCAGACTACGTTCGCCGGCGCAGCATCGGCAAGGTGGAGGACACGCAGCGGCACGCAGAATTCGATGAGCGCCGCTTGAAGGATGCCCCTCGAGGAATTCGAAGGATGCCCCTGGAGGAAATGAAAGAGACCGAGACCCCCAAAAAGGATCTCGGTCTCCAGAAGCGCACCAGAGGGGAATTATTGAAGCCCAGGGACACTGTTGGGTGACCTCCCTCCGAGTTTCGCCTTCCCCTCTCAGGGCATGACGTCATCCGAAGAAGTCAGTCCCGGCTTCACGGGAGTTGGCTCAATAAACGAGCCCCCCAGTACGCCGAGATCGAATATAGGCTGGGCTCCTTGCGTCTGTCCACAAGCGACAGCGGAAGCAGGAGTCGCGCAGTGCATCGTTTCCGCCCTGCTTCGAGCCGGTCCTAGGGTAGGCACTTTTTGCCGTTCTTGACTAGAAACTTCCTGCCGGTCCCCACCCGACACCACTGCCCTCTCGCGACTGTCCGGTACCTGTAACGATGTGTTTTATAACCACTTACGCTGTTTTCCACGACCCGGTGGACCTGATCCGAACGGGACGGCACGGCTCTTTCATTAGTGATCTCTAGAACGCGCACGACGATCGCTCTGATTGAGGCATAGAAAAATGAGAACGCGCATACATGCAGATGGCTGGCTAGACGTATCGGACCGGCGCCGAGTAAGGATGCCGGGCGATCATGAAGTGTCCGTTGATCCGGCGCCCGAGGCAGAAGCCCTCGCGTTTCTTCTCTCGCACAGCTTTCCTGGCCACCGCAGGGTGGTCCGGTCCATGAGCGAGGCAGACCGCAAGCTGCTCCAACTGGCCATGTGGGCCGATTCGGTGAGTGAGCGCATGGGACTGGTCGATCGGGTCTGGCGTCGAATCACAGAGGCTGTATCCCCCCCCAACAATCCGGATCGGCCAGAGCTGATCCAAGTGGTACGGTTCGGAAGCGCTTGGGCGTATCCGCTCTACCTGGACGGATCGGTTACTCGCGTGCTTCCTAACGGCGGAGTACCGGTGCCGATGAAGAACAAGGAATTCCGGCGCCGGGAGCTACAACTCAATCTGGACAATAACGCGTAGTCAGTTAGCGGGCTGAGCCCGGCGTGTCGACTACGTTGCTGTGCTGCTGACTCCCTCGAGGCAAGGGCTGATGTGGCCGGTGCGGAGTAGGCACGTCGGGTGACCTGGGCCCGGGCCTACCCTTCGGGGAGCCCGGGCTCTGTCATTTTCCGCACGTCGAGGGCCTCGTCCACTTTGTCGGGACTGATCAGGTCGAGTTTCTCTACGACCTCGCGCACGGACACGCCGTCTCGCGCAGCCTCCTTAGCGACCTCGGCGGCCTTGTCGTATCCGATGTAAGGATTGAGCGCCGTAGCGATCGAAGGGTTCCTCTCGAGCAGCTCCCGCGTTCTCTCCTCGTTCACTTCGATGCCTGCGACGCACCGGTCCGTGAAGGTCGTTGCCATGTTTGCCAGAAGCGTTACGGACTCCAGCAGCGCGTGGGCCATCACCGGCATCATGACGTTGAGCTCGAAGTTGCCGCGCTGGCCTGCCACAGTCACGGTCGTGTGGTTCCCCATCACCCGAGCGGCCACCATCATCATCGCCTCGGACATGACCGGGTTCACCTTGCCGGGCATGATCGAGCTCCCGGGCTGTATCGCGGGAATTCGGATCTCCGAGATTCCCGAGGTCGGGCCACTGGCCAGCCACCTGAGATCATCGGAGATCTTGAAGAAGCTGACCGCGATCGTGTTGAGCGTTCCGGCTGCATCGACCACGGCGTCCTTGGCGGCCTGAGCCTCGAAGTGATTCTCCGCTTCACGGAACTCGAGCTCCAACTCTGCGACAATCCTGGCGATCGTCTTCGAGGCGAACTCCGGATGCGTGTTAATCCCGGTACCCACGGCGGTTCCGCCCAGAGCCAGCTCGGCGAGGCCCGCCGACGCGCCACGTACTCGCTCGATACCCTTGGTCAGCTGGTGGGCATAGCCACCGAACTGCTGACCTAGTCGAATGGGGGTGGCATCCATCAGGTGCGTACGGCCCGACTTGAGCACGTGATCAAAGGCCTCGGCCTTGGCCGCTAGAGCGTCCCGGAGGTGAGTGAGCGCAGGGATCAGATCTCGCTCCATCGCAACGCGGGCGGAGATATGGATTGCCGAGGGGATGGTGTCGTTGGAGGACTGGCCGAAATTCACGTGGTCGTTCGGGTGTACCCGACCCGCTTCCCCACCGAGGATCTGATCGGCCCGATGCGCCACGACTTCGTTGGCGTTCATGTTGGTCGAGGTGCCGGATCCGGTCTGGTAAATGTCCAGCACGAACTCGCCATCCCACTTGCCGCCCGCCACCTCGTCGGCGGCTGACGCGATCGCCTCGGCGATCTCGGCATCCAGGTGGCCGAGCTCCAGATTCGTCAGCGCCGCGCCCTTCTTGATGAGCCCCATCGCCTGGATGAAGCCTCGTCCGAAGCGCTGCCCGCTGATCGGGAAATTCTCGAACGCTCTCTGGGTCTGCGCCCCGTACAACGCAGCGCTGGGCACCTGCACCTCGCCCAGGGAGTCTCTTTCAGTGCGATAACCGTCGGACATGCCTTGCCTCGTGGTTGTGGCGTGATCATCTCACGGTCTGACATACCCCGAAGCTACGGCATCGCACCGCGATCCGTCAGCGCTTGGGCGGACGGCTGGGCCGCATCTCGACTCGGCTGACGTGAGAGTTCGCGGGATACGACAGGAGGTGTAGGGCCGCAGCGGCCACATCGTCCGCACCCAGGGCCCACTCCCGCTCCGGACCAACCTCGTGATCGGAAAACGTCGTGTTCACGCTCCCAGGCATGATGATGCTCACCCGAATCCCCGAATGGCGCAGATCCAACATCATGGCCTCGGTCATGCCCAACAGACCGAACTTGCTGGCGTTGTAGCCAGTGCCGCCGGCAAACGCATTGCGCGAGGCGAGTGAGCCGATGTTGATAATCCACCCCTCCGTGGCCTTCAGGTGTGGCACCGCCGCCTTCGAGCAGCAGAACACGCCTCGGAGGTTGGTATCGATCTGGCTTTGCCAGTCGTCCAGCGAGAGATCCTCGATGGAGCCGAACAACCCCACGCCCGCGTTGTTGACCAGCACGTCGAGGCGCCCCAGCTCCTGCACGGCGGCTTCGATGAGTCGGTCACACTCGTCGGCCCGACTGACGTCCGCGGCGATCCCCACCACCCGCCCGGAGCTGGCGCCGTCCACCTCGGCGGCAACCTGCGAGACGTCCTCAGCCGTGCGAGCACTCACCGCCACGTCGGCACCCGCGCCTGCGAGGGCTTCGGCGACGGAGCGGCCGATGCCCTTCGTACCTCCGGTTACGACGCAGGCCTTACCTATGAGATCCACCACCGCCTAGTCCCCGGCCACGGCACCTGAGGTGACGCTCTCGACCCCTCCGTGCGCCAACCAGCGCTCCGCATCGAGCGCCGCCATGCATCCGGTTCCGGCAGCGCTGATCGCCTGCTTGTAGTAGTCGTCCATCACGTCACCGGCAGCGAAGACGCCCGGCACAGATGTCTCGGTGCGCCACGCAACGGGCGTCTCGACCCATCCGTTGGGCGTGAGCTCGACTTGGCCGTCCAGGAACTCGGTGTTGGGCGTATGACCGATCGCCACGAACAGCCCGCCCACCTCGAGACGACGCGCCTCACCCGTCTGCGTGCCCTCGAGCATGACCGCGGTGATCACATCGTCACCCTCGACATCCGTCACGACCTGATTCCACTCGAAGCGGATCCTCTCTTCGGCGAACGCCCGGTCCTGCATGATCTTCGAGGCCCGGAGCTCGTCGCGGCGATGCACGACCACGACGTCCTTGGCGAACTTGGCCATATAGAGGGCATCCTCCATAGCGCTGTCTCCACCCCCGACGATGGCGATCACCTGATCACGGAAGTGGGGGAGCGCACCGTCGCATACGGCACAGGCCGAAACCCCTCCGCCACTCTGGGCCAAACGCTCCTCGTTAGGGAGTCCGATCCACTGAGCGTTGGCGCCCGTAGCAATGATGACCGTGTCACTCTCGATCTCGGTTCCACCACTGGTCGTGAGCAACAGCGGACGCACCGAGAAGTCGACCTTCACCACATCCTCGGTGACCACCCGCGTATCGAAGCGGACCGCTTGGGCCTTGAATTGGTCCATCATCTCGATTCCCGTGATCCCCTCGGGAAAACCCGGATAGTTCTCTACCTCGGTGGTATACATCAACTGTCCACCGGGAATCATGGTCCTGCTTCCGGCGCCCTCGACCACGAAGGGGTGCAGGCTCGCGCGGGCGGCGTAGATGGCGGCGGTCCAGGCCGCGGGGCCCGACCCAATGATGACGACTTGTTCGCTTTGACGTTCAGGCATGGTTCTCGTCCATTCAGCCCTCTACTTGTCTTTGAAGATGGCCAGGTTCGTGGAGTGGCCGGGATTCACGCGAGCCTCGGGATCCAAATAGTGCGCAGCGTTGTTCACGGCGATGGCGGCTTCGGCGTATCCGGTGGCGATGAGATCGATCTTGCCGGGATACGACACGACGTCCCCGGCCCCGTAAACGCCGGGGATCGACGTCTGCATGAGTTGACTCACCACGATCCTGTTCTTGTCGAGCTCCAGACCCCACGACTTGATGGGACCGAGATCGGGCTTGAACCCAAGGAAGCACAGCACCGCGTCGACATCTAGGTGCAGGTCCTCATCTGTGCGGTTGTCGTAGATGGTCGCGGACTCGACGGCTTCGCCTCCACGGATCTCTCGGACCTCGTAGAAGGTCCTCAAATCGATCTCCCCTGACGCATGGGCTGCATGCAGCTGCGCGATCGACGCCTCGTGGGCCCGAAAGCCGTCCCGGCGATGCACCATAGTGAGCTGCTCTGCCCGGTCCTTGAGACTGAGCGCCCAGTCCAGCGCCGAGTCTCCGCCGCCGACGAGGAGCACCTTCTTGCCTACATATTCGTCCGGGTCCTTCACCGCGTAGTAGATCCCGCTGCCGAGCAGCTCCTCGTACCCGGGGCAGGCGAGGTGCCGAGGCTCGAAGGCTCCCTTGCCGCCAGCGATGAGAACGGCCCGGCTGGCGTACTCTCCGCCCCTGCACCGGAAGACGAAATGGTCTCCGTCCTTCTCGAGGTCGCGGACCTCTTCGTCCAGAACCACGTCCGGATCGAACTGGGTCCCTTGGGTGATCATGTCCCGGGCCAGGTCCTTGGCCAGAATCTTGGGGATTCCACCGACGTCGAAGACGTTTTTTTCGGGATAGAGAGCCATGAGTTGGCCCCCTAGCTCGGGCAGGGAGTCGATGATGCGCGTCGAGACACCCCTGAGCCCTGCATAGAATGCACCGAAGAGGCCCGTGGGTCCGCCTCCGATGATCGTGATGTCCCGTACGTCGTCTTGCATGCTCTATCTGGATGGGCCAGGCGCAGCCGACTGGCGGTCGGTCTTCGATGAATCAGCAGCCTGAAGTCTAACTTCGGACGGGAGGAGGTCCAACCGGATCAGGGGCGGTGGAGAAGAGGTCACTCGAAGTGAGTGACTAGGGGCCCTCGACGGACCCCTCCTGCCCTCCGACGAAGAGCTCGGACCCGCGGTAACGCTCGAATCCGCGCACCACGAGCAGCTTGACTCCAACCGCGGCCGGCACGCCCACCAGAAGGCCCACGAACCCGAAGAAGAAGCCGCCCACCGACAAGGCGAGCACGATCCACACCGGGTGAAGTCCCACGGACTCGCCAACAATACGGGGGCTGATGAAGCTGCCCTCCAGGATCTGCGTGAAGCCGTACACGCCGGCCACCTTTATCAGCGACGTCACCACGTTGCCACTCACCAAGGCGACAATGATCGCCGGAATGATGCTGAGAACGAGCCCGAGGAACGGGATCAGTCCCAGTACGCCTACCAATCCCCCCAAGAGGAATGGATAGGGAAAGCGAACGACGAACAGGAGCACACCGGTTAGGACACCGAGGATGACGGCCACGGTGACCTGTCCCCGGAGGTAGTTGGCCAACAGGGCATCGTACTCCGTTGCGAAGTCCACGATGGCAGCTTCGCGAGAGCGTGGCAGCAGGGGCCTGACCTGCCCGAGGATCTTGTCATAGTCCCGGAGCAGGTAAAAGGTGAGCACCGGTGTGAGGACCACGTATCCGACCAGGGTCGCCACCGATCCCAGTCCCCTTCCCAGGCCCAGAACGCTGGCCCACGCCCCGCTCGCCAGGCTCGTGCGACGCTCATGCAGGAACGTCACGACCTGAGCGGGATCGAGTGTCCGCAGATCCGGCAGTGACTCCTGATCCAGGCCGGGGATGTTCGCCAGGAGAACACGCTCGCGAAGTCCGTTGACCCAACCACCCACCCGGTCCAACAGAGTCGGTGCCGCCTCGATGAGCTGATCGATCTGAACGATCAAGGCCGGAATCCCGAAGAGCACGAGCACTACACAGAGCGCCACCACCGGCAACCCGAGAAGGACGATGGCCAGGGTGCGGCCCACGCCGCGACGCTCGAGAGCGTCGACCGCCGGATCCAGCATGTACGCCAGTACGAAGCCCAGGACGAACGGGGCGAGCAGGAAGCCCGTCGTGGCAAGCAGCCAATACAGGGTGAGAATCGCCGCGACAAAGACGATTAGCCCATGTCCCTGCACCTCGCGGAAGGGCAGCAGCAGCACTACCAGGATCCAGAAGAGGAGGAAGGGGTTCAGCAGGCCCTGGATGCTGAACAAGAAGAGGCCCAGCACGAGGAGGGCCGCGAGAGCCTGCAATGCCCTCCACGCCGACTGCGCGTTGGTCATCATACGATGTCCTTCACTTCATTCGACTCCAAAGCTGCAGCGGCCCGCTCGACGACTTCCCTGGCATTGTCATAGGCGACCGTGGTGATGGCGTCCGGCACCGGCAACCACTGGCACTCGGTGATTCCCTCCTCGACCTCGGGTCGGGCGTCACCGTCTCGCGAAGCCATCAGGAAGTACTCGCAGAACTTGTGGACCAGATCGCCCTTCAGGCGAAAGTACCAATCGATGGTCCCGAGCGACGGGCCCACCCTCAACTCGTCGAGCCCCGTTTCCTCTCCGACCTCACGGACCGCCGCTTCATCCGAACTCTCCTTGCCCTCGAGATGGCCCTTGGGCAATCCCCACTTCCCGTAGGGATCCTTGATCAGCAGGAAGTGCACCGAGCCCTCGATCCTGCGTGCCACCACGCCGCCGGAGCTCCTCTCGATCCTCGCCCGGGGCTTCGCCATCAGTCGCTGCGCTAGAAAATGGAGAGCCGCACGTACTTGCGCGGATTCGCCCGGATGTCCTGCATGAGAAGGTTGAGCTCCTCCAACAGGCCCTCTGCGCGAGCCGCGAACGCAGTATCGGAAATGAGCCGACCAAGGGATCCTTCTCCCTGCTCCACTCGATCCGTGATCCGGCTCAAGGCCAGCATGGTCGAGTCGGCCAGAGCCAGTGTCTTGGTGAGTCTCTCGGATGCGGAGGATATTTCGCTGGGTACGTCCCTCAAGCCCTCCGTGATGACCCGAGTGTTTACCAGAATGGAGTCCACGTCACCGGAAGAGAGCACGGCGTCGATACTCTCCAATGACCCCCGAGCCGCAGTGATTGCCGTGGCGATCTCGTCCGCAGACGTCCTGACGTCCTCCGCGATGTCCGTGATCTGGGTGGACTGCTCTTCGACAACCCTCCCCAGGGTGGCCGTGAGTTGCTCCATGTTGTCGATGGCTTGGGCGAGTTGATCGGCGGTTTCGTCGCTGAAGGCACGATCGAAGCGGTCGGTTAGGGAGGCGAGGTTCTGGGCCACTTCGTCGGCAACGGCCGTGAGGCGCGACAGGTCCGGGAGGGTGAACCCTCCCAGCACCCGTATCCCGTCCTCGAACCGGGCATCCGCCGGAACCTCATAGAAGTCGAAGCTCGGAAAGCGTGCGCTGGTCACGATCTCGGCCTGCCAGTCCCCAAACATCGACTCCGGCGCGATGACGACCGCCGCGTCTTGTTCCAGAATCCAGTCGCCTTCGAGGAGTAACTCGATCCGTACCGCGGCACCGCCCGCGACGACCGAGATATTCCCCACCTGCCCGATGCTCACTCCCCTGAACTTCACACCGTTTCCGCTGGCGAGTTGACCGGCGTCGCGGAGAAGCACGTGGATCTCCGTCTCGGTGCTGCCAAACCGCTTGCCCTGCAGCCAGAGCGAGCCGAAGACGCCCACGACCAGGCCGGCGAGAACGACCGAACCGACGAGCAGTTCACGGCGGCGCGTCACTGCAGGGACTCCATCAGCTCCGGCCGGCCCTCGATGAAGGCCCTGAGCAGCGGGTCGGTCGACTCCTGGGTCTCTTCGACCGTGCCGACGGTCCGGAGGCGGCCCTCATAGAGCATGGCGATCCGGTCGGAGATGCGGTACGCGCTCTCCATGTCGTGTGTGATGACGATACCGGTCACACCCAGCTCCTCACTCATCCGGATAATCAGGCGGTCGATGATGGTAACGGTGATCGGATCGAGTCCGGTGGTCGGCTCATCATACAACAAGTACTTGGGTCTTGTTGCGATGGCCCGCGCCAGGCCCGCCCTCTTCACCATACCCCCAGAGAGCTCGGATGGGTAGCGGCTCTCGACCCCCTCGAGGTCGACCAGCGAGAGACACTCGCGCACGCGGGCGCGGATCTCCTCCTCGTACATATCGGGGATGCGGCGGAGGCCCATCGCTACGTTTTCGGCGATGGTCATGGAGTCGAAGAGCGCAGCGAACTGGAAGACGTATCCGACGTTGCGGCGCAGCTCGGAAAGATCGTCCCCCTCGAGCTCGGCGATATTCTGCCCGTCCACCCACACTCCCCCGCTGTCCGGTTGGATGAGGCCCACGAGGTGCTTGAGCGTGACCGACTTCCCGGCCCCGGAGGCTCCGATAATGCTCAACGTCTCTCCCTCGTGAACTTCGAGGGAGAATCCCCGGAGGATCTGCTTCATCCCGAACGCCTTATGGACGTCGTCGAGGCGAATACTCACAGCAGGACCAGTGCCCAGAAGGCGTCTAGGACGAGAATCAGCATGCTCGCCAACACGACCGACCGCGTGGCGGAGATGCCGACACCCGCTGCCCCGCCCTTGGTGTGGAAGCCGTAAAACGACCCCACTCCGGTCACGATCAGGCCGAAGCTCGTGCTCTTGATGGCAGCGAACTGCACGTCCCACGGCTCGAAGAAGAGCTTGAGTCCCTTGAGGAATTCGGCGCTCGACATGTCGAGCAGGGCCATCGACGCCGCCCAGCCGGCCACGACTCCCATCGCGCTTGCGAGGACCACGACGATCGGGAACATGAGGACTCCGGCCAGCACACGGGGCACGACCAGGTACGCCAGAGGATCGTAGGCCAACGTCTCGAGAGCGTCGATCTGCTCCGTTACCCGCATGGTGCCGATCTCCGCCGAGATGCTCGCCCCGACTCTCCCGGAAAGCGACAGGCCGGTGAGTACTGGGCCCAGCTCCAGGATCATGGTCTTACCGACCAGAGTCCCTACGAAGTACATGGGGATGGCGCCCGTGAACGTATACGACGCCTGGAGCGCCAGTACGATGCCGGTGAAGGTCGCGATGAAGAGGGCGATGGGAACGGAGGCGACACCTACGGCCACCAACTGGGGCATCAGGTTGGGGCCCCAGATCTCTACGTTCTTCAGGGCCCGCGTCGCACCCGCCGCGAGATAGCTCGCCCTTCCGAGCGATCGCAAGGCGCCCAACGTCCAACGGCCGACATACCGTACGGGAGCCACAATGGTGCCGTTCATGGACGGAACATAGCCGAGCCGCGATTGCAGTGGCTAGTGCACTCTGGTCGTGTCTGGGGGGACCGCGGGGAGGGGCGGAGGATGGCTGGCTGCGACCCGGTTCAGCCTCGCGACGCCATCGGCATGTCGTCTTCCAGCGTGTACACGATCTCTTCGACCCCGCCGTCCGCCGTCGGGATCATGCAAGTAACCTGCACTCTGGACACCAGCTGGTACGGATCCGACACCGCAACTTCCATATCGACGCCCTGACCCGGTGACATGATGCGGGTACGCACCCGCTCGCCGGGACTCAGCTCACGTCTCTTCGCTGGATTGCGAAAGAGGGTCTTCGTGGACTGCCGACCGCTATCGAGCGTCCGGGTGACCTTGACCAACCGGAGCCAGTCCGGCTGATAGTTGATCTGGTACTCGAACCCCTGCTGGTCCGCGCCCTTGCCCTCCCGGTTGTGCCTCCCCATGTACCCTCCGGTAAAAAATAGCAAAAAAGCGAGAGGTAAACGAATGTTTCTCCGGCGCCGGAAATTGTCAAGTTTCTCTTCCTGAAAAACCGGAAAGCGCTTTTGCTATTTGGTGTTTCCCGGGATGGCGAGAAACGAATTCACGCCAACTCAGAATCGTACAGGGAGGGGTACAAAGGTCAGAAAAAAGATCAAGATGGCCGAGAACGCGATCGCGATTCGCACCGGATCCAGTTTCACTTGGGGCTGAAACACCTTCGGGTGGGCCAGGCGACCCCGGCTCAAGAACACCGCGATGCCGGCCCACAGCCACCAGCCCCACCACAGTCGCCCAAGGGGGAGCAAGACCAGCAGCAGGACCACCGCTGCCCACTTCTGTGCCCTATCCGAGAGGGCATGGAGGATGTGGCCACCATCCAGCTGGCCGAAAGGAAGCAGGTTGAGGAAGGTGACGAACAGGCCGATCCAAGCCGCGAACGCGACGGGATGCAGGAGGACGGCGTCTACTCCCAGGTCGGCGGCAAAGAAGAGCTGAAGGATCGCCTCGACCACCAGGCCCGAGCCCAACCAGATCGGTTGGCCTGCGAATTCGACCAACATGGGCATGCCGGCTTCGGTCGCGGGGACCGTCTCTGAAAGCGCGAGTCCCACGACGAGGAGCAGGACGGAGAGAACGAAGCTCGCGATAGGACCTCCCACTCCGATGTCGAGGAGGACCGAACGTCTCACGAGGGGGCCACGTATCCGGATGAAGGCACCCAGAGTCCCGATGGCGGAGTAGTAGGCGGGAAAGGGAATGAAGTACGGAAGGCTGGCGGGAACCCGGTGGCGTCGTGCCATGAGAAAGTGGCCCATTTCATGGACCATCAGGATGGTCATCAGCGCAAGAGCGAACGGCGCGCCCGCTGCCATGCTCCCCCAATGCACAGTGGTGGGAACGGGCACCCAGGCACCCCAAAACTCGACGAATTCCGTCGCCAGGGGGTCGATCCCGAGTAAGAGGGCACCCGCCATGAACGTGGTGAACAACGTGAGCAAGAGAAGGAGTCCATGGATCAACCAGGGCCGAGGCCTGGCCCTCGGGCTCGCTCGCAGGAGGGCCACCTCAACGCCCTGATCCGTGTCGGCCAGATAGGTCGGGCCATCCCAATCCCGAAGGGCGGCCGAGACCAACGGATCCTCAGGCTCCAGGTCCGATCGCAGTTCCCCGACGACGAGTTCCGTGTCTCCCATCAGGCCGATGCGGTACGTGGCCAAAATGGTCATCCAACTGCCTGACGGACTCTTGACCACTTCACCGTCGGACATTAAGATCGACTCGGTTCCTTCAGAACACCCCCACGCTTGGCCCCCGCCACCTGGGCGAGGAACTCTCCATACCCTTCGTAGGTTTTGTCTTCGTGTTCCCCTCCAGCCTGACGCACTAGCCCCCGACCTGCCCTCTCGGCCGTCTTGCCGTAGGTGGCGTGCAAACCCGGAGTAGAAGTGGACATCGCGCAGTTGAAGAGCAAGAGCGTTGGAGACCTCCATGATATGGCGGAGGAACTCAACATCTCCAACTACTCTGGGCTCCGCAAGCAAGACCTGATCTTCCGAATCGAGCAGAATCTGCTCGACAACGAAGTGGTCCTCCGTGGGGAGGGTGTGCTCGAGATCTTGACCGAGGGATACGGGTTCCTGCGCTCGCAGGACTGGAGCTATCTATACGGACCGGACGACATCTACGTCAGTCCTTCGCAGATCAAACGCTTCGATCTCCGGACCGGAGACACCGTCCTCGGCCAGGTGCGGCCCCCCAAGGAAGGAGAGCGCTACCTCGCACTCCTGAAAGTCGAGAGCGTCAACGGCGACAACCCGGACAACGCCAAACAGCGCATCGCATTCGACAACCTGCGGCCGCGGTACCCCGAGGACCGGCTCACGCTCGAAGTCGCCGATGAAGACCTGTCGATGCGAATCATGGACCTGGTGGCGCCGGTGGGAATGGGCCAGAGAGGACTGATCGTCTCCCCGCCCAAGGCGGGTAAGACGATGCTGTTGCAGAAGATCGCCAACGCCATCACCGCCAACCATCCGGATGTGCACCTCATCGTCCTGCTCATCGACGAGCGCCCCGAAGAGGTGACGGACATGGAGGAGCACGTCGATGGCGAGGTCATCTCGTCCACCTTCGACGAGCCGGCGGACCGCCACGCACAGGTCGCCGAGATGGTGCTGGAGAAGGCGAAGCGGCTGGTGGAGCACGGAAAGGACGTGGTCGTCCTGTTGGACTCCATCACGCGCCTGGCCCGGGCCTACAACAGCACCATGCCCCACTCGGGTAAGATCCTGTCGGGAGGGGTCGATGCGAACGCTCTGCAGAAACCCAAGCGATTCTTCGGGGCCGCGCGAAACATCGACGAGGGAGGGTCGCTGACCATAATCGCGACAGCGCTGGTGGAGACCGGGAGCCGTATGGACGAGGTCATCTTCGAGGAGTTCAAGGGGACCGGAAACATGGAGTTGATCCTCGACCGTCACATTTCCGACAAGAGGATCTTCCCGGCCATCGACATCAACCGCTCCGGGACCCGCAAGGAAGAGTTGCTGTTCACCGCCAACGAGTTGAACAGGGTGTACCTCCTCCGCAACTTCCTCTCCGACATGCCGCCCACCGAGGCTATCGAGTTCCTCATGGAACGCATGAGCCGGACAGAGACGAATCAGGAGTTCATGGACTCCATGGCCGGCGGCGAATAGACCTAAGAGCTCGACGCTACAGCCCGACGCTACAGCCCGACGCTACAGCCCGACGCTACAGCCCGACGCTACAGCCCGACGCTACAGCCCGATGCTACAGCCCGGCGCATGTGCAAGCCCGCCCCTCCCGTTCGTCACTTGAGGTAGGCGGGCCCGGTTCCTTCGGTCCCGCGACGGGACAACTGAGAGGGGAACCACCATGCGCACAGTGACACTTCTCCTGGCACTTCTCGCCGGACTCATCACCGACGGACCCCAGAAGACAGGTTCACAGGGCACGGTCGTCGGCACCGTAACGGACGCGGCCACGGGCGCACCGCTATCGGGCGTTCAGATTTACGCGGACGGTCTGATGACAAGCTCCCTCACTGCGAGGGACGGGGGCTACATGCTCAGACTGGCCGCCATCGCCACAGGTGAGGTGACGATCCGAGCGGATCTCATCGGATACAGAACCATGACCCGGCAGGTGACGCTGGGGGCCGACTCCGTTCGAGTGGACTTCGCCCTCGAGTCGACGAGGCGACAAGAGCCCGAGGCACAGCTGATGGACGAGACGGCCGTCGCGGCAGCGGCAGCGATTGGCTTGGACGGGCCCGGGAGCCGACGAGACGTTGCGGTATTGGTCCCCTCGCGGGCAAATGAGGATGCTCGGAAGGCTGGGGCCCTCTCCGTGAACGCAGCAGTGGCCCAGCCAAGGTTGCGGTCGCCCGGCGACCTATACCGGAGAGAGGGGAGCCTGCCCGAACGATACAACCCCGACTTCGAGCGCGAGGGCTACGAGCGGATCTTCGAGAACGACTTCCTGGCGGTCGGACCGAACCCACTCTCTACGTTCGGCATCGACGTCGATCGGGCATCGTACGCCAACGTGCGCCGCTTCATCCGCGGGGGGCAGCTGCCGCCGGCCGACGCCGTTCGGATCGAGGAGCTGATCAACTACTTCACCTACGAGTTGGACACGCCCGACGGACCGGACCCGTTCGCCGTCCATACCGAGATGGCACCCGCCCCGTGGAACCCCCTTCATCACCTGGTGCGTATCGGCATTCAGGGGCGGAAGATCGATACCGAGAACCTGCCCGCCAGCAACCTCGTCTTCCTGCTCGATGTGTCGGGCTCCATGAGGCCTGCCAACAAGCTGCCCCTGCTCAAGTCCGCGCTGCGGCTCCTGGTCATGCAGATACGGCCGGAGGACCGAGTGGCCATCGTCGTGTACGCGGGCGCCGCGGGCCTGGTGCTGGAACCGACTGCGGGCAGTGAAAAAGAGCTCATTCTAGACGCGATCGATCGGCTGGAGGCCGGGGGCTCCACGGCGGGTGGAGCCGGAATCCAACTCGCGTACGACGTCGCACAGCGGTACAACGTGGAGGGCGGCAACAACCGGATCATCCTGGCCACGGACGGCGACTTCAACGTCGGCGCATCGAGCGATGCGGAGATGGTGCGACTCATCGAAGAACGACGCGAAGAAGGGACCTTCCTGACCGTCCTGGGCTTCGGCACGGGCAACCTGCAGGACGCGAAGATGGAGAAGCTGGCCGACCACGGGAACGGCAACTTCGCGTATATCGATACCGAGCTCGAAGCCCAGAAGGTGTTGGTCAGCGAGTTCGGAGGCACGCTGCACACCATCGCGAAGGACTTGAAGGTCCAGGTGGAGTTCAATCCCACTCGCGTCCGCGGGTACCGCCTGATCGGGTACGAAAACCGCATGCTGGCCGCAGAGGACTTCAACGACGATACGAAGGACGCGGGCGACCTGGGCGCCGGGCACACCGTAACGGCCCTCTACGAGGTAATCCCGACCGGGGTAGCGAGCGCCACGCCGGTCCGTGGCCTGGACGACCTGCGCTATCAGTCCACGGAGGTCCGAAACGAGGCATCCAGCCCGGAACTCATGTTCGTGAAGCTGCGCTACAAGGATCCCGACGGGAAGAAGAGCAGGCTCCTCACCCACACGGTGATCGACGGTACGACCATGCCGTCGGCCGACTTCATGTTCGCCGCGTCGGTCGCCGCCTTCGGGATGGTCCTACGGGACTCCAAGTACTGTGGGGCGACCGATATGGAAGAGATCCTGCGCTGGGCGCGTGATTCGGTAGGAACCGACACGCAGGGCTACCGCAGCGAGTTCGTGGATCTGGTCCGCGAGGCGCATATACTAGCTCAATCCTCTACGGCGCCCTCGTAACGAGGATTCACGACGAGGTGCTCGCCCTCGAATACCTTGCGATCCCACGGAAAGATGATCGTCGCATCGGTCTCGAGCGCGAAGTAGTCCGTCTTGTATCCGTGCGTCCGCGCAAAGCTCGTCGCCGTGCGCACCTCGGTCGGGTCGATGTCCCGGATGGCGGCGAGGCCGAGGCGGAGCGTGTCGCCCGACGTCGCGATCTCGTCCACGAGCAGCACCTTCTTACCTCTCGCCTGAACCGGAGCCGCTGACAGAACCGCCGGCCGATCCAGAATCTGGTTGTCTCCCTGCTTGCGCGAGATCTTCATGGAGTAGAAGTCCACGCGCAGGATCGAAGCCACGATGGCGGCTGGAATCGCCCCAGCGCGGGCGATCCCGACAACCAGGTCCGGGTGGTAGTCCCGGGCCACGCGGAAAGCGAGCGCACGGCACAGTTCGCCGAACATCTCCCAGGACACGTCGAGGAACTCGTCGGTGCCGCGGTAGTTGGGAGCCGGTGTAGGCTGCATATCATGCATGGCAAAGCTCCTGTGCGCGACCGCTCTACTTCCTCAGCAGCCTTCTGAAAGGGGGATGATTAAGTTAGAGGCGCGGGAATGGAAAACAAACCACTCATGACAGTGTGACATGGACGAAGCGCTGCAGAGCCGAGCCGACGATCTCTTCGAAGAGGCGCTGGCGCGGACCAACGCCAAGGACCCCCGAGAGTTCTATCGAGAGCGCCTGCGAGAGATGAAGGGTTCGGACCCCGACGCCTATCGAACAGCGGTCGAGTACTACCAAGAGGAGTTGATTCCCTCCATCGCCGAAAAGGGAGTGGATCCGCTGACGTCATGGCAGGCATACGGCTGCCGCCTCGCGGAGTTGAGCGTGCCCGGCAAGCCTGTCGAGGTTGACGTGACCGGAAAGACCCATCAGTACCAGCCGCCGACTCCGGAGGACCGCATGATCCTCCACATTCCCCAAGGGACTAAGGGTCGAGCGCTGGTCGTAGGACTGCCAAAGGAGTTGTCTCCCGCCCAGCGGGCCACGTACGATCTATTGGTCGCGGGACGCCTGCGACTCCAGGAATAGGGGAGATCCGATGCCGTACGACAAAAGAATGCGGACAGCCACCAACATGGTCTGGGCGCCGCGTCCGGGTTGGGCCACGGTTCGCTTGGTGGGCACGTGTGCCGATCGGACGCTGCGCCGAGGACAGATCGTGATGCACACCCCCAGTGACGAATACGACATCCCGGGACAGGACGAGGGTCTGGCACCAAGCACGTTGGTCATCATCCTGCACGAAGCCGCACGGCTCGTGGAGGACGACCTACACCTGGTGCCCGAGCATGCGGTGGTGGCGATCGGAGAAGAGCTGCCCTAGCCGCCCCTCAGGCAGCACCTAAGCGCCCCGGGCGGGGGGCACATCCGACTACGTGGCCAGATCCTCCACCAGATAGGCGACACCCCACGCTCCGGTGCCCAGGTGTGTGGAGATGACCGGAGTCGCGGGCGCGCTCAGGATCTCCACGTCCCCGTAACGTGCAACGAGCAACTCCCGCACCTCAGGGACGATATCGGGGGCTCCAACATGTACGATTCCGAAGCGGATCTTCGCGGGCCGCTCCCCCACCTCCTCCGCTATGGCATCCAGAAGCGCCGTCATGACACGGGCGCGCCCCATGGCCTTCCCCTTCGGGACCACCTTGCCTGATGCGTCCAATCCGAGAATGGGCTTCACATTCAGGAGCGTCCCTAGCAGCGCCTTGCCCCTTCCCACGCGGCCGGAAGCCAAGAGCCGGTCGAAGGTCTCCACCGTGAAGAGGAGTCCGGACTGTGCACGGACGCGATCGAGCTCGGAGACGATCTCGTCCGGCTCCAGGCCCATCTCGGCCATCTCGGTCGCCTTCAGTACCAGGAGGCCCTGAAGCAGCGACGCGCCGAGGGAATCCATGATCCGAACCGACAGACCCTCCGCCCTCGAAATCGCCGCTTCGGCCGAGGCAAAGGTCCCGGAGAGCCCGGATCCGAGGAGGACACCCACAACCTGTTCGGCGTCCTCGGCCGCACGCTTGAACCCCTCGAGAAAAGCACCCGGTGGCGGTTGTGAAGTGGTCGGAAGGGCGTCCTGCCCGGCGAGCATCTCGTGGAACCGGTCGGCGGTCACATCGACCCCGTCCCGGTAGACCGTATCACCCTCGACCAGCATGAGCGGAACCACCTGGATGCCATGGGCACGGATGATCTCCTCGGGAAGATCCGCGGCACTGTCGGTCACGATGCCTACCGGACGGCGAGCCAACGACAGATGCGACGTGCCTGCGCGACCCACGGCGGCGTGCTGGGCCTTCATGTCTTCGGCCTTGTGGGTCACGAGGTTGCCGAGACCCTTCAGATACTCGAAGACGTCATCGGGTTCGTCCGTGTGGATGTGCAGTTTGAGCACATCTCCCGAGCGGATGACGATCATCGAGTCGCCTCGCTCGCGGAGATAGTCCCGCACCTCTCCTTGCGTAGGTAGATCGTCCCCGCGGACCAGGGCCTCGGTACAGAAGCGATACCGCTCCTCACGATCCGGGTACTCGACCATGGCCACGGCGGGGGGGCTGGCCTCGAAGTCGCCATTGGCCTTGCTCGTCAGCGGATCCCCGTGAAGGAAGAGCACCACTCCTTCCAAGAGGCTGACGAATCCCTTGGCCCCCGCGTCCACCACACCCGCCGCCTTGAGCACGGGGAGCAGGTCTGGGGTCCGAGACAGGGAGTGCTGGGCATTCTCCAGCATGTGCTCGACCAATGCCGCGATATCAGAGGTCTCGGCTACTGAGACGGACTCGGCCGTCTCTCGCATGACGGTGAGGATCGTACCCTCGACCGGCTGATCGATGGCCGCATACAGGTTTTCGACCCCGGCGGTGAGAGCGACCCCGAACTCCTCGGCGCCGATGCGATCCCGATGCTCCAGGACGCCGGCGAACCCGAGCAGGAAGTGAGACAGCATCATGCCGCAATTGCCGCGAGCCCCCAGCACGGCGGCATCCGCCGCCTCCTGGGCGACCACGCCCACCGCACGGTGCGTACTCCCGTCCAGGTGGTCCACAATGGCCTGGACGGTGAGCGCCAGGTTGGTTCCGGTGTCACCGTCGGGGACGGGAAAGACGTTGATCCGGTTGAGTTCGCCACGCTGTTGTGTCGCCCACTGACAGGCGGCGGAGAGCGCCCTGCGGAGGCGAGGGCCGTCGATGTAGCCAATCTGCATGTGGCCAAGATCGAGGACACTCCCGACACGCGCAACGCGGCTCGCCGCGCAACGCGTCCTTGTCACGAATCGGTGCGCGTCTCGTTCGGAGTCACCATATTGCTGTCATCTCACATGAAATTATGACTCTGTGAACGAAAGGTGGGAGGACCCTTGGCCGAAGCCTCAACTCACTGGCTCGCGACGATCGCGTTGCGGGCGGGCCTGGGAGACGCCATGAACTCGGGCGTATCTGATACGACCCCGGTTGAGAAGGCCTGGCCCTGGGTAGCGGACTTTCTAGGAATCGCTCAGACAGAGCTCGCCGAAGGCATCGGCCAGGCTCTTCGTCTACCCGTGGCGGATTTTGCCGCGGCCGACCCATCGGCCCTCTCTTTCCTGCCGAAGGATCAGGCCGAGCGACTGAACGTCTTCCCCCTCAGAGTCACGGACCGCGAATTGGTGGTAGCCACCGCCGATCCGCTGGACTTCGAGGCGGAGCGAGAGGTGGGCTTCCTTTCGAGCCGTCGGACCGTGTTCGAGGTGTCCCCACCCGAAGCGCTCGCCGAGGCTCGGGACCAAGGGTACTCCGAAGCGCAAACCAGTTCTCGGGAGACGATCGGCGGCGACCAGCTCGACGCGGCCTATAGCCAGGTAGAGCTCGACCCCGACTTCGAAGGTACGATCCCGTATCACGCCGAGTCGGTCATCAAGGTAGAGCGGCTGATATTGTACGAGGCCTCCAAGCAGGGCGCGACGGAAATCCACGTGGCACCCAGAGGCAGCGTCGGGCGCGTACAGTTCGAGTTGGGCGGCGAACTCAAGACCTTCGTTCGCGTGCCTCTCAAGATCATCGCGGAGGTGGTGGATCGCTTGCGCACCCTCGCGGACCTGCCTTTCAGCACAACCGAACGACAAACCGGGACGATTCCCCTCCTCATCTCCGGCGCCAAGTACGAACTGTCCGTGCACACGGTCCCGTCGGCCGCCGGGCATCTGGTGCTATCACTCGAGGGAGAGGGTGCACCGGCTCCCGCGGCTCCGAAGAAACGCGACTGGCAGCCGGCGACGACGACCGACGAGGGGCACATCCTCATCGTCGACGACGATGCCGGGGGACGTATGCTTATTCGCACCGTGCTCGAGAAGAACGGGTTCGCCGTAACGGAGACGGATGACGGTAGCACGGCCATCCCGTTCCTTCAGCAGGCCGAGGACATCGACGGCATCCTCCTCGACCTGATGATGAAGAACATGGATGGCCTCGAGACGCTCAAGCGCATTCGGAAGTCCATGAAGACGTCTGCGCTACCGGTAGTGATCCTTACGGGGTCACAGGATCCCGAAGACGAGAAGCGCCTCATGAAGGCAGGGGCAGATGATTACCTGCGAAAGCCCGTCGATCCGCTACAGCTCGTGACGCGTATCCGATCGGTGCTCAAGAGAGCTCGTTCCTGATACCTCGGTTACCCCGCGAGTAGCGACGTGGCGGCACCGATCGCCGTCGCCAAGAACGAGCGACAAGCCTCTTCCTGATCCGCCGCGCCGCCTGCCGAGATGAGGGCCTCGGCCGTCATGACGGCGCCGACCCATCCGTCACGATGCCAGTGCGCCCCACCCGGGAGCTCCGGTAGATCAACGGCCGCCGGATAGGGATGGGGTGTGACATAGAAGTACGGTGCGGAGTACGCTCCGTCGCCGGGAGATAGGCCCACACCCACGGTGGGACCGTCCTCGGCCCCGAGCGCAGCATCGAGCACCAGGAGCGTGGCGATGTCGCAGTGGTGCGGCCAGCCCCGTACGGGCGTGGCCTCCGTGTGGGTCGGCCGAACTCCGTCGAGAATGGCCGCAGCGTTCGAGAACCACGCCTCCAACTGGAGCAGGTGACCCTCCTCTCCGCCAGAGAACGGTCCCCCGTCGGCCACCTGGCCGGGAGGAATCACGTTTTCGGGACGGCCGAGCTCGACTCGTGGTTCTCGTTGGATCACCTCCAACTGGTCCTCGAGCCAACGGTAGGCCTCCTCCAGGGTGCCGCCCACCAAGGAGCGCTTTGCCGCGACCACATCCCCGGCTCGAATCGAGAGGGTGAGATCTCGGGGCCGCAGCGCGACTCTCAGGCGCGGCTCGGCACGGGCGGGCTCCGAGAAGAAGCCGCACTCCCCGGCATTCCACATCATGCTGCGGTGGCTGTAGTCCGGGCGGGGTTCCACGTGGGCCTGTCCGAACGCTCCGAGCAGCTGGACGGAGCCATGAAGCTCGATCCGCCCCCCCTCCAGCTCATCGGGCGGAACCCTCCCGAGCTCGGTCCAGGGAACGGCTTCGAGATTCAACTTCGAACTCCGGCAAAGGCAATCCCGGTGAGCTCAGCCACGTTCTTCTGCCATGTGGTGAGATCACCGAGGCTCATCTCGGATAGGTGGCTCTTCCCGCACGCGCGTGCCAAAACCTTCATGAGCTCGGTCGTAGCCGTGAGGTAGTTGTTGAGCTGTTGCGCCGACTCTTCGACGATGAGACGTAATCTGAGGTCCTTCTTCTGGGTGGCGATACCAACCGGGCAGTTGTTGGTGTGGCAGGCACGCATCCCAAGGCAGCCGATCGCCTGGAGCGCCGAGTTGGCGATCGCCACGGCGTCCGCACCGAGGGCCAGCGCCTTGATGAAGTCCGACTCCGTGCGCAGGCCCCCGGTGATGATGAGCGTCACGTCGTCGGCCCCGACAGAATCGAGATGCCGTCGAGCACGGGCCAGCGCCACCATCGTGGGTACCGAGATGTTGTTCTTGAAGATCTCCGGAGCCGCGCCCGTGGCGCCGCCCCGGCCGTCGAGAATGACGTAGTCCATTCCGGCCTCGAGCCCGAAGTCCAGGTCGGCTTCGATATGCTGGGCGGACATCTTGAAGCCGATCGGGATTCCCCCGGTGCGCTCTCGAATCTGATCCGACAACTCCCGGAAGTCCTCCGGTGTCACAAGATCTGGAAACCGCGACGGAGAGATGGCCGCTACACCCTCCTCGAGACCTCGCACCTCAGCGATCTTGCCCATCACCTTGCGACCAGGAAGGTGGCCGCCCGTTCCGGTCTTGGCGCCCTGCCCTCCCTTGAAGTGGAAGGCCTGCGACAAACACGCCTTGTCGAGACTCCATCCGAATCGGGCCGAGGCCAGCTCGTAGAAGTACCGGGAGTTCGCCGCCTGCTCCTCTGGGAGCATCCCGCCCTCTCCAGAGCAGATGCCCGTTCCCGCCATCTCGGCTCCGGTGGCGAGGGCGACCTTGGCCTCCTCTGAAAGGGATCCGAAGCTCATGTCACTGACGAACAAGGGAATGGCTAGGTGCAGAGGCTTCCCCGCCTTCGGGCCGATGACGACGTCCGTGCCCACTGGATCCTCGTCTACCAGCGGCCGGGTGGCCAACTGAGCGGTCAGGATCTGTACGTCGTCCCAGCGCGGCAACTCGGTGAGGGGCACGCCCATGGCCGATACGACCCCGTGGTGCCCTACGCCCTCGATCCCACCCTTTGCCAGTCGTTGGATGTAGCTGTTGTGAGGCTCGGCAGGCGTGCCGTGGACATCGGCGTACAACCCCAGGTATTGGTCCCGGTCATAAGGTTGGGCGTTCTTCTCCTCCCATCCGCGGACCTCCTCGGCGTCAACGAATACCGCGTCCTCCGCCACGTCGATCCATGACCCGAACTTGTAGAGCACTTCCTCGTTGTTGTATTCGCTCACACCCGTGTCGTACCGGTAGTCCCAGTTGTGCACCCCGCAGATGAGGCTCTCTCCACGGACGTGCCCATCGGACAGGAGTGCGCCTCGGTGCAGGCAGCGGCCGTAGAGCACTGAGACGTCGTCGTCGTAGCGAATGACTACGAGATCGACGTTCTCGACGAGGGCGTACGTGGGCTGACGGTCCTCGAGGTCACTCCAGGTCGCGACCTGAACTCTCGTTGGACTGACGGTGGGAAGATCCATGTCGGGCTGACTCCGGGCTGACGCCGGGCTGACGCCGGTCGTTATTGGGGAGCGATTGGGACATCACAAGGAAAGTGAAGATACGCTTCCAAACGTCCCTGCACCCTCGCCGGTTCTCTCGCCGGTTCTCTCGCCGGTGTCCCTCGCCGGTTCCCTCGCCGGTGTCCCTCGCTGGTTCCCTCGTGTCGACCGGCCCGAGAAGGTGGTGGTTCTGCCCGACCCCGCTAGTCGCCGCTCACGTCCTCGGCCGAAGCGATCCCCTCCACCTCGAGCAGCCTCTGTTTCCGCCAAAGTCCGCCGCCGTACCCGGTGAGCTTACCGTCCGCCCCGATCACACGATGGCACGGTATGAGGATGGCGATCCGGTTGTCCCCGTTGGCGCGGGCGACGGCCCTTACGGCCGTGGGACGTCCGATCTCCTTCGCGATCTCACCGTAGCTCTTGGTAGTTCCAGCCGGGATGGCCCGTAACCGAGTCCACACGTCCCGTTGGAACGAAGTGCCCGGCGTGACCAGAGGAATCCGAAACTCCGTCGCCTCGCCCCGGAAGTAGGCCTCCAGTTCACGGGCCAGGCGGTCGAACACTTGGCTCGTTCCCGGCACGAACACACAGTCGAGGTGCTTTTGGAGCCGCACGAGTTGGGTCTCAAGCATGCGTCGGTCGGCGAATTCCAGGAGGCATACGGCGTCGTCGACCGCCCCCGCCACCATGGGGCCCAATGGCGTGGGAATGCGATTCACCGTAACCACCGTGGAGTTCTTCACATCCCGTGGTGTCTGTCCGACGAAGCGCTTGAAGGCCTCGTTGAATCCACTCAGCGATTCATAACCGGTACTGAACGCCGCTCGGCTGACACGGGACCCCTGTTGGATTTGGCCGAGAGCCAGGCCCAGTCGTCGGACCCGTGAATAGGCGTGAAAGGTCATCCCGTGGTTCGTCTGGAACCAGCGGCGAACTCTCTCCGGACTGAGCCCACGGCTGCGGAGGTCTTGATCGGTCCAGCGCCGCTCGGGCTCGTCCTCGAAGTCCCTCATGAGACCGTCGAGCCAGTTTGGTAGGGCCCCTGATGGCTCCATGGGCCGACACCGCTTGCACGGCCGGAAGCCCGCCATCAGAGCTTCGCGGGTGGTGGTATAGAAATCGACGTTCTCCCTGCGCGGCTTCTTCGCAGAACAGGTCGGGCGGCAGAAGATGCCGGTGGTGCGCACGCCCGTGAAGAACACGCCGTCATAGGACCCGTCTCGGGACAGGAAGGCGGCGATCATCTCGCCGCGGTCTGGTAGCATGTGTGTATTCATGAACGACAATCTGGGACATCGTCATCCGGCATTCCACCGGAAAACAGACGTTGAATTCTGGGACTTCAACGGCGGTCCTGAAACCCCATGCGCCACCCCCCGTCCTACTCGAGTTCGGGCCAACAGGCTCGACCGGTTCAGGCGCTCAGTAACGAAAAGAACGGCTTCCCGTACAATTCCGGCGAGACTAGAGGGATGGCGAACGGGGCGCCCTAGCGTTCCAGAGTTCGTTTCGGCTACACTTGGGCTCAGTCCGCACTCGGGTTCACAACACCGACCCCACGATCAGGAGTACGTTTCCGTGAGAGCAGCCACGCTGGGAAGAATTCTGCTGCCGGCAGCATTGGTCATCCTGGTCGCCTGCGAGGGCCGGTCCAGCACCACTGTCGACGACCAGAGAGTCGTGGTGATTACGGTCTCGCCCCCGACCCCCACCGTGGAGGTTGGAAGCTCGATTCAACTCTCGGCTCTCGCGAGGGACGTGAACAGCAACATCGTCAACGGCGCTTCATTCGTGTGGAGCAGCTTCAACGAATCCGTTGCGACCGTCGAGTCCGGCGGGCTCGTCACAGGCGTTGCGGTAGGCGCGGCCATTATCGACGCGCGCATCCCGGGCGTCTCGGTCACGGCAGGATCTGCTAGTTTGACGGTCGTCGCGGCGGCGGCGGCGGCCCCGGCCGGAGACCGTTAGACCGGTTCGTCCCCCTCCGTCCAGAGGTGGCGCAGAAACCGCGCCGGCTGCGCCAGAAAATCCCTCATCAGGTTCACGTGCTCCAGCTCCTCGAAGGCTACGCTACCGACAGGTCGCTGATCGAAGCTGTAGATCTTGGCTCCGGGGATGGCCATCAGGATCGGCGAGTGGGTGGCGATGAGGAACTGAGAGCCATCGTCCACACTGTCCTTGATCATCGCCAGGAATGCCAGCTGGCTCTGCGGAGACAGCGCGGCCTCGGGCTCGTCCAAGAGGTAGAGGCCACCGGGCACCAAACGTGATTGGAAGAGCTTGAGAAAACTCTCCCCGTGGGAGTTCGCATCCAGGTTCTCACCGTACCTACCCTCCATCTCACCCAGCGAGCGGTTGGCCGGGCCCTTTGCGAGCATCCGCGCGTACTCCGAGCGATCCTGATAGGCTTCGTCGATATTCCGGAGATCTTCCCTGAACTCCGCCCGCATCTCCACCAGCCGGCGCGCAAAGCCGAAGAAGTCCTCCGCTCGAAGGAAGAACCCGAGACGGCTGCGGCGATTCCAGACCAGCTTCAGGCACTTGGCCAATCGGCCCTGAGCTTCGAGGCTCCGGTCCCGGGAGGCTGCAACGGAACCCACGGTCGGCAGCCCCGTAGCGATGGCCAGTGCCTCCATGAGCGTCGACTTTCCTGAGCCGTTCTCCCCGACGAAACAGCACACGGGACCGTCCAGATCGAGAGCCTCGAGCCCCTGGAGTGAAGTGACTGAAAAGGGAAACGCCTTAGGGCTCCCGTCATCTTCCGGGAGCCTGAGCTCGATTCGCCTTAAAGGGGTGTCGTGCGACAGAAGGTCCACCTCGGCCGATGTGCTACGAAGGAGGGTGGCCCCTGGCCATCGAACCTCCGAACGCTCATCCTCAGTATTCCAGTGATCGGAATCAAGTCGGAGGCTCGAGAACATGACGATCAAGACGGTGAATCCCGCCACCGAAAAGGTTCTTTCAGAGTATCCTGAGATGTCCGAGTCGGATGTCGAGACGGTCGTTCGTGAGGCGGATCGAGCGTTCCACGAGTGGCGTCGCGTTACACTCGCGGACCGCATCGAGCGGCTCCGCGCGCTGGCGGATCGGTTGCGCGAGGGTGAAGCGGACTACGCAGCCCTCATGAGCCGCGAGATGGGAAAGCCCCTTGCGGAGGGCGCCGCCGAAATCCAGAAGTGCGTGTGGGGCTGCGAGTATTACGCCGACCACGCCGTCGATTTCCTGGCCGACGAGGTGATCGAGTCAGACGCGTCCCGTAGCTTCATCACCTACCAGCCTATCGGTGTGGTTCTGGCCGTCATGCCCTGGAACTTCCCGTTTTGGCAGGTCATCCGCTTCGCGGCTCCGACGCTGACCGCCGGCAACACGGCGATCCTCAAGCATGCGCCCAACGTCACCGGGTGCGCCTTGGCAATCGAGGCGTTGTTCCGGGCGGCGGGATACCCGGATCACGTCTTCAGCAGCCTCGTGGTGGACGTCCCCGCGGTGGAAGGGATCATCCGTGACGATCGCATCCAGGCAGTGACGCTCACCGGCAGTACTCGGGCGGGCAAGGCGGTCGCCGCCACGGCCGGGTCGGCCATCAAGAAGACCGTGCTGGAGCTCGGCGGCAGCGACCCGAGCGTCGTGCTGGCAGACGCCGACGTGGCTGCGGCGGCCTCCGCATGTGTCACGAGCCGGCTCCTCAACGCCGGGCAAAGCTGCATCGCGGCGAAGCGGCTCATCGTGGTGGACGCCGTGCGGGACGAGTTCGAAGCGGCCGTCGTGGAGCGGATGTCCGAAGCCGTGGTGGGAAACCCCATGGATGCGGCCACGACCGTAGGCCCCATCGCCCGGGCCGATCTCAGGGACAACCTGCACCGCCAGGTCACCGAGAGCGTAGCCGGGGGTGCCCGAAGCCTGCTGGGTAGCGACCTACCTGAGACTCCGGGCTACTTCTACCCCTCGACCGTTCTTACCGATGTGGCTCCGGGAATGCCGGCCTATGACGAAGAGATCTTCGGGCCGGTCGCCGTGATCATCCCGGTGGCCGACGAAGAGGAGGCCTTGCGGGTAGCGAACGACACCGCGTATGGGCTCGGGGCTTCGATCTACACGCAAGACGTGGAGCGGGGACAACGCTTAGCGGCCGAGGCGCTGGACGCAGGGGCATGCTTCGTGAACTCGTTCCCGCGGTCCGATCCCCGACTCCCTTTCGGCGGCACCAAGCAGAGCGGATACGGACGGGAACTCTCGCCGTTCGGAATCCTGGAGTTCGTGAACATCAAGACGATCTGGGTCGCCTGACGGGTTGGCATCTTTCCTGCATCTGAACCTCGGTAGGTGAGCGCACGAGCGTGCGCAGCGACGAGCACAATCAGATTCAGCAGGAGGCACGATGATCAGCACGGGAACCAGGTCGTACACACTTACGGCCCTGACCCTTCTCCTCGCCGGCTCCACCGGAGCCTGTGCGCACGTGGGTCAGGATCAGTTCGACGCGGAGGTCCAGTCCCTGCGCCGTCAGATCGAGGAGGGCGACCGGGTCAACCAGCAGGGTCTGGATGATCTGGGAAGGCGGACCGACGACCAGATGGAGGAAATCTCGGCCCGTCTCGACGGGCTGGCGCGTGGTCTCTCGACACTCCAAGGCGAGTTCGACGTCACGGTGGAGCGTCTGGAGAGCGCCGTCCGCTTCGACATGCCGGTCTACTTCGCCTTCGACGAGGCGGTTTTGCGGTCGGAGGACCTTCCGGTCCTGGACCGATTCAGCAGCGTCGTCGCCGAGTTCTACCCCCAAGCGCTAATCACTGTGGAGGGGTTCACCGATCCCGCTGGTCCGGAAGCGTACAACCGACAGCTAGGACTACGACGGGCAGACGCGGTCCGTGGCTACCTCGTGGAGTCAGGCGGACTCGCCGAGACCAGCTTCAAGACCGTGAGTTACGGGGAAGACACGGCTCGCCTGGTGGCACCGGGTCAGGCCGGCCGGGAAAAGGGCTGGCAGAACAGGAGAGTCGCCCTCGTCATCGAGCACCTCGGTGAGTTGAGCGCCGGCGTGGGCGCCGGTGACGTGACCGACGGGGTCGATGGAGAGTCGCACTAGGCCGGAGCTACGATCTCCAACTCGGTGGTGATGTCGACGCATCCCTCGATCGTTCTGTAGACCGGGCAGAATCCGTGATGCACTTCGTGTGAGCGCCGGGCGGTTTCCTCGTCCGCGGCGTCCGCAACCAGGTGGTAGAGAACATGGATCCGCTTGATCACGAGGACGCCGTCCTCCTTTTCGACTTCACCTCTCACGTCTGAAATGAGCCGTCCGTCGCTAGCCGATATCCCGCGCGCCTCCAGCGCGCCTCCGAGGGTCCCGGTCAGTCAGCCACCGGCGGCGGCCATGACGTGGTCGAGCGTCGTCGCGAACTCCTCCTCCGGCTCGACCCCATAGTGCTCGGCGATGGCGCCGTGCACGCCGAACATCGTCGGCTGGGGGGGTGGCGGGTAGGTAGGCTCGGCGTACCGGGCCCTTCATGCGTTCGATGCGGATGTCCGCCGTGTAGACCACGTCACCCATCGGGGCTTCTCCCATCGGGGCTTCTCCCATTGTGGCTTCTCCCTTGATTGAGGTGCCCGATGGTATCGGCGGACCACGGGCGTGAGCAAGCGACGGGGGAACCTCCGCCCGACCTGGGATCGTATGTAAGGGTGCAGAGCCAGGGTCGTTGGCGAACCGGCAGTTGATCCGAGGGGGGTGCGGCATGAGCGAGCGCGGTGGGGTCCCCATCATCTGGTCTTCCCGATACGAGGTGGACATCGGAAAGCACGTCTTTCCCGTGGAGAAGTACCGGCTGGTGAAGGATCGACTCAAAGAGACCGGCTGGCTCGAGAGGGCCCGGCTCGAATCACCGGAGCCGGCCTCGGAAGAGGCGATCCTCAGAGTCCATACGCCCGCCTATTGGGAGAAGATCACGACGGGGACCTTCACGTCCATGGAGGAACGTATCCTGGAGGTGCCGTTCTCTGATCGGCTGAGAGAAGCGTCCGTCCTGTGCGCCGGAGGAACCACTCAGGCCGGACGATTGGCCGCCGAAGAGGGAGTAGCCGTTCACCTAGGCGGGGGATTCCATCATGCCTTCGCCGATCACGGCGAGGGCTTCTGTCTGCTCAACGACATCGCCATCGCGGCGGCCGGGCTGTTGGCGGAGGGTGTCGTCGAGCGCATCGCGGTCGTCGATCTCGATGTCCATCACGGGAATGGCACCGCGTCCATCTTCGCGGACGAACCGCGGGTCTTCACGTTTTCCATGCATCACCAATGGAATTACCCGGCCCTGAAACCGGCTGGCGATCTGGACGTCGGCCTGGAAGATGGAGTGGGAGATGAAGAGTATCTCGGGCTTCTCGGGGAGCACCTGCCCCGCGTCCTCGATGAACATCAACCCCAGCTGATCCTCTATCTCGCCGGCGCCGACCCGTACGAGGCCGATCAGCTCGGAGGGCTGGCACTCACGAAGGAGGGCTTGAGAGCCAGGGATGAGCGGGTGCTGACGGTGGCCCGGGATGCCGGCGTCGGCGTGGCGATCACCCTTGCCGGGGGATACGCCATTCGACCCGCGGATACCGTGGCGATTCATTGCGGAACGGTGGAAGCGGCTCTGTCCTGATTCCGGCGGCGATCAGCGGGGGAGGTCCATTACCTCCGTGACCTCCGTACCGATTCTCGTCTGAGCCGCGCGCAACGAACCCTCTTCGTCCACATTGTACTCCCCGCTCCAGAGGACGCCCCCCCCGTCGACGCGGAGGAGTTCGGCTACCAGTACTGTCGATGACCCACGCTCGACCTCACGCCCCACGAGCACCATGTCCGCCGCGAGTAGACGCCCCACCGCCAGCGCGTCACCGCCGGGCGCCAAGAGGTCGGCGGTGCTTGCGGGGCCGAATACGCCTAGGTCTTTGGGATCCATCCGGCTGAAGTACGAGGCAAGACCTTCGCCGAAACCGGCGTAGCGGCTCGATCCAGGGGTCGTACCCTGGAAAGGGAGGATCGCAATCACCGGCCGCCCCTCCGGAATCCGACTCCTGCCCTCCAGGATCATGAAGGTCAACGATCCGACGACGAGGACCGAGACCGTGAGGACGATCGCCGCAAGGGTGCGACGGGCAGCGGCACGTCTGTCTTGGCGTGACGGTCCCCGTCCAGGTTCAGATCCCCGGCTCACTTCCGGGCCTGGTGCGGGTTCTGATCCCGGTCCTGCTCCTGTCCCTGGGGGTGTCTCGGAGGGTCGGCTCATGGGAGGAAGCTGATGCCCAGACCGAAGAAGCTCTCGTCCATTTCGTCCATTTGCATCATCGGTGACGAACCGAAGTGACCCCGCGCCTCGAGGCGCAGGAGTCGTCCGTTGACCCTGGCCCCCATCCCGGCCACCAGCGTCGTCCCTGGATTTCGGGTGAAGGACGGGTATTCGAGGTTAGCGGCGACGAAGGGCCAAACTCGGTCATCCGCTCCAGAGCCACTGGGGTCCCACTCCAACCCGGTCCGAAAGGCGCCTCTCGAAAGCCTCGGGTTGATATGGAAGTTGAGATCACCGCCGGCATAGATCCGTCCACCGCCGCCGAACGTCCTTGCCAGCAGGCCCTCGACTCCATCCTTCGTTCACTGAAGCAGCTCGCCATCCCGTTGTAGGGTGCTCTCCGGAAAGCGGGTCAGGTAGTCGTCCCCCACATGCGAACTCATATGGCGTACCGTGATTCTCACCTGCCACTCGTCGTGGCGGACGGCGATGGGCAGACCGACCCGATAGTCGATGTTGATCAGGTCCTTCTGCGTGCTCTGCATATAGAACCGTGAGAAGATGCCCAACTCGTAGCCCAGAGTCACCGCGCGGTCGATCGTAGAGCCACCGTCCATGCGAAGGATGTCCAAGCTATGACCGATCACTACCTCCGCCTCGATGTTGCGGCCCGGATAGTCCAGGGCATCCGGCCGGTCCGCGAGGATGAAGGATCCCCTGAACTGGGTTTCTCGCGGAGCTGCGAGGAGGGGATCGAAGGGACGCAGGCCAGGCAACCAGCGTGGCGTCTCCTGTCCCTCGAGCGGCGCGGGACGCACGGAGGGGCCGACGAGGGCCAGGAAGAGGAGTGCCGACACCACCCTCGCCGATAGACGGAGTCTCACTCGCGGACGCGTCTACTCGAACGACCCAGGAACCGCCTCCTCCAACTCGGTCGCCAACTCCTCCGCCGAACGCATCTTCGAGAGATCCAACTCGTAGTCGGGCAACTCTTGGGGTTGGAGCTTCTCGACCAACTCACGAGTCTCCCGTCCGGAAAGACCCATGTCCTTGAGATTCTCAGGCGTGAGGGCCGACGCATCCGCCCTGGCCCGCACACCCCCTTCGTCACCCTCGAGTAGATGCCGCAGAGCAGTCATCTCGGCTCGGCTCATGGGCTCCGCGCCCACGTTGTAGTCGAGCCACGCCTCATAGCTGAGGGGGGCTACACGCTTCAGCATTCCCGCCATCACCCGGGCAAACTCCTGGATCTCCCACTGGGCGTGAGGATCGGCCCGAAGCGTCAGGAAGTGGAAGAGGTTGTGAAGATCGATCTTCCAATACCACTGCGTATACGTGGAGAGAGGCAGATCGATGCGGGCGAGTTCGCGCGCGACCTCCTCCTCGACCATCCAGCGGTACCCCTGCGACGCCTCCCTCCTGACCCGCTCCCAGTGCGCCACCGTCTTCTCGTACAACTCCACCGGAGCCGGTTCGGACTGCCGCCCCTGACTGTTTTCGGCGCTCTGGAGCGAGAAGTGCTCCAGGTCCGGCTTGTAGAAGAGGAGCGGCATCAAGGAATAACGGCCGCTGTACTCGTTTACTGAGTTGTGGGTGACGATGCCGTTGGCGATGAAGTTGTGAAACGGACCCTCGACCTCAAGGTCATAGGTCTCGCACACACCGACATACTCGAAACGCTCGACACGAACGAGCCGGGTGTTGCTGAGCTTGTTCCACGGCACCCGCGGCCGCCTCTGCCACTCTGTTCGGGTCGGGCCGCCGCCGAGGCGTTCGACGTACTCCAGCTCGTTCCCCGTGACTTCTCGATGGCATGGGGCACAGAGGGTCGTGAGGTTCGTTACTTCCCTGGCCTGCGATTCATCGGCCCAAACCGGGACGATGTGATGGCAGTGCAGCTCAGCGGCCCTCTGAGCGCAGAGCTGGCAAGTCCATCCATTCGCAGAGTGTACACGGGAGGCGACCTGAGTCGTCCATCGACCGATGGCGTCCCGCTCCGGAGAAATCCCGCCACGCCAGAAGTTGGAGGCGGACCCGCCCCGGGCCCGTCGGTTCGCTTCGATCCAATCATCGGATAGTTGCCGAGGCCCGAGCTCATACGTCTGATCCTTGTTCCACGGTGCCTCACCTTCAGAGAAACGTCCGCGTTCCGGATCCGTGAGTTGATGGCGTGTCAGCCACTTCCTGATGGTGTGACATGAGACTCCGCAATCCTCCGCGATGTCGCCGATACTCCGTTTCTTCTCGGTGTACTGTCGGTCCAGCCACTCCCTGTCCTGATAGAGGGCGGGAGCCTCGGCAACTAGGCCGTTCACGTGAACGTAGTAGTCGCCCTCCCTCCACACGGCGCGGCCACCCTTCTCCTCGAGCCCGGCGGCTTGATGCAGGGTGCCCCAGCCATCAACGAATCTGAAACGGTGGTCCGCCGTGGCCGTGATCTCCTTGCCGTCCGCCAGGACCATCTTGAACACGTGCTTGGGGCCGTTCTTAAAGACATCGACGACCCGCGTATGCTTGATGCGGCCCGTCTCCTCATCCATCTGACGGAGCCGCATCGCCATCACGCGGGCGCGACGACGATAGGGATTCCGTTGCTTGTCAGGTCGATGTCGATTGACGGTCGGTTGGAACCGCCGCCATACATCCTCGATAGGCAGCTTATATAGCTGGTTCCCCCTCCGGCGCACGCCACCCGGCAAGTCGAAGTAGATCTCGGTGCCCTCCGCCAAACAGGCCGTGCGATGTCGTATCCACTGGCGTGCCACGAACATCGGCATGGCACAGTGAAATTTGAGCTCGACCATCTCGCTGGGCGTCGTATGGTGGTGGCGGCGCAGATACCGGATCAACCCACGCGTTTGGCTCACCTTGCGGGTGCCGTATCCGTAGCTGACGCGCGCGGCGCGCTCCACATCCTCGTCGGTACCCATGTAGTCGACCAGGGCCACGAATCCGTGGTCGAGGACCGGAAAGTACCCCCCCACGATCTCCTCGGTGGCGGGGTTGGTGGGTCTCTTCGTTTCCATATTTCGGGGCTCCCGGCCGCGGCCGGTGAGGTGGGACGAACAGGTGTTCGAATAGATCCAAAGGGGGTGTCACCCGCAAGCGGGAGGGCGCACTTAAATATCCGACGCATCAGCCCGCGAATATCGGGCAGCCAACAGCCGGAAGCTCAGCGCAGGCGCTCACCGGCAATCCACACCGACTCGATGCTCCGCGCGTTAGTGATGTCCTCCAGAGGATTCTCGGTCAACACGACGAAGTCCGCCCAGCGACCCGCCGTCAACGTACCGATTTCATCCTCCACCCCCATGCAGCGAGCAGCGTCGACCGTAGCCGAACGCAGGATCTCGAGAGGACTCATGCCCGCCTCGGCCATGAGGTCCATCTCCATATGCTCGAAGTAGCCCTGAAAACGACCGACCGGCCCCGAGTCGGTTCCGAACGCGATGGGGAGCCCAGCCTCCGAAACACGCTCGAGATTCCGCTGTGCGACGGGCAGCGCCTCCTTGTAGAGCCGGGCCGAGGTGCTCCCCCTGATGCGTTCCTGTCGAGCGGGGTCTTCGAGCTGCTCGAGTACCGCCGGGTCCGCATGCTCCTGGAAGAACGGGTCGTCGAAGAAGTCCGGCCGATCCTGGTACACATAAGTGGAGACCTCACGGGTCAGCGTCGGAGAGTAGCAGATCCCGCTCTCGCCCAAGAGCTCGAGGAATTCGTCGTCCACGTCGACGTCTCGCACGGAGTGCGCAATGAAGTCCGTGCCCGCCCGGAGCAGCGCTTTCGCGTCCTCCAGATAGAAGAGATGCGACGCTAACCGCAGACCGAGCGCGTGGCTTCGATCGATGACGGCCCCGAAGACCTCGGGGGTCATCTTCCGGGTCGAGCCGAGGTTGTCGTCTACCCGGATCTTCATCCAATCCACGCCGGCCGCGGCATTGGCATCGACCACCTCCAACGCCCCCTCGGGCGTATCGCCGGTCACAACGACACCAGCCACGTACAGACGCGCCCGGTCGAGCCCTGGGAAGCCCTCCCCATCACGCAACGCGAACCCCTCCGGCCCGTCTCCTCCCAGGCTGTTCACTGCGGTGATGCCGTACGCGGCGTACAGGCGCAGCTGCCGAAGCAGGTTGTCTCGATCATAGTGACCACCCTCCAGGCCGAGCGTGCCCCCCACGTGCCCGTGTGTGTTGATCAGCCCCGGGATGACGATCCGGCCGCCGAGATCGACTATCTCTGCCCCGGAGGGGATCTCGATGTCACCCTCCGCGACCACCCCCATGCTCTTCCCGTCTCGGACCAGCATCGCGCCTCGGGGCACCGCCTCGTCGCCCGTGCCGTCCCAGATCCGAGCCCCCACGAAGGCAGTGACGCCGGAGCCCATGTCGGATGTGCCGCCCGTGCAGCCCAGTGCGATCAGGCCAAAGAGGCCGAATGGGAACGCGAGCCAACGAGAGTACGTCCGGGTCATGTCTCCTCCTCCGTGTCCCGCTGAGTGTCCCGCTGAGTGTCCCGCTGAGTGTCCCGCTGAGTGTCCCGCTCAGTGTCCCGCTCAACCTTCACTTGCGCGGAGCAATTGCCACAGTGAATCGTACTAGGGGCCGAACGAAAAAGTACAACGGGCCCCACACGGCTGAACGCTTTCCCACGGGGACGGTGATGATGGGTGGAGATAGGGAGGGCATCATGGACCTGGATCTCGGTACGCTGCGCCCGAAGAAGAAGCGGCTGTGGGTGAAGGCCCTGCGCCTCGGCGCACGCCTCGGGTGGTTTTCCCTCAAGGTCACGGTCGCTCTGGCCCTGCCCTTCCTGCTGTTGGTTCGGGGCTCCTTGTACGCGTATGAGGACCTCGGGTGGGGTACATGGTCTTCCCTGGCCACCGGGGTCTTCGCCACGGCCCTCCTGTTCCTCATCTACGCATCCATGCTGTGGAAGAGGATGACCGGCAAGCGAAGGGTCCCGCAGTTGGCGAGACGCCTTCTGCTCGTGGTGGTCGGTGGATACGCCGTCTACGGGCTGCTGTACCTCTCTTCGGCGAACGCCAAGACACCCGAACTCCGGGAATACTACACGTCGCTCCACCCCCTCTTACGGATCGGGGCCAGCACCTTCCTGTTGATCGATCGGGATGCGGTCGTCACCAACCTGGGGCGAACGGTGCAGGACTACCTGAAGATGGGCCTGCCCGTCAACGAGACCTCGCTGCACTTCAAGCTCGAGGATCGCTTCGTCCACGCCTTGGACCTCAGAACGATCGGGCGGACCGAGCGTAGGAACCGGCTCACATCAGGGTACTTCCAGTTGATGGGGTTCCGGACGCTCCGCCACGTGGGTTCGGCCGACCACCTGCATGTGTCGCTTCCGATGGCGGGATCCGACTAGGGAATCACCCTGACTTGGGCTGTGCCCACCACGTCCCCTACGGTCGCAACGACGTGAGCGACTCCCGGGGCCAACGCCGTCGTACGTCCGGTGGCGTCGCCCTCACCACCTCGGGCCTGGAACTGCTCCACTCGACCCTACGCATCAACTCGTTTCCGGACCGATCCAACACTGACGCGTGGAGTGTGCCCATCTCCCCCACGCTGACGGTGATGGACTCGGGAGTGATCCGCACGGTGGTCACCCTGGCTTCTACCCGGACCGGCACTGCCCGGCCGAAGGACCCGTGCGTCGCGGCCAATCGGGCCTCACCCTCGCTACGCGCGACCACCCAGAACCCCGACGTGATGGCCGCCACCTCGGCGTTGTCCGACAACCACGTGACGGGGAGTCCCGGAATGGTATCGCCTGTGGCGAACAGGACCGCCGCCGAGAGGCGTGCAGAGTCACCGATAGCCCTCAGCGTCGGGATCGAGTCGGGTACCGCCAGTCCCGCCGGAACGGCGGTCAGCGCGACCTCGACTCTTTGCGGAACGCCGACCTCGAGCGCGGCGACGGTCGCCCCCTCGAAGAGGGCCTGCTCGCGCAGGCGTACCTGGGTCGCGATCTGGATGGGGCCACGACCCTGATCGGCCGAGACCGCCAACTGCACCCTCGTGCTCGCTTGGGTTCGCGACAGCTGCACGATGGTGTCGAATTGGTGGCCGGTCGCCACGCGCGTCAGGCGGATCCAGACCCGGTCCGCCTTCGAAAACGCCTCTAACGGGCCGGCCGAGCCGGAGCCCTCGCCAGTGGTGAGCGCGAGGGCCAAGGACATGGGAGGTGGCGCCGGAGCAGGATCGACGAAGAGGTCGTCACAGGCGGCGGACAACACGAGCGCCGCGAGGATCGACGCCAACGTGGTCGAGCCTCGCCGATGGGCGATCATCGCAGACCTCCCTCGACCCGAACCGTCACCCCCGCCGTCCATCCAATGACACGTGAGTCGGAGGCCTCATCCACGGTGATGTTGCCCAGGTGGAAGCGCCCCGACGGACTCATGACGAACCGTGTGCCGCGCCGTCCGCCAGCCAGGGTGACGTCGAGTCCGAGGCCTCCGCTGGCGAGGTAGCCCTGACCGATCCCGTCCTCGGCCCGGAAGAGGCGGGCCTCGCCCTCGGGGAACAGCGTGAGGCTCCGACTCATCGGCAGCAGGAAAGTGAAACCGGCTCGATAGAGCTGCTGCCAAGGCGTATCCGTGGCACCGGCCAGGTCCGGATTCTCGACGAGCACGGAGCCGTTCTCCCGATGGTTGAATCCGCCATAGAGAAGCCCGCTCCCACTGCGGCCTGCCGCGAACGCATACGAGACCATGCCCTCATAGCGAGCACCCGCTCGGAACAGGTTCTGCTCGTTCAGGGCGTCGTCTTGGAAACGCTGGTAGCCCAGAAGGAACGACACGGTCCCGGACGTGCCGACGTCACGGTCGAGGGCCAGTCGCGCCAGGATCCGGTCGCCCGGCCGATAGGTGAACGTCTCTTCGGCCAAGGGCTCGTATTCGCTCGCCACCCGATAGCCCCCGCTGAAGCCGATTCCCCACTCGCCCGCCTGAAAGGCGAGGGCGAGGTCACCGCCCGCCGACCCTCCACTGCCCCAGGTCGAGATGGCGAAGGGCATGAGCTCGGCGGCAATGATCCCGGCGACCACGACCTCTTCGAGGCTCTGGGTCGACTCGCCCGTGGGAAGCACGAAGCCGCCTGCCAGGACGGCGTTGTCGCCCCCCAGAGACAGTGCGACAGACACTTCGGTGTCGGTGAAGCCCCTGAGCGATGCCTGTTGACCGTCGGCACCGGTCACGGTGCCCTCTGCCCAGGCCGAATATACGCCCAAGCTGAGGGACTCCCCCACGGGCAACGTCATAGCCAAAGGCGCCGTCAGGAGGGTCACCTGATCCAGCCCGGTGGCCTCGGAATCCGAGAAGGAGTAGACCTCGTAGGTCGCGCCTCCGCCCCCGGCCGCCTGGGCGATGAGCCCCCCCGGAGTGCCTGCGGCGACCAACACCACTGCGGCAGCGAGCGTCAGGGACGCGGCGGGGCCCCCAAGGGCACACGTCCTGCACGGGGCGCGGCGACTCATCTTAACCATCAGCCCCCCGCCCTGAACACGATCTCGAGGAGGAAGAGCTTTCCGAGGCGATCCTGCCCCAGCACCTCCGAGAGCACGGCCCTCTGCCTGTCCGTCAGGTTCCTGAGGGCGGCCGGCCTGAGGCCTGCGGGGTTTCGGCGGATCCTCTGCACGGCCTGCCTTGCCCGGTTCAACTGGGCCGCACGTCGGGCGGCCTGCGGTGAGGATCGTGTACGCGCGGCGGCAGATCGGCTGGTATTTTGCAGCTGCAACTGCGCCATCTGAAAGTTCGGATCAAAGGTCGCGGCCTCGGCGAATTCCTGACTGGCCATCGAGAGGTCCCCCCGATCGGACGCCTCGAGGCCCCGGCCGTAGGCGAGCACAGCCTGGACGCTCTCCGTGGGCCTCTCGTTGACACGAGCGACTTCAGCCGGGGTCAGCGAGACGCCCATCTCGGCGTACAGCCCCAACGCCAACTCCTTCTCCATGTCGAAGAGCCCTTCGACCGCGCCTGTGGAGACCACCGGATCGCCGGTCGTGGGCTCGTCGCCGACCCGGACGACGGCAGCGTCGATGCGGAGACCCTCGGCACCCACGTCGATCCTGCCCTGCACGATGCGCTCGGCCGACAGGAGCCTCCCGGCCCGCGCGGCGGTCTCAGGCTCGGTCCAGCCACCCTCTCCGAGAGAGATCTCGGTAAGGAGCGTCTGCACCCGAACTCGCTCCAGCACCTGCAAGCGCCCGGTAATCGATAGGTCCGTCACCAGGAACTCGGCCATGGCGCGGCTCAGAGGCTCGAGATCCGGATCTCCCTCCACGCGGAAGGGGAAGACGCCGACCGTGTTGGGTGTAGGGGGCAGCGACGACAACTCCGACTCCCTGGCCAACGCGTCGCGAACGGACGCCAGCAACTCCTCGGTGGCGATGATGTCGAGCCGATCCCGCACAACGTCCCGGAGCGACCCGTCTCCTTCGCTCAAGACCTCCTGGTAGACGGATCTGGCCAGCCCGAACTCCTCCAGGTCCTCGTAGGTGAGTCCCAACAGGACCGGAATCGCCTGGTCTTCCGGGTTCAGTGCCCTGCCCCGCTCCAGAAGGAGCCGAGCCTCGTCGGAGCGGTCGGCCCCTCGATAGGCAGCCGCCAGCTCAGCGACAGCATCCGTGTCGGTGGAGTCGCTCTGCACGTCCATTTCCAGCTGTGGAATCGCGGACGGCGGAGGAGGTTCGATCTCCAGGGATGCACCGCAGGCGGCCATTATCACGACCGAGGACAGCACGGATACCCTGACGAAGAGGCGACGGGCGGCCGCAAGGACCTCCCAGGCGCGCGGGCGACGGGAAGCGGGATCTCGGAAAGTCATACTCCACGCTAGGACCGGACCCAGCCCTGGTGCAAGGAGTCTTCCGACCCTAGCGTCGGCCGAAGAGACAGGAGAGACTGCGTCGTGCGTATGATACGCAGACTCAGACATGATCAGGAATCCGAGAATGGCCAAGAACCTCAAGCCGCCTGCCACCGACTGCGTCGTGCGTATGATACGCAGACTCAGACATGATCAGGAATCCGAGAATGGCCAAGAACCTCAAGCCGCCTGCCACCGACTTTTTCTGGAATCTCACGGCCCCGCTCCTCGGTCTCTTGAGCTATGTGATCCGGGGTGCGGCCCTGACCCTGTGCACGGTGCTCGTCGCCTTCGGGCCGCTCCAGGGCCAGGACACGTTCGAACTCGTGGAATTGGCTCCGAACGTGCACGTCGCCCTGGTCCGTCCCAATCCACCTCGGTACGTGTTCGCCAACTCGCTCATCGTCATACGCGAGCGCGATGTGGTCGTCGTCGATACGCATCAGTCGCCGTCCGCTGCACACGTCCTGATCGATGAAATCGGCAAGCTCACACCCCTCCCCGTGCGATACGTCGTGAATACGCACTGGCATGGCGACCACGTCTATGGCAACCAGGCCTACAAGGAGCGCTTCGAGGGGGTCGAGTTCATCGGGCACGTAAGCACTCCAGCCGACGTCGGCTCCAAAGGGGCTCAGGCTTTGGCGAAGGAGATCACCGACCTTCCGCAGAGCATCGCGGACCGTGAGGAGTGGGTCAGGACCGGAAGAGGGCCGAACGGGAGGGCTCTAGCGGAGGCGCAGGTCGCCCAGTGGAGTCAGAGTGCGCAGCTGAGGAGAGCGTACCTAGAGGAGCTGCAGTCCCTACGGCTGACCGCTCCCGACATCACCTTCGAGGAGGTCCTCACGCTTTCCGACGGCGCCTCCCCACCCATCCATCTTCTCCACTTCGGCGCGGCACACACGAGAGGCGACGTGGCCGTGTACCTCCCGGATCAGAGCATCCTCGCGGTGGGGGATCTCATCGAGAACGGCCTTCCCTGGGTGGACGAGAACAGCTCTCCCGTCGGTTGGGCCCGGGCTCTGGCGGCCATCTCCGAGCTGAGAGCGAACGTCATCGTGCCTGCGCACGGGCCCGTGTTGCGCGACGGGAACCTGCTGGAGGGTCAACTCAACTTCATGCGTACGGTTGCCGATGCCGTTACGGAGGCCCACCGAGCCGACCTGGGCCTGGCGGCCACACTCGATCGTATTGAGCGCCTGGACCTACCCTGGTTTCTGGATCCGTCGGATCCGAGGCGGGGCAATACGTTCTCCGAGTACATACGCACCGTGGCGACGCAGGCCTACGAGGTCGCCGGCCAGCACTGACGATCCCTCAGTCAGGGCTCGCGGCACTCCCTCACGTAAGTCCGGCGGCGCCCTCTCAGGTAAGTCCGGCGATGAACCAACCGACCCCGTAGGCAACCCCAGCCGCGATAGCGCCCAACACCAGCATCTCGAGGCCACCCTGAACCAACTTGCTGGCGCCCATCGAGAAGCCGTCAGCCAGGAGATTGGCGAAACCGAGAATGAGGATGGTACGCGCCGGCAGAGCCGCTCCAGCGACGCCGGCTACGACCGCGAAGGTGGTGATGATCCCGTCGTTGGCGCCGTAGACCAAATCGCCCAAGTAATGACGGGCCAGGCCGTGCAGAGACGGGGGCTCGTAATCGTGCAAGGGAGCCTCCCAGAAAGATTGAAGTTGTGCCCTCAATCTGCCGCCCAGGGAGCCTGCCGCTAGGTCCAGCGGGGCCACCCCTTTGCCCGGTGATATCGACCGGACCCATCTTATGTGCTCACATTCCGTTTCTGTACGCCCATGACACGCTGACGCCGATTCCCGGACGAGCACCCATGAAGAAGTCCGTCGCCTACGCCATCGTCACGATGATGGTCCTCGCATCGCCCGCCGCGCCCACTCACGTGGGCCAGGCGCATGCCCAAGAAGACACTTCGACCGATCCGACGGCCCTCGCGGGCTTCCTGAAGTGGCGCGAAATCGGTCCCGCCGTAGTCGGTGGGCGCATCAGTGACCTGGCGGTCGACGAGGCGGATTCACGCAACATCTACGTGGGTACCGCAACAGGCGGAGTGTGGAAGAGCACCAACCACGGTACCACGTGGACGGCGGTCTTCACCGACCAGTCCACGGCCTCCATCGGCGACGTAACTCTCGCGCCGTCGAACCCCAACGTAGTGTGGGTGGGAACGGGTGAGCCGCAGAACCGGCAGAGTTCCCCATGGGGGGACGGCGTTTTCAAGTCGATGGATGGCGGGCGTACTTGGACGAGCCTGGGCCTCGAAGAGACGCGTCACATCAGTCGCATTCAGGTCCACCCGCGAAACCCCGACATCGCCTATGTGGCCGCCGTGGGGAATCTCTGGAAGTCGGGCCCGGAGCGGGGTGTGTACAAGACGACCGACGGTGGCGCCACCTGGGACCTGGTCCTGTTCGTGGACGACCAGACCGGCGCCATCGACCTGATCATGGATCCAGCCGATCCCAATACGCTCTTCGCGGCCATGTACCAGCGCCAGCGGACCGCGTGGGGATTCAACGGGGCCGGACCCGGGAGCGGCATCTACCGCACTCTCGATGGCGGTGTCGTGTGGGAGCGGTTGGGGGAAGGCCTCCCCGACGGGGACCTGGGGCGCATCGGGCTCGACGTCTATAGGAGAGACGGCAATCTGGTCTTTGCCACGGTGCAGGCCCGCCGGGGCCAGACCGGTGTTTACGCCTCGAAAGACCGCGGCAACACATGGGAGAAGCTCTCGAACACCAACCCCCGGCCGATGTATTTCAGCATGATCCGGGTGGATCCGAACAATCCCGAGCGCGTCTACGTGGGCGGCCAGAATCTCATGCGCTCCGACGACGGAGGGCGGACCTTCACCAGCGACGGCGCCCGAAACGTCCATCTCGACCACCACGCTTTGTGGATCGACCCGGCCAACTCGAACCACCTGGTCTTGGGGAGCGACGGCGGCGTCTCGGCCTCGTTCGATGGTTCGGAGACGTGGCGATTCTACGACAACCTTCCCGTGTCGCAGTTCTACGAGATCGGCTTCGACACTCGGAATCCGTACTGGGTGTGCGGGGGGCTGCAGGACAACGGAAGCTGGTGCGGTCCGACCAACACGTTGGACAGTCAGGGGATTCGCAACGCCGATTGGCAGAACATCGGGGGAGGAGACGGCTTCTACGTCCAGATCGACCCGGAGGATACGACCGTACTCTACGCCGAGTCCCAGGGCGGGCGCGTGAGACGCGTGGATCTCGAGACCGGCGAGCGTGCGTCGATCGCACCGGCGCCCAACTCCGATCTCGAAGAGGGTTCACCGCGTAAGAAGGACTATCCATCGGCGGACGATCCCGATCCGGAGGACTCTCAGTATCGCTTCAACTGGAACACTCCCACCCTGCTCTCCATCCACGATCGCAACACCGTGTATACGGGGAGCCAGATGTTGATGAGGAGCTCCGACCAGGGCATGACCTGGAGCCAGATCAGCCCCGACCTGACCTTCGATATCGATCGGTCCCAGCTCCCCATCATGGGCGCCACGCCTACGGACTCCACGCTATCCCGTCATGACGGCGTGTCGACCTACAGTACGTTGACGACCGTCGGCGAGTCTCCGATAAACGCTGACGTCCTCTACACCGGTAGCGACGACGGCCGAGTCATGGGCACGCAGGACGGCGGCGTGAACTGGACGGATCTGACGCCGGGCATTACCGATCTGCCTGCCAACACGTACGTCAGTCGTCTCGTCCCCTCGAACGTCCGCGAGGGCCGCGTCTACGCAACATTCGACGGGCACTACTCGGGCGACTTCGGACCCTACGTGTACGTGAGCAACGACTTCGGTGCGACATGGGCCTCGATCACTACGGGGCTCCCCAACTCGTCCGTGAACATCATGGCCGAGCATCCGGATCAGGAGAATCTGCTCTTCGTCGGAAACGAGGTGGGGGTCTATGTCTCGACCGACCGAGGATCGAGCTGGGCACCACTCATGAACGGCCTTCCCACGGTTCCGGTGGACGACATCAAGATCCATCCCGACGAGAACGACCTCATCATCGGCACCCATGGACGGGGGATTTGGGTGATGGACAACATCGCGCCCCTCGATGAACTCGCAACCGGATCCGTCGCGGCATCGAATCCCTACCTCTTCCGCGTCGGCCGTGCGATCGACTGGAGGAACTTCCGCAACCAGGAATGGACGGCATCAGGCGAGTTCCGCATCCCCAACCCGAGCAACGGGGCGCGGATCCGGTACTGGCTCCCGGAGGGCGCTGCGACCGCCGACGACGAGGAGGACGATCGCCAGGCCGGAGCGGCCGACGGTGAGGGTACCGGCGAGGGCGAGGGCGAGGATGAGGGTGAGGGCGAGGGTGCAGGCGCGTCGGATCAGGCCATGGGAGACGGTCACCTCCCCATCAAGATCATGACGGCCACCGGGCAGGAAGTGCGGACGCTCGAGGGCCCCTCTTCTCCGGGCGCCCATGAGGTCGTGTGGGATTTCCGGCTGGATCCCCCCCACGAGACTCAGGGCGCGGGCGCGGGCGGGGGTGGAGGGGGAGGTGGGGGCGCGGTGCAGGGCCCCAAGGTGCTCCCCGGCGTCTACCAGATTCAGATCGAAGTCGGTGAGACCACCATGTTGGGAGATCTGGTCGTGCGACAGGATCCGCGTATCGAAGTATCTCGTGGGGATCTTACGGCGAGACAGGCCGCGATCATGTCGGCTTATGACCTCGAGTCGTCGGTCTATGACGCCGGCCAGGCCATTCTGCGGCTGCGTGACCAGCTCGGCGACGTGGACGATCTTCTCAACGACGCCGACGATCCGTCCGAGACCCTCGGTGAGGAGGTAGAGGCAATCAGGGAGGAGCTCGGGAGCATCAGCGAGGACCTCGATCGCCTCCGGGTTCGCCAAACCCGGTCGTCCATCGAAGGGTCGACTACGCGGCCCACCGAGGACCAAGTTCAAGCCATCGACAAGGCCTGGGATGACGCCCCCGGGATCATCGAGCAACTCAACTCCGTGATCTCGAACCGGATGCCCGCTCTCAATCGCCGTCTCGACGATGAAGGCATCCGAGCCGATCCCGGCGACGTCGTGGAAGTCCCTGCGCGAGGAGGTCGCTGACGGTCCGCTGGATCTTCCCGGGGGCTTACACGTGCGGGTGAGACTTCTCCTCTGCGGGCTATTGCTGGCCCTCTCGTCCTCCCCAGTGGAGGGGCAGCGACCGCCCGCCCTCGACACGACCGCTTTCTCGGCGCACATCGCCTCAGTGGCGAGACGGGCCCAGATTCCGCATGTATCCGTCGTTGTCGTGGGGCCGGAGGGGGCCCTCTACGAGGCACACATCGGATCGCGCACCTCGGGTCCGGGTCCGAGCTCGCGAGGGCTGTCCGAAGGCAACACTCGCTTCTACCTGGGCGCGGTTTCCGAGACGCTCACGGCCTTCGCCCTCATGCGGCTGGTCGACGACGGCCTCGTCGACCTGGACGCGCCGGTTACCCGATATCTGCCTGATCTGGATTTCGGAGACCCCGATCGCGCAGACCGTCTGACGATTCGACACCTGTTCACCCACCACAGTGGCCTGCCCCGAAGCGGGTTCTTCAATCGCCGCGTGCAAGAGGAAGGGCGGCTGGACCACATAGACTTCGTGCGAGAGCCTGGGGCGACGCTCAAGGCGTCCAGTCTGGACTATCTGGTCTTGGGAATGGTGCTGGAAGCGGTGTCGGGACAACGCTTTTCCACGCTCATGTCCGAGCGGGTCTTCGAGCCGATCGGGATGGAATCGGCCGTTGCCGACGGTGAGACGGCCCGAAGCGAGGGAGTCGCGACGGGGCACCGTTATCTGTTCGGATGGCCGGTGGCGACGGAAGGACACCCGTATACGGACATCATGGTGCCCGCCGCCCACATGGCCGCCAGCGCCCTGGACACCGGCCGGTTCCTGTCTGTGCTGCTGAACCAGGGACGCCGTGACGATGTACGCCTACTGACGGCCTCCGGGGCCAAGGCGCTTCTTCCGACACCTCAGGATCCCACAGACGGTACGGCCCCTGGAGCCGCCAACAACGGATGGGGATTGATGGCGTGGGGAGGCGATGCGGACCGGGAGGACGAAGAGGCGCTGATGCGCGCTGAGGCGTGGTTTCGAGAGGGTGTGAGCCCGGGATTCCACGCCTTGATGGCAGTGCTGCCCGGTGAGGACCTGGGCGTCGTCGTGTTGGCGAACCGTACAGGGGGGCCAGGTCCCAGCGCGGCTCGGGAGCTTCTCTACGGCGTCGTCGATCGCGCTCTCGGCCGCCCAGGGCGGGCCTACGTTCCCTGGGAGCGCCTCACGCACCTGGCCCTTCTGCTATTCGGCGTCGGTTGGATCGGGTTGGCCTTTCGCTGGCATCGGCGTTGGGTGGAGATGGGGCGTCCTCCGGCAACCGCTCATACGGCCCCCATCATTGGTCGCCTCGCCCTGGACCTTACGGTCGCGGCGGCACTTCCACTCGTGGTCGTCCTGGGGGTGGAGAAGACGTCCATCATGGCACTACTCAGGCTCCACCCGGACCTCGGCATCGCTGTGATCCTGTTCCCGCTCGCCGCCATTCCCATGGCCGTTTGGAGGACGTTGGCGACCTCCGAGGACTGGCGACGCAGCCGAGGCGCCGGAGACGCCGGACCCCTCACTCCATACCCGGAGGGGCAGGTTGTCACCGTGAATCTCAACCGCGAAATTCTTCGCGCTCGAATCTCCGGCAGGTCGGATCGCCACCACGACTCCTGAGGAGTAAACGTTGAGGAGTGACCGTGAACCTGGATGAGGTCCAGGCTGTCATAGACAGCGCAAAAGCGCGAGGCACAGGAGTACTCGAGAAGTACGTCCGTGACCGTATGCCTCAGGCCTCCGACCAGGAGATCCGCGACGCGGCGGAGGTCGCGCTCGAGATCATCGAGACGGTTCCGATTTTTCTGGCCACCGCCGCTCAGGAAGCCGAGGATCGCAAAATGACGTCGGTCGTACAGCCCTTGCTGGACCGCGCGGCACGCTACTTTCTGCACCCGATCGACATCATTTCGGAGATGACTCTGGGATTGGCTGGACTCCTGGATGATACTTACTTGGTGCTGCGCATTCTCCAGGTGCTCGAGCAGGGCCCCGAACCTCTCGTGGATTGGGATCTGGACCATCCAACCACGTTCATACGGAAACTACTCGGCGAGCAGATCGGTCAGCAGCTCGACGCGATATCGGCTATCGCGTTCGAGGAGGCGGCCGGATCTCCCGGTGGACTCTGGCATACGGAACCGTTCGACGCTTGAACTCGGAAGTGCGGGCACGCGGTCGGTAAGGCGCTATACCTACACCCGCAGTTCATTATCAAGGAGGGGATGATGCGACTCCTGAATCTGACGTTACTCACGGTCCTGACGCCGGGTCTCTCGCCGGGCTTCTCCGTGGGTGTCCTGGCAGCCCAGCAGGCCCAGGAGATCGAAATCGCGGAGTGGACGGTGCCCTGGGAAGAGAGCCGACCACGCGACCCTTACGTCGCCCCGGACGGTAAGGTCTGGTTCGTGGGTCAGCGTACCCACTACGCCGCTTGGCTGGACCGGACGACCGGAGAATTCAAGCAGTTCCCCCTCAGGGACGGGACCGGACCCCACAATCTGGTCGTCGACGATGACGGAACCGTCTACTACACCGGCAACCTCGTGGCAAACATCGGCAAGCTCGATCCCGAAACCGGTGAAATCGAACGGTTCCGCATGCCCGACACGGCGGCCCGCGATCCTCATACGCTGGTCTTCGGAGAGGGCGACGACCTCTGGTTCACGGTGCAGGGCGGAAATTACGTTGGACGTTTCGTCTCCGGAACCGGGGACGTGAGCCTCGTGAAGGCTCCGGAGGTGACCAGCGGCAGAGGTGCGTCCAGCCGGCCCTACGGAATCCACATGGACTCGAACAATCACCCGTGGATCGCGCTCTTCAACACCAACAAGATCGCCACCGTGGATCCCGAAACGATGGAGCTTACGTCCTACGACCTCCCGGACGAACGCACGAGGCCACGTCGGCTCGTCGTCGACTCGGATGACATTGTCTGGTATGTGGACTACAGCCTCGGCCGATTGGGCCGGCTGGATCCACGCACCGGAGACATCGAGGAGTGGGACAACCCGTCGGGAGAGCAGTCGAGGCCCTACGCCATGGCCATCGACGGGTCCGACCGAATCTGGTTCGTCGAGACCGGAGTGCGCCCGAACAAGTTCGTCGGCTTCGATCCAGTGACGGAGGAGTTCTTCTCGGTCACCGACGTCGGGAGCGGCGGCGGCTCGGTTCGCCACATGTTCTATGAGGAGAGCACCAACTCCATCTGGTTCGGGTCGGACGCAAACACCATCGGACAAGCCAAGCTCCCTCCGCTGAGGCCACGGACGACCACCGACCGGTAGCCGGTCCGAGATGGCCCACCCCCTCCCTTTTCTCTCCTCGAGGGCGGCCCTGATCGGGGCCGCCCTCTTGGCGTGGCCACCGCCGATAGTGCCCACCGACTCGGTGCCATATGTGAGCAACCCTCCCCTCGGGCACACCGGCGGCTTCGGGGAGCCGACGTGCCAGGCCTGCCACCTCGACGCCGACCTGAATCATCCCGACGCCACCCTTGAGGTCGATGGACTCCCCGCGCACTACACCTCTGAAGGCGTGTACCGCATCACCGTCGCAGTCAGCGGAGCGGGTCAGGGGCGAAATGGGTTCGAGGCTTCGATCCGCTTTGCCGACGGCCCACAGAAGGGTCTACAGGCCGGATACTTGAACGCCGTCGACCGGAGGGTCGCCGTGAGGTCCGACACGTTGACCGCAGTGCAGTACGCGTCGCACACCGACATCGGCGCGGAGCCGACCGCTGTGGAGCGAGGCGAATGGGTGGTGGAGTGGGCGGCTCCTCGATCAAGTGACTCCGTTGTCCTCCACATCGCCGGGAATTCCGCCAATGGCGACGACTCACCCTTCGGAGACCTCATCTATACATTCGAACGGATGAGCGAAGGCGCTACTCGATAGCCACTGTTCCATCGGCTCTGACATGGACGGGCCTACCGTCGGTCAGTTTGTCGAAGTCCGCGTCTGCTAAGGCGACGATCGGGGGTGCCTTCGCATACATCTCCTCCGCGACGATCGCCGTGAGGGCGAGAAACGAATCGGTCCCGACCGTGAGGAATGCCGCAGGCGCGGTCCCCTGGCGGATGGCTTCCAGCAAGACGGCGGTCGTGGTGCTCGATCCCCTCGTTCCTGGAATCGCCAGGATCCGGCCCGCCGCGTTCTCCCCCGAAAGCGGGTGCCGTCGATCGATGATTTCTCCAGTGTCCGCATCGTAGCCACCCCAAAAGCTCAGGGGCTCATGGGATACCAGAAGGGTGCCACGGGCATCACCCGGAATCAGGGCTTGGCCTGCCAGCACCATGTCGTCGCCCGAGGTCATCGTTCGGTCCCGCGCTCAGCGTCGCCACCAGCCGCAGAATCGCTCGCATCTGAGCGCCAGAGACCGTCGTCTCGGATGACCCGGCCCCGGACCGCGGACTCCACACAGTCCTGCGTCGAACCGAACGCCATCGCCCGTCCGAGCAGTCCCGGCGTGTAGTAGGCGTACTTCGCCGAGTTGGTCATGAGGATTTGAATCTCCTCCGGCAGCATCGGCGTGGTCAGGATACAGGTATCCACGGTCACGTCTCCACCGAAGTCATGGAGAGCGTCGAGAAGTCCCGCCTCCTGGGCGATGAGCTTCACGCCTCTCCCGGTCGTGACTAGGAACCGCACGTCCGGGTGTCTTACGCGTCCCTCGAGGAGCGGGGCAAGCGCCCTGAACTCGTCCAAGGAGAAGTGCGGAGATCCGAGGACCACCATGTCCAGTTGTTCTCCCTCGTATGTGGAAAGGTTGTCGCGGGCGGCCCTTAGCTCGTCCATTCCCACGTCATGGGCTTCCTCTGGGTCCTTTCCCTGGAGCGCGTCCGCGAGCGTCGATGCCTCGGGAGTGACCCCGACCCAATGGAACAGCGCCACCGCCCCCGAAGACGCTGTGGCCGCCCCAAGGGCCTTGAGTTGGTCCTCCGAGGGTGTCACGTCCAGCCCGTCCAGAACCACGACTCGATCGCCGGCAACCTTCCCCACCAGGTGTCCAAGCACTGGGTATAGTGCGTCGGAGGCCAACAGGGCCGGGGGCACGTCGTGGAAGCGGAACAGCACCTGGCCGGCCCGGTTCTCGGTGAGGTGTAACCCGACGGCGGGCACCCGGCCCGTGATGGCGGCACAGATGTCCAAAAGGTCCGGATACCGCTCGGTCCGCGCCCCCAGCACGGAATTGGCGAACACGATTGCGCTCGACTCCCCCCATGCGATCTGGTCCCCGAACGCGGGTCGCGCCTCGGTTTGGTAAGGGGCGCAGGTCCAGGAGGGAATGCATCCCATGCTCTGATAGGCGACCATCTGTCGGCGCGCCTTGTCGGCCCACTCAGGGGGTACGGCCCAGCTCTCCCATCCGTGGGGATCGACCCCCGCCACGTTCAGGGTGGCCGGCACAGCGACCTTGGCCCCCAGCCCGGCCAGCCGCTCGGCGTACTCCAAAGTGGCGTCCCCCATGTAGAGGGAACTGTCGATATGTGCGGCGGTCACAGGGATGAGTTTCTCGGCTCCCTGGACCTCCGCCATCCGGACCAGAATGGACATGGCCATACGGGCCCCCTCTCCCTCGGCACCTGATAGGAGGGCCTCGTCCGCCGCCGTGAGGTGGAGTGTCATGGCACCAGACTAGGAGCCACACGCGACGTGGAGCAACCTGTGCCCCCGTCGCAACGACGAAGAGACACCCCCCGACTTGCTGAAGAGGTACGCCCCGCCCAACGAGTGAGGTGCCCCCGACTTGCCAGAGAGGTGCCCCCGCCCACCTTGAGCGCAGGACACACAGGAATAGACGGAGGCGCAGGATGGCGACGAAGTACTTCACCCAATCGACGTTCGCTTTCTTGAAGGACCTGACGGCGAACAACAACCGTGAGTGGTTCCAGGAGAACGAGCACCGGTATGAGGATCACTTGAAGGATCCTGCGGTCCGGTTCATCTCCGACTTCGGCGCTCACCTCAAGAAGATCAGCGAGCATTTTCGCTCGGATCCGCGAACCGTCGGCGGCTCTATGTTCCGGATCTATCGGGACACACGCTTCTCCCCGGACAAGACACCCTACAAGACCCATGTGGGCATCCAGTTTCGGCACGAATCGGGCAAGAACGCCCACGCACCCGGCTACTACCTCCATCTCGACGTGGGCGGCTGCTTTGCCGGAGCGGGCATGTGGCGCCCCGACTCACCGAGCCTCAAGGGCATTCGGGAGGCCATCGTGGAGGACCCTCGCGCGTGGAAGCGAGCCGTGGGTGGCAAACGGTTCAAGGACGACTACGAGCTGGAGGGGGACCGACTCAAGCGCCCTCCAAGGGGATTCGATCCCGAGCACGCCCTGGTGGAGGACCTGAAACGGAAGGACTTCATCGGGGTCGCGAAGATCCCAAAGAAGACCATCGTGAGCCCGGGCCTTCCGAAGGAGCTCGCGAAGACGTTCGGCACCGCGACACCCCTCATGGAGTTCCTCTGCAAGGCTGTTTCCGTCCCGTTCTGATCGGGCTTGCCCTCAGCGCCTTCGCCACAGAGCTTGAGCCGTTCGTGGATTTCGGATTGTGGATGATGATGGGTAAGGAGTGTTCCGCATGAAAACAGGCCCCGCTGTAGCCCTCGGTGCCATCCTCGTGAGCGGCTCGATGCTCGCCGGATCCCGGGCCCCCGTCGCACCCGGCCTCACGCCGCATGTCGCCACGGAACAGAGCGCCCCGGCGCCTGTGGCCTTCACCAACGTGACCGTCGTCCCCATGGACTCCAATCGCGTGCTGAGGGGTCAGACCGTGCTCGTCGAGCAGGGTCGAATCCGTAGCGTAGGGCCCGTCGCCGACGTCGATGTCCCGGCCGGGGCCACCACCCTGGACGGGACCGGCAAATACCTCATGCCCGGCCTCGCAGAGATGCATGGTCACATGCCCGGTGGAGACGTGGAAGAGATGGTGATGTTCCTCTACGTGGCGAACGGAGTCACGACCGTTCGGGGGATGCTCGGGCAGGACGGCCACCTGGAGTTGCGTCGCAAAGCCAACGCCGGCGAGATCGTCGCACCGACCCTCTATATGGCCGGACCCAGCTTCAACGGAAACTCGGTCTCGTCGCCCGCACAGGCCGCTCAAAAGGTCCGTGCTCAGAAGGACCAGGGATGGGATCTCCTGAAGATCCACCCCGGCTTGACCGTGCCCGAATACGACGCCATGGCCATGACCGCCCATGAGGTGGGCATCCGCTTCGGTGGACACGTACCCGCAGACGTCGGACTCGAACACGCCATCGCGATGGGTCAGGAGACCTTCGACCACCTGGACGGGTTCATCGAGTACTTGAACGCCTTCGACGAGCCGATCGACCAGGGCCGGTTACGCGAGCTGGTCGCCACCGTAAAGGCGGCCGACGCTTGGGTCGTCCCCACCATGGTACTGTGGGACGTCGGGGTCATCGGTCGCGGAGATGCCCGGACCATGGCCGCCTACCCGGAGATGCGGTATTGGCCCAAACAGAATATCCCGCGCGTGGTCGAGGGTGTGGAGGGCTGGATCGGCCGACATGCCGGAGGAGCTCAGCGGGTCCGGGCGAACCCCGCGGCCGCCGACCTCTGGGCGGCCAATCGGCTGGCGGTGCTCAAGGCGCTGTCCGAATCAGACGTGGGCATCCTGTTGGGGACGGATTCTCCACAGATCTTCTCGGTACCCGGCTTCTCGCTACATCGCGAGATGCAGGCGATGGCCGATGCCGGCATGTCTCCCTACGAGATTCTGGTCTCGGGCACACGGGCGGTCGGCGAGTACTTCAGGAGAAGTGACACGTTCGGCACCGTGGCGGTCGGGCGGCGGGCGGACTTGATTCTCCTCAACTCGAATCCGTTGGACGATGTCGGAAACGTTGCCGACCGGGCCGGCGTGATGGTGCGAGGTCGCTGGTTCTCCGACGACTACATCAAAGAGCGCCTCGAGGAGATCGCCCTGAGGTTCGCGACCGACTGAACCTGCTCCAAGCCAGCGCTGACCAACCTCCACTGGAGCCTCATTTGGTCGAGGATGGGCATCGGGGTCAGGCCGCTCGATGCGATCTCGGCGGAGACCTCTTCGCCCCTCGGGCCGAGTAGTGCCAGCTGCCAGCGGGTTCGCCGCTCCTTCCACGCCTCACCCACAGGATCCGGCGGCCCCAGGGTCACTCCGACGCCCGGTGTGATGAAGAGCGGCATCTCGCTTACCAAGGTCAGGGGATCACCGCCGAGCGAGCGGATGGCCTCCATGGAGCTCGGCCGAAAGCGATCGGCCGTCTCGGGGTCGCCGAGGGCCAGGAAGTGGTCCTGCATCGCCGTCGAGTTCGGTCGCGTACAGAACCCGGGCTCAACGCGAGAGAACCCCTTCTCCCCCTCCCTCTCGACGTCGTGAAGTGTGTATCCGAGGCGATGGGCCTCCTCGGCACAGCAGCGCTTGAGGTGCTCCACCCGATCCAACCACCCCGGCTCCAACAGGAACCAGGGGCCAGCGGCCAAGGCGATGCCATGGAGGGTGGCGTGGAGATCGAACGGTCCTTCGGCACTCGTCCACCACTCCATCACGGCTCGACTCTCCGGGCGAGCGGCGGTGTCCGCCGGAGACCTGGGAAAGCCGAACTCCAGATCGTCGCCCGGCAGCTCACGCACGACCTCCGCGAAGTACCGAACCGGGTCGTACACATCCGCAGGCCCTACCGCACGGTCGCCATCGTGCCAACCGCTGTTCCGGACCGCTCCGTCGGGGTTGATGTGCGGAACGATCCACCACTGATAGTCGGTGAGCATCGAGTGTCCAGGGGCGAGCGCCGCTAGATAGGCAGCCAACCTGGAGAGCAGCCGGGGGCCCACCGGCTCATCGGCATGGCAGCCTCCAATGAGACTGACCCGAACGGGTCCGGAGCCCAGATGAAAGCCCGTGACGGACCGCCCCTCACGGGAGTGTCCCAGGTGAATCCCCATATCCGGGGCCACCGGCTCGTGGGCGATGATCGCATCGGCCAGGTTGTACAGATCGCCTCCTTGCAGAGCCGGAACCCGGACTCCATGATAAGAATGCTGCTGCGTCTCGTGGGCCGCAAAATGATGGTCGCACTGAGGGAGCGAAAACGCCTTCAGGCTCGCTTCCAGAAACTAAGCGGACATCTGTGGCACGAGGGTGGAGTAGTGCGGACTCGGACGTCTCCTTCTGGAGATCGCGGTGCGCTGACGCCGCCCGAGCCGCTACAAGTGGTCCGCATCGGTGGAGGAAACCATGCCACCCGGCAGTCTAATCGGCCGGGGCACCAACTCGGTGCCTCGGCCGACGTCGTCTGGGCCGCCCCGCCTGCCAGCCTCCTAGTAGCGCCAGCTAGTGAGGTCCGCCCCCGGGGGAGAGCCGTCGCGAATGCGCTCGAGAATTCTCGGTATGTACATCCAGTTGTAGCGCAGGCGTGAGATGTGGTTGCCGTTCTGCTGGTCACCGTTCCAGCAGTGCTCGGCCCGGTCGCCGTAGTCCACTTCCCCGCCGTAGTACGGACTAGTGGTGCCCTCGAGGAAGTCCTCGGTCAGGTAGACGGCGTTGTTCAGGTAGTAGTTGTCCATGTCGCCCACATAGATGTGGACCTTGCCCTCGAGCTTGGGGCCTAGCGTCGCCCAGTCCCGCTCCATGATGTAGCGCAGGTCGTAGTTCTCCCTCCAGTACTCGGCCACCTCCCGATCGATGACTCCCGTCCGCTTGTCCCAGATCGGCTCGGGGTACCCATCTTCGGCCATCGGCGAATAGACAGCCTGCCATATGTCCCACTGCTGGCCCGACCGACCGCGTGTGGCCAAGGCCAACTCCACGTGGTTGTCGTCCTTCACCGACCGGTCCACCACCCCCAGCCAGTTTCGGCGCCCGGCCCTCTCGGTCCGCTTGAACGGACCGTCCATGAAGTAGGCGTTCTCGTCCTCGTAGATGTCGACAAGGGTGAAGGCCCGGAAATCGATGGGGTCGGGGCAGGCCGCGAACGCCCCGTTGTACTCGTCGGGATACATGACCTGGACGGCCAGCGCCTCCCAGCCTCCGGTCGAACCGCCGTAGGTGAACCGGGACCATCCCTCTCCGATACCGCGGAACTGCTCTTCGATGTAAGGGATGAGCTCATAGGTGATCGCGTCCCCGTACGGACCGATGTTCGCCGAGTTCACCGCGTACGAGTCGTCGTAATACGGGTTTGCGTGCTGTACTGAGATGATGATCATGCGGGGGAAGTCGGGGCCGATCCACTTCTGGTAGAAGTCGTACGCTTCCTGCTGCTGGATACGGTTGTAGCCGTCCACGCCGAAGCGAGCACTGTAGGTCGGTTCGAGGTCCGGATCGGGCGGCTCGGTCCGGAAACCGCCGAAGGTGGCCGGAAAGTGCCCGTGGAACACCACCAGGGGATAACGAGCCTCGGGATGCTCATCGAAGCCCCCCGGGAGGAGAACGTTGGCCCCGAGATGCATGGGTCGGCCCCAGAATTCGGTCAACAGATCACTCTGCATCCGGATGTGCTTGATGTACTTCGTGTCCTCAGGCGGAGTGATGGGAGGAATCTCCTGGTCGAGCTCGATCAACACATGACCTCCCGCCGACGGATCGACCTGGATCCAGCGCGGGGTGCTGTACAGGTTGCCGGGCGCCTGTTGCCAATGCTGACCCTCACCCCGGTCCATTGGGAGCTTCACGGTCTTGCCGTTGGCCAGGTTGAAGGTCTCGTACTTGTGGAGCACCGCCTGCACCCAATACTCGCCGGCGGGCACGTCGGACAGGCTCTCGATGGGGAAGCCGAACACCCCTCCGTCCAAAACCGCCTCGGTGCCCGGTGCCAGTCCGTTCACATCGACGCCAAGCACCATCGGAGCCGCGGGTCCGGAGTTCACTTGGAAACGAGGCTCCGACGATTCGTGGGTGCTCAGGATCAGGATGACCCTACCGTCGAGGGGCTCCGATCCCATCGACTCCGCAAAGGAGACACCGAAGCTCGGGGACCCCTGTCCGGAGCAGGAGGAGAGTATCAGCAGGAGAGAAAGCGGTATTGATGCGGGGACGGAGAACACGCGTCGATCAGACATCCCGAACCTCCAAATGAGCGCGGCCGGTCCTCGACTGTCATGGCCCGGCCGACGTCGTATGTATTACCCCTCCTCCACCCTCGCCCGTGTGATTACATCACCTTCGGCCACCAAGTCTGCCGTGTCCATCCCTCGCACGACCTCGCCGAACACCGTGTAGTTGTGGTCCAGACGAAGGTTGTCGATGAGGTTGATGAACATCTGTCCGTCACCGGTGTCCCGGCCCCGGGTCGACGTCCCCACTGTCCCGCGCCAATGGGACATCAAGCCGAGCTCGTCGCGCGAGTAGGCCGCGTCACCGTAGAACTCGTTGGAACCCGGACTGCCTCCCTGGAGCACGAAGTTCGTTACCACCCGGTGGTAGGTGAGTCCATCGAGGCTCCCGGCCCGTGCGAGTCGAACGAATCGAGCGGCATGTGTCGGAGCGTTGTGCGCCAGCATGCGGATTTCGATCTCGCCCCCCCTCGCCATCTCCAGTACGACCCGGGTGTCGGCCAGCGCGTCGATCTCCTCGGGGGACGGGACGGGCGACCGCTCTACTGGGTTCGTCTGTGCTTGCCTATCGCCTCCCGTCCACCCGTTCAGGATCTCCGCCACTCGCTCGGCGAGCACCGGATCGTAGTCCGTGAGGTACGGCTCCAACCGGCTCACATCGTCCCCACCACCGAGTTCGGCGATCCGGTTCACTAAGGCCATCCGGGGGTCTCGCGCGGTCTGCCGTCGTGCTTGCGATATCCTGTCCAGGGCATCGAACAACGCTGCTACCGTGTTGCTTCGATCGGGCGTGCCCTCCAGGAGTCGCGCCACCGTGAGCAGGAGGAATGGATCGTCCTGAGCGAGCTGCGCAATCAGCACGTCGTCCACCTCGTGTCCGCGAAGCCGGGCCAATCCCTGGACAGCTGCCGTACGGACGTTCGGTACCGCGTCGGTAGCCAGCGCCTCCAGGGCGTCAGCCTCACCGAGTATCGTTGCGGCCCGAGCAGCATACACCCGAGCGAACGGATTCGTGTGCGCGGCGAAGGCTTCGAGGAGCGGTGCTGCCTGGCCCGCAGACACTGAAGCGAGCGAGACGAGCGCGTGCGCCGGACGATGCCAATCGGACGGATCCGCCATCTCGTGGCCGGCCGCGATGGCGGCGAGCAGTTGGGTCTGGCTGGTCCGTTCCTCACACTCCTGGCCGAGAAGGTCCAGGGCCGCCACGGCTACGTGGTAGTCCACGTCGACGGCCGCATCGAAAAGCCGCGGACATTCCTCGCTGCCGGGAACCCGGGCGGCATAGCTCCGGACGGCCTCGACCCGGACGCGCGCCGAAGGGTCATCGAGACCCCGGACCAGAAGATCGATGCTCACGTCGGCGGACGCCTCGCGCCCCATGATGGTCACGGCGAGCCGCCGCACGTCGGGGTCGTCGTCGTCCAAGGCCTCGGCCAAGGTCGTGGCGCGGGGGTTACCGAACCACGACAGTGCCAGCATGGCCGTCCGCCTTATCCGCGCGGCCCCATCCGGATCGTCTGATCGACTCGAGCGGCCGAAAGCGGCCAGGTCCTGGAGCCTGTCTAAGGTGGCTCCGGAGAGTCCCTCCGCACCGAGCCCACGAGAGAAGGACTCGAGGCCCATGACGGCCCCCGTGAGGGTGCTCAACGGTGGGTCGGCCTCGTCGGACATGAGTTGGACGAGCATCTGCTCCGCTAACTGGGCCCGATCGGCCTCTCCGTACTGAAGCCTCCCCAACGTCCGGGCTACTACGCCCCGGACATCTCCGTCTTCCTCGTTCGCCAGGTGGGCGAAGAGCCGGTCGGCAACCTCGTCTCCGTCCGCACCCAGAACGGACTGTCCCAGTGCGTTCACCGCCTCCGCACGCACGCTCGCATCAGGAGACGCTAGCAGAGGCACCACAAGGCCGATGTTCTCCGGCTTCTCGAGCCGCCCTACCGCCCGTACCGCGAGCCTCTGGATGTCGGGATCGCTCGAAGCCAAGCCGTCCTCGAGAGGCTGAAGGCCGGCGGGCCCGGCGGCCCTGGCGTCTTCGGTGTCGATGATCGCAGCCCGTAGGTCGACGTCGCTCCCGTCACCGCAACCGGAGAGCCAGAGGGTCGCGGCGGCGACGAAGACGGTCGATCCGGTCCTCATAGGCCCAACAACGCGGCAGCGTTGCCCCCGTACACCCCAGCCTCGTCCTCTGTGGAGAGTCCCAGTTGAGCAATGGACGACTTCATCTTCTCGAGGCTCCCGATCATGTGCGGGTAGTCGCTGCCCGCGAGCACGTGATCGGGCCCGGCGAAATCAAGCGCCAGCTTCAAGCAGGCCGGGTCGAAGTTCACGGTATCGAAGTAGAACTGGCGGAGGTAATCGGTGGGTGGGCGGGAGATGTTCACCCGACAGCGCGGAAACGCCTCGAACCCACGATCCAGTCGCTCGGCCAAGAACGGGATCGCACCTCCGGTATGGCAGAGCGCCCAACGAATGCCGGGGAAGCGCTCCGGGACCCCCGCGTAGATCAAGTGCGCGGTGGCCAGCGTCGTATCCATGAGGAATCCCACGAGCGGCATCAGCATGTACTCTTCCATGGCCTCTACTCCCACCGGATAGGTCGGGTGGATGTAGATCACGGCTCCCGCCTCATCGGCCCGCTCGTAGAGCGGCCAAAAGCGTTCGTCCGCCAACGGTACGCCCGAAGCATTGCTGAACAGCATGACTCCCGGGAAACCCAACTGACCCAACACCCGATCGAACTCGATGGCGGCTGCCTCCGGGTTGTTCAGAGGGAGGTGGGCGAGGGGGGTGAAACGATCAGGGTGCCGGTCCCTCGCGTTCGCGAGCCCGTCGTTGATGATCGTGGCGAGCTCGGCCGCCCGGTCGGGCGACTCGATGCTCGTCCCCGGCGCGGTGAACGTGATCACCTGCCTGTCCACGCCCGCCTCGTCGAGCACATCTCGCCTGAAGTCGATATCGCGATGGCCCGGAACGATGACGTTGTAGTCACCCGGGGAATGCAGAACGGGATTCCCTTCCTCGTCCTCGGTGATCCTGAAGTTGCTGGGTCCCGAACGGATGGCGTCCAGAAACTCAGGCGGGAAGAAGTGATTGTGGAAGTCGATAATCATGCTGGGTTCTCTGGCAGAGTGCGTGTGGGCCGTGCCCAGAAACGGTAGACAGGGTAGCCGACGGCCACCATCCCGAGACCGAGGGCGCTCTCAACGGGATCATTGATGACCTGATTCACCACGATGGCGAAGGCGGAGACCGCGAACAGAGCCGGTGCCCAAGGATACCCCCATGCCGAGTACTCCCGGGTCAGACCCGGCCGTCGACGAAGTATGAAGAGTCCGATGGCCATGAGTCCGAAGAAGATCCACTCGGTGTAGACCACCCTCGTAAATAGCGCGCGATACGTGCCCGTCGCGACGAGCACGGAGGCCCACAAGGCCTGCAGCACGATGGCCCGATGCGGGGTGTGATACCGGGGATGGAGGCCACTGACCCAGTCGAACAGCATGCCGTCACGGGCCATCGCGTAGTACACACGTGGACCCGACAGGACGATGCCGGCCAAGGCGCCGAAGGCAGAGAACATGACCAGGCCGGTCATGGCCACCCCGCCCGCGTAGCCGAAGACGGACTCCGCGGCATCCGCCGCCACACGCTCGGAGACGATGACGGTCTCCAGGGGCAGCACATAGAAGTAGACGGCATTCAGCGCGACGTAGCAGATGGTGACGGTGAGCACGCCCCACGCCAACGCCCGGGGAATGGTCCGAGTGGGGTCCACCGTCTCCTCGGCGTTGTACGTCACCATGTGCCATCCGCCGAAGGCGAAGAGCCCGGCCACGAGTGCCAAGAGGAAGTCGGAAAACGTGCCGCCTCCTAGAAGGCCCCCGGCTGTCGCCGATTCCGCCGCACCGACCAATCCCGAGGCTCCGACATCGGCAGCGTCCGGTGGTGACCCCAAGGAGAAGCCCAGGGCCACGATCAGGACGATGGCCAGGACCTTGATGAACGTGAAGGCGGCCTGCAGGTCGCTTCCCTGCTTCACACCGACGTAGTTGACGGCCGATATCGCGAGAATCGCGGAAATCGCGACCGCCCGCGTCCCGACGGGGCCCAACTCCACCAGAAAGCCGACATAAAAGGCGAACACCATGCCGATGGCCGCGATGATTCCGGAATGCATGGTCCAGAACATGGCCCAGCCCCAGAGGAAGCCCAGCCAGCCTCCGAAAGACTCCCTCAGAAAGGCATACACGCCTCCGCTCTCCGGGAGAGTCGAGGCGAGTTCGGCCGTGACGAGAGCGCCGATGAGCGTGAGCCCACCCGCCACCAACCAAACCAGGGCGGCCCCAGTGAGCGAGGGCACCCTCCCGGTGACCTCAGAGGGTTGTACGAAGATCGCTGTGCCGATGATGGTCCCCACGACCATGGCTGTGGCGTGAGGAAGGCGAATCGCCCGAGACAGCCCGGCTCCGGGGTGTTCGCTCATAAGGGCGCCCTAGATAATCTCTGTATCTACGTTTGTCTCACCCTCCGAGCGCGCAATGATCGCCGCGCCGCATGAGTCGCCGAACACGTTGACCGCCGTGCGATACATGTCGAGCGGCCGGTCGATCGCGAGCATCGAGCCGACGATCGCGTTCACTTCCGGCCCCCCCAGGCCGATCTGGCCGAGAACGATGAAGATGATCACGAGGCCGGCCGAGGGCACCGCGGCCGCACCGATCGATGCGGCCAGCGCGGTGAGAACGACGACGGCCTGCGTGGCGAGCGAGAGTTCGAACCCGAGCACCTGGGCGATGAAGAGCGCCCCGACGCACTCGAAGACTGCGGTACCGTCCATGTTGACGGTCGCGCCCATCGGGAGCACGAACGAGGTGATCTTGTTCGAGACGCCGACTTTCTCCTCGACGGCCCTCATCGTGACGGGCAGCGTGGCGCCCGACGAGCTGGTCGAGAAAGCGATCAGGAGCGGCTCCCGCATATTCGCGAAGTGGATCCGCGGCTTGATCCCTCCGAGGAAGATGAGGAGCAGCGGGAGCGTGACGAAGAGATGGATCGAGACGCCGGAGAAGATGGTGATCGCGTAGAGGGCAAGCGGCCGAAACGCATCGAAGCCGGTGGTCCCCACCATCCTCGCGATGAGCGCGAAGACGCCGATGGGGAGGAACTTTATGATGCCCGACGTGAGCACCATCATCGCGTGGAAGAGCGCGTCGAAGGTGTCCGTGAGGAGCGTGCGGGCTTTCCCCGGTAGCGTCGCGATCGAGGCGCCGAAGACGATGCAGAAGAAGATGACCGCCAGCATGTCTCCGGCCGCCGTCGCCTGGATGAAGTTCTCCGGGACGATGTCGAGCAGTAAGTCGACCGGGGAATCGGGCGTCTGCAGCTCCGGCAGCTCTCCGGCCGCGACGTCGACCATGTTCGCGCCCACTCCCGGCCGGATCAGGTTGACCATCATGAGCCCCACCATCGCCGCCAGGAAGCTCGACAAGACGTAGTAGCCGAGTGTCTTGCTGAAGAGCCGCCCGAGCGCGCGACCGCCGCCTACCGATGCCACGCCCGAGATGATCGACGTCAGCACCAGCGGCACGATGATCATCCGCAGCAGCTTCATGAAGAGGTCGCCGATCCAGCCGAGCTGATCGGCAGCGGGCGCGCCGAAGATGGCTCCGGTCATAGCGCCGAGGCCCATCGCGACGAGTACCTGCCAGTGAAGCTGGCGGTACCAGGGTAGGTCCGGATTGTGCTCCATCGTGTTCGACCCTTTAGGTTCGGGGGGTCCCTGGGACTGGTGGGCCGCAAGAATAGGCGGCGCTCACGCCTCCAGACAACTCGCTCTTCTGGGTGGGCCTCGACATATGGCTGGCTTTCCTGGGGTACTGAAGCTCGGAAACTCGCCGAAGATAGACCGTGTCCGGGACTCCCGACAACCACTCGTGTCGGGGTGCACTAGCCGGCCAGGCGGATCAGTTCCTCCCTGGCCCGATCCATCTCGTCCTCCACCCGCAATCCGTCGTCGGCCCCTTCGAGGAGGCTCAGGAATCGAGCATACGACTCGCGTGCCCCCGTCCTTTCGTCGATCCGCTCCAGTGCGCGGCCCAGCTCGTAATGTCGGAGTACCTCGTAGTGTAAGTCCGGCCAGAGCACTTCGTGAAGCAGACGGCGTCCCTGGTCGGCCGTGGGGCCCCATGACGCCATCGCCGCCACAAGCCGAAAGGAGAGTGCAGCCCCGGCTCCCATCGCACCGAGGGCATCGGTCGGAGCCGTGTTCACGCCGGCGGGTGTCCATCGGCCTGCCCGCTCGAGTCCACTCTGCAGCCTCTCGATGGCGGCCGCCGTGTCTCCCCTTTGGAGCAGAACCCACCCCCGGGAGGCGTCCAGCAGGCCGGAGGCCACCGTCTCGAGCTCGCCAGGGAGATCATCCGCCTGAAGGGCGTCCAGAGCAGCCTCGCCCCGCCTGGCGTCTCCCGAGGCCAGATAGCTCAGCACCTGGACGAACCGCGTCTCCCACGGCGGCAACGAGCCGACTCCCCCGACGTCACCCGGGACCCCAGCCTCGAGGCCACGCATCACCTCTCCCGGATCGATAAAGCCCGCCACGGCCGGATAGTCCGTCAGGTGCCCCCGGATCACGTGGGTCGGCACGACATCCAGACGGGTCGTGTCGGCGGCCTCCGCCATCTGACCCGTGGTCGTGAGGAGAAGAGTCCGAATCGCCCAGAGGGCCACCTTCCGCTCGGCCGGCACCAACGGGATGACGGCGTCGAGGCCACCACTGAAGTCGGCGGGACTGCCGATACCCACCCTGTACGACCCTACCGTATAGGTGAACGCCGAACCCACGTCGGCCATGAGCTCCCGAGCGACGGCGGCGCGGGTCTCGGGCGCGTCCCAGAGCGCCGTTCCGACGCGCCGGAGGTCCGAAGCCTGCCGTAGCCCCGTCGCCTCAGCCGTTACCAGGTAGCGCTCGAAGCGGGCCTTGTCACCGAACTGCAGTGCCGTCTCGATGGGGTGAATCAGGCCCGCGGTCATCGTCGGGTCGAGGGCCAAGAGGCGCTCCACAGGATCCATGAGCTCTTCTAGCCCCAGTCCGAAGAGTGGGCGCTGATGGAATCCGATCTCGGCAAGCAGATGCAGCGCCTCGAGGTCGTCGGGATAGTCCTCGAGGATCGCCTGGAGCGTATCCGCGGGAGCGCGGTCGCTCGCATCCTGATCCATCTGCCAACGGGCGACAACGACGCGGCGCTTGCGTGCCGGAAGCCGCTCGGAGAGCCGATAGGCGGCATCCGCACTGAGCCTGGCATTCTCCGTGAAGACTCCGTCGGCCCAGCCATACGTGTCGGAGAGGCGGGCGTAGGCCAAGGCGAACGTGGTGTCGGCTCGCACGGCCCGAACAAAGGCGTTGGCGGCGGCCCTCCACTGGCCTCGTCGGAACACAGCCTCCCCTCGGAGATAGTGGTTGAGAGCCTCAGGGCTACTCGTCGTCATGGCGCCGACGTCGACATACGGCGTCGGCCGGGAAGACCGCCAGATATCGTCTATCAAGGCTCCGGACAGACGATTCAGGAGGGCCGTCAGGTCATCCGCAGACCCTGCGGCTAGGGCCTCGCCGATCTTCCAGCCGTCCGCCCGGTGGAGCGTCGCCGAGACCTCGAGAGTCGTACCCTGAGCCGCGACGCTCCCGGTCAGAACGGAGCCGGCCCCCACGTCGCGCGCCAAGGCGAGGGCTGCAGGCAGATCTCCGGGCCGGCCCGTCTCGCGGTGGCGCCCCAGTACGATTCGGCTGTTGGCGGTCCTGATGACGCCCGTTCCCTCGAGGCTGAGCATCAGGAGGTCGGGTACCCCCTCGGCGAGGTGGTTGGCCCCCTCGCCCGAAACCGTGAACGGCAAGACCGCCACGACCTCGGCGCCTCTCGCCACGATGCCGTTCCTCGGCTTGACCCACCACAGCGCAACCCCGAAGAGGGCGACGCCCAATACGAACGCATCGAGGTATCCTGCCACCCGGGGAGGGCTCTTCCATACCTCAGGGAGCCTGTCCGCCCGGCACACTCCGGTTGTCGTCCAGACAAAGAACCAACTCAGGATCAAGACCGCGGGGAGTCCGATGGGCAACAGGATCGCGACCGCGTCCAGCACCCAGAACGGCATTTGGAAGAAGACCGTAACGAGGTCGGCGGCCTGATAGAGGGCCAGAGCGGCTACCCCGTAGGCCAAAGCCACACGGGTGACACCTCTCTTGTGCGCCTCCAGGAGGAGGGCGGGAACTCGCGACCTGGTGGGCTCCGGCATCCCTCCAAGGTAACCCCTCGTCTCGCGGCGCTCCGAGGCTCGCTGCATGTTGTCGGGTCGCTCCCCGACGACGAACGCCAGTGGGGGCAATGGCCGGACTGCCTGTTCCCGGCGTCGCATCGGGCGGGGGCGTCGGTCCGTATCATGGAAGGAGAGCACGTGAGCCCAGCCATACTGGCCGTCCTGGCCGCCCTACCGATTCTCCTGGGCGGAGTGCTGCTCGTAGGGTTCCGGGTCCCCGCCAAGTGGGCCATGCCGCTCGTCTACGTGACGGCGGTGGTCATCGCCTCAGGCGTCTGGAACATGTCGACCGCCGACGTGGCGGCCTCCTCCGTGCAGGGGCTGTTTCTCACCTTCGACCTCCTGCTGATCATCTTCGGCGCCATTCTGCTCCTGAACACCCTCGAGCGGTCCGGTGGGGTCGCGGCGATCCGTCGGACGTTCCACGGTATCAGCGACGACCGGCGGATCCAGGTGGTGATCATCGCGTGGCTCTTCGGCTCGTTCATCGAGGGAGCCGCGGGCTTCGGCACTCCGGCAGCGGTCGCGGCACCCCTCATGGTCGCCATGGGCTTTCCCGCGGCCGGCGCCGTGATGATCGGGATGATGATCCAGAGCACGCCCGTAACGTTCGGAGCCGTCGGCACGCCGATTCTCGTCGGTGTGCAGGGCGGAGTGGCCAGCCCCGAGTTCACTGCCGCCCTGGCGGAGTGGGGAGTCAGCCTGAACGACTACATCCGGGCCGTGACGATCCGAGCTGCACTCCTCCACGGGATCACCGGGACGCTCATGCCCACGTTCATGGTCGTGATGATGACCCGATTCTTCGGGGAGAAGAAGTCATGGACGGAGGGCCTCTCCATCGTTCCCTTCGCCCTCTTCGGGGGCCTCGCATTCACGGTGCCCTACGTGCTGACCGCCTGGCTCCTGGGACCCGAGTTCCCCTCCCTGTTGGGTGCCCTCCTCGGCCTTGCCGTCGTCTCGTTCGCAGCCCGGAAGGGCTTCTTGGTGCCGTCCGACTCCTGGGACTTCCCGGATCGCAGCGCCTGGCCCGCCGAGTGGGTGAGCGGCCTCGAGGTCGTGGCCGAGGAGGAGGGCGAACACCCGGAGATGTCAGGGGCGAAGGCGTGGCTCCCATACCTGCTGCTGGCGGTCCTGCTAGTGCTGAGCCGACTCCCCTGGCTGCCCCTCGGGGCCGCGCTCCGGAGCGTGAGCATCCAATGGCCCGACATCTTCGGGACGAGTGTCAGCGCCACGACGACCCCCCTCTATCTACCGGGAACGATTCTCATCTTCGTGGTGGGCATCACCGCGCTTCTCCACCGCATGAGCGTGGCCGCCCTCAAGACAGCCCTGGTGGACTCCAGTCGCGTGCTGCTCGGGGCCGGCTTCGTGCTCGTGTTCACGGTGCCCATGGTGCGCGTCTACATCAACTCCGGTGTGAACGCCGCGGGGCTGGCGTCGATGCCCCTGACGATGGCCGGATGGGTAGCCGACAACGTAGGGGGCATCTGGCCGCTCTTCGCGGGGGTGACCGGGGCGCTCGGGGCCTTCATCGCCGGATCGAACACGGTGAGCAACCTAATGTTCGCGGCGTTTCAGCACGGAGTGGCGACGAGCCTGGCCATTTCGAGCTCGATGATCGTAGCGCTCCAGGCCGTGGGAGCCGCCGCCGGCAACATGATCGCCATTCACAACGTGGTGGCGGCCTCGGCGACGGTCGGACTCTTGGGCTGAGAGGGGTCGACCCTGCGCAAGACCATCCTTCCCACGCTGTACTATCTGGTGGTCATAGGGGTCTTGGGCCTCCTAGCCGTGTACGGACTCAGGTTGGCCGGGCCGCTCTGGGCGGGAGTGACACTAAACCCTCCGGCAGGCGCCTTCGATCCGTAGGCTCGAACGCCTCTCCGAAGAGATGATGTCGTAGAAGTCGTCCACGTACTTGAGCGCGCTCGTCTTCTTGTCCTCTTCGAGGCCCTCCACACCCACGTAGATCTCCTCGATCTGCGGGCGGAGGTCGTTGAACTCCGAGTACATGGTGGAGAAATCCACTTCGGGTCGGCAGAAGCCGCGATACATCCGGTTCTTGATCGTCTGAAGACCGAGTCGCTCATCGGGTTTGGCATAGGACGCCGCCACCAGGCCGGTGAAGTCGAAGTCGTACGGGATCGGGATGTAGATACCGTCGCTGTTCCGAAGCAGCTTCACGTTGTGGAAGTAGACCATGTCCCAGTCGGTATTCCCGACCATGTACTGGAAGAGCGCCATGCGCGCCGAGGCATCGGCATTCAGATTCGTCGGGTGGACCTGCGGCACATCGAGCATCATGCCACCGACCCGCTGCGCCACTGCCTCTTTGTCTTCGATGAAGAACGCGTACCGGGTCAGTGGTTCGTCCTTGCCTCGGGCGTCCACATAGGTGATCCGCGCCAAACGCACCCGGAAGCTGTTGTCCGTCAGCACATTGTAAGTGCGGTAGGCCAAGTATTCCTCGATGACGTTCTGCTCGTCACTGTCTCGGTCACGGCAGTGACTGACCAGCTTGATCTTGTCCTCCCCGTCGAACACGGTCCCGCCCATGGACTTCTTGGGGAGGTTGATCTTGAGAGGGGGGAATCGGCACGTCTCGAGCCTGAAGTGCCCTCGCGTTTTCACCTTGATGTCGATCGCACGTGGCTGGCCGTCGTCCGACGTCACGGTGAGAATCGCAGGCCGGTACTCGGGGTCCAGCCCCCGGTCCGCCTTGAGTTTGACGAAGTTGGTTTCGAGCGAGAGCTCGATCACCTCATGGGAGTTGAACAGGTCCGATTTCGGCGTCTGTACACTCGCCAGGTCCTGAGCTCCCAATCCTCCGGCCAAAGCCAACACCAAGGCGGGCAGTATGGACAGGAGGGCCGGTCCCACACCACGGAACCGTCCCTCCTTCAAACACGCATACATCCAGAGTCCTCCCGTCATCACCCATCACTCCAAGATCCACATCGCCATCCACCACCCTGAGTTCTACTACGGATCCTCGGGACAACTGTTTCAGGCCGTCACCCGCGCGGCGCAGGGGAGCCATGTCAGCGCAGCGGAGCAGCGTTAGTCGAGTCGCTTCACCAGTTTCTTGAGTCCGCGAGTATAGCTCGCGTGTTCCACCTCGAGGTGATGGCGGTACGTCTCGTGATAGCGAACGCCTCCGCTCAGATCCTCTTCGGGCGACCGCTTTCTTCGCTTGAGCCAGGGGTTCATCGACCCCCTGCCCCACCCCGAGGCCAGGTAAAGGGCCATCGCGCGACACTGCCAATGGACGATCCCGAACTGTCCGCTGTCCGGCTGGATCAGCCCGACCACGAAGAGGTTGTCGCGCTCCGGATGGAAGACGTGCTTGTAGAGGTGCGGGCGCCCATCCCGCCAATTGAGATGACCCTCGTCCATAAACGGAAACGTGATGAGGTACCCGGTGGCCGAGATGAGGAGATCGATGGCCTCCGACGTCCCGTCCGAGAAGTGGATTCGATCGCCACCCAGCCGCTCGAGGCCGGGCTTCGGTGTGATCGCTCCGTGCTGCACGAAGTAGGGCAGGAGCGTATTGACGATGGGGTGCGACTCGAAGAGCCCGTGGTCCGGCTCAGGAAGTCCGAGGTCCTCGTGACGTCCCATGAATAGGCGCAGGGATATGTTCGCGATGAGCCTCTGCACTCTCATGGGAATCCGAAGGGCGTGCATCAGGCTCGCCACTTGATCCGAGGGCTTACCCCAGAGGTACTTGGGAATGTAGTGATAGCTCCTCCGAGTACTGTGGTATGCTGCCTCGGCAGAGTACAGATGCTGTGAATCACGGCAAGGAATCGTCTAAGTTGAACTAGGACTGCACGATCTGCCATTCTTGCCGTTGGATCATTTCTGACTCCACCGGATTGAAATAGCCGGGGAAACGGCATCGAATGGCGGGAATCGGGGCGTCCCTTGGCTCCTGGGGGCGGGGACTCGTCGCGCAAGCCATGGACCACCCGAATCGCCGAATCTGGTTCGGGGCCGTGACAGTGCCCAAAAGAGCTTCCAAGCACGCCCTGATACGCCGCCCGGAACCCTCTGTCGTCCCCTACCACCTCCGAAGATCCATCCCCTCGGGACCGGTGCAGGAGCTCGGGCTCACTTGTCGTTGGACGAGACTGGGGGTTGCGTCCTCGCCGGTCCGACAGGTTGACTTGAAGTTCAAGACTACCCATCGGACTACCGCCCAGACAGGGAGATACGGGGTCCGATCATCTTGACCCCAGGGACGCCTTGGCGTCCCTGTATTCTTGGGGAATCAATCCGGACAATATGCCCGAGGCAGATCACTCTGCTGATGCTCGCCACCGCGTTCGGGTGTTCGTCGACTTCTGGAACTACACCCTCCACATGCGGGCCGTTGACGACCCGTTCCGCACGGACTGGTCACAGTTGGGGCCGGTGCTGTCGCGCGCCGCGGCTGAGGTGGTCGATCCGACCGCGACGGGCGAGTATCAGGGACTGAACTTCTACGGCTCCTACAACCCGGCCAGCGAAACCGACCGACAACTCCACCGATGGGCAACGGGAGTCGTGGACACGTTTCCGGGGGTGAAGGTGTCAATAGCTCCCCGGCAGAGGAAGCGTTCGCCACCGGCGTGCCCCAGTTGCCACCAGCGGCTGACCACATGCCCGTCGATAACTACGACATTGCAGTGCTGGTCTCGTCCGACCGGGACTTCGTGCCCGTGGCCGAATTCCTTGAGACCCGGGGTGTCAAAGTGATCCATGGTGCCTTCCCGCCGATGGGCTCGCAGCTGACGGCGCGGTGCTGGGGAAGTGTAAACGTCCCACGTCTGCGGGAGAAGTTCCGTTTCACCCGGGCAGCACGCGGCGGCACCTGACGGCAGGAACAGAAACCGGGAAGGTCACTTTCCATGCAGGTGGACCCGGCGAGGTCGCCCGAGCGATGAGAGCCCGGTACGGAGCCGCGGTCCGCCCGGCGGTCGGATCTGACCGGATGGGCGGCTCGCCGCCAAGACGGTCCTCCACCTCCACTTCCGGCTTGCGCGACGGTCGGCGAACCGCGCCGCGGGAGGCCGCGGCAAGGCCGGAGGTCCCCATGGACGAACGAGGACGCGGCGCAAGCCCTTGTCGGGGAGGCACAGTACCGATGGGGTAATCCACGGTGCCGTGTGGCAAGGCCGGCGTTTCCGGTCCCGGAATGACGCTCGAGGCGGGGCTCAGCGCCGGGCGGGCGGGAGCGCGTCGCCGGCCGCGCCGAGCCGGCCGCCGAGGGTCAGGCGGTTGCCGAGCGCGGAGCGGCTGAAGGATCCGGTCCAGGCGAAGAGCCGGCCTCCGGGGAGGCGGAGCGCGTACTCGCCGCGCGCGTCGAGCGTCCACGGCCCGCCGTCCGCGCGGCCCGGCGGGCGGCGTCCGCGGAGCTGCTCCTCCCACAGCGCGGCGGAGCCCGCCGCGGGGCCGCCCCAGCGCGGCGACACCGAGAGCGAGAGCCCCTCGGACGACTGGCCGCCGATGCTCAGCGTGACGGCGGCGCCGCGCTCCTCGTATCCCGCGGCGGAGTGGAGCACCAGGATCCGGCCCCGCGCGTCGATCCTCACCGGGCCGCCCACGGCCCGGAGCCCGCCGGAGACCTCGAGCCCGTTGCCCGTCTGGCCCGAGCCGCACCGGCGGCGAGAGCTCGAACCCGAGGCGCTGCTGGTCGACCGCCACGGCGTGGCCGTCGACGGACTCGTCGCCCGCTTCGGTCCCGAGCCGAGCCCATGCGGCGTCGGCGCGGAGCCCGACCCAGTCCGCGAGGCGCCGTCGCACCTCGAGGAGCCCGAACCCGAGCTCGAGCCCGCTCGCGCCCCGCGCGGCGCCGGACCCGGCCCGCGTGTTCTCGGCCGTGCCCCGGCCGCCGCCCGCCATCGCCCACGCCGACGTGGCCCCGTCCGACCAGCGCAGGTAGGGATGCACGGCCGTCAGCCCGGTGGCGAGGCGCCCGCTCGCCGAGCCGGCCCGCCAGTCGCCCGCGCCCTCGCTCCTCGAGACCGCCACGCCGGCCAGCCAGCGCGTCCCGAGCGCGCGGTCGAGTCCCACGTAGCCCGTGCGCACGTCGCCCTCGTAGCGCCGCTCCGCCGCCGGCCCGCCCACGAACGTCTGGATGTCGCCCTGGCCCCAGAGCTGCCAGCCGCCGCCTCCGTCCGCCTCCTCCTGCGAGCCGTCCCCGCCGCCGCCCCACGCGAACACGAACTCCGTGCCGCCCATCGGCGCGTCCCCTCCGAGCCCGCCGAGGCCGTTCAGGCCCAGGCTCGCCGCCAGGTCCGGAGGCGCGGCCGGGCCGTCCGGGCCGCGGGCCGCGCCCGCCGCCCAGTCCGCCAGCCGCCGCTCGGCCGTCCGCCTTGCCTCCGCGAGGCCACCGCCCGACAGGACGCGCGACCCCGCCCAGCCCGCCAGCAGCGCCTCCGCCGCCTCCCGCGCCGCCGACTTGCCCAGCGGCACCGAACGCCCCATCACCGTCAGCCGCGACCCGCGGCCCGGACGGCCCGGCCCCACCCGCCGTCCCAGCGTCATCCGCGCGCTCGCCAGGTGCGAACGCGCCATCGCCGCCAGCGTCTCCTCGACCGCCACGCGCACGATGCGGTTGCCCACCCCCACCGCGAACGTCTGCGTGGCCGCGAGCCCGCCCGGATCGCGCGCCGTCACCACGACCGCCACCGACACCGACGCCGAGCCGCCCCGGCCGTCGGAAACCCGTACGCGGATCGTGTAGCCGCCCGCCCCGGCCGGCGCCGTCCAGCGTGCCGCCGCCCCGTCGGTCGCCCCCGCGAAGCTGCCCCGCGGCGCGCTCCAGGCGTACGCCAGCGTGTCGCCGTCCGGGTCCGTCGCCGTCGCCGTCAGCCGCACCTCGCCGCCCGGAGCCACCGCGCACGGGTCGCACGACGCCGACACGGCGGGCGGCCGGTTCGTCCCGCCTCCGCCGCCGCCTCCGCCTCCGCCTCCGTCGTCGTCCGCGATCGTCACCGTCACCGAGGACGGGCTGCCCGCCCGCACCGTCGAGGGCAGCGCGCCCAGCGCCACCGTGAACGTCTCGTCGTCCGTGTCCGCGTCCTGCGCCGTCGTCACCGTCCCCGTGCCGCTCGTCGCGCCCGAGCTGATCGTGATGCTCGCGAGCGCACCGTGGTCGCCCGCCTCCGCCGTGCCCCGCGTCAGCGTCACCGGGATCATCACGTTGCCCGACAGCGCCGCCGACAGCCGCGCCGTCACCGTCACCGGCGAGCCCTCCGCCACCGGGTTCGGCGCCGCCGATAGCCGCACCGCGGGGGTCGTCCCGCCCTCGTCGTCGGTGATCGTGAGCGTCTTGTCTCCCGGGTTTCCCACCCCGCCGCCGCTCGCCGTCCCGGACACCGTGACCGTCTTGTCCGGGGCGTCGATCGCGTTGTTCACCGCCGTGATCGTCACCGTCCCGGCGCTCGCCGTCTGGCCCGCCGCGATGGTCAGCACCTTGTTGTTCGAGAGCGTGAAGTCGCCCGGCAACGCCGGGGAGACCGCGGCCGCCGCGACGGTCACCGTCACCGCCGCGCTCGACGCGGCCGACAGCGTCGCCGTCACCGTGCTCGCCCCGCCGTTCTCCGAGATCGAGGCCGGGCTCAGCGTCAGGGTCACCGTGGGCGTCCCGTCGTCGTCGGTGATCGTGAGCGTCTTGTCTCCCGGGTTCCCCACCCCGCCGCCGCTCGCCGTCCCGGACACCGTGACCGTCTTGTCCGGGGCGTCGATCGCGTTGTTCACCGCCGTGATCGTCACCGTCCCGGCGCTCGCCGTCTGGCCCGCCGCGATGGTCAGCACCTTGTTGTTCGAGAGCGTGAAGTCGCCCGGCAACGCCGGGGAGACCGCGGCCGCCGCGACGGTCACCGTCACCGCCGCGCTCGACGCGGCCGACAGCGTCGCCGTCACCGTGCTCGCCCCGCCGTTCTCCGAGATCGAGGCCGGGCTCAGCGTCAGGGTCACCGTGGGCGTCCCGTCGTCGTCGGTGATCGTGAGCGTCTTGTCTCCCGGGTTCCCCACCCCGCCGCCGCTCGCCGTCCCGGACACCGTGACCGTCTTGTCCGGGGCGTCGATCGCGTTGTTCACCGCCGTGATCGTCACCGTCCCGGCGCTCGCCGTCTGGCCCGCCGCGATGGTCAGCACCTTGTTGTTCGAGAGCGTGAAGTCGCCCGGCAACGCCGGGGAGACCGCGGCCGCCGCGACGGTCACCGTCACCGCCGCGCTCGACGCGGCCGACAGCGTCGCCGTCACCGTGCTCGCCCCGCCGTTCTCCGAGATCGAGGCCGGGCTCAGCGTCAGGCTCACCGTGGGCGGCGGCGGCGCGCGCGTCACCGTCACCGTGTAGGTCTTCGTCGCGATGCCGTCCTCGGCCGTCACCACGGCCTGGATGGCGTTGGCGCCCTCGTCGAGCGCGATGGCCTGGCTCGCCGAGCCGTTGGCCACCGTCATCAGATTGCCGTTGCCGGTCTTGCCCACCTGGACCGTCGCGTTGTCCTTGGCCGCCGCCGGCGTCAGCTTCACGTGGGTGACGTTGTTGGCCACCGTCTCCACCGCCGCGTAGGTCGTGGTGGTCGCGGCGAAGCGCCCTAACAGCAGCACCGAGTACGTGCCGTCGGCGCTCGTGCTGCTCCTCACGGTCAGACTGCTCAGGTTGGCGTTCGAGGACTGGGGGGCCTGGTCACAGGAAGACCCGATGCTCAGCGAGATCATGTCGCCGTCGGACCATGACACGGTGGTAGCCCACGCGAAGCGAGATGACCCGATGGCCGCTAAATTAAACGCGGTCGAGCCGACGCAGAAATTCAGGTTTTCGAAGTGACCAAGCGGACTTTTGTCAAAATTAACCTGGAGGACGCCATTTCCGATATACACCGCTTCGATCCGAAACTCGAGGGCATGTACTGTGAGATCATTGTCCGAGAGCGCTAAGGAGCAATTGTCCTGCTGGTGGTCATCGTCGTCGCAGCCTGCGAATAATGTCCCACTTTGGGCAGTGACCGTATCCACGGTCAAAGTGGCGGACCAGATGGCGGTGGTCTGCGCCGCGGCCGGAGCGGGGTTGAGTAGGGAGAGCGCCCCGAGGACGAGGACCGTCAGCGCACCCGCAAGCGTCGGCGGGCGGGACGGCCGACGGCGGTGGCGCCCGGGACGCGCGTCAGGCCGGGAGGCGGCCATCGAAGGGGCCGGTCGATGCGGCCCGCCCCGCCGCCGGGCGCACCCTCTCGGCTCGGCTCGGCTCGGCTCGAACTAACGATGTGGTGCCGTCATGTTGGCATCGTGTCAAGTACCTTCGCGGCATGGGGGGTGTTGCGATGCGGGAACCGTTCGGCCGGGATTTCCGTTCCACGCTCCGGATGTTCTCATCCAATACCCTGACAACCAACCTACCCGCGACCCGATCCCGGTCAAGGATCGGCCCGGCGGCGGACGTCGTCGGGCGAAAGCACTCGGCTCGAGGCCCAGCTCCTTCTCCAACTCGCTTTCGAGTTTGAGACGGCCTCGTTCTCTTCCTGCCGGGCATTCATTGCATACGCGACTCGCGAGATCCCGGCTCTTGATGGCGAGCCTTCCGGTCCAGTCATCGGCGGGCGCCTCTCGTGCGGCAATGGAGGGGAACGAACCCGAGGTTGCCTGAGACCCGTCAAGCCGGCATCAGGCGCTCGCCCTTGGGCTCCGGCACGGCTCGTCCCAATTCCTGTGCCCTGTCGATCCAGAACTGTATTGCTTCCTTGACGTTCCCCAGCGCGGTCTCCTGATCGGCTCCGTGCGCCATGCACCCGGGCAACTCGGGCGCCTCGGCGACGAAGGCCTGATCTTCGTTGCTCCAGTAGAGAATGATCTCGTATTTGTGCATCAGTGGTCGCCTCCCAGTTTGTATTTGAGGATCAACCGCCGAACCTGCCTCACCTGATAGGGCTTGGCGTGCCCGCCGCGGCTTTGCAGGTTGACGATGTCAACGACGCCTTCCTTGTCGAAGAGGTGGTGGCTGCCCCGGACTCGCTCCTCGAATCCAAGATACCGCATCGGGGCGCGCAGTTCGTCGAAGCGGATGTTCGCGTCCGACCGTCCGCGGAGTATCGTCTCCACCAGCCGCTCGTGCCGACCCATGGGCTATCGGCGGATCCGCACTAGCCGACCGGAGCGGGCCAGGCGCAAGAGTGCCTGATTCACAGCCCACGGCACCCGAGGCGAAGCAGAGCGACCGGGGAGATCGGCGTGACGTCCGGGGAGCCCTCCGCATACTCCGTGATCCGCTCGGTTAGGCTGTTCATGCCTTCGCTCTCCGCGTCGGGAATCGTTCGACCAACATAACGCCGTCCTCCGAGGAGCACCCGGCTTCGGGCCGGTGGAGAGTGCTCGCCGCGCGCATCCGTGGACGGCGTTCGAAGGAACCCGCCGAATCGCTCTTTAGTCGCGCGTTCGGAACCTGCCGCTCCGGGCAGACGATTCCAAGACTGTCCTCCACGCGCCGCCCCAACCGGTCGAGTTCCCTTTCCCCCGGCGGGGCGTCCCCGTCGCCGAGGAGGGCGAGGACCGGATACCCCGGCTCCGCGCGCGGGTGCGGCACACGACGGTGATCGTGCTACCGGCCGACGAGCGGATCCTCGACTTCGTGGCCGGCGACTCGGAGTACTGGCACCTGACGGGCGCGGCCAACGTCGCGTACCTGAAGCCCCTGGCCGAGGACGCGGCGACGAACATCGCGCTCGTCTGCGAGTCGGGCCGCATCTACTCGTTCCTGGTCGCCGAGCACGGCGAGGAGCCGCCACACCTGGTCGTCCGGGTCGATCCGGGCGCCGAGGCGGCGGGCGCATCCGGCGCTCCCGGGTTCGTCGCCCGGAGCGAGGTCGCGGCCTACCGTGAGATGGCGGCCCAAGCCGCCGATGCCGCGCGCTCGGCGCGCGAGGAGGCCGAGGCGGGCATCGTCGAAGCGCGTGAGCAGGCGCAAGCGGAGATCGAGGCGTTCCGGGCCTCCTATCCCGGCCGGCTCGCGTTCGAGTACCGGCTGGACGGGAAGGCGAAGGATCGTCCGTTCCTCATCGAGGCGATGTGGCACGACGGGCGGTTCACCTACATCCGCTCGCGCGCCCAGGAGTCGCCGGCGCTCTACGAACTGGAGGACGGCGAGCCGAGCCTGGTCGCGTTCGACCTCGCCGAGGACGGCCTCTACATCGCACGCCGCGTGCTGGGCGACGGGTGGCTCCGGATCGGCGACAAGCGGGCGCGCTGGCGGTTCACGCCCGGGGAAGCGCTCCGATGAGCCGCTGGAAGCAGTTGGTGAAGCAGCCGAAGGGCGCGCTGCCGGGCGGCATCGTGACGAAGGCCGGGATCGTGCTGATCGCCGTGCTCGTCGGCGGCATGCTCTTCTCGTCGTCGCTCACGGGTCCCGAGGACGATGCGGCCCTTCCCGGAACCCAAGCGGAGCCGCGGGCGGTGGACGGCCGCGCGGGCCGCGCGTTCGAGGGCCGCCTCCGCGCGGAAGCGGAGCGTCACACCCAGCAGGCGGCGGTCGAGGCCCGAGCCGACCTTGCGGACCGGCAAGCCGCCGCCGCCGAGGAGGCCCTGGCCGAGGCGGAAGGCGCGGCGGTGAACCGGGCGGCCGGAATCGGCGGCGCCGAGTTCGAGCTTCGCGAGACGGTCCGGCTCGAGGAGATCGAACGCCGGACGCGCTCGCTCCGCTCGCTTCCCGTCGCGCAGTCGCACCGGGATCCCGGACAGGCCCGGAACGGCGCCGGACCGGCGAGCGGCGATACGGTTGACCGGGAACCGGAGTTCCTCGATCGCGCTCTCGAAGAGACGCTCGCGTCCTTCGAGCGGTCGCTGGCGGCACTCGAGGGCGAGATCGAGACCGGGCTGGCGAGCGGGGAGTTCCCGGCCGCCTCCCCGGGGGCTTCACCGCCAAGCTCTCGCCGCGCGCCCGGCACGGCCGAGCCGGGCCGGAGCGTCCGTGCGGAAGACCCGCCGGGCTGGGAACGGATCCGCGAGGGCTCGTTCCTCGAGGCCGTGCTGCTGACGCAGCTCTCGGGCGAGTTCCCCGGCCCCGTGCTCGCCATGGTGTCGGTACCGATGTATTCGGCCGACCGCCAGCGGGTGCTGATCCCGCGCGGCGCGCGCGTCGGCGGCGCGGCCCGGGCCGTCCAGGACCGGGACCAGAGCCGGCTCGCGGTCGCGTTCCACCGGCTGCTGCTGCCCGGCGGCAGCTGGATCGACCTCGAGTTCGCGGGGCTGAACCAGGCGGGCGAGGGCGCGCTCAAGGACCAGGTGAGCCGCCACTACTTCTCGACGTTCGCGGCCGCCGGCGCCGTAGGCGCGCTGAGCGGACTCACGCTGGCCGGAGCCTCGCCCTACGGACTACGGGCCGGCGTCGGACAGGGGCTCGGCAACAGCGCCACCTCGATCCTCGACCGGTTCCTCAACCGGATGCCCGCCATCACGATCCGCGCCGGCCACCGCCTGCGCATCTGGCTCACCTCCGATGTCCTGGTCCCGAGGCCCGGGACCACGCCGATCAACTGACCCCAAGGAGAACACCATCATGCGCTACCGCACACTCGCCCCCGCCCTCTTCATTCCGCTTCTACTGCTCGCCAGCCCCGCGCCTGCGAGCGCCCAATTCGGCCTCGGCGGCGTGATCCAGCGCGCCCAGATGATCGCCAACCAGGTGACCCAGATCGCGAACCAGGTCCGCCAGGTGCGGGCGATGACCCGCCAACTCACGGAGCTCGAGAACCAGCTCGACCACATGAGGCGCGCCGCGCGCGGCGAGGTCGACGCGCTGCTCGCGCCGTTCACCCAACTCGCGGCCGGACCCGTCGGGCTCGTGAGCAACGGACTCGCGTGGGGGTCCGACTTCCACGGCGCGGCCCGCGAGACGGTAGATGCCGTCCGGGATCTGGGCGGCGGCCGCTCGCTCACCGGACTGTGGCGCAGCGCGCAAAGCACGGCCGACCGTGTGAGCGAGGCCGACATCCTCGCGCTGTTCCGCGACCATCCGCCCGAGGCCGCGACGCGGGCGCTCGAGGACTACCGCCGCGCCCGCGTGGCCGCCGACCGGCAGCGCGTGCTCGACTACGCGACGCTCGACGCTGCGGCCGCGCTCGCCGAGACGATCGAGAGCGCGCAAGGCTCGTTCGCCGGCCTGACCGCGAACCGCAACCTGTCGAACACGGCGCTCAAGCAGGCCGGTGTGGCGGCCCCTCTGAGCCAGGGCCGGATCAACGCGGCCCTCGGCCAGGTGATGGCCCACCAGGCGGTCGAGCAGGCGAGCCGCCTGCGGCAGGCCGAACTCGCGCGCCTCGAGCACCTTGTCGAGTGGCGCGAGAGCCGGATGCGCGCGAACGCTTTTGCCGGGACCCTGCGCACCGCCGCGTCCCGCAACCGGGACGCGCTCCGTGACGGGCTGCTGTTCCGGATCCCGTCGTTCTACACGGGCAATTAGGCGAGGTGAGCGTTCGCAATGCAACTCCCTCCGCAGTCCATCGATCCGAACGTTCCGGCGCAGATCCCCAACGACCAGCTCCAGGACTTCAAGAGCTTCCTGGACGTGGTGCTCGATACCGTGGTCGGCGCCGCCGCGCCCGACGTGCACACGCTCGGGCTCCAGCTTTGGGGCGGGCTCGCCGCCGTGATGGTCGCCTGGACGGGCCTCAAGATCGCGTTCAGCGGCACCTTCGAGCCGTGGGCCATCGTCAAGCTCGTCATCGGGATCGCGATCCCACGCACGCTGCTCCACTACTACATCGTCCCGATCCCCGGGGTGGGGCTCACGTTCCCGGCCATGGTGGCGGGAGGGGGGATCTGGCTCCAGAACCTGTTCATCTCCGACGTGGTGTCGGCCGGCTACACCGAGATGACGGCGCTCGTCCAGGCGTATGCCGCGCACCTGGGCGGCGCGTGGTCGGGCGGGAACCTGCTGTCGGTCATGACCGCGGGCGTGAGCGTGCTCTTCTCCTCGTTCGTGACGCTGGTGATGGGCGCCTCGCTCGTGTTCTGCCTGCTGGCGCTCTTCTGCATCACCTATGCGCAGGTCATCTGGGCGCAGGTCGCCATCGCGATCGTGATTCTCCTGGGTCCCGTGTTCATCGCGTTCCTCTTGTTCGAGCCGCTCGCGTTCCTGTTCTGGGGATGGTTCCGGTCCCTCATGGTCTACACGCTCTACGGCGTCGTGGCCGGCGCCGTGCTCCGCGTCTTCATGGGCGTCGGCATGGGCTACATCACGACCTACGCCGATGCGCTCATGGGCACCGGCACGGCCGATGCGGCCGAGCTCTGGCTCTGGGCCGTCGTGCTTCTCCCGCTCGTCGTGTGCGGCCTCATGGCCGGACTCAAGGTCGGCGAACTCGCCTCGATGCTCGTCTCCGGCTCCGGCTCCGCCGGGTCCGGGTTCGTCGCGCTCGCCATGCAGGGAGCCAGCCGCGCGGCGGCCCCCGCCAAGCCACCCGTCTGAAGCCCAAGGAGATGCCGCCAATGAAACGAGACCGCCATGCGGGCCGCGAGTACGCCGAGATCTGGGCCGAGGCGGTCCACGCGAACCGGAGGCTGCGGACGATCCTGATCTTCCTCTCGGCAAGCTGCGTCCTGCTCGCCGTGATCCTGCTGCGGATCGCGGGCGCCGAGCCGCCCAGGCCCATCGTGGTCCGCGTAGACGAGGTCGGCCGCGCCGAGGCGCTCGCGTACGAGGCCGCAACCGCCCAGGCCGATCCGCTCGATCCGACGACCAAGTACTTCCTCAACAGGTTCGTCCACGACTTCCACTCGCGCCGCCGAGCCACCGTCGAGGAGCAGTGGACCCGGAGCCTTCGGTTCCTGTCGACCGAACTCGCGAACGCCGCGTTCCAGCGGGACGGCGCGGAGGTCGCAAGCGTGGCGGCCGGGACCGCCGACACCGAGCTCCAGGTCGAGCAGGTCGTGCTCCGCATCCATCCGTCTCCCGAGCCGCCCCACGGCGCGACGGCAGACTTCGACCTCGTGCACCTCCGGGACGGACAGGAGATCCGGCGCGAGCGCTGGTCGCTCACGCTCCGGTTCGAGTTCCTCAGGTCCATCCCGCGCGAGCTGGTCGTCCACAACCCGATGGGCATCCTCGTCACCTACCTACAGGCCGACCAAGCGCTCGTGACGGAGGACTCGAGGTGATCGCCCATCTGAAGGGACGCGAGAAGGCGCTCGAGTCCTTGGGCTGGACGGGACGCAGGGCCGAGTGGATCGCGCTCGTATGCCTGCACAGCGGCGTGTTCACCCGCGCGCAACTCACCGATGGGCTCCGCATCCACCGCCGCACGGCCCGCCGGTTCGTCCGAGCCATGATGGTTCGGAAGCTCGCGGTAGAGGAGACGCTGCACGGCCGGAAGGTCTGCCGGATCTTCGCCCGCCCGGTCTACCGGGCGCTCGGTGCCGAGCACATCCGCCATCGCAGGACCGCCTCCGAGGAAGTGCTCATGCGCCGTCTCCTCTCGCTCGACTACGTGATCGAGCAAACGGGCCTGCCGTGGCTCCCGACCGAGTCCGAAAAGGTAGCCGCGTTCGAGGCGCTCGGCATCGAGCGCAGCATCCTGCCCGTCCGCGTGTACCGGGGCGCCGCAGGCGAGACGCGGCGCTACTTCCCCCTCAAGCTGCCCGTCGCGCTTGACGGTCGGGGCGCGGTGTTCGTCTACGCCGATACGGGCCACGAGACCGCCGCGGGGCTCCGCTCCTGGGGCCACGCGCACCGCGGACTCTGGGGCGCGCTCAGGGAGCGGGGCCGGCCGGTAGAGGCCGTCGCCACCGTGCGCACCCAACCGGAACTTGCACGGGCTCGGAAGGTCCTCGGGCACTGGGCCGAGGCACCGACCGATCCGCATCCCGCCGACCCGGCCCGCCGCGAGATCGCCCGGATCGAGCGGTCGATCCGCGACATGGACGACGCGGCGGTCGAGAGGTACGGCGGCCTCCAGGGCTGCTTGATACGGATCGTCGAACTCGAGGAACTGCTGCGATCCGCCCGCCCCGGAACGGCGATCGACGGGTTCGCCGCATGGCGTTCGAGCCGGCTTCGCGGGGGCCTGTTTTGAGCGCCGGATCGCCGGGTGCCGGGGACCTGCGGCGAGTGCCCATCCGACATCGGGGGCGTGCGGACACGGAATCGCCCTTCCAAAGGACACGCCGCCGGTTGTGCATGTCGCTGGACGGCTTGCGGTTGCGCCACGGCCACCGGAGCGTGCGTGGCACGCGGGAGCCGGCGACCGTGGCCGGAGCGACCCCCCTCTTTGGATGCCTGGCGTGGCATCGGGGAGGATCGGCATGGGACACCCCCATGCCGTCCTCCGCGGGGGGTCGCTCCGGGCCAGCGATCCCTACGGGAAGGTTGTCGGACCGATGAGGCCCTGGACGCTCGTCCTCATCGGCGTGGCCGTGGTCGCGGTCGCGGTCCGCGCCTTCCTCGAGCCGTTCCCGGACATCGGCGGGAACTCCGTGCTGGACCTGATCGCCTACCACGATCCGGGCCTGCATGCCGTGATTCGCGTCTGGTACTACGCGGCGCCAGCCGTCGCCTTGCTGCTCGCCGGCAGCGTCTGCCTCTCGGTCACGAGGGTCTGGCTCGAGCCGCGTACCCGGCGCGGCGCTCGCGGGAAGCTTCCCGCCTGGCCCACCTCGGCCAGGGACGAGGCGCCCTCGCTCGTGATCGGCGAACTGCATCATCCGACCGTGCCGCGCGAGAGCGAGCGGCCCTCCTGGCTCGTCGTCCCCGAGAAGGGGCTCTACACCGGCGTCCTCATCGTGGGTGCCGTCGGCACCGGCAAGACCACCGCCTGCATGTATCCGTTCGCCCGCCAGATCCTCTCCTGGCGGGCGGACGATCCCGGCCGCAGGGCGGGCGCGCTGGTGCTCGAAGTCAAGGGGGATTTCTGCCACCAGGTCCGCGGCATCCTCGAGGACGCCGGCCGCGGGGACGACTACCTCGAGATCGGGCTCGGCGGCTCCTGGCAGTGGAACCCGCTCGACGATCCGCTGCTCGATTCCTACTCGCTCGCCTATGGCGTCGCCTCCCTCATCAACCAGCTCTTCGGCAAGAGTAGAGAACCGTTCTGGCAACAGGCGTACACGAACCTCGTGCGCTGGATCGTGGAGCTGCACCGGCTCCTGCCGGGGGGCTGGGTCACGCTCCGGGACATCTACCGCTGCACCGTGGACGCGGAGTTGTTCGCGGGGAAGATCGGCGAGGCCCGCGAGATGGCCGACAGGATCTCTCCGGTGGACGCCGTCATCTCCAGCGACGACATGATCGCCCATGCGGAGGCGCTCAAGAAGTGGGACTGGGCGCCGGTGCCCGGCACTGAACAGGTGCGCTGCCGGATGGACGCGGAGCTTCGGGCGCAGCTCGCGAAGCACGAAGTCGCATGCGAAGTGGAAGCGGCCGGGGGAGGCGCGGGCGGCGAGTTCAGGCAGCAGGTCGAGGCCATCGAGCGGTGGTACCTGCACGACTGGACGGTGCTCGACGCCAAGCTCCGCACCTCGATCGTCGAGGGCATCAGCGTCTTCCTCTCGCTGTTCGACGAGCCGCAGGTCGCCGGCGTGTTCTGCCCGCCGCCACCGGCTGAGGAGGAGCCGCCGGCTGAAGCTACGCCGGACGAGAGCGACGACACCGAAGGCGCTGGCTATCCCGTGCCGGGGCTCCGGCGCCGACTGCCGCCGCTCGCCGATCTGATCGAAGACGGCAAGGTCCTCGCGCTCAACATGCCCGCTGGCGCGAACCCCGCGCTCGCCCGCGCCATCGGCGTGCTGCTCAAGAACGCGTGGATGCAGGCGCTGCTCCGGCGGCCCGCCGAGGCCGCGCGCCGGCCCGAACGCTACCTGCGGCCCGCCGTGTTCATCTGCGACGAATACCAGGCGTTCGCCACCGTCGGGCAGGACAACCCTTCGGGCGACGAGAAGGCGTTCGCGCTCACGCGCCAGTGCCGCTGCATACCGATCGTCGCCACGCAGTCGATCTCCTCGCTCCGCTCCGTGCTGCCCTCGGGCGAGGCTTGGCGCACGCTCGTCCAGACGCTCCGCACCCGGATCTTCCTGTCGCTCTCCGATGAGGCGTCGGCGCGGGTCGCGTCCGAGATGTGCGGCACCGTCATGAAGACGCAGGCCTCCTACACGTTCACCGAGAACACGGGCCGGCCCGAGTTCTCGCTCCTCTCCGGACGCGCCGGAGGCGGACGCGGCACGATCGGCGCGAGCAAGTCGTTCCGCCAATCGAGGGAGCCGGTGTTCACGCCCCGCGAGTTCTCGCTGCTCGCCAACTACCAGGCGATCTGCCTGCCGTATGACGGGGTCGTGTCGCTCCCCGCGCGGCGCGTCTACCTCAAGCCCCACTACTTGCCGAAGGAGACCGGCTACTGGCGGCTCCGCGAGGAGGGCCGGATATGAAGCGCGCGAGCGGCGTCGGCCACCTCACTCCGTTCCTCCCGGGCCTTGGAGCCCTGCTCGATGACCCGGAGGTCTCCGAGATCATGATCAACGGACCCGGCAACGTCTGGGTCGAGCGAGGGGGCCGCCTCGAGCCCCACGAGGCGCCCGGGCTCACCGCCGCCTGGCTCCACCGCGCCGCGATCCACATCGCCCGGCCGCTCGGGCTCGATCCCGCCGCGAGGCCCATCCTCGACGCCCGGCTCAGCGACGGATCCCGGGTCGCCATCTGCACCCCGCCCGCGGCGCCCGAGGTCGCCATCACCATCCGCCGGTTCGGGGGCCGGGCGTTCTCGCCCGAGGACTTGGTGCGCATGGGCTCGCTGCCGGAGGCGGTCCTCCGGTCCGCCCGCACCACGCTTGCGTCCCGCAGGAACATCCTCGTCTCCGGGGGAACCGGCTCGGGCAAGACCACTCTGCTGAACGCGCTGATCGAACTGCTGCCCGAGGACGAGCGGATCGTCGCCATCGAGGACACGCTCGAACTCAGGATCGACCGCGCGAACTGCGTCCGCTTCGAGGCCGGGGCCATCGGCTCGGAAGCACCCGTATCGATCCGCGACCTGGTGCGGCACGCGCTCCGCCACCGCCCCGACCACATCGTCGTCGGCGAGGTCAGGGGCGCCGAGGCCGCCGACCTGCTCCAGGCGCTCAACACCGGGCACGGCGGATCGCTCACGACCGTGCACGCGAACAACGCGCGCTCCGCGCTCTCGCGCCTGGCGAGCTGCGCCATGCAGGCCGAGGGCGCGCTTCCCTGGGAGGTCACCTGCCGGGGCGTGGTCGACGGCATCTCGCTCGTGCTCCACATCACCCGGCAACGAGGCAGACGGTTCGTCGAGGAGGCCATCCAAGTCCAGGGCTACGACGCGGCCACCGGCCGCTGGATCACCGAACCGATATCGGGCGGGGCGGCGAAGCCCCGGAAGAAGGAACAGACCCACACACCGAAGGAGGTGAACGCATGACGGGCAACGACAGCACCATCCGCGTCGAGACGTTCGAGGACTTCGACCGCGAGCTCGCGCGCGACGGCCGCGAGACGCTCGAGGTCCCGGCCTACCTGGCCGAGCAGTACGGCCTCTTCCGCGAGGAGGTCGGGAGCGAGGAAGACATCTTGGGCGCCGGCGGCGATCCGCACGGGGAGGTGGTGGACCGATGAAGCACGACGAATACCACCGCAAGTTCGCCGACCGGGTCATCGAGCAGATCCGGCAGGGCACCGCGCCCTGGCAGAAGCCCTGGGCGCCGGGCGAGCGCGTGCTCCCCGCCAACGTGGACACCGACCGCTCCTATCGTGGCGGCAACAGCCTGCACCTCGCCGCCGTCCAGCAGGAGCGCGGCTATGGCGACGTGCGCTGGGGCACCTACCGCCAGATCCAGGCCCGGGGCGGACAGGTCAGGAAGGGCGAGACCGGCACCCGCATCCTCTCTTTTCAGGATCACAAGCGGACCCAAGTCACCGACGAGCGCGGACGGCCCAGGAGGGACGCCGAGGGCAAGCGCGTCTACCGCTACGAACGCCTCGAGGCGCCGTTCGTGCGCCAGTACACCGTGTTCAACGCCGAGCAGGCCGACGGGCTGCCCGCGCGGTCCACCCCGACGCCCGAGCCGCTCTGGAAGACCCACCAGGAGGCCGAACGGGTGCTCGAGGACAGCGGGGTCCCCGTCCGTCACGTGGCCGGCGACCGCGCCTTCTACCACCTGAACCGCGACGAGATCATCCTCCCCGAACGGGTGCAGTTCCCCTCGGCCAACCACTACTACCAGACGGCGCTCCACGAGCTGGGGCACAGCACCGGCCACCCGGAGCGGATGAACCGCGAGACGCTCGTCGAAGGGATCAAGACCGGGTTCGGCTCGCCCGACTACGCGAAGGAGGAACTGAGGGCCGAGATCAGCGCCATGATGACGGGCGAGCGCGTCGGCGTCGGGCACGACCCGAGCCGGGGCGCCGCCTACGTCGAGGGCTGGATCGCCGCGCTCGAGGAGGATCCCCGCGAGATCCGGCGCGCCGCGGCCGACGCGCAGAGGATCTCCGACTTCGTGCTCGTTCGGCACATCGAGCGCGAGGCCGCACGGGATCCCGTGGCCGTGGCCGCGTCCCGCACGCCCGGACCTCAGCGGACCCAAGTACCCGTGCCGCCGCTCCCGACGCCCGAACGCAGCTCCGGGCCGAGCCGCTGAGGACCGATGAGAGGTAGGGAGATGTTCGACCGCACGGTCGAGGAGGACCCCCGTTCCGCCGCGCCACCCAGCCGCGAGAAGCATCACATGCGAAACGGCCATCGTCGAGAATACGCCGCGAGCCGGGACGGCGGGTCCATCTCCTTCACCGAACGGTGCGCCCGCGGACTTGCCGACATCGGCGTCTACGGCGCCGTCTCCTACCGCGACCTCGCCGAAGCCCGCTTCGGCGGCCATCCCCACACCACCCGGCGGGCCGTGAACGCCTGGATCCGGGAAGGGATCGTCGCGGAGACCCGGGCCACCGGACCCGGGGGCAACCCGTTCAAGATCCTGACCCTTACGCGCAAAGGCGTGGCCGACGCCCGCGAGCGGGCCGCCGAATGGGGGATGGATCCCGGCCAGGAAATGCGGTACGCACACACCCGGCCCGCCCAAGCCGCGCACGACACCGCCGTCTATCGCGCTTGCAGGGAGGAGCAGCAACGCCTCCACGCAGAGGGCGCCACCGTGCGGCGCATCCGCCTCGACGCCGAACTCAAGAGCGCCGTCGCGCGCGGGAGCGAGGCCGCGCGGAAGAAGGACGGGAAGCGGGCCGCCGACGCCGAACGGCACAGGATCGCCCGCGAGCTCGGCCTCCCCCTCGACGACGAGGGCCGCGTGCTCCACCCGGATGCGCAGATCGAGTACACCGATGCCGAAGGCCGGACCGGCCGCGTCAACATCGAGGCCGTCTCCGGCAACTACCGCGAACCGGCAGTCCGCGCCAAGGCCGCCGCCGGGTTCGCGCTCCACGCCAACGGGCCGGCGGCCGGGAAACTCCTCGGCAAGCTCGGCCTGGGCGGCGACGGCGGATCCTGGCTGCGCGGACCGGCCGACCGCGACCCGACCGCCGTCGAACTCTGACGACCCGGAGGACTTTAGCCCATGCAGCCTTGGAAGATCAGCGCGGGACTCACCGCCGCAATCGCCGGGACCACCTTCCTCCTCGGCGGCTCCCGCCTCGAATACTTGTCGCCGTTCTGGCCGGTCATCCTCGCCGATCACGGCGTCCTGCTCTCCCTCCACCTCGCGTTCGCGCTCGCAACCGTCGCGGCCGCCATCTACGCCGTCGCGCGCGCCACCGGGCTCGCCGACCTCGGGCGCCGCGTCGATCTCGCCGAACGGTCCGTGCGGCGCGGCCAGGGGGATACGGGCCTCACCGAAGCGCTCCGCAGGGACGCCGAAGGCGACTGGGACTGAACGCGCATGAGTGACCGAACGTCCGTCGAGACACTGCCCGCCAACTGGCGCAGGCACGCCAAGGCGCTCCGGCGCTACGGGGGCGAAACTCCGGCCACCGCGCTCGAAAGCTGCGCCGCCGAACTCGAAGCCACGCTCGTCGAGAGGGACGAGACCACCTTCTCGCTGGTCGAGGCCGCCCATGAGAGCGGCTACTCCTCCGACCACCTCGGGCGCTTGGTGCGAGACGGCAAGATCCCCAACGCCGGAAGGCCCGGCGCGCCCAAGATCGCCCGCAGCCACCTGCCACGGAAGGCACAAGCACCAGCCGAGCCGCCACTGGCGGAGCAGTCACGCCGACGCGACGTTTCAAACGTGCAGATCGTGCAGTCCATCATCGAAAAAGGAATCGAATGATGGCACGCACGAAACGAAGCCAGCGCAGCTACGCCGCTGGCGAATGGGGCCGGAACCGGGTGAGGGTCTTTCCCGATCCCAAGACCGGCTTGTTCCAGATCGAGTGGCGCGACAACGGGCGCAGGCTGAGCAGGTCGCTGAAGCACCGCGACTGGAGGCAGGCGAGGAGGCAGGCGGACGAGTTCGCCGCAGGATTCGCCGGGCCGGAGCTGAACGGCAAGAAGAACGCCGAGCCCGAGCCGCTCACGCTGAAGACGCTTTTTGACATCTACGGTGAAGAGGTGACGCCCACCAAGCGTGGGCAGTCGCGGCTGCACGACAGGGCCGCGATGAGGATGTTCCTCGGGTGCTTCGGCAGGGACCGGAAGCCCGCAACGCTCTCCCAGCGCGACTGGGACCGGTTCATCCGGGAGCGGCGGGCGGGCAGGGTTGGCCCGAGCGGCAAACCCGTGTCCGACCGGATGATCGAACGGGACCTGAAGTTCCTGCTCGCGGTCCTCAACTGGGCCGTGAAGTCGAGGGACGAGCGGGGTGAACTGCTCCTCGGCTCGAACCCGCTCAAGGGCCTGAAGACGCCCACGGAGAAGAACCCGACACGGGTGATGCTTACCGAGGAAGAATACGGGGTCCTGCTCCACGTGTCTCTGGAGATGGACTGGCGCTTTCACGTTGCTCTGGTCCTCGCCCACGAGACAGGACACCGCATCGGCGCCATCCGTCAGCTTCAATGGTCGGACATCGACCTTGAATGCGGAGTGGTGCGGTGGCGCGCAGAGCACGACAAGTCGGGCTACGAGCACCGGACGCCGGTCACCACCGAGGCGCTCGCCGCCTTGGAGGAGGCGCGAAAGAGGAACCCCGTGACCGGACACACTCTCGTGCTGCCCTCGCCGCAGGATCCGTCGAGGTGCGTGGGCTCCTGTCAGGCGCGCGGCTGGTGGCAAAAAGCGGAGCGGCTCGCGGGGCTTGAACCTAAGCGTGGGAGGGGCTGGCACTCCCTGAGACGGAAGTTCGCCTCCGACCTCATGGACCAGCCGCTCAAGGTGCTCTGCGAACTCGGCGGCTGGAAGGAGGCCAAGACGGTGCTGCACTGCTACCAGCGGGCCGACGAGGCACAGCTCAGGAAGGCTCTGGAGAGCCGACGCAGAGTTCGCGCCTGAGGCCAATCAGCGGGAATCAATCGGCGGGAATCCGGTCCGGTATGCCCGTAAGTTCAATTACCCCAATCAGATACGAATCTGTCTACTTCTACCGCCTCGGCCTTGTGCGCAGCCTCCACCACGATGTCGCAGCCCGAGTTCCCTCCACCCACGACCAGAACCCGCTTACCAAGCAGGATCTCGGAGACCTTGTAGTCCGCTGAGTGCATCACCTCGCCATCGAAGGTCCCGGGATACTCGGGCACGATGGGGTCACGGTTGTGTCCGTTGGCAATGACGAGTGCGCCATAGAGACGGCCCTCCCCACCAGCCAACGTGACCTCCCAACACGGGTCCCCGGTCGGTCCAGTCGACGAAGCCGGTTCCACGCGCTCCACCTCCGCCCCGTACTCGATGAGGGGCCCGAGCTCGAAGTGTTCTGCGTAGCCTCTCAGATAGGCGAGGATCTCCGTGTGGTGTGGGTAGTCCGCATACGCATCCGGCATGGGATAGTCCGGAAACTCGGTCCCGGGCTTCGACGAGATGGTGTGTGTCGATCGGTAGACACGCGCCACCGGCAACGGGTAGTTCCAGTTCCCGCCGAGGTCGTCGCATGCCTCGAGGATATCGACCTCGAGGCCGACCTCGCGGAGGTTGCGGGCTGCGGCGAGCCCGGAGCTCCCGGCTCCGATCACACAGACTCGGTCGCTTCTGTCCGAGAATTCTCCACTTGGTGACATGGGCATATCTTACTCGTTGGACACTCCTCCGCCACCGCTCCGACTCGCTATCGGCCCTGTTCGCAGAACACGAGGAGAGCGGGGTGGTGCGGATGACGTACGAAACGAATGTCTACTACGGTCGTCTGGAGTTGGACTGACGCCTCGACGATACGATCACGCCAGGATTGGTGAGCAACCTACCGCCGCGGTCACTCCACCGGTTGGCGGTTCCCTCGACGACCCGCGTAGGGAAGACCGGGCTTGCCGAGGTGGGCTCTCACTTCGGCCTCGGCGGAGAACGGCTCGCCGGACCAACCCTCAAACCTCCCCTGGAGATCGAACGCGTCGGACTCCAACGGGATGGTCATGTAGTTGAACCGGTTCTGCATGAGGGGGGTCACGTAGCGACGCGCGAACTCGAAGATTCCCAACTCGTCGTACTGCACCAGATGGACCATCTCGTGGAACACGACCGAGTGAGAGGGCGGCCAGGGCACCTGATCATCACTCACGAGAATGACGTCGCCGAAGGTGATGGCGGCCCAGACGCTGAAGTCGAGCGGAATCGACTGACCCGACTCCTCGAACTCTCGGTAGAAGGGCGGATTCTCGATCACGGGCACCCTGCGGATGCGGGCTCTATCCAGCGTTTCATCGCTGAAGAACCCCCTGAGAGCCGCCGTAGTCGTGTCCGGCAGGGGCTCTGAATGAGCTCGATGCAGATCACGCTGATTCGAAATCCAGTGCCCGGCGTTGTCCGCCAGGAACGAAACCAGCTCCTGCATGTTCAGTTTTTTCGGGTCCGTCAACGGGATATCCCCGGTCATGCGTGACGTACGGTCGCAGTCCGGGCCTCACTGGGCCGGACTCCATCGGATCCGGCCAGCGTCTGACCGGACTTCAAAGGTACCGCCTCGCGCAACCCGGGCTCAAGCGTCCGGATCAACCACCGCCTATGAGCGGTACTTGGCTCATGACTGCACGATCGAACAAGGGACCCGGGATCCGAGACAGGAGTGGGATCCTCCTACGGATATGCGCCCTGCTCGGGCTGGGGGCACTCACCGGACTACCTGTGCTGTCCTGCTCCGACCCCTTAACCGAGACGTGCGCCTGCACGACGGAGTTCCGGTTCTTCACGGTCGAAGTGGTCGATGCCCAGGGCCAGCCGGCGACAGAGGTCGAGATCTCAGTGACGCGCCTCTCTGACGGGCAGGACCTCACGCCGCCCGACGAGATGGGGCTGAACCAACCGGGCGTCTACGTCATCCTCACGGACAACGCCCTCGGCGAAGTCACCGAAGCCGGGACCCTTGTCGAGGTGGTGGGAACGCGCGGGGACACCGGGTTTCGAGCACAGTTCGTCTTCAACCATGACGACTGCCGATGCCACGTGAGCCAGGTATCCGGTCCGGGCACGGTCCAGTTGGAGCCGCTCCCCTAAGACCACGCACCCGCTACGCGGCTGCGTTAGACGCCTAGCTGATGAAGACCACGCACCCGCTACGCGGCTGCGTTAGACATCCAGATTCTTGACGTACTTGGCGTTCTTCTCGATGAACTTCCGCCTCGGCTCCACGTCGTCACCCATCAGGCGACTGAAAATCGAATCGGCCTCCGCCGCGCTCTCCACCGTGACCTGGTAGATCGTCCGTGCCTCCGGATCCATGGTCGTACGCCAGAGCTGATCAGGGTTCATCTCACCGAGACCCTTGTAGCGCTGAATGGCGATGCCCTTGGCCGGTCCGTCACTGCCGTCCTTGCCGTTGGAGAGCCGCTTGGTGTACTCCTCGCGCTCCTCCTCCGAGTACGCGTAGAACTCCTTCTTCCCCTTGGCGACCCGGTAGAGTGGCGGCTGGGCGATGTAGATGTACCCCGCTTCGATGAGGTCACGCATCTGGCGGAAGAAGAACGTGAGGAGCAGCGTCCGGATGTGCGCGCCGTCCACGTCGGCATCCGTCATGATGATAATCTTGTGGTACCGGGCCTTCTCGAGATCGAAGTCCTCCCGGATTCCGGCCCCGATCGCGGTGATCATGGCACGGATCTCTTCGTTCGAGAGAATCTTGTCGATCCGCGCCCGCTCCACGTTGAGGATCTTCCCCTTGAGGGGAAGGATGGCTTGGAAGGACCGATCCCGGCCCTGCTTCGCACTTCCGCCGGCGCTGTCTCCCTCCACCAAATAGATCTCGCAGAGGCTGGGGTCCGAGATGGAGCAATCGGCCAGCTTGCCGGGAAGCACGCCGCCCTCGAGCGCACTCTTCTTGCGTGCGAGGTCGCGGGCCTTCCGTGCTGCCTCCCGGGCTCGAGCAGCGGACAGCGACTTCTCAATGATGGCCTTGGCGGCCTTCGGGTTCTCGTCGAGGAAGATGGCCAGGTGCTCGTTGATAGCTGCCTCGACCGCTCCACGAACCTCGCTGTTGCCCAGCTTGGTCTTGGTCTGCCCCTCGAACTGAGGCTCCATGACTTTGACGCTGAGGATGCAGGTCAGTCCCTCTCGCACATCGTCGCCCGAGAGGCTCTCCTCGGCCTTCTTGAACAGGTTGGCGCGACGGGCGTAGTCGTTGATGGTTCGGGTGAGCGCAGCCTTGAGCCCCGTGAGGTGCGCCCCGCCCTCATGCGTGTTGATGTTGTTGACGAAGGTGTGCGTGTGCTCGCTGAAGCCATCGTCGTACTGCATGGCCACCTCGATGTCCGCCTCCTCGCGGCTGGCCTCGAAGTAGAACACCTCTTCGTGAAGCGGATGCCTCGCCCCTCTGACGTACGCGACGAAAGAGGCCAGGCCACCCTCGTATTGGTGCTTCTCTTCGGCGCCGTCGCGCTCATCGGTAATGGTGATCGCGAGACCCTTGTTCAGGAAGGCCATCTCACGCAAGCGGTTGTTCAGGGTGTCGAAGCTGAAATCGAGCTCAGTGAAGATGTCCGGATCGGGCTTGAAGGTGACGTGCGTACCGCTCCCCTTCGCCTTTCCGACCTTCTCGAGCTCCTTCTCCTTGATCCCGCGCGCGTACCGCTGATGGTACTTGTGTCCATCGCGGACGACCTCGACCTCGAGCCACTCCGAGAGAGCGTTTACGACGCTGACGCCGACACCGTGCAAACCGCCCGACACCTTGTAGCTGTCCTTGTCGAATTTCCCGCCCGCATGGAGGATCGTCATCGCGAGCTCCACACCCGGTACTCCCTCCTCGGGGTGGATGTCCACGGGAATGCCACGTCCATCGTCGGTCACATGGATCGAGCCGTCCTTCCGGATCGTGACGCACACCTCCGAGCAGAAGCCGGCCATCGCCTCGTCGATGGAGTTGTCCACCACCTCGTAGACGAGATGATGCAGCCCTCGCGACGACGTTGACCCAATGTACATGCCCGGACGCTTGCGTACCGCCTCGAGTCCCTTGAGGACGGTGATCTGACCGGCCGTGTACTCGCCGTTCTGCTTCTTCTTATCTTCCGCCATCTAACGTTCGCTCGGTTGTGGGTGACGAAGGTACGAGAGTCCTACCCGTCCCCCTCCATCAGCGTGAGGACGATCCTCTCGATCGCCCCGTCCTCCTCCAACTGTTCGTTGACCCGTTCCAGCAGGGCCCCTTTCATGAAGCCCAACTCCATCAGCCAGGCGCTGCTCTTCACTTCCACGAAAAGCGTCGTCGCTACGACCGCCCTGGCGTTCGTCACGTTGGCGATCTTCTCACCTACCGCCGCGGCCCACGCATCGAGGGCACCGACGCGCCGGATCTGATTCCCGACACCACGCGGCTTGAGCACATCGTCGAGCAGATCCCCGACACGGACCGGGCCGCCGCCGGTCACGCGCAAATCCGTCCGTCCCTAATGCCCCAGCGCGCCAGTCCGTCCCCTTGGAGTGGCACGTCGCTCTCCTTCGGCGCGGTGAGGATCACCTGGCCGAAACGGCCATGGTCCATGAGGTGAAGCACACGCTCGCGACGGGCCTCGTCGAGTTCGGCGAACGCATCGTCCAACAGCAAAATCGGGTCCGTGCCTCGGGTCCGGCGGATGCAATCCCCTTCTACCAACCGGAGAGCCAATGCCGCGGTCCGTCGCTGTCCTCCTGAACCGAACTCACGCACCTCGGTCGTATGGGAACCGTCGGTCAAACTCAACAACAGTTCGTCGCGATGGGGTCCCGCACTGGTGTTGCGGAAACGGGCGTCGCGAGACCATCCGGCCTCCAGCGCCTCACGATACGCGTGGAGGACACCCTCTTCGTTCCAGCTTTCGACAGACACGTTGGGCACGTACTTCATGGCCGACGACGGTCCGCCACTCACAGCCTCATAGTAGCCCCGGAACGCATCCTCCCACTCCTCCACCCACAGGAACCTGGCCAGCATCACGGTCGAAGCGGACGTGGCCAACGGCTCGTCCCAGGCTCGAACCACCGACGCCTGCTGATCACCCCTGAGCGCCGCGTTCCGCTGAGCGAGGACGTGCTTGTACTCCCGGAGGGAGGCCAGGTAACCGGGTTCGTTCAGGGAGAGAACGATGTCCAGGAAACGTCGCCGTGCGGACGGCCCCTCGTTTACGACGGCAACATCGGCTGGTGAGAAGATCACGGCCCCCAACAATCCGACGGCATCGCCGATTCGTGCCGGCTCGGCTCCGTCGACCGTCACCTTCCGGCGACCACTCGACGACTCGTACGCGGCAGCCACCTCCCTAGACCGGGCCTCGGTACCCTCCGGCGAGTCCAAGCAAGCCGACACCCGGAACACGTCTTCTCCGAAGGCGATGAGCTGCTCGGCGCGGGCTCCCCGGAACGACCTGAACGTCTCCAGATAGTAGATCGCTTCGAGCAGGTTGGACTTCCCTTGAGCGTTTGGGCCGACGATCGCCACCCCCTCCGACGGGAAGGTGAGCTCCTGATGCCCTAGGTTGCGAAAGAGCCGGAGCTTGAGCAGGCTCAGGTACAAGGCGCAGGTGCCAAAAATGGCCTTTCAAGCATGGGAGAATTTAACGATTTCCTAGGGTTCCAGCCACCCCTGTGAGACGTCGAAATCCCTTATGGTGCGCCCGTTTCCGGGCCCGCACTCACTCGCCCTCGAAAGCCGGTTTCCTCTTCTCCAGGAACGCTGTCATCCCCTCCTTCATATCGTCCGTCGACGCGAGGAGTCCGAAGAGTGCCGACTCGAAGCTCTGCGCATCGGCCGGAGCCGAGTCCTGGGCGAGATAGATGGACTCCAGCGCCATGCGAACCGCCACCGGACCGTTCTTGGTAATGCCCCGCGCGAAGGTCTTCGCCTGGTCTAGCAGCTCCTCCTGGGGATACACGGCGCTGACGAGCCCGATGCGCTCCGCCTTCGCCGCATCGACCATCGCTCCCGTGAGCGTCATCTCGACGGCCCTGCCCAGCCCGACCAAGCGAGAGAGCCTCAGGGTCCCGCCATACCCCGGGATGATGCCGAGCCCCACTTCAGGAAGTCCGAACTTGGCATTCTCGCTCGCTACCCGAAGGTGGCACGCCAGGGCGAGCTCGCACCCCCCGCCCAACGCATACCCTCCCACGGCTGCGAGCACCGGCTTGGGAAAGCGTTCGATCTCGGCGAAGATCCGCTGGCCGTCACGACTCACCTGAACACCACCTAGTGGGCTCATCTTGGCGAGTTCGCCGATGTCGGCACCGGCCACGAACGCCTTGTCTCCCGCTCCCGTCAGAATGACGCCCCGCACGTCGTCGTCATCCCGTAGGTCGCGGAAGACGGCGCCCAACTCACGGACGACCTCGGCATTCAAAGCGTTCAACTTGTCGGGACGGTCGATCACCACGATCGCTAAGTCGCCGTCCCACTCCACACGGATGTATTGAAGGTCGCTCATAGCCTGACTCGGTCGTTTCGGAATCGCATCGGTAGGCGCCGTCGGCCGGCGCGGGCACTCGGAAAGCTAGGAGGGGGCTGTGGGTGCCGCCACCCGGCCATAGCGCCCGGTTCCGGCCTTTGGTACTTTGGGCTCCGCCCGGCATCCGAGCCGGATCACGCCCCGCATTTGAAACGCCAAGGAGTACTCTGAAATGAGCCGGTCCCTCAACAAGGTCATGCTCATCGGTAACGTCGGAAGTGAGCCTGAGATTCGCGCCACGTCGTCGGGCAGTCGCGTAGCAAAGCTGTCACTGGCGACCAACCGACAGTGGAAAGACGGCTCCGGGCAGCAGCAGGAGAAGACCGAATGGCACCGGCTCACCTTCTTCGGTCGGCTCGTCGACATCGTGGAGCAGTGGGTGAAGAAGGGTGATCGCCTGTACGCCGAGGGGCGCGTCGAGTACTCGCAGACCGAGAAAGACGGCCAAACCCGCTACTGGACCGACATCGTCGTCTCAGAGATGGTGATGTTGGGTTCTACGGGTGGCGGTGGTGGCGGCGGCAGCGGTGGTGGTGGTGGTGGGTTCGGAGGCGCGCCCCCGAGCCAGGCACCGTCCGCTCCGATCGCGGAACCCGACGACGACCTTCCGTTCTGATCGCGGACCGGTCGGCCGAAGCTTCCTAAGAGTCGAGCGCCTCTTTCAGATCGCTCTCCCAAAGGCCGAGGAAATGAGCCTCGTACTGCGCGGGGTTGCGGGCGTAGTCCTCTGCCCAAGCGTCATAAGGCGGAAGAGCCAAGCGACGTGAAACACCCGACGTAGCCAGGTGGACCATTCGCTCATACGTGGGCTCGCCCTGGCCCCCCTCCAAGCGATGGGCCTCTTCTGCGAGCACATAGATCTCGTCGGGCGACAATAGGAGCAGGTGCTCGGCTACCTGAGCCGAACAGTACTCCAGGTACTTCGCCCGCAAGACCACGTCCGGCTCGTCTTCCTGTTCCTGAGGGGGGGTCTTGGGATCGGCGTCACTCACGCCCGGCCTCCCGACTGACTCTCAGGCCCCTGTTGCGTACCGCCCTTCGGCACGCAAATCCTGGCCCGTCTTATGGTTACGTATTAGTGGAGGCGCTGCGTAGGGTCAAGGCCCGGGTGAAATACGTCGCAGTCGAAACAGGCTTGGGGCGGGGAGTCGCGAGGCTGCGTGTGAGACGCCGCAACGAATGGGGGAGACGCTGAAGGAGGAGGGCGACGCCCTAGGTGGCGAGTTGCGTCTGAGCGTCGCCGTCGTCGGGACTCTCACCCCGTTCACGCAAGTGACGATAGATCGATCGGCGGGTGAGTCCGTACAGCACGACCCGGCTCAGAAACTCCGGATCCGTCTTCTGGACTTCTTCCGCCTGCTCCGCAATATCACGAGGAAGTTGGACCTTGAGTTGAACGGAGCAGGTTTCCCACATGCGCGTACCTCTCCCACGATCTGATGGTTGAAATTTCTTGGAATGTTAGCAGGGATCGGATGATCCCACTGCAATCCAATGTCGTCTGGAAGGGCGAATTTATTTCTTCGAGGCGATCCCAGTATACAGGTCGTTTTCGATGGACGCAAGCCTTTTCCAGAGTTGTCGTGTGCCCAACGTAATCTTGTAACTTGTTGCACCACAAAGACTTATGAATGCCCATTTTTGGACAAAACCGGCTGTTCCTCACCACGCCACGGCAACGTTGTTTCCTGATTCCCCGATTTGGAAAACCAGCAACGATAGGCACTTACGGAATTGAGGTCACCGGAAATCTGCCCCAGGACTGGTGTTCATTTTTTGCAAAAAATGAACTACGGCAGAGTGGACCTGAGGAAGGCGGTGAGTGTGGCCGAAGTGAACGACAGAAACCGGTCGCGGAGGTCTTGGAGCTCATCCTCGCAGAAGATGTCGCTGGTCCTGACGGAGGATTCAGCGGAGCCTCGATGGAAGCGAACGTACCCTCGCCAGAGGTCCTCGTCTCTGTAGACTTCGAGCGAGGCCTGCCAACGACGCGAGGCGTGCTCGACCTCCCTGACTTCGACCGTGACCGGCTCGGAGGGCTCGCCGGCATGGGGGTACGGCGCGCCCGCCTTGAGGTGGGCGAGGCGATGGGATTCGTAGTCCACCAACCAAACGTCGAACGACGGTAGTGGCAGCAGCTCGCGGCAGAAGCGATGGAGCGTGGCCATGGGGTCCTTCGATTCGTGCAGACCGTGGTCCATCGCCCACTCTCTCGCCTCTCGATAGAGCGGGCGCACACCTTCGCGCGGCATCAGTTCCACGAGCCCTGCGGCTTGCCGCTGACAATACTCCGCGTACCTCCGCCTCAACGCCGAGGCGGTCGCGGGACGACCTGCCGCAGCCGGGGAACCCGACGTCGGCGTCGGGGGACGCGACGTCGCACTCCGGCGCCCCGCTCTCACTCCTCGAATACGGTCCCGTTGCATCGCCATCGGTCGCGTCGGCCGCGGGCTCAGTGCACCGTACCACCGCCGACGGCGGCAGCATGGGTCCGAAGGGGCTCCGCCTTTACACGCCGCTCGCGGACGAACAGTCGGGCCAACGTCTCACGCGAGCCGAACGTGGACAGATGGTGCTCGACCGCCTTGAACCGACCCGGCTCGAAGCGGGCCAGGAGGCGGCCCAAGCCACGGCGGATGGTCACGAGCTCCTCCCGGGCCTCGGCCAAGGTCACCGGCAGGTTGAGGCGGACCTGGTATTGCACCGAGCCGCCCTCGTGGCCTTCCGTGATTCGCAGAACTTCACTATGGGGAAACGCCTCGAGGACCGCCGCCTCTAGGTTCGCGTCCGGCTCGGGGGAAGGAGCACGGAAGATCAGCGCGTTGGCGTCGTAGTCCAGATAGGCTCGCGTGATCCGGTGCTCCCCCGAGACGATCCGCACCGACGTGCCCTCGTGGAAGTCCAGGTCTCGACAGATGTCACGAAAACCGATTCGGAGGATGGAGGGACGGGTCAACGGACCGTATCCCACGCGACCGAGCAGGCTCAGAGCCATCTGGAAGCAGTACGCCCCCAGGGGGCCTCCATGCTCGTCCGCCTCACCGACGGCACGCTCCCTGATGAGGCTGTTCACATGCTCCAGCGTCGGCTCGTAAACCCAGTCCAGCACCACCAGCTCGGAGCTGAGGTCGAGCATCTTGACCGTGGAACTCCCGAGGTCCAGCACCTCTGCCGACGACGCAAAGCGGCCCTCCAGCACCAATGCCAACCCGATATCCTGAATCCTCCCACCAGGAGGATCGATCTCATGGAGATCCCGGTACTGAACCACAGCCCGAGTGAGCGGAAGCTCGCAAATTCCGGGCACATCGGCCATCGCCTCCGGCCGCGCCTCAGACTGCAGTGAAAGGCTCGTCGCGTTCATCGTGTCTCCCTCTGACGTAAAACGCCCCCAGTGCCGGCAGGCCGGCCCACGAGGGCGATTCCGCGAGTCTGGGGCATACGACGCCCTTGACACTCGTTCGACGATCTTCTTACTTTTCCCGTAGCGAACGAGGAAAAGCGGGTCGCCACCCGTGTGTTCCAGCGAGAGTCTCGGTGCCAGCCGGGACTCTCAATTTTTTTCTGGGTATGTCTCGCCCGACCGGCACCACATCGTGGCTGACCGGGCAAAAAAACCCGGCATTCTCGCCGGGTTTCGTCTGCGCTCCCAACGGCCATCATTGACCGTAGGATGCGGTTTTTCGGGGCTTTCCATGCCCCGACGTTCCCACGATAACAATATGTTTACCATTCTGGCAAGACGTTTCTCACCGTGGGCAGAACCGCGGCGTTCGTCTTCCTTGCCCCCAATGACGCGCGCGGACATCTTGGGAATCGTCACGCTGCGCACGGCTGCTCGGCAATCCTCCGTGCCCCTGAGCACCTCACACGATAGAGAACTTGGCCGAACACGCCTTAATCGATCGCGCGCGCCAACGTTCGCTCGGGTTTCTGGAATCGGACGGTGAGAACTGGGCCTGCTTTCTCATCACCTTCCAGGGCCGGGACAGCCAGTGGCATGGCCACCTTTCGTTCCGCCCCCGTGACAGCGAAGGCGAGGTGGACGAGGTCCGCACGGCGGACATCTTCATCGAGGCCTGCGAGTCGGATATCGACCAGAAGGCGAGAGGGCTCGGCCGACCGCTCATTCGGGCACTGTTTTCCTCTGCTCTCCACGCCCAGAAGCGGGACGAGGCAGAGTCGCCCAAGCTGCGCAAATGGTTTCGGACACTGCTCTCGGAGAACTCCCAGGAAATGGCGGCGGCAGCGGGAGCCTGCCTTGAGGATCCGTCCCAAGCCGATGTTGCGGAGCTTCGATCCCTGTACGATTCCTACCGGCTGGATCAGGTCTGTCACTTCATCGCGCTGCTCAAGCCCGATGACTTCGAGTCCGCGGTGGATCGCATCCTCGAAGGGCAGGCCGTCGACTTCGGGGCGAAGGATCGGCTCCAGCTTGCCATGATGGTCGTGGAGTACATCGAGAGCCGCATCCCCATGCCGCCTTTCGAGGTCTGGACGGCCGATTTCCTGGCCAACCGGGAGGAGTACCTCCTCTACGCCCACACGCTCCATCGCGAGGGAAGACTTCCCTAGTCGACCTACCTCCACTATTTTTTTGGCTCTTGGCTTTGGAGTTTCACCAGAGGAGAGCACTTCTCTTGGAAGTAACCATTCAGGACAACGAGAGCCTCGAGCGAGCGCTCCGGCGGTTCAAACGTAAAGTACAGAGATCGGGACTCTACTCGGAGCTCCGTAAGCGTCGCTTCTACGAGAAGCCCAGTGCCCAGCGGAAGCGGAAGCGCGAGGCCGCGATCCGACGAGAGCGCCGGCGCCAGCGACGGGGCAAGCGCCCCTAACCCGCGCCCACGTCTCGGGCCTGCAAAGCCAGCACCAAGCAAACGGCGACCCACTCGGGTCACCGTTTTTTTTTGTTATGGAAGCCCCGTTGGGCTGTCTTACGCAGCCCGGACGAAGAGAGGACCCAGGTCAGCCCAGCGGCTGAGGTAGTCCGGGGTAAGCAGCTCGCGACTGATCCGCGTCAGTACGTGCAGACGTCCCTCGAGAGTCGAGGCGTCCGATAGCGTCAGGCCCGTCAGCGAACGGAACGCCCGGCAGAGGTTGCCGTTGCTCGAGTACCCCAAGTGAAACGCCACCCTGGCCGTGGTCATATCGTGCCGGTTGAGCAGTTCGCTCGCACAGAGAGCCCGCAGCCGAGTCGTATACGCGAACGGCGACGGCAGGTCTCGCCGCCGGAAACGCGCCTTGAGTGCCCCTGATGTGAGGCCGACCGCCTCCGCCACCTCGTCGAGGCGAGCGTACTTGGACGGAAACTCCAATGTTCTCCGTCCGAGGGCGCTCAGTTCAGGCGGCAGAGAATGCCCCGCAGCCCGGCCGAGGTCCCGTAGGAGCCCTTCCACCCAATCGATCGGAAGCGCCGCCTCGTTGATCAGATGGCGCATCCTGGCCGGAGCCGTATCGATCCGCTGAATCGCTATGGCCGACCGCGAGCGGCGCAGTCCCGGGAGCTCGAGCGGCGCCAGTTCCAGCACCGGAAGATGGGAGCCGGCGGCTCTGAGCAGCCCCTCCACGCCCCCCTCCACGCCGCGTTCGATGACGGAAACCCTCGGGAAACCCGACTGGAGGGCCGCCGACACATCTTCCGCACGCCAAAACACGTCCTCGGCGGGGAAGGCTGCCCTCCGGACGGAATGGAGCAGGAACGGGTTCTCAACGGCTGCGAGGATCATACTTCAATACTGTAAACGCACCGGGAGCCGGGCAAGCTTCAAGAACTGCGCTCGTCGTCCCTCAGATCGGCAGGGGCGTCGGCTGCTCTCCAGACCAGTCGTAGAATCCCTGGCCGGTCTTCCTCCCGTAGCGTCCCATGGCAACGATCCGCTTGAGCAGCGGGGGCGGCGCGTAGCGCTCCTCTCGATACTCGTCGAACATGATCTCCGAGATGCGGTAGAGCGTGTCGATGCCCACGAAATCGCACAGTACGAACGGACCCATGGGGTAGCCGAGGCCGAGCGTCATCGCCTTGTCCATATCCACGATGCTAGCGACACCGCGCTCGAGCTGCCTTATGGCGTCGAGCATATAGGGCACGAGGAGTAGGTTCACCACGAAGCCCGAGTTGTCTTTCGCCGTAATGGGGTCCTTGCCGAGCGCCGCGGCGAACGCGAACGCGGCGTCGAAGGCCTCGTCACTGGTCGCGATGGTACGCACGACCTCGACGAGCTTCATGACCGGTACCGGGTTGAAGAAGTGAAGACCCACTACCCTGTCGGGCCGCCCCGTGCCCGCCGCCATATCCGTGATGGGCAGCGAAGACGTGTTCGAAGCGAAGATCGTGTCGGCTCCACAGAGTTCGTCGAGCGCCGAGAAAAGCTCGTTCTTCGCATCCATGTCCTCCACGATGGCCTCGATCACGAGATCCCGGTCAGCGAGGTCCGCCAGCTCGGTCGTGAAACGAATGCGGCCCCAGGCCGCGTCCCGATCGGCGCCCTCGAGCTTACCCTTGTCGACCGCCCGATCCAACGACTTCTTGATCCTCGCCTGGCCCGCTTCCAGGAATTCGGCGGTAACCTCACGAACGACAACGTCGAAGCCCTTCTTGGCGGCCACTTCGGCGATCCCGCTCCCCATGAGACCGCAACCGACTACGCCCACTTTCTCTATGCTCACTGGTCCTCCAGTTGATTAGGTGCGTCGGGACGACGAAGGACCGTCGATTCGTCGGTCGGTCCCGAGCACTCGTTCGTTCAAATGTCTAGGTCATCGCCGGACAGCTCGAGCTTGAACCTCCTGGCTTGCCGGGTCACCCACCTTCTCCACGATGCGGGGGGCGGTGACAAGTCCTCGCCACGCTCCATCCGATCCAGGATTCCCTCCAATTCCTGCTGTACCTCACCTCGCCGCTTTCGTGAGTAATGGCCCGTAACGCGGACCACTCCCATGGCCACCGCACCGCCAACCACTGCTCCGAGCGACCACGCTCCAACCGTCGGGACCGCGAGGACTGACCCGAGGAATGCAGCTACCGCGAAAGCAACGCCTCCACCCGCCCCGAGGCCGCCGATCACGGCGCCTGACGTGTAGTCGGCCCGAACGCCCGGCTCCACGGCGATTTCGACCAGGGTGGTGTCTTCATCGACCTGCTGGAGGCGGACCTGGATCTCCTTGGCCGACGCCCAGTAGACCGTCTGCGACATCGAAGCGCCTGCTCGCGCGAAGTTCGAAATCCAGTCGACGGCCGGTCTGTACAGGAGCACGTCTGATCCCTGCCGCACCGGCTGAAGAAGATGCCCGGCCACGAGAAACTCGTCCATTATGATGCGGAGCCGCTCCCTGTCCCCTGGCACGACGCGCGACACCCGCACCGTCACGGATCCAAAGACACGAGCTACCACCCCCTGTGGATCGTCCGCCGTCCGGAGCTCCGAGAGAGCGCGGCGCACGTGCGCGTCCGGAAGGCCCACCTCACGCGCGATTCGGAACAGCTCTCCCTCGTCGAGCGCTCCCTCGCCGCCGTCCGGGTCGGACGTCGCGAGTTCCGAAGCACGTTTGATCACAGCCTCGAATTCCCGCCGGGTCAGGCTAGTGCCCTTCTCCTCAGTCATGCCCCTCGGCCTCTACAGAATCTCCACGATCACAGCCCCACCCTGTCCGCCCCCGATACATGCGGACCCGAGACCGTAGCGACCCCCGCGCCTGCGTAGTTCATGAAGCAGGTGAATCGTGATGCGAGCGCCCGACGCGGCCAACGGATGCGTAATCGCGATCGCACCGCCATTGACGTTGGTCTTCTCGGGATCCAGACCAAGCTCCTTCTCAACGGACTTGTACTGAGGGGCGAAGGCCTCGTTCACCTCGACGAGGTCCATGTCATCGAGGGTCAGACCCGCCTGCTCCAGCGCCATGCGGGCCGCCGGTGCCGGACCGATGCCCATGACGCGGGGCTCCACACCCACGAAGCCCCAGGACACGATACGTCCGAGCGGCTCGATGCCGTTCTGTTCGGCCCACTCGGCAGACGCCACCACGGCGCTCGCCGATCCGTCTCCGATGCCGCTGGCGTTCCCGGCCGTGACGAGTCCGTCCTTCTTGAAGTATGGGCGCAGCGCTCCAAGAGCCTTGAGCGTGGCATCCGGACGCATATGCTCGTCATACGCGAACTCGGTGTCGCCCCTCCGTGACTTGATGGTGACCGGCGCGACCTCTGCGTCGAAGTAACCCGCGTCCCAGGCCGCCTTCGCCCGCTGCTGGCTGTTGATTGCGACCTGATCGGTCTCCACACGCGTGACGTCATAGCGCTCGGCCAGTTCCTCGGCGGTCTGGGCCATGGTCAGATCGCAATTAGTGTCCATCAGCGATTCCCAGAGCATGTCCTCCAGTGCACCACCGGCGGGGCCCAGCCGGAGATTGCCCCACCTGGCCCCCCGGAGTACATGGGGGGCCTGGCTCATCGATTCGGTCCCCCCACAGAGGGTGACGTCGGCTCCTCCGAGGAGGATCTCCTTGGCACCCTGGACGATGGCCTCGAAGCCCGAACCGCACAGCCGATTGACCGTCACGGCCGGCTTTTCTTGAGGCACACGCGACCGGAGTGCAACGTGGCGAGCGAGGTAGATGGCATCCGCCGACGTCTGTAAGGCGTTGCCGAAGAAGGTATGGTCGATCTGATCGGCCGCGATGCCCGCTGCCTCGATCGCGGCAACACTGGAGACGACGCCCAGATCGGTGGCGGTGAAGTCCTTCAGGCTTCCCCCGAAGGTCCCGAAGGCGGTCCTCTTTCCCGAAAGGACGACGATATCCTTGGACTGCCCCTGCGTTCCCATCTACCCCTAACAATTCTGCGGATTGTGGTCGGAAAAACGACGCTCGGAGTCGACGCGCCGTTGGCCTTGGGCTACCCCCGTGGGACGGGAACGGTTCGTGACCGACTACACGAATTCCTCTTCGGGCTCCTCCTCGAGATACTGCCTGAAGGCCTCCTTCTGATTGGCCTTCATATACGCCTCCTTGGAATCGATGACCCCGGACATCAGATACTCGAGGATATGCTGATCCAGGAGTTGCATGCCGTCCTTCTTACCTGTCTGAATCATGGACGGGATCTGGTGGATCTTGCCTTCGCGGATCAAAGCCCTGACCGCGTTGGTCCCCACCATGATCTCCCGGGCCGCGCAGCGACCCTTGCCGCCCTTCTTGCGCAGCAGGACCTGCGAAATCACACCCTTGATCGACTCGGCGAGCATAGCCCGGATCTGCTCCTGCTGATCCGCGGGGAAAACGTCGATGATTCGGTCGATCGTCTTGGGGGCTGAGTTCGTATGGAGCGTCCCGAACACCAAGTGACCCGTTTCGGCAGCGGTGATCCCGAGCTCGATGGTCTCACGGTCTCGCATCTCGCCAACCAGGATCACGTCTGGGTCCTCCCTGAGTGCGGCACGCAATGCGTTCGCGAAGCTCTTCGTGTTCGTGCCCACCTCTCGCTGGTTGACCAGGCACATCTTGTTGGCGTGCACGAACTCGATCGGATCCTCGATGGTCAGGATATGGTCGGCACGGGTGTCGTTGATGAGGTCCACCATGCCCGCCAGCGTGGTGCTCTTTCCCGAGCCGGTGGGACCGGTGACGAGCACCAGACCCTTCGTGAGCATGCACATTCTCCTGATCGGTTCGCTGAGACCCAACTGATCCGCCGTGAGAATATCCGTCGGAATCGTGCGCATGACCGCTCCGAGTCCGTTCTTCTGATGGAAGATGTTGACCCTGAAGCGCGAGACCCCTGGAATCTCGTAGGCGAAGTCGAAGTCCATCTCGTCGAGGAACCGCATCCGCCATTCCTCTTCCATGATCTCGAAGATGAGCTTCTCCGTGTCCTTGGCCGTCAGTTCACGAAACTTGATCCGCTGCATGTGGCCGTGGACGCGGATGACGGGTACGGAGCCGGTGGTGAGATGGAGATCCGACCCTCCCTGTTCCACCATCACCTTGAGAAACTGGTCAATCTGGGCCATCAGGTGTCCTTGTCGGTCGTAATCTCAGTGATTGTTTGCATGCCCCTGGTCAACCGTGCAACGGTTCGAGAGTCCACTCGAGCCGGTCCCCCTCTTGAGCCTCGATCTTCAGCTCCCATCGGATTCCCGCCTCGTGGGCCACACGCGTTTCCACCTCTCCAGTCCAGCGCACAAAGGCGATGGCGGCGATGTCGAGCGCCGATTGCAGCCACTTCTCCGGGTTCCCCGGCAGATCTACCGTGACCACGTCGAAGTGGAAGCCTCGAATGGAGTCCAATTCGGCCGCCCAATCGTCTTCACTCATCGGGAGCTCGACCGAAAACGCATGGTTCGCCGCTCGGCTTTCCGGGTCGGTCAGGTAGATACTCCTCCACGAAGGATCGAGCATGAGCGTGGGCAAATGGGGGAGAATGTCGTGACCGAGCTCGACCGGATCCGAAATCACCAGGAATCGAGCCGACCCCGACCGCGCCAGTAGCCGAATCTCAGACAGGATGCCCGCCGGCGGCGGAGGATACTTCGCCTGCAGTTGGGCATAGGCCTCCACAGGCCGGAAGAGGTACTCAGCCCCGCTCTCGTCGGCGAGATACTGGACCTCGATCGGAGTGATCATGCCGTCGCGGTTCACGTGCCCGCTCCAGCTCGCCCTCAGAGCATCGCCGATCTCGTCATTCGGTGAGGGGGAGACGAGCTCCTGCAGCTCGGAGTTCCAGAGGCCCTCGAGCGGTCTTCTCCGGATCCGACCGCCGTCGTCGTACCATGCCCAGGCCCGGTGACCGCGGGTGGATATGCCGAACCGTTTCGAGGTCGCGTCCAGCGCCATGGAGAACACCTCGGACATGCTGGCGGGCGCGGGCCGCTCCCCCTCTTCCTGTGCGGCGGCGCGGGCATACACCTGGCGAATCAGCTCCCGAATCTTGGTCGAAGAGGCCAGAGCCAGCTCGATATTCAGATCCGTTCGCGCCTGGAGAACGTCCACCGCCTCAGTCTTGATGGGCGAGTCCACAATGACGGTGAGCACCTTCTCCGTCTTCATGATGGGCAACGTGAGGTGGGCCAGCGCCCACTCGGGCGACACCAGAGCCGCGGCCTCCGGATCGATGCTGTCGGCATCGGGAAAGACGTAGGGGAGGTCAAACTGGGAGGCGAGTCCCCACTCGAGCTCTTCCGGCGTGACGAGTTCCAGAGCGAGGAGCGACTCGCCGAAGAACCCCCCGGATTCCTGTTGGTGTGCCAGCGCCCTCGCCACATCCTCTTCAGTGATGCGGCCGAAGCTCATGAGGATCTGACCGATGGTACGTCGTTCAGCCATCTTGGGTCATCCGTTGCTGTGAGATGTTGAGGGCCCGCCCGAAGACAGGGTATCACAGATCCACCGACCTACGTCCGACGTGGAACTGCTCCCTCCCAGATCGGGCGTCATCACGCCTCCGCTGAAGGCCCCCCGAACCGCGGCCTCCACAGCCGCCGACTCCTCGTCCCAACCGAAGTGGGCAAGGAGCAGAGCGACGCATCGGATCGCGCCCATGGGGTTTGCGATGCCTTCCCCCGCTATGTCAGGTGCAGAACCATGGACCGGCTCGAAAAGAGCGTGGCGCCCCGGGTGCACGTTGGCGGAAGGGGCAAGCCCCAGACCGCCCGTGATCTCCGCGGCCAGATCGCTGAGAATGTCCCCGAACAGATTGGAGGTCACGATCACCGAATACTGGTCTGGCCTACGCACGAGATCCATGGCCATTGCGTCCACATACATACTGTCTTGGCGGACGCCAAGATAGTCCTCCCCCACCTCCGCGAAGGTCCGACGCCATAGCGAGCCCGCCTTGGGCATCGCATTGGCCTTGTCCACCATGGTCACGTGATCGCGTCCGTTCGCCTCCGCGTGCTCGAAAGCCGCGCGGATGATGCGCTCGACCCCGGATCTCGTGTTCAGGTCTTCCTGGATCGCCACCTCGTCAGGCGTGCCCTCGTCGGTGACCTGGCCGTGGTTCACATATAGACCCTCGGTGTTTTCCCGGAAGATCTCCAGATGAATGGGACCCGCATCCTTAAGGGGGCACAGCGACGGGTGCAGAGGCACGCACGGCCGGAAATTCACGTAGAGGTCCAGGCGAAAGCGCATACCCAGGAGGATGTCCCTGGCATGGGCGTTGTCCGGGACTCTCGGATCCCCCAGGGCGCCGAGGAAGACGGCGTCGTAGTCCTCGGAGAGCGCACGGAACTCCTCATCCGTGATCGTCACTCCGTCGCGGAGGTACCGCTCGGCCCCGAGGTCCTGTTCAACCAACTCGAGGTCCAGGGTCGCGACGTCTCGGAGACACTCCAACACCCGAGTCGCCTCACGTGTGACTTCGGTCCCGATCCCGTCTCCGGGAATGATCGCGATTCGAGGCATCGCCTAGAAACCGTGTCTTCGAGCGGCCACTACAATTGGATACGGGGCCACTACCGCTCCGCGGACTCCCTCCCGACGGTGACACTCCCGTAGACCGGCTCTCCGTGACTCCTGCTCGTGAAGACGTACCGGCCTTCAGGGGCCTCGCGGAAATCTACGAAGAAGCGGGTGCCTCGTTCGAGGAGCGGTGGGCTATGCACCTGACCCGTCGCAAGCAGATACTCGCGACCTCGGTCAGATAGGGAGTCGGCAACGAACGAGAGCGTATGCACCCTACGGTCGAGCGTGATGAACTCGACCCACTCTCCGGTCCCGATCTCGATAGCGAGGGGCAGCACATGCTCCTGATCCCGACCACCGCCCAAGTGGATCACCCGGGACGTCTCCCCGGGAGGGAGGACGGCGCGCCGGCTCTCCACAGCCTCTCCAGATGTCGTCTCGGCCTCTACACCACATCCGACCATTACAACGAGGGCCAATACCGAGAGAGCCTGGAGCCTACTCACTTACGCCGGTCCCGCAGGAGATGCAGAACTGCCAACCGGTCTCGAGCTCCTCTCCGCACGTGGGGCACGGAGTGAGTCTGAGATCGCTGCCGCAGAAGGGACAGAAATTGAGAAGCTCACGGCTGGGTAGACTCTGACGACACCAGTGGCAGGCCGACGGACCATCCTCGTCCGACACCTCAGTTGGTGTCTCCCCTTGCTCCTCGATCTCGTCCGACGGAGCCTGCTCCTCGGACTGGAAGAGATCCCTTCCCTGTCCGTAATCACGGTCCTGGACCGACTCCTCATCGTAGCCGGACTCAGCCTCCGCGACTTGCGCGTCCAAAACAGGAGAGTCGGTGGCGGCGGCGGGATCCCCCGCGCCGGGATCGTCTCCTTCCGAGTCCAGGTCGTCTGCCTCCGTGCCCGGCATCGGCACCAAGAAACCGACATCCGCCAGTTCGATGTGTCCGACTACGCCATCGCTAACGGCGTCGGGTCTCAGCTCGGCTATGTCGACGGTCTCACGTTCCATCACCTCACCCGCCGAAGCCAGGATCCGATCCGGATTCAAACGGACGTCGGCAGCCGCGAAGTCACGGAAGAGACCCGTGTTCGGAGCCGCATTCTCCAACTCCTGTCGGATCTCGCGGCGCGCCACTTCGGAATCGAGAAGCAGATAATCACCCTCACCGGCAAGGAGCCTCAAGAGGATGTCCTCGTAGTCCCCGTTCATCTCGACCCCGATGAGATCACGATGGGACCGGTAGGGCACCAGGTTCTGATAGATCTCCGCTACGGTAAACGGCTTGGTCAGGTACTCGGGCCGGGACTCCGAGATCTCCTGGAGCAGGACCTGGTGGAAGCGGTCCAGAGTTTCGCTAGATGGAGGCATGGGGCTCAGTCCGCGAGGGGATTCAGTCTTCGAGATACACCAAAGAAGCCTTGATGGCCGCCTCTAGGAAACTCTCCGGATCCATGAACGGAATCTCTACACCGCGCTGCTCGTGCCAGCGCTCTGCCAACCTTCTCATATAATGTGACAGGGTCTCGTGGGAGAAGCCTGCATGATCTCGCATCTGTCGTACGATTTCATGCCAGGTTCCCCGAAAGAGATGCCCGTCGGCTAGGCGGATCTGGTGTAGCTCGGCGTCCGCACCACGCTCCCCTCGCTCGAAGAGTTCCAGCTGGCTGGGGTCAGGCAGGGGTCCTTGGACTCCATTGACCTGGGCTTCGACCTCAGCCAACAGCCGGTCGATCGGGTCGTGGAGTGCCTCGAGCCCTGCCAGCCTCTCCTGCCAGGGTTCCAGGCGCTTGTCGCCCTCGTCCATGTGCCAAAGGGCTCGTTTCAGCTCGATGAGGCGCCACACCGCAAGCGAATCCCAATGATCGAGGGGAGGAACACGCTCGAACTCCCGGAGCGCCCCATCCCAATCGCCGCGGTCGTAGAGCAGGTGGCCGAGATATACCCGTGCCTCATGAAGATCCGGGTCCAGCCGGAGGGCCCGCCTGATCTGTCGACCCCCTCCGACTTCATCGCCCAGCCGGTGGAGCGAATAACCAAGCGAGGCCGCCGCCTCAGCGTTGTCCGGCCGGGCCGCCGCGGCTTTGGCGAAGACGTCTCGGCTCTCTGCGTATAGGCTCTCCCGGTACAGCGCGCGACCCATGGTGAGCATGAGCTCCACATCGTCCTCGAAGCCCATCCCCGCGACCCGCTCGAACAGGCCGAGCGCCGCCTCCCGCTCGCCGAACCGAAGTAGAGTCTCGCCGAGGCCGACCAACCCGTCCTCGTGTCCCTGGTCGAGTACGAGGGCGCGCTCGAACGCCTGCCTCGCCCACGCGTACTCCTCTCTTGCCAGGCGGGCGTAGCCCATTCCCACACACAACTCTACGGCATTAGGGTATAGCGAAAGGCCCTCTTTGAGCATCTCGAGGGCCCCTTCATAGTCACCGTCGTTGTAGAGCTGGTGCGCCTGTTCGTCGTATTCCTCGGAGCTGAGGAATCGCTCTGGCATCGCGATATGGCTCCTTCGGGTAGAAGTTGAGGCGTCTGTCCCGAACTTAATGAACGCCGATCCCGATCACCACCCTGTCTTTTCCCCGCCGGGAGACCCCACCCATCGGTGGGCTCATCGGAGGGCTCAGGCGCTCAGGCCTTGGCGAATCGCACCCCGCACAGAGGGCACAAATAGTCGTTCTTCACACGAATCAGCAGTTGGTCCACGTGCCGCGGGCACTTAGGCTCCCGGCCCTCCGCAATCATCTCCCTGACCTTGGTCCGTTCGGTGCGCGTCGCCTTGTTGACATTCAGGCGATACCGAAGAGAGGAAGTGTTGCACTCGAGGAGTATGGAGCCCGACCCGTCGTCCTCCGGCTGCACTCGTAGCACCATGAGAAAGCCGCCCGCCGGAGACGGCAGACGATTGCCCTCGTAGTAAAGACCCAGGAGGTCCTTCTCGTCGGAGAGCGGAAAGGGCGTATCGCCTTCCACCACGGCGCTGTCCGGTTTTGTCTTGCTCATGAGGCCTCGCGGGGTCTGCAGAGCCCGCGGTTTCGTGTTCTCGGAGAATAGAAGTAAGCGCCGTCGGAGGGCTGTTGGGATGGTCCGACCGGCCCGTCCACACCCACCTTCCGCAGCCAAAGGCCCGGCAAGATATCACGCGCAGGGCGAGTCCGCAAAACACCAGGTGCGCGCGTACTACCCGCTGGTCGGCGTAGGGCCTTTGCACTAGACAAACAAAGAAAAAACGACGGGAAACCGGGTTTCCCGCCGCTCGCTAACAGCGCAGCTCGATCGCTTCCGAGCGTTCAGGCCGCGTTTGCGTCGTCCCCTTCTTCCGGGGTATTCTCGGCTTCATCCGTTGCGGAGTCCGCAGCAGCGGTCGGCTCGTCGAGCGATTCACCATCTTCGACGGACTCTACGCCGGGCACGACTTCCACCTCAGTCCCATCAAGGGGAGGATCCGCAACAGCAGTCTGGGTGGGGACGTTGTTAATGGCAGGCTGGCAGAACCGTATCCCTACAGAGTGCAGCTCGGTAAGATCGGGCTTCGCCAACTCGGGGTAACGTTCGCCCAGATAGTCGATCGTCTCGTCCATCCAAACGGTCTTGTCCTCATCCGTCGCGTTGAGCACACCACATCGGTTGATATGGCTGAACAACTCGTCCCGAGCCTTCGCGAAGAGCTTTTCGTTGGGCACTTACACCTCCGTTATACGTCAGGAACGGCAGTCGGATGCCCGTTCCGAGAATGCTACGTACTGTCTCAGCCGTTTAACCTAACGCAAGCCCTATGGTCGGCCAACTAGCGGTTTACGCGCTTCGGAAGGCGCGATTCCCACACCCACGGCAGGCACCATGACCCATCGAGCGACACCCGACGCGGTGACCCTCGAGGTGTTTCGACATCTCTTTACGGCCCTGACCGAGGAGATGGGTGCGGCCCTTCGGAGGGCTTCGTTTTCACCGAACATCAAGGAGCGGCGAGACTACTCCTGCGCGCTCTTCTCACCCGGAGTGATTCCCGTGGCCCTCGGTGATCACATGCCTGTGCACCTGGGTGCCATGCCGATGAGCGTGCAGGCCGCCCTCGAGGAGTTGGGCACACTGAATGCGGGAGACGTGGCATGCCTGAACGACCCCTTCCGTGGCGGCACCCACCTCCCCGACATCACGCTCATCTCACCCGTTCATCTCCCCGGCGAAGAAGCGCCGCTGGGCGGTGAGTCCCTCACCACCGAGGGAGCGCTGCTCGGCTATGTAGCGTCCCGGGCCCACCACTCCGACGTGGGCGGGACCAGCCCGGGATCCATGCCCCTGGCTCAGGAGATCTACCAAGAGGGGCTACGCATACCGCCCGTACTTCTCTACCGAGCCGGCGAGCGGCAGAAGGACGTCTGGAACCTCATTCTGGCCAACGTGCGGACGCCGATCGAGCGAGGAGGAGACTTGGAGGCGCAACTGGCCGCGCTCCACGCCGGAGGACGCCGCCTCCTGGAGATTGCCGCCCGGCGCGGGGCTCCGGCCACGCTGAGAGCCATGGCCGATCTGGTCGAGTATGCCGACCGGCTCGTCGAGGCCGGACTCGGCCATATCGCAGAGGGTGTGTACCGGGCCGAAGACCTCCTGGACGACGACGGCTTCGGAACCAAGGACATTCTCATCTGCGTGGCGCTGACCCGCCACGCCCAAGGGCTGGACGTCGACTTCTCCGGTAGCAGCGATCAGGTCGCCGGGGGGGTGAACGCAGTCGCCGCCATCACGGCGTCGGCAGCCCGTTATGTGGTGCGTTGTATCGTCGAGGCCTTATTGGATGAACCTCTCCCCGCCGGAGGCGGGTCCATGTCCATGGTGAACCTGGTTCTTCCGGAGGGGTCCATCGTCAACGCTTCCCCTCCCGCCAGCGTCGCAGCCGGCAACGTAGAGACCAGCCAGAGGATCACGGACGTATTGCTGAGAGCCTTCGGCAAAGCGCTTCCCGACACCGTGCCCGCCCTCTCACAGGGTACCATGAACAACATGACCATGGGCGGCGTCGATCCGCGTACCGGACTCCCCTTCGCCTACTATGAGACCGTCGGAGGCGGCATGGGCGGAGGACCTACCGGCCACGGCCTGTCGGGAGTCCATACGCACATGTCGAACTCCCTCAACACGCCCGTCGAGGCCCTCGAGCACGCCTACCCGTTCCATGTCACTCACTATACCGTGCGACGCGGAAGCGGCGGCGACGGACTCCACCGCGGCGGCGACGGACTTCGCAGGGACATTCGAGTCCTCACAGATGCCCAGGTGACCCTCTTGAGTGAGAGGCGCGCGCGTGGACCCGCCGGGGCGATGGGTGGATCAGACGGTGCATCGGGTGAAAACGTGCTGATCCGAGACGATGCGGAGACCGCGCTGCCGGCCAAGGCCTCGTTCGGGGCCGAGGCTGGAGACATCGTCAGCACCCGATCGCCGGGCGGTGGTGGATGGGGTGGGCCGGAAACGGACGCCTGATCGTGCTATTCTCTTGTGACATGGTGCCGTTCACCTGACTCTCTGACCGGAACGTCGATGCAGCTACAACTCGCTCTCGTGTGCGACCACGTTGAAGAGACGCCAGAAGGAAAGCTGGATCTCAAGGGCGTGTTCAACGACCTGGCGGCCCCCGGTTTTCCTGCCAAGCACGACATGTTCCTCGTACTGGCCGTGGAGTGGGGACGATCGGATCAGGGTCGATACGAATTCCAGGTAGATCTCCTGGATCCGTCGAAGAAGACCGCCATGACGATACGGGGGCACTCCGATGTCGATCTTCGCGACCCCGAGCGACCTCCTGCACGAACGCGGATCATCATGCCACTACGGGACGTCATCTTCCCTGATGCGGGTCAGTACCAGTTCCAGATACAGGTCAAGGGCAGGACCTACCCGGGGCCTTCCCTCTTTCTCGTTGAGGCGGAACCGCTGGGGGATGCACCGGAGTGAGCCGGACGGGAGTAAGTGCAGCCGTTCACGTAGCTCATGCCGATCGCGTGTGCATCGTACTACTCTCCGGAATCGGGGACGTGGTCCACGGACTCCCGATAGCCATGGCCCTCAAGCGCGACCGACCCTCGCGTCAGGTCGTGTGGATCGCCGAGCCCGCCCCGGCCCAAGTGCTCGAACACCATCCTGCGGTGGACGACATCGTCGTCCTTCAGCCGGGCATCGGTCTCAAGTCGGTCAGGAACCTGTGGACCACGTTCCGGGGAAGGCCGTGCGAGGTCACCCTCAACATGCAGCGATACGCCAAGACGCTGCTCCCTACGTACCTGTCGGGAGCACCCGTCCGTGTCGGTCTGGCCCCGTCACGGACGCGCGACGGCGTGCGGTTCATCAACACGGCGCATACGCCGGAGGGACCTTGGCGGCACACCCAGGACCTCTTTCTGGAGTTCCTCGATTCGCTCGGGATCGATCGACCCGATCCGATGGAGTGGGGTCTGGCTTTTTCCAAGGAAGAGGAGCGGGAGGCGGCCAGCTTTTTCGCCCATGTCGGGGACCGACCCGTGGTCGGGTTGGTACTGGCCACGGCAAACGCCAAGAAGGACTGGCTCCCCGATCGGTACACACACCTTGCCGACATGCTGGAGCAGGACCTCGGCTATACCGTCCTGCTGCTCGGCGGCCCGGGAGACGCCGACCAGCGCGCGGCGCATTTCGTGGCGGATCACGGATCGGGCACACCGGTCTGGGGGCTCTCCGACTCGGTCCGACGCCTGATCTGGAGCATCCGGGGTTGCGATCTGGTGATCAGCCCGGACACGGGGGCGCTTCACATCGCCCACGCGCTCGATGTACCGGTCGTGGGCCTCTTTGGGCACACCAACCCCTGGCGGGTGGGGCCGTACGAACGGTTCCACGATCTGGTGGTGGATCAGTATTCCGATCCCGACGAAGAGCCCGACCCCTCCCGCTACGAGCCTCGTCACGGCCGCATGGAACGCATCACGGTGGCGGATGTTCTCGAGCGCGTCCGGGTAGCAGAGAGCGCATACGGAATGGGTGCCGCTTGAGCGGGGCGCGATCCCCCGAGCCCTGGTCCGTGCCGGGATTCGAGTCGGTCCAGGTGGGGGGAGCGCTGGTCGTCGCTCGTCCGGAGACCCTGGAGTGGAGCCGTGAGGCTTTGGGTCGATACGGGTCACTCCACTCGGCGGCGATGGACAACGCGACCCTCCTACTCCAGGGTCGAGGGTCCATTCCGGTAATGCTCGATCCGTCGTGCGATGGGCCCGCCTGGGCTGTTCGCCACTACAGAAGAGGCGGTGGCATGCAGTTCCTGGACGACCGCTTCCTTCGCCTGGGCACCCCGCGCAGCCTCCGAGAGCTGGAGAGCAGCGTTCGAGCTAGGGACCTCGGGATCGCGACTCCACGAGTCATGGCCGCGGCAGTCTACCCATCCGGGCCCTTTTATCGAGCCGACCTGGTTACCGAGTTCGTGTACGACGCTCGGGAACTGGCCGACGTGCTGCTGGGCACCGCCGACTCTTCGGTCCCTCCTGCGGACGCAGAGACGCGAACCCGGGCATTGATCTGCACCAACGCGCTCATCCGTCTCATGGTGGAGCACGGAGTCCGCCACCCGGACCTCAACGCCCGCAACATCCTCCTGACGCAACGTCCGGATGGGATGGAGGCCGTTCTGCTGGATCTGGATCGATGCAGGGTCGGAGGCACTCCGGCTCCCGACGACGAGGAACGGCTTCGTCAGCGCCTCGCACGCTCGATCCGCCAGCTCGAGCGCTCCCGACCAGGGAGCGTGAGCGCCGAGGGGATGGAGGCGATCGTGGAAGGACCCGGCAGATCATGACCGAGCCGCGAGCCGCGGCCTTCCAGGCCGTACCGCCCGAAACGGTATGCATCGTGATGCTGAGTGCCATCGGCGACGCCGTCCACGTCCTTCCGGTCGCCAACGCACTGAAGCGTGTGTGGCCCGACACTCGGATTTCGTGGATCGTTCAACCCATCCCGCAGATCGTGGCGGAGGGCCATCCCTCGATCGACGAGTTCATCCCCTACCACCGACAGAGAGGCGTCAGCTCGTGGGCGGGCTTTGCCGAGCTGGGCCACCACCTCAAGGGACGTCAGTTCGACGTCGCGCTGGGTCTACAAGTGTACTTCAAGGCGGGCTTGATCACGGGCATGCTGCCGGCCCGACGAAAGATCGGGTTCGACTATGCCCGGGCCCGAGATGCCAATTGGCTTTTCACCAACGAACGCATCCCGGCCCACACGCCCCAGCACGTGCAGGAGCAGTACTTCGAGTTCGTACGTCACCTGGGCGTCGATCCCGGGCCGGCGGAGTGGGACATTCGTTTCTCCGACGAGGAACGCGAAGCCCAGGCCAGCTTCTTCGAAGAACTCGACAAGCCCGCGTGTGCGGTCGTGGTCGGAACCAGCAAGTCCGCCAAGAACTGGAACGCCGAAGGGTACGCCCGAGTGATGGAGGAACTGGAGTTCACGCACGGAATCCAGCCCGTTCTCGTAGGCGGACCATCGCCTGTGGAGCGGGAGATGGCGGACCGCATTCTGGGCCTGACCAAGGCTCACCCCGTGGACACCCTGGGGAATGACCTCCGCAGAGCGATGTACCTCCTGGACGGAAGTGTCCTCACGGTCAGCCCGGACACGGGGCCCCTCCACATCAGCCGGGCACTGGAGACTCCCGTCGTGGGTTTGTACGGATACACGAACCCCAAGAGAACCGGACCGTATCGCAAGTACTACGACCTGGTCGTGGACGGGTACGCCGAGTTCGCGGGTGAGGAGTATCCGATCTCCATGGAATACCGAGGCGGAATGAAGCGCATCACGACGGAGATGGTCCTCGAGAAGGTGGACCTCGCGGTGCAGCGGTACTTGTGAACCGAGCACCCAGGTCGCGTCTGCCGAGTGCTCTGTCGGCGGTGCTCACGCTCGCGGCATGCCAGGCGGGCAGCGACGCAGACACGCCCATGGCCGCAGGCGATCTACAAGCGCTGTTGCACGAAGTCGCAGCCACGGCCCCGGCCGAAGTAGCCGGGGGCAAGGCGTTGTTCGAGCAGTACTGTAGTGTCTGCCACGGTCCCGTGGCCGACGGAACGGAGCAGGGGCCCCCACTCGCCGACAGGATCTACGAACCGAGTCACCATGCCGACGCCGCCTTCATTCTGGCCGTCAGGATCGGCGTCCGATCCCACCACTGGCGATTCGGAGACATGGAGCCGCTCCCCGACGTCACGGACGACATGACGCGAGCGATCACGTCCTACGTCCGCTGGCTGCAGCGCCAAGTGGGAATCGAGTAGGGGCTTGCCGAATCCACAACGACCCGATTTCGTAGGAACCATGAAGGGGCCGTAGGGTTTAGGGTCACCCCGCTCGCAATCCGCCCCCACCCGACTGTAGGACGACCACAGATGCGACGACTCGCGGCCATCATGTTTACCGACATGGTGGGCTTCACCGCCCTGATGCAGGAGAACGAGCATCGGGCGAAGAGCATCCGCGACCGACACCGGGACGCCCTGCGCAAATCGATCGAACAGCACGGCGGCGAGATCGTACAGTTCTACGGCGACGGAACGCTGAGCGTCTTCGACAGCGCCATCGAAGGCGTCAATGCAGCCATAGCGGCCCAACGCAAGCTACGTGAAGGCGATCCGATTCCCGTTCGGGTGGGCATGCACATCGGGGACATCAATCACGATGAGGACGGAGTGTTCGGCGACGGCGTCAACGTGGCCTCGCGCATCCAAGACCTGTCGGTCCCCGGAGCCGTGCTCATATCGGGCAAGGTGTTCGACGAGATCAGGAATCATCCGGAACTGTCCGCCGAGGCGTTGGGCCAGTTCGAGCTGAAGAACGTCCGGCAGCCCGTTCAGGTGTTCGCGATCTCCCACCCCGACTTGGTGGTGCCCGATCCGAAGCAGATGAAGGCTCCCGTCGAGCAGAAGAAAAGCATCGCGGTGCTCCCCTTCGTCAACATGAGCACCGATCCCGAGAACGAGTTCTTCAGCGACGGCATCTCCGAGGAGCTCATCAACGCTCTGACACGGGTCGACGGACTGCAGGTCACTGCCCGCACGTCGTCGTTCGCCTTCAAGGGCAAGAACAAGGACGTGCGGAAGATCGGAAGGGATCTGGGCGTCGGCGCCGTCCTGGAGGGAAGCGTCCGGAAGGCCGGCAACCGGGTCCGTATCACCGCGCAGCTGATAGACACCCGAGACGGATATCACCCTTCTCCAAGGTCTACGACCGAGTCCTGGACGACATCTTCAAGACCCAGGACGAGATCTCGCTCGAGATCGTGAACGAGCTCCGTGCGACCCTGCCCGAGAATGGCGACAAGCCCTCGTTGGTCGTCGCCCCGACGGAAAACGCCGAGGCGTACGATGCATACCTGAAGGGCCTGTACTGTTGGAATCAGTGGACGCCCGATGCCGTACGGCAGGGTGTCGACCACTTTCAACGTGCCATCGATCTGGACCCCGACTTTGCGCACGCCTGGGCTGCCATGGCGCGCAGCCACTCGTTCTTGGCGGCGATGGGACGACTCACTCATTGCGGGGAGGCGTACGGATGTGCCTGCAACGCCGCCGAGAAGGCCATCGAGCTCAATCCCGACATCGAGGACTCGCACGTGGCCTTGGCCCTCGTGAGGCTCTTCCACGACTGGGACCTCCCAGGCGCAGAAGCCTCATTCCTCCGGGCCCTGACGATCAATCCGGATTCGGTGGACGTGCTGCACAGCTATTCGCTGTACCTCAGTGCGGCGGGTCGGTTCGAGGACTGCATCGTCGCGCTGGAAAAGGCGGCCCAGATCGACCCCCTCAACCTTCCCGTGCTCGACTACCTCGGTCGGGCGTACATGTCGACCGAACGCTTCGACGAGGCCGTCGCTCAATTCGACCGGGTCCGAGCATTGGACCCCGAGTTCCGGGCTGCCCTGGAAGGGAAGGGATGGACGTACGTGTTGATGGACCGCTTGGAAGACGCCATATCCACCTTCGAGGAAGTGCGCCAGCTGACACCCCATCCGAAGGGCGGCATCACGCCCTTGGCCATCGCCCTGGCCCTCGCGGGTCGCACCTCGGAGGCGGAAGACCTCTTGGCCATCATCGAGGAGCGTGAGCAGGAGGAGGACGACGTATCGCTCCACCTGGACTTCGCGTCCGTATACGCCGCTCTGGGAAGAACCGAGGACGCATTGGCCCGGTTGCACGCCGCCGTCGAAACGCGGATCGGCGCCCTCGTGTTCCTGAGACACCACAAGAGTTGGAGGCTCGCCAAGCTAGAGGGGATGTCCGAATTCCTGACGGAGATCGGGCTTTAGGTCACACCCCCGGTCCCTGCACCAGCACTCCGTCCTTGAAGACGAAGACGCCCTCGAGCCACATACCGCCCCCAAGTGGCGCATTGTCCGAGGATGCGAGAACGACCTGGTAGCTCTCGTCGATCATCAGCGTCATCTGCACCCAGAATTCCTGATTGGGACCCTGGTCGTCGGGCGAGTCGTAGGAGTCCGCCTGACCGTCCTTGAGCCGGTCCAGCATGTCCCCCTGGTAGTCCACCTGACTCCGCAACGGTTCGAAGGTCGTCAGGTCGAACTTCGGATTGGACGTGGCGTTCGGGTAGCCGTAGTTCAGGGCGTAGAATTCCTGAAGACCCTTGTAGAGGATGTTCGCGTCCCCGGCCACTGAGGCCACATGGGCCTTCACGCGAACCGCCTGCACTCGGGGCACAATAAGTGACGCGAGCAACGCCACGATCACCGTCGTCATCATGAGCTCCAGAAGAGTGAAGCCCCTCCGATGATCTGGTTTCACGATGATCAGCCTCGCCTCTTCGCAGCACTGCACACGTCGAACCGCCACCCCGCCACAGAAAGGCCAATGGGGCTGGCGGGGCCCGTCCCTTAAAAATCCCAAAGCCCGGCAGCTGGGGCAAGCGCTACGTCCTGCCGCCCGGTTGCTGGTTGCGACACTCGGCCGGCAGTACTCTTCTTCGACGGGGGCCCTGCTCCTCGGATGGATCGACCCCCAGGCCGACCATGAACCACGCGAGGAATCCATTGTCCTCAGGTGATCACGACAAGGCCGCCGGCTTCGACATTCAGGACGACTTCGAGCGCTTCAACCAGAAGAACGACGTGTTCCGGCGCTCTTGGTGGGATGAACGCATCCAGAGTGAGAAGGCCCGGCTCTTCTATGCCACGTACCGGGAGCCGCTGAAGACCTTCAGAAAAGCAGACGGCTTCACGCAGAAGGACTACGCCTTACGCAACGCCTCCTGGCACGTGAGTGACCTCTTCACCGAACTCAAGGAAGACGAAGATCGCCGCGAGGGCTTCAACGACGAGTTCACACTGTACCGGGGCGTCGCGCCCGAGAAGATCGACCTCGGCACACCGGAGGCGGCGGCGGCGGAGATCAAGCATGTCGCGACCACCTTCGGCGCGGACTTGGTGGGCATCACGCGGTTCGACGAACGCTGGATGTACGTCAACAAGTTCAGCGACATGAGCCAACGCGAGAAGCCTCAAGAGATCCCCGAGGGCATGACCAGCGTCATCGTGACGGCCCAGTCCATGGACCACGATCTGATCCGCACCGTCCCCTCGGCCCTGAGCGGTGCCGCCACAGGACACGGGTATTCCCGGGACGCCATGGTCGTCATCTCGTTGGCCCAGTACATCCAGAACCTCGGCTACCGGGCGGTCGCCAGCATGAACGACACGTCCCTGGCCATTCCGACGGCGATCCAGGCGGGACTCGGCGAGTACGGCCGCTTGGGCCTCCTGATCACGAAGGAGTTCGGGCCCCGCGTACGGCTGGGCAAGGTCTTCACCGACATGCCGCTGTCCCACGACCAACCCATCCGATTCGGGGTCAAGGAGTTCTGTGAGGTGTGCCGGCGCTGCTCGGACTCATGTCCCGTGAAGGCGATTTCGGGCGTAGATCCCAACGCGGACCGATACAACGAGTCGAACATCCAAGGGGTGAGCAAGTGGTCTGTGGACGGCGAGAAATGCTTCGGCTATTGGACCGCACAGAACACCGACTGCTCGATCTGCGTGCGGGTATGTCCGTACAACAAGGACTACTCCAAGTGGCAGTACCGGGTCGGGCGCTGGCTGGCCGGCACCTGGCTCAGGCGCGTGATGCCCTGGCTCGACGTGAAGTTGGGGTACGGAAAGCGTATGGCCCCGCGGGAGTGGTGGGCACGTAGCTGAGGGTGTGACAGGCGCCGGAAGCCTCAGCCCAGAAGGACCATCTTGAGCACGAGCACACCGTAGGCCGCCAGCGCACCCAGACCCGCCTCCCACTCACGATTCCTGACGTACTGGGCTACCGAGAAGCCGCGGCCCGCCCCTGGAGCGTTGTCCGCCCCACGATAGGGCGCAAAGCGAGGCACGAAGAACGGGACCGCGGCCGAATAGAGTCGGTAAGGCTCACCGAAGGCCTCGAGCAACTCCGCCTCCTCGCGACGGGCGGTCGCCCGGTAGACAGACAGGTAGAACGTCAGGAAGAGGGCCATGAACACCCACTGCCCTCCCGCAGTGGTCGCGCCGAGCCCAAGAAAGAAGCTGCCCAGATACAACGGGTTGCGGGTGTAGGCGTAAGGCCCGGCGATGGCAAGTTCCCGGTTCTTCTCGATCGACCCCGCCGCCCATGCCCGGATCGCCAGCCCGACCGCCCCCAGCGCCACGCCCAGCGCCAATCCGGACGGATAAGGCTCAGCGAAGTAGTAGAACGGAATGATGAGGAGCCAGACGGCCCTCAGGCGGAGCTTGCGCAGTGAGATTGGCACCAGTCTGAGTCAGCGCCCTGGGCCCGACGCTCGATCGCCACGCGATCGTGTCGGGTACCCGAGCCTAATTGCCGCCCGCACCGGGATGGATGGCGGTTCCCTGGGTGACTCTGTTGAGATGGAGCGTCACAGACCCGACGACGGGCATCTTGATGCGCATGTAGACCAGGTGCCGGTATTCGTCGTCGGCGAAGTGTAGCTCGGCCTCGCCCCCCTCGCTGAAGAGCCCACTGGTCTTGATCGTGGGCCGCACCACGATGGTGTTGAAGACGCCGGCGTCCGTCTCCCGGACGTCCTTGCCTTCCACGTAGATGATGACCGGATTGCCTTCCTTCTTGAAGTAGCGAGGGACCGTATAGGTCTTCCCGACCTCGAGGGGCAGGGTTCTCACATAGTAGATGAAGGCGATGTCATCCAAGGGCAGAGCCGTGGCGAGATCGCCCGACTCGTCGTTGTCCGTCCGCTCCCAGTACAACTCTTCGGGGTAGAACTCGTAGAACCGGTAGCTGTTGTAGCCGGGCTCTTTGAGGTCTCGGATGTAGCGTCGCGTGAGCAGAAGACGCGTGTCGATCCACGAATCCCAATGATCGTCGACCTTCGCTGCGCCGAACAGGAGGCTTCCGCGCAGAGCCATTTGGACATGGTAGGTAGGCTCACCCCGGATCGAGTCCAAGCCAATGACGTCCATGTAGGCATCGCCGGCGTTGAAGACGCCGAGCTTAACCCCGTACTCGAGGCGCTCCCCAGGGCCCCATGGAACGACCGCTGCAAACGGATCGACCTCGTACTGCACGGTCGCCGTCGAATCGTCGGTCGTGACGCTTGAAGCGTCGCCGCTTTCGGCTTCGTTGGACACCTGCGCCATCGCCCCCAAAGGAGTGATGACCACCAGGCATCCAACTGCCCAGGTCCAGCGCATCAGTCTGCTTCCTTCCGTTCGAGACCCTCCCACTTTTCTCGTCGTACACGGAGCAGACCGCGAAGGGTTCGAATCGCCCGGAATCTGGAAGGGCGCTGTCGGGCGTCGTACCGCAGATCGAACGGGGCCTCGGTGATCCGCCGAGCGAAGGGAGCCACGATGCCCAAGAGCTCGAGATTGGCCGCCCAACCGTGGCTGTTCAGCAGTGGCCCCGGTCGATCTCGGAGGGCCTTCTTGAGCACGACCAGTCGATAGGCGCGGAAGCCGCAAAGCGGATCGGACACCGGAGCGCCCGCAAACGCCCTCCCGAGAACCAGAGGGGCAATCCACCTCGCCACCTTGACGGGGTGCGGGATCGGTCGACCGTTCTCCTCGACGCTTCCAGCCACGACATCGGCACCGCCCTCGAACGCCTTGATGAGTGGCACGATGTGGTCGGGGCTCTCCGTAAAGTCCCCCTGAAGCACGATCGCCGCGTCTCGCTTGGGATAGCTGGTCCGATCCAGGGCCTCACGGAGCAGTCGTTCGACCGCACGGGAATACCCGACCCGCTGGTCCTCTCGTAGGACGTGCACCGGCAGCACCTTACGGTACCGGGCCAGCACCTCCTGCGTCTCGTCCGACGAGCCATCGTCGAGGCCCAGGACCTCATACTCCCGTCCGAACTCCAGCATCACCTTTCGGATCTTCCAAAGAAGAACGCCGATGGTTCGGCCTTCGTTGTGCGCGGGAATGCAGAGGTAGATCAACGGCTCACACCATTAGGAGGTCCGGTCCGGCTTACGAGGCGGAAATCTAATACAGAAGCCCGGTCAGCGCGGCTCCGGAGACGGTCGCGTCTTCCACCGGCGGTGCTGCCAGAAGTACTGCTCGGGCGCCTCCTTGATGCGTTGCTCCAGGAGCGAGGTGTAGCGCTGAGTGAGATCGACGATGGCCTCTTCGACCGGCACGTCACGACGAACATCCACCCTTTCGGCCCTGACCTTGTAGCGCGAAGGCCAGCCCGGGAGGCGCACTGCGGTTCCGAGAAAGACCGGCGCACCGCTGCGCAGAGCGAAAAGAGCCGGTCCCCTGGGGGTCGCCGCGGCACTACCGAAGAAGTCCACGAAGACTCCCCGCCTACGAATGTTCTGATCTGAGACGAAGGCAGCGACCCGCCCGTCCGAAAGCGATCGGAGCGCGAGTCGGAACGCGTCGTTCTTGACGATCACGTTGAGTCCCAATCGGGCCCGGGTTTCGACGAGGTATCGATCGAAGAGCGGGTTCTTCTGGCGGTGCGCCACTACGTCCATAGGCACGCCCCTGGCGGCTGCAGACGCTCCGGCGATCTCCCAGTTGCCCAGGTGGCCCGAGACGACCACGGCGCCCGCTCCCTTCTCCACCGCGTCACGGAACTCCTCGAAGCCCTCCATGTCGGTCCTTCGGAGCACCTCTTGGGAGTCCATGCGAGAGAGGCGGAAGGTCATGGCGGCCTCCCTGGCGAAGTGACGGTAGCTGTCCCGGGCCACGCGCCGCCTCCAGCGCGTGGTCCGCTCGGGAAACGCCAGGGCGAGGTGCCGATCCACGTCGGTCCTCCTGATGCGAAAGACGACTCCGCCGAGCCACCCGAGGCCCGCACAGAGGCCGAGGGCGAGCCTCTCCGGGGGCACGCCGATCATCCAGGCAAGCGTCCGAAACGCCGCATACTCCACACGGTACCGGAAAGACACGGGGATCAGGCCTCCGCTGATTCGTCCGGAGCGGGCTCCGAGAACTGAAGCTCGTAGAGGCGTCGATAGAGTCCATCGGTCGCATAGAGCGACTCGTGATCGCCTCGTTCGACGATCTGTCCTTCGTCGACCACCAGGATGAGGTCGGCCCTCTGGACCGTCGAGAGGCGGTGGGCGATGACCAGCACGGTCCGCCCCACGAGGAGGTGCTCAACCGCCTGCTGGACCAGCCGCTCCGACTCGGCATCGAGGGCGCTCGTGGCTTCGTCGAAGACCAGGATCGGCGGATCGTTGAGTATCGCCCTGGCGATGGCGACCCGTTGCCGCTGCCCTCCGGAGAGGCGAGTGCCCCGCTCTCCCACGACCGTGTCGTACGCCTCGGGGAGCGCGACGATAAAGTCGTGCGCGTTCGCCGCCCTCGCCGCTCGCTCGACCTCTTCCTGGGTCGCCTCCGCCGCACCATAGGCGATATTGGCTCTGACCGTATCATGGAAGAGCACCGTCTCTTGCGAGACGATTCCCATCGCCCCCCTCAGGCTCGATATCGTGAGGTCCCGGACGTCGACACCGTCGACCGCCACTCGACCGGCACTGACGTCATAGAACCGTCCCAACAGATCCACGATGGTGGTCTTGCCCCCCCCGCTGGGCCCCACGAGAGCGACCACACTGCCCTTCGGTACGTCGAACGAAATCCGTCGAAGCACCGGCTCGTCCGATTCGTACTGGAAGTCCACCTCCTCGAAGGCGAGGCCCTCTTGGAGCCCCACCATGGGCTTGGCTCCGGAACGATCCCGGATCTCGACCGGGGCATCGAGGAACTCGAAGACTCGCTCAGCGCCCGCCAAGCCTGGCTGGACGAGCGCCGGAAACTTGGCGACGTACTTCACAGGGGCGTACAGCTTGAGGCTGAAGGCCAGGAAGCCTACGAACTGAGCGCCGCTCAACTCGCCCTGAACCACGACCAGGCGAGCCCCATACCAGAGGATCACCACCGTGCCAACCGTCGCCAGCGTCTCGGTGAGCGGCCCGGCCAGCGCCCGCAGCCTCTCGGTTCTGACGAAGGTCCTGAAGTAGTCACCCGTGAGGCCGTGGAAACGTCCGCGCTCCATCTCCTCGGCAGCAGACGATTTCACGAGTCGGATGCCGGTCAAGGTCTCCTGAATGTGGGCATTCACATCCCCGGCGAGATCCAACACCCGACGATCACCTCCACGCAAGCGCTTCACCAGCGGCCCCCAGACGCCCATCGTGCCGGGAATCACGATGAAGGCCGCCAGCGTGAGCTTCCACGACAGAATGGCCATGAACGCCGCGGCGGCCAGGAACTCGAAGCTCGACGACAGGACCTTCGCGAGTTCCTTGGTGATGAGCTGGCGAACCTGCTCTACGTCGTGCGTGAGCCGCGACGCGATCTGCCCAACACGGGTCCGCCCGAAAAACGCCAGGTCCAACTCCAGGAGATGATCGTACACCTCGTTCCGGAGATCGCGCGTGACCGACTGTTCGGCCCGGGCCACCAGATAGGTCCGGCCGAAGTCGAAGATGTTCTTCACAACGAAGATCAGCAGAATCAGCAGGATGATGCCCTGAACCGCCTGGAGGGGATCGCCCTCCACGTCCACGATGCGGTAGACCGTCGCATCGAGCATGCGTGTCATCAGGTCCGGATTGGCGGGGGTCGTGCCAGCGGCAGTGCCGGCTCCCGGCGACTGGACGGCGAAGAGCGTCTCGACGAAGGGAATCAGCAGCAGGAATGCCGACGCGTCGAGCGCCGCAAAGAGGAACGTAGACACCACCGCCGCCAGGAAAACACCGGCATGCGGTCTCAAGTACGAGAGGATTCGGAGGTAGAGCTTCACGAGGTTCGGCCCGTTCGGATCGAGAGCCTCTCGCCCTCTGGATGGTACATATCGGTCATCGAACCGGGCCTACAGGCCCGTTGGGCTCGGAGGTCCGGTTGGACGCGGTGTGAGTCGTGCGATGGGCACGATCATCTCCTCCGGCGAGATGCCCCCGTGCAGGAAGGAGTTCCGGTACCGCTGTTGGTACTCCCTCAGTTTCGTCGGATAGACGAAGAAGTAGTCTTCCAGGGCAAGAACGTAGGTCGTACCCAACCTTCCTTCGGGAAGACGCAGATCCACGTTGTCCGACGTAGAGAACGCCGCAGCCGGATCCTCGGCCCTGAGGTCCTGGCCGAACTTGTAGCGGAGGTTGCTGGTGGCGTCACGGCGTGCGAACACGGTCGTCGGATGTTGGCACAGAATCGATCCGTGATCGGTGGTCATGATCACCTTGTGACCCGCGGCGGCGGCTTCCTTGAGGACCGAGAACGCCGTTGACCCCTTGAACCAGGCCCTCGTCAAACCTCGAAGGGCCGCCTCGTCCTTCGCCACCTCCATGAGGATGGGCGATTCGCTTCGGCCGTGGGTCATGAGGTCCACGAAGTTGAACACCATGGCGATGACGGACCCGGGCTTCTTGAGGGCCGAACGAACCCGACCCCTGACCTGATCACTGCCCCGATCGGTGAAGATCTTCTCGTAGTGCACCGGCACCTTGCGGCCGGTGATCCGCTCGAGTTGAGCCTCCAGCAGTTCATCCTCGAACGCGTTCAGGCTGCCCTCGTCGTCGGACCGATCCCACCAACTCGGGCGATCCTTGGCGATCTGATCCGGATACTGTCCGCTGAAGATGGCGTTCCTGGCATAGGGTGTGGCCGTGGGCAGGATCGAATAGTGGTACGACTCCTCGATCTCGAAGTGTTGTGCTACCAGTGGAGTCATTACGCGCCACTGGTCGAGACGCATGCAGTCGAGCACGACCAGGAACACCGGGTCCTCCCCTAGCAACGGCACGAGGTGCTCCCGAACGACATCCACGGAAAGAAGGGGTGATTCACCCTCGCCGCGGAGCCACCGCGGATACTCCTTGCCTACCCAGTGACCGAAGTCGGTACGGAGGTCGGTCATTAGGGACTGGACCGTGTCGAGTAGGCCGGCCTCGCCCGCCTCCTCGAGTCGCACGTGCCAATCTGTGAGCTCGATGTAGACCTCCGCGAACTCGTCGGCCGTCCGGGCCTCCTGCCGCTTCATGGACAGCCGCCCAAAGCGCGAAGCGAAGTCTTGGGCGACGCGTTGCTGCCGTATCGATGACCCCTCCAGAATGCGCGTCACAACCGAGAGCACTTGTCGGGGGCTGGTGGGCTTAACCAGGTAGTCCGCCACCTGCCGACCGATGGCCTCGGTCATGGTGTGGTCCTCCTCAGACTTGGTCACCATCACCACACTCGCGTGCGGATCTTCCCGGCGCAGAATCTCCAGTACCTCCAGGCCCCGCCTCCCGGGCATCTGCTCGTCGAGCAGGACGAGGTCGTACGGGTGCTTGCGCATGAGCACGAGCGCGTCGTCCCCGTTGGTAATGGCGTCGACGTGGTATCCCCGAGCCTGCAGGAACAGGAGGTGGGGCTTGAGGAGGTGGATCTCGTCGTCGACCCACAGGATGCGTTTTCTGGTGGGTTCCATGGCGGAAACCTAAGCCCGGCCCGAAGCCGAAAGAAGGTTCGGACCGAGTTGACCGCTCCCAATCATGATGAATGAGATCGGCCGCACGGGGCCGCGTATCACCTACATGCTGATCGTGTAGGGGAACCAGGACCCCACAGGCTTCCCGGCCTTCCTCGCCGGGGCAAAGACCCACTCCGACGCCTCTCGCACCAGACGCTCGTTGAAGTCGCCATCCGACGTAGGCGGCCGGAGCTGCGTAGAGTCCGCGACCACCCGCCCGCTCTCGTTCACGAAGACCCAGACCTCGACCTCTTGGCCCTTGAGGCTCTTGTTGGCCGGCGGAATGATCATCCCGCGAGGAGAGGGCGGCACCAGTCGGAAGAACCCCTCGGCGGCGTTCCCTCCGTCGCCCCGACCGTCTCCTTCGGCGAGCCCCGAGCCTTCGTCTCCCGGCCGGTCGCCGAGAATGGACGCCGTCTCGATCTCCTGCTCCATCTCCATTTCCAGCTGCAGGACCGGTTCGGCGGTAGGCAGCGGGATCTTGGGAGGAATGATGGGACGGGGAGGAGGGATTCTGAGACTGACGGTCTGCATCCCGCCGGAGGCCGCTCGGTTGTCCCCAGCCCTCGGACCGGCTGCGGCAAAGGAAGATTGGAGCGGGCCTTCGGCCGACCAGAGGAAGAACACCAGCAGGTGAAACGCGACAGACGCCACGGCACCGTTCCGCCAATACCTTCGCTCGGCGAAGCGTCTCTCCTCATTGCTGAGAAAGTGGCTGCTGTGCGTGGTCATCTGGAAAACCGGTTCACTCATTCCGAAGACATCCGGGAGACCAAGGGGGTCACCGCAAGGTGACACCCAAGGGGTCATCTATATGTACTGCCCTACCCGTGCTCGGGTTTCGCCCACGGCTACCCAACGCGTAGCCTAACAGCCAAGATCCCGCACTTCGCAAGTCCAGGAGACGGCAGACGGCCATGAGTATACCTGATACTACAGCCCCAGGTTCGCGGGAGTCGTGGGGCAGTCGTTTCGGCTTCATCATGGCTACCGCAGGCTTCGCGGTCGGGCTCGGTAACATATGGCGCTTCCCCTACGTGACAGGAAGTAACGGCGGCGGCGCCTTTCTGCTGGTCTACGTGGCGTTCTGCATCCTCATCGGCATCCCGCTGCTCACAGCCGAAATCGGGCTCGGACGAAAGGTCCGGCTCACGTCCCCGGCCGGCATGAGGAAGGTGACCGGCAGCGCCGTCCACCCGTGGAACGCGATCGGTTGGATGGGTACCGCAACCGCCACCATCATCATGGGCTACTACCTGATGCTTCTCGGGTGGATCGCCGGATACCTGGTGATGGCCATCTCGGGAGACCTCGCCGTGCCCCCCGAGGGGGGGTACGAGGGGCTCTACGTGGGGTTCGTCTCGCGACCCGGCGTCGTCCTGGCCTATACCGCCGTCGTCACCACCGCGATGTGTGCCATCGTGTGGATGGGTGTTCAAAAGGGTGTGGAGCGCCTGGCCCAAATCGGTATGCCCCTGTTCTTCCTGATCCTGCTTGCACTCGCCGTCCGCTCGTTGACCTTTCCGGGCGCCGCCGAGGGGCTGACCTGGTATCTCCGTCCCGACTTCTCGGCTCTGGACGGCGAAGCGGTGCTCATCGCCCTGGGTCAGGCCTTCTACTCCATCGGGATCGGCATGGCAGCGGCTTTCGGCTTCGGCAGCTACCTGGACCCCGACCGCAGTGACGTGCCCGGCAGCGCAGCCATCGTCGTGGCCTTCGACACGTTGGTCGCATTCATCGCGGGCCTAGTACTCTTCCCCGCTCTCTTTGCGTTCGGCCTGGAGCCGGACGCGGGGCCCGGACTGTTATTCGTGACGATGGCCAACCTGTTCGGCCGCATGCCGGCCGGTCAGGTACTCAGCATCGGCTTCTTCCTCCTGCTGCTCCTTGCAGGGGTGACGTCGGCGGTGGCTCAACTCGAGGTGTTGGTGGCGACCCTGGGCGACTCCTGGAGCATCGGTCGCAAGAAGGGTGTGCTCCTGGTCGGAAGCGGCCTGTTCCTACTCAACGTTCCGGTTGTGCTGTCCCAAGGACCGTGGTCGCAGGTCCGGGTGTTCGGAATGGATCTATTCGTGCTGACGGACTATCTGTCGGGAAGCCTACTTCTCCCGATCGGTGCTCTGGCGTTGGCCCTTTATGTGGCCCTGTCTTGGGGATGGCGGGGGTTCCAAGACGACATGAATCTGGGGGCCGGAGCGGTCAAGGTCGGCGCGAGCTGGAAGCCCTTCGTCATGGTCCTCATTCCGATCGCGGTGGCGATGATCCTGCTCGTGGGCCTGGGCGTGGTCTAGCGCTTGCTCCCCCCCTCCCCTTTGGACAAGTTCGTTCCTCCGTGTGCAGAACCCGCCTCAGTATGAGCTGAACGATGACAGACACCACGCAGAACGTACCCAGGGGCCTTCGTCCCGACCTCCCCAAGCGGCCCGCCATCGAAGGAGACGCGTGGGAGAAGATCCAGGCCGCCCAGGAGAAGATGAAGGAGCGGGAGTACGTGCGTTTTTCGGTGTTCCGCGTGGATCCCGCCTGGCGCAGGCTTCCGACGGAGGAACGTGAGCGTCACAAAGACGAGTTCGAGTCGGTCATCGCCGACCGCGTCACCGCCATGATGATCTACTCGTACGGCTTGGTCGGGACTCGGGGTGATGCCGACTTCATTCTGTGGCAGGCCGGGCGTGAACTAGACCGGCTCCACGAGCTGGCAGCGGCCATCAACCACACCGCCCTCGCAGGATACCTGTCGCTCTCCCACTCGTATTTCGCGATGACCAAGCGGTCCATCTATTTGAACCGTTACGAGGACGAGTACATCGCTGCCTACGGCGGCATGGACGTGGTCGACCGCTCCCGTGTCGCCCTCAACCCCCAGGGGTCCAAGTACCTGTTCGTCTATCCGATGGCGAAGACTCGGGAGTGGTACAAGCTCTCGCACGAAGATCGTCAGCGGATGATGGACGAACACATTCGGATCGGTCATCAGTGGCCCGACGTGAAGCTCAACACCACCTATTCCTACGGACTGGACGATCAGGAATTCGTGGTGGCGTTCGAGGCGGATCATCCGGGGCGCTTCGTCGATCTGCTCATGGCGTTGCGCCTCAGCGAATCGTCGTCGTACACCCTCTTCGACGTGCCCGCCTTTACCGGCCTCGCCATGTCCATGCATGACACTCTGGATTCGCTGGGCTGAGGCGCTGAACCCGTGGGTATACAACCCGACTCAGAGCCTCTCGTGACCGAGGAGATCAACGAGGAGATCGAAGAGCCGACGGCAGCGGCCCCAGGTGGACAGCCGGGTTCGGGTGGGCCGGAGGCTTCAGGTGCGCAGCCGGCCTCGAGCAAGGCCCGGGCACTCTATGAACTCACGAAGCCCGGCATTGCCGGTTACGTGATGATCACCGCCGGCGTGAGCTACTACGTCGCCGCCCGAGGTCAGGCCGAGTTCCTTCCCGTGACCCACACGCTGGTAGGGGTCGCTCTCGGGACCGCCGGGGCTCTGGCGCTGAACCAGTACGTCGAGCGCGAGGTGGACGGGATCATGAAGCGTACGCAGACGCGTCCACTTCCCTCGGGCCGACTCGCACCCCTCGAGGCGTTGGCCTTCGGTTGGGGGCTGCTGCTGGTGGGCCTGATCTACTTGGGCCTGACGGTGGGATGGCTCCCGTCCGTGCTCACGGCCGCCTCGGCGGCAGCGTACATCCTGGCCTACACGCCACTCAAGACGCGCTCCTACCTGGCCACCCTCGTGGGCGCCGTGCCGGGAGCCTTCCCGACTCTGATCGGTTGGAGCGCGGCCACCGGCACCGTGGAGTTCGGGGGCGTCGTGCTCTTCTGCATCGCGTTCCTGTGGCAACTCCCGCACGTGTTGGGTCTGGCTTGGCTCTTACGTGAGGACTATGCCCGGGTAGGCTTCTTCCTCAGCCCTCCCACGGATCCCAAGGGGGTTCGTATCGGCAAGCACATGGTGTACCACTCGGTCTCTCTCCTCATGATCAGCGCACTGCCTACTTTCCTGGGGATGACCGGATGGATCTACCTGGCCGGAGCCGTCGTCCTGGGACTGATCACGTTGGGTTTTTCCGTGGCAGCGGCCGTCGAGATGTCACGTACCCGGGCTCGCAAAGTCTTTCTCTGGTCTCTGATCTATCAGCCGGCGCTTCTGACCCTGCTTCTGATAGACACCGTCCGCATCTGACAATCAGGACATGGAGCGCAGTCATGATCACACACAGAGCACTCTTCTTCGTCGCGCTTTCCCTCCTCGCTCTGGCGCCTGACGCCGAAAGCCAGGACCGACCCCGGGCCCGCGATCTCGGCATGACGGTGGGCGTCCTCGCGCCGGGACCGCTGAACGCCATCACCGACGTAGAGGGCGTCCTGGTGGGTCAGGTGACGGTGACCGAAGGGGATCGCGTCAACACGGGAGTCACTGCCATCCTGCCCCACGGTGGCAGTCTGTACCACGATCGAGTGCCGGCGGCCATGTACGTGGGGAACGGGTTTGGCAAGCTCCTGGGAGTGACTCAGGTCCGGGAGTTGGGTGAGCTCGAGACGCCGGTTCTACTGACCTGCACGCTCTGTGTGTGGAAGGCCGCCGACGCGATGGTGGAATGGGCGCTCGAGCAGCCGGGCATGGAACGCGTGGGGTCGTTGAATGCGGTGGTGGGCGAGACCAATGACGGAGGGCTCAACGACATTCGGAACCGCCCCATCGCGCCGGCCCACGTCCGCGAGGCGATCGAGTCCGCCAGCAGCGGTCCGGTCGAGGAGGGTTCTGTCGGGGCCGGTCGAGGTACGCGCGCATTTGGATGGAAGGGCGGGATCGGAACGAGCAGTCGTCTCCTCCCGGAGAGCCTGGGCGGCTTCACCGTGGGAGTGCTGGTCCAGTCGAACTTCGGAGGCATCCTCACCATGGCCGGAGCCCCGATCGGGCAGGAGCTCGGGCGGTATTCCTTCCGAAACGCCATCGAGGGTGATGCCGAGGACCAGGGAGCCGATGCCGGCGGTGAGAGCGAGTGGACCGACGAGGACGAAGGCCAAGGATCCATCATGATGGTCGTGGCGACCGATGCCCCCCTCTCTCCCCTCAAGCTGGAGCGACTCGCCAAGCGAGCCATCATGGGTCTGGCCCGCACCGGGTCGTTCGCGGGGAACGGATCAGGCGACTACGTCATCGCGTTTTCAACGGCCGAAGGAGTTCGTCGCCAACCCGGTGAGGACTGGACGGAGTCGGTCGAAGTGACCAACGATCGGATCTCGGCCCTGTTCGAGGGGGCTGCAGAAGCCACGCAAGAAGCGATCTACAACTCGCTCCTCAAGGCGACGACGGTGTCGGGGATGGGACGCACGGTCGACGCGATCGATGTGGACGAGGTAGTGCGGGTGCTGAGGGAGTACAACGTGATCCGTCCCTGACGGCACGCCTATATCGGTCCTACCTCGGTCCTACTCGGTCCTACTCGGTCCTGACTCAGTCGCCCAGGAACACCGCCCGGGCGTCGTAGATCTCGTCTTCTTCGCGCAGAGCCGCGAGGATGCTCGATCCGACATTGCCGTCCACGGTGACAGCCGCCATGGCCTCACCGCCCTCGTCCTGACGGGCCTGCATGTACTCGGCAATGTTCAGTCCGTGGGTACCGAGGAGAGTGCCGACCTTCCCGATGACGCCTGGAACGTCTTTGTTGCGGAGCACGACCAGGCACCCCTCGGGCTTCACACTCAACGCGAATCCGTCGATCTGGACGATACGCGGGTGGAGCTGATCTCCGAGCAGGGCACCGCAGACCCTGACCTGGTCCCGCTCCGTCTCGAGCACGATCTCCAGATACTCCGAGTAGTCAGGACGCGCTTCAACGAGCTTGGTCCCGACCGCGATGTTCCTCGACTCGGCCAAGTGGAGCGCGTTGACGAAGTTGACGTTCCGCCGTCCCACGACGGGCGTTAGAAGCCCGGTCATCACTGCCGCTGACAGCGGATGAAGAATCTCATCCGTCTCGGCCGCCAGTTTGATGTCGACCCGGCGCATGCCTCCCCAACCAAGAATGGCCGCAAGCCGCCCGATCTTCCGAGCGAGGTCGAGAAGTGGCCGGAGCACCTTGAGGTCCTCGCCCCCGATCGCGGGCGCGTTGAGCGCCCGGGACAGATCGCCCTCGAGGAGCGCCGCGCGGACCCCCTTGGCAATCTCGGACGCCACCAACTCCTGCGCCTCCGCCGTGGAGGCTCCTAGATGCGGTGTCAACACGAGGTTCGGGGCGCCCCGCAGAGGGCTACCCTCGGGAAGAGGCTCTACGTCGTAGACGTCGAGCGCTGCGCCGGCGATCTCCTCAGCCTCGAGGGCCTCCACGAGCGCGTCCTCATCCACCACTCCACCTCGGGCTGCGTTGATCAGAATGGCCGTGGGCTTCATGGACTGCAGTTCCCTTAGGCCGATCATCCCCTCAGTGGCCGGTGTCAGGGGCACGTGGAGGGACACCACATCGGCCTGTGACAGCGCCTCGGCGAGCCCGACTCGCTCGACTTCGAGCTCCAGGGCCCGCTCCTCCGTGAGATAGGGATCGTGAGCGATGGTCCGCATGCCGAACGCCTGAGCCCGATTGGCGACCTCGGCGCCGATGCGACCCGCTCCCACGAGCGCGAGCGTCTTGCCTCGAAGCTCCATGCCCCCGAAGCGCGAGCGGGCCCACTCGCCACTCCGTACGGAGTGGTCGGCCGGGGCCACCTTGCGAGCCACCGCCAACATGAGCGCCATGACCAGCTCGGCCGCAGACACTGTGTTGCCCTCGGGCGCGTTGATGACGGGGATGCCCTGCTCGGTAGCCACCTCGAGATCGATGTTATCCACACCGACGCCGGCCCGGCCCACGACCCGCAAGTTGGGCGACGCCTGCAAGAGCTCACGCGTAACCTTGGTGACACTCCGCACGATCAGGCCGTGCGCACGTGCCATGGCCTCGTGCAGTTGCTCGGTCTCCCACCCGTTCGCCAGCACGACTTCAAAACGGTCGTCCCCCGTCAGGGGCGCGAGCCCGGAAGCGGAGATCTTGTCGGCCGCGACCACCACCAGCTTGTCTCTCATGTGAGTACCTCTTCGAGCGCCCCTAACACGGCCTCGAGTTCCGCCAGCGTATGATCGCCCATGTGTCCGATCCTGAAAGTGGTGCTCTTGAGCTTCCCGTATCCACCACCGATGACGAAACCACGCTCCTTCATGGCGGAAACCACGAAGGGGCCCTCAACGCCGTCGGGGAGCGCTATGCACGTCACCGTAGGCGAACGCTCGCCCTCGGCCGCGAGGACGGAAAGAGCGACGCCGTGCTCGTCTCGCATGGTGTTCACCCACTGTGCACACCGCTCGGCCATGGTACGGTGGCGCGCCCATCGACTTACCATTCCCTCCGCGCCGATACGCCGGAGCTGCTCTGCCAACGCGTAGAAGAGAGACACCGCAGGTGTGTTGGGCGTCTGGAGATTGTCGAGCTGCTTCGCGAAGAGCTGCAGATCGAAGTAGACGCCTTTGCTGGAAGCCACGTGCGAGCGGTCCATGAGCCTCTCCGAGGCTACCCCGAAGGCCAATCCAGGCGGCAGAGCCAGCGCCTTCTGCGATCCCGTCAGCACGAAGTCCAGTTGCCAATCGTCGGTCTGGACCTCCACCCCTCCCACCCCGGTCACCGAGTCCACGAGGAGCATCACATCGTCGCTTTCGCGAACGGCCTCGGAGATCTGACGAAGGGGATTCAAGGCACCGGTCGACGTCTCCGAGTGGACGACCGTGACCGCATCGTAGTCGCCATTGGTCAGTCGCTCCCGAACTGCATCAGGCGAGATGGTTTGGCCCCACTCGACCTTGAGCGTGTCGACCTCGAATCCGCACGCACCAGCGATATCCCCGTACCGCTCACTGAACGCCCCGTTCACGAGGTTCAGTACTCGGGACCGGGCTCCGTTCCGAAGCGAAGCCTCCATGAGTCCGGTCGCCGACGACGTTGAAATCAGCACGGGACTGGTGGTGCAGAACACGTCCTTGAGGCCGGTCTGCAGATCACCCATGAGTTTCTTGATCGCGGGCCCGCGGTGGCCGACAACGGGTCGCACCTGAGCCTGGAGCACGTCGGGATGCACTTCGGTGGGGCCGGGCAGAAAAAACCGGCCGAAAGGTGGGACGTCCTCCGGGGGCGGCGGCTCCACTTTTTGTCTCCTCACAACGTGACTCGAGCACGGTGTTGCCGGGCGGGGCGCGGGTCCGGTCCGTAGCCGTCCCGCCGAGTTGGACCGGCGCAAGATAACGCCTGCAGTGACGCTGGAAAGACCCGCGAGTTCAACGCCACGACTGCTCCCACCGGATGTACTCGACCGCGGTGACTCCACCACGCGCCAAGACCTCCAGGCCCGCAGGATCGCGGTAGGCCTGTCGGTAGAACACGTAGGCGACATTGGCCTGGATCATGAGCTTGGCGCAGGCAGAGCATGGGCTGGCCGTCACGAAGGCGACCTTGCCCCTCAGGGCACCCGGGGACTTGACCAGGGCGTTCTGCTCGGAATGGATGCAGCCGCAGCTTCCCGGCGTAGGGCTGTCGCAGCGATTCGGGAATCCCCGAGCGTTTCCGTTGTATCCGATGGCCACCACATGCTCGAGGTGCTCGTCGGTAATCACTGTACCGACCTGGAGCCTCGCACACGTACTGCGCTTGGCAAGCTCCTCGGCCATCCGCATGTAGACCTCGTACAGCGGAGGGCGGACGACGGAGGCCTCCTCGACCGGGTCGACACCGACATTCAGCGGGTGTGTGTTCGCCGGAACGAGGTCTTTAGGGAAGGTGAGCATCGGCCCTCAAGCGGCTGGCTCCATCAGATCGAAGATCTCTCTGAGCATGGTCTGTCCACGGTCCTTGGCATAGTAGCGCCGAACCTGCTTGTAGCGCTCGGCCGAAGGCATCGAGAGCCCTTCCCCTACGAACCACTCCTGCAAAGGGCCTGGCCTGGGACCCCACCACCCCTGCTCGACGAAGTCGTCGTCCAGCAGCAACACCACCGGGATCGATCGGCTCCGGCCGCCCGTCAGATGAGCGTCCATCAGGTCGGGGTTTTCGTCGCGAGAGAGAACCCGAAGGTCGAGACCCGAGACCTCTTCCGTAAGACGAGCCAAGACGGGCAGCAGGTTGACCGCATCGCCGCACCAGTCCTCGGAGAGGGCCAACAGGTGCCACGCTCCGGGAATCCGGCGGGCCTCCTCCAATATCTCCGGCGAGATAGACGCCCGCTCATAGATGGCGTGCCAGAGCTCCCTGTTCTTCACCACCGAATCCAAGTAGGACCGGAAGTCCCCAGCGGCGAAGTAACGCTCTCTCATGTTGGTCGCCAACACAGATCTCTGATCACGCCTTGTTGCGAGCTGCCTTCTTGCGGGCATGGATGTCCAGGTGCCGCTTCCGCAGACGGATGTTGTCCGGGGTGATCTCGATGAGCTCGTCGTCGTCGATGAACTCCAACGCCAGTTCCAGGGTGAGCTCCCGCGGCGTCTCGAGCCGGATATGCTCGTCCGAGGACGTGGTCCGCATGTTGGTGAGCTTCTTCCCCTTGCAGACGTTCACGTCCAGGTCGCCCGGATGCACGTGCTCGCCCACGATCATGCCGCTGTACACGACCTCGCCGGGCCCGAGGAACATGGTGGCCCGCTCCTGGAGGTTGAAGAGCGCGAACCCCACCGAGGTCCCTTCGCGGTCCGCCACCAGCACCCCGCGCTTGCGGCCTGTCAGGGATCCCGCGTGGGGGCCGTACTCGAGGAACCGATGGTGGAGCGTGCCCTCTCCCCGTGTGTCCGTGAGAAACTCGGACCGATAGCCGAAGAGCCCCCTGGCCGGCACACGAAAACGCAGCCGGACCGGTCCACGGTCGGTCGGCTTCATCTCGATCATCTCGCCCCGGCGCGGCCCCATCTTCTCCATGATAGGCCCGATGAACTCCTCGGGGATTTCGATGACCGCCTCCTCGAACGGCTCCAGGCGGCCTTCGGGTCCCTGCTTCTCGATGACCCGTGGCCGGGAAACCTGAAACTCAAACCCCTCACGGCGCATGGTCTCCATGAGGATGCCCAGGTGAAGTTCGCCCCGACCCGACACGGTGAACGTGTCCGGCACTTCGGTGTCCTCCACGCGGAGCGCCACATTCCGCTCCAACTCCTTGATGAGTCGGTCCCGGACCTGTCGTGTCGTGACGAACTTCCCTACCCGTCCCGCAAAGGGTGAGTTGTTCACCGTGAAGTCGACCGAGAGGGTCGGCTCTTCCACAGCGATTCCGTGGAGGCGCTCCCGCGTCTCGGGATGGGTAAGCGTGGTGCCGATCTCCACACCTTCGAGACCCGCCACCGCAACGATCTCACCGGCCGTCGCTTCCTCGATCTCGGCCCGATCCAGGCCCTCGAATCCGTAGAGCTGAGCGACTTTGCCCGGCAGCGCATCCTCGGCCGACACCTCGCCCGGCTCTCCGAGAGGCAGGAGCGTTACCGCGTCGCCGACGCGCACTTTTCCGCGCTCCACCTTTCCGATGCCGATGCGCCCGACGTAGCTCGAGTAGTCCAAGGTGGAGATCAGCATCTGGAAGGGACCGTCGGGGTCGACCAGCGGAGCCGGGATGCGCTCCGTAATCGTCTCGAACAAGGGACTCAGGTCACCACCCGAGGCCTCCGGGTCCGGGCTCGCCCATCCGTCCCGGCCTGCCGCATAAAGGAAGGGGGCATCGAGCTGAGGGTCGGACGCCTCCAGGCTCATGAACAGCTCCAGTACCTCGTCGTGCACCTCTTCCGCGCGGGCGTCGGAGCGATCCACCTTGTTGATCAAGACGATGGGCTGCAGGCCCAACTCGAGGGCCTTTCGAGTGACGAACCTCGTTTGCGGCATGGGCCCTTCGGCCGCATCGACGAGTAGAAGCACGCCGTCCACCATGCGCAGCACCCGCTCGACCTCCCCACCGAAGTCGGCATGGCCGGGAGTGTCGACGATGTTGAGCTTCATGTCTCCCCAGCGCACCGAAGTGTTCTTGGCCAGAATCGTGATGCCCCGCTCCCGCTCCAGAGGATTGGAGTCCATCACGCGCTCCTGGACGGTCTGGTGGTCACTGAATACGCCCGCCTGGCGCAGCATCTGATCCACCAGCGTGGTCTTGCCGTGATCCACGTGGGCGATGATGGCGACGTTCCTGATGTTCATCTGCCGACTCTGGGGAGGCGCTCGATGGAGGAGCTCGATTCTCTCGGGCGCCGGTGAGGTTTCCGATCGGTGGGACCGACCGCCTGAAAGCGGTCGATCGTCAGCCAGAAAAGGTAACGGAAAGACCTCTCGAGATCAGTCTCCCAACACGTGAGAGAAGATGAGGGGGGCTACGATGGAGGCGTCGGACTGGATGTGGAAGCGGGGTGTGTCGGCATCCAGCTTCCCCCACGTGATCTTCTCGTTCGGGGGAGCCCCGGAATAGCCACCGTATGAGGCCGGCGCATCGGTAATCTGCGCGTAGTATCCCCAGAAGGGTGTCTCCAGCTTCAGGTCCTGGAGAATGCAGGGCACCGCACAGATCGCGAAGTCCCCGGCGATGCCTCCTCCGATCTGGAAGAAACCGACCGAAGGTCCCCCCTCTGCCCCTTTGTGGGCGAGGTACCACTCCATGAGCTGCTGAAACTGCTCGGTTCCCGACTTCACGCACTGGTGGTGGGGGACCACGCCCGTCATGACGTTGGCCGCGAAGATGTTGCCGGTGGTCGAGTCTTCCCAACCCGGGGCGTAGACCGGAATCTCCGCCTCCATGGCCGCGAGGACCCACGAATCCTCGGGATCGATCTGGTAGTGCTCCTCGAGGGCACCGTCCCGCAGAATCTCGAAGAGGAACTCAGACGGGAGCCTGCGCTCTCCGCACTCACAGGCCTGCCGCCACCTCTCGGCGAGCCGGCCCTCCACGTGGCGCATGACGTCTTCGGGGATGCACGTGTCCGTCACGCGATTCATTCCCCTGCGGTAGAGATCCGCCTCGGCCTCAGCACTCAGAGCCCGCCAATCGGGAATGATCTCGTAGTCGTCGTGAGCGAGGAGATTGAAGACGTCCTCTTCGAGGTTGGCGCCCGTACACGAGACCGCGTGGACCTTTCCCTCTCGGATCATGCGGGCGAGGCTGACTCCCAACTCACCCGTCGACATGGCACCGGCCAGCGCCACCAGCATTCTTCCACCGGCCGCCACATGGGCGTCATAAGCCAAGGCCGCGGCGTGCGTCTCCCGAGCGTTGAAGTGCCGGTAGTGGCGTGCCATAAAGCGTCGGATGTGACCCATTGATTGTCCTCCAAGGCGGCTCCAGAAATTGTTCTGGACTCATGCTCGGTGATGCTTGTATCGTTGTCGTAGCGTCAAGAACTGCTCCCCTGAAGAGACCAATCCGTGCTCGCACTCATCGCCGTGGTCGGACTCCTAGTGATGCTCCTCGTCGTGACGACGTCCGTGGCGTACCTCGTGCTGCCGCGTGGGCGGATGTGTCCCCGGTGCGGGGGCTCGACGAGCCCTGTCGTCCTCCGGAGAGGACTGCGCGCTCTGTCACGGTGGATACAGTGGCGTTGGTGCTCCCGTTGTGCATGGGAGGGCCCGGGCAGGAAGGGCCCCGAGTTGGGCATTCTCGATCCCCCGGCCGACCACGAGTCCGGCTTCCGATGGGGCCATCCGAATCTTCAGGGCGTCCCGGTCTTCTACTGGAAAGACGAGAACGAGCCGACCGAGACCTCGGGTAAGCCTCCCGTCCATCCCTCCGGGTTCGAGTGGGGTCCGGATGAACGAGCGAAGGCCGACCGACGAGGGACTGAGCGTCGTCGTCCTGAGCCTCCCGACCATCCGTCGGGCTTCCACTTCCGCACACCTGAGCATAGCGAGCCGGCCGGCTTCCAGTGGGGATCGGCTCCGAAGGCCTCGGATGACGAGGGTCAGCTCCGGCCCGCATCGCGGCGACCCTGGTATCTTGCGTGGCTCGTCGCCAAGGATGCCCCCGGCTTTCAATGGAAGGCTTCGGGGGACTAGGAACCGAGCCCCACCGATAGACTACGGGCGCCGCCGTACGACCCGTCCGGACAGTAGACCCGTCAACTCCCCGCGTGACAGAGCCGCCTCTCCGTTTACGAAGACCTCCACCATGCCCTCGGCTATCTGGTGGGGCTCGGTGTATGTGGCCGGATCGTTCACCCGGGCAAGGTCGAAGACCACGATGTCGGCATAGGCGCCCTCCCGAATCATACCACGATCCGGCATCCCGAAGACCTGAGCCGGAAGCGAGGTCATGCTCCGGACGGCGGCGGCGAGATCGACAACGCCCTCCTCCACTACGTAGTACCGGATCTTTCGAGAAAACACACCGTAGCTCCTGGGATGCGGCACTCCTTCGCCCATCGTCGCCAATCCACCATCGGACGACGTCATGTTCCATGGCTGCACCATGAGCGTGCGGACGTCGTCTTCGTGCATGTTGTACGAGATGATCGACACGCTCCCCTGACGCAGGAGTCTCGCAGCGGCATCCACGGGGTCCTCTCCTCGCTCGGCCGCGACATCGGACAGCAGCCGTCCTTCCAAGGACTCGTCGAACACGGCCCGGCGGAACTGGATCCGATCCGCTCCACCCCGGCGAGCCAGGTTCTCTACCATCTCTTCGCGGATCCTGGCGAACGTCTCCGGTCGATTGAGCCGGGCATTGAGAGAATCCGCTCCTCCCGCCTCGGCCCATCGCGGTAACAGAGCCGCCCCGAGACCCGTCGACGAAGCCCCATATGGATACTGATCGCTGTATACGTCGACCCCTTCCTCACGGGCCGCGTCGATTCGTCGAACGATGGCGTGTCCATAGCCCCACACCGTGGGACCCAATGCCTTGATGCGGGTGATCACCCCGGGAACTCCCGCCTGGCGTGCCACGTCGATTACCTCCTCCACCGCCTCGATCACGCCCACGGTGTAGCTCGACTCGTCCCTGATATGGCTCGTGTACGCGCCCCCGAACTCGGCGACGACCCGGGCCAACTCGACGATCTCCTCAGGTTCGGAGTAGCTCCCGGGCGCATAGAACGTGCCTGACGACAGACCGAAGGCACCCGCCTCCATCCCCTGTCGAACCGCACCCCTCATCTGGTCCATCTCCGCATCGTTCGGCGCCCGGTCACCAGAACCGACGATCTCTCGGCGTATGGAGCCGTGGGGTACGAACTGAGCCACGTTCACGCCCATCCCGTGCTCGAGGAGCTGGGTGCGCTGCCGTGCGAGGTCCACCGGACCACCGCCGTCGGGGTTCACCATCACCGTCGTAAGGCCTTGGGCCAGGAGCGGCTCACCATGGCTCAAGTCGGCCGTAGCCAATCCAGGGCCCGCATGGGAATGGGAGTCGATGAAGCCCGGAGCCACGTACAAACCGGTGGCGTCGACTTCGCGCCGGGCAGACGCATCAGAGAGGTCTCCAACCGCCGCGATCCGCTCACCCCGGATCGCTACGTCACCCAGGTACCACGGGTTGCCCGAGCCGTCGAGCACGCGTCCGTTCCGGATGAGCACGTCGTACTGCTCCTGGCCGGCAAGGAGCACCGGAACGCACGACAGCAGGAGTGCGAGGACCGCCATGGTCCCCCATGGGAGCCGGGGCAAACCTGTCACGATCAGGCCTTCGTTCAGGGGTGGCGATGCGGTGGGTAGGGCAAGATGGTCCTGGGCTCAGGGGCCGGCAACAAGGGCCCCCGACGAACCCCCCGACGAACCCCCCGAACCAGCGCCTCGCACCAGGGCCCCGACGAGCGCGCCCGATCAGCCCCCGAACCGAGTGAAGTACCCGAGTACCAGAGCCCCACCAGCTGGCAGATTGCGACCGTCCAAGGGCACCCTCCAACCCACCTCGAACCCTCCCAACGGAGTCTCGTACCAGAGAGACGGCGTCAGTTGAAGGTACTGGCGTTGGCTGGACTCGATCGTGAGCCCCTCCTGGACCGGGGCATCGGAGTCCCACCCTTCGGCGACGAGCTTGTACTGGAACTTCCCGACGGCTCCACCCACCTGCGCCAAGAAGAAGATCTCCTCTCCGGGGTCGATCGCCGCCTCTTCATTGAGCTGGCGATACCGATAGCCCACCCATCCGTTCACGTAGAGGGAGCGGGGCCAAAACGAGTGCCCGATCTCGACCATGATCTCCCAATCGGTCTGTCCCTCGCTGAGCGGGATGATCTCGGCGTCCACGGGAGAGCTTCCGACGGGCAGCTTCACGCCACTTCGGATGGCGAACGGAAAGTCCACTCCTGCGTACTTGAGCGGCGCCACCCTCAGCCAGACGTTGACGTCGCCGAGCCCGTCCTCGGAACGGTCAGCACCGGCGTCGGAGAACGACAGGCGGTTGACGGAGCCTCGGGCCCACAGGTCCCAGTTGGGAATCAAGCCCACGGCCCCCGTAACGAAGAAGGCGGTGGACTTCGCGTGCCCGTCGAAGGGGATGGGGCCCTTCACGCCCTCCAGGTCATAGCGGTCCGTAGTGTCCTGGTGGTAGACCTCCGCGCTGACCCACCCCTTTCCAGGCGCCTCGACCCATTGGCCCGCCACCGCGTTCGGAAGAACCACGGCCGCGACGACGGCAGCCGCCAACAAGGAACGCGCGGCACGGGCCAACGTCGTGTGAGGCAGGTCGGAGCCCATTCATATCCCCAAAAAAGAGTCCATTCGCGCGGGCCCACGCTTTACGCGTGCGGCCACTCGTAGAGAATCACGGTGAGTCGGGAAAGGTTCCGCATGGTGCCCGCGTCCGAGACGGTGTCCGGTGACGGCGCCGAGGAACTGCCGCGTCCGACGGGTGTCCGACTGGGTTCCATGAGCACAATGGAGAACCTGGTCGATCTGCTACGAGAGATCGACGGAAGAGGATACAAGGCGTACAAGGCCCTTCGTGGCGTCTGGGCGTTCCCCGGCTTCGTGCTCCACGTCGATCACGTGCAAGGGGATCCCTTCGCCACGCCGAGCAGGGTCCGAGCTCTACTGCCCCCAGACACCACCCGTCTCGCACCTTGCGCGTGTAGCAACGCCTCCCGGCGCCGCGGCGTGGCGAGTCTGTTGGCCCGGCGCTTCCACCAGACCGCGGTCGCCACGATGAAGCCCCGGGGTATCGGCAAGAGCGGAGCGATCGAAATCGAGACCCCCGGCCAAGAGGTCGTGGCTCACACCGCCGCTATCGTGGCCGAAGACGGCGGCGTGGAGGCACGTTTCACCGTCGGCCTCCCGGCCGCCGGCCGCCGTGTGCTGGCCGAGGAGGCCGTGGCGCTCCTCACCGAAGACGTGCCCGCCGTAGTAAACGACAGTCTGCTGGAGACGGCGGTCGGATCCGACGAGGTGCTGAGGCACGCCCTCACCAACGAAGATGCCGACACACTACGCGATTCCCTGAGCGAACACGGCTGGGTCGCCTTCGTGGCCAACGGTTCCTCCCTCCCGCGCAGGAGCGGCATTGACGACCGGCCGCTATCCGGGGACGGGGTCGTGCCGTTCACCGCACCGTCGAGCCTCTCAGCCAGCGTCGAACTGCCCAACATCGGTTCCCTGACCGGCATGGCACTTCCCCGCGGTGTAGGCCTCATCGTGGGCGGCGGCTATCACGGGAAGTGCACGCTGCTCAGAGCCCTCGAGGCCGGTGTCTACAATCACTGTCCGGGAGACGGCCGTGAATTCGCCGTGTCCGACGCGGCCGCCATCAAGGTCCAGGCCGAAGACGGGCGCTCCGTCTCCGGCGTAGATATCTCTCCGTTCATCGACGGCCTGCCGCAGGGCCAGGACACCAAAGTGTTCTCCACGCCGAACGCCTCCGGATCTACCAGCCAGGCCGCCTCGATCATGGAGGCGTTGGAGGTCGGCGCAACGACCCTGCTCATCGACGAAGACACGGCAGCCACAAATTTCATGATCCGCGATCGCCGCATGCAGGCTCTCGTCCCAAGGCAGGGGAGCCCATCACCCCCTTCGTCGACCGAGTAAGGACGCTGTGGGTGGAGAGAGGCGTAAGCTCGGTGATCGTACTCGGCGGAAGTGGGGACTATCTCGACGTAGCCGACACCGTGGTGGCCATGAGGGAGTTCCGACCACATGACGTGACCGAGGAAGCCAACAAGGTCGCCGAAGATCTCCCTACCGGCCGTCACCCGGAAACGCCGGACGAGATGGGTCCGATCCGCCCTCGGGCCCCGGTCCCGCACTCCGTGGATCCGAGCAGGGGGAGGCGTGAGGTGGACCTCAAGGTCCGTGATAGGGAGACACTCGTGTTCGGACGGCAGGTGATCGATCTCTCGGCCTTATCACAGTTGGTTTCGCGAGCTCAGACGAGGGCCATCGGAAGGGCACTCGTGCTGGCCCGTGAGAGTTTCATGGACGGGCAACGCTCAGTGGGTGAGATTGCGGACCTGATTGCGCGTATCATTGAGAGCGAGGGTCTGGACGGTCTGGACGAGCGGCGGACCGGTGAACTGGCTGAGTTTCGGCCTTTGGAGTTCGCCGCAACGCTCAACCGTCTTCGCACACTCGAAGTGAACGTGAACACGGGCTGACGGAGCCGCTCCCCCTCAGCGGACCCGCCGCCTTGATACTCCTGGTGCCCCGATGGGCACTCATAGAGAAGGAAGAGCCATGTCTTCGCCAACCCGCTGGGCCCTAGCACGGTCCCTACCGAAGTCGCTAGCAAAGTCCCTTGACAGGCTTCTCCCGAAGTCGCTAGCCAGCTTCACCGTCCTTGCCCTCATGATGGCCGGCCCGGTGTGGAGCCCGCTGTGGAGCCAGGAGGTCACCCGTGTAGGAGAGGTGGAAGGCATCGTGGAGTACCGGCTGGACAACGGGCTACGCTTCCTTCTCTTCCCCGACGCAAGCAAGCCGACCGCTACGGTCAACGTCACGTACAGCGTGGGATCACGGCACGAAGCCTATGGCGAGACGGGAATGGCGCACCTGCTGGAGCATCTCGTCTTCCAGGGGACCCCGGACCACCCGGACATCACGAAGGAGCTGACGGAGCGGGGGGCGCGCCCCAACGGCACGACGTCTTTCGACCGCACCAACTACTTCGAGACCTTTCCGGCTAGCGAGGACAACCTCGAGTGGGCCCTCGATCTCGAGTCCGATCGCATGGTCAACTCGTTCATCAGCGCGGACGACCTCGACTCAGAGATGACGGTGGTCCGCAATGAGATGGAGTCCGGAGAGAACAGCCCCTTCCGCATTCTCATGGAGCGCACGCTTTCGACCGCCTACCTCTGGCACAACTACGGGAAGTCGATTATCGGAGCTCGCTCCGACGTGGAGAACGTGCCCATTGATCGGCTTCAGGCCTTTTACAGGAAGTACTACCAACCGGACAACGCCTTGCTGATCGTCTCGGGAAAATTCGACGATGATCACGCCATCGAGCTCATCGTAGAGACATTCGGGCAGATCCCCCGTCCCGACCGATCCGGGGCCAACACACTCTGGGACACCTACACTCGTGAGCCTGTGCAGGACGGGGAGCGCATGGTGACCCTCCGGCGCGTCGGCGACGTCCAGGTCGTGATGATGTCCTATCACGTCCCTCCGGGCTCGCATCCCGACTATGCGGCCGTAGACATCCTGGCGCAGGTGCTGGGCGACCAGCCTTCCGGACGTCTCTACAAGTCCCTGGTAGAACCCGGGCTCGCCGCGTCTACCGGCGCCTTCGCCTATCAACTCCGCGAGGCGGGTCCGTTGCTCACATTCGCTCAGGTTCGTCCCGAAGACGACCTCCAGGCCACCTGGACGGCGATGGAGGAGTCTCTGGAAGGTGTCCTTCGCAGCCCCATCACCGGCGAGGAGATCGAGCGCGCCAGAACGGCGCTCCTAAAGAGCGTCGAGCAAGTGTTCAACAATCCGGAGCGGATTGCCCTGCAGCTGAGTGAATGGGCCGCCATGGGTGACTGGCGGCTCTTCTTCGTGCACCGGGACCGGATCGAGGCGGTGGTGGCGGCCGACGTGCAGCGGGTCGCCGCCGAGTACCTCAAGCCCGACAACCGAACCGTCGGCCTCTTCTACCCGACCGAGGATCCCGACCGAGCTGAAGTGCCCGATCTGCCGGACATTGCCGCGGATCTCGAGGGCTACACGGGCCGGGAGGCGGTCGCGGCGGGTGAAGAGTTCGATCCGTCGCCAGCGAACATCGAGAACCGGACCGTCCGGTACACGTTGCCGAATGGGATCAAGGTGGCGCTGCTCCCCAAGTCGACCCGTGGAGAGACCGTCGTAGCGCGTTTCCGAGTGATCCTCGGTGACGAGGAGGCTCTGGCTGGTCGAGCGACCGCCGGGAGCATGGCCGGCGCCATGCTGATGCGGGGATCGAGCGGCCACACGCGTCAACAGATTCAGGACGAGCTCGATCGCCTGCAAGCCTCCGGCTCCGTGTCGGGCAGTGTGAGCCAGGCCTCCGGTCAGGTGCAGACGACACGCGAGAATCTGGCCGACGTCATTCGACTCATGGCGGAGATCATCCGCACACCCACTTTTCCGACGGACGAGTTCGAGACGCTCAAGGAGCAGCGTCTCGCCGGGTTGGAGCAGCAGCGCTCCGACCCCAACGCGCTGGCACAGATCGCGGTCGGGAGGCACATGAATCCGGTGCCTGCGGGGCATCCGAGCTACACGCAGACCGTCGACGAGGCCGTCGACGCCATGGAAGCCGTTACCCTCGATGAAGCTCGGGTATTCTACGAGGACTTCTACGGGCCCCAACTGGGGACGCTGGGGATTGTCGGCGATTTCGACGAAACCGAAATGCGAGGTGTCATCGAAGCGGCTCTTGGCGACTGGGAAAGCCCGCATGCGGCCGTGCGCATCGCCACGGAATTCGTCGACCCACCGGCTGCCGATCTGCAGATCGAGACCCCGGACAAGGCGAACGCCATCTTCGTCGCCCGGCAGAATCTCGCCCTCCGCGACGACAACCCCGATTACCCGGCCCTCGTGTTGGGCGGATACATGATCGGAGGTGGGGTGATGAACTCGCGCCTGGCGAAGCGCATCCGCCAAGAAGATGGGCTCAGCTATGGTGTCGGCGGCGGTATCAACGGTCACCCCATCGACGAGTCGGGCTCTTTCCTCGCTTTCGCCATCTACGCCCCTGAAAACGCGGAGGCGTTGGAGGCGGCGTTCCAGGAGGAGATGCAGAAGGTGCTGGACGGCGGGTTCGCCGAGGAGGAGCTGGAGATCGCGAAGCAGGGGTACCTCCAGTCCCGCCAGTTGAATCGGGCCCAAGACCCCTCGCTGGTAAGCGCCCTAACGCAGGGTCTCTACTTCGACCGGGACCTGACGTGGGACGCCGAACTGGAGGAGCGGCTTCAGGCCGTTACGGCCCAGGAGGTCAACGCCGCAGTGCGTCGGTACCTGGACCTGAGTAAGATGACGATCGTGAAGGCTGGCGATTTCGAGGGCGCCGCAGCCAAGGTGATCCCTTAGCCACCCTGGAGGTCGGATCCGGGAACGGACCCAAAGAAAAAGGCCGATGGACCTGAACGGGTCCACCGGCTTGGAGTCGAGGGGGCGTCAGGACTCAGTCGGACTTTGCCTCCCCAGAGTATCCACCCTCCGCGAGGAGCTCTTTGAGACGACCCTCACGCTCGGGCAGGTTCGTCTTCGCGATGGCTCTGGCCAGGGTGATGCGATCTTCATCCGAGACCTTGTCCAAGATGTTGATCGGGGCGCCGTAGCGCAGGAGGATGCGCTTGGCATCGACGACTACTGAATCGGACACTTGAACTCTCCGGACCAGCCGTGGACCATAGACGTGAAATCGGCTAAATGTAGCTCCATCTACCACTTATGCCAACGGATCACGCGCCCGTGACGCCGCTGGCCCGCTACTCGTTCGCCGTATTGGTTCCCGTAGCCATCGGCGTCCTTGCGGGGCTGTGGGCGACGACTTCCGCGTTCCAGCGATGGCAGAAGGAGACCGATCTGCGAGTCGCGGCATCGGCGACGGATCTCATCCTGCAGGAGATGGGCGCCACGCGCGACGCTTTACTGAAGGAAGCCGTCGCGGTCGAGCCCACCCCCCCCTATCCGCCACAGGTTGAAGCGGCTCTGCGAGGCGATACCGTGCTGGCCATGGGCAGCTCCGAGGAGAGTCTGGAGCTCACCGTTGCTTACGGAGAGGGGTCCATGGTGCGAATCGCCACGGGTCCATTTCGGCCGACGGTGCTCGAGGTGCTCCCGAGCATCACCGGGTATCGGCTCGCCCTCTACCTGCGTGGAACCCGTACGGTGACCACCGAACCTCCATTCAGTCCCGAAGTGTTGCACCCGGAGGTGCTCCTGACGTTGGCGCGCCAGGCCGATGGAATGGTCATCGAGTCGGATGGGGTCACCGGCGCGCTCCGGGCCTTCCAGGCAGTGCCGGGTCGTCCCTCCGACGTCGCGGTGATGGCGACGGCCGAGGACGATACTCGCATTCAGGCCAGCGGAACGACCGCCCCAGTGACGGTCTTGATCGTAGTCTTGTTGTTGTCCGGATTCGCCGCCTGGACCACTCATCACCCGCGTCATGCATCTGCGCCCGACTGGGGTCAGATAGAGCGTTCGACCCTCCAGTGGTCGCTGGTCGTGTTGGTGCCGGTGATCGCGGGCTCGGCGATTCTGCTGTCCTTCGACCGAGACTTCCGCCAAGGCGCCACGACAAGCATGCGCGAACAGTTGAGTCGGGCCATCATCCTGGTCAAACAGGTCGATCGGCTGAGTTCTGCTTCGGCGTCGGGCGCGATCACCGGATTCGAAGCGGCACGACTCCGCGCGGGCGTCGTCGAGGCCACGACTCGAGATGAACCCGACCTGATCGAAGCGCTCCGCCAATTGCGCCCTCCACCCCCGAATTTCACATCGTCGGGCACGCTGGCGGTCGACGACGGCACGCGATTCTACTCGGCCGCGCGTACCCCCAACGGAGCCACGTTGGTCCTAATCGGGCCGGTCATGGAGGTGCGGTGGGGAGAGGTCCGACGGGCCCTGGGCTTGGCGGGACTCCTGATTCTACTGCCCCCCCTGCTGTTCCTCTGGTTCTCCGAGCATCCTCGATCGGAATTGATCTCCGAGGAATCCGGCCCGACCTGATTCTCAGTTCATCAAGTCGGGGTCGTCGGGTCCACTGGCGGTAAGGGGCGCCTCGAGGTCGAATCGCGGAATGAGGACGTCGAACTCCTGGCCATCCGGACCCACGAAGGTGTAGTACCCCTCCATGAAACCGGCCGGCGAATGCAGGATGCAGAAGCTCTCGTACTCGTGTGACTTGCCCGGCTTGAGCGTGGGCTGCTCGCCCACCACGCCCTCTCCGTCCACTTCAGAGTCCTCGCCCATGGCGTCGTGTATGTGCCAGTGGCGAAAGAGGAGGGTCGCCGGCACATCACCCTGGTTCTCCAACTCGACCAGATAGGTGAAGACGAACCTGCCCTCCTCGGGCTCGGAGTGAGACAAGGAGAAGCTCGGTTGCACCGACACGCGGATGCCCTTGGTGGTCGTCTCGTAGCTCATGAGGGCATCATAGGCCGATCGCATTGGCGGCGCCAACACCGTCGGTGGGAGTCGGCCACGCCCGCGGCGGAACACCTCGCCCCAGGTCGCCCCGGGCTTTCCACCCGTTTGGGCTTCACGCATGTTTACTCATGAAGGACCGCTCTCCCACACCCCTCAGTCGATCGGTCGAGGACTACCTCAAGGCGGTCTATTCCCTCACCGAACGAGGGGAGGCCGCATCGACCAACGCCCTCGCCGGAGCCCTGGACGTCCAGCCCGCATCCGTCACGGGCATGGTGAAACGCCTGGCCGAAGGAGGGTACGTCGAGCATGCGCGCTATCGCGGCGTCAGGCTCACCGAGACGGGTGCTCGGGAAGCGCTGAGGATCATCCGTCGACACCGCATTCTCGAGACGTACCTTCACGTTCAGCTGGGTTACTCGTGGGATGACGTTCACGCGGAGGCCGAGCGGCTCGAGCACGCCGCCTCTGAGGAACTCATCGACCGCATGGCAACGGTGTTGGAGGATCCCAGCCACGATCCGCATGGGGCTCCAATCCCCACCCGAGCCGGTGAAATCGAGGCATCCGACTTCGCCACGCTGGACGAGGTGGATTCTGGAGCCACCGTCGAGATACGGGCGGTCCAGGACGAAGATCCGGAGCGGTTGCGGTATATGGAGGCGCTAGGCCTGACGCCAGGCACACAGCTCACCGTGGTCGACCATTCTCAGTACGATGGTCCCCTGACCGTGTGCGTGGCGAACGCCCCGGGAACCGAGGTCATCGGGTCCGACCTCGCCGGCAAGATTTTCGTCACCCCGGTGGTCGCGGAGTAGATCCCGGCCGCCTCACCCCCGGGCACCTCACCTAGGCTGGAGTGATGATCGCCTTGGTCACCCTCAAGGCAGCCACATCCTCGAGAGCCTGACCGGCCTCCTCCAGGGTGTAGCGTCCCCCGATCACGGAGGCGAACGGCAGTCGCTCGCTGTGCCGGCCGAGTAGGCGTAGGGCCCCCACGAGGTGATGGAAGTCCGTGCCCCACTGACCCTTGATGACGGCGTGCTTCCGATTGATCGAGGTGTGTGGGTTGAGAGGGATCTCACCCGCGTCCGTGTAGTGTCCGGCCACGACATAGGTGCCTCCGTCGCGCAGCACCTCCAGGCCCTCGGGCACGGCCTGCGGGTTTCCCGAAGCCTCGATGACGACGTCTGCGCCGCGCCCCCCCGTGGCGTCCCTTATCGCAGCCACACGTTCCTCCACGGTGGTTGCCGCTAGGTCCAGGCACATATCGGCGCCCAACATGCCTCCCAACTCGAGGCGCGCCTCTGGAGCGCCGATGAGAACGACCCGGCTCGCCCCACGCAGGTTGGCGAAGGCTGCTGCGGACAATCCCACCGGCCCGCAGCCCTGCACGACCACGACGTCGCCCATGGCGAGGTCGCTCCGGTCGATGGCGGCGAAACCCGTGAAGAGGCCGCACCCTCCGCCGATGACGTCGTCGGCACCCGTTCCGTCGGGGAGCTTCAGGACGCGGACGCCCGGCTGCAGATAGATCCGCTCCGCCCAACCGCCGAAGGGTCCGTCGTTCGCGCTGTACGTGATCCCGTAGACCTTCCGACTGGGACAGCGGTTGGGCTGACGCACCACGAGGCAGTGATAGCACGATCCACAGACTTCGTGGACGTCCAGAAAGGTGACCACGTCGCCGGAAACGAGAGGCGCACCCAGCGCATCCGTGTCTATCCCCGGTGCCTCCAGAACCCTGCCCACGCTCACATGCCCGGGGACGATCGGGTAGGGCACGCCGGACAAGCGCCCATGATGTAGGTGCACATCGGTTCCGCACACCTCACTGGCGATCGTCTCCAGGAGGACCCCACCCTGCTCCACCTCCGGATCCGGAAGGTCCCACATCTCAATCGGTGCCTCGGGCGCAGTCATCACCGCCGCTTTTATCGGCATGTCTCTAGGAGTTGAGCGGGGGCCAGAAGGAGCATCCTTCTCCCTCGCGGTCCCACCGCGTGCTCGTTAGTGTCTCTCGTCTCGGGCGTGGCCCGGCTGCTCACAGGCGCTTCTAACATACACCCTAACCCAAGCTGAATTGAACGAAGTCATCACACGGCTCCAAGAGTGGCCACGGAGCTCATTCGTCAGGGAGCCGACGCCCCTGCTGCAGGCGCCCAACCTCGCGGGCATCCTGGGGCGAGAGCCGTCCGACGTACTCCTCAAGATGGACGCCGAGACCTCGTTCGGGCTCGGGGGGAACAAGGCTAGGAAGCTTGAGTTCGAGCTTGCCCCTCCCCGCCTGGCCGGGGCCACCTGCGTCATCACTTGCGGCGGTGCCCAATCCAACCACTCCCGACTCACCGCCGCGGCCGCAGCGAGGCTTGGCCTCCGATGTATTCTGGTCGTAAACGGTGACATCCCCGACCCGCCAACCGGCAACGCGTACCTCCACCGACTGCTCGGCGCCGAGATCCATCCAGTCGGCACCCGCGAGGAGCGCGATCCGGCCATGGCCGAAGTCGCGGCTCGGGTGGAGGCCGAGGGGGGCAAGGCGATCGTCATCCCGTTGGGTGCTTCGACCCCCTTGGGGGCCCTGGGCTACGTGCGGGCTGCGGTGGAAATCGTCGACCAGTGGGAGACGCAGCCTCCGGCAGAGATCACGTGGGTCTTCGTGTCGGCATCGTCCTGCGGCACCTACGCTGGCCTCGCACTCGGCTTCGCACTGCTGGAGAGGACTGATGTGCGGTTGGTCGGCGTGAGTCCCGATGTCGACGTAGAAGAGATCTCGGATCTCACCGAGAGCCTCTGCGACGGTGCCGCGGAGCTGCTCGGGACGTCCGTCCCGCTGCCCTCGACCCTGCTGCTGCCTACGGCCAACTACATCGGGGAGGGGTACGGCATCCCGACCGAACAGTCGAGGGAGGCGACGTCGCTCCTGGCTCGGACCGAAGGTGTCCTGCTGGATCCCGTGTACACGGCCAAGACCGCTGCAGCCATGCTCGACTGGGCCCGGACCGGTAGGGTTCCCTCGGGCGATCGCCTCGTTCTCTGGCACACGGGGGGGTATCCCACAGCCTTCGTCTGAGCCAGGCACGCCGACCGATCCGGTGGAGGGCTCGTAGCGTCCTCTCCGACCGCTCCCTATCTTCGGGGATTCCCGAGAAATGCCTGTCTCCCAACCCCGTTCCTCCCCTATGGACGCATCGGAGCACCTTCTTCATGTGCCGCTCTTCGAGGAGCTCGAGCCGGCGGCCGTCGCAAAGTTGGGGGCCCTGACCCGGACTGCCTCTTTTCCGGCGGGTGCGAAAATCGTGGAGATCGGTGAGTCGGGCGTCTCGCTCTTCGTGATTCTCCACGGGGAGGTACGCGTTCTCTATCCCGCACGAGCGGCCAACTTCGAACTGGCCCGCTTGGGCCCCGGGGACTTCTTCGGTGAGATGGCTCTTCTGAACGACAAGCCTCGGAGCGCGACGGTCGAAGCCATCGAGGACGTCGAGCTCCTGGTCCTCGAGCAGGACGACTTCCGCAACGTCTTGCGCGAGGCACCCCCTGTGGCCCTCCAACTCATCGAAAGCCTCTCGGTGCGCATCCGGAGCGTGGACGAGCACATCAGCACGCTGAGCGACAAGGCGATGCGTGACCCGCTTACCGGGCTTATGAACCGAAGAGCCTACCGGGAACGCATGAAAGAGGAAGTGGATCGGGCACTACGCTACGAAGAGCGCTTCTCCCTGATCCTGCTCGATCTGGACCAGTTCAAGTCGATCAACGACACCTTCGGCCACGACGTGGGTGACGTGGTGCTGGGGTGGACCGGCCGGCTCCTGACGGAGCATACACGGTCGGCCGACACGCCCTTCAGGATCGGCGGTGAGGAGTTCGCGATTCTCGCGCCGAGCACCGAGGGGACAGTCGCCCACATGGTCACGCAACGCCTGGTGGATGTGCTCGCGGAGGCTCGCCCGCCCGTGGACTTCGAGTTGAAGGTCACGATGTCGGGTGGCTACGCGTGTTGTCCCGACCACACGGCGTCCGCGGAAGCCCTATTCTCGATGGCGGACAAAGCCCTCTTCCAGGCCAAGGCCGAAGGGCGCAACCGGGTCTGCCCGCCCAAGACGGACTGACCGAAAAAGAAAGGCCCGGTCAGCTCGATTTGCCAACCGGACCTCTGTCAGAACCGCCCCAGACACCACCACCCCGCATCGTCACGACCCTGCGTCCGCACCGTACCACCGGGGTCAGTCCCGACCATCGTTCGCACCCACATCCCCAACCCGTCCACTTCCCTTGCAGCTTTCTATACGTGTTGGATGCTCAAAAGATTCAGTCGGTTGCATCCCGGTCGTGCTGTCCGACGTCCCCTAATGATCCTCCTCTACCGAATGGCCGAGCGCCTCGAGCGCCTCGATGATCTCATCCACGTGCTCACGGCCTCGAGTCTCGAGGTGCATGACGATCTCCACATCGCCCACCGAGATGTCTGCGAAGGCCCGTCGGTGGGCGATCTCCAGAACATTGGCTCCCAATTCGGCGGCCAGTCGGGTCAGGCTCGCGAGCGCTCCCGGACGATCTCGCACCTTGACCATCAGACGGGCAAGCCTGCCATCGGCCACCGGGCCTGTGCGTGGTTGCCGGCACTGGCCGTCACGACCCCGCTCGAGCGCTGACCATCGGTAAGTTGGAGCAGCTTATTGCCGGCACCACGAGCCTTGAACGATCCGGTTCGCTGCAGATTCTCGAACTTGAAGGCCAGGGTGCAGGGCAGCAGGTCCTCGAAAACACTCGAGGGAGCACAGGGGGTCAGGTTCACGGAGCCCTGTATCCGAGTACGGGCTTCCTCGATGTCGCGCAGCGTGAGGGCCATACGGGTACCGAAGGGTCGGGGTTACATCAGGATCTGGATCGGGGGTCGTCCCGATCGGGGTCCGACGCGCACTAGAGGGCCCGGTAGAGTCCCATCCTCAGCGGCGGGGCGATGCTGCAGTAGAAGTAGAGGCGATTCTCACCCTCGACCACGATGTTCGTCTGGCGGGTTCGGGTCTTCGGGTAGTCCTGGCCCCTCTCGCTCTCGACGAAGAGCACCTCACCCTCTCCGAGATTCCCGTGGAGGGCCGTGAGCTGGACCAGCAGGTCGTCAAGCATGACCGACTCGACCTCATCCTGTACATCTCCCTCGGCCTCGGCCGTCAGAGACTGCTCGGAGAGCTTCTCGTAGCCTTCGAGGAATCCGTCGGCCTCGATGGAGACTTCGTGGTCCCGCCTGAATCCGATATCGGTGAGGGCCTTGGAGTCGAAATTCAGCTCGACGCTCTGCACGTTCTTCCCGTATCGGCGCAGTATCATTCCGCAGTCCTGGAATCAGAGTTGTCCTTAGAAGGTCAACAGCCTTCTAATACTCGAGGAGCTTCGCCAGCTCTTCGTCGGTCAGGTCGTCCGCAGGGCGAGATCCCATCCCGGTCGGGGAGCGGGAGTGGCGGCCCCGTGTGGTGGACGCGCTCTCCGCCGTCTGCGGCGTACCCGCATAGTCGAACTCGGGCAGGTGTACACGATCGAGGTCACGTTCGATGTGGTAGGTGAGAGACTTGAACGACCCCAGGTCGCCGGCCGCGACAAACGTGACGGCCGTGCCGATCGCGCCGGCGCGGGCCGTGCGACCGATGCGGTGCGTGTAGTCCTCGGGATCCTGCGGCACGTCGTAGTTGACCACGTGAGAAATGCCCTCAACGTCGAGGCCGCGCTGGGCGATGTCCGTCGCGACGAGGACCCGCACCTGCTTCTCCGCGAACCGCTCCAAGGCCCGAGTACGATGAGCCATGCGGAGATTCGAGTGCAAGGCCTCCGTCTTGATTCCGTGGCGATCGAGGCGCGCCTTCAGCGCGTCGGCACCCGCCTTGGTCCTCGTGAAAACCAACACCTGCTCCCACTCGGGGTCCTCGAGGAGCTTCAGCAAGAGGTCCGGCTTCATCTCCGGCTTCACGGAGTACACCACCTCGGTGATGCCCTCGGCCTTGGTGCCGGAGCGCGCCGCCTCGACCCATACCGCTTCCTTGGTGAGGCGCGAGGCCAGGTCATGAACGCCGTGGGGCATGGTCGCGGAGAACAGCATGGTCTGCCGTTTGTGCGACATTCCCCTCAGGACGTCCTCGATCTGTGGGCGAAAGCCCATATCGAGCATGCGATCGGCTTCGTCGAGGATGAGCGTGCGAACACCACCGAGTTTCACCCGGCCGCGCCCCATGTGATCGATGAAGCGTCCGGGCGTCGCGACCATCACTTCGGTACCGTTCTCGAGCGCCTCCAACTGGGGTCCGTAGCTGACGCCACCGTAGATGGCCGCCGACCGAATTTTCGTGCCCTTGGCCAGGGCGTCGGTATCGTCGCAGACCTGCTGGGCAAGCTCACGGGTCGGGCAAAGCACCAGGACCTGGAGCCCCTCGCCCGCCTCGATCCGCTCCAGACACGGGATCATGAACGCACCCGTCTTTCCCGTGCCCGTCTGGGCGATCCCCACCAGATCGTGCCCATCCAGCCCCGCGGGAATGCCTTTGACCTGAATGGGAGTCGGATGTTCCCAACCCAAGGCTTCGATGGCGGCGCGTAGCGGCGCCGAAACACCCAGATCCTCGAACGTCGGGGTCTGGGGGGCTTCCTCTTTCGACTCTTCTTCCACGGGTTCCTTCTCGGGGGGAGCCGGCAGGACCACGGTTCGACATGAATGTGGGGTGCGGCCGGCTCGGAATCAGCCTATAACTTGACGGTAAAGGCTTGAGATTCAAAGACGTGCGCCACCGGAACACCATGACGAGCAATCACGAGATTTCCGTTCTATTCGTCTGCCTGGGTAACATCTGCCGCTCACCGCTGGCCGAGGGGGTCCTGGCCCATCAACTGAACGAAGCGGGGTTGTCGGACCGGGTCCATGTCGACTCGGCCGGCACGGGTGCCTGGCACGTCGGACAGGCTCCGGACACCCGGTCCATAGCGGTCGCGGCACAGAACGGCATCGAACTCACCGGGAGCGCACGCCGGGTGCGCCTGGAGGACTTCTTCGAGTTCGAGCTCGTCTTGGCGATGGATCGCGGCAATCTCGCGGACCTGAAGGACCTCGAGTCCGGGACTGGGTCCGACGCCGCGATCAAGCTCTTCCTGGATTTCGACTCCGATCCCACCGGCGATCCAGACGTGCCGGATCCCTACTACGGCGGATCGGACGGCTTTCAACAGGTGTTCGAGATGGTCGATCGCACGTGTGCGGCCCTGGTGGATCATCTTCGGGACCAGCTCCCCTCTTGAGCGTGGGGCTTCCTCCCGGGCTGGTACCTTCGATTCAACAACGCCTCTCCGAGATCGACGGACAGGCACGCGTCATCGTCGGGACGGAAGAGGTGACCGGCGGATGCATCCACAACAGTCTGAGGATCTCGACGGAGGATGGAGAGTCCTTCTTCCTCAAGTGGAGCCCCGAGTCGACGGAGGAGGCCTTCCTCACAGAGGCGGACGGCCTGGAGGCCCTCGCCTCCTCCGGAACTCTGAGGGTCCCTGCGGTGGTGGGGTATTCGACGCCCGGGGAGTCACCCTCATGGCTCCTCCTGGAGTTCGTCCCCCATGGCCATCCCGCAGACGACTACTGGGAGGCACTGGGCCGAGGGCTTGCCGACCTCCATCAGGATCGGTCGAGGCCGTATGGCTGGGAGCGAGCCAACTACATCGGCTCCCTACCTCAGGCCAATGACGTGGCAGACGATTGGGATGAGTTCTGGTGGACTCGGCGGCTCCTGCCTCAACTGACGATGGCTCGTGACGCCAATCGGCTGGCCCGGGCGTTGGGACGATTGGGAGCTGCTGAAGACGAACCTCCCGAACCTGACCGGTACCGACGGCCTGGAACCGTCGATCCTACACGGCGACCTGTGGAGTGGGAACGTATTCGCCGGCCCGTCGGGCGAACCGGTTCTTGTGGATCCGGCCGTATACCGGGGTCACTCCGAGGTCGATCTGGCGATGACCGAGCTGTTCGGCGGCTTTCCTGGTCCGTTCTACTCAGCCTACGCGGAAGTGCGTCCCCTCGCGGATGGCTATCGGGAAGTCCGGCGCTCTTTGTATCAGCTGTACCCTCTGCTGGTGCACGTGAATCTGTTCGGGGGATCCTACGTGGCGTCTACCCACCGGACGCTGAGAACGGTGCTGGCGCAGACCTGACGCCCGGGCAATCAGGGAGACTGAAGGGGCTCGAGAAGGGGTTCGAGCAGGTCGCCGGATCAGCCGGCTGCGGACGCCGACTCCTTCACTGCGCCGGCCACCTTCTCGATCGCTCGTTGCAGCAGTTCGTCCGAGGTCGCGAAGCTGATGCGGACGTACCGATCATCACCAAAGGCGACCCCGGGCACCATCGCGACCCCGGTCTCCTCGATGAACCACGTACAGAGGTCCGCCGAGCCCGAGATGCCGTTCCGGAAGAGTGAGTCCACCCGAATGAAGAAGTAGAACGCCCCTTTGGGCTCCACGAATGGGAGCCCCGGAAGGAGGTCACTCAGGAGCTCGACCACCAGATCTCTCCGCCGCCGAAACGCACCGACCATCTCCTGGGCTGCTGCGCGCGCGCGGGGGGGGTCTCCGAAAGCACTCAATGCGGCCATCTGAGACGGAGCCGCCGCGTTCGAAGTGGTGTGGCTCTGGAGAGCGTTCAGCTTCTTCGCCAACTCTACGTCGGAGTAGGAAAAGCCGATCCGCCACCCCGTCATCGCGAAGGCCTTCGAGGCACCGTCGATCAGCACATACTCCCCGACCGACTCCTGAGGCAACTCGAGGATGCTGGGAGCCGTGGCCCGATCGCCACCGAAGTAGATCCCCCGGTAGATCTCATCGACCAAAAGAACCACGTCACGGTCACGCGCCCATTCGGTGATCGCCAGCAGCTCGGCCAGGGAATAGACGGCTCCCGTGGGATTGCACGGTGAGCAAAGAAGGAGCCCCTTCGTCCGCTCCGTCGACGCGGATTCGAGATCGTCGGGCGTCAGCAGGAAGTTTCTATCCGGGCTCCCGGACACCGCTACGGGCTCAGCCCGGGCGAGGGAGATCATCTGGGGGTAACTCGTCCAGTATGGAGTCGCTACGAGCACCTCGTCGCCCGGTCCGAACAGGGAGAAGATCGCGTTGAACAGCGACTGCTTGGCGCCGTTTCCGACGACCACGCCCTCCCAATCGATGGGGCGTCCCGCGATCGACTCCAGGTATCCCGCGATGGCACGCCTGAGCTCCGGCATGCCGGGGGTGGGAGTGTAGCGCGTCTTGCCGGCGTGTATGCCGTCGACCGCCGCTTGCGAGATCCACTCGGGCGTATCGAAATCGGGCTCCCCCGCACTCAGGTCGATGATGTCACGACCTTCGGCCCGGAGGCGCTTAGCTAGGGAGCTTACTGCGATCGTGGCGGACGGGCGGAGCTGGGAGATGTTGTCGCTGTATGTCATCCGGAAATATCGAGAGAGGGCATCCCCCAATCAAGTAAGTCCCCTGTACTCGGAGACCGAAGCCGGGCCCCCCTTCAGGGGCCGGGCAGCGAGGTTGATCCCACCCCCCGGGTGCGGCAGGTTCAACGCGTGAACGAACAAGAGAAGGTCGTCTTCTATTTCGACTACGTCGATCCTGGGTCCTACTTGATGGACATCCAGTTGCATCGGCTTCTAGCCCCCGGCGTGACGGTCGTCCGCCACCCGTTCGAGCTCAGGCCGCCACCCATGGACGTGGTGGATGCTGCGAGCCCGGAGTGGGTGACGTATCGAGAGTCCGCCATCGCGCTCGGGGCCGGACTCGATGTCGACCTGGCCGAGTCCGACTTCATACCCTGGACCCGCAAGGCTCATGAGCTTCGGCTCCACGCCGCCGAGAAGGGGCTGGAGCGACGTATGCACGACGCTCTGTTCGAGGCACGGTTCGCGCACGGAGCCGACGTCGGGCGGGTCGATGTCTTGGTGGGTCTGGCTGTGGGCCTGGGCTTGGATCTGACGGAAACCAAGGCCGTGCTCGACGTGGACCGCCACGCCGATGAAGTCGAGGAGTTGAGAAGGCGAGCGATGGCAGACGGGATCACGCGCACACCCACCCTCACCGTCGGCTCACAGAGCCTTGAAGGTCCGCGCCAGATCGACGACCTTCGAGGGCTCTTGAAGGCGGCCAATCTGACGTAAGTTGTAGCTCCGCAAGGCACCGGATGCGTCGCACCGGGCGACACGGAAGGACATCCCATGGCAGGATATCAGCGTAAGACGGCTCTCTCTCCCACGGAGGTTCTCTCGAAGGCGGAGGAGCTCCTTCCCGAATGGATCGGCCTCGCCAAGTCGAAGAGTTCGACCCATAGCGCTACGTACACAGGTGGAGAAGGGACGGTGACGCTCTCCGCCCATCGTCACGGCCCGTATACCGAGGTGGTCGCGTCGAGCGATCGCCTTCGCACCTCCCGCATGGACTACGAGATTCAGAAGTTCCTGACCGAACTTCCGTATGAGCCCGGGGACGCGGGCGGACGGGGCTCCGGGAACCCTTCGTGAGCCATTCCTTCGAGGACCTGGAAGTCGCCCCCGAACTCGTCGAGGCGCTGTCGGCCGAAGGGCTCGAGGAGCCGACCGAGTTCCAGCGAGCCGCCATTTCGGTCGTGCGCCGCGGCAACAACCTTCTTGGAGCGGTCGGACCCGGTGCCGGTACGCTTGTCGCCTACGGCGTAGCGCTTCTCGAGCGCATCGACGCCGGAGCCGGACGACCCGGGGCCGTGGTCCTCACGGCGACCAGCGAGGCCGCTACGGCGCTCGCTGAGTCGCTGGGACGAATCGCATTGGCCACAGGCCACACCGTCGGGGCGTTCGGAGGGACATGGGCGCTGCCGGAGAAGTCGGACGTCCTGTTCGGCATCGCTGGGAACGTACGGGCGGCGGTGGACGGCTCTCAACTCACCCTCGAAGGCGTTCAAAGCGTGGTCGTGGACGGCGCCAGTGCCATCGAAGCCGGCTCCGGCTTGGAGCCGGTAGGGGCCCTCTTCGAGTATCTGACCCCAGGGATCCAGCGCATCGTTCTCAGCCTGCCGGTCACCGAGGCCGTCGACGCACTCGTCTCGGCGCACGTGCCCAAGGCAGTTCAGATACCACCCCGGCCCATCTCCGACGAGCCTGGAGAGAAGCCGCCGGCCAGGGGAGAGTTGCGCTTCCGGATCACACCTGAAGACAAGGTCGAGGGCCTACTCCGTCTCGTGGCCGAGCTCTTCGCGGACGGGGCTCGGCATGTGCTCGTGTATTGCCGCTCCGAGGACCGCGTCGCCGATGTCAGCGACTACCTGGCCCTTCATGGCTACCTGGCGGGAGCCCCGGGAGATGAGTCGCTTCCCCTCTGGTTGTCCGTCGCGCCCCTCGAGGCACGGGAGGCGATGGCCACACTTCCCACGCAGGAGGGCGTGTCCATCGTCAGTCTGGACTGTCCCCCGGATGTGGACACGCTCGACCGGCGGCACGGCGGGGGCGGCGAGGGCACGGTAGTGCTCCTCTCAAGAGAGATCCCCCACTTTCGGGACACCTCCCGGCGAGCCGGCTATGGCGTCCGGCCGCTTCCGCCGCCGCCGTCCGTGGTGGAGGATCACGTCAGCGAGATCCGACAACGGCTGGCGGACACGGCGAAGCGCGAAGACCTCGCGCCGCACTATCTGATCCTGGAGCCGCTGTTGGAGCGCTTCAGCCCTCAGGAGCTCGCCGCCGCCGCTCTGGCTCTTCTGTCGAAGCCGACCGCCGGAACCGCGGACCACCACTCCACAACCAGCCACCCGGCGGCCAAAGCCCGGGCCGAGCAGGCCAGTGGAACCGACGGCTGGACGCGCCTTTTCGTCAGCATCGGCGATATGGAGGGCGTAAGTCCGGGGAGCCTCTTAGGCACCCTGGCGGGCGAATCGGGCGTGGACGGTTCTCAGTTCGGGAAGATCGAGATCCGAGAGACCTTCTCGCTGGTGGAGGTACGCCCTGCACAGGCCGAGAAGGTGATCAAGGCGGTCAACGGCCTGAGTATCCGGGGACGAAGCACCCGGGTGGACTATGACCGCGGCGCGGGGAGCAAGGGCAGTAAGCCGGCGAATCGTCCGGGGTCGCGCCCCCGTCCCCGCTGATCCGAAAACCCACAGCTCTGAAAATAGAAGAGGCCACGCCCCCCTGACCGCGTCGGGGCGTGGCCTCTATCCGATCCTTATGTCCTCAGGGGGGCTAACCCGCCCCGGCCGTTCCTACTGAATGGCGTCTTTCAGACCCTTACCGGCACGGAAGCCGGGGGTCTTGGAAGCCGGAATGTGAATCGTGGCGCCCGTGCGAGGGTTGCGACCCATACGGGCCTTACGATGCTTCGCCTCGAACGTGCCAAAGCCTGTGATCTGAACGCGTTCGTCTCTCCTCAGTGCCCCGGCGACAATGCCGCCTGAGCCGAAGAGTGCGTCCATGGCCCGAGAGGCGTCAGCCTTGGTCATGCCGGCGCGGTCGGCAAGGGCGTCTACCAGATCGGATTTGTTCATTGCGGTTCTCCTCAAGAAATGTGATGAGATTCTGATCGCGGCCTCTGCTGGCCTTCATCGAGCCCCGTATGGGATCCTTGCGCCTCGGGCCTTTCGCGCAAGCGATCCGGGACAAATGGGCCGCGACTCATTCGGGCGAGCTTCGGTCTGGTCTACGGTAAGGCCCACCCATCGGAGCGTCAAGGAGAAAATTGGCCGAAAACCCGCATCCTGCCTAGCTTCTCATGGCAGATGGCCTGGAGCTCCGTTTCGAGCAGGCCGCCATCCAATCCGATTCGAAGCTCGCGGGCCGCACCCTCATGGAAGCACGCATTCCTCAGGAGACGGGCTTGATCGTGATCGCGGTGAGAAAGCTGACCGACGAGACCCATCAGTTCATCTTCAACCCGGTGGCCGATACGAGATTAGAGCCGGGCGATGAGATGATCGAGTTGGGTCAGCCAAATCAGGTCGAGAAGTTACGGAAATACACCCGGGACTGAGGGCACGGACGAGATCAGTCCTCGTCGTCTCCGTCGCTTGCCGTGGAGCCGGTGCGGTAACGCTTGAAGAGCGTCAATACCGCATACCCAACCGCCATGATCAGGGCGAACTTGAGCACCATGCCCACAATCGGAAGGACGAGCGCGCCCAGGACCTTCCAGAGAACCACCCCCGAGAAGCCCGCCAGGGCGACTTGACCAAGCATCCTCATCTCGACCTCTCATTCCGTTGAGCCATACGATCGTGGTGTCCCGCGCGGCTTGACCGCGCGACCACCCCCTACGGCTTGACCGCAGGACCGTGGTGTGCCCTACGGACGGTACGGTGGTGGAGTTTCGCGATGATCGGGAGGCACATACGGCAACGGAGGCTGCCGCCCATCTACCAACTGCGAGCGGTCGGGAGAGAGGAGCGTGCTGCGGGGACTCGACCGGCGTCTACTTGTAGCGGTAGGTCACGCGGCCCTTGCTGAGGTCGTACGGAGACAACTCGACCTTCACCCGGTCGCCCTCGAGAACGCGGATGTAGTGCTGCCGCATCTTCCCAGAAAGATATGCGAGCACTTCATGGCCGTTCTCCAACTCCACCCTGAACCTGGCGTTGGGGAGGACCTCGCTCACAGTCCCTTCGATCTCAATCGCTTCTTTCGCCACTCAGCCTCACATCCGGTCATTTGATTGCGGGAATGGACGATAGCACGCCCCCACAAGGCGAGCAACGACGCCGGCACAGGCCATTATAGGCGGAACCGATAGCTGAGCTTCGCGAACAAGCCGTCCGCCGTTGGGTGAACGTCCTCGAAACCAAAGCGGCTGGCGTCTTCCATCTGTCGCGTATAGCCGAAGAAGAACACGGTGCCCGGCGAAGGCTCATAGGACAGGAGTCCCTCGACCAGGATGCCGTTGTCCGAAGACCCTTCAAGCGGATCACACCCTTCCTCGTCACACGACTCCAGCGGCAGGCCGGTCACTGGATCTCTGACCTCGCCTAGTTCGGCGCTGGCGTATTCCACCGTCGCCCTCAGGAATAGCGCACGGTTGAACTGGTACTGGGCGTTGATCCTGGGAATGGTCGCCCGCGAATACCGGGACCCGTCCAGCTTACGATTGAGGACGGCATGTCGCACGGCCGCCTCCATCGACAGGAAGCGACTGGGAAGGATCGTCAGGCTGATCTCCCCACCCCAGCTGTTCGCGACGTCCACGGGAGCACCGGTGGACCGATAGAAGATCGGCACTTCCTTGAAATCAGCGCTGATTCGACCGCGCAGCCGCTCATATCCGCTTGCATACATGAAGGCGTTGAAGCTATTCAGCCCGGTGAACTGGTCGCTGTCCGGGAGGAATGGCTGGGGCACGCCCCCCGGCCGAGTAGCGAGTCCATCATAGTCTTCGGCCGGCGCTGAGAACTCCGACCTTCTCGCCGTTAGCCAGACACTGACGTTGTTGCGGAGGGATAGGCTCATCATGAGCCGGGCCTCGGCCTCGTTCCATCGATTGCCGTCCCAGAAGGACTCGTGGTCCCAGTACCCCTGCACTTCGAGGCTCGGGCCCCAGCGCTCCACGAGAGCCCCTCGGCCACCGTACCAATTGTATGAGACCTGAGTCTGAGCATGCGCCTCGGCCAAGCGGCGGATGAAGCCGCTTTCCGGCTTGAAGTCCGTGCTCAGGTCCTCGAAGAGGGCGCTGAAGGTCAGGCCTCGCCCGGCCCTCGCCAACTGCGCGTAAAAGAGGCCACCCGTTGTGGTCGAGCCACCGTCGTCCCGATCCCAGCTTCCGGCCCCCTGGACCTGGAGGGTGTACCGCCGCGCCATCACGAAACGCCCCTCCAAACCCGTGACCCGGTTGAAGTCGGCGCTACTCCTGGTCCGATCCGTATAGATCGCCCCCACCGTGGACGCCGCCCCGAGGTCCTGCCGGAGTCGAACCAGGTTCACATAGGTGTCCCCGTCATCGCCCGCCTGGTCCGCGGCGCCCAGGTACCCGACGCTGGCCCCACCCACCTTGCCGGTGAGCTTTGCCCCCGTGATCGGATCCACGATGGTCCGCGTAAACACGAGCTGTTTGGGAAGGCCGAAGATCTCGGTGCCTTCGAGGAAGAACGGCCGCTTCTCGGGGAAAAACAGCGGAAACCGTGTCAGGTTGGTGCGCTGCTCATCCACCTCGACCTGCGCGAAGTCGGTGTTGGTGGTGAGATCCAGCGTAAGGGACGGCGTCAGCGTGATCTTCGCGTCTCCGCCGATCTCGCTGGGATAGTCGGTGTCACCAGCAGAGTTCACGTAATCACGCTCGACCGACGTCAGTAAGTAGGGACTGACGGTCGCCGCCCGCTGGGTGGGCACCGGAACACCCGCGAGGTCCCCGGCGAGAGAGAGCCGGACGAGGTTGTACTGACGCGGGACGGGCGCCCAAAAGGATTCCTCGTTCCGTCGACGGATGCGCCGCACCATGTTGAGACCCCACGTCTGGACCGATCCGCCCGCATAGCGGAGCGTGGCGAAGGGGATCTTGAACTCCGCGTACCACCCGTCTCCGTTCCTGGTGGTCGCGACCTCCCAGCTCGCGTCCCAGTTCAGGTTGAATCCGCCGGACGAGCCCCGCTGCTGCCGATTGCTTCCCGCGACCCGTCCCCCGCCCTCTCCCTCGTTGACCACCTGGCCATCGTATTCGATGGAGGACGGAGTGGTCGCGAACACGAACCCGTTTTGCCGGTCCCTGTACGTATCGAGGATGATGCCGAAGTGGTCGGCTACCTGAATGTTCGCGTCCCGCAGCCTCTCGCCCGAAACGATCTCGTCGGGGTTCCGATCGTAAAGCCACGCCCCCAGATAGAGCGCCTCTCCGTCGGAAACGATCCTTACCTCCGTGCGTTCCGAGACCGGGTCGCCCTCTACGGGCTCACGCTGAAAAAACGCGGTGAGGGGCTCGCCCAGGGACCAGGCTTCGTCGTCGAGCCGGCCGTCGATGATCGGTGGGGCACCCGTGATGCGAGTCACAACGGCCACCGGACCGCTTTCGCGGCTCGCTACGCTCTGCTGCGCAGCAAGGACGACGGGGGTGAGGGAGGCCCATACAACCAGCGGAAGCGCCCGAGCGATCCTGGGGCGCCTGGATACCGGACTATCCGGGAAAATCATGAACCGTGTATTGCTCGATCTTCTGGTCGTCGAACTCCCAGCCGATGCCCGGTCCGGTAGGAACCTCGATGTAGCCGTCCCTCAATTCCAATGGCTCCTTCACCAGCAGGTCGTGCAGCATGATCTCGGTGAATTCGACGACTGGGTCGGCGTTCTTAATCGCGCATCCCAGGTGCACCTTTGAAGCGACTATGTGACCAAGTCCATACTCGGTTCCAATAACGATGGGTTTCTCTGCCGCCTCGGCGACTGCAGCCCATTTCTTGACCCCCGATATCCCTCCCGCTTTGGAGCATTTCGTGTTGATGATATCGCAAGCATCGTTCTTGAGAAGCTGAAAGACCTGTTGAAGGGTGTCTGCAGCTTCGTCTGCCTCTACCGGTACATGTACTGTCTCGGAGATTCTTCTGGCACCCTCGAAATCAGTATTCGCCGTCGGTTGCTCAAGCAGCTCGAGCCCTACGTCGTATTCCTCGGCCAACCTGCAGAATCGAATCGCCTCATGTACCGTGTATCGTCGATTCGCATCAGCCCTCAGGCTGATCTCGTCTCCTAGGGCTTCTCTGATGGCCCTCAGAGATCGCGCATCTCTGTCGGGGTCCGTTCCGACCTTGGCCTTGATGCCCCTTATCCCCTGGTTGTAGTACTCCACGCTATGGGCGGCCATCTCATCCGAAGGACCTCCCGGGACCTCGACCGCGGCCAGTACCTTGTTTCGGTGCAGGCCACCCACCAGGGTGTAGAGCGGTACGTTCAACGCCTTCCCCAGGATGTCATACAGGGCGTAGTTGATCGCTGCCGCGGCGTGGCGTGTCTTCACTCGTCCGTTCTGACGTAACGACACGATCTCGTTGTTGCGATCGATGTCGAACGGACTCAGACCGATGAGATTGGGGGCCATATATCGGTCGATGGTGAGCTTCACTGTTTCGAGAGTCTCCACGCGATCCGTCGGCGCCTCACCCATGCCAACAAGGCCACTGTCCGTATAGACCTTCACCAGCACGTAGTCCATCAGCAGGTGCCCCTCGTCGTTCCGTTTTCTCCTTCTCGGTAGGGGTTCCCCTTCGTAGTACTTGCTCGGTGCAGCCTTTGCGCCGGTCTTGTCGACTCCATCGGCAAACGGCCTCATAGGGAGACTCAACGGAATGGCTTCGATCCCCGTAATCGTCGCGGAGAGAGCATCCAAGTTGTTGAGGATACCATCCAAGTCGGTGAGGCCACCGGCTCTCGCAGCATAAGCCGTGATCCCCAGAGCAGCAGGGCCGCCCAGAAACGCGCGCCGACTCCATGTCTCAGATTTCATGACACACCTCGCATCGAAGAAGTAATCTCCGCCGATCCCCCTCGAGGGCTCTCACGGATAAGGCGCTTCGGAGGACTGTCGAAAGGGCGGGCGATGATTTGTTCCAGCTAGATCTGACGAAGTCCTCAGCGTGGGGCAGATACGTCGGCGGTCAACATCCGAGAGCGGCCTGTGAGGCGCAAGCTGAGGGGGCGGCGAGGTCTTCGAAGAGTGTATCGCCGAGCTGGGACCGCGTCCCTTTCTCGAGGGCTGGTGAGTTACTGTCGGAGAATGGCGCCCACCACCCGTTCGATCGCCTCCTGACGCCTGAGCGCTGGCTGGCCGGAGAGGATGTTCCACGCCGTGAACACGAGGACTAGATCGTGCTCCGGGATGGCCACCGGGATCTGCCCGCCGAAGCCCGAACCGGCCCAGGCCAGTCGTGTCATGTCCGAGCCATAGGGCACCAGCCACCACTGAAGACCGTAGCTGATGCCGGGCCTTCCGGTGGACGCCAAGGCCGGCGTCACCGATGCCGTGACCCATTCAGGGTCGACGATGGATTCACCCTCCCAGCTTCCCTGCTGGAGGAACATCTGCCAGATCTTCGCGAGGTCGCGCGGACGAAGATAAAGGCCGCCTTCCGTGTCGATGAGGCCTGCCGGCGACCGTTTCCAGAACCACGCATCGATATCGAGCGGCCTGAATAGATGGCGGGCGGCGTACTCCTCGATATCCGAGCCGGTGGCCGAGCGAAAAATGTCAGCCAACAGCGCCGACACGCCGCTGCTGTAGTTGAAGCGTGTCCCGGGCTCCTCACTCATAGGCCGGTTGATGGTGAACTCGACCCAGTCGGGGCTATCCTCGAGCTGCACCGCCGTATTAGCGGGATCGGAGTAGGGTAGGCTCTCGTTCCAGTCTATGCCCGCGGTCATGGTCAACATGTGGCGAATCGTCATGCGCCGCTTGCGATCGTCGAGGCTCGCGATGCGTGTGGTATCGAAGAACTGGATCGCGGGGGTGTCGATGTCGGGGAAGTCACCACGACGCACCGCGACGCCGATAACCACCGAGGCGACGGTCTTGGTCACCGACTGGAGTGAATGGAGATCACCGCGCCGATAGAACGGGTGCCACCAAGGGTTGAAGTAGTTGTAGGGTCCCGTCGGGTGGCTTGCGTTGAGGGTCGAGGGACGTTTCGCCTCCTCCCCGTAGGCCCGGTCGTAGTCGTTCGTGTAGGAACGCTCGAAGGCCACTCTGCCGTGGCGAATCACCAGCATGCCGTCGACATGGCCGTAATTGCCGGAGGTGATGTCGGCGTCGAGCTCCGCGAGGGCGAGCGAGTCGAGGTCGACGGCGGTCGGGCGAGCGGTGGGCCACTGCCACGCGCTGGCCTGACCCTGAGCCAAGGCGGGTTGGGCCCCAGCGGCAAGCAGGAATGCGGCGAAACCGACTGAACGACAACGCATGATCATTCTCCGGGTCCGAGCCTGATGAGCTTCCACGAGGAATAGGCATTCTAGAGACCCTTTCACTAAACCGCTGCGCGGTGGGTGATGGGGCCTTCCCGGCAGGTCTTGATCCTAACATGTGAGGTAGGCTGCGTTCAGGCGGGTAACGGGAACAGACATGGCCGCAACATGCGGCTATGGTGCGGAAAGCCACAAGGAAAGCCTGGAGCGAGGGATGATCGGTCACGCTCGAGTATTCGATTCCCAAGCACAACGACGATGAGGACCAAGCTCCCGGTCGCATCGTGCTGGCTGACCACGCCGGTAGAACACGTGTACTGGACGACACACGTCCCGAAGAGTGGCTCGCGAGGGAACTCATTGGCGGGACCCGGCGGCAGCCGCCCCGTGTCAACGCTCCCTAGCGTCCCCTCTCCCAGACCCCCTCTTGGGCCATGAGCGCTTCGATCTCGTCCGGCTCGATGGGCGAGTGGCCGGTCAGCCACTCGTGCCCGTCCTCAGTAACCAGGATCACGTCCTCGAAGCGAATCGACCAATCCTCGTGGCTTACGCTCCACTCGATGACGAAGCACATGCCCGGTTCCCAAGGGATGTCATAGAAGCCGACGTCGTGGATCTCCATACCGACGAAGTGACTGATGCCGTAGGTGTTGGTTGCGTCACGGAGTCCGACGTCGTCCATTAGCCGGTCCTTGAGGGCCTGGCTGCCGGCGAACGTCCCCCCGGGTTTCACGGCAGCGATCAGTTGTTTTTGTACGCGGGTCACGACCTCGGCGATGCGCCGCTGTTCCGGTGTGTACTCTCCGCTGACCGGAATCGTGCGCCCGAAGTCCGACGTGAAGTGTGCGTACTCGGCACCGATGTCGTAGCTCACCATCTGGCCGTCACTCACGTGCCAGGGGCCGACTCTGGGGCGGACTCCACGGGGCCAGTCAGGGCCCCCGCTTCTCTGGGCGACCCCCGGGCCGGACGGGACGACCCCCGTGCGGAAGGACCGGGCCGCGTGTTCATACTCGAACGTGAAGTTGACGATGGCTGCGATCTGCTGCGTGGTCATCTCCTCGCGGACAGACTTGGCCGACTCCATGAACGCCTGGACCGTGATATCGGACGCCTTGCGGAGCATCGCGATCGAATACTCGTCGTGGATCATGCGAAGCCGGTTGAGGATGTCCGATGCGTCCTTCATCTGGACCTCGGGCGAGAAGTACTGAAGTCGATTGGCCAGGTCGAGTCGCTCGGGCGGCGATGCGTCCAGGTTCAGGAACCGTTGGTAGTTGAAGTAGATGTTCTTGTCTTCTCCGAGGGACCGTGAGAGATCACTTGCGAGATCCTTGCTGCCTCGCTGGTGGGTCCTAAGGAGCGAAAAAGCCGTGATGGCGTCGGAAAGATGCTCGGTCAACAGCTCGTACGAGTAGACGTGCTCGATGCCGGTCAGGTCCACCATCGCCTCTGGATCCTGAGAGGTGTAGAGGATCTCTCGGTAGGTCTCAGCGTCGGGTGCGAGGACGAGCGCCGATCCATAGGCGTCGCCCGCTTCGAGCCCCGTCAGGTAGATAAAGTCATGCAGATCCGAGTGATCCACGAAGCCCTCGTAGATCCTATTCTGGTTCTCGATGGCCGCGGCGACGAGGGCGATTCCACCGTCCATCGCGTCGCGGAAGTTGGCGCGACGCTGACTATGGAGCGCCTTGTCAGGCGGCTCGAAGGCACCTTGGCCCTGGAGAGGCGATGCGATCGCGAGCGCTGCCGTGAGAAGTGGTAGGGTCTGTTTCATGATCAGTTCCTCCACACGAAGTCAGCGTCCATCATCACCCATGTGTCCGGGTCGAGCACGACCGATCCGGGTTCCCCGTCCACGGCGATCGTGAATCGGTTGGTTCTGTCGTTCACCTGCAGGAGCTCGGTGCCCACCTCGCTCCCGTCGGGAGCGTAGATCCCCAACTGGACCAGCATTTTGGACGAGTAGCCATCCTGGACCTGGTTCAGTTCAACCTCGATGGTGCCTGCACCGGAGTCGTAGCGCCACCCCCCTCCTAGTCGAGCCAGCCACACTGGTTGAGCCACTGCTGGAAGAACTCCGAGAGATCTTGTCCTGAAGATTCTTCCATGGCCCGTCGGAAGTCGTCGGTAGTGGCGTTCTTGTCCTGGCATCTGGCGTAGTATGCCTGGATCCCGCTCCAAAAGGCCTCGTCCCCGATGACGCCGCGCAGCATGTGCAGGGTACATCCGCCTTTCTGGTACGTCTGCGAGCTGGTGACCCGACCCATGTCGTCCAGGTTGTCGTGGACGATGGTGTAGTCGGGATTCTCTGCCTGGAACGTGCGTACGCGGTCCCTGCTGTTCTCGAGTCCCGCCACGAAGTCGTCCCGGCCGTACTGGTGCTCACGGAAGAGGAGCGTGAAGTAGGTCGCGAAGCCTTCGCCCCTTCTCGCGCTACCTAACGGATCGGCGATTCTGATGCGCGGCTAAGATGCCGACCGCGAGCGAAGCGCGCGAGCCGGATGACTACCGCGACTGCAGCCATCGCTTGTTAGGCAGAGCCGCTACCGATTCCGAGCGAGCTCCGCATCGATCCGCTCGACAAGGTCTCTGGCACGCGCATCGGCAGGGCCGACCCCTATTGGTCCTTGATTCGGGCTAGCAGCGCCTCAAAAGACGGCTCACCCTGCAGACTACTCAACAGCGCCTGATCCTCTGCCAGGAGCGCATGGTTCGACAGCCCTCCGTTCACGCAATGTTCTAGGGACGAGACCGCGTCCTCCACCTCCCCGAGGTAAGCCAGGCAGCCTCCGAGCAGCCAGGAGAACTGGAGATTCGACCTGGCCCATTCAGCGAGCGACTCGGTGACGTTTTCCAGGGCCTGCTGCTTCTCATCTCTCAGCGCGTGCCGAAGCACGATACCCAATCTGGCGAAGGGCTCGTCTCCACTCCTGATCTCGTCGAGAACCTCCAAGGCCTCATCCGATCGCTGCCCGTACACTAGTGCCCAGGCAAGTGTGACCCGGGGAGCAAGGTTGTTCGGATCGTGCTGAAGTGACCGACGGCCAGCAGCCACGGCCTCCTCGTACTGGCCGGTCCAGATATTGGCCAACGGAACCCAAGGCTCCACGTTGAGCGGGTCGACCTCGCGCAGTCTTTGGGTGCACCATCGCGCCTCCTCCGTTCGCCCCCCCCAGGCAAACAAGATCGACGTGATCAAGAGCGTCTCCGGATCGTTGGGTTCCAACGAGAGCGCGCGGTCGGCGTACGGAAGGGCCTCGCGAAGCCGGAACGTGTCGTTGTAGATCCAAGCGATGACGAGGTTCGCCTTCGCCGAGTCGGGGTCTAACTCCAGCGCTCGCCTCGCGGCGGCTTCGGCCCGATCCATGAGGTCGGGGGATGCGTCGCGACCTCCAGTGACGAAGGAATACAAGACCAAGGCCTGTCCCAAGCCCGCGAGTAGCAGCGCACTGTCGCCCACGACCTCGAGGCCCTCCTCGAAGTGTCGAATCGCTCGCGCTAGCGATTCGTCCTCCACGCGGGCCAGATCGTGCCGACCTCTGAGGTAGAACTCGAGCTCGCGAACGTCAGCGACGGGCCTCCGCTCCATCTCGCGTTCTTCTTCGGGCGTAAGCGTGAGGACCAGCGCATCGGCGATTTCGCGTGAGACACGCTCCTGCATCCCGAAGACGTCGTCCATCGTTCCCGCAAACTTGTCGCCCCATAACGGAACGTCGTCTTCGGCATCCACGAGTTGAGCCGTAATCCTGAGGCTGTCACCAGCTTTCCGGACGCTCCCTTCGAGGACATAACGCACTCCCAATTCCCTCCCGATGCTCTTCAAGTCCTTGTCGGTGCCCTTTAGTTGCATCGCGGAAGTACGGGATATGACGCGCAACGCCTGTAGCCGTGAAAGGTCGCTGATGATTTCTTCCGTCAGACCATCACTGAAATACTCGTTGTCCGGGTCGGGACTGCTGTTCACAAAGGGTAGTACGACGATGGATTTCTTTTCCGGTGGAGTCGCCTCGTCAGCGGCCAGTAGGCTGTCCAGAAACGCCCGTGCGCTCGAGAATCGGTCGACCGCGGTCTTGGCCCACGCAACCGTAACGGTCCGATCGACGGATGCCGGTACTGCGGGCCGGAGTCTTCGGACAGAGGGAACGGGGTCGGTCGCTTGCTTGATTAGCAGGCTCTGAACCGTGCGTCCGGAGTAGGGCGGCTCACCCGCCAACATCTCATAAAGCAAACACCCGAGGCTGTAGATGTCCGTCCGGTGATCTACGTCCTGGCCTTCGAACGCTTGCTCGGGGCTCATGTACTCCGGAGTCCCGAGGGACAACCCGGTTTGAGTGAGCCGGGTTTCAGACGCGGACTCCAGAGCCAACGCGACACCGAAGTCCGAAACGACAGCATGGCCCCCGTCGATCAAGACGTTCTCTGGCTTCACATCACGGTGTACAATCCCGGCAGCGTGGGCCACTTCGAGGGCTTCAGCCACCTCGCTCACGATCCGCAGCGCATCGTCCAGCGGAAGCTGCCCGTCGCGGTTCATGATGTCGCGCAACGAACCGCCGTCGGCGAGGGGCATCACGTAGTAGAGAAGCCCGTCGGCTTCACCGGAATCGTAGAGCGGGAGAATATGTGGGTGGCGCAGGCTCGCGGTGGTCGAGATCTCGCGAAGAAAACGATCCGCTCCAACCGCAACGGCGAGTTCGGGATTCAGCACCTTGATCGCGACCTTCCGCGCGTGTTTCAGATCTTCCGCCACGAATACGGTGGCCATCCCACCAGCGCCCAGTTCACTCTCGACCACGTAACTCTTCGAGAGCGTTGAGCTGAGGGTGTGGAAGATGTCGGACATCTATGAAGTCTGGAAGAAGCGATTGCGTGACGCCGCGAGAATCGACCGGCGACCCCAGAAGTGGCAAAATCGACCCGATTCGCCCCCAACTCTCTATAAGGCAGGCCGCTGCCTAACGGATTGCGATTCTGCTGCGAGATCAAGATGCCGACCGCAAGCGAAGCGCGCGAGCCGGACGCCTACCGCGTCAGTAGCAATCGCTTGTTAGGGCGCACCCCGCTTGGCCTGGCGCTTCGGTTGTCTGCTCCACAGTGGTTCCGAAATCGTCGTCAAGCCCGGCCTTCGGGAGGTGCCTACGGAGCCCGGTAATGATGAGCGCCACAACTCCAGCGGCCCCGAACGAAGCGAATGAACTGGGTAGACGTGCGGCAGCCGTAAGCCACGACGTAAACACTTCCTCGAGGACGGCGAACAAGAAGACCGCGAGTCCGCCTCCGACGCCATACAGGGATCCAGTTCGTAGAACAAGATCGCCCCCTGCAGCACCTTTGAAGAACACGGCATAGGCCACAGCAAGGACAGCGAAGAGCGTCCCCACGGTTGAGGGGAGTGACCACAAGTGGAATGTCGAGGAGCCCCCCGCCTCCACCGCACTCCTGAAGACGACCACGCCGAGCAAGAAAGCCAGCGAGCCGTGGATGAGCCACACGCCGCGGCTTCTGGTGACCTCATTCGAGACCATCGCAGACCGCCAGAGCCTCGCCCCGCACAGCACGAGAACAGCATACAGCGGCGCGTAGCCCAGAAAGTGAACAGAGGTGCTGCGGAGGGTCTCATTCAGGACGGCAGACCCGAGATAAGCCACGGCCACCAAGGTCCAGACCCAGCCTGAGCCCAGGACCCGCCAAAGCCCGCCCGTCAGTTGCACATCTTTATCGCCGTACACTCGACTCAACTGAATGAACGCCCCGACGGCAAGGAGCAACGAGATCGTGCCCAGCGTTCCAAACAAATCTGTCACCACTCGCGGGAGGCTAGGGCTCCCGTCTCCCGGCGGGATGACCTGGAGCACCCACAAGCTAGTGAGGGCCTGAGACGCACCGACAGCCACCACGAACACGGCCAAGATCGGGACATGCGGGGCCAAGGAACGGTTCCGAGCGGAAGCCAGGCCAACCCAGATGGCCAAGCCAGCCGCGATGGCGGGCAGAATCCCGCGGAGGAGTACGAACGTACCGGCCCGGCCGAGGACCACGTCCTCATCGACAAATGGGGGGCTCACAACGAGCGAGATCAGTGTCCAAGAGATGGCGAGAACTGCAGCCGCCGCAAACACCGTCAGCATCCCCATCAGGAAGCGGAGCCTGTCAACGCCAGTGAGACACTCTTGGGAATTAATTAGAGAGCAATCTCCTGTGTCGTGAGGGAGGGGGTTGGAGGATTGATCCAGACGGCCTCCGGGAGCGGTTTGGGCTTCGGCTCACCGGAGACGAAGCGGTCGGGATGAGCGGCCCAGGCCTCGCGTAGCACGGCCTGCCTGCCGGCGATGACCTGATCTGCATTCCCGAAGTGGACCTGTTCGGGGGTCAGCATCGAGATACCACCATGGCGGTGCTCGGCGTTGTACCAGCGGAAGAACGAGCGACAGAAGGTTTTGGCCTGGCCCTGATCCTCGAACCGTCCAGGAAACGAGGGATGGTACTTCAAGGTCTTGAACTGGGCTTCGGAGAACGGATTCTCATCCGACACCTGAGGTCGGCTCAGCGAGCGGGTCACCCCGAGATCGGCGAGGAGCTGAGCCGTGCATTGGCTCGTCATCGGAGCTCCTCGATCCGAGTGCAAGGTCAGGACCTGGGGCTGGACGCCATGCTTCAGGCAACTCTGCTGGATCAGGCGCCCGGCCAAGGCCGAGCTCTCCCGATCCGCCACCATCCATCCCACGATGTAGCGGCTGAAGATGTCCATGATAACGTAGAGGTAGAAGTAGCTCCACTTCCTCGGCCCCAGCAGCCGTGTGATATCCCAGGACCAGACCTGGCCCGGGCCCGTCGCCATCAACTCGGGTTTCTGGTATTCGGGATGACTCCGCTGCGCTCGGCGCTCTCGAACTGGCACTTGGGAGGCCAGAACGCGATACATCGTACGTTCGCTGCACAGGTAGACGTCTTCGTCGAGCAGGGTCGCCACAACCTCGGCCGGGGACCGGTCCACGAATCGCTCCGAACACAGCGTGTCGAAGACCTTGTCTCGTTCCTTCTCGCTCAAGGCACGGGCTGGGGTCGGGCGGGGCTGCTGATGCCCGGTCGATGGCCTCCGACGACGATAGAACGTGGCTCGGGCGACCCTGAGCGCATCGCACGCGGGCTTTACCCCTACGTACGTGGCCAGCGCCTCGGCCGCCTTCACGAGTTCGTCCCGTCCTTGAGGCTCAATCCCAGCAGCCCTGCAACTTTTCCCTGGACGTCGAGGATCAGGCGCGCCTTCTCGAGTTCCTTCTCCAGGCGAGTGTTCTCGCGCTCCAGCTTGCGCACTTTCCCCTCCAGCGGATTCCGTTCGCTCGGCTTTCGACCTCGTCTCTTCGACAGCGCTCTCAGCGACCCACTCCGCACCGCCTTGCGCCATGTCGATCCCGGCACCTATGCTCCCCCCTTCCGACGGACTTGCGTGGCGCGAGGAGATCCGCGGCTTCGAAGGCAGCGTGGCCTTGGACGTCCTCCTCGAAGACCTGTGGACTCGCGGGATTCCCGTCGTTCCAATCCACATGCTGCCGGTGCCTAGCTTCCAGGGACTTGCCGCAGTGGTAGAGGGCAGGCCCGTGGTCGTGTCGGGCTACAGGCATGACGAACCGGGACGGGTCGCGTTTCGCATCTCGCATGAGGCTGGTCACATCGCAAAGGGGGACTGCACGTCTGATGCTCCCGTGGTCGACAAGGATGAAGAGATTCTGTCGGATGACGCGATGGAGAAGCTCGCTGACCAGTATGCAATCCGAGTGCTCGTGGGCGAAGACACGATTCCTGAGCTAGGCCGCAGTGCTTTCGACAACTTCCGGGACTTGGCTAATCGGGCCGCTGCGGTGGAGCGGGAGACAGGTGCCGACGCCGGAGCGATCATCTTCTCATGGGCACGTACCACGGGCGACTATGCGACTGCCACCATGGCGACCAAGGCGCTGTACCTCTCAACCGGAGCCACCCGAAGTCTAAGGGCCACGGAAAGTCTCATTGCGAGGGTTGCGCCTCGATCAAGGCAGCCGCGGACGGCCAGCCGCGCCTCGGGTCACCCGAGGTGTGGCGACGCATTGGAACCGTCCATCACATCACCGAAGTCACGCAGACGTTGAGGTCTCTACCCGAGTCCTAAGCCGATATCGGACCGCTGACCGGATCTCGGGCACGTCGAGAACCTCGCATACACGGTCCCACACCGCCGGTCTCGGCTTGCTTCGCACACCTGCCACTGCGTTGTGGTACGCAAGTAGTTCCAGGGCCTCGTCGCGCCAAAGCAGCTCGACCAACGCACGTGGATCTTGGTCAGGGTTCTCAGCGGCAGGGCGAAACGGATCGAGCGTGAGTGCCTCGACACTGCCGCGAACCAAGAGCACGCCCCACCACCCGGGGACGAGCTGGAGAGCAGCCTCGATATGCTTTGGACCAACAACAAGGGTGACGCGGTCCAACACACGACTATACGTCGCAGCCTGGGAGGCCAACCGAGTCAACCGGTCCCGATTCGACTTGATCTCGTAGCCATGAAGAACACCGCTCACTGTCGCCAAGTCGATCCGAGCCTGGCCTTGGCAGAGCCCCAGTTCCTCGATCAATAGCGTGTCCGGGTGTGCCAACTCCTGTTGCTCCAGATACGTCCGAAGCGCCGGTCGCACCTCCGCATCTCGGATCACGTTGTGAGATGTCAATTCAGCACGGGAGAAAAGATGACCACCGGCCAGAAGGCAAGATAGCGCGTCGCAAGCTGAGTCTGCTACCGCTGGCCCAGGAGTTCGGCAACGTAAACACGGCGGATGTGGACGCCCCCCTGGTTGGCAAGTTTGACCTCAAATCGAGGTCGGTGGCGTTCAGGTCAGGTACTGTCGTATGTGCGACATCTTGATGCGACACTTCTGGCCGCGGGCCCGTATGGTGTTTGTGAGATCGGATCCAAATGGTGCCAGCGGAACTCGGCGGCCCTTCGCCTTGCACGGGTTTCCCGACCCGTCTTGTCGCCCGCGGGCCCTACCTTGTCCGACATCTGCACTATTCAGTGGGAACCTCCGTGGCTGGTGCACGCCATCGCGCGGAAGCCATGCTGAATCATCCGTTCCGGGGGGTTGTCCAAGGCACGTAGTGCGGACGGCCGACCGCGCGACCGGACTCGGGCCCGAACGCCTCTCCGTCCTCGCATACGCCGGGACGCCGGTGCGTGGAACGGATTGCCGAAGAGCTGCGATCCCTGGACCGTCGCGCCCTCGACGCCTTGGACAAGGCCGCGCGCGTCCTCGAATCGCTCGAGACGAAGCTGCCCGTCGTACGCTGATTCCGTCCTTGATGCCAAGGAGCCGGGCTTGCAAAATACGTAACCAAAATGGGTACTGATTCCCATGGGCATAGGCCGGCCGTAGAGGCGACGGATGTCTTCTGTGCATTGGCCGATGCGCCGCGCCGCATCATCCTCCACCAGCAGCCATAGATCGCCCCATCCGATATCTTGAGAGCCTCGATGTAGTCTGCCCGCCCGGCATCGGTCACCACCAGCGGAAACCACCCCGCGCGGAGCATCACCAGCGTCCGACACGGGACCAGACACGACCCGGATTCCCGCTATTTGATGCGGTTTTCCCGCTATTTCAGTACGGCGGAACCAGATATGGTCTAACGGCAAGAACGGCAGATCGTGCAGTCCTAGTTGAACTTAGGCGATTTCTTGCCGTGAATCACATCATCCGTACTACGCCTGATAAGCGTGAGGTCCCCGTCTCGTCTTCCCGCGCGGTTTACGCAGGAGCGATCTGATTGGCTCGCCCGATGACCCGAAGTCATGTCATATAACGTTCAGGGCCTCCGAACCGGCCCACGTTTCAGTGCCTTACATCAAGGACAGATCCACAGCCGCTTCCGCTGACCGAAGCCCATTTGATCGAGGGCCGGTTGGGCCGAGGGCCGCCTACAGCGGCCCGAGCCGGAGGCCCCGTGTTACACGGCGTTTCCCCACGCGCCTCTTCAATCCGCTCCTAATCTGGTGAGACAATCGGGAATGCGACTGTATTTGGCACTGGCGTGAACTAGCGGATTGCAATTCGGCCGCTGCACCTTCCTTATCCCGGCACCAACGCCAGGCACGCCCCCACCGGATCCTGAACCACCGCACATTCGTACTCCCCATCGTGCCCCCGTGTGGCCTTGATGATCTTACCCCCTCCCTCCCCTACGCGACGGAGACTTTCGGCGAGGTCGCCAACGGGGAGGAAAATCATCCAGATAGGCGGCAAACCTAGGTTCACGCCGCGCGCATGGCAGACTCCCGCCGCCGGGTTTCCGTCATCGCCGAACAAGTGGTAGTCGGCATAGGGCCCGCTTGCGTCCTCCATCTCGACGTCCTGCGCGGACCAGTGAACGACCTGTCGGTAGAAGTCACGAGTTGCCGAGGCGTCAGAGACCGTCAGGTCGAGCCAGGAGATGCGTCCCACACGCGCCGCAGCGTCGCGCGATGCGGCGCCGTCAGTTGGGAGGATCGCCTCCGCAGAAACGACGGGGATGATCCCGAACGCCGCCCCATTCGGATCGAGCAGCACCGCCCACTGACTCTTTCCAGCGTCGCCTTTGGCATGCATGAGCTCACTCCCGCCCAGATCCAGCGCTCGCCCCACACTGGCTGCGACATCGGCGACCTGAATGTGCGGCATCCATTGGAGCGGGAGGTGAGCATATTCCGCGCTGCGCGCGCCCAAGCCGATGATCGGCATGCCCAGGTTGTTCATCAGATCCTCGCGCCAAAGCGGATTCTCGCCCGTGCTGAGTACACGTGAGTAGAAGCGCACTTCACGTTCGTGTTCGGGAACGGCGATGTCGGCGCTGAGGATTCCGCCGACGCGTGGGACAAGGGGGTCACTCATGGTTCGCGTCCTGGTTGACATCATGTTGGGTCAAGGTTCATTGGCCAGATATGGACTTCAATGGGCATCGCGGCAACGATTCTCGAGGCAGGGGCCCGAGACCTTCTCGAAGAATGGTACCGGGTGAGGCCACAGTCCGTGCGGGTGATCCGGAGGCGGCCTAGCTAGGAATTGGCCTGTACCAATCCGGGTCTGATACTGTGCTCATCTCTGCGATAATCCCGCCCCATGGCGCAGACCGCACACCCGGACACGGTTCTGCGAACCTGCAAAGGGCCCCGTTGTTCCGCATTTCGGACGACCTACATGAGAAATGTCGATCTCATCTACGACAATGACGTGTAACGTTCAGGGCCTCCGAACCGGCCCACATTCGTGGGTTACTTCTGCTCTCTTCCACGTACCACTTCCGTAACTCCACGTCCTCCCGGTCGTGGCCGGTTGGGTCGAGGGCCGCCTACAGCGGCCCGAGCCGGAGGCCCATTTGTTATCAGGCGTTGCCGTGTTTCACGACAGCACTAGGTAGGCGGCCACTTCGTCGTCCTCGAACTCGTAAATCCGAGCCGAGTTGGACCGCAGGATCCTCTCTGTTTCTTGGACGCTACAATTGCCGCGGCGTATCCAGATGACCTTCGGAGGGGGGCCGAAGACGAAGCTCATTTGCTGGAAATCGTTGTCCTTCGACACGATTACCAAGTTCGCCTCCCTCGCATGGTCCCAGATCTCTGAATCCGACGCTCTTGTCATCCCCAAATCCCGAACGTGTACAGAATCAGGGAAGATGTCGGCGAGGGCGTGAGCTAAGCGTGGGGCCAGGTTCTCATCGAAAAGGAGCTTCACCGCCTCACGCCGGAGGCAGCGCGATCAGGCGACGCTCCCGTTCTGCAGCGAACGCCAGGGCCGCCTTGATGTCCTCCCTCTCCAGATCCGGCAACTCCGCCAGGATCTCGTCCTCCGTCATTCCGGAGGCTAGGTAGTCGAGCACATCGGACACCGTGATCCGCATCCCGCGGATACACGGCTTCCCACTTCTCTTGCCTGACTCGATCGTGATTCGGTCTCGGTAGTCCATGCCTCAAATACCCCCAACCTCTTCGGAAGGGTCAAGCTTGCATTGCCAACACTGACTCGGCACACGATCGCCTGCAAGATCCTTCTGCTCGAATCGCTTCACCTGTGCGAGCCCAGAACTCGATCGGTCGCCCTCGCCCTGGCCGTTTTCTCTGCCGGAGCAATGTCCTGATAACGTTCTAGGGTGCCGACGTTGCCCGTCGCATGCGCCGCACGAACCCGCCGGCACCAGATGCACCAATACCGCTCACGCGCGAGCCACGTCAAAGGGCAATGTACAGCGTAGCGAACGAAGTGAGCGCAGCCGGCACCCGGTTGTTATCGGAAGTGACCGTGCTGGCCACCCTTGGTCGTGCTGAGCGTAGGCGCCGACCCTATCCCTTGCTAGCACATAGCAGTACTGCTATTCTCCATCATGTCCTCGCCGGCCCGGAAACCGCTCCACTTCGTGGCCTCAAGCATCAAGGATCTCCGCGGTCTGCCGGAGGAGATCAAGGATGTGTTCGGGGCCGCCTTGCCTTGACGCTCAATACGGGGACCACCCCGCAGGAGCGAAACCATTCGGCGAGGGAGTGCCACGGGAGGTCATGAAACTGGTAGAGGACTACGACGGCAATACGTACCGCGCCGCCTACACGGTCGCGCTGAAGAGCGCGGTCTACGTACTCCATGTCTTCACCAAGAAGTCGAAGCGGGGAATCGGCACGCCACGTCCGGACAAGGATGCGATTCGGTCAAGACTCCAGGCGGCGAGGGAACACCACGCGAGGTACTACGAGAAGAGTTAAAGGCAGTTCTAGAGGAGAAGATGCAATGAGCGACGATCTGAAGATTCACGACAGCACGGGCAACGTCTTCGCCGACATCGGCGCCCGCGACGCCGAGGAGCTGCTCGCAAAGGCGGAACTCGCGCGTCTCATCCGACACGAGCTCACACGGCGCGGACTCACGCAGGCCGTGGCTGCAGACCTCCTCGGCATGAAGCAGCCTGATGTCTCGGACCTGGTACGCGGGAAGCTGTCCCGCTTCAGCCTATCGCGGCTTGAGAGACTGCTGAACGCTCTCGACCTTGAGATTCGAATCCAGGTCGGGCCGAAGCCTGCCGACAAGGCTCAGGCCGGCATCACTGTTGAGCTCGTCGAGTCATTCTGACCTGCGGCCTCGGCCCTCCACATAGTGCACGGTCATTTCCGATAACGTTCAGGGCCTCCGAACCGGCCCTCACTTCGGTTCTTGGTTCTGCTCCAACTCAGCTATCAATCCCGTCGACCAATCGCCCCGGTCGCGGGCCGGTTGGGTCGAGGGCCGCCTATAGCGGCCCGAGCCGGAGACCCCTCTGTTAGACGATGCCGTTCCACACTCGTCTACTTCGTCGTCGTTCCTGCTTCAGCGTGTAGCTTGATCCCAAGAGCCTTGACCACCTTCAGGATTGTGTCAAAGCCCGGGCTACGCTCGCCGGACAACGCCTTGTACAGGCTCTCTCGAGACAGTCCAGCGTCTCTGGCCACCTGAGTCATTCCCTTGGCCCGGGCGATGTCTCCAAGGGCCTTGGCCACAAATGCGGCGTCACCATCCGCCTCCTCGAGGCACGCCTCTAGGTACGCAGCCATTTCTTCTGGCGTCCTGAGATGTTCAGCAACGTCGTATCGGGTCGTCTGAGTCGTTCCCATGCTCTTTTACTCCGATAGATCGCGAGCGAGGCGTAGCGCAGCCTTGATGTCCTTGGTCTGCGAACTCTTATCCCCTCCCGCAAGCAAGATGATCAGCTCCCGCCCATACCGTTTGAAATAGACTCGGTATCCGGGTCCGTAATCGATTCGTAGTTCCGAGACACCCTCACCAACGGGCCTGACATCCCCTGGATTGCCGACAGCAAGCCGCTCAATCCGGACCTGAACGCGGGCTCTCGCCCGCATATCTCGGAGGTCGTCTAGCCACCGCGCGAAGAACTCAGTCTTACGGATCTCGATCATGTCCAAGTGTAGCCACGTGGCTACAGTCGGTCAATCCAATAGCTGCGGTCGCGGTCGGTGTCGATTGCCTCACCAGTACCACCCGGCCTCACGCGGATGAACATACGACCTCGCCTCACACTGCCCACGTTTGATCGCAGCTTGCGAACGCCGACGCTCCCGCCGGTTCAAGCGATTCCTGTACCACCGCGGAGGCACACACAGCCACTCGCATCCCCGCGAGCTAGCCTTCCATCCCTTGATCCGGCCGCCCGGCAGGATCTTCCACCTTCTCTGAGCCATTTCGCCCTCCCTGTAGAGTGCTACAGGAAGGGCGCCCTTTCCTTCAGAATCATACGTGCCATCTGTCAAACCTCCTTTACCAGCGTTCTTGCCCCGTCGACAACATCAAGCGCACGCCTGCCGCCTACGTGCCGCAATGCGCTCCTCCAGCCAGGTCGCGTAGCTCTCCGCAGATCTTGTTTCAAGGCCAGGTAGTTATTACCGTTGTTATAACTATCACAAACGAGGACTCGCTCATGCCCAAGCAAACCACGATCCGCGCTATCGGCAACTCGGCCGGTACGACCATCCCAAAGCCTATGCTCGAGCGTTATCACTTGGGCGAAGGCGACGCCGTCCATTTGGTTGAGACCGAGGAAGGCATCCTGATCACTCCCTTCGATCCAGACTTCGATGAGGCCATGGAGATCTACGCAGAGGGTGCCAAGCGCTATCGCAATGCCATGCGTGAACTCGCCAAGTGACCGAGCCACGTTGGCTTTCTCAAGTACAAGTCCTCTCCATCCATTCTGATCAGATCCAAGCCCACGGCGGATCCCTTGGGCTCCGGGACAGGGGACTCCTGGAGTCCGCCCTCGAACGCCCTCGCAATCGCTTCCATTACGATCCCGAGGCCGACCTCCCTTCTCTCGCGGCCGCGTACGGGTTTGGACTTTCAAGCAATCATCCCTTCGTGGACGGCAACAAGCGCATCGCCTTTCAAGCCATGTATCTCTTCCTCGGTTTGAACGGCTTCCGCATTGATGCCTCTGAAGAAGAGGTCGCCACTACTATCCTTTCTCTGGCGCGCGGTGACCTCGACGAACCCACCCTGGCTGACTGGCTCCGTCACAACATCTCTCCTCGCTGACTCAGCCCCTTCATTCGAGGCATTGCGGCTAACGTTCAGGGCCTCCGAACCGGCCCCACCTTCCGTTCTCTACTCTACGGCAGATCCGCTGCCGCCTTCGTTGACCGAAGACCTCCCGGTCGCGGCCGGTTGGGTCGAGGGCCGCTTACAGCGGCCCGAGTCGGAGGCCCCGTGTTATGTGACGTCGTGACCACGCAAGACCGTTCCCTTCTCTGCCAACGGCGACACGAACGCGCGCGGTCCGCGCGAGCACCACACCCGCACCCCTCCTATCGTGAAACCTCAAGCCACTGGTCCATGAACTCCGCAAAGTCTCCTGGCATGTCTGGACGGGACGCCACCCATGCCTCCCGAGCATATGGGAGCCGCAGAGTCTCCGCGAGCAAGAGGTCCAAGGCGGTCGGAGGAAGGACGTCATTGTCTACCTGACGCCACACGAGTTCCGCTTGACGGAAGAGGGCCTCCAGCCTAAAGGCGACAAGCATTCGCTCCTCAGTGCTGAAGTCGTCACGGAGCGCTCCGCTACGTATCCGACTGTACAAGGCAAGCCACTCTCGGTCTCCCGCCATCGTCGTGACCAAGTCGGTCGTGAAGATCGCGACGTCGCGGTATGCCTCGGCCCGGGCTACTGCCGTGTTCTGTCGTATCTCTAGCCCCACGAAGACTAGAGAAAAAGTCACACCGAGTATGCCGATCAATTCCTTCAGAGCCGTGCGTTTCGCCATCATGGATCACTCCCGACAAGATCGGCCAGAGTCGATGAGCCACGTTCCTTGCGTCGACCCCGTAAGTTGAACCGCGCCATCCATGCACGCCGACTCCATCTTCTTATCCCTTGCCCTTCCATTCCACAACTATGCTTGCCTGAGCGATTGCACATAACGTTCAGGGCCTCCGAACCGGCCCCACATTCGTTTCTTGCTTCTGCTCCAATCTTCTATCACACAGTTCGACCGAAGTCCAACCGGTTGCGGCCGGTTGGGTCGAGGGCCGCCTTCAGCGGCCCGAGCCGGAGGCCCAGTGTTATATGATGTGACGCTGGTCAACTAAGTACTGCTGTTGATACTTCGGCGGGACGGGTCCTAGAGTCAGTTGGGCACCCGCTCCTTCAACTCCTCGAAGAAGTTGTCGACGAGAATCAATTGGCTGTCGAGATCAAGCGATCTCATCAGCATCAGGCGTTGGTCGTCCGGGCTGATGTCATAACCCGCGCTGCCGTTTCCGATCTGGTAGTCGGTCGAAGAGAATAGGACTCGCTGCTGTCCTACAGAAAATGATGGATCGACGTTGATTTCGGCGACCATCTGTGTCCCTCCGACCGACTCACCCTGGTAGAACAACTCTCTGCCGCTGTGTGCCCACACGGACTCATCGCCGTAGGTAGTGGAGACCTGCCACAGGCCCGCGTCGACGTCGGGGAATGGACGCACGTACACCTGAGCCCGATCCTCGGGGTTCGCTCTCCAGGTATACGAGAGCCAGCGCCCGTCCGGGGAAAGCGAGATCTCGGTCGCCCGCACTCCATCCGTGACCAACGGAGTCGCTAGACTGTCCAATTCTGGCCGTATCGCGAAGATGTCCGCGTTGGCAACCAGGCCGTCAGATTCGACGAATACGAGCCACGTGCCATCGGGCGTGTACGCGAATTCCTGAATGGGCCGCTCCCTGTCCAGGACGAGTTCAGCCGAGCCACTCCCGTCTGCTCTCTTTCTCCACAGATCGCGTTGCCCGGCCCGATTCGACACGAACGTGACGAACTCCGCATCCCTCGACCACCGAGGCCTGAGATTCTCAGTCCCCTCGAATGTGAGTCGGGACAGCGGGCCTGAGTCCAATTGCTTGACATACAAGTCCGCAGTCCCGTCAGCGTCGATGATCGACGCGACGAGCCTCGTGCCGCCCGGGGAAATGGCAAGACTGACCATGAAGGCGTCGGTGGGAAACGCCCAACCGGGATCAACTTCTTGGACAGTCCCGTCTCGGTCGACCCAGACAGGGGTGTGGAGGCCTCCGCCCACACCCGCCCGGTACACAAGCCTGTCCGACTCTGACACGTCGAAGTACGGTAGTCCTTGGCTTTGCAGCACTCCCTCTACGACTGGTTCCACAGCACCCATGAGTTCCAGGTTCGTCACGTCGAAGAGTGCCGCCAAGAGAGTCCCCTCGGTCGGGTTCACGAAGAGCAGATGTCCGGTGGAGACGTAGCGCGGGGCCTGGCCCGGCGTGAGGTCTTTGGTTTCGCCGGTCTCCAGGTCCAAGGCTTGGATTCGCTGGCCAGAAGCAGACCCCCGCACCTGATACAGGAGGCTACTGCTACCCGGCAGCACCTGCGCGAAGCTGTGGGAAACGTCTCCGGCTGCGGTATCCACTCGGGTAACGACCTCGGACGGCCCACCGGTCGCTGGTACGCGGCTCAGTCCTCGCGCCGAGTCTCTGTAGTAGACCCAATCACCCTCCCGACTCCACGTTGGGCAGCAGCTGGCAGATTCGGTGAGGATGCGCACTGCCCCCCCATCAAGGGGGACGACCCTAACCGAACCGCCGGAAGTATGGAAAGCCACCTCCCTATCATCCGGAGAAATAGTCGGGGCGTATGCATTCCCTGCATTCCGGATCGGAGTGGCGCTCAACGCGTCCCACCGCCTCATCATCAGTGCGAGTTGCCCCTCCTCATCCACGCCCTTGTACACCATGAATGATCCATCGGCCGAAAGGTCTAGGCTTCCAAACGTGGACGCAAAGGACTGGCCTACTCCCATCAGCACTGAGACGCGTGTGACCGACTCTGGAGGCTCGGGACGGAGAAGTGACCAGCCCTGACTGAGCGCGAGCACCGCCGCCAGAGAGGCGAAAGCCATTGTCGACCGCTTCCACGGACCTGCATCTGAAGCGCCGACTCCGACGACCGCCTCGCCATATCGGAAGTGTTCATCTCCCAGCGCCGTCGCGAACTCCTGAGACGACTTGAACCGATCCGCAGGGAGCTTCTCCAACGCCTTCCGCAGCGCAGCGTCAACATTCGCCGGGATCGAAGCCCGCTTCTCGGTGGCCGAGATTGGTCGGGAGGAAATGATCTGGCCCAAGACGGCCTGAGCGGTTTTCCCCACGTATGGCGGGTCGCCCGTCAGCATCTCATATAGGACGGAGCCCAAGGCGTAGGTGTCCGTCGAAGCACCCACGAACTGATCGCCCGTTGCCTGCTCGGGGCTCATATAGAACGGGGTCCCCAGACTCAGGCCGGTCTCCGTCAGACGCCCTCCACCAGCCGCTCCAACAGCCAGCGCGATCCCAAAGTCGGCGATTAGTGGTCGCCCTTCGTGGAGCAAGATGTTGGCTGGCTTGATGTCTCGGTGGATGATCTTGTGGCGGTGAGCGTAGTCGAGCGCCTCTGCTAGGTCCGTGGTAATCTTCACCGCTTCGTCCACGGGGAGTTGATGCTCACGGTCCAGCCTGTCCCGTAACGACTCTCCCTCGATGTAGGGCATCACGTAGTAGAGGAAGCTGTCGGCTTCGCCCGAGTCGTGGAGCGGCAGGATGTTCGGGTGGGTCAGGTTGGCCGTAGTTTCGATCTCGGCCAGGAATCGCTCAGCGCCTACCACCGCTGCCAACTCGGGCTTCAGGACCTTCAAGGCCACGTTGCGGTTGTGCTTCAGGTCCTTGGCGAGATAGACCGTAGCCATCCCACCCTCGCCGAGCTCACGCTCGATGACGTACCGATTCTCAAGGGCTCCGTTCAGGCGAGAGACTGAATCGGACACAGGCGTACTCCGGCACTATCAGGCGGCGGGCAGCATCGCGTGGGGGGCGTGGATAACGTGAGGGGCAGGAGCGGGCGGGTCAACAAGAGGCTTGGCCCCGGGCCCTGACTGCCGTACGCCCTGGGCGATGCTGGTTCACAAGTGAACCGCCCGAAGTCATATCATATAACGTTTGTATCTCCGACGTACTACAAGTCCCCGTTTGGGATTCGGACCCGAGACGCGCGGGTAATGATCCGGTAGCCGGAGATTACCGAACTAGTTCGCGTAAGGGCCTTATAGTTCGTGGTCAGATCTTGACGAACAACTACACCGGGCCGGCCTGCGCGATGAGATCGCTGGGGGGCAGTGGGCCGATCCGGGCTCTCCGGCGGACATCCCTACTCCGCAGGATCGTGCCAATATGCTGATCGTGGCTCCAGGACGCCAACCAGCCCCTCGTGGCGTCGTCTAACGCTTCGGTCCAGGACCGATTCCGCCATGGCTCCGCCCGTCGTGTCTTGCGACCGTGGACCATGGACTCCGACTCACCCCGAAACACGCCGTCCAGCCCGCAGCCGACCCAGCTACCGTCTGGGAGTGACATCGAGGTGACTGTCCGGGCGGGCGCAATCGTGCTACGCGGGCCCTACCGGGAGGATGTTGTCTCGCTGATCCGCTCCCTCCCCGGACGGCGCTGGGACCGCCGCGAACGCGTTTGGCGCCTACCGGATACATCACTGGTCAGAGCCGCTCTATGGGATAAACTGGGTATCCGTCTCGACCCGGAGCCCCGCGCCGACCGAAAGACCCACTTGCGGTCCGACGAGCGGGAGGGCTTATCACTCCGCTTCGATGAAGAGATGCGGCTCCGCGGCTACGCTCCGCGCACTCGACGCGCGTATGGAGGCCACATCCGCCGCCTTCTCTCCGATGTCGGTGACGCGGAGGACCTGCCGGAAGCACTGCGCGAGCACGTACTCCGCCGGGTCGCCACCGACAAGGTATCTCGCTCCTACCACAACCAACTGATCAGCGCGCTTCGCTCTCACGAGGTCTGAAGCGGCGCATCCAATCACCACTCGCCCCGATATTGCTATTCCTAGTCGAGGTTACTTGCAATTTCTAGTGTTATTTTGTTTGCAACCGCAGGCGCAGAAGTGCTCCAGTACCGGGACAACGTTGGCCTCGAAATCGACGCCATCGTACAAACACGAGACGGTCGATGGGCCGCCTTTGAGATCAAACTGGGCCAAGCAAGAGTGGATGAGGCCGCCAAAGACGCTCCTCAGGTTCCGAGACAAGAGGGTCGACACGAGCAAGACAGGTGAGCCCGCCATGCTCGCCGTCATCGTCAGCAACGGCCTCAGCTATATGCGTGAGGATGGAGTCGCCGTAGTCTCGCTCGGCGCCCTCGGGCCTTAGCCCCATCATGGATCCCCTAGCCGGCACGAACTGGAGCGCCCCGTCCACGGTGAGCGGCTTCGCCCAGGCTGACCCCGAACTGTCGGTAGGCCACCGGCCGAAGCACCGCAGTCGTTGACGTCCCCCTTATACCCTCCGATGTTCGACTCATGACGGACCGACACACGTTTCTGAGCCGGCAGACATGACGGTCCATCGGCTTGCGCACGCTGCTGGCGCGGTGGGCATGAGCTTGGTCTTCCTTCTGCTAGTCGGCTTGGCCATACCCCCCGCTGAGAAGTTTCCCGACTCCCTCGTTTCCGCATTCCACACGTTCTTCGTGGGTACCCTTATCCACCAAGAGGGACTTCCGGCCGAGAGCGATCCGGGGTGGATGGCAAAGGCCGAGCCCGGAGACGTGCTCTTTTTCTCCCGGGGGCATGTGGCCTGGGGTGAATGGTCGCACGTGGCGATGGTCGTACGAGCGCCCGACGACGCTGTCTGGGTGAAGCCAGGCACGCTGGCCGTCTTCGACGCCTCCATCTACGACGGGATGTACCTCTCTCCGCTCGAAGCCTACGGCGACTATCCCAGGGTCGTGGTACGGCGGGCCTCCGATGATCCCGAGGTCCGGCGACGCATGGCCGAGGCCGCCCTCACTCACCGGACGAGGATCTTCGTCGGCGTCGCCCGAAACGGGGCCCCCTACACCAACTGCACGACGTCGGTCATCTCAGCGTTGCAGTCTGTGGGGATCCAACCCCACCTCCCAGGGTGGAGGACCCCAGACGAGCTTCTCCGAAGCGAGATATGGCTCGACTGATCTGGCGGGGGTGGGCTGCTCTCTGCCTCCTGTCCGGTGCCGTCGTAGTACCCCTGTTCCTCGAGGTGTTTTCCGGTGGCTCGTGGCTGCACTTCACCGCGCTGGTCCTGCGATACGCGTGGCTCTGGCTGCTCGGGCTCCCCATCCTCCGCGAGGGGTGGCTCCCGGCTCGATGGGCCGCCGTCACCCTCCTCGGGTTTTGCGCACTGGTCTCAGGCATGGTCATGACGGACCTGCTGGGGTACGGGTCCGTGCACCCCGGCTGGTTCCTCGGCCTCGAATGGTGGCAGCGTCCGATTTATCCTTGGATCGACTTGCTTCCGCGCTGGCATTTCCGGTCCCGGCCTGGATACCTCTGGATCGTCTGCGTGTGGAACGTCGTGGAGGCAGCGGCGGTGAGCCTGGTCGTCTGGAAGATCCGCGGGCGCGGACGGGAGATCGGGGAGCCGCCCGCTCCCCAGGCGGCTCCCACGTCCATACCGACCCCCCGCCTCAGCTGATCAAACGGCTCGGCTTCGCCTTCACCACGAACAGCCCCTCGCTCATGCTCGTGATGATGATCATGCCGCTCTTGAAGTACGGGTAATTGCTCCATGAACCACCGCCACCGTACGGCGTGGTATCGATGAAGCCGACTTCGGACGGGTTCACCGGATCGGAGATGTCGAGGATACGGAGCCCGCTGCCGTAGTTCGACTGGTACATCGTGTCGCCTTTGATGTACAAGTTGTGATCCGTGGTCGTGGTCTCGGCGATGTGCTCGTTCACGAGAATCGGGTCATCCAGATCCGTGACATCCCATACCAAAGTCCGCGTGCCCGCAACCAGGCCCTGCGGCTCGTCGCCCTCGTCGTTGAGGTAGAAGTAACGCTGGTCCTCGGTCAGCCAACCCTGGTGCGTGTAAGCCACGTTGGGGTAGCTCGCCGTGGAGATTCCGATCGGATTCGCCTTGTCGGTGACGTCGGCTATGCTCAGGGCCGTCTCGTTGGCGCCCATGCAGATCTCTTTGCCCTGATACTCTTCGTCCGGCCCGTTGTAGACGACGCACTGCGCGTCGTGGGAGTAGCCGGTCCCGCTACGACCCGTGGATGGGTCGGCAAAGCACCCTGCGAACGTCGGACGGCTCGGATTCTCCAGGTTGATCATGTGAAGTCCGCCGCCACACGTCTCTCCACCGCTGCTGCTTCCGACCGAATAGGCGAAGCCGGACTCCTCGTTGATCACGATGTTGTGCGCGCTGGCGATGCCGTCGTAGATGAAATCCGCCTCGAACATGGCTGGAACGGCCCCCGGGTTTCGCAGCCGGGTCAGATCGAACACCTGCACGCCGTGCTGGTTGGCGGCATCCGCGACGATGTACGCGTGATCCTTATAGGTCTTCATGTCACGCCAGATGCTGCTTTGCGATCCGGGGGTCATGGGCAAATCGCCGACGAAGACCGGCCGAGACGGGTCGCTCAAATCCACGAACGACGTCCCGTCGGTACGCCCGATGATGGCGTACTCTTTGTCGGTTTGCGGATCGGTCCAACCCCATATGTCGTTTACCCTGGTGCCGCGCGCGCCACCGAGGTCCTTGATCGGCACGAACGACACGATGTCTACGTCGCTGCACTCGAATCCTGCCACTGATTCGTCCTCGCACTCCACTTCCTCGCCGGCTATCGCATCGAGGCCCTTCCATTCATTGATGACGGTATTGCGTTCCGACCACGTGTTGCCGGTGCGCTCGAAGATGACGGCGGCGCCTTCCCTGGAATCCACGCCCGTTGCTCCGATCGCGGCCACCTCACCCGCGATCACGACCGCTCCACCAAAGCCGGCACCGTCGGGCAGCGTGTTGCTGGTCAGTTTCGTTGCTCCGGCCCAGCTACGTGAGCCGTCCCGCTCGAAGAGGTAGAAGGCGCCGGCACCACCAGTACCAGGAGCACCGACCCAGGTCGTCTCACCGTCGAACGTGATCGACGAGCCGAACTGGGCATTCGGCTGGGCATCAAACGGGCCCAGAGTGCCCTGCCTCTCCCAAGCGGCGGCTTGTGCGTCATACTCGAAAACGAACACGGCACCGACCCGCTGCCCCGTCGACGGCGCACCCACCAAAGCCATACCAGAGTCGAGGCCCAGGGACGTCCCGAGTCCGCTCGAGCCATCCATCTGGAGCTTGCCGGTCTCCACCAATCCACTCGTGCCGTATTGGAACGCATACGCCGCTCCAGGAGCTCCACGTCCGCCCGGAGCCCCCACCAGTGCTATGCTCCCGTCGAAAGCCAGCGTGGCACCGAAGTTGTCGCCCGGCGCGGCGTCGCTGCCCGAGGACCTTCCGACTTGGCCCCACGAACCGCTCGCTGAGCGGCTGAACGCGTAGACAGCACCGGCACCGTCATTCGCGCCGGTCGCCGAGATCAAGGCGACGTCCCCTTCGATGGCCACGACGGTCCCGAACCCGTCCCCTTCGATGCCATCGTTGGCGGAGAATCGTCCGACCTCAGACCACGCGCCGGATCCGTCCCTGCCAAAAACGAAGACCGCGCCCGGCCCATCGAATCTCGCCGGGCTCCCGATCAACAGGGTCCCGCCGTCGCTGGCCAACCCCCGACCGAAACCGTCCGGCGCACCCCCGGCGTCAGAGGCGGTCAGCTGAGCCACCTCCTGCCATGCGCTGCCGGAGCGGCTGTACACGTAGACAATCCCAGGAAACAGGCCGTTCCCGGTCTCACCGATGAGGATGTTCTCACCGCTTACGGTGAGCGCCCCACCGAAACCCTGGGCGGTCAACATCAAAGGAGCGATCAGCAGCGGGGCAAGTGCGGCTAGAAGACAACGTTTCATGATTCACCAGAAGTCTAGAAGGAGTGTGGGACCTGGATCGTACGGACGGGACAGTCTTATTAGGCCCTACTGCCTCGAGAGACAAGGACCCCAGCGGGTCAGTTCGGCACCCGCTCCTTGAGCTCCTCGAAGAAATTCTGCACCACGACGATATCCGACAGACCACCTGCGGTTCCCGACATGAGCATCAGGAACTCTTCGTCATTCGGATGTACGTCGTACACCTGGTGAAACCCGCTTACGACGAATCCATCCAAGGAGAAAAGCACATCCCGGCTCTCCACGGAGAAGGACGAACCTCCCGGAATCTGAGCAGCGACCAACTCACGGTTCCGATTCAGGTAGAAGAGCTCCTCCCCGCTGTGCGCCCAGACCGGCTCCGCCCCGCCTTCCCTGGAGACGGTATAGCGCGCGGAAGCGACACCCTCTGGAAAGGGCACCACGTAGAGCTCGTACCGACCCGATTCGTTGGACGAATAAGCGAGCCATCGGCCGTCGGGAGACAGAGCCGGGCTCCGCTCGGTGAAGTCGGACGTGACGACCACCGAAACAGTCTCGCCGTCGGCTCCGAGTCTTCTGGCGTAGATGTCGCCAGCGCCGTACCCGGTTCGGTAGACCAGCCATTCGCCGTCTCCGGAGACCAGGGACTCCCATATCTGTTCCTCGGCCTCGGCCAAGAGCTCCGGCGAGCCGCTTCCGTCTGCCCTTCTCGTCCAGACGGCGTCTGGTCCCTCACCACGGTTGGAGAGGAAGACGACCTCGTCGCCCGACGGTGTCCAGCTCGGCCTGAGGTTCGCACTCCCGTCGACCGTGAGCTTCGTCACGGGGCCATCATCGAGTTGCTTGACCCAAACGTCGAGTCCGGACTCGACGGACGAGTAGGCGAGTCGGTCCCCGCTCGGGGAGAGCGTCAAGCCGAGTTGATTGTTCGGTGCCCCACGGATCGTCCACCGCGGATCGATTTCCCGAGGGTTACCCTCGCGGTCCACCCAAGCGGGTCGATATCCAGCCTCAGCGGCGCCCGCCGGCAAGTAGGCAAGGGTGCCGGTCTCGGAAAGGGCAAATTGCGAAGCGGACCCTGTCTTCACCTGAATGCCCTCGAGGATGGCGACCGAGGGTCCCGTCATCTCGAGGCTCTCGAGGTCGAACGGAGCAGCCATCAAGGTGCCTTGGGCCGTCGTGTATACGATGTGGCCGGACAACGCATACCGTGCCATGGCGCCTGCTATGAGCTGGCGAACCGCTCCGCCCTCCGGCCCGACAACCGCGATACCACTCTCCTCCAGGTTGCCTCGGTTGATGGTGAGGAGTAGGCCGCTGCCGTCCGGAAGCACCGCGGGGTACTTGAGATCGACGTCCGGCATCCGGGCGAACTCCATAGGCTCGCCCCCGGCGGCCGGAATACGCCAGATGATCCCAGAGGTGATAACCCTGTAATAGATCATTCCATCCGAACCGAACGCAGCATTGCTCCCACCTGGGACGATCCGTACGGGTGGCCCCCCCGCAAAGGGCATGACGGACGGTCCGCCGCCGCCCGAGAACACCATAGTGCTGCCGTCCGGACTGATGGCTGGACTCTGCCGCCCCACCGTGCCGGGGATCGGGCGAGCTGTCAGATCGTCCATCGATCTCTCCCAGAGCTGGTAGCGATTCTCCGGAGCCGATCCACGGTACACGATTCTGGAACCATCGGGAGAAATGGCCAGGTCGATGCCGGAGTTCGAGCGTCCGAGCACGCCGTTCTCGCCCAGCGGCAATTCAAATCGGGCGATCGGCGGGGGGGCGTCACTCGGGCCCAGGCCGGCCCAGAGCAGAGCCACCACCGTCGTCGCCGCGAAGAAGGCTGCCGTCCCCCTCCAGTATCCCCGCTGGCCGGCCCCCGAGAGCGTTACCTCGTCTCCGTGTCTGAACCCTGGGTCGGCCAGTGCCTTGGCGAAGCGGTCAGCCCCCGTGAACCGGTCCGCAGGCAGCTTTTCGAGCGCTTTCCGCAGGGCAGCATCGACGTTGGCCGGGATCGACCTTCGCACCGAAGTCGCCGACACTGGCAGGCCTTGGATGATCTTGCCGAGCACCGCCTGGGCAGTACTGCCGATGTAGGGCGGGTCGCCCACCAGCATCTCGTACAGCACGCACGCGAGGGCATAGGTGTCGCTTGCAGGGCCCACGATCTGATCGCCCGTTGCTTGCTCCGGCGACATGTAGAAGGGCGTCCCGACGGACAGGCCTGTCTCGGTCAGGCGGTTGCCGCCCGCAGCGCCTACAGCCAAGGCGATCCCGAAGTCGGCCACGAGAGGCTCACCTCGACTGAGCAGGATGTTGCCGGGCTTGATGTCCCGATGGACGATCCCCTGCTCGTGCGCGGTATGCAGCGCATTGGCCACGGCAGTCGCGATGCCCAGGGCCTCGTCGACCGGCAGCTGCTTATCCCGGTCGATCCGCTCCCGAAGGGTCTCCCCCTCGATGTACGGCATCGCGTAAAAGAGGAAGGTGTCCGCCTCGCCCGAATCGAACAGCGGAAGGATGTGCGGATGCTGGAGGTTGGCGGTGGTCTCGATCTCGGCGAGGAATCGCTCGGCACCGACCACCGCAGCCAACTCGGGCTTCAAGACCTTCAGCGCGACGTTGCGGTTGTGCTTCAGGTCTTTGGCCAGGTAGACGGTGGCCATGCCACCCTCACCCAACTCGCCCTCGATGGCGTAGCGGCCCTCGAGGGCGGTATTGAGTCGTTCGATGGGATCGGACATGGCCAACTCCCGAATCAGGCGGTGCCTAACATCCTATCCGCAGGTCGTGAGGCGCAAGCACGACCGGGGGGTAGGTCGCCCCGCTACGAGCCCGTGCTCGGCGGGTACGACTCGTGCACCTGCACGACCTTCCACTCGCCATCGATCCGATGCACCACGATGCTCCAGACCTCATGACCGCTGATGGGCTCGCCATCCTCGCCGATATTGGTCGAGTGAATGTAGGACGTGGCCACCGCGGCGTCCCGGCCCAATACGTGGACTCGGCTGTCTCCCAGCTCGAAGTGCACGTTCTTTCCGACACCGGGGAAGTACTCCTTCATGGATTCACGATGTGACTCCAGCGGACTGGTTTCCCCGCGGCTCGCCCAGGCGAAGTCGGGACCATCCAGGTGATATCCGATGAAGCCGTCCACATCGTGACGGTCGACGGTCTCGACCATCTCGTTGGCGAACTGCCTCACGGAGTCGGCAAGCGCCGCACGCTCGGCATCCGTGAGCTCCGCATCACTGCTCCCGGCGCACCCGGCCAACACTACGGACAAGCTCAAGACTGAGGCTAGCCTTCTCATGACTGACACTCCGGTTGAATGGCTCGGGGTCGGGCATGCTTCCATGGCACCGCGGCGAGATTCAGCATGGTAGGGCCGCGGCCGTTAACCGGCCAGCCGCAACCCAAAGGCCGCTGATACGGAAGGGAGAGGTCTCCTCCCTCGCAGTTCTGGAGAGAGCGGCGCATCTGCTCGGGAAAAAACTTGACGTGGTGGTGCGATCTTCGACTCCGTCTTGATCCCCTCCTGATCCGGTCGGGAGGCGTGCGCGCACAGGGTGCGGTTCCAGGCGCCGGTTGTCCGCCCGCTCGCCCCCGCCTACTCTCAACCGAGCGACCCGCGCGGCCCTACACGCGCCCGATTCCGCGGATCGCACGATGCAAGTAGAAGGAGGCCGCAAATGCCGCGTTCCGAACGACTGAACTGGCCACCACTGCGCGGGCTGATCGGGCTCGCCGCACTCGTCGCGCTCACCGCTTGTGATCCCGCTGGCGGGCCGCCAACCATCGACGACAACGACATTGCGGGCCTCGTGACCGGATCGGGCGGACCGGAGGCCGGCGTCTGGGTCATCGCGGAGACCACCGACCTGCCGACACGCTTCGCCAAGATCGTGGTGACCGACGACCGGGGTCGTTACCTGATTCCCGACCTACCCGAAGCGAGCTACGACGTATGGGTGCGTGGCTACGGACTTGTGGATTCAGAGAAGCTGCGCGCCTCACCCGGCATGACTCGGAATCTGACCGCGGTGCCTGCGCCCGACGAGCGAACGGCGGCGGAGTACTATCCGGCGGGCTATTGGCTGTCCCTGCTCCACATGCCCGAAGATGACCAGTTCCCCGGTACCGGACCCGCGGGGAACGGCATCTCGCCGAACCTTCAGAACCAGGCCCAACTCATAAGGCTCGTGAAGTCGGGGAACTGCACCGCCTGCCATCAGCTCGGAACGCTTGGCACCCGAAAGATCCCGGAGGCTCTGGGCCACTTCGCGTCCTCGGTCGAAGCGTGGGACCGTCGGATCAAGTCGGGCCAGGCCGGCGCAGGGATGAGCGCAGGCCTAGACGGGATGGGCCGGCAGGCGATGCTGGAGATGTTCGCGGACTGGACCGACCGGATCGCCGGGGGTGAGACACCGCCGGCACCTCCCCGACCGACTGGTGTGGAGCGCAACGTGGTCGTCACGGTGTGGGACTGGGCTGATCCGAAGGCGTACCTGCACGACGAGGTCTCCACGGATAGGCGGAATCCTACGGTCAACGCTAACGGCCCCATCTACGGGGCGCTGGAGGCCAGCGCTGACTACACGCCGGTCTTGGATCCGACGAGCCACACGGCGAGCCAGATCCCTTTGACGGTCCGCGATCCGAGCACGCAGCCGGCCTCGGGGCCGAGCATGCTTGCGCCGTCGCCCTATTGGGGCGACGAGCCCATCTGGACGAGCAAGAGCAACGTCCACAACCCCATGTTGGACGAGCGGGGGCGGGTCTGGCTCACATCCACCGTCAGGCCGAGGGACAATCCGGCCTTCTGCAAGGAGGGCTCGGATCATCCGTCGGCGAAGCTCTTCCCGACGACCCGGGCCCGGCGCCACCTGGCGATGTACGATCCGGAGACGAAGGAGCTCACGCACATCAGCACCTGTTTCGGCACCCACCACCTCATGTTCGCCGAGGACGACGACAACACGCTCTGGACTAGTGGCGGCGGGCAGGTCGTGGGCTGGCTGAACACGAGGATGTTCGACGAGACCGGCGACGAGGCAGCCTCACAGGGCTGGACCGCGCTCATCCTCGATACCAACGGCAATGGCGAACGGGACCACTATGTGGAGCCCGACCAGCCTGTCGATCCCGCGCTGGACAAGAGGATTCAGGCCGGTTTCTACTCCGTGGCGCCCGCTCCCGACGGCTCGGTGTGGGCGACTTCTCTGGGCTACCCGGGCGCGGTCGTTCGGTTGGACCCTGGATCGAACCCGCCAGAGACCGCACTGGCCGAGCTGTACGAACTGCCACTGGACGACTCGGGTGAGCCGATCGAGGGGTTTTCGCCGCGAGGTGGAGACGTCGACCGGAATGGGGTGATGTGGGCGGCGCTCGCTAGCGGACACATGGCCAGCTTCGACCGGAGCAAGTGCACGGGACCGCTCAACGGACCCGCGGCCACGGGCCAGCACTGTCCGCAGGGGTGGACCTTCTATACGGAGCCGCTACCGCAGATCCGGGGGGTGACCAGCCCCGGGAGCGCCGAGGCGAGCTACTACACGTGGGTTGATCAGTTCAACACGTTGGGACTCGGCGAGAACGTACCGATCGACACCGGCAACGCATCCGAGGGGCTGTTGGCCCTCGTGGACGGAGAGTGGGTTGTTCTGCGCGTGCCCTATCCGCTCGGCTTCTACACCAAGTGGATGGACGGCCGCATCGACGATCCGGACGGGGGCTGGAAGGGTAGGGGCGTCTGGTCCACCGTGAGTACGCGGGCGCCGTTCCACATGGAAGGCGGTAAGGGCACGCCCAGCAAGGTGCTGAAGTTCCAGCTTCGGCCGGATCCGCTGGCGCGGTGAACACATGACACGCGGCCGCCCGGTGCGCTCGATCAGGTGGGCGGCGGACTCGCCCAGATACCGACCCCTTCCGCCTCCGCAGCCGAACGCAACCCTTCATCCAGCGTGGCCAACGGGATCTCATAGCGGCGCGCCAACTCCAGGTAGCACGCGTCGTATGCGGTGAGGCCGTGTGTACTCGCTAGGCCGGCGACTCCCGCAAAGGCCTGTGCCCGCTCAAACGGATCCACCACGATCGGGAGTGCTTTCAAGAGGTCCTGGGCTTCGCTTGCGTCCTCCGCCCGCATCCTGTGTTTGCGCGTGGCCACAGCCAACACGTTGATGACCTCGATCGGCCACAGGGCCGGCACAACACACTCACTCTCCACCAGGACGTCCAATACGCGGTCGCTGTAGTCGTCGGCCTCGTCCTCTAGGCACCACGCCAATGCGACGGACGCGTCGAGCACGAAGTTCATCGCCTGCCAGCCTCGATGATGCCTCGCACCGTGAGATCCGGGCCAAGGCTCGTCCGCTTGCGAAGACGGCGAAGCCCCTCGGCGGCATCGGCCGCCGATATCCTGCGCAGCTCCGCCACGGGCACGAGACAAGCGATCGGTCGACCGTGCCGCGTAATCGTCAGACTCTCCCCCGCCTCAACGCGCTTGAGTAGCGCCGGAAGGTGTGTCTTAGCCTCATATGAGCCAATGCTGACCATCCTGAATCCTTTCGACTAGTCTATACAGCTAGTCTACTTCCATTAGGCGTATGAGTCCATGAGTTCTTCTTGGCCAACCCCCGAGCCCGCCGGCAGCGCCTTCTTCTCGTCGCTCAACGCAATCGCCGTCCCGTACGCCAGGATCTCCACCCCGGCCGTCCCCTTCCCATCCCCCCGGGACCTGGAAAGCGGCGAGGTCTCGATGCGCACGTTGATGATCGTGTAATAGCCACGCCTGTGGGCGATCGCCTTCATGCGGAGCATGGCTTCCCGTCTCGCACGCTCGAGCAAAGGCTCGAAGACGCGGATTCTCCCTCCGACGATCCCCTTGAGGCTCGCGGCCACGCGCTTGTAGTAGTCCTGCGAGATCACGACGCTGCCCATGACGAGCTCGCACCCCTCGACGTTCCACTCCGAGGGGATGTCTTCGATGGTCACGGCCAATACGTCCCGCGACCCGCTCTCCAGGAGCAGCAGGCTCTTGAGGTGTCGACGCTCCAGAAGCGATCCGGCGATCCACGCACCGACGAGCATGGCCGGTGTGACGAGTAGGCTGATGACGACTTCCATCGCCCTACTCCACCACGACTGCGGTGCCGTACGCAAAAAGCTCCGCCGCACCCTGCGCCACGCTGCTGGTCGCGAAGCGCACGTTCACGATCGCGTTGGCGCCAATGTCGTCGGCCTGCTGGCTCATCCGCCGAATCGCTTCCCCGCGGGCCTCAACCAGCAGCTCCGTGTAACCGACGAGCTCACCGCCGACGACGTTCTTCAGCCCGGCCATGATGTCGCGGCCGATATGTTTCGCGCGCACGGTGCTGCCGCTCACCACACCGTGGAACTCGACGATCTTTTTGCCGGGAATCTCCTGCGTATTGCTGATGACCATACTGCGTTCCTTCCTTCTGGTTGGGTTTCGGCTCGACACGGGTGCGGATGTGCGTCGATCAGAACTGATGAATGATACGGTCAAGGCGGCACTAATCATCTAGCGACGCTCGCCCCGCGCTTAACCTGCTTGCGGTCCCGCCGGATCCGACATAGACTCCCCCCCTGATGCCGCCCGCCCCCCCGCGGCGCATTCGTTGTCTGTGTCACACGTCGCGCGAATCCGCTCCATGTTCGCGTGACACCGGGGGCGAACAGAAATGACCGGTTTTACCGTGTTCGGAGCGGTCGTCGGCGGACTCCTTTCCGCCTTGCTGGTCCTTCCAGGACTGGTGGGGCTCGTCGTCTCGGGCAGTATCCCCCTCCCCATCTTGGGCGTCGTTCCCAGCATCATCGTGGTGGCGTTCGCGGTCATGTACGTCTGGGGAGTGATCAGTGGGTACGTGTGCCAGCTGGTCATGTGGGGCATCTCCGCAGGTCTCCCGGGGGCGGGGAACCGGACCGCTCGCCACGTATCCGCCTGGATACTCTCACTCGCCTACCTGGTCCTCACGGTCCTGTTCGTATTCGTCGGAGCGATACCGACTGTGGCGACATTCTCCGTGATCGCGACCGTGACGGGCACGGGTGTGGCATTCGGACTCATCAGTCTGTCGTTCCTATTCACCCTACCTCACCTGTTGATCGTGACCCTGCTCTACGTTGTCGCAGACTGCGCATCGCTTCCACCGGTGCCGGCTAGTGCCGGGCTCACAACCCGCGGCGAGGCCTTCCACAGGGGCATGCTGATCGGGCTGAACGCGATCGTCAACGTCGTGCTGGGCACGGGCGTCGCGGGAATCCTGCTACAGGCGTTTGCCGGTATTCTGGGGATGGGAATTGCGTTGGTAATCGGCTTGCTGCTCGGCATACTCACGGTCCTGGGCGCGTTCATGCCAGCCGGCGGCGGGATCCTCCGGTTCTTTGTCGGTTGGGGGTCGTGGCTACTCCCGATGTCCTGGGGGGCAATCTTCCTCGGTTGGGTCCTGTTCGTGCTCAATCATCTCGGGAACGTCGTGTTCCTGACGCGTGGAGCATTTGGGATCGACATGGCTCAGATCGATCTCGCCAACGGGACGATGACTACGGAGGGCGGGATCGTGGCCAACTTCCGGTTTCAGACCATGAACCCGTTCGGTAACAACAACTCCGCCTACGACCTCGGGTCGTTTTCCTTCCTGCACGCCAGTGTGGGGGCGGGTCCAGACTGGTTTGGCACCCTCGGGGCCTCGAACCTGTTTGGATCGACCACTCCCGACCATGAGGCGGGTCACAACCTCAACCTCGCATCGTTCGGAAGTTGGTTCCTACTCATCGACGCGATCGATGAGAACGTTGCAGCCGTCACTCTAGCCGGCAGTGGGGGGGCGAGTCGTGGACAGGACGCCTACGCAGAGCGTCTGGCGGAGAGCAACCGCATGCAGGCGGGCGGTTGGATTCCGATGTGGGGGCCTTAGCCGAGATGGGGGCGCAAATGACCAACGAGAAAGTCGTCGCGGACTGCCACAGCTCCAACCTGCTGGGGTGGGTTGTCTTCCTGCTGGTCCTCGGCTTCGGGATCGTGATGTCCGCGGGGGCGCTCGTGTTTGTTCTCGTAGGGCCTGGGCTCGGCCTGACGTCACTGCTGATGGTGGCCGCACTCCTCTTGCTCCTGCTCGCGGCAATCCCGCTCGTTTGGGCCATCCTGCAGGTCCGAGCGGGATCCGGGGACGCCGTCGCTGTGGGTCGGGTCCCGGGTGGGACAGACTGCGCGCCGACAAAGGAGCCGGAGCCCGAACCGTGTCCGTCTGACGCGCACCCTGCAGGAGCGTGCGCAGATGAAGAGACGGACCCGGATGAGCGCTCTGTACCCGAGTGTCCTCACGGGAAGGCCGCACACCCAGCGCGAGATCTGCGAGGCCAACTCGAGCACGCTTCGAACCTGATCGTCCAACGCCAGTCGGACCTGGATCGGCGCTTGGGCGCTGCCCAAGCCGCTGCCGCCGAATTGGAAGGCGACGTCAGATCGAAGGCGGAACAACTCGTAGAGGAATACAGATCCCGACGAGAGTTGGTTGATGTGCAACAACGGCTGGTATCGGCGGCGCTTGGCGTGGCGTTGGTCAATGACGTGCAGGAGGACGAATGATGCTCACCGGCTTCGGATTCATCCTGTTGGGCTTCTTGATCTTGGGATCACTACTGGTCGCGCTGAGCCTCCCCGTACTGGCTGGGGCTCTGCTGCTCCAGGCCGCCGGCGCGCTGAATCCGGCCCTCTTTGTTCTGGGCACGGGGCTCATGGTCGGTGCCGCAGCCGTTTTCGTGGTAGGCCTCCTGTTGATCGCCGTGGGTATGTTCTCGTTCCTCTTCGCGGCAGTCCGCATCTTCCTTAGCGGCCTGCTCGCGCTCCTGAGGCTGATTCGCTCTTTCCTGCCCTCCATCGGTGATTTTGCGACTTTCCTCGACGTCAGTGCTGCCGCCGTTGACGTCATAGCTGTGATCCTCAAGCAAGCCGTCTCACCGGTTCTGCAGACCACGGGACAGGCCATCGGCAATCTCCCGGCGATCCCGACGCCCGTCGCACGGACCGCACCCATTCTCGACGATGGCGATAACCAGACCCCCCGAAGGTCTGATCTCCGACCCCACAAGGGTTCTCTCTTCCGTGCTACCTAATCCTGCGGTGGTCGTCGGAGTCGATCTGAATCCCACCTCGGTGGACAGCGTGCTGAACACGGCCCTCGGTGGCTTTGTCACCAATCCAGTCCAGGGATTCAGCGATATGGTCGGTGACATGGGTGTCGACGCCGATACGACAGGCGACACCCTCCACTCGGTGGCGGACGAAATGCGCAGGTTCGCCTTGATGCTTGCTTCTTGATCCCTGGCTAGCGTTTCGTACAGCACCTACCCTCTGAACTGAACCAGGTTGTACAGCAGATCCCCCTGAAACACGACTCGCCGCACCAGCAGTTCATGCACCACCCCGTCGATCGGCGAGTGCAGCTCCTCCAGAACCGTCCCATCCAACCCCGTAACCCGCCCGATCAACTGCCCCCTCGTCAGCAGATCCCCCTGATCCGCGATCCCCTGAAACACCCCGCACTCGGCGGCCCTGACCTGATCGAACTCAGGAGTCAGCTCCCTCTGACTCGCATGAATCACGGGACTTCCCTGGATCATCCCGAAGTGTTTCAGGTTGTTTGTCACCGCCAGGATGTGTGAGTTGATGAAGTCCTCTTCGGGCTGCGTCTTATAGCCCAGCCCGCACTGCGTGATGATGCTCGGAACGCCCGCCTGGGCCGCTTCGTAGACCAAGCTCCTGGGGCTCACCTCCCTCGACTGGAAGTACTCGAACCCGCACGCCTGAGACATCTCCTCGCTGACCCGGTTCACATCGGCCGACGCATTCATGGGATGGATCGAGTGGATCAGGTGGGACTCGGCGAGGTCGCCGCCGCGAAGATCGATGTGATAGTCGGACTTCACGACGAGCTCCTGGAACAGGTAGTGCGCGAGCACCTCGGTGGCCGAGCCGTCGGGATTGCCGGGAAAGACACCGTTCAGGCTCTTTCCGTCCATCGGGCTGATGCCCGCGTTCAAGCCGAACATGGGAGTCCGAAACCGGAACGCATCCATCGTGATGACCGGGACGATGATCACGCGACCCGAGATGTCCGCGGGATCGAAATCGCGGTACATGCGAGACGCCGCCTCGACGCCGGAATACTCGGTGGCGAACAGGCCGCCCGTCACGATCAGCGTCGGGCCCTCGCCGCTGCCGTTCACCACACCCACGGGCATCTCGATGCGCACCGCATCGTTGTTCATGACGGTGTGGTAGGTGAACTGCTTGGTGCCGGCAGGGACGTCGAACGGGGCGTACTCGGGCGTTTGGTCCGAGGCGTCGATGGTCTGGGCGGTCGCCGCGACACCCCCCATGGCCAGCGCACCTACAGCGCTTGTCGTGCCCTTGGCGAACTCGCGCCGGGTCACCGGGCGACCTGTGGCTGCTGGCTTCTTCATGTGATCCTCTCCCTAAGGCATTCCGATTCTGAGTGCGGTGACGCTCAATCTGTCGAGTCCCCGGCCCCAACCGCTACGTTGGGCGCTCACTTCTTGAGCCCGGGAGGCTGAAATGGGATACCTCATCGGCGGCATCATCGCCCTCGCCATCATCGCCTGGGTCGTTCTCCGACGTCCATCCGAGGAGCCGGTGGTGGTCACCCCCGACCCGCCAGACGATTCCAAGGGGACGACCCCAGCCCCCCCCGGACCCGACGATGACCTATCCGTCCCGATCGAAGAACGGTACGCGTCGAGCGGCTTTCCGGTCGCGGTGGATCAGCCCGACGGGCCCGTCCCCGGTGAACGGGAGCTGCCGGATTTCCAGTGGCCGCAGATTCTCAGCGTCGACATGCCCGGAGCTCCCGAGTGCGGGCTTACGTATCCGCTGATCTACACCGACCTCTTCGAGTATCCTGCTGGCTGCGGAGATGTCGCGGGTGGGCTTCCCCAACGGCAGCGTGGGCTCCTTCGAAGAGCACGGGAGCAGGCCGCCGTTTACTGCTATCGCCAGATCGATCCGGACTGCCGCGGCGTGAATGAGATCAGCCACAGCTTCAGCCACCAGTGCTTTCAGGTCGACGGGAACACGCTCGTGGGCGTGACGATCACCTACTTCTTCGAGTGCTCCGGGCAGGCTGCGGGAGGGGACAGCGCGGGACCGCCTGATGTGACGGAGGTGCCGATTCCCCAGGCAGAGCCGAACTGCTCGAGCCAGTACCACTACGTCGCGCACTCGGTGTCAGAGATCCTGAACGACTGCGCTTCACCCGACCGGCCTGCGATCGAACAAGGGAAGGAGCGCGATCTCCTGGAGGCAGCCCAGGATCACGCGCGCAGCTTCTGCGCCGGCGCCCGCCAGGAAAGCTGCCGGATTCCGGTTCACATCGGTCACGACATCGACCATCACTGCTTCCGGTCGGAGCCGGAGGACGCCTGGTTCCACACGAGCACGATCATCTACTTCTTTGGATGCCCGCCCACCGCCTGAGCCCCTCGGACCCTCACTCCTCCGGAAGGACCGCCAAGATGCGCTCGTGCAGGGGTACCAGCTGTGCCACTTGCTCCGCCGAGAGCCTCCTTTCAAGGATTGCGGCGGCCTGCCGGAGCTCGGTGTGGGCACGGTCGAGGTGGCTCGTGGGACCACCCTCCCGGGCTTGACGGAACGCACTCGGATCGGGTGAGTCGCCGGCTTCCAGGCGGTCGATCAGGTGCCGGTAACCGAACGAGGCCGCCTCGAAGAGCCAGTGGTCGGGCGCGAAGCGAGCGACACTCATGAGGTCGGCGTAGGGATCGCTGCTCTCCGGCCGCCGGGCCAACTGTGCGCGGAGCGCGACGAACGTCGCGTGCCTGGCGAGCCCCAAGCGCGACAACGCGTTCCCCAAGTACACGCTCGCGTGCCGATCCGGTGAAAACGCCCATCCCAGGTACATCCACACGGCCCAGTTCTCTACTGCGTTCTCGATCGGCGTCGCGCCGCGCTCGAGGGACTTCCGAGCCGCGTTCCCGACGTCCCACCACGAGTCGTGCAGCATCGGGTCGATCGGATCCGAGCGACCCGAGCGGAGCATGTGCTGGGCAACCAACGACGAGGTCCAACGCCGCACTTCAAAGCACTCCTCGGGGCGGAACCGCTCCACGTCCTCCGTCAGGCAGGGTGCGTCGGGGTTCGCCTCGCGTCGGTCGATGCTCCGGAGCGCCCCGACGGCGTGGATGAGCCACGTGTCGGTCCCGGTCGCGTAGTATGCCTCGAGTGCGCCGCGAGCCAAGCCGCCGTCGTAGTCCAGGATGCCGACGGGGAGAGGAGCGTCCGGCATCCAGTCGATGTTGGCCTCCTCGAACGACCAGCGGGGGAACGCGAGAGCGACCGGAACGTCGGTCGGGTCGATCGCGGCCAGTTGGTCGGGGGTGAGGGACGACGGCCACGCATCCTCACCGAAGAGTCCCATCGCGAACGACACGTCGTCTTCGATCTGGAGGCCGCCGGGCTGGAAGCTCTGATCGAAACGCCCGACCGGGTCGACCGACAAGGTCCGGATGTACGCGGCGATGTCGAGCGACGTCGTCATGTCCACGTGGCCGAGGGCCCGCCGGATGATCGTCGAGTCGGGAAAGGAGAAGAAGGCGAGGTCGAACCCATCGCGCGAGGCGTGACACCCGGCGCACGAGTCGACGAAGGCGGCTCGTCCGGCGACGGCGTTGGCCGTCGCCTGGGGCTGTTCCGCCTGCAGCTGCTCGGGGTGCTCTTGCTCAGGGGACTCTTGTACGGCTTGCTCTGCGTCGGTGGGGCTGTCGCACGCGGCAGCCAGCGCCAGGAGCGCCAGCAAGCAAGCGGACCGAAGGGGTGACAGGCGCCTCATTGGTGTCCTCCGTGTCACGGGGGGCGGGTCGGGGGGATTGTTCTGTCGACGCCGTCGGCTCATCCGGCGTTAAAAAGGGACCCGGGCGGTCGCAACGGTCTTTCCTTCTCTCATCCGATGTGGTCGATTGTGCCAGCTTGGGCACTCCGCCGGCCTTTTGGGCGGCTACCCGACTTCCTCCCGGCACTTCCACATGAGGCTCATCGATGAGTGACGCACCGCAGAGTGACGCACCGCAGAGTGACGCACCGCACCAGCCTGTCCAAGCCTCGGGGCTTCCCAAGCCGGCGGGCCCTTACTCGCCGGGCATCATCTTCGATCGGCTCGTCCTCGTCTCGGGACAGGGCGCGACCGACCCCGACACCGGCACGCTCCAGGGGCACGACATGGAGACGCAGACGCGCCAGGTCTTTCGAAACATCCAGGCGATTCTCGAGGCCGGCGGATCGGATCTCTCGAAGGTGCTGCGCTGCGGCGTCTTTCTCGTGGATCTGCGGGACTTCGAGAAGATGAATGCGGTCTACGCGGAGATCTTTGGAGATCACCGCCCGGCGCGTACCACGGTGCAGGTCGCTGCGCTTCCAGACCCCGGGCTCCGCGTGGAGATCGACGCGATCGCCTACCGGGAGTAGCCGGCAGGTCTCTCAGTCCAGCATCTCTTCCAGAGCGAGCCTGGTCTTCGGAGGGAGCCGCTCCTCGTCGAAGTAGCGCGTGACGATGGCGAGCGCCTCGTCGGCCCTCGTGATATTCAGCCATCGTAAGAGGTAGCGCACGTCGTCCAAGTCGTGAAACTCGGCGCCGAGCCTCATGGCGGCACACTTCATCGCAAGCAGGTACTCCGGGTGCGCCACGAAGACGCGAAGGTGCGACAACTCGAGAAAGGGGTCGAAGTCACCCCTCGGGCTGAGGAATCCCTTCACGGCATCGTTGAGCCACTTGTCGCCCACCCCCGCCGCCGCGCCGACACGAACCGCGGCTTCGCGGACGGCGGTCGTCGGCTTGAACAAGGCGTCGACATCGACCGTCGAATCGCGAGCGTTCAGTGCCAGGCACATGACCGCGCCCCCCACCAGGTAGAGCTCGCCGATCGTGTCCACTCCCGCCAGTTCGTCATTCAAGAGACGCAAGAGCTCCTGGATGCGCTCGGAAGTCAGTCCCCCCGATCCGGTCACACGCGGTCTCCCAGGGCCGAATCCACGAAGAGCTGCCGACGCCTGAACGGGACGGGAGATACACGGAGAAGGTGCGGTCGGAGACTCAGAAGCGGCGCCGCAAAGTACGGTTCCGCCAGGGGCTCGACCGCCTTGGTCCACGCGGGGGGAGTTAGCCCGCGAATCCGTGCCGCCTGCTCCGCGAGCGCACAAACGTAGTTCCTCGCGAAGGGGCTCAGCTCGACGAGGTCCACGGATTCCACGGAAGCGGTGAACTCGGACGGCCCGAGGTCGGACAGGAAGTCGTTCAGCTCGGCGAGCTCAAACCGACAGTCGGCCTTCCGCTCGAGCGTGTGGAGGATGTCCTGAAGGCGACCGCTCCGGGCCGGAAAGACCCTTCCGAGCACATATTGGGACACGTCCCGGTCGGCCTGCGCGGCCAACGCCTTGAGGCGATCCTTCTGTTCGGGGGAGATCCGGATCTGCAGTTGGCTGGTCTTCGTGGACATGAGGCAAACTTACGCGGCCGACCGCCAATGTCAATACCTATGTCAATACAGACGCGCCGCTCAGCAGGCGGCAAGCGTACCGGTGTGCCCCGCATGGCGCCTCTTGATCCCATCCAGGATTGCTTGTAGAATGCTTATATACACTAAGTCTCTGTCATATGAGCTTTTTGATGCATGTAAGCATTCCTTTTCAATCCGATCCCGAGATCATGGCCGAGATCGGCGAGCGCTTGAGAGCCCTGCGCAAGGCCCGCCAGCTCACCAGGGCCGAGGCCGCGGAGCAGGCCGGCCTGAATCTGAGCACGGTCGCGAGGGCGGAGAAAGGGAGCAACCCGACCCTTCTCACACTCTTGCGGCTGCTGCGCGTCTACGGCGACCTCCACTCCGTCGAGAACCTCGTCTCCGAGGCCGACGTGAGCCCCCTTGCCGTAGTGGCCTCGAAGCGAGACGACGCTCGTGGCTGAGGAACCCGCCGTAGCCGAAGTCTGGCTTTGGGACGCCTACGTCGGAGCCGTCATCGAGCTGCACGACAACAGCATCCTGTTCGAGTACTCCGATTCGTTTCGGTCGGGTGACTTGGAGATTTCCCCCCTCCGACTGCCTCTTCAGCCAGGCGCATACTCATTCCCGGACCTGCTCCGCAAAAACGCCTTCCATGGGCTGCCCGGAGTCCTGGCCGACGCCCTGCCCGACGCCTTCGGGGCCGCGGTCCTGCGCTCGTACTTCACCGCGATCGGCGAGACGCATATGGCGATGTCGCCGGTCCAGCACCTGCTGTATGCGGGGACCCGGGCGATCGGCGCTCTGGAGTTCAAGCCGGCCGCAGACTTCGGGGACCGCCCCCCTGAGCAGGAGGCCCTCGAGGTCGCGAGTCTCGTAGCCGACGCGCGAAGCATCATCAAGGGAAAGGTCGACGTCACGATTCCTGAGATCTTCCGCATCGGGACCTCGGCCGGCGGCATGCGGCCGAAGGCAGTCGTCCTCTACAACCGCTCCAGTAGCGAGGTTCGCTCGGCCTTCGCTACGGCGAGGGCCGGCGACGAACCCTGCATCCTGAAGTTCGACGGCGTCGGGAAGATCGCCGGAGGTGACACGATCGGAGATCCCGAGCACTACAACCGCGTCGAAGCCGCATACGCGCTCATGGCCCGCCACGCGGGGTTGGACGTGGTCGACGTCGAGGTCGTCGAGAGCCCAGAGGGACACGCGCACCTCGCCATCCCCCGGTTCGACATCACGCCCACCGGAGTGCTCCATCAGCATACGCTGGGCGGCATGCTCCACGTCGACTACAACGATCTGGGAGCGAGCAGCTACGAGGAGTACCTACGCACCATCCTGGGCATAGGGATGTCCGCCGCCGCTGTGGCCGAAGGCTTTCGGCGCATGGCGTTCAATGTGCTGGCGGTCAACCAGGACGACCACGTGAAGAATCTCTCCTTCCACATGGACCCCACCGGTGCGTGGAGACTGACGCCGGCATACGACCTGACCTTCGCGAAGGGTGGACGCTGGACCGCGACCCATCAGATGCACGTCGCAGGAAAACGTGAAGGCATCACCCGCTCCGACCTGGTCGAGGTCGCAGCCCAATTCGCGATCAAGGGCGCGGAAGCCATCCTCGGCCAAATCGAGGACGCCGTCGCGTCCTGGCCCTCGTTCGCACGAGTAACGCAGGTGCCTCGAGAGGCCGTGGACTCCATAGGCTCCGAACTGGAGGCTCGGCGCCAAGCGGTGGGGTAGGCATCTTCCAGTCCGTCGTCGGCTTGAGACCCTTCACCCCCCGACCTAGAATCAACCGGCTTCGCGTTCACTCGAGCTGGAGGTCCCGATGGTCCGGAACGCACGTAGGAATGGGTGGTGCTCCGCAGCGACGGCCTTTCTCCTCACGGCCGTGCTCATGGCCACTGGATGTCGGGCACCCGACGGGCGATCTCCCCTGCGATTCGCGGTCTCCTTTCCGGCGGACCGCAGCGCACGACCACTCGATGGCCGTATCCTCCTCATGGTCTCCAATCTCGAGGAGCCCGAACCGCGCTTTCAGGTGGGCGTTTTCATGGCCGAGTCACCCCCCATCTTCGGGATCGACGTGAACGGGCTCGAACCCGAGGAAGAGGCCATCATCGACGCTGATGTGTTCGGTTATCCGCTGGAGAGCCTCTCTGAGCTTCCCCCCGGCGAGTACTGGGTCCAGGCACTCCTCCACCGCTACGAGACGTTCACGAGGTCCGACGGACACACTCTCAAGCTCCCGATGGACCGCGGAGAGGGACAGGTCTGGCAGAGCGCCCCGGGCAACTTGTTCAGCACCCCACAGCGGGTCCGAGTGGATCCTGGCCGCAACGACGTGATCCGGATCAGCCTAGAGCAGGAGATCCCGCCGCTACCCCCGTACGAGGACACCGAGTACGTCCGTTACGTACAGGTCGAGAGCAAGCTGCTGTCGGAGTTCTTGGGGGCGACCGATGCATCTCGGAGCCATCGTCCTCCTCCCGGAAGGCTGGGCCGACCACCCCGACGCCCACTATCCCTTGATGATCAACCACGGACACTTCGAGCGGGAGTTCCGCGGCTTCAGCGAGACGCCGCCCGCCCCGGGCCTGGACGGTTCTGAGCTCGCGCGCGCCGAGCGCGACCACGCATTCTACAGGGAGTGGACGGGCCCCGGGTACCCGCGGATGCTGTACGCCAAGATCCAGCATGCGAATCCGTATTACGACGACTCCTACGCCGTGAACTCGGCGAACCTGGGTCCCTACGGAGACGCGATCAACTACGAGCTGATTCCCGAGATCGAGCGCCTCTTCCGGGGCATCGGACAAGGGTGGGCCCGTGGCCTGCACGGCGGCTCCACGGGCGGATGGGAGGTGCTCGGCTCACAGATTTTCTATCCCGACGAGTACAATGGCGCCTGGGCGGCCTGCCCTGACGTGGTCAACTTCCACTTCTACCGCATCGTTCCCCTCTACGACGCCGACAACGCGTACTACGAGCAGACCGAGTGGCGGCGGATCTACCGGCCGGGATACCGGAACACATTAGGGGAGCTCAGAAACACCTTCGAGGAGCGGAACCTGATCGAACTCGTGATCGGGACGAACAGCCGCTCCGGCGGCCAGCATGACATCTGGCCGGCCGTCTTCGGTCCGGTGGGTGATGACGGGTATCCGGCCTACCCCTACGACAAGTGGACAGGGGAGATCGACCGCGATGTCGTGGAGTACTGGCGTGAGCACTACGACCTGACGCACATCCTGGAGCGGGACTGGGCCACGCTGGGACGCAAGCTCCAGGGCAAGCTGCACATCTACATGGGAGACATGGACAACGGCTACCTGAACAACGCCGTCTACATCCTCGAGGAGTTCCTCGAGAGTACCACGAACCCGTATTACGGCGGCTCGGTGGAGTACGGTGACCGGCAGCCGCACTGCTACAGCGGCCATGACCGGCGCTACTGGTTCGACCAACTCCAGGCGAGAATCTTGGAGACGGCGCCGGTGGGCGTGGACCTGGCTAGCTGGCGGTATTGAACCATCGCATGGCCGGTTCCTCTCGGGGGCTGAGGTCGTCGCAAGGTATCGCCACGCCCCGCCGCTCGCCCCATCTTGCGGTAATACCCCCATCCCGCCACACGGGCGGTAGCAACCACCGTTCCTGGCCACGCTCGAGGAAGCAATCGATGAGGAACGAGCAGCACAGGCTTGTTTACATCGAGCAGGTTCGAATCGTCTACAGCCAGTCATCCACGGCGATCGTTGGTGGCTCGATCGTCAGCGTCCTGTTCGTCTGGATGTTCTGGAACGTCAGCGACCACGCCGTCCTCCTCGGATGGTGGGCCTGTTCGCAGGTCGTGTTGCTGGTCCGGATCGTGCCTTATGTGGCCTTCAATCGGCGTCGGGATAACTCAGGCATTCAGCGTTGGGGCGATGTGTATGCCTTCCTCGCGTTCCTTCAAGGCTCTATCTGGGGTGCGGCATGGTTGATCCTGCTGCCCGTGTCGGATCCCATGTACAACGTCGTCGCGGTGACTTGGATCATCGGTCTCACGGCCGCCTCGGTGAGCGCCTACATCGCACATCTGAGGTCATTGCTGGCGTTCTTCGTGCCTGTGGACGCCCCGGGCCTCGCCCAACTCGTCGCTATCGGAGGCCGGCTCCACCTCGGTCTGGCACTCGTCGTCGTCATCTACATTATCGTCGCGCTGCGTGCGCTCATCCCGATCAACCGTTCCATGATTCGGGCGATAGGACTCAACTTCAAGCTGGAGGAGGAGATCAGGGAGCGGCAGAGGGTCGAGATCCAGCTCAGGGAGCTTTCACTCCGAGACGGCCTCACGGGATTGTCCAATCGCCGCCACTTCGACAGTACGTTGGACATCGAGCTGCAGCGGGCACAGCGACACTCACAACCACTGTCATTGGTCCTCATGGACATCGACGACTTCAAGCTGTTCAACGATACCTACGGTCACGTCGAGGGCGACGAGTGTCTGAGGCGACTGAGTGCTCTGATCGAAGGCGCCGTGAAGCGTACAGGAGACCTCGCCGCTCGATACGGGGGTGACGAACTCGCCCTCATACTTCCCGATGCCGATGCCGAAGACGCACGCCGGATCACCGAGGGGATGCGCCAGGGGGTCTACGACCTGGCCATTCCACACGAATCCTCGAGTGTCGAGGGGTGCGACAGAATCACGATCAGCGCGGGCATCGCCACGATGATGCCCGACAGGGATTCCGTGGCGGCGGACCTCGTCGTGCTGGCCGACGAGGCGCTATACAGCGCCAAGCGAAGCGGAAGGAACCGCACGGTGGGCTAGGGGATCGAATATCCGTGGAGATCGAAGTGGAGGACCGATGAGTAGCGTCGGCAGCATGGGAATCCTGGTGGGCGGCGGACCCGCGCCGGGCATCAATAGCGTCATCGGGGCGGCCACGATCCGAGCCCGGTTGAACGACCTGGATGTGCTGGGCATCCAAGACGGCTTCAAATGGCTCATGCAGGGTGACGTGGACCACATAGAGCACCTCACGATCGAGAACGTGAGCCGTATTCACTTTCGCGGGGGATCCTACGTGGGCATCTCGCGTGCGAACCCCACCAAGTCTGAGGAGCTGTTGGAGAAGACGGTCCTGTCGCTGCTCCGGCTGGACGTCACGCATCTGATCACGATCGGAGGGGACGACACGGCCTACTCCGCGCTCCGGCTCGAGCAGCACTCGGCGGGACGACTCAGGGTGGTGCACGTGCCGAAGACGATCGACAACGACCTGGATCTTCCCTCTTCGATCTTCACATTCGGATTCCAGACCGCACGCCACCTCGGATGCGACATCGTGAAGAACCTCATGGTGGACGCACGCACGACCTCGCGCTGGTACTTCGTGATCTCGATGGGGCGCAAAGCGGGGCACCTGGCCCTGGGTATCGGCAAGTCGGCCGGCGCCACGCTCACGCTCATTCCGGAGGAGTTCTCCCACAAGCCGATTCCGCTCAAGACGCTGGTGGACACGCTGGTCGCAGCGATCATCAAGAGGCTCAGCTCGGGTCGACGCGACGGTGTTGCGGTGATCGCGGAGGGGGTGGTGCTCAGCATCGACCCCGAGGACCTCAACGCACTCGGGGACGTGGAGAAGGACCAACACGGCAACGTGCGCATCGCCGAGGTGGCCATCGGTGACATCCTGAAGCGAGAGGTGCAGCAGCGACTCGCGAACTTCGACCTGAGCACCACGATCGTGGCCAAGAACATCGGCTACGAGCTCCGCAGCGCCGATCCGATTCCGCTCGACATGGAGTACACGCGCGACCTGGGGTACTGCGCAGCCAAATACCTGCTCGGAGGTGGCAACGCGGCGATGATTTCGATGCAGGGAGACGACTTCGTGCCGATTCCCTTCGAGGAGATGCTCGATCCGGAGACGGGACGCGCCCGTCTACGACTGGTCGACACGGATTCGCCCCGCTATAGCATCGCGAGACGCTACATGCTCCGCCTGCGCCGCGACGACTTCGAGGACGACCACGAGCTGGCGCGCTTCGCCGCCACCGCCGGTCTTTCTATCGAGGAGTTTCGGGCCGAATTCGAGGACCTCGTGCGGGGCGAGCGTGCTCCTCTGGACTTCAGCCCCTAGGGCCGCGTTCGCTCCCGGCTCTACGGCCCGCCTGCCTCAGGGTACCCGGCGCTTCAGCTCCTCATAGAAGTTCTGCACCACGATCAGTTCGGGCTCGTCTGCTCCGCTACCCGCGGTCGTTGCTCGCACCATGAGGAAGCGCTCACCATCCGAGCTGCAGCGGGCAAAACGACACTCACAACCACTGTCATTGGTCCTTTTGGACATCGACGATTTCAAGCCGTTCAACGATACCTACGGTCACGTCGAAGGCGATGAGTGTCTGAGGCAACTCAGTCGTCTGATCGAAGGCTCCGTGAAGCGTACCGGAGACCTCGCCGCTCGATACGGGGTGACGAACTCGCCCTCATACTTCCCGATGCCGAAGACGCGCGCCGGACCACCGAGAGGATGCGCCAGGGAGAGTTGCGACAGGTGGCATGCGGTCCAATGTTCTAGGCCCTGCATCGACTCGCTGAGTTCTCGTGTAAGCTGGAGGCTTCACATGCGATCCTACCGTCGCCAGTCATGGGCCGTCGTGCTCTTGGCCATGCTGCCTGTCCTGTCCGTGTGCGGTAGCGATCAATCGGCTCCAGTTCCCGGCTCGCTCACACTTGTGAGTGGCGACGCCCAAACGGCCCAAGTCGGGTCCATGTTGCCTCAGCCGCTCAGCGTAGAGGTGCGCGATGATGCCGGCGCACCGATGGCGGGCATTGCCGTGAGCTGGACCGTCGCCAGCGGGGGTGGCTCGGTGTCGGCGGCGACCTCGACCACAGGCCCCAACGGGCAGACGACGGCCACATGGACACTCGGAGGCAGTGCGGGCACGCAGTCGGTCCGGGCTGCTGCTGCTGGGTTCACTGTGACATTCATGGCGACTGGAACGGCCGGCCCTGCTGCCCAAGTAGCCGTAACGCCGGAGCAGTCGACTCTCGGTGCACTCCAGGCGACGCTCCAACTCACGGCTGAGGTGCAGGACGCTTCAGGCAACCCCGTGGGTGGAGACGTCACGTGGGCCTCGAGCGACGAAGCGGTCCTTACGATCGACGCCACCGGGTTGGCGACGGCGTTGACGAATGGTACGGCGACCGTGACGGCCACGTCGGGAACGCTCGAAGGCACGGCGACCCTTACGGTCGCGCAAGCGGCGACGACGGTTCTGGTAACCCCCGAGGATCCGACCATCGCAATCGGCGGCACCCAGCAGCTCGCCGCGTCCGTGAGTGATGCCAACGGCAACCCGATCGTGGGTGCGGCGGTCATCTGGAGTTCTTCCGACCAGGCCGTCGCAACGGTGGATGCGGCGGGGCTGGTGACCGCAGTCGCGGAGGGTACATCAACCGTGACGGCCACGAGTGGGACGGCGAGCGGAAGTGTAACGGTAACGGTGATTCTGGTTCCCGATCCGTTCGTGCCTGCCGCCGACGAAGATGTGGGCGGCACGATGACCGTGGCCGAGCTCACGATCCCGGCGGGCGTGACCATTACGGCCACGAGTGCCCTGGTGATCAACGCAACAGGCCCGGTGCAGATCGATGGAGCCGTCATGGGTGACTGCGTGGCCGTGACGGTCAACGGGTCGGCGTCGGTGGTGGTCACCGGAGTCGTGGATAACGACTGCACGGGCGATGTAGGGGAGGACATACCGGGTCTCAACATCGTGGGCAGCGGCGAAATGACCTTCGACGGAGCCGTGCTCACGAGTGCGGGAGACATCAACCTGGGGAATGATGGGGCCGCCCTAGCTGCCGCCGGAGCAGTCCTTGCACCGTCGTTGGACGCGAGTTCAACCGCACTACCCGACGAACCCTGCACGTACCGGGTCTTCGGAGCGGGGATCAGCAGGAACGACGGTCGGGATGGGGGCCCCAGCGCTTCCATGGGCGGGGACGGAAGCCGAGGCGGGAACATCACCGTTCGGTGTACGGGGGAGCTCAAACTCCTGGGCACCACGTTCACCGCAGGCGACGGGGGCAAGGGCGGGGACGCCACGAACCCTATTGGTAGTGCCACCGGGGGTGGGGGAGGGCCGGGCGGCAACATCATCATCGCGAGCCAGAGCGGCACGATCACCGTGGAGAACAACAACACGCTTACGACCGGACAAGGTGGCAAGGGCGGCGATGCCTTCTCCGAAGGAGATCCGGCCGAAGCGAACGGGGGGGCAGGCGGGGACGGAGGATTGCTGACGATGTCCCCGACGGTTGGGACCGGATCAGGTGCTCTCGAGAATTTCCGGGGAGACAGTGGAGACGGAGGTACGGCAAGAGCCAACGGCGAAGACGGAGACGACGCGACGTCCTCAACAGCGGCTACAAAGGGTGGGAGGGTCTAGGCAGTTGGCGGGGCCGCTGGAATCGTTCACCAGCCGGCGATCGATCCCACAGCGGGCGCACAAGGATTCACGCTGACGTTCAGCGAGCCCAGGGGCGGGAACGGTGGGGACGCATTAGGTCTCGGAGGGGACGGCGGCAAAGGCAGCATGGACTTCCCCATCGGAGCCATGGGTCCGGACATGCTGGTGCGTGGGGGGGCCGGTGGAACGGTATTGTCTCTGTCCTTCGGCGCCCGGCCGCCGGGAACTCCAGGGAACGGTGGCCTCGCACGGTTCGTGGGCGGAAATGGGGGCATGGGCTGGAACGCCTGCGAAGACAACTTCCTGCTCGAGCGTGGCGGCAACGGGGGACCGGGAGGAGTGCTCGACGGTGGCAACGGCGAAGCAGGCTTAGGCGGGGCGAACGGTGAGCTTTCAGGTACGCCCGGGGACCTGCTCGTTGAGGATGCGGGCAACGGGGGAGACGGAGGAGATGGAGCACCGGCCAATTCCGTGGGGGGCGCAGCCGGGACGAACGGACTGATACCCGTGGACGGAACCACGGCCACGATAACGGACGGTCTGGCCAAGGGAGAGGACGGGGAACCCTGCGAGTTCGGCTTCAACGTCGCGATCACCGTGACGTCCGATCCGAATGGACACGAGGAGTTCATCCAACTCACGACGGTCACTATGATCACGGCCAAACTGCTCCCCGACGGACAGATCGAGTTCACCAGCGGTTCGGTCCTGTGGATCGAGACTACTGGCGCCGTGGGGGCAGATGGATCCTTCACTACGACAGGGTCCGGACGCGCCGCCGGCTTTAACAACACACCGGTGACCTTCGATGGAACGATCGTCCTGGATGCGGAAGGCCGGGTGACCGGGATCACCGGAATGCTGGTCTACGATTCCAGCAACTCGGTTCTCCCCCCGCAGCCAGACCCGCCGGACGGAGATGGAATGCGGCATCCGGCCGAATACAGCCTGACGGGAACACTCAAGCCGCCGGCATAGGGGGGAGCTACAGGCTTAGGAGGAGGTACTGGCTTAGGGGGAGGTACCGGCGCTCTCGGGGGCAGCTGCCCTACTACGGTACCCGCCGCTTCAGCTCCTCATAGAAGTTCTGCACCACGATCAGTTCGGGCTCGTCTGCTCCGCTACCCGCGGTCGTCGCTCGCACCATGAGGAAGCGCTCACCATCCGGAGTGACGTCGTACCATTGGTTCGTCACAGGTGTGGCGATGACGCCGAGCGGTATTGGGAACATGAGTTCGACGCTGGCCACCCTGAAGCCCGATGAGGTCTCGACCTGGGCGGCGTGAAGGCCTTCCGCCGTGGCGAAGAACAGTTCTCGGCCATCTCGGGACCAGAGGGGTGCGAAGCCACCGGCTGGGGACGCCTGCCAACGGCCAGCCGCCACGTCAGGAAAGGGGCGTACGTACACCTGTTGCGTCCCGGTCTCGTTCGACGAGTAGGCGATCCATCGGCCGTCGGGGGAGATGGCGGGCGACTGTTCGACCGCATCGGGGTCGGCGGCAATGGGGATCGGGCCGTCCGCGCCGATTTGTTGGGCGAAGATGTCCCGACTAGGCGGGCCTGCCAGCCGCATCGCCAGCCACTCACCGTCGGGGCTCAAACTGGCCTGCGCCAACGAACGTTCGGTGTCGAGCACCAAGCGAGGCTCACCGACGCCATCCGCGCTTTTTGCCCACACAACCAGACGGCCGGCCGTTTCCCGATCCGATAGAAAGATCACGGAGTCACCGTCCGGGCTCCAGGCCGGTGACCAGTCCTGGCTAGGATGGAACGTGAGGCGAGCCTCGGGCCCGTTATCGAGCTCTTTGATCCAGATCTCGCCGCCATTCTCTCCCGTATCGCGGAACGCCACGCGCTCGCCGTCGGGGGAGAGACTCCAGCCTGGGTTACCCAACCCCGAGGAGAACGCCCAGCCGGGATCGACCGTTAATACCTGACCGGTCCGCGTGACCCATACGAACTCGCTCTCAGCGGAAGAGCGCAGCGCTTCCCAATAGAGGAGTGTGCCGTTGTCCGAGAGCGCGTACATGGCGTCCAACAGGCTGGTGACGCCCAGCCCCTCGATCAGGGGCACGGGCGTCCCTACGAACTCCAACGCATCCGGGTCGAAACGGGCCCCGAGCAGCTGACCCCCTTCGGTGGCGAAGACCAGATGGCCCGTCGGAGTGAAATACGACCGCATGCCCGTCGACAGGACCGTACGCTCCCCAGTGGAAAGCCGAATGGCCTCAATGCGGTTGAGCTGAGGTGGGATGCCCCAATTGGTGAAGACACCTGCGTCGCCGCCCTCCAGAATGTGGAAGTAGCCGTGCGACTCGCCGTCCTCGAGAAGAGTAGTGACGTCTTCGACGGTTCCCCCTGTCGTCGGTACCCGCTGGATGTTGCCGGCGCCCGGTGAGAAGTAGATGAACCCGTCTCCTCCCCATCGCGCACAACAACCGCCGTCCTCCGCCACGGTGCGGACCAGCCCACCGAGTAGAGGAGCCACCCTGAGTTCTCCGGACTCGAAGAACGCGACCTCTTCGCCGTCCGGAGAAATCACGGGATCGGTGGCGACATTGTTGACTCCTTGCACACGTACCGCCGCCCCCTCCGTCCACCGCCAAAACCAGAGCCTCGGAATGGCGTTCTCCACGTAGGTCACGACGGCACCCGTGCCATCAGGAGTGATGCTGATCCACTCGTTGGGAAGCTGGAGCGCGTCCGTCTTGAGCGAGAAGCGCAGCACCGGCGACGGAGGCACCGGTTGAAGAAGGCTCCATCCGGCCACCAGCGCGAACACCGCCGCGAGCACCGTCGTGCCAATCGACAATCGATTCCATGTCGGAGCCGCCACCGCGACCTCGGACTCGTCACCGTGACGGAAGCTCGGATCCTCCAGGGCGTTGGCCAGCTCCATCGCCCCCTTGAAGCGATCGGCGGGTAACCGCTCCAGGGCCTTACGGATGGCCGCGTCGACGTTCGAGGGAATGGACTTCCTGAACGCGGTCGGCGTGACCGGGGCCCCCTGTAGAATCTTGCCCAGCACCGACTGGGCGGTGCTCCCACCGTACGGCGGCTCCCCGATGAGCATCTCGTACAGGACGGCACCCAAGGCGTAGATGTCGCTGGCCGGTCCGACCGTCTGATCGCCCGTCGCCTGTTCGGGACTCATGTAGAAGGGCGTCCCGACGCTGAGTCCGGTCTCCGTAAGACGAGAGCCCCCGGCCGCCCCGACCGCGAGCGAGATACCGAAGTCGGCAACGAGCGGCTGGCCTCGACTCAGCAGGATGTTGGCCGGCTTGATGTCGCGATGGACGATGCCGTGATCGTGGGCCGCCTGCAGCGCGTTCGCCACCGCCGTCGTGATCTGCACCGCTTCGTCGAGTGGAAGCTGCCGCTCCCGGTCGATCCGGTCCTGAATCGTCTCGCCGTCTACGTAAGGCATCACGTAGAACAGGAACCCGTCCGCTTCACCCGAATCGAACAGGGGGAGAATGTGCGGGTGCTGAAGATTCGCGGTGGTCTTGATCTCGGTCAGGAAGCGCTCGGCACCCACGACCGCAGCCAGCTCGGGCTTCAGAACCTTGACTGCGACCTTGCGCTCGTGCTTCAGGTCGTCGGCGAGGTAGACCGTGGCCATACCACCCTCACCGAGCTCGCGCTCGATGGCGTAGCGGCCCTCTAGGACATCGATCAGGCGTTGGGGGGCGTCGGACACGCGCAGAAGATGCGGTCAAAGGGCGTCAGACCACAAGCGGTGCGCCCGCCCGATTTCCCTTGCGTCCCGACCCGGTCCCTCTGAAGAATTGAACACGGCATCCGTACTCAAAGGGCAGCACCCTGCCCTGCGATACCCGGGCGGGCCGCGAACTCTCGTCCACCAGGAGGCACCTCGATGTCCAAGATGAGCCGCAGTTGGGCCCTCATGAAGGCAAGCGCCAACGTGCTTCGCCTCGACAAGGAGCTGATGCTCTTTCCAATAATGTCGGGCGTAGCGGCGATCATCGTATCGGCCACGTTCATCGCACCGGTATTCGCGATGGCCGATGGCTTCGATACGCTGTCTCGCATGACGGAGGACGGCGGCTACCTCGGTTACGTGACGGGATTCATCTACTACGTGGCGCTCTACACGGTCATCTTCTTCTTCAACACGGCGCTGGTGGGCGCGGCGATGATCCGCCTGGACGGGGGTGATCCGACGGTGGGCGACGGCCTGACCATCGCGTTCCGCAAGCTCCCGACGGTCGTGGGCTACGCAGTCATCGCCGCAACGGTCGGCATGCTCCTGCGAGCCATCGAGGAGAGAGTCGGCTTTCTGGGCCGCATCATCATCGGCATACTGGGCGTGTCCTGGACGCTAGCGACCTACCTGACAGTTCCGGTGCTCGTCACAAAGGATGTGAGCGCGGTCGACGCCGTGAAGGAGAGTGCGGGCCTCTTCAAGAAGACGTGGGGCGAGCAGATGGTCGCCAACGCCGGCATGGGCGTAGCCTTCTTGCTGATCGGCCTGGCCATGGTCGCCGTCTTCGTACCGCTCGCCATCCTCCTGGGATCGGTCAACGAGCTACTGATCGTCCCGTTGGTTCTGTCCATGGCCGGAGGCCTGGTCTTCTTGGGTCTCCTGAGCAGCACCCTGCAGGGCATCTACTCCGCGGCGCTGTATCGCTACGCCACGACGGGTGACCCGGGTCAGGGCTTCGACGCGGCGGCAATGCAGGATGCGTTCCGGCCAAAGAAGAAGCGCTGGTAGCCGACCGCCGTTAACCGACCGTTGCGTGCTCCGCGGCAGCCTCCACCTCTGGCTCCTCCGGCTCGACCTCCACTCGCCCGTCCGCTTGCGCAGCGTGCGCGGCCGCCAACCGGGCGATAGGCACCCTGAACGGCGAGCAGGAAGCCCTGCTCCGCGTCGTCGCGTGAGAATACCTTGGACCGCGTGTAGGGAGTTCTCGGGCTACCTCAGGCGCAGTCCTTCCACCAAAACGCCCGGGATGCGGTGGTTGACCCGCACGCCCCAGATGCCGTCGGTCTGGGAACGCATTCCGGACAACTCGGGCATGTTGAGACGCGCCTGAATGATAGTCCCGAGGGTGTAGACGACGCTTCCGTTCACCATGAAGTCGGTCCCTGCCTCGGTCACCCTGATCTGGAGCTGGTTGACCGACCTGCCGCTGGCATCGGGCTGCACCACGGCATCGTGCGGCGCGCGAGGGGCGATGTCGTGGGTCACCCCGTCCCCGGCTCGGTGCTTGACGATGAAGCTGCCGTCCTGCGCCACGAGGAAGTACAGATAGTTCTGTCCGGGGCCCTCCAGGTCACGACCGCCGTACACCAGGCCGTAGTAGTTCACATGATCGCTGGGTTTCAGCAGGGTGAACCGTCCGTCGAGCGTGTACTCACCCGAGGCGGTGTTCTGAGCGTTCCACGCCACGGCCGCGGGTCCGGTGCTGATCTGAAACCCACTCGCGACGGTCGTGAACTCCACTTCGGGGACGTCGTCCGGGTCGGCCGCGTTGGTGCTCCGGTCCACACGAAGCTGCCAACCCTCGGGCGCCTGCGCAGTCAGCGGCCCCGCAATCAGAAGCGAGAGGGCCACCAACGAGATTCGACGGATCATGAAAGGACTCCTAGCGGCTGTGAGACCGGCGACCGGGGCGGATCGCCCCGGCCGCCTCGGTTCCGGCTCCCTAGCCCCGGCCGGGGTTCATGTACAAGAAGATCTTGTCGGCGGTCTCGTCCACTCCGGTGATGTCCAGATCGCCGTCCCGGTCCCGATCGTGGATGATGGCACACGACCCCGCCTCGCCCGACACGAGCGTGCGCGGCCGGACCAGCGTTCCGTCTCCGGCGTTCTCGTAGATCGTGAACGAGTCGCCGGCCTTGTCGCTGCTCACCACGTCGAGGTCACCGTCGCCGTCGATGTCTCCCACGTCGATCGCCAGGGGATCCTCGCCGATGGGGTACTGCATCGGCTCGGCCAGATTGCCCTTACCGTCACCAAGAAAGATGGCCGCGGTGTTCGTCTGGCGATTCGCAGAAATCACGTCGACATGGCCGTCACCGTTCATGTCTCCTGAGACGATCATCCATGTACGGCCGCGCATCGACACTTTGCTCGCGAACTCCAGGCTACCCTTGCCGTCCCCGAGATAGACGAGCATTTCGTCGCTGTTGAACGCCCCGACGAACAGATCGAGGATCCCGTCTTCGTTCGCGTCACCGGTGGCGCACGTCTTCTCTCCCCGACCGGGAGACGGGATGGTCGTGATGTCCGAGAAGACCCCGTTGCCGTCGTTCAGCATCATCGAAATCGTGCCCCGGTTCGGCTCCACCCCGCCAGTCATATTGGCGGTGGCGATGTCGGGTGACCCGTCCAGATTCAGGTCCATGATGCACAGCCCACGAATGTTCGTCCCGGCGTGGTAGCTCGCACCCACGCGGAAGGTGCCGTCGCCCACGCCCATGAACACGGAGACCAGGTCGTTGCCTGCGTTGCCCACCGCGAAGTCCGTGATCCCGTCGCCGTTGAAGTCGGCCCCCTCGTTCGGGCTCGGGTACGCACCCGACGGGATTTCCAGCACGGTGAAGTCGGAGTAGTTACCCGCGCCATCGTTGAGCATGACGCGGACGTCGCCCGAGACCTCGTTGGGGATGGCTATGTCAGGGTAGCCGTCGTCGTTGAAGTCCCCTGCGTATCCGCCGTAGGGCTGCGTGTGGTCCTCGCCCTCCTGCAGAGTCGTGACAAACCCCAGTTCGACCATATCGAGCGATCCCGGCCCAGACTTGATCCAGAAGGACCACGTGTATCCGGTCGGCAGGGTCTCGCCTCCGGCCGTCCGAACTCCGTCGCGCAGGGTAGCCGTGACGGCTTCGCCCGCGTGGAACGCCTGCTCCGGCTCGAACCGGATCCGCGTTCCATCCTCCTCCAACGTCACGCGACCGTTCGCCACACCCGACCACCGTCCCCAAACAGCGAGGGCCTTCGGGTCGAACGTGGCAGCGTCGAGTGGCTCCGAGACCGTGAGTACGATGGGATCTTCGGCACCCGTGGATGCACTGTGGGCCGCGGGTGAGACGGAGCTCACCAACGCGGCAGTGGTCAAGGGGGCGGCGGGTTCTCCTTCGGCAAGGACAATGCCGGGTGAAGCGGGCCCTTTGATGAAGACAGCGGTCACCAACGCAACGGACAGAACAAAGCCAAACAGCGTCTTCATGGCCCTTACCCTCCAAATGACGGGACACAGCCACGGCACCCTCCAAAGGGGTACCATGCCGGGCATTTGGGCCGCCCGGGCAGACAATCTAGGACGTAGGCGGTGGGATCGCGAATAACACCCGCGCGGCGGGCCAGGACCGAGAAGATCATTCCGTACATCAACAGACCTCCTGGAGCCTCCTGTACTTGAACCGCTACCGCGTCAGACGGCTGCGGGTCTCGTTATCTCACGTCTCGCGACGGCGAACCTCACCGGTACGACGATCGCTTTCCACGCGACGGCCCGCCGAACGCTGCTCGATCTCGGTGGGCGTTTCGCGGACGCGCCGATTCTCCACGCGGCGTCCGTCTTGCTCGCGTCGCTGGGAGTCACTGCGATGGTCGGGTCCTTGATGCTGATCGATAGCCAGGTCCATGTGGTTCGTCTCTTTGGGGGGGGCACCTGTGGTACGTCTCGAAACAAGCTAACACTGCTCTCGCCGCTCCACCCGATCCGGTAGCCCCGCGGTCCGGAGAAGCCGCTGTACTCTTCGAGGCCGGTTAGGCCACCGCCTCTTCCGCCGCGTCGACCGCAGCCTCGAGTCGTTCGGCGAACGGCGCTCCGACGATCCCCTGCTCCGTCACGATTCCCGTGATGAGCTCCGCCGGCGTGATGTCGAACGCCGGGCTCCAAATGGGCACGTCGGAAGGAGACGTCAGCGTGCCGAACCCCAGTCGGATTTCATCCTCGCCCCGATGCTCGATCGGGATCTCTTCACCGGACCCCGAGTCGAAATCGACGGTCGAAGTCGGTGCCAGTACGTAGAACGGGACCCCGTGATGTTTGGCCAGGACCGCCAGCCCGTAGCTCCCGATCTTGCTCGCCACATCACCGTTGGCCGCGATCCGATCCGCGCCCACGAGCACCAGGTCGGGCTTCGTCCGCTGGAAGAACGCTCCCGCCATGTTGTCGGTGATCACGCGCACATCGAGGCCCGCCCGCTTGAGCTCCCACGCGGTGAGGCGACTTCCCTGCAAAAGCGGTCGGGTTTCCGCCGCGAGGACCTCCATCGACTTGCCCTGCTCATGGGCCACATAAACGGGCGCGAGCGCCGTTCCGATTCCCCCGGTCGCTAGGGTCCCCGCGTTGCCGTGCGTCAGCACGCGTGATCCGTCCTCGATGAGTTTGGCCCCGTGCTCGCCGATCACATCGCACGTGGCGGCGTCCTCATCCCAGATAGCCTGCGCCTCGCTCGTGAGGGCCTCCACCAAGGTCGCCGTGTCGTCGTCCTCGTTGTCGCGAGTGATGTCACGCATGCGGGAGAGCGCCCAAGAGAGGTTCACGGGGGTCGAGCGGGCCGTGGCGAAGTAGTCACACCATCGCCCGACGTCGTAGCGCAGGATCCTCGGCTCGGCCATGAGATCCTGCCGTGCGAGCGCAGCCACGCCCATCGCCGCGGTGATCCCGATGAGGGGTGCCCCTCTGACCTGGAGGGTGTAGATCGCGTCGAAGATCTGCTGGACCGTCTGGAGTTCGACCTCCACGCACTCTTCGGGCAACCGCGTCTGATCCAGGATGATCGGAGCGGTCTTGTCGTCGTTCCAGCGAATGGGATGTACGGTAGAAGGCGTCATTCAATGCCTGGATGAAAGCGGTTTGCGAGGCCAAGTGGGTACGTCGTGGGTGGCCCGGTGCCCGACAAATAGAGCCAGGCACCGGCCTCGGTTCAACCTCCGGCGCTTCACCGTCGAGCTTCAACTGACGCTTCAACGTCGAGCTTCAACTGACGTTTCAACGTCGAGCTCAGAGCCCCTCGGGGGCCATCTCCTCCAGCTGCTTGATGAGCGTTCGGTGAGACCGGATCAGGTATCCGCCGACCGCCACACCAGCCACGAGGTTGGCCGCGAGCACGCTCCACCAAGGAAGAACGGTCTCTTTCAATCAGCTCGGTGCCGCAGCACCACCTCAACACTTAACCCTTACGCTTGCCGGCTGCAGCCCTCTTGGCGGGCGCTGCCCTCTTCGAGGGGGCCTTCTTGGCCGGAGCTTTCTTGGCCGGAGCCTTCTTGGCGGGCGCCGCCCTCTTCGAGGGAGCCTTCTTGGCTGCTGCTGCCGTCCTGGCCGGGGCTTTTTTCGCTGGGGACTTCCTAGCAGGAGCCTTCTTGGCCGGGGACTTCCTAGCAGGAGCTTTCTTGGCCGGGGCGGACTTCTTGGAGGAGGCCTTCTTCGCAGCCGCGGCCTTCCTCGCCGCAGCCGCGCCCTTCTTCACCGCACTCGCGGTCCTCGCGACGGTCTTCTTGGCGGCACCAGCCCTTCCCTTCGCCCGCGTCGTCGCCTTCTTCGCGCTGGCGCCGACCTTCTTGACCGTCTTCTTCGCCGCCTTCAGTCGCGCGGCACGCTCTTTGGCCTTGCGAGCCTTCTCGCGTTCCTTGGCCTTCTTGGCTTTCTCCCGCTCCCTGGCCTTGGCGGCCTTCTCCCGCTCCTTGGCCTTGCGAGCCCTCTCCCGATCCCTCTGAGCCTTCAGTTTCGCGGCGGCCCTGGCTTTGGCCGCTCTCGCCCGCGCGCGTTCCCGATCGAGCTTCGCCTTGGCCCTCTTGGCGGCGGCACGGGCCTTCTCGCGCTCCTTCTGCACGCGCGCCTTAGCCGCAGCCTTTTCCTTTGCGGCTTTCAGCTTGGCGGCCTTCGTACGAGCGCGCTCCCGTTCGAGCTTCGTGACCGGCTTCTTCGTGACCGGCTTCTTCGTCGACTTCTTCGCGGACTTCCGGGGCATCAAGGACCTCCATGGACGGGGCGTGGCAGAACCCCTAAAGATACCGTCGAGGGGGGCGCGAAAGGGAGGGATTCCTTATCATGCCGATCGCGATCGAGCCGAACCCGGGGCCGGCGGAGCACACCCTCATAGCGAGCATGACCATGATATCTTCGTGGAGTCTTTCGGTAAGCGCAGTCACCGTGTTTGCCCTCATTGCAGCCCCCGCTTCGGGCCAGCAGACCCTGGACACACAAGGTGGCCCGACCCTCGAAGACCTGTTCACGGTCAAGGGAGTCGGCGGCGTTCAGGTCTCGCCCGACGGGCAGGCGGCACTGTACCAGGTGAACACCTCCGATCTCGAGGAGAACGAGACGGATCAGGATATCTGGTTGCTTCGGCGTGACGGATCGGGCTGGGCGGAGCCTCTGCAACTCACCAGCGCCGAAGAGGACGACACGAACCCACAGTGGCGTCCCGGCAGCCAGGCCTTCGCGTTTCTTTCTTCGAGGAAGGGTGACGGCGGGGGCGGTCCCGGTAGGGCAGGTCCCCGCGGAGCCGACGGCAATGGAAACAGCGCCGGCCCACAGATCCAACTCATGGACACCCGGGGCGGTGAGGCCCGCGAGCTGTTCGCTCACGAGACCACCATCTCCACGTTCCAGTGGTCCCCGGACGGACAATACCTCCTCTTCCGCGCGACCGACCCCGAGACCGACGAGGACGAGGAGCGGAAGAAGTCTGGACGCGACATCAACGTTGAAGACCAACCGGGGCGCCCGAACCACCTTTGGCTGCTGGACGTGGAAGCGGGGGAGGCTCGGAGAGTGACGGAGGGAGACGGCTTCACGGTGGGGCCGTTCGACTGGAGCCCGGACGGCACGCGCGCGGCGTTTTCAGCCACGCCCACCGGTCGCCCGATGGACTCGTGGAAGAGCGACGTGTACGTGATCTCCGTGCACGACTCAGCGGCCGTGCCGCGCAAGATGACCGACAACCCCGGCCCCGACGCCAACCCGCAGTGGTCCCCGGACGGACAGTACCTCTACTACTCCGGACAACAGACCGAGCGGTACCAAGTGGCGGCAAACCACCTGTTCCGTATTTCGGCGGACGGAGGCGACATCAAGGACGTGTCGCCCGAGGCCGACATCCAGGCCAGGGGCTTCACGCTCTCATCCGATGGGCGGCGCGCGTTCTTCAACGCTACGACGGGCACGACTCGCGGGTTCTTCTATATGTCTCTCTCCGACCGTCGCCCCGTACGCCTGACGCCCGATCGTGGAGTCTACGGCTCCGCCGACCTGTCGGACGACGGCAGAGTCATCGTGTACACATACGAGAACCCGAGCCGGCCGGTCGAGATCTACGCGTCTCAACTCTCACGCATGCCCACCTCGGAGTCGGTCGTGGCCGAGACCGCGCTCACCACCCACAACGCCCACACCTCCGACTGGACGCTCGGCCACACCGAGGTCCTGCAGTGGAAGTGCATCGACGGTTGGGACATGGAAGGCGTCGTGGTCTATCCCCACGACTGGACCGCCGACAGTGGTCCGCGCGCTACGGTCGTGAAGATCCACGGCGGACCCTCCGGTGTGTTCGTGGAGAACTTCCAGGCCGCATCGTCCTCTGCCGACGCACAGCGCTACGCCGCGGACGGGTACGTGGTGCTGCTGCCCAATCCGAGAGGCTCCTCCGGGTACGGCGAGGAAGGGCTCAAGGCCGTGGTCGGCGATTGGGGAGGACTCGACTTTCAGGACATCATGACGGGTGTCGACGAGCTGGTGGATCGGGGCGTCTCGCACCCCGACTCTCTCGGCGTCATGGGGTGGAGCTACGGCGGATTCATGACCGCCTGGACCGTGACACAGACGTCACGCTTCAAGGCGGCCGTCGCCGGAGCCGCGATCACGGAGAACATCTCCATGTGGGGCACGCAGGACATTCAGCATGTCTTCGAGGCCTACTTCGGCGCGGGCCCCTACGAGCCGGGCATGATGGAGGTCTACCAGAAGTCCAACCCGCTGGCGTTCATCGAGAACGCCACCACACCGACCATGATCCTGCACGGCGAGAACGATCCTCGGGTTCCGCCCAATCAGGCGATGACGTTCTACCGAGGGCTCATCGCAAACGGGGTCGATACCAAGCTGGTGTGGCTGCCACGCACGGGTCACGGGCCGCGTGAGCCGGGGCTGAGGTACGAGACGGCGCGAAACCAGAAGGAGTGGATGGACCGGTGGATTCGGACGCCGCGGCCGATTACGGAGTGAGGGGAGCGGCGGGTTAGTTCGGCACCCGCTCCTTCAGCTCCTCGAAGAAGTTCCTCACGAGGATGAGTTGGGGCACATCCGCTTCGTTCTGGTCGGCCAACGGCACCCGTGCCATCAAGAACCTCTGGTCGTCCGACGTGACATCGTACCATCCAGCCGCGATACCAACCGAGGCGCGCTCGGGAAGCTCGAAGAGGAGCTCCCTCCCCGTCACCCGGAAGCTGGGACTCGTCTCGATCTGGGCCGCCACCATGCCCTGCGGCGTACCATAGAACAGCTCGCGACCGCTGTGAGCCCACATCGGCGAGATGGCAGCGCCGTCGGAGACCAACCAAGCGTGGTCCGATGTGCGATTGCCCGGCCGACCGCAGCGAGTCCCATCCTACCATGGTTGTGATAGGGGTGGTTCGCCTATGATGGCCATGACCCCGAGATCACCTCCGACAAACGGCACTCAAGGTTGATTGTGGATAGATCATCCACATATACTATCCACATGAAACCCATACAGGTCATGATGGACCAGGATCTGCTCGCCGATCTCGACGCCACGGAAGAGGTGAAGCGCGACGGTCGGTCGGCGGTCTTGCGACGCGCGGCCGCCGAGTACCTCCTGCGGCATCGGAACCGAGAGATCCGTGAGCGTTACCGAGAGGCCTACGGGAGTGAGTGTGATCTCGGGCCCGAATACGCTGGATGGGAGGAGCAAGGCGCATGGCCAGAGGAGTGAGGCGCGGGGAGATCTGGCTGTACGAGTTCAAGCCACCGGACAAACGCCGGCCGGTCCTGATCCTCACCCGCCCCGAAGTCATCGATCTTCTGCGCACCGTGATGGTCGCCCCGATCACATCGACCATCCGCGGAGCTCCGGGGGAGGTCCCCGTGGGGATCGACGAGGGCCTCAAGGGTCCCTCCGCCGTCAACCTCGATCACGTGCAGACCGTAGAGCAGCGGCTACTCGGACGGTTCGTAGGATCGTTGTCACCCGAGTCGATGGCACTCGTCTGCGATGCGCTGATGGTGGCGACCGGATGTGGGCCCTAGTCCGGTCAGCTCGCCCGGAGCACGTCCCGAATGATCTTCTGGTGATGGTTGTTGTGGACGACCGAGAAACGAATCCATTGCACGGCATTTAGGTCGCCGAATGCGAAGTGGTTCCGTCTGGCGCTCGAGGCCTGCAGTTGCCCGAGGGAGTCGCCTAGCCCCGTCACCCGCTCCCGAATCCCCGTAAACCTCGCTGCCAACTCCTCGGCGCTCGTGTCCTTGGGTCGTGTCGGATCGGGGGCTTTGCCGCGACCTCTGGGGAACGCCCCCGTGAGCAGAACGACTCGTCCGATCAGACTCGGGCCACCCCCGGTCTCCAGTTCCGGATCGCCGTCGCGCGCTCGCTCGATCCACTTCACGATCAAGTCGTTCGCGACGGAGAGGTGCTCCAGATGATCCTTGACGCTCCACCCCGAGACGTCGGGCGCGGACGCATGGCACAGCTCCGAGTCGGACGCTTGCCCAATGATCACGTCCAAGCTCTCCAGGAGTTCACCGTGGTCTCGCCTGAGCTTCTTGCTGATAGCCATGCGCTCAAGCTATCGGTGAATCAGGACGCCCGCAGCGCCTCCACCGGATCGGCCTGCGCCGCGCGCCGCGCCGGCACGTACGCCGCTGTCCACGCCACCAGCAGCAAGACGAACATGGCGCCGCCGAAGGCGATGGGGTCCAACGTTCCAACCCCGTAGAGCACGCCGCCCAGTTTTGACGCGGCGGCGGCAGCGATGCCGACACCCACCACGAGTCCGGCGATCACCACCCAGGCCACCTCACGAACGACCATGCGGATCACACCGGAGCGATCGGCGCCAAGGGCAATCCGAATGCCGAGCTCCGATGTGCGGCGGGCTACGCTGAAGCTCACGACGGCGTAGATCCCCAGCCCGGCGAGGAACAGTGCCAGGGCCGAAAAGGCGCCCATGGCCCTAGCCGCCATGCGTGGCGTGGACAGGGTCGCTCCCAAGTGGGTCGTAAGAGTCCCTTGGTCGCTCACCGCCACGGAAGGCAGGGCACGGCCGATCTCCTGGCGCATGGAGGCGATCAACGAAGCCGGATCAGCCTCGGTCCGGGTGATCACATAGCTCGGGGGAAAAGACATCTGACGCGTACCGAAGTAGAACAGCGGCTGCGGGGTCTCTCCCAGGCTGGAGACCGGGACGTCGCCCACCACCCCGATGACCGTGCGGCCCCATTCCTCGGAACCCTGACCGCGCATGCGCCGCCCGAGCGGATCACCGTCCCCCCAGAAGCGGCGTGCTGCGGCCTCACTCACGAGGATCGACGTCCCACCCTCCGGCGTGTCGCTGTCATCGAAGAGACGGCCAGCCAAGAGAGGCACTCCCATCGCCTCGAAGTAGCCGTCCGACACCATGGCGAACGGCAGTTCCAATGCGCTGGTGCCGGCGGAGGGTGTGTAGCCCTCGACTTCGGTGGTCGTACTCCCCGAGCGCTGAGCCGGGAGACGGGAGACGAGCGCGGCCTCCGTGACACCCGGGAGCGCAGCCATCCGGGCCCGCAGATCGACCAACGCGGCCCGTACTTGCTCTCCACCCTCGAGCCCCGCCCGTTGCCAATCCATGCGCAAATAGGCCACGCGATCGACGTCCACTCCGGGATCCACGCTCTGTAGCTCCGTGAGGCTGCGGGCCAGTAGGCCTGTGCCCAGCACCAGAATGAGCGACGCGGCTACTTGGACCGAAACCAGTAGGCTTCGGAGCCGGTTCGCCCCTCGGTCGCCCGACGCGCCTCGCCGGTCGTCCCGCAACGTCCTCGCCACGTCGGTCCTTACCGAACGGATCGCCGGCGCCAGACCGAATAGGACCCCGGTGAAGCCCATCAGGGCCACCGAGAACAGGGCGACCCGTAGATCGACCGACAGCTCGAGCGTGCCCCCGACGACGGGTGCGAGCGGGAGCGAAGGAATGGCCGCCAAGGCCCAGCGAGTAATGAGCAGACCAACCGCGCCGCCTATCCCGGCGAGCAGCAGGGACTCGAGGAGGAACAGCCGAGCCACGCGACCAGCCGGGGCCCCAAGGGCGGATCGCACCGCGGTCTCGCCGGAACGGCTGAGCCCCCGTACCAGAAGCAGGTTGGCGAGGTTCGCACACGCGAGCAGGAGGACGGTGAGCACCACCGCCGACAGGAGACCGCCCGCCATGCGCACGTTCCCGTCACCTTGTGGGTGGACCCGTACGTCCTTGGACGCGAATACCGTGATCCCCCGCCCTCGGTTGTACTCCGGGTAGTCTTCAGCCAACCGCGCCGCGAGCGCGTCCATCGCGGACTGGGCTTGAGGGACCGTACCGCCTGGCGCGAGGCGCGCGAGCACTTGGTACCAGTGGTCCGAACGCCGCTCCAGGTTGGACACTTGGAAGTCGCCACTGATCATCGTCGCGGAAATCGACAGCCAGAAGTCGGTCAGCAGCGGCGAGACGGTGCCGGTGAGACCCTCCGGACCAACGCCGATGATGGTGACCGGTTGCTCGTTGAGGCGGATCGTCCGGCCGATGATGTCAGGGTCGCTCGCCAATCGGGCATGCCAGGTGGCCGCGCTCACCACGGCGACGGGAGCACTCCCCGGCACATCGTGCTCGCGTCCGAACCAACGCCCTCGCAGTGGCGTGAGCCCCAGCACTTCCAAGTAACTCGATGTCGTGTACTCGGTCGCTACGGGCTCCGTCCCATCGGGGCCCTCCCATACGGCCGAGGAGGACGTCGTGGCGGTTACCGCCGCAAACGCCCCGGACTCGGCCATATCGAGGGTGGCCGGGAACGACGTCGAGCTCGGCTCTCCGTCATCCGAGTCCTGATAGACATGGACGACCTCTTCGGGATTGTCCCAGACAGGCGGACGGAAAAGAAGCGCGTCCACCACTGTGAAGACCGTAGTGGTGGCTCCAACCCCGATAGCCAGGAGAGCGACAGCTCCCAACGTGAAGACCGGAGACCTGAGCAGTCGGCGTGCGGCGTAACGAACGTCCTGAAGCAGCGTGTCCAAAAGAACCCCCTCTTGTTTGTCCCGGCGGCGTAACGGCCACGCCGTCGCCCCAGCATCCACAATGGTCCGCCACCAGAGGCCGACCCGTCCCCAACTCCCCGTCGTCCGCTCGAGGCGAGCGCTGAACAGGAGCGTCATCTCTTCCCCGTGGGCCTCACGGAACCAGGGGGGATACAGCAACAGCAGCGCCCGGAAGGCGCGCTGATGCAGACCTTCGTCGTGATGGGTCACGCGGGCTTCCGCAAAGCGCCCATCGCGGTGGCGGCCTCTACCAGGCGGCGGAGTCGGGCCGTCTCCTTAGCGAGCAGATCCTTCCCGTCTCGGGTGATCTGGTAGTGCTTCCGTCTCGGATCCGCGTCCGCAGAAGGCGCTGGTACCGCGCAGATCAGGCCCGCCTCTACCATCTCCGCCAGGGAGCGATACAACGTTCCCGGTCCCAACTCGAGCACGCCGTCCGACGCCCGTTCGATCTCGTCGGCTATCCCCAGCCCATGCGAATCGCCCTCGAGGAGCGCCAGCAGGATGTGGTAGACGGGCGGACGTAGCGGAATGGTGCGTGGATCGGGTGAACGTGCCACAGATGCCTCCTCTGGGTTTATATATCCAAGCTAGATATATCTAAGTTGGATACTTTCGTCAACCGAACTTCACCGAACCAGGACCTTGTTCACTCTTGCCTGATATTTAAGTGACTGCTAAAATGTTTACATGAGCGAAACACCTGCCACCACCGCGGAGTCCATCCGGACCGCCCTGGAGCCTCGCCGGCTTCAGATCCTCGAGCTGATCTGGGACCGCGAGCTGAGTGTGAATGAGATCGCGTCCGGCCTGCCCGTGAGTGTGGCCGCGGTGTCTCAGCATTTGTCCAAGCTGCGGGCGGCCAGATTGGTGGCTGTTCGAGCTGAGGGCAGAAAGCGCTTCTACCGCGCCACCAAGGCCGACATGGGAGCCCTGGCCGTGGTCTTGGAGTCGTTCTGGACGGACAAGATGAGTGCGCTCAAGCGGCTCGCAGAGAGGCTCGAACAAGGATCTGAAGCTCCCAATACACTCTGACGAACAAGCACTGAAAGGATGCCACACGTGGAAGACACGACCCCTCCCGCCATGGTCGACTTGTCGCGAGAAATCGAGGCGAGCGCCGAGACCGTATGGAACATCCTCACCACGCCGAAGCTGTTCTCGGAATGGCTCGACGGGAACGTGGAGTTCGAGGGTCAGATCGGGAGCCCGTTCCGAGCCGAGTTTCCCAACTTCCAGATCGTGATCGCGGGAAGCGTGGTTCACTTGGATCCCGAAACGCGTCACCTCGGTGTCACCTGGGGCATGGAAACAGGTCCACAGTCCGACGTATTTCCGGCCGGCTGCTCCCTGGTCGAATTCCATGTGCGCGACACCGATCTGGGATGCCGGGTCGAGTTGACCCACTCGCAGCTGCCGTCCGAGGCGGCCGCCCGCGAACAGGAGGGGGGCTGGACGTTCCACCTCAGTCGAATGGCGGTCTACGCGAACCGCTCCGACCTGGGTGTGGGGCTCGAACGCACGTTGGACGAGTGGTTCTCCGCCTGGAACGAGCCGGACGACAGCAAACGGATGGAGGCGCTAAGGGCGTGCTGTTCCGACGACGTGATCTTCCGGGACGATTGGGCCGTGGCAAATGGGATCGACCTCCTGAGCCTGCACATTGCGAACTGCTTCAGGTTCATGCCCGGTTGGAGACTGGAAGCCACGGGAGACGTCAGGATCTGTCGCGGTGAGGCGCTCGTGGGATGGCGTAGCATCGGCCCAGGGGGCGCCCCACTCGAGGGGTTCAATCACGTTCGCGCCTCCCGAGACGGCACCCTGCGACGGGTGACGGGCTTCCAGGCCGTCTGAAGCCCCGGTAGCCAAGACGGCGAACCCTGGTAGCCATGGCGGCAAAGCCGGTTGACACCCGCATCCATTCGCGGATCGTTCGTCCATGTCTCTCGTCACATGCTCGCGGCTTCAGATCGCCTTCGGCGGCCTGCGCCTCCTGGACGACGCCGACCTCCAGATCGAACGCGGGGAGCGTATCGGCTTTCTGGGCCGCAATGGTGAGGGCAAGTCCACGCTCCTGAAGATCATCATGGGCATGGTGCCACCCGATTCAGGGGAGGTGATCCGCGACTCGGCGACGCGGGTCTCCTTGGTCCAACAGCAGATCCCCGAGGGAATCGCCGGAAGCGCTCTCGATGTGATCCGATCGGGCTCTCGCCAAGAGACCGACGGGAACACCGATGACGGGGCCCACGAGGAGACGGTCGGGTCCCACCACGCCGAGCGGCTGTGTTCGATTCTCCACCTCGATCCCGATCTCCCCTTCTCGTCCCTCTCCGGTGGACAGAAGCGTCGGGCGCTCCTCGGGAAGGCGCTCGAGTGCGAGCCCGACGTGCTCCTTCTGGACGAGCCCACCAATCATCTGGACCTGGATCACATCGACCAGCTCGAACAGATCCTCATCCGCTTTCACGGAAGTGTCCTGTTCATCACCCATGACCGGACATTCCTCCAGCGCCTCGCCACACGCATCGTAGAACTGGATCGGGGCCGTCTGACGTCGTGGGAGTGCGACTATCCCACCTTCCTTCGTCGGAGAGACGAGCTGCTCGCCAACGAAGAGAAGGAGTGGGCGCTCCAAGATCAAAAGCTGGCCAAGGAGGAAGTCTGGATTCGTCGCGGCATCAAGGCTCGCCGCACACGTAACGAAGGACGCGTGCGAGCGCTTGAGGCGCTCCGACGGAACCGCGAGGATCGGCGTAGCCGGGTCGGCCAGGTGCAGCTCAGGGTGCAGGGGGGAGGCCGCACGAGCGCCAAGATCGTCGAGGCCAAGCAGGTCACGTTCGGATACGGTTCGGGCGACGGTTCAGACGCCGGAGAGTCCTCCGCAGGTGCGGTCGTACGCGATCTCACCTCCACGATCTATCGTGGCGACAAGGTCGGCATCATCGGGCCCAACGGATCCGGCAAAACCACCCTGCTCAATCTCCTGCTCGGCCAGCTCGACCCCCAAGAAGGCGTGGTAAAGCACGGTGGTCGGCTGGAGATCGCCTACTTCGATCAGCACCGGGACCAACTCGACGCGGACTCGACCGTAGCCGACGCCGTCACGGGGGGGAACGAATACATCGGCGTCGGGGACGAGCGAAAGCACGTCTACGGGTATCTCCAGGATTTTCTTTTCTCCGCCGAGACGGCTCGACAACCCGTCGGGAGCCTGTCCGGTGGTGAGCGGAACCGCCTTCTGCTCGCAAAGCTGTTCGCTCAGCCCGCCAACGTATTGGTCCTCGACGAGCCCACCAACGACCTCGACACCGACACGCTCGAGTTGCTCGAAGCCCGTCTGGTGGCCTTCGCCGGCACCGTGCTGGTCGTGAGTCATGACCGGGCGTTTCTCGACAACCTCTGCACCAGCACGCTCGTATTCGAGGGACGAGGCACGTTCAAGGAATACGTGGGCGGCTACTCGGACTGGCAGAGGACGATCGCGGGCAGGGCACCCGCTGGCGCAAAGGGACGCGGGTCGAAAAGGAAGACCAAACCGAAGGGTCCTGTAGCCAAGCCGAAGCTGAACGACGGCCGGCCGAAGAAGCTGAGCTTCAAGGAGAGGCAGGAGTGGACAGCGATTCCGGGCCAGATCGAGGACCTGGAACAGGAGCTACTCGAACTTCAAGCGCGCATTGCCGATCCAGTCTTCTTCAAGGGAGACCCGGAGGAGATCCGAGCCGTGAGCCAGCGAGTGACCGCAATCCCTCAGGAGATCGATACGGCGTTCGAGCGGTGGGGCACCCTGGACGAGCGGGCGTGATCCGGATCCGAGAGGGTTTCCAAGAGCGAGGCCTGTGAACGAGGCGGCCTGGGTGTCGTGCCCCTATTGCGGTGAGTCCATCGAGCATCTGGTCGATGCGATGGGTGGCGCGAGCCAGGAATATGTGGAGGACTGCGAGGTCTGTTGCAGACCCTGGCTCGTGCGAGTCACGATCGACGGCGATGGGAACGCTGCCGTCTCGGTGAACACGCAGGATGAGAGTTAGCAGACCTTAGTCCGGCAACGCGAACGCCACGAAAGTCCCACCACTCGGCGCGCCGTTCTTGCCACCCCCTGATGCGATCACGATGTACTGCTTGCCGTTCACCATGTAGGTGGACGGCGTGGCGTTCCCCGCGGCCGGGAGCTCCGCCTCCCATAGCAGGGCACCGGTGAGCTTGTCGAATGCACGGATCCGATTGTCGTACGTAGTGGCGGCGATGATCAGCAGACCGTTCTGAGTGACGATCCCGCCCCCGTAATTGTCCGTCCCGGTATCGGTGATCCCCGCCGCCGCGAGCTCAGGATACTCACCGAAGGGGATCGACCAACGGATATCGCCTTCGTTGAGATCGATGGCGTTGAGTGTGCCCCACGGCGTCTTCACGCCCGGGTATCCCTCGTGATCGAGGAAGATGTCGAAGAGCGCCGTGCGGTAGGGGAGGTCGAAGGGTGTGGTGCCGACCTTGGCCGCCGAGGCGTCGACGCCGGTCTCCAGGTAGTCGACGATGTAGTTGATCGACCTCCCGTTCAGCACCGCGGCGAAGGCCGGCATGAGCCCGGTCCCTTCGCGGATCTGCGCGACGACTTCGGCTCGGGACAGCCGATCGAGCACACCCTCCAGCGAAACGCCGTTCCCCGTTCCCTTCCGGTCCCCACCGTGACAGCTCGCGCAGTTGGCCGCATAGAGCGACTCGTCGCTCGACGGGACGATCTTGAGCAGCCACCCCATCTCGTTGGAGTTCACGTACAACAGACCGGTCTCTGGATCGAAGGCCGGGCCGCCCCACTCCCCACCGCCGTCCACGCCCGGGTAGATGATCATTCCGCTCGTGTCGGGCGGCGAGAACGGATCCGCGGTGCTGTATGCGTTGAACGTCTCCAGTGCGGACGCATGGGCCTCCGGCGTGCGCTGGGTCAGATCGTCCGCGGTCAGGCTCTGCCGCGCGATGGGGGGCGGCAGAAGCGGGAACGGCTGGGTCTCCGAAGGGCGTTCGCCTTCGAGCCCCCCTCCTGGCATCGGACGCTCCTCGATCGGAAAGAGGGGCGTGCCGTCCTCGCGCTCGAATAGGTAGACGTGGCCGGTCTTGGTGACCTGTGCTACCGCGTCGACCGGTTGGCCGTCTCGGGTGACGGACACGAGGGCCGGAGCGGTCGGGAAGTCACGGTCCCAGATGTCGTGGTGCAGCCCCTGGAAGTGCCATATCCGCTCTCCTGTACGCGCATCCAGCGCGAGCACGGTGTTGGCGAACAGGTTGTCGCCCACCCGGTTGGCGCCGTAGAAGTCGTACGATGCCGACCCTGTAGCCGCGAACACCATCCCGCGCTCTTGGTCGACGGTGACACCGCTCCACGCGTTGGCACCCCCGGCGATCTGCCACGCCCCCTCGGGCCACGTGTCGTACCCGAACTCGCCGGGGTGCGGGATCGTGTGGAAGCTCCAGCGGAGCTCGCCGGTCTCCACGTCGTAGGCCCTGATATCGCCCGGTGCGCTGGGCAGGGACTCGGGTACCCGGCTGCCGGTGATGTAGAGATCCTGGAACACCACTCCCGGCGTGCTCGCGCCTACCGATAGCCCCTCGACAGGCCGCCCCAAGCCCTCCCGCAGATCGATCCAACCTCCGTCACCGAAGGTGGCGATGGGCGCTCCCGTGGTACGGTCCAAGGCGTACAGCCGGGTTCGGTAGCTGAAGATGACCCGGTCGCCGGTGACGGTGACACCCCGGTGGCGTTGGCGGGGCCCAGGCGGCCCACCGTCGACCGGATCGAAGCGCCACAGCTCCGTGCCCGTGGCGGCATCGAGCGCCACCACCTGAACCTTGGGCGTCGTAGCATAGAGCACGCCGTCGATGACGATCGGGTTCGCCTGCATCTCAGAGCCCTGAAACGCGTCACCCGTGTCGAACGTCCACGCCACCTCGAGCTGGGCCACGTTGGCCGGCGAGATCTGATCGAGCGTCGTGTAGTGGGTGTTGTCCGAGTTGCCGCCGTAGACCGCCCAGTCGTTCGGGTCGGCGGACGGCCCGCCGTCGGCACAGGCGGTAACCGCAGCGAGGAAAAGCAAGGCCGGGCGGGGCGGACGAGGGCAGAGGGGCATGGGCGGCTCTGGTGGGCTACCGCGAAGTCCGGCGACAGCTGACGAAACGGAGTCGGACGCTACAGCGTACCCCTGCGGCCTGTGGCCCGGCAAGGGATCTTCGGTCGATCAGGTTAGTTCTCCAGCCCCAGTTGCCGAATGAGGCGCCGGAAGCGCGGCTCGTCCCGCAGGTCGTCGAAGATTGGATCGACGCTCAGGTACGGAATGTTCCCGTCGTGTGCCTCGTAGGCCAGCTCCAGGTAGTCGAGAGCCAACTCCGTATCTCCCGCCCGCGTGTACAGAGTCCCGATCTGCCAGGGTGCGACGAACACCGTGTCCGAACGGGCCACCAGCGTCTCGGCCATTCCGCGAAGCGCCCCCGAGTAGCCCCCTACCTGATAACCGCGTTCGAGTGCCTCGAGCTTCTCGGGATCACGGGCATTCGAATCTCTCCACACATCGAGGGCCTCCTCGTGCCGGCCCATCATGTGGTAGGTCGTCCGGCGCGTGGAGAGCGCCATGCCGTAATCCGGCGACCGAGACAACACCTCGTTGAGCACATCTAAGGCCGCCTGGTACTCGTGGCGGTAGTTGAGCCCCATGGCGTAGAAGGTGGTGATTCGCGGGTTGAATGGGTCCTGCTGGACGGCGAGCTCGATCTGAGCGGCTGCTTCTTCATCACGGCCGATATATTGAAGCAGATGAGAGAAGGACGATCGCGCCCGAGCGTTCATCGGGTCGGCCTCGAGCGCCCGACGGAAGGTCGGCTCCGCCGCCGTCCAGTCCCATTTACCCCAGGTCCGTTCCGAAGCGAGCCTGTGTTGAACCTCCGCAAGCGTGGAGTCGATCGCCATCGCACGCGCGAAGGCCTCCCCTCCTTGGGCCTCGGCCTCGGAGGCGGACACGAACCCGAACTGCGCGCGAGACCCCCACACTCCGGAGATTCCGGCAAGCGCTACAGCGTTGTTCGGGTCCCGTGAGAGAGCCAGTTCATAGTAGTCGAGCGCAAGTGACAGGCTTTCCTCAGAGAGCTGGCTCCGATGGAAACGGCCCTTCCAGAGCGCCTCCTGGACCTCGGGGCTGACTTGAGGAGCAGTGGCCAGGGCGGCCTCCGACTCAGGACTCATCTCGATTGCGGCGCCATCCGCGATCGCGCGTGTCACTTCTCCGTAAACCGCCAGCACATCTCGCACTTCTGCTGCAAAAGAGTCGAACCAGACGATCTCGTTGGTGATTCCATCCGTCATGCGCAAGTCGAGCGACATGTGGCCATCGACCAGAGACGCCGATCCCTCGATCACCGCGTCCACACCGAGCTCCCGGGCAATCTCGCTCACGGGCTTATCGCTGTTTCGATACTGAAGCACCGAGGTGGGAGTGATGACGCCCAAGCCCGCCCGTGAGAGCTCCTTGATCAGGTCCGCCTGAACACCTTCGAGGAAGAAATCCTGGGCCAGGTCGTTCACCGCGTTGGTCAGCGGCAGCACCGCCACCCGCTCCAGGGCCGGCCCGCCGAGCAGCGTCGTTATCCACCAAACCATGGCACCCACACTCGCAACCGCAGGGATTCCGACCGCGATTCGTACCCGCCTCGCCCGTTTGCGGCGGCGAGCCTCCGCCGCGATCGCTTCCGCAGTGGCGCCTCGGGTCAGGCCCTCGGCGAGTCGGCCAGGCGTGTCGAACCGCTCGCCGGGCTCCGTCGCCAGCGCCGTCGCCACCGCGCTGTCGATCGTTGCAGGGATGTCGCTATGGGTGTCCGAGATCCGGGGCGCCGGCTTGGCGAGCTTCTGTGCCAAGAGAGCTTGCTGACTGGCTCCAGCGAAGGGCGGTTCACCCGTGAGCATCTCGTACACCACGCAGCCCAGCGAGTAGATGTCAGAGCGGGCGTCGAGCTCGACGTCTCCGGCCGCCTGTTCAGGGCTCATGTACTTGAGCGTGCCCACGGACAGTCCGGTGGCCGTGAGGTTGCCCACTCCCGCCTCGGTGACCGCCTTCGCGATCCCAAAGTCACTGACCACCGCGTGTCCCGCCTGAAAGAGAATGTTCTCAGGCTTGATGTCGCGGTGGATCAACCCCGCGGCATGCGCAAAATCGAGCGCGTCCGCCACCTCGGCGGTAATCCGAATCGTCTCCTCCAGGGCCAGACGCCCGCTCTGATCGAGGCGACTTCTCAGCGTTTCACCCTCGACGTAGGGCATTACGAAGTATAGAAGCCCGTCGGCGGTCCCGGAGTCGTAGAGAGACAGGATGTTGGGATGCGATAGCCGCGCGACGATTTCGATCTCTCGGATAAAGCGCTCAGGCCCGAGGCCGGCAACCATGTCGGGCCGGAGGACCTTCAGAGCCACCTTACGGTGATGCCGCACATCATCGGCCAGGTAGACCGTGGCCATTCCACCCTCGCCGAGCTCACGCTCGACTGAGTAACGGCCTTGGAGAGCTTCATTCAGGCGGGAAACCGGATCAGCCATAGCCGCAAGATGTGCCTAAGGTGCGCCTCGCCACAAGCGTACTGCGGTATCTAGAACACTCCCAGCAGCTTCAGAACTCCCACCACCATCACGACGACCCCGCCTATTTGAAAGCCGAGGTGCGCCTTCTCCTCACCGTACCATGCGATAGCGCGTTGCGCCTTCCAATCATAGAGGAAGAAGTCTCGCTTCCAAGTGGCGCACACGAACAAGTAGAGGCCGACGATGGAGCCGAGTAGGCCGATCCATTGCTCTTCGTTCACGGGTGCCTCCTTGGGGGATTGCGCGCAAGATGCTCCCAAGGCGCAACGGGCGGCAAGTCCATGCAACCCGCACATCCGGCCCTTTCTTGCTCCTCCGCCCCTCCCGCCGTACCGTCTCCCATCGCCCCAGGCCGGGGACGATCAACCTGTTGGATCCCTGCATGGAGGTATGGTCGATGAGGCGCTTGAATCGGGCTGGACTACTTCTTGGAACCGTGGCCGCCACCGCGATCATGGCGACCGGCACGGGCCTCCTGGCCCAATCGGTGACCACAAATCCGTTCCGACCCACCTACGGGTGGGGCGAGTTGCCCGAGGGCCGGTCGTATGGCTCGACGAGTTCCGTCGAGATCGCCCTCGACGGCAACATCTGGGTCGCCGAGCGCTGCGGCAGCAACTCCTGTGTGGGCTCGGACGTCGACCCGGTCCTCCTCTACGACAAGGAGGGGAACCTCCTCCGCAGCTTCGGTGCCGGGCTGATCGCTTGGCCCCATGGCATCGACGTGGATCATGAGGGCAACGTCTGGATTGCCGACGCGTGGGCACGCGGAGCGACTGAGACGGGCCATGCGGTCCTCAAGTTCTCTCCCGAGGGTGAGCTCCTGATGACCATCGGTACACCCGGCGTTCGGGGAGACCCACCCGATCACCTCACCATGCCGTCTGATGTCCTCGTCGCACCCAACGGTCAGATTTACGTGGTGGACGCCCATGACCGGACGGTGGGTCGGGTCGTTCGATACGCGGCGGACGGGACCTACATGGAGACGTGGGGAGAGCTAGGGTACGGCCCCAAGCAGTTCCGTGACCCCCACGCCCTCGCAATGGACTCCCAGGGCCGGATTTTCGTGGGCGACCGCTACAACAACCGCATCCAGCTCTTCTCTCAGGAGGGCGAGTTCCTGGCAATCTGGACGCAGTTCGGCCGGCCCAGCGGCATCTACATCGACGAGAACGACATCATCTACGTCGCCGACTCGGAGTCGAGTCCCGCTCCGAACGAGTTCACGGGGCAGCGTAACGCGGGTTGGGAAAAGGGCATCCGCATCGGCGACGCCAAGACCGGCTGGGTAAGCCACTTCCTCCCGGACGATCGAGCCAACGTCAACGGCTTCAGCGGGCCCGAGGGCGTGGCGGCGGACAGCGAGGGGAACGTCTACGGAGCCGAGGTCTCACAGCGGCGCATCACGAAGTGGGTGCGCTTCCGGCGTTAGGCTTCCGGGCACTGCTGTAGGGGGTCGGCCTCAGGCGTAGCCGAGCACGGCCAGGTCCGGCACGCGCGCGAAGTGTCGTTCGTTCCGTGTCACTACGGGTAGCTCAAAGGCTAGAGCCGTGGCCGCGATCCAGAGGTCGTTGGCGTCGATCAGCATCCCGTTCGCCTTCAGGTACCGATAGAGACGACCGTAGCGCCACGTGACCTCGGGGGTGCAGGCGAGTACCTCGAAGGGAGAGATCAGACGGTCCCACACGGACCGCTCGTTCATCCGGGGTCCGGCCGCCAACTCACCTGCGATCGTGAAGGTTATGTGGAGCTGGTGGGTCTCGTGCGAATCGAGGAAGAGCTGTGCGGGCCCGGCCTCACCGAGGATCAATTCGCGCTCGAGGTCGACCAGGAAGCTGGTCTCCAGAATCAGGGCGTCGACCACTTGTCCGCCGGCACTCGCGGTTCCGACTTCATCTGGTCGACCAGGTCGAGCTCGTCGCAATCGTACAACGGGCCGCGCTCCCGAACCAAGGCGAGAAGCTCACCTCCCGTCACAGTCTGATCGTCCCATCTAGCCCTCATGACGACATCGCTGAATGACTCACTCGAGTGTGTTCTAGCACGCCTGAGCTTCTCGTATGCCTCCACGCGGAGTGATATGGTCTTGGTTGCCATGATACACAGAATGTGTGTGTACTGTGTATCCGAGTCAAGAGTTCGAAGTGGCGCCAAGTCATCGCCCGCCCTTGCCCTGACCCCAACAGCGTGATACGCGTCAAGGCGTTCACGCTGGGGAGTGGCTCGTAAAGGAGGCACCCCTCACACTAGAGCCGCCACCTTCACGGTGAGGTCGACATGCGACGAGCCGACAACGAATCACGCCGCTCAGCGGCGACGTCCGCGCTGCTTTTCCTGGGCGCCGTGCTCGCGGCGGGTTGCGCCGGCCCAGACGGCGGCGCGGGGCCCGGCGCAACCGTGTTCGAGGGCGCTCGTGTGATCGTGGGGGATGGAAGCGCCGCGATCGAGGGCGCCGTGTTCGTGGTCGAGGGCGACCGCATCACACAGGTGGGGCGCAGGGCGGACGTGGAGGTCCCGAGCGGGGCTGCCCGGGTCGACCTGACCGGGAAGACAGTCATGCCGGCGATCGTGAACGCCCACCTCCACCTCGCGACCATCCGTGACGAGCGCGTCGATCAGCTTCAGCACATGGCCTACTACGGGGCAGGCGTCGTTGTAAGCCTGGGACATGACGACAACGACGTGGGCTTCGAGATGCGGGGTGAATCCGTACCCGACGGTGCGAGATCTCTCACCGCGGGTCGGGGGATCACCCGGCCCGAGCCCGGCCGATCCGAGGCCGCTTACTGGATCGACAGCGAGGCCGAGGCGCGAACCGCCGTGCAGAAGCTGGCGGCCCGGGAGGTGGACATCGTCAAGATCTGGGTCGACGATCGCAACGGCCGTTACGAGAAGCTGACACCCGATCTCTACGAGGCTGTCATCGACGAGGCCCACGAGAACGGGCTGCACGTCACCGCCCACGTGTACACACTGGAGGACGCCAAAGGGCTGCTCCGAGCGGGCCTCGACGTGTTCGCGCACGGCGTCCGCGACCTCGATGCCGACGACGAGCTCATGGCGCTCTGGGGTGAGCGCCCGGAGGTGGTCCTGGTCCCCAACCTGCCCGATCCCGGGGTGGCCGTGGACCTGGGATGGCTGAGCGGAACGGTCCCCGCGGACCGCCTGCAGGAGATGCAGGACGCCTCGACCGATCGGCCCGCTGTCCAGGAGGCCTTCGGCATCCAGGCCCGGAATCTGGCGCGGTTCAACGAGGCGGGAGTCAGGATCGCGTTCGGAACGGACGGGAGCACACCCTGGGCCCCGCACCTCGAGATGGAGGACATGGTCAGGTCCGGAATGTCCCCGGCCGAGGTCATCGTGGCGGCCACCAGCGCCTCGGCCGAACTGATGGAGATTCCGGACGCCGGCAGCGTGGCGGTGGGCATGAGCGCTGACTTCATCGTCCTGGACGCGAACCCGCTCGAAGACATCACCAACACCAGGCGGATCTCGGCGGTCTATCTGCGCGGTACGGCCATCGACCGAGAAGCGCTGAGTGCACGGTGGACGGGGACGCCCTAGTCCGAACGCGGGCCTCAACTCGGGTTGGAGGGCTCCGCGGGGTCCTCGGAGCCCGGACCGATCAGCTCCAGCGCGCGCGAGGCGATGCGGGTCATCTGCTGCTCGCGCTCCCATGCCCATTGGGGTAGGCGCACTCGATTGGCGACCAGCGCGCCCCCGCCCAGAACGGCGATGATGGAGGTAATGACCAGCTCGTCGAGCTGGGCGCCACCCAGGACGACCCCCATCATCATGAACAGTCCTACCACGACTCCGACGATCCCCATCATGTGCATCGGCCTCGCGTCGCCCTTTACGGTGCCCATGCGGAGGCGGTATCCGGCCTCCGTAGGCTCGACATAGGCGTGGAGATTGCCGTTGACCCAGTGACGAGACCCTGTCGTGGATTCGACCTTGCCCCTAGCGTGGAACGTCTCCCTCAACTCGGCGACGAGCATCTCCCATTCCCGATCGGTGGGAGCGCGGGGTAGGTCGACGGTTCGGCTCACCGCAACAGGCATCCCCAGGAAGGTCCGGTAAGGAGGTATGTCACGCCGTACCTCTAGCGCCGACGCGGCATCCGCGATCCGGTCCGGCGCCAGCCCGACCTCGTTTCCGATCTCCTGCAGCTCTGCGAGGGTGAAGCCCTCCGCTGCGGAAGGGGCGGTCTGCCCCGACTCCGGAGCCGCCGCTGCAGCCTCGAATATCTGCCTGATCTCGTCGTCCTGGTATCGACGATCGTCGGTCATAGCTCGCTCACGAGAGGGATCCCAAATATGAATACGGCGATCGGTCGCCGCTTCGTCAATGCCAAGATGGCAGGCCCTCCGGGAGGCGATCGCCAGCAACATGCCCGTTGGTGCATCAAGAATGAACAAATGCGCTGTATCCGTGTATCAGTCCCGCTACGGTCGGCTACACCGGAAGATTTCGCCCCCGCAGCCGAGCCCACTCCGCTCCAATACAGCCGACGGACCTTTGTCACAGCACCAAGGAGCCAGTCATTACCAGTAAGCTAGCCGAAACACCGACACGTTCAGGTAACGCGGTCCCAGACTCCCAGGAAATGGGTCAGGTCGCCCGCGATTTAGCAACGCTCGCCTTCGCCCGCATGCAGCAGGACGGTGAACTGCTGATCAGGCAGCAGGAGCAGCTCCGAAGAGCCCTCGCCGCCTCGGGCAGATCGCTCGGTTGGGCCGGCAGAGCCGCTCATAACGCTGAGTGGGAAGCCGACGTCAACAAGGATGTGCTGAGAATCGCCAGAAACGGCGCCCGCTCGCTGCTACGCGAGCTGGCCACGCGGGAGACCACGAAGAAGAATGAACTGAAGACTCTCAAGAAGGTGGCCGCGGCAATCACGAAGATGGCGGAAGACCCTGACGCAGAGTATCCGATCGAACTCACCTACCTACATACGGCGCGCGACAGCGTCCGCGACCTGGTCACGAAGACCGAGGAGCGCATCGTAAACGACGGAGAGGAAGCGATGGCCGTCGTCCGGAACATCGAAAAGAACTCGGCGCGGTGGGAGACGCTCAGGGATGAGATGATCATCGAGCTCAAGGAGAGGCAGAAAGAAGTAGGCGCCATGAAGCGCAACCTGTCTAGCTTCGTGCAGTCGTTGCAGCCTCTGCTGAGGGAAGTGCTCGTCACGCTCCACTAGCGGACACCCGCTGGTTCCGGTTGCCCGGCTCTGGGACCGTCAATAACCTGGCTGCGTACCCAACGAGCCAGGAGTCTCAGATATGTCATCGACGGTATCTCGACCGACCCCCACGCCAGCCGTAACCCGACGCCAGTTCCTCGGCACGGGCACCGCAGCTGGATTGAGCGCACTGGCGACGACCGGATGCGCGAGCCCGGAGACCCAGGCTTCCTCCGCGCTGGGATACGGGGGCCATGCGAACACGGTCGCGGACCTCGAAGACAACATCTACACCCGGCTGCTCGGGGTACGTCCCCACATCGGTGCGCATGAGCACATCACCACCATGGGTGGCTCTCGCATGCCCCCCGAGGTGCTCGAGGCCATGGTGGAGGCGAACGAGTACTTCGTCGACATGCACGAGCTGATCGAGGCCGCCGGGGCGCGTGTGGCCGAGTTGATGGGGGCGGAAGCTGCGATCATTACGTCGGGTGGGTCCGCATCGCTGCTCCTGGGATCGGCGGCCTGCCTCACCGGGACCGACACGGACCGGATCGAAGCCCTTCCGCACGTCACGTGGGACCGCAGGGTCTGCCTGATTCAGGAGCCGCACCGGTTCAGCTACGATCACGCGTACAAAGCCGCGGGCATGACCCGCGTCTACGTCGAGTCGAGGGAGGAGTTCATCTCCCGAATCGACGACACCGTGGCCATGATGCCCGCGATCTCCGCGGTCGAGCGAGGATTCCCCATCGCGCCTCCACGATCACCACGCCGATCCAACCCGACCCCCGACTCCGTGATTCAGCCCGAGGAGATGATCCGGATCGGCAAGGAGCACGGGGTGCCGGTCATGGTCGACATGGCATCCGACCTGCCCCCATGGGAGAATGTGCACCGGTTCATCGATCTCGGCGCAGACCTCGTGGTCATCAGCGGTGGTAAGGGCATCCTCGGGCCTCAGTCCACGGGAATCCTGGCGGGCCGGGCCGACCTCATCCGGGCGGCGCGGATGCAGAACGCCCCGAACGACTACATCGGGCGTGGGTTCAAGGTGGGCAAGGAGGAGATCATCGCGCTCGTCGTTGCGTTGGAACGAGCGGTCACCCTGGATCAGGACGCCGAGATCGCTGGCTGGAACGATCGGGCCCAGTGGGTGGCGGACCAACTACAGGATATTCCCGGAGTCGACGCCCGGTACGAGATGAACAACGGGGGCTACGCCGACGTGGATCTCACCCTGGACGAATCGGTGGTCGGGATGGACGCCCGCGAACTCAAGAGCCGGCTCAAAGAGGGCTCGCCCAGCATCGTCTACGACGGGGCCACCGTCCGGACACGGCAGCTGCGTTCCGGTGAGGAACAGTTGGTGGCTCGACGGCTCAGAGAGGTGCTTTCGGGAGCGAGTTCGTAATCCGCCGGTGAGCTCCTGGCTCGTCGGGGCGCCGTCGCTTACGCCTCCAACACATTCATGGACTGTCGGCGGCATTCTCCGTGGACTGGTCCGCCACGGACGCTTCAAACGCCTCGCGCACACGCCCGACGTAGCGTAGGAACCCCGGCAGCTGCTCGACCCTCAGTGCCTGCGGGCCGTCACAGAGGGCGACCTCTCTATGCGGGTGAAAGTCGACGAGGACGCTGGACGCTCCGGCGATCACACCCTGCCCCGCCGCGTGGAACACATCGGGAATCCCGTCCACCGCCTCATCCACTGATCCGACGCTATGCGACGGGTCGACGCACACGGGAAGTCTCGTCTTGCGGCGCGCGACCGGCACATGGGCGAAGTCCACCAGGTTGCGGTGTGGGTCGCCGAGATGCGTCTTCACCCCCCGCAGGCAAAAGATGATGCGCGGGTTGCCCTCACTGGCGATGTACTCGCAGGCGTTGAGCGACTCCTCGAGCGTGATACCCATCCCCCTCTTGAAGAGCACGGGAAAGCGTTCCTGCTGGCCGACCACCTTCAGCAGCTCGAAGTTCTGCGCGTTGCGCGTGCCTACCTGAAGCACCACCCCCGTTGGATCGCCGGCGTCCGCCAAGGCCTCGTTGATCTCGTCGATCTGGCGCCCGTCCGTCACCTCCATCGCCACCGCCCGCATGCCGTACTGTCCGGCCAGTTCGAAGACATAAGGGAGGCAGTCCTTGCCAAGCCCCTGGAAGTCGTACGGGTTGGTCCGCGGCTTGTAGGCACCCATTCGGGTGGTGACGAGGCCCTCGCGCTGAAGAGCCGCCATCATGAGCTCCACATGCTCTCTCGTATCAACCGCGCACAGGCCCGCGAAGATCGTCAGCTGCTCGTCGCTGAACTGAACCCCGTTGTACTCGAACCCAGCGGTCTCCGTGGCATGGTGTCGTCCGATCAACCGATAGCGGGTAGAGACCCGCACCACCCGCAGGACGCCCGGGATCTCCGCGAACTGCTGGGTCGGCACTCCTCTCGTGGGGCCGACCAGGTGGATCTCGGTGAACGTGTGCCCGGTGCCGCTGTGTGAGTACGGTCGGGTCTCGATGCCTTCGAACCGGTCGGCCACCTGGACCACCGTGCGGACAATGGCCTCTTGGTCCTCCCAGTCCGGGTGGAGCACGATGATCATACGAAGTTCCTGTTACAGGGTTCGGACGGGTAGCGCGTGAAATACGACTAGAGGAAGGTAAGGTGTCTCCCCGCTCCGTCGAGTGATTTAATCGTGGTACCCAGTTCGCTCGACCGGGTGAAACATGATCTCTATCGGGAGAATCGTCACCGCGGCGAGTATGTTGAAGAAGTCGTGGACGGTGGCAGCCGCGAATGCCCGCTCGAATTCTGCCGCGCGAGTCACATGCCCGACGGACACGATGGTGGGGTGGGTCACGCGGCAACCGTCATCGGCACTCCGTCACGCTGGGACCGTTCTCAATAGAGGTGTCTGGGCTGTCTTATGACTCTGCTCCGTATCAGATCCGACCGGCGGATCAAGATGTCGGCCCTGGATGTCACCCGCGAGCACATCGCCCTGCTGGTCCCAGGGGTGAAGGGGCGCCACCGCACCTTGCTCCCGCATTAGTGGTGCGCCATCCTGACTTCGGATCACGGCCTCGCGTCCATGATTCGGAGTACCGCTCCCGCGCTGTACAACAGGTCACCACCCGGAGGATCTTCATGCGTCGCCCATCAGTGTCCCTCCTCGCCCTAGTGTCCCTACTGGCCGTCGGACTCATGGTCACCCCGAGGCTATCCGCGCAGGAAGTCGATTCGCGGCTCGAGGACCTCAAGGAAGAGGTCCTCGAGAAGGTACAGGGCCAGGCCAAGCTCGTTCAGGAGATCGTCGACCACCTGTTCTCCTTCGGTGAACTGGGCATGCAGGAGTTCGAGACACAGCGGTATCTCACGGGAATACTCGAGGAGAATGGCTTCGAGATCGAGTTGGGGGTGGCCGGCATGCCTAGCGCCTGGACGGCGCGCTGGGGCTCGGGTAGTCCGGTAATCGCGTTGGGGTCCGACGTGGACGGGATTCCCCAGTCCAACCAGAAGCCCGGCGTGGGTTACCGCGAGGCCATCCTCTCGATGGCACCGGGACACGGGGAGGGCCACAACTCCGGCCAGGCCGTGAACATCGTCGCGGCGTTGGCCGTGAAGGAGATCATGGAGCGGGAGGGCATCTCGGGTACGCTCCTGATCTGGCCGGGCATCGCTGAGGAGCAGTTGGGCTCGAAGGCCTACTTCGTGAGGGACGGCGTGTTCGACGGAGTGGACGTCAACCTCTTCACGCACGTGAGTTCGAGCTTCGGCATGACCTGGGGACAGAGCGGGGGCAACGCGCTGATCTCCGCTCAGTTCAGCTTCACGGGCGCGACCGCCCACTCGGCCGGTTCGCCCTGGCGAGGTCGCTCCGCGCTCGACGCGGTCATGCTGATGGCGCAGGCGTGGGAGTTCAAGCGCGAGCACCTCCGTCCAGCCGCGCGCTCGCACTACATCATCGTCGAGGGTTGCGATCAGCCGAACGTGGTGCCTCAGCAGGCGAAGATCTGGTTCTACTTCCGAGAGAAGAACTACGAGCTGACCAAGGAGCAGTACGATGCTGCGATCTTGATGGCCGAGGGCGCGGCACTCATGACCGGTACCGAAATCGACACCATCCAAATCGTGGGATCGGCCTGGAGCCGCCACTTCAGCAAGCCAGTGGCGGAGGCTACCTACGCGAACATTCAGCGAGTCGGGCTGCCCGAATGGGACGAATCAGACGCCCAACTGGCGAACGCGCTACAGACCGAGTTGGGAGTGGAGGTCCGAGGGCTCCCCGATTCGATCGGCGAGCTCCGAGGTCCGGTCGATCTCTCCCAATCGCTGGGCGGCGGCTCAGACGACATCGGAGACGTGTCCTGGAATATGCCTACGGTCACCCTGCGCTACCCCGCCAACATCCCCGGCGGGCCGGGTCACAACTGGGCCAACGGCATCGCCATGGCCACGCCCATCGCCCACAAGGGGTCGTTGGCTGGGGCCAAGGTTCAGGCGCTCACGCTGCTGGACCTGATGCTGAATCCGGCGATCGTGACCGATGCTTGGGCCTACTTCAACGACGTCCAGACCGCGGAGGAGGAGTACATCCCCTTCATCTCGGAAACCGACGAACCGGCCATCTTCCTGAACGAAGACATCATGGCGAGGTGGCGGCCGCTGATGCGGGAGTACTACTACGACGCGTCCCGATTCGACACGTACCTGGAGCAGTTGGGCATCGAGTATCCGACGGTGAAGGCGAAGCCGATCACGGAGTGAGCGCAGGGTAGGACCCTGCGGCGAGAGCGCGGACGCTCACCGACGGCGAGATCGGCTACCAGCGCCTGACCGTCCACTCCCGTGCCAATCGCTGGGCCTCCGCGATCTGATCGGGAGTCATGCGCTCCGCGATCGCATCTCGGTTCCTCGATGCGATCCGACTTCCTTGAGCCGCGGATAGGTCGTACCACATGTACGCGTAGACCCGGTCTCGAGGTACGCCCTCACCGTTCTCGTACAGCACACCCAGATTCGACTGAGCCGACCGGTACCCCTGCTCCGCCGAGAGCCGGTACAAACGGGCCGCCTGGAAGTCGTCCTCAGGCACACCTTCGCCGGCGTCGTACATGGCCCCGAGGTTGTACTGAGCACGGGCGAAGCCTTGCTCCGCCGACAGTTGGTACCAGCGGATCGCCTCGGTGTTGTCCTCGGGCAGACCTTCACCGCGATCGTACTTGACCCCGAGGTTGTACTGGCCTTGGGCATGCCCCTGCTCGGCGGCCAACCGATACCAGCGCACGGCCTCGACATCGTCCTTGGGCACCCCCTCGGCCTTATCGTACATCAGTCCGAGGTTCGTTTGGGCGGGGGCGAAGCCTTGGTCCGCGGCCTTCCGATACCACCCGACCGCTTGGGCATCGTCCTCCGGCACGCCGTCTCCGTTGTCGTAGCGAATGCCGAGGGTGTTCTGGGCGGGAGCGTTCCCGACAATGCCGCACGTTAGCAGAATATCCATCGGCCAGTCGGGCGTCGCGTTCACGCACGGCTCCGGAGGGTCTTGGCTCGAGGCGCCCTGAGGAACGATGAAGACGAGTCCAAGTATGCCCAAAGACCACAAGCAGAGTGCGCCTGCGCGATTGATCATCGGTGTACTACCCTTGAAATCCGGATGCTCCTAATGGTACTGCCATAACCGTTTTCGAGCACATTCGGCGGATTCCGCTTCTAGCCGGGTGGTACCTCGGGACGGGGGTCGCTAACAGGGCGCATACATAGCCAGGCTCTCGATCTCCTCCATCACCTGAGACAGCAGGTCGCCGGGCTCCTGCTCGTCCCGGTTCTCCAGCCAGGTCCCGCAACGCTCTCCATCCAGCAGCTCGCCCTGATACCGGATCCGCCCGTTCGAGAAGTACACCGTCATCTCACCGTTCCAGCGCCCATTCTCCAGAAATCCGCTGAACTGGATGGCATCAGGGTCATCCTCGAACGGCTTGAAGACACTCCCGCTGAAGGGCTCCATCGTTTCCTGATCGAAGTACACGCTGTCCTGCAGGACGAGCTGTGCGATGTCGCTCGGCGGGCCGGCGCAGCCGAGGGAAAACGCGACGAGAACGACGAGGAAGTTCCGCAGACTCACGGTTTAACCACCCATTCCATGACGTTTCCCACCCCTTCACCACCCCCTAACTTGGCAGATCACTTCGTCCCATATGCAATAGGAAGATAGAGCCATGTTCGCCAATCGGTTCCTCCTGTTTGTTTCGGTGCCTGTCGCCCTCGGCACTCTCCTGGCTTCGCACCCAACCGACCTCTCCGCCCAGCAGCCCACGGCCACCACCGTGGTCCTCGATTCGGCGTTCCTGGCCGGCTACCGATGGCGCAACCTCGGTCCCGACCGTGGAGGGCGGTCCATCGCGGTAAGCGGTGTGATCGGCCGGCCCGACGAGGGCTACTTCGGCGCGGTGGGCGGCGGTCTCTGGAAGACCATCGACGGTGGCGAGAACTGGGGTTCGGTCACCGACTTCCAGATCACATCGGCGTCCGTAGGCGCGGTGGCGGTGAGCGAGACCAACCCCGACCTCGTCTTCATCGGCACGGGCGAGACCTGCATACGCGGAAATATCATGCCGGGGGACGGCGTGTACCGAAGCACCGATGCGGGTGATACCTGGGAGCATGTGGGCTTCAGGGAGTCCCACGGGATTTCGAAGGTCCGCATCCACCCCACCAATCCGGACATCGTGTACGTCGCCTCGTTCGGTAAGTACAGCGCGCCCAGCGAGGAGCGCGGGGTGTTCAAGAGCACCGACGGGGGAGACAGCTGGGAGCGCGTTCTCTTCCGCAACGACGAGACGGGCGCCATCGACCTCGTGATCGATCGCAACGACCCGGACGTCTTGTACGCCTCGCTGTGGGAGGCGTACCGCAAGGAATACCAGATGTCTTCCGGCGGTCCAGGCAGCGGAATGTTCAAGAGCACGGACGGCGGGGATACCTGGACGGAGATCACCCGCAACCCGGGCATGCCCCAGGAGGGTCTCGTGGGCCGCATCGGCCTCGCGGTGTCCAGCGCGAACTCGAACCGCGTGTACTCGTTGTTCGAGAACGACGACGGCGGCCTGTTCCGGAGCGACGACGCGGGAGAGACGTGGGAGCTCGTGAACGACAACCGGGCCATCCGCCAGCGCGCCTTCTACTACACGCACGTCTTCGCCGATCACCAGGACGAAGATGTGGTCTACATGCAGAACACGTCGCTCTTCCGCTCCGAGGACGGCGGCGAGACGTACGAGACCATCAACAACGGGACCCACGGGGACTTCCACGACTTCTGGATCGATCCGGACGACCCGACGCACCTGATCGTCGGCAACGACGGCGGTGGGGCCGTAAGCACCAACACCGGCGACAAGTGGACCGACCAGGAGTTCTCTACCTCGCAGTTCTACCACGCCGTCACCACGGCCCACGTGCCCTTCCACGTCTGCGGATCCCAGCAGGACAACAGCACGCTGTGCCTGCCGTCGACCTGGAACGCCGGTCGGTACGGCTTCAGCGCCGCGGGACCCGGGCGAGGCACCCCGCCGGCCAGCATCACCGAGGGATCGATGAACGTGGCCTACCGCGCGGGCGGCGGTGAGCCGGGCTACATCGCGCCGGACCCGAAGGACCTCAACATCTTCTTCTCCGGGACGAACAACGGGCGCTACGTCGACAAGTTCAATCGCAGCCTCGGGACGTCTCGTGAAGTAAACCCCTACCCGTGGTTCTACTCGGGAGAGCCGGCGGCCGATCTGGTCGAGCGCTGGCAGTGGACGTTCCCGATCCTGTTCTCGCCGATCGACCCCAACACGCTGTACACGTCGTCCCAGCGCCTGTGGCGGACGACGAACGGTGGCAGGACCTGGGACGCCCTTAGCGGCGATCTCACCCGTGCCGACCCGATGACCCTGCAGCACTCCGGCGGACCCATCACGGGAGACATGAACGGACCCGAGGTCTACGCGACCATCTTCGCAGTCGGACCGGGCCGCGTGGATATCGACGTCATCTGGACCGGCTCCGACGACGGCCTGGTCCACGTCACGGCCGACGGCGGCGCGAACTGGACCAACGTCACCCCGCCGGACATGCCCGACTTCGGCCGCGTGAGCCAGATCGACGCGTCGCCCTTCGGTGCCGGTGGCGCCTACGTGTCCGTGCGTCGCCCGCTTCTCGACGACTTCTCTCCGTACATCTGGAAGACCAACGATTACGGTCGCACGTGGACCAAGATCGTTTATGGCATCCGCGAGGACGCCTACGTCCACGCGGTTCGTGCCGACCCGAACCGTGAGGGACTCCTTTATGCGGGCACGCAGCACGGCGTATACGTCTCGTATGACGACGGCGCCCACTGGCAGGAGCTGAACCCCAACCTGCCCGACATCCCGGTCGTGGACGTGATCGCAGAGCAGAACGAGTTGGTGATCGGGACGCACGGGCGGGGCTTCTGGGTGCTCGATAACGCCGCACCCATCCGGCAGGCCGCGCCGAACATGACGTCCGAGGCGATGACGTTGTTCGAACCGTCCGTCGCCTATCGATCCGCCAACGGCGTGACACTGAGTTGGTGGTTCAGCGAGGCGCCAGAGACGGCCTTGCTGGAGATCCTGGACGCGTCAGGTGACGTGATCCGGACCTTCGAGCCGGAGGTGGAGCGCGCCGACAGCACGGAGGAGCGAGACCGCTGGGCTCCGCCCACGATGCCCACCGAGGCCGGGCTGAACTTCGTACAGTGGAACCTGCAGACCACTCCGGCCGTGACGTTCCCCGGCATGATCCTGTGGGGTGTGCGCAACTTGGCTCCTGTGGCGCCTCCGGGGCAGTACACGGTGCGTTTGAGCGCTGACGGTCGGACTCAGACGGCTCCGCTATCCATTCAGCGCCACCCGTGGATCACCGACGTCACCGACGCAGACCTTCAGTCGCAGTACGTGTTCGGTCGTCGCGTTCGAGACAAGGTGAACGAGGCCAATGAGGCGGTCATCGCCATCCGGCGGGTGAAGGCGCAGTTGGACGATCGGCTGGAGCAGTCGGACGACGGACGACTGGCGGAGGCGGGCGAGACGCTGACCACCAACGCATCGGAGGTGGAAGCGAACATCTACCAGGTTAGAAACCGGAGCGGGCAGGACCCCCTGAACTTTCCCATCAAGGTGAACAACCGGCTCGCGAACCTGTTGTCCATGTCCGAGCGGGGGGATGGGCAGCCCATGAACAACATGGAAGAGATCTTCCAGATTCTCGTGGACGAACTGCGGGGGTATACGGACCGCCTGGAAGAAGTCTGGGAGACGGATCTCGAAGACGTGAACCGGGAGCTGGAGCGCCTGGGACTGGAGCCGCTCGATCCGCGGGACGAGGGAACGCAGCTGATCTCGGAGTAGTCGACGAGGAGTCGCTCCCCTCGAACCCCGGTGGGGTGCGGAGGGGAGCCTCTACCGGGGTGCGACGATCATCGGTTGAACGCTGAACCGGTCGGGATCTTCCGCCGACACCGTGATCAACACCCAATGCATGAAGGGATGACCGAACGTCTCGACCCGGGTCAGGTTCGTGGTCATCTCGCCCGTCACGTTGTTCGAGAACGGCTTGTCGACCGTGTATGTGTGCGAATCACCGTGCATCACGAGTACTGGTCCGTCGAACGCGTCGGCCTCGTCGCGTAGGGTCTCCAGGAACTCGGAATAGGCCGGACGCGCCTCCCCCCGTTTGAAACTGTCCCATCCCGGGTTGGCATGTATCACCACCACGACGCTCTCTAGTCCCTCCGCTCGAGCCGTCTCGAACGACTGCCGCATCCAGGTGATGTCGGCCGCGTTCCGCTCGACGAATTCGGCCCTGGGATCGGCCTCCGACCCGAGGTTGTTTCCACCGCCTACCACATGGAGCGTGAGGTAGAGGTCGTCGCGGAAGCGCCAACGGGTGTTCTCTCGGAATCTCTCGAATCCGGCGCTGTCGCTCTGCCGTTCCAGCGGGAGCTTACGGCCGCCGAGAGATTCGCCTCCCTGGGTAAAGACCTCGCGGAGCGCCTCAAGCTGCTCCATCGGATCCAGGCCCGCCCTGTCGCACTCGAGCCATTCGTTGTCACCAAACGTGAGAAAGACAGGATGGCGAAGTGCTTCGAACTCGGCGTAACGAGCGGCATAGACCGAATCCGCACAGACGAGTGAGCTGTTGAGATCACCCACGTGAACGACGAATTCCACGTCGGCCGCATCGATCTCCTGCAGCACCGCCGCGTACTGCGCGGCCACGAACTCGGGGGGGAGGGGCGCAGTGGGCGACGCGTAGTAGGGCATGTCGCCGACCAAGGCAAACTGGTAGATGCTGGGCGCTTCGACAGGGGGCCCCTCGGCCGGCACGCATGAAGCGCATGCGAGAACGATGACGATCCCGAGGATAGGCGGCTGGACGCGGCGGGCGCGCTCCGCCGCCGCGAAGTCAACGTGCCAATCAAACATGGAGTCTCCCTATTCGTCGGTCAGCCTCTTCGCGAGAGGGCCCGTCGGTGAATTGAGGTCTAACTCCATGCTCATGCAACGGCGGCGCGCCGTTTCACGGAACGGCCCAGGACGTTCCAAGAGCGGTTTCATGAAACGCCGAACCGGCCGGAGACCGCCTCTCTACCAGCCCTAAGTCGTTCGAGGACAATGTGTTCAGCTCCAAGAGCTCCGGTGCTCCAATCCGGAACGAGGATTGCATTGAGCGAGTGCATTCGAAGGTTCGGGCATCCGGCTCGGACCCGTACCGCGTGTTCAGGAGGAGTCCCATGCGCCGGATATGTACTGCTCTGATGTTGCTCGCCACCGCCGCCTGTCTGGACCAGGAAGCCGCCCCAACGGCTCCAGAGTTCGACGTCGCACTGTCAGTGTCAGGAAAGGGCGGTTCCGCGACGTACGAGGTTACGGTCACCAACGACACGGGCGGCCAACCCTTCACCCCCCCACTGGCTGTGACACACCGAAAGTCACTCGTTGTGTTCGAGGTGGGCGAGGCGGCGAGCCTCGGAGTCCAGGAGATTGCCGAGAATGGGAATCTCGGCCCGCTCGAAGCGGCCTTGACCGGACACAAGCACGTCTCGGACCTCGTGATCGCACTCGGATCGCCGCCCCCGATACTTCCAGGGACTTCACGCACATTTACGATCACGGCAGGCAAGGGGGCCAAGTATCTGTCGTTCGTCTCGATGTTGATCTGCACGAACGACGGCTTTACCGGCCTCGACGCGGTACGACTGCCCAAAGACGGCGATGACACCTCTGTGTACATGACCATGGCGTATGACGCGGGCACCGAGATCAACACCGAAGACTTCGACGACATGGTTCCGCCCTGCGACCCCTTGACCGGTGGCCCGGGCGGTAGCGGCACCGGCACCAGCAACCCTGCGCTCGCAGAGAACGGCGTCATCCACATGCACGGCGGCATTCAGGGCGGGAATGATCTGAGCCCGTCGATTCACGGATGGACCGGTCCCGTCGCAACCGTGTCGATCACGCGGGTCGATAAGAGCGACAAGAGTGCCAAGAGCGGGAAGAGCGGGAAGAGCGGGAAGAGCGGGAAGAGCGATAAGAGCAAGAAGAGCAAGAAGGGCTGACGCTAGCCCGAGCTTCGAACTCGCTCCACACCGGGGCGGTCGGTCCTGGGGGGGGCCGGCCGTACCCGTTCGCGGAGAGGCAGCGGACGCGTTGCGCCGAAGGGGGTAGCGGGGGGGGGTACTGGCACCAATCCAACGGCCGGGAAACCGAAGCCAGAGCCGTGTACGAGCGCACCCAGTCGGGGCGCGCCGGTCAGTGGGCGGCGTTCGGGTTCATCGCGGCGGAGGCGGAGCTGGGGCGGATGGGTGCGTGATCCCCTCGAGTCGTTCTACGAAGTCATTAAGTAGAGCTTGGCTCTGCCGGCTGTCGAGGGCAAAGGCATCGTAGTGGAGGGTGAGGCGAAGCGCCCCGGCGTAGGTGTGGGCGGCGAGCGTGATGTTGGTCTCGGGCCGGATCGGGGGCAGGAAGTCGACGCACTCCAGAGTGGTTGAGCCGAGGCATGTTTTTCCATCTTCGTTGCTCAACGGACTCTGGTCGAAGAGGCGTCCCGCGTTGGACAGCACGGCCGTGGCCTGACATTGACGTGCCCGAACCATGGTTGATAGGCCACCGACGAACCGTCCCAGAGCCACGCTGTGGAGAAAAGCCAAGCCCAGTTTGTTTCGCCTGATCCTCCGCATCTCACGATGAATGCCCTGTAAGAAACCAGGGCTATCGTCTACATGACTGGCCCGACGATTGAGGAACGCTAGGCTCATATGATTGATCGCGGAGACGGAACCGGCGGGGCGAAAACCGACGGCCACGCAAACACGTATCCACGGCGACGTTGCCCTCTCCGGCGGTGGCTGGCGCGCGCCTATGGTTGAATACAGGGTGTGAATAAGGAGGTCGTTGAGGGAGACTCCTCGGGTGCCGGCGGCAGCCCGTAGGGAGGCGGTCTCCTGGGCGTTGAACTGCCAGTTGAGCGACCGCGGGTAGAGTGGGCCGGGTGACGCCTCGTCATCGGCAGGGCCGGACGTAGTCAGCGCGTGTGGCGTACGCATCAGGTAGTGGAGCACGCCATTCCAGGCTCGGACTTGTCTCAGGCTCGCCCACCAAAACTGTGCACGCGTCAAGCCGACGCGATGGCGTTGACGCAGGCGTGAGTTGTCGCGAACGGGTGCTGGTGGGGTGGGCAGTTCCGGCGAGGCAAGGGCGTAGTGGACGAGTAGGTCTTCTGCGAAGCGTAAGACACCGAGACCGTCAGAGGCCGCATGATGGGCTTGTAGGACAAGATCTGTGTGCTGCCCGTCACCGCAGGTATAGACGCGTACTCCCGGTTCGCTACACACGTCGAGCGGACGCAGGTTCGGTAGTTCGGGACCCGGCGTTGTCGCGAGTTTTTGTACATGGATCGGTGCGGGGCTCGGTATCCAGTACCAGTGGCGAGCTCGCTGTTGTGCTATACAGGTGAGGAGAGGATGATCGCGGAGGGCCGTTTGCAGAGCAGCCTCCAGTATATCCGGATCGAGTGCACCGGAGAAACGCAATCGCACAAACCCGTTCATGGGATAGACTGGCCCGTGATCGACCAGCATGTACTGCTCGAACGGTACGAGACGCAGCGGTCGGGTCATGGCTTCAATCTTCCGACCACGGTCGATCTAGTTGCTGCTTGCTGGCGCGAACGCCGCGACGAGACCGCGGAAGACGGCGATCGCGTAGGAGTAGCGTGGCGGCCGGCTCATTGGGATCTCCTGCGGGATGATGATCGTCGCCTAACGGCTCGAGGCTCTGCTCAACGGCCAATGTGGTGACCGCGAGCGAAGCGCGCGAATGACCTATATTGCTCGACCGGAAACGTCGGACCCTAGCAACCCACCTGTTCAATGAAACGCCTGACACTGCTCGATACTGCCCAGGTTCCCGGGGACGGAGGAGAGATCGGCCTCTACCAGCTCGGCGACGACTACATCATCAAGGTCGCGGGCGGCCAGGACCTGATGAGCACTCGTACACACGGGTCCGCCGACGCGCTGGCCGAGATCGCGTGCACCGAGATTGTGGATCGAGCCAACGCACGTGCCCTGATCGGCGGTCTGGGGATGGGGTTCACCTTGGCGACGGCGCTGCGCCACCTCGGCCCCGATGCCTACGTGGTCGTCGCCGAACTGGTGCCGGCGGTGGTCGAGTGGAATCGCGGCCCGCCGGGAGAGCACTCCGGGCACCCTCTCCGGGATGAACGCGTCACCGTCCGCGAGGCAGACGTCGGTGTCGTGCTGAGGGAGGCGCCCGCGGCTTGGGATGCCATCATGTTGGATGTGGATAATGGCCCGGAGGGTTTGACCAAGAACGACAATGATTGGCTCTACTCCGGGGCCGGGCTTCATGCCACCTACCAGGCCCTTCGACCCGAGGGCGTGCTCACCGTGTGGTCGGCCCACTCGGACAAGGGCTTCACGAAGCGGCTACGGAAGGTCGGATTCGAAGCGGAGGAGGTCGTCGTGCGCGCACACGGCGGAAAGGGCTCGCGGCATGTCATCTGGAAGGCGCGAAGAGGAAGGTAGCTGGAGGCGCCCACCTGCCGGCCCAACCGTCACTCTCCCCGCCCACCGCATTCGAGTACCTTGGGGCATGGAGCCTCACGCCGCCGCAGAATCCACCGCCACCCCCCTCGGCGTCCTCCGCGACGTGTTCGGCTACGAGAACTTCCGACCCGGTCAGCTCGAGGTCATCGAGGCCGTCATGGCAGGCCGCGACTGCATTGCGCTTATGCCAACCGGAGCGGGTAAATCCCTGACCTTCCAGGTACCGGCTCGGATGATGGACGGCACAGTGCTCGTGGTGTCTCCGCTGATCTCCCTCATGAAGGACCAGGTGGATGCACTCGTCGACCTCGGCTTTCGCGCTGCGGCGATCAACTCGTCGTTAGAACCCGGCGAACGTGAGCGGAGACTCCAGGCACTCCGGGCCGGAGAGTACGAGTTGGTCTACCTGGCTCCCGAGCGACTCGACGGCCGCCTGAGTCGGGAAGCCGGGAACTGGCCTCTCTCGCTGCTCGTCGTGGACGAAGCTCACTGCATCAGCCAGTGGGGCCATGACTTCAGGCCGTCGTACCGGCGGCTGCAGCGACTGCGGACGGCGCTCCCGAACACGCCCGTCCTGGCACTCACGGCCACCGCCACCAACGACGTGGCTCGCGACATCATCCGCCAACTCGAGATGACCAAGCCCGCTGGCTTCAAGGGCTCGTTCTTCCGATCCAACCTGAACATCTACTGCAGAAAGAAGGGCACCGGACCCACGCGACAGGAGATCGCGGGGCTGATCAAGGCGCGGTCCGGCCAGAGTGGCATCCTGTACTGTGCCTCTCGAAAGGCGGTCGATCAGATGACCGACTTCCTGTGTGATCTGGGCGTGCGGGCCCTACCCTACCACGCCGGAATGGAGGCGGAGGAGCGATCGACCAACCAAGAAGCCTTCGCCAAGGACGACGCCGACGTGATCGTCGCGACCATCGCCTTCGGCATGGGCATCGACAAGTCCAACGTGCGCTTCGTCATCCATCGGGACATGCCGAAGGATGTAGAGTCTTGGTATCAGGAGATGGGCCGCGCGGGGCGGGACGGTCTGGAGAGCGACTGCTTTCTCTTCTACTCATGGGCCGACGTGAAGCAGCAGGAGCGCTTCCTGAGCGACATCGATGATCCCGATCTCTATTGGGCGAAGGCCGAAGCGACCAAGGCCCTCTTCCGGCTTGTGGAGAACGGAGGATGTCGCCACCAGAAGATCCTCACACATCTCAGCGAGGAGATCAGTCCGTGCGACGTGTCTTGTGACTGGTGCACGGGAATCAAGGCCGAGGATCTGGCGGCGGAAGGCATAATGGCCGTCGAGGCAGGGGGCCAGACTATGTCCCGAGCCGGCCCCCGGTCCGGCTCCACGCGTTCCCGCTCACGACAGACCGCCGATCGGGTCGCAGAACCCGGTCCGCTATCCGATGAGGCAGAGGCCCTGTTTCAATCGCTGAGGGACCTCCGCAAGTCGATCGCGGACCGTCAGGGAGTGCCGGCCTACATCGTGTTCAGCGACAAGACCCTGCGCGCCATGGCCGAAGCGCGCCCGTCCACTCCGGGGGAGCTCCTGGCCGTCTCGGGCGTGGGACCGCTCAAGCTCGAGCGGTACGGCGAAGCCTTCCTGGACGCGGTGAGCGAATCCTAGGAACGGGCTCCGCAGGGGTGATGAACGCACCCTCCGGCTAGTGAGCCGGTCCTTCGTCATCAGCTGACGGGCCGTAGATCGCCGGCACCTTGCTGCCCATGGGGCGCAGGTACGTGCTCAACTGGCCACGGTGATGGATCGCGTCCAGGAGCATCATCCAGGCCAACTGCATACGCGGGCCCTCCATGATCTCGTGCTCCCCGACGAAGAACTTGGCGGGGCTCATCCAAGCCTCCTCGTCGATATCGCCGAGCCGCGTGATCACTTCCCCGAAGGTCTGGTCCATGGTCGCGACCGCTTCTTCGATCGTCTCGAAGGGCACCTGATTGCGGTGATGGATGGCACCGTCGTCGAGCAACTCGATCAGGTCCTGATTGTGGCCGATCAGGTGCCCGATCAGGTCCTCCGCGCTACGCGCCTTTGGTTCCGGGCGGTAACCACGTCCCTCTTCGGGGACGGCATTCACAACGTTGCAGAAGAGCCCGCGCTCGTGTTCCAGGATGCCCTTCAAGAAAGCGGGTGCGCTCATCGAGAATCACCTCTGTTTGATGTCAGCGATTTGGGAGGGAACGTAATCTGAGCACTCCCCGCCGAGTACGCGAGTAGTGCTATTCGCCTCCTCTCCGGGACCGCTCCGCAGCCCTTAGCGACGGGCCCTGCGACGTCGCTGGTTGCGCGCCCGCCCACCGCCCTTGGCGCTGGGTCGCCCATTCCCATTCCCATTCCCATTCCCATTCCCATTCCCGTTGCCGTTGCCGTTGCCGTTGCCGTTGCCACCGACGTAGGCGCTACGGTCTCCGTTCCCTTTTCCGTCGCCGTTTCCGTTCCCCTGCCGTTGGTTTGCCGAGGTGTTCGGAGAGGGGTTGCCGGCAGCCTTGTACGAGAAGTCCTCCAGTAGGACCCGGTCGATCTTCGATCCGACGGCCCGCTCGATGCGCCGGAGGGTCTCTTCGTCCTCGGGCGTCACCAAGGTGAAGGCCTCTCCGGTCAATTCGGCGCGGGCCGTGCGTCCGACGCGATGGATGTAGTCGTCCGGCAGCCCGGGGATGTCGAAGTTCACCACATGCCCCAGCGCTTCCACGTCGATACCGCGGGCCGCAATGTCCGTCGCAACGAGAACTCGGAACTTGCCGGCCTTGAAGCCTGCGAGTGCCTTGGTGCGCTGCGCCTGCGATCGGTTTCCGTGAATGCGCTCCGCGGAGATCCCATGGCGGTTCAGCACCTTGGTCAACTGGTTCGCTCTGTGCTTGGTGCGCGTAAAGACGAGTGCGTCTTCCATGTGGTTCCTGCAGAAGAGCTCGACCAGGAGCGCCTTCTTGAGGCTGGCCGGCACCGGGTACACGGCCTGGACCACGCCCTCGGCGGGCGCCGCCCGTCGCTGAAGCGCGATCTTCGCGGGGTTCCGCAGCAGGTCGCGCGTCAGCTTCTCGATCGGGGGGGGCATCGTGGCGCTGAAGAAGAGCGTCTGTTCCGGCTTCGGTATGTGTTTGAGCACGCGCTTGATGTCGGGCAGGAAGCCCATGTCCAGCATGCGATCGGCTTCGTCCAGGACCAGGTATTCCAGTCCCGACAACTTCGCATAGCCGTACTGAAAGTGGTCGAGCAGGCGTCCGGGAGTGGCCACGATGATGTCGACGCCCTGCCGGAAGGCCTTCTCCTGAGCGCCCATCTTCACCCCGCCGTAGACGGGGGCCCCTTTGATCGAGGTGTGCCGGGCCAGCGCGTTCAGGTCATCCACGATCTGGAGAGCCAGCTCACGAGTGGGGGCCAGGACCAGCGCTCGGGTCGTGCCCCGCGGCTTGTCCAGCAGCTTGTGCAGGATGGGTAGGAGGAAGGCCGCGGTCTTGCCGCTCCCCGTGGCCGCACAGGCCAGGAGGTCCCTGCCCTCGAGGGCGGGGGGAATGGCTTCCGACTGAATGGGAGTGGGTCGTACGAACTTCAGATCCTCGACGCCTCGAAGGAGGGTCGGGTGAAGTTTGAGTGCAGAAAATGACAAGTGATGTTATCCGGTTAATAGGCGCACGGCAGGCCGGCCGGAGTATCCGGCTCGATAAGCGGGCGCAGTGTGTTGAGCTAGTGTTGCCCCAGGAACCGAGGGCTCAAGGTGGGGATGTCACTGCAGGAAGGTAGTGGCAACATCTGTTTCCACCCACCCCCTACCTACCTCATAGGCACCCGAACGCGAATACGGTTACCCCCTCGGCACTTCGAGCGTCCGCCGTATCGTGCCGGCCTTCTCGGACTCGACGACGATCGTCGCATGGGCCTGCTGGGTCTCGTCCAGCACCCTCACCGTCCACGCGACGGACCGCGGATCAATCCCGCCACCACGAGTTCCCGGCAGTACTCCCAGCGACACCGTCGGTTCACCCGAGATCAGTTCGGCGTTCACCAACTCCAGCGTCGCGCGCACCGGCTGGGCGATGCCGAGCTCCTCGGCGGCGTGCACCGTAGCGGTGGCCATCCAACCCACATTGGCCACACTCGCCTCGACACGAAGTCCGGCACCCGACGGCGTGATGTGAGCGTTCTGGATCGCGACCTGCGGCGTCTTCTCGGCGAAGGTCAGCACCCATCGCACGTTTCGGTCTATCTCGTCCGCCATCAACCGCGGCGGGGGGCTCGCCGTGGACCAGCGATCCCATCCGCCCAACTCGACGCGGCCCAGCTCCGGATGTTGGTAGGGATACCAGGAGACGAACCCGGTGCCGCCGAGTACCTCGTCGTTCCAGGCGAAGAGGGCGTCCTGCCCCTCGCCGATGGCGTGCGCCCACATCTCGGTCGTGATCGCGAGCACCCCGAACTCCTTGGACGCCCAGTCGTTGAACACTCCGTGCCCGGGGCTCATCAGGTCCACGATGGCCTTCTTCTCGTAGGCGAAGTTCTGGTAGCCGGTAATGGCCACACCGTCCTCGGCAAGCGCTCGGTACGCATCGAGGTCGGCGTCGGGAAAGTCCCAATCCTGATCCGCGAGCGTGGGGAAGCGGAGGATCAGGCCACCGCTGGTATGGAAGGTATGGATGGCCGCGATGTTCGGACGCTCGGTGATGTACGCCACCAGGGCGTGCGTCTCGGGTTCGGACAGAGGAAATGGGCCTGATGCGAACTGAGCCGCGCTCCAGTTGGCGGGGAAGTTCCGGTTCAGATCGACTCCGCCAACCCGGTCCTCGTTGAATCGACCGTCGCCATCGTCGTCGACGCCTTCTCGCATCACCTGATAGCGGGGACCCTCGACGGGGGCGGGATTTCCGCCGGCCACGTCACGTACCCGGACCATGCGACGCGGATCAGACGAGTGCACGACCCAGTCGCCCTCGTCATCCGGCACCCGCATCTGCAGGATGCGACCGTCACGGTCCAGGTCCTCGGGAGGATCTTCGTCCAGCAGGCCGTCCCCATCCTCGTCGATGGGCCTCACGTTCCAGCGATGGTTCTCGGGCGTGTCGACAGAGATCGCACGTCCGTCGGGGTTCACGATGGGAACGACGTAGAAGGCTCGGCTGTCCACGAGGTCCGTCAGCTGGGCGTCGCTGCCATGACCCGACAGGATCCGGTCGAGAAACGCGAGCGCTCCTTCCCCGCCCAGCACCTCGCCACCATGGATGTTGCCGTCCACGTAGAACCCCGGCTTCTCGGACGCGGGCCCAGTTGCCGGGTTGTTCACATCCACCGCCCAAATCGGGCGTCCCTCGCGGCTCTGGCCGATCACATGGAGCGTCACGAGCTCGGGGTAGCGACCAGCGAGCGCCTCGACGTAGGTGCCGATCTCGTCGAGGGAGTGGTAGTGACCGAAGCGGATCAGCCCGGTGGCCTGAGCGTTGGCGGGGGTGGGAATGAGGAGGAGGACGACCACCGCGAGCAGTGCCGTCGCGAAGGGCAGCGCGATCGCGGGCGATGAGTGAGGAAATCGGCGCATTCTAGGCGGGCTCCTTAAAGAGCGTCAGTAGCATCTTGAACGGACCTTCCCCGTGCAGGGACAGCACCGGGCTGGTAGTCGATGGTCTCGGCGAGCAGAGTGGGCTGATCGATCGGGTTGTCCATGGTGCCGGTTTTTCTAAGGCTCGATTGAATGAGAGGGCGCCGCGCCCTAACATTCGGTCATCGGCCGGCGACGACAACGCCATCGATGAGATTACGTACTCCGACGAGCGCCAACCAATCGAAGGTGAGCATGAACCTGCCGGAAAAGGTCTACACCGAAAAAGACGTGACGCGCGCCCGCAACAGAGGGCAGTTGTTGGGGTGGGTGCAGGGCGGCACGATCGTGATCTCCGGAGCCATCGTCCTCAACCTTCTGGGTTGGATTCCGGCGGTCTTGGCGGTGGGCGCCATCGGATACGGCGGGTACAAGGTCTTCCGGTGGATGTCGAAGCCGTCTGCGGACGACAGCGCGGACTCCTGAACCCGCTACGCCCGCCCGCTAGCCGGGGCCTCCCGCGCAACCTTACGAGACGGTTCACCGTCTAAAGATGTGCAACTGACAAGAGTCGTACGGCCGTGGAGGACGAAAGATGTTCGAGTTGATCACCGAAGCGCTAAGCACCTACTTCAACGTTGTCACCGCCTTCTGGCAGGGCATGTCGCGTGGCGGAGGCATACAGCTGCTTCTGTTTGGGCTCGCCCTCTGGTGGCTGTTCGGCGGACGGATTCGATGCCGGTGCGGCTGCGGCCACTGCGGATGCTGGTGCGGCCGCTGCAAGTGCGACGAAGTGCGCGTCGAGGACGAGGACTAGCCTCCGTTAGTGCACCAGGTGCAGGTCCGTCTGTCGCCTCAACGACCAGCGCATCTCCCCCTCAGCCGTGACCTCGGCCTCCTCCTCCAGGGCCATCCGCACGCGTTGACCGTCCCACTCGGGGACCGGAGTCGTGACCTGTAGCTCGGTCGAGAACCACATGCTGGGGATTACGGGCGGATCCCCTCGCCCCGGGACACCGTTCTGGTAGTCCCAGAGGCCGATCAGGGGGCCCGCGCCGTGGCCGTGGTCTCCGATGGGGTGGGTGTACATGGTCCCGTCCAGATCTTCGATCCGCATGGTGTTGAGAACCGACGCGAGGATCTCGTTGCCCGATCGTCCGACCTTCGTCTCTTCGAGCAGAATGTCCTGAAGACGGTTCGCGTTGGAGAGCGCCTTCTGAAGGCCTGCGGGCGCAGCGGACTCCCCGTCTAGCAGTACGTAAGCCATGTGCTGTGTGTCGGTGGTCATGCCCATGTTGACGATACCGAAGTCACAGTGCAGCACGTCACCGCGCTGGATGATCGGTGCGATCGAGTCTCCCATCTCCACCCCACGGCGCTGGATCGAGACCGACGGCTGAAACCAGGATCCGAGGCCCAGATCGTGCACGCGCTGACGCATCCACCACACCACGTCCTCCGTAGTCGTCTTGCCCGGTTCGATGACGACGTTGGAGAAAGCCGTGCCGATGATCTCGTGCACGATGGCCTGCATGTGGCGATAGGTCGGGGTCATGCCCGGAACGCGCATGGCGAGATAGTCGAGGGCTAGAAGAGGTTCACGGACGACCCGTCCGGCGAGGTCGCCCAGCGACTCCTCCATCTGCTCCCATTCACCCGCGGTCAGCCCGTCGGAGAAGTTGATGTCGTGCGAGATGTTCACGGCGATCCGCTGGGGATCGCGCTCCCGCACCATGCGGGCGAAGAGGTCCCACTGGTCCTTCCCCCACAACTCGGCGGGCCGTCCATCGGCCGACAGCACGGTGGCCCGTACCGCCTCGTAGACTCCACCCTGCTAGTTGCCACCCAACGCCAACCGCTCGACGCCCTCCTCCGGTCCCCGGTCGTAGAAGATGTAGATGGTGCGACGGCGCGCCGCGAAGGTGGTCGCCGATACGAGGGCCTTGAAGACCGGATCCTCGTTGTACTCGCGCATCGTCACGACCCACATGTCCACGCCATGCTTCCGCATCAACAAGGGGAGGTTCGTCTCGAGCCGTTCCTGCAGCCACGTCTGCTGGACCCGGGCCTGCTCGCGGAGCGTACCGAACGGCCGCGTCGAATCGTAGTCACGGGCCTGGGCCCCGAGCGGGGTCGGGCCGAGTAGGAGGATCGCTCCCAGTAGAGTCGATCCTAGTAGGGCCGACGCCAGGGTGACGGTCGAGCGGCGGAGGCTGGGGCTGAGCGAAATATCCATTCGTATCGTCTTTCCTGTAGGCTGGTCCGGTATTGAGCGACGGCTAGAACGGTGCTCCCTGACACGCACGCACGATCTCATCCACCTCGAGTATGCTCGGTCGCGAAGGACCCTCGAGCCAGAGGTCCATGGCACGATCGAGGTTGGGGTCCGTCATGTCACGTCGGTGGGCGAGCCCCAGTGTCAACTCCAGCACCTCTCGCTCGGCTCGCTCTTTCAGTTCGAGACGCACAACCTCCTGAACGATAGGAAGGCCGCTCGAGGGCTGGCCGGCGCTCCGTCGCGAGTCGCGGGCGCCCAGAAGGTCGCGGCGGTCCTCCTGGTCGCCGTAGAACTCGAAGCCGAGCTCGACGAGCCTCTCCTTCGCACACGAAATGGACCGGAGGTCTCCGTCAGCCCGTACCTCGTACGGCATGGGCGCTTGGAGCCCGCGGGGGTAGCAGGCAGTCGCCAAGGGGACTGCCGTGGCCAGGAGAACCCATCGCATCGGCATGTATTACTCTACACGAGGCCGGAATCGGGGTGCCACGCCGGTATGCGCTCGCACGCCTGATCGGGGGCCCAGATTGCGACCCGATGTCACATCACTCGTACCTCAGCGCCACCATCGGATCGACTCTCGAAGCGCGATGCGCCGGTAGGTAGCCTGCCCCGAAAGCCACGAGGCTCAACACCACCGCAACGACACCCATGACAACCGGATCGTTGCCCTCGAGCCCGAAGAGCAGGGATTCGGCGGCCCGCCCCAGGAAGAAGGCTGCCACCAGACCGACGACGCCACCTATGACGGTCATCTTGGCGACTTGGCGAAGCACCAACCCCCGAACCCGTCCGCGGTCCGCGCCCAGTGCCACGCGCAGCCCGATCTCACGCGTGCGTTGCGAGACCGTGTAGGCCAGGACCCCGTAGAGCCCCACTGCGGCGAGGATCGTCGCTAGTACGGCGAAAGCGGCTGACAGTGTGCTGATAAGACGGTCGAGCATCACGTTCTCTTTGGCGGTCTGTTCGAGCGTCTTGAGGTCCTCGACCGGGAGATTCGGATCGATACCCTTGATGACCCCTCCGACCGCATCAAGGGTCTGAGACGGCTCGACCTGAGTACGCATGTAGAATGTCATGGATCCGACGTAATCGTCCTGACGATAGGGCAGGAAGAAGAGCGGTGGCACGTCACGTTTCACCTCGGCGTAGCGTGCGTCCTGGACCACCCCGACGATGCGACGTGTCAACTCGGCGTCCCCGCCGGCGGTGCTCATGAACGTGCCGACGGTCTCACGAGCATCGAGTCCGAACTTGCGCGCGAAGGCCTCGTTCACGATCGCGACCTCTTCCGCTTCCATATTGTCGGCGACCGTGAACTCACGGCCGGCGAGCAGCGGCATCCCCAGCGTCGCGAAGTATCCGGGGCCGATCATGTTCATGCGAGAGTTGGAGTCGATGTCGGGCCCCGACTCGAAGCCATCCACGGCCACGTCGGTGCCCCAGTTGTTGCCGTTGAGAATCGGGACGATCGCGCCGGAGGCGCCCGAAACACCAGGTAGGGCTGCCAGCTCCTGCTCGAGCGTCTCGTACAGTGCGAGCGACCGCTCACGCTCGTATCCGTTCAGCTCGGGCGAGATCGCGAACGTCGCCACGTTGCTCGGGTTCATTCCCAGGTCTACTCGGCTCACGTTCGTGAGGCTCTTGAGAAACAGACCCGCTCCGACCAGAAGCGCCATGGAGAGCGCGATCTGTGCCGTGACCAACGCGCCACGGAAGCGCGCAGCCGCCCTGTGTCCCGAAGGCTGGCCGGCGTTGCTTTTCAAAGCGGTGACCAGGTCCGGCCGCGTGCTGTGCAGGGCCGGATAGAGCCCAAACAGAACTCCGGTCCCGATGGCCAGCGCCCCGGCGAACAGGACCACACCAGTACTCAGGGACGGTGTGAAGGCGGCCGCGGTCTCGGGTGGCAGAAGCGTAGCGATGACCCCGAGCGTCCATTGCGCGACGAGCAGGCTGGCGAGCCCCCCGAGAACGGCGAGGACGAGTGACTCAGTGAGCAGTTGTCTCAGCATCTGTGAACGACTGGCGCCGATCGAAGCGCGGACCGCCATCTCGGACCCTCGGTTGGCTCCCCGTGCCAACAGGAGGTTGGCGATATTCGCACAGGCGATGAGCAGCACCACACCCGTGATTCCGAAGAGGAGGGTCATAGGCCTTTCCACATCGCTGTGCATGGTGCTCTGCCCGCGGGAGCCCGGCTGGAGCACCAGATCCTTAGCCAAGAACCGCTCCATGGTCTGGGCGCTCATACCCTCCTGAAGCGGGGCTTCGACCTCGGCGAGGATCCCCTTAAAAACCGTGGTCATCTCGGAGCGGGCCTGCTCGAGCGTCACGCCGGGCGCGAGTCGCGCGAATAGATACGCCCAATAGTTCCTGCGATTCTCCCAGGCGTCCCACCACGGACTCATTCCCGTGCGCATCGTTAGGGGCACGTAGACGTCGACTGTGACACCGAGCGTGGTGCCCTTGAAGCCCGGTGGGGCCACCCCGACGACCGTCATGGACTGTCCGTTGATGATGATCGTGCTGTTGAGCACCGCCGGATCCAGGCCGAGTTGGTTCTGCCAATAGTCGTAGCCGAGCACGGTGACATGGTGCTCACCGATGGTCACGTCGTCCGCCGGCCCGAGTAGGCGCCCCAACGCTGGACTCAGGCCGAGAAGCGCGAAGTACGATCCCGAGACCAGCATCCCGCTGCCGCTCACCGTCTGGTCGGCAGCGGCCAGGTTCGTCCCGAACTGCCGATGCGCTGCCACGCCGCTGAAGGTAGTCGACACCTCCGCGAGGTCGTTGAACATCGGATAGCTGAAGACCGCCTCGCAGTTCCCCGCCTGCCCGCAGGACTGCGAGCCCGGGTTGGGGCCGGGCGCGGAGAGGTTGACCAGACGCTCGGGCTCCTGCACAGGAAGAGCCTGTAACAGCATCTGATCAAAGAGCGAGAAGATCGCAGCGTTCGCTCCGATGCCGAGCGCAAGGGACAGGATCGCGACAGCCGTGACGAACGGCGTCTTGGTGAGCGTACGAACCGTGAATTTGAAGGCTGACACCTGCGTCTCCGGTCTCAATTGATTCCCACGGCCGGGCCGAATCGGGCCGACCGTCCAGCGTTCGGATCGGACCAGAAGTTAGACGGGTGTATGGGCCATGAGGTTGCGACGCACGTGTGGATGGTGCTCCGGTGAAGTGGAGCGGTGGTTCTCCGATCGGACAGAATCGCACCTCGGCGACGCAGGGGAAGCCTCGCGGTTGACAGGCAATATTTGCCCATTCATTGTTAATTTCCCTCCAGCCGTACCATGGTGGCCGGTTTGGTCCAGGTGGTACGCCCTTGTCCTGAAAATACGGATGATCAGGTGGAATCTCTCGATGTTGTCTGAGCTAACGCCCTACAGCCACGATCCCGTGCGAGGTCGGTTGGCGCCCAAGTTGGCGCGCCTCATGGAGGCGGCCGGCGCCGATCACTGTACTCTGGTCTGGCGCGACGCTGCACACCCGACGGAGTTCCACCCCTACCTCACACTTGGGGTCGGTGGAGCCGCGAAGCTAAGGGATCTTCCGCTCGAGCTGGAGCAGACCGCGCGGCGGGAGAGCGTCACGGGGCGACTCCGAAGCGGCCAGACCCGAGCCAACAAGTGTGCGGGCATGTTCGTGGCCGAGCACGGCGACAGATCGTGGCTGCTGGTCCTCCAATCCCGTGATCGGCTCGGCGTCGGCCGTGAAGTCGGACGCGAGGTGGAGGTCGCGCTCTGGGGTGCGATCTGGGCGGTGACGCGTCCGCGTCACCTGGAGCCGACGGGCCGCCTGGATGCCAGGGACCTACTCAGCGAGGCCGAGGCGGCGGAAGACGAATCGGCGTTCGAAGATGCTCTGAGTCGGTACGATCGGGCCCACGAGGTCTCGCTCGCCACCGGAGACTCGGAAGGCGTGATCCTCTCCTCGTGGTATAAGGGACGAGCGCTCCGGAAGCTCGCCCGGTGGGACGAGGCGATGTCCTGGTATACCCGAGCGCGTGAAATGGCGATCGGAGCGGGCAATCCGGGCCTGGTCGCGTCGGCGACGGTCGGTCTGGCCAACGTGCGCCTCCACAAGGGTGCTCTCGCCGAGGCGAGGGATCTATATCAAGAGGCTGTGCGAGTTGGGCAGGAGGCGGGCAACGAGCAGGCAGTAGCTCAGGGGTACTTCGGTCTGATGTGGGTGCACGGGGAGGAGCAAGACTGGCCGTCCGCCACACGAGTCGGATGGCAGGCCTACACCGCCGCCCGCGGACTCCCGGACGAGTGGGACATACTGGTGGCGCTCGGAGGCTGCTTTCGAATGTCGGGCCGGATGGATGAAGCCAGGTCCTGCAATCTAGTGGCGATGCATGCCGCGCCAATGCCCGAGACGCGCCAGCTCGCCACCTGTAATCTGGCCGTGATCTCGGCGCTAGAGGGTGACGAGCAGTCGTACGAAGGCTTCAGTGCACAGATCGACGCAGACAAGATGTCTGCGAGGGGAAGAGTCGAGGTCCTCATGGAACGCGGCCAGGCGCTTTGCGCTCTCGGCCGGGATGACGAGGGTCGTCAGGCACTCAGGACTGCACTTCGCCAGGCCGAGGACCTGAAATTCGGCAAGCTCGTCTTCGATATCGAGTGCTCTCTCGAGCTGGATAGCCCGTGGGAGCCCCTTGTGGGTCCGAATCCCACTCTCCGAGATGCCGAAGATGTCGAGATCCGGACCCAGCTGGAGTTGATGGCCTCCGAGGTCTAGTCAGTCCCTAGGGGCAAGTCCAACCGTTCGGCGTCGGCCAGGGGGGATCACACTCCCACGCGGGGTCGACAGGTGTGGTGTTGCACGCGGTCGTCGACAGGCCAGCAACAACCAGGAACATCAGTACGGCGATCAGCTTCTTCATCCTGTGCCTCCTCGAACACGAGGTGAACGGCCGTCATGGTGAGTCCACCACGGCCAGGCACAAGATGGAGCTATTAAAACACAATAAACAGGATATATTGCAGGTTTTTAGCTTGAGCTAACTATCTGGCGTATCTTGCCGAGCCAACTCCACGAGCGGATCTATGCTCAATCCCAGATCCGCGAGGGTCACGGGGTCCGCCGATTCCGCGTCGTACCCCGCGGCTCGTTTGTAGGCGAGCCACGCGATCTCGTCGTCGTACCGCATCAGTCCCAAGGATCTGAGGGCACAGGCCGCGTCGTCCGTAATGGCGATCCACCCCTGGTGTGGGTAGTCCACGGTGAAGGCCGAATCCTGCCGCCACTCCTCGGCGAAGGAGATGAGTCCTTCGCTCAGGGGCGGTAGCTCCCCGGCTTCCGTCGCAGCCGCGGTTCGCCTCTGTTCATGCAGCCTGAGGAATCGCTCAATCTTGGCGCGGGACGCCGAGTTGGGGCCTCTTTGAGGCCATTGCCCCTGTCGGTATTGGCGGACGGTCTCGTGGTTGAGCTCGCAGAGTCGCTCCACCTCCAGGTCACTGTAGTCGGCGATGGCCCCGAGGAATCGTCGCCGCAGAGACTCCGGGTCATGGGGTGTACCAGGTGAGGCCTGAATGGACTCATCACCTAACACAATCTGCCGAATGGCGGTGAGCTTGCGCTCCGCCTCAGTCTCCGATCGTCGAGCACCGTTCGCGTCATCGCTCATGAGTGCCTCTCATCTCAGATCACGGGGCCTAGTGGGCCCCATTGTGCACAAGCGGGGGCGGCAGGATCGTGGCCGCGTGACCCTGCAGGTCAATCTATACCCAAGGCCCTCTTATTTGCACAATAATTGCATGGAACGCACCGACCACGTAACCTGGAGAATGGCCCCCGTGCCAACGAGGCGTAGGTCCAGGAGCGATGCGATGGACGACAAGACGACGATTCTGGTGATCGAAGACAACAAGGATCACCAGCATCTGATCAAGCTGGTCCTGGCGAAGGGGCTGCCTCTCGCCCGCGTCGATTGCACCACCGGGGGTGAGGATGCACAGAGCTATCTGCTCGAGCGGGACCCGCCATCGCTGATCGTCCTCGACCACTGGCTGCCCGGGATGAGCGGCATCGATCTTCTCAAGTGGCTCGCCTCCCAAGAGCAACTGGCGGACATTCCAGTCATCATGTTCACGAGTTCCCAAGACGCCAGACACGCCCAGCAAGCCTATGCGCTGGGCGTGCGCCGGTACCTCGTGAAGCCCAATGACTTCAAGGAACTGGTCGGCGAGATCAAGGACACGCTGGACCATTGGGTCGACCCCGAGGTCGGCTCCGCCGAAGCGTAGGTCGCCGGCAGGAAGTCCACTCCGACCAATCAGCGACGATGGCACGCGGAATCACGACTGGGGCGGCGTCCCCTTTCGTGGAACACGCTCATCACTCATCGCCGCGTGGTACACGAAGGTGGCCATGATGACCGCATTCTTCATCAGGTCCTCGACGGGGATGGTATCGAAGAAGTCCATGTTGGTGTGACCACCGGTGCCACCCACGCGGGCCTGCAAGAACTGGAAGCCCGGAAGGCCCACCGCGTTGAATGGAACGTGGTCCGTACTCCCACGACTCTGCACCGAGATCGTGTTCAGCCCCATGTCCCGCAGGGGCTCCATCCACGCCGCGAAGGTCTGCCGAACATGCTCGTTGCCCTCGAGGAAGATCCCCCGGTACACGCCGGGTCCGTAGTCCTGGTTGAAGTACACGGAGAACTTCTCGTAGTCGGAAGTGATCCCCACGCCGGGGTCACCGGGATCTCCGAAGTGCTCCTTCACGTAGGCACGCGATCCCCATAGGCCCTGCTCCTCACCGGACCACAGCGCGATACGGATCGTGCGCCTGGGCTGAGCACCGACCGCCTTGAGGATGCGCATGGCCTCGAGCATGACGGCCACCCCGGAGGTGTTGTCACTCGCGTTGGGACTGGCGTGCCACGTGTCGAAGTGCGCACCGAGCATCACCACCTCGTCGGCGAGGTCGCCGCCCCGGATCTCACCCACCACGTTGTTCGCCTCGCTGACCCGCTCTCCGTGGGTGTTACGGACCTCGACTTCGATTTCGACCGGTATGTCCCGCTTGAGGATGCGGTACATGCGGTTGTAGTGCTCGGGCGTGACGGCAACGACCGGTACCGAAGAGAGCGTTACGTCGCGCGCCCAACGATCGATCTTGGCGCCGGGCCGTGCGAAGCCTCGAACCGCACCCGGCCAACCACTCCGCGACTCGAGGACGACCGCCACACCCTCGGCCACATAGAACAGCAGGCGCTCCTCCGCCGTGAGGATGTTCGGATTGCGCGGGGGATCGGGATAGAGCCTTGAGAAATGATCGTCCGGGCTCGCGGCCGGAAGCACCACGTCCTCCTCCAACGCACGAAGCTCGTCGTCGGTGCGTCGAGGCGTGCCATTGGCGATCCGCTCCAGATCGATCCGAGGCGGCGGACTGCTGAGCACGGCCAGTCCGCGCAGCCGGCCGCGGTAGCGTTCGAGATCCTGCCGCGTCTGCACGTCGGCGATCACGACCTCGAGCCGCTGCTTCCCGTCGGTACTCGGCGTGTGGGCGATCGGGTAGCCGACCATGGGCGTGTAGTCCGGCTCCATGAGGTGCAAGGAGACGTACTCGTTGTCCCAGCTCACGCCGTAGTCCATGAACGGCTCGCGCGCCGTGTTGACGAGTCCGATCTCCCTCATCTCACCCAGCACCCAGTCCTGCGCCCGATCCATGTCACGAGAATTCGTGAGACGGGCGCCCAGAACGTCGGTCATGTAAGAGAACGTGTTCGGAAGCTGTGAGCGCTGGAGTCCTTCTTCACGAATGCGGGCGACCATGGCGAAATCGACTGGCGTGACACCGCCGGCCTGGCCAACGCCCGCTCTGGACTGGGCCGCCAGGTGGGACCATTCGAACGGAGCTGCGGCAATCGCGAAGACGGCGATCAGGCCGGCACCGACCACCAGTGTGCGGACAGAGTTCTTCATCGTGAATCGCCTCGTGTTCTGTAGATGTGCTCTTCGAACATGTGCTCTCCCACTAGGCGCTGTTGAGCGCCGCGGCGAGCCGGTCGACGTCCTCATTGGTGTTGTAGATCGCCGGTGACACGCGCACCCGGCTCTCCGACAGGCCCACCACCACCCCGGCCGTTGCCAGGGGCTCTTCGAGGCGCGGAGCATGCGGCACGCGGAAGGTGACGATAGGGGCGATGTCGGCGTGATGCGAGATGGAGGGATAGCGGTCCGGATCGACACTCTCGAGCAACCGGGCATTCAGAGCGACCGAATGGGCCTGCAGCGCCTCCACCCCGATCGAGGTGACGAACTTCAGGCCCTCGTAGAGCGCCGCATATCCGATATAGCTGGGATGCCCCGGCTCGTACCGGCTCGCGTCTTGGGGTAGGCTGATTCTGATGGGCGTCTCACCCGGCTCCGCCGCGTCAGTCCAGGGCTCGTAACGCAACTGGGCCCGTCCGGGAAACGTATTGTCCACCAAGGCGCTCCCCTGCCGGTTGCTGCGAACATAGAGGAAGCCCGAGCCGTGGGTCCCATAGAGCCACTTGTATCCGTTGCAGGCCGCGAAATCGACCCCGCTCGCAGAGAGGTCGAGGGGTACGATGCCGGCCGACTGGATGATGTCTGCGTACAGCAGGGCACCGTGTGCATGCGCGATGTCGGCCAACGCTCGGAGATCGGCCACGTGCCCGTTGATGTTCGATACGTGGCTGACGGCAATCAGACGGGTGTCGTCGTCCACCAAAGTGGCGATCACTTCGGACCGCACCTGCCAGTCGACGGCCCGCGCCACACGCACGTCCCAGCCTGCTCTCCTCAGCCCCTCGTAGTTGTGTAGAGAGCCGGCGAAGTGGAGATCGTCGGTCACGATATTGCCCTCAGGGAGGCCCACGAGCCGATCGAGAATCAACTGCTCTCCCGCCTTCGTGTTGTTGACGAGGGCGATCTCCCCAGGCTCGGCACCCACCAGATCGCCGAACAGGATCTTGATCTCGGACATGACCTCGGAGAAGTAGGCGGCCTCAGGACCGCCCGGCCCCTTCTGCCAGAACTCCATGAAACGACGTGCTCCGTCGGCGGCAAAGTCGCCCATCGGAGTGCCACCCGCGCCGTTCAGGAACCGCTGGTCCCTGAGCCGAGGGAATCGGTCGCGGACGGACGCCTGGGCCGCCTCGTGCGATAGCGCCCACGACTCGGTGGCCAGCAGTCCACTCACTTGGGCGCCTCCGACGAGCCCGAGCGCCATGAAATCTCGACGATCCATCATCCTCATTCCTCCCTGCCAATCATTGATTCCGGCATCTTCCCGGTCGGTCCGGCATGACCAAGGTCACGTGCGGTTCATCGACCGTAGCGGTCGTACGGCACCAGCCGTCCCCCCGCCTGAATCCGCGCGGAGGTCTCCTCCATGCCTCGCATCGCCCGCAGCAGGTTCAGACCGGCGATCTGCTTGAGCTCATCCTCGGTGTAGCCTCGGCGGAGAAGCTCGGCGAACAACACCGGATACGTTGTGAGGTCCTCCAGGCCTACCGCCATCGCGTCGGGGGCGTCCGTGTAGTAGTCCGAACCGATCCCGATGTGATCCACGCCTGATACGTCCCGGATGTTGTCGATATGGTTCGCGACGTCGGCCACTGTTCCCCTCGGCTTCGGGTTCCGAGTGTCCCAATCCGCGAGGCGTCGGTCGATCTCGGCCGCGTCATTCAGTTCCGCCCGGAGGCGCTCGGCTTCGGCGAGCCGATCCGCCACCCAAGCGGGGGCGTCGGGAGCGACGAAATCCGCGATGAAGTTGACCATCACCACACCGCCGTTGGCGGGCATCAAGGCAAGCACGTCATCCGGGACGTTGCGCGGGTGGGGGTTCAAGGCCCGGGAGCTCGAGTGCGAGAAGATCACGGGCGCCTCCGTGACCCGCAGCGCGTCCTTCATCGCCTCGGCACTGACATGCGAAATGTCGATGAACATGCCGATCCGGTTCATCTCTCTCACGATCTCTTCGCCCAACTCACTGAGTCCGTTGTGGATGGGGTAGTCCGTCGTGGCATCGGCCCAATCGTTGGTCGCGCTGTGCGTGAGCGTCATATAGCGGACGCCCAGTTGGTGGAACATCCGCAGAGCAGACAGGGAGTTCTGGATCGCGTGGCCACCCTCGAACCCGATGAGCGATGCGATGCGCCCCTCCCCATGGATGCGCTCGATGTCATCCGCAGTGGTGGCGAACTCGAGGTCGTCCGGGTATCGCTCCACGATGCGGTGGACCATATCGATGGAGCGGAGCGCGTGCCGGAGCGATGCGCCCGTCCGCATCGAATCGACGGCGACGTAGGCGGACCAGAACTGCGCGCCCACTTGTCCCTGTCTCAGACGTGGAATGTCGGCCGAGAGGCGCGGCGCGGTCTCGTTCAGATCGACTCGACCCGCGTCGCCCGCGAGCACTTCCTGGATGCTGTACACCAGGTCGTTGTGCGTGTCGATGAGGGGGACTTCTGCGAGGAGCGCCCTCGCAGTGGCGAGCAGCGCGGGGTCCGGTGGATCCCAACGCTCCTGGGCCCACACATCGGAGCCGGTCACGCCAGACAATACGAGAGCGAGGAGAACCATACGTAGCATGCCGACCTCCAATGCCGAGAACAGGGCTGGTCGGGGATAGTCCTCCTGATGCGATCCGGTGTCAAACGGGGAACCGAGTCGGAGAAGCGGATGACTGAGCAGACGCATCTTGGACCCCAAATATCGATCGTCTGAGCCGGCTCCGTCGGAGGGCGTCCGGGTCAACCGCGCTGGCGCACCACCGCGGTCTCTCCCATAGTGGCGCATGATGCTCGATCATCCGCGGATCCTGTCATTAGCCACCGCCCACCCCTCTCACGTTCTCGATCAAGGGCAGGTGGCACAGGCCGCGGGAGGGCTCTTCTCCAACGATTTTTCTGACTTCAGCCGTCTGGCACCCATCTTCGAGCATGCCGGCATCGAGACACGCCATTCCTGTGTGCCGCTCGAGTGGTACCTCGAACCGCACGACTTCGCCGAGAGGAACCGGATCTACCTCGAGAATGCCGTCGATCTCCTGGAGCGGGTCACCGTGGACTGCCTGGGTGAAGCAGGACTGGACGCCACCGAGATCGACATGATTGTCACCGTGTCCAGCTCGGGCATCGCAACGCCAAGCCTGGACGCACTCCTCATGGCCCGGATGCCCTTTCGGCGAGATATCGGCCGCCTACCGATCTTCGGCCTCGGCTGCGCAGGCGGCGTCTTGGGGATGTCCAGGGCCGCGGCACTCTCACAGGCCAATCCCGGATCCCGCATCCTGTTCCTGGTGGTGGAGCTGTGCGGCCTCACCTTCCGCCATGGCGACCGCTCCAAGAGCAATGTCGTGGCGACGTCGCTCTTCGGTGACGGAGCTGGGGGAGCCATCCTCTCGAGTGAGGGCGATGGACCTGCCATGACGGGTTGGGGCGAGCACTGCTTTCCCGAATCGTTGGACGTGATGGGTTGGGACGTGAGCAACGACGGGCTGTCGGTGCTGTTCTCACGGCACATCCCGACCATCGTTCGAGACGAGATGGGGCCCGTCGCGCGCGCCTTTCTCGAGAGCCACGGTCTCGCCCTCGAGGACGTTTCCAGGTTCGTCTGTCACCCGGGCGGCGCGAAGGTCATCGACGCGCTCGAAGAGATCTTCGAATTACACGAAGGCGGGCTCACCGACAGCCGGGCGGTTCTGCGCGATCACGGCAACATGTCGGCCGCCACGGTCATGTTCGTGCTCGAGCACGCGCTGAACGATGGGGCCCGGGGACACCTTCTGCTGTCTTCTCTGGGCCCTGGCTTCACGGCCGCATTCGCGCTCGTTGATGCTCCCTGACCGTGGGCGTCGTTGAATGGACCGTTGCGGTCGTAGGACTCCAACGCCTGGCCGAGCTGGGTTGGTCGCGGAGTAACGAGCAGGCACTCTTCGCCCGTGGTGCGGTCGAGGTCGGTGCCCGGCACTACCCATTCATTGTCCTACTCCACACGGGGTGGCTGCTCGCCATCCTCGGGTTCGCTCCGAGGAGCGGGGTGCACACCACATTGCTCGCCGCGTTCGTGGTCCTCCAGGTGCTGCGTCTGTGGATCATCACCACGCTGGGACCGTATTGGACGACGCGGGTGCTCACGGTGGCCGATGCCCCTCGGGTACGCCGCGGACCCTACCGATGGCTCGATCATCCCAACTACTGGGTCGTAGTGGGCGAGATCGCGCTGCTGCCGGCCGCCTTCGGCGCCTACACCATCGCCGTCGTCTTTTCGGTGCTGAACGCCATCCTGCTCCTACATCGCATTCGAGTAGAGGAGAAGGCACTGGAAGAGCGCCGGGAGGAGTAGGGCGGGGGCGGCAGATGGCTTGAGGAGAATCCGCCCCACTTACAGACCGATCCCCGAGATGTTGCTCGCCACCAGCGTGAAGATCTGGCCCTCTCCGGCGATCATCTCCAGGCGGGTCGTGAACTCGTCACCGTCGCTCTGAGAGAAAGTGACGCGGATGATCGTGCTGCCTGATTCGTAGGACAGGAAGGACCCTGATGCCAGCGGGGCCTCCTCCACGGAGGAGCGCATCCAGAGAAGCGCCGCTGCTATCACGAGCACGACGCCGAGGATCTTGGGATTCATGGGCTACTTCCCTCCCGGGCAGGGCCTGCGTGCGTAGCGAACCGCGAAGGCCGGCTCGGACGCGGTGGCCTCCGCATACACGTTCGCGACCAGTGAGTCCGGCGGTACGCGTACGTATTCGATAGCCTGTGGGAAGTCGTGCTCGGGGTTCTCGAATCGCACGACATCGGGGGACGCACCCGTGGCCCCGAAGTCCGCAGGGTTCTGCCCCGACGGGTGGGCGGAATAGGTGAGGGTGCCGTCCTTCGTGTGGAGAACCACGAGCTCGTATCCGCGGGCGGAGCCGTCCCGCACGCTCCGCGACATCGCCACCATCATACCCCCTCGGGGCTCCATCCAGACCTCGTCCTGACGAGCGCTACCGCTCTCGGCCACCCAGCAGCCGGCCAGCCATGAGGCGACCTCCACGTCGGCTTGAGCGTGGGCGACGATTGGCCAGGCGACACTCGCCAGAAGCGCCGCCGACATGTACGCGAGGAATCGGGACAAGTGAACTCTCGAACGAGGGTGGCAGAGGGTCCTAGGCGTCACGCTCACGATAGACCCCCGGCACGATCTCGCAACACCCTCCTCTAGCTTCCACACGACTCACCAACCCATTACCCTCAAGCGTGCTCAAACGCTTCCGTGTCGCCCTCAGAGCCCTCCGCCACCGCAACCTGCGCCTCTTCTTCGCCGGGCAGGGGGTTTCGCTGGTGGGCAGCTGGATGCAGCACGTGGCGATCAGCTGGCTCGTCTACGAACTGACAGGGTCCGCGCTGATGCTCGGGCTCATCGCCTTCGCGAACCAGTTCCCGATCTTCCTCGTCGCTCCTCTCGCGGGAGCCCTGGGCGATCGCTGGAGTCGCTACCGCATGGTAGTCGTGGCCCAGATCGCGGCCATGCTGCAGGCCGTGGTGCTCGCCACTCTGGTGCTGTCCGGCACCATCGAGGTATGGCACCTCGTGGCGCTTTCGGCGGTAGCCGGTGTCATCAGTGGGGTGGACATTCCGGTCCGGCAGGCCCTCCTGGTGCGTCTCGTCCGGGGGCAAGAGGACCTCCCCAACGCCATCGCCCTCAACTCGTCGATGTTCAATGCCGCGCGCCTGGTCGGTCCAGCCGTGGCGGGGGTGCTCATCGGATGGGTGGGCGAAGGGCCGATCTTCGTCATCAACGCGGTGAGCTACCTGTGTGTATTGGGGCGCTCGCCGCGGTCCGACTCACGGAAGAGCCCAGTGCGTCGGCGGGCCCCGTCCTACAGAACATCGCCAGGGGGTTCGTCTACGCCTTTCGATTCCAGCCGATTCGCGACCTGCTCACGCTCCTGACCCTGGTCTCCCTCGTGGGCGTCCCGTATGCGGTGCTGCTCCCCGTCTTCGCCAGGGACATCTTGGGCGGCGGGGCGAGCACGTTGGGACTCCTCACCTCGTGCGCGGGCTTCGGCGCCGTGGTCGGTGCGCTCGCGTTGGCCTCACGCAACACGGTGGTGGGCCTAGGGCGCCTCATCGTGCGAGCCGCGGTTCTGTTCGGCCTAAGCCTGACAGCGTTCGCCTACAGTGAAGTCCTCTGGTTGTCCTGTGCCCTTCTGGTAACCAGTGGGTTTGCCGTGATGGTCGTGACCGCCTCCATCAACACCATGCTCCAGACCCTCGTGGAGGATGGAATGCGTGGCCGAGTCATGAGCCTCTACACCATGGCGTTCATCGGAATGTCCCCGGTGGGCAGTCTGGCAGGCGGCGCCATCGCCGCCCGTGTCGGAGCCCCGCTCGCCGTCGCATTGGGCGGTATAGCGTGCCTGGCGTTGGCGGTTTGGTTCGGACGTCGGCTCGCTCCGCTCCGGGAGATCGTGTACCCGGTCTACGAGCGCATGGGCATCCTGCCCGAGGTGGCTCGGGGCCTACACACGGCGACGACGTTCCGGCCGAAGAACTAGACTACGGCAGCGCCAACGCCGCCAGCATGTTCGGAATCTGCACCACGACGTGCTGCTTGCCGTTGTGCATGAACGTGCTCAGGCCGTAACGGGGACTGCCCGGCAACTCGACCTGCGCGAGCCGCTCCCCCGTCGCCTTGTCCACGGCGTACAGGTAAGGCGTTTGGTCACTGCCGTGACCCGTGTACATGAGCAGCGTCTTGGTCACGAGCTGCGCGGCCTGACGCCCCGTGCCGGTGTTGGGGATGTCGATTCCCGCTAGCGCCGGGTTGTTCTTCACGAGATTCGGCGTGTCGCCAACCGGGATCCACCAGAGATGTTCGCCCGTGTTCATGTCGATCGCCGTGATCTTGCTGTACGGCGGCTTGAAGATCGGCATGCCTCGGATGCGACCGAATCTGGCGGAACCGCCTACCGCGTACTTGTTGATCGTGGTCCCCGTGGGAACGCCAGTGTCGCCGTCCACCTCCTCGCCCGGAACCATGATCCGAGACGAACAGCCCTTCTGAGACGTCACGTAGAGGATGCCCGTCTCCGGGTCCGCCGCGGGAGTGCCGTCGATGTTCGTTCCGCCGACGTCTCCGGGGCACCAAACTGCGGCGGTCTTGCCGAGATCGTTGTCACGGTGGAGCGGTGGAGTGAAGAGCGGTCCGTAGTGATAGTCCTCGAGGAGCGCGAGTGCCTCGGCCCTGAGCTCAGGTGTGAAGTCGATGAGGTCGTCGTCAGTGAGCCCCTGCAGGTCGTACGCGGCCGGCTTGGTCGGATGCGGCTGCGTGGGAGACAATGCCTCACCTGGCATGAGAGCCGGCGGTGCCGGCCTCTCCTCGATGGGCCAAATGGGCTCACCCGTCTCGCGGTTGAACGCGTAGGCATAGGCCTGCTTGGTTACCTGCACGACGGCCGGGATATCCACGCCGTCCACGGTCACATCCATGAGGACGGGTACCTGAGGCGTGTCGTAGTTCCAGATGTCGTGGTGGATCAGCTGGTAGTGCCATACCCGCTCACCGGTCTTCACGTCCAAGGCGATCAGGCTGGTGCTGAACAGGTTGTCACCCGGACGGAAACCACCCCAGAAGTCGGCGGTCGCCCCGTTTGTGGGGATGTAGACGATGCCGCGCTCATAGTCGGCCGAAAGCGGAGCCCACGACGAGATGTCGCCGGTCCACTCCCAAGCGTCGTTCTCCCAGGTCTCGTGTCCGACCTCACCCGGGCCGGGGAGTACGTCGAACTTCCAGAGGTGCTCACCGGTCCTGGCGTCGTAGGCCAAGATGTCGCCGGGCACCATCTCTTGGCGGGTCTGGTTGTACCCCTGCTCGGCCGAGTTGCCCACGATGATCACGTCGTTGACAACGATGGCCGGCGAGGAGCTCGTGATGTAGCCCTTCTCGAGCGGAATACCCTCGGCTACGTCGTACTCGTGCCCCAGATCGGCGAGGAGATCGACGGTGCCGGCCTCAGGGAAGCCGTCGATCGGAATGGCGCCACCGAAGCCTTCGATCGGCTCGCCCGTGTCGGCGTCCAAGGCGTGCAGGAAGAACGAGGGAGTCACGACGTAGATCACGTCCCGCCCATCGATCTTCGCGTAGGCGACGCCCTTACCGTGGTTCTTCCGCATGGAGTACTCCCACCGGAAGGTGGGGGGCTCCACGAAGGTCCAGATCGTCTCGCCCGTGTCGGCGTCGATCGCGACCACGTGCCGGCGCTCACCGGCCACGCTAATCAGCTTGCCATTCACGTAGATGGGGGTAGCCCGTGCGTTCACGTTGGGTAGCTCGGAGCCGTCCCACGTCCACGCCATCTGGAGATCGGCGAAGTTCTCCGCGTTGATCTGATCGAGGGGCGAGTACCGTTGACCTTGAGCGTTGCCCGAGATGTAGACCCAGTCCCCTTCGTGGGGAGATCCCTGTGGCTCCTGCATGTCGGTCCCACACCCCGCTGCCACCAGGGCACCGAGCGAGAGAACCAGCCAGGATCCAGCCGGCTGCGACTGCGAGGAACGAGCCTCTCTACTCATGTGAACTTCTCCACTCATGGGACGCTGAGACTGCCTTGGCGCAACGTGCTACTCGCACGCGCGTCGTGCTCTGACACGCATATGGCGGGGTGCGGATAATGGGCCAGGTCGACCCGGTCGCGCCAGAGTAATGGCCCGCGCATCCGGAGTCGTACGCATGCCGGTGCGCCGTCGCCTGGAGAGGTCTGGGAACCTGCGGGGCGCACACTCCATTCATAGGGCACGGCGATGCCGAAAACCGCTTACCGGACTCAGACATGATCTTCAAGAAGAAGGAAAACGTGGAGGCGCCGATCCTCCACGCCACCGACCAGGACTTCGACACCATCATTTCGGCAGAGCCGGGGGTCACGGTCGTGGATTTCTGGGCCGAGTGGTGCGGCCCATGCCGCATGATGGGCCCCATCCTTGACGAAGTCGCGACGGAGCAGGCCGAGCGGGGGGTCCGGGTCGTGAAGGTCAACACAGACGTGGCCACCGAAACCGCCCAACGGTTCAGCATCCGGTCCATCCCGACGCTGATCTTCTTCAAGGACGGTGAGCCCGAGTTCGAGATGGTGGGGTTGGTGCCGAAGCCGGTGCTGCAGCGGGAGATCGACGGGTTGGTGGGCGCCGGATGACCGGCCTGGCGGACCGCTAGTTGCCCGGCCGCTCAGCGAGTTCCTCAGTGAAATTCTGCACGAGGATCAACTCGGTCGTGGCCTCGTTCCCACCGACCCTACGGAGCATCAGGAAGCGTGAGTCGTCCGGGGCCACGTCGTAGAGGGCGTATTGCTCCGTTTGGCGGAACATGATGTCGGCCCCCATCTCGAACAGCACGGTTCTTTCACTCACTGTGGGCGTCGGTCCCATCTGGATCTGCGCCGCCACCATCTCGTCGTCGGCGTTGACATAGAAGAGCTCTCGTCCGCTGTGGGCCCACTTGGGCATTACGCCGCCCCCGGTCGAGACCGTCCACTTGCCCGCCTCGGTGTCAGGGAAGGGACGCAGGTAGATCTCGTTTTGGCCGGTTTCGTCAGACTCGTACGCGAGCCAACGTCCATCGGGAGAGAGGGCGATAGCCTTCTCGTCGAAGGGAGTCACCACGAGGGGCTGGGCCACCGAGTCCGTTCCGATTCGCATCCCAACCACATCCCTGCCACCCGCCACGGTTGTGGTACCTCCGGTTCGCGACAGGAGCCATCCACCGTCCTGAGTATAGTCCACCTCCCAGAGCTGCAAATCATGCTCCATCAGCTTCTCGGCGTCTCCAGTGCCGCTCGCTCGTTTGGAGTACACGGCGGAGATCGCGTCCCCCCGACGGGACAGAAACGTCACTGCTGATCCGTCCGGCGTCCACCGGGGCCGCACGTCCCACTCCTGGTCGAAGGTCAAGCGAGAAAGGGGTCCTGCAGGCAGCTGCTTGATCCAGATGTCGTAGTTGCCGTCGTCCAGGATCGTAACCGCGAGCTGCATTCCGTCGGGCGAGAGGTCCAGACCGCGGTTGTTCGTCCCGGGATCGAAGGACCAGTCCGGATCGATGACCGTCTCCTGCCCCTGCCGCGTGACCCAGATCGCCTCGTATCTTATGTTGCCGGGTATTCCAGAGCTGTATACCAATGCTCCGCTCAGCGAGGCGGAGTAGAAGGCGAGCCTCCCCAGCCGTGGGCGCAACCCCTCGGCTACTGGAGTCGGGGTACCGGTGAAATCCAGCCGCTCCACATCGAACGGAGCGGCCATCAGGGTCGTGCCTTCCACCGTCGTGAATAGAAGCCGTCCCGCGCTGTAGCGTGGGAAGAGTCCCGACGTCAGGACCCGGACCTCGCCCGTCTTGAAGTCCACCGACTCGATCCGTGGGTCTCCACCCTCTGTCGCATCATTGACCTGATATACGGCGCCGGCGCCGCCTGGGGGCACTTCGGCCCACAGGTGGGCCCCACCCCCGGAGGCCTCGTCCATCTCGCTAAGGACTTCGGAGGCCCCACCCGCCGAGGGAACTCGACTCAGCCCGCTCTCACGGTTGGTGTAGTAGATCCAGTCCCCGTCTGGGCCCCACCGCAGGCAGCAGCCTGAATCGACAAGAGTTCGTGAGACGCCTCCCATGACCGGCACGACCCGAATCGAGCCACCCTGCCGAAAGGCCACTTCCTGGCCATCGGGAGATACCGCAGGGTAATCGCGGCCTTCCGAGTCCCGGATGGGTGTCGCCTCCAGCGCATCCCAACGCCTCGTCCAGAGTTGTTTCGAACCTTCGGCCCCACCCGGCCCTTCGTATACGATCAGCGAGCCGTCGCGGGACATATCGAACGTCCCGAAGCCCGTGAGCTCCTGGTCCACGGGCAGGTGGACTGAAACCCGGGTGACCGGCAAGGGCGGCTGGGGGCGAAGGAACAGTCCGGCGGATATCCCTGCGAATAGCACCGTAGTGGCAGCAAGCCCCGCGGCGATGCGCTTCCAGAGCCCGGCACCTGCAACCGACTCGGCCGTCTCGGGCTCGCCGTATCGGAAGTGCGGGTCGGTCAGCGCCTTGCTGAACTCCTGTGCCGTGGTGAACCGATCCGCCGGAAGCTTCTCCAGCGCCTTCCGGATGGCCGCGTCCACATTGGCCGGAATCGAGGAACGTTGCTCCATCGGGGCGATCGGGGCTCCAGCGATGATCTTGCCCAACACCGCCTGGGCGGTGTTACCCAAGTAAGGCGGCTCACCCACGAGCATCTCGTAGAGCACGCACGCCAGGGCGTAGGTGTCCGTCGCGGCCCCCAACATCTGGTCCCCGGTCGCCTGCTCCGGACTCATGTAGTAGGGGGTGCCCACGCTGAGTCCGGTCTCTGTCAGGCGGCTTCCCCCGGCCGCACCCACCGCCAGGGCGATGCCGAAGTCCGCAACGACCGGCTCGCCGTCCTGGAGCAGGATGTTGGCGGGCTTGATGTCACGATGCACCACCTTGTTGCGGTGCGCATAATCCAAGGCGTTCGCAACCGCTGTGGCGATCCGGACTGCCTCGTCCACGGGAAGCTGTTTCTCCCGGTCGATCAGCTGCCTGAGCGTCTCGTCCTCCACATACGGCATCACGTAGTAGAGGAACGAATCCGCTTCGCCTGAGTCGTGGAGCGGCAGAATGTGGGGATGCTGCAGGTTGGCCGTAACCTGGATCTCGGTCAGGAACCGATCCGCACCAACCACCGCCGCCAACTCCGGCTTCAGAACCTTTAGTGCGACCTTGCGACTGTGCTTGAGGTCCTGGGCCAGGTAGACGGTGGCCATGCCGCCTTCGCCCACCTCACGATCGATCGCGTATCGATCCTGAAGGGCTGCGGTTAAACGGGGGAGCAGGTCGTCCATGGCGGACAAGATGCGCCTCCAGCAACGAGAGCCACAAGGATGCCACGGACCGAGTCGGCCGGATCGCGCCCAAGCCGGGGCGCGTCTCCGGGAGGCACAAACGCCCTCAGGGACTCCCCAACCACTCCGGCAGATCCCGCGGCTCCGGCCGGCGCCCATACAGCACATCGTCTCCCACGATCGCCATCAGCCGTTTGGAGCATCAGCGGCTTCCCCTACCTGAGAGGATCCGGACACTCTCCCTGATGCCGAGTGTCGGAGAGTTGTGTGACCTTCCAGCCATCCACGTCGAGGAGAAGCTCGATGGAGTTGATGCCGCAGTGGCTGATCTCACCATTCGCATAGAACGTGTAGGGAGCCCACACCGACGCCATATTCCCGTCCACCTGCACTTCGACGTCGTAGATCCGCTCGTCCCAATTCCCTTCAGATCCGCCGATCGCGTTGATCCAGCCGTCGACTGCCTGACCACGGATGTTGGCTGGACCGTTCCGCGAGTCGATGACCGCGAACCGCGCCTCTGCAGCGAAGACGTCCCGGACCATCTGTGAGTTCGCGGTACGCATGCCCACGAATATCTGATCCACGGCGGCCCTCACCTCGGGCTCTTGCCCGGCCAGACCTGTGGTGGCCCCCAGCAAGAGTGCGGCGGCACACACGCTGCTCTTCACGCTCAATCTCGATCTGCCCATTTCCCCCGACCTCCAGCGTCTGTGACAATCTGTGATCGTCACAAGATTAGGTTCGCACGATCGGGGGGGCCAGCGGCGTCAATCCGACGCGGAACGGATCAGTAGTAGAAGCCGAACCCGGCCCCGGAGAGTCGTCGTACCCACAGGGGCCTGGTTCGGCATAGGTACTGGAAGTAGACGTAAAAGCCCCCGAGTAGCGGCACCCCCACGGTAGCGAGTCCCAGGTACCCCAACAGCACCCGTGGGCGCCACATGGGCTCGTCCAGGTTGAGCCGACCCGGAAGCAGGTACTGCGTCACGTTGAATGCGACCATGAGCGAGCAGAACTGCTTCGTGTACCACCCCAGGCTTTGGGGCATGACGTCGAAGATCAGCACGTATCGATCACCATCGCTGTGGTTGTATGCGCCGTGCCAATGTCCGTCGCAAAAGGCTAACACCCTACCCTCTTCCCAGGACACGACCTCACCGCCGACGTGAAGCGCGGTGACCGGAGCCGCGGCAGGCACATCGATTCCCAAGTGGCACCTTATGTAGCTAGTCGATTCGCCCGCATGAGGCTTCACTTCCGAATGGGCTCCCAACTTCGACAGGTTGCACATGAACACGTTCGGTATCTGCGATACGACAGCGGCGGTTCGCGGGAGCACGCCGGGGTTGACCGTGCCATAACTCAGCAGGTTGAGCGTCTTCCACGTCGGGCTCAGGGACAACACGGTGTTGTTGTACGCCGTACTGAATTCCTTGGCTTCGGCATCGCCATCGGCCGCGACGAAGGCCCGGTTCTACCACAATCTAGCAAATACAACACTCTGTGGCCTGGCTTATGGCAAACCGTTGTTTTAGGTGTCACCCCTGGATCCTCCTTTCGATGTACTGAACGGCGGCCCGGTAGGTGTCGGGAATGAGGTGGGCGTAGGTGTCCTCGACGACCTTGGTCGTGTCACCTAGCAGGGTGGCGATCACATTGAGCGGAACGCCGTCCTGGGCCAGCCATGAGGCATAGGTGTGACGGCCACTGTGTAAGGTGAGCCCGTCGCCTTCCCTTCCGTACTTGATCCCGGCCAGCTCGAAGGCGTCCTGGGTCCAGCGAGCCGAGGTGCCGGCCGTCACAGGCTGGTCCCCGCGATGAGGGCTCACAATCAAGTACCGCTCCCCGGCATACCCTCTGCGGATGTGATCTTCGATGATCGTGACGAGGCTCTCGGTGATCGGTACGTCCCTTTCACCACGCCGCGTCTTCGGCCTCCAGGAGTAAACATCCTTTCGGGACTGTACCCGGATCAGTGGTTCGCTGCCATCTAGAAGGACATCAACGCCAGTCCTTAGATGTAGTATCTCGCCTTGGCGCAGGCCCGCGAGGAACGCAATCGCGATCATGGCGCGGTGTGGGGTCCCAATCATGCTACGATCCAGGTCCGCCCACTCCGGCGGAGTCAGGAACACGGCCCGCGTGGGCCGGATCTCGGGCATGTCGATGCCCTTCCAGGGGTTGCTACGGATCGCGGGCTGTACGTTGCGGCGAGCGAGCAGATCGGCCTCCTCGTCCATGACCATGCTCCAGAGTGCCCCGCACACGACCTGGCAAGCCCCTTGGCTGGCAGGTGCCCACGGACGCCCCGCTGTGCTTGCTTTCGGGCCGTGCAGGTACGCGCGCGCCTCGTCGACCGTCAGCTCTTCCATAGGGAAGTCCGGGCCGACGTCTCTCTCAAGGTGCCCGAGAACGGTCCGATACTTCTTGATGGTGGCCCTGCCGCGTGTGGCCTCTTTGAGCATCAGGAACCTCTCGACGGCCGGCCCGAGCCTAGGCGAATCAGAGCCCATGCGCCGCAGCTTGGTGGCGTCGCCGTTACGTAGCGCGGCCTGAGCGTCGGTGATGTGCATGTCGCCACGGCGGATCGCCTCAAGCACGTTCCAGTCGCCACGATCCATGAGCTGAGTCAAAACGGTATGGCGCTCGGTGGCCACATCCCGATCGCCGGTCCTGAGCGAGATCGCCAGGCGGCCGCCGTTGAACCGCGAGTGCCTACGGTCGAAGTAGGCGCGGCCAGCTCGCCATACGAGGCCCTTGGGGGCACGTGAGCGCTTTCTAGGACTCACTGCCCACCAGCTCCTCACACTCTTGGACGAAGCGATCGACAGCCTTCGGCGAGATTCGGTAGCGTGCCTTGCCAGAGCGCGACACGTTCAGCACCCCCGGAGACTTCAGGTGGCCTTCGTGGATCATCTTGAGGACGAAGCCGGTGGACATTCCGCCGATGCGCTCTGCCGCCTGTTTCGGGGAGAGCCAGTTGTACTCGGCCTCGTACTGCTCTGGGGTTTTCGTTCTGCTCACCTCACCACGCCTCTACGGCTTCAGTGGCCCAGGGAGTTCGGGCGCACGACCCGCTGCCCCGCTCCACCATCCGCCGGAACAAAAGGACCGCGCTGTCTTGCAGTGCGCGTTTCGTGGGCTCCAGCGCGGCCCCGGCAGCGGCCCCGGCAGCGGCCCCGGCAGCGTCCCCGGCGGCGGCCCTGGCGACGGCCCAGGCAGCGGCCCCGGCAGCGTCCCAGGCAGCGGCCCCGGCAGCGTCCCAGGCAGCGGCCCAGGCGGCGGCCCCGGCGGCCCCGGCGGCGGCCCCGGCGGCGGCCCTGGTGGCGTCCACGGCGGCGGCCCTGGCGGCGGCCCAGGCAGCGGCCCCGGCAGCGTCCCCGGCAGCGTCCCAGGCAGCGTCCCAGGCAGCGGCCCAGGCAGCGTCCCCGGCAGCGGCCCAGGCAGCGGCCCAGGCGGCGGCCCCGGCGGCCCCGGCGGCGACCCCGTCCGATCTGCGAACAGCTCCTAACCTCCCTCGCGCAGCATCGAGCGTTTCCATGTTTACGATCTCGGGGAGCGACTCCAGTCCCTCAGCGTCCGTGTCCAGGCGGGCCAGCCGCAGCCATGCGGGCGTATAGGTACGGACGATCCAATCCATCGCCATGAAGCCGCGAGCCTCGACCTGGCCATCGCTCGCCGTGCCGACGAGCGCCGGGATGAGTGGCTTCAGCCGCCCTCGTCGCTCGACGTCCAGACGGTCGTTGAGGTCGCGCCCGAACGCGCCGAGCACCGGGCAGACGCATTTCGGTTCATCGCTGTGCGGCTCGCGCGCCAGCCAGGCGACGGCCTCCATGAGGCACACGCCTTCGTCCGGGCCCTGGTGCGATCCATTTTCCAGCCTCAGGCGCCCGAACTCCTCCGCGCTCCGCCAGAACCACGGTTCGCTACGTGTCTCTTCCATGACTTAAGCTCCCTTTGTGTCTTGTTCGTCGTCGTCCCAATCGAACGGGTCCACGCTTTTCATCGCCCAGTGCGCTGCGACCAGCAGAGCGAAACCGAGGACCACCACAGCGAGCCCGAGCCAGCTCATTGGTCTAGCTCCACCACGGCCTCAGGGCCGCCCACGCGCAGCGCATGGACAAGCTCGCGCCGCTTCGATTCGATGTCGTCGAGCCGCGTGAACGAGGTGTCCACACACGTCTGAGCGAGGTCGCGGAACCCCACCGCGCTTTCGGCCAGGCGAGCGTTGTGTACCTCGGCCCTCCACCAGCCGATGGCCGTGAAGAGCAGGCCCAAGAGCAGCAGGAACCGTTTCAGCGCTTCGACGTCGATCATCGGTGGTGCGCCTCCTGGGTCTCGGACTCCTCGTCTTCTTCGCTGGCCTCGAACCACGCGAGCCCGGCGAGCAGCGCAAGGCACGGCACCACCACGTCGAGCGCTATCCACTGGGCGGCGGTCATTGGCCTGTCCTCACGACCCAGACGGCGCACCGCCGTCCGGTATGCGGAGAATTTCTACGGTGCCCGGAGTCGCGGATCATGCCGAGCTTCACGAGCTCGTTACGGCGGGCGCATACGCTCTGGCGCAGCATCGACAGGCCGCCTTCTATCTCCGCGTCGGTGGCCCCAGCGTCGCCCCGTGCCAGGATGTAGCCGTAGACCTCGGCCCGCTTGGTCGGCGCACATTCAGCTGCGCTCCGTGCCGCCTCGCGCGACGTGTCGGAGCCCTTCTGGTGCGGGGGCAGCCCTCCGTAGGGCTGCCGCTCATCGAGGAAGAGCGGCAGGCCCGTCAGTTCGGCCGGCCTCACACCGGCCTCGGGATGGAGTGTTCTGCCCGCAGAGGTACTGCCACAAAGACCACCGGGTCGCCGTCTACGGGTTCGATGCGTATCGGCCTAGTGGCTTCGCTCAATTTTTCGCTCAATCTCAGGATCATGCGTCCACTGACACTGCGCGCGATCTGGCGCAGATACACAGCGTTGACAGCGAACGTGATGTCTCCCTGAACGTCGGCGGCGAGCGTCTCCTCGTATCCGCCCCTGTCTGTGGAGTCCGAGCGGAAGAGCGCCCTACCGTCGTAGAGATCGACCTGAAGCCGGAAGAAATCCTCGCGCATGACGGAAACAGCCAGCCCACAGGCTCTGGCAACGGATGTCGCTTCCAGCTCGGCGCTGACCGGGCAATCGGCGGCGTCAGGGGTCACACGATCGAGGTCGGGATACTTCCCTTCCTTTTGCGATACCCGAAGCGTCTCGTACCCAGCGGCGAAATCGGCCCAGCGGCGATCCCAGCGAAAGCGTACATCCTTATCGCCCGCGCGCTTGGCCAATGCCGCCAGCAGAGGCGCGTCCTGTCGCGCAATCATCAGGGACAGCCCGGCGGGCGCCTCGATCCGTGAGTCGTACCGGCCGAGCACGTGGCCGCTCGTGGCTTCGACTGTGAGGTGCCCTTCGCGCTCCCGAAAATGCACACAGGCGAGGAGCGGGCGGGCGACGCCCTCGGTGGACGCGGCCCAGGTGGTCCGGTCCAGCGCGTCGCGTAGTACGGATGCCGGCACCTCCACCTCTCCCGCCGACTCGATGTCCCCGAACAGAGGCCAGTCGCTAACCGATAGCGTGGGCAGGGTCACCGAGGCGGAACCGCCGCGCGCCGTGCGTGGCCCTTCACCGTTTCCAGACAACTCGATCGTCTCGCCGGATGCGTGCTCGGCGAGCGCCAACAGGCCGTCGGGCCGGATCAACATCCGGCCTTCCTCGCACACGTCGCACTCGACCTGCACAGAGCCCCAACGCTGCAGGTCCGTGGCCTGGAGCTCCAACCCGTCCTCGCGGGCCGCAACATGGATCATGTCCAGCACCGGCAAAACGGAGCGGGACGCCTGGACCTTGGAAACAGTGGCCAGTGCGGTGCGCAACGCCTTGGCTTCGACGGTTGCTTTCACGTGGCCAGCTCCTCTTCATGGATCGCCAGCGCGAGGCGTTCCAGCTTGGCAAGCTCGGCGACCATACTCTCGATGTCGGCGCCCAGCCGGAACCGCTCGTCCTCGTCGTCATTCGCCCTGCGTCTTTTGGCCTCAAGCCGAGCAATTGTGCTCCGACACGAACGCAGCTCGCCGAACACCCGCGCTCGCCCCTCGCCGGGCGGCGGGATCTTGGGCGCCGCGCCTGTGCCAGCCTGTGTCTCCGTGGACGGCTCCATGCTCATCGCCGGGCGAGTGCGTTGGCGTGCTGGATGGCGCTGTGGTCCCAGTCGAGCCGGGCCTCGATCGCCCAGTACTCGTGACGGGCCAGCTCGCGCTCCTCGTTCTGCATCTAGTGGCCCTCCACCTGGGCGGTCGGCCGGGTGTGGTGATCCCCGAGCGGCAGTTCGCCGTCGTCGGTAGGCTCGGGCTCGGCTTGTTCCAACTCTTCGGCCTCGATCACCTCCGGTGGATCGCCACCGTCGAGCTGCTCGGCGAGCGCGGCCTTCCGGTCGGCGATCGAGGGGCCGATGTCCTCGGCTTCCTCGGCTGTGTGAAGCCCTACCGCGAGTTCCGGGCAGTGCGTCCGGGACCAGAATGCGGCGGCACGGTAACGCAGCATCTGCTCCGGCATCGTCTTCCACTTCGAGCCGTTCTTCGTCGCCCAGCCCTCCGCCTTCGCCATCCCGACCGTGACCAGTGTTCCGATCAGCTCCTCGCCATCCCCTAGGTCCACCGCCACGGCTCGGCAGCCCCATGAGTCCTCGCCCTCCGTGCCCTCGAAGCGGAAGCGCAGGGGAGAGAAGCGCCCCGAACGGTTCACGGCAGCGATCAGGAACTGAGCGCTCCAGCTCGGACGGCCGTTGATGATGTGAAGGTTCTGCATCACGGCCAGGACCGGGACCTGAGTGCGCTGGGCCATCTCCATCGCCACAAGCACGTTCGAGGCATTGTCCCGGTAGTCGCTCGGGATGATCGAACTCTCCGATAGCGCCTTGGCCTTGCGAGCTACCAGATCCCAGCCCTCTTCCGTGTCGGTCGATAGGATTCCGGGCTCGGTGCGAGTCAGCGCAGTTCCGTTGCTAGACATCGGTGTCCTCCTCGTTGCGGGTGGCCCATCCAGGTAGGCGCAGCGTCAGGAACTCGTCGCCGTAGCCCGGCCAGTAGTCCTCGGCTTCGCAGTACTTGAAGTGATCGAGAAGCCGCGTGACCTCGTCGCTCGTGATGCGCAGATCATCCTCGTCGATGAGGTAGCAGGCCACCGAGTAGGGTGGAGCCGATTCGACGGTGACCAGCGCGGACGCCGTGCACTCGGTGCCGAGAGCCGCCAGTCCACGCCGATAGAATGCCTCCCTGCGGTGGTAGCCACGCCGCGCGGCATCCGAGCCGAATACCCACGGTGAAGCGTCGCGCGTGCTCTTGAGGTTCACCGACAGGTTGGCACGCTCGACCAACCGATCGGGCCGGATCTTGCAAAGCACCCCGGTCTCGGGGTCCTCAAAGACGCCCGTGACCTCCAATTCGCCACGGCCCTCGAACAGGCTGCCGGATCGTGGGTGCCTTAGCACCGCATCTCGCATGCCGAGCACCGATGCGTAGTCGGCCTCCGCGAGCACCGCGATCGTCGGATCATCCGGCGCTTCGCCCTTGCCTGGGTCGTGGGACTTGCAGAAGCTCTGGCCGTCCCGGTAGACCGAGCCCTGGTATGCGCAGCGCTCTCCGTCCTTCCTCTTCCCCTCGCACCGGCCCAGCGTCACGTAACGGCCCTCGAACGTCTCGGGCTCCAGGATCGCCAGGTGTAGCGCTGTGCCCCGCTCTAGCGCCGGGGTCGCGCTGCGTGGCGCCTGGAGCGTGTAGCGGTAATGCTCGGGGCACCGCCTGAATTCTTCCAGCAACGACGCGCTCATCGCCGGGAGCGCCAAGTAGTCGGACAGCGCTAGGTCGCGCGTCCATCCTGGGTTAAGGGTTGCCGTTGTCATCGTTTCCCTCCTATCTTCCGGTTGTGGGTTGTTGGATCGAACGCCCCGGGACTGGTTTGGTCGCCTGCCCGGGGCGTTTCGTTTTATTCCCGCGTCCGCTCATGACCACACCTTGCGGGTACAATCAGACATCGGATGACGACCTTTCGGATTCGTGACATGGATGATCGCCTGCTTGAGTATTCAATGGCGACCATGAAAGACGGCCTCGCAGAATTTGCCTTACTGAGATTTCGGACCCCTCACGGATGGCAAACTTTCGTGGCCACTGAAACACACCTGAGAGAATTGGCTGCGGCTCTGCTGAAGCTGGCATCTGTCACGACTCCTGATGATCTGGAGCCGCCAAGCTCCCTAGATCCCTAGGGGGCCGGCGGCAGGTTCGCGGACCTTCATTTCGGTACTGCCCTCCCACACCTTGCGGACCGCACTCACGGGGCTGGCCGCCCGGTAGTAGCTGTCCTGACGATGAGCGTACTCTGCTGCGAGCTCTGCCCCGGACTTGCCGGTGGGGTCGACTTGCGTCCCGTCCCGCACCATCCACTCGAAATCGCACAGGTAGCACGTGTGCTCGGTGTGGCCGTCCTCGTAGTCCTCGTAGAGCACGGGCAGGCAGAGCTTCGAGCACTCGCGGCACTCGCGCAGGCCCTTGCGGTCGGTGAAGTCCTGGGCGAGATCGGCGCGCATGGTCTCCGGCCGCTCCTCGCCCTGCCGGTCGATGTAGACGACATCGACGCACGTCTCACACGCCGGCAGATCGTCCGGCACACGCCCGTCCATGCCGCCCGCAGGCACCAGGCCTATCCGCTTGCGAAGCGAATGCGCGTCCTCGCCGAGCATCTCCGCTCGTGCTTCCTCGCCATCGTCCCACGCCATCTCCGACGCCGCCTCCAATTCCCTGAGTTCCTTGACGCTCATCTGCCTTACCCCCTCGCTTCTGGTGCATGAACCTCGGTGCGCTTCACCCCGCCACCTCCTCGGCTCCCTCACCCGCCGTGACATTAATCCTCGGCGTTGAAGGCCTCCATTCGGTCTAGCCTGCTGCTGCTCGCTCATCGCCGACCTCTCTCTGGCTTCCCCTCGCCCGCCAGCACCCGCTCGCGCATGGACGGGAAGGCTCCCCCGCCGATACGATCAGCGTCGCCAAACAACCGATCAGCCATCAACAAAGGAGCCTCCCCATGTCCACGGATTTCTCGACAAAACTTGTCACCGTCTTGGCCCGTACTTTGCACAACAGAGGCATCATCGACTTTCGTGAGGACTATCTACTCGGGGTTGGGACGATTGCCCTCGCCGCAAAAACCTCCGGGAACAACGCCGAAGCCGAGCGATTGCTCGATTACATAAGCAGCTGCCGGACGGCGTTCGAGCAGGGGGATGGTCCAGCATGAAGTAGCGTTGCCAAAAGATCTCATCGCTGCCGGTGACGGCGGGACGTTCCCGGATCGCTCGGGGCACTTCCTCGCGCACGATCTCCCGGACACGCTGCTCGTCCATCACGCGCCCCCCGCCAGCACACGCTCGCGCGCCTCGTTCGCCGCCTTCTCGGCCGCTTCCAGCCTGTCGAGCGTCGCGTTGAGCCGAGCCTCGAAACCCTCGGGGGGCTTCCGGAGCCCGCGCAGATAGCGGCTCAAGAGGGAGCGGTCGATCCCCATCTCCAGGGCTACGCGCTCCTGGGGAATGCCCAGGCGGGCAAGGCGGATCTTGATATGGATGCTGTCCATGTGAGATAGATACATGGATGCCATCCATGTGTCAACCCACGGGGTGACCGATATATTGATGACATGCTTGGCGTGCGTTTGGCGGAGTCTCGGAAACGAGCGGGGTGGTCCCAGCATCAGTTGGCTATTGAGCTGGGGGGGCGCTACGACCAGTCCGTCATCTCAGCGGTTGAGAACAAGCGGTCCTCGTTGCGACTCACAGGCGCGGTGAAGGCTGCTCAGGTCCTCGACGTCTCGCTCGACTATCTCCTCGGCCTCACCGACGACCCGGCCCCGGTGGACGACCGAGTCCTCCAGGAGGCGCGTAAGCGCGAGGAGCTGGAAGCCGAGCTACGGCAGACCCAGGCGGAGCGTGACCACCTGCGGACGCAGGTCGCCGCTGCGGGCAAGTCCTTGCCGCACAGCCCGCTGCAGATAGTACCAGGTGGCCTTGCGGACGACGAGGCGCGAGAGCATCCAAGGCTCCGGATGGTCCCCGAGCTGGATGTCGAAGCGGCAGCGGGTACGGGAGCCTACGTCGAACAAGAGCCGATCGTCGGCCATCTTGCGTTTCGCGAAGAGTGGCTGGCTCGCACGTGCGTCAACCCCGAGGAGTGCAGAACCATCCGGGTACAGGGTAGCTCGATGGAGCCGACCCTAGGGGCTGGGTCGCGCATCTTGGTAGACCCGCAGCGCACGCGCCGTCTCCGTGACCGCATCTTCGTCGTGGGGACCGCAGAGGGTTTGCTCGTCAAGCGGCTGACCCGAGACGGCGGCTACTGGCTGCTCGTCAGCGACAATGAGGACCAGGAGGCGTATCCGCCGATCCCGTGGCCGGAGGGAGCGGTAGTGAGAGGCCAGGTCATGTGGACCGGGAGGATGCTGTGAGTCGCGCGAGTCTGGTGGACACACACGGAGTAAAGGGGGGGAGCATCGAAGCCAAGTGTCCACGCACCGCCCTCATCTACGATTTCGACGGCACGCTTTGCAAGGGCAACCTGCAAGAACACAGCTTCATTCCCGATGTGCAAATGACGAGGGACCAGTTCTGGGAGGAGGTGAAGAGCCGTACGAAAAAGGACGATGCAGACGAGATCCTCGTGTATATGCACTTCATGATCGAAAAGGTGAAGGAGAAAAAAATCGGTGTCTCCCGTGCAGAAATTTGCCAACACGGTGAGGACGCCCCTCTCTTTCCCGGGTTGGAGAACTGGTTTAATCGAATCAACGTGTTTGCCTGCAAAGAGGGCCTTGGTCTGGAGCACTATATCATTTCATCTGGCCTGCATGAGATGATCGAAGGCTGCTCGATCTGCGGCCAGTTCTCTCATATATTCGCATCGAAATTCACCTACGACCAAGATGGCCATGCCAGCTGGCCGGCCGTCGCGATCAACTACACAACCAAGACGCAATACCTATTCCGGATCAACAAAGGGATTAGGAACCACTGGGATAATGACGCTGTCAATAAGTACACACCGGAGAACCAACGTCCAATTCCTTTTGAACGGATGATCTTCATTGGCGATGGCCAAACGGATATTCCCACGATGAAGATGCTGACCCACAAAGGTGGCCACTCTATTGCCGTCTACGACCCGAACAGTGACCACGACACGATCCACGAACTCCTTTCGGCCAGCCGGGTGGATTTCGTCGCACCTGCTGATTACAAGAAAGGAGAGCAACTGGACATCATCGTGAAGGGGCTCTTGGGACGGATCAAGAACGACCTAGACGAGAAGAGGAGACATGAGTGACAACAGTTAGGTCCCGGAAGTCTCTTCTTCTATTGCGGCAGGGGGGGTGCTCAAGCCACGCGGCGAGGTCATGTGGACCGGGAAGATGTTGTGACCATCCAGGTGAGGCTGAGGATCGTCTTCTGTGGCATCCCCGAGATCGTAAGAACACTCCTCTTCTCCTGGAGATTCCATGCTTCGACTTAGCAGCTTCTTAGCAGTTCCACTTGTGCTTGTGGCGTGCTCGCCAACCGTCGATGGATCTTCAGACGAGTCGTTCGAGGCATCCCTTGAAAGGGTTCGGCAAGCGCTGCCCGAGGCTCAACTCGCCGCTTTCGATACGGCGGTGATAACGGTTGGTCTGGGTGACCTTTCCCTGCTAGAAGCAGGATTCGCTGAGGCCGCGAGCCCCGGGCAACTCAGCCGAACGGTCCGTGAGCGCATGGATGGAAAGACCGCAGCCGATGTGTTCGCCATGTCCGACTCCATTGTGGCGGAGAGGAGAGAGAGAGCCCGCGAAGCTGCGCTGGAGGAGATCGAAGAACTCGAGGTCAAGAAGGCTGCTTCGGAAGCTGCCACTGTTGAGCTGGCCAAGTTCGAGGTGGTCCGTGCTCGGTTCTACCAGGAGGAGGGTGTTTTCGGAAGCGAACCCAAGATCGGGCTCACACTTCGGAACGGTACCGCGTCAGCCGTATCTCGAGCCTACTTCCGCGGGCAGGTCGTGAGCGCAGGTCGCGCGGTACCGTGGATCGACGAAGAGTTTAATTTCTCTCTGCCCGGCGGGATCGAGCCAGGAGAACCCGGCGACTGGACGCTATCCCCGAATACCTTCAGCGAGTGGGGGAATGAAACACCTGATGACGCCATCTTTATCGCAACAGTTATCAGGATCGATGGACCGGATGGAGAGGCGCTCTTCGACATGGACTTCGACAACCAGGATCAAGAGCGACTAGATGTGCTGATTCGTGAGTGGCGGTGAGATCAACTAGCTCCCGAACCATGGGCCGCATGGTCTGGTGGGCGCACACGGATTGAGGGTGAGATGAGGGATCAGGTGATGTGGACGGGGGGGAGGCTGTGATCGAGCAGAACAGGAGCATGAATGATGGAGGGGTAGAGCTTTCTGGTGAAGAGGAATCTTGCGGGATCTGCGGTAACCCTGAGGACATGGGGGATCACGCGGAGTGTCGAGCGGTTCTCTGTGAGATGAAAGACATCAAACCTCCAAGGCAAGACGAACAGGACTGCCACTACATTGCCGACCCCAATAATGCCCATATCAACACCTCGGATTTTGAGAGTTGGCTGAAGGCCACGGTCTCTCCCAGTGTGGAGAATACTGATTGGCGACCCATCATCTATACAGAGATCGTGCGTCTCATCTCTTACCGTCGTCCAAGTGAACCGGCTGATAACACCCTGATATGTAGGTACTTCACGCCCGCCAACTTCGTCCGATTCATTGGGCAGAAGGCCCTTCATTTTGCCACAGCCACAGCGTTCGAAGATCGGTTGGATTGTTTATTGCCGGACGACTATGATCTCTGTGTCCAGGCATTCCTACAGGACCAAGGCACTGATGACGCTGGCCTCTGGAAAGAGTACGTAGATAAGATGCGGGCGCGATGGGTCGTCTCCTGCTGGACCGAGTTGGACGAGCCTTACCATGACCATCTGCTTTCGCACAAATATACTGGGGGGGATTTTGGGATCGGAATCACGATCCGATACCATAAGCTGAGAGATCACCTTGAGAGGTCCTACCAGCAGGGACTTTATCCTGACGCGAATGATTTTACTTGCGGCAAGGTTGAATATATTAGGGGTGGAAACGACCAGGGATTACGGCATCCACCCTTCAACAAGAGACGAATATTCAAGAGCGAAAGGGAGATCAGGTTCGTTTTTCGTACGAAGACCGAAGTGCCCGGAATAGGCGCTGGTATTGCTGAATTGAAACAGTGCTTCGGACTTCGATTTTCGCCGGATGTACCGGCTGACTACGTGTGTTCTGTACGTAAGGTGTGGAAGAAATTTTAGGGACCACGCTTGAACTACTGAAGCAGTGCGATAGTGCCGATCAGGAGCACACGCAGGGCGTGGAGGGCGCCTCTTCCCCATGAACCACCTCTACTACGGGGATAAGATCGATGTGATGACGTGCCGCGCCAAAGGACGCAGAGCAGCTGGGGCTCGAGCCTCGAGGAGTGGACGACGAGACCCACCCGCCTATCCCATGGCCCGAGGACGCCATTCTGCGCGGCGAGGTGATGTGGTCTGGACAGTCGATGCGACGATCAAGGTGAGGCGAGGATCGCCCGGGGTGCTGGGCCGCGTCGTCTGGTGGGGGCACACGGACACGGGGTGAGGGCTCGCCTCCCGCGTTACCCACGAGTCTTTTTCTGGTTCTTCGTAACAAGTCACTACGCAGTGGAGGTGATCCAATGACGAAGCTCGCCTTTCTAACCACCGCCCTCCTTTTTCTCCCCGGGTGCTATCACGCGACGATCGAGACTGGTCGTATGCCGTCCCCCCAGCAGGTTGATGTTCCGTGGGCCCACTCCTTCCTCGCCGGACTCGTGCCACCAGGAGTCGTGGATGTCGAGGAGGAGTGCAGCAGCGGTGTGGCCCGTGTCGAGACCCAGCGTTCGTTCCTGAACCAGCTCGCCGCCGCTGTAACGTTTGGCCTCTATGCGCCGATGCACATCACGGTCACCTGTGCGTCCGATGAGGAAGAAGAGCAGCAATCTGCTCTCCCCATGGTTCGGACCGAGAACGAGGTGGCTGCGGCTCTCCGGTCAGGGGAACCCTTTTTCCTGCCGGTCGAGTGATTTATTCGGGGCGGCCGTGAGTGTCCAGGCTAAAGCGTGTGCGGAGGAGTACGCAGGGTTCAACCGGTGGATGGAAGCCCGTCACGCGGCGAAGAGCGAGAAGGCGACGGCGACGGGGGGAAGGGGCTAGGATCCTAGGCCGCGTCGTCTGGTGGGCGCACACGGTTCGGCCCCGGGGAGTCCTTGCACATTCTTCCCCCTCGATCTAGGTGGAGAAACCGGCAACGAGGACGAGCTGCGGGGCCAGGTCATGTGGACTGGGAAGATGCTGTGAGCCCAGCGGTGAACGAATGACAGGTCTGGGGGAGCACGAGACCGCGGCGGCATCCGGCGTATCGGTACATGCGGGACGGAGATGGGGACGGGGTGGTGCGTGAGAGGGCGTTCGAAGGGGGGAGAGCACCACCCGATTGCCCAGTGACTTGCCAGTCCGTCGCGGAGAGGTGGCTTTGATGGATGTCGTCCTTGGCTTCGTGCTCGGGCAGGTTACCAGCTTCGCGAAGCTGGGGTGGAAGTGGTGGATGCGCCCTCGACTCACGATCGAAGCACCCGGTCATGTGCTTAGGGAGGAACCCTTGGCGAGACACCCTAGCGGTCAGAGCAATCCTTCCGTGGTGTACGGATTCCACATTCGCAACACTGGACGTGAGGTTGCGACGGGGATTCGCGTCCAGCTCACGAAGATCGAAACCCGGTACAAGGCGGACGAGGGTGAGCCTACGTGCATTTCACGATGCACCTACGATCTCGGCTTAGAAGGCGGAGGCAGTGAAGCGACGCTCGTCCCGGCGGCAGCAACCGCAGTTAGATTGGGGTCCTGGGAGAGAGAGCACGACGTAATAATCCCGGAGATCTCGGGGGGATTGCCGCAGTACTACCTGGAGGTCTGCGAGCAGGCAACCGAATGCCGGTTTACGGTCGTCGTCTTTGACGATAGGTCACACCACAAAGAACAGACTCTGACATTCCGTCGGTGCCTTCCTCCGGAGGAAGGCTGGTCGTGCGAGCCATGACAGCGGCCCTCTGCTTCGACGACCCCATGAACCGCCTCTACTACGGGGATAAGCTCGACACAACGTGACCGACGCATACCTCACGGCGGCCAAGGGTATTCTGTCTGAGGCTGAACGGAGCGAGGTCGTGAAGATAGTTGCCGGGAACCCCCAGTCGGGCGTTTCGCTCGGAGGGGGTATCCGGAAAATGCGGATGGCCCGATCAGGGCGCGGGAAGAGCGGTGGTGCGCGTGTGGTCTTCCTGTTTTCCGGTGACGACATTCCCGTGTTCTTGCTCACCGTCTTTGCCAAGAATGAGAAAACAAGTCTGAGCGCTAGGGAACGAGCTGAGCTGATCGCTGCGGCAAAGCAGATAGTAATGGATTACCGGAGGCTAAAATGAGCGGTGCATTCGAGAAGGTTATGGCTGGGCTCGCGGATACCCGCGCGTACTTGGACGGAGAGCGCGACGGCTTTGAGGTGTATGAAGTTGAGGTGCCCGAGCCTGATACTGTGGCGATCCGAAGAAAGACGGGACTGACGCAACCCGAGTTTTCGAGAACCATCGGTGTGCCTTTAGGCACTCTCAAGAATTGGGAGCAGGGTCGTCGGCGCCCGGGTGGTGCGGCACGTGTGCTTCTTGCGCTCATCGACAAGAGGCCGTCGATAGTTCAGGAAGAACTCGGACTGGTAGCCCGCCCCGTTAACGACTCGCGATCACATACCCAACCGCGAACACGCCAGCGTATTTCACCGCACTGACGAGATGACCCGTCCACCTCGTGTCGTTCGGCTGTAGCGCGACCTGTAGGCGAGCCTCGTAGTCCTGGATCACCTGGTCCTGGGTGGCGACCACAGGGCGTGCGCTGGTCTAGAACGCGAGCGTGAAGAAGTTCGTCGTCCCGTTGTAGATGAGAACGCAGTTGGCGAGAATGTCACGCCCGATTAGTGCCTGTATCCCCTGGATACTCAGCTTGGAGGAGAGCACTGGTACCGTCGGATGTACCAGCGGATGGTGGTGGCTTCTTGCCCCTGGGATCGCGATCCCTACATCGTATTGTTCGAGAAACTCTGGCTCATCTCGATCCGACGCCACGTGAGCCGGAACCTCGGCGGTCGGGCTTAGACTGAGGGCCTGGAGAATCGACGGATCGACACACGTGCAGCTCGCCCCAGTGTCCACCAGGGCCCGGATCGGCTGAGGGCTCGGCACTGGCTGACCGGCTTCCTCCAGAGCTTTTCGGCGCGCTTCGCTAACGATGATGGTCACACTCAAGACGGGGCCGCCTGCTGCATCTAGCTGTAGCGTGAAGTGCGACACCCCGGGTCAACCGACCGAGGGAGCCACCAGGCGGGTGACGAATTGAACCATTTCAACCCTCTGGACCCTCTTCACGAAGAAGGGATCTAGGCCAAACTTCTTGTAGCCCTGATTGATGGCATCAGCGTAGGTGTCGAAGAAGTCCACCACGTCGGAGTCCTTGATGAGTACATACTTGCCCTCATGCTCTGTCCATTCGGACAAGTTTTCCTCGTAGGTCTGCTTTTCTGTTTCCAACGACATGGGCGGCGGCCCTCCAGATCACTGAACACCGGGATCAGTCGTACATGAATAACCCCATTCGGTTCCTCACGCACGCAGAATTCAGGCCGCCACCCTCACCGGCTCGCCAGCGCATAGCCCGCGGTGAACACGCCGGCATACTTGAGGGCACTGACGAGGGGGTCGGTCCAGCTTCGCTGGTTCTGAGCGGTCCGTGCGGCGAGGGCCGCCTGGGCTTCTTCGAGCGCCACGGCCTGGGCGTCGCTGAGCCTCACGGCATCGATGTGCCTGGAGCGCCAGAGCACTGTCATGGAGTCCGCCGTAGTGAGCTGAACCCGTAGCGCAGCCACAACGGAGCGGTGCGCCTCACGCTCCCCTTCGATCTGAGCTTCCAGCTGATCGACAAGCCTGGGCGACGGTGCGGCCCTGAGCGAGTCGAGCGTGAGGGCGACCTGAGCCTCGGCCTGTCGGGCAGATTCTGACGCGGCCTGCTCGATCCTCTGGTTCTTTTCGCGCTCGGAGGCGAGTTCGCGTTCGATCTGAGCGGCGAGCGAGTCGCGCTGGACGCTATGGGCCCTGAGGCTATCGACGATGTCCAGCGAGTGCTCTAGGCGTTGCTGGGCGGCCTCGGCGAGCGCCCGAGCGGCGGCGGCTTCCTCGATCCCCGTACGCCACGAGACAAAGAGCGTCAGGGTCGCGGCCGCGAGCGCTCCAACGGCGACGAGCCTCCAGTGAGGGAGGAGCATCAGGTGACCACTTTGTTTCTGAGCTCGATGTCGAGTTCGCCGAGCACAGCGGCCTCGGCCATCGGCGGATAGACCCTGCGGTAGGCGTCACCCGAACGGAGCACCTCGAACTCTCCGTCCGGCAGTACGGCGGGCACTTCGCCGAGCAGGATGCAACCCGCCGTGTCGTCGTCGTCGTTGCCGCAGTGGATCAGGATGTGCTCGAAGCCGGGCACCGAGCGCAGCCACAGCATGCCCTTGTGGATGTCGGGGAACCGTCGTTCGTAGCGCTCATGGAAGCCGCCCACGGTGCGGAGCGCGACGTTGTAGACGCCAGCCGGGATGCGCGTCTCGGCCTTCTTCTTGGTCGGCCGCCATTCGTCCTCGAGCGTGAAGGCGCGTCGGGCACCCGGCACCCGGATTCGACCGAGCGAGCTGTCCTCACCGTGCGCGTAGCGTTCGACGACGACCCTCACGTGCCGGGTCCCCTGCCGATCTGCCCGAGCCGCATGCCGAGATAGGGCAGCACGGTGATGAACGCGAAGTCGCGACCCCAGTCGAGCCAACCCTCGACTCTTGGCCATACCTCGGTCGTCTGATCGCCAAGAGTCGCCCAGACGATCCAGGCTCCGACACCGGCCCATGCGGCCGTGAGCATCCCGGCGAAGAAGCAGGGCAGCGTGCGCGAGAAGGACAGCTTGCCCTGGGGCTCACCGTTCACCGGAGGTTCACGCAGTATCCCGGTCACCGCGGCCTCAGTGCGGGCCCGAGTTCGCAGTCCTCGGGGAAGCGGTCGCAGAACAGCCGGTAGATCATCGGCTGCAGCTCGTCGATCGTGCCCTCGAGCCCGCCCACGCGGATGCGCAGCTCGTCACGATCCGAGCGGCTCATCAGGCTCTCGCCTTCGAGCACTTCGATCCGGTCCTCGATCGGGTCGATACGGTCGAACGACTGCCAGCGCTCACCGAGCGCGGCCCAGGTGAGGTTGCCGAGCACGAAGACGCCGCCGATCACTGTGAGCGCCTTCCAGTTCTGATCGAGCACGGCCGGCCACATGGCCGCGACCCAGTGGACTGGCTGCTCTCCCAGATGAGTGATTGTCTCGAGTGGCGTTGTCATGGATCGCTAGCTCTGCTCATGAGAGAGTGATTCCGAAGTGTGCGAGTCCCGCGGTTCCCTGATGGACTCCGCGGTCCCAGGCGAGCCGCCGGATCGTGTTGGTGCCAACCTCCGTCCCGTCATCGCGGGCATTGAGTGCAGCGGTTTCGTCGTTCCATTCGGAAGGCACCGACCGCGCGGCGGCACCCGCGAGGAAGGGCGCTCCCGTAAGCCGGGTCCCGCCCACCCAACCATCGAGAAAGACGTCGAGGTTGCCATTGTCGCGCTCGACGCCCGCCAAGAGGATCACCTCGTCGTCGAGCGAGATGTCGCTCTGCGCGTAGGCCGTGTCCGGCGTGATGAGTTGGCCGGAGGCGTGGTTGAGCGCCGCCTGATAGATCTGGTTGCCCGTGCTGCCCTTCACGATCTCGAACGACGGGGCTGTAGCGTCGGACGCTCCGCTCTGGCCGAAGTTGAACAACGCGATAGTGCTTCCGTCCTCGCTGATCGTGCCGCCCTCAACGAAGCGAACGAGCACGGTGAACCCGTCGGTGCCGATCATCTGGGCGGGCGTCCAGGGCCAGCTGTCCATCACCGCGTACTCGGTCTCGGACGCAGCCAAGAGTAGGCCGTTCGAGTCGAGGCGTGGAAACCCCGGCGGCAGGGTGACGTCCACGCCATTGTCGGCTGTGACGGCGGCGGCCCCGGAGCGTACGACCCGCAGGAGATGGTTCGTCCGGCTCCGGATTCGGATCTTGTCGTCGTCGTCCGGGTCGCCGTCGAGGCCGATCCATTCCGGGCCGATGAACCCGAAGTCATGCGCCCGGAAATCGAACGGGAGTGGGGGCCGGTGAGCAGTACGGCGGGCCAGTGCGGGGGAAGTCATGCTAGCTCCAGTTGGCCTTATAGTACGCCACACTCGTGTGGTTGGAGATGATTCGTCCGGCTTTGAACCGGGCCATGGGCACCAGTGATTCGGTCCCGAAAGACGGGTCGAAGACAGGCCACGACCCGGACGAGTAGACGTCACCGGTAACGTCGCTACGCTCTCCGGTCGCGACCCGCTCGATCACACGCCGCGTAGCGGAATCGACCTCCCACCAGCCGCCGGTTGCGACGGTGCCCGACAACGTGAGTTCTTGCTCCACGGTGCAGTCCGGCCGCGCAACCTCAAGGACGGGGTCCACGACCGGGCCAGGGATGAATATCCGGGGCTCGGACGGCGCGGTCCCCAAGCCCTGTAGATCCGTCCACGTGTCCGCGCTCAACCCTACTGAGCTGAGCGCCTTCGCGTGGGCAACACCGGCGGGCACCAGGAATACCAGCGTGACCCTGGCCGGACCGGCGGTCCACGCCACGCTCTTCCAGCGCGGATCGATCACGGTATCCTGCAGGAGGCCCCAGAAGACCCGATCGGTGCTCGTGCCGAGCTCGATCTCTGTCAGACCCGGGCGCCGGACCCATCCCAACAAGTCGTCGGAGTCGTTCTTGACGGACTGTGATGTCGGTACTGGTGCGCAATGCTAGCGGGATAACAATCCGGCGCGGAACGCCCGTAGATACTTGGTCGGGAGACACGCCCACGCGGCCCGGCAGGCCCGCCAACTCTCGTCCGGAGGTGGGCGTTCCAAGCGACACACCTTCTATCAGCGCACAGCTGAGCTCGCCGATGTCCGCGGCCATTGAGTTTGATATAGAAGTCGAGCATCAGGTGATCCGCTCGACGTCGATAGGCGTGCTCGAACTGAGCTGCGAGGCCGAGACCTCGACGGCACGATAGTACCCTGTGCCCCTCGGGGGAGCGCTCGACACACGCTGGCCGGTCTCGTGCACGAAGAGGGCGCTCTCGACGGCCCGCCGGCCGGTCAGGGTCTCGGCTACGCTCTCCAGTTCGACCTCCGAGCGCAGCGAGTCCGGCGACCACTTGATGCCCATGATTCGGAAGCGGCCATTGATCCCCAGAGCCGGGGAGTCGATATGGACCCTGGAGCCGATCTGCGTTCGGATCATTTCCGGGGAGAGCTTGAGTTGATCCGCGAGCTCGAGCAGCGAGCAGGTGTAGCGGGCGCGCCACCTCTTTCGGCGCCCTAGCTCGAGGTTGGCCAGCTGGATGCCCACTGCGGCCTCGGGCACCAGATTGGAGCCAGAGGCAACATCAACACCGACGTAGAGACTCGCCGAGAGGATGTAGAGGCAGTAGTAATAGGAAGCGTCTCCTGGCCGAAATCGCAGATGATATTCGCCACTCTCTGCGATGGCCAGCGGTCCCAGGATGAGCCGCTCGTCCGTGGTTTCGCCCGGAGACGTCGCTGTCCAGTTCGTTGCCTCTATCGAGGCGGCGCTCGAGTTGCCGCGGTAGAGGGATAGCCGCGGAAGCGTCGACCATCCGGACGAGCGGGGTTTCGCCGCCATCGCCGAGAAGTGGAGGTGAGCGTAAAGGCTCGCGCTCGTGCGCGGCGCCAGCCGGACGGACGGCAGGATCAGCTCGGCCTGCTGATGGTCCGCCAGTACCGCCGGGATATGGCTCAAGGCGGCCATGCTTATAGTTGGACGGTAGATTCGGGTGCCCTCCGGAGTCAGCGAGGACGTATTCGTCAGGTGGCGGAACCGCCGCACCGTCAGGGTTCCGGCCTCGTCCGCGGTCGCGGGCGCCAGGACCCAAAACGGGTAGTCGTAGGAGTTATCGCCGGAAAGCGAGTAGATCAGGTCGCCGGGCTCGACGTGCGTGCCGGCCGGTAGGCCCATAACCTCGGACGACCCGTAGCCGGTCGGGCGGGATGCGCTGGTTACGTAGGCGCGCGTCTGCGTGTCGCGACGCAGGACGATCGGCATCGGACTGGCCGAGGTGTCGTCGCGGCGCCATGGGCTCGGCATCCCCGGGTGGACCAAATGGCCGCTGTCCCGGTTCGCCGCGACCGAACTGGGGTTCGCGCTGAGCGTAAAGGCTCGCCTCGTGTCGCCGTCGCTGGACGGGTCGTCTCCAGAAAGGACGTAGTAGCTGAAGGTCTCCTGAGGTGAGCTGGTCTTGTGGGCCAAGACGAGCGCGCCTTCGGTCGCTGCGAACAGGGCATCGTGGTCCTCGGCGTCGGCTTGAGTGGTGAGCCGGTTATCGCTGAGCTTTTCGCGTGTCCTGATGCCGATCACGCTTTGCGCGTCCTCCCACTCAACGAGGCCGGCACGCTCGAGCGGCGACCGCGAGAAGAACGGAAGCCGCGACCCGACGGCGACGCGGCCGTAGGTGCCGATCGCGGCCGGCGACGATACCTCGAGTTGGTCCGCGCTGGCGGAGTCCGCGACGAAGCGGACCTCGTCGTTCACGGCGAACGAGGAGCCTCCGGACGTCAGCGTGAGCTCCTGCGGAGTGCCCGAGGCCGTGATCTCGTGGGCGGAGCCGTCTGTCGCCTCGAGGTAGGCGCCCACCCACTGGCCGTTCTCGGCTACCGGACCGTCACCGCCGATCATCGAATGGGGTGCCAGAGTGATCGTGTTTCCGCTGACGGCCGTCACGACCCAAAGCGCCTGACTTATGTCGGCTGGCGCGCCGGACTCCAAGACGCCGATCGGTCGTAGGACCGTCGCCATATCCTCGCGGTCCATCTGGCGCCTGAGCGTCAGGAGGTTGAGCCCCTCGCCGACGCCAGCAACGTCCGCGTCCGCCCCGAGCTCGGCGCCCACGTCGAGGCGGTAGACGCTGTTCGCCGAGTCACGGCGCAACCGCCATTCGTGGCGCAGCTGCACGGCTAGTGCGACGATGACGGCCTGGGGGGTGACGCCCTCCCACGAGTGGCGGAGCCGCGTGTCGCTCTCGACCGTTCCGAGCTCGATCCAGGTCACGTCACGCCGCCGCAGGAACGGTCGCACGAACGTCCACCAGAAATTGCGGAAGCTCATGCCGCCGTCCGGGCCGCCGAGGTTGACGTGCGACATGCCGTCCGAAGACAGCCAGTCCAGCACACCGGCGTCGCGGAGCACCGTGTGGATGGGGTCGCACTGGAATACGGCCAGCTCGGACCTCAGCGTATCGCGACGCTGCGAGACCCAGAACTCGTGCACCCGGCCCCGCGCCTCGAGCGACACGACGCGGCCGGGCATCGCGTCGTCGATCCAGTGCTCCGAGCGCAGCGCACGGAAGGTCAGAGCGCCGGGGATCTGGCCAACCTGTTCGGCCAGGGAGCCGACCTCGACGTCCGCAACCGTCAGCACCCTGGAGCTTGAGACGAACTCCGGGGCCGATCTCAGCGTAATCCTCATTTGCCGTAGTCGCCGCCGCGGCCCCCGACGACACGCTCCGTCCGCCGCTGGGCCAGCCCGAACTCGCTGTCC